>NZ_VUYQ01000009.1 GCF_008711155.1 Dechloromonas sp. CZR5 | reverse complement strand
AGAGAAGCGAGATTATGAAGCACTTCCCAACTCCCGTCAAGCTCTTCGTGAATTTATTTTTCAATCAACTCACTTTCAACTCAACTCTCTTTCAGCCCAGAAACAAAACGCTTGGCTTTACCAAGCGCTCAGTTATCTGGTTGCGGGGGCAGGACTTGAACCTGCGACCTTCGGGTTATGAGCCCGACGAGCTGCCAACTGCTCCACCCCGCGTCCGTCAGAGGGGCGCATTATCCAGACACACCCCCATGCCGTCAACAACTATCTCGCAAAACGTGACTTATTTTTTCTCGACCCACTGCACTAGCGACGACCACTGCTCCAAATCACGACGATTCTTGGCACGCGGCGGATCAAATACCGTCGCACCGGCAGCGGCGACATTGACGTAGTTCTGAGTGTTGCGCATATACGCGACGATGGGGATATCAAAATGCTTCAGGAACTCTTCGAGCATGCTGGCCGCCTTTGTGCGCGGATCAACCCGCATGGCCACGATGCCAACCTTTGCACGCACACCGCGAACCTCGGTTCGTATGGAATTGAGAAAGTCTTCGGTCGCCGCCATGTCGAATACGGAAGGCACGAGCGGCACCAGCACCTTGTCCACCGCCTTCAGATAATCCGACAGCTTGTATCCCTGCAGACCCGCAGGCGCATCGACGATGACCCAATCGGCTTCGCGCGGCAAACTGAGCGAAATTTGGTTCCCGCCGTAATAACCGGTAATGGCCGGCAATGCCGGGTCGCGAAACGCCATCCAGCGCAGGGAGGATTGCTGGCGATCCAGATCGCACAGGGTCGTCTTCTTGCCTTGGTTGGCAAAATAACCAGACAGGTTTGTCGCCAACGTTGTTTTTCCTGCCCCACCCTTTGGATTTGCAACCAGAACAGCTCGCATAAAACCCTCCCTATATATATGCATATTCGCGACAGCGATTATATTCGCCCCCTCAATCGGGTCATAGATGCATAGAATGTAGCTTTCAAACCAGACAATCCACCATGGTTACTAAAGTTGCGACAGATCGTCAGGGCATTCAATCGGTTGAGGTTGGTTTTCGTCTACTCAAGGTTCTGGCAGCCACAAACCGCCCGATGATGCTGAGGGACATCGCCAAAGGGGCGGGCATGCCTGCTGCCAAGGCCCATCGCTACATGGTGAGTTTTCTCCGCATTGGCATCGTCGAGCAGGATTCCAGCAGTGGGCGTTACGATCTGGGAGCCTATGCACTGGAGCTCGGCCTATCCGGACTGGGGAGACTGGATCCCGTGCGCCTGTCTGGCCCCATTCTTGAAACGCTGTGTGAAGAGATTCACGAAACCGTGGCCTTGGCCGTCTGGGGTACGCATGGCGCGACCATTGTCCGCATAGCCGATGCCGGCGGCCCGATCACCATTACCCTGAGAGCAGGTACCACCTTGCCGCTCTGCAAGTCGGCGACCGGCCGAGCCTTTGCGACCTTCTACCGTTCGCCTTATTTGAAGAAACTCCTTGATGATGAACTCAAGGAGATTGCCGAGTCGAGCAAAACGGCGGTAACGACCGTACGTCGCCAACTGGAAAAAAATCTCACGGAAATCCGGGAGCATGGCATCGCTCGCGCCACAGGCAGCTTGACACCGGGCATCAACGGCTTCAGCGCTCCCGTCTATGACCACACAGGAAATATGGTCGCCGCAATCACTTCGCTGGGAGCCATCGGAGAATTCGACGTCGAGTGGGAAAGTGCAACCGCTAAAGCAATGATTGCAGCAGCAAAGGCTTTGTCACATCGACTGGGGTATGGCGAAATCGCCGAATGATGCTACTGGTGCCCCCGGTCGGAATCGAACCAACGCCTGATGATTACAAATCAACTGCACGACCTTCATGCTACGGGGGCCCGTTGCAACGGGCCGCAATTATAGCCTGATCATCGAACATGAGCACACTGACGAATCCATTCGAGATTGCCCGTGAAACACTGCGACTGCTGGCAGCACGGCGCATCGCGCCAACCCCGGACAATTACCTGACGCTTTACCATGAAATTTCGGGAACCAAGGCGACCGCTCCCGGATTTCCCGACACACAGCTGAGATCCCTGGCCACGGCACTTCCCAGGACATCGCCAGACCAGCTTCGCCTGGCCAGACAATTGGACGATGCGGTCAAAGCCGCCAACTGGGAAGCCTACAAAGGACATCTGGTTGAGTTTGTAACGGCACTATCGAGCAGTCAAAAGCTTGCCTGGTCCGACCTTATTGCCGACTTGCTGCGCCAGTGGGATGCAAAACACCAGGGGCTCACCTCTGCGCGCAAACGCGAGTCGCTCGAACACGTTCTTGCCGGCAGCGGCGCCAATCCGGAAACCCTATTTAACCGCCTTCAGGGACTTCTCAAGTCCTGGGGGCAAGGCAGAGAGCAAGATAAACCGGACGCAAGCACGGAAATCCCCACCGATGCTCCCCCGTCCGCTCCCGCAGCGTCGGCCACGGCAGTTCAAGTCGAAGACTTATTGCCTGAGTTGCGCGAACTATTCGCGTTTACGCTTGAAACGGCCATTGCCACGCAACTCCTTGAAACGCCGACCTTGTCGGTAGAGGCAAAAGCGCTCGCGCAAGATATCCGCATCGCGGGAACCGCCAGCCAGCTTGCCGATTTTCTGACGCGCCTAAAGCGATTCGCCTTCAAACTGGAATTGCTGGCCGAAGATCAGACCGAACTGCGTCACAGCTTGCTCAGCCTGCTCAGGTTACTGGTCGAGAACATTACCGAGCTGACCCTCGAAGACCATTGGCTGCATGGGCAGATCGAAGTCGTCAGGGAAATCATCGGCAAACCGCTTTCGCAACGTGCATTGGATGATGCGGAACGACGCCTCAAAGAGGTTCTGTTCAAGCAGAGCCAGCTCAAGGCAAGCCTGTTCGAGGCCAAGGAAGCGATCAAGCAGATGCTGGCCGGCTTTGTTGACCACCTTGCCGATTTTGCCGAGGTCACCTCCGACTACCACGACAAGATCGAAAGCTATGCCGGAAAAATCACTTCGGCCAAGGACATCACGGAACTCGGCGGCGTACTTGACGACGTCATGCGTGAAACACGTGCCGTCCAGATCAACGCCCAGCGATCACGCGACGAGCTTCGCTCCACGCAAGAGAAAGTCAAGGAATCCGAGGCACGCATCAAGGAACTCGAACAGGAACTGGAGGCCACGAGCGATCTGGTGCGCCACGATCAGCTCACCGGCGCACTCAATCGACGCGGCCTGGAGGAAATATTCTCCAAGGAGTCGGCACGCGCCAAACGCCACGAAACCCAACTGTGCGTCGCTTTGCTGGACATCGACAACTTCAAGAAGCTGAACGACAGCCTGGGACACGACGCGGGAGACAAGGCCCTGATTCACTTGGCCAACGTCTGTCGCGAAACCCTGCGCCCCCAAGATACCGTTGCACGCTACGGGGGTGAGGAATTCATCATTTTGCTCCCGGACACTCATATCAACGAAGCCGTTACCGCCCTGACCCGCCTGCAAAGGGAACTGACCAAAAAATTCTTCCTGAGTGGCAACGAGAAAGTGCTCATCACCTTCAGTGCGGGCGTAACACCGCTACACCCAGATGACGAACAGCACAGCGTGATCAAGCGGGCCGACGAAGCCATGTATCAAGCCAAGCAGACAGGAAAAAACCGGGTAGTGGCCGCCACCTGATCGCAGTTTCATATTGAGTACCCGTCTCGATCGCTCCACACACGCCAATCCGACAATGACCGACACCCAAAAACCTACCGCCCTTTGTCCCGATCGCTACCCGGAATTCCGTTGCATTGGCGGGCAGTGCGAGGACTCGTGCTGCATTGGCTGGCGTGTTCATCTCGACAAGACAACCTATCACTATTACAAGAACAACCGGCACAAGGCCCTGTTCAAGCTATTCGAGCAATCGGTCAAACGCAGTGAAGCCAAGAGTGACGACAAGCATTTCGGTGTCATCTCCATGGGCGAAGATGGGCGGTGCGCTTTTCTGGACAACGAGAATCTCTGCCGGATACAAAGCAATCTCGGCGCCCGGGCACTGAGCCCGATATGCGCGAATTACCCTCGGCGCGCCAACCAACTGGGAGAGCAGCTGGAATACTCGCTTTCGCTGTCGTGCCCCGAAGCGGCGAGACTGACGCTGCTTGACGAGCGGTCGATGCATTTTGTGCAAACGGACATCGATCCCGCACTGACCCATATTTCTGCGCTAGGTAGCGGCCTGAATAACGATACCGGACTCATGCTCCTGAACGATCTGCGTGCGTTGATCATTGGAATTTTGCAATCGCGCGACCTGACGATCGATGCTCGCCTGATTCTGACCGGGCTTCTGCTGGAGGATTTCGAAGCCGCCACACAAGCGCCCCAACCAGCCGCGGAACAGCAACAACGAGAAACCCTGCAACGCTATGTCGCCCTGCTCGGGCAGCCCGCATCATTGCAAAACGACATTGACCAGCTCCAACCCAACCTGATTCTGAAAATGAGCCTGGTTACCGCACTCTTGGGCGAGATTCCGACCTCGGCTCACAACACGAGATTTCGCGACATTCTGAAAGAAGCAGCCGAGGGCCTCAGTTTTCAGGATCAACGTCCGGCAACAGACAGCGAACGCATCGAATGCCACGCAAAAGCCTACGCGAGCTATTACGCCCCGTACTTTGACCATCATGCCCACATACTGGAAAACTATCTGGTGCATCATGTCTTTCACTCGCTTTTCCCTTTTGCACGCACAACCCTGATCGCCCAGTATCGGGAGTTGGTGTGCAACTATCTGGTGGTGACCACCCTGCTGCTTGGACAGGCTGCCTTTCGCAAGACCATGACGGCCGAGGTGGCCGTCGGCACAATTCAGTCCTATACGCGTTTTGCCGGACACTACACGCATTTCAAGGAAACGATCGAACGCCTCTTCAAGGAGCAAAACCTGACCAGCGTCAGCACATTATTCGCCGTACTGGCCAATTTCAGAAGTTCATCCACAAATCCCGCGCTTACCGCAGCCGACAACCCGTTGACATAACGCAATACTGCCGACTGCCAAGGGATTAGCCTGCTCTTTTCTCCTCTACGCCCGCCCAACCACAGGACACTCACATGTCTCAAACACACGAATCGGCCGTCGTCTCCTATTCGCCAACCGAAAGCATCGAGGCCCGAAGGGAAATTTTTCGGCTCATGAATACCTATCAAGCGACCGACGACGAAAAGGAGCGATCGCTTGGCCTCTTTCTACGCGGATCGCTTCTCGCACGCATTCTCGCCATCACCGACATTTACAAGCAAATCGTCAACATTCCCGGGGCCATCTTCGATGTCGGAACATGGCGCGGCCAGACTGCCGTGATCTGTGAAAACCTGCGTGCCATCTACGAACCGCTGCATTTCAATCGCCGCATCGTCTGCTTCGATACCTTCGAGGGCTACCAAGGCTTTTCGGAGAAAGACAAAGCGACCAACCTGCACCGCGACGGAACATACGGCGTTGGCGGAGACGATTACGCCGCCTTTCTGCATCACTTGCTGGTCCAGCATGAAAAAAGCAACGCGATGGGCCACAACAACGGCAAGCACCGGATCATCAAGGGAGATTGCCGCGTAACGATCCCCCAATTCTTCACCGAGCATCCGAACGAGTATCTGGCACTGGCGTTCTTTGACGTCAATTCCTACGATCCGACGCGCCAGGCATTCGAACAAGTCTGGGACAAACTTGTTCCCGGCGGCATTGCGGCCTTCTGGCAGCTGACGCGTGACACGATTCCCGCCGAGGCCCGCGTCTACGCCGAATACATTCTCCCGGGATTCAAGCACACGATACATCGCTCGCCGACTTACCCCGGCCTGTGCTATCTGATCAAGGCATAACCGCTTCCGAAAGGCAGGAGTCACATATGCATACGGTTATCATCGGCAACGGCATTCTTGCGCTGACCATAGCTTTCCGGCTATCCCGCAGGGCGGCGGCCGGAGACAAGATATCGATCATTGGAAAACGCGAGCGCACCGGCTCTGCCACCTTGGCAGCCGGGGCGATGCTGAATTCATTCGCCGAAATCGAATCGGGATCGCTGGATAGCGAACTGGACCTGTATCGCTTTGAACTGGGCCACCTTGCCACAAAAATGTGGCCAAAATTCGAGCATGAGCTGATCGCGGCCGCCGGCGACTGCCTGCCGCAGGGATGCCGGAAATGCCAGGGGTTTCAAGGCGGCGGCTGCGTCGACTGCGGCACCTACGTAGTCAACAATACTGCCGCCGACGACCTCGATGACGAGAATTTCGACGCCATTCTTGCCGCGCTCCGGGATTTCAACGAACCGCACGAACTCGTTTCGCCCAAAGATATCCCGAACTACATGCCCGACCAGCGGCACCGCGCAACACGTGCGCTCTACATCCACAACGAAGGTTGGTTCAACCCGCGGTTGATGGTCGAGAAACTCGATGCCATCCTCGCTCGGGACCACCGCATTGCATTCGTGGAAGCCCACGTTGCCAAGCTGGAACAGACCAACGGAACAATTGCGTCGGTTTTACTGGAAGACGGCCAGCGCATTGAAGGCGACCATTTTGTCGTAGCGGCAGGTGCAGCTGTTTCCGCACTCATGGACAACAGCAACCTGGGGATCGAACTGCAACGCATTTTTTACGGCGTCGGCGTTTCCATCGAAATTCGGAGCCCCGACCATCGGCACACCAAATGCATACGCACCCCGAATCGCGGCCTGGCCTGTGGCATCTACAGCGTCCCGTACATTTCCGCAGACTGCAACGACCACATCCTGCTCGGCGCGAGCAACTTCATGTCGCCGACACCCTACCCGTTTGGCCGCATCACCAGCGTGGAGTCGTTGCTGAAAGCCGGCATGGAGCAAATCAACCGCAACTTCTACCGTGCCGACCTGGTCCGGGTCAATGTGGGTTGGCGCCCGACAAGCCAGGATACCTATCCCATGATCGGCAAAACCTCGATCCCCAATCTGATTGTCGCCTCCGGAACCAAACGCGATGGCTTCCACATGTCGCCGTTGCTCTCGGAATACGTCGCCGCCATGGTTCACGGCGAAACTGTCGACAAGCGCTTCGAGGTATTCGCCCCTGAACGCAAGCCCATCCGTTCGCTAACCCGGGAGCAGGCGATCCGCAAGGCGACGCGCCATTTGACCAGTGCGGCGTACCAGCACGGCTTTACCCCTTCAAAGAGCCGGATGCCGGATCAGGTGGAAAGGATGTTCCGGGACGACCTCGAAACACTGCACGACCAAGTGGGAGCCTTCGACTGGGGAATCCCGCCGGAAATGCTCGACATGTATCGCTACGGCCATGCCAAACCTTAAGCCGCTGCTGAGCCGGCATGAAGAAAATCGCGATTCTCCAGTCGAACTACATCCCCTGGAAAGGTTACTTCGATCTGATTGCCGCCGTTGACGAGTTCGTTTTCTACGATGACGTCCAATTTACCAAGAACGACTGGCGCAACCGGAACAAGATAAAAACCCCTCAAGGAATTGCCTGGCTTACCATCCCGGTCGGCGATCATATCCACCGCGAAATCCGGGAGGTATCGCCGTCGAACAGCCTGTGGCAGGAGAAGCACTGGAAATCGCTGTGCGCCAACTATGCGCGCGCCGCTTATTTCCATGACGTGGCGCGCTGGCTCGAACCGCTCTACCTGGGCAAGACCCACAGCAATCTCTCGGCACTGAACCAGGAATTCATCGTCGCGATATGCCACTACCTGGGCATACGCACCCGCTTCAATCATTCATGGGACTTCCAGGAGGCAGAAGGTCGGGTTGAACGCCTGATCGCCATCTGCCGCCAGGCCGAAGCGAACGTCTATATCTCGGGCCCCTCGGCCCGCTGCTATCTGAGTGACACGGAGTTTTCCGAGGCCGGTATCGCGGTCGACTGGTTCGACTATGCCGGATACCCTGAGTACCCGCAGTGTTGGGGGACCTTCGAACCCGCCGTATCGATTCTGGACCTGCTCTTCAATTGCGGCCCAAAATCCGGTAAATATATGAGATACGCCCCCGGGCACCGAGAAAAATAGTCAAACTGCCCGAACCAGCCCGATCGAGCAGATCACCCCCAGGAGCAATATCCGATGCACGACGATCTCATTCCATTCAACAAGCCGTTCTTCGTCGGCAAGGAACTCTTCAATATTGCACAGGCAGTCCTCAACGGGACAATCGCCGGAGACGGAGAATTCACCCGGCGTTGCCAAGCCTGGCTCGAACAGCACCTGGGAACACCCAAGGCCCTGCTCACCCACTCCTGCACCGCCGCCCTCGAAATGTCGGCCATTCTGGCTGGCGTTGGCCCAGGGGATGAAGTCATCATGCCGTCCTTCACCTTCGTGTCGACCGCCAATGCCTTTGTCCTTCGCGGAGCCACTCCGGTCTTCGTCGACATTCGCCCCGACACCCTGAATATTGACGAACGACAAGTCGCTGAGGCGATCACCGCCAAGACCAAAGCCATCGTCGCCGTTCATTACGCAGGTCAGCCGTGCGCCATGAACGCCCTGCGAGAGATCGCCCGCAACCACGGACTGATGTTGATCGAGGACGCAGCGCAAGCCATTCTCTCCGGTGATCGCGGCAGTTCGCTTGGAACACTCGGCGATCTCGGTTGCCTGAGCTTTCACGAAACCAAGAATGTGATCAGCGGCGAGGGAGGGGCACTGCTGATCAACAACCCCGAGCTCATCGAACGGGCTGAAATCATCTGGCAGAAAGGGACCAACCGCAAAGCCTTCATGCGCGGAGAAACGTCAAAGTACACTTGGGTGGATATCGGTTCATCCTTCCTGCCCAGCGAACTAACAGCGGCGTTCCTGTACGCCCAGCTGGAGCATGCCAAGCGGATCAACTCTCACCGACGCACGCTATATCTCAAATATTTCGAGCTGCTGGCTCCGCTTGCCGAGCAAGGGCACATCAAACTCCCGGCGCTGGCACAGGACAAGCCGGCCAATGCCCATCTGTTCTACATTCTCTGCAGGGACGCGAACGAGCGACAAGCGCTCATCGCGCACCTGGATAGCGCGGGGATCAGCGCAGTCTTCCACTACGTCCCCCTCCATGATTCGCCTGCTGGATTTCGTTACGCCCGCGCCCATGGCAAACTCCAAGTCACCACCGAGATTGCGAACACCCTGCTCCGCCTCCCCATGTTCTCGGAGATGACCACCGCCGAGATTCGTCGCGTCTGTGGCGAAATCGACGTCTTTTTCAAAATCACATCCAAACAGCCTTGTGAATTGAGCTAAACCGCATATGGATAAAGACATCTTCGGCCAAATCCGAGCTCCCTATTATCTGTATGCCCCCCCCTACACGGAATGCTCCGGGGGGACACGCGCCATCCACTATCTCTGCCATGCCCTCAACCTGATCGGCGAAGAAGCCTACGTCACGACCGATACGGTCTCGAACGATTTGCGTACGCCCTTCCTGTCCGATGAGGTGCGCGAAAGACATCAGGCATCGGGCATTGAGCCTATCGTGGTCTATCCCGAGATCATCCCGGACAATCCCTTGGCCGCTCATCGGGTTGTCCGCTATCTGCTCAATACACCGGGCGTGGTCAACGGCCAGACCCCCGACTGGGATGACGACGATCTGATTTTCAGCTTCGGCGCAGAAATCCTGCCCGCCGGGATGAAGGCCGAAATCATGGAGGTTCCGCTGATCAACGCGCGGATATACAACCTCGAAGGGACCGATGACCGGCAGCGCTCCGGAGCACTGGTATTCATCAATCGCTATCTTGACCGGGGAGGCATTCTCTCGCCGGTCACCGCGCAGGCACTTGAAATTTCCTACCGCGTCCCGGCACGCTCGCCTGAAGAACTCGCAGCGCTGTACAAACGAGCGTCAGTGCTCTACACCTACGAGCCTTCAACCGCCTGCTTCGAAGCATTGCTTTGCGGGTGCCCGGTTGTCTATCTGCAAAACGAACTGCTGCTACCCTCCCCCTTCAAGGGTTATCTGGGCACCGACGGTTGCACCTGGAGCGCTGCCCCGGCTTCGCTGGAGGAGGCAAGGAAAAGCGTTCGCAAGGCCACGGATAACTACCGGAAAAAACAGGCCGAGTTCTGGAAACAGCTGGAAAATTTCATCAGCGTCACGCAGGCAACCCGGGAAAGTGCGTCGCCTCGGGACTCCTCGGCCCCCACCCGCACGGCTCGCAGCATCGACAAAGCCTACCAGAGCTGGCTGACCCAACGTTTTCTGATACTGGAAAACGCCTCGCTGCCCGAAGAAGCCAATAACACCACGCAGCATACGAACTTTCACCTCTTTCTGCGCCTCGCCCCTGGCGACGAATCCCTGCTGGCCGACACACTGGAAAGTCTCGGGCAGCAACTCACCCCGCACTGGCATCTCGATATCGTCACAACGCTTCCTGCGCCGCAAGGGCTGCAGGAAATTCCCTGCATCGATTGGCATGTGTTGAACACGATGGAGGATGCCAAGGCCGCCATTGACGAGCTTGCCGAGCTACGCCGACACGATTGGCTGGTCGAGATTCCCGCCGGCACCCGGCTGGATCCCTTGTATCTCTGGCGGATCGCGTGCGAAATGCAGGCGCAGCCCGCTGCCGTTGCTTTTTTTGTCGACGACGACTGCACCGACGGAAAACTTCGTTTCGCCCCCCGCTTCAAACCGGGCAGTAATCCCGGCGCCATGCTCTCTTCCGATCTTGCCGGCCCGCTCTGTATCAGCCGAGCGGTGTGGATGGCCGCCGGCGGAACCGCCAAGAGCCCTGGCAGCCCGTGGTTTGACCAATTGCTACGCGTCGCCCGCGAAGCCGGCTGGCAAAACATCAAGCACGTTGGCGACGTGCTCCTGACCTACTTCCACACCTTCCCCTGCGATCAGGCAGCCTGTCTGGAAGCCCTGGCCGAACACGAGCGTTCCGTCGGGAAGCACACCGAAATCACGCCGATATCGACACGAGGCTGGAGCGTACGCCCCAAATCCGACAACCGCCCCGTTTCGATCGCCATCATTTCACAAGGCAATCTGGACCTGCTGCAACGCTGCCTCGACAGCCTCCTCGAAAAGACCGACTACCCGCTATCGGAAGTATTCGTTTCCGTCAGCTGCCCCTATACCGACCCCGACCTCGCCCTCTGGTTGAAAACAAAGATGGAGGCCGGTCTCATCAGAGATGTTGTCACCCCCTCCCTGGCTGGTCATGCAGCCCGCTGTAACGCGGCCGTCGCGGCAGCCAAATACAACCATGTTTTGCTGATCCGCGAAGAAGTGGTCGTCGCTCAACCCTTCTGGATCAAGGAGTTGATGGGAAGTCTCTCCTCACCGGACATTGCGGCTTGCAGCCCGCGGTTGATTGCCCCCGGTAGTGCAGCCATTCAGAATGCCGGCAGTGTGCTGGGCCTGACCGGGGTTTCCGGAACCCCCTATGGCCGATTGGCCAAAGTCGGTGACGACAGCTACCTCGACTGCCTCAACCTTTGCCGCGATATCAGCACTCTGCCGTCCGGATGCATGCTGGTCAGCAAAACCGACTATCAGGGCGTGGGAGGAATGGACACCTCCCGCTTTGGGGATCACCACGCAGAAACCGACCTCGGGCTGAAGCTCCGCCACAAGCTGGGCAAGCGCCTGCTCTATCAGCCCCGAGCCTCGCTGATCTTTGACGGATTGGCACAAAGGCCCGAAGAATCCCGCGAAACGACACGCCTCCATGTCCGCCGACAGGAACATCTGGCCGGCGAAAATATCCTCGAAACCTGGGGTGCCCAAGCGGTGGATCGTCTCTGGAACCCCAGCCTGTCCCTGAGCATCCCAAGTCCTACACCAGAGACAGCCTTCCTGCCTCAATGGCAGGTTCTTCCGACCGGCGCACCGCGCCTGCTCGTCCACACCCTCAATAACGGACAAGGTGCCTTTCGCGTTACGGCGGCGCTGAATCGGCTGGTACAAAGCGGACGGGCCACGGCATGCATCTGGGAACAAGATGGAAAGCGGATTCCGACCACCGCAGAAGTATTGCGCATGGCTCCGGACACCCTGATCGTCCAGCACTATATCCAGGAGCAACAGCTCGCTACACTCGACAACCTGCACCGCACGCCAGGGCGCCCATTCACCGTTTATACGCTCGATGACCTGATTACCAATCTCCCCGAGAGCAATCTGTTTCGCAAGAATATTCCGGCGAACAGCCGGAGCTGTCTCAAATACGCGCTGGAACGCTGCGATCGTCTGATTGTCTCGACCGACTTTCTCGCAGAAACCTATCGCGGATTCATTTCCGATATCCGGGTGATTCCCAACGCACTGGAGCAAGGTATCTGGTCCGGCCTGAACAGCAAGAGACGGACAAGCAAAAAGCCACGCATCGGATGGGCAGGTGGCTCAACCCACCACGCCGACCTCAGCCTGCTCAAAGAGGTTATCGAACAGACCCGCAACGAGGCAGAATGGATTTTCTTCGGCATGTGCCCGGCGGAACTACGCCCGCTGATCGCCGAATTTCACCCACTGGGCTCATTCAACGAATATCCGGCCCGCCTCGCAGCGTTGAATCTGGATATTGCGGTTGCGCCACTGGTCCAGCACCCCTTCAATCAGGGCAAGAGCAACCTGCGGCTGCTTGAATATGGAATCCTCGGTATTTGTACCGTATGCACGGATATCGACCCCTATCGCAACAGCCCGGCCTGCCGCGTGCAAAATTCGCCCCGGCAGTGGATTGAGGCGATTCGAGCACGACTCCACGATCCCGAGGCCCGAGAGGCCGAAGGCGACGCATTGAAACAATGGGTGCACCAGCACTTCCTTTTGGAAAACAATCTGGATCAATGGCTTATGGCCCACCTCCCTTGAAAAAAGGCAAAAAGCGGAAAACTCTAAAAAAATCGCTAAAGTTTCCCGGGGAGATGTCGTTAAGGAACTTGTCAGCGAATTAATCGCCGTACAACCGGGACAACAGAAAGCGGTAATGCAAGTAGGTCGCTCCCAGTACCAACATACTTAGGAGAAGCAAAATGGCTGTCATCAACACCAACGTCTACTCGCTCAATGCACAGCGCAACGTCGCCAAGAACGAAACCGGGCTGTCCTCTGCCCTTGAGCGCCTGTCCTCCGGCCTGCGTGTCAACTCCGCCAAGGACGATGCCGCCGGTCTGGCTATCGGCCTGAACATGGACGCCTACTCGCGTACCATCAGCTCCCGCATCCGCAACAACTCCGACCAGATTTCGGCCAACCAGATTGCTGACGGTGCTCTCCAGTCGCTCGGCGACATCGCACTGCGCGCCCAGGAACTGGAAGCCCAAAAGACCAACGCACTGCTGGGAACTACCGAAAAGGGCTACATCGACACGGAAATCGCCGCGCTGGCTACCGCAGCAGGCAACGTGATCGCCAACGCAACGTTCAACGGCACCTCCCAGGTATCCCTGAGCTTCACCTCGGCAACCATCGGCACCTCCGGCGCCCTGACTTCGATTGCATCCGCCCGTGCAACGGCCGGTGCCAACATCAACGCCGCCCAATTCCAGATCGAAGCCGACCGCTCTGGCTATGAAAACCAGATGGCCGCCAAGAGCCGCATCATGGACGCCGACTTCGCCGAAGAAACCGCCCGTTTGTCCCGTCACCAGGTTCTGCAACAGGCCGGCATGGCGATGGTTTCGCAAGCCAACGCCGTTCCGCAAGGCGTCCTGGCGCTGCTGCGTTAATCACGGATCCCACTAATCCGGTAATGGGTGCAGCGGCGGAAACGCCCTGCACCCATTCTGCCATTCACACCGGGAGTACATATCATGAGCATCGGTGCCATTCAGGATAGTGGAAACATGGGAGCGGCGGCTGTCCGGCTGCCAACCAACACGCAACAGGCCAGACCGACCCAGGCAGCCCCCCCGGCCAACAGGGTGGATAATGGCGGCGATCAATCCGCCAACCAGAATCGCCAAGGCGGCTCGCTCTCCACCGAGCAGGCGGTGGAACGTTTGAAGCAGTTCGTGTCTACAGCCAATACGGATATCAATTTCGCAATTGACAGCAATTCCGGGGTATCGGTTGTAAAAATAATAGACCGCGGCACAAAAGACGTCATCAGGCAAATTCCTTCCGAAGAGGCAATCAGTCTGGCCATGGCTCTGGATAAACTGCAAGGATTGTTCGTTCGCGAGAAGGCCTGATTATTGCTTGATTTCAAGGTCTGCAATTAGGAGTATCGATTATGGCTAGCATTTCTTCCCTCGGCGTCGGTTCTGGACTCGATCTGGAGACTATGGTCACCAAGCTGATGAGCGCCGAACGCGCGCCTATCGACGCCCTGACAACAAAGATCACCGCGACACAAGCCAGAATTTCGCTCTTTGGCACGCTGAGCACGAAGTTATCAGCCCTGCAAACAGCTGCCGACACTTTGCAGTTTCCGAGTCGGCTCGCGGCGACCAAGGCGACCAGTGGAGATACCACCGTCGTTACCGCAACCAGCGCCTTCGGGGCTGCAGCTGGAACATACGGTATCGAAGTAACCCAACTGGCCTCTGCCCAAAAAAGTTTCACTCAGGAATACACAGCCGGAACCACTTTCTCTCCAGGCAGCCTCAGCTTCACGGTGGCAGGAACCCCGGCTTCCGCGATCGATTTCAATGACCCTGGCAAGACCAGCTATACACTCGACGAAGTTCGCGACAAGATCAACGCCGCAAAGATCGGCGTCACTGCTACCGTGATCAACACGACAAACGGTGGGCAGCGCATGGTGTTAACCGGTGATAACTCTGGCGCAGCAAACAACTTCTCGTTAACCGCTGGCCTCACCGCCTCCGGCGGGCAAGCCAACCTGGACGGTGCGAATTTCGATACCAGTACGGCTGGTTTGGCCCGAGCCACCGCACAGGATGGCCTTATCAAGATCGACGGCGTTGCGGTCTCATCAACCACCAACGTATTCACGAACATCGCCGGCTTGAGCATTACCGCCAATAAAGTCAGCCCCCCGGGCGTCCCGACCTCATTGAAAGTGGAGACCGACAGCGACAAGGTGGTCTCCGCCGTCAAGGCACTCGTCGACGCGTACAACGGCATCAGCAGCACGATCAAATCCAACAGCGCCTACAACAGTTCCACAAAGACCGCACAGCCGCTAAATGGCGACTTTGCCGCACGCACCATATCATCCGGGCTGTCCAACGTACGCAGCAGCATACCGCCGGAACTTTCCAGCGCAACCTACAAGACCTTGAGCGAACTGGGCGTTTCCATTACCCAGACCGGCCAATTGACGCTGGATGAAACCAAGCTCAGGCAAGTCATCGGCAAATCCCCTGCGGATGCCCTCACCACGCTCCAGGCCTACGGAAAGGCCTTCAGCGATTCGGTCGGCGGCATGCTTAACAACGGCGGCATCGTGACACAGCGGGTCAGCAGCCTCAATAATGCAGTCAAGATATACACCGACAACCAGGCCGCACTCGAAGTCCGCATGGTGACTATTGAAAAACGCTTCCGAGCCCAATTCACCGCTATGGACCAACTTGTCGCCCAATTCAAAGCGACCAGTGGAACGCTATCGCAGATTTTTAAATGACAAATTTTGAGCCAATTCAGCCTGGTGTGACGACCACACCATCTGGATACCGTAAGATATCTGTCCACTTGCTTCAGATAGAGCTCTCCCGCCATGTTTTCTAACCCGATTGCTGCCTACCGCCGCATGGACCTCGAGTCCGATGTATTGGGTGCCGATCCGCATCGGCTCATCGTGCTCCTGTTCGATGGCGCAGAGGCAGCATTAGCCAGGGCACAGACTTGCCTCGCCGCCAAGGACATCAACGGCAAATCCGACGCACTGGTCAAAGCCATCGAAATCATCAATGACGGCCTTGCCGCCAGCCTCAATACGGAGTCAGGCGGCGAACTGGCAGGCAACCTCAAAGCGCTGTACGACTACATGGTTTCCCGCCTGATTCACGCCAATGCGCACATGGACCCGGTCGCCGTATCCGAAGTGCAGAAGTTGCTCGGAGAAATTGCCGGGGCTTGGCGCGAGTTGGGCGTCAAGCTCAGACAGCCGTCGCAACCAGGCTGAAGATAGAGGATTCGTCCACATGCTCGAGCCGGGAGTTTCCTCAAGACTTGATCTGGGCAACATCATTTCGCTATTGACTCAACTGATCAGGCAAGCCGAGGCAGGGGAGTGGGAAGCGGTGGTACTCATGCAGCCCAATGTATGCCAACAACTGGCTGACCTGGAGTCTCTGTATCGATCGCCGGTCGCCATCAGCAATACCTCGTCAGCCGACAGCGCCAGACTCACCGAGATCAACGCCTTGATCAACAAGGCAGAATTAGCGTGCGCCACGCGTCGTGAACAGATCGCGCCGCTGGTCGGCAGCCTGAAAGCACTCCCCGACCCAGTCAAGGCATGATCCCGCCAGACGTCGCCAGCGCGCTGCGACTACAACTTCCGGATCAGGCTCGCATTGCGGCAGAACAACCGCAGAACCAGCCGGTCGCCCCCGCCCAGCGACTGACCGATGCCTTGACCGAGATGGTGCCCGGGCAGCGCATCATGGCCGAAATACAGGCCTTGCTGCCAAACGGTACCTATCGTGCCATCGTCGCCCAGCGCGATGTCACGCTGGCACTCCCCTTCTCCGCCAAGCCCGGCGACACCCTCGAACTGGAAGTCGCCGAGAGTAACGGCAAGCTCACCCTGGCTTTCGTCGCCAACCGCACGGCCGGCGACACCGCAGGTGCATCGGCCAACGAATCGGTACCGACCACCTTGAGCGCGGCCGGCCGACTAATCGGCCAGCTCATCGGCAACCAGGAAAATGAAGGCCAGCGAGCAGCCCCCGCGCCGCTCAACGGCAGCCAGCCGTTGGTGACCGACATGCCGAAAACCGGTGCGGAACTTGCGCCGCTACTCAAGCAGGCATTGACCCAAAGCGGCATGTTCTACGAAGCCCATCAGGCACGCTGGGTGGCCGGGCAAGTACCGACCGAAAGCCTGAAACAGGAACCCCAGGGAAAACTACCTGCCGCAACGCCATTGTTGCCGGGAGCAGCTCTCGCCACCATCGATAGCGGAACACAAAACGTATCCGCTTCCAGCCCGGCAAATCAGATGGGTACTGGCATGCTTGCCAGCAATGCACCAGAAGCCAAGGCGGCCGGCGGCCCCATCCCGGAGGGCGTGGCCTCGCTGGTTCGACAGCAACTGGACGGCCTGGCAACAAACAATTTTGCCTGGCAAGGCCAGATATGGCCCGGCCAGACAATGCAATGGGAGATCGCCGACCACCCCGACCGCCAAAAATCAGGAGAACCTGGCATGGAAAGGGAATGGCAAAGCCGGCTCAAACTGAGCCTTCCTTCACTGGGTTCGCTGGATGTCACCCTTCGCCTGCAACCGGCGGGAAAAATAGCACTCTCGGTAAATACCGACTCGGACAATACCGAGGATCGCCTGCGCGGAGGCGTCGACCGACTGCAACAGCAATTGTCATCGGCGGGCCTCGAGCTAGCCCAGATCAGCATCAGCCATGACCACGGCAGCGAATGATCCGGTACGCGAGGCAATCGCCCTCGCCTATAGCCAAACCGATGCAGCCCCCCGGGTGGTGGCCAAAGGAAAAGGCCTGATTGCCGAAAAGATCATTGAGCGCGCCAAGGAGCATGGCGTTTATGTCCATGAGTCACCCGAACTGGTTGCACTGCTGACCCAGGTCGATCTTGACGAGCATATCCCCCCGCAGCTCTACATGGCGGTTGCCGAACTCCTGGCCTGGCTATACCGCATCGAGCACGGGGAAAGCGCAGCGACAAAAGGCGGGTGAGCGCAAGCAGCACCCACGGGCAATGCACGAACCGACGCAATGCTTTACCATGTTCGCATTTCGCTCGACAGTTACCAACCTGCATGCCTTCAAGCCTTGGCGAACAGACGCCACACGCCTTCGAAATCGACCGGTTCGACGAGTACGCCCAATACGCGCTGGATCAACCGCAGGAAATTCACTACTACCTTGGCCAACTGGCCAAACATGGCGACCTGATCAGCGCCTACCTCGATGACGGACGACAGAGCTTCCTGACCACCTTGTTGGCCATCGACCTGGAAGGTGGCGAACTCTTTTTCGACCCGCCCCAATCGCCCGAGCAATCCAGCGCAGCCGTTCAGGCGCGACAAATCACCTTCATTGTCCGGATCGAGCGGGTCAAGGTGCAGTTTCGCCTCAACGCACTGCAGGCAACCATCCACAACAATCGCCCGGCGCTCAAGGCTGCTGTCCCGAGCATACTGCTGCGTCTGCAGCGCCGCGAACACTTCCGCCTCGAACCTCCGGGCGGGATACCAATCCGCTGCGGCATCGCCATTGACGACCCAAACACGGGAATCCACCGCCACGACCTGACTGTCCTCGACATCAGCGGCGGCGGCATCAGTCTGGAGGCGCCGATCGACCTGCTGGCGAATCTCGAGCCCGGAAGCATATTCAAGGATTGTCGCCTGGAGATTCCGGACGAATGTGTTCTGCAGATCAACCTGCAAGTGCGCAAGGTCGTGGAAGTATCATCACCCAACGGGCCTCACACTCTCCGCATCGGCTGCTCTTTCGTCGGCGTCCCCGCCATGCGCCTGGGCATGATCGAACGTTACATCACCCGCATCGAGCGCGAACGTACCGCCAGAAACTCCGGCCTGGTCGATTAAACCTGGATGTTCATCACATCCTGATAGGCGGAAACCAGCTTGTTGCGCACCTGCACCATCTCCTGAAACGAAACGCTGGCCGTCTGCAAAGCGATCATGACCTCATGAAGGTTCTGGCTGGTATCGCCGGCGGCAAGTTTTTCCGCCATCTGATTGGCCTGCCGCTGCGTTTCGTTAACCTTGTCGATGGACCCCTGCAAAATCTGGGCAAAATCGGAACCACCGGCAACCGGCGCTGCGGCCTTGCCGGATGCCTGCGCCGCCGTCGTGCGCAGCACACTCAACATTTGTTCGATTCCGTTCGTATCCATGATGTACTCCAACCTATACGGCAATTAACAAGCAATTCTCAGGCCAATCAGCCTTCGAAAAACCCTTCATCGCGATACTGCTGCAGCTTGTAGCGCAAGGTTCGCTCCGATATACCGAGGCGCTCGATAGCCTTCTTGCGTGAGCCTCCTACTTCAGCCAGCGTCCGCAGGATATGGTCGCGCTCCAAGTCCTTCATATTATCGACCTTTTTTGCCGGTTCCGACACGCCAACCGACATGCCGGACGTCGCAGAAAGCGGGACAACCTGCGTCGCGGCCTCCACCGGCCGGACGACCAGATTCAGAGCCTCCGGTCCGATGCTGCTGCCTGATGCCATGATCAAGGCGCGCTGAATGACATTTTCGAGTTCGCGAATATTGCCGGGCCAGGCATGGGCCGCCAGCGCCGCTTCGGCGCCCGACGACAGCGACATGCCGGTTCGCCCGAAGCGCCCGCCATGCTCGCCGACGAAATGGCGGGCGATGGCGACGATGTCCTCCGGACGCTGCCGTAGCGCCGGAATGGCGATTGGGAACACGTTCAAGCGATAGTAGAGGTCTTCACGGAACACCCCTCTGGCAACCGCCTCTGCCATATCCCGATTGGAAGTCGCGATGATACGGATGTTGAGCGCCACCGGCTTCTTGCCGCCAACCCGCTCGACTTCACGCTCCTGCAACACCCGCAGCAATTTGGCCTGCAGCCCCATCGGCATCTCGGTCACTTCGTCGAGCAGCAAGGTACCGTCCTGGGCTTGCTCGAACTTGCCGGCCTGCGCCTGCTGGGCGCCGGTAAAGGCTCCTTTTTCATAACCGAACAAGGTCGCCTCGAGCAGACTGTCAGGTATCGCAGCACAGTTGATGGCAACAAAAGGGCCATCCCGACGTGCCGAATGACGATGAATATAGCGAGCGACCACTTCCTTGCCAACGCCCGACTCTCCTGTCAGGAGGACCGTTGCATCGGTCTGTGCAACGCGCTGCGCGATGGCAAACAGTTCGCGACTGGCCGGATCGTTGGCAACAACCCCGCCGCCATCGGCCGAAGCCGGCAGTTCGTATTTGTTGATATGGGCGAGCAAGGCCTGCGGCTCGAACGGCTTGAGCAGGAAGTCACACGCCCCGGAACGCATGGCGTCGACCGCCTTGTCGACTTCGGCATAGGCCGTCATCAGAACCACCGGCAGATGCGGCAGGCGCGCCCGAATTTCCTTCAGCAGGGTGATGCCGTCCATCGGCATCATGCGCACATCGCTGACCACGATGGAAAACGCCTGTTCTTCCAGCACCTTGAGCGCGGCTTCGCCACCATCCACCGCGACGTAGCTCCGCCCGGACAATTCGAGTGTATCGCCGATGGCCTCGCGAAGACTGGGATCATCCTCAACGACGAGGATAGGCAAGCGATGATCAGACATTCTCTTCTCTTTCTCTCTCTGCCGGTGCGACCGGCAGGGTCAGCACGAATTCGGCACCTTCTCCCGGCTCGGAAACCAGGTCGATCGTCCCGCCATGGGCGCGCGCCACACCGAGAGCAATGGCCAGGCCAAGGCCCGTGCCCTGCCCTTTGGTGGTGAAGAACGGCTCGAAAATGCGCGACTGTGTTTCCCGGGAAATTCCCGGGCCACTGTCACGCACGCCGATGGCCAGCAAATCCCCTCGGCGATTGCCGGACAGGCAAATTTTGCCGCCCCCCGGCATGGCTTGCATGGCGTTCTCCAGCAAATTGACCAGCGCACCGAACAGGGCCTTGCGGCTGCCGACGATGGTCGCCCCTTGGCAGGCATCGTTCACAGCAAATTCCAGTCCATGTTCACGCATCAGCGGCTCGACGGTTTGAGCCGCTTCAGCCAGCAGGTCGCCCGCCTCGATTACATCGCGACCGATGCTTTCGCCGCGCGCAAAGAGCAGCACATCCTGAATCAGTCGCTCCAGACGTCGCAGCTGGCCGCTGGCCTTCTCCGAAAAACGGGCCCGCGCATCGTCGGCCACACTGGGCTGACCGAGATTCGAGGTATATAGCAGGGCCGCCGCCAACGGCGTACGCAACTGGTGTGCCAGCGATGCCGCCATCTCGCCCATTGCCGCCAGTCTTTGATTGCGCTCCAGTTCGGTCTTCATCTGATGCGCCGCCGTCACGTCATGCACCAGCAGTATCTTCCCGCCAGCGGATGGCAATGCGCTCTCGGCAATCGACACCCGCCCGCCACCGCACAACCATTCGCCGACGGTCAATGTCGGCTCGAGATGATCGCGAGCGACATCTCCCCAGTGGCGCCCCACGGCAGTTTCCCCGAAGAAGACAATCGCGGCGGGATTGAGCGCCACCACAACGGCATTGGCATCAAGCAGCACGACCCCGGCCGGCAAGGCATCGAGCAAAGACGACAGGCGCTCCGAAAGCGCCTCCTTCTCCTGAAATTGCCGGCGCAATTCGCCGTTGGCCACGGCCAGCTCTTCGGTCAACGACGTCACGCGAGCCTGCAGCGCCTCATATGCCTGGGTCAACTCGGCCGAAACCTGATTGAACATGGCGAAGGCGCGCTGCAATTCGGCTGTCTTGTTGTCTGGCTCTGGCGTCACGGGAATTGCCTGGGCAGGTGGCATTGAAAAAAGATAGGGTGAATTCAGGCGCGGTAATAGTAGAATATTTCTAGGAAAATTTGGCTTCTCAATTGATTCTTCTTCTGTTTCACCGAATTTCAACCGAATATTGATGGCAGCAACTACCGAGACGACAGCAGGAACCGCACCGGCCGCCAATCCGGCTGATCGCCTGCGCGATGCCTTCAACCGGCTCGGCAGCCAGCAGAAGATCGTCCTCATGGTCGCCATAGCCGCCATCGTCGCGGTCATCGTCGGCACCATACTGTGGAGTCGTCAGCCCAACTGGAAAGTCCTGTTTTCCAACCTCACCGAGAAAGATGGCGGCTCGATTGCAGCCATTCTCGAGCAACAGAACATCCCGCACCGCTACAGCGATACCGGCGCCCTGCTCGTTCCGGCGGAACGCGTCCATGAAGTTCGCCTGAAACTGGCCTCGCAGGGCCTGCCGCGTGGCGGCATGGTGGGCTTCGAACTCATGGAGAACCAGAAGTTCGGCGTCAGCCAGTTCGCCGAGCAGGTCAATTACCAGCGCGGGCTCGAAGGCGAACTGGCGCGCACCATCCAGGCGGTCGGCTCGGTCCAGTCGGCACGCGTCCACCTGGCGATCCCGAAGCCTTCGGTTTTTGTCCGCGAAGAGCAGAAGCCGACCGCATCGGTGATGCTCAACCTCTACCCTGGCCGCAACCTGGATGCCGGGCAGATTGCCGGCATCACGCACCTCGTATCGTCGAGCGTACCGCAACTGCCGGCCTCCAACGTCACGGTCATCGACCAGAACGGCGCCCTGCTGTCGCAACTGAAGAGCAAGCTAACCGAAGCCGGCCTCGACCCGGCCCAGATCAAGTACGTGCGCGAGGTCGAGAACAGCATCATCAAGCGCATCGATGAAATTCTCGCCCCGCTGCTCGGGCAGGATAATTTCAAGGTACAAGTCGCCGCCGACGTCGATTTTTCGCAAACGGAGCAGACGGCCGAAAGTTTCCGCCCGAACAACACGCCGGAAAGCACCAGCATACGCAGCCAGCAAAACAACGAGTCGGCCAGTGTCAACCAGGCGGCCGGCGGCGTTCCCGGTGCCCTGACCAACCAGCCGCCGGTACCAGCGACCGCCCCGCTGACCACGCCGGCCACCGGCAACACCCCGGGTCAGCCCGGCAAGCCGGGCGAACAACCCCAGGGCAAGGTCGATGCCGCGGGTGTCACGGCCCCGCTGAATGCTGCCGGCCAGCCGATCAGCACCAGCAAGAACGCCACGATCAATTACGAACTGGACAAGACCATCCGCCACACCCGCCAGGGCATGGGCAATATCCGCCGCCTCTCGGCTGCGGTCGTCCTGAACCACCGCAAGGAAGTCGACAAGACCGGCAAGCAGATCACCAAGCCCCTTGCCGACGCGGAGATGAAGCAGATCAACGAACTGGTGCGCGAAGCAATGGGCTACAGCAAGGAGCGTGGCGACACGCTCTCGGTTGCCAATGCGCCCTTCACGGCCATCGACAAGAGCGACAGCGAACTACCGATCTGGAAAGATCCGGAAAACGTCTCGTATGCCAAGGATATCTTCAAGTACCTGCTGATCGCAGCCCTCATCGCCTTCCTGTATCTGAAGATCATTCAACCGCTGCTCAAGACCATGTTCCCGCCGCAGCACGAAGGCGAGCGCCATGCTGCCGGCGAAGGGCTGGGCGGCATCTTCGGCGGCGCCGAGTCGGGCGAAGAGGACGGGGGCGAAGATGCCACCCAAGTGCACATCGACCATTACGCGGTCAAGGTCCAGAAGGCACGAGATATCGCCGACAAGGATCCGAAGGCCATTGCCAACATGATCAAGGACTGGATGGGCGTCAATGGCAACTAGCCCCGAGGAAGGACTCGAAAAGAGCGCCACGCTGCTCATCGCGCTCGGCGAGGACCGGGCGGCGGAGGTGCTCAAGCACCTGGGTCCGCGGGAGGTCCAGAAGATCGGCCATGCCATGGCAGCGCTGAAGTCGGTTCCGCGCGCCAAGGTAGAAGGCATCCTGGACGAATTTCTCCAGTCCTCCGAAGAACACGCCGCAGTCCATGTCGACACCGACAACTACATCCGCTCCGTGCTGACCAAGGCACTGGGCGACGACAAGGCCTCCAACCTCATCTCGCGCATCCTGCAAACGGGTGAAACCTCGGGCATCGAGGGCTTGAAGTGGATGGATGCGGCCACCGTGGCCGACCTGATCAAGAACGAGCACCCGCAGATCATCTCGACCATCCTGGTCCATCTGGAACACGACCACGCCAGCGAGATTCTGAACCATTTCACCGAGCGCCTGCGTAATGACGTGGTCCTCCGTATCGCCACGCTCGAAGGCATCCAGCCCGCCGCTTTGCGCGAACTGAACGAAGCCATGATGCGCATTCTCGCCGGCTCGGCGAGCGTCAAGCGAACAGCGATGGGTGGCGTACGGACGGTCGCCGAAATCCTGAACTTCATCGGTACGGCCAACGAGACTTCGGTGGTGGATGCCATTCGCGAATACGATCCGGATCTGGCCCAGAAGATTCTCGACGAGATGTTCGTCTTCGAGAACCTCATGGATATCGACGATCGCTCGATCCAACTGATCCTGCGCGAAATCCAGTCCGATTCGCTGATTCTGGCCCTCAAGGGGGCTTCGCCCGAATTGCGCGAGAAAATCTTCAAGAACATGTCGCAGCGAGCCGCGGAAATGCTGCGCGAGGATCTGGAGTCGAAGGGTCCGGTTCGCCTGTCCGAAGTGGAAGCCGAACAGAAGGAAATCCTCAAGATTGTTCGTCGCCTCGCCGACGAAGGCCAGATCGTGCTCGGTGGCGCCGGCGGCGAACAAATGGTTTAACCGATGTCGCGCATCATTCCCAAGGAGCAGCTGGCCGGCTATCAGCGCTGGCAGATCGGCTCCTTCGACAAGCCAGCCGAGCCAAGCGCGCCGGCAATCGACGAGCCTGCCGGATCGCTATCGACGCAGGCTACGGCCGATTCCGGACAACCTGACGCAGGAACGGTCGTCGATATACCCTTCCCGACCGCCGACGATCTGGCACGCATCAACGATGCCGCGCGCACCGAAGGCTATCAGGCCGGCTACGAAGAAGGACTGGCTGCCGGACAGGCCGAGTTCGACGCACGCATGGCGGATCAAGCCGCGCAGTTTTCGACGATCATCGGCAATCTTCAGGTTTCGCTGGCCCATCTGGATCAGGAAGTATCCGACCAACTGCTCGATCTCGCGCTCGAAATCGCCTCGCAAGTACTCCGCAACACGCTCAAGGTCGAACGAGAACGCTTGCTACCGACCATTCGCGAGGCCATGGCCGAATTGCCGCTGCACCACGGCGGCATCTCCTTGCACCTCAACCCGCTGGATGCCGAGGCGCTATCTTCGACGCTCAAGGATCAACTCACCCATACCGGTGCCCACATCGTTCCGGACGTGACCGTTTCCGAAGGCGGTTGCCAGGTCAGGGCGGGCAGCAGCGAAATCGACGCCTCGATCGAAACACGCTGGCGGCGGGTTCTGGAAGCCATCGGCATTGAACCGACGCAATGGCTGACGAAAACCTGAGTTCGCCGCCGCCTGACCATCTTGGTCGCTGGCGGCGCTTCCTGGCCAACTGCCAGGCTGCAGCCAGCCAGGCCCAGCCCTTGTGGGCAACCGGCCGCCTGACGCGCATCAACGGATTGGTCATGGAGGCATCCGGCCTCAAGCTGCCGCTTGGCAGCACCTGCCGCATCATCCCGGGCGGAGGGACGCCGGTGGAAGCCGAAGTCGTCGGCTTTGCCGGCGAAAAAATCTACCTGATGCCGTCTGACGATGTTTTCGGCCTCGCCCCCGGAGCGCGCGTCGAGGCAGTCGATGCACCGCAAACCGGACCGCGCGTCGACGTTCCTCAGTTCAAACGCCGCCGCGCAATCGATCGTGCCAAGCAGGTACCCGTTGGCGACGAACTGCTCGGCCGTGTCGTCGATGGTGTCGGACGCCCGCTGGACAGCAAAGGCCCGCTCACCATAGCGACCACGCGTTCGCTCCAGAGTCGCCCGTTCAATCCGATGATGCGCGCCTCCATCGTCCAGCCGCTCGATGTCGGCATTCGGGCGATCAATGCCCTGCTGACCGTCGGGCGCGGCCAGCGGATGGGACTCTTCGCCGGCTCCGGGGTCGGCAAGTCGGTTCTGCTCGGCATGATGGCGCGCTACACCGAAGCTGAAGTCATCGTCGTCGGCCTGATCGGCGAACGGGGTCGCGAGGTCAAGGAGTTCATCGAACAGATTCTTGGCGAAGAAGGCATGCGGCGCTCCGTTGTCGTGGCCGCGCCGGCCGACACGGGGCCGCTCATGCGCCTGCAAGGTGCCGCCTATGCGACGACCATCGCCGAGTACTTTCGCGACCAGGGCAAGCAAGTCCTGCTGATCATGGACTCGCTGACCCGCTTCGCCATGGCCCAGCGCGAGATAGCGCTGGCCATCGGCGAGCCGCCGGCGACACGCGGCTATCCGCCATCGGTCTTCGCCCGCCTCCCGCAACTGGTCGAACGGGCGGGCAACGGCCCGGAAGGCGGCGGCTCGATCACTGCCTTCTATACGGTGCTCGCCGAAGGCGACGACCAGCAGGATCCGATTGCCGACTCGGCGCGCGCCATTCTGGACGGCCACATCGTGCTTTCCCGCACGCTGGCCGACGCCGGTCACTACCCCGCCATCGATATCGAACAGTCGATCAGCCGCGCCATGGTCAATTTGATCGACGCGCCGCACCTCGACCAGATCCGCAAATTCAAGGTGCTCTTCGCGCGCTATCAGCGCTCGCGCGACCTGATCTCAGTCGGCGCCTACGCGCCTGGCTCCGACCCTGTTCTCGACCAGGCCATCGCGCTGTACCCGAGGATGGAGGGCTTCCTGCAACAACAACTGGTCGAGCAGGCAGACTTTCCGGCCAGCCTTGAAGCACTCAAGACGCTCCTCTAATAACCCATGCCTCAGACATTTTCCCTGCAACCCTTGCTGGACCTGATGCAAACCCGCACCGACGAGGCGACCAGGACCCTCGGCAAACTGATCGCGGCAGAACAAAGCCAGCGCAGCCGCTTGCAGATGCTCGAACAGTATCGCGAGGAATACGCCCAACGCCTGCGGGAAGCCGTCGCCCAAGGCATCACCCGGCTGGTCATGCTCAATTATCAGGATTTCCTGGCCAGAATCGACGAAGCCATCGAGCAGCAACGGATTGCCGTACAGGATTCCGAACGCAACACCAAAGCGGGCCAGGTGCATTGGCAAAGCCAGAACAAGCAATTGAAAGCCATTGACACCTTGTCCCAACGACATGATGCCCGTGAGCGTTATCGCGAGAACAAGATCGAGCAAAAACTGCAGGATGAGTTCTCCACGCGGAAATACGGCATCAAGGACTCATCCGACCAGGACTCCTGACAGGCACGCATATTGCTCACAGCTGGCTAAACAATCTTTTCAAAGGTTTGGCCATGGGCCTGAGTGTCATTTCACAGCGAGCAAGCGGCGTCAGCACAAACTCAGGCGCTAGCTCTACCGGTACGAGCAGTGCGCTGCCCGGCGATTTCGCCACCCTGCTATCGGGCCAGTCCCTGTCCGCACTCATGTCTCAGGGAAGCGACCCATCCCTCGCCTCCAAAGCCTTGGCCGATGACGCCGGCACGCGAGACTTGCTCACGAGCGACACCGCCGCCGATGCCGGCATATTGCAGCTCGACCCGGCAGCGCTTATCGCCATGCTCGGCACCGCTCAAAACCAGCCCGCTGCCCGCAGCGAAGCTCCAAGCATCGAACTGAACAGCGACACACTCTCCGCTGCCTCGAAAGGCCAATTGCTGGCGGGAAATATCCCGACCGAATCTACTCCCAAGGACCTTCCCATTCTGGACAAGGCGCTAGCCGCGCAACGCGCCGGCCTGGGCGTCTCCGGCACGGAGGCGAAACTCTCCGGCGATCCGGCACCGGCAACCAAGCCACTCCTTGACACGGCAAATATTGCCGCCGGCAGCGAACCCGGCATGGGGCACGTCCCTGCATTCAACGATGCGATTGCCACCTCGCTCCATCAGCGCGGCGTCGCACCAGGCGGACAATCAAACATGAGCAGTGTCGCCGCCCATCTGCATAACCCGGCATGGTCGCAGCAATTCAGCGAGAAAGTCGTCTGGATGGCCAACCAAGAGATACAAAGCGCCCAGATCAACATCAATCCGCCACAACTCGGTCCTGTACAGATCACACTAAGCCTGAGCGGTGACCAGGCAACCGCCGTATTCGCGTCGCCTCACGCCGAAGTACGCCAGGCAATCGAAAGCTCCTTGCCCCAACTGAAGGAAATGCTTGCTTCCGCCGGCATCAGCCTGGGCGATACCAATGTCGGTGCAAATCTGGCACAGCAAAACCAGAATACCCCTTTCACAACGCCAAACAGAACCCAAGCAACGCTTGAAAACGCTATACTCCCGGCCAATGACAATGCGCCAGGCGCAGGTGTCGCAACGCCCCTGCAACAAGGCCGGGGCCTTGTAGACCTGTTTGCCTGACGGACAAGGAAACTCTAGACAGGAGAGAACATGGCCAAGGATGCCAAGCCAGCGGAAGAAGGGGCAGAAGTCGCTCCGAAAAAAAGCAAAAAACTGTTGATCATCATCTTGGCCGTTGTTCTGGTGGTTGTCCTGGCCGGCGGTGGCGCGGCCTTCATGCTGCTCAAGAAGGGCGATCACGAGGAAGGCGACGAGGAAGTCGCCGAAGAAACCGCCAAGCCCAAGAAAAAGGACAAAAAGAAAGAAGCGCACGCCGCTCCGGTCTTTGTCAATCTCGACCCGTTCACGGTCAACCTGGTTCCTGAAACCGGCGATCAATACCTGCAGGTGATCCTTTCGCTCGAACTCGAAGATGCGACCGCTGACCCGCAACTCAAGGCATTGACCCCCAAAATTCGCAATAACATCACCTTGTTGCTCTCTTCCAAGAAAGCCTCGGAACTGCTGCCGAAGGAAGGCAAAGAGAAGCTGGCCGAAGCGCTCAAGGAAGAGATCAATTCGGTCATTGAACCGCCCAAGAAGAATAAGAAAGGCGAGATCACGGCTTCCGAAGGTCCGGTCAAGTCCGTCCTTTTCACCTCTTTCATCATCCAGTAAGGAGCCATGGCAGGCGACTTTCTCTCCCAGGATGAGGTTGACGCCCTACTCAAGGGCGTCACCGGCGAGACTGACGAACCTGAGGACAGCACAGGTGAAGGCGGGGGGGTTCGCGCCTACAACATCGGCACCCAGGAACGGATTGTCCGCGGCCGGATGCCGACCCTGGAACTGGTCAATGAGCGCTTTGCCCGTTACCTGCGTATCGGCCTGTTCAACTACATGCACCGGAACGCGGAAATCTCGGTCGGCCCGATTCGCGTCCAGAAATACAGCGAGTTCATCCGCAACCTCGTCGTACCGACCAACCTGAACCTCGTCGTCGCCAAGCCCTTGCGGGGCACGGCACTCTTCGTGTTCGACCCGAATCTGGTCTTCCTGGTGGTCGACAACATGTTCGGTGGCGATGGTCGCTTCCATACGCGCGTCGAAGGGCGGGATTTCACGGCAACCGAGCAACGCATCATCCAGGGCTTGCTCAATGTAGTCTTCACCGAATACAGCAAGTCGTGGAAACCCGTCTACGACATGAGCTTCGAATACATCCGCTCGGAGATGAATTCGCAGTTTGCCAACATCGCCACTCCGTCGGAAATCGTGGTTTCCACGACTTTTACGCTTGAGTTCGGTGGCGCAACGGCCGACATGCACATCTGCTTCCCCTATTCGATGCTGGAGCCTATCCGCGACCTCCTGTACAGCACCATGCAAAGCGACCAGCTGTCCTCGGACAAGCGCTGGATCGGCACCCTGCGCAAGCAACTGCAAGGTGCCGAGGTTGAAATCGTAGCCATGCTGGGCTCAGGCAAGGTATCGCTGGGACAGATACTCAGACTCAAGGCCGGTGACGTCATTCCCCTGCACATCCCGGACAAGATCGAGGCTTTGGTCGACAGCGTTCCGCTCATGGAGTGCACCTACGGCCAGCAGAATGGTCAATACGCTTTGAAGGTCGAGCGATTCATCGCCGCCTCGCCGGAAACCGCCCACGCGGAACCGGCACCAGGAGAAAACAATGGCTGACGAAATGGAAAACATCGAGAGTAACGCCGCCGACGAAGGCCAGATCAGCGAAGACGACTGGGCTGCCGCCATGGCCGAGCAGACCGTTTCCGACGCCCCGGCCGAGCCGGTCAATGCCCAGCCGGCGAACATTTTCCCCTCATTCGGCGGCAACAGCGGCAATGCCGGCATGATGAACGAACTCGACATGATCCTGGACATTCCGGTTCAGATCACGGTCGAACTGGGCCGCACGAAGATCACCATCAAGAACCTGTTGCAGCTTGCCCATGGTTCGGTCGTCGAACTCGATGCCATGGCCGGCGAACCCATGGATGTCATGGTCAACGGCACCCTGATCGCCCAGGGCGAGGTCGTCGTGGTCAATGACAAGTTCGGTATCCGCCTGACCGACATCATCACGCCATCCGAACGGATGCGTAAGCTCAATCGCTGAACGCGCTGCGGAGTTTCGATTAAGATAGCGGGCTACGATCTCCGCTAGCGAAACCCGCCTTGTTACGCACCCTAATTCTGCTCCTTCCTGCCGCAGCCCAAGCCGGCGAAGCCGTTCAACCGGGCATCTCGTCAGGGACCTATATCCAGGCCGGCTTCGCCCTGGCCCTTATCGTCGCCCTGCTGGCTGCAACGGCCTGGCTGGCACGCAAGGTCTCCGGCGGCAAAGGCTTCGGACAGGCCGGCATGAAGGTCATCGGTGGCGTGGCGCTAGGCCCTCGCGAGCGAATCGTGCTGCTCGAAGTTGGCAATGACTGGCTGGTCATCGGCATCGTTCCTGGCCAGATTCGTACACTGCACCGTATGGACAAGGGCAGCCTCCCGGACGCAACATCCTCCGCCTCGGCCGAAAAACCTTTTGCCCAGTGGCTGCAAACCGTCGCCAATCGCTCACAACATGATTAAACGCCTGCTCGCCTCGCTCCTGCTCTTGCTTCCCGCCGGACTGGCGCTGGCTCAGGCCACGGGCGGCCTTCCGGCAATCACCAGCGCACCGGCCGCCGGCGGCGGAACGACCTATTCGCTGACGATCCAGACACTGCTGTTGATGACGGCGCTGACCTTCATCCCGGCCTCCGTGCTGATGATGACCGGCTTCACGCGCATCGTGATCGTCCTCTCCCTGCTGCGCCATGCGCTGGGTACGCCAACCACCCCCCCCAACCAGATCATCGTCGGGCTGTCCTTATTCCTGACCTTCTTCATTATGAGCCCGGCACTCGACAGGGTTTATACGGAAGCCTATCTTCCCTTGTCGGAAAACAAGATCAACGTCATGCAGGCTGCCGAGAGGGCTGCAGCACCAATGCGCGGCTTCATGCTCAAGCAGACCCGCGAAGCCGACCTGGCACTGTTCGCCGGCATCGCGAAGATTGACAAGATCGACAAGCCAGAGGACACGCCGCTGCGCATACTGATCCCGGCCTTTGTCATCAGCGAACTCAAGACTGCCTTCCAGATCGGTTTCATCCTGTTCATTCCCTTCCTGGTGATCGACATGGTGGTCGCCAGCCTGCTGATGTCGATGGGCATGATGATGATGTCTCCGGTCATGGTCGCTCTGCCGTTCAAGCTGATGCTCTTCGTTCTGGTCGACGGCTGGCACCTGATCATCGGCTCACTGGTCCAGAGCTTTTCGCCATGACGCCGGGGACCGTCATGGAGATTGGCCGCCAGGCGATCGAGGTAACCCTGCTGATTTCGGCACCGCTGCTCGTCACCGCCCTGGTCGTCGGCCTGATCATCAGCATCTTTCAGGCCGCAACGCAGCTGAACGAATCGACCTTGCAGTTCGTTCCCAAGCTGGTTGCCATGTTTGTCGTCTTGCTGCTGACCGGCCCGTGGATGCTGCAGTACCTGATCGACTATATCCAGCGCCTGTTCGGCAGCATTCCCCAACTCATCGGCTAATCCATGATCAGCATCGCTTCCGGCCAGATCGATGCCTGGATCGTTGCCTTCATCTTTCCGCTGAGTCGCATCCTGGGATTCATCGCGACGGCTCCGTTGTGGAGTACAGCCGGCGTACCCAAGCGTATTCGATTGACCATCGGCATTGCGATTACCGTCGCCCTCGCCCCCGGTTTGCCGCCAATGCCGGAAGTGCAGCCCGCTTCGCCAGCCGGACTATGGATCATGGCTCAGCAGATGTTGATCGGTATCGGTATGGGCTTCGCCGCGAAGATTGTCTTTACGGCATTCCTGTTCGCGGGCGAATTCATTGGCAGCCAGATGGGGCTTGGTTTTGCGACCTTCTATGATCCTTTGAACGCCTCGCAAACCCCCGTCATCGCGGAATTCATGAACCTGGTCGCCTTGCTGCTGTTCCTGTCGCTGAACGGACACCTGCTTTATCTCGCGACCCTGGCCCAAAGCTTTTCGGCCATTCCGATCAGCAACGTGCCCGTCGGTGCCGGCTCCTGGCTGAACATTGCCGAACTCGGCAGCAAGATATTTTCCGCAGGGCTGCTCTTGTCCCTGCCCATCATGGCGGCGCTGATGATCACCAACGTCGCACTGGCCGTATTGACGCGGGCCGCACCGCAACTCAATCTTTTCGCACTGGGTTTCCCGCTCACCCTGATCGGAGGCTTCCTTATCCTGGCCATCAGCCTGAATTACCTGGCGCCGCCGTTCCAGGGCATTTTCCAGGTCGGACTCGAAGCGATGCTCGGCGTTATGGTTCCCGGAAAACCGTAACGCTCAGTTCAGCATGAACGAGTCGGCCTGCTGGGGCTTGACCAGCTTGATCGTTCCTTCGGCAACGCGCCGGGCGCCGATTGTCTGCGAGTCGATACCTTCGCTGTATTCGAGAATCTGGTATCCGCCAAACCCCTGCTCGCGCTGTATCTGATTGGCTCGGCGCTTGAGTATCTGTATCGATTCGCCCGAGCCGCCGGTATGGTAGCGCTTCATCTTCATCGAGAACCGATAGGTCTCGTCGTCCAGCCGCTCCTCCTCGATCTCCCAGTTCGGCGCCAGCGGATCGTAGTAGGCATAGATCGCGGCCCCCACCAGCAAGGTCGTCAACGAAACCGAAGTGTGCGCGGTCAGGCGAATGGCCTGATCGGGAATCAGCGGCGAGCCCCCTGTCCTGCCGGTATTGGTGCAACCCACCAAGGCGACGCACACGGCCATCCCCACTAGAACTCTTGTTTTCATAGGATGTTGAACAAGCTCAGCTGACTGATTTCCTTGAAGGTCGTTTGCGCGGCTTCGAGTTGCATCTTGTAGTTGGCGAACCGCGAAATGGCCTCGGTGTAATCGAGATCCTGCAAATCAGAAAGGCGCTGGGTGTACTGCAGGTTGCGATCCTTGCTGCCCTCGATCAACGTCTCCAGAGAGTTCTGGCGGGCGCCGACCGTGGCGCGCACATTGGCCACATGGGAAATGGCCGAACGCAGGTCGCCAATGGCCTGGTTGTAAGTGGCGGCCGTATAGGGAACGCCGCTGGTCGGATCGAGAATGTCGATCATGTTCTGCAAGCTGTCGAAGACGCTCCGGCCAACGACATTGCCTGAAGCATCCTTGACGCGCATGAACACATCGAGGCCGTTCTCGCTGATCGGCATTTCGGCAGACTGGGAAACCAGCAGCGACTGCTGCCCGGCATCACCGTTGTAATTGACCAGGGTCCCGCCACCCAGCGCGTAGGGTTGGGTCGCACCCACATTGTTCTGGAAGGGCTGCGTCGTCGCCTTGAAGCCGGCAAAGATATACAGGCCGGTACCGTCCTGCGTGTTGGCCAGGCTGACCAGATTCTGCATGCGCTTCTTCAACTCGGCGGCGAGCATGCCGCGATCCGACGCACTGTAGGTCGGATTTCCCGCATCGCTCGCCCGGGCGAAGATCGCGTCGAGTTCGTTGTTCACGCTGCTCAGCGTTCCCTCCAGGAAGGTCAGGGAAGACAGGGCCGTGTTCTGGTTGTCGAGCATCTGGGTGGTGACCCCTCTGGATTGCTCGACCTTGAGCGCCTCCGAAGCGGCAATCGGGTCATCGGCCGGTGTCAACACACGGCGTCCGGTGGATAGCTGGTTCTGGGTCTTGTACAGATCGAACTGCCGGTCCTGGATACCCTGCTTGCCGCTAGTGAAAATCATCGAGGTACTGACACGCATGGGCTTTCTCCTTATCTGCCAAGCGACAGGATGGTATCGAACAGCTGATTACCGACCTCCAGTATCTTGGAAGATGCTTGGTAGGCACGCTGGAACTTCAGCATCTCAGCGGCCTCTTCGTCCAGGTTGACCCCGGAAAGTGCCTCACGCGCCGATTGCGCCTGCTTGAGCACGGAAGTTTGCGCATCCATCTTGACCTTGGTTTCTCGGGTCATGATGCCGTTATCGGCCACCAGACGAGCAAAGGCCGCCTGGTAGGTTGCCGTGCCGCCGGAGACGGTGTTCTGCGTCTGCAGCTTGGCAAACAGCACCGCATTCCGGCCGTCCTGAACACCTGCCGTATTCTGCTGCACCGTAAACTGGTCGCCGGCTGCCGGGCTTCCCTTGATATCGAAGCTCATGCCGTTGAAGGTGATCTTCGCCAGGGTTGCCGCGCCAGCAGTCAACGGGATGTTACCGGAGCTCGGCGCCGAACTCGTACCGTCCGAATAGACAGCCGTCCATGTCCCAGGGACGCCGTTGAGCGTGGTCGCCGTCGCGCTCAGCGTCACCGGCAATCCCGCCATGCTGTAGCCGGTCGCGACGCTGCCTTGCGAGATGGTCATCGAACCGGTATTGGTCTGGACCGGAGCCGTACGAACCGGTGCGGCAGCGGCAACCAGACGCGGGTCGGCGGCAATCCGGCCGTCGACACTGATCGTCATCGCCGCATCGGCCACCGGCTTGATCACGAAGGTATCGCCATTGTTGCCGACCGCACCAATGGTGATCGCTACGCCATCCACAGTAACCGAACCGGCACCGCTACCGCTGCCAACCAGCTGCCCGTCGCTCTGGCGCGTGATGGTGTACGCGCCGGCGGCACCGAAAGCCACCTGATAGTTGCTGTTGGTCAGATTGGTATAAAAATTCCCGGAATTGCTCGGTGCGGCAAGGCTTGCCGACACGGCGCCCGTCCCCGTATTGCCCGCGTTCGGCAAAACCATGGGAGACGGTATCGAAAAGAAATTGCCGACAAATCCGGCATTCCCCAAAATATTGCCCTGCAAATCCTGACCAAGCTCATGCTGGGCATTGAAGGTAAGCGCCACGGATGCGGCGATGCGTCCCAGCTCGTTTCCTACCGAATCCAGGGAGCGATTGCGAAAATCGACCAAGCCGCCCAATTGCCCGCCGACAATCAGCGAATCCGGCATCTGGAGCGTTCCGCTATTGGTTTTCAGGCCGACAACGATCTTCGATGGATCGGAGGTCGAGGCGGTGGCCGTCAGCTGCATCACCTGCGAGCCGACAACCAGCTGCTGGCCGTTGCCGATATAGACGTTGTAGCTGCCATTGGAATTGGTGCTCGTTTGCACCCGGATTCGCTTGTTGAGTTCGCTGACCAGTTGATCGCGCTGATCGAGCAGGTCGTTGGCCGGTTGTTGATAGGCAGCTTCGGCAACCACGATCCGCTGATTCACGTCGGCGATCTGGGCTGCATAGGCATTGATTTCGCTCACGGCATCCGTGATACGACCATTGACCTCATCGGCAATTTCGCCGATTTTGCTCTGGATGTCCTGGAAACGGCCCACCAGCGTCTGCGCACTGCTGATCATCGACTGCCTGGCCGGCAGGAGCGACGGATTCGACGCAACCTGCTGGACACCGGCAAAAAAGCTCTGCAGTGCGGGCGACAAGCCGGCATTGGGGTCGGCCAGCAGGTTATCGATCTGGCTGATTTCACTGTAGAAGGAATCCAGCTGGCTGACCTGGGTCTGGGCGGTATTGACCTGGGAATTGACGTAGCTGTCGTACATCCGCTTGACGGTCTGCACATGGACACCCTGCCCCATCGCGCCGGCACCGGTATTGACCGCGATGTTGGTCGCCTGCGTCGTCGTCTGACGGCTGTAGCCCGGCGTATTGGCGTTCACCACGTTATGTTCGGTCGTCAGCAAGCCCATCTGCGCTGCCGCGATGCCACTGACTCCGATGCTGAAAATTCCTGTACCCATCATGTCACCTCTAGGAGGTTAACGGCCAAACTACCGTAAAGTTTAGGAAGCCATCAACCGATCAGTGCCTGCCGCAATGCGGGGCCATTGATAATGCGCGACAACTTGTCGGCATACATCGGATCGGTGGCGTAGCCAGCCTGCTGCAAACGTTTCGCAAACTCCGTGCCATCCTGCGACCCGATCACCGCACCGAAGCGCGCGTTGTTACGCAGCAGATTGGCGTAATCGCGGAAAGCCTCCTCGTACGAGCCGTAAGCCCGAAAACGCTCGACCGACTGCTGCGGCTGACCATTGACGTACTCCGTCGTCGTCGTATCCGCCGTCGCACCGTTCCAGTTCTTGCCGGCCTTGATACCGAACAGGTTGTAACTGGGCGAGCCGTCGGCGCGACGTATTTCCGAGCGCCCCCAACCGCTTTCCAGCGCCGAATGGGCAACCAGGAACTGCGGCGGAACGCCGGTCGAGCGCGAAGCCTCGACCGCATACGGCCACACCCGATTGACGAACTCTTTCGAATTGGCCGGCATCTCCGTTGCGGCAGCTGGTGCAGCCGTCGCATTGGCACGTGGATATGCCGCGGAAGTCGGCAGATTGCCGAGCACCGTTTTGTACTGCAGATGGCGGCCATCGGAAGCGGCAAGCGGCAAGTCGCCGGCGGCAGCGTTTGCCGCCCCCTGCGCATCGCCCTCCGGGGCATTGCCGACCATCGTGCGCCCCAGTTGCTGCTCGATCAACTTGGCGAATCCGACGCCTTTTCCATTGGACGAAAGGTTCTGCGCCATCTGCTGGTCGAGCAGGCTGGTGTAGAACTTCGATTGCTCGCTGTTGAGCATGCCGTCGTCCGGTACGGTATCGCGCATGCTCTTCATGACCATCTGCAGGAACATGGTCTCGAACTGCTGCGCAGCCGCCTTCAGCCCTTCCTGCGGATTCTTGGCGAACTGGCTGCGCAAATCCTGCGCCGACTGGACGTCGAAAGCCGCCCGGTTGGGCGTGTTCTGTATTTTCATCGACATCGTCGGGATCAGATGATTTCGAGATCGGCGCGCAGCGCCCCGGCAGCCTTCATGGCCTGCAGGATGGCGAGCAGGTCGAGCGGGTTGGCACCCAGCGCGTTCAATGCCTTGACCACATCCGCCAGGTTGGCGCCGGCCTTGACGTTCATCAGGCTGCCGTTGTCCTGCTTGACCTGGATGTCGGCGCCCTGTCCGAGCTGCGGCTGGCCGGCATCGACCACCACCGACAGGCTGCCGTGCGCGACAGCACAGGCTTCCAGGGTCACCTTCTGGTTCATGACCACCGAGCCGGTACGCGGATTGACGATGACCTTGGCCATGCCTGCCACCGGCTGGACATCGAGATTCTCGACACGCCCCAGGAAAGCAACGCGCGAATCGGCATCCTCCGGGGTACGCACCGCGATGCGCCGACCGTCGATAGCCTGCGCGGTCCCCGGCCCCATGCTCCGGTTGATGGCATCGACCACCTTCTGGGCGGTGCCGAAGTCGGTCGTCGACAATTCGTAATAAACCACGCCACCCTGTCCGATCAGCGTCGGGACGGCGCGCTCGACGCTGGCGCCGCCAGGAATACGTCCGGCCGACAGATGGTTGACAGTCACCTTGGAGCCGCCCGACGAAGCCCCCGCTCCGCCGACCATGACGCTGCCCTGGGCCATGGCGTATACCTGACCGTCGGCCCCCTTGAGTTGCGTCATCAGCAAGGTTCCGCCGCGCAGGCTCTTGGCATTGCCCATCGACGACACGGTGACATCGATGCTCTGCCCTTGCCGCGAGAAAGGTGGCAGGTTGGCCGTGACCATGACTGCCGCCACGTTCTTGAGCTGCAGTTTCTGCGACTGCTCCTGGGTCAGATTGACGCCCAACTGCGACAGCATGTTGGCGATGGCCTGCGTGGTAAACGGGGTCTGCGTGGTCTGGTCGCCGGTGTTGTCGAGACCGACGACGATGCCGTAACCGATCAACTGGTTGTTGCGCACCCCCTGAATGCTGGCCAGATCCTTGATCCGGTCGGCCAGCGCCGGCTGGCACCACAGCGGCAGCAGACAGGCGGCCAGAATTGCCGTCTGCCGGAACAGTTTGCCGCTTTTCGTCTTCATGATGCGCCTCCGCAAGAAATTCCCTAGAACGGCATCACACTAAGGAAGAAGCGTGCCAGCCAGCCCATGACCTGGCCTTCGGCCAGTTGGCCGGAAGACTTGTATTCGAACCGGGCATCGGCAATCCGCGACGACTCGATCGTATTGAAGGCATCGACAAAGCTCGGGTTGATCACCCCGGAGATACGGACGAATTCCTGCTCGTTCCCGATCGCCACCTGCTTCTCGCCCGAAACCAGCAGGTTGCCGTTGGGCATGACGTCAATCACGGTCACCGACATGTTGCCGTTGAAGATGTTGTTGTTCGCCGCTTCGCCCTTGCCGCTGAAGGCATTGGCGCTTTCGGCCTCGAGATTGAGTCCGACCAGCCCTTTGCCTGGCAGCTTGTTCAGACCGGACACCGATGCCGAGGCCGTATTCGATTTATCCAGCTTGTTGTTGGACTTGGTAGAGGCTGTCGTGCTTTCGGTAATCTTGACCGTAATCGTATCGCCTACGTAGCGGGCACGGCGGTCCTCGAACAGCGGCCGGCTGCTGGCCGCCTGGTAGATCGAACCGTTGCCGGTCGGCATGTCGAAACGTGCTGAGGGACGCGCCGTCATCGGCTGATGCACGTTGGTCGGCGGAACCGTCGCGCACCCGGCCGACAGCAACAGGGCGCTCAGCAGCAAGATCAGGACAGGGCGTTTCATGAGATCACCTTACAACTGGGTCAGGCGCCCGAGCATCGCATCGGAAGTCGACACCACCTTGGAGTTCAGTTCGTAGGCACGCTGGGTCTGGATCATGGTCACCAGTTCCTCGGCCACGTTCACGTTGGAGGTTTCCACGTAGCCCTGGTTCACGATGCCGGCACCGTTGGTCCCCGGCGTATTGGGCGTCGGCGTACCGCTCGCCGCGGTTTCCTGGTACAGGTTCTGCCCCATGCTCAACATGCCGGCCGGATTGATGAAGGTCGCCAGCTGGATGCTGCCGATCTGCGTCGCCGCAGCGCTACCCGGCTGGGTGACGGTCACCGTACCGTCGGTGCCGATCGACATGCTCAGCGCGTTGGCCGGAATCGTGATGTTCGGCTGCAGCGGATAGCCATCGGAAGTGACGATCTGGCCCTGGTTATCCTTCTGGAAGGAGCCATCCCGGGTGTAACCCGTCGTGCCGTCCGGCAACAGGACCTGGAAGAAGCCGTTGCCTTGTATGGCCAGATCGAGCGTGTTATCGGTCTTCTGCAGATTGCCCTGCGTGAAGATACGCGCCGTGGAGACCGGACGGGCGCCGGTACCCAGCTGCAGGCCGGCAGGAACCTGGGTCTGTTGCGACGACTGGGCGCCAGGCTGCCGCATGGTCTGATAGAGCAGGTCCTCGAACACCGCGCGCGAACGCTTGAAACCGTTGGTACTGACGTTCGCCAGGTTGTTCGAAATGACATCCAGCTGGGTCTGCTGGGCATCGAGACCGGTACGGGCAATCCACAGGGAACGGATCATGATTCAGGTCCTATCAGGCATTCAGGGAGAGCAGCTGATCGGCCCGCTGGGCGTTCGTATCGGCTGTCTGCAGCATCTTGATTTGCATTTCGAACTGGCGCGACAAGCTGATCAGATTGACCATCGCATCGGTGACGTTCACGTTGCTGCCTTCCAGCGTGCCGGATACCAGCTTGACGTTCACATCGGCATCGGCCGGCTGGTTGTTGCGCAGGCGGAACAGGCCGTCCGAACCGCGCACCAGATCGGCCTCCGGCGGGTTGACCAGCTTGATCCGCCCGATCGCATTCGAATTGTTCGGCGTACCGAAATTCGGCACCACGGAAACCGTGCCATCGGGCGCAATCTCGATGTTGTTGTCGGGCGGAATGTTGATCGGTCCGCCCTCACCGGCCACCGTATAGCCGCTCTTGGTCTGCAGCAGACCGGTCACATCGACATCCAGGCTGCCGGCGCGGGTATAAGCCTCGCTGCCATCGGGCAACTGGACGGCGATCCACCCCCGGCCGCGCACCGCGACATCGAGGTTGCGCCCGGTGAACATCAGCGGCCCTTCGTCCATCACGTCGCTGACCGAGGCATCCACCGTGAAGGCCCGCGTCGGCATCCCTTCACCGATCACCGGCACGGCACGGAAGCGATGCTCCTGGGCCTTGAAGCCGATGGTGCTGGCATTGGCCAGGTTGTTCGCGGTACCGGCCTGCTGCATGAACACATGCTTGGCGCCGGTCATCGCGGTGTAGATCAGACGATCCATGTCAGCGGCTCAATCGGTGGTTTAGCGCAGGTTCACCAGCGTCTGCATGACCTGATCCTGCGTCTTGATCGACTGGGCGTTGGCCTGATAGTTACGTTGCTGGGTGATCAGATTGACCAGTTCCCCGGTCAGGTCGACGTTGGACTCTTCGATGGTCGAGGAGGAAATGACCCCCAGGTTCGAGGTACTGGGCGCACCGACCAGCGCCGGACCGGATACGGAGGTTTCCGACCACTGGTTGTTGCCGAGTGCCTGCAGGCCGTTCGGATTGGTGAAGTTGGCCAGCACAACCTGCCCCTGGGCAAAGGTCTGACCGTTGCTATAGCGCCCTTGCACCACGCCATCGCTACCGATCGACAGGCCGATCAGATTGCCGGCCGCATAGCCGTCCTGCTCCAGACGATTGGTGCCGAACGGACTGCCGAACTGGGTGCTCCCGGTAAAGTCGATCGGGAAGGTTTGCGTGGCTTGCGCACCGTTGGGCGGCTTGCTCTGGCTGGCGACGACGTTGCTGATATTGACCGTCACGTTCATCGGCGAACCGGCCGTGATCTGCCCGTTGGTGCCGAAGGTCAGCGTTCCGATCGGACCGGCGCCGCCGTTATTCTGGTTGGTCGTCCCGTCGACGTTGGCATAGACATCCCACTGGCCCGATACAGCCGTCTTGCGGAAGTAGAAGGTCATGGTGTGGTCGTTGCCCAGGGAGTCATACATCGACAGGGCCGTCGAGTAGTTGTACGTCAGCGGGTCCGGCGTGAAGGCCGTGGTCGAACCGGCGGCGCCACCGTTAACCCACGCCGATGTCGGCGTAGACTGCCGGGAATCCAGATTCAGGTTGGCCTTGATGCCATTGAAGCTGCTGCTCGTGTTATACCCCGTTGCCTTGGGCGACAACGCGGAAGCGGAAATCTGCAGCGGCGCCGGCGTCGACGGCACGATCACGCCGGAAAGGGCGGCATATCCGGTGAGTTTCAGATTCTGGTCATTGACGATAAAACCGTTCTTGTCCAGGTGGAACTGGCCGTTGCGGGTATAGGTTGTCGCCCCGTTCTGGTCCATCTGGAAAAAACCTGCACCGTTGATCGAGATATCGAGCGCATTGCTGGTCGCGGTGATGTTGCCCTGGGTGAATTGCTGCTGAACCGCACCGAGGTTCACACCGATACCGATCTGACTGGCGCCTGCACCGGCAAGCGAGGCGGCATAAACATCACCGAAGTGGGTGACCGAAGCCTTGTAGCCGACCGTACTCGAGTTGGCAATGTTGTGGCTGGTCGCGTCAATTGCCTTGGAAGCAGTGTTCAGGCCGCTCAATGCTTGTTGGAATGCCATTGCTGTTACCCCTTACAGAATTTGCTGGACGTCCTTGAAGGCCACATCGCCCAAGGAACCCAAATCGAGGATGAATCCGTCTTTGCTGCGAGTAACAGCAGAAACCGTGCCAATTTCCATTGCCGTGGCATCGATCTTTTTGCCGCCTGCCGTGGCGGCGATGGAGAAGGTGTAGTTCCCCTCCTTCATGGCGTTGCCCGCATCGTCCTTGCCATCCCAGGAGAAGTACATGATGCCGGCTTCCTGCGCCCCCAACTCTTTCGACTGGACAATCTTGCCGCTGGCGTCCTTGATGGTCAGCGTCACTTTATCGGCGGCCGCCGCCAGCGAAGCACCGCCGAAAGCTGACTTGCCGGCAGCGAGCGGCAAACTGTTGCCGGCAACCATCACATTCTTGCCGATGATGCCTGCCGCCTGCAGGCCCTGTGCCTCGTTATAGCCGCTCAACAACTGCGACAGGGTCGCGTTGAGCTTTTCGATGCCATTCACCGTATTCAACTGGGCCAGCTGTGTGGTGACCGCTGCGTTATCCATTGGATTCAGCGGATCCTGGTTCTTGATCTGTGTCATCAGCAGCGTCAGGAAGCGATTCTCCATATCCGCTGTCGTGCTGGTCGTCGCTTTCTTGCCGCTGTTGCCGTTGATGGCGGAAAAGATATCGGCAGCCGTATTCGATTTCGTATCGGTGACGCTGGTAGCCATTTTTTACTCTCCTGTACGAGTCTTAGCCCTGGGCGATCTGCAGGGTGCGCAGCATCATGGCCTTGGCGGTATTCATGACCTCGACGTTGGTCTGGTACGAACGCGAGGCAGAGATCATGTTGGTCATTTCCTCGACCACATTGACGTTGGAAAAGGCGACATATCCCTTGTCATTGGCAGCCGGGTTTTTGGGGTCGTACACCATGCGCGGCGGCGAAGCATCGTCGACCACCTGGCGTACCCGGACCCCCTTGGAAAGATCGCCGGCACCGCCCATCGGCGTTGCCTCGAACACAACCTGCTTGGCTCGATAGGGCTTGCCGTCCGAAGAAACGATGCTGTCGGCATTGGCCAGATTGGAAGCCACCGCATTGAGGCGCATCGATTGCGCCGTCATGGCGCTGGAAGAAACCTTGAATACGTTGAACAGGCTCATCTATTGTCCCTTAGGCGTTGTTTGAAGCCATGGCGCTGCGGATACCCTTGAACTTGTCGCTGATCAACTGGGTCAGTATCTGGTATTGCATGGCGTTCTCGGCAATCTGTGTACGCTCGACATCCATGTCCACCGTATTGCCATCCACCGCCGACTGGGTTTCCTTGCGGTATTGAAGCACCGCCGGCCCGCTGGCCGAACCGCCTGCGATATGGCTGCCCGAGGTGCGCGCCAGAGCCACGCCGCCGACTTGCATGCGGCCACCCATTGCATTCTGCATGGCAGCCTCGAAGTTGAAATCGCGTGCCTTGTACTGCGGGGTATCGGCGTTGGCGATATTGGATGCCAAAACCTGATGACGCTGGGCACGCAGATTGAGTGCCTGACTGTAGACGGAAATGCTTTGTTCGATGCTTGCCATGATGGACTCCGGATGCTCGGTCAGTGATTAGCACGCTCCGTGCCATGGCAATCACACGGCAATTTTCCAGCTTCCCGGCAAAGTCTTCGGCAATTCTTGCCGGAAGACATGCAGCATCCTGATTGCTCAGGCAAAATGTACGGATGATCCGATACTTGGCATTCCTGTTTTTCCTTATTTCCACCACCACTGGCCACACGGCGGAAACCGATCTCGTCGTCGATACGGCTGAGCGCTATGTTCGGCAGCAGACGCAGGGCTTGCCGGGCAAGGTCCAGATCAAGGTAGGCAGGCTTGATGTTACCCGCCTTCCCCCATGTACCGCCCACGAGGCTTTTTCGCCATCCGGTACCCGGCTCAGCGGCAAAACCCATGTTGGCGTGCGTTGCCTGGGACCTGCGATCTGGAGCGTTCTGGTGCCGGTACAAATTGCCATCACCGGCAACTACGTCACGACCGGTCGCCCCCTGGCAGCCGGTCAAACCATTTCCGCCGGCGACCTGATCGTCAGCACGGGCGACTTGACCACCATGCCCACCGGCATTCTCGGCGACCCGCAACTCGCCATCGGCAAGACCTTGCGCAACTCGCTGGGGGCCGGTCAGCCGCTACGCTCCGACCAGCTCGTCGCGCCACTGGTCATCCGGCAAGGGCAGACCGTCCGCATCATCTCGGCAGGCCCGGGATTTGCTGTCAGTTCAGAAGGAAAGGCCATGAATAACGCCGCCGAAGGACAGATTGCACAGATTCGAATGGCTTCCGGACAAACCGTCAGCGGCGTGGCCAAAGCTGACGGTAGTGTAGAAATCTCTTTTTAGGCTAAAGTTCTGCCTCGAATGGTCGTTAATAGGATTGAGTAAAAAGTTTTGAGATGATCACCATGAAGATCGACAACAGTTACAAGCCCACGACGACCGGCATTCCAAGCAAGCCATCGACGACCCCGACGGCCGTCGCGACACCGGCGCAAGATGCGGTCAGCCTTAGCCAGGTGGCAGGCAGCCTGAATGCGGGCACCAACCAGCCCCCGGTCAATACGGCGCGTATTCAGGAAATCAAGCAGGCCATTTCGGAAGGTCGCTTCAAGATCAATCCGGAGGCTATTGCCGACCGCCTGATCGAATCGACCCGCGACCTCCTGAACCGCGACGGCAAGCTTCAGGCCTGATGTCCGACATTGCAGGCATCCTGGCTCGGGAAATCGAACTGGTTTCCCGGTTCATCTCGCTGCTCAATGACGAACAGGACAGCTTGAAAAAGGCTGACGCGGACACGCTGCAAGCGATCACGGCAGAAAAGAGCCCGCTGATTGCCCAAATGAACAGCGCTGAAGGCGAGCGCATGGCGGCCATCGGCGCAGCCGGTCAGCCCGGCACCAAGGCCAGCATGCAGCGCTGGCTTGAAGACAATGCAGCAGATACCGCGGCTGCAACAAACTGGCAGCAACTCCTGGAATTGGCCCGCGAGGCCAAGGCATTGCATGACCTGAACATTCAGTTGGTCGACATGCACCTCAAGAATGCCACCGAGGCGCTCGCCATCCTCACCCAGCCGCCTGAGTCCTCGAGCCTCTACGGAGCCAGCGGCCAGACCATGAGCAGTTCCGGCAGCCGTATCGTCGACTCGGCCTGAACGGCCTGGATAACCGGCCTATTGGGCCGGACGCAAATCCTTCACTTCCGTCGGTTCCTCCGGACGGTTTGAGTCGATCAGGATGCTGACCCGGCGATTCCTGGCCCTTCCCTCCAAGGTCGTATTCGTTTCCAGAGGCCGTGTTTCGCCATAGCCAATGGCGGTCAGGCGCTCGGCACCGACACCACCTTCGTTGAACAGCCTGAGCACCGTCGTGGCCCGCATGGCCGACAGCTCCCAGTTAGACGGGAATTGGGCTGTGGCGATCGGTATGTTGTCGGTATGTCCCTCGATCGTGATCGGGAAATCGGAATCGGCGAGAACCTGGGCGATGGCCTGCATCGCGCTGACCGATGCCGGCTGCAGCCTGGCCTGCCCGGCCGGGAAGAGAATACTGTCGTTGATCTCGACCGTGACGCCACGACTGGTTTCGAGCAACTTGACCTTGCCCTGGGCAATCAAGGGCTGCAACACATTCTTGATGTCGTCAGCGACATTCCTCATTTTTTGCCGCTGCTCGCCCTTCTTTTCTTCCGCCTTCTTCTGATCGGGAAGCTTGTCGGGCTTGGCAATCGGCTTGACCGGCAGGAGCGGTGCGCCCTGTATGGTCGCAATCGGTTGCCCTCCGGGTTGCCCAGTCGTATTCTTGAATGCGTTGGTCAAGGAATTGGAGAGAACCTTGTATTTCCCCTCATTCACCGATGAGATGGCATACATGACCACGAAAAAGGCAAAAAGCAGCGTAATGAAATCGGCGTATGAAACCAGCCAGCGCTCGTGGTTCTCGTGCTCCTCCTCACGCCGCCGCCGGGCCATCAGTGGAGATAACCCTTGAGACGACCTTCGATGATGCGCGGGGTGTCACCCACCGCGATCCCGACCAGTCCATCGACCAGCATTTCACGGGTCGCCACCATGCGGCCAATGTAGTATTTCAGCTTCCCGGCAATCGGCAGATAAACCAGGTTGGCCAGGCCGACGCCATAGATCGTGGCGACAAAGGCAACCGCGATCCCGGCCCCGAGCTTGGTGGGATCGGACAGATTTTCCATCACGTGGATCAGCCCCATCACCGCCCCGAGAATGCCGATGGTCGGCGAGTAGCCGCCAGCCGACTCCCAAATCTTGGCAGATTGCCGCAATTCGTCTTCGTAGGTGTCGATCTCGACCTCGAGCAACTCGCGGATACGCTCGGGGTCCGCACCATCGACCAAAAGCTGCAGGCCGCGCTTCGTGAATTCGTCCTTGACGCGCGGCATTTGGTTTTCCAGCGCCAACAAGCCTTCGCGACGCGAGAGCTGGCTCCACATCAGAATCTGCTCGATGAGGCGCTTCTGCTCGATCACCGGGGGAACCCAGACCCATTTCACCATCTTCATGCCGCGCCTGAAAACATGAATGGGACTCTGCAGCAGCACGGCGCCCAGCGTACCGCCGAGGACGATCAAAAGTGCGGTCGGCTGGACCAGAGAGCCAACATGCCCACCCTCAAGATATTGGCCGCCAATGATGGCAAACAACCCGATGGCCAGGCCGGCCAGGCTGATCTTATCCACCCACGCGCTCCTTGCGTCGCTTGACTGCCTTTGGCACCTCACCAGTCATCCGGGTACGCAACCTGGCGATCGCCTGGCTGTGCAGCTGACAGACGCGCGATTCGCTGACCCCCATGACCTCGCCGATTTCCCGGAGATTGAGATCCTGCTCGTAGTAAAGCGCCATCATCAGCTTCTCGCGCTCAGGCAGATCGCCGATGGCAGACACCAACAACGCCTTCATGCCCTGATCCTCGAGTATTGCAGCCGGATCGGCATTATTGTCGGTGAAGTGACGCTCCAGGAAGTCGTCGTCATCCTCACCCGAGAAATCTTCGAAATAGACGAGTTGGTGGCCGCGCGCATCGTGCAGCGTTTTTTGATAATCGGCCAACGAAAGACCCAGTGCCTCGGCCAGTTCGCGCTCCGAGGGCGCTCGCCCGTGCTCATGCTCGAGTTGATTCATCGCTGTTTCGATGCGCCGCAATTCCCGCCGGAGGTTCCGGGGCAACCAGTCGTTTTCCCGCAGGCCGTCAAGCATGGCCCCCCGCACGCGCTGCGTGGCATAGGTTTCGAATTGCGCCCCGAAACCCTCCTGGTAGCGGTCAATGGCGTCCAGCAGCCCGATCATCCCGTTCTGGACCAGATCATCGAACTGAACGCTGGGCGGCAAGCGTGCCATCAAATGATAGGCGACACGCTTCACCAGCGGCACAAAGCGCTGAACCAGCTGTTCCCTGTCTGGCTGCCCTGCAGCGGTATACATCAGGCTCGTAATACGTTGGGAGTTATGCGTTGGCTCAAGTGTAGCAGTTGCTGCATGAACTGTTCGACTCCGCCGGCTTCGCTTTCGCTGCGCTGCCAATACAGCATGTCCGAGGCGATATCGCGAAATGCGGCGGCCGAGGCTGAATCCGGCGCCTGCACCAGCACCGGACGACACAACTGGGCAGCCAGGCGCAGGGATTCGTCAAGCGGAACCGCGCCGGCGTAGTCCAGACGGGCAATGCCCCGCTGAGCGGCGACCTGCGCGATATTCTCGTAAATCGAGCGTGCATCGGGCTGGCTGCGCACCTTGTTCACCAGAATGCGGAAATGCTTCCGTGAAAAAGCATGGCTCACCTTCTTGATCAGCGAATAGGCCTCAGTGATGGAGGCGCTGCTTCCGGAGAGGACGACGACCGCCTCCTGGGCTGCTATGCCAAATGGAGAAAAGCCATGTGGATGCGCCATGCTGGCATCGACCAGAATCACATCGACCGGCCGATCAAGGCCCGACATGGCATCGAGCAGGGTTTGCTGCTGATGCAGGGAGAGGCGCCCCAGCTTCTTCACTGCGCGGGCCGCCGGCAAGACGCGAAGACCGTGCATCGGCTGCAGCAAGACTTGCGACAAGGGCAATTCGCGCTGCACCACATTAAGCAGGTCGCTGCGCGCGACCAGACCAAAGGTGGAAGCAATGTCGTCACCCGGCGCATGCTCGTCGATGATCAGGACTTCCTTGCCAAGGCGAGCCAAGGCCACGCCGATATTGGCGACGGCAACACTGCGCCCGACGCCTTCGCAACCAGCGACGAAGGTGACAACCTGAAGCTGCTGCCCGCCCCCGAGAAGACGACGCAGGCCGGCAGCCTGGTCGACGCGAAAGTCAGCCACGACGCCCTCCAGCCGCAACCATGCCGGCATTGGCCATCATCATGGCCGGCTCGATCCCGTCATACTTGTGCGGAGAAGCTTCCGGCACGTCCTTAAAGGCACGATGCAGCAGGTAGCTGCGATTCGGAAGATGGATATCTTCCGGCACACGCTGCCCGTTCGACACATAGAGCAGCTTGAGGCTGTGGCGCATGATGACATCGAGCGCCGTGGCAAGACTGGCTGCTTCGTCGATCTTGGTCAGGATGCAACCGGCCAGCGAATCGCCGGCGTAGGCGCGTACCACGTCGTCCAGGGTATCGCCGCGCGCGGTCGAATTGAGCAGCAGGACCCGCTGAACATCGCATCCCGCCAACATGTCGGTCAATTCGGGGACCAGCTTGTCCTTCTGGCTCATACCCATGGTGTCGATCAACACCATGTGCTTGTGCTGCAACTCGTTGAGCGTCTGGCGAAGCTCCGTCGCATCCTTGACCAGATGCACGGACACCCCCAGGATGCGCCCATAGATACGCAGTTGCTCGTGCGCACCGATCCGGTAGCCGTCGGTCGTCACCAGCGCCACCTTGCTCGGCCCATGGCGCAGCACGCAGCGCGCGGCCAGCTTGGCTGTCGTCGTGGTCTTGCCAACGCCGGTTGGCCCGACCAGTGCGTAGACACCGCCCCGGTCGACAATGTCGTTTTCGTTGCCCAGCGTCATCAGCGAGCGATCGGCAGCGCCCTTGACCCAGGCCATGGCTTCGACGGCGCTCATGTCCACCGGCAGGTCGGACAACAGATCGCGGGCGAACTGCGGCGAGAAGCCGGCATCGAGCATCTGGCGAAGGATGTCGGTCTTCACCGGCTCCGAACGCGCTACCTCGCCCCAGGCAAAGCCGGCCAGATGCTGCTCGACGATCTTGCGCAAGGAACGGATTTCCTCCATGACCTCCATCGGCACGACCTCCGCCTCAGCCCGGCGTGGCGCGGCAGCCGGTTGCGGGATCGCAGCCGCGGCGGGTGCGGCGGCTGGTGCCTGGCGGGGCTGTACGGGCGGCTGTGATGGGCGAGTCATTTCCAGATTACGCAACGCGCCGGTCTTGGGAATACCGGCATTAACCGTTGCGGCCGGCTTGGCGAGGAAAGCATGATTCGCCGTCGGCCGGGTCACCTGTTGCGGCGCCGAGGGCACCGCCACCGGTGGTGTCGGCTGCGAAATCCGGGCGCGAGCCGAATTGAGCACGACCCGGTAGTCATCCTCGGCATCGATCCTGGGCTGCGGACGTTGTTGTACCGGGGCGCTGTCGGCAACCGGCGTCGGCACGATCATGGCCATGTCCCGGGCTGCGACAGCCATGATCTCCACGCCACCGGGGACGCCCCGGTTGGAAAGGATGATGGCGTCGTTGCCCAAGGTCTCCTTGACCTTCCTCAAGGCATCCCTTGCGTTGGCGGCGATGAATTTTCTGACGTTCATGTTCTACCTCCGATGATCGAGGTCACCTTGATAATTCGGGCTTCAGGCACTTCATTGTGCGAAAGCACCTTGAGTTGAGGAATGGTGCGGCGCAGGAACCTGGAGAGCAGCAGGCGCAGACTTCCCGGAACCAGCAATACAGCGGGCAAGCCCAGGCTTTCCTGGCGCCCGGCGGCGGCGGCCGTCTCGCGGATCAGGGTATCCGCCAGGCCCGGCTCGAAACTGGTGTTCTCCGAACCGCCGGCGACAGCCTGGGTGAGCAGGCGTTCGAGCGTCGGGTCCAGCGACATGACCTGCATTTCGCCGGTGCCCGGGAAAAGCTGCTGGACGATGGCACGGCCCAGCGCGGTACGCACCTGGATGGTGAGATCGTCCGCATTCTGGGTCCGCGTCGCATGGTCGGCGACGGTTTCGATGATGGTCCGCATGTCGCGGATATGGACACCTTCCTCGAGCATGCCTTGCAGGACTTTCTGCAAGGTTCCGAGCGGCAGGATCTTGGGTACCAGATCCTCGACCAGCTTGGGCATTTCCTTGGCCAGATGATCGAGCAATTGCTGCACTTCCTGGCGCCCCAGCAGCTCGGCCGCGTGCGTCAGGATGAGGTGATTCAGGTGTGTGGCGACGACCGTCGACGCATCGACAACGGTATAGCCATACGCCTGCGCCTGATCGCGCTGCGCCGCATCGATCCACGTAGCCGGGAGGCCAAAGGCCGGATCCTTGGTGCTGACGCCATTCAATGTTCCGGCAACGCGCCCCGGATTGATCGCCAGATACTGGCCTGTATAGGCCTCGCCCTGGCCAATCTCCACGCCCTTGAGCAGGATGCGGTAAGTATTCGGTTTCAGCTCCAGGTTGTCGCGGATATGGACCGGCGAAACGAGGAAACCGACTTCCTGGGCAAATTTCTTGCGGATGCCGCGGATACGGCGCAACAGTTCGCCGTCCTGTGACTTGTCGACCAGCGGAATCAGGCGGTAACCGACTTCCAGGCCGAGCACATCGAGCGGCGCCACGTCGGCCCAACTTGCCTCGAGTGCTTCCTGCACCGGGGCCGGAGCGACTTGCATGGGGGTTTCGACGATACGCTTCTCACGCTGCATCATGGTCCAGGAGAGCCAGCCAAGAACGGCAGCAAGGAGCAGGAAGACCAGATTGGGCATTCCCGGAATGAGGCCCAGGAAACCGACGATGGCGGCGGTGATCGCAATCACCTTGGCATTGCGGAACATCTGGCTCACGACCTGCTGGCCGACATCGCGATCGTCGGAGACGCGAGTAACCACCATACCTGCGGCGATGGAAATGATTAGCCCCGGGATCTGTGCCACCAGGCCGTCACCGATCGTCAGCAGGGTATAGTTCTTGGCTGCCTGGGCGAGCTCCATGTTGTGCTGCAGGACACCGACGATCAAACCGCCGACCACGTTGAGCAGCATGATGATGATGCCGGCGACCGCGTCGCCGCGCACGAACTTCGACGCACCGTCCATTGAACCGAAGAATTCGGACTCGCGGGAAATGTCGGTCCGGCGTTTGCGTGCCTCCTCCTCGCCGATCAGGCCGGCGTTGAGATCGGCATCGATGGCCATTTGCTTGCCCGGCATCGCATCGAGCGTGAAACGCGCGGAGACTTCGGCAACCCGACCGGCACCCTTGGTGATCACGACAAAATTGATGACCACCAGGATCAGGAAGACCATGATACCGACGGCAAAATTGCCTCCGACCAGGAAATGGCCGAATGCCTCGATCACCTTGCCGGCGGCATCGGGGCCGTTATGCCCCTCGAGCATCACGATCCGGGTCGAAGCGACGTTCAGTGACAGGCGCAACAGGGTTGTCACCAGCAGAACCGTCGGGAAAACCGAGAAATCAAGCGTTTTCTGGGTATTGACGGCAACCAGCAGGACAAGCACCGAGATTGCGATATTGAAGGTGAAGAACACATCCAGCACGAACGCCGGCAGCGGCAACACCATCATTGCCAGGATCATCAGGATCAGAACCGGCGCTGCTACCTGGGTCAAATTTAGACGCCCCAGCAGGTTCTGCATGCTCATCGACGAGGCTGCCATTTAGCTCGCCTCCGGGACAAGGTTCGGCGGCACCGGCAGGTCACGCGGCGGCACCGGATAGGTACCCCCCGCCTGACGCCAGTTGGCCAACTGGTAGATATAAGCAAGAACCTCCGCGACTGCGTTGTACAGGGCGGAGGGGATTTCGGCGTCGATCTCGGTGTGTTTGTGGAGCGCCCGTGCCAATGGGGGCGCCTCCAGGATCGGTACCGCATTTTCGGAAGCCACCTCGCGTATCTTCAAGGCGACCGCGCCAACGCCCTTGGCAACCACCTTGGGCGCAGCCATCCCCGCCTTGTACGAAAGCGCCACGGCGTAATGCGTCGGGTTGGTGACCACCACATTCGCTGTCGGCACGGCGGCCATCATCCGCCTGCGTGCAGCCTGCATCTGAAGGCTGCGGATGCGACCCTTGACGTGCGGGTCACCCATCATTTCCTTCATTTCCTGCTTGACCTCTTCCTTGGTCATTTTCAGCTTGTCAAAATATTGCCAAAGCTGAAACGGAACGTCGGCAGCAACAACCAGCACCAGAGTGGCTACCAGGATCAGGAACGAGAACGCGATCATATGGCCGGCATGCGCCAGCCCCGCCTCCAGCGATTCACCGAGCAAGCCGAACAACTCTTCCCGCTCCTTCCAAATCAACAGGGCTGCCACGCCCCCCACCAGCACCGCCTTGAGTACCGCCTTGAGCAACTCCATCAGGCTGGACCAGGAAAACATGCGTCCAAAACCGCTCAAGGGATTCAGGCGTTTCAAATCCGGCACCAGCGCCTTGGGCGAAAACACCCAGGCGTTCAGGAAAAACGGCGGCAGGATGGCAGCCACCAGGAGCAGGGCCAACAAGGGGGAAAACACGAACAGTGCATCGCTGGAAATATCGGCCAGCCGCGGAAGCATCAGATTCGGCTCGCGCATGACCTGAGAATCGATGACGAAGCCCTTCCGCATGATGGCCATGGCGCGCTGCGCAAACCAGCCGCCCATCATCCAGATAGTTGCCGCAGCGACGGCGAGGACCAGAAAAGTACCAAGTTCACGGGAATGGGGGACCTGACCCTGCTCGCGGGCCTGCTCGATTCGCCTGCCTGTAGGCTCTTCGGTTTTCTCGAGGTCGCTATCTTCCGCCATAGCCGTGTCTAGTTGGTGTTGCGGCTATTATAGGAAAAAACGAGAAAAATTAAATAGGTACACCACTTTTTTTAGATTGTTTCTCAGATGCCAGACGCAAGCCCATGACATCAGAGTAAACATCCAAAAAGAAAGAGAGGGCCGCAGCCCTCTCTCAACTCGTTGACTTGGAACGGGAATCAGGCGAAGTCGAGCGCCCTTACCGCCGACCCGATATCAACATGCTGCCCGATATCGGTCAGCAACTCCTTCATATCCAGAATCAGCACGATCTGACCGTTGGACAGGGTCGTTACCCCGGCAACGCCCTTGGGACGGAAGTCCTCGAGCGACTTGATCACCGCATCGTCGCGCCCGGCAAAACTGTCGACTCCCAGGATGAAGCTTCGCTCTGCCGTCTGCATGAACACCCCGTACTCCGGGTAGTGCTCTCGCGGCCAACCGAGCAGGCGGGAGAGTGTAATGACGGGCAAGACTTCGCCGCGCACCACCAGCGTTTCCTTGCCGCCCACCTCCTGGATGCGGCTCTGCTCGATCGGCAGGATTTCGCGAACCAGCGACAGCGGCAGTGCAAACGGCTGATCACCCAGAAGCACCAGCAATACCGGCAGGATGGCCAGCGTCAGCGGCAGGGAGATCATGAATACGGATCCCTTGCCCGGCTCGGAGCGAATTTCGATCGAGCCATTGAGCTTCTGAATGTTGGTCTTGACCACATCCATGCCCACGCCACGCCCGGACACATCGGAAATCTGGGTCTTGGTCGAGAATCCGGGCAGGAAAATCAGGTTCAGGCTCTGACGCTCATCCAGCGTATTCGCCTCTTCCTCGGAAATCAGCCCCTTCTCGATAGCCTTGGCACGAATCCGCTCGGCACTCATCCCCTTACCGTCATCGGCGATGATCAGGACGATGTGATCACCCTCCTGGCGCGCCTCCAGGCGTACCAGACTCTTTGCGGGCTTGCCGGCCGCCTGGCGCTCGGCCGGCATTTCAACGCCGTGATCGACTGCATTACGAATCAGGTGGATCAGCGGATCCGCCAAATCCTCGATCATGGTTTTATCGACCTCGGTTTCCTCGCCTGCCAGTACCAGTTCCACATCCTTACCCAGTTGCCGCGCCAGATCGCGGGCGATACGCGGATATTTCTGGAACAGGCGACCGATCGGCTGCATTCGGGTTTTCATGACCGAGTTCTGCAGATCGGAAACCAGCAAGTCGAGCTGACTGACCGCCTGATCAAGGGCATGCAACGTTTCGGAATCGTTCTTGCCGGCCAGGATATCGGCGCGCAAACTGGTCAGGCGGTTCTTGGTCAGGCCAATTTCACCGGACAGGTTCAGCACTTGGTCGAGTCGGGATGTATCGACACGAATGGTATTCTCGCGGACGCGCTCTTCCGCGCGCCTTGCATTGACGGGCTGCGCTCCCGGGCGATCGGTTGCCCGACGTCCGTAAGGAGAAGCCGGCGCCTGCTGGCCGGAGGCCTGAGCAGGCATGCCGGCTGCCGGCGTCACGGCAATGCCACCGGCAGCCGCTTCCGCCTTGGTAATCAATTCGCTCACCGGTGCCTGCGTTGCCGGCTGCCCAGCGACGGCAGCATGGAGCAGGCTCCAGTCGGGCTCCCCACTAGTCGCGGATGGCTCCGGTGCGACTTCGTGCGCGGCCGGAGCAGTATCCGCCGCCGGAGCTGCCACCGGCTGTTCGCCAGACAGGGCCCCCTGCAAGGCGGCCAGGACGTCGGGATCGGCCGGTTGCGGCTGTACCATCTGCCCCAATTCGCCGAACATCTCGCGAACGCCCTTGGTTGCCGCCATGATGACGTCCATCAACTCGGGCGTCAGCTCCAGCTCACCATTGCGCAAGCGATCGAAGAGATTTTCCGTCAAATGGCAGAGCGTCACCAGTTCGGTGGCGTTCAGGAATCCAGCGCCGCCCTTGACGGTATGGAATCCACGGAAAATGTCGTTGAGAAGCCCGCGGTCATCCGGCATCTTTTCGAGATCGACAAGTTTGTTGTCAACGTCGGACAACAAATCGCTCGCCTCTTGCAGGAAATCCTGCAGCAGGTCTTCCATTCCGCTAAAGTCACTCATAGTGCCCCTCCTCAGAATCCGAGGCTGTCGAGCAAGTCATCGACCTGCTCCTGGTTGACCACGACATCGCTGCGCCCCTCGGCATTGACGACCGGCCCGTTCATCAGGCTAGCCACCTCTTCAGTCCGCCGGGTGGCCGGCAAGACATCAATCAGCGCCCCCATCAGCCCCGCCTCAAGTTCCTGCGCCAGAAGCACGACCTTCTTGATAACCTGCCCGGTCAAATCCTGGAAATCCTGCGCCATCATGATTTCGGTCAGCTGGGCGTGGGTTGCGCGCGTCTTCGTTGGTAACTGATCCTTCAGGTAAGCGCGGGTTTCCTCGGCCAGCTGCTTGAACTCGGCAACACCGAGCTGATTGGCAAAGGCCTTGTCCCAGCGAGAGCCCAGTTCCGAAGCGCCGCTTTCGATTTCATCAACCAAGGGACCGGCAATATCCGTGGCATTGAGGACGCGGCAGGCGGCCTGCTCGGTCAGATTCGCCACGTACGCCAAGCGGTCCTTCGCATCCGGCAACGCGGTCACCGTCTGCGCCAGCAACTTGTCATAGCCCAGTTCACGCAGCGTGTCGTGCAGCGATCGCGCCATGTGGCCGAGACGATTGAATACGGCTTCCTGCTGCGGCCAGTCTTCAGGGCCCGCATCCGACGAAGGCGACGTAGCAGCCAATTCGGAAACAACAGCAGTCGCCTTGGTCTCGGCGGCGACGCTGTCGAATAGTGCCTGCAGATCGTCAGAATCGCTATCGGCCGACGCTTTAGGCGCCGACGCTACGGGCGCGGGCGCCGCAGCCGCAAGCGGCGGAAAATCGGCGGCGATGGAGTCGAACAGGGCCTCTAGATCGGCGGAATCGTTATTGGCAGCCATGATATCCCCTTAGGCCTGACCCATTTTTTCGAATATCTTGTTCAGTTTTTCGGAAAGCGTACCCGCCGTGAATGGCTTGACGATATAGCCACTCGCACCGGCCTGGGCCGCGGCGATGATGTTCTCCTTCTTGGCTTCCGCCGTAATCATCAGCACCGGCAGGTGCTTGAGATTCGGGGTCGCGCGGATGGTTTGCAACAAGGTGAGCCCATCCATGTTGGGCATGTTCCAGTCCGTCACGACGAACTCGAAACCACCGCCCTGCAGCTTTTGCAGGGCAATCGCCCCGTCCTCAGCCTCGTCCACGTTGGTGTAGCCCAACTCCTTGAGGAGGTTGCGGACAATACGACGCATCGTGGAAAAGTCATCCACTACCAGAAATCTCATTTTGGGATCAGCCATCAACTACTCCGGTAACTCTGTTTGTTATCGTTCAATCAGCGGGCGCAAGGTATCGGCCAAAGCTTCGGCATCGAACTTGGCCACGTATGCATCCACACCTACCGACTTGCCCATTGCACGATTCGCTTCAGACGAGAGCGAAGAATGCATGACGACCGGCACGCCATCGAAGCGCGGGTCGGACTTGATGTTCTTGGTCAGCACATAGCCATCCATCTCCGGCATCTCGGCATCGACAAGAATCAACCGGACATCGTCGCGAATGTTACGCCCCATCTGGGAGGCGTGCGCAGCCAGCCCCTGCAGGCGGGTCCATGCCTCCATGCCGTTGGTGGCATGCTTGTGACGAACCCCAAGCTTGTCCAGTACCTCGGAAATCTTCCGGCGAGCCACAACCGAGTCGTCCACGAAAAACACGCTGGTATCCGGATCGACACGTGCCGGCGGGATATCAATAATCATTGCTTCGCCAAACGCGTTGGCAAGAATCTGTTCGACATCGAGAATCGACACCAGACCGCCGCCCTCCAGCTCGATGACGGCAGTGATCAGCCCCTGGTTGGCGGAAAGCACACTCTCCGGCGCTTTTACCCGCTCCCAATCGACACGGATGATGCGATCCACATCGTGCACCAGGAAACCCAGGGTGCGCTTCGAATACTCGGCCACCATCATGGTTTTTCCACGACCCGGCTGCGTATCCAGCTGCAGGAAAGGGGCCAGGGAGAGCACGGGAATCACGTTGCCTCGCAACGAGATAAGACCTTCGACACCGCGCGGCATGTTGGGGGTCTTGGTGATGTGAGGAGTCCGCCCTACTTCGCGTACCTTGAAAACATTGATCCCGAAAATCTCGCGAGTACCCAGCGAAAACAACAGGATTTCCATTTTGTTCGAGCCAGCCAGCCGCGTCCTGGCATCGACACTATCCAGCAGGTTCTTGCTTTCAACGAGATTCATCTTCTTCTCCCGCTCACTCAATCCACAGCAACAGATGTCGTTTCAACCCCAAGGCGACGCGCCAGGGTTTCCGACAAACGTAGTGGCTCGAATTTCGGCACATATTCGTCTACGCCAACCGACAAGCCCAGCTTCTGATTCGACATCCCGGAGAGTGACGAATGCATGATGACCGAGATGCCACTGAAGCGCGGATCCGACTTGATTTTCTTGGTGAGAATGTAGCCGTCCATTTCCGGCATTTCGATATCGGTCAGAACCAGGCTGATGATCGACGATGGCGACTTGCCGACCGACAGCGCATAAGTCGCGACCTTTTCCATCTCTTCCCACATCTGGCGGCCGTTGACCGCGGCCACGCCCTTGACGCCCATGGCCGCCAGGGTGCGCTCGATCTGCTTGCGCGCGACGCTGGAATCGTCACAGTAGAACACCGTGCACTCGGGCCGATCGATGGTGATGACATCCCGGAACATGATTTCCTGGTCGATGCTGGTGGTTTCCGACAAGACTTTCTCGACATCCATCATCATCACCAGCCGGTTGTCTGCCAACTCGGTCACTGCGGTAACCAGACCACCCGTCTGGGCGGTGAGCATCTCCGGAGGCACCCGCATTTTGCTCCAGTCAAGGCGCAGAATGGTATCCACCCCTTCGACCAAAAAGCCTTGGGTATGCCCGTTGTATTCCGTCACGATCATGATTTCGCGCGGCGTCCCCGGCGTAATGCCCGAGTATTTCGCCAGATCGATTACCGGCACCAGCGCACCACGCAAGCTGACCATCCCTTCAACTGAGGATGGCATATCGGGAGCGGCGGTGATAGCCGGTGTACGCATCACTTCGCGAACCTTGAAGACATTGATGCCGTAGGTTTCGCGGCGACCGGTACGCTGATCGACCCCGAGGAAAAACAGCAAAATCTCCAATTTGTTGGTTCCAGCCAACTTGGTCCGTGCATCAATATTCTTTAATAGTTCCGACATCGCATTCCTCTCGCACGTCACCTGCTACCATCCGATCAGGCCACCTGCCTGCCGAGCACCGTCGCAACAGAGGCTGTTCACTCAGCCCTATGCAGGGCATCCACCCTGCCATTCCCTAGCGACCTACGTTATCACTTTTTTAAGAAATTTGGAATAATTTACCAAAATTTGCAATATCCAGCACCTGTTTTACGTTACCACGTACACCAAGCAAACTGACCTCCTTATTGGCGCCACCCAACTTATCCCGCAACATCAACAACATACCCAAAGCCGAGCTGTCCAGATAATCTACGCCAGAAAAATCAACGACGACAGAACGGACGGAGGCATCGCCAACCAAGGGTTCATAGGCGCTGCGAAATTCGCGATGGGTATTGAAGTCAAAACGGCCGACCAGTTTGATCGTCGCCTTGCCGGCGTCTTTGAGAATGCTCGCTTGCATCGGTATTCCTATTCAAAATAACCAAATTTCACATTAGTTTAATACTTTACAGACGGGGAACAAGCCCAAACGCGCTTTACAGCGCAGCAGCAGCCAAAACCTTTCGGGAAATTTCCTCAAGCGAATACTGCTCCTCGACACCGCCGATCAGGAATGCTTCCCTGGGCATGCCATATACGACGCAGCTACCTTCATCCTGTCCGAAGGTTCTCGCACCGGCCTGACGCATGCGCAAAAGCCCTTGGGCGCCATCCTTCCCCATACCGGTCAAGATGACTCCAACAGCCTTTTTGCCAACCAGCGTGGCTGCCGAGTCAAAAAGCACGTCAACGGAAGGTCGATGCCGATTGACCGGCGGAGAGGCAGCCAACTCGGTGGCATAACCGGTCGCTACCCGCTTGATCGTCATATGCGAGTGGCCCGGCGCTATATAGACAGTGCCGGACTCTACCTTCTCGTTTCCCTGCGACTCGATGACCTGGGGCGCACATAATCCATCGAGACGGCGCGCAAACGATGCCGTGAACGATTCCGGCATATGCTGGACAATCAGGATCGGCGGGCAATCCGCCGGGACGCCCATCAAAAAATCCTTGATGGCCTCGGTCCCTCCCGTGGAAGCGCCAAGAAAAATGATCTTCCCGTTGCTCCCGTTGGCCGCCCCCTTGGCGGAACCTGCGGGCTTCACCGTCGGTGCGGTCAGCGGCATAGCGACAGGGCGACGCAAGCGCGCGCCCTTGGCGGCGCGAATTTTCTCGACCAACTCGTCGGCATAGGCCTCCATGCTTCGCCCACCATCAGAGCGGGGCTTTCCGATGAAATCAATGGCGCCCAGTTCCAGCGCCTTCAATGTGGTATCCGAGCCGGCCTCGGTAAATGAGGAAACCATGACCACCGGCATCGGCCTGAGGCGCATCAGGCGATCAAGAAACTCCAAGCCATCCATCTTCGGCATCTGGACATCCAGGGTCAATACGTCCGGATTCAGGGTCTTGATCATTTCCCTTGCGGTTGATGCATCCGGTGCGGAGCCGACAACCTCGATATCCGGCGCCGAATTGATCATTTGGCTCAACAGGCCACGCATCAACGCAGAATCATCAACAACCAGAACTCTTGTTTTGTGCAGCATCTAGATCACGTCAAGGGAAGGATTTGTCGGAAAAATCGGCCTTAAATGAACAGTTCAACCTCGCCCTCGAGGCGCGAACCGGACAATCTGACCTTGTAATCGTTTTCGCGGCTGAACAAGGTATCGTTATGCACGCGGTGCAGCTTTTTGACCAGAACCTTGCCGCTCTGGGGGAAATAGTAGACTTTCCGCGGATACGAATCCAGCAGGTCCTTGGCAACGACGGGAATCTTTTCGGTCTTCAGGAAGTTGAGAACAAATTCGGCGTTGCGCGCGCCAACGTTGCTGCTCGACAAGCTGGCCATGACCGCACCGCCCCCGAACACTTTCGCCTCCAGACGGTTTCTCCGCGCCCCCAGCTTGAGCAGGTGGTTGATCAGGACTTCCATGGCATATGTCCCATAACGGGCCGAGGTGCCAACGGTATCTCTCCCGCCGTCATCCGGCAACATGAAATGATTCATGCCGCCGATACCGGAGTCGCAGTCACGAATACAGGCTGCGACACAGGACCCAAGCACCGTCACGAGCAAGGCATCGTCATTGGCGACGAAATACTCGCCGGGCAATATCTTGGCAGCCTCCAGCCCGAACTTGCGGTCGAAATAGCGATTTGCGGCGAGGTTTTCGTCGTAGGCGTGTTGCACCGGCGCTTTTCCTAACGTGCCCGCGCCAGGGTATAAACCGTCTTGCCCTGGGATTTGAAGAGGTCCGCAGCATGCAGAAAACTCTCCGAATGTCCGGCAAACATCAATCCATCCGGCTGCATCATGGGGGCAAAGCGAGCAAGTATCTTGTACTGCGTCGGCTTGTCGAAATAGATCATGACGTTTCGGCAGAATATGACGTCAAGCGGTCCTTTGACTGCGTAGCTTTGGTCCAGGAGATTGAGGCGCTGGAACTGAATCATGTTTTTCAGCTCCGGTCGCACCGAGACATAACCCTCCTGAGCGCCCGTTCCGCGCAGGAAAAACTTGCGCAAGCGTTCCGGGGATAGTTTTTCAACCCGCTCGATCGGATAGACCCCTTTTTGTGCCGTAGCCAGCACGTTGGTATCGAGATCCGACGCCACGATCGAAACATTCGAACAATTGCCGCCAAACGTTTCTGCTACCGTAATCGCAATCGAATAGGGCTCCTCCCCCGTCGATGCCGCGGAGCACCACACGCGAATCGGACGATGGTTGCCCAGTTTGCGAAGATGTTCCGCAAAGATGGGGAAATGGTGCGGCTCGCGAAAGAACGAGGTCAGATTGGTGGTCAGCGAATTGACGAAGCGTTCCCATTCGTCGCCACCATTCTTTTCCAATGCATCGAGATAATCCGCGAAGGTTTGCTTGCCGGTTGCCCGCAAACGGCGGGCCAACCGCGAATACACCATATCCTGTTTGACCGGCGACAGTGAAATGCCGGCATGCTGATAGATCAATTTGCGAACCCGCTCGAAATCAGCCGTCGAAAAGGAGAATTCCCGCGCGGCACTCTCCCGCTGCGGCAACGTGGCCGTAACGGCGCTTCTCAACGGTAACCCCGGTTTGTGCAAGTCAGCCATGATCAGAACTCTTCCCATTCATCGTCGAGACTGGCCGGCAAGGCCGGCGCTTTCCGCCCGCGCGGAGATTGGCTGCGCTCGAGCTGCGGCGCAGGCGAGCGCTGGGCGCTGCGCGGTGCGCCAAGTCGGGGAGCGACTTCCGCATCCGCCAGTTTGAAGACGGCGACCGCCTTGGACAGGCTGTGCGCCTGCTCTTCCAGACTCTCGGCGGCGGCTGCTGCCTCTTCCACCAGCGCCGCGTTCTGCTGCGTCACTTCATCCATCTGGCTGACCGCACGGCTGACCTGCTCGATGCCCGAACTTTGCTCGCGGCTGGCATCCGAGATATCGGCCATGATCTTCGCCACCCGCTTGATGCTGGTGACGACTTCGTCCATCGTCCGCCCCGCCTGATCGACCAGCCGGTTCCCGGTTTCGACCTTCTCGACCGAGTCGGAGATCAGGCCCTTGATTTCCTTGGCTGCCGCCGCGCTGCGCTGGGCCAGGTTGCGCACCTCGGTCGCTACCACCGCAAAACCACGACCTTGTTCGCCGGCACGGGCCGCTTCGACCGCCGCGTTGAGCGCCAGGATATTGGTCTGGAAGGCTATGCCGTCGATCACGCCGATGATGTCCGCGATCTTGCTGCTCGACTGGTGGATGGCGCTCATGGTGTCGACCACCTGACTGACCACTTCTCCTCCCTTGACTGCCACCTGCTGGGCCGTGCCAGCCAGTTCGTTGGCCTGCCGGGCATTGTCGGCATTCTGCTTCACCGTGCCCGTCAGCTCTTCCATGCTCGAGGCCGTCTCTTCAAGGCTGCTCGCCTGTTCCTCCGTCCGGCTCGACAGGTCCTGGTTACCCGAGGCAATTTCCTTGGCCGCCGTGTTGATGGCGTCGGTCGCATCCTTGATCTGAGTGACGATCTCCTGCAGGCGAAGCACCGTTGCATTGGTATCGTCCTTCAGTTGCCCGAAAGTTCCCGCATAGTCGGCATTGATGGTCTGCGACAGGTCACCGCCCGCCATGGAGGAAAGCACTCTGGCCACATCCTCCAGACCTTGCTGGCTGGTGTTCAACAGACGATTGAGATCCTGGGCCAGGCTACGGAAAAATCCCTCCTTGCCTTCCTCGATGATCCGCGTCGAGAAATCGCCGTTCGCCGCGGCGCCCACGATAGCGGCCACCTCCTTCTCGACGGCAAGCTCGTTGGTACGGTCGCGCCATTCACCGACCGTGCCCAGCCGCTGGCCCCGGTCATTGATGATGGGATTGGTCGTCACCAGATACACCCGGTTGCCGATGCTCATTTCGGCGCGGCGCGTGTCGGCCAACGCCTTCAGCCTGGCGATGGCCTCCTCGCGCTCCTCGCGGTAGAACACACCGACATCGCTACCCACCAGCTTGTCGGCACTGAACCCCGGAATGTAATCACGCAGGACATCCTCCATGTCGGCTACCGCCTTCAGAAGCGCCTTGTTGGCATAGATGATCCGTCCATCCGAATCGGCAATACGCACCGGGCTGCTCACGCAGTCGAGACCGATCTTGATACGCAGGTTCTCGTCCGATACACGCTTGGCCTCCGCCACGTTGAAACCCTGCTGAATCTGCATGGATTGCAGCCTCTGCAACACCTGCCCCATTTCGTCATTGCGGGAGGTATCGACGTTGCGGGTGTAGTCGCCATGGGCCAGCGACTGGAAGGTTGCAACAACCTCGCCAATCGGCCTGGTCACCGCGAGAATCAGGGCGCGGGCAATCAGGATGCCAACGATCAACGCGGCCACGCCGGCGACTATCATCCAGAGACGCGCCGTAGAGAAGTTGTCGCGGGCTTTTTCCAGCATGCTCCCGCCCCCTTCATTCAGATATTTGAACAGGTTTTCAATTTCCTTCGAGGCGTCGACATAGGCTGCATCGGCCTTCAGGCGCCGGATATCGTTGGCTTCGCTGAAACGCCCCTCTGCCAATGCCGCACGCGCCGGCACTAGGCCCTCGGAAACGAACCGCTTCCGCGCTGCTTCGAAAGCATCAGCCCGTTTGATATGCTCGGGTAAAAGCACGTATTTGCGATAGTTGGCCCAGTGTTCCGAGACCGCCTCAATGTTCTTGTCGATAACCGACAAGTGGGAATCGATGCCGTGATCATGCAGCTTGCTAAAGGGATTGGCTGGATCGTGCTGTAGCGCCGCCAACATCTGTGCTCTGTTGTCGGCCATCAGCTTGCCAATTGCAGCAAGCTCCTGAAGTGGAATGAAGCGACGAGCGTAAAGCTCCTCCACTTTCTCTTCCGTGGCGGCCATCCCCCTCAATCCGAGGATGGCAACCGCGATCAACGCCAACAACATCGCACCGAAGCCAGCCATCATTCTGACTTTCAAACTCAAACCGGCCAGCAGCCCCTTCCCTCCCTTGACGACTGCGCCGTGCTGAATACGCAGGTTGCCGGCACGCTTTTCCCGGAACAGGCGATACGCCTGATCAGCCGCCTGGATCTGCTCAGCAGAAGGCTTGCGGCGCACCGACATGTAGCCGTCAATATTGCCGTTCGCGTCCTGCGTCGGCGTTGCCGTGGCGATAACCCAGTAGAAGTCGCCATTCTTGCAGCGGTTCTTGACCATCCCGGTCCATGGGCGCCCCGCCTTGAGGTCCCGCCACAAATCCTCAAATGCCTCGGCCGGCATGTCGGGATGGCGAACCAGATTGTGAGGCTCGCCGATCAGCTCGGCCTCGGGGAAACCGCTGATTTCAATGAAATCATGGTTGATGTAGGTAATACGACCCTTAAGATCGGTTTTCGAAACGATCAACGAGTCAGGCCGAAGCACGACCTCTTTGTCGGTAACGGGTAAGTTGCTTCTCATTATTGCGTCCTCGATCTTTTTTTCGGTATCGATATGCTGGTCAGAATTCCGCCCACTCGTCGTCATCCGGGATGGATGGCGTAGTGGATTTGCTGGCTGCGGAGGTCAGGCGAACAGGCTCCTTGTGCTGCAATGCCGGACGTGCTTCGCCCCTGCCTTGCTGTAACTGCTGACGGGGCGCCGACAACTGCGGAACGCTTCCCCCTTGCCGCAGCGCGAAAACGGCGACAGCCTGCGCCAGATTGTGCGCCTGCTCTTCCAGACTCTCGGCGGCGGCGGCTGCCTCTTCCACCAGCGCCGCGTTCTGCTGCGTCACTTCATCCATCTGGCTGACCGCACGGCTGACCTGCTCGATGCCCGAACTTTGCTCGCGGCTGGCATCCGAGATATCGGCCATGATCTTCGCCACCCGCTTGATGCTGGTGACGACTTCGTCCATCGTCCGCCCCGCCTGATCGACCAGCCGGTTCCCGGTTTCGACCTTCTCGACCGAGTCGGAGATCAGGCCCTTGATTTCCTTGGCTGCCGCCGCGCTGCGCTGGGCCAGGTTGCGCACCTCGGTCGCTACCACCGCAAAACCACGACCTTGTTCGCCGGCACGGGCCGCTTCGACCGCCGCGTTGAGCGCCAGGATATTGGTCTGGAAGGCTATGCCGTCGATCACGCCGATGATGTCCGCGATCTTGCTGCTCGATTGGTGGATGGCGCTCATGGTGTCGACTACCTGACTGACCACCTCGCCTCCCTTGACCGCCACCTGCTGGGCCGTGCCAGCCAGTTCGTTGGCCTGCCGGGCATTGTCGGCATTCTGCTTCACCGTACCCGTCAGCTGCTCCATGCTCGAGGCCGTCTCTTCAAGGCTGCTCGCCTGTTCCTCCGTCCGGCCCGACAGGTCCTGGTTACCCGACGCAATTTCCTTGGCCGCCGTGTTGATGGCGCCGGCGGCATCCTTGATCGAGGCGATGATCTGTTCAAGATTGTCCACGGTCGCGTTGGCATCATCCTTCAACGTACCGAGCATCCCTTGATAGTCCGCATCGATTTTCTGCGTCAGATTGCCCTGCGCCAAGCGTGCAAACATGGCGCCGACATCGCCCAAGGCGCGTGTATTGGCCTCCAGGAGCGCATTGATCCCGTCGGATATCTGGCGGAAGAATCCACTCATCTTGGCGCTATCCAGGCGTCGACTGAAGTCTCCGCTGGCCGCCGCACTGATGATGCTCGCCACCTCCTGTTCGACGAGGACCTCGGCGGTTCGATCAAGCCATTCGACCACGGTTCCCAATCGCTCGCCATCGGCATTCCGGATGGGTGTTGCGATCAGGCTGAAGTGCCTGCCACCGATATTCAAGGATGCGCGATGTGTTCCTTTCAGCGCGGCCAGCAAATTGCGCTGATGGCTTGGCTGCCGGTGATAGATATCGAAATTCGACCCGAGAATGGCATCGGCCCGGAAGCTCGGCAACTGGGAACGGATGTCGCTTTCGGCAGCACGCATCATCGTCAACACCGCCGTGTTGCAATAGATAATCTTCCCTTCCGGGTCGGCCACCATGACACTATTCGAGCTCACATCCAATGCGACCTTGATCCGCAAGGTCGCATTGGCCGCATCGCGTTCCGCAGTCAGCCGGTTGCGCAACTGGCTCTGCATCTCCTCGAGGCGCTGGATCATGTGTCCGATTTCATCGTTGCTGGAAGCGACCAGCGGAACATCGAGGCGCCCGCCGGCAATTTGATCGAGCGCCTGGGAAACGTCCAGAACCGAGCGATTGACACGACGCAGGATAACGAAACCAGCCCCGGCCACCAGCGCAATCAATGCACCGGCGAGGGACAACACCAGCAGGCGCTGCGTATGGACTCGTTCGCTGCGCCTTTCCAGCGCCTGGTCGAGATACTGGTCTGCGCTGTCATAGAGCTTGAACAAGGCATTGATGCCTTGCGTGGTCTCATCGAAATAACGCGCCGGTTCGTAGCTCAAGACCTCCGCACGCAGGATGTTGCGCTGAATATTGGCCATGAAGGTATCGATGCCGACCTTTGCTGCGTCGAAGGCGCCCGCCAGTTGCTCCCGCGCCGCCGGATCCTCTGCCAGCACCTTGTCGCCATCAGCCACCATCTGCTTCTGGCGGAGAGAGACTTCGGCAAAACCGCCGATCAAGGCGTCACGCTGGAGTTGATTGATCGCCTTCTCCGACAGCACGACCGAACCCATGGCACGCGCCTGCCCCATGCGCTCGGTGACATGGGGCAATTGCAGAATGGTCAGGTCTATCGTGAAATAAGTGACAGCTTCCGGATCAAGCACCAGTTTTGACTGCTCGGCCACCTTGTCCATGATCCCCATAAGCCTGGCAATCAATTCGGTATGGCGCTTCGAATTCTCCTGTGGCGCAAGCGTTGAAAACTCCCCTTTCAGGCTTTGCCAGCTCGATTTGAACTCGTTCCAGTCGGCCAGGCTACCGAGTTCCGATTCATTGGTGGCAATCTGTGCATCGGCCTTCGCGATGGCCGCATCGGTCCCCGATCTGGCCGCGTCGGCGCGCTCCTTGAATTCCTGTTTGCCGAGCAGCAACGACGTCGTTGCACCCCGATGTCGCTGCGTATCCTGCAGCACAAAGCGTAACTCCTTGTGGACTGCCACACCGGCACGCTCCTTATCCACCAGACGTACCTGTTCATTCAAGCCACCGACCAGAGGCACCATGGGCACGGCAACGGCAATGGCCGTCAGCAAGCCCAATCCTATGAATTTATTTGCCAGCTTTTCGGATTTCATCGAAATATTTCCCGTTCCGGATACGTTTCTAGGAGTGTGGTCCGTTTCGTTGATCGCGTCATGCCGCCGCGCTGTCAATCAGTTCCATATCGGCGCTGGTCATCAGACGCTCGATATCGGTCACGATCATCATCCGGCTATCCACGGTCGCCAGGCCGAGGATGTACTTGGTATCGAAAGTTGCAGAGAAGTCCGGTGCAGGACGAATCTGCGAACGAGTCAGTGAAATGACGTCGGAAACGCTATCGACGACGGCACCGATCACCCTGCCGGCAACATTGAGAATGACGACGACGGTAAAAGGGGTGTATTCGATCTTGCCAAGATTGAACTTGATGCGCAGATCGACGATGGGGACGATCGTTCCCCGCAGGTTGATCACCCCCTTGATGAAGGCAGGCGCATTGGCAATCAAGGTAGGCGGTTCATAGCCCCGAATTTCCTGAACCTTGAGGATATCGATCGCGTACTCCTCGCCGCCCAGTGTAAAGGTCAGATATTCACTGGCAACCAGATCCTCTTCGCCTGCCGCGCTTCCGCTCTGCGTCATCGCTTCCATCTCATGCTCCCCAATTCAGCCGTCAGCCGGCTTTCTGAACACTGCTCTTGGCCATGCCGGCGATTGCCGACACATCCAGAATCAACGCCACATGACCATCACCCATGATGGTGGCGCCTGAAATTCCCTGCACCCGCCGATAATTCGCCTCCAGGCTCTTGATCACGACCTGGTGTTGCCCCACCAGTGCGTCAACATAGAGCGCCGCCTTGATGCCATCGGCGTCGATCACGACCATGATGCCCTGCGTGAAATCGCCAGCGCGCGGTCTGATGTTGAACACCTCATGCAAGGCGACAACCGGCAGGTACTCGCCCCTGACCTGGATGACCCGTGCCTGGTTGGAGAGTGTCTTGATATCGCCGGTCTGTGGCTGGAACGACTCGATCACGTACGACAACGGCAAAATATAGGTCTGGTCACCGACGGCAATCGACATGCCATCCAAGATCGCCAGCGTCAGCGGGAGTCGCACCGTCATCCGCGTACCGACCCCGAGCATGGAATCGATCTCGACGCGCCCGCCCATGGATTGGATGTTGCGGCGGACCACGTCCATCCCGACTCCTCGGCCGGAAACATCGGTCACCTGCTCAGCGGTCGAAAATCCCGCCTCGAAGATCAGGTTGAAGACCTCCTGATCGGTCATCTGATCGGAAACCTGCAGACCACGCTCGCGAGCCTTGGCCAGTATCTTGTTGCGCGGCAAGCCGCCACCGTCATCGCCGACCTCGATCACGATGTTCCCGCCTTGATGATAGGCCTTCAGGGTAATCGTCCCAACCGGACTCTTGCCCGCAGCAATGCGCTTCTCCGGGAGTTCGATGCCGTGGTCCAGACTGTTGCGGATGAGGTGCGTCAATGGGTCCGCGATACGCTCGATCAACCCCTTGTCCAGTTCCGTCGTTTCCCCGGATGTCTTGAGCTCGACCTGTTTGCCGAGCTTGCCGGATAGATCGCGAACCACCCGCGGGAAGCGGGAAAACACAAAGGAAATCGGCAGCATGCGGATCGACATGACCGACTCCTGCAGATCGCGCGTATTGCGTTCCAGCTGGGCCAATCCATTGACCAGGCGGTCCGGCGCGTTTTCCTGCATCTGGGCGGCCGTCTGCAGCAGCATGGCCTGGGTAATCACCAGTTCGCCAACCAGATTGATCAGCTGATCGACCTTTTCAACACTGACCCGGATGGAGGAATCGCCCCCTGCGGCGGCGGCCGATGCTGCCTTGGCTGCGCGCGCTCTCGGCTCCGCCGCCGGCTTTTCCGGTGCCACAACGGCCACCGGGGCGGCGGGCTCGGCAATCCGCTCTATAGGCGCGTCCGCTGACGGGGGTGCCAACGGCGCCGCGTCGGGCAGGGGCTCGAAGAAACCAAACCCGTCGCCCTCCTCGGCCACAACCGGCTGCGCGCTTGGGGTAGCGTGCAGTGGTTCGAAAAAACCGTAGCCATCCCCCTCTTCCGCACTCACTGCCACATCACCCGACTTCTCGGCCACCGGCAGCGGCTCGAAAAAGCCATAACCATCGTCCTGAGTGTTCGCAGCAGTCGGATTCTGCTCGGCCTGCACGTCGAGGGGCGCAAAGAATCCGTAGGCAGCATCCTCCTCGGGCGCCCCTGGCGAATCATCAAAGAAGCCGAAGGCTCCATCTTCCGCTTCGCCAGCAGGGCGGCTCTCAAGTACGCGCCAGGCACCGTTGTCCGCGACAAAATCGATCTGGTCGGCAAATGCTTCCTGGCCACAATCGCCAGTCAGGCGCAACTGCCAGTAACCAACGTTGTGCTCGCCGTCATCCGGCTGGCTCAGAATTTCCAGCTCGCCCAGTGAGCGCAGCTCGGCCAGCAGGTTCTTGACCCCCTCGCCTTTTGCCGAAACCTCAGTCGGCACGAACTGAATGTCGAATACCCGCACTGCTGCCGAAAGAGATGCATCTTCTACGGCCGCTGGCGCGGCAACCTTCATGTCAGTGGACAGCTGGCGTAGACGAGCGCAGATCGCTTCGACTGCGGCACCGTCGACTTCACCGCGACCTTGATGCGCCTCCAGCATGTCACGCAGGAGATCACCGCTCTCCAGAAATGCATCCACCATTTCGGCCCGCAAACCAAGTTCCTGTTTGCGGATGCGATCCAGCAAGTTTTCAAGGATATGTGTCGTTTCCGCGAGATCGGTGAACCCGAATGTCCCCGCGCTCCCCTTGATGGAGTGCGCAGCACGGAATATGGCGTTCAACTGCTCCGGATCCGGATTCTCGATATCCAGATCGAGCAGCAACCCTTCCATTGCCGCCAGATGTTCCGCCGACTCGTCGAAGAACACCTGATAAAACTGACTCATGTCGATAGCCATGCTACCCCCCGAGCACAACCGCCACCCCTTGGCGGCCGATATTGGTATGCAAACGACCTGCCTTTGGCAGGTAGATCGGCCGCTAGTTAGCCGATGACTTTGCGCACGACTTCAATCAGTTTTTGGGGGTCGAAGGGCTTGACCAGCCATCCTGTCGCTCCCGCCGCCCTCCCCTGTGCCTTCATGGCATCGGAAGATTCTGTCGTCAGCATCAGGATTGGTGTCTTTGCGTACTGAGGCATGCTGCGCAGGCTCTTGATCAGCGTCAGCCCGTCCATGCGCGGCATGTTCTGATCCGTCAGAACCAAATTGATGCTTTTGGTTTTGGCTTTATCCAAGCCATCCATCCCGTCCACTGCCTCGACCACGTCGTAACCAGCGCTTTTCAAGGTAAATGAAACCATCTGGCGAATGGAGGCGGAATCATCAACTGCTAGAACGGTTTTTGCCATCGTTACCTCTCGATATATTCAGAACAACTCAACTTCGCCACTGGCAAAGCCTGTTTGATTAACCGGATTATTATCCACCTTTTGAGAAATCACACTCATTTTTTGCGAAATCTGGTCAACGTGAAGGCATATTTCTGACAGTGCAGCCAATGCAGCCCCCGGATTGGCGGTATCGTTCATGATGCCTGCCATACGTTGCTCATCGACCAGAATTTCATCCAACACATCCAGACGGCACCCGGCATGCCCCAACAACTGAGTCACCATATCCTGAAACTGTAGCGACATGATGGCCTGATTGAGTGATTTCTCAACCTGATCCGCGATGGTGTTCAACTCGGCCACACTCCCCTCTGTGCGCCGATTCATCTCAGTAATGCCGACCATCGCAAGCTCGACATCGCTCTTCGAGGTGAGCGCAAACGTCATATCCTGGGCCGCCATCTGGTTGATGGCTTTTTCTGTAGCCTCGATGGTTGTCTGCATCTTGCCCAGAGAATCCCTAATTTGCTGGCTGAAATGATTGGTCCGGCCGGACAGATCCCTGACCTCGTCCGCCACGACCGCAAACCCCCGCCCCGCCTCACCGGCACGAGCCGCCTCGATTGCGGCATTAAGCGCCAGCAGGTTGGTCTGTTTGGCAATGCCCTCGATTTCTCCCAGCATGCCCCGGACTTCGCTCATCTGCTGGATGATGCGATCGGTCATTTCAACCAGCGACATGGCTAGCCTGGAGTTCTCAACGACACTATCAACGAATTGACGCAGCGTAGCCGATGTCTTGGCCGCAAAATTCTGAAATTCGCTGACCGCCCCCTCTTCGCCCCCACCGCTGATGACCAGCATTCCCAATGACTGCTGGCGCTGGAGTTGGGCATTCATGCCATGAAAGCTAGCCACCAGCTTCTCAATCGCCTCACCCAAAATTCCCTGCGTCCGCTGGATTTCATTGCGCATTTCAGCGACCTGCCGGGAGGCCTCTGCTGATACATGCCGGATTGCCTCGCCGCTTCGCTCGACGATTTCCCGGTGAGTACTGGCCGCGCCGCTCGCCGCCAAGCCGGCCGTCATTGCCTTTCCCGAATGCAAGACAACTACCACCCAGCCGAAAACCAACAAGATATAGACACCGATGATGGCAGGAGAACGGGCAGCCGGCTCCCACGCAAGCAACCCGCCAATCAGCACCAAAGAGGCCACTACAGCCATCCACACCGCTTTGCCATTTGAGGCCATTCCCTCTCCCAATGATTCGGCAAGCGTCGGCGAGTCAGCCAGCAGTACCCTTGCCGATACCCGGCAATTTAAGCCCTTCGGGCAACGACTCTTCCCCGCCCACCTCGGATTCAGGCCCCTCTTCGTGGAGGATGGCCTGCTCCGTTTTTTTGTTGAGCACGACAATACTGATACGACGATTGATCGAACTCAGCGGATCGTTTTTGTCGAACAGAACCGTTGAAGCCAAACCAACCACCCGCAATACCTTGCTGTCATCCATGCCGCCCAGTACCAGCTCGCGTCGCGATGCGTTGGCTCGATTGGATGACAGCTCCCAATTGGAAAATCCCTTTTCGCCGCCTGCAAACTGCGACGCATCGGTATGCCCGGCAAGGCTGATCCGGTTTTGCACCCCATTCAAGGCCTTGCCAATCTGGCGAAGGATATCCCTTGTATACGGCTTGAGATCGGCGCTACTCGAGTCAAACATCGGCCTGTTCTGCTCATCGACGATCTGGATGCGCAAACCTTCCGAGGTGATGTCAAGCAACATCTGCTTCTTGAATTGCGCCAATTGCGGGCTTTTCTCGATCATTTTCTCGATATCGGCCTTCAAGGCTTCAAGGCGCTCCTGTTCCTGGCGACGAAACTCGGCTTGCGCCTCCTTGGAGAACGAAGTGGATTTTTTAGCCTCTATCTCACCTCGCTTGACCTGCCCCGCCTGGCGCGTCAAATCCTTGCCGCCGCCCTGAAGCACGCTGGTTGCATCCCCCGACCCGCTGCCGCCCTGCTGGGAAACCTTCAGCGGGTTCTGGAAAAACTCGGCAATCCCCTGCAGATCGCCTTTCGCTGTAGACCCCAGCAACCACATCAACAGGAAGAAAGCCATCATCGCCGTCACGAAGTCGGCATAGGCGATCTTCCAGGCGCCCCCATGCCCGCCTCCGGCGACAACCTTCTTGCGCTTGATGACTATAGGGCGTGTGGAATCATCGCTCATCGAATCGGCTCAGTGGTTAGGCAAGCTTACTTGCCCTTGCGGGCCTTCAACTCATCTTCCAGCTCACGGAAGCTGGGGCGCGAATGGGAATCGAGTGTCTTGCGCCCGAACTCGATCGCCACTTGGGGCGCATAGCCAGACATCGAGGCCAGCAGCACCATCTTGATGCACTTGTAGATGGTTCCTTCTTCCGCAGCTTTCTGCTCGAGCAGCTTGGCAACCGGCTCGACAAAGCCGTAGGAAATCAAAATACCGAGGAAGGTACCGACAAGGGCACCACCGATCATTTTTCCAAGAACTGCGGGAGGCGAACCAACCGATCCCATCACGTTCACCACGCCCATCACCGCGACGACGATACCGAACGCGGGCACAGCGCCCGCCACTGCCGACACGACATGCCCTGGCTCTGCGGCCTCGTGATGATGCGTCTCCAGCTCGACATCCATCAGGCTCTCGATTTCGACCGTATTCAGGTTACCCCCCACCATCATCCGCAGATAATCGGTGACGAACTCCATGATGTGGTGGTCATGAACCAGATTCGGATATTTGGAAAAGATCGGGCTTGCTTCAGGGTTCTCGATGTCGCCTTCGATGGACATCAATCCTTCTTTACGAACCTTGGCGAGCACTTCGAACAGCATTGCCAAGGCGTCAATATAGAAGGCCTTGTTGAACTTCGAGCCTTTCAGGATTCCAGGAACCGCTCCGACAGTAGCCTTGATGACCGTGATGTTGTTGGCTGCGACAAAATAACCAATCGTCAAGCCGATGATGGCAACGTACTCGGTCGGAACCCAAAGAGCGAGCAGACTCCCGTGGATCGCATAGGTCCCCAGAGCCGAAGCCAAAATAATGACATACCCGACGATCAAAAACATTCAATCCCCCCGTGCACCGGCAAACAAACCGGCGCGAATCCATCCCAGCAATGGTTCCCGCTATTGTAGCCACATGGATTGCCGGAGTGCAAAGAAAGAAATGCCCGTCACGAGGGCAATTCCGGGCACTGGGGGTGCAAGGTGATAAACTCGATCGACCGTAAAATGCTCTGGAATTGTTGTGATTCAATTTTGTGTTCGATGTGGCTCCAGCGTCTCGCTCGTCGTACCCGTCGGCGACAGCCTTCCCCGACACGTCTGCGGCACATGCGGCCACATTCACTATGAAAACCCGCGCCTCGTCGTCTGCTGCGTGGCCGAATGGCAAGGCAGCATTCTGATGTGCCGACGTGCCATCGAACCACGTCATGGTTACTGGACACTGCCTGGCGGCTTCATGGAAAACGGTGAAACCACGGCCCAGGCCGCCTGTCGCGAAACGCTAGAGGAAGCGGGAGCGGACGTCGCGGTGGATGCGCCATTCGCCATGGTCAACATTCCCCATATCAATCAGGTCCACCTCTTCTATCGCGGAAAGCTGCGGACTCCCGAGATTCTGGCAGGAGAAGAGAGCCTCGAAGTACGGCTGATCCCCCCCAACGAAATCCCATGGCACGATCTGGCATTCCGCAGTGTCAGCCTTTGCCTGGAACGCTATCTCGTCGACCGTGAAAGCCGGCGCTATGCCTTTCACGAGGCGGTTCTGGCACCGCTGCAACCAACCTAACGCTCCCGGCGATATTCGACCACAAATGACACTCTGAAGCCTCCCGCCGTCCCGGGTAGGCGCACCCGTGCTACGGCGCTATTCAGACTGGCCATGGCCATCTCATCGAGCTCGGAATAGCCGCTAGATCGATCAAGCGACACCACCGGCAAATGCAGTCCAGCCCAGTACGAAATGATGAGGCGGACACTACCCTCAGGCCGCAACTCATCGGTAACTTGCGACATGGATCTGGCTCGACGCAATTCACGTGCAATGTTGAGGCGGTACTCACTTTCAAGCTCGGCCGGCAAGCCAACCGAGCCCGTTTCAGTCGCAACCGGAGGAAGACTCAGGCTTTCAAGCTCGCCAACAGCCTGCGTCCGCATGCCGAAGGATTGGCGTTCGCCGCTCGCGGCAGGCAGCACGCGCTTCTCCAAATGCCGCTCGGCCACCGAGGCGATAGTGGACATATTTTGCTGGGGATTCGACCCGACAACCGCCGGAGGTTTTAAACGGACGAAATCGACAGTCAGCGACCGCCCCTTAGCCACGGAAGGTGAATAGGCAGGTAGCGGCCGAAAATCGAAAAGGCTCACAAACACCAGTATGTGAGCAAGAATCGATATGAAAAATGCGCGATGCATGCCGCATATATTACCGCCAGAAAAACAAACCCCTGCCCGAACTAACGGAACAGGGGCCTTGTCTTTCTCTCGCCCGAGACAGGCGATCGCGAGACGGATTACTTGTTGCCGAGCTTGCGAGACTCTTCGTCGATCTTGTTTGAATACATCTTGCCCATCACGGCGCCGATAACCAGAACACCGACGATGACGACGAGGCTCATCAAACCGATATCGCTACTAAACAAAAGTTCCCATGCCATAAAGTCACCTCCCAGTAACAAAAAAACTACTTCCCCGCTTGCGCCGTGAGACGCAGTGGCTCCACCGAGTCAGCCTGCCACTCCCCATGAAGCCGCCACTGCCCAGCGGGATCTTCGATAGAAACAAGCCAACGCCCCACGACCTCTCCGGCGATCTTTCCACCGTAGAAGCCCTGACCTTCCGATGCCATGACGACTGTCTGATCCTGACCGGCACGAGTTGGGTGTGCCAGTTTGAGATCAATTGCCGAAGGAAGCGCAACATCGTTGTTGCTCCTGATGAACAGACGAATACCGCTACCCGCCCGCATGATATCGGCCTGCAAACCCAGGCTACCCGCGCGATGATCCCTCTCCAGCGCCTGATTCACCGCAAGACCTTGTTTGTAATAATCGTCGGTTACCAAGCCGTCATTGCTGATCACAGCCAGCCACACCGTAATCACACCGGCGATGACGACCAAGCCGGGCCCGATCATGAGCAGCCAAGGCCAACGTTGTTTATACCAAGGCTGATTGTCACTACGTAAGGTCATCGCATTACTCATATCACGGCATCAAGAAAGTGGCTTTTTCATGAACCGCGACTCCATCATGGTTCATGGCCTTGATATCAAAATAGATCGTATTGGCCCCCGCCTTGCCGGATTCGGCGGGTACGCGCACCACGACGGTTACCTCGTGGTTCTCGGCGCTGGCGACTTCAACGATACGATCGCCAACGATTTCCATCCCTTCAATCCCTTCGACCGAAAGGGCGTAGCGCTTGGGCTCCTCCGTCGTATTCATGATCTTGAGGTTGTAGACATTTTCGATACGCCCATCATCGGCCTCGCGAGCCAGTATGGATCTATCGCGGATGACATCGACTTTGAGCGGAACTCGCGTGGCCAACGACCAGATCGAAGCCACGGTAATTGCAACGAGAATCGCCGTGTACAAAAGGATACGCGGGCGCATGATGTGCCCGACGATCTCCTTCGGAGAAAAATGCCTTTCCAGCGCATTCTCGGTTGTATAACGAATGAGGCCTCGTGGTTTACCGACCTTATCCATCACAGGATCGCATGCATCAATGCAGGCGCCACAGCCAATGCATTCGTACTGGATTCCCTTGCGTATATCGATCCCCGTCGGGCAAACCGCCACGCAAAGGCCACAATCCACGCAGTCGCCCAACGCCTTCGCATCGCCCCCCTTCTTGCGCGCTCCTCTCGGCTCGCCCCGTTCCGGATCATAGGTAATGACCAGTGTATCGGGATCGAACATCACGCCCTGGAAACGAGCGTACGGGCACATGTACTTGCACACCTGCTCGCGCAAGAAACCAGCCTGCATATAGCAGAACCCGCCATAGAAAAATATCCAGAACAGTTCCCAACCGGAAAAATTGTAAGGCAAAGCCGCCAGCAATTCGTCAACGGGCGTGAAGTAGGCAACCAGCGTGAATCCCGTCCAGATTGAGATCAGCAGCCACAACGTGTGCTTGAGTGCCTTGAGGGCGAACTTTCGCGATGTCAGCGGCCCCTTGTCGAGTTTCATTCTTGCCGAACGATCGCCCTCGATCCGGTTCTCCACCCACATGAATATTTCTGTATAGACCGTCTGCGGACACGCGTATCCACAGAACAACCGGCCGGCAATGGCGGTAAACAGAAATAGCGCGTAAGCCGAAACAATCAGCAACAGTGCGAGATAGAAAACATCCTGTGGCCACAAAACCAGGCCAAAGAGATAGAACTTGCGCTCAACCAGATGAAACAGGACTGCCTGGCGGCCGTTCCACTCAAGCCAGGGAGCACCATAGAAAAGAATCTGCGTTAACCAGACGAGAACCCATCGCCAAGTATTCCACCAGCCTTTTACATCCCGGATATATATCTTTTTATGTTTCTCGTAGAAAGAAACCGGTGCGGGAGTCTGTATCGACTGTGTTGTATTTTCTTTTGAGTCCATCGGGGCTATATCCGTATCGAAATTACGCTACGCGTTAACAGTTCGGGGGTACTACGAACGCAATTTTGATACAGATCAGGCATCACTGATACGGAAATAAACGGGGCGGCATTGCCGCCCCGTTTGAAGGCTTTTACTTGCCCTGGCTCAGGCTGAGCACGTAGGCAGACAGCAGGTGAACCTTGGCATCGCCCAGGAACTCCTTCCAAGCCGGCATCTGGTTCTGACGCCCGTTGGTAATGGTTTCGGTGATGACAGCCTCGGAAGAACCATACAACCAGACCTTGTCGGTCAGGTTAGGCGCGCCAACTGCATGCATGCCCTTGCCTTCCGGACCGTGGCAGCCAACGCAACCGGCAGAGGTAAAGGCTTCCTTGCCTTTGGCGGCACGCGTTGCATCGTTCGGCAGCCCCGAAAGGGAACGAACAAAGTTGGCCACATCCTTGATGGTATCGCCACCCAATTGTGCATGCGGCGGCATGACGCCCATACGGCCATTGGCGATGGTTTCCTTGATCTGCTCCGGCTCGCCGCCATACAGCCAATCGGCGTCGGTCAGATTCGGGAAGCCCTTGGCACCACGCGCATCGGCACCGTGACACTGCATGCAGTAGGTCAGGTACAGGCGCTTGCCCATTTCCATGGCCGTCTTGTCAGCAGCAACAGCCTTCAGGTCCATGGCCATGTACTTGTCGAACAACGGCTTGACAGCCGCGTCCATCTTTTCAACTTCCCGCTTGTGCTCACCGGCCGAAGTCCAGCCCAGCATGCCCTTGAAGTTACCCAGACCCGGGTAGAGTGCCAAATAGACGAAGGCAAAGACGACCGTAATGATGAACATCCAGCTCCACCACTTCGGCATCGGGTTGTTGTATTCCTCGAGAGTTTCATCCCAGACATGACCCATGGTCTTGCCCGGCGTGAAAGTCGCCTTGCCCTGGACTACCAGCAGAATCACGCAGAAGAGAATACTCCCCAGCACAATTGCCACTACGTACAGGTTCCAAAAATCGCTAACGAAATCGCTCATTTGCTTTCCTTTTTTCAGCGCAGGTGCGTCGTTTTCGACGACGCACCGTGATCATCATCTCCGGAGAACGGCAGGCTTGCAGCCTCGTCAAACCCCTTCTGGCTGCTACGGCCGTAGGCCCAAACCACAATCGCCAGGAAGCAGAGCAGGCCGACGACAGTGACGATGGATCGGAGATCGTTGATGTCCATGGCTATTACTTGACGTTCTTCAGCGCCAGACCCAAGCCCTGCAGGTAGGCAATCAGAACATCCATTTCGGTCTTGTCGCCGATAGCAGCCTTGGCACCCTTGATTTCCTCATCGGAATAAGTCGGAATACCGCGTACCTTGGCGTAGCCACGCATGATTTCCATCTTCTTCTCAATGTCGGCGCCAACCGAATCCTTGGCCTTGGTAGCAGCCAGGAAGGCAAAAGCAGGCATGTTGGACTCAGGCACCACGTCGCGCGGATTCATCAGGTGAGCACGCTGCCATTCGTCGGAATAGCGAGCACCAACACGCGCCAAGTCGGGACCGGTACGCTTGGAACCCCACTGGAACGGATGGTCATAGACGTATTCGCCTGCGACGGAGTAATGGCCATAACGCTCGGTTTCGGCGCGGAACGGACGAATCATCTGCGAGTGGCACAGGAAGCAGCCTTCGCGGATGTAGATGTCACGACCGGCCAGACGAACGGCGTCATACGGCTTGACCCCTTCGACCGGCGTCGTGGTCGACTTCTGGAAGAACAGCGGAACGATTTCGAGCAAGCCGCCCCAAATCACGGTGAGCAGCGTCAGCACAACCAGCAGGGCTACGCTCTTTTCAATTTGCTCATGCTTAAGCATTGTTATCTCTCCCTAATCAGGCGTGATGACCAGCCGGAGCAATTACCGGCATATCCTGGGTCTTGCCGCCAGCCATGGTCTTGAACATGTTGTAAGCCATGATCAGCATGCCGGACAGGAACAGGACACCACCCAGCCAACGAATCGCCCAGAACGGGTAGGACCCCTTGACGGATTCGACGAAGCTGTAAGCCAGCGTACCGTCGGCGTTGACAGCACGCCACATCAGACCTTGCATCACACCGGCAATCCACATGGAAGCGATGTACAGAACGGTACCGATGGTGGCAATCCAGAAGTGGGCAGTCACCAGCTTGGTGCTGTACATCTCGGACTTGCCGAACAGACGCGGCAGCAGGTAGTAGATGGAGCCGATGGAAACCATGGCCACCCAGCCCAGGGCGCCGGAGTGTACGTGGCCGACAGTCCAGTCGGTGTAATGCGACAGGGCATTGACAGTCTTGATCGACATCATCGGACCTTCAAAGGTAGACATACCGTAGAAGGACAACGAGGTGATCAGGAACTTCAGGACGGGATCGTCGCGCAGCTTGTGCCATGCGCCGGACAAGGTCATGATGCCGTTGATCATGCCACCCCAGGACGGAGCCAGCAGAATCAGGGAGAACAGCATGCCTACAGACTGGGTCCAGTCCGGAAGAGCGGTGTAGTGCAGATGGTGCGGACCCGCCCACATGTAGGTGAAGATCAGCGCCCAGAAGTGAACGACGGACAGACGGTAGGAATAAACCGGACGACCAGCCTGCTTCGGCACGAAGTAGTACATCATCCCCAGGAAGCCGGCAGTCAGGAAGAAGCCCACGGCATTGTGACCGTACCACCACTGGATCATCGCATCCTGCACACCCGAGTACATGGAGTAGGACTTGGTCAGGGTAACCGGCATGGCCATGCTATTGACGATGTGCAGCAGCGCGACAGCGATGATGAAGGCGCCGAAGAACCAGTTGGCCACGTAAATATGGGAAACCTTGCGGACAGCAATGGTACCGAAGAAGACCAGCGCATAAGACACCCAGACAGCGGTAATCAGCAGGTCAATCGGCCATTCCAGCTCAGCATATTCCTTGCCGCTGGTGATACCAAGCGGCAGGGTGACTGCGGCCAGGACGATAATCAGCTGCCAACCCCAGAAGGTGAACGGAATCAGCGGGCCACCCCAGAGGCGGGCATGGCTGGTGCGCTGAACGCACCAGTAAGACGTTGCAAACAAAGCGCAGCCACCAAACGCGAAAATGACCGCGTTGGTATGCAACGGACGCAGGCGACCGAAGTGCAGCCAAGGCCCGAAGTTAAGTTCCGGCCAGACTAGCTGAGCCGCGATGATGACACCGACAAGCATACCGACGATGCCCCAAATGACAGTCATGACGGCAAATTGCCGTACGACCTTATCGTTATATGTGGTTTGCGTTCCAGACATGAACCCACCTCTCGTTAATAAAAAACGGGATGCCCACCTCCCTGAGACCAAGGGGGCACATAGAAACGGATGGTATTCTAGTTGAGTGGAGGTGTTTTGACCTAGATCAACCTACCGATTATCTAAGTCAAATTAGTCCTAATTACCTAGACAGACACTGCAATCCGGGGCAATCGTGGACAAAAAAAGGGTGCGTCGTAACGCACCCCAACCCCAACAGAGAATTGCTGCGAAACATCAGCTCCGCAATGACCGCATTATGGCTTTTGAGACAAAATGCACGTTGACACAGGTCAAACTTTCTCTGCTTTCTCCGTTTTCGTCTTTTCAACGGAGGGTTGCGGCGGATTGTCATCCATCAGGACTCTGAAGCCAGGCCCTTCCAGATCATCGAACTGGCCACTACGCACCGACCACCAGAAAGCAAGCGCAATCCCGAAAACGAGAAGCACCGACACCGGAATCAACAGATAAACGCTCTCCATCAGTCGTCAGCCTCCTGGCGCTGAATGCGCAAAGAATTGAGAACGACCAGCAGGGAGCTGGCCGACATGCCGATACCCGCCAGCCAGGGGGTGACATATCCGGCTATGGCCAAGGGCAAGGCCACGAAATTGTACGCGAATGACCACCAGAGGTTCTGCCGAATAATAGTAAGACTGCGCTGCGCACGCCGCAAACCGTGGCGCAGGTGATCAAGATTTTCCGACAGCAGAACGAAATCCGACTGGGTACGCGCCAATTGAGCCCCCCCGCCCATGGCCACCGAAACCTGCGCCTGCGCAAGCACCGGGGCGTCATTCACACCATCGCCAACCATCGCCACCACGGCACCCTGCGCCTGCAAGGCCTTGACGCAATCATGCTTGCCTTGCGGCGTCACACCGGCACGCACGTCATCGATCCCCAACACAGCCGCTACACGGAGCGCCACGCTTTGCGCATCCCCGGTCAGCAGAACGATATGCTTGCCAAGCCCGCGCAACTCGGCAACCAGGCGCACCGACTCCGGACGCAATTCGTCGCCGATGCGGAACAAGGCGAGACATCCCATCTCGCCACCGAGGACAACGACAGTGTCGCCACTCTGCAACCAATCGCCAGCCGTATCGGGCAAATGGGCACCTGACAGCGCCAAAGCGAAATCTGGTCGCCCGATCCTGTAACGCCGGCCATCCACCTCGGCCTCCATACCCTGGCCCGGCTCGCTACGGGCATTTAACGTCGTCTTTGGCGCCGCCCCCGAAGCACATTTCAGCGCAGCCGCCAGCGGATGCTCCGAGGCATGCTCAAGTGCCGCAGCCAATGCCAAGCACTCCTCCCGCCCAAGCTCCGCCGTCGGCAAAACGTCCATCAGATGCATCCTGCCGGTCGTCAGCGTCCCCGTTTTGTCGAATACAAAGTGAGTCGCCCGGGCCAGCGTTTCGATGGCATGCCCGCGCGTCACCAGCAAGCCATCCTTGGCCAGCGCCCCGGCAGCGACCGTCAGCGCAATCGGCGTCGCCAGCGACAAGGCACAGGGGCATGTCACAACCAGCACCGAAACGGTGATCCACAACGCACGCGACGGATCAATCACATACCAGGCAATTGCCACCAGTATGGCGACAGCCAACAGCGCAGCAACGAAATAACTGGCTACACGATCCGCCATCTCCACTATTTTTGGCTTTTCCGCAGCCGCGCGCTCCATCAGCTGGATGATGGCGGAAAGACGAGTCCCCTCGCCAACCTGTTCGACCCTTACCACCAAGGGACTTTCGGCGTTGATCGAACCGCCAGTCACCAGATCGCCGGGCATTTTCGTTACCGGCTTGCTCTCGCCGGTCAGCAGCGACTCATTGGCGCAACTCTGCCCTTCGATCACCCTCCCATCGGCGGGCACGATGTCACCGGCCCGTACCAGCACATGGTCACCCGTCTTCAAATCGGCAACCACACACTGCTCAACCGAACGATCCGCCGGGAAGCACTGCATCTTTTGCGCAAAGGCAGGCAACAGTTTGGCCAATGCCTCGGTCACGCCAACCGCTTTCTGGCGCGCCGCCATCTCCAGAAAGCGCCCACCAAGCAGGAAGAACACGAACATGGTGACCGAGTCGAAATAGACTTCCCCCCCCTGGACAAAGGTTGCCCAGCAACTTGCCAGAAAGGCCGCCCCCACACCGAACGCCACCGGCACATCCATCCCGACCCGGCGCAGCTTGATATCCCTCCAGGCGTTCCGGAAGAAAGGCGCCGATGAATAAAAGATGACAGGCAGCGTCAGCAACAAACTGGCCCAACGCATCAAGCTCTCGATATCGGGCGCCATGTCGCCATCGGCGATATACACCGGATAGGCATACATCATCACCTGCATCATCCCGAAACCGGCGACCCACAGGCGCCACAGGGCATCGCGACGCTCCTTGCGGGATATTTCCTCATTCTTCGCGGCATCGTAGGGATACGCACGGTAACCGATGGCGGCAACCGCAGCGAGAATATCGGAAAGTTTGATGCGTGAATCGTCCCAGCGCACCCGCGCACGCCGCGTCGCATAATTGATGTCGACGGCAATCACGCCCTGCAATCGACCGACATGCTGCTCGTTCAACCAGATGCAGGCAGCACAGGTAATCCCCTCAAGCAACAGCGATGCTTCACGCTCCCCCTTGGCAAGCTCCTTGACGAAACTCTTCTGGAACTCGGCATGATCGTACAAGGCCAATTGATCCAGAACAGCGGGCATCGCCTCGCGCGGCGACTCCGGAAGCGCATCGCGACTGCGATAGTAGTCCTCCAGGCCGTTGTCGACGATCGACTGCGCCACCGCCTGGCAACCATAACAACAGACTGCTCGCGTCTCTCCCGTTATCTTGACGGACAGATCGATGTCATCGGGAATGGGTAGACCGCAGTGGTAGCACGAACTCGGGGACATAAAAACCAAAAAGGCACCGAAGTGCCTTTTGAATCAAGGGCGGAGCCGAAGTATAGATTATTTGGCACCCATCCGGATGGCGCCATCCAGGCGAATGACCTCGCCATTGAGATAAGCATTTTCGGCAATGTGCTTGACCAGCGCAGCGTACTCTGCGGGCTTCCCCATACGGGTCGGGAATGGAACCATCTTGTTCAGCGCATCCTGCACCTCTGCCGGCATGCCAAGCAGCATCGGCGTTTCCATAATGCCCGGGGCGATGGTCAGACAGCGGATACCACTGCGCGCCAGTTCGCGCGCCACCGGCAGCGTCAAGGCGACAATCCCGCCCTTGGAGGCGGCATAGGCAGCCTGGCCGAGCTGCCCCTCGAAGGCAGCCACGGAGGCCGTATTGATGATCACACCGCGCTCTGCGCCCGCGTCCGGCTCATTCTTGAGCATCGCTTCGGCGGCAAGGCGGAGCATGTTGAAGGTTCCCACCAGATTGATATTGATGGTGCGCGCAAAGCTCTCCAGCTTGTGCGGACCTTCCTTGCCGACCACTTTTTCGGCCGGAGCCACGCCGGCACAGTTCACCAGGCCATGCAAGGCACCAAAGCTGGCCACTGCGGAATTCACGGCATTGACCGCAGAAGGTTCGCTGGCCACGTCGGTCTCGACAAACAACGCATTGGCTCCCAGCTCGCCGGCCAGTTTTTCACCAGCCTCGCGGTTGAGATCGGCCAGCACGACTTTGGCCCCCGCCTCAATCAGCGCTGCCGCTGTCGCCGCCCCCAAACCCGAACCGCCGCCGGTTACCAGGAAAACCTTGTCCTTGATCTGCATTTGCCGCTCTCCTCTGAGTTATCGGCCGCCATTCCAGACGGTACCGTATGGTAAAAACGGACATATTACTCCGGGATGGGCGAAAGAAAAATCCCCGTATCAGGTCCGGTGCTATGATAAACAAGTGACCACCTGCAGTCCGCCTTCCGAACATGCCTGATCGCCACTTCGCACGCGCCAGCCACGCCACCCTACTGGTCATCGATCCGTCGCTGGCCGATCGTGCGCAAATTTGCGAATGCCTGAATCAACTACCGGACATCAAAGTCATCGCCGCGGGAGAAGCCGAGCAGGCACTGCAAATCGTGCGCGAGGCCTATCCCAGCATGATTTTGCTCGACAGTGCGCAAAAAGGAATCGACGGAATCTCGCTGACGCGCGCCATTCGCAGTTGGGAACAGAGCTGTAGCAACGCAGCCTACACCCCGTGGACACCGATCATATTTCTCTCCTCGGTGAATGATGAAAATCTGCTGGCACAGGGAATTCTGGCGGGCGGCGACGATTTCATCTGCAAGCCGGTCTCGGAAGTCGTGCTTCTCGCCAAGGTTCGCGCCATGCTGCGCATCGCTGCCCGCCAGCGGGAAATATGCGATGTCCATCGCCAACTCAAGGATATCGCGACCTTGGACAGCCTGACCGGAATTCCCAATCGACGTTATTTCGACGACACACTGGCTGTCGAATGGAAGCGTTGCCTGCGCACCGAAACGCCGCTCAGCATCGTGCTCAGCGATGTCGACTTCTTCAAGCAATTCAACGACATTTATGGGCACCAGGCCGGGGACGCGTGCCTCAAGGCTGTTGCCAGCACGCTGAGCGAATCGCTTTTCCGTGTGGAAGACAGCGTTGCCCGATACGGAGGAGAGGAATTTGTCGCCATCCTGCCCGGAACGGATGCCGACGGCGCTTATGCGGTAGCCGAGCGCATGCGGCAATCGGCCCGTGAGCTTTGCATTCCACACGAACGCGGCATTGGCGGCCAGCTATCCTGCAGCTTTGGTGTCGCCAGCATCCACCCGCGCGCCGACAAAGCCCCGCAGCAACTCCTGCGTTTTGCCGACGCAGGGCTGTACGCGGCAAAACGCGCCGGAAGAAACAGGGTCGAGATCAACAGCGATCCGGTCTGTTGCAACTGACCCGCATCCCTCAATGGGGGAAGCACCCCCAAAAAAACCGAAACGACTATTCGGCCGGCTTGCTGGCCGGCTTGCGCCCCGGGGCCGGCTTGGGGAAGTAGCCGAAAATACGGCACTGGATAGCCTCGACAGGCTTTCCGTTCTTGAAGCTGGTCACGCTGCACATGGAGATTTCCTGCTGGGCGGAAAGCTCGGAGAGTGCGGCACGCACTTCCTCAAGGGGAATCTTGATAGCATTTGCGATTTCGAGGTCGAGCAACTGCCCGTGCTTTTTCAAGTGATCAAGAACCTTGGGAGTAGTCATGGCCAATCCTTTACTTCGTTTGTTGCATGGCGCCGCCCCACGTCCTATACGGAAGAAGGCTTTTCCGGCCAACCACGCCGGAAACAGCGGAACCACGCAGATGAACGCAAAAAGGCCAACTCCGCAGGAGTTAGCCCAAGCGCATGGAATTACTGGTGCCGTTGAAGTGAATCGAACACTCGACCTACTGATTACGAATCAGTTGCTCTACCAACTGAGCTACAACGGCACGCTTGCCGAAAGCCTCGAAACATCAAGCTTTCGCCGCTTCCGAAAAAGCAGAGCGTAGAATTATAGCTTTTTCGCCCACGTTCAGGCAACGTCACTAACCAATGAATCTGCTTCGCGCACTGGCCACGGTCAGCGGAATGACCCTGTTATCAAGAATTCTCGGCTTTGTTCGCGATTTCGTCATCGCTCGCGCATTTGGCGCCGGACTGGCAACCGACGCGTTTTTCGTTGCCTTCAAGTTGCCCAACCTGCTCCGCCGCATGTTCGCCGAAGGCGCATTCTCCCAGGCGTTCGTCCCCATACTGGGGGAATACAAGAACAAGCGGAGTCAGGAGGACACGCGCACGCTGGTCGACCATGTCGCCAGCCTGCTGTCGATGCTGCTGTTCGCCATCACCGCCGTCGGCATTGCCGCCGCGCCGCTGCTGGTCTGGATATCCGCTCCCGGATTCAGTGCCGACGCCGGCAAATTCGAACTGACCGTCACGCTGACCCGCATCACCTTCCCCTACATCTTCTTCATGTCGCTCGTGGCCCTGGCGGGCGGGCTGCTCAACAGCTGGAGCCGCTTCGCCCTGCCCGCCTTCACTCCTGTGCTGCTGAACATCTCGTTCATTGCCATGGCCCTGTTTGCCGCGCCCTACTTCGATCCGCCCGTTCTGGCGCTGGCCTGGGCCGTCTTCATCGGCGGTCTGTTGCAGATGGCAATCCAGATTCCCGCACTGAAAAAGATCGCCATGCTGCCACGGCCGACGCTCAACTGGCGCGCCGCCTGGGCCGACCCCGGCGTACGGCGCATCGCCATGCTGATGGGTCCGGCGCTGATCGGGGTTTCGGTGTCCCAGATCAGCCTGCTGATCAATACGGTCTTCGCCTCCTTCTTGAAGACGGGCAGCGTTTCGTGGCTTTATTACGCCGACCGCCTGATGGAGTTTCCCTCCGGCATGTTGGGCGCCGCTCTCGGCACGATTCTGCTGCCTTCACTGTCTCGTTGCCATGCCAGCGGCAACCATGCGGAATACTCCCGCCTGCTCGACTGGGGATTGCGCCTCACCCTGCTGCTGGCCGCCCCGGCCGCCGTCGGGCTGGCCATCCTGGCCGTCCCCCTGATCGCAACCCTGTTTTTTCACGGTGCATTCTCTGCTGAGGACGTATTCCGAACCCGCGAAGCCCTGGTCGCCTACACCGTCGGCCTGACCGGACTGATCCTGGTCAAGGTCCTGGCCCCTGGCTTTTATGCCCAGCAAAACGTCAAGACCCCGGTACGCATCGCGCTGATCTCGCTCGCCGCCACCCAAATCATGAATCTCGCCTTCATCGGCTGGATCGGGCACGCCGGACTGGCCCTGTCCATCGGGCTGGCCGCCTGCCTCAATGCCGGCATGCTCTACCGCGGCTTGCGCCGGCTGGATATTTACCGCCCCCAACCGGGATGGACGGGCTTTCTGCTCAAACTGACGGTTGCGCTGGCCGTCATGGCCGGCGCGCTCTGGTTTGCCATGGGCAGCGAAGCCGGCTGGCTGGAGGCCACCTTCATGGCACGGGGCATCCATCTTGCATGGCTGGTACCGCTTGGCGGCGGCGCTTATTTCGCTACACTATGGCTTCTCGGCTTCCGGCTTCGCGACTTCAAAGGACGCACGGCCGTCTAATCAGGAGACTTTGACGATGAAACTGAGCAGCACCAGTTTTTCAGATGGCCAAAAAATCCCGGGCGACTTTGCCTTCTGTACGCCCGACCCGGCACACCACGTCTGCCTTGGCCGCAATGCCAACCCGCAATTGACCTGGAACGACCCGCCGGCCGGCACCCGATCGTATGTGGTGATCTGCCACGACCCCGACGTCCCGAGCAAGGGCGACGACGTGAACCAGGAAGGGCGCACCGTCCCGGCTTCGTTGCCGCGCGTCGATTTCTTTCACTGGGTTCTTGTCGACCTTCCCGCCGCCGTCACCTCGTTGAAGGAAGGCGAGTTCAGCAACGAGGTCAGCCCGCGCGGCAAACCAGGCCCTCTGGCGGCCCACGGCGCCCGCCAGGGGATCAACAACTACACCGACTGGTTTGCCGGCGACAACGACATGCGCGGCGACTACTACGGTTACGACGGCCCGTGCCCACCGTGGAACGACGAAATCGTCCACCGCTACGTCTTTACCGTCTTCGCCCTGGACATGGAAAAACTCCCCGTCGATGGCCGGTTCGGCGGCCCGGAAGTGCGCGCCGCCATGCAGGGGCACATCCTTGCCGAAGCCAGCCTGACCGGCACCTACACGCTGAATCCGCAGCTGGCGAAATAAGGCTCGTCTGGAATGCAAAAGGCCATGCGCAAACGCATGGCCTTTTTTGCTTTCGGGGCGCCCACCGACTGCCGGCGGCCCTGCTGCTCGTCAGCGCACTGGCTTGCAGCCGCCGACCGTATTGCCGACGCAAGGCACCGAGCTTTCCCGGTTGATCAGCCACTTTCCTCCGACACGGATCATCTCCAAAGACTTCTGGGTCGTATCGCGGAAAGCATTCGAACTATAGATCTGGCGGAACTCGGCGAAGGCACGATCATTGCCATCCATGCGGACCTTGAGATCCTGAATCTCGACGCTGATGTCGGCACGGGTGGAAATCCGGCTACGCCGCAACTGCGCCCAATCCTCGCGAGACAAACCGCCATCCGGCGTGAAACTCGGTGCGTAGAAGCCAGAGTAGGCCGAATAATCGCGCGTCGACCACGCGGCAGCCCAGGATTTGACACGGCCTTCGATCTCGGCGTCCGGACCGGCAACCACGACCGGAGCCGGCGCGGAAACAAACTGCGGGCGCGTCGCATTCATCGCGGCCGCCCTGGCGTCGAGCGCTTCACGATCGGTCACATCCAGCGCAATCGGATCCGTCGGGCAGAGTTGCGCGGGATCGACTTCGGCCAGCTCGCCCGCTTCCGGCGTCCTGGCCTCGAGACGTTGCAGGCCCAGATACTGAAGCAGCGTACCCATGCCGGCATAGGTCCGCAAATAGGCCAGGGTCAGATCGCTGTCGGCATTGACGGCCGAGCGGCGCGCCGACAGCAATTCGTTTTCGGTATCGAGCAGGTCCAGCAGGGTACGCTGCCCGACATTGAACTGATCGCGATAGGCATCGCGGGTCTTCTCGAGCATGGAAACCTGACGCGCATGATGGGCCGACTGTTCCTTCAGGCGCAGCACGTCGTTATAAGCGATGAGGAGCGTCTGCCGGGTATCGCGGCAAGCCTTCTCGCGCATGTCGAACGCCAGGTTCTTCTTTTCGATGGTCTGCCTTTCGCGGGCGCGGTCGGAACCGCCATTGAACAAATTCCAGCTGACCACCAGCTCGGCCACGTTGTAGTCGCGCTGACCGGTATCGCCGAGATAGTTTCGAGTCTGGTCGGTGCGCGCCCGGAAATCGAGCTTGGGCGAATAGGCGGCGCGGCGCGCATCGATTTCATGCTGACTGGCTTCGATATTTTCGCTGGCCGCCAGCAAGGCCGGGTTATTGCGATGCAAGGTATCGAGTGCAGCCTTGGCCTGCGTCGGGAAGGCTCCGTTGACCTGCGTCGGGGCAACGATAGCACCGACGGGCTGAGCGCCGACGAGACGCTGATAGCGCGCCGAAACATCGTGCAGATTGGCGTTCTCGGTAACCAGATTGATTTCGGCCAGGGCCAGACGGCTGCCCGCCTGCTCAAGGTCCACACGACGCCCGACGCCGCTTTGTACACGGCGCTGAATCTGATCATGGGTCGCCTTGTGCTGGACATAGTTGTCCTTGGCAAGATCGACGAGATGCCGATAGCGGAGCACGTCGACGTAGGCGCGAGAGGCTTCGAGCGCCACATTCTCCGAGGCATCGAGCAGCTCGTAGTAGCGAACCAGCCTGGCCTTGTCGAGGCGACGCACCTCGCTGCGTGTCGCGAACCCGTCGAACAGCATCTGGTTCAGGCTGAGTACGTATCCGGTACGGTTATAGTCTCGCTCGGCGGCCGATGGCGTACGCAGGCCCTCGCGCCCCGAACCGGCTGTCAGATCGATGCGCGGGAAATAGCCGCCGCGAGCCACGCCGATTTCCTCTTCGGCAGCCCGATAGTTGTGCCACTTGGAAGTCACCTCCGGACTATTGATGACTGCGCGCTGAGCCACATCCTTCAGCGTCGCCTGCGCCGGCGCTGACGAAGAAGACACTTGGGCGATCGCCGGCATGGCGGAAAGCATACAAAGGGCGGCAATGGCTTTGTTGTTCATTGGAGGCAACCAGAAAATTGAGGCTGGCGTGGCACAACCGACCAGGAAAAAAATGACCTTAAAGCGATCGCCACGCGAACTTGATGCCCGCAATTATAGGTAGCACGTGCTATGTGATTGTAAGAATTCGTAAAACCAACCGAGAAATAAATCACGCAACGGCCCATATTTTTAGCCATCCACCCTCTAGGCACCGGCAAGGAGTCGCACCAGATGGGAGAAATGCGATTTGTCGCACCATTCTCAAAGATAACGGATTGTGCGTCATTCATGCCAAATTTCAGCCAAAGGGGAAAAACTGGCGAATTAATCAAAATAAGCCACAAAACAAGTGAACAAATAAGTCACATCACAAAACTAGGCCATTGAATAAAAACATATAAATACATAGCAAGTGAATATTAAAGAAAATTGAAAACATAATTTTTTCACATGATTGCTCGAAACTTCTCCGCCATTAACAACAAACGCGAGCCGGGCAGTCGCGAGACCCGGAGCGCAATCATCGTCACAGGCATTGCCCTTCCGCTACGTAAAGGTGCAGCGATCAACACCATATCAGGGATGCCAATACCCGGTTCATGGGCAAGCCCGGCGCTCGAAAACTGTCGCCTGGCGAGAAAAACATCGCCCACGACATGCTCTTGCACCCAGGCCGGTTTCCCGAGCAAACGCTCAAAAACCATAGCGCGGTTCCCCTCGAAACGCACACCTCGGGCGCGGCTAGGTCAGCAATTCGTCAGCCAGCCGACTCGATCGGTGCTGGCCCCGCAATCATTCCGGGCGAAGCGCCCTGACTTTCCTATACAGCGTCCGCTGGCTGATCCCCAGGCGCTCGGCCAGTGGCGTCGCATCGCGATCCGGCCGTGACCTGACCCATTCCAGATAGCGACGCTCCAGCTCGTCCAGGGCAATCGGCTCGCTGACCACGAAGTCGCCGTCGACCGGTGCAGCTGGTGGCGGCAGGTCATCGGCCAGCTCCATCAGATGGGCGCGGTCGATTACCTCGCCGTCGGCCAGCAAGCTTGCGCGTTCGATCAGGTTCCGCAGTTCACGGATGTTGCCGGAAAATTGCCGCCCCGACAGCCAGGCCAGGGCTTCCGCCGACATGCGCCGCCCGGACTTTCTGTCGACGCGCTCAAGCAGGGATTCCGCAAGCAGCGGAATATCATCCCTTCGCTCGTGCAATGCGGGCGCACGAATCGGAAAGGTGTTGATCCGGAAATACAGGTCGCGGCGAAAGGTTTCCGTCTGCACCATGGCCCGCAGGTCGCGGTGAGTAGCCGTCACCAAACGAAAATCCACCGGCAGCCAGTCCACACCGCCTACCCGACGATAAGTCCCCGTTTCCAGCAACCGCAGGAGTTTGACCTGCAGCGGCAGCGGCAATTCGCCGATCTCGTCGAGAAACAGGGTGCCGCCGGACGCCGCCTCGACCAGCCCTTGCTTCCGCGTCATCGCGCCAGTGAAAGCCCCCTTCTCGTAGCCGAACAACTCGCTCTCGAACAGCGTTTCCGTCATGCCAGCACAATCGACCGCCACGAACGGCCCCTCATCGCGCGCACTGGCCTCGTGAACGGCACGTGCCACCAACTCCTTGCCGGTCCCCGTTTCGCCCAGCAGCAAGACCGCCGCATTCGAATTGGCGACCCGCAGGATCTTTTCCAGCATCCCGACAAAAGCCGGCGAGCGCCCGACCAGGCCCTGCGCAGCGGCCCGGCTGCTGGCCTGGCGCACAACACGCATGGTTTCGACGAAATAGACGATCCGCCCGAGATCGTCGCGGATCGGTGTCGTCTCGACGGCGACATGCTCCTCGCCGCGCGGCGTGTGATGCAAATGCAGGACGCGCTGCGGATCGCCGCTTTCCAGACTCAAGCGCAACGGACAGGACTCTCCGGCCTGATCGCACGGCACATCGAAGCGGTGCGACACCTCGTAGCAGAAATGCCCGGACAGCGGCTTGCCGGCACCGAATTCGCGCATGTAGGCAGCATTCGCGGCAACGATGCGGTAATCGGTGCCCATCACGATACGCGGCTCCGGCAGCCCGTCGAGAAAGGAAATGAGTTCGCTTAGTGCCTGGGCAGCCATACCAAAAATGTCACCTACGCCATTAAATGCCGACATTATTGGCACACACACCCCATCCGACACAAGTCCATTCGCTCCAAGCAAAGACAACACATTGATTTGCATGATCTTATTTAGCCAAACGGCAACAGGCATGCATCTTGATAAGAAGCCACGCGGAAACCGGCGAAAAGACCTCCTTGACGCGCTTCTCACCACACGTCAGGGTGGCCATGGACCACTCCGGAAAACTGGCTGGCGGCATATCCCCCTTAGTTCGCCCCGCAGGCAAGCTTTATGCGGCCAGCCAGCGCCGGCGTCGCCCCATCCCGGTTTCCAACCCGATCACAACCTGCACGAGGACCAATGAGCCAGCCAGAAGCCAGCACGCAAGCGGAGACCGCTGTCAAAGTCTCCTTTTACGAAAAGCGCAAGAAGATCTACGCCAAGGGCATCCGCGGCACCTTCGACAACTGGCGGATCGCTCTCGTCCTGTTCACCCAGATTGTCTTCTACGGCGGCCTGTGGCTCGAATGGAACGGCCGCCAGGCCATCCTGCTCCATCTGGTCGAACGCAAGTTCTACATCTTCGGGGTGGTCTTCTGGCCGCAGGACGTCATCTACCTTGCCGCACTCCTGATCGTGTCGGCCTACGCGCTGTTTCTCGTCACCGCCATTGCTGGACGGCTGTTCTGTGGGTACGCCTGCCCGCAAACGGTCTACACCGAGCTGTTCATGTGGATCGAAAACTGGATCGAGGGCGATCGCAACGCACGCATCAAGCTGGACAAAGGCCCGTTCAACGCCCGCAAGCTGCGACTCAGGGCAATCAAGCACCTGCTCTGGCTGCTGCTCTCGCTGTGGACGGGTTTCACGCTGGTTGGCTACTTCACGCCGGTCAGCGAACTCATCAACAACGTGCGGACCGGCAACCTCGGACCGTGGGAAACCTTCTGGATTTTCTTCTACGGGGGGTTTACCTACCTGATGGCCGGCTTCATGCGCGAACAGGTCTGCAAATACATGTGCCCCTACGCCCGCTTCCAGAGCGTGATGTTCGACCCTGATACGCTGATCGTCACCTACGACCCGGAGCGGGGCGAAACACGCGGGGCACGCAAGAAGGGAGTCGATGCCAAAGCGGCAGGGCTGGGGGACTGCGTGGACTGCGGCCTGTGCGTCCAAGTCTGCCCGACCGGCATCGACATCCGTAACGGCCTGCAGTACGAGTGCATCGGTTGTGCCGCGTGCATCGACGTTTGCGACCAGGTGATGGACAAAACCGGGCTGCCGCGCGGACTGGTGCGCTATTCAACCGAAAACGCCATGTCGCAGCACCTTGATCGCAAAGCCATCGTAGCCCACGTCATCCGCCCGCGCATCCTGCTGTACACGGCCATCCTGGCGATCATTCTCGGCGCCTGCGCCTGGTTCCTGGCAAACCGCATTCCGCTCAAGGTGGACATCATCCGCGACCGCTCGATACTGGCCCGCGAAGCCGACGACGGCCGGATCGAAAATGTCTACATGCTGCAGATCATGAATACCGAGGAACGCCCCCATCGTTACCGCATCAGTGTCGACGGCCTGCCCGGCGCCGAAATAGCCGGCAGCCCGGAAGTAGACGCCGCCGCTGCGGGGCTGACCTCCCACAACACCATCGTCCGCGTGCCGCCCGATGCCGGCAAGGTCGGATCCAACCCCATTCACTTCGATATCGTCGCTATCGACAATCCTGACATCAAGGTCAGGGAGAAAGCTGCTTTCCTCCTGCCTCAGTAGCATCCAGGCAGACTCCGCTTGGGCGGGAGCATGTCTCCCGCCCTTTTTTTGCCTTTCGCGGCCCGGGCAGGCCCGCCGTGATAGCCGCAGCACAAGGCTTGCATCGGCGATATACTGGAAAAAATCCAACAAGAAGGAGACACCCTCCCTCGCCGGGGGTCGATGCGCATGGACACGCTCTTCCTGCTCGCCGTCGCCACAGTCGTCGTCGTGCTGGTGTTCGACTACACCAACGGCTTTCACGATGCCGCCAACATCGTCGCCACGGTCATCGCATCGCGTGCGATGACGCCGGCCCAGGCCGTGATCGTCGTCGGCGTCTTCGAATTTCTCGGCCCCTTGCTGGGCGGTACCGCCGTCGCCAACACCATCGGCAAGTTCGTTGTCCTCGACGGCGTTCTCCCCATCCTGTCGCTGTCCATTCTATTGTGCGGGCTGATCGGTGCCATCGCCTGGAATCTCGCGACCTGGTACTTCGGCATTCCGTCATCGTCGTCGCATGCACTGGTCGGCGGGCTGATCGGCGCCATAGTCGTTTCGGTCGGAGCCGACCACGTGCTCTGGGGCTTTGGCCAACTGGCCTCGGGGCACCTGACCGGCATCGTCAAGGTACTCGCCGCCCTGATCCTGTCGCCGCTGATCGGCTTCTGGGTCGGCTTCCTCATCCATCGCCTGCTCCATGCCCTGCTCATGGCGGCCAACCCGGCCGCCAACGCCCGCCTGCGCGGCTTGCAGTTCGTCACCGCAGCCGGCCTGGCTTTCTCGCACGGCGCCAACGACGCCCAGAAGAGCATGGGTATCCTGACCCTGGTACTCCTGCTCGGCGGCTTCATCCCGTCGTTCGAAGTCCCCTTCTGGGTGATGCTCGCCTGCGCCTCGGCCATCACGCTCGGCATCCTCTCCGGCGGCTGGCGCATCGTCCGCACACTGGGCTTCGCCATTTACCGCGTTCGCCCCATCCATGCACTCGGCTCGCAACTGACCTCGGCCGCCGTCATCATGGCCGCCTCGGTCGCGGGGGCTCCGGTATCGACCACCCACGTGGTCGCCACGTCGATCATGGGGATCGGCGCCTCGGAACGCCCGCGCGCCGTCCGCTGGGCCAAGGCCAAGGATATTGCCACCACCTGGCTGATCACCATTCCCGGCGCCGCCCTTGTCGCCATCCAGGCTTACGCGCTGGTCCATCTCTTTCTCGGAGGCACGCCATGAGCGATGAAAAACGCCAATCGATAGTCGGCCGCCTGTTCGAGCGGGTGTTTCCGAAAATGCCCGACTTTTTCAGCCTGCTCGCCGAGCAGTGCCAGAACGTTGCCCAGACAGCCGGACGCCTGGTCGAATTCATGGAAAGCGGCGACCCGGCCGTCGGCCACTGTATCCGCCAGGATGAACACGATGCCGACCGGATCAAGATACGCAACCTGCACACCCTGAACGAGGCATTCTCGACGCCGATCGATCGCGAAGACATCTATCGCGCCATCGTCGACCTCGACGAAATCGTGAACTACTGCAAGAGCACGGTCAGCGAAATGGAAGTACTCGGCCTCGCGCCCGACAAGCACTGTCTGGAAATGGCAATGCACATCAAGCTGGGCACCGATGCCCTGGTCCAGGGCTATTCCCGCCTGGCGAAGAACCCCCAGGCTGCGGCAGCCGACGCCGACACCGCACGCAAGGCCGAGCGCCGGGTGGAAAAGAACTATCGCCGCGCCATCGCCGAACTGTTTGTGGGCGATGACTACATCCATATGTTCAAGCGCCGCGAAATCTACCGCCACCTTTCCAACGCCGCCGACCGCATGGCCAACTGCGCCAATACCTTGCACGACATCGTCGTCAAGATGTGCTGACAACTGTTAAAAGGAACACGCCGAAAGGCGTGGAAGCTCCCCTACAATAGCGGCCACAGAGAAGAAAAACCGGGGTATTCGGGCATGGACAAAGAACAAAAGGCACGCGCGGCACACGACCGTCGCGACGATGATTGCGGGCCGCCCAGCGGCTGGAAGGAACGTCGGCGCACCGCCGAGCGACGCATTCCGTCCGTCGAGGAAACCGACATGACGGAAGCCGAATGGCAAAACTATTTCGGTTCGGAAAAATCCGCCGCACCACAAACGTCCGAGACACATGAAATCGCCGCCGAGATACTCGGCAAAGCCCGCCGCTGAAACCCCACCCATGCTGCAAACACTCGCCAGGCTGATCCTGAAAGCGCGCGGCTGGCGTCTTGTCGAACCGGCAGAGCGCCCGGACAGGATGCTGATCGTCGCCTACCCGCACACCTCCAATTGGGATGCGCTGTACGCCCTGCTCACCGGCCTTGCCCTCGAGCTACGCGCCAACTGGGCAGCCAAGGACAGCCTGTTCCGCTGGCCCTTGGGCGCCATTCTGAAAAAGCTCGGCGGCATTCCCGTCAATCGCCGGCAGCGCACCGGCTTTGTCGAACAGATGATCGAACGCTTTGCCAACAATGCGCATTGCGTGCTGATCATGGCACCGGAAGGAACCCGCTGCCGGACCGAAGGCTGGAAAAGCGGTTTTTACCGGATCGCGCTGACCGCCAAGCTGCCGGTCGCCCTCGGTTTCGTCGACTACGCAAGGCGCGAGGCCGGCATACTCGCCTACGTCACCCTCAGCGGCGACCCCGCCACCGACATCGCCACGCTTGCCCGGCATTACGCCGACCGCACAGGCAAACACCCCGAACTGGCCTCGCCGGTTTGCTGGCTCGATTAACGCCTATTCGGCGGCGATCTCCACCACCTCACCGGCAAACTGCACCGCCTGCCCCGGTCGCAACTTGGCCCGCTTGCGCGTATCGACCGCGCCGTCCACCTTGACCCGCCCTTCGGCGATGGCCGCATGGGCTGCGCCGCCGGATTCGCACAAACCGGTGGCCTTGAGCAGTTGATCGAGCTGGATGAATTCGCCGCGCACGGCAAAGCGGATGGTCATGACGGGGCTCCGATCAGGATCAGATGTACGCGGCAAGGCCCGTGGGCGCCGAGGACAATGGTTTGTTCGATATCGCCGGTCCGCGACGGGCCGGAAATGAAATTGATGGCACGCGGGATTTCGCCCCGCTCGGCACGCAGCAGGGCGAAGGCATCTTCCATCGTGGCGACGATGCACGCGGTATCGACCAACGCGATGTGCGTTTCCGGCAGCAGGCTGACCGTGGCCGGCGAATCCGGCCCGGAGAGCAGCATCAGCGTCCCGGTTTCGGCCACCGCGCAAAAACAGGCCGTCACACCGACGCGGTCAACGTCGTGTGCGGCACGGGCGACACCGCGCACGCCGCTGGCCGCCCACTCCAGGCTGGCAACATCCGGCGTCATGACGATTTCCGGGGGTAGATGCTGTGCAGCGACATAACGCGCCACGGCAGCCGGGGCCGCCCGCAAGTCAGGCACCGCTTCGACGGTACTGGAGAGACTTTCCGCCTTGACCCGGAAACGGTCGACCAAGCCCCCCGACAGGACAGGCTGCGGCCCGCGCGAACGTGCCGCCAGCAATCCCTGCGCGGCAGCCTTGCGCTGTGCGAAATCGTCCTTGCCAACCCCTTGCCGGACACGGCCAAGAATAGTGTCCCTGGCCGTCATGCCACCCGGTTCCTTGGCTTTCCGGCCGCGAAGGCTTCGATGTTGTCGATGAGCTGATCGGCCAGGGTTTGCATGGCCGGCCGGCTAGACCACGCCACATGCGGCGTCAGCAGGAAGTTCGGCAAGGCCAGCAGGTCCGGATGGAGCAGCGGATGAGCGTCGGTCGGCGGCTCGGCGGTGAGCACATCGAATCCGGCTCCGCCTATCCAGCCCTCCCGCAGCGCCCGCGCCAAGGCTGCTTCGTCGACGATACCGCCGCGCGCCGTATTGATCAGCAGCCCCCCGGGCCGCATCGCCCGCAACTCGGCTTCACCGATCAGCCCTTGTGTTTCAGGCGTCAGCGGGCAATGCAGGCTGATCGCATCGGCCTGCGCCAGCACCTCCTCGAAGGCCGTGTAGCCGGCTCGCACGCTGCTCGCCCCCTTGCGCTCCGCCCGCAGGACACGCATCCCGAATGCCTCGGCGAGATGCGCGACACCATTGCCGAGCGTGCCGGAGCCGATCAGGCCGAGCGTTGCTCCATGCAGGTCACGGATCGGATGGTCGAACAAGCACCACTGCCCCGACTTCTGCCAGCCTCCGGCGATCACGGTTTCACGCCAGGCCGCGAGGCTGCGCGTCAGTGCCAGCAGCAGCGACATGACGTGCTCGGGCACGGTATGCACGGCATAGCCGCGAATGTTGGAAACGACAATACCGCGCGCCTTGCACGCCGCGAGGTCTACACAATTGGTTCCCGTGGCCGCAACAGCGATCATTTTCAGATCGGGCAAACGGGCCAGTGTCGCGGCATCGATCGTCACCTTGTTGATGAGGGCCACCGTGGCCCCGGCCAGGCGTCCGACGATCTCTTCCGGCCGCGTCCTGCCATACTCGACCCATTCGTGGGCAAAGGCCGGACGGCGCATGCCGGGAATGACGAAATCGCCCTCAAGCTGGACAATGCGCACGATCAAGGCGCCTTCATGTCGAATGATTTGTCGGCGGCCTCGGCCATCGCGCCCACCTGCGCTCCCAGGGCGGCGTTGCCGTAATAGAGCAGGCGATCAACGGCACTGGCGCACAAGCCTTCGATGGCTGCAGCGTCTCCCTGCAACAGGTTTACCACGCCGGCCGGCCACTCTTCGCGAGCGGTCAGTTCGCACAGCGCGAATACCGCCGACGGCGCCTTGGGACTCGGCTTGACGACCAAGCTGGCGCCGGCCATCAAGGCGGGTGCCATGGTTTCCGCAAAGCCGGCCAGCGGGCGGGTGGCGTCGAGCACGATACCCAGCACGCCGGTCTGCCCGACCAGGTTGTCGCGCAAAGCGGCAGCCGCTTCGGCGACTTCGGCCGTGGCCCGCGCTTCGTCGAAGCCGCACTCCTGGATCAGCAACTTGGCAAAATGCCCGGCATAGCGTTCGAGCCCCTGCGCGAGTCGCTCCAGGCAGACGCGCCGGGCCGGCACGCCCATCATCGCCCACTCCGGTTGCGCGGCTTGGGCGGCCTTCACCGCCTCCACGGCTTCATCGGCGCCACAGAGCGGCACCCGACGCAAGGCTTCGCCGGTCGCCGGGTTGGTGACGGTAAAGAAATCCGGAGTCACCGTCAAAAAGGCGTGACCGTTCACCCACATGGGGATGGCCATCGGGCCGTCGGGCGTAAATTCCATGCTCAAGCTCGCTTTCTTGCTTTGTAGAGTTCGTTGAATGTGCGACCGGATGCCACCGGCAGGTCGCGCCCGGCAGTCCAGCCCGGCGCCATGCCGAGGATGCGGATACGACCGTCGTCGTCGGCCAGCCAGTTCAGATAGCGCACCGCCCGACGGGTCATCCAGCGGTAGAGTGCCGGGCGGCCGGCCAGCCATGCCCAGGCTTTGAGCGCCAAACGCTCCGACCACGGGCGCAGGCCGCGCTCGACCTGCTCCTCGCGCAAGCGGTGCATCAGTCTGGGCAGCGGGATGCGCACCGGGCAGACGCTGCCGCACTGGTTGCACCCGGTGGAAGCATGCGGCAGGTCCAGGGCGTTCTCGATCCCCGTATAGAGCGGCGTCAGCACCGAGCCCATCGGGCCTGGATAGACCCAGCCGTAGGCGTGACCGCCAAGCGAGAAATACACCGGGCAGTGATTCATGCAGGCGCCGCAACGGATGCAGCGCAGCATGTCCTGATAGGGCGAGCCGAGCAGACCGGCCCGGCCGTTGTCGACCAGGATGAACACCGTTTTTTCCGGGCCATCGTGATCGCCTTCCCGCTTCGTTCCTGTCAGCAGCGACACATAGTTGGAAATGCTCTGTCCGGTTGCCGAGCGCGGCAGCATGCGCATCAGGGTCGCGAAGTCCTCGAACGTCGGCACGATCTTCTCGATCCCGGTGACCACGACGTGTACTTTGGGCAGGGTCGTCACCATGCGGCCGTTGCCTTCGTTGGTGACCAGTGCCGCCGTGCCGGTCTCGGCGATCAGGAAATTGGCGCCGGAAATGCCCATTTCTGCGGTCAGGAAGTGCTGACGCAGCACCTCGCGTGCCTCGCGGGTCATGTCGGGAATATCGGCCGAGGTCCGTGTCTCGATGGGGCGACCGTGCTCCCTGGCAAACAACGCCTCAACCTCCTCGATGGTCTTGTGCACCGCCGGCGCGATGATGTGCGACGGCGCTTCGCCGGCCAACTGAACGATGTACTCGCCCAGATCGGTTTCCACCGGCCGGATGCCGGCCTCGGCCAGCGCCTCGTTGAGATGCGCCTCTTCGGAAAGCATCGACTTCGACTTGGTTGCCTTGGTCACGCCATGGCGACGGGCGATCTCGACGACCAGACGGCCGACTTCCTCACCGTCGCGCGCCCACAGCACTTCGGCACCGGTCGCCTTGGCCCGTTCCTCGAAAATATCCAGCCAGACATCGAGATCGGCCAGCGTCCGGTTGCGGATGGCCTCGCAGGCGGTACGCAGGGTCTCGAAATCGAGAGCATCGTCGGCCAGCGCGGCCATCCCCTTGGCCCGCTTGCCGACGAACAGCGGCTTGGCCTTCTGCAACGCCCGCTGCAGGACGGGGTTGCGCACCTTCTCGCCGGCCCGTGCCTGGAAATGCATGGCTTGCGAGTGCTTCGCGGCGGCCGTCACGCATCGCCCCCGGCCAGCACTTCGGCAATGTGCAGGACACGCGTCGTTTCGTCGCCGCGCCGGCGCAGCCGGCCTTCGATATTCATCAGGCAACCGAGGTCGCCACCGACAACGGCGTCCGCCGCCGCGGCGGCAATCGACTCGCACTTGCGGTCGACGATCCGTGTTGATACATCGCCGAACTTCACCGAGAAAGCGCCCCCGAAACCGCAGCATTCCTCGCACTCGCCCATTTCCTTCAGTGCCAGGCCAGGCACCCGGCTCAACAAGTCGCGCGGTTGCCGCTTGATGCCAAGGCCACGCAAGCCCTTGCACGAATCGTGGTACGTCACGCTCCCTTCGAAAGCGCCGGGCACAGCCGAAATCTTGAGAACATCGACCAGAAAGCTCGTCAGCTCATACGTCCGCCCGGCAAGGCTCCGCGCCCTCGGCCCCCAGTCAGGATCATTGGCGAACAACTGCGGATAAATGTTGCGCACCTGATCGGCGCACGAACCGGAGGGAATCACCACATGATCGAAAGCTTCCAGTTCGGCGATCGCTTTTTTCGCCAGGTCTGCGGCCAGGCCGCGCTCGCCGGCACTCCAGGCCGGCTGCCCGCAGCAGGTTTGTCCTTCAGGAACAATCACTTCGCAGCCCGCTTCTTCAAGCAGGCGCAAGGCGGCGAATCCGACCGACGGTCGCATCAGGTCGACCAGACAGGTGACGTAGAGAGCTAAGCGCATGCTAATATTGCGGCGCACAAGAAAAGTGAAGTGGCTAATGCTACTCAAACCACACCAATAAAGGAATCCAGTTGTCCGAAGCAGCCAGCGGATCCGGCAAAGCCCCCGGATCCATCCAGGTCATCGAGCGTATGATGTCGTTGCTCGACGCGCTCGCCGCATCACCCGATGCCGCCAGCCTGAAACATTTGGCACTCGCTACCGAACTCCATCCGTCGACAGCGCACCGCATTCTGGCCGCCATGAGCGCCGCCCGCTTTGTCGAGCGTCAAGACAGCGGCACTTACCGCCTCGGTATCCGTCTTCTCGAACTGGGCAACATCGTCAAGTCGCGCATCAACGTTCGTGAAGTCGCCCTGCCTTTCATGCAGGAATTGCATGAGCGCATCGGCGAGGCAATCAACCTTGGCACCCGCCACGACGACGAAATCGTCTACCTTGAACGTACCTCGTCGGGCCGTGCCCTGGTACGCGTGGTCTATCTCGTCGGCGGCCGCGCGCCGCTGCACCTGACCTCGCTGGGCAAGTTGTTCCTCGCCACCGACACGCCCCAGAGGGTTCGCGACTACGCCAAGCGCACCGGCCTGCCCGGCAAGACGCCGCATTCACTGACCTCGCTGGCCGTGCTGGAAAAGGAACTCGACAAGGTCCGCCGCCATGGCATCGCCTACGACGACGAAGAGGCCGAACTCGGCCTGAAGTGCGTTGCTGCGCCGATCCACGACGACGAAGGCGTCATTGTGGCCGCCCTCTCGGTTTCCGCTCCGGCCGACCGGCACGATCCGGACTGGGCACTGCAGGTCAAGAAGAGCGCCGACGCCGTATCGCAGGCCCTCGGCTACACCGGCCCGCGCAAGTAACCGCCCTTCTCGGGACAGAAATAAAAAAAGGCCGCTCGCAAGCGGCCTTTTTGCTGAACGAGTCGCGTCACGCCTTGCGACGGTCCGCCCCCAGCGATGCGCTTTCCATCCAGCGCTTGATCCGTTGCGCATCGCCGACCCGGGTCATTTTACCGACCGAATCGAGCAGCACGATGACGACCGGCTTGTCGGCAACACGTGCCTGCATGACCAGGCAGCGACCGGCTTCGGAAATGTAGCCGGTCTTCGAAACGCCGATTTCCCAGTTGTCGCTGCGCACCAAGGCATTGGTGTTGTGGAAGTCGCGAATACGGCCATTCAACTCGACCTTGGCCTCGGCTGTGGTCGAATACTGGCGAATCTCGGGATAGCGTGCGGCAGCGGCAACCATGCGAGCCAGGTCATGCGCCGTCGACACATTATTGCTCGACAACCCGGTCGGCTCCTCGAAACGCGAGTGGTACATGCCCAGGGCTTGCGACTTCTTGTTCATGGCCTGCACGAAGGCCGGCAAGCCACCCGGATAGTGGCGCCCGAGCGCATTGGCGGCACGATTTTCAGAGGACATCAGGGCCAGCAGCATGGCCGCTTCGCGGGTCATGGTCGTTCCCACCGGCAGCCGCGAACGCGTACCTTTCAGGCCATCGACATCTTCCTCGTTGATGGAGATGACTTCCTGCAGGTCAAGCTTGGCGTCCAGCACGACCATGGCGGTCATCAGCTTGGAAATCGAGGCGATGGGAACCACGGCATCGGGCTGTTTTTCGAGCAGGGGCTGACCGCTGCTCTGATCGATGACCAAGGCGGAAGCGGAATACAGTGCCAGGCGGCGCGGATCGGTATCCAGATCGGACATCGCCACATGGCGAACCGGCTTGGCTTGGGATTTGGAGGCGACCGACGCCGACTTGCCCGAAGATTTCGCTGTGCCGGCAACGGCCTGCCTGGTCGATGCGCCGGCGGCAGCCGTCTTGCTCCGCGATGCCTTGCCTGCCGAACCGGCGAGCGATTTACCGGCCGGTTTGCTGGCTGAATTGGCTGCGGCCGGCGCCTTCTTGGCCGCTTTTTTCTGGGCGCCCTGCTCAACCTTCTTGGTCTGCGCCGCAAGAACGGGAGTTTGTACGCACAACCCCAGAACCGCGCCGACCAGCAAGGCAGACTTCAATTTCTGCATCATTCAACATCTCCCGCCAATTGCGGCAATTTTACCGCAGTTTAGCAGGAGACGAAGAATTTTCAATAAAAATAAGCAGATACAAAAACAAATTAAAGCAACAACTTAGCCCGCATCAACCACGGTAAGCGCCGTCATATTGACAATGCGACGCACCGTCGCCGTTGGCGTCAGGATGTTCACCGGTTTTGCGGCACCGAGCAGGATGGGGCCGACCGTCAGATTGTCGCCGGCAGCGACCTTCAACAGGTTGAACGAGATGTTCGCGGCATCGAGCGTTGGCATGACCAGCAGGTTGGCCTGCCCCTTCAGGCGGGAGTTCGGAAAGGCCTTCAGGCGGATCTGTTCGTCGAGCGCCGCATCGCCGTGCATTTCGCCTTCGACTTCCAGTTCAGGCGCCCGCTGATTGAGGTGCGACAGCACCTCGCGCATCTTCAAGGACGTCGGCGTGTCCTCGGTCCCGAAGGTCGAATGCGACAGCAGCGCCACTTTCGGCGTGATACCGAAATTGCGGATCTCCTCGGCAGCCAGCAAGGTCATCTCGGCCAGCTGATCGGCGCTCGGGTCGTAGTTCACGTACGTGTCGCCAATGAATACGGTGCGCTCCGGCAGCATCAACAGGTTCATCGCGTAGTAGCGGTCATGACTGGCCCGCATGCCGATCACGCTTTGCACATACTCGCGGTGCGTCTCGTGGCGACCGAAGGTGCCGCAGATCAGGCCGTCGGCGTAGCCCAGATGCACCATCAGCGAACCGTAGAGCGTATTGCGGCGGCGCACTTCGCGACGGGCGAACTCGGGCGAAACGCCCTTGCGCTCCATCAGGCGGTGATAGGTCGTGCAGAACTCTTCGTAATGCGCATCGAAGAAAGCGCAGTTCTCGGAGTGTACAACCTCGAAGTCCTCGCCTTCGCGAATGCGCAGGCCGGCTTCCTCGATACGGCGGTTGATTTCGGCATGACGGCCGATCAGCACCGGCCAGGCGATGCCTTCGTCACGCACCACCTGCACGGCACGCAGCACGCGCTCATCCTCGCCCTCGGCAAAGACAATGCGCTTGGGTGCCAGCTTGGCCTGCGAGAACACCGGCTTCATGATCATGCCGGAGTGGTAGACGAATTCGTTCAGGCTCTGGATATAGGCATCCCAATCCTGGATCGGGCGGGTGGCGACACCGGAGTCCATGCCGGCCTTGGCCACAGCCGGCGCGATCTTGACGATCAGGCGATGGTCGAATGGCTTGGGAATCAGGTATTCCGGACCGAAGCCGGAGATCTTCTCGCCATAGGCCGACGCCACGACTTCCGATTGCTCGGCGCGGGCCAGTTCGGCGATCGCCTTGACCGCCGCCATTTTCATTTCCTCGGTGATGATCGTCGCACCGACGTCCAGCGCGCCACGGAAGATGAAGGGGAAGCAGAGGACGTTGTTGACCTGGTTCGGGTAGTCGGAACGACCGGTACAGATGATCGCATCGTCGCGGACAGCCTTGACCAGTTCCGGGGAAATTTCCGGCGTCGGGTTGGCCAGCGCCATGATGACTGGGGTCGGGGCCATCTTGGCCACCATGTCCTGCTTGAGGACGCCACCGGCGGAAAGACCGAGGAAGACGTCGGCGCCCTCGATCACCTCGCCCAGCGTACGGGCATCGGTCTTCTTGGCGTAGCGGGCCTTGATCTCGTCCATTTCCTCGACGCGACCTTCGTAGACCACGCCCTTGATGTCGGTGACCCAGATGTTCTCGACGGGAGCGCCGAGCATGACAAGGAGATCCAGACAGGCGAGCGCGGCGGCGCCGGCGCCCGAGGTGACGATTTTGACCTTGGACAGATCCTTGCCGATCAGATGCAGGCCGTTGAGGATCGCGGCGCCGACGACGATGGCCGTCCCGTGCTGGTCATCGTGGAAGACGGGAATCTTCATGCGCTCGCGCAGCTTCTTCTCGATGTAGAAGCACTCCGGCGCCTTGATGTCTTCGAGGTTGATACCGCCGAAGGTCGGCTCGAGCGAGGCAATGGTGTCGATCAGCTTGTCCGGGTCGCGCTCCTCGATTTCAAGGTCGAAGACGTCGATGTTGGCAAATTTCTTGAACAGCACGCCCTTGCCTTCCATGACTGGCTTGGCGGCGAGCGGACCGATGGGACCGAGACCGAGAACCGCGGTGCCATTCGTGATGACGCCGACCAGGTTGGCGCGCGAAGTCAGGGTACTGGCCTCGGAAGGATCGGCAACGATCTCTTCGCAGGCGTAGGCCACACCCGGCGAGTAGGCCAGCGACAGATCGTACTGATTGGTCAGCTGCTTGATCGGCGTGACTGCAATCTTGCCCGGCTTGGGCTGGCGGTGATAATAGAGGGCGGCTTCGCGTAGCTGTCGAGGGTCCATTTCCTTGTCTCCGTTTTATATCGTGAAATGCGATTTCGAATTGCGGAAAGATAATAGCATGCTGCCCGTGAAATATCACACCATCGGATATCACGTAGCCCGCCAAGTCAAGTAGATGTTTACCCTAATTTGATGCATAATTACGCGCTTCCCAGCCGACGGCCTCCAGCCGCTCGAAGTCTTGGTGGCAGTTCCCGGCGACTGGCGTGAAACCTAGCTTTATCAGCAACTTAGAGAGAGACATATCGCCATGACCGCACCGCTGAACGCGCCCGATTACGTCAAACACGAAGGCCTGAAGAAATGGGTCGCCGACATTGCCGCCCTGACCCAACCTGACCATATCCACTGGGCCGACGGTACGCAGGAAGAATACGACCGGCTGTGCGCCGAAATGGTCAAGGCCGGCACCCTGATCAAGCTCAACGAAGCCAAGCGCCCGAACTCCTACCTCGCCTTCTCCGACCCGTCCGATGTTGCCCGCGTCGAAGACCGCACCTACATCTGCTCCGAGAAGAAGGAAGACGCCGGCCCGACCAACAACTGGGAAGAGCCCGCCAAGATGCGCGAGACCCTCAACGGCCTGTTCAAGGGCTGCATGAAGGGCCGCACCATGTACGTCATCCCATTCTCGATGGGCCCGCTCGGTTCGCCGATCGCCCATATCGGCGTCGAGATTTCCGATTCCGCCTACGTCGTCGTCAACATGCGCACCATGACCCGCATGGGCAAGGCCGTTCATGACGTGCTCGGCACCGATGGCGAATTCGTGCCCTGCGTGCATACCGTCGGCGCCCCGCTCGAGCCGGGCCAGCAGGATGCCAAGTGGCCGTGCAACCCGACCGTCAAGTACATCGTCCATTACCCGGAAACCCGCGAAATCTGGTCCTACGGCTCCGGCTACGGCGGCAACGCACTGCTCGGCAAGAAGTGCTTCGCCCTGCGCATCGCCTCCACCATGGCCCGCGATCAGGGTTGGCTGGCCGAACACATGCTCATCCTCGGCGTCGAATCGCCGGAAGGTGAAAAGTCCTACGTCGCTGCCGCCTTCCCGTCGGCTTGCGGCAAGACCAACTTCGCCATGCTGATCCCGCCGAAGACCCTCGATGGCTGGAAGATCACCACCATCGGCGACGACATCGCCTGGATCAAGCCGCGCGTCGACAAGGACGGCGTCACCCGCTTCTACGCCATCAATCCGGAAGCCGGTTTCTTCGGCGTCGCCCCGGGCACCAGCGAGAAGACCAACTTCAACGCCCTGGCTACCCTGAAGGAAAACATCATCTTCACCAACGTCGCGCTGACCGACGATGGCGACGTGTGGTGGGAAGGCCTGACCAAGCAGGCGCCGGATCACCTGATCGACTGGCAAGGCAACGACTGGACGCCGGAAGACGGCAAGGCCGGCAAGAAGGCCGCCCACGCCAACTCCCGCTTCACTGCCCCGGCCGGCCAGTGCCCGTCCGTCGATGCTGCTTGGGAAGATCCCGCCGGCGTGCCGATTTCTGCCTTCATCTTCGGCGGCCGTCGTGCCACCACCGTGCCGCTGGTCTACCAGGCCTTCAACTGGAACTACGGCGTCTACATGGCCGCCACGCTGGGCTCCGAAACCACCGCTGCCGCCTTCGGCCAGCAGGGCGTTGTCCGCCGCGACCCGTTCGCCATGCTGCCGTTCTGCGGCTACCACATGGGTGACTACTTCAATCACTGGCTGAAGATGGGCAAGACCGTCGACGCCACCCCGAAGATCTTCTGTGTGAACTGGTTCCGCATGAACGAGAAGGGCGAATTCATGTGGCCGGGCTTCGGCGACAACATGCGCGTCCTGAAGTGGATCGTCCAGCGCTGCAAGGGCACCGTCGCCGCCAAGGAAACCGTCCTCGGCTGGATGCCGAAGTTCGAAGACATCGACTGGACCGGCCTGGAAATCAACAAGGACGAGTTCGAGGCACTGACCACCATCGACGCCGACGCCTGGAAGTCCGAACTGGCCGGCCACAAGGAGTGGTTCGACAAGATGGGCGAAAAGATGCCGCGCGAACTCGTGCTCAAGCGCGAACTGTTCGAAATGGGCATCTTCAAGGACGCCGCCTGATTCGTCCCTGAGCGATAATGCAACGGCCACCTCCGGGTGGCCGTTTTTATTTGAGGATTGCCATGACCTACCGTCCCGCTGCCCGCCTGGCTGACATCGAGCCCTTCCACGTCGTCGAGTTGCTGACCCGCGCCCGCCAACTCGAAGCCGAGGGACGCGACATCATTCACATGGAGGTCGGGGAGCCGGACTTTCCGACACCGGAGCCGATTGCCCGGGCAGCCGTGGCGGCGATCAACCAGGGCAGGACGCTATATACCCAAGCCCTCGGGCTACCCGAATTGCGTGCTGCAATCTCCGTTTTCTACCGGGAACGTTACGGCGTGGCCGTTCCGGCCAGCCGCATCGCCATTACCAACGGTGCTTCCGGCGCCCTGAACCTTGCCTTTGCCGCGCTCGCCAATCCGGGCGATGAATGGCTGCTGGCCGACCCAGGCTACCCCTGCAACCGCCACATTCTGCGCACCTACGAGGGAACACCGGTTGCCCTCCCTGTCGGACCGGAAAGCAACTTCCAGCCGACCGCCGCCCAAGTCGATGCTGCATGGATCGAACGCACCTCGGGCCTGCTGGTTGCCTCGCCGGCGAACCCGACCGGCACGCTGCTCACCGGCGAGGAGATTGCCGCCTTGGCCGAGGTTTGCCGCCGGCGACAAGGGCATTTCATGGTCGACGAGATCTATCACGGGCTGACGTATGAAACGGATGCGCCTACCGCGTGTGCCGCTGGCGACGACATCTGGGTCATCAACAGCTTCTCGAAATATTTCCAGATGACCGGCTGGCGTCTGGGCTGGATGGTGATCCCCGAGGCTTATGTACGCGATGTCGAAAAATTGGCCCAGAACCTCGTACTGTGTCCTTCGACGCCAGCCCAGCATGCCGCGCTGGCGGCCTTCGAGCCAGAGACGATTGCCCTTCTGGAAGAGCGCCGGGCGGAATTCCGTCGCCGCCGCGACTTCCTCGCCCCCCGGCTGGAGGCTATCGGTTTCCGCATCACGGCCCGCCCGGAAGGTGCGTTCTATCTGTATTGCGACTGCTCGCAATTGACCGACGACAGCTTCTCGCTGGCGCGCGACCTGCTCGAAAAATCGGGCGTCGCGGCAACGCCGGGGCTCGATTTCGGCAGCAACGCACCGGAAAAGCACATCCGTTTCGCTTACACGACCGGGGTGGAACGCCTGGCCGAGGCGACCGAACGCCTAGCGCGCTACTTCGGGCGGTAAGGCCAGGGCCGGGTAACGCAGCGCGACCTCAGGCCAGTCGAAATACGGGCCGGGGTCCGTCTTGCGCCCCGGCGCGACGTGGCTGTGCCCGGCAATGGCAGCCAGCGGATAGCGGACACGCAAGGCATCCAGCAGTCGCCACAAGGCTACGTACTGTTCGCCGGAAAATCCTCGGGTATCCGAGCCTTCGAGCTCGATACCGACTGAATAGTCGTTGCAGTTGTCTCGATCGCACCAGCACGACTGACCCGCATGCCAGGCCCGCTTGTCACAACCGACGAACTGTATGATCCGGCCATCGCGCCTGACATAGAAATGCGACGACACCTGCACATCGGCAATGGTCGCAAAATAGGGATGCGCGGTCGGATCGAGACGATTCAGGAAAAAATCCTCGACCCATTCGCCGCCGAACTGATCCGGCGGCAGGCTGATGTTATGGATCACGACCAGCGATACCGCCGCATCAGCCGGACGCTCGCCGAAATTCGGCGAGGGCAGCCACGTCACCCCCGCCAGCCAGCCATCATCCTGCCACGACATCACTCGATACCCAGCCGCTCAAGGCGATAGCGCATCGAGCGGAAGGTCACACCCAGCAGCCGGGCCGCCGCTGTGCGGTTGCCTTCGGCTTTCTGCAAGGCTTCGAGAATGGCCTGGCGCTCCAGACGGTTGAGGTATTCATCCAGGGTTTCACTACCCCGCCCCTCGATTTCGTCCTCGTGGATTTCCTCCGGCCCGAGGTGCAAGTCGTCCACCTCGATGCTGTCGCCGGAACACAGGGCCGTCGCCCGCTCCAGAATATTCTCCAGCTCGCGGACATTCCCCGGGAAGGCATAGAACTGCAGTGCCTTCAGCGCACCACTCGACAAGCGCGGTGGCTTGTCGCCAAAAACGCGATGCAGGATGGCGTCGACCAGCGGCGGGATGTCCTCAAGGCGCTCACGGAGGGGCGGCATGCGCAACTCGATGACGTTCAGGCGGTAGTACAAATCCTGCCGGAAGGCTCCCTTGTCGACCAGATCGCGCAGGTTCTTGTGCGTCGCGCAGATGATGCGGACATCGACCGGCTCCTCGGTCACGCTGCCCACCTTGCGCACGCGCTTTTCCTGGATTGCACGCAGCAGCTTGACCTGCATGGCCAGCGGCAGGTCTGCCACTTCGTCGAGGAACAGGGTGCCGCCGCTGGCCGCCTGGAAGAAACCCTCGCGGTCGTCCTGGGCGCCGGTGAAGGCCCCTTTGCGGTAGCCGAAAAACTCGCTTTCCATCAGGTTTTCCGGGATGGCCCCGCAATTGACCGGGACAAAGGGGCTGGCAGCACGGGCGCTGCGCCCGTGGATCAGGCGGGCAGCCAGCTCCTTGCCGCTACCCGATTCGCCGGAAATGTAGATCGGCGCCTGGCTGCGGGCCAACTTCTCGATCATCGTGCGGACCTGCTGCATGGCCGGCGAATCACCGATCAGCGCCTGCAAGGGATTGGCCTCGTCCTGGCTGCCGCCGGGCAGGCGCAGTGCCGACTTGATCAGTGCCCGCAACTGCTCCAGCCCGACCGGCTTGGCCAGATAGTCGAAAGCGCCGGCCTTCAGCGCGGCGACCGCGTTGCCGGCGCTGCCGAACGCGGTGATCACGGCAACCGGCGTCTGCGGACAATGCTCGGTGATGTAGCGGACGATCTCCAGCCCATCGCCATCCGGCAGGCGCATGTCGGTCAGGCACAACTGGAAATCCTCGGCCTCCAGTGCGGCCCGCGCCTCGGCGACCGATCCCGCGCACTCGGTGGCCAGCCCCATCCGGGCGAGCGTCAGATCGATCAGTTCGCGAATGTCGGCCTCGTCGTCAACGACGAGCACCCGGCTCATTTCGCCACGGGGGCGTCGTTCGGATTTGGCAGCTGACACGTGTCGTTTCTCCCTGCAACAATAAAATGCGCCCCCCGGCTTGAGGCCACGAGTTCAAGGCTGGCGCCGTTGGTGGCGCACAACTCCCGGGCGATGAATAGCCCGAGGCCGGTCCCTTGCGTATGCGTCGTGAAGAAGGGCTCGAAAATCTGCTCGCGCACGGACTCCGGAATACCCTGACCGTCATCGATCACATGCAATTCTACCCGCCCGGGAAGTGCACCGTTCTGCAGGACCACCCGAACCGCACCCGGCCCGCCCGTCGAATGACGGACGCCATTGCTGACCAGATTCCAAAGCACCTGGTGCAAATGCGAGCGATCAAAGCAAATCGGGAAATCGTCGCGTACCTCCAGCCTGACCACGCCCTCCGGAAAACTTTCGCTCCCCGCCAGTTCTTCCAGGAAGGCCACGCAAAAAGCCTCAGCCCGCAGCATTTCAGGTTCGGCCCGGTTCTGGCGGCCGAGCTCCAGAACATCCTTGACGATGCGATCGAGACGGATCACGTTGTCGTTGAGAATCCGCAACAGGCGCTCCTGCATTTCGCCGCGCCGCTCTTCGCGCAAGAGCTCGCCGGCATGGCCGATGGCCGACAGCGGATTGCGGATTTCATGGGCGATGCTGGCCGTCAAGCGTCCCAGCGAGGCCAGCTTGAGCTGCTGTGCCTGTTCCTTGATCCGCCCGAGGTCTTCCAGAAAGATCAGGATTTCGCCATCCGAACTGCTGGTCGACTCAAAGCGCGCCTGCAGGTCGCGCCCGCCGGCCCCGGAAAAACTCGACTGCTCCCCTTTAGCGCTCCGCTGCCAGGCGGCCAGGGCATCAGCCAGCGCGCCGGAACACGCGGCCAGCGGGGACGGCGTGCCGGCATCCGGCAGGCCAAGCATCTCCTGGGCAACCGGGTTGCAGCGAATCACTTCCCCCTCGCGGCCGACGATCGCCACGCCGAGCTGTACGCGCTCGACCACCCGCTGGCTGATCAATATCTGGTTCTCCAGGGCCACCCCCCTTCGCCGTGCCAAATCTTCGTTGATCATGACGCGCTGACCAAGCAGGCGTGCCAGGATCGCCGTCGCGAAAAAGCCGGCGGAAATCAGGCCTGCCTGGACGATGGTCGTCGGTTCGAACTGTTCGGCGAGAATGCCGTAAGACTGCATCAACAGGACCGCCAGGGTAGCGACCGCCGCATAGAACACGACAAGGCGTCCGCGCCCGACCAGGCTGGCCGCCGCCAGCGAGACCAGCAGGAGGATGCCCAGACCGCTGCCCACGCCGCGCGCCTGCAGCATCAATGCCGTGACGGCGGCGATGTCGATCATCACCTGCACCGACAGCTGCTTGTTGAAATGGCGATGCCAGTGCGTCGCCAGCAGCAGGCCGCCCAGGGTTGCCGACAGATAGACAGCCGTCAGCACCAGGATCGGTGTCGTCGGCAGGAGGTTCAGACGGGCAGTCCACTCGTTGGGAAAAAGGAGCGCCAGGCAGAACAGCAGGGCGAGCACCAGCCGATACAGGTTGAAATACTGGAAGGAGCGCCAACTCGCCTCCCAGGTCGACGACAGCCACTCGGTCATCGGCGATCGGCCGAAGAACCCAGAGCCCGATGCGCCTCGCAGCAATACGTCAGCCCGCCATCGGAAACGCTGTCGCTTTCCGGCAGGTAAACCCCGCAGTGCGCGCAGCTGACCATTTTTTCCGGATCCGGCGATGTCGGCCGTACGCGTGGCGCATCAGCCGCCGCCTTGCGCTTGCTCCAAACCCACCAGATCACTGCAACCAACCCGAGCAACAACAGATATTTCATCGCTTATCCCACTTTGCTGCAAACCACCCACCCGTCGCCCCGCTGACAGGAGCCTCTTGCGGGGGCAACCGGAACGGCTTGCAACAACCTCGCCACCGGGAACGACCCCGGCCAAAAAGTTCCATTAAATTCAAACGCTTGCCAAAAGACAAGCCACCAAGAGCGCCAATGAATCTACCACACTTCCCCGTTCCATCCGGAGCGGGGCTACGCCACTGAGGCTATTCGGCCGCCTGCGTCCATAGGCAAGCGAAGCCGGCCGGTATCGCTGCAAAGCGACAAAACGATACAGCAAATAGAAACGTACAAATAATAATGTATCAACAACAACGAAAATCAATGGAAAATGCCCAATTTCATTCGAAAACCCATGGCGGAAAGTGATACTCAATTACAGTATAATCGCACCCAATACGTAGATGGCTCGCCGGGAGCCCATCGATCGCCCTCGTTTAATCGCCCCCATATATCGTGAGTTCTCTCGTCCAGCAACGCCTCGACACCTTCCGTCAACAACGCCGGGTTCAAGCCGGTTCGCTGATCATTACCGTGTTCGGCGACGCCATCCTGCCGCGCGGCGGACGCATCTGGCTGGGCAGCCTGATCCGCCTGCTCGAGCCCCTGGAACTTAACGAACGCCTGATTCGCACCTCCGTCTTCCGCCTGGCCAAGGAGGAATGGCTGAGAACGGAAACGATAGGCCGCCGTGCCGATTACGTCTTGACGCCATCCGGCCGGCGCCGCTTCGAGGAAGCATCCCGGCACATCTACGCCGCCCACGCCCCCTTGTGGGACCGTCGCTGGCGCCTGATCCTGGTAGTCGGCGAACTCGACCCGAAAACGCGTGAACACGTCCGCGGCGCACTCTTCTGGCAAGGCTTCGGCGCGCTCGGCGCCGACTGCTTCGTCCACCCGAGCGCCGAACTGCCGAGCGTGCTCGATGCCCTGATCGCCGAAGGCCTGTCATCCTCGCTGGGTGCCTTGCTGCCGCTTTTCGCGGCCGACTCCCGCTCCGCCCAGTCGGCAAGCGACGCCGATCTCGTCAGCCGCGCCTGGAACCTCAACGCGCTGGCCGATGACTACAGCCGGTTCGTCGCCACCTACCAGCCCATCGTCGACGAACTCCGGCGCGACCATCTGGCGGCCATAACCGACCAGGATGCCTTCCTGCTGCGCATCCTGCTCATCCACGATTATCGCCGCCTGCTGCTGCGCGACCCGGAACTGCCCGAAGTGCTGCTACCGGCCGACTGGCCGGGCCAACAGGCACGACTGCTGTGCAAGGAACTCTACAAGCGCCTGGAATTGCCGTCCAACCGGCATCTTGACGATCTGCTCTGCCTCGCCGACGGCAGCGTTCCGGTCGTCGACATTTCGCTCGCCGGGCGCTTTTCGCAATACGACCCGCTGAAGGTCTGAAGCTTGGCAAAGCGCGGATCAGCCTCCCCGCTTTTTCAACTCCGCCAGCGGGATCACATCCGGCATCTCGATGCGCTTGCGCCCCGCCTCGACCTCGGTCAGCGGGTCCGTTTCAACCATGCTGGCCAGGCAACGGCGGGTCAAATCCTGATATGTCCGCGTGCCGTCCGACTTCCAGGCGATTTCCTCATCGCTCAGCGGCCGGATGATCTTGGCCGGCATCCCCGCCACCAAGGTACGCGCCGGGATTTCCTGGCCGGCCTTGATGAAGGCCGAAGCGGCCACGATGCTCGCCTCACCGATCACGGCGTTGTCCATGATCACCGCATTCATGCCGATCAGGGCATTGCGTCCGACACGGCAGCCATGCAGCACGGCCCCATGCCCGATGTGTCCATTTTCCTCGACCACCGTGTCGGTCCCGGGAAAGCCGTGCATCACGCAGGTATCCTGCAGATTGGCGCCGGCCTCCAGGATCAGACGCCCGAAATCGCCGCGCAGGCTGGCGCAAGGCCCGACATAACAACCGGGACCGACGATGACGTCGCCGATCAGCACGGCACTGGGATGGACATAGGCGGTCGGATCGACGACCGGAACGATGCCATCGATGGCATAGACTCTCAAGGCTGGCACAGGAATACGCTCCGCAGAATGGCTATGCTGTATTATAGAACCGATTTTAAATAACAGAACTTCGGGAGGCGTCATGACCGACGACATCGATGGCAAGCATGGCGTACAGTCGCTGGAAATCGGCATGGGCATCCTGCGCGCGATGGTCAATGGCCAACGCTCGATGATGCTCAAGGAAATTGCCGCGGCGGCGGACATGCCGGCCTCCAAGGCACACCGTTACCTGGTCAGCCTGATCCGCGCCGGACTGGTCGAGCAGGACCCGATGTCATCGCGCTACGACCTCGGAGCGTTCGCCATGAACATCGGTCTCGTCGCCCTCGACCGCCTCGATCGCGTCCGCCTCGGGCTCAACGCCATCGCCGAGATGCGCGATGAAATCAACCAGACCACGGCGCTCGCCGTGTGGGGCGACAAAGGCCCGGTCATCGTCCGCTGGGAACGGCCACGCCGCCCCATTACGGTCAATGTGATTACCGGGACGGTGCTCGACTTGTTGTCCTCGGCGACCGGCCGCGTCTTCGCCGCGTGGATGCCGCGAAAAACCATCGCGCCGATGATTGCCGACGAACTCAAGCACGCCAAGCTGCCGCCGGAACTCGGCACCAGGGCCGGAGTCGAGGCCATGCTGGCCGAGGTGCGCGCACTCGGCTTCGCCGCCACCAGGGGTCAGCACAAGGTTCCGGGTGTCGAGGCCGTGGCGGCGCCGGTCTTCAATTTCAAGAACGAGATCACCATGTCCGTCCTCGTGGTCGGCGTTCAGGGGATGTTCGACATCAGCCCGGACGGCGAGGTGGTGACCAGCCTGAAGCGCCACGCAGCTGCCTTGTCGGAGCGACTGGGCGCGCACGGCGAGCCGAAGCAACCGACCTAGCTTACTCCCCGCGCCTGGCGCCCGGTCCATTGCGCCAGGTGCGCATAGAGCTGATCGGCCCGAATCGGCTTGGAGATGTAATCGTCCATGCCGGCCTCCAGGCAACGCTCCCTGTCGCCCTCCATGGCATTGGCCGTCATCGCGATGATCGGCGTACGCGGCAGGCCTTCCCTGGCTTCCAGACTGCGAATGGCCCGCGTCGCCTCGATGCCGTCCATGACCGGCATCTGCATGTCCATCAGGATGACTGCAAACCGCTCCCGCGCCACAGTGGCCAGGGCAACCTCGCCATTCTCGGCCAGGTGTGCGTGATAGCCGCGGCGCTCGAGCAATTTGAGCGCGACTTTCTGGTTGACCTGATTGTCTTCCACCAGCAGGACCGGCAGCTCGATATCGACGCGGAGCCCGGACTCCGGGGCCGCATTCGCAACCTTGGCCGACTGGTCAGCGACCTCGGACGCGGCCGTGTTGAGCAGCGGCAGGGCGAAATGGAAAGCACTTCCCTGACCGACGACGCTCTCCACCCACAGGGAGCCGCCCAACAGTTCGACCAGTCGTCGCGTGATCGACAAGCCGAGGCCGGTTCCCCCGTATTGCCGCGTTGTCGAGCCGTCAGCCTGCGAAAAGGCATTGAAGATCAGGTCGAGCTTCTCGGCCGGAATACCGATACCGCTATCCCGCACGCTGACCTGCACCATGCCTTGCGCACCCAGCTCCATCCGCATGGCCACCTCGACCTGGACAGCGCCCCGCTCGGTGAACTTGATCGCATTGCCGATCAGGTTGACGAGTATCTGCCGCACCCGGACGGGATCGCTGGCTATCAGGAGGGGCACGTCCGCCGCAACGACCTGCCCCAGTTGCAGGTGTTTGTCGCTGGCGAGTACCGCGAAAGGCGTGATCGCATCGCTGATGATCTGCCGCAAGTCACAGGGCAGCATCTCGACCGTCAGCATGCCGGCCTCGATTTTCGAAAAGTCGAGGATGTCGTTGATGATGCCGACCAGGGATTCCGCCGAAGACTTGATGATGCCGACGTACTCTCGCTGCTCGGTATTGATCGGCGTGCCGAGCACCACCTCGGTCATGCCGATGATGCCGTTCATCGGCGTACGGATTTCGTGGCTCATGTTGGCGAGAAACTCGCTCTTGGCGCGACTGGCCGACTCGGCCGTTTCCTTGGCGAGTTGCAGTTCGATACGGCCGGCCTCGCGCTCGGCCACGAGTTTGGCGACCAGTTTCGACAAGCCGGCGATATCGTCCGCATCATCGCTTTGCAAGTCGCTGCTCGACAGCAGGCTGGCGGCAATTTCCCGCAGGGAACCCAAGGTCTGCTCCCGGGACTCCAACTCCTTGCGCAAGCTGTCGGCCGTCCGCTGCAGGACGTCGAAAGCCGGGCGAAATTCCAGAGGGATATCCACGGGATCAACCATCTCGGCGGTAATCGAGGGCTGTACCTGCGCAGTATCGAACTCGCGCACCCGATCCAGCGTTCCCAGCCAGCGGCGAAGAGGTATCCAGATCATCATCAGGCCACCGGCCAGGCAAATCACCGCCAGCCAAATGGCCGTGCGCAGCAACTCCCAGAGTCCGGCAGCGATCGCATTGACCGCGAAGGTCAGGCGCAACACGCCATAGTCCTTGCCCCCCGCGGAAATGTTGCGATTCACATCGTAAAGATGCCCGGCGACGCTGTTGAGCAGCCACTCCGGCGCATTCGGCTTGGCTGTCGGCGCGCTCTGGCTCTTGATCATCCCCCCCGAGAGATCGATGTACATGGCTGAGGCAAACTGCGAGCGCAGGATCGAGGTATCCAGGGTGCGCTTGATGGTGTCGTAGTCGCCGATCACCGCGCTGTCGGCCACGGTCTGCGCCGCCAGTTCGATCAGCATGGCCGCCGAATCCTGGACTTCCTCGACCACCTGAACATATTGATACTGATAGAACAATCCGAGGCTGCTGGTGACGAAAAGCAGCAGCACGGTCGAGTACAGCGTATAAACGCGTCCGATCAGCGATGCAGGCAACAACTGGTCGAGTAACCGCAACACCCTAGCGCTCCTGGCGCGATGCCGCCGGAACCGCCTGGAAGAAGCGTCGGTAGGCGGCGTAGTCGGCCCCCGTGGCCGGCAGGAAGTAAGCCTGGCGATCAAGGCCGACCTCTTCCGACGCCTTGACCAGAATGGTCTTGCCAACCGGATCGCGGTGCATGTTGATGAACGCCGAGGCGACTGCCTTGACGTCCTTCTCGGGAACCTTGCCGGAAGCCATCAGCGCCAGATCGTGAAAACTATCCGAGGTCCACAGCACCCGGAATTTGCGTCCTTCGCGCATCGCGTACCCGTCGATCAGGGCCGAGTTGCTACCGACAGCCTTGGCCTTGCCCGCGAACAACTGGGCGAATGCCGCATTCTGGTTGCCGGCGAAGACCACCTTGACGTCGATCCCCTTCGCCTGGAGATGAGCGTGTGGCACCTTGTAGCCGATAAAGGCCTCCGGTCCGGCGAAGACGACCTCCTGCCCCTTCAAGTCCTCGATGCGGGTAATCGATGAATCGGCCGGCACTGCGATCTGTCCCTGCAACGGCGGCGTCCAGCGCCGCCCGAACACCTTCCAGCCCAATTGATCGCGCTCCGGGCTGAACAGGTGATTGGAGAACACGAACTCCACCTCCTGGGCCAACACATAGGCCGTCGTATCGGCCGAGGTACGACCGATCTTCAATTCAAGACGCACGCCGCTCTTTTCGCTGACGTAGCGGATGATCGGATTCCAGTAGGCGGCTGTTTTGTTGATGTCCCACTGATTGACCGGAGAAAAACGATAGACCGGCGACTGGGCAAACGCGAGGTTTGCCAGAGCAAAACAAGCAAGCAAAAAAATCAGGAGACGACGGACCATCGGTAGTTTTCCGGACGGAGAACCCCGATTTTCGGTCCAATCGTCGGGCGTGTCGAGCGAAGGCAAGCGGCGACTGCCGCCTACGCTCCTACAGCCAGGCCGGCGCCCGCTTGTCGAGGAAGGCGGCAATGCCGTCCTTCGCTTCGTCGGTTGCCCGCTGGCGGGCAATGCGCTGCGCCGTTTCCTCACTGATGACCTCGTCGATCGGCTGTCCGTGAACGGCTGCGATCAGGTCCTTGGCAGCCTTCTGCGCTTGCGGGCCGCACTGGAGCAAGGCATCGACCAAGGCGCCGACGCAGGCATCCAGCGCGTCGCGGGGCACCACATCACCGACCAGCCCGATGGCCAGCGCGCGCTGGGCGCTGATGCGCTCGGCGCTCTGGAAATAGCGCAAGGCATGGCGAGGCCCGATGGCGCGCAGCACGTAGGGGCTGATGGCCGAGGGGATGATGCCGAACTTGACCTCGGACGTGGAGAACGCCGCATCGTCGCTGGCCACCGCCATGTCGCAGGCGGCGGTCAGTCCGGTGCCGCCCCCCAGGGCGGCGCCCTGGACGCGGGCGATGGTCGGTTTGCTCATCTGGGCCAGGGTGCGCAGCATGCCGGCAAACTTGCGGGCATCCTCGACATTCTGTTCGTGGGTGAATTGCGACGCACGCTTCATCCAGTTGAGATCGGCACCTGCCGAAAAATGCTTGCCACGCCCGCCGAGCACGACGACGCGTACGCTGCTGTCGGCATCGAGTTCCTTGCAGGCGGCCGCCAGTTCGGCGATCAATTGCTCATCGAAGGCATTGAAGACGGCCGGACGGCTCATCCAGATGGTCGCGACCTTGCCGGCCCGTTCAATTTCCAGAGTTTCGTACATGCGGGCCTCAGCGGTTCTTGAAAGTCGGTTTGCGCTTTTCGGCAAAGGCGGCCATGCCTTCCTTCTGGTCTTCCAGCGCGAAG
>NZ_VUYQ01000008.1 GCF_008711155.1 Dechloromonas sp. CZR5 | reverse complement strand
CAGTCTGAGAGGTCGCATGAGGTGTCCTTAAGAAAGGTTCAGTTCAGGCTATCACGGACTTTTTCGTCTTCAAGTCCTGTTCGGCAACGTCAAAAATATTCCGTCGCCCTACCGTTCTGCGAGGGGGTTATTGAATGCGCATGGTGTGCTGCCGACAGATCAGGGGCACTGACGCGCGTTTTATGCCGACCATCACGGCACGACGTCGGTCCGCGTCCACTGGCGCGGAAACCTCGCCGTCGAAGGCTACTCGGCATAACCCGGTTCGCGGCATAGTGGGTCAACGAGTGCCTGATTCGGGCGGTGGCGCTGTACCTCGCCCAGCACACGGGGCGGCGTTACGGTACGCTGTTCTCGGACGAGGCCGATGGGCCGCTGGACCCCGAGCGCAAGCGCATGTTCTTGGCGATGAAGCGGGAGGTGCTGCGGCTGGGTGGGTATCAGCGGGAGTTTTTTGTGTCCCAGACACCGGAACTGACCGCCATGGCGGATGCGGTCATCGATCTGGATGCACACGGGGAATGGTGCAAAGCCCCGGCAGGGTCTCGCTTGGCAGTATGAATCGAATACGTACGTGGTTGCGGCGCCCGCTTTTCACATGTACCATTTGAAGGCGTACACATAAGGAGCCCAACATGCCCCGTGCGATCGTTGAAGACAACAGCCGACTTGCCCTGCGCGTTCGCCCGGACGACAAGGCGACGCTGATGCGCGCGGTGGCGCTCGAGCACACCGACATGACCGATTTCATCCTGCGCCATGCCTTGGATGCGGCCCGCAAGGTCATCGAACAGGCCGAGCACCTGACACTGTCCGAGCGCGACAGCCTGCGGGTGCTGGAGGCGCTGGAAAACCCGCCGGCGTCCAATGCCAAGCTCCTGGCGGCGGCGCGCCGCCTGCCCAAGGGCGCATGAGTCTGCCGGATTGGCGCGAAGCGCCGATCTCGAAGGCGCACGACCGCGAATCCTTCGATTGTGGCGAGGTGGAACTGAACGACTTCCTGCGGCGCCATGCGCGCCAGAGCCACGAGAAAGGGGGCGCGAAAACCTTCGTTGCCACACCCGTCGATGACGGCAAACGTGTCCTGGGTTTCTACAGTCTCAGCCCGGCTTCCATCGACTATGCGCGCACGCCTGCGCTGGTCAAGAAGGGGCTGGCCCGCTACGACGTACCGGTATTCCGGCTGGGGCGCTTGGCCGTGGATCGGACGGTGCAGGGCTATGGCTTGGGAGGGCAACTCCTGTTGGCCGCTGGACGCCGCTGCCTCCTGGTTGCCGCCGAGGTCGGCGGCGTCGCCCTCCTGATCGACGCCAAAAACGAACGGGTGGCTGGCTGGTACGCGGCCTACGGCGCGCTGCCGCTGCTGGATGCGCCTCGGTCGCTGGTGCTGCCGCTCATCACCATCGAGGCTGCCCTGAAGGCGGCTGGGCGTCTATGACCAAGTCACCGACTTCCCGTGGGTGATTCGAATAAATTCCATGAGAATACATCAGATGATGATCGAGCGTTTCCACACCCGTTCCATTGGGCCTGACGAAGACGCCTTGCGGGCGGCCTTTCAATACTGCGGTGCCTTGTTGCAGGCACGAGGCTGTTCGACGATGGGGCTGGCCGTGCATACCAAGAACAACTTGGATGGTGCCATCCGTAGCGTGTTCGGCGAAGACGCGATCCGGGTGCTGGACCGGGACAACAAGCTGGATCTCAAAGGCATCACGATCCAGCTGCTGACCGAGAAGATCCAACTTCGCAAGCTCGAAGGACCGGTGCTGGCCGCCTTCATGAACCCCGGGAAGCTGACCAGGATCATCGCCTGTAGCGGCGTGACCGACGTCGTGTTCGTGCCTTGGGCGGCCGAAGAGCATGCCGCGTACGTGGCGGCATACCCAGCCTCGCAGGAGATTTTCCGGTCGCCTCGATTCAGCTGAGCGTGGTCACCTGATTTGATGTTCCGATGTTCGCGGACGGCGATGGTCGCCGGGGGAACGGAGGCCAAGGGAAACGCCGTCGGAGAGGAATCCCGACGGCGTTGTTGTCTTGAGGGCCTGCATCAGAACGGCGGATCGTCGTCCGGTGGCCGGGGTTGCGGCTCTGGCGGTGCCAGGCTGTCGAAGGAGCGATCGGCGTAGAAGCGATGGATCTGGGCGCCGTAATGGGCCTCGAAGAGGTGAAGGAAGTCGTAGAGGAAGTCGTAGAGGAAGTCGTGGATTTCGACGACGGCTTCGTCGGAGATCGGCGGCAAGTGAATCTCGACGGGGCTTGAATCGGGTCGCATGGTCGGCACCGTCGGCGATCAACGGCCTGCCGCGGGGCGGCGGGACGCGGGCCGTTCGGGCGGAGCAAAGACCTCGAGGTAGAGCTTCTCGTCGAGTTGGGGCGACTCGCGCTGCGCCGCCGCGGCGAGGAGCTCGGCGGCGAGCGTGGTCAGGATGCGGTAATTGCCGGCCGCGTGATCGCAGAGCGTGGCCTTAAGCGACGGCGTCATCAAGGCGGCGTTGCCGGCGCCGGCGGTCAGATGATCGAGGCAGGCGAGCAACTCGTCGCGACTGGCATGCTCGGTGGCGAGCCGCGTGCGGATGCGCGAGCCGAGCGGGATCAACTCCTCGCGGCGGAGTTTCTCGGAGAGGCGCGCATCGCCGGCGAGCACGATGCACAGGAGGGGTTGCGAATCGAAGCGCGCGCTGGCCAGGAGGCGCAAGGCGACGCTCTTGCCGGTGCCCGGGTCGCCGTGGATCATCGCGAAGCCGCCTTCCTTGATCTGGGCGTGCTCGATCCGCCAGCAGAAGTTCTCGACCCGCGGCGGCACATAGATCGCCTCGGTCGGTACCTCGGGGGAGAAGGGATTCCACTTGAGCCCGTAGAGGGCGAGGAGTTTCTGGTTCATGCGATTTCCTGGTCGGGGGTGGGCAGATACGCTGGCGGCAGGCCGGTGGCGGCGTAGTCGGCGAGCAACTGGCGCAGGAGCGGCGCGATGCCCGAAGGCGGCAGCGGCGCGAGGTTGGTCGCCACCGGGGTCAGGCGCCGACGCTGGCCGTCGGCGTTGGCGGACTTGTCGAGCGGCTGGACGGGCGCGAGCACGGCGCCGGACCGCGGATCGACCAGATCGACCCGGGCGAGGTCCCAGCGGGCATAGCGCAAATGCACAACGGCCAGCTGACGATAGCGGGCGGGGATCTCGAAGCGCGTGCCTTCGAGGCTGACGGTGCCGTCGGAGCGGCGCTGCCGGCGCGCCACCTCGACGCGGAATGCGCCCGCGAGGGTCGCCGTGTCCGGGCACTTGCGCTGCACGCTCGGCCCGGCGAGATAGCGCGCCAGCGGCGTCGCGTCGAGCTCGGCGTGGCGCGTCCGGTGGTACTCCTGCTCGACCCAGGCCTGCGTCGCCTGGTTGAGGAGCTCGAGGGTCAGTGACGCCTCGCCTTCGAGCATCGCCATCAGGCGGCCTTCGACGCGGGCCCAGAACGACTCCTGCTTGGCGTTCTGGTAGGGCGAATACGGCAGCGTCGTCTGATGCACGATGCCCAGCTGGGCCAGCCCGGCGACCGTCTCCTCGGCGAGCATCGCGGCGCCGTTGTCGGTCATCAGCGCGCGCGGCAGGCCGCGCTTCATGAACGCCTGCGACAGGCCATGGACGAGACTCTCGGCGGTCTCGTCGAGGTACCACTGCAGGTGGCAGACCAGGCGCGAGCGGTCGTCGAGGACGCCGAGCAGGATCGGCTTGACCCAGGTGCCGGCGCGCGTGAGGACCTTGCGCGCGGCGTGGTGGAAATCGAGGTGCCAGAGGGCCGCGACGTGGTCGACCTCGAAGCTCCTGACCTCCAGCTGATCGAGGCGGTCGCGGGCGAGCCGCGCGCCGTCGCTGGCGCGTTTCGGGCGCGGCTGGCGGAACATTCCCTGCGCCTTGAGGAAGCGCCGCACGGTCGGATACGAGGGCAGCGGCGTGTCGGAGCCTTCGAGGGCCGCCCGGAGGTTGTCGAAATGCAGCTGCATGGTCCAGCCCGGATGCTCGCGATACTGGGTCGTCAGCCGGTCGATGGCCGCCGGCGCGAGGCTCGGGAAGCGGCCAAGGTCGCCGCGCAGGCGGTTACGCAAGGCGGCGACCGGATCGGCGGCGGCGCGGGCCGTGTAATACCAGCGCTCGAGCGTCGAGACGGCAAAGCAGATCGCGAGGCCGGACACCGGATGCCGCCAGGGTTTGGCGGCCAGCGCGGTCAAGGCCGCAGCGAGTTCCCCCGGCGCCGGCGGCGCGGCGAGCAAGGGGCCGATGATTGAGAAGCGCAGGCGCGCCCAGCGATCACGCTGGGGTGGATCGGAAACGGTACTCAAGAAGGGTCTCCCTGTGCGGCGGCGCCGACGGCGCCACAACCGGGAGGGAAGGCTAGGAGCCCTCGTCGGCGCTGGCTATCCGCATCTTCTGCGGGCGATTAGCGTCCCCCATGCAACGTGACCGCAGCAACCGTGAGCGGGGTCAGAAAGACCAGCAGGCGCAAGAGCTGCGGCGCGGCATCGCCGGCAAAGCGTTCGAGCAGACTGGCCGGGCAGCGCTCGATCGCTACCGGAGGCAGAAAGTGCGCGCCCCGCGCCTGCCACAGCGCGGTCCGCGGAAACTGCTCGCGCCACCACGCGCGCCAGCGCTGCAGGGTGCGCACCGGCACCGCCAGCGTGCCGGCGAGCCGCGCCGCCGCTGGGTTCTGCCCGGCATGCCGGGCAGAACCCAGCACCACCGCCAGCGCCAGATAGACGCGTCGGCCCAGGAAACGCACCGACCGCGACGTCGTGCGCTTGCGGCAAGCGGCACAGCAGAAGGATAAGCGCGCGGCGAAGTCCGAGCGCACCGCGCTCGGGCAGCCCCGGGGTTTCCTCGGATAGTTGGCGCGGTGCAGAACACCGCCGCAGGCACAACCGCCGGCGCGCGCCTCACGCGCCAGTTCTTCGTCGATGCGTAGGAGTAAGTGAAAAAAGTTCGGGTCTTGCAGCAGGACATGGCACACTTGAACGGTCTCTTGGCTTGGTAACCGGAGACTCCCCCGAAGGGTTCGTTTGTTCAAGTTCCCCGAGGGGGATCACCCCCTCACCATCGCGCTGCTTGACCAATCCCCCGCCGATTGCCATCAAGATCGGTGACCGTACTCATTCAGCCACCTCGAAACCGGCGGGCCTTGACCGCAGACGTCAGAGACCAATGGACACACGCGAAACTTATCTGACGCATCTTCGGTCTGCTGAGGTCCAGTTCCGTCTCGCTACCGCGGTGCGACTTGCGGTGACCGTGGGCCACCAGCCGCTTGATCTTCCGATACAGTGGTCGCACGGAAGGCACACCGTGAACTACTCGGAGGTTGCCCTTTCCAAGGACGAAGCCGATGTTGCAGCTTGGAACCTCCAGCGAAGCGCGACTTTCCTGATGGCGTCGGCGGCCCTTGAAGCGATCCGGGCTTCAGTCCACGACCCGAAGTCACATAGCGATCCGCATATCATTAGCGCTTACCAGATTGCGCGTATGGTCCGAAATGCGTTTTCCCATAGCCCCTTTAATCCCAATGCCGTTTAGTTTAGCCCGCCGATCGGCCCGAGCGCGCCTGCAACTTCATGCCGGATGGTATAATGCTGCACGTAATGCACTGATAAACAAGGATAAATCATGAGAACGTCCTTGCAAGTTCTATGCCAGTTTGACCGATCTGTTGCGCCGTACGCTCACTGATCGCGACTTCATCGATGCCCACCGCCAACGCCCGCAGGACTTTACCCGGCAGCGCGCGCTGCCCTTCGCGACCGTGGTGACCTGGCTGCTGCTCAACTTTCAGAGTTCCATGCGGCAGGCGCTCCAGCGCCTGCTCGACGATCTTTCCGGCGGCAGGCAGAGCGCCGTCACCAAGGGCGCGCTCACGCAGGCACGCGCGAAACTGAAGCCGTCGGCGCTCATCGCGCTCAACGCGTCGATCGTGCGGCACGCCGAACAGGGCGGGCGGCTTGCGCGCTGGATGGGACATCGGCTGCTCGCCGTCGATGGTTCGAGCCTGCGTCTGCAGGCCTTTGCAGAACTGGCCAAGGCGTTTGGTGGCTTGCGCCACGAGCGCGGGCTGCGGCCGCTCGCGCGGGTGTCGTTCGCCTTCGATGTACTGAACCGCATGGTCGTCAGCGCTGCGCTGGCGCCGTGGAAACAGGGCGAGCGAGCGTTGTTCGCGCAGCAGCTCGATGCGATGGGCGCGGGCGATATGATGCTGTTCGACCGTGGCTATCCGGCACTGTGGCTGTTCGCGCTGGTGCGCTCGCGCGGGGCGCACTCTTGCGCGCGCATCGATGCGGGCCTGTGGTCGCGGGCCTTCGACCTGTTGGTGAACGACACCCGCGAGCTGTGCTACGTGGCGCATCTGACCGAGCGGGCGCGCCGCGTGTGCGGCGAGTTCGGCGTCGAGTGTGCGAGCCTGCGCCTGCGCATCGTGCGGGTGCGGCTGGCCACCGGCGAGCAGGAGTACCTGGTCACGTCGCTGTGTGACGCCGAGCGCTATCCGCTGCATCTATTCGGCGACCTCTACGCGCGCCGCTGGGCCGTCGAGGAAGGCTACAAGCAGTTGAAGTGCCGGCTCACCGCCGAGAACTTCTCCGGCAAGAGCGCTCTTGCGGTCGAACAGGATTTCCATGCCCGCGTGCTCCTGATGAATCTGACCAATCTGTTCGTCCTCGAGGCCGATCGCCGCATCGACAAGCGCTGTGCGCATCGCGAGCATCGCTACCAGACCAACCGACACTATGCGCTCGCGCAGGTGCGCCGATGGCTGCCGCGCCTGCTGCTCGGGCGTGCGACCGTCACGCTCGTCGCGATGATTCTGCGGCGCCTCAGTTCCGAGCCCGAAGCGGTGCGACCCGAGCGCAGCTATCCGCGCGAACCCAGGCCACTGCAGCGCGGCTATCCCTTTGCCTACAAGGCAGTCGCTTAACTAAACGGCATTGCCTTTAATCCTATCTGGCGGATCGATCAGGACTGTCGTGGAAAGCGATTCGCGATTCCGGACATAATCCAACTTGACTGCACAGACCTTGACGGACACCCCTTCGATTGGCGCCACTACGGCGGACCGCTCGCTCTACTGGCGTTGTCGCGCTTCGTCCGCTGCGATCTACTTGGGGATAGCAAAGAGGGCAATAAGGTTATTCCTATACCGGATAGGGTTTACTACCAACAGGGCGATCTGATCCTATTGAAGGTCGACGAGATTCCGCCCGGTGCGGTAACCGTGGAAAGCAATGAAGCATCGGGTGGAGGCGTTGATCTTGGCGGCGGACATGTCGCCGTCCCGGTTGACAAGGAGTGATTGATGCCGTGGGCATCACAAATCAACAGGCGCTCGCACCAAACTGATCGACAGCGGTGCCTCGTTTGCTGCTGCCCGGCCGGTGATACGCGACTGTAGGCACACGATGGCCGATTACTGCACGACAGTGACCGTCGATGGGTGCGAGGTTCAGACACTTCGCGACATCCTCCCTGAGATGCCCGGATTGAAGGTGCTATTCGTCGCCAAGACGCCAGCGCCAAAGAGTGTCGCCGTAGGTCACTACTTTCAGGGCACTCAGGGCAGGGCATTCTGGAACCGCTTGCGGGAGTACGGCCTCTTCAAGTCCACCACTGAGTTCGAAGACGAATCCCTGTTCAATTATGGTTTCGGAATTACGGACATCGTCAAGGTTCCGAGAGCTTACGGAAACGAGCCTTCGCCAGCTGAGTATGTCGCCGGTATGGATCGCATACTGGAGCTGACCCGTGTGCATCGTCCGTCTGTGATTGTGTTCGTCTACAAACGGGTTCTCGACGAAGTGCTCCGGCGCCGCTTCGGTGTGCGAAAGAGGTCCGCTTACGGGTTCAACCCAGATCTCGAGGCACACTTCGGTACGCGAGTGTTTGCCTTCCCCCTCCCCGGCACGCCATGCACGGCCGCACAGGCAGTGGCAGCGATGCGTGATCTTGTCGAGGCAATTGGGCCCGATGAGACATGCAAATGCGCCAATGAAAAATAGGGCGTCGGCCTGTCGGCACGACGCCCTGCGGGGAGATGGGACTACCTTGCGGCGGAAGCGCTTAGCCGGTCATCAGCACTTCCGGCGGCCGGTCGGCATGGTGTCGAACCACGCGGTTGCCTGTGGTGAAGCACTGATCCAGGTATACCGCTTCGATCAGACTTTGCGGCACCGTGATGTCGAGCATGAGGAGTTTGTCGGTCAGCGTGCTGATCACCCCCCAGTCGAGGGCCGGCTCATGCAGGCTATCGTAGAGAATATCGTCCTCACACGTGAGCCTGCCGTCCTCGCCGCGTAGCACCTGCAGGAACAGCTGGCGCAACGGCCGGTCGTATCCGGCCACGACCACGATTGTGCCGCCGCAGTGTGAGAGCCGGATGTGATGCCGACTCATGCTTCGGGCCCCGACATATCGAAGACTGGAAGCCCATCGATCACGGCCGCCTCGCTATCGAACTTCAGCCAGACGATGCCGGCTTGCTCCGCGACCTCGAAAATTACAGCCAAGTCGGCTTCCGTTGGCACCCTGTAACAGGGTGCGCCGACGTAGACGAGGCCGCCGCAGTCGGTCGGGTAGGCGTTGACTGACAATTCGTCATCGGCCAGTTTCAGGCGGGTGCTTGAACTCAGATGCGAGATCGATAACGAGGCCAGGGGTTCAGCCTGCGCTTGCAAGCTTGCCACAGCGGGTGTTTCCATGCGGTTCTCCTTCCTCTTGATGCGACGTCGACTTGGTCTTGGGGCGCGTGCCAGTCTGACGACTGAAGTTCATGCCGCAGTCGCGACAACGGAACCAGCGCAGGCGGCCCAGCGTACCCAACGGCACGCCGTCGCCCGTGCAAACAGGACAATGAGGCGGGATTCTCGTCGACATGATGATCTCCTCATGCGACCGAAAAGGCAGCCCGACCCGATGAGGTGGGCAGCCCTTTGAGCATCGGACGCGACGCGGTTGGCAGGCGGCGCATGGCGTTACACCAGCCCGCGTTCGGCAAACGACACAACGGTGTCGCCGGCGACGACGAAATGGTCGATCACCCGCACATCCACCAGGCTCAGCGCGTGCTTCAGGTTTTGTGTCAGCAGCTCATCGGCCCGCGAGGGCTCGACTTCCCCCGAGGGATGGTTGTGCGCAACGGCCAGCGCCGAGGCGTTACGGGCGAGCGCTCCCTTGACCACTTCCCGGGGATAGACGGACGTTTGGGTCAGGGTTCCCCGGAACAACTCCTCGGCTTCGATCAGGCGATGCTGGGCGTCCAGGTAGAGCGCCAGGAACACCTCATGCTCAAGGCCAGCGCAATACAGCCGCAGCCAATCGCGCAGGACTTGCGGCGAGGTCATTAGCGGGCCGCTGCGCATCTGCGCATGCAGATCGCGCAGCAGCAGTTCGCGGGCAATGCCCAGGCGATGGGCGAGAACGGTATCGGTGGTGCCGAGCATGCCCATTTGCGCCACGGCATCGCTGACGTGCAAAGGGTTGGTACTCGACGCGCAAACCAGGGGCGAGAGTAATTCGCGGACCAGATCGGCGCGGGACAAGGCAGATAGATTCATGGCGTTCTCCTCGAGTAAACAAGAAAAGCGGGAGCGCCAATCCCAAACGGGACAAGGTCCCCGCTTGGGATGAATGTGCGGACCTGGGTCGGCACGATGAATGAGGCAGGTATCGACTGCGACGCCGGCTCGGGGCCGGACTACATTCCACGATGGAATGCATATAAGCTTGGTCAGTTTCCGGCATCAGTAGGGTAGATTCAAGGGGATGCGGAGGACGCAACGTTCAAGCGGCCGGAATCCGACGGGCTTGGGAATGGCGTTGGTGATGAGGGCGTGCCGATCGCTTTCGGCGGAGGTGCCGCCAGCTTGGTCAAAAGGGCCTACTTGCACTCCAGTGTGACCTGGATGTCAGCCTATTGGTACTGCATAAATTTTTTGCGTGACCGCCGTAAGACCCGCGACAAGCCTGAAAAATTTGATCAAGATGAAGACTCAACCCTTCACGTAGAACGACCATGATCCGCCTCGGCTCGCAGATTCGACTCACTCGCCGGGAGGTCGAGCGCTTCCGGAAGATCACCGACATCGAGCCGGTGGACATCCGCACGCTCGACGACCTGGACGCCTACATCGCCCGATGCAAGGCGCACTACTGGGGTGTCTCCAAGGACACCCAGTTCCTGCATTGGCTCATCGACCGCGAATACGCCCAGTGCCGCCAGGCGGCATAGCACGGTTGGTTTTCTGCGGGCGACCGCCTCCCCAGCGTTGCTGCCAGGGAGACGTCGCTCCATTGGGTACTGCCATCAAAGTCACTGGAAGACACGCGGCTCGATCGTCGCGCCGCGCATGAAGGCGAGGTAGGCGCCGGCCTTGCCGATGTCCCGGAAACTGGCGACGACTTCTTCGCGCCGCAGAACGTTCCAGGACCGGTCGGCGTCGCCCGAAGGCTTGATGCTCAAGTCGGCTTCGCGGTAGGCGGCATGGCGATACAGGAAGTCGCCCGATTCCCAATCCACGATGGCAAGGAGGCAGGCGCACAGAATGGCGCAGCCGCCATGCTCACCCGGCTCGATCAGCAAGGGGATCTTCAAACTCCCCGCCGAGCGGCCGATCCGGCCGACGACATCGTGTTCCTCCAGCCAGGGTTCGCCGGTGCTCGCATCGCCCAGGATCAGGCGGACCTTCCGTTCGCGGGTGCGGCAGGATTCCAGGACCTTGCCGGCCTTGGCATCGGTGCCGGGATCGAAGTAGGTCGTGCGTGTCAGCGGGGACTGGCCCCAGGCCTGGACGGCTCGGCCGTACTTTTCGTAGCCGGTGAGGGTCGCGTAGTCCTCATCCGTAAACGCCAGGTCGGCACGGCGCAGCCTGCAGGCGATCTGGTTGGCGTGATCCCGGGCGTTGGCGAAACCGAGGCAGGTATAGCCCTCGCCGCAATCGATCACGTAGTGCTGCTGTGCCGCATTGATAGTCACCTTGTTCATCTCGGGTTCCTTTCGAAATGTCGTGGAACCCCACCCCGTCGGGCGTGAGCCCCACGGGGTTGTTGCCTATCCGGCAGGCCGAAGGTCAGCTGGCCGGTGGTGCCGCTGCGGCTCAGGCCGCCTGCGCCACTGCCTGGAATCCTTGCGCCAAGGCGCCGGCCTCGGTGGCGACGACGACCTGGTCGGACAGCAGGCGGTCCAGCTTCAGCAGCAGGGCGTCGGCGTGCTCCTGGTCATCCGGGTAGAGGGATGGGCGCAGTTTCTCGACCTCCTTCTTGATGAGGCGAAGCTCTGGGACGATGGCGCGCTCAGCGTGCGCTTCGATGGCGTTCAGGATGGCGGTGATAGTGATCATCAAAGGCTTCCTTTCATTGCTAGAAAAATGGGGCCGGCATGCCAGGAGCAGATCGGCGGGCGGGGTTTGGCCCGACGCGCGCAGACGGCGTAGCGGGCGGGTGTGGGCGCGCCGTGAAGTCGCCTTGCCGGCGTTCACGGGCACTCGATGGGGTGTGCGGGGATCGGGGCGAGCACCGCACGCGCCGCTGGGTGAGCAGCGGGCGTGGGCGTTCGTCGATCCGGATGCAACGGCTGGTGCCGCCACATCACAGGCCGGGCCGGTGATGGCCTGGCGCTTCTCGGGTCAGGCGGCCGAGCGCGTTGTTTTTGCGCTGGGCGAGGCCTGGGCTTCAGTGGATGCGGGTAACGGGTCGGGCGCAGACTGGGCCGCCTGTTGCTCGAAGGCCGTGTGTGCCGTCGTGAACTCGGTTTCCCGAGCCAGGCGGCGCACTTGGGCCACGGCCGGCTCCTTGACCACTTCGGGCAGGCATTCGACGGCGATGTCGCTGCCGTGACGCAGACCCTTCTGCAGACTGCGCAGCGGCCGGACGAACAGGCCGTGGCACAGCCAGCGGACGAACTGACCGATCCGCTTGTTGCGCGCCTGGCGGGCCTTGTGCCTGCGCAAGGATTCCTTGCAGCACAGGAACAACGCCAGATGGGTACGCTTCATTTCGGGATCGGACTCGAGTTGGGTCATGACTTCGGTCGCGATGGCCGGATCACGGCTGACGCGTTGGTAGAAGCCGACCCAGGCACGCTCTTCCTCGGACTCGATACCGGAGCGCCGGGGGCGAGGACGGGGTTTCTCAAGGGACATGATGTTTTCTCCAAAGACGAATAGAGGGAACACCTGTCCCTGGTCGGGGAGGCGGTGGACTCCCCGGGGTTGCACGGACATGCGGCGCTGCTAAGCTGAACGCTCACAGGTCAAGAGGTGCCCACACCATGCTGCGTGCAGGCAATGCACTACGGTTCACGCCCGACGAAATCGAGGCCTACCGAAAACTCGGTCTCGACTTCGACGGGGCGCGAACACAGGGCGACATCGACCAGGCATTGGCCCGATGGGCCGATACGCTGAACGATGAACGTCCCGATCTGCTGGAAAAGATCGCTGCGGCAATGGCGAAGGCCAGGGGCATCCCGCTACCCGCGCGCTTGACGCGGATACGTTGATGCGGCGTGCCTGCCGTTGTCCTCGGCAATCCTCATCCAGCGGTCGGCGATCCGGTCCAGGTAAACCAGATCGTCGGCTTCGATCTCACCCGACTCTCGCAAGCGGGCGATCACCTCCTTGACCAGAGACGGATCGTCCTTGGCCAGTTGGATCACAGTGGCGGCAATGCGCCGGCGGTAGAGGCTGATCGGCATGATCAGCCTCCTGACGCGCGGTACTCGGAAGCGCAGCCGGAACGCCAAGGGGCGTTGGGCTGCAGCTTCAGCAACGCCGGCACGGCGGGCGTGCGAACAGCAGGCGTCCGGGCATGTCCGGAGCCTCCCAGCAGCACGGCGACCGGGCGCGACTCTCTCGTTACAGGGATTGCGAACATGGTGTTCTCCTTCAGGAATGAAAGGGAACACCCATCCCTGAGGAGGAACTTGGGGTTCCCCGTTCGGGATGCTCAGCCGTGGACGGCAGAGCGGCTCGGCGACGTGCCAGGCGGCACGTGCAGGATGAAGGCCCACGGTTCTTGCGAACGGGGCCTTCGCTCGATGCCGATCGACCCGTAGGTCGCGCGGCAGTACTCAACATTCAGCCGGGTGGCTGAACAAGACACACGGCCATGGACGTGGCCGGACCCGATCGACGCCGGGTATCCTTGAGGCAGGTAACGACTGCGACGCCAGCTGGGCTGGACTTCAGGGCGACCGAGGCCGCCGATGAAGGCTGTGCAGACGCGATGTCCGCAGAAAGCCCTTGCAGTATCGCGCTGGTTTTACCTTTGGCTCAAGTCTGCAAGCAGGGTTGCCACACGCAAGCGTTGGGAATTTGGTGGGTCTTGGTGAAGTGGGGGTCGTGCTTATAGTGCGCCTCGCCGGTCATCGGATGCGAACCGGCTACCAGTGAACCGACAAGCGGTTCATCTAGTTTGTCACTGGCACGATGCCGGTAAACGGCATTGAGCCGGGGTGATTCAGATGGATATGATGATAAAATTTGCTCGGGTGTCAGCGCTTCGATAGCGAGTCGATGACAGGTTTTCGTGCTGGTCGGGCCGCCGCACGCTGTCTGTCAGAGTAGACCCATGACCGCTCATCGCGCCCACCCGCCGCGTTCGCTGCCCCTTTGCTTTGCCGCTGTCCTGCCAGCCTGCAAGGTTGTTCTTCCGGTATTGCACCTTTCCGCACTTGCCGGGAGCGCCTCAGCTTTGCCGCCGGAGGCGGGATGTCCGCTCGCCCCATGGCCGACCCGGGTGCAGTCGACGCGCAGCAGCCACCGCGCTTGCGAAGGAGCAGTGACATGCTGACTGCAATGATCGTCATCTTTGTTCTGGCCTATACCGCCATCGCCCTTGAACACCCGCTCAAGGTGAACAAGTCGGCCTCTGCCCTGGTCGCGGCAGGACTGCTGTGGACCCTTTACGCCATGTCGCAGAACGACCCCTATCTTGTGGCCCAACATCTGGGGGAGTCGTTGACGGACACGGCCCAGATCGTTTTCTTCCTGATGGGAGCCATGGCGATTGTCGAACTGGTGGACGCGCACAACGGGTTCGACGTCATCACCCGGCGCATCCGTACGTCGACGCTGTCCTCGCTGATGTGGATGGTCGCCGGGATCAGCTTTTTCCTCAGTACCATCCTCGACAACCTGACCACCACCATCGTGATGATTTCCCTGATGCGCAAAATCCTGGCACGGCAGGAAGACCGGCTGCTCTTTGCCGGGATCATCGTCATCGCCGCCAATTCCGGCGGGGCTTGGTCGCCCATCGGCGACGTGACGACCACCATGTTGTGGATCGGCGGCCAGATAAGCGTGTTGGCCACTATCCAGTCGGTGTTCCTGCCTTCCTTGGTCAGCCTGATCGTGCCTTTGGCAATGATGGCCCATACCTTGCGGGGACGCCGCTTTGACGCCATCGAGCCGGATAACGACGATCCAATCCAGGACACGACCGAATTTGAGCGCAAGCTGATGTTCTTTCTCGGGCTCGGCGTTTTGATTGCCGTCCCCGCCTTCAAGACGATCACCCATCTGCCGCCCTTCACGGGGGTGCTGTTCGGCCTGGGTATTCTCTGGATGGCGGGCGATCTGGTACATCGGGAAAAGGATGAGAGCCGCAAGCAGCCCTTGACGCTGGCCCACGCCTTGAGCCGGATCGACATGAGTTCCCTCGTTTTCTTCGTCGGTATCCTGCTCTCGGTGGCGGTACTGGAGCACACCCACATCCTGGCCAGTCTTGCCCAATGGCTGAACCAGGCTGTGGGCCGGGTGGACGTGATCGTGCTGGTCATCGGCATCGTCAGCGCCATAGTCGACAACGTACCGCTGGTGGCCGCTTCCATGGGTATGTACAGCCTGACGGACTATCCCCCCGATCACCTGCTCTGGGGGTTTCTCGCCTACTGTGCGGGCACCGGGGGCTCCATACTCATCATCGGTTCCGCCGCTGGCGTGGCAGCTATGGGTCTGGAGAAGATCCGGTTCTTCTGGTACGTCCAAAAAATTAGTGGGCTGGCCCTGACGGGCTATCTGGCCGGGGCTGTCCTTTATCTTGCGATGTCGGGTTAATCCCGCGCTCAGTAACTACGCCGATGGTGTGCATCCGGAACCAGAACCGATGGGTCTCGCGAAGCAGGCGATGCCACATTATTTGAGTCGGTCTGAAACGCTCTCAGCCCGAAAACAAAGGGCCTCCATTTTTGGTGGAGGCCCTCGTTTTCTGCTTTCGAGCATGGGGATGAAATCAACTCAAGCGGCTTGTCGTGCCTCGTCGGCGTCGACCTTCGCGCTACCCGCTTCATCCTTGTCCAGGTCGAGTTGCTTGAGCAACTCGCGTTGCCGGACCAGCAGGTCGGTCAGCCGGCCTTCATGCTCGAAAGATCGGGCCAGTTCCAGCCGCAGGTCTTCCAGCCGTTTGCGGCGAGTTTCCAACTGGATCTCGGCATCGGCGTAATACTTGCCCACCGATTCCAGCGCACCCAGCAGGGCGGCCACCAGGGCCGGCCCTGTTTGATAGGTTTCGGCGTTGTACAGGCAGTGTCCCGCCAGGTACAGGCTGGGCGTCTCGTCGCCCCGGGCCCCGAGGATGCCGAGCTCGAAGCCGCCGAACCGGCCGACGATCCGTTCGATCATCCGGCTGGCCGTGCGGACCTCTTCCTTGGCTGTCCTCACCAACCCGCGTAGCGCCTCGCCGACCGCATCGGGGCCGACGATCCTGCGCCCCGCCAATTCCATGGCGATGCCCTGTAGGGTCTGCGGCTCGATCCGGGCCGCATCCTCTGCGTAAAGTGCGACCTTCTTCTCCAGCGCCTCGATCATCATCGGCAGCCGGCCCACTTCGCTTTCGTTGGCATAGCGCTGGTTGCGCCACACCGAGAACAGCGTCGAGAGCTTGGCCACCTCCGCGTCCACGCCGGCTTTCTCGATCACCAGCGGATTGCCCGAGGCCAAGGCCTTCACCTCGGCATAGGACAGCGCCGCCAATTCCACATCCTCCAGCGACCGGATGCCCTGGTCGCCCTTCATCACCTGAGCGATGAAGCGCGCCTTGGTCTCCAGCGTTTGCCACATGTAACTGTCAAAACTGCCTTCCGTGACATACCGGAAGACTTCCACTTCCTCACACTCATTGCCCTGGCGCAGGATGCGCCCCTCGCGCTGCTCGACGTCACAGGGACGCCAGGGCGCATCGAGGTGATGCAGGGCCGTGAGGCGCGTCTGCACATTGGTCCCCACCCCCATCTTGGCGGTGGAGCCCAGCAACACCCGGACCCGGCCCTCGCGCACCGCCTTGAACAGCGTCGCCTTCTGGACATCGGTCTCGGCATCATGGACGAAGGCGATCTCCTTCTCGGGGATGCCCGCACCAATGAGCCGGTCCCGCAGGTCGTCATAGACACTGAAGCTCTTGCCGTCCTTGGGGGACGACAAGTCGCAGAACACCAACTGGGTGCCGCGGAAGTCCGTCGTGCGTTGCCAGATGGCGTGAACCTCCCGCACGCAGGCCGAGACCTTGCCGCTTTCGTCGAATCCCGCCAGCGGCGCCACCAGCCGGAAATCCAGCGCGGCCTTGCGACCGTCGGTGGTGATCGCCAGCATGTTGTCTTCGTTCGGCTTGACGTCGCCGTTGCGGATGGCTTCCGCCCGCTGGACCAGCGTCTGCACGAAGGCTTTCAGCGATGGGCTCGCCGGGCAGGCGACGATGCGCGGCTTGCCGCCGCGCAGCTTCGGCACCGGCAGGTCCAGCATCTCCGCCGTGCGGATGTCGGCCACTTCGCCGAACACCGCCATCAGCTCGGGCACGTTGATGAACCGGGCGAAGCGCGTATGCATGCGATAGCCACTGCCGTCCGGCGCGATCTCCAGCGCCGTGACGCTCTCGCCGAAGGTGGCGGCCCAGGCATCGAACTGCTGCAGCCCGAGTTCCTCCAGCCGGTTGGGCTGCAGATAGCGCATCATGGTGTGGATCTCGGCCATGGTGTTGGCCACCGGCGTCGCCGTCGAAAACACTACGCCGCGCTGCGCATGCCCATGGATCTGCATCGTGTAGCGCGTCTTCAGGAACAAATCGAAGGCGCGCTCCGAACTGGTCAGCGGCAGGCCGGCCACCCGCGTCATCTTGGTGAACCGGTAGAGGTTCTTGTGCAGGTGGGCTTCATCGATGAACAGGGCGTCGATGCCCAGCAGTTCCCAGCTGAGCAGGTCGTCCTTTTTCTGGTCGGCCGACAGCTTTTCCAGCCGCACCGCCCAGTTCTTCTTCATCGCCTCGAGTTGCTTGACGATCCGGTTGGACCGGTCGTTGCTCTTCTCGGCGCGTACCGCCATCTCTATTTCATGAATGATCTCCTTGATGAATCGCTCGCTGAATCGCGGCGACATCCTGATGCGCTCGAAGCTCGAGTGCGTGATGACCACCGCGTCCCAATCGCCCGTGGCGATGCGCGACACCACCTCGCGCCGGCGGTCGCCTTCCAGGTCCTCCTTGCTCGCCATCAGCACCGACGCGTTCGGATAGAGGCGGACGAATTCCGCCGTGTACTGCGCCAGCATGTGGTTGGGGACCACATGGCAGGGCTTGTTGACGAAGCCCAGCCGCCGCAACTCCATGCTGGCGATGACGCATACCGCCGTCTTACCCGCACCGACCACATGAAACAGCCCGGTGTTGCCGGATTGCACGATGCGCCACACCGAATCCAACTGGTGCGGATGCAGCACGAAGCAGCGGGAGAATCCCGGCAGCTTCAGGTGCGAGCCATCGAAGCGCCTGGGCCGCGTGGCGTTGAACAGGTCGTTGTAGATCCTGCACAGCTTCTCGCGGCGTTCCGTATCTTCGAAGGCCCAGACGGCGAACCGCTCCTTGATGAGGCCCAGCTTCTCCCGCGCCGCCAGCGTCTCGTCGGGATTGACGAAGTACTTGTCGGTCAGCGGATCGCGGTCGCGCACGGTCGGCACCTGCACATTGAGCGCACACTGCACGAGTTCGATCGCGTTCATGCGTGAGGTGCCGAATTCCTGGGTCACCTTCACGTTCTGCCGTGCTTCCCACTCGCCGTACTTCACCGACCAGGCGCCGGCTTCGGCCGAGTAGCCCACCTGGCAGTCCTTGAGTTCCAGGACCTGCTGGATGAACGCCTCGACGTCGAGGGCCGGAATCCACACCGCTCCCAGGCGCGGCTCGATGGCTGCCGGTGGCAGGTCTTCCGGTTGCACCTGTTCCAGCGCCTCGATGTTGCGCTGGTAGGTACTCCCGGATAGCACCGCCTGCTTGAGCTTCGCTTTCACGTTGCCTGACAGGTAGTCGTCGGTGGTCTTCCATTCCCCGTCAGCCGGGTCACGGAAAACCTGCCCCGCTCCGGCCAGTGCTTCCAGCACCGCCGCTTCGGGTGCCCCAAGCAGTTCGGCCATGTAAGCCGGATCGACCCGGCCACGCCATTGGATGGACGCGGCCAGCGCTTCGGCCGGCTCGCCCGCGGTGCTCGGTTCGACGACCCGGGTCAGCGTGCGCCGGGTGAATAGCGCAGCCTTGCGGGCCGTGTCGGCCTCTTCGTCGTAATGCTCCAGCGACAGCAACAGCGGATAGTCCGGGTCACGCCGGAATGCGAGCGCATTGGCGCGCGTGGACAGGCAGCCATAGCGCGAGATAAAGCGCTCGTAGGTTCCATTGAGCATGGCTCGCAGGTGCCCCAGCCGACCGTCGCCCGCATCCGCCAACTGCGCATCGAGCAGGGCCCGGGCGTGGTCGCGGATAGCACACAGGCCGGTGACGCGGGCCCGCTGCGTGGCATTGAGCTGGTCATGGACGTCGACCATCTCGCTGCCCTCGACCCGATGCACCCGCCCCTGGTGGAGACGGTAGCTGCCAGGACGGGCACCGGCCTCGGCCGGGACCACCACTCGCAGCGGGGCGGCCTTGTGCGCCACCGGCCGGTAAGCACCGGCCGGCAGCAAGGCGATGCGCTCGGCCAGGGCCGCCTCCAGGTCGCCCTCGAACACGGCGACCGGTACTTCCTCGTAGCCATTGCTCTCGCGGCGGATGCGGCCAATGCAGAACTGCGGGTGCTCGGCGTACCAGGCGTTGATCGGCAGGTAGCGCTCGTAGCACTGGGGGTGCCGGAGACTATCGGGCACCGTGCCCAGTTTCAACCATTTGGCCTCGACCGCCTCGGCCCGCTGCCGCTTGCGCAGGAACAGGATGTCGGTCTGCACTTCGGTCGAGGCGATACCGGCGAAGGTGCCCTTGGGGAGCCGGATGGCACCCAGCAAGTGCGCCTGACTTGCGATGTACTCGCGCACCGCGTCGTACTGGGCATCCAGGGTGTGGCTGCTGGTGATGAAGCACACCAGCCCACCGGGGCGCACCAGGTCGAGGGCGCGGCCGAAGAAGTAGTTGTGGATGCTGAAACGGGCATAGGCCCGGTTGCTCACGTCGGCGACCTTGTACTTGCCGAAGGGGACGTTGCCAATCACCAGGTCGAACCAGTGGTCGGGCAGCGGGGTTTTCTCGAACGGGGAAATCCGCACGTCCACGCCGCCGGGCGCGTAGAGCGCCTTGAGGATGCGGCCCGAGACCCGGTCGATGTCGACGGCGGTGATGCTGCTGCGCTCGGCCAGATTCCGCGGCATGGCGCCGATGAAATGGCCGATGCCGGCGGCGGGTTCCAGGATGCGCCCGCCGGTGAAGCCGAAGCGCTCCACCGCCTGCCATATCGCCTCGATCACGCAGACCTCGGTGTAGTGGCTGTTGTTGACGGACGCGCGCGCCGATTCGTAGTCCTCGGCACTGAGCATTGCCTGCAAGCGACGGGCACGTTCGGCCCAGGCGCTGTCTGCGGCTTCGAGATTGAAGCTGGCGGGCAGGCCGCCCCAGCCGGTGTAGCGCTGAAGAACCTGGCGATCATCCGTACTGGCCGGCCGGCCTTCGGCTTCGATCTGCCGCAGGAGCGTGATCGCTGCCAGGTTGGCCTCGAACTTGACGGTCGGGCCGGTCAGGTGCTCCAGGTCGGCGCGGGTCAGCCGTGGCCAGATGATGCGGGGGGCGGCCTCGTTCGCGGTGGCCACCACCCGCCAGTTGGCGCGGACGGAGGCTACAAACTGCTCTTGCTCTACGTCGCTGAGGTTCTCGACGTGGATGACCTCGACAGGCTTGGCGGGCTCGCAAGAAACGGAAAGGCAAACCTGCTCTACAGGGCGGGGCAGGGTCGGGGCCGCCGGGTCGAACCCGGGCAGCCACAGGGAAGGCGCGGTAGGACGGGCCATCGGTGTGTTCTCCAAGGAAAACGGGGAACACAACGCCCCATCGGGGAGGCGGGCTCCCCGGGTGGGATGGGCAAGAAAACGGTCGTGGACGACCGGTTGGCAAAGGCCAGACGTACGCGACTGCGCCGGACTTCATAGCGAAGCCGGCCGGCATATCGGGTACGAGGTGGCGAGCGCCAAGGGCTTGGAAACCAACCGACAAGTGTCGGCCGGCGCAGGGCTCAGTTCAGCGTGGTGCGCGGAACCAGAGGCAGCCATCGAACGCTGCCACGACAAGAATGCGGGTAACGACCGCAACGCCCGAGGCGACTCGGGAGCGCTCGAACGAGCGCGCGTTGGCCGAAGCCAGATGCCCTAACAGTGTGCCGTCCGGCGTGCAGCCGTGCGCACCGATCGGCCATTCGCCTACGAAATCCCTGGTGGAGCAGGCGGATTGCGGGTGGCAATGGGTTGAGCGGCCATGGGCCACCAACAGTGAGGGGCCTGATGCGCGTCCAACGGGGTGGAGTCCAACGACGCCGGCATTTGGTGCGGCACGGGGTCGAGGATCCGACTACCCGTCGCTTTCCCGTTCATCGATGGCGATGGGAACGCACGCTGAAGCGGTCTGTCGGTCGCACGCGTTCGCCGCGGCCGCCTGCGCAGACCGCGCCGGTGGAACGCTCAGGCGGACCATCGCCTTGCCCAGTTGCTTCGCATCGAGCAAGGCGGTATCGGCGCGCTCCAAAACCTGCTCCAGCGATTCAGCCGCGCGAAGCTCGGCGACCCCGGCAGAGAACCGCAACGGCACCGCGCCACCCGGCACTGCCAAGGGTGATCCGGCGAGTGCCTGCTGCAGGCGTTCCAGCAGCAGGCACGCATCGTCGCCGCTGCAATTCATCAGGATCAGGGCGAACTCGTCGCCGCCCAGCCGCGCGATGGTGTCGGCGGGGCGGAGATGCCGGCGCAGCGTGGCGGCGAAGTGAACCAACGCGGCGTCGCCGACCGGATGGCCGTGCCGGTCGTTGATGGCCTTGAAACCATCCAGGTCGATCATCGCGCAGGAGGCCGACATGGCCATCGGGCCGTTGCCCACCCACCGGTCGCAGGCGCGCCGGAATCCGCGACGGTTCAGGAGCGGAGTGAGATCGTCCTGGTGAAGCAGGTGCTGCGCCTGTTCCAGCGCCCGCTCCAGACCCGCGATGCGCTGTATGACGGCCGAGCGCCGATGTCGCCGCTGGGAATTGGAATGCATGAAGGCCTGTGCGGGGTGCGGAAGAGGGCCTCAGCGTAGTGGTCGGTGGCTGGGGCGCCCAGCAGGAACGGCCGCTTTGGCGGCACCGTTTCGAGATCAGGCACGATAAGGGCGAGCCGATGGATCGAGGACAATGCCATTCGACTTACATTGGCTGTGCCATCCGTGTTCGCGCATCACTTCTGACGGCGACGCCCGGAGGCTTGAAGGGCGGGGTTGGGATGAGATTCTGGACTCATGGACATGCCCCTCGGCATGCCTCGTTCAACCGTTCAGGAGCCCTCCGCATGAAATTCACGAAAGCCGAAATCGACGCCATCATCGAAGCGTCGCCCCGTACCTTCGTTCCCTTCGACAAGTTGGTCCTCTCGCAGGACTATCAGGCGCGCGCCGGTGGCAGCACCCCGAAGATGAGCATCGCCGAACTCGCGGCCTCGATCAAGGAATGCGGCGTGTTGCAGAACCTCGTCGTCGTGCAGGGCACACGCGGCCGCTACGAGGTCTGCGCGGGCGGTCGCCGGCTCGAAGCGCTGACCCTGCTGGTGGGCAATGGCGACCTCGCCGGCAACTACCCCGTGCCCGTGCTAATCGTGCCGGCCGACCGGGCGCTGATCGCCAGCCTGTCGGAGAACGTCTTCCACATCCCCATGCATCCCGCCGACGAGTTCGCGGCCTTCGCCAAGCTGATCGGGCAAGGCAAGTCGGTGGAGGACGTGGCCGCTGCCTTCGGCGTCACGCCCCTGGTGGTCAAGCGTCGCATGAAACTCGCCACCGTCTCGCCCAAGCTGATGGCGCTGTTTCGCGAAGACCACATCGGCTTGGACTGCCTGATGGTGCTGGCCTCGGTGGACGATCACCAGAAGCAGGAGCAGACCTGGGCCGCGCTGCCGTCGTGGAACCGCCGTCCCGACTACCTGCGCCAACTGCTGACCCAGGGCGAGATCGAGTCCGACCGCGATGCCGTCGCCAAGTACGTGACCCTCAAGGCCTATGAGAAGGCCGGCGGTGCGCTACGGCGCGACCTCTTCAGCGACGACGACAAGAAGGTCTACCTGCTCGATGCGGCCCTCTTGGAAAAGTTGGCGACCGACAAGCTGCAAAAGCGGGCCAAGCAGATCGCGGCCGAAGGCTGGAAATGGGTCGATGTCCGAGTCCGTTATGCCTTCGACGAGTACGTCAAGTACGGCGAACTGCGCAAGACGAAGCGCCAACCGGATGCCGAGGAAGCGGCCGCCCTGGAGGACCTGGATGGTCGCATCGCGGCGCTGCACGCGCAGATGGAAGCGCTGGCAGAAGCGCTGGCCGACGAAGACGGCGACGAGGAGGCCTTCTATCAGCTCGAAGGCGAAGCCGAAGGCCTGGAGGAACAACGCAAGGCGATCGACGAGGCCCTCAGCGTGTGGTCGGCCGACCTGATGGCCCAGGCCGGCTGCGTCGTCCATGTCGGCCACAACGGCGCCGTCGCGGTGAAGTACGGCTTGATCCGCCCCGAGGATCGCAGTGACATGGTCCAGGCTGCCCGCCAAGCCGCTGAAAACGGCACCGACGAGTCACTGGTGTCGCTGCCGTCGCCCAAGACCCGCCCGGTGCATTCCGAGAAACTGGTGCGTTGTCTCACCGCCCACCGGGTCGCCGCCGTCCAGGCCGAATTGCTCGACCGCCCCGACGTAGCGCTGGCCGCGATCACCGCGCATCTGGCGCAGAAGATTTTCCGGGGCAACAATCTTTATTATCGCCGCTCGGAGAACGTCTTCGCCATCAGCGCGATCGACAGCCAATCCGACCTGCGCTCCGCCGCCGAGGACATGGAGGCCAGTGCCGCCTGGGCGAAGCTTCAGGCCGAGCGCACGGCCTGGGCCGAGCGGCTGCCGGAGAACCTGGAGGAAATCTTCCCGTGGCTGCTCGCCCAGGAGCAGGCAACGGTGCTGCGCCTGCTGACCTTCGTCGTTGCAGTCACCGTCACGGGCATATACGGCACCGAGCCCGAGCGGCAGAGCAACGAGGCGCTGGCGCGGGCCTTGGGGCTGGACATGAGCCGATGGTGGACGGCCACGGGGGCTTCCTACTTCAACCACGTCCCCAAGGCACGTGTCCTCGAGGTTGTCACCGAGGCCGTCGATGCCAATGCCGCCAGCCCGCTGGCCGCGCTCAAGAAAGATGCCGTGGTGACGGGGGCGGAACAGACGGTGGCCGGCACGGGCTGGTTACCGGGGGTGTTGCGGGTTCAGGCCCTGCCGACAGCAGGCGAGTGCTCGGAATCCTTGCATGGCGAAGAAGCGGAACCGGCAATGGCCGAGGCCTCTGCAATGCAATACCGTTGAACCGATGCGGGCAGACACGGGGGCGCCGGCGCGTTGCGCGGCACTCGCCCGCCTCGGTGAGTCTCAGCAAGGAAGGCATTCAGGAGGTGGGGCAGAGGGGCAGTCGAAAATCCAGCCAGCTTGAGTTGCCTGGATTTGTGCCAAAAGAGTGCATATAATGTGCGTAAGAGTTGCAATGCAGTAACTTGCCGGAGAGACGCCATGCCCATGACTGCTGCCTATGCCCCTGCCTTGACCCACGGCTTCGAAGGCTTCCTGGATTTCCTGCGTGACCAGGAAGCCGGACCGGCCGTGCTCTCGCCGAAGCGGTTCAGCGATGTGTTGAGCATCGACCTCCAGACGCTTGCCGGGCAGGCCCATGTTCACCGCAACACCTTGAGTCGGGCGCCCGCTTCGGAGAGCGTGCAGCGCTTCATGCGCGAGGCCCTGCGCGTGCTGCGTGCCGCCAACGACCTGACCGGCGATGTCGGCCGGGCCATTTTCTGGTATCGCAACGAACCCCTGCCGCCGTTCAATTACAAGACGGCTGAGCAACTGGTGTCGGAAGGGCGGGCCGAGGATGTGCTGCGCTACGTGGAGTCCCTCGAAGCGGGCGCGGCGGGATGAAGCTTGTCCGGCTGGCTGGCGTCACCGCCTATCGCCTGCATGTGCCGAAATGGGCGGTTGCGCCGATGAGCGGCGCCGGGGCGGCCAAACACGGCGGGCGAGCCAACCGGCCGGGAGTCGAGGCGCTCTATCTGGCCCTCGATACCGAAACGGCGGTGCGGGAATACCAGCAGGTGTCGAGCCTGCTCCCGCCCGGAACCCTGACCAGCTACCAACTGACGGTCGAGCCGGTAGCGGACTTCACCGCCGGCTACGATGCCTCGGTGTGGCCACCGATCTGGGAGGACTTCTACTGCGACTGGCGGGAACTGTGGTTCAACCAGCGTATCGAGCCGCCGAGTTGGATCGTCGGAGACACGGTGATCGCGGCGGGCGGCAAAGGGATTCTCTTTCCGTCGCAGGCGAGGGTGGGTGGTACCAATCTGGTCCTGTTCGTCAATGCGCTGACGGCGACGGATTTGCTCCAGGTCTACGATCCCGGCCGGTCCTTGCCGCAAAACCAGGATTCCTGGACAAGGTAATCGTCAGCCGTCGCTTTGCAGGCCGGAAAAGAGTGAAGAAACCCATGCAGGAATCTCCGCAACAAGCGATTGAACGCTACCTTCGCAGCGGCGACCACGATGCGCACTTCCAGTCATGGCCGGGGGACAACAACGTTGCCCAGGCCCGGTACGGGGGTGCCGCGCTACGCCAAGCACTGATCTCGGCGGTACATCATCGAACTGCACACGCCGAACTCCCTGCAACCCCGCCCGAACGGGATGTCGTTGCCTTCACCCGGGGCAAAGTGGCCCCCATGGTGCAGGGATTGTTCCCGGTCCACGAACAGGAGTCCGTCCTCGACGTGCTCGGACGCTCGGTCATCTTTCTCACGCCGGCCACCATCGACGCCGTGCTCGAACAGACGCCGTGGCTCAGTACCGCCTGGGATCTGGCGAACCTCTATCTCGCCGGCATCGGTGCCGAACTCCTGGCTGACGATGCGCCCAATCTTCTCGGCCTCAGTGAAGGAACGACCTGCTACCTGTCGGCCGAATACCTCGGCGCGCCCGGGCGCTTCGATGACTTCCTGGTCCATGAGGCGGCCCATATCTTTCACAACTGCAAGCGTCGCACGATCGGATTGCGCGAGACCCGGCGGCGTGAGTGGCTGCTCGAGATCGAGTTCGCCAGGCGCGAAACCTTCGCTTATGCCTGCGAGACCTACAGCCGCATTCACGACCTTGGCCAGGGGCTGCGGTCCCGACAGGCACTGCTCGCAGAATATTCGCAGGGGCCGATGCCGGCGGACGACAGGGTAGATGTGGACGAATATCTCGACATCCTGCGCGAAGCGGTCGCCGCCCGTAACGGCTGGAAACGCATCCTGGCACGGTGCTCGCCGCCCCTGGGTGGGCAGAGCCACCTTTCTTGATCTTCCCGCAATTCCGCAGGCGCTGCTTTCTCGCGAGAAGCTGCACGGTCCTGGCAGTTCGGAAATAGCGTCCCCCTTGGCCGCTACGGCGTTTAGAAGCGGACCCTGGCATCTCGGCTCCCAACCCCGCCCGATTGCGGAAGCCTACGACGAGGCGGGAGATGTCGATGGTCACTTCGTGGCCTGGCCTGTCGAGCCCCACATTGCTGATCGGCGGAATTGTTGATCCAAAACGAGCAACGCCTCCAAATCGTCCGGCAGCTCTATACCGATTCGCTGACACATCCCGCGATAGGCTGCGAGCTGCCTGGCCATCTGCACGTCATGGTTCTTGGCCTGGCATTCCCGAAAGAATGCCACCAAAGCATGGGTGCGTGTTCGCTGTAAGCCATCCGCGATATCGTCGAGCACGTCGATACGCCACAAGGGACTCTCGCGCATGAACTCTGCGGTCGGCACGAATGCCGATTCGCCGGTATCTCGGTCCACATAGAAACCGCGCAGCGTGCGGCGCGATAACAACAACAGGAATTCGTCGCGCGTCGGCACGTCGATGCCGGGGCTCAGCCAGTAAGGACTGCGTCGATTGATCTCGTTCATGTTGGCTCCTTCAAATTGATCCAATGGGGGGCAAGCGTTGACCTGGCTGCAGTCAGGTCGCGGGCGAATCGTCGGTGTCGGCGCCGTGCACGCGGGGTGGCGGGGTACCGGGGGCTCCACTGCGACTACTAACCGACTTTCCGCAGTACGCGTCTGCCGCTCTTGCGCGCGCATGTCCCGCCAACTGCGATACCGCCAGCCGCGCCGCCCGATCCAGTTCCGGGGAGACCGGCCCGCCCCCTCGGACCGGCGACGGTACGCCAGCGACATCTTCATAGGCATCGTTAAGAACCTCATGGCGCAGGCCATGGCCTGTCGCGCCCCGCTTGCGCAGGGTGATGCCGAATTTCTCCAGGACGTAATCCAGCCGCCGCAGATTTCGCTTCAGGTCCCGACGCGGATCACCCATGTGGGCGTCGCGACCGTCGACCACGCCTTGGGCAAACTCCAGCGCTGCCCGATGGGCCGGACTGTCCAGGGGAATCCAGCGCACCCGGCCGCCCTTGCCCTTGACCCATGCATAGCGATCCGCCTTTTGCTGATTCTCTGGCAGCCCGGTCTCGCTGAACGGCATGACATGCTGGAATGGCCGGAACTGCACCGACTCCTTGCGCCGCAGCCCCAGGGCCGACATCAGCCGCAGCGACGCGCCGACACGGCGGTCGAACTGGCACACCGCGGCGATCACCGCCGCGGCATCGATCCCCTGGGCGGTCCAGCTCTTGTCCCGCCGGGCGGACTCGTGGCGCTGGTACTCCTCCAGACTCAGGCCGTAGTGGGCGGGCTTCCGTACGAAGCCGTGCTTGCCCATCCACATCGCCAGTCCCCGCAGGAAGCTCAGGTAGGTCTGGATCGTCGCCGGCGCCAGAGGCGCCTGCTGCCAGACCTGCACCATGGCGTGGATGTGCTTCTGTCCGAGGTTGCGCGGATCCGGCACCGTCTTGAAGCCCGCCTTCTGCTTCAGGTCGCGGAAGAAGCGCCGCAGAAACTGTGCACGCTCCTGCCGCGTCTTGTGCGAGACGGTTTTCTCCAGCGCCGTATGCTGGGGGTTGAAGAGTTTGATCAGGACCTCCAGCACCTTGAGCGGCGGCGCCTTGCCCGGCTGGTAGCGGGCGAGGATTTCCTGGGGGGTCTTTCCCGCCCAACTCTGGGGGCGAGCGGGTTGCTGCTGGCTGGAACGCCCGGGGCTGGCAGGTTCCTGCCGCCGGCGGCGAGAGCTACGGCGAACGGTGTTGCTGGGGATTGCGTCCGACATGGTGAAGGCTCCTGGGTCGAAGGCCAGCCGCCCGAACGGCAAGCCGATGTTGGCGTGGAATCCATAGAGGCCACCGGTAGGACGGATTCCGTTGCCCGCGCCGGTCAGTGGTCAAGAACTTCGGTGCCGCGCGCGACCACGCCGTCGCGGCACCTCTACCCAGGGGTTCGTCGGCCAGCGCGTCTGCGCTCGCCAACTCGGTCGGTCTTAAAAACGAAACGGGTTGATCCGGCCCATCCGTGCATTTCTGCAGCCATGGGGGTGGTGATGCCGGCCGGCCTCTGGGGCGTGGCTTGGGCATCGGCGGCGAGGTCGGGCCTCGTGCCATCTGGTGGATCGGTTCTGGGGTCGTAGCGCCATCCACTCGCATGGGTCCGCCCCTGACCGAAAGTCCAGGGCGGTGTCGAGGGTGTGAGCGAAGGCGCGCGGGGAGCCCAAGAGGGCAAACACGACCGCGCGCTGCGGCGAACCGCGTGCTCAAAGGATGGCGGGAACAGGGGCACGGCATCGGGTGCCGGCCGGGTGCTCTGTTGGCCGTGGCGCGCTTCAGGGAGCGCCCAGCGATGAACGCTGGCCAAACCAGGGACATGCACTACGAGAAAGACCTCGGGACCGCCGCCTCAAGGGCGACGGCATTGCCGGTTCGAGACCGGCGCTTCAAGGGCAGGTAACGACTGCGACGCCTTTTGCTCCGCGATGGAGCGGGGCCAGGATGGCCCTCGGGAAACGTAGTTGACGCCAAGCGGGGAGGGCGGTCAAGCGGGCGGCTCGAAAGCGCGGCGATTGGTGGGGGATTGCGGGTGGCACTTGCGCGCCCGGGAGATTGCGGTAAGGCGCATTTATTGTCGCAAAGCGGCGGGCAACGAGGCGGCGGGCGGGCTTGACGGGGGAAATCTCTGCCTCTGGTCCTGAGCGGGGGAACTCAGGGCGATGCTCGCGCGCGGATCGCTCCGGCGGCAACTGCCGCGCATGGGGTTGATGCCAGCTATTTGAATGAGAGCGTAGTGACACACACGCAGCCCCGCTGGGGGATGACGCTTTCAGGTGTCAGCGAAATGTCCGTGCATTGCCGGTTCGCTGACAGCGGGCCGAGCCCGATGCCGAAATCGGCCTCGTTGAGTGGGGATTTCGTGTGGCGGGATCAGATCGCTCTGTCGATGCTGATCGACCTGAAACCTACCTCGGAGTCTTGCTATGGAATTGATCGTCAGAGCGGTGGATGTCGGATCCGGCAACACCAAATTCGTCACGGCCGCGGCCGGTACCGATATCCGCTGCGCCAGCTTTCCCTCGGTGGCTTATCCGTCCAGTGATGCCTCTCCCTCCTGGACCGCTGGCGAGCGCAAGAAGACGGTGTGCATTCCCATCGGTCCCCTGTATTACGAAGTTGGGCCGGACGTGAGTCTTGCCGCCGATACCTTCAGGGCGAAGCAGTTGCACGACGAATACACTGAGACGCCCGAATACATGGCCCTGCTGCGGGGGGCGCTCTCCATGATGAAGGTCAGCCACATCGACTTGCTGGTGGTCGGCCTGCCGGTAGCACTGCTGACGGTCAAGAAAGCGGCGCTGGAAAAGGCCATGACGGGCCGGCACGACATCGGCGGCGGCAAGGCCGTGACGGTGGGCAAGGCCATGGCTGTCGCTCAGCCGCAAGGGGCGCTGGCGCACTTTGCCTCCGAGCACCAAAAGATGACGATCATCGGCAACGAGCAGAGCCTGGTCATCGACCCCGGCGCGCGTACCTTCGACTGGCTGGTGGCCCGGGGCATGCGCCTCGTGCAGAAGCAGAGCTACTCCTTCAACCGCGGCATGTCCGATGTGCTGCGCCTGCTGGCGGCCGAGATTACCAAGGATATCGGCTCGCCGTACCGGGACTACGACGCCATCGACCTGGCGCTGCGCACCGGCAAGCAGCCGGTGATCTTCCAGAAGCCGTATGACATGAAGCGCCTGCTGCCCCTGGCGGAGACCGTCGCCGAGCAGGCGGTGTCGACGATGAAGGAGTGGATCGAGGCGCCGCACAGCCTGCAGAACATCATCCTGGTTGGCGGCGGGGCGTTCCTGTTCCGCAAGGCGGTGAAGGCGGCGTTCCCGAAGCACCGCATCCACGAAGTGAAGGAACCGATGTTCGCCAATGTGCGGGGTTTTCAGCTGGGGGGGCAGAACTACGCGAACAGCAAGATGACCGCCACCGGTAAGGAGCCAGTTCAGGGCGCATCGGGAGAACTCGAATGAGCACCGATACCGTGAAGGACGCCGCACCCATTCGCCTGGTCTTCGTATTGACGCGTGCCGACCATCCCCGTCTGTATGACGATCTGATCCAGTTCCAGAAGGGCGTTAAACGCATCAATCGCTTGCGGTTGCTGGCCTACGATGGGTTGCTGGCGCAGAACGGTGTTTTCGCCGGGATGGGACGTGGCTCGCCTCATCTGCCTTCCGCAAGGAGCGCGCAAGAGGGCAGTGGCGAGATCACCAACGATCTCTTCGCGCCTGCGATCGACGCGTGAGGTGGCCATGGGCAAGCGCTCGCGCCGGTCAGCGGATGTTCGGATGGTCAGTGCTTCGGACTTGGCGCAGATGGGCCGGTGCGAGAGATTGGTGGTGTTCGAGCATCTCCATGGAAGTCGGTGTACCGCACGGCAGCAACGTGCCCGGGCGCGCGGACTGGTCGAGCATGAGCAGTTCTATCGGGAAGGCCTGGCTTCCGCGCAGGCTGATCGGAAGGGGCGCTGTTTCATCGCCACCTGCGTGTTCGGCGAAGCTTGGCAGACCGAGGTCCTGCGCCGGTTCAGGGACGAGGCACTGCGACCCAGCGTTTGGGGACGCCGGGTGATCCGCCTCTACTATCGGGGAGCACCGGGCGTCTGTGTCGTCCTGCGCCGATTGCCCACGTTGCAAGTTCCTGTGCGTATGGTCTTGGGGGCGATAGCGATGGGGCTTCGATGGTGGTCAGGCTTGCGTCGAGGTGGCAAGTGTCGGCGCTAGCGTGGGGCGTCGGTTGCGCCGTTGCCATCGTGTGCCTCGCGCTTGCCATGACGCGGAGGGGATCACTTGAGACCCATGCTGCACGGGCTGAGCGGGCCTCGCGACCAGCAGCGCTGCGGGATGCCGAGTTGGTCTACATGGAAAAGCTGTTCCGGATTTCCACGCCCGTCGGACTGGTGGCGAAACTTGACCGGGCATACCGGATACCCTCCGGTCTGCTCGTGTTGGTGGAGTTCAAGACTCGCTGGAGCAAACAGCCGTGCCTGTCGGACGTGATCCAGTTGTCCGCCCAGAGGATGGCGGTGATGGGTCAGACGGGGCAGTCGGTGGCATCGTACGGGTATGTGATGGTGAAGGCGCCGACCCGGCGAGCCTTACCGATCACGCATTTCGTCAAATTGATGACTGACGAGCAGGTGGTCGCCTTGGTCAGGCGGCGGGAAGACGTGCTGGCAGGTCGCGCTCTTCCGTGCAGGCCCCTGTCTCGGAAGGGGTGCCCTACTTGCGCGTTTCGAACGCAATGCGACCGGATACCTCTTTGAGAAAAATCGCGACATCGCGGACATCGCCCAGTCAGTGCCTCACGTTGGCGAAGCTGGCAATCTGCCGAAGCGGGCCCGGCTTCCATGGCCGTCCGCTTTCGCACGCCGTGATGAAGCTTGCCCAGCGTTCCAGGGCTTCCCGACGTTCTGGAATCTCTTCACGGACATCGTAGATCGCTTCCATGCCCTTCAACGTGTGATTCAGGGCCAGTTCGGAAATCTCTCGGGATATGCCCATGTTGCGCATGTGTCCCTTTGCCGTGCTACGGGTGTCGTGAGGCGTGAACTTTCGGATCTGGATGTCACCGCGCTCGAATGCACGTGAAATAGCGGCCCACAAGGTGGTCTCGCCGACGTGGGTATCTCCAAGCCGCCGACGCCGACGCTCGATCCTCGCTGGTAGTACCCATGGTGATTCCCCTGCGAGATCACGCAGGTCCTTGAACCAGTTTGCGACTGTTGGCGTGAGCGGAACCAGGAAGCCCTTCCGGGTCTTCACTGAATCGTCTGGAACCCACCAGGTTGCTTGATCAAAATCGATGTGCTCCCACCGGGCTTTCGCCAGTTCGACGGACCTCACGCAGGTGGCGAGCAGAATCCGGAAGGCCAAGGCGTTTTCCACACCGATATCGTCGATGTCGGCCAGTAGGGTCCGCAACTCCTCTTCGTTCAGCATCACGCGCTTGCGAATCGGTGGGCGTTCTCCCATGAGGGCAATCAGGTCGATTCCAGCGGCCGGGTTGGAGTCAATCAAGCGCTTTCCACACGCATGGGCAAAAAGCAGCTTGCACGAAGTCAGAATTCGCTTCGAAATCGTCCAGGAACGCTTTGCCGACTCAAGCACGTGAACGATCTTGGCTGGCGTGATGTGCCGAACTTCCAGCGACCCGAGCTTGGGCAGTATGACTTTTTCCAGATCCCACTTTCGGTAATAGATGGTCCCTTCAGCGAGGCTGGGCGTCACCAGTTTCTTCTGCTTGTAGTCGTCGATCAATGCGCGGACGGTCCAGGCCATCTTGGACTGCATCTTCTCGACTTTTTTCTTGGCGGCGGGATCCTCTCCCTTGTCGATTGATACTCTGTGTTCTCTCGCCATCTGGCGGGCTTTGGCGAGCGACAAGTCGGGGTAATTGCCAAGGGTCAGTTCCTTGCGGCGGCCGGCTCCCATCCGGTAGCGGAGTATCCACGTAGCGGTTCCCGCCTCGGACAGGGTGAAAGTCAGGCCACCCCCATCGGAACGGGCAATTGGTGCGCCTTTGTTGACCCAGTGCTTTATCTGGATGTCGTCGAGTACGTTGATCTGGGTTCCCATGATGTCCGACTCCCGGTCAGGATCAATCGAGTCCTTCTTGCCGGCTCCCGGTCACCAGGGTCTGTTGTTGTGGCGACTTTCCCTCGCATCGATAACCGTCATCCCACGTTCACCGCGCCGTTGCTGGCTTGGCTGATCTCGACGTGGTCGGCTGATGCATTGGCGAAGTGGGTAGCTGCGAGTGATTCTAGCAGCGAGCTACCCATCTAGCTACCCACTTAGCTACCCGGTTTTGACGCGGCGTCATGAGACGAAGTGCGACTTCGCAGGATGTATGTAGCTGTTTATTAGTTGATTGTGTGTTGCTCGTGGGATGTATTGAAACGTCGTTGGATGTCGATTGAACTCGCAGGCGGCGATCTTCACTTGCTCGGACCGCCGGAGGGTTTGCTGCCGTAGGGCGCTGTTTTCGGATAGCCGGCGAGGTCAAGCAGGTTATTGTAGGCTGCTACCTGAAAACCGCGGTGACTCTGTTTGCCTACCTTGAGTGCGGGTACGGCGGGTTCGCCGATCAACTGTTTTAGTTCCTCGATCTGCGCCTGAGTTTCGACCACTGTTTCGCTGAACGGTACGCCACGGCGCGTAAGTAAGTCGCGCGCCAGTCTGCAGTCGTCGGCGCAGTCGGCCGCCGTGTATAGCGTGACAGGGAACGCTTCCATGGCCTTCTTGACGGCGAACGGCAGGTTGTCGCCCGGCTCGTTCGTGGTGCCGGCCTTGGTGACCGCCGTGGCCCTGCCCGGGGGCGGCGTGTCGGAAATGACGGTCCTGCCGCCTTCGGTCCATTTGTAGGTTTCGGCCATGGCCACCGGGCCTGCGAGAAGCAGGCAAAGTGTCAGCAGGTAACGCATTATCCTTGTCTCCCTTGAACCGCTCAGGCCGCAATCATACCGCTATGGCGCAGCAGCGCGTCGGGGCTCGGTTCGCGACCGCGGAACGCCCTGAAGTTTTCCAGGGCGGGACGGGAGCCGCCCTGGGACAGGATTTCATCGAGGTAGCGCTTGCCGACGGTGGCGTCGAACGGGTCGCCGGCTTCCTCGAAGGCCGCATAGCAATCGGCCGACAGCACTTCGGCCCACTTGTAGCTGTAGTAGCCGGCTGCGTAGCCGCCACCGAAGATGTGCGAAAAGCTGTTCGGGAAGCGATGCCATTCAGGCGGAACGAGGACGGCGACTTCCTGGCGGACTTCGTTGATCAGGTCCATGACCGACTTCGAGCCCCGTGGATCAAACTCGGCATGCAGGCGCATGTCGAAGATCGAGAATTCGAGCTGGCGCACGGTCATCATGCCGCTCTGGAAGTTCTTGGCGGCCAGCATCTTGTCGTACAGCGTGCGCGGCAGGGATTCGCCGTTATCGACGTGGGCCGTCATGCCCTGCAGCACTTCCCATTCCCAGCAATAGTTTTCCATGAACTGCGACGGCAGTTCGACGGCATCCCATTCGACGCCGTGGATGCCTGAAACGCCCAGCTCTTCGCCGCGTGTCAGCAGGTGGTGCAGGCCGTGGCCGGCTTCGTGGAACAGGGTGATGACTTCGTCGTGCGTGAAGGTGGCCGGCTTGCCGCCGACCGGGCGGGCGAAGTTGCAGTTCAGGTAGGCGATCGGCTTCTGGATGCCGTGGGCGGTGCGCTTGCGCGAGCGCGCTTCATCCATCCAGGCGCCGCCGCGCTTGGTTTCGCGGGCGTAGAGGTCCATGTAGAACTGGCCGACCAGATCGCCGGCCGGCGTTTCGATGCGGTAGAAACGCACGTCCTCGTGCCACACCGGGGCTTTGTCCTCACGGACCTTGACGGTGAACAGGCTCTCGATGACCTTGAACAGGCCGGCGACGACCTTGGGCTCGGTGAAGTACTGCTTCACTTCCTGTGCCGAAAAGGCGTAGCGGGCCTGTTGCAGCTTTTCGGACACGAAGGCGGCGTCCCAGGGCTGGAAATCGGCGATGCCGAGTTCATCCCTGGCGAAAGCCAGCAATTCGGCCATATCCTGCTCGGCAAAGGGTTTGGCCTTCTTCGCCATGTCGCGCAGGAAGGCGAGTACCTGTTCCGGCGTGTCGGCCATCTTGGGCAGCAACGAAACCTCGGCAAAGTTCCTGAACCCGAGCATCCGGGCGTCTTCCTCGCGCAGTTCGAGGATGCGCTTCATCAGCGGGCCGTTGTCCCATTCGGACTTCGAGTAGCCGTTGTCGATCTCCGCGGCGCGGGTGGCGTAGGCGCGGTACATGCGCTGGCGCAGGTCGCGATTTTCGGCGTACTGCATGAGCGGGCCGTAGGAGGGCGCGTGCAGCGTGAATTTCCAGCCGTCGACACCGGCTTTCTCGGCAACTTCGCGGGCTGCATCCTTGGCGTAGTCGGGCAGGCCGGTCAACCGCGCTTCGTCGGTGACCACCTCGCCGAAGGCGTTGGTCGCATCCAGCAGGTTTTCGGAAAATTTGGCGGCGAGTTGCGACAGCTCTTCCATGATCGCCTGGTAGCGCGGCTTCTGTTCTTCCGGCAGTTCGGCGCCGCTGAGGCGGAAATCGCGGATCTCATTATCGACGATCTTCCGGCGTTCGGCGCTCAGTGCGGCGTATTCCGGGCTGGCCCTGAGGGCGCGGTACTTGTCGAACAGCTTCAGGTTCTGGCCGAGTTCGGTGTAGAAGCGCGACACCTCGGGCAGCATCTCGTTGTAAGCCTCGCGCCACGCCGGGACGTCATTGACCGAATGCAGGTGGCCGACCACGCCCCAGGCGCGGCCGAAGCCTTCCAGGCCGTCGGACAGCGCGCCGGCGAAGTCCGTCCAGGTGGCAGGGGTTGCATCGTCGGTCAGGCGTTCGATCAGGCTGCGGCCGTCGGCGAGCAGGGATTCGATGGCCGGTTTGACGTGTTCCGGCTGGATCAGGTCGAAGCGAGGCACATCGGAGAAATCGAGCAGCGGATTATGGGCTTGGGTCATGGTCGTCGGGGGAAGCAATAAAAACGGGCGGTCTGAGCCGCCCGTGGATGAGCGTTCAAAAGGCTATTCTACAAGGTCGCGATAGGCATGCCACGTGGCATGGCCGAGAATCGGCATGATCACCACCAGGCCGAAGAGCAGGGTGGCGAAACCGATCAGGGTCAGGGTCACCAGCAAGGCAGCCCACAGCAGCAACGGCCCTGTGTTGAGCAGGAAAGCGCGCAGGCTCGTTACCGTGGCGGTCGGCATGTCGGCATCGTGGTCGAGCATCATCGGCACCGTGACGACCGAGACCATGAAGACACACAGGGCAAGCACGCCGCCCAGTGCGAACCACGTGCCGATGAAGGCATTGTGTTCGCCACTGAGCACCAGGCTGACGATGAAATTGCGGGCATCGATGCCGGTTGAACTGCCGAGCAGCGCGAAGGCGATGGCCGAAAAACGCTCCCACATCAGGCCGATCAGCGCCAGCAGCAAGCCGTAGAAAGAGAACGATTCAAGGTTGCGGCGGAAGCACTGTATAGACTCGATGAAAAGGAGCTTCTTCCCCTGCTCGTGCTGCCGGCTCAATTCATTCAACCCCGCAGCGAGCAGCGGAGCAACGAGGAAAAATCCGGAAACCGAAACCGTCAGTAGATGGGGACGATTAAGCGTGGACAGGATGATCAGGTCGCCGCACAAGGCGAAGAGCAGGCCATAAGCCAGTGACGGCAGGGGATTGGCCTGAACATCGCGCCACCCGGCCATGATCCACGCAAAAGGACGGTCGACACCAATGCGCCGGATGCCGGGCAGCGGCAGCCCGGTCGTATGAAAATCGGAAACGTGTTTCATCGCAGCCTCCTCGGTCGGGGTCACTGCGGTTTGACCGGGGAGTGGCGGCGGGGTTCAGTTGGATGGTTGAGATCGGCCACAAACGGCCAGTCAGATGACTACCTAAATAGTGGACGCCAACAGATCAGGGTATTCTTTGGGCATAATTCAAAATGGATGGACACTTGCTCATCTGTATCTTTTTCGTAAACGAATTAGAAAGATAATGCGTAGAAACGGGACGTTCCAATAGCTTTCAAGCTCCCAATTGCCTAGGGGAAAAATCATGAAACGTTTGATATTACTCGTGCCATTTTTAGTTGCCTCATGTGCAAACCCCATCAACCTGCGTACTGCAAACGAGTATTTTCGAGGAGGACAAAGCAATGCCGCTCAAGGCAATTGGTTCAAGGCACGAATGTCATTTGGCCGAGCGTGGACGAACGCTGATCTCGGACATGCCAACGACGGAATAAAAGCAGTTTATGCGTATGAGTACGGCCGAACTTCAGGAGTCATCTGCGATTGGGCAGAGTCGGAAAAGGGGCTTCTCAAGGCATTGGAATTGGATGCAAAAATCAACGGCCCAGTTCATATGTCACTCGTAGAACTGGCACGCATGTATCACGCAAAGGGTGATCTCCAAAATTCAGAGAAATACTTTGGCCAAGCCAAACAGTCTTTGGACAAAATTCAAGCAGACACGAGAGATTCCATTGGGTATGCCAACATTCTTAAGGAGTATGCTGAAATTCTTACGCGCCTGGGTAAAACTGAAGATGCAAAGCTTCTAAAGAGGCGAGAAGAAGAAATCCGCAGTGTCTTCAAGGACAGGGCTAGCAGTCACGACCAAACCCCCTACGGTCGCCATTGTGACCAAAACCCGACTTATGTAGACACCAAACGCTCAAACTAATCGTTCTGACGGGATGTGCTTTATGGTTGCGCTAGAAAGCGCCAAGTTTCCTAGAGACTCGCTTCTCTAAGTGAGTAACTACCAGTTTGGGGCGATTACAGCCGGCTTCACAAAGTAAAAACGCCCGCATTCAGCGGGCGTTTTTTTAAGCGGCTTTTGCTTACAGCGTCTGGCCGGTCAGGCGCTCGTAGGCCTCGATGTACTTGGCGCTGGTGCGGGCGATGACGTCGGCCGGGAGCTTGGGGCCGGGGGCGACCTTGCCCCAGTCCAGGGTTTCCAGGTAATCGCGGACGTATTGCTTGTCGTAGGACGGCGGGTTCTGGCCTTCGACGTACTGGTCGGCCGGCCAGAAGCGGGAGGAGTCCGGGGTCAGCGCTTCGTCGATCAGGTGCAGGGTGCCGGCCTTGTCGATGCCGAATTCGAACTTGGTGTCGGCGATGATGATGCCGCGGCCCTTGGCGTAGGCGGAGGCTTCCTCGTACAGGCGCAGGGCGGCGATGCGCGCTTCGTCGGCCAGCCCGGCGCCATTCTTGCCGGTGCCGGCGAGCGCGTCGGCGAGGTCAGCGGCGCAGTTGGCCTGGGCGGTGGCGAAGGAGACGTTTTCGTCGTGGTCGCCGACGGCGGCCTTGGTGGCCGGGGTGAAGATCGGCGACGGCAGCTTGGCGGCCATCTTCAGGCCGGCCGGCAGCGCGATGCCGCAGATGGCGCCGGTCTGCTGGTAGTCCTTCCAGCCGGAACCGATGACGTAGCCGCGAACCACCGCCTCGATGGGCAGCGGGCGCAGGCGCTTGACGACGACGGCGCGGCCACGGACCTGATCGCGCTCGTTCGGCGCAACGACGGTTTCCGGATCGATGCCGGTCAGTTGATTCGGGACGATGTGGCCCAGCTTGTCGAACCAGAAATTGGCCACCGCCTGCAGCACTTCGCCCTTGCGCGGGATCGGATCGGGCAGGACGACGTCGAAGGCGGAGAGACGGTCGCTGGTGACGATGAGCAGCTTTTCGTCGTCGATGGCGTAGATGTCGCGGACCTTGCCCTTGTTGATGAGGGGGAGGCTGGTGATGGTGGATTCGAAGAGCGGAGCGGTCACGATCGGGTTCCCGAAATGAGCAAAGGGGGGATTATAAATTATTGCTGGGGGTTGGTTTCGTGCTTGGCGTCTTGGGCGTTTCTTTGGGCGTTGTTTTCCGCCCTTGCGGGGCGGGCGTACTTTCTTTTGCTTCGCCAAAAGAAAGTAGCCAAAGAAAAGGCGACCCCAGCTTACGCGGTCGGCGTTGCCGACTTCTCTGCGCTACTCGCTACTGGCGGGGGCTGCGGAACTCGGGCTACGCCCTCAGACAGTCCTCGCCCTTTTCCCGCCAGCAGCTGCGTTGCTCGGCGCTTCAGATGGGGACCCGAAAGGCGTCGCGTGACTGAGTGCTGTCCGCCAAATGGCGAACTGAGGGAGTGTCAAAAAGTCTTGGGCAGATCAAACCCGGATGTTTTTCCGGGCCCCTTTGAGAGGTGCCGAGCAATGCAGAAATGCCGGGGGATTTCGGCTTGCCTTGTTTGAGCCGCAGGCGAGTTCAGGCAAGCCGCCCGGCGTTTCGAGTAGCGCAGGGAAACCGCGTAGCGGGCACCGACCCGGGGTCGCCTTTTCTTTGCTTACTTTCTTTTGGCGAAGCAAAAGAAAGTGAGACGCCCCGCAAGGGCGGAAACAACTGCCTGCACGAGCGACAAAGCAGCCCTCAGGCAGCCCCTTCTTCCCGCGCCAGCTTCTTCCGCATCCGCCGCGTTCCCCACGCCACCAATCCGGCAATCACGGGAATCGAAATAGCCGTGATCACATCGGTGTTCAGATGGTGCAATTCCTTCGTGCCCTTGGCGATGTACTGCACCAGCTGCGATCCGTAGTAGGTGAGGACGACGACCGACAGACCCTCGACGGCTTCCTGCAGATGCAATTGCAGTTTGGCGCGGCGGTTCATCTGGGCGAGCAGTTCCTGGTTCTGGCGCTCGAGTTCGATGTCGACGCGGGTGCGCAGCAGTTGCGAGTTGCGGGCGACGCGGGCGGAGAGTTCTTCCTGGCGGCGGGCGATGGCTTCGCAGGTGTTCATGCCGGGCAGCAGGCGGCGCTGCATGAACTCGGTGAAGGTCGGCAGACCGGAAATGCGCTGCTCGCGCAGTTCCTCGATGCGTTGCATGACCAGCCCGTGGTAGGCGCGGGAGGCGCCGAAGCGGAAGGTGGTGCGGGCGACGGAGTGCTCGACCTCGGCGGCGAGCCGGGACAGCGAGGCGAGGATGTTGCGCTCGTCGTCGGCGCTCCGGGCCTGGCCGATGTGGTCCATCATTTCGGCGAGTTCCTTCTCGCCCTTGTACAGCCATTTGCCAACTTCCTTGGCGACGGGCAGGCCGAGCAGGGCCATCATGCGGTAGGTCTCGATCTCGACCAGGCGCTGCACGGTGCGGCCAGTCTGGCGCTGGGTCATGCTGGCGTTGAGCACAAGGAAGCGCGAGAAGCCGTTGTCGATCTTGAAATCGGTGAAAATCCAGGCCGTTTCGTCGGCGACGCGTGCCGCCACCATGGTGCGGCCGTTCGGCGTCAGGCTGGCGAGCACGGAGTCGGGGCTGATCTCGTCGGTGGAGCGCAGTTCAACGTGGGTGGCGACGATCAGCTTGCCGGGGATGCCGGCGATCCATTCGGGATGCACCGCGTCGAAGGCGGTGACGTCCGGGTGCAGTTCCTCGCCGGTCGTCAGCGGCCGGAAGAAGGTGTAGCTGGAGAATTCGGTGTGCAGCTCCCAGCGCATGCGGAAGGCGCCGGTGTCGACCATCATGTGCGAGTCGGAACTGTCGATCGAATTGCAGACGTGGCCCTGGCACAGCTTGCCCAGGTTGTCGCGCGCCGCCGGCGCTTTCTCGGTACTGTGCTTGAAGACCAGGTGCGAGACGAGCACCGGGCCGACCAGCGGCACCGGCGGCCGGGCGTGGAACTCGTTGTTCAGGCGCTGGCGGAGCGGGTGTTCGGTCAGTTCGGATAGCGCGAGGCGGGGATGCATGATCGGCGTCGAAGAGGTCATGTTGCGGTGCACCAGATTGTAGCCCAACACAATCAGCTTGCTGTGCGAGGAATCACGTAGCGCCCGAATTCGTGTTCGAGGGCGACGGCCGACTGTTCGAGCAGGTACTGGCGGAAGCGCTGGCCGGCCGGCAGCAGGCGTTTGGCATTCATGTTGACCACGTACCAGGTGCGTTCGATGGGCGTGCCGATCACGTCGAGAATGCTCACCTCGGCCGTCTTCAGTTCCAGCGGCAGGGTGTGCAGCGACATCAGCGCCACGCCCATGCCGGCCATCACGGCCTGCTTGATCGTCTCGTTGCTGCCCATGCTGATCGTGCGCGGCGGGGTGAACAGGTGGTTCTTGAACATTTCCTCGGCAACGCGGCGCGAACCCGAGCCTTCCTCGCGCAGCAGGAAGGTTTCGTGGCGCAGCTCGTGCATGTCGAAGCGGCGGGCATCGCGCAGCGGGTGCTCGGCCGGGCTGATCAGGACATAGGGGTGGCTGGCCATCGGCTCGGCGTGGGCGTCGATTTCGGTCGGGATGCGGCCCATCACGGCGAGGTCGATAGCGTTGTCCTGCAGCTTCTGGAGCAGGCTTTCGCGATTGCCGACCGAGAACTGCACCTCGATGCCCGGGTGTTCCTGCGAGAACTTGGCGAGCAGGCGCGGCATGAAGTACTTGGCCGTGCTGACCAGGCCGACCGATAGCTGGCCGACCTCCGCGCCGAGCAGCGCCTGCAGGTTGGATTCGGCGTCCTTGATCTCGCCGAGGACGCGCAGGGCGTGATGCACCAGCATGTCGCCCGCGTCGGTCAGCGCCACGCCGCGCCCCATGCGCTCGAACAGCGGCAGGCCGACATTGTCCTCGAGCTGCTTGAGCTGCATCGACACGGCTGGCGGTGTCAGGTGCAGTTCCTCGGCGGCGCGGGCGTAGCTCAGATGGCGGGCGGCCGCGACGAAGATTTGCAGCTGGCGCAGGGTCAGGGAGCGGATAAAGTTCATGAAAGGCTGAATGTCTGTCAGTATGGATTCAGTGATGGCTGACTTTAGAAGCCCGCCTGCTCGGCGTCAATCAGCGTGTCAGGTTCAGGTAGGCCATCGGCAGTTGCTCCGGTAGATTTTCGATGCGGTCGAGTACCCGCCAGCGCTTTCCGAAAATACGCCCGATATAGCGCTCGGCATTCGGGTCCAGGCTCAGGCAGAAAGTGGAAATGCCCTCGGCGGCGAGCGTTTCGATGGCCTGGCGGGTGTCGGCGATCAGGTAGTCCGGATCGGTGACATCGATGTCGGCCGGCTCGCCGTCGGTGAGCAGGAGCAGGATGCGCTTTTCGCTGTGCCGCCCGGAGAGGGTGTGGCCGGCGTGGCGAATGGCCGCGCCCATGCGCGTCGAGTAGCCGGCTTCGACGGCTGCCAGACGCGCCTTGACGGTGTCGTCCCAGGCCTCGGAAAAGCCCTTGATGTGGTGATAGCGCACTTCGTGCCGGGTGTTGGAGTGAAAGCCGGCGATGGCGCAGGCGTCGCCCAGCTCGCCGATGGCCCAGCCCAGCAGGGCGACCGCTTCGCGGGCGGTGTCGAGGATGCGCTGCTCGCTGCCGGGCAGGCGGGCGGCGAGCGATTGCGAGAGGTCGATGAGCAGTAGCACGCTGATGTCGCGGCCGTTGGTGCGATGGCTGACGTTGATGCGGGGTTCGGGCAAGCGGCCGCTCTGCCAGTCGGTCCAGGCGCGCACCGCAACGTCGAGGTCGAGTTCGCTGCCGTCCTCCTGGTAGCGCAGGCGAACCCTGTCCTGCGGCTTGAGCAGGTCGAGCAGGCGCTTGAGGCGGCGGGCGAGCAGAGCGTGACGCTCGAGCAGGCGGTCGATGTCGGCCGGGTTGCCGGCCGGATGCAGGGCCTCGTAGACGGCGGCCCAGTCAGGACGGAAGCTTTGCGTCGCGCCATCCCATTCCGGGTAATGACGCGGCGGCAGTCCGGCACGCTCCGGCTTGGCCGGCGCGGGCGGCGGGTCGAAGCTGTCTTCCTCGTCGCCTGCTTCGATGAAGGTCCACAGGTGCCGGTTGTCGTCGCGGTAGTCGATCTCGGTGTCGGCGAAATGCACGTTGGCGTATTGGTCGCTCGGCACCCGGGTGCGCGCTGCCCAGGCAAGCGCCAACTCTGCAACGGCGAAGGTGGAGGCTTCGTCGTCGGCGAGCAGCGCATGCAGGCGAGCGGCGAATTCCCGGGTCGCGATGGCGGTGTAGGGGTGATCGACATCGAGGCAGGCGCGCGACAGGCAGGTCAGCCGATGGCGCAGGGTGTTGACCCGGTCGGGGTCACAGGCGTCTTCGGCCGGTTGCGGGTGCAGTGCCAGCAGTACCGGCTGCAGGCCGGGGAAACGGCGAAGCAGGAGCAGGTCGATGCGGGCATCTTCGAAGGTCTCCACCGCCAGGCGCTGCAGGGGGCTCCAGTTGTCGGCGACGAGCGGCCGGCTCCACTGCCGGTGGGCGGCCAGGTGGGCGAGCATGGCGCGATAGCGCTGCAGCCCGTCGATGCCGGATAGCGTACCCAGGGCGTCGGGCAGGCGCATGCCGTCAGCCGCCAGATAGGGACGCAGGCCGGGCGCGGCGAAGGCGGTCGAATAGGGAACGAGCGGGCTGTCGTCGGTCCACAGGGCAGCGAGGCCGAGGCCGAGCCGGCGCTCGACATCGGCAAACAGCGTTCCCTCCCGTTCGCGTTGGAGCAGGGCCCGGCTTTCCGGCGAGGCAAGGGTGAAATAGGCGCGTTGCTGCTCGGGGTGGGGGGAAGTCAGGCGGATACCGCTGTCGATCCAGCGCCGCAGGCCGGCCAGCGACAACAGGCCGAGCAGGCGCGGGGCCTGGCGCAGGAAATCCGGCAGCGCGGGGCTGGGGTGCGTTGTCTGGCGGCCGTGGATGGAGCCGGCGGTGCGCTCGGCGAGGTCGAGCGCCAGCGTCTGGTAGTCGGCCAGCGCATCGGCGCTGCGCAGGCGTTCGGCGACCGCGCCCAGGGTTTGCAGCAACGGGGTGACGGCCGGTGCGTTGGGCGACTTCTGCAGGCGCCGGATGCTGTCCATCAGCGTCGGCAGGATGGCCGATTGCGGCAGGGCCAGCGTGGCGACGACGCGCGGCCAGCCTTCGAGAAAGGCGAGCAGGGGTTCGGCGCCGCGACCGAGTTTGCCGATGGTGCGTGCGGCATCGAGGAAGGCCGGATGTTCGGCGGGGGTGATGTGCTGCCGGGCGGCCGCCCAGCATTCGTCGAAGACGTCGGCGACAGCCGCGAAGCCGCAGTCGAGCGCAGTCCAGGCGGCCTGCGATTCGGCCGTGGCCATCAGCCGCTGGCGGGCGTCGGCAAGGTTGCGGATGCCGGGAACCGCCATGGTTCAGCCAAAGATGGCCGCGATGGCGTGGTCCAGAGCGTCGATCACGTCGGCGTCGTCGGTGATCGGGCGGACCATGGCCATGCGGCAGGCTTCGGCCGGGGGAATGCCGTGGGCGATCAGGGTGGCGGCATAGACGATCAGCCGCGTCGAGATGCCCTCGTCCAGCCCGTGTCCCTTGAGTCGGCGGCCGGCCTGGGCGATACTGACCAGCTGTTCCGCGAGCGCTGCGGCAATCCCGGTTTCGGCGGCAACGATCTGCACCTCCAGCGCGGCGGGCGGGTAGTCGAACGAGAAGGCGGTGAAGCGCTGCTTGGTCGATTGTTTGAGGTCTTTCACCAGGCTCTGGTAGCCGGGGTTGTAGGAAATGACCAGCTGGAAATCCGGGTGCGCGGCCAGTTGCTCGCCTTTCTTGTCGAGCGGCAGGGCGCGCCGGTGGTCGGTCAGCGGGTGGATGACCACCAGCGTGTCCTGGCGGGCCTCGACGATTTCGTCGAGATAGCAGATGGCGCCGATGCGTGCCGCCAGGGTCAGCGGGCCGTCCTGCCAGCGGGTGCCGCCGGCGTCCAGCAGATAGCGGCCGACCAGGTCGGCAGCCGTCATGTCCTCGTTGCAGGCCACGCTGACCAGTGGCTTGCCGAGCTTCCAGGCCATGTATTCGACGAAGCGCGACTTGCCGCAGCCGGTCGGCCCTTTGAGCATGACCGGCAGGCGGGCGGCGTAGGCCGCTTCGTAAAGGGCGACTTCGTTGCCTTGTGGCTGGTAGAACGGCTGCTTGCGGATACGGTAGGCGTCGGGACTGATCATGGCGGCTTCTCCGTGACGGCGTTGGGGCCGCCTTATTTGTGCACGCCCAGCTTTTCGCGCCAGCCGGGGTAGAGCTTGTCGGCGTCGCCGGGGAAGGAGGCGAAGGCGCGGGCGAACTCGGGGTGTTCGCGGGCCCATTCGATGGGGTCGGCCTTGGCCTTCCAGCATTCGTAGGCCTGGCGCAGCGATTTGGCGCCGGCCGCCGGGCTGTCGATGTGGCCGTAGGAGCCGCCGCCAGCGGTATTGATGACGTTGCCGTGGCCGAGGTTCTCGAAGAAGCCGGGCAGGCGCAGGGCGTTCATGCCGCCGGAGATGATCGGCGTCGTCGGCTTCATGCCGTACCACTCCTGGTGATAGGCCGGGCCGGTATAGCTGTCGCGCTCGATGATGTAGGCGATGGCGCGGTCGTCCTTCTCGCCTTCCATCTTGCCGTAGCCCATGGTGCCGACGTGGATGCCGGAGGCACCCTGCAGGCGGCTCATCTTGGCCAGCACGTAGGCGGTGTAGCCGCGCTTGGACTGCGGGCTGGTGACGGCACCGTGGCCGGCGCGGTGATAGTGCAGGTACTGGCCGGGGAAGCTGCGGCGGGCGGTGGTGATCATGCCCGGGCCGCCGACATAGCCGTCGACCAGGAAGGCCACCTTGTCGGCGTCCGGCCCGAAGGCTTCGAGGATGTAGTGGCCGCGGGCGAGCATTTCGTAGTGGTCATCGGCGGTGATGTTGGCCGAGAAGATCTTGGGCTGGCCGGTCTCGTCCATCGCCCGGCGCATCGCATCGACGACCAGCGGGATGACCTGCTTCATCGGCGCGAAGGTCTGGTTGCCCTGCGGTTCGTCGTTCTTGATGAAATCGCCGCCCAGCCAGAACTCGTAGGCGGCGCGGGCGAACGGCTCGGGGCGCAGGCCGAGCTTGGGCTTGATGATGGTGCCGGCGATGTAGCCGCCGTCCTGCTGCGGCCGGCCGAGAATGCGCCAGAGATCGGAAATGTCCTTGGCCGGGCCGTCGAACAGCTGGATGGCGCGCGGCGGAACGAAAAAGTCGTACATCTTGGCGTATTCGATGTCGCCCATGCCCTGGTTGTTGCCGATGGTCAGGGTCAGGAAGGAGACGATCATCATGCGGCCGTCGGTGATGTTGCGGTCGAAGAGGTCGATCGGGTAGGCGATGCGCATTTCCTCGGCGGATTCGTCGATCTGATAGACCAGCGCATCGACCCCCTTGGTGAATTCGTCGGTGGTGCAGACCTCGACATTGGTGCCGGTCGAGGATTCGGCAGCGAAGTGCGCGGCTGCCTCGAGGTAGCCATAGCCGGCCTTGGGCTTCATCTTGTAGGCGCACAGGATGTGTCCGCCGCCGGCGATGAGGTCCTCCTCGCGCAGGCTGAGGTCGGCATAGCGGTTCGATTGGTCCATCGTTCGTCTCCTTGGGTTTGTTCGTCAGGACAACTGATGGACTGAATGCTAGGGGGGACTATTGATAAATAACAGTCACGTGTTTTTATCTAATTGATCAGTTATCGTTTATTTATTTGCTGCCAGATCAGCGAAGGCTGTGCGCCCGGCTGGGCAAGGCTATGACCAGCGCGCGGCGAAATCCCGTGCGTCGGCAAACCACCACGCAAAGTCTTCGGCGAAGCCGGCGGGGTCGGCATCGAAGGCCTGTTCGCCGCCGGACAGCGAATTGGGTTGGCGGGCGCGTCGCCCCATGCGCTGCAGTACATCGGCGATGCCGGTCAGGTCGGCATAGCTGCGCAGCCAGTTTTCGTCGGCCATCAGCCGCATGGCGGTGTGCGCATGCTCTGGCAGTTCGGCGATCCGGGCTTCGATGTGGCGATAAACGTCGGTGCAGAACAGATCGAGTGCCATCGGCCGGAGTTGGACCCAGTCGCGGGCCAGCAGATGGTCGTAGAAAATGTCGACGAGCACGCCGGCGTAGCGGCGGCGGTCGGCTGCGATGCGGTTGCGGCTGCGCTGGAAGGCCGGATGCGTCTCGGCATGGCTGTCGATGGCCCGGTGCAGGGCGACGCCGCGCGCCAGGTCGGGCGGCAGGGCGCCGGGGAGCGGGCCCTTGATCCAGTCGCCGACCACCCCGCCGACGATGAGCGCCGGGTCGTCACCGGCCAGCACGGCGTGGGCGAGGAAGTTCATGGCGGCTACTGCCGTTCGCTGTAGGTCGGCAGGGTGATACGGAAGGCCATGGCCAGCAGCCGGGCGCCGAGAACGATGGCCATGCCGGCCCAGGCGGCGATCACCGGCGAGATGTCCAGCGCCTGCAGGCCGATCAGCGTCAGGGCGCCGGCCCAGGCCGCCGAGGCATAGAGTTCGCCACGCTGGAAGATGAGCGGCACCTCGTTGCACAACACGTCGCGCAGCACGCCGCCGACCACCCCGGTGATGACGCCGAGCAGGCTGGCAACCAGCCACGGGGCCTGCCATTCGAGGGCGACCTGGGTGCCGGTGATGGTGAATAGCGCGAGGCCGATGGCATCCGGGATGAGGAACAGTCGGGGCGGCAGTTTCATGCCGCGCACGGCGAAAAAAATGACGAGGGTGGTGGCGATGGCGACCAGGAGATAGGTCTGGTCGGCGATCCAGAAGACCTTGCGATCGAGCAGCACGTCGCGCACAGTGCCGCCGCCCAGCGCCGTGGCCGTGCCGACCATCACCGCGCCGACGAGGTCCATCTGCTTGCGGCCGGCATCGAGCACGCCGGTCAGGGCATTGACGCCGACGGCAACGAGGGCGGTCCAGTAGAGCAGGTTTTCCATGGGGCTCGGGTCCTAGCGGGAGGGCGTGCAGGTCGCCGGGTCGCTGAAATAGGCGCCGACCCCCATCGCGCGCAGACGCCGCAGGTAGCAATCATGCTGCGCCACCCAGCCGTAGCCGCGGTCGTCGGCGAGGAGGCCGGGCAGGTTGGTCAGGTCGAGTTCGGCGATGCGCAGGTCGTGGTTGCCGGTGGCCTGCATCAGGCCTTCGACCAGCAGCAGGTCGGAGATCAGGTAGGCGGCATGCTTGCGTTCGCTGCCCAGGCGGTTGGCCATTTCATCCAGGCCGAGGCCGGCGTTCACTTCCAGCGTGGCGCGCAGCAGGGTGGGCGACAAGCTGTCCAGGCCGGCCGGACGGTTGAACAGGTGGGCTACGGCGGGCGCTATGCCGCGCGTGACCGGGCGGCTGATGGCGGTCATCCGGGCGCCGCCCGGCAAGTCGCGGGCGATGTCTTGCAGGCGACTGCGCAGCAGCTGGCGGGCACTGTCGAGTTCGGCCGGGGTCAGCGGCTGCAGCGCGCAGGGCAGCTCGGTACTGTGGCGCAGGGCTTTGCACAGTTCGCGGTGCCAGAGCTTCTGCCCGAATTGGGCGCCGAAGGAGTGGCTTTCGCCGGCGATCTGCAGGCTGCCGCCGCCGATGTCGAGAATGTGGCTGGTGGTCAGCCGGTTGCCGAGCAGCCGGCGGGCGCCGAGGTAACCGTAGGCGCCCTCCTGGCGCTGCGGGATGACCAGTACGGCAACGCCGCTGCTGTTGCGGATGGCTTCCAGATCGCCGGCCAGCTTGCGGCGGTCTTCCTGTGCCGCCATGCGCCAGGCGGAAAAACCGCCGCCCAGCCGGGTGCAGCCCGGGTCGAAGCCGCCTTGCGCCGGCAGGTCGCGCAGCGCGGCGACGGTTGCCGGCAACGTGTCGGCCAGTCCGCGTCCGGCCGACAGCGGGGTGAGGTAGTCGATATCCGCCCGCAGCACTTCCGGACGGCCGGATTGGCCGGCGCGGATGCCGGATGAGCCCATGTCGAAGGCGACACGGCACGGCTCGCCAGCCGCGGCGACAGCGGCTAGCAGGCAGCCGGCCAGCCCGGCGAGCAGGTTGCGGCGGAGCGGCACGCCGCTCAGAGGTGCAGGTAGCCCATGACGCCGGCCGCGACCCCGAGGACCGAGGCACCGTAAACGCCGACCAGCATCCAGCGCTTGCGGGTGAGCAGCGTGATGGCCGACAGCGCGATGGCGATCTGGATCAGTGTGGTGGCCAGCGCCCAGCGCTCGTGTACGTGCATTTCCTGGTTGCTGCGCTCGTCCGAGGCCTTGGCTTCGGCTTCCAGCTTGTCGGCCTCGGCCTTGATCTCTTCCTTTTCCTTCTTGTAGCGCTCGACGGCGGCCTTGAATTTCTCCTGCGCCTCGCCGGTGGTCAGCGTCACCGACAGTTCGGCCAGGTTCTGCTTGTTGCTCTTTGCCTGGTAGTAATTCCACTGGTTCGAGGCGGCCGTTTTCTGGATGGCGGCATCGTTCTTGTAGAGCAGCGCGGCGTTCTGCGAGTGGCCGCCCATGTAGCCGAAGATGGCCCCCACCGTCGACAGGATGGCGGTGAGCACGGCAATGCGCGACGTGAAATTGTCGCCGCCATGCTGGGCGACGTGCTCGACCTCGTGATCGTGCGGGCCATGAACGTGAAAACCGTGACCGGACATTGGGTAATCCTTTATGTAGCAGTTGCTGTGAGGCGCTAATTCTATATTGGGATGTGCCGTCTGTCGGGCAGGCGGGTATTTCCGGATGGTCGCCGTGCAATGGGCCAGGTCAGGAGTCGGTCGGTGTGACGAGAAAGTTGATATCGGTTATCAAAAAAGAAACTTTTGATGTTTTTGGTTGTCTGTTTTGCTGGCCTAGGTAATGCTTGCTTGATGCAATAGTTGATCTGCCGCGTATTTCTTCTCTTCAGCCGGAATTTGGCGAGGCTGTATCGAATTTTTGACGAGTGACGGTCGTGCGACAGTTGGATAAATTCAAAACCTGGATCCTGGTGGCCTTAGGGCTCGCTCTTGCCGTGGTTGTACTGCTTTCCGGCATGACCTGGAAAGTGGCGGCAGATGCAACGGAGTCGGTGCGACGAGTTGCCCATACCCAGGAGGTGCTTCGCGAACTGGCGCGTATCCGGGCCGATACGCTGCAAATCGAACTTTCTGCCCAGAACTTCCGAATTTCCGGCAACGAAAAATACCTGCTTGAACGAGATGCCAGCATTGCGGAACGGGAGGGCTTGCTGCTGCAGCTTCGTGCGCTCACGATCGACAATCCGCTGCAGCAAATGCACTGGGAGCAGCTACGGGAGGTCATCGAGCAGCGTATCGAAATGGCCCGACACGTCGAGTTCCTGCGCAAGAACCAGGGCGTCGAGGCGGCGAATGCATTCGTTGCTTCGGCACCGCTGCAGGAAACGCGGGCGAGAACCCGGCAGGTGCTGGCGAGCATGTACGAAGAGGAAGGTCGGCTGCTTGAGAGGTTCACGACCGAACAAACGAAGGGGCGGGATAGAACGCTGATCCTTGCAGCTTTGGCTACGACGGCGCTTTTTGCCTTGCTGGTCGGCACCTATTTCCTGGTTCGGCGCCAGCTGAACGAAACGCACGCCAGTCGTCAGGCGCTGGCCGACAGTGAGGAGGACCTGTCGATCACCTTGCGCTCCATCGGCGATGCGGTGATCGCGACCGATATCGAGCGCCGGATTACGCGGATGAATGCGGCGGCCGAGCAAATGACCGGGTGGCTGTTTGCCGAGGCGCAAGGGCGCTCGCTGGACGAGGTTTTTCGCCTGACCGGCGAAGCGGGCGAACTGCCGCTCGATCAAGCGATGAGCGCGCTGCCCGGGAGCGGCACGGTTGGCAAACGGGCCAGTCGCGCGATGCTGGTTGCCCGGGATGGCACCCTGCTGCCTATTGCGGATAGCGCTGCGCCGATCAGGGGCGTGGCGGGGGACATACGCGGCTCGGTGATCGTTTTCCATGACGAATCGGCGGCCCGCGAAGCCCAGCGGATGGTTCGCGAACAAAACGTGCTGCTGGAACAGCGTGTCAATGAGCGTACACGGCAACTGCATGAAAGCGAAAGCCACCTGCAGGAGGTCATCAACAACGTTCCGGCGCTGATCGCCTTTGTCGATGCCGATCAGCACTATGTCTATGGCAATCAACAGTATCGGTCGTGTTTCGCATCGAATAGGCCGGACATTGCCGGTTGTACGGTACGGGAAATCCTGGGTGAAGAGCGGTACGCGATCGCTGCCCCGCTGATTGCCAGGGTTCTTCAAGGCGAACCGCAAAGCTATGATTGGGAGCCTTTCCCCGGGGTCTGGCAAGTCATCAACTATGCACCCAAGTACGATGATCCGGGGCATGTCGTCGGGTATTACGTGCTGGGCACGGATATTACCGAGCGACGCCGGGCCGAAAGCGCCTTGCGCAATAGCGAGCAACGCCTGGCACGGGTTCTGGAGGGGGCCGACCAGGGGTATTGGGAATGGAATTTGAAAACCAACGAATTCAGCGTGAGCGGGCGCTGGGAAAGCATGCTCGGTTATCAACCCGGCGAGATGGATGTATCTACCGACAATTGGCCGGCATTGGTGCATCCGGATGATTTTCCATCGGCGCTTGCCTCCATAGAGCGCCATCTGGGCGGGCAGTCCGATCGGCATGAAGCTGAGATCAGGTGCCTGACCGAGGCGGGCGACTGGCTCTGGGTCCTGACGCGAGGCAGCGTGGTGGAGCGAGAAGCCGACGGTTCGCCGCTGATCATGTCGGGTACCCATACCGATATTGCCGAGCGCAAGAAATTCGAGTTGGCGCAGCTGGAAGCAACTTCGGTGTTCGAGCATTGCTACGAGGCCATCATGGTGACCAATGCGGATGGCCTGGTTACCAAGATCAACCCGGCATTCACGCGCATCACCGGCTACAGCGGCGGCGAAATCATCGGCAGGTCTCCCCGAATGCTGGCTTCCGGGCGACACGACGAGGCATTCTTCCAGGGTTTTTGGGCGGCGCTGCAACAGCGCGATGTCTGGCAGGGCGAAATCTGGAACCGGCGCCGGAACGGCGAGCTGTTTGTCGCGTTGCAGTCCGTTTCCGCGGTGCGGGATCAGCAAGGCAGGATTCAGCACTACATCGGCGTCTTCTCCGATATCAGCCAGCTCAAGGCACACGAGGTGGAAGTGGACCGGGCGGCCAACTACGATTCGCTGACGGCATTGCCGAATCGGCGATTGCTATCCGATCGCCTCCGGCAGTTGCTTGCCCGCGCCACGCGAAGCGGCAAGTTGTCGGCGGTCTGTTTCATGGATATCGACGGTTTCAAGGTGATCAATGACCGATATGGCCATGCAGTCGGAGATCAACTGTTGCTGGGTGTCAGCGAACACCTGAAACAGGTGTTGCGGGTAGACGACACCCTGGCCCGTCTGGGGGGCGATGAATTTGTCGTCCTTTTCAGCGATATCGCCTCGCCGGAGGAATGTACGCAGGTTCTGGACCGCTTGCTGCTGGCGGTGCGCAAGCCGGTCAACGTACAGGGATACCGCCTGTCGATTTCCGCCAGCATCGGGGTCAGCCTGTACCCGGCGGATGACTCAGATCCCGATACCTTGCTCCGCCACGCCGATCAGGCGATGTATCTGGCCAAGCTGGCCGGCAAGGACCGCTATCAGCTTTTCGACCCGGAGAGCGATCGCATGGCCCAGCGCCACCGGGCTCATCTGGATCGCTTGCGACTGGGGGTATTGCGAGATGAATTCGTCCTGTTCTATCAGCCCAAGGTCGACCTGGTGAGTGGCGAGGTGATCGGCGCCGAAGCGTTGGCGCGTTGGCAGCATCCGGAGCGCGGCTTGCTGCCGCCCAGCGAATTCCTGCCGGACCTGCACGGCAGCGATCTCGAATGCGAGTTCGGCGAATGGGTGATCGAGGCGGCGCTCAAACAGATCGAAGGCTGGATGGCGATGGGTCTGCACATCACGGTGAGTGTGAACATCAGCGCCAACCACTTGCTGCAGGCCAATTTCGTCGACCGGCTCGGATATGCCCTGGCCCGCCATGCCGCTGTTTCGCCGGCGACGTTGGAGCTGGAGATTCTGGAAACCGCCGCACTGAGCGATATGGAGAGGGCCGTTCAGGTTCTGGAGCGCTGCATGGCGCTTGGCGTCGGGTTTTCCCTGGACGATTTCGGCACCGGCTATTCGTCGCTGACCTATCTGCGCAAGTTGCCGATCAATACGCTCAAGATCGACCAGAGTTTCGTCCGCGACATGCTGGAGAATCCCGACGATCTGGGCATCGTTCATGGCGTGATCCAGCTTGCCTCGGCTTTCCATCACGAGGTGATCGCCGAAGGCGTGGAAACCATGGCCCACGGCTCGGCTCTGCGCAAGATGGGATGCCGCCTGGCCCAGGGCTATGGCATCGCCAAACCGATGCCGGCCAGTGAAATGCCTTCCTGGTGCGGCAATTGGGCCCGGGCCGAGGCGTGGAAAACGATCTGATCGCCCGCCGTGGCGGCATCGTCCTTACTGCGCCGGCACGCCTTCCTTGAGGTACATCGGCGAGCGTGGGCCGTACAGGATGCCATTGGGGCGTCCGGCGCTCAGCAGCCTTGTACTTGTCCGGCCCGCAATGAGATGACCCTGGCTGCTGAGGGTTTCGATGATCTGCCGGATCGCCGCATTGACCAGCAGGCCGATCAGGCCGCCGCTGTTGTTGTTGCTGCCTTCGGCACTGGAGGCGGTCGCCATACCCGACCACAGCACCCGGGCGCTGCGCAGGTCGACCAGCCGGGCTTCCGCCGTGACGCGGGTTTCGCTGGCGATCACGGCATAAGAGGTGCCGTACTGCCTGACATTGATGTACAACGCGGCGTCGGCACCGAAGATTTCGCGCAGCTTGCCGATGGGCACGGCGTGGATGTCGGCCGGTACGGTCAGCCCGTTCTGCTTGAAACTCTCATCGACCAGCGTGACCGGAAAGACGTAGTAACCCGATTCGGCAAGCGGCGCCGTCGTCTGGGACATCATGCTGTAGGTGGCGGCGATGTCCGGCGAGCTGTTGAGCGGCGGCAGGACGAGAATCGACGTCGGGCGCGCTTCCTTGAAGGCCGTGTAGTCGTATGAAGGTGGCGTGGCGCAGCCACCAAGCAGCAGGGTTGCCAGCGCCAGGGCTGTACCCGCCAGTCTGTGGATCGTTGTCATCGGCTGACTTCCTGTTTTTGTTTTTTCTTCAGCAGGAAATCCACGTAGACGGCGCTTTCCGGGAACTGCTGTTTTTCGGCCAGCAGATGCTGTTCGAACAGGTCGGTTCGCCCGGTCTGTCCGTACAGCATGCCGAGGTGCGCCTGAAAGCCCGGCGGCAGGGGGCGGCCGCGCGACCGCGCTTCCTCGCGAACCCGCTCCAGGTTCTGGATGCCATCCTCCGGGCCTTTGTCGCCCTTGAAGTAGGCGTACTGCTGATCCTGGAAGTTGCCCCAGTGGTACAGCGCTTGCGGACGATTGACGCAGCCGGTGAGGACGCTTGCCAACAGGACCGCCAGCAAGGGCAGGCCCCGTTTGGGAGATGCTTGAAGCATGCCTGTCCCCGGGGTCAGTTACCCGGGCGCCAGGCGCCGGCTTCAATGCCGTTGACCAGGCTATCCACGGCCTGGCGGATCGCCAGATCGAGTACCTTGCCGTTCAGGGTCGAGTCGTAGCTGGCCGTACCGCCAAAACCCACCACCTCGCGATTGGAAAGCGAGTATTCGCCAGCACCGGCGGTGGAGTAGATGACTTCCGAGGTTTGCACGTCGACCACATTCAGCGCCACCTTGGCGTAGGCGATCTGCTGCTTGCCGCGCCCGAGAAGGCCGAACAGCTGGTGGTCGCCGACTTCCTTGCGCCCGAATTCGGTGACGTCGCCGGTGATGACGTAACGAGCCCCCTTCAGTGCCTGCTGCTTCTTGGCGATTTCCGCCTCCTGCCTGATTTCCGACATGTTCTCGCGGTCGAGGACCGAGAAGCGGTTGGTTTGCTGGAGATGGGCAACCAGGATGGTCTTGGCCTGGCTGCCCAGGCGATCGACGCCATCGGTGAAGATTCCGCGCATGAAGCTGGAGCGGTTGTCGAACTTGCCGACGGAAATCGGTTGGCGCACGCCGACGTAGGGTCGCGCGGCGGCGGCAGTCTGTTGCGGCACCAGGGTGCGGGAATCTTCCGTCGCACAACCGGAAATCGTGGCGGCCACGGCAACGCAAGTGCAGGCCAGGATGTTTTTCTTGAACACGGTTCTCTCCTCAAGGATGGCGGCGCATCCGGGCCCGTCGGGCACAGCATGTCCGGAAAGATGCGATTGTAGTATCCAAAAGGCCATGCAGGGCAAAGGGGCTTGCCGGCCCCGGTGCGCCTGGGCTGGTTTTCCGCCTGCCGCCGGCCGGTGCGCCTAGGGCTGCAGGTGTGCGAGCGAGACTCCGCTCAGGTTCTCGAATACAGCCGCCGCACCCGAAAAATCCTGCCCTCGCGTGTATTCCCCGACCGTAACCGCGCAGCGCAGCCCGGCACCCACGGCGGCGCGCAGGCCGTTTTCGGAATCCTCGATGGCCAGGCAGGCGCCGGGAGGCAGGGCAAGGCGCTCGAGCACCCAGCGATAGATGTCGGGGGCGGGTTTCTTGGCGGCGACGACATCGCCGGCGCCGATGACCTCGAACCAGTCGCTCGAGCCGGGGGCGAGGCTGGCATCGAGCAGGGCGCTCACGTTTTCCGGGGACGTGGTGGTGGCGATGGCGAGCCGGATGCCGGCGGCACGGGCTTCGGCAATCAGCTCGGCAACGCCGGGGCGCAGGACGAGCCGCCCTTCGCCGACGAGCCGGACGTAATGCGCCGTCTTGGCGGCATGCAGCCGCTTGATCAACGTATCGAGATCGGGGCGGGCGGCGATGTCGGGATCGTAGCGCTGTGCATAGTGCCGCATGCGCTCCTTGCCGCCGGTGATGGCGAGCAACTCGCCGTACCGGGTTTCATCCCAGTGCCAGTCGACTCCGAGTTCGGCAAAGGCGGCGTTGAAGGCGGGGCGATGGCCGTCGCGCTCGGTTTCGGCAAGCGTGCCATCGACATCGAAGATCAGGGCCTGGATTCCATGCATGCACCCACCTTAGCGTTTGGCCGGCTCCCTGGCCAGTCAGGGTTCTTGAAGTCGCCGGTAAGGCATCGTTTAGTAAGTTATTGCTGAATTGGTGCTTAAGAAAATCTGACTGTTACTTAATTGTTGCGTCACTTATCGTGGTTGCCAATGCGGTACCACCAGAATGATTGGAGACGCCATGCAATTCGGTCGCACAACCCTCTCGAAGTTCGTCATCGAACATACCCGCGCCAGCCACGGCGAGCTGGGCGCCCTGCTCATCGACGTGGCCGCCGCCGTCAAGACCATCTCGGCGATGGTGGCCAAGGGGGCGCTCGGCGGCAGCCTCGGTGCGCTGGACAGCACCAATGTCCAGGGCGAGGTGCAGAAGAAGCTCGATGTGCTGACCAACGAAGCCATCCTGCGGCACTGCGAGTGGGGCGGCCAGCTCGCCGGCATGGCCTCCGAGGAGATGGACGACCCGTATGCTATCCCGGCCGAATATCCGCGCGGTCGTTATCTGCTGGTGTTCGATCCGCTCGACGGCTCGTCGAACAGCGACGTCAATGTCTCGGTCGGCACCATTTTCTCGATCTTCACCCGCGCCAGCGCCGGCGATGCCGAGCCGGGCGATTACCTGCGCCCGGGTTGCGAGCAGGTCGCAGCCGGCTACGCCATCTACGGCCCATCGACCATGATGGTGCTGACGCTGGGCAACGGTACGCACGGCTTCACGCTGGACCGCGAGAGCGGCAACTTCATCCTCACCCACGCCAATATCCGGGTGCCGGAAGACACCCGCGAATTTGCCATCAACACCTCCAACGAGCGTTTCTGGGAGCCGCCGGTGCAGCGCTATGTGGCCGAGTGCAAGGCCGGCAAGTCCGGGGTGCGCGGCGAGGATTTCAATACCCGCTGGATCGCCTCGATGGTGGCCGAAGTGCACCGCATCCTGATCCGTGGCGGCATTTTCATGTATCCCAAGGACAACAAGGACCCGAAGAAGCCCGGCCGCCTGCGCCTGCTCTACGAAGCCAACCCGATGGCCATGCTCGTCGAGCAGGCCGGCGGGGCCGCGAGCACGGGGCGCCAGCGCATTCTCGATGTGCAGCCGGACAGCCTGCACCAGCGCGTGCCGGTCATCCTCGGTTCGAAGAACGAGGTCGAGCGGGTCGAGCGCTACCACCAGGAATACGACACCGGCGCCGACCGTCCCTTCGTGTCGCCGCTGTTCTCGGAACGCTCCCTGTTCCGCGACACGGCCTGAAGCGCCGGGCAAAGCATTCACATCCGCAGGAGACATCCATGTCCGTCAAACACCCCATCATCGCCATCACCGGCTCATCCGGCGCCGGCACCAGCACGGTGATGCAGAGCTTCCAGCACATCTTCCGGCGCGAGAAGCTCAATGCCCAGATCGTCGAGGGCGATTCCTTTCATCGCTACGACCGGCTCAGCATGCGCGCCGAGATGAAGGCGCAGGAGGCGCTCGGCAACCTGAACTTCAGCCATTTCGGCCCGGAGGCCAACCTGCTCGGCGAACTGGAAGCTTTGTTCGTCGATTACGGCAGCAGCGGCACCGGCAAGGTCCGCAAGTACCTGCACGATGCCGGCGAAGCCGAGCCGTGGCAGCAGGAACCGGGTACCTTCACGCCGTGGCAGGACATTCCCGGGGGCACCGACCTGATGTTCTACGAGGGACTGCACGGCGCCTGGGCTGGCAACGGCATCGACATCGCCAAGCAGGTCGATCTCTGCGTCGGCGTCGTGCCCATCATCAACCTGGAGTGGATACAGAAGCTGCACCGCGACCAGAAGATGCGCGGCTACTCGCAGGAGGCGGTGACGGACACCATCCTGCGCCGCATGCCGGACTACGTCAGCCACCTGTGTCCGCAGTTCGGCCGCACCCATGTCAATTTCCAGCGCGTGCCCATCGTCGATACCTCCAATCCCTTCATCGCCCGCGACATCCCGACGGCCGACGAGAGCATGGTCGTCATCCGCTTCGCCAACCCCAAGGGCATCGACTTCCAGTACCTGCTCTCCATGTTGCACGGCTCCATGCTCACCCGCCCGAACACGCTGGTCGTGCCCGGCGGCAAGATGGGCCTGGCCATGCAGATGATCTTCACCCCCATGGTCCTCCGCCTGATGGACCTGAAGCGCCGCGCCTGAGGAGAAAACCATGGAACGAGACCACACCGAAATCGCCTTCCGTCGCGAGCTGGCGAATGCCGTCCGCTTCCTCGCCATCGACGCCGTCGAGAAAGCCAAGTCCGGCCACCCTGGCGCCCCGATGGGGATGGCCGACATTGCCGAAGTGCTCTGGCGTGACCACCTCAAGCACAACCCGACGAATCCGAAATGGCCGGACCGCGACCGTTTCGTCCTCTCCAACGGCCATGGTTCGATGTTGCTCTACGCGCTGCTCCACCTGACTGGCTACGACCTGCCGCTGGAACAACTCCAGAACTTCCGCCAGCTCGGCAGCAAGACGGCAGGGCATCCGGAAGTCGGCCATACGCCGGGCGTCGAGACGACCACCGGGCCGCTCGGCCAGGGCCTGACCAACGCCGTCGGCATGGCACTGGCCGAGAAGCTGCTGGCCGAGCGCTACAACCAGCCGGAATGCAGCATCGTCGATCACCGTACCTGGGTCTTCCTCGGCGACGGCTGCCTGATGGAAGGTATCAGCCACGAAGCCTGCTCGCTGGCCGGGGTCTGGGGGCTGGACAAGCTGGTCGCCTTCTACGACGACAACGGGATTTCCATCGACGGCCATGTCGAAGGCTGGTTCCGCGACGACACGCCGGCCCGTTTCCGCGCCTACGGCTGGCACGTTGTCGGTCCGGTTGACGGGCACGACGCAGCCGCAGTCGCCACGGCCATCGCTGAGGCGCGTGTTGCCGGCAAGCCGACGCTGATCGTTTGCCGTACACAGATCGGCTGGGGCTCGCCCAACAAGGTGGGCAGCCACGATGTGCACGGTGCGCCGCTCGGCCCCGACGAAGTGGCCGCCACCCGCGCCGCCCTGAACTGGCCGCATGCGCCCTTCGACGTGCCCTCGGCGCTGCGCGAGGCCTGGGATGCCCGCCTGTCGGGCGCGGCCGCCGAAGCCGAGTGGCAGGTCCGCTTCGTTGCCTACCGCAAGCAATACCCTGAACTGGCGGCCGAATTCGAGCGCACCCAGGCCGGCGGCCTGCCGGAAAAATGGCCTGAAATCCGCAAGGCCCTGCTCGCCACGGCGGCTGCCAAGGAGGGCGCCATCGCCACCCGCAAGTCGTCGCAGAACAGCCTCGACTATCTGGTCGACCGCGTCCCGGAACTGCTGGGCGGTTCGGCCGACCTGACCGGCTCCAACCTGACCGCCGGCAAGGGCAGCCGCGCCTTGCACGCGACGGCCGAGGGCGAGGTGCCCAACTACATTTCCTACGGCGTGCGGGAATTCGGCATGACGGCGATCATGAACGGCGTCGCGCTGCACGGCGGGCTGATTCCCTACGGCGGCACCTTTGCCGTGTTCTCCGACTACGCCCGCAACGCCATCCGGATGAGCGCGCTGATGAAGCAGCGCGTCGTCCATGTCCTGACCCACGATTCCATCGGCCTCGGCGAGGACGGGCCGACCCACCAGCCGATCGAACATGCGGCGAGCCTGCGCGTCATTCCCGGACTTGATGTCTGGCGCCCCTGCGATGAGCTGGAAACGGCCATCGCGTGGAGCGACGCGCTGGAACGCCGTGACGGACCTTCCGCCCTGCTCTTGTCGCGCCAGAACCTCCCTCAGTATGGTGGCGAAGCCAGCCGGGCGGAAGGTGCCAGCCGGGGCGGCTACATCTTGTCGGAGTCCGATGGTCCCGCGCAGGCAGTAATCATCGCCACCGGCTCGGAAGTGTCGCTGGCCATGCAGGCCCAGGCCGCGCTCAAGGCCCAGGGTGTTCCGGTGCACGTGGTGTCCATGCCCTGCACTCGGCGTTTCGACCGTCAGCCGGCGAGCTGGAAGAATGCCGTGCTGCCGCCCGATATCGCCCGTGTGGCGGTTGAGGCGGGGCAAACCGACATCTGGCGCAAATACGTCGGCCTGGATGGAGAAGTCCTTGGTATCGACGAGTTCGGAGAATCCGGCCCGGCCCCCGCCCTGTATCAGCACTTCGGCCTGACCGCTGCGAACCTAGTGCAGACGGTGTTGCGCGCCGTCGTTCGTGCCGGCGGTGCCGATGGCGACTTCTAGACGCTGACCTGAGTCCCCGCCCGGTTCGCCGGGCTCCGAATCCTCAAGCTCTCGCACCCGACTTCCGGGTGTGCGGGGGCGGCTTTGCCCAGAATTCACATCATCAAGGAGACACACCATGCCCATTCGGGTTGCCATCAACGGCTTCGGCCGCATCGGACGCATGGCCTTCCGGGCCATCGCCGAACAGGCGGAATTCGCCGATCTCGAAGTGGTCGCCATCAACGACCTGCTCGAACCGGACTACCTCGCTTACATGCTCAAGCACGACTCGGTGCACGGCAAGTTTGCCGGCGACATCGTGGTCGACGGCAACAAGCTGATCGTCAACGGCCGCAGCATCCGCCTCAGCGCGGTCAAGAATCCGGCCGAGCTGAACTGGGGCGGCGTTCGCGCCGATGTGGTCATCGAGGCAACCGGCCTGTTTCTCACCGATCAGAGCTGCCGCCAGCACCTCGAGGCCGGTGCGCAGAAGGTGGTGCAGTCGGCGCCGGCCAAGGACGAGACGCCGATGTTCGTCTATGGCGTCAATCACGAACGCTATGCCGGCGAAGCCATCGTCTCGGCGGCCTCGTGCACGACCAATGGCCTGGCCCCGGTAGCCAAGGTGTTGCATGAAAAATTCGGCATCAAGCGCGGCTTGATGAGCACCGTGCATGCAGCCACCGCCACCCAGAAGACGGTGGACGGGCCATCCGGCAAGGATTGGCGTGGTGGGCGCGGCATCCTGGAAAACATCATCCCGTCCTCGACCGGTGCGGCCAAGGCGGTCGGCAAGGTGATCCCGGCGCTGAATAAAAAGCTGACCGGCATGGCCTTCCGCGTGCCGACCTCCGACGTCTCGGTGGTCGACCTCACCGTCGAGCTGGAGCGCGAAACCAGCTACGACGAAATCTGTTCGGCGATGCAGGCCGCCGCCGAATCCGGCCCGCTCAAGGGCGTGCTCGGCTATACCCGCGACAAGGTGGTATCGACCGATTTCCGCGGGTGCACGCAGCCCTCGGTCTTCGATGCCGAGGCCGGCATCGCGCTCGACGCCAGCTTCGTCAAGGTCGTCGCTTGGTACGACAACGAGTACGGCTACACCTGCAACCTGTTGCGGCTCGTCCGCCACGTCATGCACTGAAAGGAAACGTCATGGCCCTGATATCCCTACGCCAGTTGCTCGACCACGCCGCCGAGCACCGCTACGGCCTGCCCGCCTTCAACGTCAATAACATGGAGCAGATTCAGGCCATCATGCAGGCGGCCGAAGCCTGCGACAGCCCGGTCATCCTGCAGGCCTCGGCGGGAGCACGCAAATACGCCGGCGAGCCCTTCCTGCGCAAGCTGGTCGAAGCCGCCATCGAGCAATACCCGGACATTCCGGTTTGCCTGCACCAGGACCACGGCACCTCGCCGGCGGTCTGCCAGCAATCGATGCGCAGCGGCTTCTCCAGCGTGATGATGGACGGCTCGCTGTGTCCCGATGGCAAGACGCCGAGCACCTATGCCTACAACGTTCTCGTTACGGCCAAGGTGGTCGAGATGGCCCACGCCATCGGCGTCTCGGTCGAGGGCGAGCTGGGCTGCCTCGGCTCGCTGGAAACCGGAGAAGCCGGTGAGGAAGACGGCATCGGCGCTGCCGGCAAGCTCGATCATTCGCAGATGCTGACCGACCCGGAGGAGGCCGCCGACTTCGTCGCCAAGACCGGCGTCGATGCCCTGGCCATCGCCATCGGGACCAGCCACGGCGCCTACAAGTTCACCCGCCCGCCGACCGGCGAAATCCTCGCCATCGACCGCATCAAGGCCATCCATGCCCGCATCCCCGACACCCATCTGGTCATGCACGGCTCAAGCAGCGTGCCGCAGGAGTGGCTGGCGGTCATCCGTCAGTACGGGGGCGCGATGAAGGAAACCTACGGTGTGCCGGTCGAGGAAATCGTCGAGGGCATCCGGCACGGTGTGCGCAAGGTCAATATCGATACCGACATCCGCCTGGCGATGACCGGGGCGATGCGCAAGGCGATGGCCGAGAAGCCCGATGAATTCGATCCGCGTGCTTTCCTGAAGGCCGCCGTGGCGGCCGCCCGTGACATCTGCCGCCAGCGCTTCGAGGCCTTCGGCAGTGCCGGTCAGGCCAGCCGCATCAAGCCGCTGCCACTGGAAAAAATGACCGCGCTGTACCGCTGATCCCCCCGTTTTCACTACTGCGGTAGTCTGCTTTTGGCCCCGAAGTCTGGGGCCGTTTTTTTGGAGCCCGCCATGAACCGCCTGCCCTACGTCATTGCACCGAGCATTCTGTCCGCCAATTTCGCCAAGCTGGGCGAGGAAGTGGCCAACGTCATTGCCTCTGGGGCCGACTGGATTCACTTTGACGTGATGGACAACCATTATGTTCCCAACTTGACCATCGGTCCTCTGGTTTGCGAAGCGATCCGCCCGTGCACCACGGCCCCGATCGACGTGCACCTGATGGTCAAGCCGGTCGACCGCATCATCCCCGATTTCATCAAGGCCGGCGCCAACATCATCACCTTCCACCCGGAAGCCTCGGACCACATCGACCGCAGCCTGTCGCTGATCCGCGAAGGCGGCTGCCAGGCCGGTCTGGTTTTCAACCCGGCCACGCCGCTCGACCATATGGACTACGTCATGGACAAGCTCGACATCGTGCTGCTGATGAGCGTGAACCCCGGCTTCGGCGGGCAGAAGTTCATCCCCGGTACGCTGGCCAAGGCCAGGCAGGCCCGTGCCAAGCTGGATGCCTACGAACAACAGACCGGCCGGCGTATCCGCCTGGAGATCGACGGTGGCGTGAACACCGCCAACATCGCCGAAATCGCCCGTGCCGGAGTCGATACCTTCGTTGCCGGGTCGGCCGTCTATGGGGCCGGCAAGGACAGCGACCCGCACCGCTACGATTCGATCATCGGCGCCCTGCGTGGCGAACTCGGGAAGGTCTAGTCCTTTCCCTTGCCCGGCACCCGCCGTCAGCCGAAGATCGATGTCATAATCCACCGCTCGGGTTCGTGCCCGACGGATTATTGTCAAACATTCTGAGGGTGCGTCGATGTCCTTGCTTTCCGGGCGGCTGAACAGTCGGGTTCTGGCACTGTTGATTGCGGTGGGAGCGGCCATTGCGGCCCTCCTGCATTTCTACGCTCCGGGTGGCGACGGTGGCGCAGCGGGGGGCGATGCCGGTCCCTTCGAGATCGCCGATGTCGCCAATCGCGATTTCGAGGGCGCGCCGTCGCTGGCCCTGAGCTTCACGCATCCGATGAGTGCCCGGGGCAGCTACGACGATCAGATTCAGGTCTTCGAAATGCCGCCGCGCGCGGCCGATGGCGTCAAGGCCAGCCGTAACGACGACGAGGATGAGTACGGCGAGGAACAGAGGCCGGGCATCGCCAATCCGCAGGTCAGCACTCAGGATGAGGACGTCAAGACCGACGGCGGCAAGCTGGTCAAGGGCGCCTGGGTCGTCGGCGACAATCCGCGCATCCTTTATTTTCCGCACATCAAGCCGCAAACCCGTTACGTGATCCGCGTGGCGGCGGGGCTGCCGGCGGCGTCCGGGCAGAAACTGTCGGCCGAGGGGCGCTATTCGATTCTGACCGCGACCGTATCGCCGGCCTATTACTTCCCGAGTCGCGGCATGGTCCTGCCGGCCAAACAGAACGGCGGGCTGCCGGTGATGACGGTCAATGTGCCGGAAGTCGACATCCAGTTCCTGCGCGTCAAGCCGGATCAGTTGCCGCGCTTCCTCGACAAGGTCATCAGCGGCCCGCGCAAGGCGCCGAACCGCCGCCAGAACGAGGATGACGACTACGCCTACGACGAGGAATACGACTGGCGCGCCACCGACCTCAAGGGGGCTATCAACAACTGGTCGCTCGACGCGATGCACAAGCTGACCGACAGCGTCTTCGTCGGGCGTTTCCTGACCGAGCAGAAACCCAACAAGCGCAACGTGACCTTCATCCCGGTCGAGGAAATCAAGGAACTGCGCGAGCCCGGCATCTACATCGCCGTGATGAGCCAGCCTAACCGCTTCCGCTACGACTATCAGGTCACCTATTTCTACGTCAGTGATCTCGGCCTTGCCACCCGTCTGTTCGCCAAGGGGGCGGATACCTACGTCAGTTCGCTGACCAGCGGCAAGGCGGTGTCCGGCGTTGAAGTAGCGTGGATGGACGAGAACGCCAAGGTTGTCGCCCGCGCCGAAACCGACGGAAACGGTCGCGCCGCCTTTGCCGAGCGCCCGGCCACTGCCAAGGTCGTCGTTGCCCGCCAGGGGCAGCAGATTTCCATGATCACCCTCAAGGAGCCGGCGCTCGACCTCTCCGAATATGATGTCGCTGGTTTGCCTGGGCGCCCGGTACGCCTGTTCGCCTACTCCGGCCGCAATCTCTACCGGCCGGGCGAACAGTTCGATCTGTCGGTGCTTGCACGAGATGCCGATGGTCGGCCGGTCGCCGCCCAGCCGATTCAGGCCATCCTGCGCCGTCCCGACGGCAAGAGCCAGTTCACGGCTACCTGGCAGTCGGATGCCAAGTTGGGCGGCTACTACCAGAGCCGCATCGAGTTGCCGGTGGATGCCCCGACCGGTTTCTGGACGCTGGAACTGCGTGCCGACCCGGCCGACAAGCTGGCGACGACCAGCTATCGCTTCGGCGTCGAGGAATTCATGCCCGAGCGCATGAAGCTCGAGCTGTCGAGCAAGCAGGCGGCAGTGTCGCCGGACGACACTCTGAACATCGCGGTCAAGGGCGCCTATCTCTACGGTGCGCCGGCCGCTGGTAACCAGTTGCTCGGCGTGGCCGTCTTCGAGCGCCAGAAGAATCCGCTTGCCCAGAAACTGCCTGGTTTCGAGTTCGGCGATACCAACGAGGACAGCCAGCGCGAGCGCATCGAACTGGAGCAGAACGTCCTCGACGAGAACGGCGACCTGAGTCTTGACGTCGACCTGTCGCCGGCCAAGGGCAAGCGCTCATCCTATACCGTGCGCACGACATTGAGCTTGCTGGAGACCGGTGGCCGCCCGGTGGTCCGCAATTTCGAACGGGTGATCTGGCCGGCACCGGTGCTGGTTGGTGTGCGGCCATTGTTCACCGGCGACTACGCCCGCGAAGGCAGCGTCGCGCAGTTCGAGGTCATTCGTGCCAACGCCGATGGCAAGCTGCTCGCCGGCAAGGCGCTGCCGGTCCGCCTGTTCCGCGAGAACCGCGACTATTACTGGCGCTTCGATGACCAGCGTGGCTGGCACAGCGGTTTCACCGAAACCGACGAGCTGGTCGATACCGGCAGCGTCAGCATTGCCGACGGCGGGCGTGGCAAGCTCGGCCTGCCGGTCAAGTATGGCCGCTATCGGCTGGAGATCAGCGATCCGGAAACCCGGCAGGTCACCAAGCTTCGTTTCTACGCTGGCTGGAGCGCACGCGGTGATGAAACGCAGGGCGTCCGTCCGGACCGCGTCGCGTTGAAATTCGACAAACCGGCCTACAAGGATGGCGAGACCGCCAAACTGACCATCACCCCACCGCATGCCGGCGAGGCTCTGGTCACCGTCGAGGGCGACAAGACCCTGTGGCTGAAGCGTATCTCTGTGCCTGCCGATGGCACGACGCTGGACATTCCGGTCGACAAGGACTGGAAGCGCCACGACCTGTATGTGTCAGTGGCGGTACTGCGTCCGGGCAACAGCGGCGAGAAGGTGACCCCGGCTCGCGCCCTCGGCCTGACGCATCTGCCGCTTGACCGTGGCGACCGCAAGCTGGCCGTCACGCTGGAAGCCCCGAAAAAAATGCTGCCGGAAACCAAGCTGAAGGTGAAGGTCAAGGCGCCGGCTGCGGCAGGCCAGAAAGCGATGGTGACGCTGTCGGCGGTCGATGTCGGTATCCTCAATATCACCCGCTTCGCGACGCCCGACCCGCACGGCCACTTCTTCGGCAAGCAGCGCTACGGTGCCGACCAGTACGATGTCTATGGCCGCTTGATCGAGAAAATGGCCGGCCAGAAGGGCAAGCTGAAGTTCGGCGGCGATGCCGCGCCCAAGGCAACCAAGAGCCTGCCCAAGAAAGTCCGGCTGGTCGATCTGTTCTCGGGGCCGGTTGAGTTGAATGCCCAGGGCGAGGCCGAGGTGGCGCTCGACGTGCCCGACTTCAACGGCACGCTGCGCCTGATGACGGTGGTCGCGGCGCCCGACAAGTTCGGCAATGCCGAGGCGGAAACCGTGGTGGCCGCGCCCTTGGTCGCCGAACTGATGACGCCGCGTTTCCTGACCGTCGGCGACAACGCGACCGTCGCGCTCGACCTGCACAACCTGTCGGGCGAGGCACAGAAGCTCAAGGTTCGCGTTATCAACGGTGACGGACTGAAGGTGGCGAATGCCGAGCGCGAACTGGAGCTGAAAGACCAGCAGAAGCAGACCTTGCGCTTCGCCGTCGAGGCGGGCAGCGCCTTTGGCCTGACCGATGTGCGCGTGGCCGTGAGCAGCGCCAGCGGCCTCAAGCTGGAACGCAGCTTTGGCCTGCAGGTCCAGGCAGCGACCCCGCAACAGCAGGTGATGAAGCTGCTGGCGGTCGGGCCCGGTGAGAGCATCGACATCAAGGAGGGCGAGCTGGGCGGATTCATCAAGAGCACCGTGCAGTCGCATCTGGTGATCTCCGACAAAGCGCCGATCGATGTGCGCGGCGCCATCCAGGGCTTGCTGACCTATCCCTACGGCTGCGCCGAGCAGACCACCTCCACGGCCTACCCGCACGTACTGGTCGATGAAGAGGGGGCCAAGCTGTTCGGGCTGAAGGCCTACAGCCGCGATCAGCGAGCCGACATGCTGGGCAAGGCGATTGCCCGCCTCGGCGCGATGCAGGCACCGAACGGCGGCTTCAGCCTGTGGGGCAACGTCTCCGAGTACCAGTACTGGCTGTCGGCCTACGTCGGCAACTTCCTGCTCGACGCCCGCGAACAGGGCTTCGATGTGCCGGAAGCAATGCACAAAAACGCCATGGAGTTCCTGCTCAAGAACCTGCAGGAAGGCGCTGCAGGCCTGCCGTCGGGGAAGGTGGTGTATCGCGAGAACGGCTGGCAGGACTATCGTTACGCCGGGGCTGGCCGTTTCGGTGTGCTGGCCTATGGCGGCTACGTGCTGGCACGCGAGTCGAAGGCGCCGCTGTCCACGCTGCGCCAGATGTTCGAGTTGCGCGAACAGGCCCACTCGGGGCTGGCACTGGTCCATCTCGGCCTGGCGCTCAAGCTGATGGGCGATGAAACCCGCGCCCAGACGGCGCTGGCCGAGGGGGTGAAGAAGAGCCGCGATACCGGCTACTGGTGGGGCGACTACGGCAGTCCGCTACGCGATGCGGCACTCTCCTATGCGCTGCTCGAACGCCACAAGCTGAAGGTCGATGGCAGGGACAACCTGGTCGCCATTGCGGCCGCGGAGCTGGGCAAGAACCGCTACACCAGCACGCAGGAAAAGCTCGCCCTGTTCCTGCTCGGTCGTAATTTCGCCGGCAAGACGGAGGGCGAATCGAGCTGGAGTGCCGAGTTTGCCGGCAAGGACAAGCCGGAAAGCATCACCGCGTCGGGCAATCTGGTTCGCCCGCTGACGGCGGCTGCCTTGCAGGGCGGCGTGCACTTCAAGAACACGCACAAGGAGAAGCTCTATCTGCAGCTGAGCCTGAGCGGCCACCCGGCGAAGATGCCGGCCAATCGCGATGACGCCATCGCCCTGTCGCGCGACTTGTTCGAAGCCGACGGCAAGCCGATGCGGCCGCGACCACTGCGTGTCGGCGAGTCGGTGATCGTACGCATCAACGTCAATGCGCGCAGCTGGGTGAATACCGGCATGGTGGTCGACAAGATTCCGGCCGGCCTGGAAATCGAGAATCTCAACATAGCGCAGGGCGAGGGCATCGCCAGCACGACCATCGACAAGGTCAATCCGGCCGAGGCCATGCAGGACCCGCGTATCCAGCACGTCGAGTTCCGCGATGACCGCTTTGTCGTCGCCGCCCGTCTGCAGGGCAAGTTGAGCCTGTTCTATCGGGCCCGGGTCGTGACGCCGGGCAAGTTCGTCTTCCCGCCGCTCTACGCCGAGGATATGTACCGTCCGGATGTCTATGGTCTGGCCACCGGCGAGGCGACGCTGACCGTCACCGACGGCAAGGAGGCCAAGGAGAAGGCGGCGCCGGCCTCGCCGCCCGCCAAGCCCTGATTGCCTCGTGGCGCCGGTTGGGAGATTCGCCCCCTGGTGCGGCAGGCTGAAACGCCTACCGCGCTGGGTGTGGTTCGTCCTCGCGGGGCTGGCCTTGCTGCTGGCGCTCGATCGGGCCTTTCCGCCGCAGGTGCCCGGTCGCGATGCGCCCAATGCGTTGCTCATCGTCGCCCGCGACGGCACGCCGCTGCGCGCCTTTCCCGACCGCGACCACGTCTGGCGGCATCCGGTGACGCTCGCCGAGGTATCGCCGCGCTACCTTGAAGCGCTGGAGCGCTACGAGGATCGCTGGTTCCGCTGGCATCCCGGCGTCAATCCGCTGGCACTGGCCCGTGCGGCGTGGCAGTGGGCGCGCCACGGCCATATCGTGTCCGGCGGGTCGACGCTGACCATGCAGGTGGCACGCATCCTCGAACCCATGCCCAAGAGCATGGTGGGCAAGCTCAAGCAGATCCTGCGAGCCCTGCAATTGGAGGCGCATTACTCCAAGGACGACATTCTCGGCATCTACGTCAATTACGCGCCGATGGGCGGCGTCCTCGAAGGTGTCGAGGCCGCTAGCCGGGCCTATCTGGGCAAGCCGGCACGGCGCCTGAGTCATGCCGATGCCGCGCTGCTCACCGTGCTGCCGCAGGCACCGTCCCGCCTGCGTCCGGACCGCCAGCCCGAGCGTGCCCGGCTGGCGCGGGACAAGGTGCTGCAACGGATGGCCGGGACGTGGTCGGATGCCGATATCCGGGATGCCCTGCAGGAGCCGGTTATTGCCCAGACGGTACGCGACCCGTTGTTGGCGCCGCTGCTGGCCGAGCGGCTACGCAAGGAGGCAGCCGGCCGCCAGCGTATCGATACGACCCTCGACGCCCAGGCCCAACAGACGGTCGAGCTGCTGCTGACGCATCGCCTCGGCGCCTTGCCGCCGCGCGTCTCGATGGCCGCCCTCGTGGTCGATAACGAGACGCTGGAGGTACGCGCCTACGCCGGTTCGGCCGATTTCGCCGACAGCGACCGCTTCGCCCATGTCGACATGGTGCGTGCCTCGCGTTCGCCGGGGTCGACGCTGAAGCCTTTCCTCTATGGGCTGGCGCTGGACGAAGGGCTGATCCATTCCGAGTCCTTGCTCGGTGACGTGCCGCAGTCTTTTGGCGGCTACCAGCCGGGCAATTTCCAGCAGAGTTTCCATGGGCCGGTCAGCGTCTCCGAAGCCTTGGTCAAGTCGCTCAACGTGCCGGCTGTCGAGGTGCTTGAGCGCCTCGATCCGAAGCGTTTCGTGGCGGCATTGCGGCGTGGCGGGCTGAAACTCGATTTTCCCAAGGGCGAGTCGCCCAACCTCTCGGTCATCCTCGGTGGTGCCGGCACTTCGCTGGAGCAACTGGTCGGTGCCTACACGGCGTTCGCCCGTCAGGGTGTTGCCGGCAAGCCACGCTACACGCCGGATGCACCCAGGGTTGAGCAGTGCATGCTGTCGGAGGGGGCTGCCTTCATCATCCGCGACATTCTCGAGTCGGGTGGTCCGGTCGGTCGGGCCGTGGAGGCAGGGAGCGGCATCCGGCGTGGGGTCGCGTGGAAGACCGGAACCAGCTTCGGTTTTCGCGATGCCTGGGCCATCGGCGTTTCCAACCGGCTGACGGTCGGCGTCTGGGTCGGCCGGCCGGATGGCACGCCCAACCCCGGTTTCTTCGGGGCCAACATCGCGGCCCCGCTGCTGGTCGATATCTTCAGCGCCCTTGATCAGCAACCGGCGGTTACCCGGCTGCCACCGGCTTCGGTCAGCCAGCAGAAAGTGTGCTGGCCACAGGGCGGGCGCTACGATCCGGCCGAAGACGGGCTGTGCCATCGACAGGCCTTGGCCTGGCTGCTCAACGACACGGCGCCACCGACCTTCCCGGATCGCCTGCGCAGCGGCGAGGTGCGATACAGCTATCAGGTCGATGCGGCGAGTGGCTTGCGCGTGACGCCAGCGTGCAGCGAGCAGCCGAAGCGGCAGGTCGATGCCGTGCGCTGGCCGGCGGCGCTCGAGCCCTGGCTGGGGGTGGAGCTGCGCCGCAAGGCCTTGCCGCCGGCCTGGCATCCGAAGTGCCAGCAGCAGGCGGAGCCGGAGGCCGGATTGCGTATTTCGGGGATTACGGACGGCGAAGTGATCCGGCGCGTGCGGAGCGATCAGGACCCGGTCATCCGGCTCGAAGTGCGTGGCCAAAGAGGGCAGGTGTACTGGCTGCTCAACGGCAAGCTGCTCGCCCACCGCCAGGCCAGTCTGCCCTTGATCCATCGGCTGAGCGAAACGGGGCGCATGGACGTGACGGTGATGGACGACCATGGTCGATTCGACAGGGTGAGCTTCAGCGTTCGTTAACGGTGCGATACGGCGCGCGCTATATACTCGCGGCTGACCTTGTGGACTACCGGATGACCGCCATGCATTTCCAATCCGTCACCTTCGACCTCGATGGGACCTTGCTCGACACTATTGCCGATCTGGCCGAAGGCTGCCGGCTGATGCTCGCCGAGGTCGGTGCCCCCGCGCGCAGCCAGGCCGAGGTGCACAGCTTTGTCGGCAAGGGCATGGCCGTCCTCGTCGAACGATGCCTGACTCACGGGCAAGCGCCGACCGCCGAGGCGCTGTATGCCGCCATCGAGTCGTTCAAGCGACACTACAGCGAGGTGAACGGTCGCCTCACGCAAATTTATCCGGGCGTTCAGGAAGGGCTGGAAGCATGGAAGGCGAGTGGTCTGAAAATGGGGGTCGTGACCAACAAGCCCGGCATGTTCACCGAAGCCCTGCTCGAACGCATGGGGATGACGGCGTATTTCGATGTGATCGTTTCCGGCGATACTACGGCCCATAAAAAGCCGCATCCGGAACCCATCCTGCATGCCTGCCGCCTGTTCGGCGTGCGCCCGGACCGCAACCTGCATATCGGCGATTCGGAAAACGACATTCTCTCCGCCCGCGCTGCCGGCTGCCCGACCTTCTGCGTGCCCTACGGCTACAACGAGGGCAAGCCGGTGGACAGTGCCGATTGCGATGCGCTAGTATCCGATCTGCTTGCCGCCTACCGGCAGGCGCTCACTTTCAAGACCTCCTGACGAAATGACCACCTTGCATCACTGGAACATCGAGCTTCGTTGGCGCCGCTGGCGTCCGTAATCACTCGCCCGTTCGGCGCCTGCCTCGCTTGCAGCGCGCACCCAGTTTGCAACACCCCGTCATTTTGAGGCTCCCCATGACTGAAACCGAATTCAACGCGCTGGCCGCGCAAGGCTACAACCGCATCCCCGTTTCGCTGGAGACGTTCGCCGATCTCGACACGCCGCTGTCGATCTACATGAAGCTGGCCAACGGTCCCTACACCTACCTGCTCGAATCCGTTCAGGGCGGCGAGCGCTTTGGCCGTTACTCCATCATCGGTCTGGCAGCCTCGACGCGCATCGTCGTCAATGGCCATCAGGTGCTGGTGCTGACCGGCAACCGCATTGCTGAGCGTGAGGACGACACCAATCCGCTCGATTTCATCGGCAAATACATGCAGCGCTTCCGCGCCCCGCCGGCGAGCGGCCTGCCGCGCTTCTGCGGCGGCCTGGTCGGTTGCTTCGGCTACGACACCGTGCGCTATGTCGAAACCCGCCTGACCCGTACTCACAAGCCGGACGAAATCGGCACGCCGGACATCGGCCTCTTGTTGTCCGAAGAACTCGCCGTGGTCGATAACCTGTCCGGCAAGCTGACCCTGATCGTCTATGCCGAGCCCGGCTTTCCCGGTGCTTACCAGAAGGCCCGCTCCCGCCTCAAGGAACTGCTGGCCAAGCTGCGCACGGCTGTCACCCTGCCCAGCGAGCAGCCGGTACATTCCGAACCGGCCGTGTCCACCTTCGGCGAAGCGGCATTCAAACAGGCCGTGCTCAAGGCCAAGGGCTACATCACCGAGGGCGACATCATGCAGGTCGTGTTGTCGCAGCGCATGACCAAGCCGTTCATGGCCAGCCCCCTGGCCCTGTACCGCACGCTGCGCAGCCTGAATCCGTCGCCCTACATGTTCTATTTCGACTTCGAGGACTACCACGTCGTCGGTGCCTCGCCGGAGATTCTGGTGCGACTCGAGGGGGAGCGCGTGACCGTGCGTCCCATCGCCGGCACCCGCAAGCGAGGTGCCTCGCCGGAAGAGGATGCCGCACTCGCCAGCGAATTGCTGGCCGATGAAAAGGAGCGTGCCGAGCACACCCAGCTGCTCGACCTCGGCCGCAACGATTGCGGACGAGTTGCCCGCGTCGGAACGGTCAAGCTGACCGAGAACATGATCGTCGAGCGCTATTCGCACGTGATGCACATCGTGTCCAACGTCGAAGGCAGGCTGCAGCCCGGGCTGAATGCCCTCGACGTGCTGCGCGCCACCTTCCCGGCCGGTACGGTCTCGGGCGCGCCCAAGGTCCGCGCGATGGAAATCATCGATGAGCTGGAGCCGGTCAAGCGCGGGATCTACGCTGGCTCGGTGGGTTACCTCAGCTTCAATGGCGACATGGACGTCGCCATTGCCATCCGCACCGGCGTGATCAAGGACAAGAAGCTCCATGTCCAGGCCGGTGCCGGCATCGTCGCCGATTCGAATCCCGAATCGGAATGGCAGGAAACCCAGAACAAAGCCCGTGCGGTGCTGCGCGCGGCAGAACTGGCGGAGCAGGGACTGGATACGCGCTTCAACTGAATCCCGCTTGTTGAACCGGAAAGCCGTCTGCGGGCGGCTTTTTTTGTTTGTGCTGCCGGCCAGGCGGCAGCTTCCTCCAGAGGGGAGGGCGCAGATGGCTTGGCGTTGTTCCGGTGCAGGCATGTGCGTATGATGGTCAAGGCCCGAAGCCGCAGGGGGCTTCGCTATTCTGGAGACAAACCAATGAAGCGCATCGTACTTGCCGCGGCCATCCTCGCCGCCTGCTCGGCGTCCGCCGTGGCGCAGGAATCACCGACCCTGAAGAAGATCAAGGATACCGGCAGCATGACGCTGGGGCACCGGGAGTCGTCGATCCCCTTTTCCTACTATGACGACAAGCAGCAGGTCATCGGCTACTCGCACGAACTGATGCTGAAGGTGGTTGAGGCCATCAGGAGCGAACTCAAGCTCGCCAGGCTCGATACCAGGCTGATGCCGGTTACTTCGGCCAATCGCATTACGCTGGTCCAGAACGGTACGATCGACATCGAGTGCGGCTCGACGACCAACAATACCGAGCGCCAGAAACAGGTGGCTTTCTCGACCTCGATTTTCGTCATCGGCACCAAGCTGATGACCAAGAAGACTTCCGGTATCAACGATTTTCCCGATCTGGCGGGCAAGAACGTGGTGACGACGGCTGGCACAACCTCCGAGCGCCTGATCCGCAAGATGAACGAAGACAAGCAGATGAAGATGAATGTCATCTCCGCCAAGGATCACGGAGAAGCCTTCCTGACGCTGGAGACGGGGCGCGCCGTTGCTTTCATGATGGACGATGCGCTGTTGTTCGGGGAGATGGCGAAAGCCAAGCGGGCATCCGACTGGGTGGTGGTCGGTACGCCCCAATCCAAGGAGGCTTATGGCTGCATGCTGCGCAAGGACGACGCGGGTTTCAAGAAGGTCGTCGATGCTGCGCTGAGCAAGGCCATGACCTCCGGCGAAGCGGAAAAAATCTACGCCAAATGGTTCTTGAACCCGATTCCACCCAAGGGGCTGAATCTGAACATGCCGCTCTCCGAGGACATGAAGATCCTGATGAAAGCACCTAACGACAAGGCTTTCGAGTAATTCCGGCAGCCGCCTGAGGCGCGTGGCGCCTTGGGTGCTCCCTGGGAGGCGGCACGATGAGTTATCAATGGAACTGGGGCGTTTTCCTGCAGCCATCGGCCGCCGGCGATGATACGTATCTGGGCTGGATGCTGGCCGGCCTGAAGATGACCGTGATGCTCTCTCTGTCGGCATGGCTGCTGGCCTTGCTGCTGGGGGCGCTGGTCGGGGTACTGCGAACCGTACCCAACAAGTGGTTGAGCGGTCTGGCAAGCGCCTATGTCGAGCTGTTCCGCAATATTCCGCTGCTCGTCCAGCTGTTCATCTGGTATTTCGTCCTGCCGGAACTCCTGCCCGAAGCCTGGGGCAATGCATTCAAGCAGTCGAATCCGGTGTTCCAGATGTTTTCGGCATCCGTCCTCTGTCTGGGCTTGTTTACCAGTGCCCGTGTCGCCGAGCAGGTGCGGGCCGGGATCAACTCGCTGCCGCGCGGCCAGAAAAATGCCGGATTGGCTCTCGGCTTCACGCTGGCCCAGACCTATCGTTACGTGATGCTGCCCATGGCTTTCCGGCTGGTCGTGCCGCCGCTGACCTCGGAGTTCCTCAATGTCTTCAAGAATTCGGCCGTCTGCTCGACCATCGGGCTGCTCGAACTGGCTGCCCAGGGGCGGCAGCTGGTCGACTACACTGCCCAGCCGTACGAGTCATTCATTGCCGTGACGCTGGCCTACATTGCGCTCAACCTGATCGTCATGGCCCTGATGAAGCGCCTCGAGGAAAGGGTGCGCGTGCCCGGCTACATGGGGGGCAAGTGACATGTACGAATTCGACTGGTCGTCGATTCCCGGTGCCTTGCCCTTCCTCTGGGAGGGTATGAAGATTTCGCTGGAGATCACGGCGAGCGCCGTGGTCGTCGGGATCGTCTGGGGAACCCTGCTGGCCATGATGCGGTTGTCCTCGATCAAGGCGCTCTCGCTCTTTGCCGCTGGCTATGTGAATCTGTTTCGCGCCGTACCGCTGGTCATGGTGTTGCTCTGGTTCTTCCTGGTTGTCCCGAAATTCATCGAGCAGTTGTTCAACATTCCGCCCGGTGCCGATCTGCGCCTGAGTTCGGCGATCATCGGCTTTGCGCTGTTCGAGTCAGCCTATTATTCGGAGATCATCCGGGCCGGTATCCAGAGCGTTCCCAAGGGGCAGATGGCAGCCTGTTCGGCGCTCGGCATGACCTACGGGCAAGCGATGCGTCTGGTCATCCTGCCGCAGGCATTCCGCAACATGGTGCCCTTGCTGCTCACCCAGGCCATCATCCTTTTTCAGGACACGTCGCTGGTGTACGTGTCGGCACTGGCTGACTTCTTTGGTGCCGCCTACAAGGTCGGGGATCGTGACGGGCGTCTGGTCGAACTGCTGTTGTTTGCCGGGGCGGTCTATTTCGTCATCTGCTTCAGCGTTTCGCAATGGGTCAGGCGTCTGCAGAAAAAATACCAGCCTGCCTGAACCAACCGGGAAAGACCTTCATGATCAAGATTGCAAATGTCAGCAAGCAATACGGCAGCTTCGAAGTCCTCAAGGAGTGCACCACTTCGGTGAGCAAGGGGGAGGTGGTCGTCGTGTGCGGTCCGTCCGGTTCGGGCAAGTCAACGCTGATCAAGTGTGTCAACGGGCTCGAGCCTTTCCAGTCCGGGGAAATCATTGTCGATGGCATCTCCGTAGGCGATCCCAAAACCCGCCTGTCGGCGTTGCGCGCCCGGGTCGGCATGGTGTTTCAGCATTTCGAGCTGTTTCCTCACATGAGCATTGTCGAGAATCTCACCGTGGCCCAGATCAAGGTGCTCAAACGCAGCAAGGAAGAGGCGATGGACAGGGGGCTCAGGCTGCTTGACCGGGTCGGTTTGCGGGCGCATGCCGGCAAGTTTCCCGGCCAGTTGTCCGGCGGGCAGCAGCAACGCGTGGCGATTGCCCGGGCATTGGCCATGGATCCGATCTGCATGCTTTTCGATGAGCCGACTTCGGCGCTGGACCCCGAAATGATCAACGAAGTGCTCGATGTCATGACCGAGCTTGCCCGGGAGGGCATGACCATGATGTGCGTGACGCATGAAATGGGCTTTGCCCGGCGCGTCGCGCATCGGGTGGTTTTCATGGATCAGGGGAGGATCGTCGAGGACGAGCCCAAGGACGAATTCTTTGCCCATCCCCGCTCGGAGCGGGCGCAGCAGTTTCTCGCCAAGATACTGCAGCACTGATCGGGATTCGCCGGTGCTCGCCGCTTTGGGGTGGCGGGCGTAAAAAAGCCGCTCACAGGGAGCGGCTGGTGCAGGGGCAGATCAGTCCGGCTTGTGCCAGGCCTCGTCGGCGGCGAGCGGCGGCGCCAATCGGGCCGAGTACGAGCGCACGGTGCCCGATTCGAAATAGATGCGGGCCAGGAGTTCGGATAGCACGCCGGTGGTGATGAAGTGCACACCGGCAATCAGCGTGCCGATGCCGACGATGAGCAGCGGGCGACCGCCGATCGGCTCGCCGAGCCCGAACTTGACCCAGCCCAGCCAGGCCAGTACCAGGCCGGAGATGGCCGTCAGCGCCAGGCCGATGCTGCCGAAGAAGTGGCCGGGGCGGGCGCGGAAGCGCATGAAGAAATAGACGGCGATCAGGTCGAGGATGACGCGGAAGGTGCGCGAGATGCCGTACTTGGAAACGCCGGCCGTGCGGGCGTGGTGCGTCGTCGGTTCCTCGGCGATGCGACGTGGGGTCGTCACCGTCGCCATCCAGGCCGGAATGAAACGGTGCATCTCGCCGTACAGGCGCACACGCTTGATGACGTCGCCGCGGTAGGCCTTCAGGCTGCACCCGTAGTCGCGCAATTTGACGCCGGTCATGCGGGCGATCAGGCGATTGGCGATCTTCGATGGAATCTTGCGCAGGAACAGGCCGTCCTGGCGGTTCTGGCGCCAGCCGGCGACGAGGTCGAGATCCTCGTTGAGCAGGCGGGCCACCATGCGCGGGATGTCGACCGGGTCGTTCTGCAGGTCGCCGTCCATGGTCACGATCACATCGCCGCGCGCCGCGTCGAGGCCGGCCTGCATGGCGGCCGTCTGCTTGAAGTTGCGGGTTAGTTCGACGACACGGACGTGCGGGCCGTATTCACGGGCGCACTGCAGGCCGCGATCCACCGTCGCATCGCTGCTGCCGTCATCGACCAGTACCAGTTCCCAGGGGTGCTGGTAGCCGGCCAGTGCCTCGTGCACCCGCTTGACCAGCGGCGCGATGTTGTCTTCCTCGTTGTAGAACGGGACGACGATGGACAGGCTGTGCGGAGGAATCGAAAGGGCGGCAGTCATGGGCAGGTCCGGCGGGAAAGCCGGCATTTTAACCTGAACGGGTTCTTCAGCCATGATTCGGACGCCACGGGGCGGTGTCGAAGGCGTCGAATCCCGGTGCATAAGGTAGAATCCAAGGCTTACAAAACAGGCAAGGAATCAACAGCATGCTGCTGATGATCGAAAATCGGCATCGAGGTTTTTTGTGATCCGTTAGTGTCCGAAATGCAGCAGATAAGCCCATGTTTAATGGGCTTATCTGTTTTTTAGTGTCCGATTTTGTTCATTGTTATCCGAAGAAATTGCGGGTATCGTTGCGGGTATCAAGAGCGCTCGTAAGTATTACAGGTTCGATACCCGCACCCATGCCGCTGACCGATACCAAAATCCGCAACACGAAGCCTGCAGAAAAGCCAATCAAGCTAACTGACGGTGGTGGGCTTTACTTGGAAGTGCGGCCGACCGGAACCAAGCTGTGGCGCTACCGCTACCGCATCGCGGGAAAAGAAAACATCTTTTCTATCGGGGAATATCCGACCGTCAGCCTGGCTGATGCACGTAGTATCAGGGTAGATGCACGGGAGCTGGTGAAACGCGGTATTCATCCGGTGCACGAACGCAATACCAGCAAAGCAGCACAAATCTCCGACAACGCGAATACCTTCAAAGCCGTTGCGCTGGAATGGATTGAGCAACGTAAGGCGAAATGGACTCCGTACTATTTCCGGCAAATAGACAGATTTTTGAACGCAGACGTTTTTCCTCACATTGGTAGCCTGCCAATCCGGCAAGTGACGTCGGCAGATCTATTGTCGATTATCAAACGCGTTGAGAAACGGGGAGCGGAAACAGTTGCAATCATGGTTCGCCAATGGTGCAGCGCTATCTTTCGTTATGCAGCGGCTACCTTGCGAACGGATGTTGATCCAGCTGCGGCCTTGAAGGGAGCAATTCATCGTCCTAAGGTTGAGCATCGCAAACCTTTGACTCGCGACCAGATAGCCGACTTCACAGCGGCATTGGAAGGCTACGCAGGGTATCGGACTACTGTTATTGCTCTTCGTTTATTGCTGCTGACCTTCGTTCGTACTGTGGAGCTGCGGGCGGCACATTGGAGAGAAATTGATCTTGATCGGGCTGAATGGCGCATTCCCGCAGAGCGAATGAAAATGCGGGAGCAGCATATTGTTCCGTTGTCACGACAAGCCGTCGAACTGTTGCGGGAGCTTCACACCCATACCGGCGGGCGCGAGATGTTGTTCCCTAACTACAGGAATCCCAAAACCTGCATGACAGCAACGACCCTGAATAGGGCGCTGGAACGCATGGGCTTCAATGGCAAAGATAGCATTGGTTTCTCGGCACATGGCTTCCGTGCAACGGCTTCGACCATCCTGAATGAAATCGGCTTTCGGCCTGACGTGATAGAGCGGCAGCTAGCCCATGCTGAGCGCAACAAGGTAAGAGCCAGCTACAATCAGGCCGAATATCTGGAAGAGCGGCGGTCAATGATGCAGCAATGGGCAGACCTCATTGACGAAATGGCGAATCGCAACAGCAAGGTGACGCCAATTAAGCGAGGCGCGATACCAAGGTGAACTGCCAGGGGTCTTGGTCAGCGCTTTTCCCGAAACCTTAACAGCGAGAAGACTTAGTGCCAGACTTGGAGAGCTCATTTTTTTATCCCTCGAACCTCTTCAAACTATGTGCAAGCAGCCAGGAACCGCTATTGGAAAGCCTGTCGCTTCAGCTAGAGGAAGCTTGGAATTCGCTCATCGCCGAAGGCGAAGCAGAGACTTTGTTGTGCGACGTTAATCACCTTATCAATGACTATGACTCAAGGGGACTCTTTCCCCCCCTTGATGAGGTGAAGGGTCTTATCTTACGGGCTCACTCGCATTACTGTTTGCACACTGTGAAATGGGCTTCTGTCTATGCTGGTCTTGCGGCGATAGCTGCCCGCAAGGGGAATATTTCAGATGCAAGGCAACTCATTGCAAGCTCGGCGCTAGTTCTCTTTCGTGGGTATCGGCCTTGCAGTGAAGATGCATACAACACCTACGTTTCAAGTAAAGGAGGAGATGCTCGCAATGCGCAGTGGCAAAAAATGAGAGACGAGCTGCGCAGACTAATCGAAGACGAGATTCGTTCGCGCAGAGTGCCATTTAATTCAAAGATCGAAGCAGCAGAATACTTCGAGCCATTTCTCAATGAGGCTGCTGATGGGCACGCAATCAAAAATTCCAAATCAGCAATGATAAAAAGAATTCAAAACTGGTTTTCGACGGATGACAGTCTCAATGCATTGATCAAAAAATTGATTTCTAAAACTCCAAAACGACGGCGCTAGTTAGGGCGCTTATTTTTTTCGAGACTGTCGCACTCACCCGCTTTCCCGGCCGTTTTATTCTCGAAGGTAGCCAGAGTTTGAAAATGGCGAAGTCATTGCAAATGACTCCGAATCCTAGCTGAATTGTCACTGTGCTTGCGTCTAAATCCGGCTGGTTCCAAAACTGTGCACACCGTCGCCGAAATGCTTCGTTTCGGCTTTGCAGAGGTAACTGACTCGATAGATAAAATCGTTGAAGGCATCCATGTCATCCATGTCATCCGTGTCATCTCTGGTCAGCTCATAGGCGTGGTTTTCCGGTATATGAACGAGACCAACTGCCTCTTGTACTAGCAACCCCAATGCACTTGCCCATGCTTCAACCAAAAGATTAAAAAGGTTCTTCCTGCCGATTTTGAACTTGCCGAGCTTAAAGAAAGCATCCCTGTTCAGTAGGATTGCCAGATGATAGTGCGGAACTCCGTGCTCCCCGATTTCTCTGCACCAGATGTAGCTGACTTCGGTGCTGTGAGCGAGCCGAGATTGCTCAGCTCGTAACTTTCTATTGTGGAAAATTTTTGCCTTAAACGACGCAATGAATCGTTCCAGTGGCTTGTTGTCGTTTGTGCCGAAAGACCAATTCGCAGGAAAGTGTAGGTCTACTCGGAATGCAAAAGTCTTCCGGTGTTTAAGTAACGCAAGGCGAGTGACGCATAACGCTCGCGATAGATATTCTTCGACCAGCGGTCCGCGCTGCTGGAATACTGTGAATCCCTCGAATTGATCTTCGAAGATCAGCTTCAGGTTATTGTTTTCAGAATGTCTTTTCATGAAGAGTCTGAGCTATCTGGAGTTATTCTAACTATTTGTTTATATTAATATTTATATATTACTATTGCCGAAATTTGGTGTGCTGGCGTCCCGGTGCCTTTGTTTTCAGTGCATGCCGGATTCCCAGTCAGATTGATAGGCTGGTCCACTCTCGGAAAAAACTAGCTGGTGACGTCCTGTGCATGCTTAATGGCTGCGAATCCGCTAATAATTAGCGGATTCGCAGCAGTTTTGCTGCAACTACAGCGGTTTATAGTTGAAAGGTGCGTTGCCCCTGACGATTTGGCCGTAATAATTGTCGTGGAGTAAGAGCATCACGGTGCCCTTTTTCCTACGAGAGTTGTTCAAGCCGGGCTGCCCGAGGAAATTGCTCTGGCTATTCGCATCGATCAGCTCCTGAAGGGTGGGGTTCACGAGATTCAAGCCGGGGTAACCGAGGAAATAGCTCAGCCTATTCGCATCGATCAGCTTCTGAAGGGCGGGCTCCAGCAGGTCCGCCTTCTTCAGCCGATTTGGTCCTGAAGTCAGCAAATAGCTTTTGGGTACGTAAAATGTATTTGTCTCACGAAGGTAATCGATCAGCCAGGCATCCAGGGTCCTAGCGTTGTTCATCATTATTTCGGCTGGGCTCGGAGGGGAGAACAGACGCAAAAATTCATTGGCATACCATGAAACAATGCGTGCCGCAGATACAAGGTGTTCGTGCGAGATTTGCGTTCCTTCGCACCCTTCGAATGCGTGAAAAACCGCTGCCATACGTGCAATGTTTTCCGCCATTTTTGAAGCGTAGTCACGATTTCGAAAAAATATCCCGCCTGCACGACAGGCGCGTTCAATCCACTCGTAAATGTGCTCCCATTCGGCTTGTGCAAGAGTGCTGAAGGTTAATTTGGTTCGCTCCGGCAGGTGTGCCTTTGACTTGAAGAGGGGAACTTGTTTATTGAACAATTCCAAGCTGCGCGCGTTAAAGCGACCAATGTTGGGGAGATCGCGCGGTCTATATTTGCGTAATCGATAACCCTGAGTTGATTCAGGGTAGGAGATAAGGCAGCGCGCATTAAAACCAATTCCCTGAAACTCGTCGCCGCGATTCTTCATGGTTTTCTCAAAAACGATGCTTTGGACGAGAATTGAGAGGGTGCATCGTGGAGAAGGGATCACAATTCGCTTGCCTTTGCGGTTCACAACGATTGGATCACCGCCCCAAGCCTGATTGAGCAAACCAAGGTCGTCAATGATTTTGCTTTTGAAAAAGCGTGAGCCCTCAGCCTCACACAGGCATGCCGAGTGGGACGACTCTTTAAGCCCTTCGATAAAGCCGACGGGAGTGGTGTTGGAATAGAGGAGTTGCAGGCGTTCCATCATTCTGCCTCCAGTTCTTGGGCGATTTCGAACTCTCTGGCCGCTTTAAAAAACAGCCGGTCGACAGCACTCTTACGTTCTCCCGATTCTGCGATGGTGATGAAGTACAGCGAGATCGGACCATCCAGGCCAACATCGCGTTCGACGTTGAATTCGGTTTGGGTGGCAAGCGATGCAGCGGCGAGTGCCGAACTGGCAATAAGCGCAGCGGGAGCCTCTACCGCGAGCATGGCCTCTTCGACCGCAGCTCGAATCGTAGGAGGTAGCGCGTCAACCGGAAATGGTGGAAGAGAAAATGGTTGAATGTCGTAATTTGAATGCGGTTGAATTTCGTAAATCATGATGACCCTTTCTGGCGATTAATACGCCAAAGTTCGTATGGTTTGATTGGCTTTCAGATCGCGCTGCAGGGCCCTTGCAACGACATCTGATCTGGCTACTCGGGAAATTCTCGGTTGTTTTCTCCTTTACGGTTTCTGGGAAGTAAATGCGGCCTTTTGGGCCACACCGGTTTCTGGGACCTCATTTTTTGTTATCTTGGTGACGAGCTCGAATCCAGTTATTCAGGTCCTCTTCAAGAATGCCAACGCTTCTTGGACCAAAGCGGATCAGACGAGGAAAAGTGGGGTCATGCCTTTTGGATTTCGGGGAGGTTACGTCATACAACCAACTGCGAGATTTACCCCCCAAGCGAAGGCGAGATTCCGTTAACGACAGGAACCTTGGGGTGGTGGTGGTCTTTTCCTGCATCGCGTTTCTCCTACGTGAATTTGTAGGACGCAGTATCGCGAAATACGTTGGGCTTTAGGCTTCTTTGCCTGCTAGTAAAATTTTACTGCCAGCACGCAAATTTTAAATCAGGTCCGATTGCCAACTTTGGTTGTCTTAACGCGTTGATTTATAAGTTCTTGTCAGAAGTATTTCAACACCACAGTTTTGGATGTTTCCCCTGATAGCGCGCAGATCTACTTATTTCCGAGCCTACTAAGTACGTATCAATGCCGGTGCCAAGAATCATGGCCTGCATCTGAACCCCATTCAGTTACATATATAAAACCTGAAGACTAGGCCAACCTGGCCTTCAATTCCCAGTTTCTACCCATTCAAGAGCCCGCTACCTACGCAGGTAACGGGCTCTTTTCATTTCTAGGAGAGAAAAAATCATGCGCAACAAATGTCCCCTCTGCCATTCGATCAACATCTATCGCCTGCACACCGCCAGAAGGATTGGCTCAGCTGTCGGCGCCGTCGGTGGTGCAGCAACCGGTGCCGGTGGTGCCTTGTCGGGTGCTCAAACTGGCGCAGCAGTAGGTGCAGTCGGTGGTCCGGCCGGCATGCTGCTTGGTGGTCTGGCTGGTGCCATTCTCGGAGGTCTGCTCGGTGGCGCCGCCGGATCGATCGCCGGCGGCAAAGTCGGCGATGTCGTCGACGAGAAGGTTCTCGGCAATCTGCAGTGCGGCGATTGCGGCCACGAGTTCAGCGACCGCTGACCTGCCATCTTCACCATTCATTTTCAGGAGCCTCAAATGGCACACCAAGTCCAACAAATGGCGTACGTGGGTGATGTTCCCTGGCATGGCCTCGGCAATGAACTTACGCCGCAGCAGCCGATTGAAGTCTGGGCAGAGCAATCCGGCATGTCCTTCCGGATTCTCGAAACCCCTGTCCGTTTCTTTTCGGAATCCGCGGGAGCGCTCGGCACGATCAAAACCTTCGCCGATCAGAAAGTGCTCTATCGGTCCGATACACAGGATGCCCTGTCTGTCGTCTCAAATCGTTATCAGGTCGTCCAGCCCAGTGAAGTTCTAGAGTTCTACCGTGACCTCACGCAAGTGGCAGGCTATGAGCTCGAAACCGCCGGGGTGTTGAAAGGCGGGAAGAAGTTCTGGGCACTGGCAAAAACCGGTCAGTCCTCCACCCTCAAGGGGAACGATATCGTCCAAGGTTACTTGCTACTCGCCACTTCTTGTGACGGTACACCACCGCCGGCAGATGGTTCGGAATCAGCAGAGCTGGCATTGCGTTGTCTCTATCCGCAGGACAAGGGAATCGCAGTCGACTTCAGCTCCGACCGTAACCTGTCAGCGACCTTTGCCGACTGGCTCAGTGTCCGTCAGACCTTGGCTGAAACCGAGAAGCTGGAAGCGAAGTTGAAGCAAGCCCTGCAACAGGCCATGGGCGAAGCTTCACGCGCCATTTTCGAGACAGGCGAAGTGACCTGGAAGAAAGCCAAAGACAGCGTGGTGCTGGATGCCGCGCGGCTGCTGGCCGATCAACCGGATTTGCTCACGACCTACGGCATGCAGCGCCAAGGATCGCGGCGATTCGTGCTTGCTTGATTCATTCCCGAAAAACCAACGTAGCAGTACTCAACCCACCAACTCCCTATCGGCAACCGGATAGTCATCCGGCGCCGATAGGGAGTTTTATATTTGAGAGGAAACACCATGCTTAAAGGTTTGGTCATCACCCCGCCAGTACTCGGACGGATTTCCATCGGGAAGGTCGTCGAGAAAGCCGGCAAGCGTCTTCCGGAAAAGGACGATCAATTCACCATCACCAGCCAGGTTCAGGGCGCAGAAGGCTGGTTGCCACATCCCTTCGATGAGGGATTCCGGAAAGCACAGGGCGGGAAGATTCGAGCAATTCCGATCAGGCTGCTCTTCAATGATCCCGATCTGAACTTCCGGGCTGAATATGCTCTGTTTGATCGCAGGACTGGTCGGCCAGTTTGTGTTGGCAATGGTGAGAGCTGCAAGCGGCGGACGGAGTCCGGGATTCAGTCATTGCCTTGTCCTTCTCCAGAAGGTTGTACGCTGGCGCAGAACGCTGCCTGCAAACCGTATGGCAGGTTGAATGTGCTGATTGGGGATGATGATCCGCTGGGAAGCTTTGTGTTCCGGACCACGGGGTTCAACAGCATCCGGACTTTGTCGGCACGGCTGGCATACTTCCAGGCGATCTCAGGCAACCGGTTGGCCTACTTGCCGCTGGAATTGCGGCTGAGAGGGAAGTCGACTCGGCAGAGCATGGGCACCCCGATCTATTACGTCGATCTCACCGTACGTAGCGGTGTTTCTGTTGAGGAGGCGCTAACTGAGTCGAAACAACTTGAAGCAGATCGTCGGGAAGCTGGTTTCGATCAGGTTGCCTTAGAAGGGGCTGCTCGGCAGGGATTCTCTAACGGTGCATTCGAGGAAAGCGAAGAAGAGGGGGATTCTGTCGTAGAGGAATTTTATCCGGAGGGGGATGGTGGGCAGGGTGATCCTGGCTTTGCTTCGGAGAAATCGGCTGCGCCTAGTCTGGCGGACAAGCTTGAGGACCGGGTAGTGAGACTGGGGCGCGATGTAGGGTAGGTCTCAGCGCATTGCCAGTTCGATCATTTTCCCTGCTATCCACTGAGAGAACGAAGTAATAAAACCCGAGGCGCATTTGCGCTTCGGGTTTCGTTTTATCTACTTTTTTTGACTTTGAGCGGTTGGGGCAGCGAAGCCTTTCAACTGCCGGTGTTCGGCCAAAGCGGGCGTTTTGGGCAGGTTAACTAAATGGCTGGTATTGGGCAGATTTCGGACATAGGGCTCGTCGCGAACGACAATTCAATTGGCGGCATTCAACCTCGTGCATTGGCTTGGATGCCGCTCCTACCGTATATGGAGGGGATTGATTGCTATTATGCTGTTTCTCCGGTTACCTAACTTTGGGATGCAATTTACTATCAAACTGATCGAGAGATACAAACTCTAGCGGTTGCAAGGTATCCAATCCATTCAAGCGCTGGCGATACTCCTCCAGAATGGCCGTACGTTCCTCTGGGGCTATATAGGGTACGTGGTAGCCGACGAAGGGCGGTAAAACACTGAAGCCTGAATACGCTAATGTGCCCCGCAAAATCGGTCGAAGCATGTCTTCCAGGGGGCCGTGCACACCGCCTTCGATCAACATGTGTGGTTTTCCGCCAATCGTGATGCTCAGCATGGCTTTCTTGCCAACAAGCCCGCCCTGGTCGTAAAAGCGCATCCCGCCATACACGGCACCTGATACGAATACCCGGTCAAACCAGCCCTTGAGAATTGCGGGCATCGAGAACCAGTAGATCGGGAAATTGAAGATCACCATGTCAGCCCACAACAGCTTGTCCAATTCTGACTGGATGTCGGGGGCAAGTGTTTGCTGCTTGTGGTTGTGGCGTTGCTCCAGGGCATAAATAAGATAGTCCGGATTTGCCCTATCGCCGAAATCCGCGGCACTTGCCACGGGATTCCAGTTCATCGCATAAAGGTCAGATACCTGAACGCTGTGTCCCTGTGTGCCAAGCTCCTTGACTGCGAGATCCTTCATTGCTGCGCTGAATGACTGTGGCTCATTATGAGCGTGGACGATGAGAACTTTCATGGTGCTTAACTTTCCGATCTAGGTATTAGGTTGGTCGATTAACCGGTGATTTCTTTGCCGAAAATGCCACGAGCAATCACTAGCTTCTGAATCTCATTGGCCCCTTCGTAAATCTCGGCAATTTTGCAGTCGCGATAGATTTCTTCGACGCGATAATGCGAGCCATCTGCGGCAAGTTCCCGCATGAAGCCATAGCCACCGAATATCTGTACGGCATCGCGGGCAAATTCGCCTGCGAGGTTGGTGCCGTACCATTTGGCCATTGCCGCCTCGGGCTCTGGGAATGCATGTCCCTCATCCATACGCAGTGCTGCTTTCAGGTAAAGGTTGCGTGCATTCTCGATTTCAGTGGCCCGCTCGGCCATCTTGAACTGCCAGTGCTGGAATTGGGCAATAGCTTTGCCAAAAACTCGCCGCGTCTTCAGCCGTTCCGCGCTGTGATCAAACAGAGCCTGAGCCATACCAGCACCACTGGCCGCAATGCCCACACGGCCGTAGGTGAGCGTCTGTAGGGCGATTTTCAGTCCCTGTCCGGGCTGGCCAACAACATTTTCAAATGGAACCTTAACGTTGTCGAAATAGATGTCAGCGGTTAGTTGGCCATGATTGCCCAATTTTTTATCCGGCTCACCAACTCGCACACCTGGGCAATCGAGTTCGACAACCAGTTCGGTCATGCGCTCACCGTCGATGCAAAGCAAGACAACAAAGTTGGCAACCGGAGAATTGGTGATGTAGCGCTTGCGGCCGTTGACCACGTAGCCATCGTTTGTACGTGTCGCGACAGTGCGCATCGCTTCGACGCTCAGATCGGTGCTTGCGTCGGGTTCCGTGGTTGCGAAACTGCCGATCATCTCGCCGCTTAGCAGCGGCGTCAGGTAGCGTTGCTTGATTGAGTCTGAGCCATGCTTCAGAGCATTGCCCGCGAGAATGCAGTGTACGTCCACGATGGCGGCTACCGAATTGGAGTGATAGGCCAACTCTTCGATCATCACAGCCGTTGCTGTTGCCGGGTACTGCAAGCCACGGCCACCCACTTTGGCGGCGAAGGGAATACGGAACAATCCTGCCTTGGCCATCTTGGCAAATAAGTCGCGCGGAAAGGCGGCTACGGCCTCTTCGGTGTGACCGATTGCGTAGGCAGCGGGAGCTACGTGCTCGTCAGCAAAGCGTCGGACCTCCTGCCGAATAGCCAAAATTTCCTCTGGTGTCATCAGATCGTGATACAGGCTGTCTTGGTAACGAGTTACTAGGGTTGTTCCGGACGCATCAGCACGATTGTTCATAGGTGTCTCCTGGAAAATTTGATGTATTCGAGTGACTCGTACTGTAGGTAAAACCACCTGGAGGTGTAATAGTCGGAACCGACAAGTAATATGCGATTTACGCCAAATTGGCTTCCGCGTTTTTAGAAAGATGTGATTTATGCCGACTGCCGCGATTCTTGGTTTTAACGATGCCTATGCCTCTGTGATTGGGGGATTTGCCGACATGCTTCAGGTCGCTAATTCCCACATGCGGAAACAGGGCACCCAGCCCACGGGGTTGTTCGAGTGGCACTTTGTATCAGCGTGTGGACAATCGGTAAGGGCAAGCAATGGATTGGAACTGGCGATGCGTCCGATCTCGTCTGATGATCGCTACGATCTCGTGTTCGTGCCTAGCCTGCACTATCGTGGTTGGGCCGAATTTCAACGATTCCTAACTGAGCAGGTCGAAGTGCGTGACTGGCTGAGCAAGCAATGGAAAGCTGGAGCATGGATAAGTGCCAACTGCACTGGAACATTCCTCCTGGCGGAGACAGGCTTGTTGAATCACCGTACTGCGACAACGACTTGGTGGCTGGAGCGGCATTTTCGAGAGCGCTTTCCAAGCGTCGATCTGCAGATGCGCCCAGCCGTCACTGAAGATGAACGCCTGGTCTGTGGTGGGGCACATGCCACTTTTTTGTTGCAGTCCGTTCGGCTGCTCAATCGGTTTGTTGGTAAAGCGATTGCTATGCAATGCGCGCGCAGTATGCTGATCGATTTGACACAAACGATACAGACACCACTTCAGCCATTGATCGCTGACAAATCACATAACGATCCTTTGATTCATCGTGCGCAAAAATGGCTTCAGGATCATATGGCGCAGCAAATACGAATCAGCGAACTCGCACAAATGCTGGCGGTTAGCGACCGTACATTGATCAGGCGATTTAACAGCACAATGGGGCAGTCACCGCTAACCTATTTGCAACACCTGCGCATCGATACTGCCCGGGCGTTGTTGGAAGCCGGTGATTTGAGCACTGAACAGATTGCTGTCTATGTTGGTTACAGCGACACGGCTTCATTCACCCGACTTTTTCGTGAACGAGTGGGATTTACGCCTTCTGCGTACAGAGGACGATTCCAGTTTCAGGGAACGGATTGAACAATATGTCGTGCTGTTTTCGTGTTCAGCTATTTAGCCTTTGTGCTGTTCCCGAAATTTATTAACCGCAATCAGGAAGGCCTTGAGAATTGGGGACTCATCATCTTTTCTATAGATGCAACTGAGATCCACTTTCCCGGTAAGCCAGTCATCAAACGGCAAATAGACGATACCAGGTGGTTTAAAAGTGATCACTGATTCCGGGACCACTGATATGCCAAATCCCCCTGCAACCAGGGCGACCCCAGTCACTGCGTCGCCGACGATTTGAGAAATCTCCGGAATAAAACCCATATGTCCGCAAATCTCTAACACCCGATCGACAAAGTTGGGGCGAGGGCCGGTTGGAAAGAGTACCAGCGGATGCTTTGACAGTTCCTTAACCGATACAGAGACATTCTTGCTAAGCGGATGGCTGTTATGAACCGCAAGAAAGAGTGGTTCGCGCATGATCAACTCACAGGTTATATCTGGTAGAGGGGACATGATGCGGTTGAAGCCGACGGTAATCCGTTTTTGGCGCAGCGCTTCAATTTGCTCATTTTTGGTCATCGTATGCAAAACGACTCGCACATCCGGATGGTCGTCCCTGAACAATTGAAGAAGCTTTGGAATCGTATTTAGGATTCCTGTGCCGAAAATGCCGATATCCAATCGGCCCAGTTTTCCTTGCCCTGCCCGTTTGGTGCGTTCGATGGCCTGTTCTACCAGCGATCGAATATTTCGTGCTTCTTCCAGAAACATTTCTCCAGCCTGCGTGAGTTCAACGCCGCGTGGTGTGCGAATCAGCAACTGGACGTCGAGTTCCTCCTCAAGTTGCTGTATTTGCCTGGTCAGTGGTGGCTGGGAAATATGTAAGCGAAGTGCCGCTCTTCCAATGTTGAGTTCTTCCGCTACAGCAATGAAATATTTCAGGTGCCGGAGATCCATGATCGTTTCCATGTGTTTCTGGTTGAGTGGGTACCGATAAGTCCATATCTGCAAGGTATGGATATGGGTTTAAATCGGTATTGGACAGTATATCTCCGCATTTACTAACCTGTAATCAACAACAGAAGCGAGTCTCCTGTTGTGCGTGAATGTCTCTCTCTGCATTTTTGGGGGGCTTAAAGCCCCCCGTTTTTTCAGTGTGAAGTGAGGACAAATCAGGCTGGATACGACCTTTTTCATACTTTAAAGGTATTGATTGGTTGGTTATATGGTATTGGACGGCAATTCTGTTGTCACGTAAATTTGCATGTAGAGATTGGCTGGTTACCCTGATTTTGGGGGCTGAGTCGAGACTTTTGCGGATTCACAGTCAAACAATTACTGGAGGGACAAATGCAAATAACTTATGAAACGAAGCAGTTTGGAGGTCTTCGTCTCAAGCGCTTGGTTTTGAATATGGCCGGCGCTTTCGTTGGTGTCGTCGCGGCAGGTGTGGCGCAGGCAGGCACTATTGATGTTGGAAATCCAGATGTAAAAATGTCCTGGGACAACACGGTCAAGTACAGCGCAGGTTGGCGTGTCGCCAATCCCGATAATGCGGTTGCAGGGGATCCCGGTCCTGGCACGATGCAGCGTAACGTCAATGACGGTGACAATAATTTCAAAAAAGGTTCGATGATCACCAATCGACTGGATCTTCTGTCCGAGTTCGATTTTCGATTCAAGAACGCGTATGGCTTCCGGGTTAGCGGTGCGGCCTGGTACGACGATGTCTATAACCACACGAACGACAATAACGGTACTGCTTATGTGAATTCCACCTCGGTTCCGTATAACCAGTTTACTAGCGCTACTCGTAAGCAGGCACAGAACGCAGAGTTCCGGGACGCCTTCGTATATGGCAATTTCACGCCGGCTGACATGAACGTGAATGTCAAGGGTGGCCAGTTCACCCAGCTTTACGGTGAAACCCTGTTTTTCGGCTACAACGGCATTGCCGCAGCGCAGACCCCGCTGGATCTTGTACGCGCATTGTCCGTGCCGAACTCGCAGTTCAAGGAAATAGCCCTGCCGGTCAAACAGCTTTCCACACAAATCCAAATCACCCCGAATTTGACGGTCGGCGCCTACTATCAATTTGAGTGGAAGAAAAACCGCATTCCGGCCGCCGGCAGCTATTTCAGTTTTACCGACTTTGCGGATGCCGGTGGTGAAAGCATCGTCTTCCCGGGCGGCGGGCCGAATGTCGCGCTGCACCGCGGCCAAGACCTGAAGGCTAAAGACTCTGGCCAAGGCGGTGCTCAGGTGAAGTTCAAGCTGGGTGACTCCGAGTTCGGCCTTTACGCGGCTCAATTCCACGACAAAATGCCCCAGTTTTACGCTCGTCCTGGCCAAAATGCCCAAGGTATGTTGGCCTCGGGCGTGGTGGATGTGGGTGACTACGCATTGGTTTATGGCGAAAAGATTAAAACCTATGGTGCAAGTATCAGCACCCTGGTGGGCGAGACCAACGTTGCGGCAGAGCTTTCCATCCGAAAGAATATGCCCATGGTCGCGCGAGGGGTCCTGGTAAACCTTGCGCAGGTTGCTAACTTTGGTGCTGATGGTGCTGGTAATCCAGCCTACCCGGTGGGCGACTCCCTCCATTTCAATCTTTCCGCAATCAGCGTTCTGGGTGCCACTCCGCTGTGGCATGGCGCCAGCTTTATTGGTGAGTTCGCCTACAACCAGCGCATGCGGATTACCAAGAACGCCGACCAGCTTGATCCGAATGCAACCAAAACGGCTTCGGCAATTCAATTCGTGTTTCAGCCTGAATACTTCCAGGTCTTGCCTGGCCTGGATTTGCAGGTACCGATCGGCGTTGGTTATGGCATCAACGGCCATTCCTCGGTAGCAGGAGTTTCGGCGCTAATGCCTTCTGAGCGCGGTGGCAATTTCAGCATCGGTATCAAGGGGGAATATCAGAAGACTTGGCAGACTAGCCTGAATTACACGAAGTATTTCGGACCCAAAGATGCTGTCATCGACCAGCAATTCCCTCCAGCCTTGTCCTACAAGAACTTCCATGGCGACCGGGACTTCATTTCGCTCTCAGTTCAGCGCACCTTCTAAGTCATAAAGGAGACATAAATCATGAAAAAAACTATGTTGTGCGCCGCCATCGTTGCTTTGATGGCTGGCACCACCACCGTCTTTGCGGCCGTTACGGCTGATGAAGCGAGTAAGTTGAAATCGACCTTGACGCCGCTGGGTGGTGAAAAAGCCGGCAACAAGGATGGCAGTATTCCCGCGTGGGATGGCAAGAAGACTGTCGCTTCGAGTCCAAAGGCCGGGGATATTCCGACTCAGCCATTCCCGAATGAAAAGCCTGTCGTGCAGATCAATGCCAAAAACATGGCTCAATTCGCCGACAAGCTCAGTGAAGGTACCCAGGCGCTCATGAAGAAATATCCGGAAACTTTCCGGATTGACGTCTACCCGACGCACCGCACTGCAGTGGCGCCGCAATTCGTCTATGACAACACCTTCAAGAATGCTACGCACTGCAAGACCAAGGCTGGCGGTAATTCGGTGGAAGGCTGCTACGGCGGCATTCCGTTCCCGATTCCGAAGGAAGGTGTCGAGGCCATCTGGAATTATCTGCTGCGCGTCGAGGCGGAAGCGACTGAGGTCTCCTTCAAGAACATCATCACCGCTGCCGATGGTGGCCGCACGCTCGCTACTCAGAACGAACAGGTCAATCAGTATCCCTACTACTTCAAGGATGGCTCGGTTGAAAAGTGGAGCGGCGAATACTTCCTGCAGCGCTTCTCCACCGTCGCTCCGCCGTTCAAGGCCGGTGAGTCGCTGGTTATTCGTGATGGTGTTGACTCAGCTACCCCGCGCCAGACATGGCAATACCTGGTTGGTCAGCGCCGTGTCCGTCGCGCTCCGACCGTTGCTTACGACACCCCCGACTTTGTTTCGTCCGGCGCCAATTACTTTGATGAAGTGATGGGCATAATGGGTCACCCGGATCGCTATCAGTGGAAGCTGGTTGGCAAGAAGGAAATGTACGTGCCGTACAACGCCAACACCCTGGTAACCGCCAAGGAGCAGGAGGCCTTTGCCAAAGGGCACATGAATCCGGACAAACTGCGCTGGGAACTGCATCGGGTGTGGGAAGTTGAAGCGACTGTCGCCAGTGGCAAGCGTCATGCAGTGCCGAAGCGTCGCTACTATCTGGACGAGGACACATGGTTGTTGGTCCTGATGGATGGCTATGACACCGAAGGCAAGCTTTGGCGCACGTCGCAGGTCTATCCGTTTGTCGTGCCGGCCATTCCGGCGGTTGTTATCAAGCCGGTCTCGGTATTTGACCTGCAGAAGAGCACGATGAGCACGGTTCAGTTCCTTGATTCCTTCAAGGTCCTGCCGCAACGCAAGTCGGAGAATTACTTCACCGGCGACGCGATAGCGGCTGACGCTAGCCGTTAATTGACGTTCGATGCCGGGGGGTTCCTCCGGCATCCCTTGAATCGGGTTCCCCGGTTCTGATTCATCCGTTTGGGAATACACATGAACGCGCGTGGAAAAACGTCGCGATGGCTCGGTGCCGCCATTTTTTTGGCAAGCCTGAGCCTCGTCAATGGGTTGGCTGTCGGTGCCGAAGGTGGCAACAGTCGTGATGTGCTGGAGCAGCCGGCGCGCTTGAGTGAACGTGCCAAGTCCGCTGTGCTGACGGCCGTTGCGGTCGCAGGGAAGCGCCTGGTGGCGGTCGGCGAGCGCAGCATCGTGTTGCTCTCCGATGACAACGGACAGAGTTGGCGACAGGCCAAGTCTGTCCCAACCAGCGTGGCATTGGCGGGGGTTCGTTTCGTTTCTGAAAATACCGGCTGGGCGGTCGGCCACAGTGGCGTGGTGCTCAAGACTGCGGACGGTGGCGAAACCTGGGTCCGGCAACTGGAAGGAAAATTGGCCGCAACCATCGAGTTGGCGGCGGCTGACGCTGCCGCAAACGGATCTGCAGCGCCGACACGTCGTCAGCGTGACGCGCAGGGCCTGGTAGCCGACGGCGCTGACAAGCCTTTCCTCGACGCCTTCTTTTTCGATCAGCAGCGCGGTTTCGTGATTGGCGCTTACGGCCTGGCTTTTACCACCAGCGATGGCGGCAAGACGTGGTCATCTCTGGTCGGCCAAATCGAAAACCCGAAATCCCGCCATCTGTACAACGTGGCCATCGCCGACAAGGATCTTTTGATCACCGGCGAACAAGGCATCCTGTTGCGTTCAGTTGATGGCGGCCAGACTTTCAGGTCGTTGGCAATCAATTACCCGGGAACCTTGTTTGGTTCCGTCGTCGCCGAGGATGGCGCGATTGTCGTATTCGGATTGCGCGGCAACGCCTTCCGCTCGACTGACCAAGGCAAGACGTGGTCCAAGGTCGACGCCGGTCTGCCGGTCACCCTGACAGCCGGTATCCGGCTGCGCGATGGACGTTTGGCCATCGTCGATGAAGCCGGTCGCCTGCTGCTAAGCCAGGACTCTGGTGCCACTTTCGCCAGCGTTGCCAATATCAAGATGAATTCAGCTACCGGCCTCGTGGAGGCCGACGATGGGGCGCTTGTTGCCTCGACGCAGCGCGGCGTCATGCGCATTGCCCCTGAAGCCCTCCGTATGGAGCAAAAGAAATGAGTTACGTCGCATCCGACCCCAATGCAGGGGCTGTCTCTCTTCAGGACTTCGATCCGAAGTCCGGTTCAGTGATTGAACGGGCACTGTTCAATAACCGCTTGTTCATCGTTCTTCTGTGCCTGCTGTCGACCATTGTCCTCGGCTATCAGGCTACGGGACTCTCTCTCAATGCCGCTTTTGAGAAGATGATTCCCACCAAGCACGAGTACATCGCCAATTTCCTGGAAAACCGGGGCGAGCTTGCCGGCGCGGGAAACACCCTGCGTATCGCAGTGGAGACCAGGAAAGGCAATATTTTCGATGCCGAATATCTCGACGTTGTGCGCAAGATCAACGACGAGGTGTTTCTCTATCCGGGTGTTGATCGTCCCTTCATGAAATCGCTGTGGACCCCGGCGGTGCGCTGGACAGGGGTGACTGAAGAGGGCCTGGATGGCGGTCCGGTCATCCCCGATGACTATGACGGTTCAACTGCCAGCCTGGATCAGGTTCGTGTCAATGTGGAGCGCTCCGGCGAGATCGGTCAACTGATCGCCAGCAATTTCCAGTCGAGCATCATTCTTGTGCCGCTGCAGGACAAGGTTCAGGAAACCGGGGCGAGGATCGATTACAACGATTTGTCGCGCCGTCTGGAAGAGATGCGCGCCAAGTATGAAAACGACGATATCAAGATTCATATCACCGGCTTTGCCAAGGTGGTGGGTGATCTGCTCGACGGCCTGCAGCAGGTTCTGGTCTTCTTTGCGGTAGCGATCGCGATCTGTACTGCTGTGCTGTTCTGGTACACCCGCTGCCTGCGAAGCACGGTGCTGGTTGTGGTTTGTTCGGTGGTTGCCGTCATCTGGTTGCTCGGCCTGTTGCCGACGCTGGGTTTTGAGCTGGATCCGTATTCGGTGCTCGTGCCTTTTCTGGTTTTTGCCATTGGCATGAGCCACGGTGCGCAGAAGATGAACGGCATCATGCAGGATATTGGGCGGGGTACCGACAAGCTGGTTGCCGCCCGTTTCACCTTTCGTCGACTGATCCTGGCGGGGGTTACTGCGCTGCTGGCCGACGCGGTTGGCTTTGCCGTGTTGATGGTGATTCAGATTCAGGTCATTCAGGATCTGGCGATCACGGCCAGTATCGGTGTGGCGGTTCTTATTTTTACCAACCTGATCCTGCTGCCCATCCTGCTCTCTTATACCGGGGTCAGCGCCGAGGCGGCCAAGCGCAGCCTGAAAGCCGAACTTGCCGAAGCGGCCGATGCCGGTCATGCCAAGCATCCGTTCTGGGCGTTTCTGGATCTGTTCACCCAGCGCAAGTGGGCGACGATCGCCATCGTCGTCGCCACCGTAATGGGGGGTGTCGGCCTGGCCATCAGCTTCCAGTTGAAGATCGGCGACACCGACCAGGGGGCGCCGGAGCTCCGCCCCGACTCTCGCTACAACCGCGACAACGCCTTCATGGTCGCCAACTACGCAGCCAGTTCCGACGTTTACATCATCATGGTCAAGACGCCGCAGTTCCACTGCGCGCACTACAACACCGTGATGGCGGTGGATGCACTGGAGCGCGAGTTGCAGCAACTGCCGGGTGTCGAGGCGACGGCATCGCTTGCCGGCTTGAGCAAGCTGGCAGCAGCCGGCATGAACGAGGGCAGCCTGAAGTGGTTCGAGATTCCTCGCAGCCAGGACATGCTGAACGCCATCATTACCCGGGCACCTCGTGAGCTGTTCAACCAGAACTGCAATCTGCTGACGGTCTATGCCTACCTGAAGGACCACAAGGCCGACACGCTGGACAGTGTGGTGAAGACGGTCGAAGCCTTCGCCAAGGAGCACAACACCGATGAGCTGCGCTTCCTGTCGGCGGCCGGCAACGCCGGCATCGAGGCGGCGACCAACATTGTCGTCAAGAAGGCCAACACCGAGATGTTGATGCTGGTCTACCTCGCGGTCATCGTCCTCGCCTTCATCACCTTCCGCTCCTGGCGGGCCGTGGTCTGTGCCGTGCTGCCGTTGATGCTGACTTCGGTGCTCTGCGAGGCTCTGATGGTCTACCTGAATATCGGCGTGAAGGTGGCAACCCTGCCCGTCATCGCGCTGGGGGTTGGTATTGGCGTCGACTATGCACTCTACGTGCTGACCGTGACCCAGGCTCAGTTGAAGGCTGGCCTCAGTCTGTCGGAGGCCTATTACAAAGCGCTTTTGTTCACCGGAAAGGTCGTGGTGCTGACCGGTATCACACTCGGTATCGCAGTTGCCACCTGGGCCTTTTCGCCAATCAAGTTTCAGGCCGATATGGGCATCCTGCTCGCTTTCATGTTCGTCTGGAACATGCTTGGTGCGCTGATCCTGCTGCCTGCCCTTGGGCATTTCCTGTTGCGCCACAAGAAGCCTGTCGTTATCTGACCAGCTTCATTACACGCTGATTATTCGCAAGAGGTATCCATGTACAAACATATTCTGGTTCCCCTCGATGGTTCCGGACTGGCCACCGAAATTGTTTCCCAGGTGGTTCCTTTCGCCGCCGTACTGGGGGCAAAAATTACCTTTTTTACCGCCCGTGCTGACTTTTCGGCCACCGATCAGGGGGCTTTGCAGAGAACCGTAGCGCCTGGCGCATATGTCGACAATGTTGCCGGCGAAGCGCGGGGAATTCTACAAAAAGCCGAGGCTGCGGCAAAAGCCAAGGGGGTGCCCTGTGCCTCGGTGGTTCGTACCAGCGACCGTCCTGCTGCCGCCATTCTTGCCGAGGCTGAGGCGCAAGGCTGTGACTTGATCTTCATGGCTTCACACGGCCATAAGGGATTGCGAGCACTGGTCATCGGGTCGCAGACGCAGAAGGTGCTGTCTAATAGTTCTATTCCAGTGCTGGTTGCCAGTGTCGAAAGTAATCAACCTGATCGCGAGCGGCTGACAGCGATCGGGATTATTCAAGATGAGCATCGTTCTCTGGCCGCAGTCGTGCGTGGCCTCCAGCATCTGGTGGGTGAGGTTGCGAGCACAAACAAGAGTCTCGACGTGGCCTTGGTTCGCTCGATGATTCGCTACATCAAAGCCTTTCCTGAGCGCCTTCATCATCCGAAAGAGGATGCCTATCTCTTCCGCCTATTGAGCGAGCGTACCCCGGAGTTCAACGACGCCATCGCGCTGTTGAAGGCACAGCACGCCGGTGGTGATGCTTTGATTCGGAACATGGAGTCAGCGGTTGATCGATGTGCTTCCGAGCTGGGAAATTTTCCTGGTGCGTTGGCTGGTCTTGTTACTGCCGTCAATGAATTCTCCGAGGCTCAATGGGAGCACATGAACCTTGAAGAAAACACCATTCTGCCGGCGGCCCGTTCGCATTTGAAAAGCGAAGACTGGGCCGAGATCAGTACGGCCTTTGCTGCAAATGGTGATCCACGCTTTGATTCCGATCTGGAGGATGGCTTCAAGCAACTCTATTCCCGGATTATGAATTTGTCTTCATAGATTTAAATAATTTTAGCAATCGTATTAATTACGTTTGATAAAAATATAAAAGTGGCGTGGTTTTGGGTGGCGTATTTTTAATAAAACCCAATTAAAACAGTTGGTTGTAAACCTGGCACGGTATCTGCAATTACGTTTAGAAGAATTGGTTGTGTAATGAGCTAGCGGAGGTCTATGTCGATGTTCACCGTGAGGATTGCCGAGACCGGCGAAAGCTTTCAGTGTAGTCCGACGCAATCCGTACTCGAAGGAATGGTGCAGATCGGGCGTCGTGGCATTCCGCAAGGATGTCGCGGCGGCGGTTGTGGGGTCTGCAAGATTGAGGTGGTTGCCGGACTCTTTGCTCATAAAGCGATGAGCCGCAGCCATATCACTGAAGAGGATCAGCGGGAGGGTCGAGTTCTGGCCTGTCGAATTTTCCCAGTTAGCGATCTTGAGTTGCGGGTGCTGGGAAATATGAAGCGCTCGCTGGGCAAGCAGTAGTTACGAATTCAGATGTAAGGCTTTAAGCCGTCATTTTTTTAACGAGGAGACTAATCAATGGCTATGACCGGAGTTTTGCGTCCAGGGCACGCACAGATTCGCGTATTGGATTTGGAGGAAGGTGTTCGTCACTACCGTGATGTGATGGGCTTGGTTGAAACAGGGCGCGATGCGCAAGGTCGTGTCTATCTAAAGTGCTGGGATGAGAGAGATCACAACAGTGTCATCCTGCGCCAGGCTGAGTCTGCCGGCCTCGATTTCTTCGGTTTCAAGGTGCTCGACAAGGAAACCCTAGATAAGCTTGATGCCGATCTCCAGGCCTACGGCCTGAAGACCGAGCGAATTCCGGCTGGCGAAATGCTGGAAACCGGTGAGCGTGTCCGTTTCCTGTTGCCGAGCGGTCACTTCATCGAGCTCTATTCAGAAAAAACGACAGTTGGCAACGGCTGCGGTCTGGTGAACCCGGCGCCTTGGTCGCAGGAGTCCGAGCGCGGTATCGGGCCCGTCCGTCTCGACCACGCACTGCTCTATGGTCCGAATGTGGCCGAAGTGCAGAAAATATTCACCGACGTGCTGGGCTTCTTCCTTGTTGAGCGTGTTCTCAACCCGGAAGGTAATGCCAACCTGGCGATCTGGCTCTCCTGCTCGCACAAGGTGCACGACATTGCATTCGCCGAATACCCGGAGCCAGGCAAGCTGCACCACTGCTCTTTCCTGATGGAAACCTGGGAAGAGGTGCTCAGAGCCGGTGACATCATGTCGATGAACAAGGTCCCGGTGGATATTGGTCCAACGCGTCACGGTGTTACCCGTGGCTGCACCATTTACGCTTGGGATCCTTCCGGTAACCGTTTCGAGACCTTCATGGGCGGCTACCAGCCGTATCCCGATTACAAGGAGCCGCTGACCTGGACCTTCGATAACTTCGGCCAGGGCCTCGACTATCCGCAGCGCAAGCTGCACGAAACTTTCATGACCGTGGTCAGCTGAGCCATTTAGCAATGGCATCCGCATCTTCCAGCGCATTGCAAACGCCCGAGATCGACAGTAAGCGTCGATTCGTGCGCAAGCTCCGCGAACGGACCAACGGTTTCGTCGAGTTTGAGTTTGCCATCGGTGAGCCAGAGATATTTGTCGAATTGATCCTCCCTCGGGAGGACTTTGAAGCGTTCTGCGTCAGCAACAAGGCGGAAATTCTCCCGGGAAAAAGTCCAGACGACATGCCGCCCAGCGACTGGGACTGGCGTCTGGCTGATGCCACCGGTACTCGCTTCAAGTGAGCAAAGACGCTGTTTGAAGTAATGAACATGAAAAGTTTGGAGACTTATTATGCAAATTGATTTGCGCACGGTTAGCATTCAGCCGCAACGTCAGGCCTTTGATCATCTGGTTCGTCGCTTCGGTGACAAGCCGGCCTCCCGCTATCAGGAGGGTAGTTACGATATTCAGGCGACTGAAAATCTGCACTATCGCCCGACCTGGGACCCTGATCAGTTGATCTACGACAAGTCGATCACCCGCATCGTGATGGCGGACTGGTACGCACTGAAGGATCCGCGTCAGTTCTACTACAACACCTACACGCTGGCTCGCGCCCGTCAGCAGGAAACCACGGAAGCAAATTTCACCTTTGTCGAAACCCGTGGCCTGGCTGACATGCTTCCTGAGGAGTTGAAGCAGATTGCCCTGAAGGTGCTGGTGCCATTGCGTCATGTGGCTTGGGGAGCAAACCAGAACAATACTTTCGTCTGCGGCTACGGTTATGCGGCGATCTTTACCCAAGCCTGCATGTTCCACGCCATGGATAACTTGGGCATTGCCCAGTACCTATCGCGTATCGGCCTCCTGCTGGGCGATACCGAGGCTCTGGACGAAGGCAAAAAATCCTGGCTGGAAGGCGACGAGTGGCAACCTTTGAGGCGCTATATCGAGGACTGCCTGGTTGTCCGTGATCCGTTCGAGTTGTTTGTTGCCCAGAATCTGGCACTCGATGGTTTGCTTTATCCGTTGATCTACGAACGCATTGTCGATGGGCACTTGTCGTCGCGCGGCGGGTCTGCCATCGCCATGTTGACCCAGTTCATGAGCGACTGGCACGAAGAAACCCGCAAATGGATCGATGCAGTTCTAAAAACGGCTGCCGCCGAATCCGAGCATAACCGTTCCGTATTGCAAGAATGGACGGCGAAATGGGGTAGCCGAGCAGCTTCGGCACTGCTGCCTGTCGCCCAGTTGGCGCTTGGCGCTGATGCTGATGAGGCGATCGGCGAAGAAATGGCCGCCCTGAAGGCACGCCTTAAAAAAACTGGTATCGAAATCTGAAAGAGTGACATGTCGACTGTATTCATTGCTTTGCAAACCAACGAAGACACCCGTCCGATCATCGATGCGATCGTCATCGATAACCCGAACTGCACGGTCAATCGCCAACCGGCGATGATCAAGATTGATGCCCCAGGTAGTTTGACTGTCCGTCGCGAGACGATCGAGGAACAACTCGGTCGCGCCTTTGACCTGCAGGAACTGAACGTCAATCTAATCACCCTCTCTGGCAATGTCGAAGAGGACGAAGACACCCTGACCCTACGCTGGAACAGCTGAGAAGGAGACGCAAAATGGACATGAAAGTTGCCAAGAAGAAGCTCGCCCTGAAGGAAAAGTACCGCTTGCTGACCCGTGACCTGGGCTGGGAGCCGACTTACCAGAACAAGGACGAGATCTATCCCTACACCAAGTACGAAGGGATCAGGATTCACGACTGGGACAAGTGGGAAGACCCCTTCCGCCTGACCATGGATTCCTACTGGAAGTACCAAGCCGAGAAGGAGCGCAAGTTTTACGCGATCATCGACGCCCACGCCCAGAACAACGGCCACCTGCACATTACCGATGCCCGCTACCTGAGCGCCCTGAAGATCTTCCTACAGGCCATCAGCCCGGGCGAATACGCCGCCGGCAAGGGCTTCGCCCGCATGGGCCGCGAGTTTCCCGGTGTCGGCACCCAGGTTGCCTGCCAGATGCAGGCGATCGACGAGATTCGCCACGCCCAGACGCAGATTCACGCCCTGTCGAACTACAACAAGTTCTACAACGGCTTCCATGCCTTTGCCGATGCTCGCGACCGCATGTGGTACTGCACGGTGCCGCGTTCCTTCTTCGACGACGCGGTGTCGGCTGGCCCCTTCGAGTTCATGATCGCCATCGGTTTCAGCTTCGAATACGTGCTGACCAACCTGCTCTTCGTGCCCTTCATGTCGGGTGCCGCCTACAATGGCGACATGGCGACGGTGACCTTCGGTTTCTCGGCGCAGTCCGACGAAGCGCGGCACATGACCCTCGGCCTCGAGTGCATCAAGTTCATGCTCGAACAAGACCCGGCCAATTTGCCCATCGTTCAGGGCTGGATCGACAAGTGGTTCTGGCGCGGCTTCCGCGTGCTCGGCCTGGTCAGCACGATGATGGATTACATGCTGCCGAAGCGCGTCATGTCCTGGCGCGAAGCGTGGAATATCTACGGCATCGAGAACGGCACGGCCCTGTTCCGCGATCTGGCCCGCTACGGCATTCGTGCCCCGGCCGGCTGGGATGATGCCGAAAAGGCCATCGACCACATGTCGCACCAGTTCATGCTCGGTCTGTACCAGTGGAGTTTCGGCACCGCCCTCCACAGCTGGATTCCGTCCGACGACGACATGGCCTGGCTGGCGAAAAAATATCCCGACACCTTCGACAAGTACTACCGCCCACGCTGGGAACACATCAAGAAACTGAAGGCCGCCGGTACGCAGTTCGCCAACTACGGCCTGGCCAAGCTGTGCCAGACCTGCCAGTTGCCCATCGTGTTTACCGAGCCGGACGATCCGACCCGGTCGGCGCAGCGCGAAGGCGAGTACAAGGGCGAGAAATATCACTTCTGTTCCGATGGCTGCCAGCACATCTTCGAGAACGAGCCGGAGAAATACATTCAGGCCTGGCTGCCCATGCCGCAGCTGTTCCAGGACCCGATAGGCGGCGATCTGGCCGCCTGGATGGACTGGGTTGGTCTGCGCAACGGCAAGGACAACGGCGATTTCGACGGTTCCGAAGACCAGAAGAATTTCGACGCCTGGCGTGCCATGGCCACCAGCAATCAGTGATCCACGCACCCCAAAAAGGAGAATTTAAATGGCCGTAGTTTCCACCAAGCCTTATGTCGGTGTGCCGCGTGATCTGGTTGCCAATTTCAACGGCAAGCAACTGGTCTATGCCTGCTGGGATCAGCACCTGCTGTTCGCCGCACCCTTCCTGATCTGTGTCCCACCGGAAATGAGCTTCCGCGAACTGGTCGATGGCCCGCTGACTGCCTTGATGCAGCCAGATCCGGATGCCTCTGCGGTTGATTGGAGCAAGGTTGAATGGCTGAAATCAAACAAGCCATTCACGCCGGATTTCGATGCCAGCCTGGCTGCGAACGGCATCGGCCACAAGGAGCAGTTGCGCTTCATCACGCCGGGCTTGAATTCCCTGCTGGCTGCTGCCTGAGGGATGGCGAGATGAGCTATGAACTGACCATCGAACCGCTCGGTCAGACCATCGAAATCGAGGATGGTCAGACCATCCTCGATGCCGCCTTGCGCGCCGGGATCTATTTGCCCCATGCCTGTTGTCACGGGCTGTGCGCGACCTGCAAGGTGCAGGTCATCGATGGCGAGATCGAGCATGGCGAGGCTTCCAGCTTCGCCCTGATGGACGGCGAGCGCGACGAGCAGAAATGCCTGGCCTGTTGCGCCACGGCCCAGAGCGACCTGGTGATTGAAGCCGAGATCGACGAGGATCCAGATGCCGAAAACCTGCCGGTGCGTGACTTTGCCGGTGTCGTCAGTCGCATCGAGACCCTGACGCCGACCATCAAGGGTGTCTGGATCAAGCTTGACGATCCGGCCGGCATGCGTTTCCAGGCTGGCCAGTACGTTAATCTGGTCTTGCCGAAAGGCATCGGTAGTCGTGCCTTCTCGGTGGCCAGTCCGCCCTCGGCCAGCGGCGAGATCGAACTCAACATCCGCATCGTGCCGGGCGGGCCGGGCACGACTTACGTTCATGAAACGCTTCAGCTGGGCGAGCGGCTTGGGATATCCGGCCCCTACGGTCGATTCTTCGTCAAGAAATCGGCCGACCTGCCGGTCATTTTCATGGCCGGTGGTTCGGGTCTTTCCAGCCCGCGTTCGATGATCCTGGATCTTCTGGCTGAAGGTTTCGACAAACAGATTACGCTTGTCTATGGTCAGCGCCATCTCGGCGAGCTTTACTACCACGAGGAGTTTCTCTCGCTGGCCGAGCTGCACCCGAATTTCACCTATGTCCCGGCGCTCTCACACGAGCCAGAGGACAGTGGCTGGAGTGGCTTCCGCGGTTTTGTCCATGATGCGGCGAAGGCTCATTTCGACAATGACTTTCGCGGTAACAAGGCCTACCTGTGTGGGCCGCCGTTGATGATCGAAGCCTGTATCGCCACCCTGATGCAGGGACGACTGTTCGAGCGCGACATCTACACCGAGAAATTCATTTCCGCGGCCGACGCGCAGCAAGTGCGCAGCCCGCTTTTCCGCGCCCTTTAATCAATTAAGAAGACGACCTCCGGGTCGTCTTCTTTCATACCTTATTGATATTGAGTTTAATGAAATAAGGTATTGGACAGTATTGATCGGCGGAATCTAGACTGATTGTTAAGCCCCGTTATCGGGGAGAACCACAAGGAGTTGCCATGCAACTGATCAAGAATTTCATCAACGGCGAGTTTGTCGAAGCCACGGGTACAACGCCCTTCGAAAAGCGTTCGCCGCTGAACAATCAGGTCATCGCCAATGTCGTTGAAGCCAGCCGGGCTGACGTCGATGCCGCCGTGCAGGCAGCACATGCCGCCTTGAAGGGCGAGTGGGGCGGTTTTACCACCGACCAGCGCGTCGAGCTGCTGTACGGGGTGGCCAATGAGATCACCCGCCGCTTTGACGATTTTGTCGCCGCCGAGATGGCCGATACCGGCCAGCCGCGTCATGTCATGACCAGCGCCTTCATTCCGCGCGGCGCGGCCAATTTCAAGGTCTTCGCCGATGTCGTCAAGAATGTGCCCTCCGAGTCCTTCCAGATGGCGACGCCGGACGGTCGCGGCGCCCTGAATTACGCTATCCGTCAGCCGAAAGGCGTGGTCGGCGTGATCTCGCCGTGGAATGCCCCGTTCCTGCTGATGACCTGGAAGGTCGGCCCGGCCCTGGCCTGTGGCAATACTGTAGTCGTCAAGCCGTCGGAAGAGACGCCGCTGACGACGACCCTGCTCGGCGAAGTAATGAATGCTGTCGGCATCCCTAAGGGCGTCTTCAACGTCGTGCATGGTTTCGGCCCCAATTCAGCCGGTGAATTCCTGACCCAGAACAGGCTCGTCGATGCCATCACCTTTACCGGTGAAACCCGCACCGGCACGGCGATCATGAAGGCCGCTGCCGAAGGCATGCGCGATGTTTCCTTCGAACTGGGCGGCAAGAACGCCGGTATCGTTTTTGCCGATGCGGATTTCGATGCGGCAGTCGATGGCATCTTCCGTTCCGCCTTCCTGAATTCCGGGCAGGTCTGCCTGGGAACCGAGCGTGTCTATGTCGAGCGACCGATTTTCGAGAAATTCGTGCAGGCACTGAAGGCCAAGGCCGAAGCCGTCAAGTTCGGCCGTCCGGATGATCACAATGCCAACTACGGCCCGCTGATCAGCGCCGAGCACAAGCAGAAGGTCATGTCCTACTACGCCAAGGCCAAGGCCGAAGGCGCCACCATCGTCACCGGCGGCGGCGTGCCCGAGATGCCGGCCGACCTGGCCGAAGGCCACTGGGTGCAGCCGACCATCTGGACCGGCCTGCCAGAAACGGCAACCGTCGTGCGCGAGGAAATCTTCGGACCGTGCTGCCACATCAGCCCGTTCGACAGCGAGGACGAAGTGATCAACAAGGCCAACGACAACGACTACGGCCTGTCGACCACGATCTGGACGACCAATCTCGGCCGCGCCCATCGCGTCGCAGCCCGTGTCGAAGTCGGCATCACCTGGATCAACAGCTGGTTCCTGCGCGACCTGCGCACGGCCTTCGGCGGCTCCAAGCAATCCGGCATCGGCCGCGAAGGCGGCGTGCATTCGCTGGAGTTCTATACCGAAACCCGCAACATCTGCGTCAAGCTCTGAGGCCCTTAATGGACAAGCAAAAAATAACCGCCTACGGCGATGAGCTTTACGAGGCCTGGGTGGCTTGCCGCCCGGTGCGCCCGCTGCTCGAACGCGAGCCGGAAATCACCATCGAGGATGCCTACCAGATCCAGGAGCGTTTCGTTGCCCGCCGCGTGCAGGCCGGAGAAAAGATCATCGGCAAGAAAATCGGTGCGACCAGCAAGCCGGTGCAGGATTTCCTCGGCGTCTATCAGCCTGACTTCGGCATGTTGCTTACCGGCATGGTCTTTCAGGAAGGCGACACGATCGATCTGGCGACGCTGATCCAGCCCAAGGCCGAAGCCGAACTCGCCTTCGTTCTCAAGGCAGACCTCAAGGGACCGGGTATCACGGCGATGGATGTCATTCGCGCCACCGACTACGTGCTGCCCTGTTTCGAGATTGTCGATTCGCGCATTGTGGACTGGAAGATCAAGATCCAGGACACCGTCGCCGACAACGCATCTTGTGGCGTTTATGTCCTCGGCAAGACCAAGGGCGATCCGCGCCAGCTGGATATCACGCTGGCCGGGATGGTGCTGGAAAAGAACGGGGAACTGTTCTCGACCGGCGTCGGTGCCGCCGTCCAGGGTTCGCCGGCCAATGCGGTCGCCTGGCTGGCCAATACGCTGGGCGAACTGGGCATTCCGTTCAAGGCCGGCGAGATCATTCTCTCCGGTTCGCAATCGGCGCTGGTGCCGGTGGTCGATGGTGACGAACTGGTGTGCACGGTTGGCGGCCTCGGTAGCTGCCGGGTCAAATTTTCCGGAAGGAGTGCAGCATGAGCATGAGCATCACCCTCGGCCGCGAGGACATCGTTCGCCTGTGCGAGCGTATCGAAGGCGCGCAGACCCGCGCTTATGCCATCCCCAAGCTGACCGACGAATACCCGCAGATGACCATCGGCGACGGCTACGCGGTACAACTGGAACTGCGCAAGCGCTTCCTTGCCGCCGGTCATAAGCAGGTTGGCTGGAAGGCGGGCCTGACCTCGAAGGCCAAGATGATCCAGATGGGGGTCAGCGTGCCGTCGATCGGTTTCCTGACTGACCGCATGGCGCGTCCGGAAAGCTCGGCGATCAAGACTTCCGACCTGGTGCATCCGCGCGTCGAGTGCGAAGTTGCCTTCGTCATGAAGAAGACCCTGAGGGGCCCGAACTGCACCCTGCAGGATGTGATGGATGCGACCGACTACGTGCTGCCAGCGGTAGAGATCATCGACTCGCGTTTCTCAGGCTTCAAGTTTGACCTGGAAAGCGTCGTTGCCGACAACGGTTCCTCGGCGCGCTTTGTCGGTGGCGGCCGGGCCCGTTATGTCGAGGATATCGACTTGCGCACACTCGGCGTGGTCATGGAAAAAAATGGTGAAATCGTCACCATGGGGGCTTCTGCTGCAGTGCTCGGGCATCCGGCCGAAGCCATCGCCATGCTGGTCAATATCCTGGGTGAACTGGGCGAGGAACTCCCCGCCGGCAGCTTCGTCATGAGCGGCGGCATCACCGAGGCCGTGGCTGTGAAGCCGGGCGACAGCATTGTGGCCCGCTTCCAGGATCTGGGCAGCGTCTCAATGCGATTTATCGACTAAAAGACCATAAAAGGAAACAGCACCATGCCAATTATTGAAATGCACCTTCTCGAAGGGCGTAGCGTCGAAAAGAAGCGCAAGGCAGTTGCAGCAATGACAGCAGCCTTGGTCGAGGCGCTCGAAATTCCCGCCGAAACCGTGCGGATATTGATTACAGAACATCCGGTCGAGCACTTCAGCGTTGGCGGTGTAACCGTCGGCCAGAGCAATGAAGCGGCAGGCAAGTAAGACCAAAAGCCAATTGAGGAAGAGATGAAAAAAATCAGATGCGCCCTGATTGGGTCGGGCAATATCGGCACCGACCTGATCTATAAAATCCAACGCAGCCCGGTCCTCGAGCCGGTCTGGATGGTCGGTATCGACCCGGAGTCCGAAGGCCTGGCTCGTGCCCGCGACATGGGGTTGAAGACCACCGCTGCCGGTGTCGACGGCCTGCTGCCCTACGTTCTCGAAGACAATATCCAGATCGCCTTCGACGCGACCTCGGCCTATGTCCATGCCGAGAACTCGCGCAAGCTCAATGAGTTGGGGGTCATGATGATCGACCTGACGCCGGCTGCCATCGGCCCGCTCTGCGTGCCGCCGGTGAACCTGCGCCAGCATGCCGACAAGGTTGAGATGAACGTCAACATGATTTCCTGTGCCGGCCAGGCGACGATTCCCATCGTCTCCGCCGTTTCCAGTGTGCAGGCGGTCGCCTACGGCGAGATCGTCGCCAGCCTCGCCTCGAAGTCGATCGGTCCGGGCACCCGCGCCAATCTCGACGAATTCACCTACACCACCTCGAACGCCATCGAAGTCGTCGGCGGCGCCCGTAAGGGCAAGGCCCTGGCCATCATCAACCCGGCAGATCCGCCGATGATGATGCGCAACACCATTTCTTGCCTGACCGACGAAGAGCCGGACCAGGCCCGCATCACCGCCTCGGTGCACGCGATGATCAAGGAAGTGCAGAAATACGTGCCGGGCTACCGCCTGGTAAATGGTCCGCTGTTCGACGGCAAGCGGGTCACCGTCTTTATGGAGGTCGCCGGTCTTGGCGACTACCTGCCGAAATATGCCGGCAACCTGGACATCATGACGGCGGCCGCGACACGCACCGCCGAGATGTTCGCCGAAGAAATCCTGGCTGGCAAAATCCAGCTCAAGCCTCTGGAGGTCGCGTGATGAGCGCCGAAACCAATCTCAAGGGCCGCAAGGTCGTCATCCATGACATGTCCCTACGCGACGGCATGCACGCCAAGCGCGAGCAGATGTCGATCGAACAGATGCTCAGCATCGCCACTGCACTTGACGATGCCGGTGTGCCGCTGATCCAGGTCACGCACGGCGCCGGCCTCGGCGGTAACTCGTTGCAGCACGGTTTCGCGCCGCACAGCAACGAGGAATACATCGGTGCCGTCGCCGCGAAAATGAAGCAGGCCAAGGTATCGATCCTGCTCATCCCCGGCCTGGGTACGATGAAGGAACTGCAGGCAGCCTACGACGCTGGTGCGCGCAGCGTGCACGTCGCTACCCACTGCACAGAAGCCGACACTTCGCCGCAGCATATCGCCTTTGCCCGCAAGCTGGGCATGGATACCAGCGGCTTTCTGATGATGGCCCACCTCAATACGCCGGAAGGGTTGGCACAGCAAGGCAAGCTGATGGAGTCCTATGGGGCTCAGACGGTGTACATCACCGACTCTGCCGGCTACATGCTGCCGGGCGATGTCAAGGCTCGGGTATCAGCGCTGCGTGCTGTGCTCAAGCCGGAAACCGAGATTGGCTTCCACGGCCACCACAATATGGGCATGGGCATCGCCAACTCTATCGCCGCCATCGAAGCCAGTGCCACCCGCATTGACGCTTCTGTCGCCGGCCTCGGTGCCGGGGCCGGCAATACGCCGACCGAAGTCTTTGTTGCTGTCTGCGAACGTATGGGCATTGAAACGGGCTGCGACCTGTTCAAGCTGATGGACATGGCCGAAGATCTGATCGTGCCGATGATGGAACATATGGTCCGAGTCGACCGCGCCTCGCTGACCCTGGGTTTCGCCGGCGTCTATTCGACCTTCCTGTTGCACGCCAAGCGGGCCGGTGAGCGTTTCGGCATCCCGGCACGCGATATTCTGGTCGAACTCGGTCGCAAGAAGATGATCGGCGGCCAGGAAGACATGATCGTCGATACGGCCATGACCATGGCCAAGGAACGCGGCCTGCTCAAGGAAGTGGCAGCCTGATTCGCTGGCTGGGGAGGTCAATCCTTTCCAGCCAACTTGCCGAGGTTCGTGATGGCTGAAGTTAAAGAATGGGTCGTTGTTGTCGGTGCCACTGGGGCTTTCGGTTCGGTGATGGTCGAACGCTTTCTTGCCCGCGGTCTTGGTGTGGTGGCGGTTGCCCGAAGTGAAACTACCCTGCAGGCATTGGCATCGGCAAATACAGGCCTGAAACCCTGTGTCGCAGATATCGGACAGGACAGTTCGATTGAAGCAATTCGAGCCGCTTTGCCTGGTCCCGTCCGCATGGTCGTACATGGCCCAGGTGTCAGTGTGGGTGGTGGTGTGCTCAACATCGACACATCGGCTTTGGTGGACGCAGTAAATATCAAGGTTGGTGGGTTGCTGCGACTGGTGCGGGCAGTCGACGCACATTTGCAGACAGATTCACGCCTCGTCGCCATTGGTGGTCACTACGGATTTGAGCCGACTGCCTACGCGGCTGCAGCTGGTGTCGCCAACGCTGCTCTCGTCAACGTTATACGACAACTCAGCCTTGCTTACGGCGAGCGAAGTATTACCGCGCATCTCGTCGCACCGGGACCGGCTGATACCGAGCGTCTCCGCCGGGTGGCAGCAGATCGTGCACGCTTGAATAACACTACTGTCGAGGAGGTAATGGCATCCATGCTCAACGAATCGTCGATCCATGCCTTCACCGAGCCGGGCCAGGTGGCTTGGGCTCTGGAAATGTTGCTGGCACCAGAAGCGTCAGCGATGACCGGCTCTTCCCTGATGCTTGATGCCGGCCGTAGGCGCGGTCTGCCGTAGAGGAATTCAAATGCCAATCTTGAACATTCATCTGGTTCGCGGTCAGAGTCCGGCGCCCGCGGTGGAAAATCTTCTGTTGCGCTGTAGCCAAGCTTTTGCCGACGGATTACGTTGCCCGATAGATCGCGTCCGCGTATTCGTGACCGAACACGAGGCACGCTTTATGTGTGTCGGGGGAAAGATGGTCAGTGATTCTGAGGTGATGGCCCCCTATTTTTCCTTTATCGTGCTTGAAGGGCGTTCATTGGAGGATCGGCAGAGTCTGCTCACCGCCTTTACTGACCTGATCGTAGAAATACTCGGTGCTCCGAGAGAATTGGTACGGGGAGGCATTGTTCCTGTTGCGCCGGAAGATTGGAGCATAGGCGGCGTTCCTGCCAGCCATTTGCGACAAACAGAAATCGAAGCTCGCCGGCAAATTGCAGCTAATTGATATCAATGAGAACGTGCCCTAAGTCCTAGTTGGGCCAATGTTTCCGTTGTGCTTTTGCTTACCTCTTGAATCTTGGAGAACAAATGAAACTTTACTTCTCTCCCGGTGCATGCTCCCTGTCGCCGCATATCGTTTTGTGTGAACTGGAGTTGCCGCATGAACTGGTGAAGGTTGATCTGGCCACGCACACGACTGCTGATGGCAAGGATTTCAATACCATCAATCCGAAGGGCTATGTGCCGGCTCTGTTAATTGACGGTGGCCAATTGCTGACCGAAGGACCCGCCATCGTGCAGTATTTGGCTGACCAGAATCCCGGCAAGTGTCTTTTGCCTCCTGCTGGGAGCCTGGAGCGGGTTCGGGTTCAAGAGTGGCTGACCTTCATTGGCACCGAACTGCATAAGAATTTCAGCCCACTGTTTAATCCAGCCGCCTCGGCTGATTGGAAGGCGGCGGCGAGGGCAAATATCGAGCGGCGTTTTTCCTTTGCAGAAAAAGCGCTGACAGGCCAAGACTATCTGACAGGCAGCGATTTCAGCGTTGCTGACGCCTATCTATTCACTGTAGTTAACTGGACTCGTTTCCTGCAGATCGACCTGGCGCCATGGCCTGCGTTAGTGGCATTCCATCGGCGAGTTCTGAATCGGCCCGCCGTTCAGGAAGCCTTGCGCACTGAGGGCCTTCTCTAAGCTGAAAACAGGAGTAATCGATTGACTACTCCTTGTCTTCCGGCGGGTGTGGAACCTTCTTGCCAGAGAGGCGATAGGCAACACGAGCCCTTGTGGTCCCAAGTATTTTGGCCGCGCTGGACACATTGCCCTTGGCGAGTTTCAGCGCTTCATTGATGATGGTGTCTTCCAAGCCATCCAAACTGATCTGGCCTGAGGCAAGACCTTTGCGCAGTAGTTCTGGCAGTAGTTCTGGCAGAAGTTCCTCAGAATCCACGTCGTTCCCGATATTTTCCAGAGTACCCAAAGTTTCGATGGGTTTGGGATCTTCCCCCCGGAGGTTTTCGCCGCTGTTGAATAGATGCGATATATCAATCGCACCATTTTCCGGCGCAAGAATGACACCCCTCTCGATCAGGTTTTCCAATTCCCGGATGTTGCCAGGCCAGGAGTAGAGCATCAGCGCTTCAAGCGCCGACTCGGTGAAGCCCGTAACCCTGCGCTTATGCATTGCGCAGTAACGATTGAGAAAATTCTCCACGAGAAGAAGTATGTCCTCCTTGCGCTCTCGTAAAGGGGGAATCCTGACGGGAAAGACGTTCAGGCGGTAAAAGAGGTCATCCCGGAATTTTCCCTGCTCTACCAGCTTGCGCAGGTCTTCATTGGTTGCGGCAATGACACGGACGTCAACGCGCCGTACGTGGGTATCGCCGATACGTTCGATTTCACCTTCTTGAAGTGCCCTTAATAACTTGCCCTGCGCTACGAGGCTGAGCGTCCCAATTTCATCAAGGAAGAGCGTTCCTCCATCAGCACGTTCAAATCGTCCCGGGCGCGACTGATTTGCACCACTGAATCCACCTTTCTCGACACCGAAAAGTTCTGATTCGATCAATTGCTCAGGAATGGCAGCGCAGTTGATTGCAATAAATGGTTGTTCAGTTCTATCACTGATGTTGTGCAAGGTTCGGGCAAACTGCTCCTTGCCTACGCCACTTTCTCCCAAAAAAAGGACGGTGGCGCGCGTTGGTGCGACACGTTGGATCATGTGACAAACAGAATTGAAGCCGGAGGAAACACCAACCAGGGTTATCTTGCTTGCAGAGTTTCCTTCAGGAGTTTCTGTACGATCAAATGAGAAGGTCTTGCTGCTAGGATTTTGAACAAACTCCTGGGGCTGCAGGTAACGAAAGTCGGAGTCCGGATCGTCCCACTGATCAAGAGCCTTTCCGATGATCTTGCAGGCTGCGTGGCCCATGCCTTTGCATTCCACTTCTCTGACCAGCATCGGGCGCCCAAGGAAGCTGGTTAGATAACCGTTTGCGTAGCCTTGCTGCATCCAGCAGACGGGAGCGTTGCTTTTGCCAAATGCAGCAATGTGTCTTTCAGCCTCGGCTGAGTTGTGCCAAATATATTCACCATAAAAGTGACCGGCCTCAACATCAACTTCTGTCGCCAGTGTTTCTGTCGTCAGATAACCTTCGATGGAGTGCAACTGTGGCCCAAGAGAAAAAGCGCTAGCGTCGTTAGAGCCAGCGCGATGACGACGGACAATCTCGGCATCTTTACTTCCCGAGTGATATCCCACTCGGGTAATGATCCCCCGTGCTTTCTCTATGCCCAGCGTCTCAATCAGTTCTCGGCGCAAGGCTCCCAGCGATGTGTTGTGTATCAGCATCATTCGTTGGTCGTCGAGCCATATTTCACCATTGCCCGGATCGAAACGAATCAATCCAGCCAAGTCCTCCAAGTCGGGAAAACGGTGTATTGCCTGGAAGTTTGGGCGAACAATGCGAATGCTTGGGTCAGGCGCACTGTTGAAGGACTTGTCCATCAGTTTCCTCTTTGGCGTCCGGTCGTCATCATCGATAGCGGGGAGGCGAAGTCCAAAAATTGGATTATCGCCGCCAGTCGCAATTTTTACTCAATAGTTGGAGATGCTTTTGTCGCAGCCTCCTGGCCGGAAGCTGTTTAGGAGTTCAGTAGTTGCTGCCGCAAGCAATAAGCCGTCAACACCAATAGCAATAAAGCGGGCGCCAGCGTCACTGTATTTTTCGACAATATGTTTTTCACTGCACAGCACGCCCCCAGCTTTTCCTGCGGCGCGAGTTCTTTTCAGTCCGTTGGCGATAGCATCAACGATACTGGGATGATTGGATTGACCCAGTAGCCCATAGGATGCGGCAAGGTCGGCTGCGCCAAAGAAAATGCCGTCAATGCCTTCCACAGCCAATATTTCATCTAAATTGTCGTAGCCGCGTCGAGTTTCGACTTGTAGCAGCAAGCACATCTGATCATTTGCCGAAGCGTTGTAATCTTGAATCCGGCCCCAGCGGGAGGCTCGAGCCAACGCCGCACCGACCCCTCTAATCCCTGATGGGGGATAGCGCATCGCTTGCACGAGTCCTGATGCTTGCTCCGCCGTTTCTACCATGGGGATAAGAAGCGTTTGGACGCCAGTCTCAAGCAATTGCTTGATCAGAACGTGGTCACCCTGTGGTGGGCGGACTATCGCTTGCGATACGTAGGGTTCAATCGCCTGTAGTTGAGCCAGAATGCTCCGAAGATCATTCGGGCCATGCTCGCCGTCTATGAGCAGCCAGTCGAAGCCTGTCCCGGCACAGATTTCGGCACTAAATGTTTCACCTAATCCGAGCCAAAGGCCAAGTAATGTTTTATCCGTTTTAAGGTCAGCCTTGAATTGATTGAATGGAATATCCATAGCGAGAACTTCCTAGATCAGGGATGGGCGACAATTAAACCTAAAAATCTCAGTTGGTGATGTGCAGCTTGCTCGAACCGCTGGCAGGCTATGGGTTTGCTGTTGATCGAGGGAGTCACCCGATGGGTGAGTCGAAATTGAAGCGTCTGGACGCCGAGGAAATGCTTTTGTCGTGTGCGGGGGTGCAGACGGCGGGCGGTCGCGTGCGTGTTCGCTGGGAAGCAGATGGCGCGGCCACGCCGATGGGGCAACTGGCGTACTTCATCGAGTTCCTGACCCTGACGGGGCTGTGGTCGGGCTGGCAGGATCGCTGCCCGCTGTCGTACTCGAGCCCGAACGCACCGACCAGGGCCGATGTGCTCGGCACCTGGATGCTGTCGATTCTGTCGGGGCACCGGCGCTACTCGCACGTCACGACGATTCGCTGTGACGGGGTCAATCCGGGGCTGCTGGGGATGAACAAGGTGATCAGCGAGGATGCGCTGCGCCGGGCGCTGGTGGCGATTCCCGAAGACAAAGGGGTGAGCTGGCTCGACGACCACCTGCGCGAGAGCACCGCGCCCTTGCTCGATGTGCCCTGGATTCTGGACATCGACACAACGATCAAGCCGCTGTACGGCAAGCAGGAGGGGGCGGTCGTGTCGTACAACCCGAAGAAGCCGGGGCGGCCTTCGCACAGTTACCACACCTACCTGATGGCCGGGCTGCGCCTGGTGATGGGGGTCGAGGTCAAGGCGGGCAACGAGCACTCGGGCAGTCACACCTTGCCCGGTCTGCTCAGGATCCTCGATGAACTGCCCGCCCATCAGCGGCCCAAAATCGTGCGCGGCGATTGCGGTTTCGGGTCGGACGGCATCATGCGCGAGCTCGAAGCGCGCGCGCAGCCCTATCTGTTCAAGCTGCGCCTGTCGAAGAACGTCAAGCGCCACATCGAGCGTCTGTTCCGGGTCTCGGGCTGGTGCGATGCCGGTCAGGGCTGGGAAGGGATCGACAGCACGCTGGCACTCACCGGCTGGGAGGACAAGCGCCGCGTGGTCGTGCTGCGTCGCGCCTTGAAGGGCGAGATGCTCGTCGCCCAGGAGGACAACGGTCAGCAATTGCTGGGCTTCATCGAGGCCGACCGCAAGGGCGCAAAGCGCATCACCGGCTACGAGTACGCCGTGCTGGTCACGAATCTGGACCACGAAATCCTCTCGCTCGGCCAGCTCTACCGTGACCGGGCCGACGCGGAGAACGCCTTCGACGAGCTCAAGAACCAGTGGGGCTGGGGTGGCTTCACCACGCACGATCTGCATCGCTGCCAACTGTCCGCGCGTGCCGTGGCGCTGATCTACAACTGGTGGAGTCTGTTCGTGCGCCTGGCCAACCCCGAAGCCCGACTCGAGGCCATCACCAGCCGGCCCTGGTTGATGTCCTCGGTCGGTCGGCGCACCGAGCATGCCGGCCAGACCACGATCACGCTCACTGGCCAGCATGCCTACTTCGACAAGGCCCGGCAGGTGCTCGTGCGCGTGTCCAGCCAGCTTCAAGCCTGGATGAGCGAAGCTGCGGAGCAGTTCACCGCCCCATCGGTCTGGCTGCGCTGTTGCGACCATCTCAAGCGCACCATCGCGGCCATCGGGCCACCGGCACCCCTTCGTTTGCTGACCGATCATGCAAACCGGGTGGGGTAACTGAGGTTTTTAGGTTAAATAGCATCGTCTAGTTTTAGTCGGAACGATTCAGTAATCTACTGTTTGGCAATTCGGCTGGAGCCACCCGCCCAGAGAAATGCGCAGCCTAAGGAAATCGCTAGGTTTTCCCACCATGGCAAACATGATGAATTATTCATTCCTTGCACTGAAAGCGCCATCATCGTTAAGGTTATCCCGGCAATCCGCAGGATCTGATTGCGCTTAAACATGTACTTTCCTTACTGCTCCATAGGATTAATTTGAAGGGGGAGACCTTGCCTTTGTTAATCCCTCAACTATCTGGGAGCTCAGTGGATACTGTCCAATATATATTTATCTCGTGTTCAATACCTGATCGGTATCGATTTGTTCAGTTTTTGAACGTGAGGCGCGGACCCCATACAAAATCTAGCGCTAAGGACGATTCGGTAGTGAAGGGCTCCTTACTGTCAGATTGCTGACTAAATAAGTCAGCAGGTCGAATCGCAGCAAAGGCCGAACGTCAGCCTTATGCTAGGAGCAATAGTCGACAATTCGGCCTTTGCTGACGATGGGGGTATCGCCTGACTCGGGCAGCAATGTGCCAGTCACCTGCCGTTCAACTAGAAGTCACGTCGAACGGCAGCTTCTCCATCCGACGAGCTCACACAACCGACCCAATGCGGACTTTGGTCACGTGGTCGATTGAAGGGCAGCTTTTCAACAGCAACCGGCCGATTGCTGCGAACAGCCCAGACAGCCGCGTCTTTATCAAGAACCCATAACCAAAACTCGCTCGATGGCCTCGGCAAAAAGCATGGGGTCTTCGGCCCCTGCGAGCATGAGCTTTCGCCCGACGATGAAGGTAGGAACTGCGGTCACACCCCAGGCCCTGGACTCCCTTTCCTGTTCCTGCACAAGCTGATTGTCTTCATCAGAGTTCAAGTATTCGACGATGGCAGTCTCTCGGTAGCTACACTCTACGGCGATTTTGGCAAGGACAGCCTCATCACCAAGGTTCTCTCCGCGCTGAAACTGCCCTATTAATAGCCGCTCTACCAAAATCTGCGCATCGCCGCTTTGTTGTGCCCAGTGAATGAGTCGATGCGCCTGAAACGTATTGACTAGGACCTTGATGTCTTCAAACCGGTAATCCAGTCCATAGGCAGCGCCAGCATCACGCACATGTTGGAATGCCGCTTGAACCCGTTCGGGGCCACCAAACTTCTTCACCAGGTGAGGCAGGTAAGGCTCACCCTCTGGCGACACGCTGGGATTCAGGAAGAACGGGCGCCAACGCTTGATGCAACGAATATCAGGATGCCTGCGCCGGACAGCCTCAAGGGCCAAGTCCAGCCGGCGCAAACCTATGAAGCACCACGGGCAGACAACGTCGGAAACGATTTCAATGGTCAAAGGCTGCGACGGGTTCATGGGCAACGTCTCTCATCGATGAAATATCCGGGGGAGCCATTTTTCTGCGCCTGACTTTGCATATCGCCTACCAGCCTCTCGCCAAGTGCCAGTAGCACTTTAGCGCGCTCTAGGTCATCGATGAATCGCCGGGGAATACCGGACAGGCCAACCATCGCGCCACTGAGAGCGCCTGTCAGCATGGCGCGTGCCTGGTTCTGACCACCACCGTTTAGGGCGTGCAGCACGGCAGATTCGAAGTCGTCTTGGAAGCGGGCCGTCAGGTAGTAGGCAGCTGGAAACTGGTGATGGACCCCGCAAGGAAGGCCGTAGAGCAAACTTACTTTGGAGGCAGGCTCGATGCGAATTCCCGAGTCGTGTGCTGCCCGGGCAACGCCCGATGGCGTCACCAAGGCATCGTGAGAAGGAAAGAACGTCTCCATACATGGCTGACAGTCGGTGTGTATTTGTACCTCTAGCCTTCCCTGAGCGGCAGCGTGGAGTGGTTGCACTGCTGAATTGAAGCGAGCGATTCGTTTGTCGGCCTTGATACGGTCCATGAGTTTGTCGGATATGTCGGCATCAAATCGATGCCCTTCCACCAACATACCCAGTACCGCACCGTATGTGGTCGTTGTAGTCAGGACGTTACTGTTTGTTTGAGTTAGCGCTGTATTGGCAGTCACTGCCCATGCCAGTTTGGCCGGATTGAGCGCATAGCGCACCGCAATAGCGATAATACGTTCGGCAGCCTCCGTGTTATCGACATCACTACCGAAGCTCCCCCAAGCCAGCCCTTCTTGGACTCGGTTGCGCCAGGCATCCCGAATCGATTGGCTGGTGTAGCCACCAGGGCCATTCATCGGGGTGCCGTCCAGTTTAGGAAAAAGCTCCGTATCCAGTCGTCGGCAAAAGTCTGCTTCGTCATAGCCGCCACACTCCACCGAAGAGCGTAGCGTCATCTCCAGCAAGATGCCCGACTGAGAAGGCTGTCCGGGCTCGACTCCCTCGTGATAACGCCCAGGTTTGGGGCGCGTATAGGAGTCAACCCATGGGCCGTAGTCGGCGACCATTTGGTCCAGGTCGTAATACCAGTGGGGGCCAATACCCAAGGCATCACCGATAAAAGCGCCCATCAGGGCACCCAGGGCACGGTCTCGGTAGTGGTCCGGGTTGGTCAATGGCATCACTTGCGCTTCCATACGGTTACCTCACTCAGGGTGTGTTGATGCTTGCGTCGCGTCTCGCGGATGACGAAGGGAACCGAGAGGGGGGCTTCGACCATGACGAACTTTCGGCCGAGGATTTCCTTGAGACCGTCCAGAGTGGTGCGGGATTCTCCATCCTTCTTGAACCCACCAATCCACTCGGAGCGTTTGGTGTATTCCTCCAGCCAGGTGTAGGGCGAGGCCAGTACCAGCAGGCCACCTGAGTTCAGGCGGTCAGCAACGGTATCGAGGAAGCGGCGCGGTGCGTAAAGTCGGTCGATGAGGTTGGCAGCCAGGATGAGGTCGAAGCCGCTGAAGATGTCCTTCAGGTTGCAGGCATCGCCTTGCCAGAACTCGACGCGTTGCGCAGTCTCCAGCAGACCCAGGCTGTCCAGGCGGCGTTCGTGGTAGCCGACCAGCTCGCCTTCCTCAGGCATGGTGTAGCGGATGGCGCCGGTTTCGGCCAATCGGATACCCACCTGGATGAAACGGGCGGAAAAGTCGATGCCGATGACCTTGTCGAAAGTCTTGGCCAACTCAAAACTTGCCCGGCCGGTCGCACAACCCAGGTCGAGGGCGCGCGCCTTGCCGCCGTTTCCGTGACGTCGATGGAAGTCGATGGCCAGTTGTGCCATGGCCTGCGGGAAATTCGGGACGCCAAGGGTCGTTTCACCGTAGTGGAATTCAGCGTACTGGGAAACCATGGCATCGGTCTCATAGGCCGACACGGGGTTTGGCACTGGTGTGTCTGTCACCACGTAACGGAAGCCGGCATGCTGGAAAAAGTGACGGCGGAAGGCATAGCGCGAGGCATGGCGGGATTCATTACCTGTGGCAATCCAGCTGCCGCCCTTGATGATGTTGTGCCGTTCATCAAAGGTCGGACTGGTGAAATCGTCATAGATGGGATGGACGTCGAAGCCGTCGAATGGATAAGTCGGCGTTTCGCACCATTGCCAGACATTACCCACCACATCCGCCAAATCACCGTGGATGAATCGATTGACCGGGCAACTCGAGGCCCAGTGGTCGAGATGCAGATTGGCAGCCGCTGGCGCATCATGAGGGACGTCAGACAGATGGACATGGTCATACATCCGATGCCATTCGTCCTCAGTCGGCAAGCGCACCGATTGGCCGGTTTCCCGCGCTTTCCAGCGGCAGAAGGCACGAGCCTCCAGGCAATTGGTTTCCACCGGCCAGTCCCAGGGCATCGGCACTTCTTCGGCCAGCAAGCGCAGCTTCCAGCCATCAGCCGACGGCACCCAGAACGTGGGAAACTCTGCCCGAGCATAACGGCGCCAACCCAAACCTTCTTCGTCCCACAGGCTGTCGTCGGTATAGCCACCGGCTGTCACGAACTCGAGAAATTCGCCGTTGCTGACCAGGTAGCGGGAGGCTTGAAAGGTTGGCACGTCAGCCTGATGGTGCCCGTATTCGTTGTCCCAACCGTAGATAGGGTCAGTAAGTGCTCGGCCAAGCACCACCCGTCCGCTGGGAATGTTCACCAGCGTGTTCCTGGGTGCTGTGCCACTGTCGCGGCAGGGTTGCCAGTCCGGATGGGGGGTGACGTACTTCAGGTCATGCTGACGCATCAGCACTGATGAGGTTTCCAGGTGGATACGGTCGTGCTCAATGCCCATCAGTACGACCCAGAATGTGTCATCCCAGCCGATGGGCAAGGAAAACGGCGTGTACCGAATCACGCCATCAATCACTTCACGGGCCTTGTTGCGGTAGGCGCGTACCTCTGCAACCGTGGGCCACTCGTAACGGGCGTCATCCAGGTCATCCCAGCTCATTTCATCCACGCCGATGGCAAACATGGACTCCAGCCTGGGGTCGATGCGTTTATCAATCAGGCCGGCGAGTAAGAATTTGTTGATGAAGAATGTGGCCGTATGGCCGAAGTAGAAAATCAGGGGATGTCGCAATGTGATGGGCTTCTTGTAATAAGCCTCATCGCAGGAGAGCACCTCGAATAGAGACTCGTAGCGGTCAAAGGTGGCATGGAAGTAATGCAGCAGCTCAGTACGCTTGGCTTCAACGTCGCTGCCAGCGAGAAAAGGGGTACGGGGAAACAGGGATTTCACAGCATTCAGCCTTCATAAATTTGGTGCTGATGGCAGTGTATTGAGCTACTTTACAATGGTAAAGTACGCACCTTGTGGTGCCTATAGGCTTTCAATCATGACCGAGCGCAAAACGAATCCGTGCTTTAAGCAATGTCCATCCAGGAAATTCATTGAGTTGATTGGCGACAAATGGGCGCTACTGGTAATGCATGCCCTTGCAAATGGTCCGCGGCGCAATGGCCAATTGATGCAGGAAATCGAAGGTATCTCGCAAAAGATGCTGACCCAGACCATTCGTCGGCTCGAGATGAATGGCCTGGTCGCTCGCCATGATTTCCAGACGATTCCACCTAAAGTCGAGTATTCGATGACTGAACTGGGATGTTCTTTCCGAACCGTATTGTCATCGCTCGATGACTGGTTGGACGAGCATGTGCCGGAACTCCTGACGCTTCCAGGTTGAGGGTATTTTTAGTGAAATATGACGGGGCTGGTCTGTCGTAGCTTTCCAAAGGACGGCAGGTAATTGCTCCAAAGCTGACGGCTAAACGGCTGGATTCGTGGGTTATTGATTGACCGCTCCTGGCCGGGAGCACACCTACGAAAAGATGCCAGAAAGCGGCCACACGGGGCCAAACCCGAGTAGCCGCTTGGTACAGGCTAGATTTCAGTCTGCTCCGAAATCTCCAGCGCATCGTCTACCTCGATACCGAGGTAGCGAACGGTGCTTTCCAGCTTGGAATGGCCAAGTAGCAATTGAACGGCACGCAGATTCTTCGTGCGCTTGTAGATCAGCGTTGCCTTGGTTCTCCGCATGGAATGCGTCCCATAGGCCGACGAGTCCAGACCGGCAGATTCAGCCCAGTGATGCACGATCCGTGCATACTGCCGAGTCGAGACGTGTGGCGACTTTGCGACCCTGCTCGGGAACAAAAACTGATCTCCGCGCAAACGTGACTTCTCAAGCCATGCCGTTACTGCCGTCCTCGTCGGTTCCGTCAGTTCAAATTGCACTGGCCGCTGCGTTTTCCGCTGGATCACCATGGCGCGGGATAGCACCTGGTTCCCATGGGTGATATCGCGGACCCGCAGGCTCACAAGATCGCAGCCACGCAGCTTGCTATCGATGGCCAAGTTGAACATGGCGAGGTCGCGGACCGCATGGGCATTCTGGAGGTAGATGCGGATGGCCCAGATATCCTTCGGCTTTAGCGGCGGCTTCTGGCCGACGAGCTTTCCCTTGTTCCAGGCCTCGCGTTTGTTGATGGTTTCCATCTTTGACTCCTTGGTTGTTGATCGGAGTCAGATTTTTCTGCCAAAGATAACGGGGGCTACCCGAAAAAACAACAGTACTGATCCGCGTCGACGGTAGCCAGAAATTCATCAATCGACTTCACAGTTGCGGCGGGCTGGTAGCCATGCCACTTCAGGTCAGAGCGTTTCCAGAATACCTTCCACAGATTCTGAGTTCGTACAAAGGTCGCCTTGGCGAACGGGCGCTCACGAGTGATCGCCGGATTGTCCCACTGCGGGCGAATCTCGAATATCTCAACGCTCTGGTCAGTCAGCCGATAGCCAATGTCGAGTTCCGGGCGTATGTGCGGTGGCGGGCGGCGCTTGGCCATGAACGCTACCATGGCATTTTCGATACGCTTCCTGTCGAGGTCGTTGAATGCCATGAGCTATGAACTGCCAGTTTGAGGGATCTCTGCCTCGACTGTAGTCATTGGCAACTTGAGCAACGCCTTCCCCAGAGTGTCAGCCATGTAATCCCAGATGCCGTACCCCATCTGTGCGTCGTCCCGAATATTCGTCAGTCGTTCGATGGTGTCTTCGAGCAAGGGTTCATCCAGGGCCGACAATACAATGCATGCCTCGCTGTACTGGAGCGCAAGCGCCTCGAGGTAGCCAACATCACCGTATCCGTAGTCCATGGAGAACTTGACTGCAGTTTCGCACCAGAACAGCCGCAGTTCCAGAATACCCAGCGGATCGCCGACGGCCTTGTTGTACTCTGATATCGCCTTTTTAGCCGCCGCTACCGAAATGTTGGCATTGCGCTTGCGGCTGATATCCGGGGCTAGCGCTGCCTGGATGCGTTGCTTGTAGGCTTCGAGTGGGTTCTCTCCCAAGCCGAAACGGGCATGAAGAAAGGTCTGGTTGTCTTTGTGGAAGACATAAAGGTCGGCAACCAGTTGTTGCAACCCCGCCCTGTCGAAGTCAGCGAGCTTGCTCTTGACGTCGGACCAGGTGACCTTGCTCTTAGGGCGCTTTGTGCGTTCGGTCATACACGGATTTGGTTTGCTTGTTCTGCGAATCCACCATTATCCTGAGACTGGCTATCCGAGACAATCCAGAAGAAATCGCCCCCCGCAGACACTATCCGGACATGATCTATGGGCATCAGGCCAACGGTAGCTTTGTGGCACACTGCCCGTACTGGCGCAATCGGCCAGTTGCGGCCTCTCAGCAATCCGCCAGCAAGGTCTCTATGATGTCTGCTTCCGGCCCAATACCAGATATTCAAGACGTAACCCTAACTGCATGGGGATAATTTAAGCAGAAGCTCGCGCCTGAATTTCAGCAGCTCGGCGCACACTTGCGGGAACACCACCAATGCCCCACAGGTCGGGTTTCGTTTCCGAAATGTGAATGCGGATACGCTGCTTATCCGCTCCAAGCGCATTACCAACCGCTTCGGTTACTTGTGCAATAAGCGCATGGTGCTGTTCCTTGGTGCGTCCCTCCAGAATCACCATCTGGATAAAAGGCATCTCAACGTCTTTCATCGGGCTCTCTTTTAGGACATCCTCTGCCGGCACTCCGCAGACTCCCCAAAGTTCAGGGTCAATTTCAGTAATCCAAATTTCTAGGCGGTCAGCAGGCGCTTGTAGCACTTTCATAACCACTGACGAAACGTCTGCCAATACTTGGCGGAGTTGTTGGCGCGTGTGTCCTTTAAGGACGTTGATATGGGCAACTGGCATGCTTTCATCCTCGGGGATAGGTACGACACATGAACTCTTTAGCTAACCAGAGGATGCTAACCAATGACCATTGGTCCAGATAATATCTAATTTGTTTGGTATCAATACCTTTCGGGTATTGCCCTTCCATGTCCGCTTCGGGCAACAAGCTGACATCCCCCGACCGATTAGGCCAAGGGCTGTTTTGGGTCGGGAGCACGTACTCACCGGATTAGAAAGCTGCCTGTCGCCGGGAAATACCCCCAAGGGCAGCTTACCGCCAGACTGCTGACCGACAGTAAGCAATCAGCCAGCGGCGGCAAAGGCCGACGACCTGTCGGTGACCAGCCGCCACGAACGGCCGCTCCACTCAGTCACCTGCCGTAGAACCTCGGATACCGTGTAGGACGGCTAAGGGTCGGGAGCACGTATTCGCCGGAGTAGAAAGCTGCCGGTCGCCGGGAAATGTCCCATAACGGCTGCTTACCGCCAGACTGCTGACCGACAGTGAGCCATCAGCCAACGGCAGCAGTGGCCGATATCCGGACCGCCACTAGCTCCTCCCAGTCATCCCTAAACAACAAGCGAACTTGACCTCTTCAGGGAGATCAAGCGCTTATCCTCGTTCCTAATCAGTGCTTTGATCGCCGGGACACTCTTGGCCTTCCGAGCCACAACTCTCGTCTTCCAATGTGCCGTCAGCCTCATTGGACGAATCACACTGGCGAGGCCTTCCCGCAGAGGCTTGGTTTGAGTCGGAGCAGATATGGGTGACAATAGAGGTTTTAGTGCATTCGATTCCAGAGCATCAATGTGGGGCATCAAAATAAATAGCGGGTATCTAAGCGGGTATCTATGCTTGTTGTCTGATTCGGTTGCCATGTAGAACAATAGGATAGGCTCAATATGCTGCTGATGATCGATAACTACGACAGCTTTACCTACAACATCGTCCAGTATTTTGGCGAACTCGGGCAGGACGTGAAGGTTTTTCGCAACGATGCGATTTCAGTCGCCGAAATCGCCCGCCTCAAACCCGACTATCTGGTGATCTCCCCCGGCCCGTGTGCGCCGGCGCAGGCAGGTATTTCGCTGGCTGCGATCAAGGAATTTGCCGGCAAGATCCCGCTGCTCGGTGTCTGCCTCGGTCACCAATCCATCGGCGAGGCTTTCGGCGGCAAGATCGTGCACGCCAAGCAGCTGATGCATGGCAAGGTCTCGCCGGTGCATCACATGGATGTCGGCGTTTTCAAGGGGCTGCCCAATCCGCTGACCTGCACCCGCTACCACTCCCTGGCCATCGAACGTGAATCGCTGCCCGACTGCCTGGCGGTCACGGCGTGGACCGACGATGGCGAGATCATGGGCGTACGCCACAAGACGCTGCCTGTCGAAGGTGTGCAATTCCACCCCGAATCCATCCTGACCGAGCGCGGTCATGACCTGCTCAAGAACTTCCTGGACGAACACAAGAAATGACTCCGCAAGCTGCCCTGCAACGCGTCATCGAGCATCGCGAAATCTTCCATGACGAAATGGTCTCCCTGATGCGCCAGATCATGGGCGGTGAAGTTTCGCCGGTCATGATCGCCGCCATCGTCACCGGACTGCGTGTCAAGAAGGAAACCATCGGCGAGATCGCGGCCGCCGCGTCGGTAATGCGTGAATTGGCCACGCCGGTCAAGGTGCCTTACGACAACCGCTTCGTCGATATCGTCGGTACCGGCGGCGATGCGGCGCACAGCTTCAATATTTCCACCACGTCCATCTTCGTGGCGGCGGCCGCCGGTGCCAAGGTGGCCAAGCATGGCGGACGCAGCGTGTCGTCCAGTTCCGGCAGCGCCGACGTGCTTGAGGCGCTGGGCGCCAATATCATGCTGTCGCCCGAGCAGGTCGCCGCCTGTGTCGAGGAAACCGGCATCGGCTTCATGTTTGCGCCGAACCATCACAGCGCCATGAAACACGTTGCCCCGGTGCGCCGCGAGATGGGTGTGCGGACGCTATTCAATATCCTTGGCCCGCTGACCAATCCGGCCGGTGCGCCGAATACGCTGATGGGCGTCTTCCATCCCGACCTGGTCGGTATTCAGGTTCGCGTCATGCAGCGACTCGGTGCTGAGCGCGTGCTGGTCGTGCACGGCAAGGACGGTCTGGACGAGATTTCGCTCGGCGCCGCCACCCTGGTCGGTGAACTGAAGAATGGCGAGGTTCATGAATACGAGGTTCATCCCGAAGACTTCGGTCTGCAGATGATGTCGCTGCGTAACCTGCAGGTGTCCAGTGCCGAAGAGTCGCGGGAGACCATGATCGGCGCCTTGGAAAACAAGCCCGGTGCGGCGCGCGAAATCGTCTGCCTGAATGCCGGTGCGGCACTCTATGTCGCCAATGTCGCCGACAGTATCGGCGATGGCATCGCCAAGGCTCGCGAAGCAATTGCCAGCGGTGCGGCGCGTGCCAGGCTGGATCAGTTCGTTCAATGCACGCAACGACTGGGGAGCAAACCGTGAGCGACATTCTTAACAAGATCATCGCGACCAAATACGAAGAGGTTGCCGCAGCACGCGCCGGCAAGGCGCTGGCGACGGTAGAGGCCGAAGCCGCTGCGCAGCCGGCTGCCCGTGACTTTGTTGGTGCCATTCGCAACAAGATCGCGGCCGGTCGGCCGGCGGTCATCGCCGAGATCAAGAAGGCCAGCCCGTCGAAAGGTGTCATCCGTCCCGATTTTCAGCCTGCCGATATCGCCCGCAGCTACGAACAGCACGGTGCTGCCTGCCTCTCGGTGCTAACGGATCGCCTGTATTTTCAGGGGTGCCCGGAATACCTGCAGGCCGCGCGTGCCGCCTGTTCTCTTCCCGTGCTGCGCAAGGATTTCATGGTTGATGCCTATCAAGTCGCCGAAGCGCGGGCGATGGGGGCCGACTGCATCCTGCTCATCGCGGCCGCCCTGGGCCTGGCTGACATGCAGGCCCTGGAAGCGCAGGCCATGACATACGGCATGGCCGTGCTGGTCGAAGTACACAACGGCGAAGAACTCGATGTCGCGCTGCAACTGAAGACCCCTCTCCTTGGTATCAATAACCGCAACCTGCGCACTTTCGAGGTTACGCTTGATACCACCCTCGGTCTGCTCTCACGCATCCCGGCCGACCGTATCGTCGTCACAGAGAGCGGCATCCTGAAACCGGAAGACGTCGCGCTCATGCGGGGAAACAAGGTAGAAACCTTCCTCGTCGGCGAAGCTTTCATGCGTGCGCCGGAGCCGGGCGTCGAGTTGGCGCGTTTGTTTGCTTGAGCGTGTTGCGGCAATACAACAAAGTCCGCCAAAAGCGTGGCGGCAACGCAAACACAGGTTGCCCGAGGGTTTTGCCCTTGCGACAATCGACGCAACTTCTCGATCCGAGAGGTAAAGCTTGGAATGGCTTTCGGGTCAAACCAAAAACTAACCACTAAGGAGATTTTCTGATGCAAAAGAAGATTATCGCTCTGGCCATCGCTGGTCTGGCTTCTACCGCTGCTTTCGCACAAACCAACGTCACCATCTACGGTGTTGCTGACGCTACCTTCGACAGCGTCAAGGCTACCGGCGGCACGAACGCTGGCGGGTTTAGCACCAATGCACAAGGTGCTCAAGTTGCTGGTGCTCACAATCAATCCGAGCGTCTGGACTACAACAATCGTAACCGCGTCACTTCCAACTCTTCTTACATCGGCTTCAAGGGTGTTGAAGATCTGGGCAACGGCCTGAAGGCTGTCTTCCAGTTCGAGAGCGGCCTGAACACCGATGGTACCGCCGGCGTTTGGAACAACCGTGACTCCTTCGTTGGTCTGGCTGGTGGCTTCGGTACCATCGTTGCCGGTAACCTGACTGGCCCGACCCGCGCTCTGGGTGCCAAGTTCGACGTCAACTCCGGTGCGACCGGTATCGGTGCCAACACCGCCCTGCTGGGCAAGTTCTCCGGTGGTTCGGGTGCCGGTCACTTCGATCAGCGTATCAACAACGCTATTGCCTACGTTTCGCCGACCGTCGGTGGTTTCAACGGTGTTCTGGCTTACTCCACAGGTTTCACCACCACTGGTCTGGCTGGTCACGAGTCCATGGGACGTGACAATGCAGCCCAAGGCAACACTGCTTGGACCTTGGGCTTGAACTTCGAAACCGGCCCGGTTTATGTTGGTTACGCCTACACTGCAGTTAACGCTGCCGGTAATGGTTCTGTTGGTGATGTTACTGCCCTGAACGCTACTAACTCCGCATTCACCACCACCGCTGGTGATGGTCTGGCTGCTGGCTGGAACAAGGTTGATAATCATCGTCTGGGCGTCATGTACAAGGCTGCATTCGGCCAAGTTGGCTTCCTGTTTGATCGTGCTCGTATCGACCCGACCACCGGTTCCGATCTGAAGCAGAACACCACCTATCTGTCTGGCAAGTTCAACCTGGGCAAGGGTGCCATCCTGGCTCAGTGGGGTCACGCCAACGACCTGAAGGGTAACGGCGTCGACAAGGAAGGTGCTAACCACTACGTTGCTGGTTACGAATACAACCTGTCCAAGCGCACTGTTCTGAAGGCTATCTACAGCCGCATCAATAACAAGAACAATGCTAACTACGACTACATGTACGGCGTTTCCGCTCCGAACACCACCGCTACCGCTGGTGGTGGCCTGGCTGACGGTTCGCAAGTTTCCGGCTTCAGCGTTGGTCTGCGTCATTCCTTCTAATCTGGCTTAAACCAGATCTGAAAATAAACGGGAGCTTCGGCTCCCGTTTTTATTTGGGCTTTGCCTATTGCGTGCATCGTTTTCCGTGCTTGTGCTGTAGATGCTCGGTATGAGGCGCTTACCTGGGAATCTGCTTTACCGGGAGGCGTGTTTGTCCTGTTGCGCCACCTCTTTTAGCTATCCGGCGCTATCGTCTTGGTAAATTGGGCGAACCCTGCTGGAGCGTCGATCTTGCTTGAGTGCTGGGGTGTGCGAATTCTTCAGTGTGCCGAGTTGATCGATTTTTGTAATAATCGATATACTTTCCCCTCTGTGCTGTGTGTCCCTTCGTGACTGGTGTTCAGTTTTTACTGGATGTTTCGAAGGGTCGAATGGGGGCGTGGTGCATAGTCGGTTTTCTGCTCATTTCGAGTACGGTGATTTCCATGATTAGTGCGAGGTAACGGGATGCCAACACCGGCGCTCACGCTTAAGCTCAAAAAATATAGGCGGCGATTTGGTGTTTTGTCACCACGAGTGGTTATTCGTCAGCATATGCCTCTTTCTTGGTTCTGGTTGTTTTCCATCTTGTTCGCCTTTGTTATGTTCGGCTTGGGGTGGTTTGCCGCGAATAATTGGGGGGTAGGAGTTAAAGATGAGGGCGAGACCGATCTGCTCAGACAGTTGCAATTGCAACATGATGAACTGGCTTTACTCCGTTCGGTGGCGGGCTCTGCTCAGAATGCGTTGAGCATTGAGCGGGCAGCGCATCAGCAGCTACTTCTTAAAATTGGCGTGCTTGAGTCTGAAAATGGGGTCTTGAAAGAGGAGATGAAAATACTCGAGCGCTTGATGCCGCCGGGGTCTGAGACGGACCTTCGGGCAAACAAAAAAAATTCGCGCTAACGCCGCTTTGTAAGGCGGTGCTCTCGATTAGGCGTGCCCCAGCGAGTCTCGTCTTTTGCAAGGTAGTACGATAAGGTTCAAGCCTTGGATGCAAATTTAGGAGTTGCGATGTTTGGCAAAAAGGAGCAAAACAAGCCGCTGGGGCGAATCGATAGTCTGATCGGTGCGGGAACTAGGGTTGAGGGGGCTGTCTACTTTACGGGTGGTTTGCGTGTGGACGGTGAAGTGAAGGGCAGCATTCAGGCGGTGGAGGGCGCTTCATCGTCAACCTTGATTCTGAGTGAGCATGCGCGTGTCGAGGGGGCTGTTAGGGTTGGTCATTTAGTCACGAATGGTTCGGTAGTCGGTCCGGTTGTGGTGACTGAGTCACTGGAAATGCAATCCAAGGCGCGCATTGTCGGGGATGTTGAGTACGCGACAATAGAAATGCACCAAGGGGCTGTGATCGAGGGGCGCTTGGTAAACGCGATTGGGCAGTCCGTGGAACTTAAGGGCGCGACGCCTGCCTAATACGATTGACCGGGATTGTGCGGACTCGCATAATCGTGCGTGAATTTTTTCTGGAGTTTTGCTCATGAATGCAGTTGCCGAAATGTCTACCCCTTTCGTTTTCACCGACAGCGCAGCCGGTAAGGTTAAGGAGTTGATTGAAGAAGAGGGAAATCCGGCGCTCAAGTTGCGGGTTTTTGTTACTGGCGGTGGCTGCTCGGGCTTTCAGTACGGATTCACTTTTGACGAAGAAGTGAACGAAGACGATACGACGATGGAGAAAAATGGCGTGACGCTGTTGATCGATCCGATGAGCTTCCAGTATCTGGTTGGTGCAGAAATTGATTACTCCGAAGGTCTTGAGGGGGCGCAATTTGTCATTCGCAACCCGAACGCTACCTCTACCTGTGGTTGTGGGTCTTCCTTCTCTGCTTGATTAATTGAGCTTTCCCAAAAGGGCAGCTTCGGCTGCCTTTTTCTTTTTTGGCTATCGCGTTTAAAAAATTTGGTGCAGGGTATTGACGGTGGTTTTTGAATCTATATAATGCGCACCTCTTCTGCAGCGGCGGGTGTTTTCGGCGGTGCGGGAGGTCAGGCAGAAAGTGAGTTGATTGAAAAATAAATTCACGAAGAGCTTGACGGGAGTTGGGAAGTGCTTCATAATCTCGCTTCTCT
>NZ_VUYQ01000007.1 GCF_008711155.1 Dechloromonas sp. CZR5 | reverse complement strand
TTGGTGGAGGTAAGCGGGATCGAACCGCTGACCTCTTGCATGCCATGCAAGCGCTCTCCCAGCTGAGCTATACCCCCGCCGCGAAAGAAGGCCGCATTATAGGGACCTCATTGGTGCTTGTAAAGGGCTTTTCGCGTTTTTTTAGAGATAAGCCGAAAGCGATGCCAAAACTTTCTCGCGGCCGATCAGGGTGATCACGGCATCGACCGAAGGTGTTTGCGCCTGGCCGGTCAGCAGTACGCGCAACGGCATGGCCAGCTTGGGTATCTTGAGGCCGTGCTTGGCGACGCATTCCTTGATCAGTCCGTTGATGGCCGGTGCCTCCCAGGCGACGCTGGCAATGCCGGCCGCGAAGTCGGCCAGTGCCGGGCGCGCCTCATCGGACAGGTGCTGGGCGAGCAGGGCAGCATCCGGCACGACATGAATGTAGAAAGCTTCGACGGCATCGGCCAGCACATTCAGCGTGTTGCAACGGTCGACGTAAAGCGCGACGGCCTGTTCCAGGCTCGGTCCGGTATCGGTGTTCACGCCGCGGGCGTCAAGGCGTGGCTTGACCTTGGCGGCCAGTTCGGCGGCCGGCAACTGCTTCATGTAATGCTGGTTCAGCCAGAGCAGCTTTTCAGTGTTGAACTGGGCAGCGGAGGCGGTGATGTGATCGAGATCGAACCATTCGACGAATTGCTGGCGCGAGAAGACCTCGTCGTCGCCGTGCGACCAGCCGAGGCGGGCCAGGTAGTTGATGACGGCCTCTTTGAGGAATCCATCTTCGTCATACTGAATGACGGATACGGCGCCGTGGCGCTTGGACAGCTTGGCGCCGTCGTCGCCGAGGATCATCGATAGGTGGGCGTAAGTCGGCACCTCGGCGCCCAGCGCCTTGAGGATGTTGATCTGGCGCGGTGTGTTGTTCACGTGGTCGTCGCCGCGGATGACGTGGGTGATGCCCATGTCCCAGTCGTCGACGCAGACGCAGAAGTTGTAGGTTGGGGTACCATCGGCGCGGGCAATGATCAGGTCGTCGAGTTCGTCGTTGCTGATCTCGATGCGGCCCTTGACTGCGTCGTCCCAGGCTACCACGCCGCCTTTCGGGTTTTTGAAGCGGACGACCGGCGGCACGTCGGCCGGCGGGGTCGGCAGGGTCTTGCCGTCTTCCGGGCGCCAGCGGCCATCGTAGCGCGGCTTGATCTTCTGGGCTTCCTGCTCGGCGCGCAGGGCATCCAGCTCTTCCTTGCTGGTGTAGCAATGGTAGGCATGGCCCTTGGCGAGCATTTCCTGGATCACGGCCTTGTAGCGGTCCATGCGCTGCATCTGGTAATAGGGGCCGTCGTCGTGGCTCAGTTCCAGCCAGGCCATGCCGTCGAGGATGGCTTGCACCGCTTCGGGCGTCGAGCGGGCGACATCGGTGTCTTCGATGCGCAGCACGAACGTGCCGCCGTGACGGCGGGCATAGGCCCAGGAGAAGAGGGCGGTGCGGGCGCCGCCAATGTGCAGGTAGCCGGTGGGGCTGGGGGCGAAACGGGTGCGAACGGGTTTCATGTAATCCGGAATGAAGTGAGGCAAAGGGCGATATTCTAGCCGACCGGCGTTTGACCCGTATGGCCGATTGTGGTTAAATGCGCGCCTCTTGTACGGGCGGTTAGCTCAGCGGTAGAGCACTGCCTTCACACGGCAGGGGTCACTGGTTCGATCCCAGTACCGCCCACCACATAAGTGGCTCGCACAGGAAAACGAAAACCCGCTCAGCGCAAGGCTTGGCGGGTTTTTTGTTTGTCGGTAGCCTGGTTGAATGAAGGCTGTGTTGGGGGTATGCCCTTTATGGGGTGGCCGCGCTCTTCAGACTGAGATCGAAGTGAATGATATGGTCGACGATGATGGCGATCAGTTCGTGGGCGATATCCGAGACGTGTTTCCATTCCGAGACCGTCGTGGAGTGGATGTTGGTCTGGATCAGCCTTTCCAGGAGAGCCGAATGTTCGCGCGTGTGTACGTCGACCTGGTCCTTGGGGAAGCCGAGTGTTCGCATGAGCTCTTCTTCCGTCTCGAAATGGTCTGCAACCAGTTGCCAGAATTCCGCAAAGTAGTCGCCGAATCGTTCGGATGTCAGAGGCAGTCCGGTTTCCTTCAGCATTTTCGCACCCAGTCTTGCGATGTCGCGATGCTGCTGATCGACGGTCGGGATGCCTGTCAATAAGGCTTCGTCCCACAATTCCAGTGTGCTGAGAGAGGTCGGCAAAGACATGGTGTTTTGCACAATGAGCAATGCATGATTGTATGCCGATACAACCGCGGCGTCATCGTCTAGGAATTACCCTAGTGGTTTGTGGTCGGCACGGTGAACAAAAAAATGCCCGCACGAGGCGGGCATTAAATCCAATCCATGGAGGAGGGTTGGAGGAGACAAGTGCTTATTATCCAGAAATTCGTTGTGCGTTGCAGCAAATTATTTGTAGCAGTTTGTAACGATGTGTTGCTGGTTGGGCAATTCGGCGGTTTGCGTACGCAGCAACTATGCGGCTGAGGTGGAGGTAATTCAGAGCGGCAGTTCGGCCTGGATGGATATTCGTTGCTCAGGCAATTCGGTCAACGGGAGCAAGGTGCTGGCCCTGACCCCCAGGAGACGTATGCGCTGGGTCAGCGGGACGCGCTTCAGGCATTCTCCGGCCGCCTTGCGGATCAGTCGGCCATCGGACGTCGGGGTGGAGAGCGTGATGTCGCGTGTCACGGATTCGAAATCGGCGTAGCGAAGCTTGATGCCGATGGTTCGCGCGACGTAGCCTTTGCGGGTGAGGTCCTCGGCGACACGCAGACAGATGCCGGTAAATATCTCGGAGAGTTCGGCCCGGTCGGCCCTGGCATGCAGGTCGCGCTGAAAGGTGCTTTCGCGGCTGATCGACTTGGGTTCACGGCTGGTCTTGATCGGACGATCGTCGATGCCGTGCGCGACCTGGTGCAGCCAGGAGCCCATGCTTTGACCGAAGTGTCGAAGCAGGTGTTGCGGGGGTGTCGCGGCCAGTTCGCCGACCGTCTTGATGCCTAGCTGGGCGAGGCGTTCATTGGCTTTGGGGCCAATGCCGTTGATTTTCCGGGCGGGCAGCGGCCAGATGCGATCCGGTATATCGGGCGTGTCGAGCAAGGTGATGCCGTTCGGCTTGTCGAGGTCGGAGCAAATCTTGGAGAGCAGTTTGTTCGGGGTGATGCCGATCGAACAGGTCAGGCCGGTAGCGTCCAGTACCGCCTGCTTGATTCGGCGTGCCAGGGGGAGGCTTTCTTCGTCGTGCTCGGTCAGGTCGATGTAAATCTCGTCGATGCCACGATCTTCTATTAGCGGTGCAACGCCCGCCACGGCTGCCTTGAAGCGTCGGGAATAGTCGCGATAGGCATCGAAATTGGCGGGCAGCAGGATCGCGTCGGGGGCCAATTGGGCTGATTTCATCAGGCCCATTCCCGAAAACACCCCCAAGGCTCTGGCTTCGTAGGTTGCGGTGGTGACGACGCCCCGCCCGACGTAGTCGCGCAAACGAGCGAAGTGCAGGCTGCCATCGGCCTGGGGTGTCGGCTGGTGCGCGCTGCGACCGCCAACGACGACCGGCTGGCCGCGCAGTTCGGGGTAATGCAAGAGTTCGACGGAGGCGAAAAAAGCATCCATATCGAGATGGGCAATGCGCCGCTTCCTTAACTGGGCGGCGTTGTCAGTCGTCGGCGCTTGCTGGGGGGTATTAGCCATGGCTGTATTTTTATACAGTCATGGCCTGGGCGCAATGGATGCGTGGGTGTGGCGAGCAGTTTCCGGTTTGGCCGACGACCGGAGAGCCCGGTCAGGCGTTGCGTAAGGCCAGGTATTCGTCGATCAGGCGGGCAAGCAGCGATTCTTCGTCTTCTTCGCTCAGGCCGAGCAGTTCAGCGACCAGTTTGACCTTGCCGGGATTGACCTTGGCGCGAACGGCGGAGGGGGCTGCGCGTGGGGGCATTTCATCGGGCTGGGCGGTTTCTTCCCAGGGCGGGCTTGGTTCCGCCGGGGACGGTGTGTCAGCAGCCGGGGAGGCAGCGTGTTGCGGCGTCGCGGGTGGTGGCGCCGACTCCTCGCTTTTGCGCGGGCGGCCGGTTGCTTCGGCGAGTACGTCGTCGACGACCTTGCGGGAGACCTTTTCGCCCTCGGGGAGCTGTTCGATCTGCTCGATCAGGGAATCTGCCTTGGCTTCATTTTTCCGGGCCAGTTTTTCGAGTTGTACGGCCGCGCTGGTGCTCGATATTTTCCCGGAGTCGAGCAGCGCCGTGACTTTCTCCGACAGATTGGCGGCTGCCGTTGCCTGAGCCAGCCAGGTGGGGGCACGGCCGAAATACTGGGCGGCCTCTTCCGGGCTGGTGAAGCGCTCGGCGATCCGCTGGACGGCGTTGGACATCTCGCGCGCTTCGAGCGCAGAGCGGACGCCCAGGCCGATATTCTCGAAAACGCGGATTTCCAGCGCCTCGTCGTCCGAGCAGTCGCGGATGATCACCGGCACCCGGGTTTCGCCGGCCAGCAGTGCCGCACGGCGCCGGCGTTCGCCGGCAATGACGATATAGCGGTCGTTGCCGGCAGGTCGGACCACGATGGGGTGAATCAGGCCGAGTTTGGCGACGGCATTGGTCAGTCCCTTCAGCGTTTCTTCGTTGATGTTCTGGCGAATGTGGTTCGGATCGGGGGCGATCAGGTTGATATCGACCAGGTCGAAACGGGGCGTGCTGTCTTTGAAGGCCATGGGGTTCGGGAGGTATTGGGTCAAACGGGGGGCGCGATGTTCGCCGCTTTCGCGCTTTTTATCAATCGGGAAGGATCACTGGTGTCTGCTCGGGCTTCGCTTTCAGCGATTTTCTGGCATAAATGTCGAAGCGGCTGGATTTTCCCTCCAGCGCATAGCTCGGTGTTGCACCGGCAATGCAGGGCGCCTTGCGCGGGCGCTTGACGACAACGCGGTGGCTGGCGAGGGCGAGCGCCGCCTGCAGCAGTTGCGGCGCATCGTCGTCGTCGCCGACCAGCGGCCGGAAGAGCCGCATTTCCTTCTTGACCAGCGAACTCTTGTCGCGATGAGGGAACATCGGGTCGAGATAGACGACCTGCGGCGTATCCAGAGACCAGGATTGCATCAGGGCAATCGCATTGCCGCATAGCAGCTGCATGCGCGCGATGATCGACGCCACCTCGCCGTCGTTCCGGCCGCGTCGCATGCCATCGTCCAGCAGCGCGGCGATGACCGGCTGGCGTTCGATCATCGTCACCACGCAACCCAGCTGGGCGAATACGAAGGCATCGCGGCCCAGCCCGGCTGTGGCATCGAGGATGAGCGGCCGGACACCGGGCTGGATGCCGACGGCCTTGGCGATCATCTGCCCGCTGCCACCGCCTTGCAGGCGCCGGTGGGCCAGGGCGCCTTCAACGAAATCGACGCGCACGGCACCGGCTGCCCCGGGGCCGAGTTCCTGGAGTTGCAGGCCCTGATCGCCGACTTGCAGGCTGAAAGCCGCGCTGCCGTCCTGCGGCAGGCCGAGTTGTGCCGCCAGGGCCTTTGCCGCCTCGGCGTGAGCGCTATCCAACGTATCGACCCGAATGACGAGCGGGGCGCATGGCTGGATATTTTCGGGCGGGATCATCGTCGGCGGAGAGGCGCGGGCCTGGGGCGGAAAGGAGGCGCGCATTGTAGCAGGCGGGTTTTTGCCGGTCCGGAGCGGCCGATGATTTCGCGTTTGCCGGTGCCGTTACTGGCAAGCCCGGGGGCGAACGGAGTTAAATTGAGCGCTTGCCCACCATCACAAGGAAATGGCGTTGCGGCCCAGTACTACCGAAACCATCACCATTCGCGGTTTGCGCTACCACATCCGGCACTGGGGGGCCGAGGATGCGCCGCCGGTATTCCTGCTTCACGGCTGGATGGATTCGTCGGCGACTTTCCAGTTCGTCGTCGATGCCCTGCGCCGGGAATGGCACCTGATCGCACCCGACTGGCGGGGTTACGGGGCCAGTCAATGGCTTGGACGCCCGTACTGGTTTCCCGATTATTACGCCGACCTCGAAGCCTTGCTGCAGCACTATTCGCCGGATGCGCCGGCGCAGATTGTCGGCCACAGCATGGGAGCCAATATCGCGGCGACGTTTGCCGCCTTGCGCCCGCAGCGGGTTGCGCGGTTGGCGATGCTCGATTTCCTGGGTCTGAAGCCCGATCCGGCCATCGACGCGCCGGCTCAACTCGGCAAATGGCTGGCCGAAATCGGTGAGGAGCCGCGCCTGAGGGCTTATCCCGACCAGGCGGCACTGGCGCGTCGCCTGCGTTTGGCCAATCCCCGCCTGTCGGTGGCGCGGGCGGATTTCCTGTCGCACGCCGTCAGTCGCCGCAATGCCGATGGCGCGGTCGAAATGGCCTGCGATCCCTGGCACAAGGTGGCCTCGCCAACGCTCTACCGGGTCGAGGATGCCATGGCGGCCTGGCGCCGGATCAAGGCGCCGGTGCTGATGTTGATCGCCGAGAAGGGATTCGTGAACATGCGCTTCGGCAAGGAACCCGAAGTCTTGCGGGAGCGTCTCGCATGCTTTGCCGACCTGCGCGTGGAAACGGTTCCCGACGCCGGGCACAACCTGCAACACGACCGGCCCGAGGTGGTCGCGGGCCTGCTGGAATCTTTCCTGCACCGCTGAACGTGCCGCGTGGCGGCGACCGGCCGGGCTCAGTGATAGAAGGCGTAGCCGATGAGGATGGCGCCGACCAGTCCCACGGCATCGGCGATCAGCCCGCAGGCGACGGCATAGCGGGTTTTCGTGATGTTCACGCTGCCGAAATAGACGGCCAGCACGTAGAAGGTTGTTTCCGTGGATCCCTGGATGATGGCGGCCAGTTTGCCCTGGAACGAATCGACGCCGTAGGTGCTCATCACATCGACCATCAGGCCGCGGGCGCCGCTGCCGCTCAGGGTTTTCATCAGGCCGACCGGCAGGGCGGGAACGAAATCGGCATTCATGCCCAAAGCAATCACCACGGCGCGGATGCCATCGATCAGATAGTCCATGCAGCCCGTGGTACGGAAGACCGAAATGGCAGCCAGCATGGCGATCAGGTAGGGGATGATCTGCACGGCCACCCCGAAGCCTTCCTTGGCCCCGTCAACGAAGGACTCATAGACATCGACGCGCCGCCAGGCGGCCACTGCCACGAAGAGGACGATCAGCGAAACGATCAGGCCGCTGCCGAGCAGGCCGATCATCTGCGCCATGCGTTCGGGCGGCATGCCGCTGAGCCATGCGTACAAGCCGCCCATCAGCGCCGTGAATACGGCAAAGAAGCCGAGCACCGGGCGACAGAACAGATTGATGCGCTGCCAGATGGCGACGGCGACGAGTCCGGCGCAGAACGAAACGAAGGTGCCGAGCAGGGTGGGCAGGAAAATGTCGGCGGCGTTGAAACCGACCAGCCCCTGTTTCAACGCAATGCTCTGGCGGATGGCGATGACCGAGGTGGGGATCAGCGTGATGCCCGCCGTGTTGAGCACCAGGAACATGATCATCGGATTGCTGGCGGTATCCTTTTGCGGATTGATCTCCTGCAATTCGCGCATGGCCTTCAGGCCGAGCGGTGTCGCCGCGTTGTCGAGGCCGAGCATGTTGGCGCTGGCGTTCATGACAATGCTGCCGCCGGCTGGGTGTCCGGGCGGAATATCGGGAAAGATGCGGCGGAAAAAAGGCGCCATGGCGCGCCCGAAGAGCTGGATCAGGCCGCCCCGTTCGCCGATTTTCATGATTCCCAGCCACAGGCTCATGACGCCGACCAAGCCAAGGGAAATATCAAAACCAGTCTTCGCCGTGTCGAACAGGCCGGTGAGTACGCGCGTGAAAATGTCGAGATCGCCTTGCAGCATCTGCGCGACGGCGGCAGCGAAACCCAGCAGGATGAAGGCGATCCAGATTCGATTGAGCACGGGTGACGGTGTGGCTCAGGGCAGTGGCGCGACGAGCCGTTTCGGGAGGGGAAAGGCGGACAGTCTAGCGATGTCCTTCGCCGCTGTCATGCCAAGGGTTAGGGCAAGTTCCAGGCATCCTTGCGGCGCCGGTATTCCGCTTCGGGCAACTGGACGATCAGGGGGTGGCCGGCCGCATCGAGCCAGGTGCAGATCTCGGTCATGTCGGCGAGCGAGGTCGCGGTGCAGCCGGCCGTCGGAATCCCGGCAGCCTGCCAGACATGCAGGAATATGCAGGAGCCTTCGCCGGGGCGGCAGGCGGCGTTGTGGGCAATGACCGCGCCGATGACATAGCGCTCGTCGTCGCGCAGCATCTCTTCATGAGAGCGCCAATCGACAGCATCGACCATGTCCTGGTCGATGATCTGGTTGTAGTAGCGGGAAGTCGGGTCATCGACGCACTTCAGGCAGGCGCTGGCGCAGCGATAGGGCAACCGGGCGGACTGTGCAAACGCGCTTGCCGGCCCCGCTTCGCCGAACAGGGCGGTAATTGCGAAAACCCCGGCGGGGGCACAGCCGTCGCCTTCCTGCTTGCGACATTCGGATGCATGGGTGGAGGGATGCAGGCCGACGCCCCAGGCCAGGCCTGATCTGCCTAGGCTGACCGGTATTGGGCCGCCGACAGCCTGCCAGGCTTGTGTGTGATGCCGGCGGACGAACCGCTGCAGCGTGGCGCTGTTGCTTGTCCATTCGGGGGCGATGACGCGAAGTATCTGGCATGAATTCGCGGCGGCAGGTGCTTGGCTATCGGGCATCGGCTTGGTTGTAGTCGGGCTGGTATGCCGGATTTTGCCCGAATACGGTATGCTTCAAGAAAATAACAACATCGCTTGCAGGGTTATTCGTGTTTCGGCACTGATCCCGGTAGCGTCACGGGAGGGTGATTTCGCCCATGTCGACCGGTTTTCTATCGCTGGTTCTGAATGCGCCGGAGAGCAACCTGCTCTACGTCGGAAATTACGACCGCCTGCTGGTCGGATTTTCCATCGGCATCGCCATTCTGTCGTCGTATGCCGCCTTGCTGATTGCCCAGATGCTCGGCCGCTCCGGGCGCATCGAGCGTCGGCGTACCTGGATCGCACTGGGTGGCCTGTGCATGGGTTCGGGGGTGTGGGCCATGCATTTCACCGGCATGCTGGCTTTCAGTCTGCCTTGTTCCACGGCCTACGATCCTCTGCTCACCGGACTTTCCATGCTTCCCGGGGTGCTGGCCAGCGCGCTGGCGGTTGAGGTATTCAGCCGTCAGCAGCGTTCGGGACGACGATTGTGGTTGGGCGGACTGTTATTCGGTAGCGGCATCGGTGCCATGCATTATGTCGGCATGGCGGCTTATCGCTTGAATGGCTTGATTGTTTACGATGCGTGGCTGTTTGTTCTTTCCATCGCAGTCGCCGTCCTGTTCGCCGTGCTGGCGCTCTGGATCACACACTTTCTCGCTGCTTGGCAGGGAAAGTGGCGGGTGGCGGCCCCTGTTGCCGGTGCCGTGGTCATGGGCGGCGCAGTCTCCGGCATGCACTATACGGCGATGGCAGCCGCCTATTTTGTACGGGGGGAGGAGATTGTCGCAGCGTCAACATTGACGCCGACTTTCCTGGCCTACGTTGTCTTGATGATCAGCGTACTGCTGGCGCTGGTCACCTTGATTGCGCCATTCGTTGTGCGCTTGTCGTTCCAGTTCAGCAAGCGGGAACTAAGGGTCGTCGCGGTTTTGCTGAGTGGATGGACGCTGGCCTGCTGGTTGGCAAGCGGTGTCTACACGGAAATGCAGCAGCATGGCGAGTACGAACGGGAAGCAGCCTTCTCGACACATCAGGCGGCGCTGGTCGCCAGTCATATCGACGAAACGCTTGGCATGTTGCGTGGGGTGCCGGCCACCCTGATCAGGAGCGACATGATTCGGCGTGCGCTCTACCGAATGAAAGGGAGCGTCGATATTCCGGGCGATGCGGCGGAACGCCGAAGAGCCTGGAGCGAAGACCCGGAGTTGTCCGCCCTGAGTCGTTATCTGGCTTTGCTGGCCGAGAACCTGAGTGCCGATAACGTGTGGCTGCTCAGGGGGAACGGAGATTGCATCGCCGCCAGCAATGGCGAAACAGCGGGGAGTTTCGTCGGGGGGAATTTTGCCGATCGCTTGTACTTCCAGGAGGCGGCAGCCGGTAGACCAGGGCATCAGTATGCCGTTGGGCGAGTCAGTCATATTCCCGGGCTCTATTTCTCCAATCCGATTTTTGATGGCGATAGGTTTTTGGGTGTCGTGGTCATCAAGCGGGATATCACGAGATTTGCCAAATGGATCGCCGATGTGAACGGATTTCTTGCCGATGACAACCGGATCATCGTGCTGGCCAGCCGTCCTGATTTTCTCTATCGCAGCCTGCCGGGCAGTACCATTGATCGGCTGCCGGTTGTCGAGCGTGAGCAGCAGTACCGGCGAAGCAACTTCGAGGCGTTGAGCTTCAACCGATGGAAAGGCGGCGAACTGCCGAATGTGGTGCGTCTCGGTGCCGAACCGGAGCCCTTCGTCATCGCCCACCAGGCACTCGCAGGGCACGGCTTGAGTGTCTACGTACCGCGTCAGGTCACGAATCTGCCGCGTCTTGAATCGGAGCGGTTCTGGCTCTTTCTTCTCGCAGCCCTTGCCGGCAACATGCTGATTCTGGCATTGCTTGCCATGGCTCTTTACCTCAGGGCCATGCGTCGCGCGGAGTCGGCGGCACAGGTGACGGCTGCCTTGCTTGAGGAGCAGGTGAGCGAACGAACGGCGGCACTGCAGAGGGCAAACCTGAGTCTGCAGGAGGCGAGAAATGCTGCCGAACAGGCAATGAATGCCAAGGGCGCATTCCTTGCCAACATGAGCCATGAAATTCGCACGCCGCTGAACGCCATCGTCGGTATGACTTACCTGATGCGTCGCGACGGCGTCGAACAGCGCCAAGCGGCGCGTCTGGAAAAAATCGACCTGGCTGGCCACCATCTTTTGGGGGTGATCAACCAGATTCTCGATCTGTCAAAGATAGAGGCCGGGAAATTCGAGTTGGATGAAGCCCCAGTTTCCGTCGGCAGCATCATGACAGGGGTGGTATCGATGCTGCATGAACGGGCTCAGTCGAAGCGCATCGAATTGCGGATGCTGCCGTTCGAGTGCGCTTCCCCCTTGCTTGGCGACCCGGCGCGACTGAGCCAGGCGCTCCTGAATCTGGCTGCCAATGCCGTGAAGTTCACCGAGGTTGGCACGGTGACTGTCAAAGCTGTGGTCGAAGATGAGCGTACCGATGAGGTGACCGTGCGGTTCGAGGTCGACGATACCGGGATCGGCATCGCTCCGGATGCCATCGAACGGCTGTTCGATGCGTTCGAACAGGCTGATAACTCGACCAGTCGGCGATTCGGCGGTACCGGTCTCGGCTTGGCGATTACCAAGAAAATCGCCCTCCTGATGGGGGGCGAGGTCGGAGCCGGCAGCATTCCGGGGCAGGGGAGCCGTTTCTGGTTCACTGCACGACTGCGGAAAGGTGGGGCTTCGGCATGGTCGCCGGAGTCTCCGGCCGACAATCCGGATCTCGGCAAGCGGTATGCCGGAAGCCGTGTATTGCTGGCCGAGGATGAGCCGATCAACCGGGAAATTACGCTCGAGTTGCTTGCCGATTCGGGCTTGGAGATCGATGTTGCCGAAGACGGGGTGCAGGCGGTCGAACTGGCTAGCATGAATCACTATGCGCTGATCCTGATGGACATGCAGATGCCGAAGCTGGATGGCATTCAGGCAACGCAGCGGATTCGTGCGCTGCCGGGCTGCGGCGGCGTACCGATTCTGGCCATGACGGCCAATGCTTTTATTGAGGACAGGCTACGTTGCGAAGAGGCCGGGATGAATGATTTCGTCGCCAAACCAGTCGATCCGGCGCATTTGTTCGCCACGATGCGCAAGTGGTTGCAGGCTAGGGACAGTCAAGGGGATAAATCACTGAATTGATGATTTTGTCGATATTGAAGATTGGTTGGGTGGTAGATATTTATGGAATATTTGCCGAAATGGTATAGAGTGAACAGTGTAGTAGTGTCTTATTGAGGTGAATCCATGGCCATCGAATCCGTGACTTCGACAATCAGTGCCTACGTCAGTGGTGGGGCGCAAGCCGGCCAGTCGCAGCAGGCGCAACAAGTCCAGCAGGCGCAGCAGCCTGAAACGCGTGAGCCGCGCCCGGAAGAACGCGTGGAGCGCAAGGAAGAACCGCCGCGTCCGGTCGTCAATGCGCAGGGGCAGCAGACGGGTACGCTGATCAACGTGATCGCTTGATCGCAGCAAACTTGAGTTGATACTGCGACATGCCGGTAGCTTCTTTTTCCGGCACGCAAGCGGCCGGTAGCGCGCTATGGGCCCAGATTCAGCAACAACAGGCCCAGCGTACTGCGGATCAGGCCGAGCAGCGTGCCAGAGCTTTGCAGAGCCAGGCCCAGGCGGCACAGAGCGAGGCAGTGCGCGCACAGGAAACGGCCCGAGCCCTGCAGTCTGAGTCCACGGCGGCTCAGAACGACGCGGGCGAGGCCCGGCGGAGCGTGATTGCCTTGCGCTCGCAGAGCGCCTTGCAGGAGCGGTTCAGTAATGTGCAGGGCCAGATTGCTCGGGTGCTCGACACTACCTTGTCGGCAACGCCGAACGCTTCGGCGGGTGTCGTCAATACATCCGGTCAGCAGACGGGAACCGTGATTGATGTGACTGCCTGAAACGTATTTTTGTCACTTGCGGGCGCATTGGGCGCCTTTTTTTTCGGGCTTTGATATTGTCTCGGCTTGATGGAATAGGCTGTGAAAGGAATCGGATTTTGCTAGAGAACCATTGGTGCGCCTCGGTCGACGCCACCATTCAATTGCGAACCGGCTGCAACCCGCTGGAAAAGCACGGGCCGCAGGCCGTCCTGGTACACGCCGACGCTTGGGCACCGATGGATGCAGTGGCCGATCCGCACGATATTCGGCAAGTCGTCGACTACGAGGTGATATTCCTTGCCATCCGCAAGCTGGAAGAAAACGCGCACTGCGAATGCCTGGAGTCCAGCATCCTGGAAGTGATGGCGGCCATCTTCGGAATGAGCATCGTGTCCTCGGCATTCGTTTCCATGCATAAGCCCCATGTCTACAACGGGCAGGGCGTGCCGGCCATCTCGCTTTCGATGACCCGCGAGCAATGGGAAAGGACGCGCTGTTGATTTCAGCTATCGGCGCGGTGTCGGCCAATGGCATGATCGGCCTTGACGGCTGGCTGCCTTGGGATATTCCGGAGGAACTGGCGTATTTCGAAAAAACGGTGGCCGGTGCCGCTTTGCTGATCGGGCGCCTGACCTACGAATCGATGGATGTCGTTCCGGAGGATTCCTTCATTGTTTCCCGTCAGTCGGACATGGTCGTCCGGGAAGGCTGTACGCGGGTTGCCTCGGTCGAGGAAGGATTGCGCCGCGCGCAGGCGACAGGAAAGCCGGTATTTGTCATTGGCGGCGCCTCGATTTATGCGGCTGCCTGGAAATACTGCCATCGTTTCTGGCTGACGCGGATCGAACAGGCGTTTCACGGCGACTCGTCTTTTCCCGAAACGGTGGATCTGAGCGGTTGGGTGGTCGAGCGTGAGCACTGTCGATACTTGCGCGAACGCAAAACCGATACCGACGTGATGTGTCGTTTTTTTGTCTATCGACAAAATAACCCGCTTTCGCTTCCGGTTCCGGATTGCAATTCATTCGGGGCCTGATCAGAATGGGTCGTACCGACTCTGCAGTTTTGACGAGTGGAAGCAATGCCTGAGCAGAATCCCCGTTCCGGGTACCATTTGTGGTTCGCCCTGATTTCATTGGTAGGGGGCGGCTTCGTTCTGCTGGCATTTGTATTGTGGTCTGTCCATCAGAGCGCCTGGTCCGAGGCAAAGGATGTGGCGATCAGTCAGTCCGCACTGATCGAGGCGCGTCTCGAATCGACGTTGCGTCACATCGAGGCAAGGCTGGACGACCTGGCCGCGAGGATTCCGGAAGAAGCCTACCGCCCTGCTGCAGGGGAGCGTTTCCGGCAGCAATTGGAGACGGACCTGGAGCGAGGTCACCATGTATTTCCCGATGTGGCCGGTTTTCAGGTGATCGATGCGCGCGGCGATGTTCTGTACCGTTCTGGCGGCGGTGAATACGCCAATCTGGCGGATCGTTCCTATTTCACGGTGTTGAAGAGCAATCCGGAGAGCAGTCTGGTTTTTTCCGAAGTCGTTACCTCGCGGATTACCGGGCGCCCAACCATGGTTGCGGCACGCGCCGTACGCAGGCCTGATGGTGGCTTCGTCGGTGTCATCAGCGCTGCAGTCGAACTGGAGCATTTCGAATCCTTGTTCCGGTCGATTCCACTTGGCGAAAATGGGGCGATTTCGGTTCGGCGTAGCGATCAACATGCCTTGGTGGTCAGATATCCGCCCTTGGCAAAGGAGCTAAACCGTTCGCTCGATGCCGGGCACCCGGTCGTCAAGTATTTGCAGAGCGGTGAGCGGCAGGGGGTTCTCGAGTTTGTTTCCCAGGCTGACGGGGTCCGGCGGGTCTACGCCTTCCGTGCGCTGGAACGCTACCCGTTCTACGTTTCGGCCGGTTTGGCCGAAACGGATGTGCTGGCTGCCTGGCGGAAGCGTGCGCTTCTTGTCTTGCTACTGGGCAGCGGCTTGTTCGTCGGCATCATCGCCGTGGTTGTTGCGCTCTACCGCTCGCAGCAGCGTGAGCATGCCGCGGCTCAGGCCCTGCGTCTGAAGGATGAACGGTTAACGACGGCGCAGCGCATTGCCCAGATGGGCAGTTGGGAGGTCGAATTGCCGAGGATGAAGGTTCGATGTTCGGATGAATTGTTCCGTATATTCGAACTGCCCCAGAGCGCGGAATGGTCGAACTATGCGGACTTTCTGGCACAAGTGCATCCGGATGACCGGGAGATGGTCGATAAGATGCTTCAAGATTTGATTGCGTCACGCCAGCCGGCGAGCTTGAAGCATCGCCTGCTGATGCCGGATGGCCGGATCAAGTTCGTGCTGGAATGCTACGAGGTGGAGTACGGCGAGGACGACAGGCCGGTGCGGGTCATCGGCACATCGCAGGATGTGACCAGCCAGCAGGAAATGATCTCGAAAATGTTGCTGCTGGCGAGCGCGGTTCAATACAGCAGCGAGGCGATCCTGATGACCGACGCCGATAACCGGATTGTTGAGGTCAATCCGGCCTTTACGCAGTTGACAGGGTATGAGGCCTCGGAAGTGATCGGGCGGAATCCCAGTTTCCTATCGACGGGACGAACGACACGGGCGGAGTACGCCCAGCTTTGGTCCAGTCTGGCGGAGCACGATTTCTGGCAGGGGGAAATCTGGGACCGCCGCAAGGACGGTGCGGTCTATCCAAAATGGATGTCAATTTCGGTGATCCGCGACGATGACGGCGGGGTGCGTTACTACGTGGCGCATTTCACGGATATCAGTTCCGAGCGCGCCGCCGAAGAGAGATTGCATCACATTGCCCACCATGACGTGCTGACCGGCCTGTTCAACCGATTCAGCCTGAAGGGGCATCTCGACCAGGCGCTGGCCGCCGCGCGTCGTGACGCCTCCAAGGTGGCCCTGCTGTTCATCGATCTTGATCGCTTCAAGGTCATCAACGACACCCTGGGGCACCATATTGGCGACCTGCTGCTGATCGAGGTTGCCCGCCGCCTGGAGTCGTGCGTGCGCGACAGCGACGTGGTCGCCCGTCTTGGCGGTGACGAGTTTGTGATCATGCTGACCGGGATCGCACAAAGTTCGGTGGTGGCAACCGTGGCGGAGAAGCTGGTATTCAATATCGGCTGCTCTTACCACATCGAAGGCTTTGATCTCTATACCTCGCCGAGTATCGGTATCGCCATCTACCCGACCGACGGGCCGGATGGCGAAACACTGATGAAGAATGCCGATGCCGCCATGTATCACGCCAAGATGGCCGGCCGGAACAATTTCCAGTTCTTCGACCAGAAGATGAACGATGCTGCCGTCGATCGCCTGAAGATCGAAAACAGCCTGCGCCAGGCATTGGCCAATCAGGAGTTTCGTCTGCACTACCAGCCCGTTATCGACGTGGTGTCGGGCAGGGTGCGCGGTCTGGAGGCGCTGGTGCGCTGGCAGCATCCCGAGCAAGGCCTGCTCTCGCCCATACGGTTCATCGGTGTGGCCGAGGAAACGGGGCTGATCCAGCCGTTGGGCGAATGGGTGATCTGGGAGTCCTGCCGGCAGCTTGCGGAATTCAAGGCGGCCGGATTGAGCGACTTTCGCATGGCCATCAACATTTCGGCTGTCCAGATGCGCAATGGCAACCTGCCTCTGCTCGTCCGCGGAGTTATCGAGGCTTATGACCTCAATCCCGAAGACCTGATGTTCGAGATAACCGAGTCGGTGGCCATGGAACAGCCGACGGAAACGGTGCGCATACTCGATCTTCTGAACGCCATGGGGATCAGCATTGCGATCGACGACTTCGGTACCGGCTATTCGTCGCTGAGTTATCTTCACATGTTCCCGATCAGCCACCTCAAGCTCGATCGATCCTTTGTCGAGGAGATCGGCAACGGCACCGACGGCTCGGTGATCTGCGATGCCACCATCGGCCTGGCGCACAGTCTGGGACTCAAGGTGGTCGCCGAAGGGGTGGAAACCCAGGCGCAGTTCGATTACCTGCAACAACTCCGGTGCGACATGGTGCAGGGCTACCTGTTTAGCCGTCCGCTGCCGGCGAATGAGGTTGCTGACGCGATTCGTCAGCGGAATGTCCGAGGCTAAAGCAAAGGGCGACAAAAGGCTTGCCAAGCCTTTTTGTTTTCCCTATGATTAAAACGAACGTATGAATTAAAGGAGCCTGACATGGCTGAAATCCGTACCGGCGACACCCGCGAACGCATTCTCGATGCTGGCGAGCGCTTGTTCATGGCCCACGGCTACGAGGGAACCTCGATGCGCCAGATTACCAGCGAGGCCGGTGTCAACCTGGCTGCCGTCAATTATCACTTCGGCTCCAAAGAGGCGTTGATGCAGGAAGCCTTTCGGCGTCGCCTCGACTGGTTGAACGAAGAGCGCATGCGCGTGCTGGATCTGATGGAGGCCGAGGCGGACGGCAAGCCGCTGAAGCCGTCGCAGATCGTCGATGGCTTTTTCGGCACGCTGCTGCGCATGGCGGGCGACGAGAAGCGCGGCGGGGTGACTTTCCTGCGCCTCCTGGGTCGCACCTTGACCGAACCGTCCGAGTTTATCAGGGCCTTTCTTGCCCACGAGTACAAGGAAGTGATGGATCGTTACAAGGAGGCGCTGTTCAGGGCCTTGCCGGATGTTCCCAAGGCGGAAATCGTCTGGCGTTTCCACTTCATGCTGGGGGCGACGTCCTACGCGATTGCGGGTACCGATGCCTTGCGCCTGGTAACCGACTGGCAGATCGAGGACGAGGATTCGACGGATCGCCTCGACCGCCTGGTGCCGCGCCTGATGTCCTTCCTGCTCGGCGGCCTGCGCGCCCCCTTGCCCCAGTTTTCAGATACGACGGCCGCCAGCAATTAAGCGGCCTATACCAATAAAGACATAAAAGGAGACCTGTAATGCAAACCGTGTTGATGATTTTGGCGGGATTGTTGGGGGCGATCGTATTGATCGTTGCCATCCGTCCGATTCGCCGCTCGTTGATTACCAGCCCCATTTTCGCCACGTATCGCAAGGTTCTTCCGCAGATGTCGGATACCGAGCGCGATGCGCTGGAAGCCGGCACGGTCTGGTGGGAAGGCGAGTTGTTCCGCGGCAAGCCCGACTGGCAGAAGCTGCACGCCTACCCGGTGCCCAAGCTGACGCCGGCCGAGCAATCCTTCCTCGATAACGAGTGCGAGGAAGCCTGCCGTCTGGTCGATGACTGGAAGGTTACCCACGAACTCTACGATCTGCCCAACGAGGCGTGGCGCTATATCAAGGACAAGGGCTTCCTCGGCATGATCATCCCGAAGAAGTACGGCGGCCTGGAATTCTCGGCCTACGCCCATTCGCAAGTGGTGACCAAGCTGTCGACGCGCTCTTCAGCGTTGTCGGTATCGGTCATGGTGCCCAACTCGCTCGGCCCGGCCGAGCTGCTGCTGCACTACGGCACCGAGGAGCAGAAAAACCATTACCTGCCGCGCCTGGCCAAGGGCATCGAGGTGCCGGCCTTTGCACTGACCAGCCCGTGGGCTGGTTCCGATGCGGCTTCGATTCCGGATAGCGGCGTCGTCTGCAAGGGCATGTACCAGGGCAAGGAAGTGCTCGGCATGCGCGTCAGCTGGGACAAGCGCTACATCACGCTGGCTCCGGTGTGCACGGTGTTCGGCCTGGCCTTCCACCTGTTCGACCCGGACGGCCTGCTCGGCGACAAGAAGCATATCGGCATCACCTGTGCGCTGGTTCCTTACGACCATCCGGGCGTCGATACCGGTCGTCGCCACTTCCCGTTGAACGCCATGTTCATGAACGGCCCGACGCGCGGCAAGGAAGTCTTCATGCCGCTCGATTTCATCATCGGCGGCCCGAAGATGGCCGGCCAGGGCTGGCGTATGTTGATGGAGTGCCTGGCGGCCGGCCGCTCGATCTCGCTGCCGTCGTCGAACACCGGCATGGCGCAGATGACGGCACGCGCCGTCGGCGGTTATGCCCGCGTCCGCAGCCAATTCAAGATGGCTGTCGGCAAGTTCGAGGGCGTCGAGGAAGCGCTGACCCGCATCGGCGCCTACACCTACATGATGGATGCCGTGCGCAAGATGACGGCCGGTGCCGTCGATCTTGGCGAAAAACCCTCGGTCGTTTCGGCCATCGCCAAGTACCACGTGACCGAGCGCGCCCGCCAGGTGGTCAATGACGGCATGGATGTCATTGGCGGCAAGGGCATCTGCCTCGGCCCGAACAACTTCCTCGGCCGTGCCTACCAGCAAGTGCCGATCGGCATTACCGTCGAAGGCGCCAACATCCTGACCCGCTCGCTGATCATCTTCGGGCAAGGAGCCATCCGCTGCCATCCGTACCTGCTGCCGGAAATGCAGGCGGCACAGAATCCGGATACCAAGAAGGGCCTGGTCGATTTCGACAAGGCGTTGTTCGGCCATATCGGATTCACCATCAAGAACGGTTTCCGCGCGTTGTGGCTGGGCATGACCGGTTCCCACTTCGCCGGTGTCAATACCGATGTGGCGCCGGAAATGCGCCGCTACTACCAGCAGCTGACCCGTTTTTCGGCCGCCTTCGCGTTCATGTCCGATATCTCGCTGCTCGTCCTCGGCGGCAGCGTCAAGCGTCGCGAAAAGCTGTCGGCGCGTCTGGGCGACATCCTGGCGCAGATGTACCTCATCTCCTGCACCCTGAAGCGTTATGAAGCCGAAGGCCGCAAGAAGGAAGACGCCGCGCTCGCCCATTGGGCGATCTGGGATGCGATGTACAAGGCGCAGCAGGCTTTTGACGGCGTGATTGCCAATTTCCCGGTGCGCTTCATCGCCGCCTTCCTGCATCGCTCGATCTTCCCGTGGGGCCATCCGTACGTCGTGCCGTCCGACGACGTCGGCCACGATGTTGCCAAGACCCTGATTGCACCGTCGGCGACCCGCGACCGCCTGACCGCGGAATGCTACTTGCCGTTGATCGAGAAGGAGCCGGTCGGCGCCATCGAACTGGCCCTCAAGGCGACGCTGGAGGCCGAGCCGATCGAGGCGAAAATCCGCGCCGCGGAGAAGGATGGCCGTTTCGACAACAATCCGCAGGCCAATGTCCGCGATATCGCCATCGTTGCCTTCGAGGGCGGCGTGATCAATGCAGCCGAATATGAGGTGATGAAGCGCCGCAACCATCTGCGCGATATCGTTGTCCACGTTGACGACTTCCCTTTCGACTACAACGTTGCCACGGCCAACAAGCCGGTTGATGACCGGATGGCCGCCTGATATGAGCAAGACGATCTACGTGGTGGACGGGGCTCGCACACCCTTCCTCAAGGCGCAGAAAGGGCCGGGGCCGTTCGCGGCTTCCGACCTCGCCACCCAGGCCGGACGGGCGCTGCTGTTGCGCCAGCCGTTCGAGCCGGGCGATCTGGACGAGGTGATCCTCGGTTGTGCCGCACCCTCGCCGGACGAAACCAATATCGGTCGCATGGTTGCCCTGCGCATGGGCTGCGGCAAGAAGGTGCCGGGCTGGACCGTGATGCGCAACTGCGCCTCCGGCATGCAGGCCATCGATTCGGCCATCGCCAATATCCAGTCCGGGCGTTCCGAACTGGTGCTGGCCGGCGGTGTCGATGCGTTGTCGCGCGCGCCGCTGCTTTACTCGGACGCCATGGTGCGCTGGTTCGCCGGCATGATGTCGCTGCGTACGGCAGGCGAGAAGGTCAGGCATTTCCTGAAGTTGCGTCCGGCTGCCTTGCTGACGCCGGTCATCGGCCTGATGAAAGGGCTCACCGACCCGGTGGTCGGCCTGCTGATGGGGCAGACAGCCGAAAACCTGGCCTGGCGTTTCGGCATCAGTCGCCAGCAGATGGATGAATTCGCCGTGCGCAGCCATCTGCGCGCCCTGGCGGGCCGCGAGGCCGGTCACTTTGGCGAGATCGTTCCGGTGGTCGATGCACAGGGGAAGGTCTATGCCGAGGACGACGGGGTGCGCGCCGATGCCAGCATGGCCGGCATGGCCAAGCTGAAGCCTTTCTTCGACAAGAAATACGGCAACATCACCGCCGCCAACAGTTCGCAGATCACCGACGGGGCCGCCTGGGTGCTGCTCGCTTCGGAAGAGGCGGTCAGGAAGTGGAATCTGAAGCCGCTCGGCAGGATCGTGGACAGCCAGTGGTCCGGTCTGGAGCCGGAGCAGATGGGCCTCGGTCCGGTGCATGCATCGACGCCCATCCTGCAGCGCAACGGGTTGTCGCTGGCCGACGTGGATTACTGGGAGCTGAACGAAGCCTTCGCGGCACAGGTTATCGGTTGCCAGGCTGCCTGGAAGGACGATGCCTATTGCCGCGAGCAACTGGGTCTCGAGGGGGCGTTCGGCAGCATCGCCGACGACCGCCTCAACGTTGATGGCGGCGCGGTGTCGATCGGTCATCCGGTTGGTGCCTCGGGCGCGCGCATCGTCCTTCATCTGCTGCAAGTGCTGCGCCGGAACAAGGCGAAGCGGGGCGTCGCGACGATCTGCATCGGAGGCGGCCTGGGCGGCGCGATGCTGGTCGAGAGCCTGAACTGAGATGCGCATCGGTATCGTGGTCGACTCGGCGTGCGATCTGCCGCGCGAGTTCCTTGACCAGCATGGTGTTCTGATCATGCCCATCACCTTGCGCATTGGCGATGCACTGGTCGAGGACCGCCGCCATCCGGACGAAACGCAGGCCTTCTATATCCGGCACCTGGACCGGAAAAACGAGGATTTTGCCGAGTCGATCCCGTATTCGGCATCGCAGATCGAGCGCCTTTTCCTCGAGCGGCTGGTACTCGATTTCGACTACGTGTTTTGCCTGACCATCACCAGCACACGCAGTCCGATATTCGATCACGCCATGCTGGCCTCGCGTGCCATCCTGACCAAGTACAAGGCCATCCGCCGCGAGGCAGGCATGGAGGAACGTTTCGGTCTGGCCGTCTTTTCCACGCGCAACCTGTTTACCGGACAGGCCGTGCCGGTTGCCGAGGCGGTGCGCCTGATCCGTCAGGGTGGCTTGCCCAGCGAGATCGGCGCACGTTTGAAGCAGCTGATCGACGAGACACATACCTATCTGGTGCCGGCAGATCTGTTCCACATCTACAAGCGGGCTTCCAAGAAGGGCGATACCAGCCTGAGCTGGGGCTCCTATACGCTGGGTTCCTGGCTGGACGTCAAGCCCATCCTGCATTGCCATCGCGACGTGACAACCACGGTCGACAAGGTGCGGGGTTTCGAGGCAGGCGTCGAGCAGCTGTTCGAGCGGGCGGTCAAGCGCATCCACGACGGGCTCGATGCGCCGAACGTCTGCCTCAGCTACGGCGGTTCGCCATCGGCCGTCAGCCGGTTTCCGGGCTATGCGCGTTTCGCCAAGACAGCCGAGGACAACGGCGTGCAAATACTGGTGTCGCCGATGAGCAAGACGGCGGCCGTCAATGTCGGGCCGGGTGCCCTGTCGCTGGCTTTTGCCGCGAAGGGCCATCGTGCCCACTGAGGACTATGCAATGAATGTGAATCTTCAACACTGGAAGCTGGTTGTCGATGCCGAGGGCATCGCGACGGCCACCTTCGACAAGACAGGCGAGACTGCCAATTCGCTGTCGGCCGATGTGCTGCGCGAGTTTTCTTCCCTACTCGACCAACTCGACCTCTATCCGCCCAAGGGGCTGATCATCCGCTCCGGCAAGGACGCGGGCTTTATCGCCGGGGCCGATATCGGCGAATTCTCGCAACTCGATACGCCGGAAAAGGGCAGGGAGCTAGTCGAGCGCGGCTGGACCCTGTTCAATCGTCTGGAGGCCATCAAATACCCGACCTTGGCGCTGGTGCGCGGTCATTGTCTGGGCGGTGGCCTGGAACTGGCACTGGCTTGCCGCTATCTGCTGGCCGTGGACGAGTCGGGAACCAAGATGGGCTTGCCGGAAGTCATGCTCGGCATCTTCCCCGGCTGGGGAGGCATGCTGCGGCTACCCAAGCGGGTTGGCCCGGCCGCCGCGCTGGACATGATGCTCACCGGCAAGACGATCGATGCCAGGCGGGCCAAGAAAATGGGCCTGGCCGACGACTGCGTGCCGCCCCGCGTCATGGAGCCGGCGGCCCGCCAGCTGCTGCTTTCGGGGCAGCCGCGCCGGCCGTTGCCGTTGATGCAGCGCCTGATGAACGGGCCGCTGAAGAGCATCGTGGCCAACGCTGCGCGCAAGCAGGTGGCGAAGAAGGCGCGCCCGCAGCACTATCCGGCACCCTACGCCATCATTGACCTGTGGCAGAAGCACGACGGCAATGCGCTGGCCGCGCCGGAGGTGGTCGACCGCATCATCTCGTCGCCGACGGCCCGCAACCTGGTTCGCGTTTTCCATTTGCAGGAACGCATGAAAAACTTTGGCAAGGATGCCGGCTTCAAGGCCAGGCGCGTTCATGTCATCGGCGCCGGCGTTATGGGGGGCGATATCGCGGCCTGGTGCGCCCTGCGCGGCATGACGGTGACCCTGCAGGATCAGACGCTGGAGCGCATCTCGCCGGCCATGAAGCGTGCCCACGCCCTGTTCAGCAAGAAGCTCCGCGAACCGCTCAAGGTGCGTGCGGCCTACGACCGCCTCATTCCCGATCCGCAAGGCGATGGGGTGCCGCATGCCGATGTGATCATCGAGGCCATTTTCGAGAATGTCGAGGCCAAGCATGCCCTGTTCCGTTCGCTGGAGCCGCGCATGAAGCCGCAGGCCGTTCTGGCCACCAACACGTCCAGTCTCCGTCTGGAAGACCTGCGTGCCGTGCTGGCAAGGCCGGAGCGGCTGGTCGGCATCCATTTCTTCAATCCGGTTGCGATGATGCCGCTGGTCGAAGTGGTCGAGGCCGAAGGGGCCGACCCGGCCGCTGTGCAGGCGGCCTGCGCCTTCGTCAAGCAGATCGACAAGTTGCCGTTGCCGGTGAAGAGCGCGCCGGGCTTTCTGGTCAACGCGGTACTCGCTCCCTACATGCTGGCCGCCATGCGCGCGGTGGACGAGGGCGTTTCTCCCGAAACGGTTGATGAGGCCATGCTCGCCTTCGGTATGCCGATGGGGCCCATCGAACTGGTCGATACCGTCGGCCTGGACATCGCGATGGCGGCCGGCAAACAACTGGCCGGCGGTGCCGATGCGCCGAAATGTCTGCTCGACAAGGTCGAACAGAACATGCTCGGCAAAAAATCGGGACGAGGTTTCTATGACTGGACTTCCGGCAAGGCTGCCAAGGGCAGTGCCGGGTCTGTGCCTGCCGGACTGGCGGAGAGGTTGGTCAAGCCGTTGATCGACCGCGTCGAACAGCTGGTTGCCGACGGGGTCGTCGGGGATGGTGAACTGGCCGATGGTGGCGTCATTTTTGGTACCGGCTTTGCTCCCTTTACCGGCGGTCCGCTGAACTATCGCGCGAGATTGCACGGGTGATGTTGCTGAATTGCAACAGGTCGTAAGTTTTTTTTTGATCAAACAGAATTTCAAACGTTTGTTTGAGTTTTAATTGTTGCACCAAACCGGGGCCAGTTCCCACCACAATCACAACAGGAGACATATCGATGCACAAGAGAATCACCATGCGCCTGATCCCGGCACTGATTGCCGTTTCGTTTTCGGGGGGCGCCTTCGCGGCTGCCTTCCAGCTGACCGGCCAGAGTGCCTCAGGGGTCGGTATGGCCAATGCCGGTGCTGCCGCCGCCGCAGAAGATGCCAGCACGCTGTATTACAACCCGGCCGGGATGACCTATCTGTCCCAGGGGCATAACATCAGCTTCGCCACGACGCTGCTGAGTCGCAGCACGCGCTTTACCGACGAGGGAACGGGTGGCTATCTCAACAACCCGGGTAACCCGCCGTTCTATGCAACCGGATTGGGGAAGGAAGTCGGTGGAGATGGTGGAAATGGTGGTGGATTGCACGCAGTCCCCGCCTTCTATTATTCCTATGCCTTGGCACCGCAGTGGCGTCTGGGTCTCGCTGTCAATCCGACTTTTGCAGATGAGACCGAGTACGACAAGGATTTTGCCGGTCGTTATTCGGGTTTAAGAACCAAAATCCGGATCGTCAACGTAAACCCCTCGATTGCTTACAAGGTGAATGACGCGCTGTCGGTGGCGTTCGGTATCAATTACGCCAAGGCTGACGTTGAATTCAATCAGGCGGTGCCGAGGGCTGGTCAGTCGGATGGCTCCGGTGCCTTGAAGGGAGATGCAACCGGCTGGGGATTTAACCTGGGCGCGATGTACCAGATCACGAACGATACGCGCGTGGGTCTGAGCTATCGCTCCACGATCAAGTTCAATCTTGAAGGCGATAAAAACCAGACGGGGCAAGCGACCCGCGACATCTATGCCGACTTGACGACGCCGGATACCGCTTCCTTGGCGGTTCGTCACCAGTTCAACGACAAGTGGGCAATCCTTGCCGACTACACCTGGACGGGTTGGAGCAAGCTTCAGAAACTCGAGCCGGTCTATTCAGACGGCAGCCGTGCCGTGGCGCCATTGCGCTACAACTTCAAGGACACTTATCGGATTGGTCTGGGTAGCACTTACCAATTGAACAACCAGTGGATGTTGCGTATGGGCGTCGCCTTCGACAACGGGGCGGTTCCCGACAATGAATCTCGTACGATGACCGTGCCCGACCAAGATCGTACTTGGCTGTCGCTGGGGGCCAAATGGAAGATCACGCCGCAAGCATCGCTCGACATTGGTTATGCTCACATTTTTGTGAAGGATGCATATACGGCGCGGAAGGTTTATAGCTCTGCGGCAGAAACGACGGTTGTGCAGACCGTTCGTGGCAAGTTCGAAACCTCTGTCGATTATTTGTCGCTTCAACTGAACTATTCCTTCTGATTCAGAAAGAACCTTGCGTACTTTATTCCCCGGCTGGCCCGGGGATTTTTTTTAATCCATCGCGCAAAAAAAAGTTGACCCGAGGGTCGGCTTGTCTATAATTCAAACGTTCGTTTTATTTAACGAGATGTTAGAACGAGACCAAAGGAGAACCGCTTGAACAAGCTGATTGTGAAGAAAGCCGCTGTGCTCGGCGCCGGCGTGATGGGGGCGCAGATTGCGGCGCATCTCGCCAACGCCAACGTGCCGGTCGTGCTGTTTGACCTGCCGGCCAAGGAGGGAGACAAGAACGGTGTCGTCAAGAAGGCCCTCGACGGCCTCAAGAAGCTGGACCCGGCTCCGCTCTCCAGCAAGAGCAAGCTGAAGTTCATCGATGCCGCCAACTACGAGGAGCATCTGGCACAGCTGGCCGATTGCGACCTGATCGTCGAGGCGATTGCCGAGCGCATGGACTGGAAGAACGATCTGTACGCCAAGATCGCCCCGCACATCGCGCCGAATGCCGTCGTCGCATCCAATACCTCCGGCTTGTCGATGAACCTGCTGGCGCAGGGCCTGCCGGCGGATATCCGTCCGCGCTTCTGCGGCATCCACTTCTTCAACCCGCCGCGTTACATGCATCTGGTCGAGATCATTGCCACCGAGCAGACCAATCCGGCGACGCTGGATGCGCTGGAAACCTGGCTGACCTCCCGTCTGGGCAAGGGCGTGATCCGTGCGCTCGATACCCCGAACTTCGTTGCCAACCGCATCGGTGTTTTCTCGATTCTCGCCGTCATGCACCACACCCAGGCTTTCGGCCTCGGCTTCGACGAGGTCGATGCGCTGACCGGCCCGAAGATCGGCCGTCCGAAGAGCGCCACCTACCGTACGGCCGACGTGGTCGGTCTGGATACCCTGGCGCACGTCGTCAAGACCATGCAGGACACCCTGCCGAACGATCCGTGGCATGCCCACTTCAACGTGCCGGCCTGGCTCAGGCTGCTGATCGAAAAGGGTGCGCTGGGCCAGAAGACCCGTTGCGGCATCTTCCGCAAGCAGGGCAAGGAAATCCAGGTGCTTGACCTGGCCGCCCAGGACTACCGCAAGTCGGCCGGCGAAATCGCCGAGGAGGTTGGCGCCATCCTGAAGATCAAGAACCCGGCCGAGAAATTCGCCGCGCTGCGTACCTCGCAGCATCCGCAGGCGCAGTTCCTGTGGGCCATCTTCCGCGACATCTTCCATTACGCCGCCGTGCAGCTGGAAAACGTTGCCGACAATGCGCGTGACCTCGATCTGGCCATGCGCTGGGGCTTCGGTTGGGCGCAAGGTCCGTTTGAGACCTGGCAGGCCGCCGGCTGGGCCGAGACGGCCCAGGCCGTGGCTGCCGATGTCGCAGCCGGCAAGGCGATGAGCAGCGTACCGCTGCCGGCCTGGGCGCTGGAGGCCGGTCGTACCGGCGTGCATGGGCCGGAAGGTTCCTACTCCGCTCGCAAGAACGCCTATGTGGCCCGCTCCGCGTTGCCGGTCTATCAGCGTCAGCTCTTCCCGGAGCGCGTGCTGGGCGAAAATGCCGCTACGCCGGAAAAATCCGGCGAGACCCTGTACGAGAACGACGGTGTCCGCCTGTGGCGCCTGCCGGCGCTCGACGCCGGCATCGGCATCGTTTCCATCAAGTCCAAGATGCACACCATTGGCAACGAGGTGCTGGATGGCGTGATCGCTGCCGTGCGCCAGGCTGAAACGACCTTGGATGGCGTGGTGATCTGGCACGAGGCGCCGTTTGCCGTGGGCGCCAACCTGCAACAGGTCTCGGAAGCGATTGCCGCCGGTGAATTCGGCCTGCTGGAGCAGACCGTCGAGAAATTCCAGCGCGCCTCGCAAACCCTGAAGTACGCGCAGGTGCCGGTGGTGGCTGCGGTGCAGGGCATGGCCCTGGGTGGTGGTTGTGAGTTCGTGATGCATGTCGGCAAGCGCGTCATGGCGCTGGAAAGTTATGTCGGCCTGGTTGAGGCTGGCGTCGGCCTGATCCCGGCCGGCGGCGGCTGCAAGGAATTCGCGGTGCGCGCCGCCGATTGGGCTGCCCAGTCGGCCACGCCGGGCGAGGTCTTCAACTTCCTGCAGCCGGTGTTCCAGACCATTGCCATGGCCAAGGTGGCCAAGAGTGCGCAGGAAGTCGTCGATTTCGGCTTCGCCAAGCCCTCCGACACCATCCTGTTCAACGCCAACGAATTGCTTTACGTGGCGATCAGGGAAGCCCGTGCCATGGCCGAGGCAGGCTATGCCCCGCCGCAGATGGCGCGCGGTATTCCGGTCGCTGGCAAGAACGGCATCGCCACCTTCGAGATGATGCTGGTCAATATGAAGGAGGGCGGCATGATCTCGGCCCACGACTACAAGGTAGCCAAGTCCGCTGCCATTGCCCTGTGCGGTGGCGAGGTGGAAACCGGCAGCCTGGTCGATGAGGAATGGCTGATCACCGTTGAACGCCAGCTGTTCGTCGAACTGCTGAAAGACCCCATGACCCAGGCCCGGATCAAGTACATGCTTGAAACCGGCAAGCCGCTGCGTAACTAATTCCATGTCCTCGCCGCGCCATAACTTTGTCGCCGCCGCTTGCCGTACTAATCGTACTGTCTGCGCGCCGGCTTCGCGTTCTGGCGCAACGCCGACATGGAATTCAGCTCCCTCAGGAGACATAGAGAAATGAGCAAACAGATTCAAGAAGCCTACATCGTCGCCGCGACCCGCCTGCCGGTCGCCAAGCGCAACGGCATGTTCAGGAATGTCCGTCCGGACGACATGCTGGCCGCCGTCATCAAGTCCGTCGTCGCCAAGGTGCCGGATGTCGATCCGGCGCTGATCGGCGACGTCATCGTCGGCTGTGCCATGCCGGAAGCCGAGCAGGGCATGAACGTCGCCCGCATCGGTGCGTTGCTGGCCGGCCTGCCGATCACCGTGCCGGGTATCACCATCAACCGCTTCTGTTCCTCCGGGGTACAGGCGGTCTCCGATGCCGCCAACCTGATCCGCCTCGGTCAGGCCGACGTGATGATTGCCGCCGGTACTGAATCGATGTCGGTCATGCCGCAGATCATGGGCAACAAGATGTCGATGAACCCGGCCATCTTCGCCAGGGAGGAAAACCTCGGCATCGCCTACGGCATGGGCCTGACCGCCGAAAAGGTCGCCCAGCAGTGGAAGATCGGCCGCGAGGCGCAGGATGCCTTTGCCCTGGCTTCCAACCAGAAGGCCTGTGCCGCAATCGCGGCAGGCCATTTCAGTGCCGAGACGACGCCCTATGTCATCCGCGAGAGCCTGCCCGACCTGAAGAGCGGCCAGATCAAGTTGCGCGAACGCACCGTCGAGTTCGACGAAGGCCCGCGTGCCGACGCATCGCTGGAAAAGCTGGGCAAGCTCAAGCCGGTGTTCCACGCACGCGGTTCGGTCACGGCTGGCAACTCGTCGCAGATGTCCGATGGCGCCGGTGCGGTCATGCTGGTATCCGAGAAGATCCTGCGTGAGCATAATCTGACGCCGCTCGCCCGCTTTGCCGGCTACGCCGTCGGGGGTGTGGCACCCGAGATTATGGGTATCGGTCCGATTGCCGCGATCCCCAAGGTGCTCGCCCAGGTCGGCATCAAGCAGGACGATCTCGACTGGATCGAGCTGAACGAAGCCTTTGCGGCCCAGTCGCTTGCCGTCATGCAGGAGCTTGGCCTGAACCCGGAGAAGGTCAATCCGCTGGGCGGCGCCATCGCCCTCGGCCATCCGCTCGGCGCGACCGGCGCCATCCGGATCGCGACCCTGGTTCATGGGCTGCAGCGTACCGGCGGCAAGTACGGCATGGTGTCGATGTGTATCGGCACCGGGATGGGCGCCGCCGGCATCATCGAGCGCCTGTAAGCATGTCGGATGCACGCTCGACGATCAGGGCCGGAGTCGCGGCATGAAGCCGTCCTGGATCGTCAAGTTGCCCCCGGTATGGCGGGCGCGGGTCATGCGGATGGGGTTCAACCTCCATCCGGCTTTCCGCAGCACGGGAGGGCGCGTCGTGCATGTCGCGCCCGACCTCTGCCATATGCGTGTCCGCCTGCCACTGAGCTGGAAGACGAAGAACATCGTCGGCTCGCTCTACGGCGGATCGCTGTTCGCGATCACCGACGGGGCGCATCCGGCGATGCTGATGGCTGCGCTGGGCGAGGACTACATCATCTGGGACAAGGCAGCGAACATCCGTTACCGCAAGCCGGGGTACTCCACGTTGTACGCTGATTTCCGGGTGACGCCGGCGGAGCTGGCTGCGATACGCGAGGCGCTTGCCGAGCAGCACGAAGTCGATTGGACCTTCGAGATCGACATCAAGGATGACGAAGGTGTGGTGCATACGGTCGTCGAGCGGACCGTCTATATCGCCGATAAACATTACTACCGCCAAAAGAGCGGTGGAGGAGACAAACAATGATTACATCGACATGCGTGAGAAAGGCGGCACTGATCGCCGCCCTGATGACCGTTCCCGGGCTGCATGCAGCCGAGGTGGCGGGCGTCAAGGTGGAGGACAGGCTGAAAGTCGGCAGCAGCGAACTGGTGCTCAACGGCGCCGGTCTGCGCAGCAAAATGTTCATCAAGGTCTATGTCGGGGCACTGTATGTGGGGCAGAAGGCCACTACGCCGGCTGCGATCTACGACAGTACCGGGCCGCGCCGCATGGTGTTGCGCCTGTTGCGCGACCTCGATGCCGATTCGTTGCATTCGGCGCTCGACGAGGGCTTGAAGAACAATCACTCCCCTGCGGAAATGGCAGACATGAAGGGGCAGGCCGAACAATTGGCCGGCATCATGAAATCCATCGGCAAGGTCCGCGAAGGCGATACCATCGCTATCGACTTCACGGCAGACGGCGTTGCCGTGAGTCAGAATGGCGAGCAGCGCGGCAAGGTGCCCGGCGCCGGGTTTGCCAGGGCACTGCTCAAGGTCTGGCTGGGCGATAAACCGGCCGACGCTTCGCTGAAAAAGTCGCTGCTGGGCAGCTAACGCTGACGTACGAAGGAGGAGACAAAAATGGAAAAAATCTGGCTACAAAGCTACCCGAACGGTGTTCCGGCTGAAATCGACATCGACCATATCCCTTCGCTGGTCGCCTTGTTCGAGAAAGCATGCTCGACCTATGCGGACAAGGTTGCCTATATCAGCATGGGAAAGGAGATGACCTATCGCCAGCTGGACGAGGAAAGCAAGGCATTTGCCGGCTGGCTGCAGGCCAAGGGTTTCAAGAAGGGCGACCGTGTGGCGCTGATGATGCCCAATCTGCTGCAATACCCGGTGGCCCTGTTCGGCACCCTGCGCGCCGGGTGCGTGGTGGTGAACTGCAACCCGTTGTACACGCCGCGCGAACTGGAGCACCAGCTCAAGGACTCCGGTGCCATCGCCATCGTCATCGTTGAGAATTTTGCCCACACGCTGGAGCAGATCATCGCCCATACGGCGGTCAAGCACGTGATCGTCACGCCCATGGGTGAAATGCTCGGGCTCAAGGGCGTGGTCGTCAATTTTGTTGTCCGTCATGTCAAGAAGCTGGTGCCGGCCTGGAAGATTCCCGCGGCAAGCGGCTTCAACAGCGCCCTGGCCATTGGCCGCCGCCACGGCTGGAAACCGGTTGCTCTGACTCAGGACGACATCGCCTTCCTGCAATATACCGGCGGTACCACCGGTGTCTCCAAGGGTGCGATGCTGACCCATGCCAACATCGCTGCCAACGTTACCCAGGCCTACAGCTGGATCAAGCCGGTGGTGCGCGAAGGCGAGGAGTTCATCGTCACGGCCCTGCCGCTCTATCACATCTTCGCGCTGACAGCGAACTGCCTCACCTTCCTGATGATCGGCGCCCGCAACCTGCTGATCGCCAATCCGCGCGACATTCCCGGATTCGTCAAGGAGTGGGGGAAATACCCGGTCACGGTGGTGACCGGCGTCAATACGCTGTTCAACGCCCTGCTCAACAATGCCGAATTCGCCCGGCTCGATTTTTCCACCATGCGCGTCACACTCGGGGGGGGCATGGCGGTCCAGGGGCCGGTGGCGGAGAAGTGGTTGAAGGTAACCGGCACGCCCTTGCTGCAAGCCTATGGCCTGACCGAAACCTCGCCGGCAGCTACCATCAATCCGCTCGACATGACCGAATTCAACGGTGCCATTGGCTTGCCGATTTCCTCCACCGAGATTTCGATCCGTGACGATGGCGGCAACGAGGTGCCGCCCGGACAGGTCGGCGAGATCTGCATTCGTGGCCCGCAGGTCATGAAGGGTTACTGGCAGCGTCCGGATGAAACCGAGCTGGTTTTCTACCCGGATCGTTTCCTGCGTACCGGTGACATGGGCTATGTCGACAAGAAGGGCTTCGTATTCCTGGTGGACCGCAAGAAGGACATGATCCTGGTGTCCGGCTTCAACGTCTATCCAAATGAGGTTGAGGAGGCTGTCGCCATGCACCCCGGGGTCATGGATGTGGCCGCCATCGGCATCTCCGACGAGCATTCCGGCGAGGCCGTGAAAATCTTCGTCGTCCGCAAGGATCCGCGAGTGACCGAGAAGGAACTGATCGATCATTGCCGCAAGCTGCTCACCGGCTACAAGGTGCCGAAACACGTCGAATTCCGCGACGACCTGCCGCGTACCAACGTCGGCAAGATCCTGCGTCGCGCATTGAAAGAGGGGGCGTAATGCCGATTCCAGCTTCACTGAACAAGAACCTGTCGCTGCCGGCCATCTGTGCGCCGATGTTCATCATTTCCAATCCCGATCTGGTCATCGCCCAATGCAAGGCCGGCCTGATCGGCTCCTTCCCGGCACTCAACGCCCGGCCGAAGGAACTGCTCGACGACTGGCTGATCCGTATCAAGACTGAACTGGCCGCTGATCCGAACGCGGCGCCGTTCGCCGTCAATCAGATCATCCACCCCTCCAACGAGCGCCTGGAGCATGACATGGCGCTGTGCGTGAAGCACCAGGTGCCCCTGATCATCACCAGCCTGTCGGCGCCGACGCAGATCGTGCCGCACGTGCATGCCTACGGCGGCAAGGTCTTCCACGACGTGATCAGCGTCCGCCATGCCGAGAAGGCGCTCGAAGCAGGTGTGGACGGGCTGATCCTGGTCTGTGCCGGGGCGGGCGGTCACGCCGGCACACTCAGCCCCTTCGCGCTGGTCGGCGAGATCCGCAAGTTCTACGATGGACCGATCGCCCTCTCGGGGTCGATCACCAACGGCCAGGCCATTCTCGCTGCGCAGGCCATGGGTGCTGACTTCGCCTACATCGGTACGCGCTTCATCGCGACGAGCGAGGCCAACGCGGTCGAAGCCTACAAGCAAGCCATTCTCGATTCGGCTGCCAAGGATGTCGTCTACACCCCGTATTTCACCGGGGTGCACGGCAACTACCTGATGAAGAGCATCGTCGCCGCCGGTCTCGATCCGGCCAACCTGCCGGAGAAGGACAAGACCTCGATGAGCTTCGGCGGCAGCCGTGATGCCAAGGCGTGGAAGGACATCTGGGGCGCCGGTCAGGGTGTCGGCACCATCGATGAGGTGCTGCCGACGGCCGAACTCGTCGCCCGCCTGAAACAGGAATATCGCAGCGCCAAGGCGGCGCTGTGCAGCAACCCGTTCTGAACAATAAACCAAGGAGACTGCAGCAATGAGTGATTACCGCGCCCCGGTGAAAGACATGCGCTTCGTGATGGACGAACTGGCCGGTTTCAAGGAGTTGAGCCAGATCGCCGGTTTCGAGGAGGCGACCCCCGATCTCGCCGATGCCGTGCTGGATGAGGCAGCAAAATTTGCGGGTGAAGTGCTGGCACCGCTCAACCGCATTGGCGACAAGGAAGGCTGCAAGCTGACCCCGAACGGCGTCACCACGCCGCCGGGCTGGAAGGAAGCCTACAAGGCATTTTGCGAAGTCGGCTGGAACGGCATCAGTTCGCCGGCCGAATTCGGCGGCCAGGGCTTGCCTGATTCGCTGGGCGTTGCCGTCAAGGAAATGGTCTGCTCGGCCAGCCTGTCGTTCTCGCTCGGCCCCTTGCTGACGACCGGGGCCGTCGAAGCCTTGCTGACCTGCGCCAGCGACGAGCTCAAGGCCATGTATCTGGAAAAGATGGTGACCGGCGAATGGACCGGCACGATGAACCTGACCGAGCCGCAGGCCGGTTCCGACCTGGCGCTGATCCGTTCGCGTGCCGAGCCGCAGTCTGATGGCAGCTACCGGGTTTTCGGCCAGAAAATCTTCATCACCTACGGCGACCACGACATGACCGACAACATCGTGCATCTCGTGCTCGCCCGCCTGCCGGATGCACCGGCCGGCGTGAAGGGCATCTCGATGTTCCTGGTGCCGAAATTCCTGGTCAATGCCGACGGTTCGCTCGGTGCCCGGAACGATGCCCATTGCGTTTCCATCGAGCACAAGCTCGGCATCCACGCCAGCCCGACCTGCGTCATGGCCTATGGCGACAACGGTGGCGCCGTCGGCTACCTGCTCGGCGAGCCGAACCGTGGCCTCGAATACATGTTCATCATGATGAACGAAGCCCGTCTTGGCGTCGGCCTGCAAGGCATTGCCCTCGGCGAACGCGCCTACCAGCAGGCACTCGGCTACGCCCGCGAACGCAAGCAAGGGCGCGATGCGCTGACCGGCGAAGCACTGGTGAGCATCGACAAGCACCCGGATATTCGCCGCATGTTGATGTTGATGAAGTGCCGCGTTGAAGCCTGTCGCGCCATGGCCTACTACACCTCCGGCCTGCTCGACCGGGCGCATGCCGCCGGCCATACCGAAGAAGGCAAGCGCCACTTGTGGCTCGCCGAATTCATGATTCCCATCGTCAAGGGCGGCGGTACCGAGATGGGCATCGACGTCACCTCGCTCGGCGTACAGATACACGGCGGCATGGGCTTCATTGAAGAAACCGGCGCCGCCCAGCATTGGCGCGATTCGCGCATCACAACCATCTATGAAGGCACCACCGGTATCCAGGCCAACGACCTGCTGTTCCGCAAGCTGATGCGCGACCAGGGCGCCACCGCCAGGGTCGTCTTTGGCGAGGTCCATGCCACTGCCAAGGCACTCGCTGCCTCCGGCAAGCCGGAACTGCAGGCCATGGGCCAGCGTCTCGGGGTTGCCCTCAAGGCCTGGACGCAGGCGACCGAATGGCTGGCTGCCAATGCCAAGGGCGGATTGGGTGGCGTGCTGACCGCTGCCGTGCCTTACCTGCATCTGGCGGTGACCGTATGCGGCGGCTGGTTCATGGGCAAGGCCGCCCTGGTTGCGGCTGGCTATCTCGACACAGGCGAGGGCGACCAGGCCTTCTACCGGTCCAAGGTGGCCACGGCACACTTCTACGCCGACCAGATGCTGCCGCAGGCAGGCGCTTTTGCCGAAACTGCCATGGCGGGCGATGCCGCGATTGGCAACATGACCGGCGACGAATTGTTCTGATGTGCTGAATCTTCTCTGCGGGTTAGTTTAGCGAAACATCTCTGGCAACAGGATCAACGCGTCAACCCTTTGGGGCCTTCGGGCCCCTTTTTTTATTTGCAGCAATCAGGTGGCTGCGTGGTTTTGCGAAGTCGTTAGACGCTTTGCAAGCGGGTGCCTTGTATTGAAAGGCTGAAATCGACCCAATGCAGTCCTTCGGGAGCGATTCTCTCGTCGGTCTGCATTCGAAGGACTGCGGTCGAAGCGAGTTGCTGACCAGGAAATGCCCCAAGAGCGTCAGAGCAACTTGGGGCTACATTGCAGACCTATCTCAACGCATTACGCGGGCTCGCTCGACAATGATGTCAGCCTGAGCCTGCGTCACACCGGGGCCAAGAGACCCGAACATCACGCCCCAGTTGTTCGTGCTCCCGCCCAATCGGGTTTTCATGAAAACGTCGATAACCTCTGACGTAGAGTGACGAAGCAACTCGGCCCCCTGTAGAGCTCGCGCGATAGCCTCAGAGGCAGGGCGAGCCAGGAATTCATCCTGAAGCATTTCGTCCAGCAGCGGCCCCATTGCGTTGACGTAGCTGTCGAAGCGAGCATCCTGACCGCGAACATCGGCAAGCTCCGCAAAAAGCGCGTCTCGGCAGGCGGCATCCTTCTGCATCGCCCGGCGAACGTCCATGCACATCATGTTGGCGGTGCCTTCCCAGACGCTGTTGAGCGGGGCTTCTCGATACAGACGCGCCATCGCCCCATCCTCGACAAAACCATTGCCACCGTGGCATTGCAGCGCCTCGTTGGCCACTGCCACCACTCGGGAACAGTTGAAGTATTTCGCCATCGGGGTTGTGACGCGTGCAAATGCTTTCTGCTGCGGCTCAGAGTCAATGTAGTCGGTCGCCTTCGCAACTCGCATGGCCATGAGCGTTGCAGCCTCCACTTCGACGGCCATATCTGCCAACACATTGGCCATCATCGGCCGTTTGGCGAGACTGGAGCCGAAGCCACCCCGCGTAGTGGTGTGATTGAGGGCTAGCGTCAGAACCTGGCGCATCAGACCAGCCGAACCGACGGCAAAGTCCAGCCGCGTCAGATGAGAGTGCGACAGGATTTCACGCAGCCCGCGACCTTCCTCGCCGACACGAATCGCCAGCGTGCCACTGTATTCAACCTCACTGCCTGCATTGGAACGGTTCCCTGCCTTGTCCTTGAGGCGCTGGATGAAGAACCTGTTGTAGCTGCCGTCGGGCAACGTACGTGGCAGGAAGAAGCAGGTAACGCCGCCGTTGACCTTCGCCAAGGTGAAGAAGCCATCCGACTGTGGCACCGAGCAGAACCACTTGTGACCGGTCAGCTCGTACCAGTGAGCGGTGGCACCGTGGTAATCAGCGGTATGAGAGAAGACGGCAGTGGTCTGCGTCTCACGCAGGTCCGAACCACCTTGCTTCTCGGTCATGGCGTAGCCTATAACCACGGAGGGTTTATCGGCTACTTCCCGGCGGCTATTCTCGTACACCGTACCTAGCGACTTCTCCGCCCAAATCTTAAGTGCCGGTTCGTGGCTGAACCCAGCATAGGAGGCATATGCCATCCCGGTCGGACAACCCGTACCCTGCTCAACCTGATTCCAAAGGTACGAGAGCATTGCTCGCGCATAGTGAGGGTGCTTTTCCTTAGCGGTCCAAGACAATGTCGGCACCTCGCACTTCCAGGCGAGCGACATGAGTTGGTGCCAGGACGGATGGAAATCGACCCAGTCGATGCGGTTTCCAAACCGGTCATGGGTTTTCAGTTCGGGAATGTTGCGATTGGCCTGGCGAGCCAGTTCCTGAATCGCCTCGTTACCGGCAAGCTGGCCAATGGCTGAGCACTTGCCTGCCGCCCAGGGAGCCTCACGTTCGATGGCTGCCTTGAGGACGACATCATCGTCGAAGGCATTGAACCCGGTGGGCATCGACGCCTGGTTCTTTACGATGTGGGTCGAGAATCTGTCGGCGGCGGCCTTGATGGGCTCTGTTGGAATCGGGGCGTTCATTGCTGTCTCCTTTGGTTTGATTTGAACGACGTGACGTTGTTGTACTGGGCCACAGCGGCACAGCACACATCGGCAATCTGTCCGGCCAGGGCATGCACAGCTTCTGCGTCTTGCTTACCCGAGCCATCGAAATCTGCATTGAATGGGGAAAGCGGTCCAATCAGGCTTTCCATGAAGCCACCGACAACGACAGTAGCGGCGATATTGGGGTCGAGGTCGGTACGGAAATCACCGTGTTCCTGACCTTCTTTCACGATGCGCATGATTTGCTTGCTGATAGCGTGGCGATAAACCAGACGCGCCTCGTCGATTTCCTTCTCGCAAGGCTCGGCAATCAATGCGTACGCCAGACGACGATTGCGCATCGCCCGCTCGACAAAAGCCGACACCGCCGCATGAAGTGTTTGAAAGGGCAAGTCGTCGTTGTCGGCAATAGCCTCCAGCACATCGACTTCGCGCTGAGAAACGACCGACAGCACTTCGACGAACAAATCTGCTTTCGAAGGGAAGTAGCGATAAACGGAGCCTGTCGCTACGCCAGCGGCCGAGGCTACATGGCTGACCTGTGCTTCCGCCCAGCCACCCTCGGACACCAAGGCTCGCGCGGCATCAAGAATGCGTTGACGGTTATCTGCAAGACGGGCTTCGACACGTTCAGTTTTACGGTAGGCCATAATAAAATGAATTTGAATTCAGTGAGTGAACCATAATTCATTTCATTGGCGTGCGCAACACGACAATATTGGCCGCACTTTTTAGCTTGAATGAAAAAAGCCGCCTTTCGGCGGCCTGGCAATCACGCGTTAGAGCGCGGCAATCGCTGTATCAACGACGCCATGTAGCGTTCGAAAAGCGTGTCAGGATTTTGCTTGAAGAGGCGGATTCGCCCCGTATTGCTCAACACCAGGAGGCCCACGATATGGGCGAAAACGGCACTAGTCTCAAGAACGGCCTCCTCAAAACTCAGGCCCAAGGCTTCCAACTGCACCTGGACAGGCTTCAGAGCCGCCATCAGCTGGTCGTTCAATTCCTGGTTGAGCTCGGGGGTCAGCCCACGAGGCTTCATGCCATCGAACAGGTAGAAGCCCAGGTCCAGCTCCTTGGGATTGTCGCGGTAGAAGACGTAGAAGGCTTCAGCCTTGGCGTGGAGCAATGTGACCGCCGATGACGGCTTGCCACTAGCCTTGGCAGTCTCGACCACCTGATTGAGGCGGAGCAAGGACTCGCCAAGCAGAGCGCCATAAATCTCTTCCAGGTTGGTGAAGTAGCTGTAGATGGCGCCGGGCGTATAACCCGCCCGCTTGGCGATTTCTCGCAGGCTCGCACCATCCAGGCCAAGCTCAAAAAAAGCTGAACGTGCCGCATCAAGAATCAGGGTTCGTCGCGCCTGATTCAGCGTGCTTTCCCTAACCACGCGGGATTCGGCGGTGCCCCCACTTTTGCTGGCGGTTTTTTTTCGAACGGCAGTTGACTTTTCCATAACTCAGATTCTACACTGTTCTTACGCATTGAACACTGTTCAATTTTATAAACAGCGTTACGAGAGGAAAGAACATGACTGCTACCGACACCAGCGGCTTGATGGATGGCAAAGAGTTTCGTGAATCCCTGAAGAAGTACAAACCCACCGTCTATGTGGATGGTCAATTGATTGACTCGGTCGTTGATGCGCCGTCGCTTCAGCCCGGTATCAATGCGATGGCCGTCACCTACGACTTCGCACATGACCCGGCCATGGCTCCCCTGATGCTTGCCAAGCAGACTGTCTCCGGCAAAACGGTTAACCGAATGCTGCACATCGACGAGTCGGCGGGCGACCTGCTCAACAAGCTCGAAGCTGTCCGGGTGCTTTGCCAGGAAACCGGGTGTGCCCAGCGCTACCTAGCCCACGATGCCCTCGGCGGCATCCTGCAAGCAGTCACGAAAATTGATGATGCCAAGGGCTCGAGCGAGTACACCTCGAAGTTCTCTGCCTACCTCCAGCACGTCCAAGACGAAGACCTGACCATCGGTATTGCGATGACCGATGCCAAGGGTGACCGCAGCAAGCGTCCGAATCAGCAACTGAATCAGGACGTGTACGTACATATCGTCGAACGTAGTGCGAAAGGTATCGTCATCACCGGCACCAAGGCGATTGTGACGGGCGCGCCGTATGTGCATGAGTTCCTGGTTATGCCGTCGCGCAACATGCGTGAGGACGATGCAGACTTTGCCGTTTGCTGTGCTGTACCGGTTGATGCCCCGGGAGTCACGATTGTCGCCCGTCCCGCTGGCCGCCCTGGTGAGAAGCCGGAACATGGTTCGCCAATTTTCTCTCGTAAGTACGGCCAATCGACGGGTGTGGTCATCTTCGACAAGGTCTTCGTGCCTTGGGACCGCGTGTTCCTGTCAGGGGAATGGGAATTTTCCGGGGACATTACCTATAACTACGCAACGCATCACCGTCACAGTTGTATCGGTGCCCGTGCAGGCTTCGGCGACCTGCTCATCGGTGCCGGGGTGCTGATGTGCGAAGCCAATGGCCTCGACCCCAACAAGAAGGCGAACCTGCGCGACCCGATGGTCGAGCTCATCAAAATTACCGAAGGGTTCTACGCCTGCGGTGTGGCGGCCAGCGTCTACGCGGTTCAAGACCCGTATTCAAAGACCTTTATGCCGGAACCGGTGTATTCGAATATTGGCAAGCTGCTGCTCTCGACCCAGATTTACGATATGCACCGCCTTGCTCACGAGGTCTCCGGCGGCCTTATCGTTGCCTTGCCTGGGCCCGATGAAGACCATAACCCGGCAACGGCGGCGACCTTGGCTGAAGTGCTGCGTGCCAACCCCGATGTGCCGTACGACAAGCGTATCGAGGTCTCTCGCTTCATCGAGGATTTGACGGCTTCCTACCAGGGCGGCTGGTACTCGCTCATCAGCTTGCACGGAGGTGGTTCGCCGACGGCGCTGAGACAGGAAATCTGGCGCAACTACCCGGTGGGCAGCAAGGTCGAACTGGTTGAACGCCTGATGGAGCGTGGCGTCTTGGCTGAAGACAACAGGGCAATCACCAAGAACAAACAGCCAGGTCGTTGCTGTGATGCGGGATGCAGTCAGCCTGGCCAGCAATTCATGGTGCCGCTGCCGGAAATCAAAAAGACGAGCGCTTGATAGCTAATGCCACCTTCAGGCTTGCTTGGAGGTGGCAGAACTCCGATGTCCATTTAGGAGAACAGCAATGCTTCACCAAGCTAATGAGTCGACTCTTGTTCTGGTAGACCTTCAAAAATGGTTGATGCCCAGCATCTTCGACGGCGAGCGAGTTATCAAGGAGGCCGTTCGCCTGGCCAATATTGCCCGAATCCTTGAGATTCCCGTCATCGGGACAGAACAGAGTCCTGAGGGTATTGGCGAGAACGTAAGTGAGGTCAAGGAGCTGTGTGACCAAACAGTAGTCAAAAGCCATTTTGATGGATGTGAAGACGGCCTCTTGGAGGCCATTTCAGCTAACCGGCAGAACGTCATTGTCGCTGGATGTGAAGCACATGTTTGCGTTTTGCAAACATGCGCGGGACTTCTTCAGCACGGATTGAATGTAACCGTAGTCTCTGACGCCGTCGGTTCTCGGGTCACGGGCAACCGTGATGCGGCCATTGCCAGGTTAGGAAGGGCCGGTGCGACGCTTGCCACGGTTGAGATGGTCGCCTTTGAATGGATGCGTTCAAGCAAGCATCCACGGTTCAAGGACGTTCTTGCTTTGATTCGCTGAACCACAAGTGCCCGAAGCTCTTTGGCTGGGACTGACTGGATTCTGACTACAGCGGTCAGTCAGATGTCTGGTTACGAGAAGAGCCGACAGGCCGCTTCTGGCCGGTAGCAGACTATCAGTGCAGAAGATTCACAGGCAAGTGCCGGCCATGAAGAGTCACTGGAAAATCTACTCCATAGCTGCCGTTCAAATTGCGTGTTGCTCCGAAGCGGCCATTGACCCGTGGGTACTCAGAATATGATTTTGATCGTCAGCCATGTAGTGATACCAGACGACCAATAAAAATGATAGGGGGAAGATTCCCCTTTGACGCGATAATCGGGTCAGTGTTTTTTGAGTGGCAGGTCCGCCAAAAGATTGCGGTCACTAGCTCTCAGCGTATGACTAATACGCCCCAGTCATAGGCAGCCTGTCGCAGAAGAACTCTCAGATGAGCTTCCAAATGCTTCTTGTCCACTGTGTCGATATTATTTACACCAGCAAACCCGTATGCTGAACAACATACATCAAATCAGTGCATTATATAGGTGGCATTGGTTTTGCTTTGTCGTTTGGTAGTGCCATAAACTGTTATTTGTAGAAAGAGAGCCCACCAAATGAACAAAAAAACGAAATTTCTGGCTGCTTTGTTGGCCAGTGCAGCGATTGCAGGAAACGCACATGCAGCACTAGTTAACTCGGCGCTGCCGACGAATACCTACATTACTGAAAGCGGATTAGATTGGGCATGGGCCTTCCCCTTGCCTGCAGCTGCCGGGCTGGACCTTTCGTTTCAAAGCTCTTTCGGCTGGCGCATCCCAACCCTTGCTGAGCTTGCACTTGCCCCAGATGCTACAGATTTTATGTTTGCTGGAGCTAACGTGCCGCTTCACGGTGTCGACCCAGTAAGTGGAGCTTATTTTAGTGCTACTAATGCCGCTCTTACCGGTGCAGCAGCATGTGCCACCCCCTATTTCAGTAACTCTTATAGCCATTGCGATTGGCAGGATGGTCAAGGTCAGCCTTTGGCACCTTGGGCCGGCTTACAGGGCGCACAAGGCTTTGCTGACCAGTTAGTCGTTCGCAACGCCCAAGTTCCTGAGCCAGCCAGCATCGCCCTTATTGGTTTGGGCCTTATTGGACTTGTCGGAAGTCGCCGTAAGGCAAAGTAAGGCAGGCAAGTCGTTTTTTTAGTTGGCATGAACGAGGGGCTACAGCCCCTCCTTTCTCTTTTCCATTCCCCATGCTTGAATGACCGCAATCAGTCTGAAGCAGACACAGCGCTCCGCAACCCGACTGTCCACTTCTGGCCGCAAGCTGCCTGAGTGAGTAATCACCAAAATATTGCAAATCGATAGTTAGCGGGGCGCCAATTCTATATTGTCGCAACCGCCGAAATACGGGGCTTTAGCGAATCGCCTCGAACATAATGCGAATCAGCGTTCCGGTTGCTGACGATGCGTGTTTCAATTCGATGCTGGCGCCATGTCGGTCGGCGACTTCCTTGACGATGGCCAATCCGAGGCCGCTGCCTTCGCTGATCGATTCGTTCAGCCGGTAGAAACGCTCGAAAATCATACTTTGCTTGTCTGGTGGGATGCCCGGGCCATTGTCCTCGACCTCGAGAAAGGGCCGTTCTTGATCCAGTCCGCTACGCACGGTGATCGTCCCGCCTTCCTGGGTGTAGCGCAGCGCATTGTCGATCAGGTTGGAGAGCATTTCACGCAGCATCCATTCGGAGCCGGAAACGATGGCCGGGTTGGCCTCGAAGCCGAGATCAATATGCTGCTTCATGGCCTGATCGAACCAGGCTGACGCACTAGATTCGAGCAACTGCCCCAGGTCTACAGGGCGCTTTTCCTGGACAAGGTTGGCCTCCTGCCCGGAACGGGCGAGGGCCAGCAGTTGATGTGTGAGGTGGCCGAGGCGTCGGGTTCCGTCGAGCAGACGTTGAGCCCGGGGCGCATAGTCGGCCGGGAGTTCCTGGGCGTGCAGTTCGAGTTGCGCCTGCAGCCCGGCCAGTGGAGTTTTGATCTGGTGCGCGGCATTGGCCAGGAAAGCCTGCTGGGCGGCGGAGGCTGACCGCAGATCGTCGATCAGGCCGTCCATGGCCTGGATCAGCGGCTGTGCTTCGGCCGGGATGGCATGCTGCGGGAGGGGGCTGAGATCGTGCGGGGCGCGCTGGCTGATTTCCCGGCTGAGATCGGTCAGCGGGGCGAGACCGCGCCGAACACCCAGATAGACCAGGACCAGCGTCCCGATGATGAGCAGGATATTGGGGAGCAGCATGGCGGCCAGAATCTTGGACCCGGCTCGTTCCCGTTTGCGTGTCGTTTCGGCAACGGTGATGGTGACCTGGCCGCCGGCGGTATCGAGCCGGTAGCTGGCTTTGCGGATTTTCTTGCCGCGGAATTCGCCATCCGACAGCACGGGGTTTTTCCCCTTGGTGGCGGGATCGGGCAAGAGGTCGGCATCGCCGGCAAGCAGCTGAAGTGTCGGGCCGTAGATCGACAGAAATTCCTCGTCGCTTCGGTTGGTACGGAGCACGGCTTCGGCGGCCGCCGGCAGATCGACCTGCAACCGGGCATCGAGATAACGGATACGCCCGGCCAGTGCGATGGCGTCATCCGCCAGCGCGTGATCGTATGCGTCGGCAGCAGGTTCGAAGGCGATGCGGTAGTCGACCGCCAGACTGAGAACAAGCAGGGCAGCCAGCGGGAGGACGAGCAGTACGAGCAGCCGCCGGCGCAGGGTCGGCGTTGCGGGCACAGTCGGCTTAGCGTTCATCGAGGCGATAGCCGATGCCGCGGATGGTCCTGATCTCGATACCACTGCCCTGAATCTTGTGGCGAAGTCGGGATACATAGATTTCCACCGCATTGGCGGTGATTTCGTTTTCCCACTCGCTCAGGCTCTCGGCCATTTTTTGTTTATTCACGACATTGGGCATGGCCAGCATCAATTGCTGAAGAATTTCCCATTCCCGGCCCGTGAGGTCGAGGTCTTCGCCATTGGTCGTGGCGACGCGCCGAGCCAGGTCGAGACGGATGGCACCAGCGGTCAGCTCTGAAGAAGCGGATGATCGGCTGCGCCGGATCAGCGCACGCAACCTGGCTTGCAGTTCGGGGAGCTGGAAGGGCTTGACCATGTAGTCATCGGCGCCCAGGTCCAGGCCACTGATGCGGTCGTCCAGCCCGTCGCGGGCGGTCAGGATGAGGACGGGAACCAGGATGTTGCGCTGGCGTAGCAGGCGGATCAAATCCAGGCCGGACATGCCGGGGAGTCCGATATCGACGATGGCCAGATCGTAGTGGGTGAGGCCCAGTGCCGAGACGGCCGGCTCCGCGGCATTCAGGTGGTCGACTGCAAAGCCGCCTTTTTCCAGGCCCTCGCGGATGCTATCGGCGAGCAGGGTATCGTCTTCGACAAGCAGAATGCGCATGGTGAGGGGGAGCCTAGGGGCGGATGACGACGCTGACTATGATAGCGCAGCCGGGACTCGGCTTTTGCGCGGCTGAAAAGGTGGAAGGCTCCCGCAGGAGCCTTCCGTGGCATGCCGTGGATCAGGAGAGGGGGATACTCGGCATGCCGGGGAAAAACTGTCCGGACTCAAATCCAGCTACTGTCGCCGTCGCTGTCCAGACCATCGCTCAGGCCGGCAAAGCCGGAACCGTTCGATGCCAGGCTGTCGGACTCAAAAAAATTGTTGACCACCGTGGTTTCGTTGGGCTGTGGGAGGGCGTTACCACCGAACAGGCTGTTGCTGCCGTGATGACCGATCAGGTTCTCGATGCCCTGGAACAGGAATGCACCGGCTGCCACGCCGGCAGCGGTCGTCGCGACATTGCCCAGCCAGCCGGAACCCCACGACGACGTTGGGGCGGACTGCGCCGCGCCAGGGGAAGCGGGCTGCGGTACCGGACGCGATGCCGAGTTGCCCCAGGTATCGCCATTTGCAAAGCCGCCACGTCCCTGCGTAGCCCGAAGGCTATCAACTTCGCCCTGCAATTGCTCGATCCGGCTTCGCGCGCTAGCGATGGCCTGTTCCTGTAAAAAGGCTTTTTGCACCAGCAGATAGGCAGCGTCCGGCTGGCGGGCGACGGCGTCGCGAATCAGGGCCTCGGCATCGGCATCCTTCTGGCCGGCATGGGCGGCAACCAGTTGCGACAAGAAATTATTGAGCTGCTCACGTTCCTGGGTATTCACGGGGTTTCACTCCTTTGACGAGACCAGACCAAGATAGGGCCGGGGCCTGTGACACTCAAGGCGGCAATTGCAACAGATTGTCGCTGGATGCTGACGGGTTCGTCAGGAATCGTCGGTACGCTCATTGCTCGTCGTCTTCCTGTCCGTGCCGGCGCATACCCCACCAGGCAAGTGGTGGCAGCAGGGTGAGCGTGAACAGCGTGGCGGTGACGACGCCACCGACGATGACCACCGCGAACGGACGCTGCGTTTCGGCACCGATGGCGCTCGACAAGGCTGCTGGTAACAGGCCGAGCCCGGCCATCAGCGCGGTCATCAGGATGGGGCGCAGGCGGGACACGGCGCCTTCGGTGATGGCGCGGACCAGGCTGGAACCGTTATCGACCAGACGGACGATTTCTTCGACCATGATGACCCCGTTCTGCACCGAAATACCGGCCACGGCGATGAAGCCGACGGCAGCCGAAATCGACAGGTGCAGCCCGGCCAGGCCCAGTGCGAAGAAGCCGCCAGCGATGTTGAAGGGCAACATCGCCAAAATCAGGCCGGCCAGGCGAATGGAGCGGAAGGCCCAGAACAGCAATGCAAAGATACCGAACAACGAGGCCGGGACGATGACGGCCAGGCGCTTCATGGCACGTTGCTGGTTTTCGAACTGTCCTCCCCAGACGATGCGATAACCGGCCGGCAGTTGGACCTGACTGGCGACCTTGGCCATGGCTTCGGCAACGAAACTGCCCTGGTCGCGACCTTGCAGGTTGGCCTTGACCGGCACATTGCGGCCCCCGGCCTCGCGAGCGATACGAGATGCGCCTTCGCGGACCTCGACAGTGGCAAAATCAGCAATGCGCACCGTACCCTTGTTGTCGGGCAGGGCCACCGGCACGGCACCGACATCTTCCACCGAGTTTCGATACGGTGCGGCAAAGCGCAGCACCAGGTCGAAACGGCGTTCGCCCTCGTAGAAGCCACCCACGGCATTGCCGCCGAGCGCGCTTTGCACGGCACTGTTCAGATCGTTCATCGAGAGTCCGAGTCGAGCCATCTTGATCCGGTCCGGGAGTATGGCCAATTCGGGCTGTCCGGCAGGCTGGAAGGCCGCCACATCGCGGCTGCCGCGTGTCGCGCGGAGAATCTCGGCGATCTGCTCGGCCTTGTCCTGCAGGATGTTCAGGTCGGGACCGAAAATCTTCACGACGATTTCCCCCCGGGCGCCGGACAGGGCTTCTTCCACATTGTCCTGGATGACCTGCGAGAAATTGGTTGGCAAGCCGGGAATGGCCTTCAGTTTGTTGGACATGTCTTCGACCAGCGCTTCCTTGTCGGCAAAACGCCAGTCACCACGCGGCTGCAGGTCGGCCAGGATTTCAATGTTGTTCGGACCCTTGGGGTCTGTGCCGTCATCCGGGCGACCGACCTGGGTTACCACCATTTTGACTTCCGGATAGGTGCGCAGGGTGGCACGGACGGCACGCTCGACGTCCTTGCTCTGCTCCAGCGAGGAGCCTGGGGGGAGGGTGATGGTCAGCCACAGGTTGCCCTCGTCAAGGCGGGGCAGGAATTCGTTGCCCAGTAAAGGGATCAGGCCAAAGGCCAGCAAGGCGATCAGGCCGCCGATACCGAAGGCCTTGCGCGGGGTGCGTTGGCATTGCATCAGCAGGCGCCGGTAGGCCCGCTGCAGGCGGGCAAGCCAGTCGATGTGCTTTTCTGACAGGTCATTCTTGGCCAGCACCAGCGAGAGCAGGGCGGGAACGACGGTCAGCGTGAACAGCACGGCACCGATCAGCGAGAAGGACAGGATCAGGGCCACCGGGGCGAAGATGCGGCCTTCGACGCGCTGGAAGGTGAAAATGGGCAGGAAGGCGAGAATGATGATGGCCTTCGAGAACAGGATCGGCTTGGTCAGGTGCGCGGTCACCCAACGCAGCGCATCGAAACGGCGGCCGATGGCCGATTCGATGGCGGCTGTGGGCTGGTGGACGGCCAGGCGGACCATTAGCGCTTCGACCAGCACCACGGCGCTGTCGATGATGATCCCGAAGTCGACGGTGCCGAGCGAAATCAGGTTGGCGGGCACGCCCTTCAGATCCATCAGCGTGAACGCGAAGAGCAGCGTGAGCGGGATGATCGCGGCCACTACCATGGCCGCCCGCCATTCGCGCAGGAAAATGACCAGGACCGAAACCACCAGCAGGGCGCCGGCCAGCAGGTTCTCGATGACGGTATGCACCGTGTGCTTGACCAACTCGGTGCGCTGGTAGATTGCCTTGATCGAGACGCCCTTGGGCAGTTGCCCGTTATTCAGCTCATCGACGCGTTGCAATACCTCGGCGACGACCTTCGATGGATCGCCGCCCTTGGTCATCAGAATGATGCCTTCGACCACGGAATCCTGGCCGTCGTGGGCGACGATGCCGGAGAGGGGGCGGTCGCCGACCGATACGTCGGCCACGTCACCCACGGTGATCGTCTTGCCATCCTTGGCCGAGACCACGGTCGCACGGATGTCGTCGAGCGAGGCGTAGAGGCCAACCGCCCGCACGACCAGCGACTCCTCGCCCCGTTTCATCAGGCCGCCGGATGCGTTCTGGTTGCCGTTGACCAGCGCCTGCGAGACCTGGTCGAGCGTGATGCCGTAGCGCATCAAGGCCGGCGGATTGATCCGAACCTGGTATTCCTTGACGGCGCCACCGAAACTGTTGATATCGGCCACGCCGGCGACGCGGCGCAACGCCGGCCGCACGACCCAGTCCTGCAGGGCGCGTACCTCGCGCGGCGGCATCTCGGCCGGGGCGCTCAGCACGTACCGGTACACCTCGCCCACGGCGGTGGCCAGCGGGGCCAGTTGGGGCTGGATTCCCGGTGGAAAACTGACGTTCTGCAACTTTTCCAGCACCTGGTTGCGGGCGAAGTAATCGTTGGTGCCTTCCGAGAAGGTCAGCGTGACCACGGACAGCCCGGTGATCGACACCGAGCGGACCTGCGTGGCGCGCGGGACGCCGCTCATCTCGCGCTCGACGGGAATGCTGATGTTGCGCTCCACCTCTTCGGGCGATTGCCCGGGATATTGGGTGACGACCTGGACCTGGACATCCTGGACATCGGGGAAGGCTTCCACCGGCAGGTCCTGCAGGGCGCGGAAGCCGATCACGGCGAGGGCGACCGCCATCACCAGAATGAACATCCGCTGGCGGATGACGAAGGTGGAAAAGCTCGGCAGCACCTTATTCTCCCTGTGCCAGTTCGGAGGCGAGCAAGAGCGCGCCGCGCACGACGACGATGTCCCCGGCCTTGAGCGGCGAATCCGCGCTCAGGTAGGCGAATTCGCTATCCTGGCGGGCCACGCTGACCGGCCGGCGCTCGAATTCGCGGGTCCCGATCTGCACGAAAACATGGGCCGACAGGCCGCCAGTTAGCAGGGCACTGACGGGCAGGCGAACCACCTTGGCTGCATCGGGAGCGCTCAGCGTGGCGCGGGCGAACATTTCCGGCTTCAGCCGACCATCGCCGTTATCGACCACGGCCCTTACCGGGATACGGCGGGTGGCTGGGTCGACGCTGGCGCCGACGCGGTCGACCTGACCGGTGAAGTCCACGCCAGGGTAGGCATCGAGCGTGAAACTGACCGTCTCGCCTGCCTTGGCGAGTGCAGCGGCCTTTTCCGGCAAATCGATGTTGAGCCACAGGCGACGCAGGTCGGAAATGACGAACAAGGGATTGTTGGCATCGGGCCGGACCTCGGTGCCCGGATTGGCCTGGCGGTCGACCACGATGCCGGCCAGTGGGGCGCGCAGCACCAGGCGCTGGCCTTCGATCTTGCTGCCGGCCGGTGCCAGGTTGGCCAGGCGCAAGCGGGCGCGCTCGGCCTCGGCATTGGCGCTCTGCGCATCGGCTTGGGCGACTTCCAGATCGCGCCGGGCCAGTGCATCGCCCTGGAAGAGGGTCTCTGCCCGGTTGAGCGCCTTGTGTTTCTGGTTGCTGTCGGCTTCTGCCTTGCGCAGGTCGGCAATGGCCTGGCCGAAGTCGGGGGCGTCGAGGACGGCCAGTTGGGCGCCGGGTTTGACACTGTCGCCGATGGCGGCTTGCAAGGACACGACGCGGCCGGCGAGCGGTGGAAATATGCGAGCGGTGAGGTCTTCGGCCACGCTCAGCCGGGCGTTCATCGGCTCGCTGGCCGGAAGCGCAGACAGGCTAACCGTTTCCAGCTTCAGAAACGCCAGTTGGCCGGCATCTTCCGGCAGGCTCAGATGGTTGGCCGGGGCACGTACCTTGTCGGCCGGTGCGCCGGGACGCGGATTGTGCGCATGCCAGAGGCTGGCACCGCCGGCACCGAGCGCAAGAGCGGCGATGACGATGAGCGCGCCACGGGCCAGAGGGGAGGCGAGGCGGGCGCGGAGCGGGGTGGGTTGTCGAGTCATGGCAATTCCGGGCGATGGCGTGCGGCCGCCCAGGCGGCGCGGGCCTTGGCCGCATCGGACAGGGCGAGGGTGGTATCGGTTTCGATGGCGAACAGGCTGCGGCGGGCATCAATCACATCGAGTGCCGATGCAGCGCCGTGTGTGAAGGCGAGGACGATGGCGGCATGGGCCTTGCGCGCAGCAGGGAGCGCTTCTCCCTGCAGGCTGCGTGCTCTCTCACTCAGGCGTTCGGCCTCATAGGCGGACTGTTCCAGTTCGGCGGCCGCCGTGGCGCGGATGCGGGCCAGTTCATCGCTGGCAACGTCGCGGTCGACATGGGCGCGGCGAATTTCGCCGCGATAGTCGTAGCCGGTGAAGAGGGGAATGCTGACGCCGAAGCCGTAGGTCGTGCTCGGGCGATCGTCGGGCACCCGTTCAACCTGCGCCCCGATGCTGATGTCGCGAACCTGCAGGGATTTGGCCAGGGCGATGCCGCGTTCGGTGGCATCGAGGCGTTGGCGGGCGGCGACCACGTCGGGGCGGTTTTCGATATCGCTCGTTGCCGTGGGCAACGTCGCCAGGGATGGCCACGGATCGACCGTAGCCAGCCGTGGTGCATCGCTTTCGATGGCCAGCAGTTGAGCCAGTGACAGGCGGGCGCGGCGCAACTCGATGCGGGCCTGGGTGGCTTCGCTGTCGGCTTTCAGGGCATCCGCACGGATACGGGCGGCGTCGGCAGCCGAGAGGTCGCCGGCCTTGAGCCGCAGCTCGGCCTTGCTCGATATCTGATGGGCGAGCTGTGCCGACTCATCGCTCAAGCGCGACTTTTCTTCGGCGGCTTTCAGATCGAAATAGGCCTGGCGGGCGAGCAGTATTTGCTGGCGCAAACTGTCGGATTCGTCGGAGCGATTGGCCTGCAGGAGTGCATCGGCTACCGAAATACGCAAGTCGCGCTTGTTGCCGCGTTCGATCGGCTGGTCGATGCGCAAGGTGGTGTCGATGCTGCCGCCACCGGCGGTGGGGCGGCGACCATTGATGCCGCTGGTGTTGAGCGATACGACCGGGTTCGGACGGGCGCCGGCCATGTCGATGCCGGCCTTGCCTGCCGCGGTGGCGCGTCGGGCGCCGAGCAGGCTGCGGTTGTTCTCGAGCACCAGCCGCTCGACTTCCTTGAGTGGCAGCGAGCGTGCCGGCGGCGGCTCGGCATGAAGAGTCCCGCTGCCCAATCCGGCAAGGCACAGCAGCAAAATTGAAAGTCTGGTGTTCATGGGGCGGCACAGTAGCGAAAAGAAGCTGTCGCTAGCCTGACACTCTCATGTGACAGGAAATGAAAAAGCCCCGCAGGGCGGGGCTTCCTGGGCGACGATTGCCGCGTTTTGGCCTGTTGCTACTTGACCGACATCAGGTAGGCAATCACATCGGCACGAGCGGCGGCATCGCCGAGGCCGTCGTATTTCATCTTGCCGCCAGCAACGACTTTTCTGGGTTGCGTGATGTAGGCATCGACCTTGTCGGCCGCCCAGGTGATGCCGCTTTGTTTCATCGCCTCGGAATAACCCGAAAAATCGGTGACCGAACCAGCCTTGCGGCCGAATACCCCGTTCAGGCTGGGCCCTTTCTTGTTCTTGCCGGCAGCGGCGCTATGGCAATCGCCGCATTCCTCGGCAAATACATCGGCGCCTTTCCTGGCATCGCCGGTCGCCCAGCTCGGGGCCGCCAGCAGGGTAGCGCTCAGGCAGAACAGCAGACTGATGGCTTGTTTTTTCATCTTCGCTCCTTGCGTCTTAGATCGAGGTCCACAGGAACAGCATGGTGGTGTTGTTGTCGCGAGCCCGGCGCTCGTTGCCGTCGTTGTCGAGATAGGTCGAGCCACCCATGAAGCGGTTGTAGCCGGTGTACTGGATGCCGACACGGACGTTGGCCCAGCCATTGCCCCACGAGCCTTCCTTGCCCCAGGGGGTCCAGTCGGCTTGCAGGATGTAGCCCCGGGTGTTCGGGCGGCCGTTGATCGAGCCATTGGTGACCAGACCGGTGGTGTCGTCAACCGAGCTGTAGAGGCTGCTGTTGGATTTGCCGCGCAAGTCGAAGAGGCCAACGGTGCCTCCCCAAGTCTGGTCGAAATGATAGGAACCGGCCGCACGGAACTGGTCGATGCTGTTATGCACGTCGTCGGCCCCCGCCAGCGTGGCGTTCAGGCGTTGCCATTCGCGCACGTAGCTCGCATTGGCCGTGAAGATATGCTGGCGGTTGCCTAGGTACTGGTAGGAGGCATCGAGTCCGAGGTCGCGGTACTTGTCCGCTGGGCCGGGATCGGCGCGATCCTGAATGTCGGCGCTGAAACCGAACAGCCCGAACGAGAAGTTGTCGCGCTTGCGGTCCTTGAAGTAGGCGATGCGGCCATAGGTGCCCAGTCCCTTGAACTTGCCCTGGTCTTCGGTATTGAAGACATTCAGGGCCTTCTTCGACAGGTTGTTGTACAGACCGAGTTCGGCATAGAGGCTGTCGTCGTAGAAGGCGTAGGCATTCACGCCCATGACACCGCCACCCAGGCTTTCAACCTTGGGTGCAGCCGGGCCGAAGCCGGGATTGAAGTCCGACTGGGTGTAAGGAAAGCGCCACTGACCCAAGGTGTTGAATGGGTCGGTCAGCGTTGGATTGGTGTTCAGCGAGACGCCGACGGTCATCTCCTTGTCGCCGAGTTTCAGGCTGCGGGCGTAGCGCACATCGGCTTGATCGAGGGCGTAGGTGCGATCGACACCGGAATAGGTCACCTGGACGAAACTGCCGATGTTGTCGGCCAGCTTGCCGGCGACAAAAACGGACGCTTCCTGCATGGCGACGTTGTTGTTGCCGTTGAAGTGCTCGACCTTGTCGGCTTCCGGTGCATCCTTCGCGGTGCGGGTGGCGTTGACCACCATCATGGCCGACAGCGGAATCTTGCCGTCCTTGCCATCGCTATCGGTGTAGCCGTTGATCTTGAAGCGGATGCCATAGGGGGTCAGTTGCGGGCCATAGCCGCCGACGTGGCAGGCGGCGCATTCGGAGCCGGTTTGCCGGGCGTAGCTGGGAACGGCCTGGGCGTTCGGGATGGTCATGGCGAGCGTGGCGCCGATACCGGCCAGCGCGGCCAGTCGGCGCAGGTTGGCATGGCGTTGCCAGGCCAGGCGCGCGTAAGTCAGGATGTTCATGGAGTTCCTCTTCTTCGTTCAAGACGCCGCATTCTTGAACCCTGTGCCTTGCGAATCCCTGACGAAAATCGTTGTCAGGCATTCGCAAGCTAATTGTCGCGATGATGCGTGCCGTTCATGATTGGGAGGTCGAGATGGGCGCTGCACGTCAGCCGACAGGCAAATTGAAATCGCTGTTGTCCTGGGGGTCGCTGGCCCTTCTGCTGGTCGGCGGTTTGGTCTTTGCCGGCGGCAAATACGCGATCGATCAAACCAATACGGTCGAGTTCTGCATTTCGTGCCACGAAATGAAGGACAACAATTTCGAGGAATACAAGGACACGATCCACGCCAGGAACCGCACGGGGGTCAAGGCGACCTGTTCGGACTGCCATGTCCCCCATGATTTCGTGGGTACGACGATCCGCAAGATCAAGGCTGCCAACGATGTGTTTCACCATGTCGCGGGGACGGTCGATACCAAGGAGAAGTTCGAGGCCCATCGTCTCGAACTGGCCAGGCGCGTGTGGTTGCGCATGAAGGAAACCGACTCGCAGGAATGCCGCCACTGCCACGACATCAAGGCCATGGCTCCGGAAATGCAGGGAAAAACAGCTCAAAAGCAGCATCAGAAGCTGCTTTCCGGTGAGCGGACCTGCATCGACTGTCACTACGGCATTGCCCACAAGGAGCCCGAAGGGGGCCTGGAGCCGGGCGATGTGGTGCGCAATTAAGCGGGAGCGGCCGGCAGCATGCGCATACTGATAGTCGAAGACGACAGGCTGGTTGCCCAGGGACTCAAGGAGGGGCTGCAGCAACTCGGATATACCTGCGATGTCGCCCATAGTGCCGAGGACGCCGATGTTTGCGTGAGTGGCGAGGAATTTGATGTCGCACTGGTCGACATTGCCTTGCCCCGTGCCGACGGCCTTTCCTTCATCCGGCAATTGCGCAGCCGGGGCAATCCGCTGCCGGCACTGATTCTCACCGCCTGCGGCAGCATGGACGATACCGTGCGCGGTCTGGATGCCGGGGCCGACGACTACATGATCAAACCCTATCGTCTGCCGGAAGTGGCAGCGCGGATACGGGCGCTGATTCGTCGTTCGAACGCCATTGCAGACGCCTGTTTGTGCCATGACGGGGTGTGCCTGGACACGCGCAGCCACACGGCCACCTTGAACGGTGCAGAGCTGGATCTGACCAATCGCGAATGGGCCATTCTGGAGATGCTGCTCATGGCATCGCCTGCCGTCGTCAGCAAGGACAAGCTGGTGCAGCGTCTGGCTGGGTGGGACAAGGACATTACGCCGAATGCCATCGAGGTCCATCTGTCGCGGCTGCGCCAGAAGCTGTCATCCGGCAGTATCGTCATCCGGACGGTGCGCGGCATTGGCTATCGCGTCGATGCGCCCAACAACTGAACGTCAGCCGCTCTCGCTTCGTCAGCGCCTGATCCTGGCCCTGATGACGCCGCTTGTCATCATATTGGCCGCTTCGTCGATCTTCGATTTCCAGCTGGCCAAGCGGACGGCGAATCGGGCGCACGATCAGGCGTTGGCCGACAACGTTTACGATCTGGCCGCCCATCTGAAGCGGCAATTGCCTTCCCGTGACCTGGATCTGACCGAGGAAGCGGAAGCGATGCTGCGCAGCAATGCCCCGGACATGCTTTATTTTTCGGTGACGGATGCTTTCGGCAAGGTACTCGCTGGCGATGCCGACTTGCCGTCACAGCCCTTTCCCAAGAACGACCAGATCGAATTTGCCGATGGCCAGTATCGCGGCCACGTCGTGCGCATTGCTTCGCACCGGATCAGCGGCTACGGCCAGGATTTCCAGATCGTGGTTCTGGAAACGACCGAAAAAAGACAACAGGCCAGTGTCCGCATCCTGACCGCGATGATCGTGCCGAATCTGGCCGTGGTGTTGGCGACCCTGCTGGCGGTCATATTCGGTGTACGCCAGGGGCTTTTGCCCCTCCATGCGGTCGAACGCGATATTGCCGGTCGGTCGGCGAACGATCTGCACGAAATCGACATGGCCGGAACGCCGGCGGAAGTCCGTCCCATGCTGGGGCGGCTCAACGAACTGTTTTCCCTGGTGCGAGAATCGGTGGAAATCCAGCAGCGTTTCATTGCGGACGCGGCACACCAGTTGCGTACCCCGCTGGCCGGTTTGCAGACACAGCTTGATCTGGCCAGCGCTGAAGGAGCATTCAAGGAGAGTCCCGAGCGTTACCGGGCGCTCGATGAGGCCAGCACCCGCCTGGGGCATTTGCTGAGTCAGTTGCTCACGTACGCTCAGGCGGAAACCTCCGGCTCACAGATAGAACGCTTCGAGGCGGTGGATCTGGGCATGCTGGTCGAGGATTCAGCCTCGCTGTTCCTCGACGCAGCCCTGGCCAGGAGCATCGATCTCGGATTCGACATCAGCCCTGCCAGGACCAGAGGGTTTCCCTGGATGCTGCGCGAGGCCTTGTCGAACCTGATCGACAACGCCTTGCGTTATTCGCCGGAGGGCGGGACGGTCACGGTACATTGCGGTGCCGAGCAAGGCCAGGCTTATCTCGGCGTCGAAGACAGCGGCTCCGGTATTCCCGAGGAGCATGTCCGTCACGTCTTCGAACGCTTCTACCGCATCCCGGGATCACCCGGCCACGGTTGCGGCTTGGGATTGGCGATTGTCCAGGAAATTGCCGAACTGCACGGCGCCCGTGTGACCTTTCCGCCAAGTTTGCTCGGCGGTCTGCATGTCAGGATCGTTTTCCCATCGGCAAGCTAGTTGATTTGTCTGCAGGCCGATGCGGGACCAAGCGGTTTTCGATCTGAAGACGCCGAACCATGCACCATCTCCGGCATGAAAAAAGGGAGCCACAGGCTCCCTTCGCTTGGATGTCAGTCGGTGCTTCAGAAATTGATGCCGACCTTGGCGATCAATGCCCAGTTCTCGAATTCGACGTGCTTGCGTTCGCTGGTGTTCAGGTAGCGCAGGTCGAGGCCCGAGTAGTACATGCCCTTGCGGTAATTGGCGCCGACCACGGCACCATAGGCGAATAGATTCTTGTCGCTGACGCCATTGTCGGCCTTGACCATGCCGAGGACCGGGCCGGCACCCACCGAGAAACCGCCGCCGACGGGCAGCGTGTAACGCGGGGACAGCTCGAAGGAGGTGGCTTTGACGCCCGATTCGTTGGTGTGGTTGATCTGGACGTGGGTGCGGATGCGGTTGTCCGGCGTCTGGATCAGGCCGCAGTTCATGTTGAAGTCGAGGCCATAGACGAAGTTGGTATCGTCGTTGGCTGCCTTGGCATTCATGACGCCGCCGGTAATCGCCAGCGACGGCTCGAGCTTGAAGCCTGATTCCAGGCCGGGCAGGAAGCGCAGGCCATCGGCCATGGCTGTGCCGGACACGAGGCCGGCGAGGATCAGCGCAGATACGAAGCGGGTGGTTTTCATGGTCTCTCCGATTGAGTTGTTGTCGATCGAAGAGACTGTAGCGCGCAGTGGAACAGGCGTCGGTGACTCAGGTCACCCAGTTGTCACTTCTTGAGCAGCGCGCCTTCGATGGCGTCGAGATCGGGTTTCTTGATGGTCCCCATCTTCTTGCTGATGACCTGGCCGTTGCGGTCGATGAAGAGGGTGTAAGGCAGTCCGGCCTTGGTGTTGCCCAAGGTTTGCATGAGCGGAATGCCCTGTTCCTTGGCGACGAAAACCGGGTAGTCCATGTCGTAGGCCTTAGCGAATTCCTTGGCCGGCTCGGCCTTGTCCTCGATGCCGATGCCAAGCACCTCGATCTTGCCCTTGTGGGCATTGCGGAATTTGATCAGCTCGGGAATTTCGGCCCGGCACGGACCGCACCAGCGCGCCCAGAAATTGACCACCAGCGGCTTGCCCTTGTAGCGCTCCAGCGCAACCGGCTTGTCGTCGAGGTCGGCCAGCGTCGCCGCGAACAGCGGTGCCGACGATGGCATTTCCTGCGCCACGGCCAGCGTGGACAGGGCCGCGAGTGCAAGTGCCGGTAACAGGCGGATCATGGGAGATCGCCCCGGCGGAAGAGGAAGTAGCCGGCCGTCGCGCTCAACAGGCCGAGAAGGGCAGGGTAAGCCAGGGCGAAGACTTTGTAGCCGGCGGCGCCGAACAGGTCGAGGATGACGTAGGCCGACGGGCCGAGAACGATCAGTTGCGGGTCGAACAGGGCCAGCGCGGCGGTGCGGAAGACCTGCAGCGGGTTGGCGAGCGCCAGGGTGATGGCCAGTTCCGGCGCGATCTTGCCCTGGATCATGACGCCGAGCAGGATCAGGTCGAGGAAGAGCAGCAGCACCAGCCAGACCATGAAGGCGGCGCCTTGCGCCATGTCGGTGGTGCGGGCTACCGAGGAGATCAGCATGCCGATACCGAGGAAGCACATGGCCATCACGGCGAGCAGCGCGGTGTAGTAGCCGAACATGTCCCAGGGCACTTCGATGCCGACGATGGTCGCCCAGATGACGGCACCGAGCATGGCCAGGAAGACAGGGGCGAAGACGACAATGTAGCGGCCGACGATCTTGCCCCAGAACCAGGCGGACAGCGACACGGGCAGCGACAGCAGGTATTCGAAGACGCCGGCCTCGCGGTCGCCGGCCACCGAGCGGACGGTGGTGATCAGCACGAAGATCGGCAGGATGGCCATGGTCAGCTGGATGTAGGTGACCAGCAGGCGGGACAGGCCGATGAATCCCAGGACGCGCGACTCGGTCAGGCCGAAGACGAAGAGCAGGGCGACGATGCCGCCGAAGACCAGGGTGTAGATCTGGAACCAGCGGGCACGCAGGGATTCGACGATATCGAGTTTGGCGGTGAGCCAGAGTTGTTTCATTTACTTGCCTTTGGCCAGTACGTGCTGGCGCATGTCGGTGAAATCGAGGCTGCCGGGCATTGGCATGGAAACGGCGGCGTAGTTATAGCCCATCGGTGAGCTGCGGGTGACGTAATGGGCGCGGCGCGGGTCGAGCCAGCGCATCTCGTCGCGGCTCTTGCTGTCGAAGTCGGCAACCCACATCCGGGTGCCGGCCTCGGCAAGCCACCGGTATTTTTCCGCTTTTTCCTTGAGCCAGAAGGCGAGACAGCCGGGGTCGTCGAACTTGAAGACGCTCTGCTCGCTGCCGCCCCGTATCTGCGCGGCAAAGCGGCGGTCGGAGATGACCATGCTGCACCGCGCACAGGTGTCGCGATCCCACTTGATCTCCGCCATCTCGTCGGGCCAGTTGCCCTTCTTGCAGGCAGAGAGCAGGGCGGCCAGCGGTGTCAGCAGGAGGCCGCCAACACCGATCTGGCCGATGAAGCGCCGGCGATGCGTGTCGCACATGGTCAGCACTCGGCCAGCGAAAGATCGGCAACGAGGGCCGTGTAGCGGGAAACGATGCCCAGGAAGCGCAGGCGGTCGGGGCCGGCAATCTCTCCGCGCCACTCCAGCTGTTTTTCGTCCACCGGAGCGATCCGCCAGCCGTCCAGTGCCTTGGCAAAGGCGGGCTCGAAACGCTTGAGGAGGATGCGGCACGAGACCGTGCCGGTCAGCGAGACATCGTCGGCGACCTTGTCGTCGAGGACGACCTTGCCCATGTCCATTTCGATGACGCGATTGACCAGCGCCGATACCTCGTCGAGACGGTGGCTGGAGATGATCATCGTGGCGTCGTTGAGGCGCTCGGCGAGCAGGTCGAAGAAAATCTTGCGTGCTTCCGGATCGAGGTTCGCCGCCGGTTCGTCCATGACCAGCACCTGCGCATCGCGCCCCAGGGCAATCGAGATCAACAGTTTTTGCTTCATGCCGCCGGAAAGGCGAACGAACTGACGGGTCAGGATGGCCTCGAGATCGAGACCGAGCCGTCGGGCGATGGCATGGATGCGCTGTGGATCGGTACCGCATAGCGAAGCCGAGAATTCGATCAGCTGGCCGACCGGCATTTTCAGCGGCGGCGGCAGTTGGGGAACGAAACCGATCTTGCCGAGCACGGCGGTGCGATGGCTACGCGGGTCCAGACCGTTGATGCTGACGCTACCGTCGAAGGTGTATTCGCCGAGCAGGCAACGGATAAGGGTGGTTTTGCCGGCGCCGTTGGAGCCGATCAGGGCGACCCGTTCGCCGATCCCGATGTTGAGGCTGATGCCATCGAGTACCCGGGCTTTGCGAAAGGTCTTGGCGACATTATTGAACTGGATCATGGGGCCAGATTATAGGTGGGGCGGTGTCGATCGGCATTGAATCTCGATCAAAAATCGTGCGTCTTCGCCGCATGGGCGGCGTTCCCCAGCGTGCCTTCGGCAATCGATGCAAACAGTTCGGCCAGCGGCAAGGGGGCGGCCGGGAGAGCCAGGGCAGAAGCGGCCACGGCGTCGCCATCGCTCAACGGAACGAAATCGATGCCGGGTGTTGCCAGTTTTTGCATGCCTTCGGGAATGACGGCAATGCCAAAACCCGCGGCAACCAGCGTCAACATCGAGGTCTTGCGGGAAATGGCCGGCCCCAGGCGGGGCACGAATCCTCGCTTGAGGCAGAGGTCGGTGACGCAACGGGCCAGACCGCCGCGCTCGCGATGCACGGCGCTGACGAAGCGCTCTTCGGCGAGATCGGCAATCGCCAGGGCAGGGGCAACTGCCATCGGGTGCCGGGAAGGCAGCGCGACAAGCAGGCGTTCGGCTGCCAGATGGCGCAATGCGACGTCATCGGTGCGCCGCAGCACCGGCAGGCGAATGAAGCCGATATCGGCTTTCCCTTCGGCTATTTCCACCAGTTGTTGCTCGGACGACAAGCGGTCGATGTCGATGCGCGCCGACGGGGCCCGGTCGTGAAACTGCCGGATGCTGGGCAGCAGGCCTTCAAGCGGCAGCGAGCTCGAGTGCAGGAGGCGCAGTACCCCGGCTTCGCCCCGGCTCACTTGCCGGCCGTCCTCGATGGCCGTTTGCAGCGATTGTTCGATGTTGATGACGCGGTCGCGAAACTGGCGGCCCGCCGGGGTCAGGCTGACGCCGCGGGCTTCGCGGACGAACAGGGCAAAGCCCAGCTCGTCTTCGAGGAGCGCCATCTGGCGGCTGAGCGCCGGCTGGGCGACATGCAGCGCCGCGGCGGCAGGCGTGAAGCCGCCTTGCGCACCGATGGCGAGGAAATAGCGAATCTGGCGCAGCGTAGGCATAACAAAACGATATGGTTCATTGAAAAAAATGGTATTCGATTTATACATCGAATCTGCCGAGAATGGCAGAGGATTCAGACAGCGAGGTTTTTGCATGACAGCGGATATCGTGGCGACCCTGCCGGTTGCCTTGCTCGCAGTAATCTGCGGATACGCACTGTTTTCCCTGTTCGGCTTTGGCTCGGCCATTCTGGCGGCTCCGGGCCTGACGCTGGTGATGCCGATGGTCCGTATCGTTCCGCTGCTTGCCATGCTCGACGCGGGCAGTTCGTCGTTGCGGGCGTGGCGAGGGCGCGCTGCGATCGATACTGCGGCAATACGTTTGTTGTTGCCCTGCATGCTGGCCGGGCAGGTCATGGGAGTCGGCCTCTTGCGCTACCTGCCGGTACGCGAAACGGGCCTGCTCTTCGGCTGCTTCGTCGTCCTGCTCGGATTGTCGTCGCTGCGGCCGGGGGCGCAGGCGCAGCGGCAAGGCGGAGCCTGGGAGGGGATCGGGCACGGTCTGGTCGGCGGCGTTCTGGGCGGGATGTTCGGCAGCGGCGGCTTTCTGTATGCGCGCTATCTGCAGCGACGCTTGCCGCAACAGGATCGTTTCCTGGCGACACAATCGGTGATGATCGGCATATCGACCGTCTGGCGCGTCGCGCTGTGCGCCCTCTCTGGTTTGATCGACGGTGGCTTGCTGATGACGGCGATCATGCTTGCGCCGGCGGTGTGGGCGGGATTCGGGATCGGACGTCTTGCCCGGGGCCGGATATCCCGTCAACGTTGGGGCGGGCTGTTAAACGGCCTGTTGGTCGTAGCGGGCCTGTTGCTCGTTTATCGCCACATGGCTTGATCATGGCTGAACCGAGCGATCCGGGCGCGATCCTCCGCCATTTTTCGCAGGGTGGAATTCAGCCGGACCCGGCGCAGCATCTCGTCGCACAGCAGCTGGCGCGGCTGCTGGCGGAGGTGGTGGCCGGTGCGGGCAAACGCACGACGGGGCGGGTGGCACGCGGTATCTTTCTGTGGGGCGGTGTCGGACGCGGCAAGACCCGGCTGGTGGATGCCACCGTGGCCGCCGCACCGGCGGGGATGGCCTGTCGATGGCATCAACTGGCCTTCCTTGATGCCTTTCACCGTGTTTTTGCCGGACCGGCACGGCACGACTTCACCGTCGCGATCGACAGGCTGGTCGGGCAGGCCCGGTTGCTGGCCTTTGACGAGTTTCATATCCACGACGTCGCCGATGCGCAGATTCTCAGCCGCGCCTTCGGCTACCTGGCGGAACAGGGTGTGAGCCTGCTCGTCACCGCCAACCCGCCGCCGACCGGATTCGTCGCCGAGGGAGACCGGCAACGCCATTTCGCCCCGCTGATCGAACAGCTCTCGGCATGGTGCCAATCGATCGAACTGGATGCGGGCGTCGATTATCGCCGCGCTCATCAGCCGGTCGGGCAGCGGTGGCTGGTGCCGGATACGGCAGCTGCACGCGCCCAGTTGAGGGGCGATCTGGAAAGCGTATCGCCATGCGTTGTCGCGGCTTCGTTTGATGACCTGTGCCGGCGGCCGTGCTGCCATGGCGACTATGCGCGACTTTTCGAATCGGGCTCGGCGCTCGCTCTGTGGAGTATCCCGCGTTTCGGCGAGCGCGATGGAGATGCCCTGCGTCGCCTGGTCTGGCTGGCCGACGTGCTTTGGGAGCGGCAGGTGCCGCTGGCGATCACGGCGGAAGAGCCCGCTGAATCGGTTTTTCTGCGCATCGGCGACCCGTTGCGGCAGATGCTCGGCCGGGATCTGGCGCGCGCCGAATCGCGCCTGATCGCCTTGTGCTCCTTGTCTGCCGAGTGTCTTACAGCAGCTTCTGCAAGCCCTTGATTTCGAAGCTCAGCGAGCCCGTCGGGCAGGTGTCGACGCACAGTCCGCAGCGTGTGCAGTCCGGACCGATCGGTACTTCCGGTTCGACGGCGCGCCCCTTGATCACCGTGTCGAGGACATGCGGAACCAGGCAGACCTTGCGGCAATCGCCTTCGTGGAAACAGCCATCGAGCTTGTACTTGATGCGAACCGGGGAAATGATGCCGACGACGCCGTAGGTCAGGCCGATCGGGCAGGCATAGCGACACCAGGCACGACGCGAGAAGAAGACCTCGAAGAAGAGCAGGGCCAGCACCCACAGCATGGCCAGTCCCGGGCCGTAGATCAGGGCGCGCGAGACGATGCCGGTGGGTGAGATGGCTTCATAGACGGTGTAGCCGGTGAGCAGCGCCAGCAGCGCGAAGACGATCCAGAACACCGTGCGCAGGCGGCGGTCCATGGTCTGGTCGGTGACCAGCTTTTTCCTGGCCAGGAAGAGATGGATTTTCTCGGCCCATTCGGCCAGCAGGTGGTAGGGGCAGACCCACGAGCAGAAGGTGCGGCCACCGAGCAGTACCCACAGGACCAGAACGGTTCCCGTACCGATGAGCAGGTTGTTGATGATGTGCTTGTGGGCGAGCATCACCTGCAGGGCGGAATTCAGGTCGATCAGGTGGAAACCGACAAAGCGGGAAGCGGTAAGCGCACCTTCGAGAATCTGGATGTCCAGCGCGAAGGAGAGAGTGAACAGCAGGTTGGCGAAGATCAGCGTTGCCCAGCGGCGGTTACGCCACTTGTTGGAGGTTTCCTGATGGGCGCGCTGATGGGCCTTGGCCGCCTGCAGGTCCTGCTTGTTGGTCATGCGCTTGAGGACATGAACTTCCTGGGCGCGCTCCGAAATCTTTTCCGGCTTGGCCGGTTCCCAGCCGAACATGATCTTGATCTGTTCGCGGAAACGGCGTTTGAGGAGATCGCTCATACCTTCCACACCTCCCGGGCTTCAATGCTGATGGCCGTGGGTTCGACCGGACAGACCATTTCGCAGACGCCGCAGCCGACGCAGGGTTCGTGTACGACAGGGGATTTGCGTTTGCTGCCATCGGGCGCAAAAACCGTCTCGATGGAGATGGCGCCCTTGATCGGGCACTCGCGGACGCAAAGGTCGCATTCGGCGATGTCGTAGGGATGGTCGGCGATCTTGATCGGCTTCCAGCGATCGACATCCATGTACCGCAGTTTGCCCTTGAAGCCGGGGCCACGGGTCTGCCCTTTGAAACCCTTGCCCTGAATGGCCAGGCAGGCCTCGGGGCGGACCAGGCGGGCCACACCCATGCGCTCATTCAGGTTGAGGGTCGGCTCGGCATCCTTTTCCTTGGCGAGCAGGATGGGCTTGGCCGAGAGTTGCGCACCGGAACGGACCGGCATGAATTCCGGCTTGTGATAGGTCAGCGAACCGGTCGGGCAGGCGAGAATGCACTGCACGGCATCGCAGGAGAAGTCGCAGGCCTGTTCGCGGGCATCGATCATCGGGACGCCGACCCCCATGCCGTCGACAAGGTCAGCCAGCTTGATCGCCTGGACGGGACAGACTTGCACGCACTGGCCGCACTTGATGCAGCTGGCCAGGAAGTCCTTTTCATCGAGCGCGCCGGGGGGACGCAGGCGTTGCTTCTTGGAGTAAATCAGCGGCAGAAAACCGGAGGTCGCTGCGCCGAGCACGCCGCCGGTCAGCAGGATGGTGCGCAGCACGCGGCGGCGGTTGGTTTGTTTCTTGGCGATCGAAACAGCGGGTTTCGTATCGGCCGCAGGCTTGCGGTCGCCGTCTTCGGGGGCACTCATGCGGTGGCTACCTTGGTCGGTTTGACGAAGCGGGGCTTCTCGTCACGCAGGATCAGGTCCGGTGTCGAGAACGGCGCGAGGCGTTCCAGAAAGTCGAGCAGTTCCATGACCGGAGAGCTGCGGAAGAAGCGGGCAATCGGCAGTTCCATCCAGATCTGGTCGGCGAAGGAGAGCAGCTCATGCGGATTGTCGCCATAGCCATCGCCGTTGCGGTCAAAGCCCTGGTAGTCGTCCCAGTAGTTGCCTTCCCAGAAGTTCTTGCCACCCAAATTGCCGCGGCCGCCGTAGGTGACCTGGGTCAGGTTGCCTTCGAAGACGTTGTCGATCAGGCGATTGCCGCCGGTCTCGCTGTTGAACTGGATGCCGATGCCGTTGAAGGCGAAGCGGTTCTGGCGGATCTCGATGGTCGAGTCGGGCTGGAACGGCGAGAGGTCGGAACCGATACCGATGGCGCAGTAGATGATCTCGTTGTTCTCGATGATCGTGCCGGAGGCTTCCTTGAAGCCGATGCCCATGCCGGCCGCGCCGGTGGCATGCGAGATGACGTTGTTGCGTACGACCCCGCCCTCGGTGTACATGAAATAGACGCCGACCGCGTTGTCGTAGAATTTGTTGCCCTCGACGACGTTGTCGTTGGCAAACATGAAGTGGATCGAATAGCGGCTGCGCTTGCCGATATTGTTGCGATAGATGTTGCGGTGCGAATACCAGGCCACCATGTCGCGCGAGTCGATAACCTGGTTGCCTTCGACCAGGTTGTCACTGCTGTACCACAGGCGCAGGCCATCGCCACGCACACCGAGTTCGCGATCCTTGGAGCTGATGCGGTTGTTCTTGATGGTGCTGTGGTTGACTTGCTTGAGGTCGATGCCGAACAGACAGTTGTCGGCGACGACGTTCTCGATCACGTTGTTGTTGCCTCGCACGTCGAGACAGGAATCGTCGGTGTCGTGCGAGTCGCCAGATCCGGTCAGACGCACGCCGCGGATGGTCGTGTTGCCGGCATTGATCATCATGACGGTTCCACGGTCGCCGGCATCGATGGTGACCTGATCGGCACCGTCAATGGTCAACGGCTTGTTGATGACCACCGGACCGGCATAGGCCCCGGGGGGCGGCTTGATGACGGAGCCCGGGGCAGCTTTATCGACAATATCCTGGAAGGGCTTCAGTCCATGGACACGCTTGTCGCGCTCGTGCAGCATGAAAGTCGGCTTTGGACGGTCGACATCGGCGCGGGCACCCATGCCGGCGGGCACTTCCGACTGGGTTTCCGAAATGCCGTTGCTGATGGCTAGCAGGAGCGTTGTGGCCAGCCCCAGTCTGGCCAGGTGATTCAAGGCGCTCACGACGCTTACTCGACCGTGCCTTCGCGCAGTTGCTTGCGGCGGATCAGCAGCGCCAGCATCATGCAGACGAAGATGACCAGCAGCAGGCCGTAGCCCCAATAGGGGTAGGAGAAGGTCGAGAACTGCGCGACCTTGCCTTCGCCAAAGACGGTGGGCATGAAGGGCTTGACCGTGAAGGCGCCCCATGGGTGCAGGTTATGGCCGAAGAACCACAGCCAGCCGGCGTAGGTGATCACGAAGAAGAGTGGCAGCAAGGCCGGAATCAGCGCCAGCAGCAGCTGGAAGGGGCGGATTTTAGCGGTTGCCGCGACGACGACGCCCATGACGGCGATCAGGCCGAAGATGACGATTTTGGAAACGTTGCTGACGTTGTCGCCCCACACCTTGATCTTGTCGGGCTCCTTGAAGAAGGTACCGGCTTCCTTCGTGTAGTGTTCGACATGACTGGCGAGGTGGCCCAGGACGAACTGATCGACGATCATCCAGGCGGCCACGGCGGTGAAACCGGCAGCCAGGGTCATGATCCTGGCCTTTTTCCCGGTCATCGCAAAGGCGATCATCATGACGGCGAAGAAGCCGAAGAAGAACTTGGCCAGCGGCTTTTCGACCGGCGCGCCGGTGGCGATCGGGAACATCCCGACATAGTGGTTGATGGTGTTCATTTCATGAACGCAGTCGAGGCCTTCGGCACCCTTGTCGACGTTCTTCTGGGCGTCGAGAATGGGGTTGTAGCGCTCGTCGTCATGGGCGAGATCCTTCTGGATGATCTCGTTGGCCATGCGGGTTCCCTTGCCGGCTGCCTTGCAGCCGTTATAGACGCCATCGAAATGGAAATGGATGCGGATGCCATCCGGGAAGGCGTCTTTCGGGTAGTTCGGGGCGGTCAGGGAGACCCACCAAATTGGGGCGAAATAGGCGGCGACCAGGCAGATCAGAGAGATCAGGGTCAGCCCACCGACGATTTTGTTTTGTTTTTCCATGTCGCTGTTCTCTGTTCGTTGCAAACCCGGCTGCTGACCGGGGTTGCGGCTGCCGCGAGGGCAGCCGCGATCCTGCAGTGGTGCAGTTTACTTCTTCTTGGCAGCGCCGGCTTTCGGCTTGCACATGGAGCCCGGCATTGTCAGGCTGGACTGGTAGGCCGAGATGGCGACCAGTTGATCATTGGTGTAGGGCTTGATGACCTTGACCATGTCCGGGTTGGCGTTACGGCGGTGTCCGTCGCGGATTTCGGTCATCTGGCGGAGCAGGTACTTGTAGTGCTGGCCGGCGATAACCGGGTAGAACTTGGCCTTGTCGCCTTCGCCGTTCTTGCCGTGGCATTCCAGGCATTGCTTCTCATACAACTCCTTGCCCTGGGCTACCTTGATGGCAGCATCGGCGCCTTCGTACTTGCCGTGCTCAAGCGGAATGCACAGGCTTTCGATGTAGGCGGAAACGTCAGCCAGTTCCTGGGCATCGGTCAGCGTGGCGGCAAACGGATACATCGTCGGGTTGTCGCGCAGGCCGGCACGGATGTCGGCCATCTGCTTGATCAGCACGGTGGTGTGCTGGCCGGCGAGTTGCGGGAAGGTGCCGTCCGGGCGGCCGGCGCCGGAGGGCAGGTGGCAGGCGCCGCAGACTTCGTAGCCTTCGGCACCGGCTTTCTTGTCGCCCTTCTTGTTCAGGGCTTCGGACTTTTCGCCGCCCTGGGCGTTCCATTTGTAATCCTTGCCTTCAATGCCTTGCTGGTGTGGGGCGGGGGGGCCGGCAAATGCGACACCCGCGCTGAGCAGGGCAACCATCAGAAGTGATGCTTTCATGTCAGATATCCTTTTATGGCTAGGTCCGAGGAGCGATGAGTGCATTATCCAATGCCCTATATCAGCACTCCTTGATGTGGGTCATAAGCCCGTCACTCCGGGCTCTTGGCTTATTTCAGCTTCGACAGGTAGTCGGCGAGGGCCTTGATTTCCTCGTCATTGACCAGCTCCATGACGCCCTTCATCGCGGCGGCCTGGCCGTTGGCACGAGCACCGCTCTTGATGTCCTTCATCTGTTGTTCGGCATAGGCGGCATTTTGCCCGGCAATCTTCGGGAAAGCGGGGGTCAGGGTCTTCTTGCCATCCTTGCCGTGGCAGGACCAGCAGGTCTTCTCCTGGTACAGGGTAGCGCCATCCGGTGCGGCGATTGCCGGTGCGGCGATGATGGTTGCCGCGATCAGAGTCATTACAAATTTCATGGTTATTCCCTCCTGAAAGTGAAACGGGGAGCAGATTGACTCTGCTCCCCGATAATTGCCTTAAGTCAGATCAACTTTTGGCTTACTTGACCTTCTTGGCGCCGTTCTGCTCAAGGTAGGTCTTGGCGCGCAGGCCGAGGTCGGCAGCCTTGACCTGATACTGCCACACTTGCTCAGCCCACAGGTTGGCTTGTTCCCAATCCTTCTTGGCGGCTGCGGCTTCGTGCTTGGCCTTGGCATCCTTCATCTTGCCGAGCTGGTCGGTTGCATCGTCGACCATGGCCACGACATCCGGGAAGTCCTTGAAGTTCACGCTGGTGATGTAACCCACCACGGAATCAATGACAGCCTGGGTGTCAGCAACCTTCTTGACGGTCGCCTTGTAGTCGGCTTCGGTGTAGTTCTGCTTGGCCATCTCGGTCTTGGTCGGCTTCCAGCCCTTCGGCTTGACGAGCAGGTAGCCTTGCATTTCGAGGTGCAGTGCGGAGCAGAATTCCGTGCAGTAGTACGGATAGACGCCTTCCTTGTCGGCCTTGAACTTGACGGTGACCGTCTTGCCCGGTTCCACGGAAGCGTGGACGTTGTAGGTCGACACGGTGAAGCCGTGGGTTTCGTCCTGGGCGCGTTCGAGGTTGGTCAGGTGGATGGTGATTTCGTCGCCCACTTCAGCCTCGATGGTTTCCGGCGTGATGTGCGAACGGATCAACGTACCCTTGACCTCGATCTTGTTGCCCTTCTTGGTGGTGACTTCCTCGCCGGCGCGGACGGCGCCCGGGTGCGGCTTGTCCGTACGGGAGTCGGTACCGACCTTGTAGCGGACGCCCGGCTTCAGCTTGGTGGCGTCGATGGCGACGGCGTAGTGCGGCTCGCCCAGCGGCAGCGGCATGTCGTACAACAGTTGCATCTTGTCGTTCGAGATGTCGATCAGCTGGTGGTTCTGCGGGTGCAGCGGGCCGACCGGCACGAAGCGGTCAATGGCCAGCTTGTTCAGCGCAACCAGGTAACGGCCCTTCGGATCGGCGGAATCGCCTTCCATGGCCATCAGGTGGCCGATGTTGTAGTGCACCGAGATCTTGTCGAGCACCTTGCCTTCGCAGTAGTTCCACTTGGCAACCTGCGAATCGACGTACAGCGAGGTGTAGGCGATACAGGTCTTGGAGTCATACTGGGTGTGCAAGGGGCCGAGGCCGAGCTGGACTTGCGTGTGCAGCGCGTCCTTCATGCCGATGACCGGAATGCCGTACGGGTCCTTGGATTCGAACTTGCCGGCCTTGATCGCAGCCTGGATCTTTTCGAAGGAATAGACGGACACGTGGGTATCGAGCTTGCCGGAGACGACCAGCATCTTGCCGTCCGGGGTCACGTCGACGCCGTGCGGGGACTTGGGTTCCGGAACCAGGAAGAGGATGCCTTCCTTGACGGCGACGTCGATCGGCAGAACCTTGTGACCGTTGATGGTCTTGGCCTTGCCGGCGGCAACCAGTTCGGCAGCCTTCTTCCAGTTGATCACGTGCAGATAGTCGGTGTCCTTGGCGGAACAGCCGGCTTCGTACGGCGGACGGCCTTTTTCGATGCCGCCGACGTAGCGCTCGGAGCAGAAGGAGTTGGTGAAGGACCAGCCGTCGGAAGGACCCTTGCCGGCGTCGGACAAGTCCTGCGAGTACGGCGGGAGTTCGAGCGAGAAGGATTCCTTCGGATTGATGCGGCCTTCCTTGCGGTCGAACTTCCAGTAGGTCACACCGCCGCGATATTTCTCGTTGAATTCTTCGAGCGGGTAGAACTTCTTGTTTTCCAGCGGCGATGCGTACTGGGCGGCTTCGATGACGTATTCGGTGTTCGGCGTCACGAAGGCACCGCCGTGTTCCGATTTGTAGATCGGGTTGACCACGATCTGCTTGGTTTCGAAGTCACGCAGGTCGATCACGGCGAGGCGCGGGTTGGCCTTGTCGTTGATGAACAGGAACTGACCGTCGTACTTGCCCTGGGTTTCGGAAATGGCCGGGTGGTGCGTATCGCCCCAGGTGATTTCCTTGCCGTCGATGTTGCCCTGACGCAGCACGGCCTTGGAGTTTTCGTCGTAGCCGTAGCCTTGCCACGGTTCCGGCGTGAATACGCCGATGTACTTCAGGATGCGCATGGACGGGATGCCATACACGATAATCTGGCCGGACTGCCCGCCAGAACTGAAGACCACGAATTCATCGCGCTTGCCGGTCGGGACATAGGTCTTGGCCGCAGCAAGCAGATCCTGCTGGCTCAGGTTACGACGCTTCATCACGTCCTGCAGCGATTCAGCGGACCACGCGGTGGCGGCAAAACCGGCTGCGAGCAGCAACGCAGTTGTTTTCACTGCAAATTTACTCATTTTCATTACTCCCAAACAAGAAGTGAGAACTTCCAATTCCCCCATTACCGCGTGTGACAAAATGTCACTGCGACAATATGCCGCACACTGTATTCCCGGGTGTATGTGAAAGAATTGATCTTTGTTAAATTCAAGCTGGTTGTATCGGCGAAAATGCACGCTCCTCAATGCTTTTGTCCGGCTGCGCGACTTGGTGAATAAAAAAATACTGATGGACGTGATCGGCCTGGAGCTGATCGCCCTGATCGTGGTTGCAGGCTACAAACTGTCGCCCATGCTGCTTCCCAAAGCCGATGTCACGGTTTTTCCCGATCCGGCCTGCAATTTGCAAAAGACGAATTGCTCGGTAACCCTGCCGTCGGGGGGCAAGATCGAACTTTCGCTGGGGGCGCGCGCCGTTCCGCTGGTCAAGCCATTCGGGGTCGACGTGACAACCAGCGGCTTTGTTGCGGAGCGCGTCGAGGTGGATTTCGTCGGGGTCGACATGAACATGGGGTACAACCGACCGGAGCTGGTCTTGCGCGGCGAAGGGCATTTCGCCGGCGAGGCAACATTGCCGGTATGCATTACCGGTCATATGGACTGGCAGGCAACCGTACTGGTCGAGGCGGGCAACCAGCGCATTGCCGTGCCTTACCGGTTTTCCACCGGAGGGCAGGAGTGATGGCTGAGCGTTTGCTGGGGTTGGCCGCGATCTTGCTGGCGATTGTCATTGCCGGCCTGGCGCTGTTCTGGAAACCCGAAATGCCCGAGCGGCCGATTCCTCGTGCGCAGATTGTGGCGGGGGGGGATTTCACATTGCAATCGGCGGCCGGCCCTGTTTCCCTGAGCGACTACAAGGGCAAGCTGGTGCTCCTCTATTTCGGCTACACCTATTGCCCGGACGTTTGCCCCACGTCGTTGGCGGCAACTGCCGAGGGCATCAAGCAATTGACGCCGGAAGAGCTGGCCAGGGTCGCGATGATCTTTGTTTCAGTGGATCCGAAGCGCGACACGCCGGCGCGGCTGAAGGAATATGCGGAGTTTTTCCATCCGTCCATTGTGGGCGCGACTGCGAGTGCCGAAACCGTCGCCGAAGTCGCCAGGCGCTACGGCGTGTTCTATGCGGAGCAGAAAGTCGAAACAGCCGGTGGTGGTTACGTGGTCGATCATTCGTCCGATACGTTCATCGTCGGACCTGACGGTACTGTGGTCGGCAAGATAGCTCACGCCACGCCACCGGATCAGGTCGTCGTGGCCATTCGAAAATATTTGAATCAACCGTGAAGGAGTACAAGCCAATGAAACAAGTTTCCCTGTTTGCTGCCAGCCTGCTTTTTTCTGCCGGGGTATTTGCCGGTTCCGCCGACCAGGTCGTGGTTCAGGATCCCTACGTTCGTCTCGCACCGCCCAATGCGCCTGCAACGGGCGCGTTCATGGTGATCAAGAACAACGGCGACAAGGATATCAAGGTCGTCAAGGCCGAAAATACCGCCTCGAAAGTCACCGAACTGCATAACCACCTGAATGAGGGGGGGGTCATGAAAATGCGTCCGGTTCAAAGCGTCGACATCAAGGCCAAGGGAGAGGCCGTGCTCAAGCCTGGCGGTCTGCATGTGATGCTGATTGACCTCAAGGCGGCCATGAAAGAGGGGGATGTCGTTCCGATCACCTTCACCTTCGACGATGGCAGCACGAAGAAGGTCGACGCCAAGGTGGTTCGCCCCACCGCGGCGGTTGCACCGATGTCGGAACACAAGCACTAAGCGGGAGGAAGTTTCCGCCCGTTTGCCGGGTTGTTGTCCAGCCAGCCTCAGGCGCCTGACAGGGCGCCTGATTGCTTTGGGGGGCGCGCTTTGCCTTGTCGCCTGTAACCGCAAGGGCAGCCGGGCGAATTGTGGACTCAGTACTTTCCCTGAATGGCCGGAAAAGTGTGTTGTGCTACCCTTTAGTCCTCCCCACTTGCTTGCCAGTCGATGATCGATACCACCGTCAGCCTGCCCGAACTCTTTGCCGCCGCCATCTTTGCCCTGGCGGTGCTTCATACCTTTTCGACCAAACTGTTTGCTCATCTTGCGCACGTGCAGCCCCGGCATGCGGGGTTATGGCACTTGCTTGCCGAGGTCGAGGTCGTCTTCGGTTTCTGGGCTTTTGTGCTGCTTGCCGTCCTGTTCGCTCTGACGGGCAAGGCTGATGCCATCGAGTACATGGAAAGCCGGAATTTCACGGAGCCATTGTTCGTCTTCGTGATTATGGTCATTGCGGCCAGCCGGCCGATCCTGGAGTTTTGCGGTGCGGCGGTGCGTGGCATGGCGGGGATGCTGCCAATGGCGCGCGAGGTGGCGATCTTCTTCCTGTGCCTGACGCTGATTCCGTTGCTCGGGTCCTTCATTACCGAACCTGCAGCGATGACCCTGGCCGCACTCATGCTGCGCGACCGGTATTATTCACAAAACATCAGCTCGCGGTTCAAATATGCGACGCTTGGCGTCTTGTTCGTGAATGTCTCGATTGGCGGCACGCTGACCAGTTTCGGTGCCCCCCCGGTTTTGATGGTGGCTGCTACCTGGGGTTGGGATACGCCCTTCATGTTCACGACTTTCGGTTGGAAAGCCGCGCTGGCCGTCCTGTTGAATGCTTCGCTGCTGACCGCCGCATTCCGCCGTGAATTGCTGAGGACGGCAGGGCAAAGCAAGGCAGCCGACAAGTTGGGGGTGCCGCTTTCAGTCGCCTTGATTCATTTGGCCTTTCTCGTCGCCGTGGTTCTTTTTGCCCATCATCCGTCCATATTCATGGGAATATTCCTGCTCTTCCTGGGTTACACGGAAGCGTATGAGCGCTACCAGGACCGCTTGATTCTTCGCGAAGGATTGCTGGTGGCGTTTTTCCTGGCCGGCCTGATCGTTCTCGGCGGCTTGCAGCAGTGGTGGCTGCAGAAGACTTTGCTCGGCGTCGAGCCGACAGTCCTGTTTTTCCTGGCCACCGGACTGACGGCGATTACCGATAACGCTGCCTTGACCTATCTGGCTTCCCTCGTCGAAGGGGTTACCCCAGCCTTCCAGTATGCAATCGTGGCGGGTGCGGTGACCGGCGGGGGGCTGACCATCATTGCGAATGCCCCAAATCCGGCGGGTATCGCGATTCTGAAATCCAGTTTTGCCGAGGAGGCGGTCAGTCCGCTCGGACTGTTCCTGGCAGCGCTTCCTCCAACGGTGGTCGCTGCCGTCGCATTTTTGCTGCTGTAGGCGGCACGCTGTCGCGGCCGTTCAGCTTTTGACCGGCCGTTTCGACAGCTTGCGCTGCAAGGTGCGCCGATGCATCTTCAGCGCCCGGGCCGTGGCGGAGATGTTGCCGTCGTTTTCGTTGAGTACTCGCTGAATGTGTTCCCATTCCAGGCGGTCGACGGACAGCGGTTCATCGGGTATCTGAAGATCGAAGTCAGGGTCGTTGTCCTCGTCGAAGGCCGAGAGGATGGCCTCGATCTCGATCGGCTTGGCGAGGTACTGGATGGCGCCCAGCTTGACGGCGTCGACTGCGGTGGCGATGCTGGCGTAGCCGGTCAGTACCACGATGCGGCAATCCGGCCGAATCTCCAGCAACTTGGGAATCAGCGCCAACCCGGAACTGCCATTGAGGTTGAGATCCAGAATGACGTTGCCCGGCTTGAGTTCGCGTGCCTTGTCCAGCGCGGACTGGACGTCACGGGCGCCGCAGGCCGCGAAGCCACGGCGTTCCAGGGTGCGGACGAGAATGGCGTTGAAGCTGGGGTCATCGTCGATGACCAGCATCGGTTCGGTCATGGTTTTACTCTGGGCAGTTCGATACGGGCAATGGCACCGCCATCGTCACGATTCATCAGGGAAAGACGGCCGCCGAGTTGTTCGATGGCTGTTTTTGTCAGCATCAGACCAACCCCGCTACCTCGTTCGTGGGCCGGAAAATTCGACTGTCCGCCATGTGCCAGAACGGCGGGTGGAAATCCGGGGCCGTGGTCGCGAATTTCGAAGCAGATTTCGTCGGCACACCATCCCAGCCGAATCTCCAGCGGATGGTGGGTGGCGTTGGCGGCGTTGTTCAGCAAATTGAGCAGCGCCTGCTCCAGGCGCGGATCGGCTACAAGCTGCGGGGATGAGCCATCGCTGGTAATGATCAGGCGGCTGTTGGCTTGTGGGCGAGCCGCATGCCAGTGCTGGCGCACGCTTTCCAGCCAGCGGTCGGCCGCGATCGGCTCGGCGTTTTCCAGGCGTTCGGCACCGGCACGTCGCGACAGGCCGGTGATGATTTCCTTGCAGACGCCAATTTGCTGGCGGAGGAGGGCAATATCGTCGTGCATGGCCGGCGGCAGGTTCGGGTCGTTGGCCAGTTCACCAGCGAGGAGGGATATGGTGCCCAGCGGCGTGCCCAGTTCGTGCGCGGCACCGGCTGCGAGGGTGCCCATCGCCATCACGCGCTCGTCGCGCAGTGCCTGTTCCCGCGTCGCTGCCAGTTCGGCATCGCGTTCGCGGATCAGCCGCGTCATGCGCACGATGATCCAGGCGATCATGGCGGCAGAGATGACGAATATCAGCCACATGCCGATCAGGTGCAGGCGCGTTGCGCGCGTTGCGTCGGCCATCGGCAGGGGAATGAAAAAAACCATCAACAGCGAATAGGCGACGATAGCCGTTGCGCTGATGACGAGTACGCAGCGTGCAGGCAGGGTCAGGGCGGCAATGGCGACCGGCGGCAGCAGAAGGGAGACCAGCGGGTTGGCAGCTCCGCCGCTGAAGAACACGATGGCAGAAAGAGCGCCGATATCGAAAAGCAGCTGGCTGAACAATTCGCCTGCGCTTGCCTGTTCGCTGCGTGCCACGCGCCATTGGGCGAGACCGTTGAACAGTCCGATCAAGGCGAGGATGCCGAGGAGCGGCAATTGCGGAACCGGAATGTCGAGCAGGCCGGGGGCCATCAGGGCGAGCTGGATCAATATGGCCAGGACAACCCAGCGACCCAGCACCAGGCGGCGAAGATTGGCCAGATGCTCGGTGTTTTCCATTGTGCATGCGCTGATTGCCATGGGGCGAATTATGCGTGATTTGTGTCAATTTACGGATGATGAGATGGTGCGACAATTCGCCGCAGCGAACTCTGGAGTGCCTACATGAAGAAAAACCTGCGTCTTGCCGCGCTGACCGCGGTCTTGCTTTGCAGCAGCGGAAGCTTTGCCGTCGAACTTGAGCAAGGCGGCGACAAAGGCAAGGAAATCAACGGTACTTGCGCCGCTTGCCACAGCGATAACGGGCAAGGCGGGAAGAAGGGCGAGTACCCGCGGATCGCGGGACAGCAGGTCAAGTATCTCGAGAGCCAGTTGAAGAGCTTCCGGGCGAGGACGCGGGTCAATATCCCGATGTTCCCCTATACCCAGGAGCGCGAACTGTCGGATGAGGATATCAAGGAGGTGTCGGCCTACCTGAGCGGCATCCAGCTCGATACCAAGATGCCGACCTATACCGGCAACGAGGACGCGCTGACCAAGTTGCTGATGGCCGATAAGGTGATGATCATCCCGCGCGCGGAGGGCGATCTGGCCAACGGCGAGAAGATCTACCAGAAGCAGTGCGCCTCCTGCCACGGAAAGACAGGGAAGGGGCGAGGCATGTTCCCGATGCTGGTCGGGCAATACACCAATTACCTGCAACGCCAGGTCGACCTGTATCTGAAGGGTGACCGGCCGCACGACGAGGAAGGAACCGTCGGTGTGCTCAATGGGCTCAAGGCGCAGGACATCCAGGATATCCTAGCCTATCTCACCTCGATTCAGGATATCGGCAAATGAAACATCTCCCGCTACTTCTTCTTGGCTTGCTGATTTCCGGCGGCGTCATGGCCCATGGGCATCCGGCACCGGTCGACGACAGTATGCCGGACGCCCAAAAAATACGTTTCTGCGAACGGGTTCGCGACCATGCCCTGCAGGCGTTCTACAACCGCGACCGCGGCCGTCCGATGAAGCTGTTCGAAGAGGATGGGAGCGACGGTCCGCGTATCACCAACGTGATCATCAAGCGCATTTACGAAGAACCCCAGATCTCCAGCCCGAAAAAGGCCGAGGCCTTTGGACGGGCGACCTGCAACGAGATGATGGGGACGAAAAACGTTTCAGAGTAGGAAGGGAATGAAGCGTTTGGTGCGCCGCATATAGTCGGCGTAGTCCTGGCCGAAATAGGCGAGGCATTCCCTTTCGTCGGTCGTGGCGGTCAGCCACAGCGCGATGCTCGCCGTCAGGGCGATGGCGGTGCCGATCAGGCTTGGGTCCTGAAAATAGGCCCCCCAGGCCAGCGCCAGCAGGGAGGTGTACATCGGGTGGCGAATGTAGGCAAAGATGCCACGGGAAACGAGTTGCGTCGTTTTCTCGAATTCGTAGAACGACCCGTCGTCGCGCTTGGTGTTGGGGGCGCCATTGCGTTTCAACGACGAGACTCCCATGACGACCAGCGCAATGCTGGACAGCATCAGCAGCCAGGAAGCGAACTGGTGGGGCGAGTAGGGATCGTCGCCCCAAACCGCGTGGTTAAGGACGATCAGGCCGAGAATGGCCTCCCACGCGAAGAAGCGATAGAAGCCGTGGCTCCCCGGCTTGCTCAAGGGCTTGCGCGACCACCAGACGATGAGGGCCGAGCCGGCGAGAAAGAGGATGGTATCGCTCATGTCAGCTCGCGAAGGCTGCGCTCATCGCGGCAATCATGTAGCCGTGATCGAGAACGCCGGCGCTTTCGCGGATGCTGTGCATGGCCCACATCGGCGACCCGACATCGACGCTGGGAATGCCCAGCTGGGCTGCGACGATGGGGCCGATGGTGCTGCCGCAGCCGAGATCGGTGCGGTGCGCATATTGCTGGCAGGGCACGCCGGCGCGTTCGCAGAGAGCCATGAAGCGGGCGGCGGTCTCGGCCGTCGTGCTGTAGCGCTGGTTAGCATTGCTCTTGATCACCGGGCCGGTGTTGACCAGCGCATGGTGGCAGGGCTCGTAGGCGGCCGGGAAATTCGGGTGCCAGCCATGCGCCATGTCGGCGCTGATGAAAAAGCTGCCGGCCAGCATCCGCCGCCGGTCTTCGTCGTCGAGGCCGAAGGTGCCGGCAAGGCGGGCGAGCACGTCGCCGAGGAAGCTGCCTCCGGCGCCGGCCGCGCTTTCGCTGCCGACTTCCTCGTGATCGAAAAAGGCGACGAGGCAGGTTTGCTCGGGCTCACGGGTAGCCAGCAGGGCCGACAGCGCGGCGTGGCAGGAGGCGAGGTTGTCGAGCTGGCTATCGGCGATGAACTCGCTGTCCGCACCCCACAGGGTGCCCTTCTGCGTGTCGTAGGCGGCCAGTTCCCAGGTGAGCAGGTCGTCCGGTGCGACATCGAGCGCCGTCGCGATCAGGGCGCGGAAACGCCTTTCGGCCCCGTCGTCGCCGGCGATGCCCAGGAGCAGCGGCAGTTCGGTCTGCTTGTTGAATTTGAGGCCGGCTTCATTGACCTCGCGGTTCATGTGGATGGCGAGATTGGGCAGGCGCAGTAGCGGGGCATCGAAACGCAGCAGGCGGCTTTCGATGCCGCCGCCGGTACGGATCGCGACGCGGCCGGCCAGGGACAGGTCGCGATCGGCGAAGGTGGCCAGGATGGGGCCGCCGTAAACCTCCACCCCGAGGCGGATCATGCCGCCGGTTGCGTCGGCCGGTTTCGGCTTGATGCGCAGGCCGGGCGAATCGGTGTGGGCGCCGATCAGGGTCAGGCCGCGTCCGGCCAGCGGTGCGCTACCGACGACGAAGGCGATGATCGATGAGCCGCCGCGGGTGACGAAATAGCGGCCGCCGGCTTGCAGGGACCAGCGGGCGTCTTCGTCAAGCGCTTGGTAACCTGCGGCACGCAGGCGGGATTCGCAGGTGGCGACGGCATGCCATGGGCTGGGACTGGCGTCGATGAAGTCGAGCAGGTCCCGGGCGGTCAGGTGAGAGTCGGCGTGGGGCATGGTGGCGGGTATCAAGTGTCGGCCCGGAATGCTACCGCAGATGTCGGTCAGGCAGAAGGCAGGCCGATCCGCGAACGTGTCCGGGGCTAGGCATTTTGCATTCGACCGGCGAGGGCTACCCATGCGCTCATGAGCGACATAGTCACTAACCGCAAGTACAGCCTTGGCGAGGAAGTGCTGGCGCTGCTCTGATTCAGTATCAGTATCCGATCGGCAGTGGCCGGCGCGGTAGCGGTTCGGCGCAAAGCTCGATCAACAGGGCGGCTGTCCGTTCGGAAAGCAGCAAGGCCAGATGGCCGATACCCGGCAGTTCGACGTCGCGGGCTTCCGGCAGACGCTGGTTATCCTGCGGCATGACATAGTTGTCATGCGGCGTGCGGACAGAAACAAAGGGGATCTTCACCGGTTCGACCCCCAGGTCGTGCAACCATTGCGAGCCCGGTTCCATTTCGCGCGCATTCCGACCTATCCCGATACGCGCTATCTCGCTACCTTGGTGCGGTGTGGCCAGCGTGATCAGCCGGTTGACCCGGGCAATGCCGTGGCGTGCCAGATAGGAACGCGAAACCAGGCCTCCCATGCTGTGCGCGATCAAGGTGAGTTGTTGCACGCCGGCAGCAGCGATGACTGCCTCGATGCGCGCATGCAGTTGCGGTACCAGCTTGCCGACGCTGGTATAAGGCGGTACCAGGCTGACGCTGGCGACGTTGTAGCCCGCCGCTTCAAGGCGGCGGCGAATGAACCACCAGACGCCCCGGCTACAGCCGTAACCATGGACCAGCAGGACCGTCGGCCTTCCCGGCAGCAGCCGGTCGGCGGGCATCCAGAGCCGCTCGAAGGGCAGGACGAGGACGAAATGGACGATGAAGGCGAGGTACTCGCCGAGCAGCATGCCGGCGTAGCGCCAGGGTGACAGTTGTGGCGCCGGCGATGGGTAGGCACGGGCAAACGCCCAGGTGATGGCGACGATGCCGAGCCGCAGGCCGAGCAGGGCGCCCAGGGCTGGAAGCAGTGCCTCGGCGAGCGGCAAGGCAAAGAAATAGCGGGTGAGATTGACGTAGGTGGCGAATTCGACCACCAGCCAGAACAACAGGGCGATAGGAACCATAGCCTTCAGAGAATCGCGGGTTTCGGCCTTCCCGTCAAGCTGGCGGCGAGCAAGGATGCATAGTGGGCGACCAGGCCGTAGAGGGAGGGTTGTGGATTGGCACCCATGCTGGTTGGAAACAGCGAACCGTCGTGGATCGACAGATTGTCGACATGGAAATGGCGGCCACTGTCATCGGTGAGCTCGCCTTCCGGGCTGTCGGCCATGGCGCAGCCGCCCATGACGTGGGCGCTGGTGCTGTCCGCCGGCCGAACGACTCGCTTCGGTTCAGGCCTCGGCCTTGGGCAGCCAGAGGCAGGCACCTTTCGATTCCTTGTCGATGGCGGCGAGGATACGGTCGTGTTCGGCCAGTTCCTCTTCGGTGGGGCGGCGCACAAGCAGCGGCTTGCGCTCGCGGACCTGGCCGTCGGCACCGATGTTCGGGCGCGGGGCAGCATCGGGCTCGATCATCAGGGTGTTCTGCCCGCGGGTCATGGCGAGGAAGACATCGGCCAGCAGTTCCGTGTCGAGCAGGGCGCCGTGCAGGGTACGCGTCGAGTTGTCGATTTCGTAGCGTTCGCACAGTGCATCCAGACTGTTGCGTTTGCCCGGATGCAACTCCTTGGCCATTCTCAGCGTATCGGTCACGCCGTCGCAGATGGTCTCGACCGGCACGCGGTCGAGGCGCCGTAATTCGGCGTTGAGGAAGCCGAGGTCGAAGGGCGCGTTGTGAATGATCAGTTCCGCACCGCTGATGAACTCAAGGAATTCGTCAACGATGTCGGCAAACTTCGGCTTGTCGGCCAGGAACTCCAGGGTGATGCCGTGTACCGCCTGGGCGCCGGCATCAATCTCGCGTTCCGGATTGACGTATTTGTGCAGGTGGCGACCGGTCAGCCGCCGGTTTTCCATCTCGATGCAGGCAACTTCGATGATGCGGTGACCCGAACGCGGATCCAGGCCGGTGGTTTCGGTATCGAGAACAATCTGGCGCATGGCGTTTCCTTATTTCTTCAGCTCGTCGATGCCACGGTTGGCCAAGGCGTCGGCGCGTTCGTTTTCCGGGTGGCCGGCGTGGCCCTTGACCCAGATCCATTCCAGCTTGTGCTGGCGAACCAGGGCATCGAGGGTCTGCCACAGATCAGCATTCTTGACCAGCTTCTTGTCCGAGGTCTTCCAGCCGTTGCGTTTCCAGCCGTGAATCCACTCGCTGATGCCTTTCAGCACGTATTGCGAGTCGGTGTAGACCTTGCCGACGACTGGGCGTTTCAGCGCTTCCAGCCCGCGTATCGCTGCGGTCAGTTCCATGCGGTTATTGGTGGTTTCCTTCTCGCCGCCCCACAACTCCTTTTCATGTGGGCCGGAGCGCAGGATGGCTCCCCAGCCGCCGGGGCCTGGGTTGCCCTTGCAGGCGCCGTCGGTAAAAATTTCTATCGTGTCTTCAGTGGCCATGTGTTTCTTTTTGGGTAATGGGGCGCAACGCCTTGGCGCGCACCGGTTTTTTCTTCCAGTTCGGGGTGATCAGGCGCATGCCGTGCATGCGTTTGATGGCGTGCAGCACGTAAACGCCCCCCGAAACGTTCCACCAGCGATCGCCGGGCTGGTCGACCGTTTGCCATCGCTGGAGCCAGCGCAGCCTATCCAGCGGGGGAATGAAACAGCCCAGACTGCCTTGGACGATCTCGAATCCGAGCAGTTTCAGCCAGTCCTTGAGACGGTTCATCGACAGGTAGCTGCCATTCCACGGATATTCGCCGCTCCGGTCGAAGCGGCGCTTCAAACCCCAGAGCGACAGGGGATTGAATCCGATGACGACTAGCTGCCCTTCGGGGATCAGGACGCGTTCGACCTCGCGCAGAATCTGGTGCGGCTCGTCGCTGAACTCCAGAACATGCGGCAGGACAAGCAGATCGGTGCTGTTCGCGGCGATCGGCAAGGCATGGAAATCGCACAGGAAATCGCCGCCGGGCATATCACCGCCCTTCTGGCGGAGGGGAATGCGGTTGGCGCGCAGATAGTCGAGCTGCTGCAAGCCGATTTGCAGCGCATGGTAGCCGAAGATGTCGGTGAGCATGCGGTCGACCTGCGCCAGTTCCCAGTCGAGCACGGAGCGGCCAGCGGCTGACGCGAGCCAGCGATCGAGGCCGGGAATTGACATCCGGGGCGAGTCGCTCGATAGTTCCGGCATGTTTGACGTGTCGTTCATTCCCGCATTCAAGGACAATTACATCTGGCTGCTGACCCTGGGCAAGCGCGCTGTCGTCGTCGACCCCGGCGATGCGGCGCCTGTGCTTGCCAGGCTGGATGCCGACGGACTGACTCTCGAAGGCATCCTGATTACGCATCACCATGCCGATCATCAGGGGGGCGTTGCCGAACTGTCAGCACGCGGTCCGGTCAGGGTCCATGCGCCGGGCAACGAGTCTATCACAGGCTGCACGCACCCCCTGTATGGCGGTGAAGTCATCGATATTCTCGGCCAGCCCGTCACGGTGATGGCCGTGCCCGGGCATACCCTCGGGCATCTGGCCTATCGGGCCGAGGGAGCCCTGTTCTGCGGCGATACACTATTCGGGGCGGGCTGCGGACGACTGTTCGAAGGGTCGCACGCGCAGATGGCCGATTCGCTCGATCGCATTGCTGCCTTGCCGGAGTCGACGCAGATTTACTGCGCCCACGAATACACCGAGATGAATCTGCGCTTTGCGCTGGCGGTCGAACCGGACAACGTCGCCTTGCAGGCCAGGGTGGCGCAGGTGGCATCGCTGCGGGCCGCAGGTCTGCCCAGCGTTCCCTCCAGCTTGGGCGAGGAGAAGGCGACCAATCCCTTCCTGCGTTGCAGCGAGCCTGCCGTGATCGAGGCCGCACTGCAGCATGGTGCGGCCGCGCGCGACCGGGTTTCGGTCTTTGCGGCCATACGGGGCTGGAGAAACGGTTTTTAGGGCTTTCTCTGCAGGATGCGGCTGCGGGCCTTGGCCAGCGTGTCCAGTACCCGGGCTGCGTTGAACGGCTTGATGATGAAGCCGCTTGCTCCGTTCAGTATCGATTCCTGCACCGTTTCCGGGTCGGAACTGCTGGTCACCATGATGATCTCGACGTTCGGCTGTGCTGCCTTGATCTCGGCGAGGGCAGCGATGCCGTTCTTCTCCGGCATCATCACGTCCATGCAAACGATGTCCGGCTTGAGGCGGCTGACGATTTCGACGGCGACCGATCCATTGCGGGCCTCGCCGACGACGTCGTATTCCTGATTGCGCAACATCCCCCGCAGGATGCTGCGCATCATGTCGTTGTCGTCGGCAATGACGATGGAGATTCTGCGCTTATTCATGTTGCTCAAGCGGCGTCCGCCCGGCAAATCCGGTCTCGCCCTTCCTGCTTTGCGCGGTACAGGGCCTTGGTGGCAGCCTGAATCAGGTCGTCCGGCGGGTTGTCGAAACCCGGCGCGGCAGAGGCGATGCCGATGCTCAGGCTGACCTGGCCGAAAGGCGAGGAGGGATGGGGGATTTTCAGTTCCTGTACGCCGCTGCGGATTTTCTCGGCCACCATCAGCGCGCCGCCGATGGATGTCTCCGCCAGAATGACCGCGAACTCTTCTCCGCCGTAGCGGGCGACGGTATCGGAAGGACGCTCCGAGTGCCGGCTGATGATTGCCGCGAGCTTGCGCAGGCAGGCATCACCGGCCGTGCGGCCGTAGGTGTCGTTGTAGAGCTTGAGATAGTCGACGTCGCATATCAGCAGGGCCACCGGGTTGGAGTGGCGACGGGCGCGCCGCCATTCAACCGACAGGGCTTCCTCGAAATAGCGCCGGTTGGCAATGCCGGTCAGGCTGTCGCTGGATGAGATGCGGATCAGTTCCTGATTCGCGGCATCGAGCTTGCGCGTCAGCGAAAGGAGTGAGGTGCGCATCAGGACCAGGCGTTGCATGGCGCGAATCTTCGCGCCCAGGGCAATCTCGCTGATCGGACTCAGCAGGTAGTCATCGCCGCCGGCGGCAATGCCTTTCTCGATGTTGTCGTCCTGTTCGGCTGGCGACAGGAAAATGATGGGTGTCCAGTCGCCCGGTTTTTCCGTGGCCCGTATCTGACGCGTCAGCGCAAGGCCTTCGATGGAGGGCGAGGCAATGTCGAGCAGGATGAGATCGGGTGCCTCGCTTGCGAATGATTCAAGCGCGGCTTCGCTGCTTTCGGCGCCGATGGCAAGCGCGCCACAACGTTCGACGTACTGCTTGAGCAGGGATGGGGTGGATCGGCTGTCTTCGACAATGAGTATTTTCATGGAGAGGCCGCGAACACGATTGTCTCAGTCTAACGGCAATACTGGCTGAAGAAAACCAGTGCGCCTATTGCAATACTCACCGCGACCGCGCCCCACGCGATCCCCCAAATCAGGGACTGCCGGGTTTGATGATGGGCGGAACGCTGTTTGTATTGAAGATAGCGCTGAACTTCACCGAGAGTCAGGATGGCCGAAAAGGCAAAAAAGATCATGCCGACGAACATGGCGATAATGCTGCCGTTGGTCATTTCCTGGCAGGAAGCGCCCGTGCGGCGCATGAAGACAAGAATGGCGTCGGTTTTGAAGGCAAAGGTCGCCACCAGGTAGGCAAGCCCGGCAAACGTGCCAATCAATCCGATGCCCAGCCAGGTTTGCCAGCGCTTGAGTTGGCTCAATGCGCCACCGATTTCGTCAATCAACCACTTCATATGTTTGTGCTTATACGGGTGTGTGTTACTGGTATGCTAGATTCAGTGATCCAGAGCAATAGAGGCAGAATATCATGGTGGAGCGGGGGGCGAATCATTCAGTAGCATTGTTACGACTTTCTGCTGCGCTCAAATCCCGGCGTAGCCTGAATGTCGGGAAATGGCTGCTTATATTTCTGCTTGTTTTCGGCGCTTTTGGTTATTTTGCCGCGCCACCGCTTGTAAAGAGCATTTTACTCAAGCAACTCTCGCAGCAGTTGCACCGCGAAGTCAGTATCGAACGGATCGCCATCCATCCTTACGCGCTTTCCGCCCGGGTGAACGGGCTGTCGATCAAGGCCGAGGGCGGCCGGGAGGTGGCCGGTTTCGACGAGCTTTTCGTCAACCTGTCCTCGGCATCGCTGTTCAAGCTGGCTGCCGTCGTCGATGAGATCCGTCTTGAAGGTTTGCGCGTTGCCGTAACCCGAGTGGCCGATGGCCGTTACGACATTTCGGATCTGCTCGACGAGTGGATGAAGCCCAAGGACGAGCCGGATACCGGCACGCCGCGTTTTTCCCTGAACAACATCCAGTTGATCAACGGCAAGATCGTGTTCGACGACCAGCCGAAAGGCAAGGTGCATACGATCAGCGACATCAATCTGTCGCTGCCCTTCGTGTCGAGCCTGCCGTACCAGGCCGAGGTGCTGCTCAATCCGTCGTTTTTCGCCAGCATCAACGGCGCGCCGCTGGCACTGACCGGAAGCAGCAAGCCGTTTTCGGCGACGCATGAAAGCCACCTGAATCTCGACCTGGATCGCTTCGATTTGGCCGTCCTGCAGCCCTATCTGCCCGAGTCGCTGCCGTTCAGGCTGGCGGCCGGAACGCTCGACACGGAAATGAAGGCCATGTTCAAGGAGGTTTCCGACAAGGTTTATTCCGTTTCGATTGTCGGGGCCGCCCATGTTTCGGGGCTGAATCTGACCGAGACCAATGCGGCACCGTTGCTTGCCTGGAAGCGGCTCGATGTCGAACTCGACAATGTCGATCCGATCAATCGCATTGCGGCAGTCAAGCGCATCGGACTCGACGGCCCGGTGTTCAGCCTGGCGGTGACCAAGCAGGGCGAATTCAACGTTTTCCGGGTACTGGAAAAAATGGCTGCCAAGGCGCCGGAAAAAGCGGAACCGCCGGCTGCACCTGGAAAGCCGTTCGCCTGGACGCTGGGTGAGTTCGCGCTGACCAACGGCCTGTTGCGCTGGCAGGATGAGTCGAACGCTGTGCCGGTGGCGGGTGAAGTACGAAATCTCCACGTAGCGGTCGGCAAGGTCGACCACAAACTGGTCGAACCGATAGAGATTGCCGAGGTGGCTTATCAGGTCGATCTCGGCGAGCGTTTCCGTGTTGAGAAAATGTCGGTCAAAGGCATCAAGATCGATTTGCCCGGGCATCGTATCGATATCGCCGAGGTAATCAATGCGGGGGCGCGTGCCCGCATGTTGCGCAACAAGTCGGGCAAGATCGAATGGGTCAGTTCGCCGGTGTTGAAGACCATCCGTGCCAGCGATGCCAAGCTAGAGGCCAAAGCCAAGGAAGAAAAGCCGTGGATCGGCAAGGTCGGCAAGCTCGCCATAGAGGGTCTGGGCTTCAGGTTCGAGGATCAGACGACCCAACCGGTTGCCGTTCAGGAAATCGACGGGTTCAACCTGCACGGCGAGGGGCTGACCAACGAACCGAACCAGAAGGGCAGGATTGCCCTGAAGACCACGATCAACAAGAAGGGCAGCCTGAACGTCGATGGCAGTCTGCAGGTCTATCCGCTGGATGTGGCGGTCAAGGTCGAGACGCTGGCTGTTCCGCTGCTGCCGCTCGAACCGTATCTCGGCCAGTTCCTGAATGTCTCGGTGAATCGTGGGCAGGTTTCGAACAAGGGTGAGGCCACGGCCAAGCTCGACACCGCAGGCCTGAAGGCGGGTTACAAGGGCAATTTCACACTGGGGGATTTCGTCGCTGTCGACAAGGCGAACAGTGCCGATTTCCTCAAATGGAAGTCGCTTTACTTCGGTGGCATCGACTTCAGGCTGGAGCCGATGGCCATCAATATCGGCGAGATCGCGCTGACCGATTTTTACTCGCGCCTGATCCTGAACAAGGACGGCAAGCTGAACGTGGCCGATATCGTCAGGAAACCGGATACAGACGCCGCCGCGAAGCCGGAGAGCAAACCGGATGCGACCAAGATGGCTGACAAGGCCCCCGCCAAGGCCCCCGCCAAGGCCCCGGTGCCGATCAAGATCGCCAAGATCACGCTGCAGAACGGTACGGTGAATTTCTCGGACTTTTTTGTCAAACCGAACTACACGGTGAATCTGACCAAACTGGGCGGTCGGGTCAGCGGCCTGTCGTCGGCGGCCGATACCGTCGCTGACATGGAGGTGCGCGGCAAGTACGCCAATTCGGCACCGGTACAGATACTGGCCAAGCTGAACCCGCTGGCCGCCAAGTCCTATCTGGATTTGAAAGCCGATATCACGGGTATCGATCTGACCGGGTTCTCACCCTATTCAGGCAAGTACGCCGGCTACGCCATCGAGAAGGGCAAGCTGTCTCTCAATGTTGCCTACAAGCTGGAAAACAACCAGCTGGCTGCAGAGAATCGCCTGTTCATCGATCAGTTCACCTTTGGCGACAAGGTCGAAAGTCCGGATGCCACGAAGCTGCCGGTCAATCTGGCCATTTCGCTGCTCAAGAACAATCGCGGCGAAATCGACCTCAATCTGCCGATATCCGGTTCGCTGGATGATCCGCAGTTTTCCGTCGGTGGCCTGATCGTCAAGGTGATCGTGAACCTGATCGTCAAGGCTGCAACCTCGCCATTTGCCTTGCTGGGTTCGATGTTCGGTGGTGGCGAAGAGCTTTCCAACGTCGAGTTTGCCGCCGGCCGGGCGGGGTTCGATGCTGCCGCGACAAAGAAGCTGGAGACTCTGGCCAAGGCGTTGGTCGAGCGCAATTCACTGAAACTGGAGATTGCCGGCCGTGCCGATCCGGAAAGCGACAAGGAGGGGGTCAAGCGGGTTGCCATCGAGCGCGCCATGAAGGCCGAGAAGCTGAAGGATCTTAAGAAGGCGGGTGAAGGCAAGTCGCTGGACGATATCGAGATTGCCCCCGAGGAATACAAGACCTACCTGACCCGTGCCTACAAGGAAGCAAAATTCCCGAAGCCGCGTAACGTTGTCGGGTTGCAGAAGGACCTGCCGGTCGAGGAAATGGAAAAGCTAATGCTGACCAACCTGCCGGCCAGCGACGACGACATCAGGACCCTGGCTGACCGTCGGGCCGAGGCCGTGCAGAGTTGGCTGGTCGAGCAGGGCAAGGTGCCGCCCGAACGGGTTTTCCTGTTGCCGCCGAAGGTCGAGCATGACGACAAGGGCAAGGGTAGCCGCGCCGATTTTTCCTTGAGATAAGCAGTCGATGAGTGAAACGATGGGGCTGGCTGTCATGGCCGGCATGATGGTGGTCATCCTGTTGCAGGTGGCGGTGTTGTTGCGGGGCAACCGCAGGCAGGACGACGAGCAGCGTTTCCGCGTCCTGCAGGAGACGCAGGAAAAAGGCTTGATGCGCCTGGAGCGGGAGTTGCGCGAGGAGTTGGCGCGCGGTCGCCGCGAAGATGCGGAAGAAGCGTTTCGTGATCGCGAGGAGCGCGCCCAGTCCTCCACCTTGCTCAGTCAGGCGGTGACCACGCAGGTCGGTCAGTTCGGGGCGCTGCAGGCCGAGCGCCTGGAAGCCTTCGCCCGCGAACTGAACCGCTTTTCGCTGGGGCTCGACGAACGTTTCGAGCGCCTGAAGCTGACCGTCGAGGGCCGCCTGACGGCGATGCAGGCCGACAATGCCAACAAGCTCGAGGAGATGCGCCGAACCGTCGATGAAAAGCTGCACGCCACGCTGGAGCAGCGCCTGGGCGAATCGTTCAAGCTGGTCAGCGACCGTCTGGAGCAGGTGCATCGCGGTCTCGGTGAAATGCAGACCCTGGCTGCCGGGGTGGGCGACCTCAAGCGCGTGCTGACCAACGTCAAGACGCGTGGTACCTGGGGCGAGGTACAACTCTCGGCCTTGCTCGAACAATTGCTCACCGCCGATCAATTCGCCGCCAATGTGGCGACCAAGCCGGGGAGCGGCGAGCGTGTCGATTTCGCCATCCGCCTGCCGGGTAAGGAAGACGGGGCCGAGGTCTGGTTGCCGCTCGATGCCAAATTCCCCATCGAGGATTACCAGCGCCTGATCGATGCGCAGGAGCCGGCCGCCATCGAGGAGGCGGCCAAGGCCATCGAGGTGCGCCTGAAGAACGAGGCGAAGAGCATCCGCGAAAAATACGTCGCGCCGCCGCATACCACGGACTTTGCCATCCTTTACCTGCCTATCGAGGGGCTGTATGCCGAGGCGCTGCGCCGCCCCGGCTTGGCCGAGGTGCTGCAGCGCAACTATCGTGTCAGCCTAGCTGGCCCGACCACGCTGGCAGCGATGTTGAACAGCCTGCAAATGGGCTTCCGCACGCTGGCCATCGAGCAACGCTCGGCCGAGGTGTGGGCCGTGCTGGGGGCGGTGAAGACCGAGTTTGGCAAGTTCGGTGAAGCGCTGGCGCACACGCGGAAGAAGCTCGACGAAGCGAGCAACAGCATCGCCAAGGCCGAGACGCGGACGCGACAGCTGTCGCGCAAGCTGAAGGAAGTCGAGGCCTTGCCGGTGGCGGATTCGGAACAACTGATCGGGGGGGCGGATTTCGATGGCGAAGACGAGTGAGCTTGATGCGGCCTACAGGGCAACGACCTACCGGGTATTCCTGCCCGGCGGCCTGTGCGACCTGAGGGTCGGCCAAGCCAGCGAGGCATTGCGGTGTTGGCTGGAGACCGCCGGTTGTACCCGGTTTGCGGTGATAACCGCTTACAACCCGGGCTCCGTCGCGACTGACGAGTCGGTCAATGCCGAGCGGCAGGCTGCGCTTGAGTGCGATCTGCTGGAGGGGAACTACGAGCCTTATGCGGCCCAGAACCTGCCGGATGCGCCTGATGCACCGCAGGAAGAAAGCTGTTTCGTTCCCGATCTGGCCGAGGAGGATGCCTGTGCATTGGCCGGGGATTACGGGCAGAATGCGCTTATCAGCGGGGGGGCCGACGGCGTGCCGCATCTGGTCTGGATTGAAGAAATCGAAAAATGAGCCGAAAGATTGGGCGTTTCGAAGTCAAAAGAGAGTTGGGGCGGGGGGCGCAGAGCGTCGTCTATCTGGGATTCGATCCCCAGTTGCAACGCGAAATTGCCATCAAGACCCTGCATTTCGCGCGTCCCGATCCGCTTCATAACCAGAGTCTGCTAGCCGAAGCGCGGGCTGTCGGGCGCATGCGCCATCCCGGTATCGTGCCGATTTTCGAGGCAGGCGAGGAGGGAGGGGATCTCTACCTCGTGTTCGAATACGTGCCAGGCAAGAACCTCGCGGAATTCCTGGCGCAGAGTGGGGCCTTGCCACCGGTCAAGGCCGTCAGCATCATGCGCCCCATTCTCGATGCGGTGTCCCACGCCCATGCCCAGGGAATCATCCACCGCGACCTGAAGCCATCGAACATTCTGCTCGACGACGACGGTACGCCACGGGTCATGGATTTCGGCATTGCTGCGCGCCTCGATGCGACGGGTGACGAGGCTGAGCAGATTATCGGGACGCCGGCGTACATGGCGCCCGAGTACATCCTGAATCGCGAGATCAGCGAACGTTCCGATGTTTTCTCGGCGGGCGCGATATTGTTCGAAATGCTTGTCGGCCAGCGTGCCTTTGTCGGCGACAGTCTACAGGCGGTGCTCAAGCGCATTACGAGTGTCGATCTGACGCTGCCCGAGGGAACGGGGGTCGATGATCGCCTGCGCCCCATCCTGTTGAAAGCGGTCGCGCGGGACCCGGCGCTGCGCTTCCAGACGGCGGCCCAGTTTGCCGAGGCGCTCGACAACTACCTTGAGCCGGAGGACGACCTGCCGGCGACGGGGAGCCGGCAATCGACCATCGACTTCCTGCTCCGCCGGATGCGTCACAAGAGCGATTTTCCCGCGCTCTCCGAATCGGTCACCGCCATCAACCGGATCGCCAATAGCGAAACCGAGAGTATCGACAAGCTATCGAACACCATCCTCAAGGATTTCGCGCTGACCAACAAACTGCTGCGCCTGGTGAACTCGGCCTACTTCAGGCCGGCTGGCGGCGGGAGCGTCAGTACGGTGTCGCGGGCAGTGGTGGTTCTCGGTTTCGAAGCGGTCCGCAACATCGCGATTACCGTATTGCTGTTCGAGCACCTCCAGAACAAGGGGAATGCCAACCAGCTGAAGGAAGATTTCCTGCGCGCGAACCTGGCTGGCGTACTGTCCAAGGATATCGGGGCCGCTGCGCAGATGCGCGACCTCGAGCAGTCGTTCATCTGCTCGCTTTTCCACAGCCTGGGGCGCTTGCTGTCGCAATACTATTTTCCCGAGGAGTCCGACGAAATTCGCCGGATCATCGCGCAAAAGACATGTTCCGAGGAACTCGCCGCCCGCCAGGTTCTGGGCATTTCGTTCGAGGAACTGGGTGTCGCCATCGCACGCCAGTGGGGCTTCCCGCCGCTGATCGTCAGTACCATACGGAGCTTGCCGGCCGGTCCGGTCCGCACTCCGGTGCAGCAGGAAGATCGTCTGCGCGTCCTTGCCGGATTCTCCAACGAATTGTGCGACGTCATCGCCCAGGCCACACCCGAGGCGCGTGACCGTGAGTTGAAGCGGACCATGGCGCGCTATGCCGAGGCCGTCGCCCTGGACCAGACGGACATACTCCGAACGGTTCAGCGTGCCGTCGAGGAGGTGGCCGATTTTGCCCGCGTCGTTCATCTCAACCTGCAGCAGACGACGTTCGGCAAACAGATGCGTCTTTTTGCCAAGGGAGCGGCAGTCGATTCGCCCGCCGGAGCGGAGGGGCATGATACGAACTATGCAGACAGCACCGTGTTGCTGGAGCCCGACCCGCTGGCCGGCGGCGGAGGCGGCAATGGCGAACCGCAGGTCGATGCCCAGGCGGTTCTGACGGCCGGAATTCAGGATATCAGCAATACGCTGATCGACGGTTTTCAGCTCAACGACATCTTGCGCATCATTCTCGAAACCATGTATCGGGCCATGGGGTTTCGACGCGTCGTGCTGTGCATTCGCGATGCCAAGGCCGGGGTCATGCAGGGACGTTTCGGTTTCGGCCCGGATGCCAATGAGGTGGCACGTGCCTTTCGTTTCACGCTGAGTTTCACTCCGGACATTTTTCACGCGGCCACGTCGAAGGGAGTCGATATCCTGATCAGCGACATCGACGATCCGAAGATCGCCAGCCGGATTCCGGACTGGTATCGCAAGGCGGTGCCCGCGCATTCCTTCGTTCTGTTTCCGCTCAACATCAAGAACAATCCGGTGGCGCTGATCTATGCCGATCGCGACGAGCCGGGCGGTATCGCGATTCCTGAAAAGGAACTGCAATTGCTGCGTACCTTGCGCAATCAGGCGATTTTGGCGATCAAGCAGGGGAGTTGACGTCCTCGGCCGGACTGCAGGTCGTTGTGGCCCGGGGCGTGCCGGCGTGATAAAGCGGGGTTGCTTGCCGGTCCGTTTGCGGGCCGGTCGTCAGGTAGAGCTTGCGCAAGGCAATGCCCCACAAAAAAATGCCCGCGTTGTGCGGGCATTTTTCTTTGATCAGCTTCGTTGGCTTACCAGAGCTTCCACCAGGCGGTCTTGCGTTCCAGGCCATCCTTGTAGAAACGGCTGTTCGGGAAGTTCTTCTTCATCACGCGGTCCGCGTCGTCACGCAAATCGGTCATGCCCAGTTTGTCGTAGGCGGTGAGCATGATGAACATCGCTTCTTCGATGGCCGGTGCCTGCGGATAGGTCTTGATTGCGTACTGGGCGCGGTTGGCCGCGGCAATGTATGCACCCCGCTTCACGTAGTAGCGCGCAACGTGGACTTCAAGCGATGCCATGGCGTTGACCAGGTAGTTCATGCGCAGCGTCGCATCCGGCGTGTATTTGCTGTTCGGGAAGCGGGTTACCAGTTCCTTGAAGGCTTCGAACGATTCACGGGCGGCTTTCGGGTCACGCTCGGTGGGATCCTGCGAACTGACGTATGCCGTCAGGCCGAGATCTTCGTTGAAGTTGATCAGGCCCTTCAGGTAATAGACGTAGTCGACCGCCGGATGGCTGGGGTGCAGCTTGATGAAGCGGTCGCAGGCAGCGAGGGCGGAACCGGACTCGTTCGCCTTCCAGTACACGTAGCCCAGTTCGAGCTGCGCCTGCTGGGCGTAGCGGCCGTAAGGAAAACGGGCCTCCAGCTTTTCCAGATACTTGGCCGATTTGTCCCATGCGCCTTCGCCCTGGGCATCCTTTGCCTCGGAGTAAAGTTTGCTGGCAGACCAGCCGCTGGTCTCGTCGTATTTTTCCGAGGTGCCGCAGCCCGCAATGAGGGTCGCCACAAATAGTGCCAGCAATGTGCGGATGAGGGCAGGGAAAGACGGGAATGCGGGTAAACTTCGCATCTATGAATGATCCTATTGAAGATTCCGGCGATTATAGCCGAACTGAACCGCTCCGCCTGACCGTTCCCGAGGCATCCACCGGCCGTCGGCTCGATCAGGTGCTGGCCGACCTGTTGCCCCAGCATTCGCGCAATCGTTTGCAGGGCTGGGTCAAGGATGGCTGCGTGCTGGTCGATGACAAGTTGGAAACCGAGACCAAGCGGAAACTGCTGGGCGGCCAGGTGCTGCTGATTGAAGAGCCGGAAGAGGCCCGCAATCAGGTTGACCAGCCTGAAGACATTCCGCTCGACGTCGTTTACGAGGATGAGACGCTGCTGGTGATCAACAAGCCTGCCGGCCTGGTCGTCCATCCCGGCAGCGGCAACTGGAGCGGAACGCTGATGAACGCCCTGCTGCACCATGTGCCGGGCATCGACCTGATTCCTCGAGCCGGTATCGTCCACCGGCTGGACAAGGACACCAGCGGATTGATGGTGGTCGCCAAGACCCTGGAGGCGCAGACCGATCTGGTTCGCCAGTTGCAGGCGCGGACCGTCAAGCGTATTTACCTGGCCTTTGCGGCGGGCGTGATCAAGAAGGACGGCGGAGTCGATTCGCCTATCGGCCGGCACCCGACGCAGCGCATCAAGATGGCGGTCGTTCCGGAGAACCGTGGCGGAAAGCCGGCCTTGACCTGGTATCGCGTTCTCGATTCCTTCCCCTACTGCACCTTCGTCGAGTGTTCGCTGGAAACCGGGCGAACCCACCAGATTCGTGTCCATCTCGCTTCGATCAACCATCCCCTGGTCGGCGATCCGGTATATGGCAAGAACAACCCCAAGCTGCCGGCGTTCCCGCGTCAGGCGCTGCATGCCACGCGGCTCGGCCTCGTTCATCCGCTGACCGGCCTCAAGATGCAATGGGAGGTGCCGATGCCCGAGGATATGCGGAACCTGCTCGATACCCTGCGCTATGGATGAGTGGGTGCTTCCCGATTGGCCGGCTCCGGCCACGGTGCGCGCCATGCAAACGACGCGCCGTGGTGGCTGCAGTGCTGCGCCGTGGGATAGTCTGAATCTCGGCGATCACGTCGGCGATGATCCGGCCTGCGTCCTGGTAAATCGTGCACGCTTGCGCAGCCGCTTGCCGGGTGAGCCGGCCTGGCTCAAACAGGTGCATGGTACGCAGGTGGTTGAGGCGATGCCGGACGTTTCCCCGGTCATCGAGGCGGATGCCGCTTTTGCCCGCCAATCAGGGGCAGTCTGTGTGGTCATGACGGCCGATTGCCTGCCGGTGCTATTCTGCAACCGTGCCGGGACGGTCGTGGCAGCGGCCCATGCCGGCTGGCGCGGCCTTCAGGCAGGCGTGCTGGAGGCGACCATCGCCGCCATGGCCGTAGCGCCGGGCGAGTTGCTGACCTGGCTGGGGCCGGCGATCGGGCCGGCCCGCTTCGAGGTGGGTGACGAGGTTCGGGCAGCATTCATTGGTAGCAATCCTGGCGCTGCGGAGGCATTTGTACCCTCGTCTCCGGGCAAGTGGCTGGCCGATATCTATCTGCTGGCGAAGCACCGCCTGCGTGCAGCCGGTCTGACATCGATTCACGGCGGGGGGCTGTGTACGGTCAGCGACGGCGAACGATATTTCTCCTACCGTCGCGACGGCGTGACCGGTCGCATGGCGACGCTGATCTGGCTGGCTGCCGACGGCGTATAATCCGGCGCTTTGCATCAGGCCGACATTCGTGAGCACATTATCCTGGATCATTGCCGTATCTCTGGCCGGCGGCGCGCTGAGCGTTGCTGCCGCGGCGGCACTGAGCCTCTCGGTCGGGGTCCATCGGGTCAATATCCTGATCTCGTACGCTATCGGTGCCTTGCTTGGCGCGGCATTCCTGGAAATTCTGCCGCATGCGCTCGAGCATGGCGATCCGCACAAGATGGCGGCCACCGTGCTCTTCGGGATCATGGTCTTTTTCGTTCTTGAAAAACTGGTGCTCTGGCGGCATTGCCACCACGATCACTGCGAGGCGCACGAAGCCCATGCCCCGGCTCACGACCATGGGCGCTCGGGTCTCCTGATCCTTGTCGGCGATACATTCCACAACTTCGTAGACGGCATCCTCATCGCCGCGGCTTTTCTGGAAAACACCGAACTCGGGATTGTTACGGCGCTCGCCATCATTGCCCACGAAATTCCGCAGGAAGTCGGCGATTACCTGATTCTCCTGCATTCCGGCTACAGCAAGCTCAAGGCGCTGGCCTTCAACCTGTTGTCCAGCCTGGCGACACTGGCCGGTGCAATGCTGGCCTATTTCGCCCTGTCGGAACTGACCGAATGGATTCCGACCCTGCTCGGCCTGGCTGCGGCCAGCATGATCTACGTCGCGGTTGCCGACCTGATACCGGGGCTGCACAAACGCACGGAACTGAAGGCGACACTGCAGCAGGTTCTGCTCATCGGGTCTGGCATCGCTTCCATCGTCCTGGTCAGGGCATTGGTCGGCGAATAGGCACGACCCGGGGGCAGCGAGACTGTCCTAAGGGTTCGTATCCTGGCGGTTCTTCTCCGCCATTATTTCCTTGAAGCGCTGGCGTTCCCTGCGTACCCGCGATCCCGCGAAGTAGAGCAGGAGGCCGCAGGGCAGGGCGCCATAGAACAAAAAGGAAATGATCCCGGATATGACGGTCGGCTCGTTGGCGGCGACCAGAACGGTGACGTAAAGCCACCCGATGACGATGATCAGTACAAGCGACATGGCATGGCGTCGCAGCGAGGCGAGTAAATCATTTCAAGAGCCTGGTTGATTGCAACAATGTACGGAGCGAGGGTGTCCCCGGCGCCAGAATTATGCATGCAAATGCATTGACAGCGTGAAAGCGGGTATGCAGAATCCAAAAGCTCAAGCCCCCGAAACTACAGATACGAGATTTCCCATGGCGCAGGGATCGAACAACAACGACGCTTTCATGGGTTCTGCCGCGCAGTTCATGCAGGCAGGGCAAAACATGATGCAGCAGTTCATGGATTATCTCGGCAAGTCGGGCGGTCAGTCCGCTGCCATGCCGCCGCCGGTTGCCGACCCGCAGGCCCTGAGTGCGCTGCAGAAACAGTTCATGGATCAGCAAATGTCGCTGTGGCAGTCAGTCCTTGCCAAGCAGCAGGGCCAGGAACCTGCTTTCAAGGTAGCGCCGGAGCCGGGTGACCGACGTTTTTCCGCGCCGGAGTGGAAGGAAAGCCCGATCTACGATTACCTGCATCAGGCTTACCTGCTCAATACCCAGTATCTGAAGCAGATGGTCGAGGTGATTCCGGCCCAGGATGACAAGGCCAGGGAGCGCATGCGTTTCCTGGCGCGCCAGATGGCCGATGCCATGGCGCCATCGAATTTTGCCGCGACCAATCCCGAGTTCATCAAACTGGCCATCGAGACCAAGGGGCAGAGCATCACCGACGGCATCAACAATCTGATCAAGGACTTCGAAAAAGGCCGTATTTCGATGACCGACGAGTCGGTGTTTGAGGTGGGCAGGAATATCGCCACCACGGCCGGCGCGGTGGTCTTTGAAAACGACGTGATGCAACTGATCCAGTATGCGCCGCTGACTCCCAAGGTGGGGACGCGTCCGCTGCTCATGGTGCCGCCGTGCATCAACAAGTTCTACATCATGGACCTGCAACCGGACAATTCGCTGATCCGCTACGCCGTTGAGCAGGGCAACACGGTTTTTCTCATTTCCTGGCGTAACCCGACGGAAGCGCAGGGCCATCTCGGCTGGGACGATTATCTCGAAAACGGCCCGATCGCCGCATTGCAGGTAGTTCGTGAGATCACCAAGGTCAAGCAGGTCAACGCGCTGGGCTTCTGCGTTGGCGGCACCATCCTGACCTCTGCGCTGGCGGTACTCAAGGCGCGTGGCGAAAGCCTGGTGGCCTCGCTGACCTTGCTGACCACGCTGCTCGACTTTTCCGATACCGGCGAAATCGGCCTGTTCATCGACGAACAAGGCGTGGCAACCCGCGAGTCGACGATCGGCCAGGGCGGCCTGCTGCCTGCCCGCGACCTGCAGAACACCTTCTCCTTCCTGCGCGCCAACGATCTGGTCTGGAACTACGTCACCGGCAATTACCTGAAGGGGCAGAAGCCGCAGGCTTTCGACCTGCTGTACTGGAACTCGGATTCGACCAATCTGCCGGGGCCGTTCGCCGCCTGGTACATGCGCAACATGTATCTGGAAAACAACCTGCGCGTACCGGGCAAGCTGACCATGTGCGGTGAGCAGGTCGATCTGGGCAAGCTCGACATGCCGGTCTATCTGCTGGCCACCCGCGAGGATCACATCGTGCCGTGGCAGTCGGCCTACCAGAGCACCCGCTTGCTGGGCGGCCAAGTTCGCTTCGTGCTGGGCGCTTCCGGCCATATCGCCGGCGTGATCAACCCGGTCAGCAAGAACAAGCGCAGCTATTGGATCAACGATGATGTGAAAACCGATGCCGACGGCTGGCTGGTGGCGGCAGAGGAAAGGAAGGGCAGCTGGTGGGCTGATTGGGCCGCTTGGCTGAAACCGTTGTCAGGAGAACAGCGGGCACCGCGCAAACCGGGAAATACCAAGTACAAGGCCATCGAGCCGGCACCCGGGAGATACGTCAAGGAACGCGCGGTATAAAACTTCCCGAGGAGATCACAATGTCCCGAGTTGCATTGATTACCGGCGGTATGGGGGGGCTTGGCGAGGCTATCTGCATCAAGATGGCAGCGCTGGGCTACAAGGTGGTGACGACCTATTCGCCAGGCAATACCAAGGTGGATGGCTGGCTGAAGAGCATGAACAACATGGGCTACGGCTTCAAGGCCTATCCCTGCGACGTGACCGATTTCGATTCGGCCAAGGCCTGTGTCGATACCGTGACCCGGGAAGTCGGACCGGTCGATGTACTGGTCAATAATGCCGGTATCACGCGCGACATGACCTTCAAGAAGATGACCAAGGCCGATTGGGATGCGGTCATGAATACCAATCTCGATTCGGTCTTCAACATGACCAAGCAGGTCATGGACGGCATGATCGAGCGCAAGTGGGGGCGCGTGGTCAACGTCTCCTCCGTCAACGGCCAGAAGGGCGCCTTCGGCCAGACCAACTATTCCGCGGCCAAGGCCGGCATGCATGGTTTCACCAAGGCGCTGGCCCTGGAAGTGGCCAAGCAGGGCGTAACCGTCAACACCATTTCGCCCGGGTATATCGGGACCAAGATGGTGACGGCCATTCCGCAGGAAATTCTTGATTCCAAAATTCTGCCGCAGATCCCGGTCAATCGCCTGGGCAAACCGGAAGAAATCGCCGGCCTGGTGGCTTATCTCGCTTCCGACGAAGCGGCGTTCGTGACCGGTGCCAACATTTCCATCAACGGTGGTCAACACATGTTCTGACCGACGTACTTTTTACCCCGCTCTATTTAATCAAGGAAGGAAAAATTATGACGCAACGCGTTGCTCTCGTTACCGGTGCCATGGGTGGTCTCGGAACCGCAATCTGCCAGGAACTGGCCAAGGCCGGCCACAAGGTTGTCGCCTCCTATCACCCGCAGTTCGACAACAAGGATGCCTGGCTGGCCGATATGGCTGCTGCCGGCTTCAAGGATTTCGTCTGCGTTGCCGGTGACGTTTCCGTTCTGGAAGATTGCCAGAAGATGGTTGCCGAAGCCGAAGCCGCCTGCGGCCAGGTCGACATCCTGATCAACAATGCCGGTATCACCCGTGACCGCATGTTCGCCAAGATGGAAAAGGATGGTTGGGATGCCGTCATCGCCACCAACCTGACCTCGCTGTTCAACATGACCAAGCAAGTCTCCGCCAAGATGGCCGAGCGTGGCTGGGGTCGTATCGTGAACATCTCCTCGGTCAATGGCGTCAAGGGTCAGGCTGGCCAGACCAACTACTCCGCTGCCAAGGCCGGCGTCATCGGCTTCACCAAGGCACTGGCCGCCGAACTGGCTGCCAAGGGCGTGACCGTCAATGCCATCGCCCCGGGCTACGTGGCCACCAAGATGGTCATGGCGATCAAGCCGGAAGTTCTGCAAACCATCGTTGATTCCGTTCCGATGAAGCGCCTGGCCAAGCCGGAAGAAATCGGCTACGCCTGTGCCTACCTGTCGAACGACCTGTCCGGTTTCACCACCGGCGCCACCATCAACATCAACGGCGGCCTGTACTACCAGTAATCCGATGTGGATTTCAGCATGAAACATTGCTGAAATTTTGCATTGCAACAGCAAATGGGCGCCTTCGGGCGCCCATTTTTTTCGTATAATGTTGCGCTGCACACAAACAATCGTTTTGAGGATCGCAGCATGTCGGAACCGGTACGCCTGATCAAGAAATACCCCAACCGTCGTCTTTACGATACCAAGACGAGCGCGTACATCACCCTTGGTGACGTCAAGGACCTGGTGCTCAAATTTGAGGTCTTCAAGGTGGTCGATGCCAAGACCGGCGACGACCTGACGCGCAGCATCCTGCTCCAGATCATCCTCGAAGAGGAAACCGGTGGCGTGCCGATGTTCTCCAGCGAACTGCTGTCCGGCTTCATCCGCTTCTACGGCAGCACCATGCAGGGCATGCTCGGCAAGTACCTGGAAAACAACATGAAGACCTTCGTCGATTTCCAGCAGAAGCTGCAGGATCAGTCGCGCACCATTTATGGTGCGGGCGACAGCACCCATCTGCAGACGGATTTCTGGAACCAGTTCCTGAACTTCCAGCAGCCGGCCATGCAGAGCATGATGACGGCCTACATGGATCAATCCAAGAAGATGTTCCAGTCGATGCAGGATCAGTTGCAGAGCCAGACGCGCAATATGTTTACCGGCTTCCAGGCGGACAAGCCCGAAAAGTAGGATTCCGCGCCGGCGCGTCCGTCGCCGATGAGTCAATAAAAATGGCCGTTTCGACGGCCATTTTTTTATTGCCGGGCTGCTGGAAGTCGCAGGCCGTATTGTCCGGTGACTCAGCTCTGGCCGTCGGCCTTCCAGCCACCTCCCAGAGCCTTGAACAGATCGACCGAGGTACTCAGGCGAGCCTGTCGTGCGTTGATCGCGGATAGCTGCGCCTCGTTCAACGTACGCTGGGCATCGAGCACTTCCAGGTAGCCGGCATGGCCGGCTTCGTAGCGCAGGCGCGAGATGCCCATCGCCTTTTCGGCGCGGTCCACCCGTATGCCTTGCGATTTTTCCTCTTCACCGTACTCGCGCAGGCTGACCAGCGCATCGCGGACTTCCTTGTAGGCGGTCTGCAGGCTGTTCTGCCAGGCAACCAGCGATTGCTGGTTGATGGCCTTGGCCTGATCGACGCGGGCCGAGGTGCGGCCGAAATCGAGAACGGGCATCAGCGCGGCCAGGCCAAGCGACCAGGTATTGGAGCCGGCACTGAACAGGTCGGACAGCGTCTTGCTTTCGCTGCCCAGGCTCCCGGTGAGCGTGAATTTCGGGAAATAACCGGCCTTGGCGACGCCGATGTTGGCATTGGCGGCAATCAGTTCCTGCTCGGCCTGACGTACATCCGGGCGGCCTTCGATCAAGTCGGAGGGCAGGCCGGCCGGCGGTTCTGGGAGGAGTGGCAGCTGCTTGAGATCGCCCGCGGCAATCTTCAATCCCGGATTGCCGGTGAGCAGGGCAAGTTGGTGCTCGGCCAGGCTGCGCTGACGACGTTGCTCGGCCAGCTGGGCCTGAGCAGCTGCCAGGGAGCCTTCTGCCTGGTAGCTGTCGAGTGGTGAGGCCAGACCGGCGTCGACGCGCGTCTTCACCAGCTTGAGTCCTTCCTCGCGCGTTTTCACCGTTTCGGTGGTGACGGCGAGTTGGGCGTCATAGGCGCGCAAGGCCAGATAGGTATCGGCAACCAGGCCGGCAACGCTCAGGCGAATGGAGTCGCGGGAGTACTGGGTGGCCAGAATGCTGGCGCGGGCAGCCTCGTTGGTACGCCGGATGCGGCCCCAGACATCGAGCTCGAACGACGTGCTCAGCCCGGCGCTGCGCGCCCGGCGTATCTGGGGTTGCGTGGCGATATAGGTGGCCGTTTTGGTGCTGGCCTTGGTGTTGCTGATACCGGCCGATCCGTCGATTTGCGGGAAGAAGGAGGCGCCTGCTTCGCGGGCGACGGCATCGGCCTGCTCGACACGGGCGATGGCCTGGCGCAGGCTGGCGTTGCCGGTCAGCGCCTGATCGACCAGGTCGTTCAATATCGCATCGTTGAACAGTGTCCACCACGCCGGGTTGATGGCCGGATTGTTCGCAACGGCAACATTTTCGGCCGGCTTGGCTTCACTGAAGACGGCCGGCAGCAGGGATGCGGGGCGCAGGTAATCCGGGCCGATGGCGCAGCCGCTCAGGGCAAACGCCAGTGCGAGCGGGGTCAGACGGATGAGTGTTTGGGAATTCATGCCTTTTCCTCCTCGTTGTACTCGAGGTGTGAAGGGTCGATCTGCTTGCCGCGCTCCAGCCACTTGAAGAAGAGCGGGATGAATAGCGTGGCGATGAAGGTAGCGGCGAGCATGCCGCCGAAGACGCCGGTGCCCATCGACTGGCGGGCTGCCGCCCCGGCGCCGGTGGCCTTGACCAGCGGGAAGACGCCGAGCACGAAGGCGAGCGAGGTCATGATGATCGGCCGCAGACGCAGGCGGGCCGCTTCGACGGCTGCCTGGGCCGCACTCATGCCCTCAGCGTACTTCTGGGCGGCGAACTCGACGATCAGGATCGCGTTTTTCGACGCCAGTCCGATGAGCACGACGAGGCCGATCTGGAAGTAGATGTCGTTCGGCATGCCGCGCAGCCAGATGGCGGTCAGCGCACCCATCAGCGCGAACGGCACGGCCATCACGACGGCGACCGGCAAGGACCATTTCTCGTACTGGGCCGCGAGGATCAGGAAGACCATGATGATGGCGAAGCCGAATGCCTGCAGCGACGAGCCGGAGCTGCGCTTCTCCTGGAAGGCCTGGCCGGTCCACGCGATGCCGTAGCCATCGGGCAGGGTGGCAGCGGCCACCTGCTCGACGATCTTGATCGCGTCGCCCGAGCTGATGCCAGGCTTCGAGTCGCCCATCACCTTGGCGGCAATGAAGCCGTTGAAACGTTCGACCTGTTCGGGGCCCACGACATTCCTGACCTTGCTGACCGCCGATAGCGGGATCATGGCGTTGCTCGTCGCGCTGCGCACATAGACCTTGCCGATGTCGTCAGCCTTCATGCGGTAGTTGGCCTCGGCCTGCAATTGCACGCGATAGACGCGGCCGGCCTTGTTGAAGTCGTTGACGTAAAGGGCACCCATCGTGCTTTGCAGCGTCGAGTAGATGTCGGCGACGGGAATACCCAGGGCGAGCGCCTTCTGTTCGTCGACTTCAACATACAACTGGGGCACGGTCGGACGGAAGAAGGTCGAGACGCGGGTGAATTCCGGATGCTTCTGCAACTCGGCCATGAATGCCTGCGTGACTTCGTTGAGCTTGCGCGCATCGCCATCGACGCGGTTCTGCACGTAGACCTCGAAGCCGCCGGCGGTTCCCAGACCCATGATGGGGGGCGGGTTGAAGACGAGGCCCATGCCGTCCGGCTGCATCATGCCGAAGCCCATGAACTTGCCAGCCAGGTCCTGCGCCTTGCCTTGCCGCTCGGACCAGTCTTTGAGCGGAATGAACATGGTGCCGGCATTCGGCTTGTTGCCGCCACCGATCAGGTCGAAGCCGGAAACGATGAAGGTGTGCTTCACCGCCTCGTCTTTGGCGATCATCTGGCGCACGCCTTCACCGGTCTTCTCCGTGCGCTTCAGCGTGGCGCCGTCCGGCAGTATCAGTGCCGAGATCAGGTAGCCCTGGTCCTCGGCCGGCACGAAACTGCCCGGAATGACGCGGAAGAACAGGGCGGTTCCGCCGATGATCAGCGCGAAGACCAATGCCCCGACGATGCCATGCTTGAGCGTGAAACTGACCGTCCGGGTGTAGGCGCCGGTCAGGCGCTCGAAGGCGCGGTTGAACGGTGCGAACAGCTTGTTTTCGGTGTGCTGGGCCTTGAGCAGCAGGGCGCAAAGGGCCGGTGTCAGCGTCAGTGCGACGACGCCGGAGAGCACCACGGCAACAGCCACGGTAACGGCAAACTGCTTGTACAACTGGCCGGCAATGCCGCCCAGGAAGGCAACCGGCACGAATACCGCGCACAGCACCAGCACGATGGCGATCAGCGCGCCGGTGACCTGGTGCATGGCCTTGATCGCGGCCTGCTTGGGCGGCAGTTTTTCCTCGGCCATCAGGCGCTCGACGTTTTCCAGCACGACGATGGCGTCATCCACGACGATACCGATGGCCAGAACCATGGCGAACAGGGTCAGCGTGTTGATCGAGAAGCCGAACAGCCACAGGCCGGCAAAGGTGCCAATCAGCGAGATCGGCACGGCGACCATCGGGATCAGCGTGGCGCGCCAGCTCTGCAGGAAAATGAAGACTACCGCCAACACCAGGATCATGGCTTCGATCAGGGTTTTTATCACCTCGTTGATTGATGCCGATACGAAAAGCGTGGTGTCGAACGGAATGACGTAATCCATTGCCTCCGGGAACTTGCCCTTCAATTCGACCATCTTGGTCTTGACCAGCTCGGCGACCTCCAGTGCGTTGGCGCCGGTCTGCAGGAAAATACCCATGGCGATGGTCGGCTGGCCGTCCAGCGTCACACGCTGGTCATAGCTGTAGGCGCCGAGCTCGATGCGGGCGATGTCCTTCAGGCGCAACAGGCCACCCGGGCCGCTGGCACGGATGACGATGTTGCCGAATTCCTCCTCGCTCAGCAGGCGCCCCTTGGCAGTCACCGTGTAGATCAGTTGCTGATCGTTCGGTGCCGGCTCCTGGCCGATTTTGCCAGCCGCATTCTGAGCGTTCTGGGCTGCGATGGCGCTCGCCACCTCGCTGGTTGTCAGTCCCAGCTGGGCCATGCGGTCCGGCTTCAGCCAGACGCGCATCGAATAATCCTGCGCACCGAAAATGGTCACGTCGCCGACGCCCCGGACCCGCTTGAGTTCATCGACGATGTTCAGGCTGGCATAGTTCGAGAGATAGAGCGTGTTGTACTTTCCGCCCTCCGACTTGAGCGCGATGACCTGCAGGATGTCGTTGGAACGCTTCTGGACGATCACGCCATTGCGCCGTACGGCTTCCGGCAGGCGCGGTTCGGCCGCCTTGACGCGGTTATTGACGTTCACCGCAGCCATGTCGACGTTGGTGCCGACCTCGAAGGTTGCGGTAATGGTGACCGCCCCGTTGGCACTGGCCGACGAGGTGAAATACACCATATTCTCGACGCCGTTGAGCTGCTCCTCGATCGGCGCGGCGACTGTCTTGGCCAGGGTTTCGGCCGAAGCACCCGGGTAGGTGGCGGTGATCAGCACGGTCGGCGGAGCGATCTGCGGGTATTGCGCAATGGGCAAAACCCGCGAGGCGACCAGCCCGGCAATGACGATGATGATCGAGATGACCGACGCGAAGATCGGCCGGTTGATGAAGAATTTGGCCATGGCGGTTCCTTACTGCTTGGCCGGGGCGCTGCCCGCCATACCCGCCATTCCTGCCGGTGCCTCGTTAGCTCCCTTGGGGGCGACCGGTGCGCCGGGCCGCAGCTTGATCAGGTTATCCACGATCACCTTGTCGCCGGCATTGAGACCGCCCAGGATGACCCAATCCTTGCCGTACCACTCGCCGGCCTTGACCGGGCGCGGCGCGACCTTGTTTTCAGGGCCAGCGGTCATGAGCAGCGTGCCCTGTTCAGTCTGCAGAACAGCCGATTGCGGGACCAGGAAGACGCCATCGCGCTCGCCGGTCAGGATGCGGACGCGGACGAACTGACCGGGCAGCAACTGGCCGCCGGCATTGTCGAATTCGGCGCGCAACTGCTGCGTGCCCAGCGTAGTGTCAATGTTGGTGGCGAGGAAATTCAGCTTGCCGCGCTTTTCGTAGACCTGTCCGTTCGGCATGACCAGTTCGACGCCCTTGATGTCCTTTTGCGTCATGCGCCCGTTAGGGAACTTGGCGAGGTCGCTTTCGCCCAGGCTGAAGCGTACCCAGATCGGGTTGGTCTGGTAGATCGAGGTGAGCAGGCTGTCGGCAGTCGAAATCAGGTTACCGTCCGACTTGACGGCGCGACCGGTGGTGCCGGCCACCGGGGCGGTGACGGTGGTCCACGACAGGTTCAGTTCGGCCTGGCGCAGCGCGGCCTGAGCCATCGCATTGGCCGAAACGGCGTCGTCGTAATCCTTCTGGGCAATGGCCTTCGCTTCGGCCAGCCCCTTCAGACGACCCGCCTCGCGTGCCGTTTGCTCGGCCTTGGCCTTGGCTTCGGCCAGGGCGATCTCATAGGGCGCACGGTCAATCTGGAACAGCGGCTGGCCGGCTTTCACGGTATCGCCTTCCTGATACAGTCGCTTGACCAGGATGCCTCCGACCCGGGCGCGTACCTCGGTTTCGCGAGCCCCTTCGGTTTGCGCCATGATTTCGATGCTGGTCGGTACTTTCTGTGGCTGCATTTCGATGACGGTGACCGGCATCGGTCCTTGCGGTGGCGGGCCCCCCGCCTGCTTGTCGCCGGAGCAGCCGGCTGCGCCAAGGGCGCCAATCAACGCCGTAATGACAAAAGGCAGCGCCTTGCGCTGAAAAATGGCGGTCGGGGTCACGCGGATTCTCCTTGATTATTTTCGCTGCGATGATTATAAACATTCATGAATGTATGTAAATAAATTTGTGTAAAATCGAATGGTCAGATGTGGCTGACGGTAAATGGTTCGCCGGAGGAAGAGCGTGGTCAGAAAAACAAAGGAAGAAGCGGAGCAGACGCGCAAGGAGATCATCCACGCCGCACGCCGCGTATTCCATGAGTGCGGTGTCAGTCGTTCGACGCTGGAAAAGATAGCCAAGGCGGCAGGGGTGACGCGTGGCGCGGTGTATTGGCATTTTCAGGATAAGGCGGAGTTGTTCTTCGCCATGCGCGAGGACGTTTTTGCTCCGATGGTCGAGCGTACCGATGCCTATTTGTTGTCGGAGCGCTTCGACAATCCGCTGGACGCCATCGAAGCTTCAATAACCGAGTTTTTCCGGGTGCTTGAGGACAGTGCGGTGGTACGCGAAGTCTTCGAGATCATGATTTCACGTTGCGAATACGTTGGCGAATTCACTTCAGTGGAAGAGGAGATCGGCCGTCCGGCATACGATTTCCTGGCCAAGATCGAGCGGGTCTACCGGCAGGCGGCGGACAAGGGTATGTTGCGTCCGGGCATCGATCCCATGGATGCAGCACGCGATACCTGGGCCTTCACCAGCGGTTTGCTGCATTTGCTGTTGAGTTGCCAGCGCGGTTCCGATCTTTCACAGAAGGTATCGGCCATGATCAGCGTCCATATGGCGATGCGGCGCATCCCCTCTGCCTGACGTCAGCGTCGTTTCTCGTTGCCGGGTGGCGTGACAGCGAATATGTCATGCGGCGTAAACCCGATGCCGTTGCTGGCAGGGAGTTGCATCCGGGCTTTGAGAATGGGGTTGGACATTCCGGTGTCGGCGGCAAGCCAGTCGGCAGTCATCAGCCCGTGTACGCTTTCAGGGGCGATGGCTGCGGCCAGTTGGGCGCAGGCTGCGAGGCCGCAGGCGCTTTCCAGCCCGGAGGTGACGACCGTTTCGATACCGGCAGCCCGGGCCCGCAGCGCCAGTTCGACGCTGCCGAGCAGGCCGTGCCGTGCGGGTTTGATGACAAGGCGCCGGACGAACGGATGCCGAAAAAAAGCATCGTCGACCAGTTGTGTCGACTCGTCGAGGGCGATTGGCCAGGGCGCCAGCGATTGCAGGCGACCCAACGCCGTGCGATCGGGATTGGCCAGCGGCTCCTCAAGTCCTTCGATGGGAAGATCGACGCAGCCTGATATGAAAGCCTGCGCATCGGCGAGATTCCAGGCGCAGTTGGCGTCGAGTCGCCATGAGACTTCAGGAGCGGACGACGAGGCCAATTGATGCAGTCGGGCGATTTCCTCACGCACCGGGTTGATGCCGACTTTGATCTTGACGACCGAAAAGCCTTGCGCCGCCGCCGGTGCGAGCATGGCCGGCGTGCTGTCCGACAAGGTGCCGAGATTGCCATTGACCGCCAGATCGGCAACCGGCGCATCGCCGGACAACCATTGACACAGAGGCTGGCTAGCCTGTCTGGCGACAAGATCGAGATGGGCGCTTTCTTCGGCGAAGGCGTTGGCCGCCGACTCGGAAATCCCGAACTCGGGAAGCGGGGCCGAATCCCCCCAGCCGTACCGACCGTCGCTGGTTCGCAGCCGTAGCAGGCGGCCCTGGCGCTCGGTGATTTTGCCCTTGCTGGTGAGCCAGGGGCGTTTCAGGGGGAGCGTGTAGGGCAACCAGTCGGCGGCAGCGATGTTCACGGGCGTTTGCGATATTTCCCGAAGTCGGGGGGGCGGCGTTCGAGCCACGCGTTGCGGCCCTCCTGGCCTTCGTCGGTCATGTAGAACAGGCCTGTGGCGTTGCCGGCCAGTTCCTGGATGCCTGCCAGGCCGTCGGTGTCGGCATTGAAACCGGCCTTGATCATGCGCAGCGCCATCGGCGACAGTTTCAGCATGTCGCGACACCAGTTCACCGTTTCCTCTTCCAGCTTGTCGACCGGTACGACCGTATTGACCAACCCCCAATCGAGTGCCGTGGCGGCATCATACTGGCGGCAGAGCAGCCAGATCTCCTTGGCGCGTTTCATGCCGATGGTGCGCGCCATGAGTCCGGCGCCCAAGCCGGCGTCGAAGCTGCCGACGCGCGGTCCGGTTTGCCCGAAGCGGGCGTTGTCGGCTGCAATGGAGAGGTCGCAGACCAGGTGCAAGACATGGCCGCCGCCGATGGCAAAGCCCGCAACCATCGCAATGACGGGTTTGGGCAAGCGACGAATCTGCATCTGCAGGTCGAGCACGTTGAGGTGAGGTGTTCCGCCTTCGTCGATGTAACCTTCATCGCCCCGCACCTTCTGGTCACCACCCGAACAGAACGCTTCGGTTCCGGCACCGGTCAGGATAATGGCGCCGATGGCATTGTCGTGGTGGGCGCGATGGAAGGCATCGATCAACTGCTTGACGGTTTCCGGGCGAAAGGCGTTGCGTCGCTCGGGCCGGTTGATGGATATCTTGGCGATACCCTCGGCAGTTTCGTAAAGAATGTCGGAGTAAGTGTGGGCGCTTTGCCAGCGGATGCTTGTCGTCATGATTCGGCTGTTGGTTGCAATGAGCCGAAGTATAGCGTCGGCAGGCTGTTGCCGACTTGATGTGCCGCGTGGGTATCCGTGCGGGAGAGCGTGCCTGCCGAAGGCCTGGCATGCTTTCCCGTTGTTTGCGCTTAGCGGAAGAAGCGGCCCAGCAAACCCGAAATGAAGCCGGAACGCGCTTCTGCCTTGGCGGTGACGACGTCATGATGGGCCGCTGCGGGGCCGACCATTTGCTTCACCGAGTCGGCGTAGTCGCGGTCTTCGTTGGCAATGTGGTTCAGCAGCCACTTGGCCAGCATGGAATGCAGTTCGTCGACGATATCTTCGCCCTTGGCGGCGCGCATCGTGAATTCGGTGACCCGCTTGATGAACAGTTCATGGACTTTCTTGTGCGGCTTGATGAACTTGTAGCCGGCCTCTTCCATCATCGACTCTTCGAAACCGAAGTGGGATTGCGTGTAGTCGATCAATTGTTCGATGACGTCGGTGACCATCGCCTTGTCACCCTTCATCTTGGCAATTTCGAGGTCATTGATGTAGTCGACGATACGCCGGTGCTGGGAATCGATGACGTCGATTCCAGTGTCCAGCTTGCTTTCCCAAATGATAGGCATGTCCGTTCTCCCGTAGTCGCAATTCTGGTGCCCTTGGTGCCTTGCGAAAGGCTGTTTTCAGGTGAGCCAACAGTGAAGCGACGGCCAAGTGAGCGGTGCTTTGAAACGATGTTGGCAAAATTGTGGCAACACTTTCTGCTATTTTCGGGGGGGTATTATTGACGTGGATCAATTTGTAGCGAGTTCGCAGATACATCCGAAGGATGTTATATGCCTTTGAAATATTTGGGAATTTGATTGTTCGACCGGAGTGTCCGCATTGTCGTGGCATGGCATGCCTGTACGTCGCGGTGCTGCTCGTGTGAGAATGCATCTTCATCTATTAGATTGGAATGCCTCCGTGAAAGAACGTCGCCGCTCTCCCCGTGTTCGCCTCCAGGGAGAAATTCACCTCAGCCTGGGTGGGCAAAACCTTCAGTTGCCGGCCTCCGATATTTCGGTATCCGGCGTGGGGGTGCTGATCGAGGAGCGCGTTCTGGGGGCTAAGCCCAGCGGTGAGGTGGGGGTATGCCGCATCGAGTCGCCGGATTTGGGCGGCGTCATCGAGGCGTATGTCAGCGTGATGCGGATACGCCGCGTCGGGGGCCTTCGATTAGTGGGCTTGCGCTTTGAGTCGATCAGCGATGAGGAGCTCGAGCTGATCAGCGAATACAAGCGGAAGTGCCGGCTTGAGCCGGCAACTTCCTGACTCTTTTCTCAGCCCCGGAAAAAATTCTCCAGGTTCTGGAAGACGGCATGGTCGGCGTTATGACGCCGAATTCCGATGACGTCTTCGAGCTTGCCCACCTGTTTCATCATTTGCGGCAGGCGTTGGTCTTCGTTGACCAATAGCCAGATCCGGCTGCGGCTGCCGTCATCCAGCGGCAGGCAGAGAATGCCTTCGACGTTGTAGGCCCGGCGGGAGAACAGGCCGACGACGTGGGACATGACGCCAGGGTGGTTGTTGACGTCGATTTCCAGCACGGCACGGGACAGCGCATTTTGTTCGTGGCGGTTGATGGCATTCATGTTCAGGCTCCGATCATGTCGCGGTTGGCAGCGCCCGGTGGCACCATGGGATAGACTTTTTGCTCGGCATCGATGCTGGCATGAATGAGGCATGGGCCGGGGCGGTTGATGGCTTCCATCAGTGCGGCGCACGGGTTGGCGGCCTGATCGAGATCGACGGCTGCAATGCCGAAGCCTTGGGCTACCTTGACGAAGTCGGGTGTGGACTTGAATTGCGAGGCGAACAGGCGCTCCCCGTAGAACAATGTCTGCTGCTGATGCACCAGACCGAGGGTTGCGTTGTTCATCAGCACGATCTTGACGTTCGCACCTTCTTCGGCGGCCGTGACCAGTTCCTGGATATTCATCAGGATCGAACCGTCGCCGGTGAAGCACACCACGGTCCTCTCCGGTTCGGCCAGCGCTGCCCCGATCGCAGCGGGAACGCCAAAGCCCATGGTGCCCAGACCGCCGGAGGTCAGCCACTGCCGGGGACGGCGCAGGGGGTAGGCCTGGGCAACCCACATCTGGTGCTGGCCGACATCGGTGGCGATGGTGGCTTCGTCGTCAAGGCAGGCCGCGACGGTGCGAATCAGGCCGAAGTGCGACAGCGGGTTGTCCTGCTCGGGCATCACCAGGGGATACTCGGATTTGAGATCGGCGATACGCTGCAGCCACTGGGTGCGCCTGTTTTCTGCCACCGCCGGTGTCAGTCGAAGCAGTGCCGCGTCGACATCGGCGGTGATCCCGATGTGGGCTGTCTTGATCTTGTCCAGTTCCGCCGGGTCAATGTCGATGTGAATGATTTTCGCCTGCGGGCAGAAGGCGGCAACCTTGCCCGTGGCGCGATCGTCAAAACGGGCACCGACGGCGATCAGCAGGTCGCACTCGTCCAGCGCCAGATTCGTGTAGCGGGCGGCATGCATGCCGAGCATGCCCAGCGACAAGGCATGATCGACCGGCATGGCGCCCAGTCCCATCAAGGTCATCACGGTCGGCAAACCGGCCTTCTCGGCCAGCCGGACAGCCTGTCCGGACGCACCCGAGTGCACGACACCACCGCCCAGGTAGAGAATCGGGCGCTTGGCGGCGTTGATCATGGCCGCCGCTTCGGACAGTGCCCAGCCATCGGGTTCCGGCGGCGGCTGGCGCCGGCCGGGTGCCGGCCACTCGCCAATGTCGATCACTTGCATCTGCACATCCTTCGGAATGTCGACCAACACGGGACCGGGGCGACCCGAGGCGGCAAGCTCGAAGGCGCGAGGGATCACTTCCAGCAGTTCCTCGGCCGAAGACACAAGGAAATTGTGCTTGGTGATCGGGATCGATAAACCGTAGGTGTCGACTTCCTGGAAAGCGTCAGTGCCGATCATGGCCTTGGGCACCTGACCGGTGATCGCGACCAGCGGGATCGAGTCGAGCTTGGCATCGGCGATGGCGGTCAGCAGGTTGGTCGCACCGGGGCCGGAGGAGGCCAGGCAGACGGCTGTCTGGCCGCTGGCGCGGGCCATGCCCTGAGCCATGAAGCCGGCGCCCTGTTCGTGCCGGGCCAGCACGTGATGAATGATGGATGACTGCCCGAGGGCATCGTAGATCGGCAGGATGGCACCGCCGGGAATGCCGGCGACGGTGCGGATGCCTTGGCGTTCAAGCAGCCGTATGGTGATCTGGGCGCCGTTCAGTGTGTCTGTCATGGAGGTTCCTTTGGGGTTGTCGGCTCAACCGGCAGGCTCCAAAACAAAACCCCCGCCGGTTTGTGCCGGCGGGGGTTGGTGAATTCCGGATGTTTCGGTTTACCTGACCCGCGACGGCACGCGCGTTACGACGCCTACCTTGATTACGCGTACGACGACCGGCGACACTGCTTGGGCAGCGGCAGAGCGGAAGGATCGGGTAGCGTTCATCGGGGGCGGTTCAGGTAAATTCGTGATGGCTTCGAACTATCGCCGAGTCATTCGGGAAAATCAAGCGCGCTGTCAGTAGGGGTATTGCGCTGCGCTTGATCGGTTGTCGTTTGTCGCTCAGGCCGCGACGGCGAGTCCTTTGACCTGGTGCCGTTCCAGGCGCCGCATCTCGGCACGGAAGGCAACCTGTTGCCCGGCGGTGATCATCCGTTGGCCCGAACTGCCATTCCATTCGAACTGTACATCGTTGAGGTGAACCCCGGCGTGAATCAGCGCATTGGCCAATTCGCGCAATTCAGGTTTTTGTATGCGGCAACCATCGCTCAAGGTGGCTATGAATTCGTTCTTGAACAGGATAATGCTGGCAGCTGTCGTCATGTCGTTTTCCTCCTGAAGCTAAGGTAGCGCGATGCCAGGTGAGTAGTGTGTGGTGTATTCCACACTTTGCTGGAAATACTGTGGGTGCCGTTCGCGGATGGGGCCACGGAAATTCGGCGGAGTGTTGCCCGATCAAGCACTTGCATTTATCGACCAACAAGGATTTACATCTTCGAACCTTGACGGGGGCCACCGTGTCTCGCTTACACTCTCATTTTCAAGAAGCAAAGCGGCCAAGCGCCAAAAAAAACGGCCCGGGATGCTGACATAGAGATGACATTGAAGCGAAAAGTTCTGGTTGCTGATGCCTCGAAGGTAGTTCGCGCATCGCTGTCCAAACAGCTGGCTGAGCATTTCGAGGTTCGCGAGGAGGCAAGCGGCGAGTCTGCCTGGCAAACACTGGTTCTCGACAGCGCCATTGTCGGCGTTGTTTCCGGCGTCAGCCTGACGAAGCTCGATGGCCTTGATCTGCTGGAACGGATTCGCGAAAGCAAATTGTCGCGCCTCAAATCGCTCCCCTTCTTTCTCGTTGTTTCAAATTCCTTTGGCGATTCGGAGCGGATGCATGCTCGCGCCCGCGGCGTAACCGATTTCGTTGCCAAGGATTCCAGCAATACTTCGCTGGAGAGCGTGACCTCCATACTGCTGGGCCTTTCGCACGACGTGCAGGATGGCTTCGATGAGGTGGCTCTGGAAGCGCTTCCCGTCGCCGTCGTGTCAGCCGATATCCATCCGGAAGATCTGGCGATGCGCACCGATGTCGGTGTCAGCGACGTTCTCGGAACGCTGGGAGGCATGGCGGGGCTTGAACCCTCCAGTTTCGATGTGGCCGGGCAGGCCGAGGAGAATCTGGGTCACGAAAGTCCGGTCTATGCGCAAGACAGTCTGGATGCGGCGTTGGCAAAGATGCTTCCCGGTGCTGTTGACGGGCGTGGGGTCAGCGTTCTGGCCTTCGGGCTTGATAACTACCAGGAGCTTATTGACCGGTATGGCGAGGAACTCGTCGCACGAACGGTCGAAAAATTCTCCTTCATGGTTGCCAGGAAAATCAGGCCTGAGGATGTGATCAGCCGGCTGCCGGGCGGCCGAATCGTGATCATTGCCCCTGCGACGACCAGCGCAATCTGTGCGGGGTTCGCGAATCGCATCTGCAAGGCCATGGCAACGGCGCAAATCGCGGTTCGTGGTCAGCGTATTGACCTGACTGTCAGTGCAGGTGTTGCCGTGATTCCCGAGGATGGCGCTTCACTTTCCGGGCAGGAGTTGCTGAATCTGGCCGATACCCGTCTCGACGATGCTCAGCGCGCGGGGGGCAATCGGGTTGTTACGAAAGCCAATACCAAGGGGAACGCCTTGGGGAGTTGCGAGGCGTTTGTGCCTCAGCTCAAGGAATTGCTCGCATCGGTCGATCCGGCCGTCTTGCGCCCTTGTCTCGGGACCGTTGGCTTGCAATTGATCCCGCTGCTCAAGGAGATCGAGAGCAGCTTCCGCCTCGGCTTGCCGATCGATGAGTTGAAGCGGCGCCTGTGGGACAAGGCGCGGGCTGAACGCATGCTTTGAGCGGTGTCTTCAGGCAAGGTTTTGGGCCGAGCCCTGGAAACAAAAGCCGTTCTCAGCGCGCGGTCTTCAGCAGACCAATTTCCCTTGCCGTATCCGGGCCGATGACCGTCTCTCCGAGATTGGCTGGTATGTCGGAACGGCTTTCGTCGATCGGGGTGCGCCCGCCCATGATCTCGGCGAGCACTTGCGGCAATCGTGGAGAGCGTTGCGGTTCTGCATAGCCCTGAGGATGAACGGGCTGCAGCGTGGCCGGATCGTATTTGTCGGTGGCGCCGAAGGTATGCAGCAGTTCGTGGGCAATGACCACATTGTTCTGCTGTCGTTGCTGGCGGCTGGCGTAAGCGTGGATGAGCCCGATCTGGCCCTTGGTGAGGCCTGTGGAGTGCGGAATCCTGTCGTTCAATTCCGGATCGTGGAACATCACGAACAGGCGAACCTGTGGCTTGGGTCCATCCGTTGCATCGTGCTGGAAGGCCCACCAGCGTAGTTTCAGGCTCCACAGGACAGCCTCCAGAGCGCTTGGCCGACTTGGCGGAAGAGGGGGTCTGTCGGTCAAGGGCGGCGCCAGTTGCAACACGACGGGTTGCAGGACCGAACGCCCGTGGCGATTGCTCTCGGCTTGCAGCCATTGCGCGACGTCTTCAAAACTGTCGGCACTCAGGTTGTTCAGGTAGTTGCGCGTGGCCGACGAGTCATCGGCGGCAATCGGGTAGACCGCCACGTGGACGGAGTGCTCCCATGCGGTTAGCCTGGCGTTGGCACGCCACGCCCCGAGGCCGACGGTGGCCAGAACGAAGATGAGAATCGCGATGCGAAATTTTCGGAACATGCGCTGAATCGGAATCTGCTGCTATTGATGACAATGCCGGATGCAAAAAACCCGGCCTGAACCGGGTTTTCATGCATGCTGGCGATCAGGCTTTCAGCGGAATCTTGCCGATTTTGACCTGCCACGTTTTCGGGCCGGTTTCATGCACGCTGGTGCCAGTCGAATCGACGGCCACGGTGACCGGCATATTCTCGACATCGAATTCGTAGATGGCTTCCATGCCGAGGTCGGCGAAGCCGACGACCTTGGCCGACTTGATCGCCTTGGCGACCAGGTAGGCGGCGCCGCCGACGGCCATCAGGTAAGCCGACTTGTTGTCCTTGATCGCCTGAATCGCGGTCGGGCCACGCTCGGATTTGCCGACCATGGAGATCAATCCGGTCTGTTCCAGCATCATGCGGGTGAACTTGTCCATGCGGGTGGCGGTAGTCGGGCCGGCCGGACCGACCACTTCGTCACGCACCGGGTCGACCGGGCCGACGTAGTAGATGACGCGGTTGGTGAAGTCCACCGGCAGCTTTTCGCCCTTGGCCAGCATGTCGGCGATGCGCTTGTGGGCGGCATCGCGGCCGGTCAGCATCTTGCCGTTCAGGAGCAGTTTCTGGCCGGGTTTCCAGGAGGCGACTTCGTCCTTGGTCAGCGTGTTGAGGTTGACCTGGGTGGCCGACTGGAGATCGGGCGTCCAGGTCACGGCCGGCCAATCTTCCAGTTTCGGCGGCTCGATCCTGGCCGGGCCGGAGCCATCCAGATGGAAGTGGCAGTGGCGGGTTGCGGCGCAGTTTGGCACCAGGGCGACCGGCAGGTTGGCAGCGTGGCAGGGGTAGTCGAGCACCTTGACGTCGAGCACGGTGGTCAGGCCACCGAGGCCCTGGGCGCCCACGCCCAGCGCGTTGATCTTTTCCATCAGTTCGAGACGCAGTTCTTCCGGGCGGCTCAGCTTGGCGCCGGTAGCGGCCTTGGCCTTCAGTTCATGGATGTCGACGGGAGCCATGATGGACTCCTTGGCGAGCAGCATGGCCTTTTCCGGCGTGCCGCCGATACCGATGCCGATGATGCCCGGCGGACACCAGCCAGCGCCCATTTCCGGAATCTTCTTGAGCACCCAGTCGACCAGATCGTCGGACGGGTTGAGCATGGCGAACTTGGACTTGGCTTCCGAGCCGCCGCCCTTGGCGGCGCAGATGACTTCGACGTGATGGCCTTCGACGATCTCGAAGTGCACCACGGCCGGGGTGTTGTCCTTGGTGTTCTTGCGGGTGCCGGCCGGGTCGGCCAGCACGGAGGCGCGCAGCGGATTGTCCGGGTTGGCGTAGGCGCGGCGGACGCCCTCGTTGATCATTTCCTGGATGCTCATCGTGGCATCCGGCCAGCTGACCTGCATGCCGACTTTGATGAAGACCATCCCGATGCCTGTGTCCTGGCAGATCGGGCGATGGCCTTCGGCCGCCATACGGGAGTTGGTCAGGATCTGGGCGATGGCGTCCTTGGCGGCGGGGTTTTCCTCGCGCTCGTAGGCTTCACCCAAGGCCTTGATGTAATCCAGCGGGTGATAGTAGCTGATGTACTGGAAGGCATCGGCGACGGACTGGATCAGGTCTTCCTGTTTGATGGCGGTCATGCACAACTCCGGGTCAGTGATTTTTTTGATGTTGCAAGGCGAGGGTCTGGGTCATGGTCTTGTCGACAAGCGCCATGGCCAGGGCGGAGAAAAGGAATACGACGTGAATGATGACCTGCCACATCAGCGTGTGCTCCGTCAGGTTGGCGGCGTTGATGAAGCTCTTCAGCAGGTGGATGGATGAAATGCCGATGATGGCGGTCGACAGCTTGATCTTGAGGACGCCGGCATTGACGTGCGACAGCCATTCCGGTTGGTCAGGATGGTCGTCGAGGTCGAGGCGCGAAACGAAGGTTTCGTAGCCGCCGACAATGACCATGACCAGCAGGTTGGCGATCATCACCACGTCGATCAGGCCGAGGACGATCAGCATGACGTCGGTTTCGGTCATGTGGTGCGGGCCGAAGGCGCCGGCTACCAGATGGCTCAACTCGACCATGAACAGCCAGCAGTAAACCACCTGGGCAACGATCAGGCCGACGTAGAGCGGAGCCTGAATCCAGCGGCTGGCAAAGATGAACGATTCGAGGGATTTGACGGGCGAACTCATCATCGGGGGAGGGGGTGATTGGGGGTGACGAGTTTACCACGGGGTATGTGTCTACCGGGGGGCTTGTCCGCTGTCATGGAAGGTGCCTGAATTGTTGCGGCGCAGCGTGATTTCGTAAGTCCTTTGTAAGATTATCCCGGTCTAATGCCGCCTCAACGCTGGCGAGGGGAATGAGGTGTTCTCCAGCTTGCGCGGCTTTAAGCGTCCCGGGGGAAAACCCGAGATCCGATCGGTTGTTTCAACATAATTGCGAAGTACCGCAGAGGAGAAGAATATGTCGAATGAGTCCGTGCAGCTTATTTATCCGTCTGACGAAATCGTCAAGAACGCGGCGGTTTCCGGGATGGACGCCTACAAGGCGCTGTGCGCGGAAGCAGAAGCCGACTACGAAGGTTTCTGGGCCAAGCGTGCCCGCGAATTCATCAGCTGGAAAACCCCATTCACCCAGGTTCTCGATGAGTCCAATGCTCCGTTCTTCAAGTGGTTTGCCGACGGCAAGCTGAACGTTTCCTACAACTGTCTCGACCGCAATGTTGAAGCCGGCCTGGGCGACAAGGTCGCCATCATCTTCGAAGCCGACAACGGCGAAGTAACCAAGGTCACCTACAAGGAACTGCTGGCCAAGGTTTGCAAGATGGCCAACCTGCTGCGTTCCAAGGGTGTCAAGAAGGGTGACCGCGTCGTCATCTACCTGCCGATGACCGTCGAAGGCATCGTTGCCATGCAGGCCTGTGCCCGTATCGGCGCCCCGCACTCCATCGTTTTCGGCGGCTTCTCCGCCCAGTCGTTGCGCGATCGTATCAACGACGCCGGCGCTGTCATGCTGATCACCTCCGATGGCCAGTTCCGCGGCGGCAAGGCCATTCCGCTGAAGCCGATCGCCGACGAAGCCTTCTCCATGGGCGGTTGTGAATCCGTCAAGAGCGTCATCGTCTTCAAGCGCACCGGTGGCGATTGCAACATGGTTGCCGGCCGCGACGAGTGGCTGCACGACGGTCTGGCCAACCAGCCGGAAACCTGCGAGCCGGAATGGGTCGAAGCCGAACACCCGCTGTTCCTGCTCTACACCTCGGGTTCCACCGGCAAGCCGAAGGGTGTCCAGCACTCCACCGGCGGCTATCTGCTGCACGCCATCCTGACCATGAAGTGGACCTTCGACATCAAGCCGACGGATACCTTCTGGTGTACGGCCGACATCGGCTGGGTGACCGGCCACACCTACATCACCTATGGCCCGCTGGCCTGCGGCGCCACCGAAATCGTCTTCGAAGGCGTGCCGACCTACCCGGATGCCGGCCGTTTCTGGAAGATGATCCAGGACCACAAGGCGACCATCTTCTATACCGCGCCGACCGCGATCCGTTCGCTGATCAAGGCGGCCGATTCGAATGCCGCCGTGCATCCGAAGAGCTACAACCTGTCCTCCCTGCGCATCCTGGGTTCGGTCGGCGAGCCGATCAACCCGGCCGCCTGGCAGTGGTATTACGACAACGTCGGCGGCGGTCGCTGCCCGATTGTCGACACCTTCTGGCAGACCGAAACCGGCGGCCACATGATCACCCCGCTGCCGGGGGCCACCCCGCTGGTTCCGGGCTCCTGCACCCTGCCGTTCCCGGGTATCCAGTTCGCCGTGGTCGATGAGACCGGTGCCGACCTGCCGTGGGGCCAGGGCGGTATCCTGGTCTGCAAGAAGCCGTGGCCGTCGATGATCCGCACCATCTGGGGCGATCCGGAGCGTTTCGTGAAGTCCTACTACCCGGCCGACTTCCAGGGCAAGTACTACCTGGCGGGCGACGGTGCGATCCGCGATGCGGAAACCGGCTATTTCACGATTACCGGCCGTATCGACGACGTACTGAACGTTTCCGGTCACCGCATGGGCACCATGGAAATCGAATCCGCGCTGGTTGCCAACCCGCTGGTTGCCGAGGCTGCCGTCGTCGGCCGTCCGGACGACCTGACCGGTGAAGCCATCGTCGCCTTCGTGGTACTGAAGGGCGCTCGCCCGACCGGCGACGATGCCAAGCGCATCGTCAAGGAACTGTCCGACTGGGTTGGCAAGGAAATCGGTCCGATCGCCAAGCCGAAGGACATCCGTTTCGGCGACAACCTGCCGAAGACCCGTTCCGGCAAGATCATGCGCCGTCTGCTCCGTGGCCTGGCCAAGGGCGAGGAACTCACGCAGGACACCTCGACCCTGGAGAACCCGGCCATTCTGGAACAGCTGAAGGGCTAAGGCGAACGTGCCGGGTTTTGCCTACGGTGAAACCCGGTCGCCGGCGGACAATCCACGGATTGAACGCCTGACACGATCAACAGGGATGGCGCGCTTGCCACGTCATCCTGATAGAACAAGGGGCAAGGAGGAGACAATGGTCGCCCATAAGGTGGCCTCCCGTGTGGTCGCATCAGACTGCATTCCCGAACGGCTGGCACGCTTGGCGTGCCGGCCGTTTTTATTATTGCGGAATGGATCATGAAAAGGGCGAGCCCGACCCGCCAGCGGCTGGCAGCGCTCGGCCTGCTTGGCGTTCCTTTGCTGACTTATCCCTTGCTCAGCCTGCCCGGCGGCAGCCTGTGGGGAATTCCGGCCGGCTACCTCTATCTTTTCGGCGTGTGGGCCGGACTGATCGGTCTGGCGGCCTGGGTTGCCGAAAGACGGAGCAAGTAAGTGGTGCTTTCAGGCTGGTTCATCGCGCTGTTGTCGGTGGCCTATCTCGGGCTGCTGTTCGCTGTCGCCCGTTTCGGCGATGCGCGGGCGGATGCCGGCAAGTCGATCATCTCGGCCAACGTCTACGCGCTGTCGCTGGCAGTCTATTGCACCTCCTGGACCTTCTACGGCAGCGTCGGTCGCGCGACCTCGGGCGGCCTCTCCTTCCTGACCATCTATCTGGGGCCGACGCTGATGCTGCTGTTCGTCGGCGTGATCATCAAGATGATCCGCATCAGCAAGGCGCAGCGCATCACGTCGATTGCCGACTTCATCGCGTCACGTTACGGCAAGAGCCAATTGCTGGCGGGGATGGTGACGATCATCGCGGTGATCGGGGTGGTGCCCTACATTGCGCTGCAACTCAAGGCGATGGCGGCCAGCGTCGATGTTTTGCTCGAGCATTCGGGGCGTAGCGGCGTCTGGCTGGGGCTGGATTCGACTTTCCTGATCGCCGTCATCCTGGCGCTTTTTTCCATCCTGTTCGGAACGCGTCACCTCGATGCCACGGAGCGCCACGAGGGGATGGTGGCCGCCGTTGCCTTCGAATCGGTGGTCAAACTGATCGCTTTCATGGCAGTCGGACTCTTCGTCACCTACGGCATGTTCGGTGGTCTGGGCGATCTGTTCCAGCGAGCGGCGGCGACAGCCGATCTCGGACGTCTGCTGCAACTCGATTCGTCGCGCGCCGGAACCTGGACAGCCTTGATCGTTTTGTCCGGGCTGGCCATCGTTTTCCTGCCGCGCCAGTTCCAGATCGTCGTCGTCGAGAATGTGGATGAATCGCACGTCAAACGGGCGGTCTGGCTGTTTCCGCTCTATCTGCTGCTCATCAACATCTTCGTCTTGCCGCTGGCGCTCGGCGGTTTGCTGCATTTCGACGGTCAGGGGATGAATTCCGATACCTTCGTGCTGACCCTGCCTTTGGCTCGCGGTGCCGAATCGCTGGCGCTGCTGGCCTTCATCGGCGGGCTGTCGGCAGCCACCGGTATGGTCATCGTCGAGACCATCGCCCTCTCGACCATGGTCTGCAACGACTTGGTCATGCCCTGGCTGTTGCGTTCGGCCTGGCTGCAGGCACGGCATCATCAGGATCTGTCGGGGGTGCTCATCGGCATCCGGCGTGTCGCCATTGCCTTGATCGTGCTGCTCGGCTACATCTATTTCCGGGCGGCCGGCGAGGCTTACGCGCTGGTCGGCATCGGGCTGATCTCCTTTGCCGCCGTTGCCCAGTTTGCACCGGCCATGTTCGGCGGCATGTACTGGAAGCAGGGGACGCGCGCCGGCGCCGTGGCCGGGCTGTCGGCCGGGTTCGTCGTCTGGCTGTACACCTTGCTGTTGCCGTCGTTTGCCAAGTCGGGCTGGATTTCCAGCGGCTTCGTCGAGCAGGGGCTGTTCGGCATCCCGTGGCTCAAGGCACAAGTGCTGTTTGGGCTGGGTGGCATGGACGAGATTTCGCATTGCCTGTGGTGGAGCATGCTCGCCAATATCGGCTGCTACATCTTGGTCTCCCTGAGTTCCCGCCCTGATGCGGTCGAGGCCAGCCAGGCCGAGCGTTTCGTCGATGTCTTCCGCTTCGACCGCCGTAGTGCCGAGGCACGGCTATGGCGCGGCAAGGCCTCGCTGGGCGCCTTGGTCCGTTTGCTCGAGCGCTTTCTTGGCGCCGGTCGAGCCCAGCAACAGCTGGCCCTCTACGCTCGAAGCCGGGGTGTCGGTGACTGGCATCAACTGCCGGTCGATGCCGAGTTCGTTCACTTCGCCGAGGCCGAACTGGCGGGCGCCATCGGTTCGGCCAGCGCTCGGGTAATGGTCGCTTCGGTGGCCGAGGAGGAGGATCTCGGGCTGGACGAGGTCCTCGACATCCTCGACGAGGCCACCCAGGTCCGTGCCTACAGCCGGGAACTGGAGACCAAGCAGCAGGCGCTGGAAGCGGCGACCAGTGAATTGCGCGAAGCGAACGAGCGTCTGCGCGAAGTGGACCGCATGAAGGATGACTTCATATCCACGGTGACGCACGAATTGCGCACACCGCTTACCTCGATCCGGGCGCTGTCGGAAATGCTGCATGAAGACCCGCGCATCGACCTGACCAACCGGCGGCGCTTCCTCGGCATCATCGTCAATGAAACGGAGCGCCTGACGCGCCTGATCAACCAGATTCTCGACATGGCCAAGCTGGAGTCGGGGCAGGCCGAATGGACGACGGGCGACGTCGATATCGGTGCGATTGCCCGCGAGACGATGGGGTCGCTCGAGCAATTGTTCTGCGAGAAAGGCGTTGCGCTGGAGGGCGATATTCCGCCAACCGGTCCGGTGGTGCTGGCCGACAGCGACCGCCTGACCCAGGTCTTGATCAACCTGCTATCGAATGCCGTCAAGTTCGTGCCGGCGCAAACTGGCCGGGTGCATGTCCGGGTCGGCGTCGACGGCAACATGGTTCGCGTCGAGGTGAGTGACAACGGCCCGGGTCTGACCGCAGAGGAATGTGACCTCATTTTCGAGAAATTCCGCCAGGGGGGAAATACCCTGACCGACAAACCGCAGGGCACAGGCCTCGGCCTGCCGATCAGCCGGCAGATCATCGAATATTTCGGTGGTAAGCTTTGGGTTGAAAGCCACCCGGGAGAGGGTGCGAATTTCATTTTCACGGTGCCGCTGCCGGCATCGGAGGAATAACAAAGGGAGACTAAACGCATGACCAAAAAAATCCTCATCGTCGATGACGAACCCAACATCGTCATTTCTCTCGAATTCCTGATGAAGAAGGAAGGTTTCGAGGTCGCCGTCGCCGTCGATGGCGAAGAGGCGCTCGCCAAGGTGGACAGCTTCCGGCCCGATCTCGTCCTGCTCGACGTCATGATGCCGAAGAAATCAGGCTTCGAAGTCTGCGAAGCCTTGCGTGCCGACCCGGAAAAGGCCGGGCTGCTGGTCGTCATGCTCACTGCCAAGGGACGGGAGACCGAGGTGGCCAAGGGGCTGGCCATCGGTGCCGATGCCTACGTTACCAAGCCATTCTCGACCAAGGACCTGGTGGTCAAGGTCAAGGGCATGCTCGGTACGGCCTGATGCCGGAATCTTCCGGCCTGTCGCCGGAACGCCTGTAACGATAACCAACCATTCTGGGATGCCTGTCATGAAGGCAAAACATCGTTTCATCCTCGCCGTGGTCGTTCTCGGTCTGCTGATGACCGGGCCGTTCGTCGTCACATCGCTGCTTGTCTGGCTGGACATGAAGGACGCCGAGCGCGACATGCTGACTGCGCTGCTGGTTTCACGACTGCCGGTCGGTACCATAATGACGCTGTTCGGTTTCGTGATCGGCGTATTGGTGTTGCACAGGCTGTTCAAGCAATACGTCGAAGGCTTGCTGCGCATGGCGGAGACGCTGCGCCTGATGCTCGGGGCCAACCGCAATTTCCGCGTCGCGCCGGAAGGTCCGCCCGAGGTGCAGCAACTGGCGCAGGCCGCCAACGACCTGGCGCAGCAGCGCGACGCACTGATGGATGACGTCGATTCCCAGATCGCCCGCGCCAAGGCCTCGGTCGAGGAGGAAAAGAACCGCTTGGCCGCGCTGATGTCGGAGTTGGCCCAGGCGGTAGTCGTCTGCAACCTCGACGGACGCATCCTGCTCTACAACAACCGCGCCCGGCTGCAGTTCAAGGCGCTGTCCCAGGGGCCGACCTCGGTGGCCGGCGGGGCGCTGATCGGGCTGGGGCGTTCGATCTTCTCGATCCTGGAAAAAAGCCAGGTCGAGCATGCCCGCGAGGTGATTCACCTGCGTCTGGCCAACGGCAAGACGGCGATCGCCAATTTCATCACCACCACGCGCGGCGGCCAGTTGCTGCGCATCCAGATGGTGCCGGTGCTGGGCGGGACGGGCGAGTCGCGCGAGGCATCGATGTCGGGCTACGTGCTGACTGTCGAGAACATCACGCGCAGCATCGAGGAAGAGGAGCGTCGCGACCAGGCCTTGCACACGCTGACCCAGGGTAGCCGGTCGGCGATCGGCAATATCCGGGCTGCGGTCGCCAATTTGATCGATTATCCGGACATGGAGCCGGAATTGCGCCAACGCTTCCTGCATGTCATCGATGACGAAGTGGCCAAGCGCAGCCAGGTGATCGACCAGACCATGAATCAGTTTTCCGATGCCATCAAGACGCGCTGGCCGCTCGAGGATGTGCTCGGTATCGATATCGTCGCCGCCGCCCAGCGCCGCATCGACGACAAGCTCAAGCTGCCGACCAAGACCGAGGAAATGGACGACAACCTGTGGATCAAGGCCGATAGCTTCTCGCTGGTCTTCGCGCTGGTTTCGCTCGCCTCGAAATTGCAGGATCACTACGAGCCGCGCGAGTTGCGCTTCCGGCTGACTTCCAACGGCAAGCTGGCTTACCTTGATCTGATCTGGGCCGGCCCGGCCATGTCGTCGGAAACCTTCTACACGTGGGAAATGGAGTCGATGCAGATCGGCAGCGAGAGTTCGCCGCTCACCCTGCGCGACGTCATCGATCGCCATGGCGGCGAAATCTGGTACGAACGCGAAAAGGCGGCGCACCGGGCCTTCTTCCGGTTCGTCCTGCCGGTGGCCACTCCGGAAGCGGAGCAAGTGGTTGAGGAGCGCCATGTCACCGGCCGCCCGGAGTATTACGACTTCGACCTGTTCAAGTTCGAAGACAAGTCCATCGACCTGGATCGCAAGCTGTCCGAGTTGACCTACACGGTGTTCGATACCGAGACGACCGGTCTCGAGCCATCCAATGGCGACGAGATCATTCAGGTTGGTGCGGCGCGTATCGTCAATAATCGCTTGCTGCGCCAGGAAACCTTCAACCAGATCGTCGATCCGGAAATTCCGCTCAAGCCGGAATCCATCCCCATCCACGGCATCACCGAGGACATGGTGCGCGGCCAGCCGAACATCGATGTCGTTTTGCCCGCCTTCCACGAATTCTGTGAAGACACGGTGCTGATTGCCCACAATGCTGCCTTCGACATGCGCTTCCTGCAGCTCAAGGAAGAGCGCACGGGCATCCGCTTCACGCAGCCGGTGCTCGATACGCTCCTGCTGTCCGCCGTGGTGCATCCCAACCAGGAATCGCACAAGCTGGATGTGATCCTCGAACGCCTCGGCATCGCTATCGGTACCCGGCACAATGCATTGGAGGATGCGCTGGCGACCGGTGAGGTATTCCTGAAACTGGTCAAGTTGCTCGAGGACAAGGGGATCGTCACGGTGCGCCAGGCGCTGGAAGCCGCCGAGAAAACCTATTTCGCCCGGGTAAAGTACTGATCGCCGTGAGCACCGCGCCTTTGCTGCTTTGTCAGCAGCGCATCGACCTGTTTGCCGCGATCGATGCGTTGCGCGCGCTGGACGAAGCGCCGGTCCTGGCCGATGCCGTCCGTACGCACCTGCAGGGAGCACTGGCCGGCGGCATGGATGGCGTGGCGGCCACCCGCCTGATTTCGCTGTTCAACGATCGCCTGACGGCACGGGTCATCGACCTGACGGCGTATCGCCATCGCCTGCCGCAAGTGGCGTGGTGCTGGCTCGCCCTCGGATCCGAGGGGCGGCACGAACAGACCTTCGTGACCGACCAGGACAACGGACTGCTCTTTCATGCCAGCAGCGAGCAGGAGGCCGGCGCCTTGCGCGAACTCTTCCTGCCTTTTGCCCAGGAAGCGAATCAGCGCCTGGCCGACTGCGGCTTCGCCCTGTGCCTGGGCAAGATCATGGCCGGCAATCCGGCCTGGTGTCTGTCGCTTGACGAATGGCGGGAGCAGTTCATCGAATGGGTGCGTCGTCCCGAGCCCGAGGCACTGCTCAATGCCAGCATCTTCTTTGACCTGCGTCCGCTGCATGGAAATCTTGCCCTGGGCGAGCAGCTGCGCACCCTGTTGTTGTCGCTGACGACCGGTACGCCCGCTTTCCAGCACCTGATGGCAGCGAATGCGCTGCACGCCGAGGCCCCCTTGAGTTTTCGCGGCGAGGTCGCCGTCAACGGTGAGGGGGAAGTGGACCTCAAGAAATTCGGCAGCCGGCTGTTCGTCGATGCAGCCCGCATCTTCGCGCTGACCGCCGGTGCGCCGAGCGTCAATACCTCGGAGCGTCTGCACCAGGCGGGCAAGGCGGTCGGTTTGCCGGATATCGAAATCGCCAGCCTCGACGCAGCTTTTTCCCACATCCTCCGGCTGCGCCTGACACAGCAAATTGCCGCCGCGGCCATTGGTATGACGGCGGGTTCCGGTCTGAAACCCGCCGAATTGAATGACATGGATCAGGCCATACTGCGCGAGGCGCTCAAGCAGGCCAAACGCTTGCAACAGCGTCTCAAGTTAAACTATGCACTCTAAAGAAAAAAATGAGGTTGTCGTGAATACGCAACAGCAAACAGGGCAGGAAATGGTCGTTGGTCAGGTGGAGATGACGCTGCGCGAAAAGGGGCGTAGCCGCATGGCCGGTAACACCATCGCATTTCTTCGCAATCATGCGCCGTTCAATAAAATGCAGCCGGATGCACTGCAGCGTTTCGCCGAAAAGGCGCAGATTGCGTTTTATCCGGCCGGCAGCGAGATCATCGGTCCCGACGCCGGTAACGTCCGTTACTTCTACCTGATTGAATCCGGCAAGGTCCAGGCGCGGCAGGCGGGCGAAGTGACGGTGACCGAGTATTCCATCCTCAGCCTAGGGGCCGGGGAGGGCTTCCCGATCGGTGCGGTCACCGCCGGGCGGCCATCCACCAACGTTTATCTGGCGGTCGAAGACAGCTTCTGCTACCAGTTGCCGGCTGAGGATTTCCTGGCGCTGGTCGCCTCCAGTCCGGAATTCAACCTGTTCTGCACACAGTACATCGCCAGCCTGCTCGACCAGTCGCGCCGGCAACTGCAGCTTCAGTTCGCGCAGCGTGCCAGTGAGCAGCAGACTCTCAACTCTCCCCTGGCAGGCATCGGATCGCGTTCGCCGATTACCGTCGCGCCGGATACGCCGCTTCGGGCCGCGCTGGAAACCATGTCGGAGGCAGGTGTCGGTTCGCTGGTCGTCGCCGGCGAGGATCGCAAGGCAGTCGGCGTGTTCACGCGTACCGATCTGCTCGACCGCGTGGTGCTGGCCGAATTGCCGTTGAGCACCCCGGTGGGCGAGGCGATGACACCCAGCCCGTTCATGCTCGAAGAGCACGCTACGGCGTACGATGCCATGTTTGCCATGGCCACGCACGGCATCCGCCACGTCCTGGTGACGGATGCGGAAGGCCGTCTGACCGGTGTGGTGTCGGAGCGCGACCTGTTCTCGTTGCAGCGCGTCGGCTTGCGTCAGATCCGACAGGCCATCGACGGGGCGCACAATGTCGAAGCCTTGCAACAGGCTGCCGCCGATGTGCGCCAACTGGCCTTCAACATGCTGGCCCAGGGCGTGGGATCGGAGCAGCTTACCCAGTTCATTTCGGCGCTCAACGACGCCTTGACCCGCCGTGTCATCCAACTCAATCTGGAAAAACATGCATTCGACGGCATCGACTGGGCCTGGCTGGCTTTCGGTTCGGAGGGGCGTGACGAGCAGACCTTCAGTACGGACCAGGACAACGGCATTGTTTTCCAGCCGCCCGAAGGGGCGTCGATCGATGCGCTGAAGCAGCGCTTCCTGGCTTATGCCCTGGATGTGAACAAGGATCTCGATCGCTGCGGCTTCCCGTTGTGCAAGGGAAATATCATGGCCAGCAATCCCCAGTGGTGCCTGACGCTCGACGAATGGAAGGAGCAGTTCGGCAGCTGGATTCGCCAGCCGCATCCCGATGCCTTGCTCAATGCCACGATTTTCTTCGATTTCCGGCCCTTGTTCGGCAAGGCCGAGCTGGCCGAGGCCATGCGCCGCCATTTGCTGGCCCTGACGGCTTCCAATCCCATGTTCCTGCGCGCCATGGCCAAGAACGCGCTCGATGTCGAACCGCCGCTCGGCAAGATTCGCGATTTCCTGACCGATCTCGAGCCCGACCATCCGGGCAAGATCGATCTGAAGAAATACGGTTCGCGCATTTTCGTCGATGTGGCACGCATCTATGCCATGGCCAGCGGTGTGCACAATACCAATTCCATCCAGCGCCTGCGTTTGGCTGCGCAGCGTCTGAACATACGTGCCGATGAAATCAACGCGGTGCTCGAAGGGCTCAATTTCATCCAGTTGTTGCGCCTGCAGCACCAGTATCTGGAAGGTGAGCCGGGCAAGCAGGGGGACAATTTGATCGATCCGGAAACCCTGAACGAGCTGGATCGCCGCATCCTCAAGGAATCCTTCCGTCAGGCGCGCAAGATACAGACACGTCTCAAACTCGATTACCAGGTGAACTGACCATGCTCGGCCTCAAGAAATTCCTGTTTCGCGGTGGCGCACCGAGCGGATTGTCGGAAGACGTCAAGGCGTCGCTGGATGCCTGGCGTAGCAGTCATGCACCGGCGCTCGAGGAGCTTCATTTTCATACCCGCTATCTGGTCGTCGATATCGTGAGCAGTGGTCTCGATCCCGAAAAGGACCAGTTGCTGGCCATTGCAGCCAGCAGTATCTGGCAGGGAGCCATCCAGCCGGACGATACCTTCTATATTGATTTTTCGACACTGGATGGCGAAGGGGCGGCAGTTGACCGTCAATTGATGGCCTTTCTGCTCTTTGCTGCCAAGGCGCCGATGGTGACCTATCACGTTCCCTATGTGGGCGGCTTTCTCCAGCGTGCCTACAAGGAGCGTCTGGGCCTCGATTTTCAGCCGCAATGGGTCGATATGGCCTGGCTCATGCCATCGATGTTTGAGGATAAGGGGCATACCGTGATGCCGCTCGATCAATGGCTCGAAATATTCGGGATGGGGGGCGGGGAAGGGCGACGCGATGCGATGGCCAATACGCTCCTCCTCGGCCGTCTTTTCCAGATGCTGCTGGTGCGGGCGGTCGGCAAGCAGATCGATACCGCTGCCCGGCTGGTCGACGAGTCGCGTGCCAGCAGCTTCCTGCGGCGCACTCACTAGTTCTCCCGATGCTGAGGTCGCTGACCCGTCTGCAGCGCTACTACCTGTATTACACGGGCGGCTTTCTCGCGTTTATCGGGGTGCTGGCCGTACTCGAGCAGCATGGCATGCCGCCGCGATGGATCGGCTACGCCTTCCTGATGTTCACCATCGCGATGTATGCGCTGATCGGTATCATTAGCCGCACTTCCGACGTGTCGGAATACTACGTGGCCGGTCGGCGCGTGCCTGCCTTCTTCAACGGCATGGCAACCGGTGCCGACTGGATGAGTGCCGCCTCGTTCATCGGTATGGCGGGAACGCTCTATCTGTCGGGGTTTCAGGGTTTGGCCTACGTCATCGGCTGGACCGGCGGTTTTGTCCTGGTTGCGCTGCTGTTGGCACCGTATTTGCGGCGTTGCGAGCAATACACCATTCCCGATTTTCTCGGGGCCCGGTACGGTGGCAATTCGATACGCCTCGTTGCCGTCGGGGCGGCCATCCTCGCCTCCTTCGTCTATGTGGTGGCGCAGATTTATGGTGTAGGCGTCATTACCAGCCGCTTCGTCAGCCTGCAGTTTGAAATCGGCGTGTTCGTCGGTCTGGCGGGGATTCTTGTCTGCTCATTCCTGGGCGGGATGCGGGCGGTCACCTGGACGCAGGTGGCACAGTACCTGATCCTGATTGTCGCCTATATCACGCCTGTCGCCATCCTGTCGTACAACGTCACGGGTAACCCGATCCCGCAACTGGTTTATGGCGAAGTGCTGCAAAAAGTCACGCATCTGGAGACCCGGCTGTTCGACTCGCCGGCAGAGGTCGAGGTGCGTCAGCTGTTCCACGAGCGTGCTGACGTCTACGCCCAGAAAATCATGCAACTCCCTCAGTCGCTGAACAACGAGCGCGAGCAGCTATCCACCCAGATCAATCAACTCAAGGCCAGTGACGCACAAATGCGCGACATTGTGGCCCTCGAGCGCCAGCGCAGGGAGTTGCCGCACGACCCGGAGCAGGCCAAGGCACGCTGGGAGGCAGCGATGTTTTCCGCGCTCGAGCGGAGTCGCAAACCGATTCATCATGCGGAGGCCTTTCCCGGCGAGACCGAGGCGGAGAAAAATATCCAGCGGATCAATTTTCTGGCCCTGATTTTCTGTCTGACCGTGGGTACCGCTGCGCTGCCGCATGTGCTGGTTCGTTATTACACAACCCCTACCGTACATGAAGCACGGGAATCGGTCTTCTGGTCGCTGCTCTTCATCCTGTTGCTTTACATTACGGCCCCTGCCTATGCCGTCTTCGCCAAGCATGAGGTTTTGTCTCACCTGGCGGAAATCCCCATCGCCAAGCTACCCGGCTGGGTGACCGCCTGGGCCAAGATCGGCCTGGTCAGCATCGAGGACATCAACCTCGATGGCGTTCTGCAGTTGGCCGAGCTTTCTCTCAATCCGGACGTCATCGTTCTGGCTACGCCGGAAATCGCCGGCATGCCCTATGTCATCTCCGGACTGGTGGCGGCGGGCGGATTGGCGGCAGCGCTCTCCACCGCCGACGGCTTGCTGCTCACCATTACCAGTGCCCTGTCTCACGATGTTTACTACCGGATTATCCGGCCGGATGCCTCGACACAGTTCCGGCTGGTCATTTCGAAATCCATGTTGTTGGTGGTTGCCGTGCTTGCCGCAACCGTGGCAGCCGAAAAGCCCGGCACCATCCTGTCCATGGTCGCCTGGGCCTTTTCGATTGCCGGATCAGCCTTCTTCCCGGCTCTGGTGCTTGGTATTTTCTGGGAGCGAGCGACCAGAAAGGGGGCGCTTGCCGGGATGGTTGTCGGCGTATCACTGTCGCTTTATTACATCCTGCGAGTCGAGTTCGACAGCATTCCCTGGCTTGGCATAAGCGGCTTCGGGATGGATCCCTGGTTCCACGTCCAGCCCACGGCGGCAGGGTTGTTCGGTGTCATTGCCGGTTTTGCCACCATCGTCGTGGTGTCGTTAATGACGCAACCTGAACCGGGGGCGGAAGAGTTCCTCACCAAGATTCGTTTGTCGAACGGCAGGGACGCGTGAAAGGGAAACGCCATCTCTATTGGAGGAAGACCAGGCGTCTGACCTTTGCCTTGCTTCTCCTATGGTTTTGCGTGACCTTTGGTACGACCTGGTTTGCGCGGGACATCAACCAGATCGTCATCTTCGGCTTCCCGCTGGGCTTTTACATGGCGGCACAGGGCGGATTGGTGCTCTTTCTGGTGATCATCTGGTGGTACAACCGGCAGATGAAGAAAATCGATATCGAATTCGGTCTGGAAGACGAATAACCCGGATGACGCTGTTTCTGATCAGTGCGGCTCGTGCCGTCATCGAGATGCTGGGCCTTTGCTTGATCGGCCAAGGGGTGCTGCATATCCTGGCCGGGTGCAGGAGAGAAAGCAACAGGATCTATCAACTTTTCGACCTGGTTACCCGCGCTCCGAGGCAACTCGTCGCTGTGATCCTGCCAGGGTTCTCGGGCAAGGCCGTAGGTGTCGTTTGCTTCGTAATCCTGCTCCTGATCTGGATCGGACTCGCTTTTCTCCGAAAGATTATTTGACCATTGCAGCGATTCTGCTAGAATGCACGGCTTCCCGGAGAGGTGGATGAGCGGTTTAAGTCGCACGCCTGGAAAGCGTGTGTGGGTTAATAGCCCACCGCGGGTTCGAATCCCGCCCTCTCCGCCAGGACACTGCATGGCCCGATTTCTTAATCTAATCAATAGGTTACGAAGTCGGGCTTTTTGCATTTAACCCAAGAATTAACCCAAGTTCTAACCCAAAGGGAACAGACCAGAGAACTCAATAATTCTTGGTCTTAGATCATGTCTGGGTAGGTGGTCACATTGCCAGGGAATCAGCTAATCAACTGAAGACCTCTACCGGGCCACTACAGAGCCTCAATCACAGGACAGCCTGTAGGCATCCGGTAGGACATCTTCAGATGTCTATAGAGATACTCCTACTTACTAGTCTTACTGTGTCATCTAACCTTGAAGTCTTAAGAGGCATCTATAGGAGCATCTCTAGGTAATCTAAAGAGGCATCTATAGGTGTATCTATAGATATGTAACCGGGGGGTCTGGGATGGGCTCTCCTCTATAGGTGGGTTTTACCTAGGCAAAAGTGAATAACGTATTGAATATAAACAATAAAACATGATTTTTCAGGATGTCTTGTTTATGCGTATGTTCTTGTCTGGAAACGCGAAAAAATAGCCCCGGAAGGCCATCTTGCGGGATGCCCTTCGGCTTCCTCGTTTGACGGCTTCCAGGGCTCTTAACGTGCGTCCTAGCGGCTGTTTTGCTTCATTCTCTGGCCCATGTACTGGTTGGTAATTTCCCGTACATTCTGGAGGCCCGAGGGGCATGGGCTGACCACGAACCGGGCTACAACCTCGCGTAGCTGCTGCCGCCACCAATCATCAGGCCGGGACACCTGAACGCCTCCAGGGAGTGCTATAGGCGCCTCTAGGCCACCCATAACGGCTGCCAAGTAGCCCTCCAGGACAACGAATATGGCCTCCTGGGTAACCGCGCTGGGGGCGTCGTAGAAGCGCTGCACGGTGTTGAAGACGCCCGACAGCCAGTAGGGGAGGGAGAGGCTATCAGATGAAGCCATGGAAGTCCTCCTGGGCTTCCTCGAACTTGGCCCGGAGGACTTCCACCAGACGGCGCTCCCCGGCCTTCATCCAGATTTCCCGCTCAGTATCTTTCGGGTCCGGTGGGCGGGCCGGATAAAGGCTCTCCAGGGTGTCCAGAAGCTCCCCAGAGAGGAGCACGCCGAGGCGCATAGGGTGGTCAGTTGGCACCGCTAGACTCCATTCCTGGGGTCTTCTACGGGCGTCATGCGAGGCAGCTTGCGCTTCTTGCGACGACGGCCACTGCTCATGAACTTCAATGCTTCTGAGCGTGCTTCCCTTTCCTCTACCGCACACATGCCGACCCGCTGGGCTTCCTGTTGGATGACCTGGAGAGTCTGGGCCTGTTGCTCTGCTGGGAGGGCTTCCTGGCCGTTGATGTAGCCACCGTGCTGACGAATAGAGGGGATGACTGTGGCAGTTACGCTCCTCAGCCTTGTCTATCTGATCCTTCCACTTCGGGTCGTAGTACATCCCTGGAGAGCCATCCGGGCGGTCCCTCTTGAGGACATCGTAGGCGTCGTAGTGGCCTTCATCGCCCACCCGCTTGACGGTCTCAAACAGAAGTTCTCCGAATCGTTGCTGGGAGACCCCCAGGTTGGCCCCTACGTGGGACTGGATGGCCTCCACGTAGCCTTGGGGGATTTCCTGCCCTTGGCTGACGTAGGCGCGTACTCCATTGTCGATGAGCTGCATGGCATTGGACTCCACGCGGGTCTCTACCGCCTTCTTCTGGTACTCCAGGTGGGCACCTCGGATAGCCTGGAAGGCCGGGGTGATGCCCTTCTGGTAGCCCTGAAGGTAGTGCTCGTCAGTGATCCCCTTGAGGGTCGTCTGGTAGGTGTCTCGCAGCCACCCCTCCAGGTCACCCTTGACTGCACCGGAAAAGCCCGGCACGGTGCATCGGCCAGGAATTGGCTAATTGCTATAGGTGGGTTGTACCCCTGCGATTCCGCAGAAGCCCCGCGCTGTATGGCTTGGCAGGGAACCGGAAGCGACAATGAAAAAGGCCCCTTGTCGGGGCCTCTGGTGGGATTCTGGGCAGAAGTTAGATTAGTGCTGCTTTGGCTTCGTATTCAGTTGTCTTGAAGCATTCCTCAAGGGTTTCAAAAAGGTCTATGCCAAGGGCACGAGCCAGGACTGACCCGCTAACATGAGCGCACATCGCCTCTTCATCCTCGTCTTCGGGGGTGTCGTAGTAGTAGGGGACCTTCTCCAGAGCGGCCTTCTTGGTTGCCATATCGGCACCCCCTGAGTACAGCCCGTAAGTCATCGTAGGCTTCTCATGGCCGATGATGTCAGCGGCTACGCCTTCCGGGACTCCTGCATTCTCCAGGAGGGTGGCTACCGTGGAGCGGAATGAGTGGAAGGTGTGGGCAGAGGAGAATCCCAAGGCTGTCTTGAGTCTGCCAAACCGCTTGCCGATGGCGTTAGACCTGTCTCCGTACTTGTTGAACGTCAGGCCAGAGATAAGGTAGCCGTCCTTAGATGACTCCTTCAGTCTCTTAACCAAAGGGGCGATGGCGGAGTGGATCGGCACCTCGCGCCATCCTGAATCTGTCTTGGCGTCCTCTACCTTGAATGAGTGCGCGGTGACCTTGTTTGTCTTGACGGCGCATAACTCCTCGATCCGCGCCCCAGAATAGGCCCCTAGCATGATTAGCTCGGCGAGTTGCACATCCCTTGCGGCCTCTTTCGCTTTCCCCATGGGGCGCTCCGTGGCGGCTGTCCAGAGCTGGACAACATCACTAGCGGCGTAGGGTAGGTTGGTGGTCCTGCGCTTCTTCTTGGGAGCAGCCTCGAAGACGCCATCGAAGGGGGCAGACTCCTTATCTACAGCGTCATAGCGCTTTACATACTTCCAGTAGTTGCGGCAGAAGGAAAGGATGCGGCGAATTGATGCGTCGCCTTTGCCATCCTCTAGGAGCTTATCTACCCAGTGTCTTACGGTGGCCTTGTTGATCGCCTGAAGAGTCGAGAATTCGGCAGTCAGGAGACCAACATCCTTGACCATCTGATCCTTGGTCTTTGCAACCAGCTTTATCTGGTCCTTCCAGGTCTCAAAGTATTGATTGCTGGGTGTAGCTCTACCTGTGGCTAGGTCGCTGAATTCCTGGGCAGCTTCATAGCCCTTGGTCTCAGCTACCGCCTCCACCCTGTCCGCTAGGACATGCTCCCAGGTTTCCGCCGTGTCCTCATCAGGGGCTTGCATGAGGGCCTGCTTCCAGCGTAGAGCCTCATTGGCTACGGCATTGGTAGAGCCCCTGGCTTGCTTTATCTGGGCTTTCCAGTGCGATACGATAGGGGCGGCAAGGTGAATGGCTTCTCGTCTGTTGGCGGTTCCAAGGCTTTGCTTGAAGCGGACCCTGCCTAGCGCCTCTCGGACATCTTTAGGGACAAGCAAGGATGCGTACCAGACACGACCAATTAGCTCGATATTCATGGTGGTTTATCGTGGGTTCGAATTGTATTAACCCATATATTAACCCAACAATTAACCCAAATTCAATGCCTTGTAAGTACCGTGTTTCAAAGATTTCATGGGGTTATGGACGGTTTGGCGGAATGTCCCGCCCTCTCCGCCAGGATTCAAAAAAAGCGCCCTCCGGGGCGCTTTTTTATTGGTATCGTTCCTGGAAAATACTTTGTCAGGAAATCTTGTGAAAACCATTGGCTTGATGACGTTATTGGCCTTGGCAGGATGTTCACTTCTCCAACCTGCCTGGCATTGGTCAAGGCCGGGGGCATCGGAGGCGGATTACGAGGCCGATATCCGGTTCTGCAAGTCCCAGACCGACCAGGCGATCGACGGAACGGTAACCAATGCCAGTGTCCGCCGTATCCATGGGTGCATGGAACGCCGTGGCTGGCGCAAGGTCGAAAACGAGTGATGGCAACGCGATAGCGGCGCTCTCTTTTGCGCTTGGCCGCATCCGTCAGCGTGGATGCCACTTGCAGTTGTCATGTCGTGGCGTTAAGGTTGCGTTGTGTCATGACGTGGGAATTTAGGATATGGACCGCAGAGCACGTGTTGATCGTCGGCTAAGAGATGTCGGACCGCCCAGTGGGTGTTGCGAGCGGCGTCGGCGTGTCGAGCGCCGTCTTGATTATGTCAAGGATGCCGCGCTTTCCGACGAGGAGTTTGCGAGCTACTTCGGCTCGGTTGTGCGGGAGCGTAGCAGCAGCCAATCGCATCAATTTGACGAAGCGTCCGAAATTTTGGCCAGGGCGCGCGACGGTTATTGAAGAGGGGCTTGGGAAGCGCGATGACCGATAGTCAGATTCGGGAGTTCATCAGGTCGGGATGGCCGTTTTTTGGGGTGACGTCGAAAGGCGATGTCATGGCCCGATATGTTCCCTACGGTCCCGTGTTCAAGTGGCAACGGAATCAGATGGTTCCCATGCCATTGCAGGCCGGTGATTTGTTGTGGTGGTTGCAGGCGTCGGAAGAGGATGGCGACGAAGGTTAGCCACTGCGTTGAGTGAATCGGCCTGGACGACTGAGGATGGGGGGCGAAAAAAAAGCGCCTTCAGGCGCTTTTTTGTTCTGCGTACGTTTTGTTCAGCCGCGAACGGTTTCGGGAAGGTGACCGTCGATCAGCTTCAGCAAGGGGGCGAATACCTTGGGTGTGCCGGCGATCAGGTTGCCGGTTTCGAGATAATTGGCATCGCCACGCAAGTCGCTGACCAGGCCGCCGGCTTCCGAGATCAGAAGGGCGCCTGCCGCCATGTCCCAAGGGGAGAGACCGAACTCCCAGAAACCGTCGTAACGGCCGCAGGCGACATAGGCGAGATCAAGCGAGGCGGCGCCCGGGCGGCGCTGGCCGGCGGTTTTTTCGGCCAATTCCTTGAAGATTGCCAGGTAGAGGTCGATCTTGTCGAACATACGATAGGGGAAGCCGGTGCCGATCAGGGCTTCACCGAGGCGGGTGCGGCGGGAAACGCGGATGCGCCGCTCGTTCAGGAAAGCGCCGGCGCCCTTGCTGGCCGTAAACAATTCGTTGCGATTCGGGTCGAAAACGACAGCCTGTTCGACGATGCCTGATTTGGCAAGGGCGATGGAAACCGCATACTGCGGCATGCCATGGATGAAGTTGGTGGTTCCGTCGAGCGGGTCGATGATCCATTGATACTCGGAGTCCTGTCCAGCGGAGAGGCCTGACTCCTCTGCTAGAATGCCGTACCCCGGATAGGCTTCCTGCAGCGTTTCGATGATCGCTTTTTCGGCGGCTTTGTCGACTTCGGTCACGAAGTCGTTCGGCTGCTTCGAGGAAACCTTGAGCAGCTCGATGTCGTTCGAGGCACGGTTGATGATCTGGCCGGCGCGGCGCGCCGCCTTGATGGCGATATTCAGGGCTGGATGCATGGTCTTAAAGAGCTAACGGGCAGCCGAAGCTACCCGAAATATTTTGAAAGAACGAATTTTACACCATGAACCCGGAAGTCCTGCTTTCCCGAATCAGAGTCGTACTTTGCCGTCCCAGTCACCCTGGAAATATTGGCGCTGCCGCCAGGGCCATGAAGACCATGGGCTTGTCGCGTCTCTATCTGGTTGAGCCGAAGCAGTTTCCCGATCCTGAGGCGGATACAAGGGCAACCGGTGCAATTGATGTGCTCGCGGCGGCGAACGTCGTTTCATCGCTGGGCGAAGCATTGGTCGGCGCTTCGTTTGCGGTCGCTCTTTCTGCGCGCCAGCGCGATATCGGTCCCGTTCTCGGGGCGCCTCGGGCGACCGTAGCCCGCCTGATGGCCGAGGCCGCCGAGGGGGAGGTGGCGCTGGTCTTTGGAAACGAGACGGTCGGGCTGTCCAACGATGAAATCCTGCATTGCCAGGCGGCCGTGACTATCCCGACCAATCCTGCCTTCAGTTCATTGAATCTCGGTTCGGCGGTGCAAGTGTTGTGTTACGAATGCCGTATGGCTGCATTCGGGGAAAAGCCGCCGGTAAGCGCGCAGGTCGCGACGCCGTTTGCTTCGCCCGCGGCGACCAACGACGAGATCGAAGGCCTGTACGCGCACCTTGAGCGCATCATGACCGATACGGGTTTCTATAACCCGGAGCAACCGGGCAGGCTGTTGCCCAAACTGCGCCGCTTGTTCGGGCGCGCCCGGTTGGAGCGGGACGAAATCAACATTCTGCGCGGCATTCTGGCGTCGACCCAGGTCAAGACCGGGCACGGGAAAAAGGGCTGAACGCGGTTATTTGAGGCTACCGCGCAACTCGGCCGTCAGGGCGTCGATGGCAGGTCTGAGCTGGCTGTACTGTTGCTCTAGCTGCGAGATGGCGTCGGTCATCCCGGGTTGGTCCTGCAGTATCCATTCGATATGGCCGCCGCTGAGCATGTTAGCTACGTAGATGACGTCCGAGAGCGTGCGGATGGTCGATGGTTGGCTACGCAGGTGGTCATGGTCTATCGTTGCCTCGACGATTTCTTCCGGCAAACCCAGAGCATTGAGTAGCGAAACGCCGATGCTTTCATGCCATTGCACGATCAGGTACTTGATCGTGTCGGGACGATGGCGCAGTTCGTCGTATTGCGATGCGCGGTAAAGCATGTAGAACGCGCCCAAGTCGTGAATCAGCCCGGCCAGCATGGCCTCGTCCTTGTTGATCCGGCTGTTTTCGCCGGCCAGTACATGGGCTGCTGCGGAAGTCTGTATCGAATGTTCCCACAGCGCATGGGTCGTGTCGGCGAATTCGGCCATGCCTTTGGCGCGCATCAGCTGGGCCATGACGATGGAGAGCGCGGCTGTATGGACGACGTTCATGCCGAGGCGGATGATGGCCGACTTGAGGTCGACGATATCTTTGCCTTCCGGGTTGTAGGCGGCCGAATTGGCAAGATGGAGCAGCTTGGCTGAAATCAGCGGTTCGGCCAATATGGCCTGTGCGATGTTGGCGATACTCTGGTTCGGGTCGTTCAATACCTTGCGCAGGCGCAGAACGGCATCGAAATAAGTCGGGAATACGACCTCGCCGGAAAGCTCCCTGGCGATATCCGCCAGCATCTGGAAGCGCTGGGCCTTGAGTTCGTTTCCGGTCTTGTCCGGGTCGTTGGGGGCGGCGAGAGTACTCATGCCAAGATTATTAAACAAAACCCCGCCGCTTGGGCGGGGTCACGGATTTTTCCGTAATGGAAACTGCTTCACGGGAACCATTCGTGATGCACGCTTCCGCGAAAGGATGCGGCGCTTAAAAGTGGGTATTCAGGGTCAGTCGAACCGTACGTGGAGCGCTCGGGGAGATGTTGTTGTCGCCGTCGGCCGTTGGGTAATAGGTCTTGCTATTGCCGAATTTCTCGTGTGTTATCGGGGGGCGGGTAGTCGCCGGTGCTGCGGAAGGGGTTGATGTCGAGGCCGCCGCGCCGGGTGTAGCGGGCATGAACCGCCAGGGCTTCGGGCTGGCAATGGGCCTGCAGGTCCGAAAAAATTCGCTCCACGCACTGCTCATGGAATTCGTTGTGATTGCGGAACGAGACGATGTAGCGCAGCAATCCGGCGCGGTCGATCGGTCGGCCGCGATAGCGGATGACGACCATGGCCCAATCGGGCTGGCCGGTCACTAGGCAATTGGATTTCAGCAGGTGCGAATACAGGGTTTCCTCGACCGTTTCGCCGGCGTGTGTCGTCAGCAGGTTGGGGGAGGGTTGGTAGCAGTCGCAGGCGATGTCAAGGTCGTCGAGCGGGATGCCGGCGGGAATGCCGATATTGGCAGTCGGCGCGCTCGCCAAGGCTTGCAGGGCGACATAGACGGGGCGGCCGGCGGCGGCCGACAGATCGCGTGTCATTGTTTGCGCGACCAACTCAATGCTGGCAAAGGTGCTCTGATTGAAGGAGTTGAGGTACAGCTTGAACGACTTCGACTCGATCAGATTCGGACTGTCGGCGGGCACGCGAAAGGTGCCAACCGCAACGACGGGTTTCCCCTTGGTATTCAGCCACGAAAGCTCGTAGGCGTTCCATAGGTCTTCTCCGACAAAAGGGAGGGCCGAGTCGGCGATGCCGATTTCGCTGCGCTTGAGCTGGCGTGGGATCGGAAAAAGCAGTTCCGGCGCGTAGTGGTTCTGGTATTCCGTCGCCTTGCCCAGTGGGGAAGCATGGCTGGGGTCGTCGTGAAGAGTGGTCGCGTTCATGGGGGCGGATTTTACTTGTTTGCCGTTTTCAGCTTAGGCCAGTTTCAGTTCGATCAGTTGCGGCCCGCCGTCCGCTAGTGCGCTGCCGAGTCTACGACTCAGGTTGTCTGGTGTATCGACGTGGTGGTAGGTCAGGCCAAATGTCTTGGCGGCATGTTCGAAATCGATATGCTGCGGCGTTCGCCAGCCGTCGAGGAATTCGGGAAGCGAATGCTGGGGGAGGTGGTCGAAAATGCCACCTCCACCGTTGTTGACCACGATGATGACGATGTCGAGGCCGCGGGTCAGAGCCAGGCCACCGATGTCGTGCTGGCAGGTCAGGTCGCCGATCAGGGCCACGGTAGCGCCTTGCGCACTGGCGATGCCGGCGGCGGTGGAGATGTTGCCATCGATTCCGCTGGCGCCGCGGTTGGCATGGATGGATAGTACTTTGTCTGAATGGCCGGACATCGAGTCCAGTTCCCGGATGGCGAGCGAGTTGCCGACGAACAGGGCAGTCCCGGGGGGCAGGGCATTGATGATGGCCTGGATGTGATTGGGAGCGTCCGGCTCCGCTACTTGTTGTTCCAGGGCGAGAAATTTCCCAAGCCAATTTTCGTTTGCCGGTTTCAGGCGCTCGCGTAGCATTGCGGTGCAGAACAATTCGGGGTCGGTGCGCAGCAAGTCAGTCAGTTTGCGTACAGGGTCTGCCCACTGTGTCCAGGGGGAGACCACGATTTGGGCCGCAGGGCTGCCCGAGAGGTAATTCTGCAGCTTGCGCGTGACCGGAAAGGCGCCGAAGCGGATGATCCATTCGGGCGGGGGGATGTCACGGGCATCGGGACTGTCCAGCCAACGGTTATAGCCGACACAAAGATGGGATCGGTCATGCGGACCGAAGCGCAGTCCGGACAGCGGTTCGGCCAGGATGGGGCAACCCAGGGCTCTGGCCAGCCCGACCAGGGCGTTGTTACGTTTTTCATCGAGAGGCATTTCTCCGCACACAACGATGCCGGGGCGGCCTGAGAGGCGGTTGGCCAGTTCGCTCAACGTTTGCTGGTCCGGTTCGTCTAGGGAATGGCTGAACCGAATGGGGGGAAGTCTGGCTGCAGGGAGAGGGTTCGCTGTCGGCACCAAAGGTTCGTGGAAGGGTTGGTTGATATGGACCGGGCCGGGGTAGGGCCAAGTGGCCTGCTCCACAATCTGGGCTGCCAGCCGATGCGCATATCCCGGATCGAAATCTGCACTGGGTAAACCAAGCGCGTGCGTTGCCCTGACGTAAGGCGCGAACATTGATGTTTGCGGAACGGTCTGGTTAGCTCCACAGCCATGCAATTCCGGGGGGGCGGTCGGCAGAAACGGCAATCAGCGGAACACCGGCCTGGCTGGCTTCGATGATGGCCGGGAGCCAGTTGGCGGGCGCCGTCCCAGAGGTGGCCAGCAGAATGACCGGACGTCGCTGTGCCTTGGCGATGCCCAGGCCGAAAAATGCCGCACTGCGCTCATCAACGGCAACATGGCTGCGCAATCCCGCCTGCCGTAGTAGCGCGAGTGCCAGCGGTGTCGAGCGCGATCCCGGAGAAATGACTGCGTCGGAAATACCGGCGGAGACGAACCCGGCAATCATGGCCTGTGACCATGCGAGGTTGAGTGATCCGATATCGGTCATCGGCATTGTCTGATGGCGAAAAATATCAATTGTAGTCGTTGTGATTCGCCCGCAAACACAGGACCATGCTATTATTCGCCCCGCTCGCCGCTGACCGGCGGACGGGCCCGACGCGGAGTGGTAGTTCAGTCGGTTAGAATACCGGCCTGTCACGCCGGGGGTCGCGGGTTCGAGTCCCGTCCACTCCGC
>NZ_VUYQ01000006.1 GCF_008711155.1 Dechloromonas sp. CZR5 | reverse complement strand
TCACGCTGGTCGATCAGGTAAACGCGCTCTTGCGCAACAGCGGAGAAACCGATACCGGCCAGCAGGGCCAGAACCAGGGACTTCTTGGCGATGTTTTTGATCATTTTTTCCCTCGTTGAAGAAAATTTCGGAAATTCTTAACCCGTACGACAACCAAATCATGGCTGTTGGCGGAATTCCAAACTATTCTGCCATAGCGCCAACGCAGATTCCAAGTCATTTTGCTTGGATTTCCGTAAAGTTTTGTTGTCTACGCAACACTTTCCGGCTACCCATACGTGTGTAACGTGCTCCCGCCCTGCAACGTTGACTACGTGCGATACCGGGTCGAAGCAGGGGCGGGTTTCTGTCGATCCGAGATCGATGGCACAAAGATCGGCCTGCTTTCCCGGCGCGATCGATCCGATCCTGTCGGCCATGCCGAGCGCCTGGGCGGCGCCGAGCGTCGCCATGTGCAGGACTTCTCGTGCCGGGAGGGTTTGGGTGTTGCCGCTGACGCCTTTTGCGAGCAGTGAGGCGAGGCGCATTTCCCCGAGCATGTCGAGGCGGTTGTTGCTGGCGGCGCCGTCGGTGCCGAGGCCGACATTGATGCCCATTTGTCGCATTTTTGCCACGGGGGCGAATCCGCTGGCCAGTTTCAGGTTGGAGGTGGGGCAGTGGGCGATGTTGCTGCTGGTCGCGGCCAGCAGTTCAAGGTCGTCGTCGTTCAGGTGGACGGCGTGTACGCCGATCAGGCCCGGGCCGAGCAGGCCGAGTTTGTGCAGGCGCTGTAGTGGTCGCATGCCATGCTGACGGAGGCTGTCGTCGATTTCCTGCGTTGTCTCGTGAACGTGGCAGTGGATCGGCAGGTTGAGCTGTTCGGAGAGTGTCAGGGTGCGTTCGAAACTGGTGTCGGACACCGTATACGGTGCGTGCGGCGCCAGGCAGAAATTGATCAGCGGCTCGTTCAGCCATTTCTGGCGAACGGCCAGCCCCTTGTTGATGTAGTCGGTGGCATCGCTGGCGTAAGGGGTGGGAAATTCCAGTGTGGTGATACCCAGCGTTGCGCGCATGCCGATTTCTGTGGCAGCACTGGCGGCGGCGTCCGGATAGAAATACATGTCGTTGAAGCAGGTGATGCCACCTTTCAGCATTTCGGCGCAGGCCAGGCGGGTTCCGTCATAGACGAACTGCGGCGAGAGGTGGGCGCCTTCGGTCGGCCAGATGTGTTTCTGCAGCCACTCCATCAGCGGCAGGTCGTCGGCGATGCCTCGCATCAGGGTCATCGCGGCATGGGTGTGCAGATTGATCAGGCCGGGGATCAGGATGTGGTCGTCAAGCTTGGTGTGCGATAGCGGTGCGTAGCGGATACGGGCTTCGCGGGTCGGCAAAATGGCAAGAATCTTGTCTTGGTGGACTGCGACGGCATGGTTGCTCAGGATGCTGTCCGAATCGACGGTGGCGATCCAGCGGGGCTCGATCAGCAGATCGATCTTTTCGGGTGTTGTTGTCATGAAAAACGGCGTCTGTGCAGTGAAGGGGGCGTGTTAAAATAGCAAATTACGCTCGATTCAACCAACAAAGTGCCGCTCAGGCGGTGCGGATGTGAGACATGGACCAATTCGCCAAAGAAACATTGCCGATCAGCCTCGAAGACGAGATGCGGCGTTCCTATCTCGATTACGCGATGAGCGTGATCGTCGGCCGGGCGCTGCCGGACGCGCGCGACGGCCTGAAGCCGGTGCATCGCCGCGTGCTGTACGCCATGCACGAGACGAACAACGTGTGGAACCGTCCCTTCGTCAAATGTGCCCGCGTCGTCGGCGAGGTCATGGGTAAGTACCACCCGCACGGCGATTCGGCGATCTACGATACGCTGGTCCGCATGGCGCAGGATTTCTCGCTGCGCTACACACTGGTTGATGGTCAGGGCAACTTCGGTTCCATCGACGGCGACAATGCGGCGGCCATGCGTTACACGGAGTGCCGCCTGGAGCGCATTTCGTCCGACCTGACGGCCGATATCGACAAGGAAACGGTCGACTTCGAGCCGAACTACGATGGCAAGGAACTGGAACCGTCTGTTTTGCCGACGCGCATTCCGAACCTGCTGATCAACGGCTCGGCCGGTATTGCGGTCGGTATGGCGACCAACGTTCCGCCGCACAACCTGCGCGAAGTGGTGCGCGGCTGCCTAGCCTTGTTGGAAAACCCGGCGATTTCCATCGATGACCTGATCGAGTTGATCCCGGCGCCGGACTTCCCGACAGCCGGCTTGATCTACGGCGTGATGGGTGTCCGCGAAGGTTACAAGACCGGTCGCGGCCGTGTCGTGATGCGCGCCCGGACGCACTTCGAGGATATCGGCAGGGGCGACCGCCAGGCGTTGATCGTCGACGAGATTCCCTACCAGGTGAACAAGAAGTCGCTGATCGAGAAGATCGCCGAGTTGGTCAACGAGAAGAAGATCGAAGGCATCTCCGACATCCGCGACGAGTCCGACAAGTCGGGCATGCGCATCGTCATCGAGCTGAAGCGCGGCGAGGTTGGCGAGGTCATCCTCAACAACCTGTACAAGCAGACCCAGTTGCAGGACACCTTCGGCATGAACATGGTGGCGCTGGTCGACGGCCAGCCGCGCCTGCTGAACCTCAAGATGGCGCTGGAGTGCTTCCTGTCGCACCGCCGCGAGGTGGTCACCCGGCGTACCGTGTTCGAACTGCGCAAGGCGCGCGAACGCGGCCACATCCTCGAAGGTCTGGCCGTCGCGCTGTCCAACGTCGATGAAATCATCGCCCTGATCAAGGCGGCGCCGACGCCGCCGGATGCCAAGCGCAGCCTGATGGCACGCGACTGGCGCAGCCCGGTGGTGGAGGAAATGCTGCTGCGCGCGTCGTCCGACGCCTCGCGTCCGGAAGGGCTGCTGCCGGAATTCGGGTTGTCGGCCCAGGGTTATCGTTTGTCCGACGCCCAGGCGCAGGCGATCCTGGAGCTGCGTTTGCAGCGTCTGACCGGTCTGGAGCAGGACAAGATCGTCGGCGAGTACAAGGAAATCATGGACAAGATCGTCGACCTGCTCGACATTCTGGCCAAGCCCGAACGCATCACGGCGATCATCGTCACCGAGCTCAATGAAATCAACGAGCAGTACGGCGACGAGCGCAAGTCCGAGATCGTCCTGCACACGCAGGAACTCGGTATCGAGGATCTGATCACGCCGCAGGACATGGTGGTGACCCTGTCGCATGGCGGCTACGTCAAGGCCCAGCCGCTGGCCGACTACCGTGCCCAGAAGCGCGGCGGGCGCGGCAAGCAGGCGGCGGCGATCAAGGACGAGGATTTCGTCGATCACCTGTTCGTCGCCAATACGCACGATTACATCCTGTGCTTCTCCAATCGCGGCCGCTGCTATTGGCTGAAGGTTTACGAAGCGCCGCAGGGCAGCCGCAACAGCCGTGGCAAGCCGATCGTCAATCTCTTCCCGCTGGAAGAGGGCGAGCGTATCAACGCCGTGCTGCCGGTCAAGGAATTCGTCGACGACAAGTTCATCTTCATGGCCACCCGCGACGGTACGGTCAAGAAGACGCCGCTGTCCGATTTCTCGAACCCGCGCAAGGCCGGCATCATCGCGGTCGACCTGCTGGATGACGACTACCTGATCGGCGTCGAGCTGACCACCGGCCAGAGCGACATCGTGCTCGTTTCCGACGCCGGCAAGGCCGTGTGGTTCGACGAAGAAGATGTCCGCCCGATGGGCCGTGGCGCCCGCGGCGTGCGCGGCATGAAGCTGCAGCCGGGGCAGACGGTCATTTCCCTGCTGGTGGCGGAGAGCGATCAGCAGACCGTGCTGGTCGCCACCGAGAACGGCTTCGGCAAGCGTACCGTGCTGGCCGACTTCCGCCATTCCGGTCGCGGTACGCAGGGTGTCAAGGCGATTGCCGACTCCGAGCGCAACGGCATAGTCATCGGCGCCAAGCTGGTCGACGATAGCGACGAGGTGATGCTGATCACCACCGGTGGCGTGCTGATCCGTACCCGTGTCTCGGAAATCCGCGGCATGGGCCGGGCGACACAGGGCGTGACCTTGATTTCGCTGGACGAAGGCGAGAAACTGGCCGGACTGGAAAAGGTTGCGGAATCGGTGGTCGAGGCGGAAGCCGAGACAGAAGCGGACGGCGCTGTTGCCGCCACGGAGGCCGTCGATGCGGATGCGGCGCCGGGTGAGCAGCCCGCCGACAACAACGAAGGTGGAGAGGCCTGATGAGCCGTATCTGGAATTTCAGTGCCGGCCCGGCTGCACTTCCTGAAGAAGTCCTCCGGCAGGCGCAGGAAGAATTGCTTGACTGGCGTGGAGCCGGTTGCAGCGTGATGGAGATGAGCCATCGCGGCAAGGAATTCATGTCCATCCTCGAGCAGGCCGAGGCCGATCTGCGCGAGCTGATGGGGATTCCGGAGCAGTACAAGGTGCTCTTCCTGCAGGGCGGTGCGACGCAACAGTTTGCGCAGATTCCGATGAATCTGCTGGCCGGCCGTTCGGCCGACTACATCGTGACGGGTTCGTGGTCGAAGAAGGCATTCAAGGAAGCGCAACGTATCGGCAACGTCCGCTGCGCGGCGACGACCGAAGCGAGCAATTTCACCCGCCTGCCGTTCGCCAACGAAATCCAGCTCGATCCATTTGCCGCCTATCTGCACGTCTGCACCAACGAGACGATCCATGGCGTTGAAATACCGGCACAGCGCATTGCCGATACGGGCGTGCCGCTGGTGGCCGACATGTCGTCGCATATCCTGTCGCGACCGGTCAATGTCGAGAAATTCGGCCTGATCTATGCCGGCGCGCAGAAGAACATCGGTCCTTCCGGCCTGACGCTGGTCATCGTGCATCGCGACCTGCTCGGCATGGCGCCGCTGACCATCCCGACCGTGATGGATTACGCCGTGATGGCCGAGAATGGCTCGATGCTCAATACGCCGCCGACCTACGCCATCTACATCGCCGGTCTGGTTTTCCAGTGGCTGAAGCGGCAAGGCGGGCTTGAGGGAATGGCGGCGGTCAACGACGAGAAAGCGCGCATCCTGTATGAGTGCATCGACCAGTCCGGCGGTTTCTACACCAATCCGGTCGATCCGGATTGCCGCTCGGCAATGAACGTTCCGTTCGTGCTGGCCAACGCCGAACTCGATGCCGCCTTCCTGGCCGAGTCCAAGGCGGCCGGACTGCTTTCGCTGAAGGGCCACAAGTCGGTGGGCGGCATGCGCGCCTCGATCTACAATGCCGTCCCGCTGGCCGGGGTGCAGGCGCTGGTCGACTTCATGAACGATTTTGCCAAACGCAACGGGTAAGCGCATGAGCGATCAACCCCAGAACGATCTCCAGAAGGCGCTCGCCGGTGTGCGTGCCGATATTGACCGTATCGACGGCGAGTTGCTCAAGCTGCTGAACGATCGGGCACGCTGCGCCCAGAAGGTGGGCGAGATCAAGGCTGAATTCGGCGAGGCCGGCTTCATCTATCGTCCCGAGCGCGAGGCCCAAGTATTGCGTCGCCTGCAGGATACGAATGCCGGGCCGCTGCTCAACGAGAACATCACCTTCTTCTTTCGCGAGGTCATGTCGGCTTGTCTGTCGCTCGAACAGCCGCTCGGCATCGCTTTCCTGGGGCCGCTCGGCACCTTCTCCGAATCGGCAGCCACCAAGCACTTCGGCCATGCCGGCCGTTTGCTGCCGCAAAGCTCGATCGACGATGTTTTCCGCGAGGTGGAGTCCGGGCATGCCCACTATGCTGTGGTACCGGTCGAAAATTCGACCGAGGGCGCGGTTGGGCGGACGATGGATCTGTTGCTGCAGTCTTCGCTGAAGATTTGTGGCGAGGTGGTGCTGCGTATCCACCAGAACCTCCTGACCCGTGAAACCGATTTGAGCCGGATCACCAAGGTCTATTCACATGCCCAGTCGCTGGCCCAGTGCCACGAATGGCTGAACCGCATTCTGCCGCATGCGCAGCGCATTTCCGTGGGCAGCAATGCCCAGGCGGCCCAGAAGGCTGCAGAGGAATCCGGTGTCGCGGCCATCGCCGGCGAGGCGGCCGCGGAGCGTTACGACTTGCCCAAGCTGGTCGAGAACATCGAGGACGAGCCGAACAACACGACGCGCTTCTTGGTGCTCGGCAAGCACGATGCCGGCCCCTCCGGGCGCGACAAGACGTCGCTGATCATGTCGGCGCCGAACCGGACCGGCGCGCTGCATGAATTGCTGCTGCCCCTGTCGTCGGCCGGCGTGTCGATGTGTCGCCTGGAGTCGCGTCCGGCGCGCAATGCCCTGTGGGAGTATGTTTTTTACGTCGATATCGAAGGGCATCGCAATGACCCGGCGGTCAGTGCCGCATTGGAGAAACTGGCCGGGTCTGCGGCCTATCTGAAAACACTCGGGTCCTACCCGGTTGCCGTCTATTGAGGATCGTGTCATGAGCCTTGCCGAGCAAGCCCTTTCCTACGTCCGTGCCATCTCGCCCTACCAGCCTGGCAAGCCGATCACCGAACTCGCCCGCGAGATGGGGATTCCAGTCGACAGCATCGTCAAGCTGGCTTCCAATGAAAATCCGCTCGGCATGAGTCCGAAGGCACGTGCGGCGGTTGAAAAAGCGATCAGCGGCGTCGAGCGCTACCCGGATCAGTTCGACCTGATTGCCAAGGTGGCCGGGCGTGTCGGCGTCGCCCAGAGCCAGGTGGTTCTCGGTAACGGTTCGAACGACGTGCTCGATCTGATTGCGCGCGTCTTTCTTGCGCCGGGACGTTCGGCGGTTTTCGCGCAACATGCCTTCGCCGTGTATCCGTTGGCGACGCTGTCTACCGGTGCCGAACTCATCGCCACGCCAGCGAAGAACTACGGCCACGATCTCGCCGCTATGCGTGCGGCCATCCGGCCGGATACGCGTATCGTGTGGATTGCCAACCCGAACAACCCGACCGGTAATTTCCTGCCGTACGCCGACGTGCGCGCTTTCCTGGAGAGCGTGCCGAAGGAGGTCATCGTCGTGCTCGACGAGGCCTACAACGAATACATTCCGCCTGCCGAGCGAGTCGATACGGCCGGCTGGTTGAAGGAGTTCCCGAATCTGGTCATCTGCCGTACCTTCTCGAAGATCTACGGCCTCGCCGGCCTGCGTGTCGGTTATGCGCTGGCCTCGGTGGAGGTGGCTGACCTGATGAACCGGGTTCGCCAGCCGTTCAATGTCAACAACCTGGCGCTGGCCGGGGCGCTGGCAGCCCTGGACGACCATGACTTCCTCAACGCCAGCTACGAGTTGAATCGATATGGCATGGTGCAGATCGTCGCTGCGCTGGAACGCCTGAAGCTGGAATACATCCCGTCTTACGGCAATTTCGTGACCTTCCGGGCCGGCGATGGTGCGGCGGTCAACCAGAAGCTGCTCAAGCAGGGTGTCATCGTCCGGCCGATTGGCGGCTACGGCCTGCCGGAGTGGCTGCGCGTGACGATTGGCACCGAGCGAGAGAACGCGCGTTTCATTGAGGCCTTGGAAAAGGCGCTGTAAATGGAAGCCGGTTTGCCCGAGTTCGGCAAGGTCGTCATCTTTGGGACGGGCCTGATCGGCGGCTCATTCGCGCTTGGTCTCAAGGAGGCGGGGGCGGTCGAGGAGGTGGTCGGTTTCGGGCGAACGCCGGCTACCTTGCGCAAGGCGCAGGAACTGGGCGTCATCGATCGGGCCGGGATCAATCCGGCGCATGAAATTGGCGATGCCGACATCGTCCTCGTGGCGACGCCGGTTGCCCAGATGCCGGAAATCTTCGAACGTATCGCACCGTATATCGGCCCGAACACCATCGTGACCGACGGCGGTTCGACCAAGGGCGATGTCGTTGCTGCGGCGCGTGCGGCGTTCAAGGGGCATATCGGCAAGTTCGTGCCGGCCCACCCCATCGCTGGCGCCGAGAACAGCGGCCCGGCGGCTGCGCGCTGGGATTTGTATCAGGGCAAGAAAGTCGTCGTGACTTCCTTGCCGGAGAACAACGACGAGCGTCTTGATCGCGTCAAACGCGCCTGGGCGCTGTGCGGTGCCGATATCTACGAATTGACGCCGGAAATGCACGACCGTGTCTTCGCCGCCGTCAGCCATCTGCCGCATCTGCTGTCGTTTGCGCTGGTCCATGATCTCGCCGTCCGCGACGATGCCGATCTTTTCTTTACGTTTGCCGCCTCTGGTTTCCGCGATTTCACCCGGATTGCCGCCAGTCATCCGGAAATGTGGCGGGACATCTGTCTGGCCAACCGTGAGGCCTTGTTGGGCGAACTGGACAGTTACCGTGCGCAGCTTGATGGATTGCGCAGTGCGCTATCGCAAAACGATGGGGAGCGTCTCGAGGAAATCTTCGGTATCGCCCGTCAGGCGCGGAGAAATTGGGCAGGCGAAGGCTGATGTCAGGTTTGCTGCGTGCACTGATGCTGGGACTGGCGCTGGTAGCTCCGGTTGCTGTGGCTACTGATGTGGCACCGGATATTTTGCTGGCGAACGTCTATCGCGCCCAGATTGATGTGACGCGCTATCTGGTCAGCGAAAAGCTGGATGGTGTACGGGCTGTGTGGGATGGGAAGTCCTTGCGTTTTCGCAGCGGCAAGCCTATTCATGCTCCGGCCTGGTTTATTGCCGGGTTGCCGCTGCAAGCATTGGATGGTGAGTTGTGGATGGGGCGCGGCCGCTTCGCGCAACTTTCTGGCGCAGTCCGCAAGGAAATCCCGGTCGACGACGAATGGAGCCAGGTGCGTTACATGATTTTTGAGTTGCCCGGAGCCTCAGGACCATTTCGCGAGCGTGCCGATCAGATCAGTCAGCTGGTCCGCCAGGCAAATGTTGCTTGGTTGCAGCCAGTCAAGCAGTTTTCGGTGGCTGACGACACGAGCTTGCGACAGCGCCTTGCGGCGGTCGTTGCCGCGGGGGGCGAGGGGTTGATGTTGCACCGTGCCGACGCTGTTTACGAAACCGGCCGCAGTGATACGTTGCTCAAGCTGAAACCTTGGCTTGATGCAGAGGCCGAAGTCATTGGGTATCGTCCGGGAAAAGGGCGACATACGGGTAGCCTGGGCGCGCTGCTGGTGCGGACGCCGGAGGGCAAGACTTTTCTGCTGGGTACCGGGTTTACGGACGAAGTGCGTCGCAATCCGCCACAGAAAGGGACTTGGGTGACTTATCGCTATCGTGAATTGACGAACACCGGGTTGCCGAGGTTTGCCAGCTTTTTGCGTATCAGGGAAGACTGAGGAGACTCCATGATTCTTGTCACGGGTGGGGCTGGTTATATCGGATCGCATACTTGTGTCGAACTGCTCAATGCTGGGCACGAACTGGTGGTGTTCGACAATTTCAGCAATAGCCATCCTGAAGCTTTGGTGCGTGTGGAGCGGATATCAGGTCGCAAACTCAATATTGTCAAAGGCGATATTCGCGATCAGGATGCGTTGGAGGAAGCGATTCGTGGCTTCGGTTGCACGGCAGTTATCCACTTTGCCGGGCTCAAGGCAGTGGGCGAATCGCTCGAAAAACCACTCGAATACTATGACAACAATGTCATTGGAACGCACCGCTTGCTACAGGCCATGGGTAACTGCGGGGTCAAGACCTTGGTTTTCAGTTCGTCGGCAACGGTCTATGGCGAGCCACAATTCCTGCCGTTGACCGAAGACCATCCGCTATCGGCCACCAATCCTTATGGAAGGACCAAGCTAGTCACCGAGGAGATGCTACGTGATCTGCATCGTTCGGATTCAAGCTGGAAAATAGCCATCCTTCGCTACTTCAATCCGGTAGGTGCGCATGAAAGCGGTCTGATCGGCGAAGATCCTCAGGGTATTCCCAATAATCTGATGCCATTTGTCGCTCAGGTGGCCATTGGTCGCCGGGATTGCCTCAAGGTGTGGGGCAGCGATTACCCGACGGCAGATGGTACCGGAGTGCGTGACTATATCCATGTTGTCGATCTGGCATTGGGTCACCTCAAAGCCTTGGGGCGATTGAAGGAACCTCAGTGCTTCGAAGTGAATCTGGGTACGGGGATCGGTTACAGCGTTCTGGATGTCATCAAGGCATTTGAAGGGGCAAGCGGCAATCCCGTTCGCTACGAATTGGCGCCGCGTCGTCCCGGCGATGTGGCGTTGTGCTATGCCGATCCCGCTTTTGCTGCTGCCTTGCTGGGGTGGCGGGCTGAGCGTGGTCTTGATGCCATGTGTGCGGATACGTGGCGCTGGCAAGGCAATAACCCGCTTGGATTTTTATCTTAAGTATGCAGTTGTAAGTATTGGCTTCTGGTAATCATCACTACATAGTAAGTATTCAAGTTAACGAATTTTATTTATTAAGGATACATAATGAAAGCTGTCATTCTTGCGGGTGGATTAGGAACCAGAATATCAGAGGAAACCCATCTTAAACCCAAGCCGATGATTGAAATTGGTGGAAAACCAATACTCTGGCATATCATGAAAATTTATTCCCATTATGGGATTAACGATTTCGTGATTTGCTGTGGTTATAAGGGATACGTAATCAAGGAGTATTTTGCAAACTACTTTCTGCATATGTCTGATGTTACTTTTGACATGGCGAACAACCGCATGGAGGTTCTCCATCAAAAAGCAGAACCTTGGAGAGTGACTCTTGTAGATACCGGTGATGAAACCATGACAGGGGGGCGTTTGAAACGGGTTGCGCCATACCTGAAAGGAGAGGAAGCATTTTGCTTCACCTATGGAGATGGTGTTAGTGATGTTAACATTGGCGAGCTTATCGCATTTCATAAGTCACAGAAGTTGTTGGCAACACTTACAGCGACTCTGCCTCCTGGGCGTTTTGGCGCACTTGATTTTGATGGGTGCAAGATTCGTAACTTCAAAGAAAAGCCTAAAGGTGATGGTGCAATGATTAATGGAGGATTCTTTGTATTGTCGCCAGAAGTTATTCGGCTAATTGAGGATGATAATACTGTCTGGGAGCGTGAGCCTCTTGAAAGGTTGGCTAAAGAAGGGCAACTGAATGCCTTTATGCATGAGGGCTTTTGGCAACCAATGGATACGTTACGCGACAAGGTACATCTTGAAGAATTGTGGGCCAATGGCAGGGCACCATGGAAAGTCTGGCAATGACAGAGGAATTTTGGCGTGGCAAGCGCGTTCTACTTACCGGCCATACAGGGTTTAAAGGGGCTTGGATGGCCTTATGGTTACACCGGCTGGGGGCGAAAGTTACTGGGGTTAGCCTAGCTCCAGCTACTGAGCCTAATTTATATACACTGCTTGGGATTCATCAGATCACGGATAGTAATTTTTGTGATATTTGTGATACCGACTCTTTGGCGCCCCTGATCAATAAAGCACAGCCGGAAATTGTATTTCATCTGGCAGCTCAAGCATTGGTTCGCGCCAGCTACCGTGAGCCACTGACGACATTCGCTACGAATGTTCAGGGGACAGCAAACGTACTTGATGCTTTGCGCTCGGTTGATTCGGTTAAGGCTGTCGTTGTAGTTACTACCGACAAGGTATACAAAAATATCGAGCAATCTTATCCGTACCGTGAAACCGATACACTTGGCGGTCATGATCCATACAGTGCTAGCAAGGCTGCTGCAGAAATAATTATCGCTAGCTACCGTGATTCCTATCTTGCTGAAAGGAATATCGCGATAGCTTCTGCTCGTGCAGGTAATGTGATCGGTGGTGGCGATTGGTCGGAAGATCGCCTGATTCCTGATGCTATTCGTGCTTGGAATTTAGGGCGGCCTTTGCAAATTCGTCGTCCACAAGCTATCCGGCCATGGCAGCACGTATTAGAGCCTCTTTCTGGTTATATACAACTTGCCCAGCAACTTTGGGAGAGGCCTGGTTTGGCCGGTGCTTATAACTTTGGCCCGGAAACTAACGAGGCGGCAAGCGTACGTGAAGTGATTCAACTCGCACAGGTTGCCTATGGGACAGGAGATGTTTCTTGGGGGGATGGTACGGAAGGGCCTCATGAGGCTGGGTGGCTAGCGCTTGAGATCGCAAAAGCTCGTACATTATTGGGGGTTAAGGCGCGCTGGCCCCTGGCTGAATCGGTGCAACGAACAATTTCATGGTATCGGCAAATGCGCGAAGGTGCTGACGCGATGGCGTTGTGTCTCTCGGATATTGCGGCCTATGAAAAAGCATATATGCCGGGGTAAATGGCATGAGTCGTTTTATTGTTCTTGATACGCCTATTGACGGTTTGAAAGTAGTTGAACGTCAGCTAATGGGGGATAGTCGAGGTTTTCTATCGCGCCTGTTTTGTGCTGAAGAGCTCGCTGCTGCAGGTTGGTCTAAACCAATCATTCAGGTAAATCAAACTTTCACTCAACGTCGTGGCACGATAAGAGGCATGCATTTTCAGAAACAGCCACATGCCGAGATGAAGCTTGTCACATGTTTGCAGGGCGAAATTTGGGATGTGGCTGTCGATCTCCGCGTAGGGTCGCCAACATTTCTCAAGTGGCATGCTGAAACACTTTCCTCATCCAATCATCGAGCGCTGTTGATCCCGGAAGGCTTCGCTCATGGTTTTCAGACGCTTTCAGACAATTGTGAACTTCTCTATCTGCATTCAGCGGCTTACTCGGCGGAATTCGAAGCTGGACTTAATGCGGAGGATCCCCAACTTTCTATAGGTTGGCCTTTGGCCATTGCCGAACTTTCTGCTAGAGATGCACAGCATCCCATGCTGGACAATCAATTCAAAGGAGTGATTTTGTGAAATGCCGTCATTGTGATGCCCCGCTTGAGTACACTTTTCTTGATCTCGGCTTTGCTCCTCCATCCAATGCTTATCTGACAAGCGAAGACCTTACCAAGCCGGAGAAATACTATCCACTGAAAATCAAAGTCTGTGATCGGTGCTGGTTGGTACAGACTGAAGATTATGCTCAAGCTGACGAACTGTTTAGCCCTGACTACGCTTACTTTTCTAGTACATCCAGTGGTTGGCTCGCACATGCAGCGAAATATGCAGAAAAAATGACGGGCTTGCTGCAATTAACTAAAGACAGCTTGGTCATCGAGGTGGCCTCTAACGATGGTTATCTCCTCAAGAACTTCGTTGCTGCAGGAATTCCTTGCCTGGGGATTGAACCTACGGCCAGTACCGCTACTGCAGCCGAAAGTTTGGGTATTCCTGTTACGCGAGAGTTTTTTGGCGAGCAGCTCGCTAAGAGACTCTCTCTGGCCGGAAAGCAGGCTGATCTGATTGCTGGCAACAATGTTTACGCCCATGTTCCTGATATTAACGACTTCACCCGCGGTCTTAAAGCTGCTCTGAAACCTGGTGGCACAATCACCTTGGAGTTTCCACACCTCATGCGGTTGATCGAAAATACCCAGTTCGATACCGTCTATCACGAGCATTTTTCTTATCTGTCGCTTTACACTGTAGAACGTATTTTCAAGGCAGCTGGGTTGCGCATATGGGATGTTGAGGAGTTGCCTACCCATGGGGGTAGTTTGCGTATCTATGGTTGTCATGCAGAGGATGAGCGTCGGGAAACTCCAGCCTGTGTTGAACTACTAGCCGAGGAGGTGCGACGTGGGTTGCAAAGTCTGTCCATCTATCAAGGCTTTCAGTTAAAGGCGGATCGGGTCAAAGATGACTTGTTGACTTTCCTTATCGAGCAAAAGCGTGCAGGCAAAAAAGTGGCTGCCTATGGTGCCGCCGCCAAAGGCAATACCCTATTGAACTACGCCGGAATAAAAACCGACTTGTTGCCTTATGTTTGTGATGCCGCCGAAGCAAAACAGGGTAAATTCATGCCAGGTAGTCACATTCCCATTCTTTTACCCTCAGTATTGGGGGAGAGGCGTCCGGACTATGTGGTGATCCTGCCTTGGAACATTGCTGATGAGGTCAAACATCAAAATGCACAACTTGCCGAGTACGGTGCAAAATTTGTAGTGGCGGTACCTAGACTAACAATCATTTGACTCGCCTGTTGATGTTCATATTGCGATATGAAGTGGGGGGCAAGAGTGACTATTTCTTGTCACCCCAAGAATTGGCAATGGTCATCAAAAAATCCCTGGAGCAAGTTGCATGACGACCCAACTTCCCCTGAAAAAAGTTTTGCTGACCGGGGCTAGCGGTTTTATTGGTAGGCATTGCCTACCAATTCTGCGTGATGCGGGATATGAGGTTCATGCGCTGTCGCGTTCCGGTGGCGAAACAGTGCAGGGTGTGAGGTGGCATAAGGCAGATTTGTTCGATGAAGGAGTGCCCGATAGGCTTCTAGCCGAGGTGCAACCTACGCACCTGCTGCATCTGGCTTGGTACGCCGAGCCTGGCCGTTACTGGACGGCTACGGAAAATTTTCAATGCGTAAAAGCAAGCCTCGCGCTGCTCCAGGCTTTTGCCGCACAGGGCGGGCAGCGTGTAGTAATGGCGGGAACGTGCGCCGAATATAATTGGGATTATGGCTGGTGTTCTGAAGGCGTGACCCCTTTGGTACCTGCGACAGTCTATGGCGTTTGCAAAAACTCGTTGCAAAGCATGCTTGCAGCGTACAGTCGGGAGTATGGGTTAAGTAGTGCGTGGGGAAGAGTATTCTTTCTTTACGGCTCCTACGAGCACCCTTCGCGGTTGGTTTCATCGGTGATTCGTTCGCTGCTAATAGGGGAGCCTGCACTATGTTCCAGTGGCGAGCAGGTGCGAGATTTTTTGCACGTGGAGGACGTGGCTTCTGCCTTTATTGCCTTACTGGATTCGGAAGTGCAAGGGCCTGTTAACATAGCTTCTGGTGAGCCTGTAAAAATAAAGGATGTGGTTAATAAAATATCGTTAAAACTTGGCCGTCCTGAGTTATTGAAGCTGGGAAGCCGTGCTGTCCCAGTTGGAGATCCACCAGTAATACTCGCAGATGTCAGAAGGCTCAATGATGAACTCTCATGGAACCCTACGATTCCACTTGAGGATGGGTTGGATCGTGCAATTCGCTGGTGGCGTTGTAACTCTCTATAGAAAAGAGTAACGGCAATGTCGGTAGCAGTTGTTTATTTGTCGCGGGGCTTGGGGGGGGGGCGAGCATCTGCAGAGGCCTTTTTTGAAACATACCGAAGGTTTCCGGCAGGTAGGGAGCATGAATTATTCGTCATTTCAAAAGGCTGGCAGAGCGGGGCTGAATTAGACCTAGTGACAAAGTTGGTTGCCAATATGTCTGGAAACATTATTGCCATGCCAGATGATGGGTATGACTGGGGCGCATATTTCCGATTGGCCTGGTATCTAAAACATGATTGGCTATGCTTTTTTAATACGCACACTAAAATTGATGGTGATCGTTGGCTTGAGCTTTTGCTTCATGCTGCGGAGAGTCCCGGGGTTGGTGCTGCGGGGGCAACTGGCTCATGGGGTACGTTGGTCCCTCAGTTTTACCTTCGTCATTTACTTAGACCGGGAATGTTGCTCTACCCCCCGCGATATTTTGGCTCGATCAAGCGGTTTCCATCATTTCCTAATCCACATTTACGTTCAAATGCGTTCGTGGTCAGGAGAGAAGTATTCTTGGCATTTGCCGCACAAAGTATATTTCCCCGAGCGAAGAGAGATGCACACGCCTTAGAAAGCGGTCGAGCTGGCTTTACAAGTTATTTGATGCGGCGTGGCTTAAGACCTGTTGTAGTCGGCAAAAATGGGCGCTCGTTTGAGATTGAATCATGGATAGAGAGCGAAACCTTCAGAGTGCCGGGGCAAAGAAATTTGCTAATAAAAGATAATCAGACGGAAAACTATAGCTTGGCTGATAGAAAAATGAAATTTGTAATGGAAGAAAGCGCGTGGGGTAAGACTTTTGAATAATGGATTGTGGGGGTTGGAATTTTTTTTGATTATTAACTCTGCTCTATTAAATATATTTTAAGATTATGAATCAATGCACATCATGCCCTTGTTGTGGGGCTGACTCTTCTCTTTGGTTATCGACCAACGATCGAAATCGTAATATTTCAGACGAAGAATTTGGTTACTACCGGTGTGTGAATTGCGGGCTAGTTTTCATCGACCCAATTCCAGAAGCCCTTGCTCAATACTATGAGGGCGGCTACCAAGGCATTCCGGAATCGATTGATCAACTTCGAGAACTCGCAGCTAAAGAACGCTACCGACTTGCTCCTGTTTTGGATAAATGCGGTGGGGATTTGTTGGAGATAGGTCCATGGATTGGAATATTCAGCCTAAATGCTAAAGATGCAGGCTTCAACGTGGAAGTAATAGAAATGAACGCTGGAGCATCCAACTTCCTGCGTGACATCGTTGGTATTAAGGTTACCAACACTAACGACCCTCGTTCTGCGCTCATTGACTCAGAAAAACGCTACGACGTGATTGCACTTTGGCACAGTCTTGAACACTTGCCTAAGCCATGGGAGGTCTTGGAGGCAGCGGCAAAGCGCCTCAAACCAGACGGGAAATTGCTCATTGCGATACCCAACGTTGATAGTTTGCAGGCAAAACTAATGCAAAAATACTGGTGGCATTTAGACGCGCCTAGACATTTATATTTCTGGTCACCGAATGATCTAGAGCGACTTGTAAATCGACTTGGTTTGGTAACGGAAAAGCTTGAAACTAATGACAGGCTTAGTGACTTGCTTGCAGTCGGTGCGTGGCAACACTTTTTTGAGGAGTTCATAAAAATAAAATATATCCGCGGAGCGTTTGTGGGTTTGGTAGCACCAATACTCGCGAAATTTTCTCAGAAAATGGGGAGGGGGGCCGGGCTTACAGCAACTTTTCGAGCGCCAGTTTAGTATTGCGATGTTCCAATTTGTAATTGGCTATCATATTTGCTTAATATAATAATTCTCGACTACTTGATTCGAAATAGTGGGATTTGCAAACTGATTCAATTAGACGTCTTGAGAACTGCTTCTACTACGAAGATATCGATGCGTTTGCTGCGGCGATGGCGTGAAAGAGCGCATATACAATGAGATTGTCTGTTTTTTCTAATGCAGTCGCGAATGCAGTTGGGCGTTTCTGGTCAGCTGGTCTGCAATTTGTTTTTGTTCCTGTATATGTGAAATTGCTTGGACCAGAAGAATATGGATTAGTTGGTTTTTACACCACCTTGTTGCTTAGTCTAACGTTTCTTGATTTGTGTATTAGTCCTGTACTTGGGCGTGAGTTTGGCCGTTTGGCAGAGCGTCAGGATTCAGCGAACAGAATGCGCAACTTACTGCGCAGCATGGAAATGATTTCGCTAGGAATGGCTGCTTTTGTAAGCGCAATCGTTGTCTGTAGCGCGCCATGGTTAGCAACTCATTGGATTCACTCGGGAAGTTTGCCTGTCGAGGAAGTGACCGATGCGATACGGTTGATGGGTCTAGTCATCGCTTGTCAGTGGCTAACTAGTCTCTATGGGAGTGGGTTTGCTGGCCTGCATCGTCAAGATTTAGCCACGAAAATTCGGGTTTTTATAACAACTTTTCAATGGGTTGGTGCGGCAGCCATTCTTTGGCTGGTGTTTCCAAGTGTTAATTTGTTATTAATATGGCAAGCATTAACATTTTTGTCGCTGACTTTTTGGCTTCGTCGAGATTTGTGGCGGATAATGCCGATTGGTAATTCTCCGCGATTTGATGTTGGTTTTCTGCGGTCGACTTGGAGATTCTCACTAGGTAACTTGATGATCGGATTAACGTCATCGTTACTTACGCAGACTGATAAGTGGATCATCTCAAAATATGTTCCTCTTGATCAGTTTTCTGCATATGTGCTGACCTTTACCATGGTTTCACCCATCACGATTTTGGTGGCGCTTCCGGCTGGCTCTGCTGTCTTTCCGTTGTTTTCCAGGCTTTGTGCAATAGGGGATAACAAAAATCTGTCCATTGAGTATCACCGCTGGAGCCAACTTGTGGCAGCGTTTTCTCTGCCAATGGTTGGAGCGCTACTAACATTTGGAGACTCATTCAGCAATCTATGGCTTCATTCAAATTCTAAGCTCGTTTCTGATTTGATAGTGATTCTGCCATGGGTCTTGCTGGGTACGTTATTTAATACCCTAATGATGGTTCCATATTTTTTGCAAGTTGCATCAGGTTGGGTTCGATTGTCGATCTATAAGAATATATTTCTTCTTTTTTTATTCGTTCCTACGTTGATTTTTGCTGTTCCAAAATATGGGGCTATAGTTGGAGGGTGGTGCTGGCTGGCGATTAATGTTGGTTATTATTTTGTAGAGATACCAATTATGCACCGCCGCCTTTTAAAAAATGAGATGTGGTCCTGGTGGGTAATTGACACATTTATTCCTGCGTTGATTACGGCTGTTGTTTTTTCTGCGGCCAATTATATTTTTCCAAAAAATTTGTCATCTTGGTTCAGTGTGTTCTTTGCATTTTTAGCTTCGGTTGTGGATCTATTAGTTATATTGTTGGTTTTGCCCTTTACTCGCTCTATCGTAATTGAAAAAATCAAGGGCTTGATGTTTTCTGGTGGTGTTAAATGATAAGGCGGGCGGGTAATGCCTGATAAAGTTCGTATTGGCTACGTGCCTTACAGTGTGTCTTTGGATAGGCCGGGTGATCGGCGTCGTTTTGTTGCTTATGCAAATGCGCGGAATCTTGCTTTTGAATTGGCTCGTCCTGAGGAACGCTATGATCTGGTTGTTTTGAGTGAGGTGGCGGATGTCAGCGTCTGGGCTCAATATCCTCACGGGAAAGTAGTTTTCGACTTGATTGACTCGTATCTCGCAATCCCTCGTACAAATCTCAAGCAGTGGTTACGGGGTGGGCTATGGTATGCAACGGGGCGACATCGTAAGTTGCGCTGGAGTCTATGGGCCGCCTATCAAGATATGTGTCGTCGAGCTGATGCTGTGGTCTGCACAACCCAAGGCCAGCAGAAAGATATTAAAAGCTACTGCACAAACACGCACATTGTTTTAGATATACATAGTTCGGTAGTCCACGCGGTCAAGGAGAGCTACCGTTGCGGTGAACCGTTTAATTTGGTTTGGGAGGGTTTGCCTAGCAATCTCTCGCAATTAAAACAAATTCGGGATGTTTTGCGAGATATCCATGGGCGTCGTCCGTTGGTGCTCAACATTGTCACGGATCCAGATCAGCCCCGCTTACTTGGGCGCTTTGGCCGTGTGCATAGCTCGGATTTGGCGCGCGAGATTTTTGATTCAGTGCGGTTTCATATTTGGGATGAGGCAACATGCTCTCGAGTGATTCAGAGTTGTGATTTGGCTGTCATCCCAATAGATCTCACTGATCCGTTTGTTGTTGGTAAACCTGAAAATAAATTGTTGCTGTTGTGGCGGATGGGTATGCCAGTGGTGACCTCTGCCACACCTGCTTATCAACGCGCTATGCGAGATGTCGGCATGGATAGATTGGCGTGTTGCACTCAAGATGAGTGGCGTGCAGCCCTGGAGGACATGATTGCCGATGAGTCGCTACGTCGGGATGCGGGAATTCGCGGAAGAGGATTTACCGAAGTTGAATGCAGCAAAGAGGCAACGTTGGCTCGTTGGGATGGTGTTTTCGCTTCGATGGGTTTTGATTTCTCCAAAAAAGACAAGATCGAAACAAAATGACTGGCTCTGATGCATCCTCTCTCAACTTTTCTCAACAAATGTGGTGCCAGGAAAAATGTGGGAGCGATATCTTCGGTAAACATGTGGGGGTATCGGTTCGATTGTTCTCTTTATCAATACGCTGGTATTGATGACCCGCGTTCTCCACATCATTACCGGGCTCGGCCTGGGCGGGGCCGAAATGATGCTGCTCAAACTGCTACAGGCGTCAGATCGCGTGGCAACAGAGCATGTGGTCCTGACCCTGACCGACCTCGATATCCTTGCACCGGATATCCGCGCTCTGGGGGTTCAAGTACAGTCGTTGGGAGTGGCCGGCGGCCCGAGCAGCGTGTGTGCGTTGTGGCGCGCGCGTTGCATGGTAGGTCGATTCAGGCCCGATGCCGTGATGACTTGGTTGCATCATGCAGATTTATTTGGCGTGGCACTCAAATGCTTGGCACCATCAATCCGCCTGATCTGGAATCTCCGCTGTTCCCGTCTTTCGCCGGAAGAGCTTCCCCGCTCGAATATACTGCTTGTCAAACTGCTAGCCCGCCTGTCTTTCATTCCTGCTGTGATCGTGGCCAATGCCCGGTTCGGCATGGAGGAGCATATCCGGATGGGGTACAGTGCTCAATGCTGGAAGGTCTTACCCAATGGTTTTGATGTTGCAGCGTTTGCACCGGATGCCGAGGCACGCTCGGCGATGCGCCAGCAGTTCGGCGTCTCCGACGGTGACTTTGTTATCGGCATGGTGGGGCGCTACCACGCGATGAAGGGTTTCGATACCTTTGTCAGAGCCGCAGGGTTGCTGGCGAAAAAGGAAAAGCGAGCACGTTTCGTTCTCGTCGGAACCGATGTTACAGAAGACAACACTGAACTGAAGGGTATGTTGGAAGCAGAAGGAATTCTGGGTAAGGTGGCATTGCTTGGGCCGCGTCGTGACGTTCCTGCGATCATGAATGCCTTCGATATCTTGGCCAGTACGTCGACCAGCGAGGGATTTCCGAACGTCATCGGCGAGGCAATGTCCTGCGGAATTCCTTGTGCGGTCACAGATGTTGGCGACAGCTCCTGCATCGTGGGGCAGGCCGGTGTTGTCGTTCAAGCGGGAGATGATGAGGCGATGGCGGCGGCTTGGCAGTCACTGTTGGCGATGCCTGAGAAGGATTTTCTTGCCCTCAAGCAGCTTGCCCGTCAGCGCATCGTGGAAGAGTATGAGATTGGAGTTGTCGCTAGCCGCTATCTGGTCGTGTTCGAAGAAAAGTGTTGATGTGCTGAGTTTCGATGTATTGCATGCACGGTGACTGGTGGCAATTGTTGGCGTTTGCCAATAGACTCCGTCCCCGGCGTGCCAGCCCGTTGTAGGGTATACGGCTGGTGAGCAGAGTTATTTCTGGACATCGGGCCTCGAAGCTCGCGGATTTTCGCAATAACAAGAATTTAAGGATGGGTGATCAGGGTGTGCGGGATAGCGGGGCTCAAACTTCACACTGAATTTGCCGATGGCGACCGTTTGCGTCGTACGGGCGAGCAAATGGCTGATGCCATCATCCATCGCGGGCCGGATGATGGCGACGTATGGGTCGGAGCGGATGTGGGCGTCGTGCTTGCCCATCGCCGCCTGTCGATTCTCGATCTGTCACCGGCTGGTCATCAGCCGATGTCTTCGGCCTGTGGTCGCTATGTCGTCGTTTTCAATGGCGAAATCTACAATTGGGTGAGTATCCGTACTGAGCTGGAACAGTCTGGCAAGGCCCCGGCGTGGCGTGGCTATTCGGATACCGAGGTTTTGCTGGCTGGCATCGTTGCCTGGGGGTTGGAAGCGACCTTGAAGCGGGCGCGCGGCATGTTCGCCATCGCCGTATGGGATAGCCGGGAGCGGATGCTTTCGCTTGTCCGTGACCGCATAGGCGAAAAGCCCTTGTACTACGGCCGGGTTGGCAATGCTTTTGCCTTTTCTTCGGAGTTGAAGTCGTTGAGGGCGATTCCCGGGGGGGATTTTCAAACTGACCCTGGCGCGTTGGCCTTGATGCTGCGTTATGGCTACGTGCCGACGCCGTTGTCCATTTACCGGAATATCTTCAAGTTGCCACCGGGTACCTTGCTGCGAGTGAACGCTCGGGGCGAATTTGGCGAACCGGAGGCTTGGTGGTCTTTTGCCGAAACTGCACGGCAGCGTGCCGCCGCTCGTTCGCCGATGTCCGATGCCAAGGCACTGGATGCGCTGGATGAGGTGCTCGGCTCAGCCATCGGTGAGCAGATGGAGGCGGATGTTCCCTTGGGGGCCTTGCTTTCCGGCGGGCTCGACTCGTCTATGGTAGTTGCCCTGATGCAGTCGAGAAGTGCCAAGCCGGTTCGTACCTTTACGATCGGTTTTGCCGAAGGGGCATACGACGAGGCGGCGCATGCCAAGGTTGTGGCCGCCCATTTAGGCACGGAGCACACCGAACTCTACGTGTCGCCGGATCAGGCTCGAGCCATCATTCCTCGTTTGCCGGATATGTATGACGAGCCATTTGCAGATTCCTCACAGATTCCGACCGCTCTCGTCTGCGCGCTGACCCGTCAGCACGTTACGGTTTGTCTTTCTGGTGATGCGGGTGACGAGCTATTCGGCGGTTACAACCGCTATTTTTGGGCGACTTCCCTGTGGCAGCGCTTTGGCAAGCTACCCCTCGGGCTTCGGCGCCGGGCGGCTGGACTTTTCTCCTCGATTTCGGCCGGGGCCTGGAACAACGCTTTGGGTGCATTGTCGTGGGCGATGCCCGGCCGACTGCGGGTCAGCAATCCCGGGGACAAGCTGCACAAACTGGCCGAGGTGATGGGAGCGGATTCCGAAGAAGCGCTTTATCGTGAGTTGGTCAGCCAGTGGCGCGGTGTACTACCACTGCGAACTCCTGGCGAGCCGAAAACGCTGGTGGCCGATCCGGCCACGTGGCCCGGCATGCCGTGTTATGCAGAGCGGATGATGGCTGTCGACACGCTGACTTACTTGCCAGACGACATTCTGGTCAAGGTGGATCGGGCTGCGATGGCGGCAAGCCTGGAAACCCGCGTGCCCTTCCTGGATGAAAGGGTGATTTCCTTTGCCTGGGGTCTGCCTTTCGAGCAGAAGGTCCGTAACGGACAGGGTAAATGGTTGCTCAGACAGTTGCTGTACCGCTACGTGCCGCAGGCAATGGTCGATCGTCCGAAGCAGGGCTTCGGTGTTCCCATTGAGCATTGGTTGCGTGGGCCGCTGCGCGATTGGGCGGAAGACCTGTTGTCACCGGATCAGCTCGGCTCGGATGGCCTCCTGGATCCCGTGCCGATCAGGGCAATGTGGCAAAGGCATCTATCGGGACGAAATGTGCAATACGCCCTCTGGAATGTGTTGATGTACCAAGCCTGGAGAAGACGATGGGCTTGAGGGTTTGCCAACTTTGCGCAGTCGATTTCACGCTCAAGCATTTTTTGCTGCCGCTGATCGACGGGATGCAGGATCACGGCTGGAGAGTCACCTCCGTGTGCTCGGATGGTCCGGAGATTCCCGGGATGCGTGAACGGGGCTATGCCATCGATACCATCCCGATTTCACGTAGCCTCAATGTCTTCAAGCATGCGGTTTCTGTCGTCCGGCTGGCGGCATACTTTCGACGCGAGCGTTTCGACATCCTCCACGTGCACACGCCGGTTGCCGCTCTGGTGGCCAGGGTGGCGGCGTTTATTGCGCGCGTGCCGGTTGTCATCTACACGGCGCACGGCTTTTACTTTCATGACGAAATGCCAGCCTGGAAGCGTCGCCTGTTCGTCTGGCTGGAGCGGCTTGCCGGCCTTTTTACCAATCTGCTTTTCACACAGAGCGCCGAAGATGCCGAGACAGCGGTGCAGGAAGGTATTTCGCCGGCTGCGTGTACGCTCGCCATCGGTAACGGCGTCGATGCCCGACGCTTCAATCCTGCGGTGATCGGCGATGGTGCAGTATTGCGCAAGGCTCTGGGCATTGCCAGCGATGCCTTCGTGATCGGTATCATCGCCCGTCAGGTAGTCGAAAAGGGAATCATGGAGTTTCTCGAGGCCGCCATTGAGGCCGCCGGGAATCATTCCGAGATGGTGATTCTGATGGTGGGTGAGCGTCTGGCGAGCGATCACGCCGGTGATGTGGAGGCAGAACTGGAGCGTGCGGGAGCTGCTCTCGGCAAGCGCCTGGTGGTGACCGGCGCGCGCAAGGACATTCCGGAACTGCTCGCTGCCATGGATGTGTTCTGCCTTCCGTCATGGAGGGAAGGTATGCCTCGTACCATCATCGAGGCCATGATGATGGGCAAGGCGGTGATTGCCACGGATATCCGTGGTTCCCGGGAGGAGGTCGTGCCTGGTGAAACAGGTTTGCTGGTGCCGACCCGGTCGCCAAAAGCGCTGGCCGAAGCCTTTCTGACATTGGCCGGTGATCGTGCCAAGGTGGCCTCGATGGGGGCCAAGGGTAGGGAAAGAGCCTTGGCATTTTATGACGAAGCGCAGGTGGTCGCCTTGCAGATCCGGCGCATCGAGCAATTCCTCACAAAAGAAAATAGTTCGGTATGAAGCGGCTTTTCGATTTTTTTCTGGCGCTGGCAGTTGTTTGCATCTTCACCATCCCGTTGCTGGTGGTGGCCGTGTTGGTCAAGGTGACCTCGCCGGGACCGGTACTGTATTGGTCGGATCGTGTCGGGCGGCGTAACCGGATTTTTCGTATGCCGAAATTCCGCAGCATGCGCGTGGGTACGCCGGCGGTCGCTACCCATCTGCTGAGTAACCCGGCTGCCCATCTGACCCCGATAGGCTCGTTCCTGCGCCGTTCAAGCCTGGATGAGTTGCCGCAGGTTTGGAGTATATTGGTCGGCGACATGAGTTTCGTCGGTCCTCGTCCCGCTTTGTTCAATCAAGACGACCTCATTGCCTTGCGCACCAAGGCAGGCGTGGACGAATTGCAGCCGGGCCTGACCGGATGGGCGCAAATCAACGGCCGGGACGAATTGCCCATTCCGCAAAAGGTGGCGCTTGATGCCGAGTATCTTCGGCAACAGAGCTTCTGGTTCGATCTCAGGATCATTTGGCTGACGGCCCTGAAGGTTGTGAAAAGTGATGGCGTTTCGCATTAAAGCAGTATGAAAAAGACTACAAAATCGATGCTCTTCAGCCTTAACCCCCGGACGCTGGCCGCTTTTACATTCGATGTGTGCGCTGCCGGGGGGGCTTGGTTACTGGCATTCTGGCTGCGCTTTAATTTCGATACGCCGGCCGAGTTTCAGGGGGTTGCTGTTGGTGCTTTGCTCTGGGTTTTGCCGCTATTTGCAGCATTGTTCTTTTTTTTCGGTCTGTACCAAGGGCTTTGGCGCTTTGCCAGCATCGCCGACCTGCAGCATTTGCTCAGTGCGGTCTTCGTTGGTGCATTGCTGACCACGACAGTGGTTGCCATTTTCAAGGTGCCTCTGATTCCACGCTCGGTGCTGGTCCTGCACCCGCTTCTCCTCGCGGTCATTATGGGCGGAACACGTTTTGCCTATCGTAGTTGGAAAGAGCATCGCCTTTATGGACCTGCCAAGCTCCGTGGGCAGCCTGTCCTCATCATCGGGGCGGGTGAGGCGGCCGATTCCTTGCTGCGGGAAATTCATCGCAGCGGTCAGTGGTATGCGGTTGCCATCATTGATGACAATCCGGGAAGAGCCGGGCGTCGTCTGAGAGGGCTGCCCATCCTGTCGCCGATTGGGAACATCGGGTCGGTTGCGGAAAATCTGGGTGCCAAGCATGCCATCATCGCCATGCCGACTGCCCGTCCAGCCCAGCGTAGGCGAGCTACTGAACTGGCTTCGGCGGCCGGACTTACGGTTTTGACCGTGCCCTCATACGATGATCTGTTGTCAGGGCGGCTATCCGTATCCAGTATCCGTAAGGTCGAGTTGGAGGATTTGCTCGGACGCGAAGCGGTCTCGCTGGACGACAACGGCGTACACGATTTGCTCGGAGGCAATGTCGTGCTGGTGACTGGGGCGGGAGGGTCCATCGGTTCGGAGCTTTGTCGACAAATTGCCCGTTTCAAGCCATCACGACTGGTGTTGGTCGATTCCTCCGAATTCGCGCTTTACAGCATTGGTGAGGAGTTGAGTACCAGTCATCCATCGATGGATTGTCGGTCATGGGCTGCCGATGTTCGTGATAAGGAGCGGATCGCCGAGATTTTTGCTGGCGAGCAGCCCGTTGTCGTTTTCCATGCGGCTGCTTACAAACACGTACCCTTGATGGAAAGCGTCAATGCCTGGCAGGCCGTGCGGACCAATGCCCTTGGTACGCTGACCGTAGCGCGGGCCGCCCAGGAAGCACAGGTCAGGAAGTTCGTGTTGATTTCCACGGACAAGGCCGTCAATCCAACCAATGTCATGGGGGCGACCAAGCGATTGGCTGAAAGACTTTGTCTTGCAGTCAACAATTGCGGTGCAACGCGTTTTGTGATTGTCCGTTTTGGCAATGTGCTGGGTAGCAATGGTAGCGTCATACCAAAATTCCGGGAGCAGATCGCCCAAGGTGGCCCGGTGACCGTAACGCATCCCGATATCGTGCGCTATTTCATGACCATTCCCGAAGCGGCGCAGTTGGTTTTGCAGGCTGGGCTGATGGGGCAGGGGGGCGAGATATTCGTTCTGGAAATGGGTGATCCGGTGAAAATTGTCGATCTGGCACGCGACATGATTCGCCTTTCAGGGTTTTCCGAAGACGAGGTGAAAATCGAATTCACCGGTCTGCGGCCAGGCGAGAAACTATATGAAGAATTGCTGGCCGACGATGAGGCGACATTGCTGACGCCCCATCCCAAGCTGCGGATAGCGCGCCTTTCGGATGAATTATCGATTGCCGAATATGAGGAATTGTTGGGTTGGCTTCACTCGTCGATTCGCCCCTCCGCCGATGTGAAGGCAGGATTGAAAAAATATGTGCCTGAATACGTTGCCGATTTGGGTTGCTGAGGAATCGACAGGTTTCTGACTTGGCCGGACCGGGGTAAACTCCACTGTTTTTCAGCGGTCATCCGGACATGGAATTTCTCGATCTTCCCCAATTGTGTTCAGCCAGCGGTAGTGTTCGACTGCCCGGTTCAAAGAGTATCTCCAACCGTGTCCTGTTGCTGGCAGCCCTCTCTGAAGGTGAAACCGAGGTTCGCGACCTGTTGGCTTCCGACGATACCGAGCGCATGCTCGATGCGCTCAAAGCACTGGGCCTGGGCGTTGTCCATCTAGGAGGCGAAAACTGGCGTATCACCGGAAGCGGCGGGCGCTTTCCGGTCAAGCAGGCGGAACTCTTCCTCGGCAATGCCGGCACAGCCTTTCGTCCGCTAACCGCTGCGTTGGCGCTGGCCGGTGGCGACTATGTTCTCAAGGGCGTCGCCCGCATGCATGAGCGGCCGATTGGCGATCTGGTCGATGGTCTACGCCAATTGGGTGCCGACATCACCTATCTGGCGAACGAGGGCTATCCGCCGTTACATCTGAAACCGGCCAACATTCAGCCGGGTGGCGTGGTCAAGGTGCGTGGCGATGTTTCCAGTCAATTCCTGACGGGTTTGCTGATGGCGTTGCCGTTGACCGGGCAGGAGGTTGTTGTCGAAGTGGTCGGCGAGCTTATTTCCAAGCCCTACATCGAGATCACGCTGGCGACCATGGCACGCTTCGGTGTAGTCGTCGAGCGCGATGGCTGGCAGCGCTTTACCATCAAGGCCGGCAGCCGATATGTCTCGCCGGGAACGATCTACGTCGAGGGCGATGCCTCCTCTGCTTCCTATTTTCTCGCACTGGGCGCCATTGGCGGTGGCCCGGTGCGTGTCGAAGGCGTCGGCCAGGATTCGATCCAGGGTGATGTGAGGTTTGCCGAGGCGTTGGCAAAAATGGGCGCACGCATCGAGATGGGTCCAAACTGGATGGAGGCACGTGCACCGGAAGGGGGGCTGGTTGCCGTCGATCTCGATTGCAACCATATTCCCGATGCCGCGATGACGCTGGCCACGGCTGCCTTGTTCGCCAAGGGCAAGACCACCCTGCGCAATATCGCCAGCTGGCGAGTCAAGGAAACTGACCGCATCGCAGCGATGGCGACTGAATTGTGCAAGCTGGGCGCCGAAGTGGAAGAGGGGGCGGACTACCTCTGCGTGACGCCGGCAGTCCTGCATCCGGCCGCCATCGATACCTACGACGATCATCGCATGGCGATGTGCTTCTCGCTGGCAGCCTTCGGCACGCCGCTGCGCATCAATGATCCGAAATGCGTCGCCAAGACCTTTCCGGACTATTTCGAACGTTTCGCAGCGGTTACCCGGGCGGCTCCGGTCATAGCCATCGACGGCCCATCGGCTTCAGGAAAGGGGACGGTGGCGGCGCGGGTTGCCGAGGCCTTGGGGTTCGCCTACCTCGATTCCGGGGCGCTCTATCGCCTGACGGCCTTGGCTGCCAAGCAGGCTGGTGTCGATTGGGCCGATGAAGCCGGTGTTGCCAACTTGGCTGCAGTTCTCGATGTTGAATTTTCCGGTAGCGACATCCGTCTCAACGGCAGCTTGGTCGGCGATGCCATCCGTACCGAGGAAATGTCGGCCGGCGCCTCGAAAGTGGCCGCCCTGCCGGCTGTTCGCGAGGCGCTGTTATTCCGCCAGCGGGCCTTCAATACGCTACCGGGCCTGGTGGGTGACGGACGCGACATGGGTTCGGTGATCTTCCCGAAAGCCCAGCTCAAGGTGTTCCTGACGGCGAGTGCGGAGGCGCGTGCCGAACGCCGCTATAAGCAGTTGATCGAAAAAGGATTCTCTGCTAATCTCCCGGACCTTCTGGCTGACCTGCAGCAACGTGATGCGCGCGATTCGCAGCGCAGCGTGGCGCCGCTCAGGCAGGAGGCTGATGCAAGGCTGCTCGATACCACGCATCTCACCATCGAACAGGCGGTGAACCAGGTGCTGGCATGGAGCAGGGAAGTGTCGCTGTAACGGTGTTGCCGGCTGCAATGGCCGGCGCATTTTTTTAACCTCAACCCGCTGCTTTTCGTACCGACCCTGGCTCGATTCGTGGCATGAAAGTCTGTCCGTAATGGAATCTTTTGCTCAACTTTTTGAAGAATCCCTGGCTCGCCAGGAAATGCGTCAAGGCGAAGTCATCACTGCCGAAGTGGTGGCCATCGATCACAATTTCGTCGTGGTCAATGCCGGCCTGAAATCAGAATCCTATGTTCCGCTCGAAGAATTCCTGAATGATCAGGGCGAGATCGAAGTCAAGGAAGGCGACTTCGTTCAAGTTGCCATCGAAATGCTGGAAGACGGCTACGGCGCCACGCGCCTGTCGCGCGATCGCGCCAAGCGCATCGCCGCCTGGAACTTCCTGGAAGAAGCCCTGAACAACAACACCCTGGTCACCGGTACCATCACCGGCAAGGTCAAGGGTGGTCTCACCGTCATGTCCAACGGCGTCCGTGCGTTCCTGCCGGGTTCCCTGGTCGACATGCGTCCGGTCAAGGACACCACGCCGTACGAAGGCAAGACCCTCGAATTCAAGGTCATCAAGCTGGATCGCAAGCGCAACAACGTCGTGATGTCCCGCCGTGCCGTGCTCGAAGCCACCGCTGACAAGGATCGCGAAAAGCTGCTTGAGAACCTCAAGGAAGGCACCACCGTCAAGGGTATCGTCAAGAACATCACCGACTACGGCGCGTTCGTCGATTTGGGCGGCATCGATGGCCTGCTGCACATCACCGACCTGGCCTGGCGCCGTGTCCGTCACCCGAGCGAAGTGCTCAACGTTGGTGACGAAGTTACCGCCAAGATCCTCAAGTTCGACGCCGAGAAGAACCGCGTCTCCCTGGGCATGAAGCAGCTGGGCGACGATCCGTGGGTTGGCATTGCCCGCCGTTACCCGGCCGGTACCCGCCTGTTCGGCAAGGTCACCAACCTGACCGACTACGGTTCCTTCGTTGAAATCGAACAAGGCATCGAAGGCCTGGTGCACGTCTCCGAAATGGACTGGACCAACAAGAACGTCCATCCGTCCAAGGTCGTTTCCCTGGGCGACGAAGTCGAAGTCATGATCCTGGAAATCGACGAAGAGCGTCGGCGTATCTCCCTGGGCATGAAGCAGTGCCTGCCGAACCCGTGGGACGATTTCGCCATGAACCACAAGAAGGGCGACAAGGTCCGCGGTGCCATCAAGTCGATCACCGACTTCGGCATCTTCATCGGTCTGCCTGGCGGTATCGATGGCCTGGTTCACCTGTCCGACCTGTCCTGGTCTGCGACCGGCGAAGAAGCCATCCGCAACTTCAAGAAGGGCGACGAAGTCGAGGCAGTCGTGCTCGGCATCGACGTCGAGAAGGAGCGTATCTCCCTGGGCATCAAGCAGCTCGAAGGTGACCCGTACACCAACTTCATCGCTACCCACGAGAAGAACAGCATCGTGCGCGCTACCGTCAAGACGGTGGATGCCCGCGGCGCCGTGCTGACCCTGGATGGCGAGAACGAAGGTTACCTGCGTGCTTCGGAGTTCTCGCGTGATCGTATCGACGACCTGTCGCAACACCTGAAGGTGGGCGACGAAGTCGAAGCCATGATCATCAACGTGGATCGTAAGACCCGTGGCATCAACCTGTCCATCAAGGCCAAGGACAATGCCGAACAGCACGAAGCGATGCAGAAGCTGGCTTCTGACTCCGCCTCCGCTGCTTCCGGTACGACCAACCTGGGCGCCCTGCTGAAGGCCAAACTCAACCAACAAGGCTGATAAGGCACTAGCATGACCAAATCCGAGCTCATCGCCCGACTGGCGGAGCGGTTTCCGCAGTTGGTGGCGAAGGATGCTGATTTTGCGGTCAAGATGATTCTCGATGCGATGTCCGAAGCGCTGGTGCGCGGAGATCGCATCGAGATCCGCGGATTCGGCAGCTTTGCGCTCAACTACCGGCCGCCGCGTGTTGGACGCAACCCCAAGTCGGGGGAGAAGGTCAGTGTGCCGGCCAAATGGGTTCCCCATTTCAAGGCCGGAAAAGAGTTGCGCGAACGGGTCGATCAGATGATCTGACGCCGGGCTTGGCTCAATGTGGTAGATTTGGGGCGGTGAATGATTTCACTGCCCCTTTTTATTGAATGTCATGACAGCATTGACTTGGGCCATCCGGCTCATCATCTTCATTTTCCTGGTGGTGTTTGCTGCACAGAACACCGATCCGGTCAGCCTGAGGCTTTTGCCTGGGCAGATCTGGCAGGCGCCGCTGGTGCTTGCCTTGCTCGCTTTTTTTGTTGGCGGCATAGTCATTGGGGCACTTTCGTTGCTCGGTGTGCTCTTTCGTCAGCGGCGCGAGATTTCCCGATTGAAAAAGGCGGCTACGCGCCAGCCGCAAGCACCCAGCATTGAAACGCCACCCGCCGTATGAGTGACGTTGTCGATTACTGGCAGTTGCTGCTGATTCCGGTTTTTTTCGGCTTGGGCTGGGCTGCGGCGCGCGTTGACATGCGGCAGGTCATTCACGAGTCGCGGGCATTGCCGCGATCATATTTCCAGGGCTTGAATTTCCTGCTCAACGAGCAGCCCGACAAGGCTATCGATTCCTTCCTCGAGGTTGCCAAGGTTGATTCCCAAACCGTCGAACTGCATTTCGCGTTGGGTAATCTTTTTCGCCGTCGCGGTGAAACCGAGCGGGCCATCCGCATGCATCAGAACCTGATCGATCTTCCCGACCTCGACGAGCGCGTCCGCCTGCAGGCACTCTTGGAATTGGGGCAGGATTACCTCAAGGCTGGCTTGCTCGATCGTGCCGAGGAAATCTTCAACAAGCTGCTGGGCACCTCGTTCGAAGAGGAGGCCAAGCGCAACCTGCTGGAGATTTACCAGGTTGGGAAGGAGTGGCTGAAAGCCGTCGAGATCGCCCGCGAACTGCCCGATGTCGCCTCCCATCGCGAAATTGCCGAGTACTACTGCGAGTTGGCGGCCAACGAAATCATGCGCTCGCGTCCCGACGAAGCGCGCCAGTATCTTGATGTCGCCATGCAGGAAAACCGCAAGTGCGTGCGGGCCAGCCTGCTCCAAGGCGATCTCCTCCTTCAGGAGGGGAAACCGCTGGAGGCCATCGAGGCTTGGCAGCGCATCGAACAGCAGGATCCGGCCTATCTGGCACTGGTTGCCCAGCGTTTGCTGGAGGCCTATCGCAAGCAGGGGCGCCTGGCGGAAGGCGTAGCCCTATTAAGCGGTTACCTTGAGCGTTATCCGTCGTTGGACCTTCTCGATGTCGTCTATCAACTGGTGCTGGAGAGCGAAGGGACCGAGGCGGCTTATCGTCTGGTGCGTGCCGAATTGCAGCGCAATCCCACCCTGCTTGGCCTCGAGAAGCTGATGAGCGCGCGCCTGCCGCTGGCGGCGCCCGAAGTCAGGCCGGATGTCGAACTGGCGAAGACCATCATCCAGGGCTATACCAAGCGCCTGTCGCGCTATCGGTGCGATAATTGCGGCTTCAAGGCTCGCCAGTTCTACTGGCGCTGTCCCGCCTGCGGTGGCTGGGAAACCTATCCGCCGCGTCGTGGCGAAGAATTCGATCAATCCCTGTAGGAAATTTCATGAAAATTACGGTTGTCGGTACCGGTTATGTCGGTCTGGTCAGTGGTACCTGCCTGGCGGAAGTAGGCAATGACGTGCTTTGCCTGGATGTCGATCCGGAAAAGATCCGTATCCTTGAAGAGGGCGGCATCCCGATCTACGAACCGGGTTTGCAGGAAATGGTCCGTCGCAACGTTGCGGCTGGCCGCCTGCATTTCACCACCGATATCGAAAAGGCCGTCCAGCATGGCACCGTCCAGTTCATTGCGGTCGGTACGCCGCCCGATGAAGACGGCTCGGCCGACCTGCAGTACGTGCTTGCTGCCGCCCGCAATATTGGCCGCCTGATGACCGACTACAAGGTCGTCGTCGACAAGAGCACGGTGCCGGTCGGTACCGGCGCCAAAGTCCATGCCGCCATCGCCGACGAGTTGCAGAAGCGCGGCGTCAGTACGCCGTACAGCGTCGTGTCGAATCCCGAATTTCTCAAGGAAGGCGCTGCCGTCGAGGACTTCATGCGTCCTGATCGTATCGTCGTCGGTGCCGAAGACGAGCAGGCCATCCACCTGATGCGCGCCCTGTACGCGCCGTTCCAGCGCAACCACGAACGCCTGATCGTCACCGATATCAAGAGTGCCGAACTGACCAAGTACGCCGCCAACGCCATGCTGGCGACGCGTATCAGCTTCATGAACGAACTGGCCAATCTGGCCGAAGTGCTGGGTGCCGACATCGAGATGGTCCGCCAGGGCATTGGTTCCGACCCGCGTATCGGCTATCACTTCCTGTACCCGGGCTGCGGCTACGGTGGGTCCTGCTTCCCCAAGGACGTCAAGGCACTGATCAAGACTGCGCAGGATGATGCCAATATCACCCTCAAGGTGCTGACTGCCGTCGAGGAAGCCAATGATGCGCAGAAGCATGTGCTGACCAAGAAGATCCAGCAGAAGTTCGGCGATCTCAAGGGCAAGCACTTCGCCCTGTGGGGCCTTGCCTTCAAGCCGAACACCGACGACATGCGCGAAGCCCCGAGCCGTGAGCTGATCGCCGACCTGTTCGCTGCAGGCGCCACGGTTTCTGCCTACGACCCGGTCGCCATGCACGAAACGCAGCGCATCTTCGGCGACGAAGCGCGCCTGACCTACGCCGACAGCCCGATGGCGGCGCTGGACGGTGCGGATGCCCTGGTCATCGCTACCGAGTGGAAAGAGTTCCGCAGCCCGGATTTCGAAGCGATCAAGGCGACGCTGAAGAATCCGGTCATTTTCGATGGCCGCAATCTCTACGACCCGAAGTTCGTGCGCAATTCGGGCATCGACTATTTCGCCATCGGCCGCTGAGAGAATCGCAACATGCTGGAAAAGGTTTCGCAGGTTCGCCTGCTCGTGGTCGGTGACGTGATGCTGGATCGCTACTGGTTCGGCGACGTGAGCCGGATTTCGCCGGAGGCGCCGGTGCCGGTGGTCAAGGTCGAGCGCCAGGAAGAACGCCTCGGCGGTGCAGCCAACGTGGCGCGCAATGCGGCCTCGCTCGGCGCCGTGACGGCCTTGCTGTCCGTCGTCGGCGATGACGACGCCGGCCGTTCGCTTGCTCGCCTGCTCGACGAGGGGCTGATCGACGCCGGCCTGCACATCGATGACGATATCGACACCATCGTCAAGTTGCGCGTCATCGGCCGCCAGCAGCAATTGTTGCGTATCGACTTCGAGACACCTCCGTCACACGAGATCCTGCAGGCCAAGCTGGCCGATTTCGAGCGCCGGGTGGCCGATGCCGACGTGGTCATCCTGTCCGATTACGGCAAGGGCGGCCTGACCCACATTTCCGAGATGATCCGCATTGCCCGCGCGGCCGACAAACCCGTTCTGGTCGATCCCAAGGGCGACGAATGGGGCAAGTATGCCGGTGCGACGGTGATCACGCCGAATCGCTCCGAACTGAAGCAGGTCGTCGGCAGCTGGAGAGACGAAGAAGAACTGTTTGCCAAGGCCACTAGGCTGCGCGGTGAACTGGGCCTGGAGGCCTTGCTCGTCACCCGCAGCGAGGAGGGCATGACCCTGTTTGCCGACGAGGTCCACCATCAACCGGCCCTGGCGCGCGAGGTGTTCGATGTCTCCGGTGCCGGCGATACCGTCATTGCCACGCTGGCCGTCATGCTCGCTGCGGGCGCCGACTGGGCCGAAGCCATTCGCGTCGCCAACATCGCCGCCGGCATCGTCGTCGGCAAACTGGGAACTGCGGTCGTTACCCGCCAGGAACTGCTCGCCGCCCTGTAAGGAGAATTCCATGTACTACGTCGTCACCGGCGCTGCCGGCTTCATTGGCTCCAACATTGTGAAGGCGCTGAACGAGCGCGGCATCACCAACATCATCGCCGTCGATAACCTGACCAAGGCCGACAAGTTCAAGAACCTGATCGACTGCGAAATCGCCGACTACCTCGACAAGCACGATTTCATCGAGCGCATCCAGGCCGGTCATTACGACGGCGAGATCGAGGCCATCCTGCATGAAGGCGCCTGCTCCGACACCATGGAGACGGATGGCCGCTACATGATGGAGAACAACTATCGCTACTCGCTGATCCTGCTCGACTGGTGTCAGGATCAGGACGTGCAGTTCCTGTACGCCTCGTCGGCCGCCACTTACGGCGCCAGCAGCATCTTCAAGGAAGAGCGCCAGTACGAAGGGCCGCTCAACGTCTACGGCTATTCCAAGTTCCTGTTCGACCAGATCGTCCGCCAGCGCCTCGCCAAGAATCCTTCGTCGCAGATCGTCGGCTTCCGTTACTTCAACGTCTATGGGCCGCGCGAAACCCACAAGGGGCGCATGGCTTCGGTCGCCTTCCACAACTACAACCAGTTCAAGGCCGAGGGCAAGGTCAAGCTGTTCGAAGGCTCGCACGGCTACGAGAACGGCGGCCAGATGCGCGACTTCGTCTTCGTTGGCGATGTTGCCAAGGTCAATCTGTATTTCCTCGATCATCCCGAGAAATCCGGCATCTTCAATTTGGGTTCCGGCCGGGCGCAGAGCTTCAACGATGTCGCCGTCGCGGCCGCCAATGGCTGCCGCCAGGCCAAAGGGGAGGCCCCGCTGTCGCTGGCTGAACTCCGGGCGCAAGGCTTGCTCGAATACATTGCTTTCCCCGATGCACTGAAGGGCAAGTACCAAGCCTTTACGCAGGGCGATCTGACCAAACTGCGCGAAGCCGGCTACGAAGCGCCGATGGCTACGGTGGAGGAAGGCGTCTCCCAATATATCGAGTGGCTGCACCGCCATGTATAAAACCCTGCAGGATTTTGTCGGAAACACGCCGCTGGTGCGCCTGGTGCGTATCCCGGGCGCGGATAACGACAAGCGCGGCAACGTCATCCTGGCCAAGCTCGAAGGCAACAACCCGGCCGGCTCGGTCAAGGATAGGCCGGCGCTTTCGATGATCATGCGGGCCGAGGCGCGCGGCGACATCAAGCCGGGCGACACGCTGATCGAGGCGACTTCCGGCAATACCGGCATCGCGCTGGCCATGGCGGCGGCCATGAAGGGTTACCGGATGATCCTCGTCATGCCGGAAAACCAGAGTGTCGAACGCCGCCAGAGCATGCGTGCCTTCGGTGCCGAGCTGGTGCTGACGCCCAAGGATGGCGGCATGGAGCTGTGTCGCGACGTCGCCGAAAAAATGCGCGACGAGGGCAAAGGCATCATCCTCGACCAGTTCGGCAACCCGGACAACCCGCTGGCCCACTACGAAGGTACCGGCCCAGAAATCTGGCGCGATACTGACGGCAAGATCACGCATTTCGTATCCAGCATGGGGACGACCGGCACCATCATGGGCACCAGCCGCTTCCTGAAGGAGCAGAGTCCGGCTATCCAGATCGTCGGCTGCCAGCCGGAAGAGGGGAGCCAGATTCCCGGTATCCGCAAGTGGCCGGAAGCCTACTTGCCGAAGATTTACGACAAGACCAACGTCGACCGTATCGAGTATGTCAGCCAGGCCGAAGCCGAGGCGATGACCCGCCGTCTGGCCATGGAAGAGGGCATCTTCGCCGGCATCTCCTCAGGCGGTGCATTGGCCGTGGCGCTGCGCCTGTCGCAGCAACTGGAGAACGCGGTCATCGTGTCGATCATCTGCGATCGTGGCGACCGCTATCTGTCGACGGGCGTTTTCCCGGCATGAAACCGGTTCTCGTCTTCGATATCGAGACCATTCCCGATGTGCCCGGCCTGCGCCGGCTCAACGATCTGCCCGGCGAACTGTCGGACGACGAGGTCGCCGAACTGGCCTTCCAGCAACGCCGCGCCAAGACAGGCAACGACTTCCTGCAACTGCATCTGCAGCGGGTGGTGACCATCTCCTGCGTGTTGCGGACCAGCGAAGGGCTGAAGGTCTGGTCCCTGTCCGAGCCGGACTTGAGCGAAGGCGCCATCATCCAGCGCTTTTTCGACGGCATCGAGAAATTCACGCCGCAAATCGTGTCATGGAACGGCGGCGGCTTCGATCTGCCGGTGCTGCACTACCGTGGCATGCTGCATGGCGTGTCGGCGCCGCGTTACTGGGACATGGGGGATGGCGACTACGCCGATTCCCGTGACTTCAAGTGGAACAACTACATCAGTCGCTACCACACCCGTCACCTCGACCTGATGGACCTGCTGGCACTGTACAACGGCCGTGCCAACGCGCCGCTCGACGATCTGGCCAAGCTGTTTGGCTTTCCCGGCAAGCTCGGCATGGACGGCGGCAAGGTATGGGAGGCATGGCAGGCTGGCCAGATTGCCGATATTCGCGACTACTGCGAAACCGACGTCATCAATACCTATCTGGTCTATAACCGTTTTCGTCGTCTGCGCGGCGAACTCACGGCCGAGGAGGAGGTCGCCGAGGGCGAATTCGTCAAGGCCCAGCTGGCCCGCATCAGCGCACCGCACTGGCAGGAGTTTCTCGCCGCCTGGGGCTGATGTCGGCCAGGGGCGGCGTTATAATCGCAAGTTCTCAAAACCTGAACGCAGAGAGATAAAACATGGCACTTAACAACGTTCCTTCCGGCAAGTCCCTCCCCGACGATTTCAATGTCATCATCGAAATTTCCGCTCATTCCGAGCCGGTCAAGTACGAAGTTGACAAGGAAAGCGGTGCGATCTTCGTCGATCGCTTCATGTCCACCGCCATGCACTATCCGTGCAACTACGGCTACATCCCGCACACCATCGCCGGCGATGGCGACCCGGTCGACGTGCTGGTCGTGGCACCGTTCTCCCTGCCGCCGGGTGTTGTCGTGCGCTGCCGCCCGCTTGGCCAGCTGTCGATGACCGATGAGGGCGGCAACGATGCCAAATTGCTGGCTGTGCCGGTCGACAAGCTGACGCCGCTGTACAAGGACGTCAAGACCTTCGAAGACATGCCGGAATTGCTGCGCAAGCAGATCGCTCACTTCTTCGAGCGCTATAAGGATCTGGAACCGGGCAAGTGGGTCAAGGTCAACGGCTGGGAAGGCATTGATGCCGCCCACAAGGAAATCCAGGAAGGTGTCCAGCGTTACAACGACGCCAAGGACAAGCCGGCCTACTAAGTCACATGTTGCGAATCGCCGTTGCCCAGTTCAACGCCACCGTCGGTGACCTGACGGGCAACGTCGAACGCATCATCCAATGCGCCACCGAGGCCAAGGCCCGCGGTGCCCATGTGCTGCTGACGCCGGAATTGGCGCTGTGCGGCTATCCGCCGGAGGACCTGTTGCTGCGCCCGGACTTCTACCGGGCGTGCAACCGGGCTCTCGACGATCTGGCTTCCCGTGTTGACGGTATTGCCGTCATCGTCGGGTATCCGGAAGAACGCGACGGAACCTGTTACAACGCGGCTACCGTCATTGAAAACGGCCAGCGCACCGCGATTTATCGCAAGATGCGCCTGCCGAACTATGAAGTTTTCGACGAGAAGCGTTATTTCGAGCAGGGGACCGAGCCTTGCGTCGTCACCCTGAATGGCGTGCGCTGCGGCATCAACATCTGCGCCGACATCTGGGAGGCGGGTGCTGCCGAACTGGCGCACCGGGCCGGCGCCGAATTGCTGCTCGTCCTCAATGCCTCGCCCTGCCATCTCGACAAGACCCGCGAGCGGGTTCAGGTGCTGGCCGACCGGGTCCAGGCGACCGGCATTCCCGCCATCTATTGCAATCTTGTCGGTGGACAGGATGAACTGGTTTTCGACGGCGATTCCTTTGCGCTGAATCCCGACAAGAGCGTCTGCATGCGTCTGCCGCAGTTCGAGGAGGCGCTCGGTATCGTCGATTTTGCGGCGGGGTGCCTGCAATCGGACGATCTGTGCGCCGAACTGCCGCTTGAGGCCGAAGCCTACAAGGCGCTGGTTCTCGGCGTGCGCGACTACATCGGCAAGACCGGCTTCAAGGGCGCCATCATCGGCTTGTCCGGCGGCATCGATTCGGCCCTGACCCTGTGCGTAGCCGTCGATGCACTGGGGGCGGACAAGGTCCATGCCGTCATGATGCCGTCGCCCTACACGGCACAGATGAGCCTCGACGACTCGCGCGAGATGATCCGCCAGCTGGGCTGCTCATACGACGAAATCGCCATCGCGCCGGCCATGGAAACCTATGCGGCCATGCTCGATCCGCTGTTCGCCGGGTTGCCGGCCGATACCACGGAAGAGAACATCCAGGCCCGCATCCGCGGCAATATCCTGATGGCGCTGTCCAATAAGACCGGCAAGCTGGTGCTGACCACCGGCAACAAGTCCGAGATGGCGGTCGGCTACTGCACGCTGTACGGCGACATGGCTGGTGGTTTTGCCGTGATCAAGGACGTCTACAAGACCCTGGTCTATCGCCTGTCGCGCTATCGCAATACCTTGTGCGACGGTGCCCCGGTGATTCCGGAGAACATCATCGTCCGGCCACCGTCCGCCGAGTTGAAACCGGATCAAAAGGATCAGGATTCACTGCCCGAATACGATGTGCTGGATGCCATCGTCTGTGCCTACATGGAGGAGGACCGCAGTCCGCGCGAAATCATCGCGGCCGGACTCCCCGAAGCCGATGTGCGTCGCGTCGTTCGCCTGTTGCGCATTGCCGAATACAAGCGCCGTCAGGCGCCGGTCGGTATCCGCATCACGCCGCGTGGCTTTGGCAAGGATTGGCGGTATCCTATTACCAATCGCTATACCGACGAATTTTGAGAAGAGAGAGGAATCAATCCATGAAGAAGATCGAGGCCATCATCAAGCCGTTCAAGCTGGACGAAGTGCGCGAGGCGTTGTCGGAAATCGGCATCAGCGGCCTGACCGTTACCGAGGTCAAGGGTTTCGGCCGTCAGAAGGGGCATACCGAGCTGTATCGCGGCGCCGAGTACGTTGTCGATTTCCTGCCCAAGATCAAGATCGAAATCGTCGTCAATGCCGATCATGTCGATGCCGCCATCGAGGCCATCATCAAGGCGGCGCGAACCGGCAAAATTGGTGATGGCAAGATTTTCGTGATGCCGGTCGAGCAGGTTGTGCGGATCCGCACCGGGGAAACCAACGAATCGGCCGTTTGATCCGGGCGGTATGGCAACGGCCTGCAATCAGGCCATGACGAGGGCAGCGAAAGCTGCCCTTTTTATTTTTTTGCGGCACGCAGCAGGACGATCAATGCACCTTCGCCACCGTCGTGCGGCTGAGCCTGGCAATACGCCAGGATTTCCTGGCGCTGGGCCAGCCAGCCGCGCACCAACTGGCGCAGGATCGACAGCTTTTGCGGCGAGCCATGCCCTTTGCCGTGGATGACCCGCACGCAGCGCTGGCCATGGTGCAGACATTCGGCCAGAAATATGGCCAGCTGGTGCCGGGCTTCATTGCGATTCATCCCATGCAGGTCGAGTTCGGCCTGAACGACCCAGCGGCCGCGCCGCAGGTCGCGGAGGACAGTCATCGCCAATCCGCCGCGTAGATAGTGCGGTTCGTCGCCCCCTTCCAGTCTGTCCTGCAAGCCGATTTGGCCGTGCAGGCTTTCGTGCAGGGCGGCGCGTTCGTCGTTGATCGACTGCTGCGGACGGGGTGGCGGTGTCGGGGTGCCCAGCTGGACGCGGTTAGGCGATGGCATGGGCTGGACGCCAGCCATGGCGACGTAAAAAGCCTGCTGGTCCGGGTCGGCATGAACGGGGCGGATGTCGCCTGCCGTGTGCCAGTGTGCCGGCAAGGCCGGCTCGTGGCGCAGCGTGCGATTTATGGTTGCGGATTGTGGTGCGCTGGGGCGGGGCAGCCTGTTGGCTGCCGGCTGGGGCTTGACAAGCTGGACGCGGTCAACCGGCGGCAGCGGCTGAACATCGGCCACCGCCGCCCGGAAGGCGGCAAGGTCATCCGCGTCGGTCAACCTGATCAGGCGTGGCCGAGGTTGTCCAGATAACGCTCGGCATCGAGCGCGGCCATGCAGCCGGAACCGGCCGAGGTGCAGGCCTGCTTGTAGATCTGATCCTGTACGTCGCCCGCGGCGAAGACGCCGGGAATGCTGGTTTGCGTCGCGTTTCCGTTGCGACCGGATTCGGTGATGATGTAGCCGTTATCCATCTCCAGCTGGCCGGCGAAGATGTCGGTGTTCGGCTTGTGGCCGATGGCGATGAAGACGCCATGAACGTCGACCTTCTGCAGCGCGCCGGTCTGGGTATTCTTGACGTTCAGGCCGGTCACGCCGGAGTCGTCGCCGAGTACTTCATCAAGCACGCTGTTCCACAGGATGGTGACCTTGCCTTCCTTTTCACGCTGGAAAAGCTTGTCCTGCATGATCTTCTCGGCCTTGAACTTCTCGCGGCGATGAATGACCGTGACGTGGCTGGCAATGTTGGCCAGGTACAGCGCTTCCTCGACGGCAGTGTTGCCGCCGCCAACCACGGCCACCGGTTTGTTGCGGTAGAAGAAACCGTCGCAGGTGGCGCAGGCCGAGACGCCCTTGCCCTGGAACTTGTCTTCGGAAGGCAGGCCCAGATACATGGCGGAGGCACCGGTGGCGATGATCAGGGCGTCGCAGGTGTAGGTGCCGGCATCGCCGATCAGCGTGAAGGGCTTTTGCTGCAACTGGGTGGTGTGGATGTGGTCGAAGATGATCTCGGTTTCGAAACGCCGGGCATGGGCTTCGAAGTTGGCCATCAGTTCCGGTCCCTGGATGCCGTCAGCCGCGGCCGGCCAGTTATCGACTTCGGTCGTCGTCATCAACTGGCCGCCCTGGGCCATGCCGGTGATCAGCACGGGTTTGAGGTTGGCGCGGGCGGCATAGACGGCGGCGGTGTAGCCGGCCGGGCCGGAACCGAGGATGATGAGCGGGGTATGGCGGGCGTTCTGGGACATGATGATCCTCTTGGGTGGCTGATCCGAAAATTATAGCGTTGTCTGAGCTTCCAATTTTCCCGAAGTTCCTATGTAATTTGGGAATCAGGTTTATAATCGTCTCGTAACCCCATGAACGGAAACTGAATTATGGCAACTACCCCTGTCGGATTTAGCCTGGTTGTGTTGCGTAACGTCGCCTTGTTTTCCGGACTGGACGACGGGGAGCTGGAGAAGCTTTCCAAGGTCTCCGGCCGGAAACGCGCCGAGCGCGGCGCATTCATTGTCCGGGCCGGTGAAAGCACGGATTCGCTCTACGTCTTGCTGGCCGGGCGGGCCAAGGTGACCAACACCGACGAAGAGGGGCGCGAGATCATCCTGGCCTGGCTCGGTCCGGGCGAATTTTTTGGCGAGATGGGCCTGATCGACGGCAGCCCGCGGTCGGCCAACGTGGTCGCTGCGGAGCCCTGCGAGTTGCTGTTCCTGAGCAAGGAAGCCTTCCAGCGCTGCCTGCAGGACAATTTCCAGGTGGCCCAGAAGCTGATGAAGACGCTGGTGCTGCGGCTGCGTGAGGCGGACCGCAAGATCGAAAGCCTGGCCTTGCTGGACGTTTACGGTCGTGTTGCCCGCTTGCTGCTGGATATGTCGGAAGTGGCCGACGGGCGGCGCGTGGTCAAGAAGAAGATGTCGAAACAGGATATGGCGAAAATGATTGGTGCATCGCGTGAAATGGTCAGCAAGGTCATGCGCGATCTGGAATTGAGCGGTTATATCCGCTATGAGGATGACGTGCTGGTCATCCCCGGGGCGTAAGGATGGCGGGTCGCATGGCGAGTCGGGGGGCTGCAGGCACGAGCGCCAGCCCGCTGCCGGAGAAGATCGGCAATCTGCTGCAGGAGTCGCGCTGGCTGGGTGTCGGCGCCGTTGCCTTGTTCCTGACCATGGCCTTGTGGGGCTTCAACAAGAATGATCCGGGTTGGTCGCATTCGGTGGTGTCGACGACCCTGCATAATCCGACCGGACGCGCAGGTGCGTGGATCGCCGATCTGATGCTCTACCTGTTCGGCCTCTCGGCCTGGTGGTGGATCGTGCTGATGGGCATGTTCGTCTGGTGGGGCATCCGCAAGTTCAACGCACCGGACGAGCACAAGCAGCATCCGCTGTTCATTGCGCTGGGGGGGTTTGCCTTCCTGCTGATGGGGAGCTCGTCGCTGGAAGCCCTGCGTTTCTATTCGTCGCACGCACAGTTGCCGCTGGCTCCGGGAGGCATGCTGGGCATCGAGTTGGGACGTGTTCTGTCGACGCAATTGGGCTATACCGGTTCCACGCTTTTCCTGCTGGCGGCCATGGCCGTGGGCTGGAGCATCTTTTCAGGCATGTCGTGGCTGTGGGCTTTCGAGAAGCTGGGGCTGCTGCTGGAAACCTTTGTCGGCTTCTTCTACGGACGGGTCGATGCATGGCGCGACCGCCAGATCGGCAAAGAAGTCGCGCAACAGCGCGAAGTCGTGGTCGAGGAGGAAAAGCGCCGCGTCGAGCTGCACGAGCCGATCATCATCGAAACCCCCGCCCCGCCGGCTGTTCCGGTGTCGAAGAAGGCGGAGGCGCGCGTCGAGCGTGAAAAGCAGGCCATGCTCTTCCCCGAGGCCATCGTTGGCGGCCAGTTGCCGCCGCTGCACCTGCTCGATCCGGCACCGCCCGCCACCGAGACGGTGAGTGCCGAAACCCTGGAATACACCTCGCGGCTGATCGAGCGCAAACTGGCCGACTTCGGCGTGCAGGTCAAGGTGCTGGCAGCGATGCCCGGCCCGGTCATCACCCGCTACGAAATCGAGCCGGCGGTCGGCGTCAAGGGCGCACAGATCGTCAATCTGGCGCGCGATCTGGCACGGGCGCTGGCCATGGTCTCCATCCGCGTGGTCGAGACGGTGCCCGGCAAGTCGTGCATGGCACTGGAGTTGCCGAATCCCAAACGGCAGACGGTCAAGCTGTCGGAGATTATCTCCAGCAAGCCGTACAACGACATGCACAGCCCGCTGACCGTCTGTCTGGGCAAGGATATCGGCGGCCAGCCGATCGTCGCCGATCTGGCCAAGACACCGCACCTGCTGGTGGCGGGTACGACCGGTTCAGGCAAGTCGGTCGGTGTCAATGCGATGATTCTTTCCATGCTCTACAAGTCCGAGCCGGATCAGGTGCGCCTGATCATGGTCGACCCGAAGATGCTGGAACTGTCGATCTACGAGGGCATTCCGCACCTGCTGGCGCCGGTCGTCACCGACATGAAGCAGGCGGCCAACGCGCTGCATTGGTGCGTCACCGAGATGGAAAAGCGCTACAAGCTGATGTCGGCGATGGGGGTGCGCAATATTGCCGGCCTCAATACCAAGATCAAGGATGCGGAGAAAAAGGGGGAGAACATCCCCAATCCGCTCACCCTGACCCCGGAAACGCCCGAGCCGCTGAAGACCATGCCTTACATCGTGGTCATCATCGACGAGCTGGCCGACTTGATGATGGTGGTCGGCAAGAAGGTCGAGGAGCAGATTGCCCGCCTCGCGCAGAAAGCCCGCGCCGCAGGCATCCACCTGGTTCTCGCCACGCAGCGCCCGTCGGTCGATGTGATCACCGGCCTGATCAAGGCCAACATCCCGACCCGCATCGCCTTCCAGGTTTCCAGCAAGATCGATTCGCGCACCATCCTCGACCAGATGGGGGCCGAAGCCTTGCTCGGCATGGGTGACATGCTTTATCTGGCACCCGGCACCGGTTATCCGACACGGGTGCATGGTGCCTTTGTATCGGACGACGAAGTGCATCGTGTCGTCGAGCATCTCAAGGCCAGCGGTGCGCCGGAGTATGTCGAGGATATCCTTTCCGGTGCGGCCGGTGATGACGAGGAAGGCGGCGGCGAGGCAGGCGAGGGCGGGGATGCCGAAAGCGATCCGCTCTACGACCAGGCCGTCGATATCGTACTCAAGAACCAGCGGGCATCGATCTCGCTCGTCCAGCGCCACCTGCGCATCGGCTACAACCGCTCGGCGCGCCTCATCGAAGCCATGGAGAAGGCCGGGCTGGTTTCCGCCATGGACGGTCGCGGCGGGCGCGAAGTGCTGATGAAGAAGCCGGCCGAATAAGCGGCTGCAAACCGTTACACCCTGAAACAGCGCGCCGGAAAGCGGCGCGTTAAGCTAGGCATATGAATATTTTCCAAAGAACCCTGTCGGCCGCCATCCTTGCACTTGCTCCGGGGCTGGCTACGGCCGGTGCGATCGATCAGTTGCACGATTTTCTCCGGAACACGAAAACCCTGAGGGCCGAGTTCGCCCAGGCAGTGATCGCCAAAAGCGGTCGCAAGCCGCAGCAGTCCTCGGGTATCGTCGCCATTTCGCGACCGGGCAAATTGCGTTGGGAAATCCAGAAACCCTATCCTCAACTGGTGGTGGGTGATGGCGAGAAAATCTGGATCCACGATCCCGAGTTGCAGCAGGTGACGGTGCGCAAGGCCGGGCAAGCGATTGGCGGTTCGCCGGCGGCCTTGCTGTCGGGCAGCAACGAGCTGGAAAGGAATTTCACGCTCAAGGAAGCCGGCGAATCCGATGGCATGACCTGGGTCGAGGCGACGCCCAAGGCCAATGACAGCGGTTTCGAACGGGTGCGGCTCGGCTTTTCCGGTAGCGACCTGAAAGCCATGGAATTGCTCGACAGCTTTGGTCAGACGACCCTGGTTCGTTTCTCGCGGCTCGAGAAGAACCCCGCGCTGCCGGCTTCGACCTTCCGATTCACGCCGCCGGCGGGTGCCGACGTGGTCGGCGAGTGACCCTCAGTCCAGGCGCCTGAGCATGTAGCGGGCCGTGCCGGGATAGGTGGCCAGGTGCGCAGCCTGCTGCGCCTCGAGCGTTTCGATGTCGGTGAATCCCTGTTGCATCCAGAACCTGCGGGCGTCCTGAACGCAGACCAGCGCCGCCGTGCGCCACCGGGATGATGCCAGGGCATGGCGCACCAGTGCGGCACCCAGCCCCTTTCCGCTCGCCGTCGGGCATACGGCCAGATCGTGGAAATACAGGCAATCCGGATTTTTCGGGATGTCGAAGGCGCCACCCAGCGGCGTGACCTTACCCGTGGTCGATGGATAGGTCATCAGATAGGCGGCGGGGGTTTCATCCAGCAGCGCAACCCAGGCAAAGTCTGGCGCACACGCCAGGCGATCGCTTATCGCGATGGCCGTTTCGTTCATGGATGGCGGATAGCAGCGTTGCTGGACGCTCAGCACCGCCGGCAGGTCCGATGGCGTCATGTGCCGGAGCACCCATTCATGGCTATTCCGGGGCTGGTGAGGTAAAGGTTGTCGCGTATCTGTCATGTGAAGCGTAGGGGGCGTTCCGAGGCCGCGCCAGCAGCATGAAAAATGCCGATCACCACCGTGATCGGCATTTCGGTCATGTGCCCGCGGTGCCTGCCGGGCGGAAGGTCCGTTGTCAGGCGGCGTTGAGTGCCTGATCCAGGTCGGCGATCAGGTCGTCGACGTGTTCGATGCCAACCGACAGACGGATCATGTCTTCCGACACGCCGGCCTTGGCCAGTTCTTCCGGCGACAGCTGGCGGTGCGTGGTCGAAGCCGGATGGCAGGCCAGGGTCTTGCAGTCGCCGATGTTGACCAGGCGGGTGACCAGCTTCAGCGCATCCTGGAACTTGCCGCCGCCGTCGCGGCCACCTTTGACGCCGAAGTTGAGGATGCCGGAAGCGCGGCCGCCCATGTACTTCTGTACCAGCGCGTGGTCCTTGTGATCTTCCAGGCCGGCATAGTTGACCCAGCTGACCTTCGGATGATCCTTGAGGAAACGGGCGATCTTGATCGAGTTGGCACAGATGCGGTCCATGCGCAGGGCGAGGGTTTCGATGCCTTGCAGGATCAGGAAGGCGTTGAACGGCGAGATGGCGGCACCCATGTTGCGCAGCGGTACCACGCGGGCGCGGCCGATGTAGGCGGCCGGACCGAGGGCTTCGGTGTAGACGACGCCGTGGTAGGAAACGTCCGGCTCGTTGAGGCGCTTGAACTTCTGCTTGTGCTCGGCCCATGGGAACTTGCCGCTATCGACGATGATGCCGCCGATGGAGTTGCCGTGGCCGCCGAGGTACTTGGTCAGCGCATGGACGACGATGTCGGCGCCGTGCTCGAAGGGGCGGCACAGATAGGGCGACGGCACGGTGTTGTCGACGATGACCGGTACGCCGTGCTTGTGGGCGACCTCGGCCAGCTTTTCGAAGTCGGTGACGTTGCCGAGCGGGTTGCCGACGGATTCGCAGAACACAGCCTTGGTCTTGCCGTCGATCAGCTTCTCGAAAGCCTGCGGATCGCGGTAGTCGGCGAAGCGCACCTCGATGCCGTACTGCGGCAGGGTGTGGGCGAACAGGTTGTAGGTGCCGCCGTACAGGGTGCTGGAAGTGACGATGTTGTCGCCGGCTTCGGCAATGGTCTGGATCGCGGCGGTGATGGCGGCCATGCCGGAAGCCATGCACAGCGCGGCAATGCCGCCTTCCATTTCGGCGACGCGCTTTTCCAGCACGTCCTGCGTCGGGTTCATGATGCGCGTGTAGATGTTGCCCGCGACTTTCAGGTCGAACAGGTCGGCACCGTGCTGGGTGCTGTCGAAAGCGTAGGAGGTTGTCTGGTAGATCGGGACGGCGACGGCCTTGGTGGTCGGGTCCGGCGAGTAGCCGCCGTGGACGGCAATGGTTTCGATCTTCATGCGTGCGTCTCTCTCTTTTGTTTGGTGGAGTGAAAACGCAAAGTGTATCAGGGCCACCGCTTTGTGGGCGGTGGCCCTGATGTTCGATCATCGGACGCGGGGGTTCAGACCGGCAGGAGGTTGCCGTTGCTCAGACGGATGCGTTCGCCACCCCGCCAGCGCGGTGCCGTTTCCTGCGTGATGGTCCGGGTCGTTCCGTCGTCCAGGCGCAGCGTGATCTCGTAATGCTTCTCGGCACGGTAGTGCTTTTCCGCCTGGTTGCCGGCGTAGGCGCCGCCCAGCGCGCCGACGATGGCCGCTACGTTGCTGCCGTTGCCCTTGCCGACCTGTTTGCCGAGCAGCCCGCCGACGACACCGCCGGCGATGGCGCCAAGACCGCTGCCGTCCGCCGGCGTGCTGACTTCGCGCACCGATTCGACGATGCCGCAATCGCTGCATGCCGGTGCCGAAGGGCGGGCGGGAATGACGTCGATGCCGACGTCGTTGGGGGCGGGGTAGGCGGTCGTGGTCCGCTCACTGACGCGGCGCCAGTCGCCGGCATTCCGGGCGGGGGCGCCGGTCAGCGCGACGGGCGGTACATCCTCGGCTCTCTGGCGCGGTTTCGGCGTCACGGCGGAATAGGGGCGCTGTGCCGGCTTCGTTTCCGGGGCTGTCGCCTGCATCGGCGCGGCGGTCTGGGCCGGCGCAGCAACCAGTGCGGATGGCGACACCGGCTCGGCTGACGTTCGGGGCAGCAGCCCGGCGTAATGGGCGGTGGCGGCAAGGCTGGCGATGGTGGCGGCGGTTGCCGCAACAATGACCATCGGGTGGGTGGTGTGAGTGCTGGGTTTCATCGGTTGTCCTCGTCGTGGGGCTTGGTTAAACCGAATAACGCGGCTCGATGGAGGACGACGACGCCCGAAACAAACCCTTACAAGTGCTTACGCATTGTCGCCGGAGGGTATCGCGCGACGCCGGGGTGCCAGGAGGAAGCGGCCGGGATCGACGGCGTCCACGAGGTCGTTTTCCAGGGGCAGCGGCTCGCCTTCCAGGCGGGAGACAAGCAGGTCGGCCATCAGTGCCGACCAGACGATGCCGCGTGCGCCGTAGCCCTGGACGCACCATAGCCCCGGCTGGCGCGGCAGGCTGTGCAGGCGGGCATTCGGGGTCGTTGCCGCGGGGTCGGGCAGCTGGCCGACGATGGGCAGACGGTCCGGCGACATCGGGCGGAATCCGACGCGGCCGCTGAGGGTGGATGGATCCACGCCTTGGGCAAAACCGGGCAGGCTAAGGTTGAGCCGGGCAAGGTTTTCCTGATGGTCGATGGTGCGCAGCGCGGTGTCCTGATCGCCGGATTGCAAGGTGGCGCCGATCAGGCGCAGGCTGTCGATGGCCGGCATGGCGTAGCCCAGCTTGCAGACCACGTGCGGCAAATCCGGAGTGGCGCCGGCCGGCAGATGACTGACCTGCCCGCGTGCGGCGCGCTGCGGCAGCCACGCGAATTGCTCGAAACGCGGTGCGGCATGGCCGCTGGCCATGATCAGCACAGGCGCCTCGGCGATGACCGTACCATCGGCTGCCAGGGCCTGCCAGCCTGCGGATACCCGGTTCAGTCGTTCCACGGCGGTTCCGTAGCGCACCACGATGCGTTCCGGAAAGGCGGCCAACGCAGCCTGGCAAAGGCTGGAAGGGCGTACCCAGCCACCATTTGGAAACCACCAGCCGCCGGTGTCGACCGGCCAGCCGAGGCGACGGCTGACCTCGTCGCGGTCGATGAACTGCAGCACCTCCGGCGGCCAGCCCAGCTGTTCGACGGCACGCCGTTGCTGTGCTTCGTGGACCGGTTCGCGGCCGAGATGCAGGACGCCGCAGGCATCCCAGCGTACCGCCGGAAGCTGCTCCAGCAAGGCGCGGGTAGCCTGGTAGCCTGCCCTCGTCAGGCGCGACAGGCGGTTGTCGTCGGCGGACGGGAGCGGACGCAGCACGCCGGCCAGGTTGGCGGATGCGCCGGTAGCGGGGGCGTCGGCCTGCTCGAATACCGTGACGCGCCAACCGGCGCCGGCCAAGGCATGGGCCGCGGTACTGCCGGCAATCCCGGCGCCGATGACGATGGCACGGCGTTCTGCGGGCGGCGCATGGCGGTTCGGACGTCGCGAGCGGAAGCGGGCGGTCAGTATCGGTGCCTGGCCGGCGGCACCCTGGTGGGTCTCGGTGTCAAATTCGGCGCTACGCAGCGCTGCGCCAAGCTGTTCATCGGCGTTGCTGCAAGCTAGTGTGGCGCCGGGCGCGGCAAGACGGGCGAGGGTATGGCACAGCGCCGGCGTCCAGGGTTCCGGAGGCTGGCCTGGCGGGTGATCGTCAAGGTAGAAAGCATCCGCAGCAGCGTCGAGCGCGCGCAGTTGTGTGCCGGTATCGCCGAAAACCAGGGTCAGGATGACTTGGCCGGCGTCGAGATGCAGGCGGTGGATACCGGGGGTGAGCGGCGGCCAGTGTTCTTGCAGCGCGCGGGCCAGCGCGGCGAACTCGGGCCAGGCGGCATGGGCGGAGGCGAGGTCGGCGACAGTGAAGGGATGGCTTTCGATGGCGACGAAATGCAGGCGCCGGCAACGCAGAGGATCATTGCGCCAGGCTTGCCAGGTGCTCAGGAAATTGAGGCCAAGACCGAAGCCGGTTGCGAGAACGACGAAACGGTCCCGGTCTTGCCAGCGTCCGGGCAGGTCGTTGCCGCCCATGAACACGTGGCGTGCCAGCGCCGGATTGCCATAGGCCGCCGGTGGCAGGGGGCCGCCGGCCGCGGAAATGGGAATGCCGTCCGGGGTGAGTGCGAGACGGGCCGGCTGCAGCTTGTCCACCGCTTAATGGAGGTGGGGCGCGATTTTGCCTGCGGAGGCCTGGGTCGCGGCGGGCGTGGCGTAAGCCATATCGAGGCTCCATTGGGCCTGGTCGGCAGCCGCCCTCAGCATGGCGCACAGCGCCTGCAGCAGGTCGGGCGTCAGGCCGAGATCGAAGCTGCGCTCGCGGCCTTCACGGAAAGTCAGGTGGAAACTGCCGTCAGCCAGGGTATCGACCTTGATTTCGCTGGTCAGCAGAGGATTGGAGCCGAGCGGGTAGGTTGCCTTGTCATCAAGGAACGGCTGTTCGAAACTGGGCGGTGTCGGCATGGCCTCGGCGCCTGGAACGAGCTGGATGCTGTTTTGCGGCTGCGCCAGCAGCTTGGTCAGGTGCGGCCACAATTCGCGCAGGAAGCGCCGGGTCAGCCAGACCCGGAACTCCTCGTCCGCCTGCGTCGATACCCGCAGGATCAGGCGATCCTGCAGGGCGTCATGGGCGATCTGCAGTTGGCGGATTTGCATGCTCGGATTTCAACCGATGCGTGAGCGAGCGCCGCCAAATCAAGGCGCCGGCAGCCGCCGCATAGCAGCGCTATGCAAGGCTACCGGCAACGCCGAGTTGGCAAGCGCAGCCGCGCATCATTCGGGGCGCATGGAGGGGAAAAGAATCACATCGCGAATCGCCGGGCTGTCGGTCAGCAACATGATCAGGCGATCGATGCCGATGCCGCAGCCACCGGTCGGCGGCAGCCCGTATTCCAGCGCGCGGATGAAATCGGCGTCGTAATACATCGCCTCCTCGTCGCCGGCATCCTTGGCCTTGGCCTGATCCATGAAGCGGGCGGCCTGGTCTTCGGCGTCGTTCAGCTCGGAGAAGCCGTTGGCGATTTCGCGGCCGACGATGAACAGCTCGAAACGTTCGGTGATTTCCGGGTTGCTGTCGGAAGCGCGGGCCAGCGGGCTGACTTCGACCGGGTAATCGATGATGAAGGTCGGCTCCCAGCACTGGGCTTCGGCGCAGGCTTCGAACAACTGCAGTTGCAGGCTGCCTAGGCCGCCCGGCTTGACCGGCTCGCCGAAGTGCTTGATCTTGGCCTTGAGGAAGTCGGTATCGGCCAGTTCGGCATCGGAGAATTCCGGATGCTGGCGCTGGATGGCCTGATTGATGGTCAGGCGGTGGAAGGGCTTGGACAGGTCGAGTTCGCGACCCTGATAGATGAAGACCTCCTTGCCCAGCGCTTCGCGCGCGGCATGGCGGAGCAGGCCTTCGGTGAAGTCCATCAGCGTGTGGTAGTTCGCGTACGCCTCATAGAACTCCATCATCGTGAATTCGGGGTTGTGGCGCGGGCTCAGGCCTTCGTTACGGAAGTTGCGGTTGATTTCGAAAACCTTCTCGAAACCGCCGACCACCAGACGCTTCAGGTACAGCTCGGGGGCGATGCGCAGGAACTGCTGCATGTCGAGCGCGTTGTGGTGCGTGACGAAGGGCTTGGCCGAGGCGCCGCCGGGGATCGGATGCATCATCGGCGTCTCGACTTCCATGAAGCCGTGGCCGGTCATGTAGTTGCGGATCGACTGGACGATGGCCGAGCGGGCGCGGAAGGTGAAGCGCGTTTCCTCGTTCATGATCAGGTCGACATAACGCTGACGATATTTCAGTTCCTGGTCGGACAGGCCGTGGAACTTGTCGGGTAGCGGGCGGATCGACTTGGTCAGCAGGCGGATTTCGGTGGCCTGGATGGTCAGTTCACCGGTGCGGGTCTTCATCAGCGTGCCGACGACGCCGAGAATGTCGCCGAGGTCCCAGCCCTTGAAGGCGGCATAGACGTCTTCGCCGACCTTGTCGCGGGCGACGTAAACCTGGATACGGCCGGAGACGTCCTGCAGCGCGGCGAAGGAAGCCTTGCCCATGACGCGCTTGAGCATCATGCGGCCGCCGACCTTGACCTCGACCGGCAGGCCTTCCAGTTCTTCAGCGGATTTCTCACCGTAGCCTTCGTGCAACTTGGCGGCGGTGTTCTCGCGCTGGAAGTCGTTCGGGAAGGCCTGGCCCGTCTTGCGCCACTCGGCGAGCTTGGCACGGCGCTCGGCGATGATGTGGTTCTCGTCCTGCTGGACGGGCTGTTCGGCGTTGTCGGTTTGGGACATGGGGAATCCTTGAAAATTGGGTTTGCTGCGGGCTACCGCTAAAACCCTGAATTTTCGCCGATTTCGCTACCTAAGGACAAGGCCGGCGATGCGCGTGGCCGTGCTGGGCGAAGCCGCTTTGGTGAGTGTTGGCATCTCGCCACGGTGTCCGGCGGGATTTCCAAAGCAACCATATGAAAAGATCGAAATTCAGGCTGCATGAAACACTGTAAAACTTTGTGCGGGATGGTATTATTCTTAACGATATTGGCAGAAAAGGTGTTTTGTGCGAGTTCTGATCGTCGAGAGTTCTCCCTTGTACCGGGAGATACTTCAGCAAAGCTTCAATCGATTCCGTGGTGTCGACTTCGTGTTGTCGGCGACCCGGATGGAGGCGCTTGCCGAGGCGGCCGCACAAATGCCGGATTTCGTGGTGATCTCCGGTCAGTTGAGCGACTCCGACGGGGTATCGCTTGGCCGGCAGTTGCGCTGCGATGGCCTGGTGCCGATAGCGCCGATCGTGCTGCTGACCGGCAGCCCCAGCGCTGAAATGGCCATGGATGCCGAGCGTGCGGGCATTACGGAGATTTTTCGCAAGCAGGATCTGGATGAGTTGGTGGCCTTTTCGCGCCATTTTCTCGATGCGCAACAGCCGTTGCGTTGCCGGATTCTCTATGTCGAGGATGCACCGGAGCAGCGTCTGGCGCTTGCCGCGCAGCTACGCGAATGGGGAGCGGAGGTGGATGCCTTCGCTTCCGCCGATGAAGCCTGGCCTGCGTTCCTGAGGGCGGATTACGATCTGGTGGTGACCGACATCGTGCTTGGCGGGCACATGACCGGATCGCGCCTGATCAACCGGATCAGGCGGCAATCCGCGCCAAAAGGTGAAATTCCGATTGTCGCGCTGACCGCTTTCGATACGCCGCAGCGGCGTGTCGAACTGTTTCACCTGGGTATCGACGACTACGTGGCGAAGCCGGTTTTTCCGGTCGAGTTGCGCGCCCGGATAAGCAATCTGGTCGCCAGGGAGCGCGCCGAGGAGCGCAGCCACAAGCTCCTGCAGGCAACCGAACTCGGGGTGACGGTAGTCGATGAGGAAGGCTTCGTGCTGTCCATGGATCACAATGCCGCAAGCATGTTCGGCATTGCGGGCGATCCGGGGGGGCGCAATTTTGCCAATTTTCTGATGAACGAGCGGGACGGCGCCAAATGCATGGAGTCGTTGTGCTGGCTGATTGGCGAGCAGGATATCCAGCGTTTGCGCTTCACCGGGCGGCGAGTCGATGGGCGTGTTTTCCCGCTGCAACTGTCGTCCCTCGAAATCGAACCGGCCGATGGCGGGCGCCGCTTTGCCCTGCTGACGCGAGATGTCAGCGACGAACAGGCGCTGGCCGATCAACTGGAGGTGGCCAGGGATTCGGCTGCCCGGCTCGGCCGAATGAAATCCGAACTCCTGGCCAATGTCAGCCATGAAATCCTGACTCCGTTGAACGCCATCGTCGGGATGTCCTTCCTGCTCAAGCAAAGGGGGCTGACCGGCGACGCCCGCGAACAGGTCGAGCATATCGATGCGGCGGGACACCGGTTGGTCGGCTTGATCGACGAGATTCTGGATTTTTCAAAGCTCGAGTCCGGGAAGCTGGAACTGGAGTCGGTGCCTGTCTCCATCGACAGCCTCTTGGCCGGCGTTGCCGCGGCCGTCGAGAACCGCGCGGCTGGCAAAGGCCTCAGCTTCCGGGTCGAGGCCGTTGCGTTGCCGTCCGATTTGCTTGGCGACCCGGTTCGCCTGAGCCAGGCTTTGCTCAATTACGCTTCGAATGCCGTCAAGTTTACCGAGCGCGGCAGCGTCACGTTGAGCGCGTCGGTCATCGAAGATTCCGAATCGTTCTGTCAGCTGCGTTTTGAAGTGCGCGACACCGGGATCGGCATTGCCCCGGAATACCTCTACAGCATCTTCGACTCTTTCTGCCAGGCCGATGGCTCAAGCACCCGCCGTTACGGCGGTACCGGACTCGGCCTGGCCATTACGCGCGAACTGGTCGGATTGATGGGGGGCGAGGTCGGGGTGACCAGCACTCCCGGAACGGGCAGCACCTTCTGGTTTGTCGTCAAGCTGGCGAGGGCCGGCGTGCCGTGTGCCGCGCTTCCGGCACCGGTTGAATTGCCGCTGGACGATATTGCCTGGCACTTTGCCGGCAAGCGCTTGCTGCTGGTCGACGACGACCAGGTCAACCGGGAGGTGGCACTGGCGATGCTGGCAGGCACCGGTCTGCAGGTCGATATGGCGGAGAACGGCCTCGAGGCGGTGCGGGCTGTTCGCGAGCGTGACTACGCGGCGGTCCTGATGGATGTTCAGATGCCGTATATGGACGGCATGCAGGCTACCCGTCTGATACGGACCATGCCGGACAGGGCGGGACTTCCCGTCATCGCGGTGACCGCCAATGCCTTCGAGGGTGACCGGCAGCGTTGCTTCGACGCCGGCATGAACGATTTCATCCCGAAGCCGATTCAGGCTCGGGTGCTGCATTCCGTGCTCTTGCGATGGCTCCGGATCGGTCGGAAAGCGACCGGCCATCCTTTGGCCAGGACTTTCCTTTCCGAGATCTGACAAGCCCGGCAGGGTTGTCGCGGGGCCGCCCGGCACGGGCAATCGCGCTTTTCGGGTCTCAGGCCGCGTAGTGGATGGCAAGCCAGACGGTCGTCAGGTCCGGATGAGTCCATTCCACCCGATGCCGTCGATGCGGGGCGATCTCCAGGAAATCACCGGGTAGCAGCGCCAGCGCTTCCGCTGTGTCCTCGAAGCGGATTCCCGCCTCACCCTGCAGGAGCAGCACCCACTCGCCTTCCGGCTGGTCGTACCAGAATCCGCTCGGGCTAGCCTGGCCGGTGGAGACGATGCGTTCGATACGCAATCCGGGGCGCTTGAGCAGTTCCCGGAACAGTTCGTCCTGTCGGGGCGAAGCGGGAAGGTCGGAGTACAGATTGTCGATCATCGTTGCGCTGGCTGGTAAAGGGGCATGCCGTCGAGGCGCCGCTCGATTTCGGCTGTCAGTTGGCGATAGGCGGGACTGGACGTGCTACCGAAGCGGCGCTGGAACGCAATGGCACTGATCGATTCCGGCAGATCGCCAAGCGGCGGTACCATGTCGTGGTCTTGGATTTCGCGGTTCAACAAGGTGATCAGCCGCTGGTCGCGCCGGTTGATCAGTTCCCCGAAGCGGGTGCCGGCACGGTCGGCGGCCAGGTCGGCAAAGGAAAATCCGCTGCCGTGGCGGGCATCGGCCAGTTCCTTGTACAGGCCGATGGCGTCGGCGACAGGCTCGCCGGCCCAGGCGGCGAGCATGGCGGAAACCGCAAAATGCTGGGCACTGTCGTTGCGGCCGGCGAGCATCATGACGACCGGCCGCAATGGCGGCCAGCCGCGGGCTTCAGGTATCAGCGACGAGATGTTTTTCTCGGCGAGATAAATGCCGAGGACGAGCAAGGCGGCCCGCCGGTTTTCCCGCTGGTCGCTGCCGTTCACATCCAGCATGGCCTGCAACACCCCGGCGAACGGTATGCGCCGGCCCGACGCGTAGTGGTCGAGATATCCCGCCAGCGATTCCTGGGCGGAGCGAATGCGCACCAGGTCGTCGGGCGAGAAGGCGATGGCTCGCGCGTGGTCGAGCAGGGAGGGTTCCCAGGTATAGCCGACGATGACCAGTCGGTGCGCCGGATCGAAGGCCAGCTCATGGACCGCCTTGCGGGCCAGTTGCCATTCCGGGCCGTAACCCCTTGCATCGGCGGCGATGTTCAGGAGGGCTTCGAGAACGGCGGGGGGAATCCGGGTCTGCCCGATCGACGCGGTGTCGATCTTCGGCTCGCCGCTGCCTGGGCGAATGCTCGCTTTCAGATTGAGGAAAGGTCCGTCGGGAATCAGGGGAATGCGGCGAGTGAGCCGGATTTCGGCCATTTCCCCGGTCAGGATGAAAGCGCCCCGTGCTTTCAGGCCGCGACTGGCCAGGGCGTTGACGCCTTCGTCGATCAGCGTGGCCGGGATTGCGGTGTGGCGGGCCTCGCCACGCTGCAGACGACGAGGATCGTTGGTGTGGAACAGCCGGCGTGCCTGGTCGATGGCAGCCGGCGAGATGTTCTCGTCGCGCTCCACCAGCGGCGCATCCTCCAGCGCCGCCAGAAACAGGCCGCCGGCGGCCAGCACGAGCAGGAGCAGCGCGCCGGTCAGCCAGACGAAGAGGCGAGTCATGGCTGACTCACCCCGGGCCTCAGACGCCTTGTTTCAGGCTGGCTTCGATGAAGCCGTCGAGGTCGCCGTCGAGCACGGCCTGGGTGTTGCCGGTTTCGAAGCTGGTGCGCAGATCCTTGATGCGCGACTGGTCGAGCACGTAGGAACGGATCTGGTGCCCCCAGCCGATATCGGACTTGGCATCTTCCAGCTTCTGTTGTTCGGCCTGCTGCTTGCGCAGTTCGAACTCGTAGAGACGGGCGCGCAGCATCTGCCAGGCTTCATCGCGGTTGCGGTGCTGCGAACGGTCGTTCTGGCACTGCACGACGATGCCGGTCGGCACGTGGGTCAGACGGACGGCGGAGTCGGTCTTGTTGATGTGCTGACCGCCGGCGCCGGAGGCGCGGTAGGTGTCGGTACGCACGTCGGCCGGGTTGATGGCGATTTCGATCGAGTCGTCCACTTCCGGGAAGACGAACACCGACGTGAAGCTGGTGTGGCGGCGCGCGTTGGAGTCGAACGGCGACTTGCGGACCAGGCGGTGGATGCCGGTTTCGGTGCGCAGCGTGCCGTAGGCGTAGTCACCGGAGAACTTGACGGTGGCGCTCTTGATGCCGGCCACGTCGCCTTCGGATTCTTCCATGACCTCGACCGAGAAGCCCTTCTTTTCACCGTATTTCAGGTACATGCGCAGCAGCATCGAGGCCCAGTCCTGGGCTTCCGTACCGCCTGCGCCGGCCTGGATTTCCAGGAAGCAGGGCATCGGGTCGGACGGGTTGTTGAACATGCGGCGGAATTCGAGGGCGGCGAGCTTGCTTTCCAGCTCGGCGTTGTCGGCCTCGACGGCGAGCAGCGTGTCGTCGTCGTTGTCGTCCTTGCCCATGGCGAACAGCTCGCGGCCGTCGTTGACGCCGTTATCGACGGCTTCGAGGACGAGCACGATATCTTCCAGCGATTTCTTTTCCTTGCCCAGTTCCTGGGCGCGTTTCGGATCGTCCCAAATCTTGGGATCTTCCATCTCCTGGTTGAGGAGGGTCAGGCGTTCGCGCTTGTGATCGTAGTCAAAGATACCTCCGAAGCTCGGCGGCGCGCTGCGCCAGATCGTCGAGCTTGTTGGAGATGCTGTTGAGTTGTTCGGCTTCCATGACGTTCTTCTCGGTGCGTGGCAAAACCTCAATTATAGCCGGTGGGCACGGCGGCATCCGGATGCACTTTCCGGGCGCGCCGCCCGGCGCAGGTCGATCAGCGCTTTCCGGTGGGTTTCAGTCCGCGTTCGATGGACAGCCAGACCTGTTCGAGCAAGGCCAGCATGGCCGGCGTATGTGCCTGCGGGTAGCTGGCAAAGCTGGCGATGACGAGGCGTTTGTCGAAATCCAGGTAGAGGCTGGTGCCGTGCGTGCCGATGAGGGCGACGCGATTGGGGGCGCCGCCCAAATGGACGAAGCCGTAGCGTCGCTCGCTGCCCTTGGGCAAGCCCTGGATGTCGCCTGCACGGATACCGGACGAGGCCAGCAGGGTTTCGATGAACCAGCCGGGTATCCTGGCCCGCTTGCGGCTGCTGCGCGCCTCGACGAGCAGTTGTCCGAGCCTGGCGAAATCGCGTGGCGAGAGGCTGAGGCCATTCGCCAGTTCGACACCCTGGGCATCGCTCAGCCACAGCACCTCGTGCTCCGGCTGGGCGGGGAGCAGCAGTTGCTCGCAGAAGAGTCGGGCCAGCGGCCGGCCGTTGCTTTCGGCCAGGGCCCAGGCCAGCAGGTCGTCTTCGGGCGTTGCCGTGGCGCCGGTATCCAGCCCCGTGCGCAGCGGCTTGTCCCAGAGATTCGGCTGGGCAAGCCAGGTCCGGACGCCCTTGCCGGTTTCGTTCCCGGTCCAGCCGGCGGCCTGCCGCCAGTCGGCAAGTTCCTCCGGGCTCCAGGCGAGGCGTTCGTCGCCGTCGAGCAGGCGGTGAATCGATATCTTGCGCAGGCTGCCCGAGTTGGCGAAGGCCGGGATATAGCGGGAAACCGATTTGTCGGTGGCGAGCTTGCCCTGGTTGACGCTCATCGCCCCGAGCAGATTGAGCAACGGGCGGGTGGCCTCGAGCAGCGGGCGCGGCCGGTCATATACCAAGCCGTTGCGGTAGCGCTCGGCGACAATTTTTCCGTTGCGCAGCACGACGATGCCGTCGGTCGCCAGCCGGCTGTCGAGCAGGAAACCCAGGCTGCGCGCCTTGCCATCCAGCGGATCGACTGCCGGCAGGTCTTCCAGCAGCCGGCTGGCCGGTGCTGCAGCCGGCCGGTCGGTGGAAGGCGCCATGCGCCAGGCCGGCATGAAGGTGCTGGCGGACTGCAGGGTCAGGCGCTGGTTTTCGATATCCAGCCAGTTGTGTTTATCGATCCAGGGACCGAGCTTCTGCTCGCCCGCCGGCAGCTTGTCGAACTGACAGCTCGGCGTCACCGCCGGGGCTGCCGGCGGCAGCAGGAGCAGGAACAGGACAACTGGCCAGCGGCGACTCATTTTCATTCTCCATCTCGGGTTATTCAGCGCATCAGGCGTTCGCCGGTTTCGCGCACCACATCATTCAGGTTGCCATGCTGGCGGAAGCGCTCGCGCAGCCAGGCGGCATCGCCAGTTCCTCCGGCAAGCATGTTTTTTAGCGGACTCAGCCAATGCAGACAGCCGAGTTCACCGGCGTCTTCGGAAATCGCTTCGAGCAGCGGTGTCAGGGTCTGTCGCAGCGGCTGCCGGCAAAGGCCGGACGGATCGGAAATTTCCGCATCCAGACCGTAGCGGCAAGCCTGGAACTTGTTATAGCGGGCGACATGGGCCTGCCTCTCGGTCTGTAGCGCCGGTCGGGTGCGCAACAGCCAGCGCGACAGCGACTGGGCGAAGGCGGCCAGGGCGATGGCCTGCTCGATGGAGAGCGGGGTGTCGCAGACGCGAATCTCGACCGTGCCGAACTCGGGCTTCGGCCGCACATCCCAGTACAAGTCCTTGATGCCTTGCGCAATGCCGCAGGCCTGCAGGAATTCGAAATGCCGGCAGAAATCCGGCCAGTCGTTCAGCGGCGGGCACTGTCCGCTGAGCGGGAAGGCCGATACCGCGTTGAGACGGGCCGACTGGTAGAGGCTGTCCACGCCGTCGACAAAGGGCGACGAGGCTGACAGGGCGATGAAGGCCGGCACATGGACGCCGAGCGCCTGGGTCAGCCAGATGGCTTCGTCGGCCGAGGTGCAGCCGACGTGGATATGCTGCCCGAAGACGGTGAATTGCTTGGCCAGGTAGCCGTAGCGCTGGTACAGGCCGTTGAAGCGCTCGCCCGGGCAGATACGCCGCTCCGGCCAGTGATGGAAGGGGTGGGTGCCGCCGCCGCAGATGCCGATGTTGTTGCGTTCGCCGTGCTGACGCAGCGTGTCGCGCAGGCCGGCCAGGTCGGCGGCGATGCCGTCGACAGTCAATTGCGCCTGGGTGCTGATCTCGATCATGCTTTCGGTGATTTCCAGCTTGATTTCACCGAAGCGTCCGTCGTAATCGAGGCTGTCGAGTAGGTCGGTGGCGCCGCGCGTCAGATCGAAATCGCGTCGGGAAACGAGTTGCAGCTCGAGTTCGACACCGAGCGACAGCGGTGCGCTCTCCTTGAAGTTTTCCAGTCCCTTGTCGCTCATGCGATACCTCCCTTGTCGCCGGCGCCGCATTCGCCGGAGCGGCTCAAGGCCAGGCGGCAGAGCGCCGGGCCGATCAGTTCCATCATCGCCGCCGCGAACAGCGGCAGGGTCAGTGCGGAGCGTCCGACTTCCGGATAAAGGCCGGCTATCTCATACGCCATGAACACGGCCGTGGCCGACAGGGGCTGGATGCCGACGCCGACCAGCAAGCGCTTGGACAGCGGCAGGCTGCCGCCCGACCAGGCCAGGGCTGCGGCCTTGGCGGTGGCACGGACGAGCAGCAGGCCGAGTGCCTGCAGGCCGGCCACCCAGGTGAAGTCCTGCCATGGCAAGGAGGCGCCGACGATGACGAAAAGCACGATGGCGAGCAGCCAGTGGCCTTCCGGCAGGTCGGTATAGCGCAGCGTCTGCTGTCGGTCGGTTGCAGCGAGCAGCACGCCCATCAGGAAAAGGGTCAGGAAGACCGGTACGGCCAGCATGCGGGCGATGCCCACGGCGAGCAAGGCGCAGGCGATGAGTACGAAAACCTGGGCCAGCGAACGCTTGGGCAGGGTGCGGGCGATGCGCAGCGCCAGCCAGGCGCCGAGGCCGCCGACGAGCAGCGCCCCGGCTACTACCCAGAGCGGATGCAGGATGGCGTTCAGCCAGTCCGCGCTCAATTCGGCATGCACGATGCCAAGGACGACGGCAAAAGCGACGAAGGAAGCGGCCGAACCGATAGCGGTATGCAGGATGATGCGCTCGGTGACCTGCCCCTGCGCCCTCGACTCCTCGATGGTCAGCAGGACGACGGCCGGCGCCGAGGCCATGGTGACGGCCGCGGTGGCAGCCGCCCAGGCCGGCGACAGGCCGACCAGCCAGAGTGCGAAGGCGAAGATCAGCACAAAAGAGAGCGAAATGTCGGCCAGCGTGCCGCGCAGCAAGGCCGCATTGCCCCACAACCATTTCAGTTCGAGACGCCGGCCGACCTCCAGCATCAGCAGGCCGAGCGCCGCATCGGCAATCGGCCGTGCCTGGGCCAGCGCCTCGATGCTGATCCAGCCCAGCGCCGATGGCCCGAATACGATGCCGGCCAGCACGTAGCCGATGACCTTGGGCCAGCGGGCGTGGGCGTGCAGCCATTCGCCGATAAGCAGTCCGACGACCAGCAGCAGGCTGAACAGGGCCAGCGAGTCGATGCTTTCCGGAAAGGGCGGCAGGAAGAACAGGCGCTCGACCAGGCTGTCCCAGACGTTGCGCAGCGGAGCGAGGAGGCGTTCGATCATCTCCGCCCTCCCATCGTGCGCCACCCCATGGGCAGTCCCGACCTCACCATCGCCGGCCTCGCGCGGCGTTGAGGAATTCGTCGAGGATAGGCGTGCAGTTCAGCAGGTCCGGGCTGCCCGGCGGGTGGAATTCCGGGTGCCACTGCAGGCCGAGTACATAGGATTTGGCATCGAGGCGAATGGCTTCGATCAGTCCGTCCTCGGTGCTGCGCGCCTCGATCCGCAAGCCCTTGCCGACGGCCCTGATCGCCTGGTGGTGAATGGAGACCACCCGCCCGCCGGCCTGTTCGGTATAGAGCTTGGCCAGGCTGCCACCCGCCTCCCAGGCGACGGCGTGGGCGTGCTTGTCGTAATCGTCATGGACGTGGATGTCGGGGCGTTCGTACTGCGTGGCGATATCCTGGTACAGCGTACCGCCGAGCGCGACGTTGATCAGCTGGGCGCCACGGCAGATGCCGAGCACCGGCTTGCCGGCTTCCATGAATTCGTGCAGCAGTTCCATCTCGTAGGCGTCGCGCAGGCGGTCGCCCGCCCACTCGGGCTGCAGCGGCTCCTCGCCGTAGGACTGCGGGCTGATGTCGGCGCCGCCTTGCAGGACGAGGCCGTCGAGATGCTGCGGATAATCGGAGAGACGGATGCTGCTCCGATGAACCAGGCCATCGCCGCTCACCGAGGGAATCATGAAGACCATGACTTCGCGCGACATGACCCAGTGGGCAACCGACTGCTCGAGGTAGTGCAGCGACTTGGATTGCAGGCCGGTCGCACCGGGCAGCGGGTGGTAGATCCGGGCCGAGAGGCCGATACGTAAGGGACGTCTTGCCATCATGAGACTCCTTGTCGATGGTTTGCCGGCGGCTCGGCGGCGGGCTGCAGCCGTGTCGCCTCTCCGAAGCCGAGGATGGCCGTTTGCGTGGCCAGCGGGCCGAGCAGTTGCATGAGCAGGATGGTCGCCATCAGCATGCCGATCAGGTCCGGGCTCATCTGGTTGTGCAGCATCTGCATGTTGACCAGCAGCACCAGCGCGACGCTCGACATCGGCTGCAGGCCGATGCTGAACAACAGGCATTCGCGCGGGTTCAGGGCCAGCCTCTTGCGGTATTGCCAGACGGCAGCCCATTGCCCGACAAAACGCACCAGCGAAATCAGCAGTGCTTCGCGCCAATAGGAAAACAGGTGGCCGATATCGAGCGCCGCCCCGGCCAGGACGAAGGTGATGACCAGAAAGACCCGGGCGTCGCTCGCGATGCGGATGGCGACTACCTTGTTGTCGTGGTCGATTGCCCTGACCATGGCGCCGAAGACGAGCATGGGCAGGAAGACCGAGATGTCGAGATAGATCGCGGTGCCGACGCCGAGCACGATGGTGCCGAGAATCAGCAGGTGCTGGTGTTCGGCCTGGCGCTCGAGGCGCTCCGCTCCGAGCAGGACGATTGCGGCGCACGCCCCGCCGAGCAGGAAAGAGCCGACAATGCTGCCGAGCCCTGTGCTCAGGCGTCCGAAGGTGCCGAGGGACTGGCCGTCGTCGAGGAAGGGAAGGGTGAGCATGACGATGGCGAAGGCGATGACGCCGTTGATGGCGACCAGCGAGTAGAGCAGGCCCGTACGCTCGCCCCGGGCACCGACATCGCTGCAGGTGGCGATGGTGATGGCTGGCGAGGTGGCCAGGCACAGCGCGGCCGCGAAAAGCGCCACGGTGGCCGGTACCGCGTTGACCACGAACCCGGCGAAAAGCAGCCCCCCGGAGGCGAGGGCGACGGCGGTTCCGGCCCGCAGGCGGGCCAGGCGTTCCGTCCGGCTCACGGCCGGTACCAGATAACCGAGCTCGAACAGGATCAGGCCGAGGGCGAGGTCGATGAACAACTGGGCCGACTCGACATGCAGCGGCGTTACCCAGTTGCTGCCGCTCTGTCCGACCAGGAGGCCGAACAACACATAGCCCGTCGTTCTCGGCAGCCTGGCCAGCCGGCGCGCGGTTTCGCCGGCGAGCAGGCCGCCAAGCAGGACGAAACCGAAGAGCTGTATGGAATTCAACATGGGGGTAAAAGCTGCTGGCACCGGGGCGGGCCGACGAGGCCGGGAAATGAGTGTTTTTGGGTGGTTGTAAACTACATTGGTTATAAATATAATTCTCGCACCCGTTTCGTGCAATTTTTATGAAAATTTCTACTCCCAGTCTGCCGCTCGACGTGCTGCAGCAATTTCGTGTCATCTACGGCACCATGCGGCAGTATTTCCGCCTCATCGAGCAGTGTTGCGGCCTGCCGGGCAGCCAGATGTGGATTCTCCAGGAGGTCGAGCGCACCCCGGCCATCGGTGTCACCGAGCTGGCGCAGCGACTGGGCATACATCAGTCGACCTGCAGCCAGCTGGTTGAAAGGCTGGTCGGTCTGGGTTATCTGGAAAGGCAGAAGGCGGCAACCGATCGGCGCCGGGTTGGCCTGGTCCTCGCCTCGTCTGGCCAGGCACTTATCGCGCGCCTGCCGGGCCCGGCCGAAGGTGTGCTGCCGGCGGCGCTCGCCAGCCTGCCAGAGGTTGCCTTGAAAACATTGAATATAAATCTAGCTGAACTGATCAAGCATCTGCAGGATAGCGACGACCAGTTTGCGCGGGTTCCCCTGGCCGACATGGTGCGCGATGCGGAGTAGACGAATGGTACGGCGCATCGCCATCCCGCTTCTGGTCACGCTGCTCGCCGCTTGTGCCACCACACCCCGGCCGGAAACGCCGCCGGTCACGCCGGGTGCATCGGGCGCGCCGGTACCCCAGGTCGAGGCTCGGGCCGGGCAGGGTGCGCAGGACAAACCGAAGGCGGTGGAGAAAAGCGAGGGCTTGCCGGTCAATCCGGAGGAGAGCGTCTTTTTTTCGCCGGGCTCCAGTGCCATCGCGTCATCCGAGCGAGGCAAGCTCAAGCTGCTGGCCGGTCGCCTGTTGAACGACCGGCGGCAGTCCGTGACCCTGGTTGGTTACGCCGCCAATCAAGGCAGCCGTTCCTTCAATCTGGCGATTGCCGATGCGCGCATCGGTGCCGTTGCCAATGCGCTGAAAAAGCAGGGCGTCAGTACCTATCAGATCAGAAGGCAGGTCGGTGGCGCGGTTAAGTCGACCAACTGCCGCTCGTCCGAATGCTGGCGCTTGTTGCGCCGCGTCGATTTCGTATTTCCCGACGCCGCCGGCGGTAATTGAGCGGACGGGCGGCGAGGAGAGGGGCGGTGGCGGGCTTGCCTTCTCCTGGCCTGCTTTACTCCAGATACTCGACCATCAGCTGCGGGCTTTCGACGCCCATGTATTCGTTGATCGCCAGCCGGTAGGCGGCCCGCGTGTGGCCACCGGGCTGGGTGCTGAAATTGAACTGGATGGCGTCGATGCGACTGTTGCCCTTGCGCAGGCGCAGCTTGAGATGCTTTTCCTTGAGCACGCGCTGCTGTTCGACATCGAACTCGTCGACGAACAGCGGCGCGGGGAAGCCCTGGCCCCAGATTTCGTTTTCCAGCAGGCGGGCGGCTTCCAGCGACAGGTAACCGCCTTCGAGGTTGCCGTCGGTTTCCAGCGTGCGGGTCAGGTCGGCGGGGTCGAGCAGTTCTCCGGCGACGGCGGCGAAGGTCTCGTTGAAGCGTTCGAAATCGCCTTCGCGCAAGGTGGCGCCGGCCGCCATGGCGTGGCCGCCGAAGCGCACCAGCAGGCCCGGCTGGCGCTTGGCGACCAGATCGAGCGCGTCGCGCAGGTGGAGGCCGGGAATGGAGCGGCCGGAGCCCTTGATGATTCCCCCTTCGCCGGGCGCGAAGGCGAATACCGGGCGATGCAGCCTGTCCTTGATGCGCGAGGCGAGGATGCCGACCACGCCTTCGTGCCAGCTTTCGTCATAGAGCGCGATGCCGGCAGCCGTGCCGTCCACCTCCATGCTGTCGAGCAGGTGCAGCGCCTGTTCCTGCATGCCAGCTTCGATTTCGCGCCGTTCGCGATTGAAATTGTCGAGTTGCTGCGCGATGGTCAGGGCGCGTGCTGGATCGTCCGTTAACAGGCATTCGACCCCGAGGCGCATGTCGGCCAGGCGGCCGGCGGCATTGAGGCGCGGGCCGAGCAGGAAACCGAGGTCGAAGGCGGTGGCGCGCTTCGGGTCGCGGCCGGCGGCCTTGAACAGGGCGGCGATGCCCGGTTGCATCTGGCCGGCGCGCATGCGCTTGAGGCCCTGGCTGACCAGGATGCGGTTGTTGCGGTCGAGCTTGACCACGTCGGCGACGGTGCCCAGAGCGACGAGGTCGAGCAGGTTGGCGAAATTAGGCTCCGGGCGTTCGGAAAAGTATCCCCGTTCGCGCAGTTCGGCGCGCAGGGCGAGCATGACGTAGAACATGACGCCGACGCCGGCTATGCACTTGGACGGGAAATCGCAGCCGGGTTGGTTGGGATTCACGATGCATTCGGCGTCGGGCAGCGTGTCGCCCGGCAGGTGGTGGTCAGTGATCAGCGTGGCGATGCCGTGCTGCTGGGCGCGGGCGACGCCTTCCAGGCTGGCGATGCCGTTGTCGACGGTGATGATCAGGTCCGGCGACTGCTCGGCGGCGACGTCCACGATTTCCGGCGACAGGCCGTAACCGAGCTTGAAGCGGTCGGGGAGCAGGAAATCGACATCGGCGCCGAGCGCCTTCAGGGCGCGCATGCCGACCGCCGTGGCGGTGGCGCCGTCGCAATCGTAGTCGCCGATGATCAGCAGTTTGGCCTCGGCCTCGATGGCGTCGGCCAGCAGTTGCGCGGCGTCGCCGGCATGGGTCAGGGCGGCCGGCGGGATCAGCGACTTCAGTTCGTAGTCGAGTTCGGCCTTGTCCTTGATGCCGCGTGCGGCGTAAAGGCGGGCGAGCAGCGGGTGCAGGCCTTGCTGCTCCAGTTGCCAGACGACGCGTGGTGCCGCGCTGCGGGTGGTGATCCGGGTCATGGCGTTTCTCCCGAGGCCAGTGCCGTGGCGAGAGAGGCCAGCGGACGGCTGCGGCGCCAGAATTTCCAGCGATCCGTGGCGTGCAGGGTCCAGGTCAGCAAGCCGTAAACGGTCGGCGCGACGATGCTCAGGCTGGTGACGCGGCGGCCCGCGGCGCCTTGCAGCGGGGCGAACCAGTTGCTGTCCAGCGCCTGCCAGGCACGCTTCCAGCCTTCGCCATCCTCGTACAGCACGGGCGGCAGCAGGGCGTCGAGTACGACCAGCTGGCGGTCGCCGGCGGCACCTTGAAGCAGTTCGGCCAGGTTGGCCGGCAGCGGCCTGGCGGGGATGCCCGATGCCAGGGCCAGTCCGGTTGCCAGCGGGTTGCTTGTCGATACGGCCGACCAGGCGGCGGCCTGCAGCACGGGCAGGGTGCCGCCTCCCCATAGCCACAGGCTGTTGATGGCCGGCTTGCCCTCGGCCTGGCGTCTGGCGTTGACCGGGTGGCCGTGCAGGAACATCTGCACCTCGTTCAGCCAGCGGGTGAGGCGGCTTTCCTTGCCGGACAGTTCGCCATCCATGCGCCGGCCGGCGATGGTCGACAGCGGTTCGGCCGGGTGGTCGACCGCTTCGTTCAGGCGCAGATACCAGCGGCACGAGGTGGCGACGTGAAAGCGTCCGACGTCGGCAAAGGTTTCGTTCAGCGCACCGACGAGGGCAATCGCTTCGTCGTCGTCGACATCGAAGGCGCCGGCATCGGCGAGCACGATGCGTTCGTGGTGAAAACGCAGGTGGACCGGGTCGGCGCACAGCCAGTGGCCGTCGCGCGCCGCATCGTCCGGCGATTCGCCGAGCAGGCGCAGGGGGGCGAACGGCATATCGTCGGTGCCGAACAGCCGGGCGAGGGTGATTTCAAAAGCCTGTTTGGGCTGGCGGTCGAAGCGGGCGCGGCTGGCGAGCCATTCGAAGCCCGGCACCGAGAGCTTCCCGAGGGTCAGTTGGTCGTTCGGTTCAGGCCAGATCAGTTCGGGGACAAGCAGGGTGAGGTGCACGGGAAACGTTCGCGGGTCGGTCAGGGTGGGATAAGGCGGAAGAGTGTACCATGGCGACTTTTTACGCCTGTACCCGACGAATGGCATTGCCCTACGAACTGTTGATCGGCCTGCGCTATACGCGGGCCAAGCGACGCAACCATTTCATTTCATTCATTTCGTTGATCTCGATGCTCGGTATCGGGCTCGGCGTGGCCGCGCTGATCGTCGTCCTCTCGGTGATGAACGGCTTCCAGAAGGAATTGCGCACGCGCATCCTCGGCGTGGCTTCGCATATCCAGATCACCGGGATCAATGGCGAGCTGACCGGCTGGCCGGCGATTGCCGAGCAGGCGATGAAGCATCCGGAAGTTCGTGCGACAGCCCCTTTCGTGCAGTCGCAGGGCATGTTCAGTGTCGATGGGGGGGTCAAGGGCACCATCGTGCGCGGCATCCTGCCCGACCAGGAGGACAAGGTCGCCGATTTCCGCAAGACCATCCAGAGCGGCAGCCTGGACGACCTGCGTCCGGGCGAGTTCGGCGTCGTGCTCGGTGCCGACCTGGCTCGCTCGCTGCGCGTCTTCACCGGCGACAAGGTGACGCTGATCGCGCCGCAGGGCACGGTGACACCGGCCGGCGTGGTGCCGCGCCTGAAGTCGTTCCGTGTGGTCGGCATCTTCGAGGTCGGCATGTACGAATACGATTCCGGGCTGGCGCTGATCAACCTTGAGGATGCGCAAAGGCTCTACCAGATGGACGACCGGGTGACCGGCGTGCGGCTCAAGGTCGACGACCTGTTCCAGGCGCCGCGTATCGCCCGCGAACTGGTCCGCTACATCGACGCCGACGCCTACCTGAACGACTGGACCAAGAGCCACGCCAATTTCTTCCGTGCCGTGCAGATCGAGAAGAACATGATGTTCATCATCCTCTCGCTGATTGTTGCAGTGGCCGCCTTCAACCTGGTATCGACGCTGGTCATGGCGGTAACCGACAAGCAGGCCGACATCGCCATCCTGCGCACGCTGGGCGCGCGGCCCTTGTCGATCATGGCGGTATTCGTGATCCAGGGGGCGCTGGTCGGCTTCATCGGGCTGGGCCTCGGGATCGCCGGCGGCGTGGCACTGGCGCTGAATATCGATGTGGTGGTGCCCTTCATCGAGCGCCTGCTCGGTGTGCATTTCCTGTCCAAGGAGGTCTATTACATTTCCGACCTGCCATCCGACCTGCAGTGGGGCGATGTCTGGGGCGTCACGCTGATCGCCTTCGTGCTCGCCTTGCTGGCCACCCTTTACCCCAGCTGGCGGGCTTCCCGCGTCAATCCGGCGGAGGCCCTGCGCTATGAGTGATCCCGTTCTGATTGCCCGCGGCGTTACCAAGGTGTTTCGCGGCGGCGGGCTGGACGTGCCTGTTCTTTCCGCCATCGACCTCAGCGTGATGCCGGGCGAAACCGTCGCCATCGTTGGCGCATCCGGCTCGGGCAAGAGTACCTTGCTGCATCTGCTGGGTGGCCTGGACCGGCCGACGGCGGGCGACGTGTCCCTGATGGGCCGGGAATTCTCGTCACTCAGCGAGGTGCAGCGCGGCGACTGGCGCAACCGGCACCTCGGTTTCGTGTATCAGTTTCATCACCTGTTGCCGGAGTTTTCGGCGCTGGAAAACGTTGCCATGCCCTTGCTCATTGGTCGCGAAAAGCGCCCGGCGGCGCTGGAGAGGGCTGCGGAAACGCTGGCTGCCGTCGGGCTTGGGCACCGCCTGGAGCACCGGCCGGGCGAGCTTTCTGGCGGCGAACGCCAGCGGGCGGCGATCGCCCGGGCGCTGGTCAGCCAGCCGTCGTGTTTGCTGGCCGATGAACCAACCGGCAACCTTGATAGTCATACGGCATCAGTTGTGTTCGGATTGTTGATCGAGCGGGCTCGCTTGCAAAAGACGAGCCTGATACTGGTCACCCATGACCTGCAACTGGCTGCCAAGGCAGATCGTGTCTTGCGATTGAACGATGGGCTCTTGGACACATAGTTACAGCATCTCGATAATATGGCATAATCGCAGTAATTTATTAAAATTGACTATGCGGGCCGTCTATTGAGGAGTATGGAAATGCAAGCACTTTTTTCGCCTGCTCTTGGCTTGATGAACAAGCTTCGCTATCGCAGCAAGTTCATGTTGCTCGGCGCCGCGGTGGGGGTTGTAGTCACGGTACTGCTCTACTCGGTGTTTGTGTCCCTCAATCGGGATATCGTGACCGCTCGTCACGAACTAGAAGGCTTGCAGATGATCAAGCCCTTGAACCGCATGACGCAGTTCGCGCAGCAACACCGTGGTTTGTCGTCGGGTGTCCTGAGCGGCAACGAGGCGATGAAGGACAAACGGGCGGCCAAGGAAAAAGAGGTCGTCGAAGCGCTGGCTGCCGTCGAAGCCTCGCTGTCGCCCACATTGCGCGAGAGCCAGGCCTGGAAGGCGATTCGTCAGGATTGGGAGGACATTCGCTCGCAAGGCTTGACCTGGGCGGCGGCGGACAACATCAAGCGCCATTCGCAAATGGTGGCCAAGATGCTGCGCTTCATGGTCGATGTTGCCGACGAAACCGAAATGACGCTCGACCCGGCGATGGATACCTACTACTTCATGGATACCATCGTCTCCAAGATGCCCGCCGTTCTGGAACTGCTGGGCGTTACGCGGGCTCGCGGCACAGGCGTGCTGGCCAAGAAGGAGCTGACGCCGCAGATGCGCGTCGATATTGCTTCGCAACTCGCCCAGATGTCGGGAACGCTACAGGCGCAGAATACCAACGTCGAGAAGGTTCTGCGTTATGCCCCGACCCTGCAGAGTTCCCTGGCAGCGCCTGCCAAGGAGTTTTCCGACGGTGCCGAGCGGATTTTTGACCTGGTGCGCGCTGACGTCCTGAGCGAAAAATTCGAGACGCCGTCGCAGGTCTATTTCGATCAGGTCACTCAAATCATCGATCTCGGCTACAAGGTGATGTACGACACGCTGATCCAGCAATTCGAACACCAGCTTGAGAAGCGTATCGATGAGGCGAAGCGGGTGATCACCTTCAATTTCGGCATTGCCATCCTGGTGGTGCTGATCGTCGGGTATCTGGCCATCGGAACCTATTTCTCGGTCATCAACAGCGTTCACAATTTTTCGCAGGGCGCACGGCGTCTTGCCGATGGCGACCTGACCGTCGATTTCGACAATCATGGCGCCGACGAACTGCATGCGGCCGGCAAGGACTTCAACGACATGGCCGCTTCGTTCCGGGCCTTGCTGGGTGGAGTGCAAGGCGACGTTCGGCGGATCAACGACGCTTCGGAGCAGGTCGCATCGTCAAGCCAGCAGATATCGGCCAGCAGTTCGGCGCAGAGCGATTCGGCGTCGAGCATGGCCGCCGCAGTCGAGGAAACGACAGTGGGCATCGACCACATTGCCAAGAATGCCCAGGACGCCCAGGAATTCTCGCGTCGTTCGGACGAGGTGGCGGCGGAAGGCGGACGGATCGTGAATGCCGTGGTCAATGAAATCCAGGCCATCGCCCAGACGGTCAACCAGTCGGCGGCGGCGGTCGAGGCGCTGGGTCAGCAGTCGGGGCAGATTTCCGCCATTGTCGACACCATCAAGGAAATCGCCGATCAGACCAACCTGCTGGCGCTCAATGCGGCCATCGAGGCAGCGCGCGCCGGCGAATCCGGCCGTGGGTTTGCCGTCGTGGCCGACGAAGTACGCAAGCTGGCCGAGCGGACTGCCAAGTCGACGCAGGAAATTTCGGGCATGATCGGCGCCATCCAGTCCGGTACGGCAACGGCCGTGTCGAGCATGAAGGAGGGCGTCGGGCGTGTCGCCGAAGGCGTGCATCAGGCGGAACTGGCGGGTGAAGCCATCGGTCAGGTACAGCTGCAGTCGCGCCAGGTTCTGGAGGCCGTCTCGGAAATTTCGGTCGCCCTGCGCGAACAGACAGCGGCAAGCACCGAAATTGCCCAGAGCGTCGAACGGATTGCGCAGATGGCCGAGGAAAACAATGTGGCCGTTGCCGGCAACGCTCAAACGGCAGAGACGCTGCGCAACCTGGCTCATGCGCTGACCAGCGCAATCGCCCGTTTCAAGACCTGATCGTCTTACGCCGCCGCCAGGCGGCGATCAGCCATACCCGCCACGCTGCCTGCGTGGCGAAATACCCCGCCACGGCCAGCCCGCAGGCCAGCAGGATCAGGCCGATACCAAGCGGTTTGGCGGCAGCCAACATCCACTCTTGCATGGCGGTGGTCCATCCGATGAAATTCGTCGCGTCGAAATTGGGCGGCGCCACGAAACCGTTGCTTTCCCCGATGGTCGCTCGGCCGATCTGATACGCCACCAGATAAAGCGGCACGATGGTGAACGGATTGGTGTACAGGGTGACCAGCATGGCCAGCGGCAGGTTGACCCGAAAGACCAGGGCGCATGCCGCCGCGCCGACCATCTGCAGCGGCCCGGGAATGAGGCCGCAAAACAGCCCGGCGGCAACCGCGCCGGCAGCCGAATGGCGGTTCAGGTGCCACAGTCGCGGGTGCAGCAGCGACGAGGCGAAAGGCCGCAGCCACGGGTTGTTGCGGATCGTTTCGTGGTCGGGGAGGTATTTTTTCAGATAGCGGCGCATGCCCTCATTATCCCGGATAAGCCGGCCGGACAATACTGGCGTGCGTGCCCTGCTTTCCGGTGCGGGAATATGACTGGCGGATAATCGGGGTTTCCCTGAATATTGCGGTATGCGCCTGAATATTCTCGCCTTCGCCGCCGGTATCCTCTGCCTGCAGTTGCAGCCGACACTCCCGGGATGGGAGCCCTGGCTGGCCGCCGGCTTGCTCTTGGCGCTGCCCGGCCTGCTCTGGCGGAACCGGCCCGTACGGCTACTGACCTTGCTGGCCTGTGCCGCCATCGGAATCTCTTGGGCCGGATGGCGGGCCGAAACCCGGCTGGCCGATCAACTGGGCGCGGAATGGGAAGGGCGCGATATCGACGTGGTCGGCATCGTTGCCGGGTTGCCGCAGGCGTTTGCCGGCGGCACGCGCTTCGCGTTCGATGTGTCCGACGTCCAGGCGGGCGCAATTGTTCCGGGCAGGATCATGCTTTCCTGGTACCGGGGTCGGCAAGCCGGCGAGGCCGACGAGCCGCCCGCCCTGCGCGCCGGCGAACGCTGGCGGTTCACCGTGCGTCTCAAGCGCCCGCATGGCAATGCCAACCCGGGCGTGTTCGACTACGAGGCCTGGCTGCTGGAACGGAACATTCGCGCCACCGGCTATATCCGCGCCAATCCGCCGCAACGCCTGGCCGGGATGGTGTGGTCCCCCGGTTACGTCGTCGAACGGTTTCGCCAGTCGGTGCGCGATTCGTTTGAGCGCATGCTTCCCGAGGCGGCCTATCCCTTCACCGGTGTTCTGGTTGCCCTGGCGGTAGGCGACCAGAAAGCTGTCCAGGGGGATTTGTGGACGACGTTCAACCGGACCGGAACGACGCATCTGATGTCGATCAGCGGCTTGCATGTGACCATGGTGGCGGCCATGGTCGGTTGGCTGGTGTCTTTCGGCTGGCGCCGTCTTCCCGCCCTGGCCCTGCGCTGGCCGGCGCAGAAGGCGGGGTTGCTGGCCGGCTGCCTGGCGGCCCTGGTCTATGCCTTGCTGGCCGGTTTTGCGGTACCCGCCCAGCGCACCCTCTACATGCTGATGGTGGCCGGATTGGCGATGTTCTCCGGGCGCATCGTCGCGGCGAGCCGCATACTGGCCCTGGCGCTGCTGGTCGTCGTTATCATCGATCCTTGGGCGGTCCTGGCGGCCGGATTCTGGCTTTCTTTCGGCGCCGTTGGCGCACTGCTCTATGTGGGTTCGGCGCAGATCGGCGAGTTGCGTGGCTGGCGGGACAGGCTGCGTAGCTGGGGAATCGTCCAATGGGCGGCGACCTTGGCTTCGCTGCCCGTGCTGCTCCTGGTCTTCCAGCAATTTTCGCTGGTCTCGCCGTTGGCCAATGCGCTCGCCATCCCGGTCGTCAGCTTCGTGGTGACGCCGCTGGCCCTGCTGGCCGCGGTGATCCCCTGGTGGCCGATACTCGCGCTGGCGCACCAGGTGCTGGCATGGTTGATGGTTTTTCTGGCGTGGTGTGCCGGATGGCCGGTTTGGGCGGCGCCTGCGCCACCTGTCTGGGCTGCGGCCGCCGCCGGTCTGGGGGTGGCGATCTGTCTCCTGCCGCGCGGCGTGCCCGGTCGTTGGCTGGGGGGCATGTTGCTCGTGCCGGCCATGTTCTGGCCGGTCGACAAACCGGCAACCGGCGAAGCCTGGGTGAGCGTGCTCGATGTTGGGCAGGGGCTGGCCAGCGTGGTCAGGACTCGGGAGCACACCCTGATCTACGATCCGGGGCCCCTGTACAGTGCCGAATCGGATGCCGGCCAGCGGGTCGTGGTGCCCTACCTGCGGGCGCAGGGGATTTCCCGGATCGATACCCTGATGGTGACGCACAGCGATACCGATCATTCGGGCGGAGCGGCCTCGGTCTTGTCGGCGCTCTCCGTCGAACAGGTTAGCTCATCGATTGCCGGCAGCCAGGGCGGGCGTTGCGTGGCCGGCCAGCGCTGGGCGTGGGACGGCGTCGGTTTCGAAGTCATGCATCCGGTGGTGGAAGCGTATGCGACCGACGCCAAGCCCAATCATCTGTCGTGCGTGTTGCGCATCGAGGCGGGCGGTCGGCGCATGTTGCTGACCTCCGATATCGAAGCCGCCGACGAGGCGGCGCTGCTGGCCCGTTATCCTGACAGCCTGGGTGCGGAGGTCGCCCTGGTTCCGCACCACGCTTCGAAGACTTCGTCGACGCCGGCATTCCTCAAGGCGGTCGGGGCGGAGCAGGTGATCGTTCCGGTCGGCTACCGCAATCGATTCGGCCATCCCAAGCCAGAGGTACTCGGACGCTACGAGGAGCGCGGGGCGCGCATCTGGCGCACCGACCGGGACGGCGCATTGCGCGTGGTCATGGGCGAGAAGGGGGTGTCGGTTTCGGCCTGGCGGCAAGAACATCGTCGCTATTGGCACGGCCGGTGATACATTTCCGATGGAGGAGGTGTGGCTATGCAATTCACACAACGAACCGTGCAATGTATCGGGCCGTCGGGGCTGCACCGGATGGCCTATACGGAGTGGGGCGCCCGCGACAATCCGCGCGTGCTGGTCTGCGTTCATGGGCTGACCCGCAACGGGCGGGATTTCGATGCACTGGCCGAGGCGATGTCCGCACATTACCGCGTGATCTGCCCCGATGTGGTCGGCCGCGGCCGCAGCGGCCGTCTGCGCGACCCGGCCGGCTACGCCATCCCGCAGTACGTGGCCGACATGGTGACGTTGATTGCCCGGCTCAATGTCGATAGCGTGCATTGGGTCGGAACGTCGATGGGCGGCCTGATCGGCATGGCGCTGGCCGCCCAGGATGGGACCCCGATCCACAAGCTGGTTCTCAACGATGTCGGGCCGCTGATTACCGTCGAGTCGCTGCAGCGCATTGCCACCTATGTCGGGACCGATCCCGATTGGGCAAGCTTCGACGAGGCGCTGGCCTACGTCAGGTTCGTCAGCCAGCCTTTTGGCGAGTTGACCGAGGCGCAGTGGTATCACCTGGCAGAAACAAGCGTGCTGCAACGCCCGGACGGGCGCTGGGCCTTCCGCTACGATCCGCGCATTGCCGAACCGTTCCGGGCGGCTTTCGTCGACAAGGATATCGACCTGTGGCCGGTTTACGACCTGATCGCCTGCCCGACAATGGCAATCCGGGGGGCTCTTTCGGATTTGCTGACGCGCGACACCTGGCAACGCATGGAGACGCGCGGGCCGTGCGCGCGCCTGGCTGAAATTTCCGGGGTCGGCCATGCCCCGATGTTCCAATCGGATGACCAGATCAGCGTCGTCCGTGATTTTCTGTTGAGCGCATGAAGCATATAACCGTCAAAGGCCTGAAACTCGAATATCGCGATTACCCTGCCACCCAGCCGGATCGTCCGCCCTTGTTGCTGCTGCATGAGGGTTTGGGCAGCGTCAGCATGTGGCGGCATTTTCCGGAGAAACTCGCGGCCCGGACGGGTTGCCGGGTCATCGTCTGGTCGCGGGCCGGCTACGGCGGTTCCGAGCCGTACCCGGATGCACGCTCTCCGCGCTACATGCATCGCGAGGGCGAGGACATGTTGCCGGCCTTCATCGCAGCCCTGGGTGTCGAGCGTCCCTTTCTGGTCGGTCATAGCGATGGCGGCAGCATCGCGTTGATTTTTGCCGGGGCCTTTCCCGAGGTGCCGTGCGGCATCGCCGTCATGGCGCCGCACGAGTTCGTCGAGGAGGAAACGCTGGCCGGTATCCGCGCCGCGCGCCGGGTGTGGGAGGAAACCGACTGGCCGCACAAGCTGGGGCGATATCACCGCGATCCGCAGCGCGTCTTCTGCGACTGGAACGATTGCTGGCTGTCCCCGGCTTTCCTCGACTGGAACATCGAGGACTATCTGCCGCGCATCCGTTGCCCGGTGCTCGCCATCCAGGGCGAAGACGACGAGTACGCGACGATGCGCCAGATCGAGGCTATCGCCGAGGCCGTGCCCGACACGCAGCTCCTGAAACTGGCCCGTTGCGGCCACTCGCCGCAGCGCGATCAGGAATCGGCGGTGCTTGACGCGCTCGATGCCTTCATCAGGCGTGCCAGCGGGTCCTGACGGTAGTAGCGCCGGAAGAGGTCGTAGAGCGCCGGGTATTCCTCGGCGACGACATCCGGCAATTCGAAGAAGCTTTCCGACAGCACGGCGAAGAACTCCCCGGGACTGTCGCTGGCATAGGGGTCGATGAGCGTGTCATCGCCGCTGTCCACGCGCCGGCAGAAGTCGTCGTAGGCGGCCAGGAAGGTCTCGCGCCACTCGTCTTCGTCGATCCCGCTGTGCAGCGCCGGCATGCCGTCGGCGTCGCCGTTGAGCATGTCGAGCTTGTGGGCAAATTCGTGGATGACCACGTTGTAGCCGTCGCCGGCCATCTTCACGTCGTGCCAGGAAACGATCAGCGGGCCGCCCTCCCAGGCTTCGCCGGCCAGCACGTCGTCGTACTCGTGCACGACGCCGCTTTCATCCTCGATATGGCGGCGAACGACGAATTCGTCGGGATAGACGATGATGCCCACCCAGTCGCGGTAGGCGCCCAGGCCCAGCTTGAGGATGGGCAGGCAGCCCTGGGCGGCGATCGAGACGTAGATTTCGTCGGTCAGTTCGAGACCGCCCGCGCTGCTGAACTCCTTGCTGCCGAGAAAGGCTTCGGCCATTTCCTTCAGCTGTGCCTGCTCGGCCGTGCTGAGAACTTCAAGGAAAGGCATCGACGTGACGATCGCCACCCACAGGTTGTCGGGAATACGGCGGTGTTTCCGGCCACGCAGCTTGTCGAGCAATCCGATCATCGTTTCATGGTCAGCCAAATCCCGGTGAAGATCAAGCCGATCCCGAGATAGTGGAACCACAGCGGGATTTCGCCGAGGAACAGGAAGGAAAGGAGGGTTCCGAAAACCGGCATCAGGTGGATGAACAGGCTGGCCTTGTTGGCGCCGACGTCCGCCACCCCCTTGTTGTAGAAAATGTAGCCGACGAAGCTGGGAAAGATGCCGACATAGGCCAGCGCCGACAGCGAGGCCCAATTCACGTTGAGCTGCCTGCCTTGCCACAATTCCCACGCATAGGCCGGCGCGAGCGCGGCGAGGCCGATCGCCACCGTGCTGCCGAGCATCAGCATGGGGTGCACACCGGCCGGCCGCCAGGCGAGGGCGACGGTGTAGATGGCCCAGTCGAGCACGGCGACCAGCATCCAGACATCGCCGATGTTGAGATTGAGATGGGCGAGCACGCCCGGGTCGCCGCGCGAGACGATGGTCAGCGCGCCGGTGAGGGAAACGAGCACACCGACAGCCTGCGCCGGGCGCAGGTGCTTGCCCAGGAAGGCCCATGAAATGGCAATGGTCGCGATGGGGACGAAGGAGTTGAGCAGCGCGGCGTTGGTGGCCGTGGTGTTCTGCAGGGCCAGGTAGGCGAAGGTGTTGTAGCCGCCCACGCCGAGGATGCCCAGGACGAGCAGGGGCTTCCAGCCTTGCTTGAGCAGGGGCCACTGCGTCTTGAGATGGGGGTATGCCAGCGGGGCGATCAGCATGAAGGCGATCATCCAGCGCCAGAAAGCGAAGGTCAGCGGCGGAATATCGCCGCGCGCGCCGCGGCCGACAACCATATTGCCCGACCAGAACAGCACGGTCAGGGTGAGAAGCAGGTAAGGGTTGGCGAACAGTTTTTGCATGGTCGGCGGATTATGCCTGAAGGCAGTGAAACCGATCCGGGCGCTCTGCCACGAGCGCAAATGTATGCATCCCGGCATGGTCAGTCCAGGGATCGGTCTTATAATGTTGCACCATGGTTTCAGTCGTCCATTCCGTCGCCGCACTGAGCGACTTTGAGCAGTTCCTCGCCACCCTGGCCGAGGGGCTTCCCGCGGTTGACGCCGATCGCCTGAAGCGGGCAGTCGAGTATGCCTGGGAGACCTACGGCGACCGTACCCTGGGCAGCGGTGAGCGCATCTGGTCGCATGCGCTGGGGATGGCGGTCATCATCGCCGGCCTCAAGCTCGATGCCGAGTCGCGCATTGCCGCCGTACTTTTCGCCATTCCGTCGCACGACGAACATGGCATCGCGCGGATCGAGGAACGTTTCGGCAAGCCGGCGGCGCATCTGGTGCACGGCATCTCGCGCCTGAACCGCTTGCGGCCGATCACCAAGGGCTTCGTCGCGACCAACATCGAGGCCGGCGAGGTCAATCCGGTCGAGATGAAGGCGCAGGTGGAAGTGCTGCGCAAGATGCTGCTGGCCATGGTCGAGGATATCCGCGTCGTGCTGCTGCGCCTGGCCAGCCGGACGCAAACGCTGCGCTTCTACGCGGCGAATCCGGATGACTTGCGCGTGCAGGTGGCGCGCGAAACCCTTGAGTTGTACTCGCCATTGGCCAATCGCCTGGGCGTCTGGGAGTTGAAATGGGAACTGGAGGACCTCTCCTTCCGCTTCATTCACCCGGAAACGTACAAGAAAATCGCCAAGATGCTCGACGAGAAGCGCAGCGAGCGCGAGCAGTTCATCGTCGATGCGGTGGCGAAGGTACGCGGCGAGCTGGAAGCCGCCGGGGTCAAGGGCGCCGAGATCTACGGGCGGCCGAAGCACATCTACAGCATCTGGAACAAGATGCGCAAGAAAGGCGTCGAATTCTCCGAAGTGTACGACGTGCGAGCACTGCGCATCATCGTCGACGACCTGAAGGACTGTTACACCGCGCTGGGCATCGTGCATAACCTGTGGCTGCCGATTCCCAAGGAATTCGACGATTACATCTCCAATCCCAAGGGCAACTACTACCGTTCGCTGCATACCGCGGTGCGCTGTCCGGACGGGCGCAGCCTGGAAATCCAGATCCGCACCTGGGACATGCACAAGCATGCCGAACTCGGCGTCGCCGCGCACTGGCGCTACAAGGAAGGCAGCAAGCGCACGCACGAGGACGACTACGACGAGAAGATCGCCTGGCTGCGCCAGCTCCTGACCTGGAAGGACGAAGTCGCCGACAGCTCGGACTGGGTCAAGCACTACAAGCAGGCGGCGCTTGACGAGACCATCTACGTCATCACGCCGCAGGGCAAGGTGGTCGACCTGCCGGCCGGGTCGACGCCGGTCGATTTCGCCTATCGCGTGCATACCGACCTCGGCCACCGTTGCCGGGGCGCCAAGGTCGGCGGCCAGCTGGTACCGCTCAACACGGCGCTGGAAACCGGGCAGGAAGTCGAGATCGTCACCGCCAAGCATGGCGGACCTTCGCGCGACTGGCTGAATCCGTCCCTCGGTTACATCCATACCAAGAGCGCCCGGGTCAAGGTGCGCTCCTGGTTCTCCAACCTGGCGCTGGAGGAAACGCTGGCCGAAGGGCGCGGCATCATCGCCAAGGAATTGCAGCGCGCCGGGCAGACCGGGGCGAACATCGAGGAACTGGCCCACAAGCTGGGTTTTGCCAAGTCCGACGACCTCTATATTGCGGCGGCGCGTGGCGACCTTAATCAGCGCCAGTTCCAGTCGGTGGCCAAGGGGGGCGACCTGCTGGCCGAAACGCAGTTGCCGGATGAGGTCGTGACCAAACCGGCCAAGCCGGTGGAAGGCAACCAGGGCATCCTGATCGTCGGGGTCGACAAGCTGCTGACGCAACTGGCGCGCTGCTGCAAGCCGGCACCGCCGGACGAAATTCAGGGTTTCATCACGCGTGGCAAGGGCATTTCCATCCACCGCATGGATTGCCCCAATTTCGCCAACCTGGCGGCACTGCATCCGGAGCGTGTGATCGAGACCGACTGGGGCGTGCAGACGACGGGTGTATTCGCCTGCGACATCATCGTCGATGCCCATGACCGCCAGGGCCTGTTGCGCGACATTTCGGAAATCTTCACTCGTGAGAAGCTCAACGTCGTGGGCGTCAACACCCAGTCGAAGCAGGGCAAGGCGCACATGAGCTTTACGGTCGAGATCACCAACCTGCAGCAGTTGCAGCGTACGCTGACGCTGATCCATGAAGTCGAAGGCGTTGTCGGCGTGCGTCGCGCCTGATTACCGGAGTGCTCGCATGAAAGGCCATTTTGCCGCCATCGCCCTGATCGTCATCGGCCTTGTCGCGCTGGGCGTCAATCTCGATCTGTTCGAACTCGACCTGGTGGCCCTGATCCGGAAATGGTGGCCGCTGGCATTGATTGCGCTCGGCGTCGGCCTGTTCCTTACTCCGGACGATCGAAGCCGGCGCTGACCACCTTGTTGCGGCCGCTGTTCTTGGCCTCGTAAAGCGCCTGGTCGGCCCGGTGCAGCAATTTTTCAACATCCTCGGTCTTGTCGGTCCAGTCGGCAACCCCGATTGACAGCGTGCAGTTCAGCGTATTGCCGCTGCCGATGTCGATGGCACCGGCGGCAACTTGCTGGCGCAGCCGTTCGGCAACCAGGATGGCGTTGCCCAGTTCGGTCTCCGGCAGGACGACGGAAAACTCCTCGCCACCCAGGCGCCCGGCGATATCGGTATCGCGCAAAGCCTGGCTGATCTGGCTGGCGATGGCGGCGAGCACGATATCGCCGGTCCGATGCCCGTGATTGTCGTTGACCCGCTTGAAATGATCGATGTCGATCATCATGACCGAGATCTTGCCGCCATAGCGCTTGCCGCGGTTCAATTCGTGCCGGGCCAGGGTCATGAAATGCCGACGGTTGTACAGATTGGTCAATTCGTCGAAGCGGGACAGGCGTTCGAGTTCCTTCTGGTAGTGCTTGATCTGCGTGATGTCGGTGGAAATCCCGCAGATGCCGGTGATTTCACCGGCCGTGTTGCGGGTCGGAAATTTGATCGACAGGAAGCAGGTTTCGCCTCGCGCGTCGACCAGGGCTTCCTCGGCTTCGATGGTGCGGCCGGTGGCCATGACTTCCTTGTCGACCTGGCGGTAGGATTCGGCCATGGTGGCCGGGAATATGTCGGCATCGGTCTTGCCGAGCGTTTGGGCGCGCGACAGGCCAGTGACCTCCTCGTACATGCGATTGACCAGCAGGTAGCGGCCTTCACGATTCTTGACGTAGGTGGCGGCTGGGCTGTTCTCGATCACATCGGCCAGGAAGTTCCTGCTTTCGGCGAGCTTGCTACGCAGGGCCTTCTCGACCGTGAGGTCGCGCACCATGCCGATGAAGAAACGGTCGTCGGGCGTTTCGGCCTCGGTAACGCCCAGATGCATCGGAAAGGTTTCGCCGTTTTTGCGTAGCCCGACAACCTCGCGGCTGGTGCCGATGATCTTGTGCTCGCCGGTTGCTGCGTAGTTACCCATGTATTCGTCGTGCTTGTCCCGCTCGGGGCTGGGCATCAGCATCTTGACGTTTTGCCCCAGGACTTCGTTCAGGGTATAGCCGAAGATGCCTTCGGCGGCCTTGTTGAAAGCCGTGATGCGGCCGACGCGATCGATACGGACGATACCCTCCATCGCGCTGTCGATCATCGCCGCGGTGGAGCGCTGGGCCGAGACGATCCGCATCATGGCCTGGATGCGGACATCGAGCTGCAGGGGGTCGAGCGGCTTGGTCAGGTAATCGTCGGCGCCGGCCATGAAGCTGTCGAGCAGGCTGGTTTGGTCCGCATGGCTGGTGACGACGATGATGGGAATGCGGACCGGCAGCAGGACCTTCCGTATTTGCCTGATCGCTTCAAGACCACCCATGCCGGGCATCTCGATATCCATCAGGATGAGTTCCGGCGGCGACTCCTGAAAAGCGGCAACCGCCTTTTCACCGCTGCGGACGTGGGTCACCGTGTGGCCGTTGCTGCGGAGCAGGCTGCTGATGTATTCACCGACCGACAGACTGTCGTCGACAAGCAATATGCGCAGTGGATTCATGGGGCAGGACGGTGAGCGTGAGGAATCGAATGGGTTTTTTTGCCCGCTCAATATAACCGGAAGAACCTGCCGGAACCGAGCCTACTCGGCCAGATTCTCGATCAGCACGAAAAGCCGGCGATAAAACTCGGCATCGGCAATGGTTTCCTCGCCGACCTTGACCAGGGAATTCTTGTCCGTGGGCCAGGGGACGGAAATCGAGCCCAGCCCGGTGACCGACAGGCCGGTGCTGCTGCCGCCCGCTTTCAGTTCGTAACGGGTTTGCAGGGCATTGGCGTAGATCGTGGTGTCACGGCCGGTGGCCATGCAGGTTAGCGTGATGCGAAGCTGCACCAGGTTTTCGGTCTGCGGCTGGAACGATTTGGACCCGCGGATGTTGCTCGGTGTCGTGGCGTCCACCTCGTAGGCCTGGCTGAGCAGGGCGCGTTTGCCATACTCGCAGAGCACCAGCGGCGGCAGGTCGCTATGGTATTGGTACGGGGTTTCCGCATCGAAGTTTTCCATCCGGTAGACCGGTGCCGGCGTGGAATTGCAGCCGGCGATGGCCAGAAGCGCGGCCAGGAAGGTGAAACGATACAAGGTGGTGCGGGGCATCGGATTTGAAGCGGGTGGAGATCGAAGCAGTCAATCGGCAAGGTGACTATCTTAACGCGCCACCTGCCCGATATGCTGACCAGCCTCAGGTATTTCCCAGGGTTGCCATCAGTTCGCCCTGTGCATTGTGCGGTTTGTTGCGGCTGGAGCGGCGGCGCTGATAGACGCCATGGCTGTTCATCTCCCAGCCTTGCTGGTTGTCGGCCAGATAGAACTTCAGCCCCTCGGTGATCACGCGGCGCTTCAGCCGGGTATCGAGAATGGGGAAGGCCAGCTCGATGCGCTTGTAGAAGTTGCGCTCCATCCAGTCGGCGCTGGACAGATAGACCGTTTCCTTGCCGCCGGCGAAGAAGTAGAAGATGCGGTGGTGTTCGAGGAAGCGGCCGATGATGGAGCGGACGCGAATGTTGTCGGACAGACCCTTGACGCCGGGGCGCAGCATGCAGACGCCGCGCACGATGAGGTCGATGTCGACACCGGCCTGCGAGGCCTGGTACATGGCGTTGATGACTTCCGGCTCGACCAGCGAGTTCATCTTGGCGACGATGCGCGCCTTGCCGCCTGTACGTGCGATTTCCGCTTCCGCCAGGATGCCGGCCACGACGTTCTGCTGCAGCGTGAACGGTGCCTGCCAGAGATGCTTGAGGGTGCGCGCCTGGCCGAGGCCGGTGAGCTGCTTGAACACCTCGCTGACGTCGCGGGTGATCTCGTCGTTGGCCGTCATCAGGCCGAAATCGGTGTACAGGCGGGCGGTGCGCGGGTGGTAGTTGCCGGTGCCGAGGTGGGCGTAGCGCTTGAGGCCGCCTTCCTCGCGACGGACGATGAGCAGCGCCTTGGCGTGGGTCTTGTAGCCGACGACGCCATAGACGACATGGGCGCCGACCTGCTCCAGCTTGGTTGCCCAGCCGATGTTGGCTTCCTCGTCGAAACGGGCCATCAGCTCGACGACGACAGTCACTTCCTTGCCGTTCTGGGCGGCGCGGATCAGCGACTCCATCAGCACCGAATCGGTACCGGTACGGTAGACGGTCATCTTGATGGCCACCACCGACGGGTCGGTCGCCGCCTGACTCAGCAGCTCGATGACCGGCGCGAACGACTGGTAAGGGTGGTGCAGCAGGATGTCGTTCTTGCGGATGTTCTCGAAAATGCTCGCGCCCTTGCTCAGTCCCTTGGGAGTGCCCGGGGCAAACGGCGGGAACTTCATGTCGGCGCGGTCTACCCAGTCCGGCACCTGCATCAGGCGGACCAGATTGACGGGGCCGTTGACGCGGTAGAGGTCGACCGGCTTGAGTTCGAACTGGGCGAGCAGGAACTCGGTCATCGCTTCCGAACAGTTGTTGGCGACCTCCAGACGCACGGCATTGCCGAAGTGGCGTTGCGGCAGTTCGCCCTGCAGCTTGGTGCGCAGGTTGGTGACTTCTTCTTCGTCGACGAAGAGGTCGGAATTGCGGGTGGCGCGGAACTGGTAGCAGCCGAGCACGGTCATGCCGGTGAACAGCTCGCCGACGAACTCGTGCAGGATCGACGACAGGAAGACAAAGCCGTATTCGCAGCCGGCCAGTTCTTCAGGCAGCCGGATGACGCGTGGCAGGACGCGCGGCGCCTGGACGATGGCAGCGTTGGAGCTGCGGCCGAAGGCATCCTTGCCCTCGAGTTCGACGGCGAAGTTGAGGCTCTTGTTGAGCACGCGCGGGAAGGGGTGCGAGGGGTCGAGTCCGATCGGCGTCAACACCGGGACCATTTCCCGATGAAAGTAATCGCGTATCCATTCGCGCTGCGCCTCGTTCCAGCCCGAGCGGCGCAGGAAGCGGATTCCCTGTTCGGCCAGCGCGGGCAGGATCACCTCGTTCAGCTGCTGGTATTGCTCGTTGACCATGGCATGCGCTTCGGCCGACACCAGGCGGAAGGCTTCCTGGGCCGTCTTGCCGTCGGTGGTGACGACCGGCGTATTGGCGCGTATCTGCTCCTTGAGACCGGACACGCGGATTTCGAAGAATTCGTCGAGGTTGCTGGACACGATGCACAGGAAGCGCAGGCGTTCGAGCAGTGGCGTGCGTTCATCCTGGGCCTGCGCAAGAACGCGGCGATTGAATGCCAGGAGTCCAAGTTCCCGGTTCAAGTAGTTTTCGGCCGGAAAACGGGGTTTCAGGTGGGGGTGATTCATCGCGCAAGCTCCATGTGACTCTTGAAGTATAGGCCTTAAGTCCATCATTTTGTTGCATTAATGTTTCAGCCACATGACAACATCCCTGTGTTTGCCGATGTCCCTGTCGGGAATGAGCGGCAGATTTGTCTCCCCCGGTCATTCGCATGAAACATTCGCTGCGTACCGTGTTGTTATTTTTGGTGTTTTGCGAGGGGTTTCATGCTGCACAAGGGTGTTTTGTCGATTCGTACACGCATGCTGTTGATGGTGATCATCGGCAGTGGTTTCGGCCTGTTACTGATGGCGGCGGCGCTGGCCTCCCTGTCGGCCTTTCGGAGCGATGTCCGCCAGGTATCGAGCGAGGTGGCTGCCACCACGCGTGCCCTGGCTTTGCTCAGCGAAGTCCGGAGTGCGTTGCAGGTTCAGCAGCACGGCCTGAACAGCATGGTGCTGCGAAATTTCATGGCGGCCGAGTTCGAGAAAGGGCTGGCCGAATACCAGGTGGGGCGGCAGCGTTTCTGGCAGCAACTCGAGGCGCTGGAGGCACAGAACCGGCAGTCGGCGCTGCCGGAAGGCGGGCGGATTGTAGAGATACGCCGGCTGGGCGGCGAACTCAACCAGCTTTACGATCAAGTCCTCGCAGAGAACGAACCGGGAATGCCCAGGTATGCGCTGATGGTCGATGCCGCCATTCGCGATGCGGATGCCCCGCTGATGGCAGCGTTGACCGACTGTTATGCGGCCATCAGCGGGCAGGTGTCGTCGAGCGCCGGGCGCGCCAGCGACGTGGCCGATGCGCGCTATCGGGAAAACCTCGCCTTCATCCTGCTCGTCGGCGTGCTCGGCGCGCTGATATCGCTGGGCTTTGCCGTCTGGTCGTCGCGGCACATCCTGCGTCGCCTGGGCGGCGAGCTGGAACCGGTCGTCCGGGCGACGACGCGTGTGGCGGCCGGCGACCTGACGCAAAGCATCCTCTCCGGAAAGGCTGCCGCCGACTCGCTGGTTGCCTCGGTGGAGCGGATGCAGGACAAGCTCCGCGGCCTGATCGCCGACGTGAAGTCCGGTGCCGAGGTGACCTCGGACAACGCGCTCGCGCTGCAACGTTCGGCGCGCGAGGTGGCGAGCACGACGAGCCTGCAGAGCGATGCGGCGGCAACCATCGCGGCAGCGATACAGGAACTGACGACGGCGATCGCGGCAATGGCCGGAAGTGCCGGGAACGCTGCCGATGCGGCCAAACAGACGCGCCAGACGGCGGTCGACAGCGGCCAGGTGATTCATCAGGCGATCAGCGAAATCGGCTGCATTTTCGAGCAGGCCACGGCATCGACCATGGCCATGGGCGAATTGCAGGAACATACGCGGGATATCTCGCGTTTTGCCCAGGAGATCAAGGATATTTCCGAACAGACCAACCTCCTTTCGCTCAATGCCGCCATCGAGGCGGCGCGGGCAGGGGAGGCGGGCCGGGGCTTCGCCGTGGTTGCCGACGCGGTGCGCAAGCTGGCCAACCGCACCTCGGATACGACGTTCAAGATCGAGGAGCTGGTGGTTCGCCTGGGCGATGCCGCGGGCCAGACCAACGAAGCCGTCGTGGCGACCGCGGCACGCGCGCAGCGGGGAACCGAGCTGGCTTCGGCGACCGAGGTGGCGATCCGGAAAATCGAGGCGATTTGCGAACAGTCGGCTCGGGCGGCCAACGAGATTGTCGATGTCCTTGACGAACAGCGCCAGGCGGCCGAACAGATTGCCCGGAACACCGAACGCATGGCGCAAATGATCGAGCGCGGCGCCCGGGCGGCCGGGGAGTCGTCGGCTTCGGCCGAAGAGGTGGCCTCGCTGGCTGCAAGGTTGCGTGACAGCACCCTGCAGTTCAGCGTCTGACAGCACGATTCAGGCCGCACTATCGTCGGGTCGCTGGCGGGGCGGCTCGGCTAACGCTTGCCGCCGGGCAGGCGCTCGACGAGAGAACGCGTGTGTCCGCTCCATCATCTCGCTCAATCGGCAACCAAGCGAGTTCAGACTTCCAGAGAGTGGTCATTTCGCACTCGCACAGTAGTTCGGCACAGGAAAAACCTTGTCGTACGCCAGGTTGTAGAAGAAGGCATACACGACATAGAGGACGATGAAGCCAATGTCGATGAGCAATGCCTGCCAGAGGCTGATGGATAACCACCAGGCCGCCAGCGGCAGGACAAGAAGCATCAGGCCGCCTTCAAACCCCAGTGCGTGAAAGACACGTTCGCCCCAGGTTTTTTCCAGGCGCCCAAGGCGACTCGACATGATCTTGTCGAACGCCAGGTTGTAGAGATAGTTCCAGCCCGCTGCGATCAGCGATGCGGCCACGGCCAGCCCCCCTGCCTGGTGGGCTTGTATGTCGAAAAGCAGCACTGCCACGGGGATACAGATGGCCAAGCCAATCAGCTCGAATCCCACGGTGTGCCGAATCCGGTCATAAGTCGTTCTCATGTCTTTCTCCATTGACTGCTCGGAGCGACTTTAATTGCTATGGCAGATATACTGAAGTTATGTTCCATCCAGAAAACAGATAGATGAATTTCTCCATAGAACAACTGCAAGCATTCGATGCAGCGGCGGATACCGGATCGTTTTCGGCAGCCGCCCGGCGCCTCGGCAAGGCCCAATCCGTCATCAGCACGGCGGTTGCCAATCTGGAGGCCGACCTGGGGGTTTCGTTGTTTGACCGAAGCGGACGATATCCCGCGCTGACGGCAGAAGGGAAACGCCTCCTGGTGGATGCAAGGCGCATCATCGAAGGGTGTGCGAACTTGCAGGCGCTTTCGGGAGAAATAGCGGCAGGGGTCGAGCATCGATTGACGCTGGCGGTGGACGATACCTCGCATCTTCCGTGGCTGGAACCGATACTGGGTGCGTTTGCGGAACGTTTCCCGAGTGTAGAGCTTGAGCTCTTGTTCCCGTTGCTTGACGACCAGGTCGCCATGCTGCTGAGCGGTCGGGCCCAGATCGGAATCGGATACGAACAGACACACGCCCACAAGGAAATAGAAACGCGTTCCATCGGCATGGTCAGGGCGCCGCTCTTCGTGGCAGCCGATCATCCGCTAGCCTCAAAGAAGATGGTGGGCCGTGCGGACTTGATAAAGCATCGACAAATAGTGATTACCTCGCGTGGCGGCGCCCCCCATCACTTCGACGTACTGATAGCTTCCAACGTGTGGAGGGTCGAGGGCGACTTGGCAATTCTTGAATTGGTCAAGCACGGACACGGTTGGGCGATGCTGCCGGAGTTTCTTGCGGAGGAAGCTCTTGGCGCGGGGGAAATTGCCCAGTTGAGGCCGGACTTTATCCCGGAGCTTCCCACGATGCGCATGGAGGTTCTTTGGCATCGCTCTCACGCCCAAGGTAAAGCCGGAATCTGGTTGAGGGAGACACTGATAAGGCGAATAGCGGCCGAATAAAATTGAAGAAGCCCTCTGAACCGGTGTATTGCCAAGGCCTGATGCCTTGGTTTCCGGACAGCTTGTTTTTGACGCCGCGCGTGTCGTAGATGGTCTACTTAACCGCGAAATGTTCGTAGGCTGCTTTTGGGCAGACGAAAAGCCGAGGGAAGTCCGCTCGTGGCTTGGCAGCGCCTTTTAGGTGGAGTGGGCGGCGCGGGAAACGTGTTGTGTCCGAGGGTGCGATTCACGGCGCTGTAACATCGGGCCGCTAGTGTGCCGGCTCATTGAACGCTTGCTGCGGAACGAAATTGCCCTCATACCTACCCAAAGCCGGCCCGGTGCTTTTGGCGCTCGTCGCTGCGTTACAGCTGGCGGCCTGCACCCCGCGTCAGCTGATCGTCGATAGCCTGGCCGACGAATTGTCCGCGTCAGGGCAAGGCAACGAAAGCGATCTGGACTTGCTGCGCGATGCGGCGCCGTTTCACCTGAAATTGTCCGAGTCGGTTTTGCGCCAGAATCCCGGGCACCGCGCGCTGGCCGAGTCGGTAGCCGCCGGCTTTACCCAGTACGCCTACGCCTTCGTCGCTTTCGACGCGGAACGGATCGAGGCCCGGGATGCCAAGGCCGCCGAGCGGCTACGGGGCCGGGCGGCGAGGCTCTATGAGCGGGGCCACCGGCACGCCATGGCGGCCCTCGACAGGGGGGCACCCGGATTCTCTGCCGCGCTGGCCGAGGGGGGCGACAGCAGCCGGCCAATCGTCGGTCGCGACCGGGTCGGCCTGGCCTACTGGGCGGCCGCTTCGTGGGGCGGCTGGATTTCCCTGTCCAAGGACGATCCGGATGTGGTCGCCGACCTGCCTCTGGCCATCCGTCTTGCCCACCTCGCCTGGGTCGCCGATCCGGACTGGGGGCAGGGGGCGCTGACCGGGCTGCTCGCTACTTTCGAGGCCGCCCGGCCGGGCGGCAGCCCGAAGCAGGCGCAGGTGTATTTCGACCGCGCCATTGCCCAATCGGGCGGTCGCAGCGCCGCGGTCTTGGTTGCCAAGGCCGAGGGGTATGCCCAGCCGGCAGGCGACCGGGCGCTTTTCGAAAGCCTGCTGCGCCAGGCGCTGACGATCAAGGATGAAGCGGATAGCCCGCTGCGCACGCAGAACGAGGTGATGCGGCAGCGGGCGGCCTGGCTTCTCGACCAGGCCGACGACCTGTTCTGAGTCACGACTACACGACAAGCAACGCGGAGAGAAAACATGAGCACCCTGGGCAAACTGGCCGGCCTGCTGTTGGGCTGTGTATTGGCATTCAATGTACCGGCGGCCGACAAGCAATTGCGGATCGGCACGCTGGCGACCAAGAATTCGCTTTACCACCGCCAGTTGATGGAATTGGGCGAGGCGTGGCGTACCGCCCAGGGCGGCAATGCCAAGTACCTCGTCTATCCGGACGGCAGCCAGGGGGGCGAAACCGACATGGTGCGCCGCATGCGGATCGGCCAGTTGCAGGGCGGGTTGCTGTCGGTGGTCGGCCTGCGCGAGATCGAACCGTCGATTGCCGCGTTGCAGAACATGCCGCTGATGTTCCGCAGCTGGGAAGAGGTCGATTACGTCCGCGAGAAGATGCGGCCGGCCATGGAAAAGAAGTTCCTCGACAAGGGCTTCGTCGTGCTGGCCTGGGGCGATGCCGGCTGGGTGCGGTTTTTCTCGAAAGAGCCGGCGGTGCGACCGGACGATTTTCGCAAGATGAAATTCTTTGCCTGGGGCAGCGAAGTCGATCAGCAGGAGATCATGAAGAGCCTGGGCTACACCCCGGTGCCGCTGGAGACCGCAGACATCCTGCCGTCCATCCAGACCGGGATGATCAATGCCGTTCCCTCGACGCCTTATTTTGCACTGGCCACGCAGGTCTACACCACGGCCAGCAACATGCTCGATCTGAACTGGGCACCGATCGTCGGCGCCCTGATCATTACCAAGAAGGCTTGGGACGAGCTGACCCCCGAAGGGCAGGCTGCCGTGCGCGAGGCCGGAGCCAAGGCTGGCGTGCAACTGAGGGCCAAGGCGCGCCAGGAGGTCGACGACGCCGTCGATGCCATGAAGAAACGCGGCCTGACGGTGAACAAGCCGAATGCCGAGCAGATGAAGGAATGGAATGATCTGGCCGACAAGCTCTATCCGAAGATTCGCGGCAGGATGGTGCCGGCCGATACCTTCGACGAGGTGGTCGGCTATCTGAAGGCCTACCGCGCCGGCAAAAGGTAGGCGATGGGTGCCTACCGCTGGCTGGGCCAGTTCGATGCGCTGATCGCCGGGGGGGCGCTGGCCCTGATGTTGCTGATCCCGCTGCTGGAGATCGGTTTGCGTTCGTTGTTCGGCAAGGGGATCGAGAATGCGCCGGTGCTGGTGCAGCATCTCGGGCTGATCCTGGCGATGTTCGGCGCGCTGGTTGCCGAACGCGGCCAGCACCTGAGTTCGCTCGGCGCCGGGTTCGCCGCTGCCCGCCATCCGCTGGTGCGCCAGGCCGCCCGCTATGTCGCCGGCGCCAGTTCGGCCGTGCTGTGCGGCATGCTGACGCAGGCCAGCTGGACTTTCGTCGCCAGCGAAATGGCGACGCCGCGCGATATCGCCTACGGCATTCCCGGCTGGGTGCTCGAGCTGGCCATGCCCGTGGGTTTTGGCCTGCTCGCCGGCAAGCTGGCGTGGCGGCTGACGGAGAACCTGGCGGCGCGTGCGGTTCTCGCCTTGTTGCTGCCGGCCTCAGGCTTTCTGTTTGCCGGCCATTTCGACGGCAGCAGCCTGCCGTTCTGGCCCTTTGCTCTCTGGCTCGGCATCGTATTGCTGTGCGGGGCGCCGATCTTCGCCGTTCTCGGCGGTCTGGCGCTGGCCCTGTTCTGGAGCGAAGGGCAGCCCCTGGCTTCGGTGCCGCTCAGCCATTACCAGATCACTGTCAATCCCTCGCTGCCCGCCTTGCCGTTGTTTACCCTGGCCGGCCTGCTGTTTGCCCGAACCGGTGCGGCGGCCCGCCTCGGTGTCTTGTTCACCGCCCTGTTCGGCAACGGCATCGGCGGCACGGCCCTCGCGGCGGCGGTGCTCTGTTCCTTCTTCACCGCCTTCACCGGCGGCAGCGGGGTGACCATCCTCGCGCTGGGCGGCCTGTTGCTGCCGCTGTTGACCCGTGCCGGTTTTCCGGAACAGCGCGGCATCGGCCTGGTGACCAGTGCCAGCGCGCTCGGCGTATTGCTGGCGCCGTCGGTGCCGCTGATCATGTTCGCCATCATCGCCCGGGTGCCGATCAACACCATGTTCCTCGCCGGGGTGCTGCCGGCGGCGGTGATGGTCGTTTTCCTGCTGCTCGCCGGCGGCTATCTGCGGCGCGGTCGGCACAACGTTGGCGCCGCGCTTCCGGTTCATGAGACGCGTGCCGTCCGCCCGGCCTTGTGGGCGGCGAAGTGGGAGCTGCTGGCACCCGTCGTGGCCATCGGTTCGCTGGTCAGCGGCATCGCGACACCGACCGAAAGCGCCGCGCTGACCGCCGCCTATGCCCTGCTGACGCAGGCGCTGGCCCACCGCGAACTCGACTGGTCGCACATCCGTCAGGCTTTGGCCGACTGTGCGGAGGTCATCGGCGGCATCATGGTCATCCTCGGCATGGCGCTCGGGCTGACCAATTACCTGGTCGATGCCGGAATCCCCGATGCCGCCATCGACTGGGTGCAGTCGGTGCTGCCCAACAAGTTCGCCTTCCTGATCGCCCTCAACCTGTTCCTGTTGCTGGCGGGCGCCCTGATGGAAATCTACGCCGCCATCGTTGTCCTGGTGCCCTTGCTGCTGCCGGTGGCGATCAGCTACGGCATCGATCCGGTGCATTTCGGGGTGATTTTCCTGGCCAACCTCGAGATGGGCTTTCTTTGTCCGCCGGCCGGGATGAACCTCTATTTCGCCTCGGCGATGTTCGGCAAGTCGATCCGTTACGTTGCCGTTTCGGTGCTGCCCGCCGTGCTGGCCCTGCTGCTCGGCGCCCTGACCATCTCGGCCCTGCCTTTCCTGGCCACCTGGCTGCCCGGGATGTTCGGCATGGGCAGGCTTTAGAGGGCTTCAGGAGCGCCTCAGCGTGTGCCGAAGCGGGCTTCGTCGATACGCCGGATGTCGGCATCGGGTAGCACTTCCAGCAGATTGACCACCTTGCGCACACCGGCGGTGGTGCGCGCGAGGTTGACCGCAGCCACGGCCTCGCCTTCGTTCACGATGCCCATCAGAAACAGTACGCCGTTCTCGGTCACCGGCTTGATGTGGTTGCTGGCGACCCGATCGTTGTCGAGCAGGCGTGCCTTGTATTTCGACGAAATGAACACGTCGTTGCTGCGCGAACCCAGGGTCGAAACTGCGGCGATTTGCAGTTCGTTGTGCACCCTGCGAATGCCCTCGATGCGCTCGGCCATGTCGCCGATGTCGGCGCGCGCCTGCGCGTTCGGAACTTCGCCCGTGACCAGCAGGTTCCTGTTGAAGGCGGTGAAATTGACGTTCGCGCTGTCGCTATAGGCGGACGGAACACGGTTCCGGCCCCGCCATTCAGAGGTTTCGTCGTCGGCCTGGATGCCGGTGGAGCGTCGGTCGTGGTAGCTGATGGCCGTACCGGCGGCACCGGTGACGAGGAGCGCAGGAACGCAGGCGCCAAGCAAGGAGGCGACGGCAAGAAGGGGGAGCAGCAGGCGTGGGACGGGTATCCGGGTCATGGTGGGTCTTGTCGGTGGATAAACGGACTACCAGCATCCAGCTGTTTGTTGTCAATTCGATGACAGAACCGGCATTACAGGTGTCGTGCATCTCGTTACCACGACGAAGATAGGGCGCTGATCGGCCTGGATGGGAGTGTTTATCGAATTTGGGCAGAAGCCTGGAGAAAAACGTCAGCAAATCGCAAGCGTTGTAACAGTTTGCAAATTTTGTTTGTTTTTGAATTTTCGCGCCGATAATTCACCAAAGCGTATCGCTTGAGAATTCCCGTGGCGTCCGTTGCCTGGCTATTTCCGGCAGCAACGCCTTGCTGACGTAGCGCGTCGAAAAATGGAAGGAGCAAACCATGTCGATCAGTAGTGTTCAAGGCAGTAACTGGCTATCGCAGATAAGTAGCCTGAATGCAGGACGCCCGCCACGGGGCAATGACGGCGACGGTGACGATATGCAGGCATCTTCGCGTCGAGGAGGCGGCCTCATGGCGGCTATCGGGAATGCGCTCAGCCAGATCGGCGTGGGCAGCAGTTCGGACTCGGCGAATTCGTCGTCAACGGAAAATGACAGCTCATCCCAAGATCCGGCCCAGGCGGTCAGCGCCTTTGTCCAGAGCTTGATGGGTGCCTTGCACGCACAGGACACCCAGGCAAGCGCGTCGCAAAATACTTCGGGAACCGATGCCGACGGAGACAATGACGGCAGCACGAGTGCTGCCCAAGGTCACCACAGGCACCATCATTTGCAAGCCGATCTGCAAAGCCTCATGCAACAACTGTCGTCTTCCAATACGAGCAACTCGTCGTCAAATTCGACAGCGCCATCCAGCGATCTTGAGCAAAGTTTCAAGAACCTGATGTCCGCCCTCGGCAATACCAATAGCAATGCAACGCTACCCAATTTTCTACAAGCCCTGAGCAATCAATTCGCCGGTGGTAGCAAAGCCGGGAACGCAGTCAGTACCAGTGCTTGACGGAGTTGCACATTGAAATGGGGCAATGGAAGGATTTCTGTTGCTTCGTTTCGCAAAACCGCTTCAGCGGGTGCGATGGAGGCTGTCGAGTAAGCCATATCCGTGGCTGAAATAAACCAATAAATGACACTATTCCCTGATAACGAGCATGTCGTTCCCAACCTGATTAATCCATATTGCGTCGTTCTTCGCACGCTAGAAGGCATAACGTGGCAGATTTTTCATTGTTTTGTATGGCTTTGTTTTATAAAGAAATAATTTGATAAAATTATCGACCACAGTTAACGCCCGAATTCGCTAGCCGTTGAATAGCTGATCGGCAACGAAATCCATGCTCCAGCAAGCATTCAATGTAGAGACCACAGGGCGTTCCTGCCTGTGTGCGGCAGCAACCCGACGACGCGGCCGCTTGCTACGCAGGTTAAGCCCTTCCTCACAGTAAATCCGGTAAGTCTTCTTGTGATTGATCAGCCAGCCTTCACGCCGCAGCAGTACGTGGATGCGTTCGGCGCCATAACGAATCCGCGTGGCCGCAATCTCACGAATACGCTGGCGCTCGGCCCGGTCATCCCGAGGTTTCGCTCGGTAGAAATACGTCGCCTGTCGCAACTGGATCACTGCTGTCGCCCGTCGAATGCTTACGCGGTAGGCGTCGATCAGGAAATTTGCCAGCTCGCGCTTGCGGGCTGGCTTCACAGTTTTTTTTGGATGACCTCCTGCAACATCTGCTTATCTAGGCTCAGGTCGGCCACCATGCGCTTGAGCCGTGCATTCTCCTCTTCAAGCTGTTTCAGCCGGCGTAACTCGGTGACGCCCAGACCACCGTATTTCTTCTTCCAGTTGTAGAACGTCGCTTCGGATATGCCCATCTTGCGATAGACCTCCCCAACAGCGGTGCCAGACTCTGCCTGACGCAATGCAAACGCGATCTGCTCTTCGGTGTATTTCGATTTCTTCATGTCAAATCTCCTGCCCCGATGGGCGTTAAATTTGCCAGAAATCGCTACTTTCACCGCTACGGTTTTGCGGGGGAAGATCAAGGAAGATCTTATGGTCATTTCTGACCTTTGAGGTGGCTCGAGGCCGCTCAGATTTTCAGCCGGAAATGCTTGGGCGACAGCCCGAAGTGGCGACTGAATGCCGTCGAGAAATTGCCCTGGCTGTTGTAGCCGGCGATCTCGGCGGCGCGGCCGACGCTGATGCCTTCCTGCTGCAGGGCGCGGGCGGCGCGCAGCAGGCGCTGTTCGCGCAGGTATTCGAAGATGGTCTGGCCGTAGGTCTGTCGGAACTGCTGCTGCAGCGTGTTCGGGTTGCAGCCGATATGCTGGGCTATGGCACTCATGTCCAGTTCGTCGGCCTGGCCGCTATCGAGCAGCTTGCGCAGGCTTTCGAGGCGCCGGTAGGCGGCTGGCGGCAGGGGCTGGGCGGGTGCCTCGCCGTCCTCGCCGGCCTGGGTCAGCGCTTCGGCGATCAGTTCCAGGGCGCGGCTTTCCTGTAGCAGCGCATGCATTGGGCCATCGAACTCGGGCGGCCGGATTAGTTGCTCGGCGACGGCGAGGCTGCGCGGCGACGGCAGCCAGCGCCGGATCGCCAAGTGCGGCAAGCCGGCCGGGAAGGGCTGGCCGGCCGAGGCGAACCATGCCTCGGTCAGGGTTATCACCACCATCCGTTCGCGAACTCCGGCCGTGCAATGGCGCTCGAACTCGACCGGCTCGGCCAGTGCGACGACGGCGCCGCGCGGGCGGCTGGCTGGGCCTTGTCCGGCATCGAGCGGGAGCGGCCGGCCGCCGAGTTTGACGCCAGCGTTGCCCTCCAGGCGGAGCAAGACCTTGATGCCGGTTTCAAGCAGCGCGGAGCGTGTGCGCAGTTCGCGCAGGTGGTCGATGTCGGTGCAGTGCATGTACAGCCCGTCGCGCACCTGGGCGACGGTGAAGTGGCCGGCCAGCAGCGGGCTACCCGGATCGGCGTCGGGCCCCAGGATGCGGTGCCCGCTGCCGAAGCGCCGGCTAAGCGCCTGGTTGTCGATCGGCTGGATGCGGCGGCGTTCGGGGTGGGCAGCGAGGCGAATGGCCTCGGTGCGGCGTGTGTGTCGACTCGGTGCAGACATCTTTCTTCGTTTGGCAAACAAAAAGCAAAGGGCTTCTTGCGATACTAGCGCCGTTTTTGGTTAATGAAAACAATTCTCGATTGCAATTGGCCATCGGTGCCTGTGAAGTTTTGGGGTAATAGCATGTATTTGAAAGACAAAATGGTAAATCTGAAACCCTTGGTCATCGCCCTCGGTCTGGCCTACACCTCGGCCGGCGCCTGGGCCGATGTCGGCGAGCGCGCCCTGGCGCCGGTGCTGGTCAGCGAGCAGGCCTATGGCGACACGACGGCGGTCGTCTCGGCCGACACGCTGGCCCGCGGCGCCGCCCGCGATGCGCGCGAAACCCTGCACAACGAGACGGGCGTCGCCGTCGGTGGTGGGGGCAGCGCGATGGCGCAGAAGATCTATGTGCGTGAAATCGAGGACACGTTGCTCACCGTCACGCTCGACGGCGTGCCTCAAGGCGGCAACGCCTTCCACCACCAGGGGCGCATCTTGATCGATCCGCATATCCTCAAGCAGATCGAGATCGACAAGGGCGGCACGGTAGCCAGCGTCGGCCCGGGCGGTCTGGCCGGTTCGGTGCGGATGACGACCAAGGAGGCGCGCGACATGCTGCGCCCCGACCAGAAGATCGGTGGCTCGCTGCTCGGCGGTGTTGCCTCGAACGACGGCTGGAATGCCGGTGGCGCCGTTTATGGCGAGGTCGCCGAGGCGTTCGATTTCCTGCTCTACGCCAAGCATAGCGACAACGGCGACTACAAGGATGGGCGCGGGATCACCCAGGAAAAGACGGCATCGACGCAGGACAGCCAGTTGGCCAAGCTGCGCTGGCGCTTGGCTCCGGGTCATGCCCTGGCCTTCAGCTACCAGGGCCTGCAGGACGAGGGCACGCGCTATCCCCGGCCGCACATGACCGGCATCCCCGGCAGCAACACGCCGATGCCGCAAAAGCTCGCCCAGCAGACGTTGACCGCCGGCTACCGCTTCGTCGGCGGCGGCGGCATTCCGGCCGTCGATTTGACGGTGTTCTCCGACGATGTCGAGAACACCCGCACCAATCGCGGCACCGGGCCGGTGTTCGGCAAGGCGGTCGGCTATAGCTTCGGCGAGCGGCTGGAAACGAGTGGCGTCAATCTGCTGCTCAAGTCGAAGATCGGCACCTCGCTGGTCCGTTACGGCCTGAACTACCATCACCGCGAGGCCGAGGCGATCAACCCGACCAAGCGCGGCGGCGCCGGCGGAACGAGCCGGGAGCAGAGCGACGTCAGCGGGCTGTTCGCCGAGGGCAGTATTCCGCTCGGCTCGATGCTGCTGCTCGGCCTGGGTGGCCGTTACGACTGGTTCTCGTACGAAGACAACCATGGCCAGCGCTTCGTCAGCAGCGGCTTCTCGCCAAACGCCAACCTGACGCTGCAGGCCACCGACGCGCTGAGCTTCCGTCTCGGCGCATCGCATACCGTGCGCGGTGCCGGCCTCAAGGAAGCCTTCATGCTCGACAACGGCCCGGGGCCGCTGATCTACCGCAATGCCGCGAACCTGAAGGAAGAAACCGCCAACAACATTGAGCTCGGCTTCAACTATGGCGCCGGGCCGTGGTCGTTCAAAGGCTCGCTTTTCCGCATGACCATCGACGACTACATCAATCTGGTCTACCGCAGCGGCCCGCCGGCCTCTGCTAGCCGCGAGAACGTCGGCACCGTCAAGTCGCATGGCTACGAGCTGGGCGGCGGCTGGAACAACGGTGTCGTCCGCGCCGGCCTGTCCGTCTCCGATGCCAAGCCGATGCTGAACGGCGCCGCCCTCGGCGACGGCGACTTCAGCCTGGGCACCACGCTGGGCCGCAGCTGGCAGGCCAGCGCCGGCTACAACCTGGCGGCCTGGAACGTCGATTTCGGCTGGAACATACGCAGCATGCAGAGCGTCACCTATCGTCCGTCCGGCGCCACAGCCGATGTCAGGAAGCCCGGCTACACGGTACACGATCTGAGTATCAACTGGCTGCCGATGGGCAAGGACAAGCTGCGCGTGACCTTCGGCGTGTACAACCTGTTCGACAAGTTCTACTACAACCAGTCGACCTACGGCTACAGCGCCGGCCAGGGCATGGTCCTCGGCTACGCCGATCCGGGCCGCAATGTGCGTCTCGACCTGCGCTGGCAGTTCTGACGGTCGAATCTCCTCCGTGCAACCCCGCATCCCCCCGGTTTTCGGCCGGGGGATATTTTTTTCGAATGATTCCGTGAACGCTTTTCCTCCTTCTCCCAGCCGCCGCGACGGCCACGATCTGGCGCTACGCATCCTGGTCGCCGCCAGCGGCGGCTATGCCCTGTGCTGGGGTTTGTTCGTCTTTCTGTGCGCCTGGCTGCCCTATGAGAAGGTCACCGTCTGGTACTTGACCGGCCAATTGGCCCCGCTGCCTTTCGTGCTTGTCCTGCTAGCCGCTTTCGCGGCCGGCTCGGCGGGGCGGGTGGCAGCCTGGAGCTTCGGCCTGGCCGGTCTACTGGCCGGCCTCGGGAGCCTGGAATGAATGCGCTGGGCAAGGCATGGCTGGGCCTGCACGCATGGGGCGGCCTGCTCTTCTCGTGGCTGCTTGTGCCCATCTTCGTGGCCGGCAGCCTGGCCGTGTTCGAACCGGAAATCGGCCACTGGATGCAGCCGGAAGTCGACGCCCGGCCGTTGCTGCCGGAGATCGCCGCCGGCCTGGCCGAAGCGCGTCTGCGCACGGTGGGCGAGGGGGCTGCACTGTGGCGGGTACGCCTGCCGAGCGCGCGCGAACCGGCGATCGGCATCGGCTGGGGGAACAACCCGCGCCAACTGAACGAAGCGCTGCTCGCCGCCGACGGCCAGTCGCTGTCGCCGCGCGCCACCCACGGCGGGCGCTTCTTCACCGATTTCCACGCCGAGCTGTTGCTCGGCCGCAACGGCCGCTGGCTCATCGGGGCGGTGGGCATCGTCATGCTCGCCAGCATCGTCTCGGGCATCTTCATCCACCACCGCATCCTGCGCGACTTCTTCACCTTCCGGCCGCGTGCCAATCGGCGGCGCGCCTGGCTGGACATCCACAACCTGCTCGGCGTGGCGCTGCTGCCCTTCCTGCTGGTCATCACCTACAGCGGCGTCGTGGTCCTCGCCGAAGCTTTCATGCCGGCCGCCACGCAGGTGTTGTACGACGGCAAGGCCGGCGGGCCGCGGGCCGATGCGGTGCGCGCCTTCCTGCGGCCGGCGAGCGGTCAGCCGGCGTCCATGCGGCCGCTGGCCGAGCAACTGGCCGGCGCCGAGGCGGTGCTCGGCGTGGGCAAGGTCGGCTCGCTGACCGTACGCCAGTCCGGCGACCGTAACGCCACGGTGCAAGCGCACCGCAGTGTGGACGACCGCCTGGCCGCGGTGGCCGACCATGTTACTCTCGATGCCGTCGACGGCCGCCTGCTGGCCCAGCAAACCGACTGGAATCCGATGACCTACGCCTATCGCGCCCAGGTCGGCCTGCACGTCGTGCATTTCGGCGGGCCGATCATGCGCGGACTGTATTTTGTCTGCGGTCTGCTCGGTGCCGCGATGATGGCAGCTGGCAGCGTGATCTTTCTGAACAAGCGTAGGCAGCGTCACGGCGAAGACCTTTTGCAGCGCTTCCTGGAAGGCTGTGCTTGCGCTTCGGTGGGCGGCATCCTGCTTGCCTGCTTGGCTTACCTGATGAGCAATCGTCTGTTGCCGGCCATCTTGCCGTCGCGCAAGGAGTGGGAAGTTGGCGCTTTTTTCCTGGCTTGGGGACTGGCTCTGGCGCATGCGCTGTGGCGTGGCCGCCGCGCCTGGCGCACCCAGTTGCTGCTTGCCGGCGGCCTGGCACTGGCTTTACCGGGGCTCGATCTGGCGACGGCCGGGGGCGGCGATGCGCTGCGCGGCGCGGTCGATCTCGGCGCCGCATTGTGCGGCGGCTTGTTACTGTTCGCCGGCTGGCGGCTGTTCCGCATGGAGGTGGTGCGATGAATCCCTATCTATTGCCGGCCCTGCTTTGTGTTGTTGCCGGCATGGCTGCCCTGGCGCTCGGCATGGAGCGCCATCATCGTCAGGTTTTCGGGCGGGGAGCAGGGGGCGGCCGGCTCCTGCTCCTGCGCTGTAGCGGCGGGTTGTTGCTGGCGCTCGCCCTGTTACCTTGCACGCTGGGCTGGGGCGCTAGCGTGGGCATCGTACTGTGGACCGGCCTACTTTCCATCGGCGTGCTGGTCAGCGCGCTGGCACTTGCCGCCATCGACTGAAATAGCTGCTTGTCGGTCCGCCTCGGTGAGCCGGCAAGGGCCGCACAGGCAAACGGTGGCCTGCCTGCCGCTCAGCCAGGAGCGCTCAAGCTTGAGGGCGGCAAGGAGCGTGGCGAGAGGCAGGAAAGCAGCCGGGCGACGATGACAGAACGTCCACCGTAATCTGGATCTTGTTCCGGTCGAGCGCGCTCATCAAATTCATTGTCGCTTCAAAGGGCGAATATGGTGCAGGGCGTAGCCAAAACAAAGCAACTGATCGCGGATTTCGTCAAAAACCAAATTCTCCCAATAAAGCTGCTTTTTGCCTTATTCGACACTGGGGGAGTTATACACAATAAGTGTGGATAAGCCTGTGGTTTTGCTGTGGATAAGTGCCATGCGGTGGCGCATGGTAAAGACTTTTCCTGCTCTGCCTGCGCAATAGGCAAAAAGAACTACTCGCGGGCAGGAACGGTATCTGGTCACGCTATAACCGCAGGATGATCGAGGCGTTCGCGCAGGCCCGGGAGTGACCCGATGGTCAGGCGCTGCGGCTGCCTGGTGCGCAGGCCGGTTGGGCGCCCTCCAGTGCGGCCAGCAGGGTGCCCAGCTTGGCCTCGGTTTCGGCCAGTTCCTGCTCGGGATTCGAACCGGCGACGATGCCGGCGCCAGCCTGCAGGGTGGCGTGTCGGCCGTCGATGAGCGCCGAGCGCAAGGCGACGGAAAATTCGCCGTCTCCTTCCGGGGTCAGTATGCCGAAACCGCCGCTGTACCAGCCGTGGCGCTGTTCCTTATGGGCGTTGAGCCATTGCAGGGCGGCTTCGCCGGGAAAGCCGCCGACGGCGGGGGTCGGGTGCAGGGCTCGGACAAACTCGAACAGGCTGCTGGATGTCCGGGAACGGGCCTGGACAGGGCTGCGCCAGTGCCACAGGCGACCGGCCGGGTGTTCGGCGGGAAGGCCGATCTGCGGTTCTCCGTCACACAGGGGGGCCAGTGCCTCGACCACGGCGCGGACGACCAGCGACTGTTCGTGACGATTCTTGTCGTCGGCCAGCGCCGGCGATCCGGGCCAGGCGGTCCCGGCCAGCGCATCGACATGAATCTGCTGCCCGCACTTGAGGACCAGGCGTTCCGGCGTCGCGCCAAGGAAGGTCTGGTTGCCGTTGCCGTGCGCGTAGATGACGCTGTCAGGTTGCTGGGCCGTCAGGGTGCCCAGGATGGCCGAGGGGGAAAAGAGCGTGTCGCCTTCGATGTGCCGGCAGCGGCTGAGCACGACCTTGTCGATGCGGCCGGCGGCGATATTGCGCAGGGCGGCGGTGACCCGGGCCTTCCAGGCTTGTTCGACGAGTTGCTCGGGGCCGGCGGGGGCGAAAGCCGTCGTCCCCGTCGCAGCGGGATGGGTCAGCCACTGCGGCCATTCGGCCAGTGCCTCGCGGATGCGGCCGGCCGGCGCACTCAGGGTCAGTGCGCAGCGGCCGCCGACGGATTCGAGCAGGATGGCCGGAATGGCCAGCAAGGCGTTGGGAAGCGGTGCGTGGTTGTCGTCGGCAAAGGCGAAACCGGCAAAGGCCAAGGCCGGTCCGTTGCGCCGCCATTCCCGGGCCAGCCCGGCAAAGGCCGCGTCGAGCGCAGAAAAGCGGTTGCTGCCGGCGCTCGTCACGTACAGGGCATGGCCGATGCCGAGGCGATATTCACCGCGCCCCGGCCGGGCGCGATACCACCAGTTTTGGCCGGCCGGAACGTTATCCAGCCAGTCGTTGGTCATCGCCGGCAGGTCAAGGCGCAGGCTGACGGCCGCGGAAGCTGGTGCGCCGGCGGCCAGTTCGTGCATCCGGCGGGCGGTGTCGTGCGAGGCGATGGTGCGGAGCAGGGTATGGATCACGCTGCCGCCTCCTGGGCCAGGCGGCGCAGCGCGCTACGTTCCAGCTTGCCGGCGGCATTGCGCGGCAGCCGGTCGAGCTGGCGCACACGGCGCGGCACGGCTGCCGAAGGGAGGTGGCGCCGCGCATGGGCGATCAGTGCTTCGGCGGCAACGTTGCCGACGACAAGGGCGACGACGAGATCGCCCCAGACCGGATCGGGTTGCCCGGTCACGGCGACGTCGACGATGCCCGGGCAGCCGGCCAGGCAGGATTCGATTTCCTGCGGATGGATGTTGCGGCCGCCGCTGATCAGCATGTCGTCGGCCCGACCGAGCACAGTCAGGCATCCGCTATCGTCGATTTCGCCAAGGTCGCCGGTGGTCAGCCAGCCATCGGCATCGGGACCGCTAACGCCGGGTTCGAGATAGCCGGCCATGATTTGCGGTCCGCGAATCCGGATGCGCCCGTCGGCTGCAATGCGTACCGCGTGTCCGGGCATCGGCCGGCCGACCAGGCCTTCCCGCCAGGGGCCGTCGTTCGGCCCGAAGGCAGCGACTAAGGCGGCTGTTTCGCTCATGCCGTAGCTGACGTAAAGCGGCCAGCCGGCGCCCGTTGCCCGTCGATGAAGCGGCGCCGACAGGGCCGCGCCGCCGATCAGGACGGCACGCAACGTGGCGGGCGGAACGATGCCATGGTCGAGCAGGCGGGCAAGCATGGCCGGTACCAGCGAAATGTGGGTGACGGGCCGGGCGTGGAGGTCGGCGGCGATGGCCTGGACGTCAAATCCTTCGTGCAGGAGGACGGTGGCGCCGACCCGCGCACAACGCCACAGGATGCTCTGGCCGCCGATATGGTAAAGCGGCAGGCTGTTCAGCCACAGGTCGCCGGCCCGCAAGCCGAGGCAGGCGTTGGCGGCGGCAGCGGCGGCATCGAGCTGGGCGTTGCCGAGCAGCACGGCGCGCGGCCGGCCTTCGCTGCCGCTGGTCGAAACGAGCAGGGCGGTGTCGGCCGGGCAGGCAGCCAGCGAAGGCGCCGGGCGTTCCGGCGGCAGAGGGAAGAAGGCGCGCCGGCCGGCGCTGCAACGGTAGGCGTCGAGCGCCAGTTCCAGGCTGCCGCCGCTGCGGGCGAGGGGCGCGCCATCGGCTGGCGCACGTTCGATGGCGAGGTCGGCGAACGACCATTGCCGGTCGCCCGCGATCAGGGCGGGCCGATCCGGATATTCCGCGGCGGTGCGGACGATGTGGTCGCGGAGCGAAGCAGGCTTCATAAGCCGGCGATTATACGCAGCCGGCAAGCGGCGGCCGGTGAGCCAGATCAAAATTCCGCGTTGCCGCGCCAGGCGGCCGCGGATGGCACCGCCTACTGTTCGACGAAGGCGCGTTCGATCACGTAGTCGCCGGCCTCGCCGATATGCCCGGAAATCTGGAAGCCGAAGCCGTCGAGCATGGTCGAGATTTCCTTGAGCATGGCTGGGCTGCCGCAAATCATGGCGCGGTCGGTGGCCGGGTCGAGCGGCGGCTGGCCGATGTCGGCGAACAGCTTGCCGGAGTGGATCAGGTCGGTCTGCCGCCCCTCGTTGCGGAAGGCCTCGCGGGTCACCGTCGGGTAGTAGATCAGCTTGTCGCGGATGTCGTCGCCGAGGTATTCGTGGTCCTTGAGGTCTTCCTCGATGTAGTCGTGGTAGGCCAGTTCGTTGGTCCACCGTACGCCGTGGATGAGAATGACCTTTTCGAAGCGCTCGTAGGTTTCCGGATCGTGGATCAGGCTCATGAAGGGGGCAAGGCCGGTGCCGGTGGCGAACAGGAAGAGGCGCTTGCCCGGCTTGAGGTCGCGCAGGACCAGCGTGCCGGTCGGTTTTCGGCTGACGAGCAGCGAGTCGCCCGCCTTCAGGTGCTGCAGGCGCGACGTCAGCGGGCCGTCCTGCACCTTGATGCTGAAGAACTCCAGATGCTCTTCGTAGTTGGCGCTGGCCACGCTGTAGGCGCGCATCAGCGGCCGTCCATTGACTTCCAGGCCGATCATCACGAATTGGCCGTTGGTGAAGCGCAGGGCCTGGTCGCGCGTGGTGCGGAAGCTGAACAGGTTGTCGTTCCAGTGATGGACGGAAAGGACGGTTTCGGTGTTGAAGGCGCTCATGGTTCGGCAATCGCTACAAGATGGATGATCTTCTCAGTGTAGTCTTGTTATTGATTCATGTAAGCGGATAATTTGTGTATTGCTTATTTGAATAATCGATATGAAATTCAGTCTGCGCCAGATCGAAATCTTCTCGGCCATCGCCCGCGAGCAAAACGTGTCGCGGGCTGCCGGGCGCCTCTGCATGTCGCAGTCGGCGGCCAGCAATGCGCTGGTCGAATTGGAGCGGCAATTCGATTGCCCGTTGTTCGATCGCATCGGCAAGTCGCTGCACCTCAACGCCTCCGGGCGCGCCTTGTTGCCGATGGCCGAGCAATTGCTCGATCAGGCCCGGGAAATCGAGTCCTGCCTGGGGGGCGGCGTTTTGGCGCCGCTGACGGTAGGCGCGACGCTGACCATCGGCAATTATCTCGGGACGCTGGTCATTGCCGAATACATGCAGCAGCACCCCGAGGCGCCGGTCAGCCTGCAGGTGGCAAATACCCAGAGCATCGTCGAGCGCTTGTTGCGCTTCGATTGCGATATCGGCCTGATCGAGGGCGAGGTCAGTCATCCGGATCTGCTCGTCGAATCGTGGCTGGAAGACGAACTGGTGGTGTTCTGTGGGCCTGCGCATCCGTTGGCGGCGGCTGGAGCGGCGGATACGGCCACCCTGGCCGGGCAGGCCTGGATACTGCGCGAACTGGGTTCGGGTACGCGTCGCCAGTTCGACCGGGGTGTGGCGCCTCTGCTCGGGCGCTACAACTTGCGCCTGGAACTGGAGCACACCGAGGCGATCAAGCGGGCGGTCGAGTCCAATCTTGGTATCGGCTGCCTATCCCGGCTGGCGCTGCGCGAGGCGTTTCGCCGCGGCAGCCTGGTTGAAATCGCTACCCCCCAGTTGGACTTGCGCCGTCATTTCTACCGCGTGCGGCATGCGCGCCGTCACGAAAGCCGGGCGGTGCAAACCTTTTGCGCGGTGTGCGACCGCATTTGCGGTGGAGTGGGGCGTACCGCCGATCTGGTCTTGCCCTTCATCCCATGAAAAAGGCCGGGAATTGCTCCCCGGCCTTTTTGCTGTGCCTGATGCGAATGGTTATAGCCTGAACCGGGCAACCGCCGATTTCAGTTCGCCGGAAACCCCGACCAACGTATTCGCAGTGCTGGCGACCGAAGCGACCGCCGACGTGTTTTCCTCGGACATCTGGGCGATGCCTTCGACATTGCGCGACAGTTCGGTCGATGCGCTGCGCTGCTCGCGCATGGCTTCGGAAATGCCGGCAATCGCGTCGCGCACCGTTTCGGTCGCCTCGCGGATGCCGTGCATGGAACTGCTGGCCTGCTGAGCCGAGGTGACCACGCCGGCCACCAGCTTGCAGTTGGATTGCATGCTGTCGACCGTCGTCGCCACGCTGCCCTGGATGGTGCTGATCACGCTGCTGATTTCCTGGACCGACAGCGTCGTCCGTTCGGCCAGCTTGCGTACCTCGTCGGCGACCACGGCAAAGCCGCGCCCCTGCTCGCCGGCGCGGGCGGCTTCGATAGCGGCGTTGAGGGCCAGCAGGTTGGTCTGGTCGGCAACGTCGCGGATGACGGTGGTGATATTGCCGATCTGATGTACGTGTTCGGACAGCAGCTGAATCTGTCGGGCGGTCTGGTCGATGCTCTCCGCCACCTGATGAATCTGGGCGGCTGCCGTGTCGACACCCTTGCCGCTCTCGATCGCCAGGCTGCCAGCTTCGTTTGCACGCTCGCTGGCATCGACTGCACTGTCGCCGACATGGTCGATGCTGACGGTCAGTTGTTCGAGTGCGGCAGCGGAGGCGGCCGTCGAACCGGACTGGTTCTGCGTGCTGTTCGATACCTGTTGCGCGGTGGTCGACAACTCACCGGCCGAATGGGCCAGGCGGTCACTGCAGCTGGAAATGTGGCTGACCACGTCGGCCAGGTCCCGGCGCATTTTTTCCATGGCCTGGATCAGTTGCCCGGCTTCGTCGCTGCCGATCTGGCTGGGTGTGTTGCGGGCGGAAAGATCGCCGGAGGCGATGCCGGCCGCCATCCGGTTGGCTTCATTCAGGCGGGCCATCAGGGCGCTGCGAATCTGCAGGCCGAGAATGCCGACGACAACAATGGCAATCAGCGAAACAATGGCGGAGGTCCAGGTTGCCGATGTCAGGGTGGCTGCACCGTCGGCAGTGGCCTTGTCGCTGAGTGTCTTGTTGTAATGCATGTGATCCGCGAACGACTGTTGCAGCGCCTGAGCATGATGGGTTACTTCTTCAAAATGCTTCAGCGCTTCTTCGTTCCGGCCTTGTTTCGCAAGATCGAGGATAGGGGCAGTGACCTGGATATAGTTCGCCAGCCCTTTATGAACCTCGTCGAGCAGGCGGCGGTCCTCTGCATCTGAAACCAAGGGTTCATAGGCTTTCAGTTCCTTCTGGAGGTTCGTACGGGCTTCTTCGATCGATTTCAACACGTTGTCGCGTTTTTGCGGGTCGCTGGTGGTTACGAGGCGATAAACGCGGATTCGCATCTGCATGAACTCCTGGCGCGCCTCGCCGAGGATGAGTACGCTAGGCACGACGTTGATGTTTCCTTCGTTGGCCGCGTCGTAGACTTTCTTCATCTGCAGGTAACCGAATCCGGAAACCAGAATCAGAGCAATGACGGCTGTCGCCATCAACAGATACAGGCGCTTCGAAATACTCATGATGAACCCCTCGGATTTATGGTTGCGCGTATGAAGCAACGCTGCCCCCGGTTTATTATTGAATGCTCATTATAGGACCGCACAAACCGTAAATGTGTAAAAAATGTTGGCGTCTTTAGCCCGGGAGAGGGGGACGCGGACAGCGGCCGGTATCGCTATTGCGAGAGTGAAATCTTGCGGAGTTGAAGTGCGCAAGATGCTTTTCGGGTTGTCGGCACGCCGCCGGTGGGCGATAGGTTGCGTCTGTTTAATTTGTTGTTTTTAACAAATTAATTGTCGATTCCGGTACTCAGACCGGAAGCGGACCGTTGGCGACTGGTGCGCGGCCGGTCGTCAGATAGCCGCGGCAGCGTTCGATGTATTCCCGCGTGCTTTTCGGCATGGCCGTACGGGCGCGCGAGATGTAGAAAATGAGGTCGCGCCCCTGGCGGATCAGTTGCAGGCCGTCGGAAAGATTGTAGGTTTGCGGCGAGTTGTCGCCGGCTGACTCGTGATGCCAGTCGATGTCCGACAGGCGCTCGCCGGCGGTGACCATGCGCGCCCAGACGTCGAAGATTTCGCTGTCGGTGCGCAGGGTTTCGGTCTTGATCTTGGCGGCGGTCGCCAGATCGAGGAGCGGGGCCTCGATATCGGCAAATGCCGGAATGCCGCTGAAGGTCTCGATCATGGCCAGGGAAATCTTGTCGATGTCGCGCAGGACCTGGCCGATCTTGATGTAGCGGCTTTCGTAGAAGTCTTCGAGCGGAATGGAGAAGGCACGGAAGGGTTCGCCCCACAGTTCGTCGATGCCTTCCTCGCCGCTGCGGTGCAGCACGCAACGTCCCAGTTCCATGGCGTCGAGCAGGCATTTGCCGCACTCGCGCATCAGCGGGTTGTCGCTGAGGATTTCGATGCCGCAGGCCTGCAGTTCGACCAGCTTGCGGAAAATGTCGGCTGCCCGGTTGAACAACGCGCCGGCCAGCATGGCGCCCTTGACGCGCTTGCGTGCCTCGTCGGTTTCGGTCTCGTAGCTTTCGCGCGCTTCGTTGAGACGGGTGCCGGGAATGTTCAGGCCATGCTCGGTATGGTTGAAAAGGCGCCGGGTCAGGGCATCGATCAGCTTTTTCTTGGCTTCCAGCGTATCGGCGGGAACAGGGTAGGTCTTGATCCAGTAGCCGTCGTACATCACGCGTTCGCGGCCGTCGACGATCCGCCGCGTACCTTCCGGGCAATCACGCGCAGCGGTTGGCGGGGGGGTTAGCGATTGTGCAGTATTCATGGGGTGAGTGCCTGTGCATTTTGGCGGGCCGGCTTTTTTTGACCGGCCTCTATTTTTTCCATGCTGCTGTCATGGTGCGGCGCAGCGTGTGGTAAATTGTACTCCGATATTTAGGCCTTTGGTCATAGGGGCGCTATCGAGGTACAACTGCGCCCCGTGCAGTTCGGCGATGCGTGCCACGATGGCCAGCCCCAGGCCGCTTCCCGGTTGCTCGGCCTGGTTCAGCCGGTGGAAACGCTGGAGAACGGTGGCGCGTGCCTCCGGCGGGATGCCGGGACCGCTGTCGCTGACCGAGAGTGTCAGCTTGTCGGCGTCGCGCCTGATACGGACCGACACCTGGCCGCCTTCGGGCGTGTAGCGCACGGCATTGTCGACCAGGTTGCGGATCAGCACCCGCAACCACTCGCCTTGCCCGGTCAGGGTTGCCGGGCTGACCGAGTCGAAGTCGAAATCGATGTTGCGGGCCAGGATCTGCGGGCCGAGGTCGGCGCAGACGGATTCAGTCAGGGCGGCCAAATCGACCGGTTGCGGGTCGGGCAGGCCGGACTCAGGATCGAGGCGGGCGAGCAGCAGCATCTGGTCCACGAGGTGGGCGGCGCGGGTCAAACCGCTTTGCAACTGTTGCAGCGAGCGGTCGTGCTCCTCGCTGTCGCGGGCTCGCTGGGCCACCTGGAGTTGGGCCTGAAGGGCTGCCAGCGGCGTGCGCAATTCGTGTGCCGCGTCGGCCGTGAAACGGCGCTCCGCCTCGAGGGTTTGTTCGACGCGCTGAAAGAGCCCGTTCAGCGCTTCGATCAGCGGGCGGATTTCCTCCGGAGCGGCAACCGGATGAATGGCCTGGAGCTGTTGCGGATCGCGGCTGGCGATCTGGTGCGCCACGCCGTTCAGCGAGGACAGGCCCTGACGGGTGGCTAGCCAGACCCAAAGGCCGATCAGCGGCAGGCCGAAGAGGGCGGGGAAGAGCAGCCGCCAGGCGATATGGCCGATCAGTTCGTCGCGGATGTGATGGTTCTCGCTGACCTGGACCTGCAGGCTGCGGCTATCGTTCCATTGGCTGAAGTGGCGCCAGTGACCGTCGTCTCCGTGGGTCTCCGAGAAGCCGCGGGCGGTCGTCAGCGGGGTTTCCGGCGCATTGTTCGAGCGGATCAGCAAGTTGCCGTCGGAGCGCCAGATCTGGAAGCGTAACTGGCGCTGGTACTTGTGGGCAGCGACACCGAGGTCCTCGACGCCTTCGCCGCCTTCATGGCTGGCCAGCGCGAGCAGCGTCTGGGCGGCCTGCGAGAGCTGGGCGTCGAACAACTCGTCGACTTCATGGTGGGCATCGATATAACTGAACACCATGGTTGCCAGCCAGGCTGCCGAGACGCCGCCGAGCAGCAGGCCGAGCAGCCGTCGACGCAGCGAGAACCAGGCGGTGGTCATTTCGGGATGGTGTAGCCGACGCCGCGCAGCGTCCGGATCAAGTCGCTGCCGAGTTTTCTGCGCAGATGGTGGATGTGGACTTCCAGCGCGTTGCTGTCGGGCTCATCGCGCCAGCCGTAGAGCGACTGTTCGAGTTGCGTGCGGGTCAGCACGCGGCCGGCGTTTTCAAGCAGCAGCTGGAGCAGCGAGAATTCGCGGCTGGACAGCTCGACCGCCTGCCCGTTCAGAGTGACGACGTGCGCCGCCGGGTCGACGGCCAGCTCGCCATGAACCAGCAGGGGGGCGGCCCGGCCGGCCGAGCGGCGGGTCAATGCCCTGATGCGGGCCGTCAGTTCATCGAGGTCGATTGGCTTGACCAGGTAGTCGTCGGCGCCGGCATCCAGCCCGGAGACCTTGTCGCCGGTGGCGTCGCGCGCCGTCAGGATCAGGATGGGCATGGTCTGCCCCCGATGGCGGGCGCGATTCAGCACCTCCATGCCGGACAGGCGGGGCAGGCCGAGATCGAGTACGACGAAATCGAAGATTTCGGTGTGCAGCGCCTGGTCAGCGGCCTGGCCATCGCGCAGCCAGTCGACCGCGAAGCCGGCCTGGCGCAGGCCAACCATCAGGCCGTCGCCCAGTTCGGGATCGTCTTCGACAAGCAGGATACGCATGGCCGGATTCTATCAGCTAGTCAGCCACCAGCTGGCGGTGAGCAGCCAGGCCAGCAGGGTGACGGCAGCCAGCGGGCGGGCCGAGGAAATCGCCTCGCCGGGTTCTCCCGCCTTGCGGCCGGTGAGCATGGCGCGAACGAGGTTTTCGCCATGCAGCAGGCTGCCCGAGAAGACGCCGGCCAGATGCACGAGCACCACCGCCAGCATGGCGGCGGCCAGGCCCTCGTGCAGTTCCTCCAGCCAGTGGCCGCCCAGTTCGTTGTAGGTTGCCCAGCCGCTGGCGCCGGTCAGTACGCCCAGCGCGAGCAAGGCCACGATTGCCCAGCCGCCGGCCGGGTTGTGGCCGGTGTGGTGCCGGGGTTGCAGGCGGAGCAGGCTGCCGAGGTAGGCGAGGACGGCGCGCGGGCCGCGTACGAAGCTGGAAAAACGGGCGTGGCGGGTTCCGACCACACCCCATATCAGGCGAAAGGCGGCAACGGAGATGACTGCGCTGCCAGACCAGACATGCAGCAAGCGGAACGTCTCGCTTTCCGAGGTCAGCCAGGCGATGACAAAACCGCCGACCATGAGCCAGTGGCCGATGCGTACCGGCCAGTCCCAGACCAGGATCTTTTGCATGATTTACCTCCTTAATTCCCGAATGGCGATGTCGTGCTCGCCGAAATTTCCTGTCGCCGCGCCACGGTGGCAGGCCTCGCAGTTGGCGGCCGATTTGACGCGCGGGTCGCTCCAGAAGCGGGCGGGGACTTCCCGGTGCTTGCGGATGAAGCGTTGGGTTTGCGAAATGCGCGGCGGGTCGCCGGCACTGCCGAGACGTTCCGGCCGGCCGGCGGCGTTCTCGAGAAATGTCCGGATTTCCTGCAATTGCCGCGCATCCAGTGTGGCATCGCTGCCGAAGTGATCGCCCAGTTGGCTCATGATGCGCCGCCAGTGGTCGGCGGCAAGCAACGCAGGGGGGTAGGGAAGGTGGCAGCTGCCGCATTCGCTCTTGTAGCTGGCCGGCGTTCCGCTCGGCAGCGGGAGATTGTCGGCCAGTACGGGAAGGGCAAATCCGAGCCCGAGGATCGTCAACAGTTTTCTCATGTCAGCGCGCCTCGCTCATATAGGCAACGAAATCGGCTTTTTCGGCGGCATTGCAGGCCCGTCCCAGGACTTCCTTGCAGTTGCGGCCAAACCATTTCTCGACCTTGGCCGGATCGCTCAGGCGTTCGCCGTTGGCCGACACCGCGAGCGGGCGTATGGCCTTGCCGGTAACCGCGTGCTGGCCGACGGCAAGCGGATTGTCGGTATGGCAGGCGGTGCAGCCGGGCATTTTGGCGTTGACGTCGAAACGCCGGTGGAAGAAGTCTTTTCCGCGCGCGGCGCTGGCGCTGAAGCCGGGGATCTGGCTGCTGGCTTCCTGAGCGTAGGCCTGGCCGATCTGTTGTGGGGTTCCGGCGTGGCTGAGCAGGCTGGTGCCCGTCAGCAGCAGGATGGCGATGGTTTTCATGCAGGTTCTCCGTGATGGCATGGGAACCAGTCTAGGGGCCTTGCCTTAAGTACCTCTTAGCCCAGGCTTAAAGCACGCTTAACGGCCGCCGGAGGCGGTGGCCGAATCCTGTTGTGCCCCGTATCGGCAGGGTTTCCAGGCGTTCTTCGGTGGCGCTCAGTCGAGATCCCACAGTTGATGCGCGTCGAGCAGCAGGCGGTAGCGCAGTTCGAGGGCATCGAGCTGGAGCAGGCGGGCCGAGAGCTGGGCTTCGTTGGCCAGCCGCCGGGCTGTCAGCAGATCGTTCAGGCTGCCTTCACCCAACTGATAGGCCCGCGCCGTCATGTCGGCAGCCCGGGTCAAGCGTTCGGCGGCCTGGCGCGCCGCCTGCCAGCCCGGTACGGCGGCTTGTGCCGACTGGACCAGGGCGACGGCTTCGGCCACGATTTTCTGGCTGCTGGCGGCCTCGCGGCGGCCGGCCACCTCGGCCTGGGCCAGCGCCGCATCGCTGCTGGCCCGCCGGGCGGTGCCGGATAGCGGAATGCTGACATAGGCGCCGACCACGCGTTCTTCGCCGGCCCGTTCGCGCGAAACATGCAGGCCGACCGTCGGGTCCGGCAGCCGGTCCCGACTGCTGCGCCCGGCCATGATCTGGGCGCGCTGCGCCTCCTGGCGGGCCAGCTGGTATTCGTGGCTGTGTTCGAGCAGGCGGTTGATCCATTCCTCGTCGCTGCCGGGAATCGCCGTCGGCTCGCTCAGGCCGGCCGGGGCAACGATCGGCAGGCCCGGAAAGCGGCGCCGGAGGTCTTCGCCGGCGGTCTGCTGGCGAATGCGGGCCTGGACACGCTGCGCCTCGGCCTGCGCCATGGCTGCCTCGCTCTGGATGGTTTCGATGCGGGCGGCGTCGCCGAGTTGCTGGCGGCGCCCGACCGATCTGGTCTGTTTGTCGAGCAGGGCGACCTGCTCATCCCACTGGCTTGCCGCGGCGCTTTCCTTCAGCCAGCTGAACCAGGCTTTGAGCAGCATGCGGCTGGATTCGTGCAGGGTGTCGCCGTAAGCGGTTTCGGCCAGCGAGACGCCGGCGGCGCCGAGCTCCGCGTCGAGTCCGGCCTTGCCGGGCAGTCGGAAGGGGCGTTCGAGCGCCGCATTCCACTCATTGAAGCGGTCGCTGCTGGCGGCCACGGGACTGACCCGGCGCTGTTGGGCGCCCAGGCGGACCGACCATTCGTAGGCGCCGGCTTCGAGTCGCGTCCGGTTCGCCTCCTCGACGCGGATCTGGCTGGCTGCGGCTTGCACGCCGGGATTGCCGCGCAGGACGCGGGCGACGACTTCGGTGGGTGGCAGGTCGGGGGTCGGCCCGGCGCCCAGGGCGGGGCCGCCGATGCTTGCCAAAAGGAGCAGGGCGACGCGTTTCACAGGTGCCCCGCCGCGATGACCGGGGTGATCCAGAAAAAGATGCTGGCACGGGGCAGCTGGTGCTTGATCAGGGCCAGCACTTCACGCTTGTCCGCCTCGGGGCCGACGGTGCGGATAACGGTGCGCGGTGCATGGCCGGCGACCAGTTCGGCATCCTCGACCAGGGGAATGACGGTGCCATGACCGTCGGCGGCATGGGTCGTGAAGCCGGGAACGAGATCGGGGCGCGACAGGAGCAGGTCTTCGACGTGCCGGGCGATATCGTCGGGCATGATCAGGGTGAGCAGGACATCAGCCATGGGATTTCTCGTTCAGGGAGCGTGCCGGAGCGACACCGAATTGCCGGAACAGGATGGGCAGCAGGATCAGGGTGAGGGCGGTCGAGGTGAGCAGGCCGCCGATGACCACGATGGCCAGCGGGCGTTGCACCTCGGCGCCGGGGCCGCTGGCGAAGAGCATGGGCAGCAGGCCGAAGGCGGCGATGCTGGCGGTCATCATCACCGGGCGCAGCCGGCGCTTGGCTCCTTCGACCACCGCTTCGGCGACGGGCAGGCCGCGCGCCAGCAACTGGTTGAAGTAGCTGACCATCACCACGCCGTTGAGCACGGCGATGCCGAGCAGGGCGATGAAGCCGACCGAAGCCGGCACGGAGAGGTACTCGCCGGCGATCAGCAGGCCGAAAATGCCGCCGATCATGGCGAACGGGATGTTGGAAAGGACCAGGAGCGCCTGGCGCACCGAGCGGAAGGTGGAAAAAAGCAGGAAGAAGATGAGCAACAGGGCGATGGGCACCACGATCATCAGGCGGGCAGCGGCCCGTTGCTGGTTTTCGAACTGGCCGCCCCAGGCCAGGCGGTAGCCCTTGGGCAGCTTGACCTCGCGTTCGACGGCGGCCCGTGCGTCGTCGACAAAACCAACCAGGTCACGGTCGCGGACGTTGGACTGGACGACGACATAGCGCTGGGCATTCTCGCGATCCACCTTGACCGGACCGTCGACGCGCTGGATGCGCGCCACGTCGGCCAGCGGCACGCTGCCGCCGCCGGGCAGCGACAGGCGCAGGGCCTCGAAGTCGGCCGGCGAGCCGCGCAGGCTGGCCGGGCCGCGCAGGACGACGGGCGTGCGCCGTCCCTGTTCGATCACGATGCCGACGGTACGGCCTTCGAGCAGGGCTTTCAGGTCGTTCTGCACATCGTCGACATTGAGTCCGAGGCGGCCGGCGGCCAGGCGGTCGACGGCGACTTTCAGGTATTGCACGCCGTCGTTCTTCAGCGTGAAGGTATCTTCGGCGCCGCGCACCTTCTTGACCGTCGTTTCGATGTCGTGGGCCAGACGGTTCAGCGTCGCCAGTTCGGGGCCGAATATCTTGATCGCCAGGTCGCCGCGCACGCCGGTCAGCATTTCGGAAACACGCATATCGATGGGCTGGGTGAAGGCATAGCCGATACCCGGAAAGTCGGCCATCACGGCGCGCAACTGGTCGGCCAGCCAGGCCGGGTCGGGCTGGCGCCAGGTGGCGCGCGGTTGCAGCACCATGAAGGTGTCGGTCTGGTTGAGGCCCATCGGGTCGAGGCCCAGTTCGTCCGAACCGGCCCTCGCGACAATGGCTTTCACCTCCGGCACCTGTTTCAGGATGGCCTGTTGAACGGCGGTGTCGATGGCGATGGTTTGTTCGAGGCCGATCGATGGCAGTTTTTCCAGCTGCATGATCAGGTCGCCTTCGTCCATGGTCGGCATGAAGCTCTTGCCGAGCCAGCCGAAGGCGCCGACAGCCGCGGCCAGGGCCAGCAGGGCGGCAACGATGTAGGGGCGGCTGCGGGAGAGTACCGAGCTGAGGAGACGATCGTAAGCCGCCGACATCCGGCGCACCAGCCAGGGTTCGTGATGCACGCCGCGCCGGATCAGCGCCGCCGCCAGCACCGGGACCACGATCAGCGACAGTAGCAGCGACGAGGCCAGGGCGAAGACGATGGTCAGCGCGACCGGGCCGAACATCTTGCCCTCCAGTCCCTGCAGCGTGAGCAGCGGCAGGAAGACGAGGATGATGATGACGATGCCCGAGGCCACCGGCGCGGCGACCTCGCGGGCGGCGCGGAAGATCAGGTGCAGCGTCGGCAGGTTTTCCGGGGCGTCGGCCAGCTGGTTCTCGACGTTCTCGACCACGACCACGGCGGCGTCGACCAGCATGCCGATGGCGATGGCCAGGCCGCCAAGGCTCATCAGGTTGGCCGACAGCCCGAACAGGCGCATCAGGATGAAAGTGGCCAGCGCCGACAGCGGCAGCATCAGGGCAACGACCAGGGCGGCGCGCAGGTTGCCGAGAAAGGCCAGAAGCAGCAGGACGACGAGGACGATGGCTTCGAGCAGGGCCTTGGAGACGGTGCCGATGGCCCGGTCGACCAGATTGCTGCGGTCGTAGAACGGCACGATGGTGACGCCGGCCGGCAGGGACGGCGCGATGTCGGCGAGACGCGCCTTGACGCCGGCGACCACCGATTGCGCATTGGCGCCACGCAGGCCGAGAACCAGGCCCTCGACGGCTTCGCCGCGCCCGCTCTGGGAAACCGCGCCGTAGCGGGTGAGGGCGCCGAAGCGCACTTCGGCCACATCGCCGACGCGGACGATGAGGCCATCCCGTGCCTGCAGCACGATGGCGCGCACGTCGTCGAGCTGGCGGATCGCTCCTTCGGCGCGGACCAGCAGCGATTCCTCGCCGTCGTTCAGGCGCCCGGCTCCGTCGTTGCGGTTGTTGGTCTCGAGGACGCTCTGCAGATCCTTCAGCGACAGGCCGCGCGCGGCCAGCAGCCGGGGATTGGGCACCACCTCGAAAGTCCGTACTTCGCCGCCCAGGCTGTTGACGTCCGCGACGCCGGGAATGGTGCGCAGTTGCGGACGGATCACCCAGTCGAGCAGGGCGCGCTTGTCGGCCAGCGGCAGGTCGCCTTCGATGGTGAACATGAACATCTCGCCCAGGGGCGTGGTGATCGGCGCCATGCCCCCGTTAACGCCCGGAGGCAGATTGCCCATGGCGGCCGCCAGCCGCTCGCCGACCTGCTGGCGTGCCCAGTAGATATCGGTGCCGTCGGCGAAGTCGATGGTGATGTCGGTCAGCGCGTACTTGGAAACCGAGCGCAGCAGGCGCTGGTGCGGGATGCCCAGCATCTCCTGTTCGACCGGCACGGCAATCCGCGTCTCGACTTCCTCCGGCGTCATGCCGGGTGCTTTCAGGATGATCTTGACCTGGGTGGTCGATACGTCGGGAAACGCATCGATGGGCAGACCGAGGAAGGCCTCAATCCCGGCACCGATGAGCAGCCCGGTGAGAACCAGAACCAGCAGGCGCTGGGTCAGCGAAAAGCGAATCAGAGCGGCCAGCATCACTCTTTCCCGACGCCGGTCAGCATCGCCTTCAGCGCCGAAACGCCTTTCACGGCCACCCGTTCCTCGGCCTTGACGCCCTCGACCGCGACCGTCTCGCCTCCCTGGCTGAGCACGCGCAGGGCACGCGGCTCGAATCGGGCGCCCTTGTCGTCGCTGGCCACCTGCACGAAGGCGAAAGTCTTCCCATCGTGGCGGAACAGCGCCGAGGCAGGCAGGCGCTCGCCGGCGCTGCCGATCCCGGCCAACTCCACCTCGACGACCTGTCCCGGGGTCAGCGTTTCCGCTCCCTTGGCGACGCTGGCGCGCAGCAGCACGGTCTGGCTCGCGCTGTCCACCGCCCGGCCAATGGCGATCAGCTTGCCGCTGATGTCCGAATTGCCCAGCTTGACCGGCATTCCTTCGCGCAAACCGGCGGCCAGACTCAACGGAGCCTGAATTTCCAGCCACAGCGGCGACAGGCGGGCGATGCGGTAGATCGGGGCCGAGGTGTCGACGCGTTGCCCCAGTTGCACGGCCTGTTCGAGCACGACGCCATCGATCGGTGCGAGCAGCGACAACGGCCCGCCCAGCTTGCCCGGTGCGATGCCGGCCAAGGCCAGGCCCTGCCGCCGTTCGCTGGCTTGCGCCCCGGCCTGGGCAGCGGCGGCGCGTGTGGCCTGCAGCCGCGATTCGGCAATCAGCCCCTCGGCGAACAGTTGCTCGTCGCGCTTCAGGTTCTGCTGCAGCAAGGCCGATTGACTGCCGGCTTGCAGCGCATCGCGCTGCAGTTCAAGTGCCTGTGGGCTGGCCAGCCGGGCGACCTCCTGGCCGCGTTTGACGCGGGTGCCAGGGGCAACGGCGAGCCATTCGATCATGCCGCCGACCGGGGCGGCGACGACCCGCATCTGCTCGTTGGGCACGATAACGCGGGCGGGCAGTCCGCCCGGTCGGCCATCGTCGGCATGACCGACGGCTTGTGTCGCGATGCCGAGCGCCTTCAGCTGGGCTGTCTGCAGGGTCAGCGTTTCGGCAAGGGCGAGCGCAGGGCAGGTGAGGCCCAGCATCAGGCAATACAGGGTAAGTCGGGCGCGCATGACAGGTTCCGGAGTGAGTCGGAAACGAGTCTACCGGTGCCGGATTAAGGCTCCCTTAAGGCACCGTTCGGTTCTCAATCGGTGTTTCGAACCCCGGCTTGCCGGGGGAGCACCCAGCGGGCCATCAACAGTGCGGCGAGCAGGGCGCAGGTGCCGGAAAAGGCGAATGCCAGCCAGCTGGCCACGGATTGCCACAGCCAGCCGAAAGCCAGCGAGGCCGGCAGCAACATGATGCCGGCGGTCAGGTTGAACCAGCCGAAGGCCGTTCCTCGCCGGTCAGACGGCGCCAGATCGGCGACCAGCGCCTTTTCGACGCCTTCGGTGGCGGCCATGAACAGGCCGTAGAAGCCGAAAAGGGCAAACAGCCAGAGGCCCTCCGTAGCCAGGCTGCCGAGCGCGATATAGAAAACGCCATAGGCGAGGTAGCCGCCGACCAGCAGGTGGCGGCGCCCGAAGCGGTCGGAGAGTGCCGACAGGGGCGTGGAAAAAACCGTGGCGACGGCCGAAATGGCAGCCCACAGCAAGGGAATCTGGGCTTCGCCGACACCCAGTTCGCGCGCCCGTAGGAGCAGGAACATGTTCGACGAATTGCCCAGCGTGAACAGCGCGACGACGACGAGGTAGCGACGAAAAACAGGCGGCATGTCGTTCAGGCGCCAGTCGAATGGCCGGTGCTCGGCGGCTTCGTGGGCCGGTTCGCGAATCGCCATGGCCAGCAACAGGCAAAGGATGGCCGGCAGCAGCGACCACAGGAAGACCTCGCGCAGCGCCATGCCGCTGGCCAGAAGGGCCGCCGCGACGAGCGGGCCGACGACGGCGCCGGCGTTGTCCATGGCGCGGTGCAGGCCGAAGGCGAGGCCGCGCTGCTCGGCGGGAACGCTGGCGGCCAGGAGCGCATCGCGCGGCGATGAGCGCAGGCCCTTGCCGATACGGTCGGCAAAACGGATGCAGAGCAGGGCTGGCCAGGCCGTGACGAAGGCGATCAGCGGGCGGGCAAAACCGGCCAGCGCGTAGCCGAAGACGATCCATGGCTTGGCGCGCCGGGTGCGGTCGAGCACCACCCCCGAGAACAGCTTGAGCAGGCTGGCCGTCGCCTCGGCGATACCTTCGATCAGACCCAGCACCCGGGGGCCGGCCATCAGCACGGAGGCCAGGTAGAGCGGGATCAGCGGATACAGCATGTCGCTGGCGGCATCGTTGATCAGGCTGATCAGGCCGATAAACCAGACGGTACGGGGCAGCGAGCGGAGCGTGGCGAGCATGGCGGAAGAGAGCATGCCAGAAGGCGGCTGGCTTGTGTATTTCGGACTCGGCACGATTTTGCGCGTGCCTTGCGGCGCCGGCCGGCCGCTCCGGGCTCCGCTTGGCGTCGCCGTGGATGGCAAGGAAAACCGGGGATGGAGTCGGCAAGACGAACGGGTATCATGCAGCCATGATTTCCGGAAAATTCCTGCCGTTGTTGTTGGCGCTGTTGTCGATGCTTCCGCTGCCCGCCGTGGCCGATGCATCGCGGCCGGGCACGGCGGAGGGTGCCGGCGAGGCTGGCGAGCCGTGGGCATTCAAGCTGACGCCGTCCTACTACGCGACGACCAACCAGCATTCGGCTACTGACCTCAACTTGCGTACTAACAGCGGGGCGCATGCCTTGTGGCTCGGCTATTACCGGCGCGGTACCGAATTCGAGCAGACGCGGGCCGGCTACGAATTCACCCTCGAAGCCGGCTACGCCACGCTCATTCCCTCGCTGCAACTGGCGACCCACGGGTTTGCCGGGACGGCGGTCAGCCTGGAAATCGGCACCTCGGTCTATGCCTTGCTGGGTTACGGCCGGACCAATGCCAGGGACTACTACAACCTGAACTTCGACCCCAACGATTCCATCGTTTATGGGATCGGCACGAGCCTGATTCCGAGCACCCGCCTGGCGCTCTATACGGTCAAGGACAACCGCCTGCACACCGAACAGGCGGTCACCCATCTGGTTGCACGCACGCAGTGGGCGGACCGCCAGCGCCTGACGCTCGACCTTTTCGAAAAAAGCGGCCGGGAGGCCGAGGAGGCGCCGAAGGTTTCTGGCCATGGCGTCGCGCTAACCTACGACTATCGCGACTTCTTCGTGCGCATGGCCCGGGATCACAAGGTCAATTTCTCGTCGGAGAACCAGTCGCGCATCTCGCTCGGGCTGCGTTTCTGACATTGTGCAGCGCAACTCCCCGGGGGCTGCACGGTCGAATTGGCTGAGATACACCGAGGGTTGAACCATGAAGTTTGAAACGAATTTTCGTCCCGGTACGCTGCCGCAGCCAACCGACAAGGCCACGCGGGAGCGTGTGCTGTCGATTCGTCCGTGGTGCGACAAGCTGTTGTCGTTCCGCACCTCGCGCAGCCAAAGTTTTCGTTTCCAGCCGGGGCAGTTCGTCCGGCTCGGCCTGGAAAGCCCGGCCGGCGACGTGGTCTGGCGGCCCTTCTCGATGGTTTCTGCCAGCTACGACGAGTACCTGGAGTTTTTCTCCATTCTGGTTCCCGACGGCGCGTTCTCCAACCGCCTCGCCCGGCTCGGTCCGGACGATCCGATTTACGTCGAAAAAGCGCCCTACGGTTATCTGACGACCAGCCGGTTCGTGGGCGGCCGGGATTTGTGGCTGCTGGCCAGCGGCACCGGGCTGGCGCCGTTCCTGTCCATCCTGCGCGACCCCGAGGTTTGGGCGCAATACGAAAACCTCGTCCTAGCCTACAGCGTCCGCCAGGCGCAGGAACTGGCCTATCAGGAAGAGATTGCCGCGCTGACGAGCGATATGCTGTTCGTCGGCGAAAAGGCACGGCTGCACTATGTTCCCATCGTGACCCGCGAGGCGCTTCCCGGTAGCCTCGGGCAGCGGCTGACCACGCTGCTGGGCGACGGATCGCTGGAAGGGCGGGTCGGTTTGCCCCTCGACCAGGCGCGCTCGCGATTGCTGATCTGTGGCAATCCGCAGATGCTGGACGACGTGCGCGGCATCCTGCAGACACGCGGCCTGCGCCCCGACCGCAGCCGCGAGCCGGGCAACTTCGCCAGCGAGAACTACTGGTGAAAGCATCCAACGACGAACCGACGCCGGGTGCCATTTACCTGGTCGAGCTGTGCAGCGGCGAACGGCGCCCCTGGCGATATTTCGGCCCGCCCGGGGCAGAGAACCCGCGCTGGCAGGATGTTGAGACGGCCTGCGAATTCGGCGAAGCGAGCGTACTGTACGTGTGGAAAATTATCCGGCGGCTGGACTGAGGGGGGCTTGCCGGCACACCATAAAAAACGCCGGCCAGGTGGCCGGCGTTCCGTGACGCGGTAAGACCTCGCTTATTCTTTGATTGCTTCGATCGCCACGTCGATGCGCACTTCGTCGCCGACGTAGGGTGCGTATTTGCCGGCGTTGAATTCGGAGCGCTTGACCACGGTCCAGGCGTTGGCGCCGATGGCGTCCTTCTTCAGCATCGGGTGCGGCATGGCCTGGAAGGAGGTAACGGTCAGCGTGACCGGTTTGGTGACGCCCTTGAGTGTCAGGTTGCCTTCGACCTTGACCGGCTTGTCGCCTTCGAAGATGACCTTGGTGGATTTGAAATGGGCGGTCGGGTACTTGGCGGTGTCGAGGAAATCCTCGCCCTGGATGTGTTCGTCGAAGGTGGCGTAGCCGGTATCGACCGACTTGGTGTCGATGGTGATGTCGACCGAACCGGTCTTGGCGGCCTTGTCGAAGACGACCTTGCCGCTGTTTTTGTTGAAGCGCGACAGCTGGGTCGAGTAGCCGAAGTGGCTGTACGAGAAGCGCGAGAAGGTGTGGGTGCTGTCGGCGACGAAGGTTTCCGGCGCGGCGAAGGCAGGGGCGGCGGCTGCGATAGCCAGGGCGAGGGTGGCGAGTTGTTTCTTCATGGTGATTTCTCCGTGTGAGATTGGGGTTACTTGCTGGTGGCGGTGATGCGGAACTTGATTACGACGTCGTTGGCGACGATGTCGAACTTGGCCCACGTGCCTTCGCCGATGGAAAAGTCGGCGCGGCGGATGATGAAGCTGCCGTCGAAGACACCGGTGTTGCCCTGGGTCGTGAAGGTGGCGGGGACGACGACATCCTGCGTCTTGCCCTTGATGCTCAGTTGACCGGCGACTTCATACTTGTTGCCGCCAAGCGGCTTGACGGTGCCGGAGACGAACCTGGCGGTCGGGAAGGCCTTGGTGTTGAACCACGGCTTGCCGGCGACTTCCTGGTCGCCTTCCGGCGCGCCGGTGTCGACGCTGGCCAGTTCGACATCGAAGGTAGCCTTGGCGGCAGCCGGCTTGGCCGGGTCGAAATTCAGCTGGCTGGCGAATTTCTTGAACTTGCCATCGACGGCGACGCCCATCTGCTTGTAGGTGAAGTTGATGGCGCTCTTGTCCGGCTGGACCTGGGTATATTCGACCGCCTGGGCCGAAAAGGCGCCGGCCAGGGCGAAGGCGAGGATGATTTTTTTCATGTCGGTTCTCCGTGAGGTGGGATCAGTGCTTGGGCAGCATCCGGGTCAGGATGTCGTCCTTGTCGATGAAATGGTGCTTCAGCGCGGCGCCGATGTGACCGGCGAGCACGGCGACGAAGAGGAGGTTCAGGCTCTTGTGCACCAGGGCCAGCAGGTCGCCGATTTCCTTGTTCTTGTCGAGCAGGTCGGGGATGGGCAGCACGCCGAAATAGACGGTCTGGAAACCCTTGGCCGAGCTCATCAGCCAGCCGGACAGCGGGATGGCGATCATCAGCAGATAAAGCATCAGGTGGCCGGCGTGGGCGGCGAACTGCATGATCTTCGGCATGCTGTCGGGCAGGGCCGGCGGGCGGTGCGCGATGCGCCAGGTCAGGCGGAGGGCGACGAGCAGGAAGGCGGTGACGCCGGCCCACTTATGCCAGGAATAGAGCTTCAGCTTGTCCGGCGACAGCGGCAGGTCGTGCATGTAGAAGCCGAGTGCCAGCAGGCCGAAGAGCAGGATGGCCATCAGCCAGTGCAGGACCTTGGCGGTCTTGGTGTAGTTCATGCGGGTTCTCCTTGCTCGAAGGCATAGGCATCCATGGCGATCACGTAATCGTCGATGCCGGCATGGAATCGTTGGCTGCGCGGATGGTCGCCGCCGGCTCCCAGTGCGACATGAAAGGGCAGCAGATGTTCCTCGCTGGGGTGCGCCTGCATGCCGTCCGGCGCCTGGCGGCGGTAGTCGAGCAGGGCCGGCACGTCGTCGGCAGCGACCCGTCCGGCCAGCCAGTCGGCAAATTCGCGGACGTAAGCCGGTGTTTTACCCCCGTCTTGCCAGGCCTTCTGATAGTCGCGCAGGTTGTGGGTAATGCTGCCCGAACCGACGATCAGGAATCCTCGTGCCGCCAGCGGGGCGAGGGCGCGACCGAGCCGGAAGGCTTCTGCCGGGCCGCCGCGGCTCTGCACCGAGAGCGGGACGACGGGTACTTCGGCGTCGGGGAACATCAGGCGCAACGGTACCCAGGCGCCGTGGTCCAAGCCCCGGGTGGCATCGGTGGCGACGGGCAGGCCGGCCGTCTCCAGGGCGGCAACCACTTCGCGCGAGGCTTCGGGGCAGCCGGTGGCCGGGTAGCGGATGGCATACAGCGCCTCCGGGAAGCCCCAAAAGTCGTGGATGGTTTCCAGTTTCTCGGCAAAGCCGACGGTCGGTACATCGGTATCCCAGTGCGCGCTGACGATGACGATGGCGCGCGGCAAAGGCAACGTGGCCGCCTTGGCGACCAGCGCGGCGCCGGCAGCCCCCGGGCGCAGCGCAAAGGTGGGTGCGCCGTGCGGGACGAAGAGAGCGGGTTGGATGGGGTTCATGACATCACTCCGTTTGCGATGGACGTACTGTATGCTCGTTTTTTGGTGCTAAATAGGGGACAATTGGCAAATAACTATTCTCGAATTGGCAACAATGGACCGTCTCGATGCGATGCAGCTGTTTGTGCGGGTGGCCGAGTTGGGTAGCTTCGCGGCCGCCGCTCAGCGGATCGGCGTTGCCCGTTCGGTGGTGACCCGCCAGATTGCCGGCCTGGAGTCGCATCTGGGCATCAAGTTGATGGTGCGCAGCACCCGGCGACTGGCGCTGACTTCGGCCGGTACGGCGTATCTGGAAAAATGCCGGGTCATCCTGAATCTGGTCGAATCCGCCGAAACGGGGGTGGCCGAAGAGCGGCAGATGCCGCGCGGCAATATCCGCCTTGGCGTGCCCCTCAGTTTTGGCCTGAAGCGCCTGGCCCCGGTGTTGCTCGAATTTGCCCGGCGCTATCCGGAAGTGAAGTTGGACATGGATTTCAGCGACCAGCGAGTCAACCTGATCAAGGAGGGCATCGATCTGTCCATTCGCGTCACCCGGCGTCTCGAGCCGGGCGATGTCGCACGCCGGATCGGCAGCAGCCGCCTGATGCTCCTGGCCGCACCCGATTACCTGGCAAGGCACGGGACGCCGCAGCATCCCGCCGAATTGGCGCGGCACCTGTGTCTTGGCTATACCAATGCAGGCAATGCCATCGTCTGGCAGTTTTCGGTGAATGGCCAGTTCGAAAACTTTCCCGTCCGCAGTTGCCTCGATGCCAATAACGGCGATGTTCTGGCCGAAGCGGCGGCGCAGGGGATGGGGATTACCTGCCATCCCGATTTTGTTGCCGAGAGTTTTCTCGCCAGTGGCCGCCTGGTCGAGATACTGCGGGAATATCCGGGGCCGGAACTGGGCATCTACGCCATGCTGCCCAGCAATCGGCACGTACCGCATCGGGTGAGGGTGCTCATGGATACGCTCGCTGAGCAACTGACGCGGCGGCTGGATGGAAACAATTCTTTACGCAGCGACGACAACCACTGAAATGACCGCACGTTAATATGAGCGGAGGGTGTCATGCCCTTTCGGCAGACAACCTGCTGTTTCCGGTACATCCAACTGAAAAGGAAGGCCTCAATGGGTATCGTGTGGACCATACTGGTCGGCTTCGTGATTGGCGTCGTCGCCAAGCTGCTGCATCCCGGCAAGGAAAACATGGGTTTCCTCGCCACCATCCTGCTTGGTGTGGGCGGTTCGTTCCTGGCCGGCATCATCGGGCAGGGCATGGGCTGGTATCAGGCTGGGCAGGGAGCCGGATTCATTGCGTCGCTCGTGGTGGCGATTATCCTGCTGGTCATCTACGGCCGCTTCCGTGACAAGGGAATCCAATGAAAAAGAAACTGCTTGCCCTGTGGGCCATGAGCCTTGCCGCAACCGCCCAGGCGGGTGCCTTGATTGATCTGTCCGCGGACTCCAGCCGGCCCGCCGCGAACGACATGGTGCGCGCCAGCGTGTTCAGCGAAGCCAGCGGCAGCAATCCGGCCGAACTGGCACGGCGGGTCAATGGCGATATTGCCGAGGCGCTCAAGGTCATTCGCGAAAGAAAGGGCGTCAACGTCAAGAGCGGCAGCCAGTCGACCTATCCGGTTTACACCCAGTCCCGCAAGATCGATGGCTGGCGGATGCGTAGCGAACTGCTGATCGAATCGAAGGACTTCGCTGCCGTTTCCGATCTGCTGGGGCGTCTGCAGCAGATGCGCCTGGCGGTTGGCGACATCAGCCAGATGCCTTCGCCGGAAACGCGGCATCAAGCCGAAGACGAGGCCATGCGCGAGGCCATACGCGCCTTCCAGAACCGTGCCGCGCTGATCGCCGATACCTTGGGCAAGAGCTGGAAGATCAAGCAGATGAACATCAACCAGGGGGGCGGCATGCCGCCTACGCCGGTGTTTCGTGGCAAGGCCGTCATGATGGCGGCTGAGGCTGCACCGGCGCCGCTGGAAGCGGGAGAAAGCCTGGTGACCACCCATGTCAGCGGGCAGATCGAACTGGCCGACTGATTGCCCTGACGGGCCGGCGAACCTTGGTGCGTCGTCGGCTCGCGGTTCGTTTCGTTCAGAAATGCAGGGTGGTGTGCAGCATGACGGTGCGCCCGAATTGCGGCATTTGCCAGCGGCGGACGCCCATGATCTGGTCGCTGGATACCGGGTCGGCATAGCGCCGGTCAAACAGGTTGTAGAGTCCGAGCGCGACGTCCCAGCGTTCGCCTGACGGGGCGTAGCGCAGGTTCAGGTTGGTCAGCAGGTAGGGAGGAAGCGACTGATTGCCCATGTCGGCGCTACGGCGGCTGATCCACTGGCCTTCAAGTCCCGCCATCAGATGGGGAAGACCGGTTGGCAGGCCGATATTGGCTTTGACCATGTGGCGCGGCGAGTTGTCGAAATGGCGCGTTTCGTCGGTGGCGTGCTGGATGCCGTAGCCGGTGCGCAAGTGGCTCCCGTTGTCCCAGCGTTGCTCGTATTCGACTTCCAGACCGATTGCCCGGACCGGGGAGCCGTTGATGGTCAGCAGGTTTTCATCCGTCGTGACCATCCGGGTTATATCGAAATGGTAGGCCGTGGCTGTCAGCTTCGACTTTGGGTTGAAACGCTTTTCCCAGGCGATTTCCAGGGAACGTATCTTTTCCGGTTCCAGGGCGAGGTTGCTATAGGGGAAGCTCGGTACCGTGTAGTAGCGTTCGTAAACGGTAGGTACGCGGAATGCCGTGCCATAAAGGATTTTGAACAATCCCGCGGTTCGTGTTTCGTGGGTCAGCCCGATACGCGGGCTCCAGAACGAAGCGGCTTGCCCTTGTGTATCGACGCGGTCGTGGCTGATCCCCAGCGTGAGCAGGGTAGCGTCGCCGATCTGAATCTCGTCCTGTGCGGTGAGGGAAATTTGCGTGCTTCTCCGGCGATCGTCGAGGCAGGGCATTGCGGTGCCGCTATCGACACAGCCGTAGCCCCGGGCATGGTTTAGCTGGTTCTGGCGCCAGTTCGATTTGTACTCGATACCCAACGTAATCCGCTGGCCGGACCAGGCGGTATTCACCAGCCGGTTCTCGATGCCCCACCAGCTGCCGTGCGCGCTATCGATGTCCATGACGCGGGGGTCGGCAATCGCGGTGTTCGAGTAGTCGTAGGGGAAAGCACCGTCGTAACGATAGTCGCCCAGATAAAACTGCTGGTGCAGGGTGTTGCTTGTGTTGAGCCGCCACTTCTTGCTCAGGTTGAGCAGGGTGTAGGTGTCCGTTTCTGTGTGGCCCCGGTCGTCGGCAAGGGTGTCGTAGCTGGCGGTGGGAACGATCTTTTCGCGCTGCGCATGGATCAGCGACAGATGCCAGTCATCGCCCCGGATTTTTGCGAACAGTTGCCCGCCTTCCTGGCCGTCTACGCGGTGCAGGTCGCGGCGCGAGCCGTCGCCGTTGACATCGTCGACCGAGAGCGTCCGGCCATGGGCTCCGAAGCCGGACACCGAGAGCAGCACATCGTGACCGCCGACCAGGCCGCCCCAACTCAGGCGCAGCCGGCGGTCTGCGCCGCTGCCGATCTTGAGCGAGGCTTCGGTTCCGACGTTGCTGCCGCTGCGGGTCACCACGTTGATGACGCCGAACATGGCGTCGCCACCGTAGATCGCCGCACTGGGGCCACGGATGACCTCGATGCGCTCGATCAGGCCGATATCGAGCGGGAAGGTCGAGTCGACCGGTGCGCTGGCGAAGATGTTCTCGGTGATTGATTGGCCGTCGATCAGCGTCTGCATGCGCGGGCGGTAGTCTCCGGGCTGCGAGATGCCACGCACACCGCCGTAGGCATAGGTGTGGTCATTGGTGACCGTGAATCCCTGCAGGCTGCGCAGCGCGTCGCCCAGCGTCCGCCAACCGTAAAGCCGAATGTCGTCGGCGGTGAGTATGGAAACGACCGAGGGGATCTGGTCCGGGTTTTCGGCAAATTTGGGCGTCGAGACGATGCGGACCTTGAGCAGATCCTCAAGCGAATTGTCGATGGCATCGATGGCGCCCCAGGCCGGGGTACCCAGCGCGAATCCCACGCTCAGCAACGCGAAGGAAAGGATATGACCGGGACGGATATTCCCGAACGTCATTCGGTATTGTCGACCGGCGCGGGTGAAGTCGGCACCGGCTTGAAGGCGAGGAATTCCTCAACCGGCATCGGCCGTGCGAACAGGAATCCCTGGAAGGTATCGCAACCGATATCGCGCAACAACGAGGCTTGCCGCTCCGTTTCTACGCCTTCGGCAACAACCGTCAGGCCCAGGGCGTGGCCCAGGGTGATGATCGCATGCACGAGTGCGCGCTCGCGGCTATCGTTTTCGAGGTCGACGACGAAGGAGCGGTCGATCTTGATTTCGTCGATGCTGAAGCGGTTCAGGTAGCCGAGCGACGAGAATCCCGTTCCGAAATCGTCGAGCGAGACGTGGATGCCACGCTGTCGCAGCTGGGCGATGACATTCTGGGCGGTATCGGCGTTCTGCATCAGAACGCTTTCGGTCAGCTCGATGACCAGCGACTCCGGCGGAATGCCGGTGCGGTTGAGTTGTTCGTCGATGAACTGGATGAGGGAGCGTTCGAAAATGCTGTCGGCCGACAGGTTGATGCTGATCCGTCCCGGCTTCATGCCCCAGGAGTGCCAGTCGGCGATCAGGTCGCAGACATGGGCGATCAGCCATTCGCTGATCGGATGGATCAGACCGGTTTCCTCGGCCAGGGGAATGAACTCGCCTGGCGAAATGATACCCAGTTCGGGGTGCTTCCAGCGCAGCAGGACTTCGGCACCCGTCAGTTCGCCTGTACGGGCGCAGAGCTTGGGCTGGAAATACGGCTGCAGTTGGCCGCCCTGTTCGATGGCGGCGCGCAGATGGCGTTCCAGCATCATGCGATGACTGGCGGCACGGTCATGCTGCGGGTCGAAGAAACTCACGCTGGCGCCGCCGCTGGCGGATGCCTGGGTGGCGACCAGCATGGCCTGGCGCATCAGTTCCGGAATGGCATCGGAATGTTCCGGGTAATCGGCGATGCCGATGAAGACCTTGATCAGGACTTCCTCATCTTGCAGCAGCAAGGGGCGCTGCATGATTTCGACGACTTGCCCCGAGAAGCATTGCACCCGCTCTTTCGACATATTCCCCGGCAGTGCGGCAATCAGGGCATGCTCGTCGTAGCGTGCCAGCTTCACTTGTTGAATGCATTCAAGATCGGCGCCGCAGCAACATCCCGGGGCTTCGAGCAAGCCCTTGAGGCGGCCGGCCAGCGCGCGGATGCTGGCATCGGCGATCTCCTGACCAAGGACGGTCTGCACGTCGCGAAGGTTGGCCAGATGAATGAAGATGACCGACAGCGGGTGTTTGCCCGACAATTCAGCCTCGCGCTCGAGCAGTTCGACCAGGCGGGCGCGGTTGTTCAGCCCGGTGACCGCATCGTGCCAGGCAAGGTCGCGAATCCTTTCCTCCTGCGTGACGCGTTCGGTAATGTCCTGGGTGAATCCTTCGGCACCAATGTAGCGGTGGCGTTCGTCGAAGCGGGGAAAACCGCGTTCGTGGACATGTTGCCAGGTATTGCTGTCGACCACGTTGCGCAGGCGGTAGTCGATCTGGTACGGGCGCCCCATGCACAATTCGGCGCGCTGGCGCAGCAGCAGGGTGCGGTCCTCGCGATGCACACGGGCCATCAGACGCTTGTCGGGGAACGGCAGCTGGCTGGCACCGATGATTTCAAGGTACTCCCGCGAGGCGCGAATGATGTTGCCTTCGGTGTCGGTCGTCCAGTTGCCGAGACGGGCGATCTGCTGGGTGTTGATCAGCGTCGCCTGGCTGTCGTACAGCTCGCGGATGGCCGAGGCGGAGCGCAGCAGGTAGCGGATGCGGTGCGGCATCAGCGGGATGTTCAGTGGCTTGGTGATGAAGTCCGTGGCGCCGCAGCGGTAGGCTTCGTCAATGGATTTCTGGTCGTCGAGCGCGGTGAGCATGATGATCGGCAGGTGTTCGAGCCGATGTTTGCGGCGCAGGATGCGGCAAGCTTCGAAGCCGTTCATGCCGGGCATCAGCACGTCGAGCAGGATCAGGCTGGGAAGGTAGCCTTCGCTGATCATCAGGATGGCCTGTTCGGCTGAGCTGGCCGTGCTGACTTCGAATTCATGCTGTGCCAGCACCGATTCGGTGATGGTGCGCATGACCGGTTCGTCATCGACGATCAGGATGCGGGGTTTGATGTTGTCCACTTTATTGCCCCTTTTTCTGGTTGAGTTCTTCCAGAAGTTTTTCGGCAGCGGAGCGGACCAGCACGAATTCCGAAACGATGTCCGGCAGCAGGCTCAGGAGCTTGTCCGATTGCTGGCTGCGGGCTGCCTGTTCGGCTGCCTTGCAGCGTGCCGAGAAATCCATCAGGCCGAGCGCCGCACTTGAGCTTTTCAGGTTATGCACGATGCGGGTGATGCGCTCGAGATCGAAGTCGCTACCCAGATTCGACAGCACCTCGATATGGGCCATGCCTTCCCGCAAGTATGAGTTCACCACATTCGGGATGATGCGGTCGGCCTCCTTGCCAAGGCTGTTGCGCAGTTCGCCGAAATCAAAGCTGGGCATCGCGGCCTCCTTGTGGTCGTCCTTCGGCGATTGCGCGGGGAGAGCTTCCGTCGCTTCGATTTCTTCAGCCGGCTCGTTGCCGATGCGGGTCGCCGGCAACCAGCGCAGCATCGCTGTACTGATGCCGCCGATGGTGACCGGCTTGGCGACGTAATCGTCCATGCCTGCCTGCAGACACATCTCGCGGTCGCCGGCGAGCGCATTGGCCGTCAAGGCGATGATTTTCTGTCGCGGCCGGTTTTCGGCGGCTTCCTGTTCGCGGATGTGGCGGGTTGCCGTCAGGCCGTCCATGACCGGCATCTGGACATCCATCAGGACCATGTCGAATGAGCGCTGGCGCAGGATATCCAGCGCCTCTTGTCCGTTGATCGCATGGCTGGTCTGACAACCCAGGGTGTTCAGGATCTGTTCGAGGATCAGGCGGTTTGTGTCGTTGTCTTCGACCATCAGCACCTCGGCACCGAAATGCAAGGCGCCGCCGGCTTGTGCCGTCTCTTCCTCGTCCTCTTCGGTCAGGCTCCACATCTGGGCCAGTTCGGTCCAGAGCGCCAGGTCGCCGAAGGGTTCGCTCAATTCGCCCTCGATCCACTCCGGCATCGGCAGAATTTGCCCTTCCGGGTTGGCAACGCCGCGTACGATCAATGCCGGTGCTGTCGGCCAGGTGTCGCGCAGTTTGAGGATGGTGCGCAAATCGGTGTTGTCTTCGAGCAGGATGGTATCGGTATTGAAACTGTCTGATGCCGACGGGTCCTGGCCCATATCCGAGGTGGAAATGGCGTTGATGCCGGCCCAGCGCAACAGATTCAGCCAGTGCTGGTTGCGTGCCTCGTTGTTGCAGGAAACGACAACATTCCTGCCGCGCAGGCCGGGCATCCATTCCGGTAGCCTGCGGGCTTCTCCGCCGGCACCCAGCAGCGGAAGCGTGATCGAGAACACGGATCCCTGGCCGGGTGTGCTGGTGACCGTGATCCGGCCGCCCATCAGCTGGATGAGGTCATGCACGATGGCCAGTCCCAGTCCGCTGCCGCCGAAGCGGCGGCTCATGCTGTTATCGGCCTGGCGGAAGGGAGAGAAAATGTCGCATTGCGCGGCTTCGCTGATGCCGATGCCGGTGTCCAGAACATCGATGCTCAACTGCTGTTTGCCGCTGTCCGTGGTGTGCCGGCAGGATATGCGAATCCCGCCGTTGCTGGTAAATTTGATCGCGTTGTTGAGCAGGTTGGTGATGATCTGGCCGAGGCGGTATTTGTCGCCGAGGATGTAGTCCGGCAGGTTCGGGTCGATGTCGAACCACAGTTCCAGCCCTTTCTTGCGCGCAGCGGGCGCGAAGGCATGGGCGACCTGGCCGATCACGTCGCGGAACGGGAAGGGGAGTTTTTCGAGCTGCAGGCCACCGGCTTCGATACGCGAGAAATCGAGAATGTCGTTGAGCAGGAAGAGCAGCGAGTCGGCCGAGCCGCGCAGGGTTGCCAACTGGCTTTGTTGATGGGCGCTGAGCTTGCCGGCGGCAAGCAGGTCGGCAACCCCGATGATGCCGTTCATCGGTGTGCGGATTTCGTGGCTCATGTTGGCGAGGAAGGCACTCTTGGCGCGGTTGGCACCTTCCGCCGCCTCTTTGGCCAGAACCAGTTCCTGGGTTCGCCGATTGACTTTTTCCTCGAGATGCTCGCGGTATTGCTCCAATGCCTCTTCACGGCTGTCGATTTCGACGAGCATGGTGTTGAAGGCATCGGCCAGTTGTCCGATTTCATCGTTGGAGTGCTTGGTCGCCCGCTCGCTGAAGTTCTTGCTGCCGGCAATCCGGTTGGCGGTGTCGGTCAGCGACCCCAGAGCGGAGAGCAGGGAACGTTGCATCCGGTTGGCGATCAGCAGGGCCAGCGCGAAGGCGACCAGCGAGGCCGCGGCAAAGGCGGCCAGATCGGTTGTGATTTCATGCCAGACGCTGCCCAGGCTTGCGGTCAGGGAAACCGTCCCGATGACCCTGTCGTTCATGGTGATCGGCACAATGCTGGTCACATGCTTCCAGTCGGCAACCGTTCCCGAGTTGGCGGCAAGCGTGCTCAGGCGGTGGGTTTCGGCGGGCGAGGTGGAGCCCGGGAGCAGGTAGGCGTAGGTAAAACTGCTGTCGGTATTGGTCATCCGGCCGACCACGATGTCCGGGTGCCGGGACAGGGCCGCAAACAGGCGTTCGGCGCCGGAAGCGTCCTGGAACTCGACGACTGCCGTGGCGTTGAAGGCGATCACCTCGGCCATCGAGCGGAGTTCGGTCAGCTTGGCTGAGCGCCGGTGTTCGGTCTGTCGAGCGGCGAAGAACAGCGCGGTACACAGCAGGCTGATGCCGATCGATACAGTGATGATCAGCGCCAATCGGCGGCGGATGGGCAGATCATGCTTCATCGAGCTGCTCCGGTAACTTGGCGGGCGAGGCGTAGCATTTGCGAACTCGCTTTCAGGTTGGCGCGACCGATCGCGTCGGCATTGACATCGAATTGCAGGCGTCCGTCGTTGCGGATCAGGGCAATGGCGCCACCGTCGCGAACGAAGGTTTCAACATCGCTGACGGTGAGTATGGGTTGCCGGTCAACCCAGCGCAAGATGGCGCCGATACGCGCTTCCTCAGTGTCCGGAATGAACAGCACCTGGCAATCGGTCAACTGGTCTGGCGTGCTCACCTTGCGGATGCGAAGTTCGCGTCCGATGATCTGGCGTCCTTCGTAACTGGCCAGGTACGGGCCAAGGCTGTCGCGCCCAAACAGGCAGATGCTGACAGTGCTGCGGGTGCCCGGCCATTCCACGTACTTGAGGAAATTGACCAGGTAGGCTGCCTTGAGTTGCGACTCCGATGTGATCTCGCCGAATGTCGACGGCATCGCCAGCACCAGGCCAAGGGCCAGTGCCAGCTGAGCAGCGATTCGACGAAAGGCGCGAGGCAGCATGTGAGGTGTCAGAAAGTCCAGCGTGTGCTGACCAGCCAGGTACGCGGGATTTCTGTCGCGGTGGTCGGGATGTAGTCGGAAATGTATTCGACCCGGTTCGCACCGATCAGGTTGCGGCCGATCAGTGCGAATTCGAGATCCTTGTTCCAGCGATAGGCATAGCGCAAATCAACGGTGACATAGCCACCTACCGTATCGAATCGCGGCGAACCCGTCGCGTTGGGGACCGTGTCGACCAGCTTGACGCGTTGGTAGCCGCTGGAGCCGCGCAACCACAGATCGAACTGTTGGTTGCTGGCGATATTCCATTGCGAGCGGAGCGATGCGACGTGGCGCGGATGGGCGCGCTCGGTAATCTCGGCGTCCTCGTTGACGATGGGGTCGCTGCTGCGGTCCATCTTCAAGGTGCTCCAGGCATACGACAGTTGCAGGCGCCAGGAGGGCATTGGCAACCAGTCGGCGGATAACTCGATGCCGTTATTCCAGCCCGCGCCTTCATTGACCGTTTGGGTCAGATTGAACATCGCCAGGGTTCCGGGAAATGCCGTGGGGATGCCGAAGTAATTACAAGCCGTTGTGTTCTGCCCTGGCAAGAAGGCGCTGCAACTGAATTGCCCTGTTTGGGAACCGGTGCGCAGGTTCGTATGCCGGTAGCGATAGGTGCTGAGGTCGGCGCTGAAGGTATTGGAGAACTGTTTGCGGTATCCCAACTCCAGGCCGCGCGACATCTCGGGGCCGAGATTGCCATTGGCATTCACGTAGCTAATCACCGGGATGGCAAACCCTGAGCTTTGGACGACCATCGCGCTACCAACAATCGAGATGTCGCGTTCGGCACGCACCGAGGTGCGGGGAGCCTGCGCCAGTTTCAGCCAGGCCGAGTCGGTGCGGGTCGGCGTCCACATCATGGTGGCGTTTGCGGAATAGTTCGTGCCGTTGTGGCTGCTGTTGTCAGCACGTGCCCCCAAGCCCAGTTTCAGGGTGTCGGCTATGAGCTGCCATTCGTCGTGGATGAATATGCCGGTATTGCGCTGGGTGTAGGACGTGCCGTTGATCGAAATATAGGGCGGGTTGGGCGATATCTCGTCTGTCGACGATTGGTGGTTGAAGCCCCAGATCAGGTCGTGACGGTCAAAGGCGCGCCGCCCCTGATAGTCGAGGTCGTAAGTCGTCCGGCTCTCGTGGATGAAGTTCGTGATCTCCATGCCGGAGTTGGTCACCGACATCTGGAGCGACGATTCGACACCCCAGTCGCTCAACCAGCGGTAGCGGCCAACCAGGCTCTGGCTGCTCATTTCCTGTGTCGGGTAGTACGACGAAACACGCAGCCCGGGTTGGCTCCAGTCAGGTTTTGTCCGCCAGATATCGCCGGTTTGGGTGCGCGTGGCATTGGCCCAGATGCTCAGGTCGCGACCCCCACCCAAGGCATGGTCGAGTCGGAAATCGATCAGCGAATTGTCGAGTCGGTCGCGTGCGTTTTCCGGATAATCGTGTTGGCGGGAATTGTCGATATGACGACCCTGGGCGGAAAGTCGCCAGCTGGTACTGTCGTTGACGATCTGTCCGAAGCGGGCGTAAAGATGGCCGTTTCCCCGGGTGCCTCCGGTCATGCTGACGGTCGTGCCGGCCTGGCTGCGCGTCGGCTTGCTGATGATGTTGATCAGGCCGTTGACCGCATTCGCTCCCCACATGACGGCGCCGGCTCCGCGAATGACCTCGATACGCTCGATGTCCTCAAGCGGAATGGGGTCGAGTTCCCAAATCACCCCCGCGAACAACGGGTGATAGATGCTGCGGCCGTCGATCAGGACCTGCAGCTTGGTTGCGAATCGTCCGTTGAAACTACGTGCCGTGACGGCGTAACGGCCATTGTCGATCTGTGCGACCTGGATGCCGGGCACCATGCGCAATACGTCAGGCAGGGCCTGGGCACCTGAGCGCCGGATGTCTTCGGCGGAAATGACGAAAGCGGCTGCGGCGACATCGGAAATGCTCTGGCTTTTGCGTGATACCGAGGTGATGTCGGTTTTGACGAGTTCTTCGAGACTCATGTCATCGATAAAAGGGTCAGCGGCCTGACTGTTCGTCGAAAAGATCGAAAGCAGGGCCATCAACACACCTGTATATCTCATTGTCATTTCCAATGTGCGATCTATCACAAGTATTATTTTTGTTATTTTATAGGCTCGAATATGATTCTCACCTTGCCAGTTTGATAATGCAAGTCGGGTTGGCTAAAAACCGATGAGATTATTCATAAATATATGAAATATTGCGTCTTGGTTTCATTTGCCGTTTCGCATCCTCGGGTGAAGAGGGAGGGCTCGATGCACATGGCGGGAGAGGGCGGTGCCCGGCCTGCCGAGCGCTCAGCCGAGCAGGGCGACCGCCTTGATCTGGGCGCGCAGGACGAGGCCGGGTCGTATATCGAGTTTTTCGGCGGATCGTCGGGTGATGCGTGCGAGCAAGGGTTCGCTTCCCGCCTGCAGTTTGACCATGATGTGGCCGGGGGTGTCGGTTGGCGCCAGGGCGACTACGGTAGCGGTCACACAGTTCAGGATGCTGGACTGCATTTGCGGCACCAGCGCCAGGCTGACATCACGGGCGTGAATGCGGCAGCGCAGCGGCGTACCGATAGCTTCGCTGCGGCGGGACACGAAGATTGGGCCACCCGAAAATTCAAGGCGTGTAAGGTCGTCGGCCTCATGGTCAGCAATGCGGGCGTTGATAACGACGCCGGCATCGTCGGCAAAGGCTGCCGGCAGGTCGAGGCGCCCGAGTACGTCATTGAGCGGGCCGCTGGCGACAGCCCGGCCATTCTCCAGTAGAACCAGGTGGTCGGCCAGACGGGCCACTTCATCCGGGGCGTGGCTGACGTAGATGACGGGAATATCCAGGTCGCGGTGCAGGCGTTCGAGGTAGGGGAGGATTTCTTGCTTGCGCCGGAGATCGAGCGCGGCCAGCGGTTCGTCCATCAACAAGATTCTGGGCGCCGCCAGCAAGGCGCGGGCGATGGCCACTCGCTGGCGTTCTCCCCCCGACAACTGCTGCGGTGAACGTTCGAGTAGATGGGCGATGCCGAGCAGGTCGGCGACTTCGGAGAGGGTCAGGGCACTGCTGCCGCGTGTCCGCCGTTGGCCGAATTCCATGTTTCCTCGCACCGACAGGTGGGGGAACAAGCCGGCCTCCTGAAAAACGACGCCAAGGGCGCGCCGGTGCGGTGGCAGGAAATGGCCGCGCGTTTCGTCCTGCCATACTTCCTCGCCAAGGGAGAAGTAGCCTTTGGCTGCCCGTTCCAGCCCGGCCATCGCGCGCAGACAGGTGGTCTTTCCCGAGCCGGAATGGCCGAACAGAGCGGTCACGCCTTGCCCGGGCAGGGTCAGGTCGACATCGAGTGAAAACCCGGCCCGTTCGACGCGAAAGCGTGCTCTGATTTCACCGCTCATGGCGCGCTCCGGCGTGCCGGGTTGAAGGTGTACAAAGCCATCAACACCAGGAAGCTGAACAGGACCATGCCACCGGACAGCCAGTGGGCCTGGGTATATTCCAAGGCCTCGACGTGATCGTATATCTGTACCGACACGACGCGGGTCTTATCCGGAATGTTGCCGCCTATCATCAGTACGATGCCGAATTCACCCACGGTATGGGCAAAACCGAGAATGGCGCCGGTCAGGAAACCTGGCTTGGCGAGCGGCACCGCGACTGACCAGAAGGTATCCCAGTGGCTTGCGCGCAGCGTGGCGGCTACTTCCAGCGGGCCGTCGCCGATGGCTTCGAAGGCATTCTGTATGGGCTGCACGACGAAGGTACTCCCGTGTACTTGCGGAAATACGCTAACTCCCGCGTTGATGCTTTATTGACAAAGGAAGGGGCTAGTACCTATTCGTGAAACTTCATAGCTTTGGAGTTCTAGTTGTGCGTAGTTGCGTCGCTGCAAGGGATTTTTGTTGTATTTGCGCAAATAAAATCTAGTTGTTTGGCGGATGTTCACTTATACGCTATACGAATCAGTAACTTAGGTTTGTTGTTGGTTTCTGGCTCCATTAAAGTCTCTGGCTATGCGTGAGAGGTTTGGGATGCTGCTTTTTCCCTTTCCTTGCAAAGGCAGTAGCGGTTTTCAGGAATGCTGTTGATGGGGCAATGGACTACATGAATGATTCTTCTCTACGCAGGGCGAAGAAGGTAACACTTCCATCCCTATCCATTACAGAGCTGTGTCACTCTGGCGATGATGGTGCGTTCCTAGTCACTGAGGCTGATGAGCCATATTTTGCTCGATATGTCATGGCTGATGGTGTCGGCGGTCGCCGAGATGGTCTGCCTAACTGGGTGCCAGCCCAATTCAATCTGTATCCCCTCGTACTTGAAGGCTCAGGGCAACCGTGGGCAGAGGCCTGTCTCTACTTACTTGCCGGACTGGAGGGTACGCCAGGCCCTGATATGCGCACTTATGATGCAAAGGCCCTTGATTTGGCTGCTTACCGCCGCTTTGTCGAGGAAACAAAGATTGACTGGACCGATTTTCATAAGAACAAGCTCTTTCGGCCAACCTACCGGTATTGTGCTCATCTAAATCTAATGCTGCGTACCGGCGAACTAGGTGCCAGGACGCTGAATCGTAGGATGGGTTCAGTTGTTGGCTTCTATCGCTGGCTGGTGAGTGAGGGTCTTTTCACCCCTGCAAATCCCCCCTGGAAGGAGCGCGATGTTTACATATCATCGAAGGACTCCTTTGGTTTTCAGCGAACGAAAGCCATCAAATCTACCGACTTGGCCATACCGGTTGCCGAGCAGCAGGATACCTTTGATGAAACCATTCAGGACGGCGGTCGATTACGCCCGCTTCCTTTGGAGGAGCAGGAGTGGTTGCTCTCAGCATTGCAGGCTGCCGGCAATACAGAGATGATTCTTATACACCTGATGGCCTTGGTGACAGGTGCTCGACTGCAAACAGTGTGTACGCTGAAGGTTTGGCATACTGAAATGGCATCGCTGTCTGATGACCCCAATGAGATAGTAAAACTGCCAATTGGGCCGGGCACCGGAGTAGACACGAAGCGGAACAAGCGTTTGGTGTTGCACATACCAGGTTGGTTTTATCGGACTCTTCAAACCTATTCCGTCAGCCATCGTGCGTGCCGTCGGCGCCAAAAATGCGGAAGGGAGGACTCCAGTCAATATCTCTTCCTTACCCAGCACGGGACACCGTATTACACCGATAAACAAGAGCGGCAGACCTTTGACCCAAAGAACAAACGGCGTTACGACTTCGATGGAGGGGCGATTGGGACATTCATTCGTAATGTAATTCGACCGTACGTCCAAAAGAATTTTGGGTGCAAAAAGTTTGATTTCAGCTTCCACGATACCCGGGCAACCTTTGGGATGAACCTGACGGACCTGCTGCTAAAGCAAGTTGAAACCGGCAAGATGACGTTGTCAGAGGTGCGGGAGTTCGTGAAGGCACGAATGGGCCACGAAAGTGCCGCAACTACTGATTTGTACTTGAATTACCGGCATCGCCTTAAATTCAAGCGTGCAGTCGTTGGGCAACATGAATCGCATCTTAAAGAGCTCTGCCGTAGAGCAATGGAAGGTGTGCTTTGAGCCAGTATCAGTCGCGCCCCGTAACGCTCTTTACTCTGCCGTTTTCCGAGGGGTTTAGGGTTCTCAATCCTGAACAGGCGGTCATCGAATTTCCTGGCAAAGGAACTCTGGATATTGGGTCGCTTTGCTTTTTAAAGCGAGCCGTGGACGGACCAAGCCGACGGCGTACGGACGGGCGGCGAGTGGACCTCTCGTCTATGGACCTCGAAAGGGTCGAACAAGTCCAGAGAATTATCCAGTACGTTGCCGACCGGTACTCCCACGGAGGTATATCCCCGGTAACAGCCCATTTTGAAACCTCTCTCGGTATTTTGAACTTCATGGACTGGGCAGATGCAGCAGGGCACCACCAAGCGTGCTGCAACGAACATTCGGCTCGTGTCGCCTTCGTCGATTTTGTTGATGGTGTTTGGGAGCGTCTGCTTCGCAAGGAGATTGTATCGGGGACAGCAGCCCGCTTCTGTAACTATCCCCTAAAGTTCCTATCGAACTTCCTTGAGGTAGACGACCTAAAGCAAGGGCTGAATTTGCCGCAAAAAAGCAATGACGATAGCCAACCAACTGTGCCACCTGTCGAGGCGAATCAAGCCAGGGCGCTAAGCCTGGCCTATTCGTTTTTTCACGGATTAACGGACCTCGTTCTCAAGAAGCTTGACTACCCGTATCAACTCGGACTCCCGAAATATCTGGAATGGCCGAACGATGGGATGTGGGTTTTTCCAATGAATGAATGGTTTCGAACGCCTCTTGAAATCGAGGCATATAGAAGCAAAAAAGACCATTCGTCGGCATATAACTTTGCTGAAGGTAGAGTCAATGCACTTCATGAAGTCTTGCATAAACACTCTTTAAGGTGCAATGCCCAGAAAAGCGTTCGGAGTGCCATCGCAAACTTAAGCGCAGCGAACAATAACGTCAGACATACCTACCGATTGGCATCCGGTATGCAAGCTCTGCAAGCGTTTACCCTTCTATTCATTGCCTACACCGGGATGAATCTGGAGCAAGTTAGGACCTTAGAGTGGAGTGGCGAGTACGAGGTCGGCACCGTTCGCCAGAAATTCCGGGTGGTCAAGTGGCGGGCGCACGGGAAAAAGCAGTCATTTGAAATTCAGTCCACGTTTTTAGCAGACTTTAAGCGGTATCTCGAACTGCGTAGCTACTTGCTGAATGGTCGTCAGTGTAAATGGCTCTTTTTCTCACTCGGCGTTAGAGGCTTGGGGCAGCCTGGGCAACTGAAGTATTACGCACCACGGCAACTGTATCAAAGGCTGATGCGCATCGATTCATCCTTGCCAGTGATTACGCCACGGCAGTGGCGCTCTGCTAATGTAGATTGGATGCTACGCAAGGAGGTACCGCTTTCGGTGGCGGCGGACGTTGTCCAGAACTCGGAAGAGACGTTGAAGGCGGCTTATGTGGCTGGTTCCCCCGAAACTCACAGAGTTGAGATGACAGCTTTTCTCGACAGGGTTTCCTCTGTTGTATTAGAGGGGGAGCAGGTGCGGAATGCCAGTCAAGAAGGGCCTGTTGGGCGCTGTTTAGATTATGGGAAGCCCAAGGCGGATGGTACATCTGGCACGGTTTCTCCCGATTGTCGCAATCCTGAAGGCTGTTTTTTCTGCGACAACTATAAGGTCCATGCCGATGAACACGATGTCCGAAAACTCCTTAGTTGCCGTTATTGCATTCAGAAAACCAGTTCGCTGGCCGCAAGCGTTGAGCACTTTGATAGCGTTTTCGGAGAGGTTCTGTCGCGCATTAACGAGCTACTTGTTGAAATTGGTAAACGCATCCAGAAACCTGAGTTGATTTCAAGCACTACTCGGTCTATTGAAGAGTTCGGTGAGCTGGATGAATATTGGGCGGCAAAACTCGAATTGCTAATCCAACTGGACTTGGTGTCCCCATGAGTCAAAGCACATTATTTAGTCCGAAGTATTTCGTAAACGACGGTAGCCCTGCACCTGACCGGTGGGACTTGAGTCGTGGGCTCATTCCCATTGATAACATGGTGGTGAGCAGGGCAAAAGACGGACAAATTCTTTCGAGATATGGGGATGGCTTTTGGGATTTAACCCCGTACTACGGTCGTGGGGATTTCACCTGTCTGTATTTTTACGTCTTTGACGACGAGTCCGTAGCGGGCACTGAATCCTTGGTGGCCGAGATGAGGTACTTTCTATTTCTGCTTATGTATGCCAGACCCGGGGTTCGGTTATCTTTGAGCAGCCTGAGAAACTATCTCAATATGCTGCGCTCGGTTGCGGTATTTGCATTTAATAAAAAATGCTCCCTAAAAGACGTATTAAGTAGCAAGCCTCGTTTGGCTGAGTATGCCTATGCCGAGCCAATCAAAGGGAAATTGACGATGTTGGCGGCCCTCCTGTCATTTTTGCTCAAATTGGGTGCAGAAAAAATAGGGTTCCTTGTTGTCGGAAAGAGTGGACAAGATGTACTTTTGGCTTGCATCCAACTCAAAGGGGATACTGGAAAACAATATCCGCCAATTCCAACTAGAATATATTCGTTACTTATATCCGCGCTTGATTCAGAACTGAAGGACTGGGAGGCTGTAGAACAAAGATATTTATCGCTGCTTAGGGAGTGCCTGGGAGACCCGATTCTCGGAAAGAGCAAGCGTCAGCAAATCACCATAGCGACAAGACATGGAATTGCGCGCACCCCAGGTGAATACAAAGATGATTTCACTAAGTTACTGTCCAACTATCGGTTGAAAGAATATTTCGACATTAACAACTTATCGTACAGTGTGCATGGCTTGGTTTTTGGATTGTCTTCGGTAATGAATGTCGCTAAATTGTACATCATTACATTTTCGGGAATGAGAAATGCCGAAGCGCGCTACCTTCCATTCAATTGTATCGACGAGGAGCGCTCACTAGGAGGTGTGGTTCACCGCCTTATTCAAGGTAATACCACGAAGCTAAAAAAGGTTAGAACTAAATGGGTGACCAATAGCGAAGGATATCGTGCAATTCGTATTGTTCAGCGTATATCGAAAGTTATTTATGCGCATCTTGGCGAAGTGCCCTCAATAACAAAGAAGCCTGATGATGATTTCCCGTTATTTGTAACTACTGCTTATCTGAACTTTACTGGACGGAACACACGACGGGCTGGAAAGACATTTCAGGCGCTCGGTAATTCGTTCTTTAGCACCAAGTTCGTGGAGCTTCGAAAGCGGGTTTGTCCCTTGATTGAAGATGGAGATTTGAAGGAGCTTGAGCATATTGACCCGCATCGTGCTTGGCGTTCTGAAGCTGAATTTCAGGTGGGAGTTCCTTGGCCACTGACCGAGCACATGTTGAGGCGGTCCTTGGCTTTGTATGCACAGAGGTCCGGGTTGGTTTCACTTTCTTCGCTACGCCGGCAGCTACAACACTTGACCGAGGAAATGTCTCGCTACTATGCCCGGGGGTCAATGTATGCCAAGAACTTTATCGGCGACGACAAAGAGCACTTTGGCTTGGAATGGCAAGAGGCCGGGCCAGTAGCATCCGGACTTGCATTCATTCGGGACGTTCTTTTCCCTGACGAGCCAATATTTGGCGGCTACGTGAAGTGGATTGAAGATCGTGTGGGCGGTGCTGAAGGGCAAATTATTCTTGACCGCGAAACTACGTTGCGGCGCTTCCGGAACGGCGAACTCGCCTACAAGGAAACGCCTATTGGTGGATGTACGAAGGTTGGCCCTTGCGATGAACTGGCCATTCGTTTTCTTGATGTGGACTGCTTGGGGGGATGCCCTAACCTAGTCGGTCGCTTATCAAAACTGGAACAGGTAATTAAGGGACAAACGGCATTAGTCAGTCGGCTTAGACCTGACTCCATTGAGTGGAAAATTGAGAAAGCAGACCTCGATGTTTTGCAGGAAACTAGGGCACGGGTCCTCCAACAGCGCGGAGAGGTTAAATAATGGGGAACCAAACACTAGATGACTACTTTGATGCACTGGAACGCCTCAAGAAGGGTGCGTCGAAAGTTGTCCCAAAGGGTACGAGAATCACCAATGATGCCGTTGCACTGGAAGCTGGCAGGGGCAAGGGCAGCATCAAAAAATCGCGTTTGGTTTTCGCAGACCTGATTGCCGCCATCGAGGAAGCAGCTCGGGCTCAAGCTTCGCCAGCACGAGAGAACTATGAACGTATTGCGCGAGCTAAAGCGGATGCTGACGACTATCGGACCAAATTAGAAGCCGCTTTGGTCAGAGAGGTGTGCTTATTACGTGAGTTGGCGGAGGTAAAGAAGAAATTAGCCCAGTTCACCGGCTCAAAGATACTGCCAATCAGAGGCGACTCAAAGCCTGCGATAACTGACTGAACAGCGAAAACCGGCAATTAACTCGCCATCAACTTCTCGGCGGTAGCTACTAAATCGCTCGCTGTACAGTTCAGTGCTCTGGCCAACTTGAGAATCGTCTGGAATGTCGGCTGCTTATGGCCGTTCTCGAGCAGAGAGACGTAGACTCGCTCCAAGTCAGCTTCAAGGGCAAGCTTTTCCTGGCTCAATGAGCAAGCCTTTCGCCGTTCGCGTAATGCTTTTCCGAATGCTTCGCTCGCTTCCACTTACCCCTCCTGACAGAGAGGAGACGGTAGGGGATGGGCAGTCGTTCGTCTTTATACTAAAGTATACATTATTTGCCGAAGACCCTTCGGCGACTGGATAACCTATCAATTGAGATGACGAGCTATGGGGCACTTGGCTAGGGCTCTGGATGCGCTGATTTCGGGTGGCCTGGAACAGCAAAGCATCAATGCCTCGAAGAAAAAAGCGAGTGGGAGCAGTGCAAGGAAAGTTTCGCCAGAGAAGTTATCTGGAATGGAATTGGTTCATGCTGTTTATTCAGAGGAAGGGGGAGATGTCGTTGGTAGCCCGACGGCAGGCTTTGCTTATTTTGCGAACGAAACAGATACCCTCGTAGTGGTTAGCGAGAATGGAAAAAACGTTAATCACGTTACACCTAACGTAATTATGATTAGCCATGCGATGGAGGTCGCTCAGGATTTGGAAGCGAGCTTCATCGTTCATGGTGCTCAAGTAGTATGCAACATACGTGGCGTCTCCCAAGCCGGAGGCTCGTATGGCGAAGCTGCATTAAGAGCAATACTGGCTTATTCGAGGGAACAAGCAACATAGCAACTCTAATAGCCAATATAAGCAGTACGCAGAGCGTAATCGACTGGCAACCCTAGTGGCAGCACCCGACTCTATGCTGAGCTTGGGGCTCATTCGTCAGATAGCTGGTGAAACCCTCAATGCAGTCTTTGGTTTAGAAAAGCTTGTCGGGGGTATATCGAATACCAAAAGATACCCAATGGCTATTACCTTCTCCGGAAAGCTGCTGACCAAAGGTGGCATCGACCTGAAACAGGTCTGGTATCACGGAATACCGTACCCCCACCTGCCCATAAGACAGGCCACGATTGTCGCCAAATGTTTCGGCGATGCCGAGCACTCTCGGATGCAACTTGAACTCTCCGCCAATGCCCCATGAAGTGCTGTTGAGGCCGGATGCCTTGTCCTTTAGCCAGCCAAGATTAGTGTGGACAATCACCTTGTCGTCGTACATCGAAAAAGACAGAGGGATGTAGGCATAGGTGTTGCCAAGCATGTTTGGCCCAGGATTGATTTCCGGGTGACGAATCGTACCGACCGCCAAGCCCCAACCCCAACCATTGGTTTCTAGTGGGCGGAACAGGGTCTTGGCTTGAAACACATAGTCAGTCGTGGCTTGTTCACCATCAGCTTTAGCCCTGCCACCACCAAACGTGAACTCGAGATTTCCTGTCGGATTGCATGCAGGAAGGGCCCAGATTTCAGTGCTATTGGGGTAGATGCGCATCCAGCTTTCAAGCTGACAACTCCCTCCCGTGGTCAGGCGAGCATCGTCAGTCACGAAAGGACGAGCAGCAAAGGCAAATGATGGAATGGCGAGAACTGCGCAGGCTAAAGCTTTAAATTTCATCGGCGTTGTCTTTTGATTTCTATATTCGTGGTCCGTTGGAATCTTCGTTCTTGATGGCGTGCCGTCATTACTCCGTTGTACTTGGACTCCAGAAGGCTTGAGTAATGATGGGTGCTTCTGCCAGTCGCCGGGTCAATTGGTCGAGTTGTTCCCCCTCCACCGCAGAGGCCAGCAATACCGCTTCGATTTCAACGGCATCATCACCAAAGGCATGAACCACCATGTCACGCGTGCCGTAGTCTGCCTTTTCCAGCATGCTTTCTAGCAATTGCAGTGCTTGTTTCTGATGCTCACGCGGGGCTATGACATACACCGTATTGGTCACTTCCACCGCGAGGGTGTCGATAGGCTGCCGGTTGATTTGATTGACGACCGGGCGAAGCAAGGTATTCGATGCAAGCACGAACAAGGCACCCATCACCGCTTCCAACAACAAGTCAGCCCCAGCGCAAGCACCTACCGCAGCCGACCCCCAGAGCGTTGCAGCGGTATTGAGTCCGCGGACGTTTCCTTCTTCTCGCATGATGACGCCAGCGCCAAGGAAGCCAATGCCAGAGACCACATAGGCAACGACACCGATAGCGCCCTGGTGTCCGTTAAGGCGGTTGGCCATATCCACAAAAATGGCCGCACCTACGGCGACCAGGACATTGGTCCGCAAACCAGCCGTCCGCTGGCGGTACTGCCTTTCGACGCCAATCAAACTGCCAAGAAGGAAAGCGGTCGTTAAGCTAATAGTGGTATCGGCCAGCGAAGCCAGGTTGATGTGTTCGATTGCTTGCAGGTTCATAGGGCACCACGTATTTACGAAGGGGTCGAAATTGGTTTCGGGATGGCTGCCGGCCTACTTGCCGCCATCCGGCGTTACGGGGTCAACGTGCGTCATCAGGTAGAGCACCGGATGGCGAGACATCACATTCAGCTTGGCTTGCCGGGCAATAGCGTGCCCTTCAGCGACCGTTAATTGCCCATCAATTTCGAGATGCACATCGGCCAGAATCATATCGCCCGTTTTGCGGGTTTTCAGTTCGTGTAGCCCGAGTACGCCCGGCGTGGCCAGAATGTCTTCCGAGATACCAGCAATCTGCTCCTCGGTCGCCGCTCTGTCGGTCAGGTCATGGAGCGCGTCCCAGGCAAATGACCAGCCCATGCGAGAAACCATGAAACCGACAATCAGTGCGGCAATTGGGTCTAGGAGAGAAAAGCCCAACAGATTGCCACCAATGCCGATGGCCACGACCAGCGAGGAAGCTGCGTCGGAACGGGCATGCCAGGCATTCGCAACGAGCATGCTGGAGCGAACACGCTCAGCCACCGCCAGCATGTAACGGAAAAGAAGCTCCTTGGCCGCCAGTGCCGCCAAGGCCACCCAGAGGGCAGTCATGTGCACTGTCGGAATGCTTTCCGGGGTTTGCAGCTTGTGCGCGGCTGACCAAATCATGCCGACGCCAACAGCCAGAAGTAGTCCTCCGAGGACCAGCGATGCCGCGTTCTCGTAACGCTGATGCCCGTAATGATGGTCGGCATCCGCTTCCTTCTGGCTGTGCTGAATGGCGAGCAATACGACGAAGTCGGCCACCAGGTCTGACAAGGAATGGATGCCGTCCGCAATCAGACCTTGTGAGCCGGACCAAATCCCCGCCACGACCTGGGAAATGGTCAGCCCGATATTGACGACCACGCTGACCCAGGTGCTGCGCTTGGTTGCTGCCTCACGCTCGGGGCTGGCGTCTTCATTATCCATCTCGGCAAGGCGGGAGAGTTCTTGTGAATCGTTCATGGTGTAGTTTCAAAAATCAAAAGGCGTCGAATCGAAATACCGGAAATTCTTGCGCTATCAGGCCAGTTTCCTGTTTCTCAGTGCCTCTCGCTTCTGATGCAGCTTGAGACCCAGATAAGTGACCCAGCCCACCGCGCCCATCGCGACCGTGAATGCCGCATAGGAGTATTCCCAAGGGATGCCGCTCGTCATCATCGAGAATTCCGACATCCCGCCCATACCGGCCAGGATGTTGATGGGCATGAAGATGATGGAGAACGTAGTCAGCTTGCTGACTCGCTGGTTCTGGTTGATGTTGATGAAACCCACCACGGCGTCCATCAGGAAGTTGATTTTTCCGAAGAGGAAGGAGGTGTGGCTATCCAGCGACTCGATGTCACGCAGGATTTGGCGGGAATCGTCATTTTGATGAGGCGTGAGTAAATGGCTGCGCACCAGAAAGGACAGCGCCCGGCGGGTGTCCAGGACATTGCGACGTACGCGACCATTCAAGTCTTCCTGGCGGGCAATATCCCCCAGGATTTCCCCGGCCTCATCGTCGGATAGGCGGGTACTCAACACCTTCTTGCCGACCTGTTCCAGTTCGGCATAAACGTCTTCCAGTCGGTCAGCCGAATACTCCGCATCGGCCGCATAGAGGTCGAGCAGGACATCCTTGCCATCGGTGACATAGCCGGGCTGCGTTCGGGCCCGCATACGTTGCAGCCGGAAGACAGGAAGCTCCTCGCTACGTACCGAGAACAGAATCTCGTTGTGCAGAATAAATGCCACAGGGACGTTACGAGACTCGTCGTTCAGATTGAGCAGGAAATCCGAATGCAGGTGAACCTCGCCGTTGTCTTCAATGTAGAAGCGGGCCGAAGCTTCCAGGTCGGTGAGGTTGTCCGGGTCTGGCAACTCAAGGCCAAAATGCTGGCCTACCCATTCCCTAACCTTGGGCGTTGGCGCAACCAAATCCACCCAGATAGGCTGGCAACCGGCAAAGTCCTGCGGTCGTTTGATGTCCGTTTGACGCAGTCGACCGTTGTGCAACTCGAAGATATTGACCATCACCTTGGAACTGATTTGATGGCCATCGCCCACCAAGGCTTCTCGAATATCGTCCGAGAGCAACTCAAGGATGTCATCCAGCCGTTCCTCGGCAAGCTCCTTCCAGACAAGCAAGCGCTCTTCCTCGGGAAGGGCGTTTAGAATCAAGGCAACGGATACCGAGGGAAGGCGAGCCAGCAGGTGCCGAAGCTCGGCGATATGCTGGCGTTGAACCAGATTGTCCACCACCTCTTTTCGTGGCGAATCCTGCCGACGGGCCATCTCGCCGACTAGGCGATGTTTGGCGAGAAGTTCCTGAACTTCGAGCAAGTCGTCCTTGACCGTATCCACCTGAATGACCTTGGTCGGTTCCATGGCTTAACCCTCCAAGTCTGGTACGACATTGCAGGTTGAAAGGGAACTGGCACTCCAATCGTCGTGCTGGTCGGCTATACGCATGGCCGACGCAGCGATAGCGAACACTCGTAGCCGGAAAACCAGAGATGCACTGTTGAACTGACGATTGAAGTTGAAACGCATGGTCTGCCTCCTGAAAACTGAAAGGCGGACACCCATGGAGACCCATGTTGAGGACGTGTTTTGCAAGCCAGCCTGTTCCTTTGGCCAGCAGAATCGGCCCAGGAGTATGGCTATGGCAGGCCATCAGTCATGCGCTTGAACATGACAAGACCTGGCAGCAAATTGTTGGTGGAATTGGAGGGAATCCTGGTGACAGGCTTCCTGCGCCGCTTCCCGCTCTTGGCGAGATAGCGGCAGTTGAACTGCGCGTTATCGTGCCGAGAGAATGCTCGTCAAATGGACAGAGCAACAACTATCACTCGAACAAGGGCCCACAGGGGGTCTCCGCGAAATAAAAACGGGCGGATTTTGAGTCATAAGGATATGAAAGTAAAGTGACAATGCGGTGAAAATCAGCGCAAGCTGTCAGTAATCACGAGATTTTTCCAATGAGACAGCTGAAGTCCAGAGTGACCCTGTCAGCTAACGCTCCTTGTGTGCGGAGCTAAAGTCTGGCCTGGACGGAAACGGACTGATACCACCTGATTGCTGGCTGTAGTACAGCCAACGAACCTGAGCAGACGTTCGCTTCCAGCAATGAGCGTCTGCTCTAGGAAACAACGCATCCGTTCGCACTCCTAAGAGTAATTTGCTGCTAGAATTCGCCCAAGGAGATGGCATTCCTCCTACTTAACCGCCCTTGGGGCTGATGATGCCTACATGGTTCCTGGTTCATCGGGAAGATGTAGGCATTCGTCCATATCCTCTCTGTATGTCCAGGTTTGCGTAAAAAAAACTTATTGGACATGCATGAAGCCTTCAAAACGTCCCGAACAAATCGACCTGTTGCCCTACCTTGGCAAGTGGATTTTGTTGTCCACGGCAGTTGCTGCCTTGGCCGGCTCGGCATCGGCCTTCTTTCTCATATCGCTCGACTGGGCGACTGAGACCCGCAATACACACCGCTGGCTTATCTGGCTACTGCCCTTGGCTGGGTTTGGCGTGGGTTGGCTCTACCTAAAGTTCGGCCAGCACGTCGAAGCGGGGAACAATCTCCTCATCGACGAAATCCATGACCCCAAGAAGGTGGTGCCGCTACGCATGGCACCGCTAGTTCTGGGCGGAACGGTCATTTCGCATCTGTTCGGAGCTTCAGTCGGCCGCGAAGGGACTGCCGTCCAGATGGGCGGCGCGCTGGCAGACCAGTTCACTCATCTTTTCAAATTGAAGCATGAGGACCGCCGCATCATCCTGATGGCAGGTATCAGTGCGGGTTTCTCGTCGGTGTTCGGCACACCGTTAGCGGGAGCTGTTTGGGGCCTTGAGGTATTGGCTATCGGCCGGCTTCGCTACGACGCACTGCTCGCCTGTACGGTTTCGGCGATTGTGGCCGACCAGGTTTGTAGCTTCTGGGGTGTTCACCATACCCACTACCTGATTACGGAAATCCCCCGCATCACTGCCTGGGGGCTGTGCGCCATGGTGTTGGCCGGCATCGTCTTCGGGCTGGCCGGCAAGGTGTTCGCCGATGCCACCCATGCGCTCGGCGGATGGGTAAAGAAGACCGTCAGCTATGGACCGCTGCGTCCTTTGCTGGGTGGCGCAGTTCTGGCCGGGGTCGTCATGTATTTCACCGCAGACCGTTACATTGGCCTTGGCATACCGGTCATTGTGGAAGCCTTTGAGAAGCCGCTGCCTGCCTACGATTTTCTCGGAAAGATGGCCTTCACAGTGTTTTCCCTGGGCTTTGGCTTCAAGGGTGGCGAGGTCACCCCTCTGTTCTATATTGGCGCCACGCTGGGCAATGCCTTGGCGCCACTTCTGAACATGCCGTTTCCGCTACTGGCCGGCATTGGCTTTGTCGCGGTTTTCGCTGGCGCGGCCAACACGCCGATTGCCTCGACCCTGATGGCGATGGAGTTGTTCGGGGCGGAAGTCGGTGTATACGCCGGTATCGCCTGCGTCATCAGCTATTTGTTTTCCGGGCACACCGGCATCTACCGCTCGCAGCGGGTTGGCCATGCAAAGCACGTGCATGCCCCGGAGGGCATGAAGCTGGGGGAACTGCCCGCCTATCACAAGCAACGACGTGCAGAAGCAGCCCAGCAGGCTGTAGAGGCCAAAACAAAGGAAGAACAATTATGAGCGACCTGACCGCCCTCCGTCTTTACTTTCCCCAGGCGGCACGTGCCAAGCCGACCAGTTTCTGGCATCGCCTGACGGCTCCGGCCTTGAGCCACCGTCTCCTGACTGCGGCCAAACGTGCCGGCATCCAGCAGGCACTGCTGCACAGAGTCCATGCCGGCTATTTGCCGGGACACAAAATGAGTCATCACCACATCGAGAGTACCCCCGCCCAACATCCGTTGTGCATCGAGCTTATTGACGCGGAAGAGCGCCTGCGTGACTTCATTAGGCAGCATGCGGATGAATTGCATCACGTGCGTGCAGTTTTCTTCCGCTGCGAACTTGCCACCTGAAAGAACAACTATCGGAACAGGAGTTCAGCATGTGGAAACCGATATTGGCCATATCCGTGGGCGCTGCACTGGGGGCTCTGTTTCGTTGGCAATTGGGTATTCGCTTGAACGGGCTCCTGCCCGGCATGCCTCCAGGCACTCTGGCAGCCAATCTTATTGGTGGCTTCATCGTGGGGCTGGCGATTGCCTATTTTGCCCAGAGCCCGACGCTTTCCCCCGAGTGGCGGTTGTTCATCATCACTGGGTTCTGCGGCGGGCTGACGACCTTTTCCACCTTTTCAGCCGAAGTCGTCACGCTACTTCAATCGGGGCAGGTGGCGTGGGCAATGGGTACGATGAGCCTGCATTTGTGCGGTTCTCTACTGAGTACCTTTGCTGGTTTGATGCTCGGCCAAGCGGTCAAAACAATCTGAGGAGACCATCATGAAAGGCTATCAAGTCACTTTCTTCACCCAGCAAGACCGGCGGCATGGTCATAAACCAGTTTCGGAGTGGCTGATGCTGACTGCACGGGAACTGGGTATTCGTGGGGCCACCATCGTAGCGGCCAGCGAGGGATTTGGGCATGACCGTCGTATCCACTCGGCACACTTTTTTGAGCTAGCCGACCAACCCCAAGAGGTGGTCATGGCCGTGACCGAGGATGAGCTCAAGCGGCTATTCGAGGTTATTGAGCAGGAGGGTGTTCATGTGTTTTACGCCAAGACGGAGGTCGAGTTTGGTGTTCTTGGGGAACCGTCTGCACAACCATGAATTACCGAAAATCTGAATTTCTCTTGGTGGCCGTCGTTGCCCTGGTCCTGGCCATCGCCTTTATCACCTTGCCCCAACTCGACCTGATGGCCAGTGGCTCGCTCTACCGTGACGGGGCCTGGCTCCTGGATAGGGATTCGCCTTGGCTCTATCCCATCTACATGGGGCTGCCCCGGCTTGGACAATTACTTTTCCTGTTGGTGGGCGTGCTGCTGGCATTGAGCCTCCTGGACCGGCACGGGAAGTTTCGCGCCATGCGCTCCGTGCTTGTCTTCCTCTTTGCCGGCATTCTGGTCGGACCGGTGATGGTGGTCGATGTCGGATTGAAAGACCATTCCGGCAGAGCTCGTCCCATCAATGTTCAAGCCTTCGGCGGGGCGAAGGAGTTCAGTCCCGCTTTCATACCTGCCAATCAGTGCATAAAGAACTGCTCTTTTGTTAGTGGCCATGTAGTCGGCGCCTCGTTCATCATGGCATTTGGCTGGCTTGGGGCTCCGCCTATCCGTCGTCGATGGCTGCTTGGAAGCTTGGGTTTTGCGGGTGTGGTCGGCCTAGCGCGCATGCTGCCCGGCGGCCATTTCTTGTCCGATGTCGCATTTGCCTGGCTCTTCGTCTACTTCAGTCTGTGGCTCACTGAGGGGCTTCTCACAGTTCTTGGATGGCGTCGTCCCGGACTTGAAGGAAATTGAAATGCTGAAAACCATACGACAACTTCCCAGAACGGTCTGGCTGATTGGCCTCATCAGCCTGGTCAACGATAGCTCCAGCGAAATGCTGTATCCACTGATTCCGCTCTACCTCTCGTCGGTCTTGATGGCGGGACCGCGAGCGCTGGGCATCATCGAAGGGATTGCTGAAGCCACTGCCAGCTTGCTCAAGTTGTTTTCCGGGGTCGTGGTTGACCGAACCCGACATTCAAAGCCGTGGGTTGTCGTCGGCTATGGGCTGGCTGCTTTCGGAAGGCCGCTGATTGCCTTCGTCACGAGTTGGCCTGGGCTGTTACTCATCCGTTTCGCCGACCGGATTGGCAAAGGGTTGCGCTCATCGCCGCGTGATGCGCTGTTGGCCGGCAGTGTTGATGCCGAGCAGCGCGGTGTGGCATTCGGTATCCATCGCGCCATGGACAATGCCGGTGCCGTGGTCGGTCCACTCGTCGCTTCGGCGCTGCTGGCAGCGGGCATGGCATTGCATGACATCTTCCTCTGGTCGGTCGTGCCGGCCTTGCTGTGTGTGGGCCTGGCGCTGTCCATTCACGAGCCCCGCGACAGACAGCCGGTTTCCACCACGCCGTTTCAGTGGAACCTGCGCGATATGCCCGATTCGTTCAAGCGTTATCTGGTCGTGGTGGCCATCTTCACGCTGGGCAACTCGTCCAACATGTTCCTGCTCTTGCGTGCCAAGGAGCTTGGGGTGTCAGAGGCCAGTATTCCACTACTATGGGCAGCTGTGTCCCTGGTGGCCATGCTTTTCTCGACGCCGCTCGCTGGACTGTCGGACAAGGTTGGCCGCATTCCACTACTGCTGGGCGGCTATGTGGCCTATGGCCTGTTCTACGCTGGGCTGGGTCTGATGACCCATGACGGCAGCGTTCTTTTCGTTTTGTTTGGTTTCTATGGCCTCTTCATGGCAGCCACGGAGGGCGTCGAGAAGGCGCTGGTCGCCGACATCGCACCAGTCGAGCTGCGTGGGACAGCCTTTGGCTGGTTCAACCTGACGGCTGGGCTATTTCTGCTGCCCGCTTCCGTCGTCTTTGGCTGGCTTTACCAGGCGTTTTCCCCGTTGGTTGCGTTCGGGTTCTCGACTGGTTGTTCGCTGACCGCTGCGCTACTGCTTTGGAGCTGGGCTTTTCGTATGAAATTGCGTGATGCTTATCAGACTGCCGACGGGGCCGACCACTGAGCCGGTAATAAATTCTCGATAGTGCGAGTGCGAGGATTCATGGCCCTGTTTCGTTATTTGCCGGTGACTTCACCAGGAAGTACGAAGCCATATTTGGTCATGACTGTACGGGCAGGCTTCGTGCCCATGTAGTCGGCAAAGCGCTTAGCGGCAGCATTCCCCTGTGCGTGCTTGATAATCACGAAACCCTGCTCAAGGGGTTGATGGAGATTGTCCGGAATCATCCAGTAACCCCCTTTGCTGGCCAGTTCGGCATTGACCGCCAGAGACAAGGCAATCACGCCGACCTGGGCGTTGCCCGTCTGGACGTACTGGGCAGTCTGGGCGATGTTCTCACCGTAGACCAGCTTCGGTTCCACTTTCTCCCAAAGGCCTGCCGTTTTCAGCGCCTCTTCGGCCCGCTTGCCATACGGGGCGTGCTTGGGATTGGCGATGGCGATGCGAGTGATTTTGGGGTCAGTAAGGCTGGCCAGTGTTATTTTTGTCGCATCCAGGCTGCCGCTCCAGAGCACGATGCGGCCGACAGCATAGGGCTTCACTTCCGAGGCCGCGAGGCCAGACGCAACTAGCTCACGGGGGAAGCCGATGTCGGCGGAAAAGAACATGTCATAAGGCGCTCCCTGCCGAATTTGCGTGTGGAACTTGCCCGACGACCCGTAGATAACATCGACTTCATCGCCAGGGTTCGCTTTTCGGTAGGTGTTGGCCAAGTCATCCATGGCGAACTTGAGGTCGGCTGCCGCCGCGATGGTGAGCTTTTCAGCTTGGGCGGCGAAGGAGAGAACGGTTGCGCAGACGGCCAGAATTGTACGAAGGTAGGGCATCGAGCTTCTTTCCGGTAAATGGCGTTCAAGCAAGCAGGGCGACCGCCTTGACCTGAGCCCAGACGGGTTGCCCGACGTGTAGGTTAAGTGCTTTTCTGGAGCGTTCGGTGATGCGTGCCAGCAGTGGGGTGTTCCGGAGGCTGAGTTGAACCAGAACGTGGCCCGGTGTGTCGGTGGGCGCAATCGCGGTGACGATGCCATGGAAGACATTCAGGATGCTGCTGGCCACTGGCTTCTCCAGCGCAAGACTGACATCGCGGGCGTGAATGCGGCAACGCAGCCGACGACCGACGGTTTCGGGGCGTCTGGCGACAAAAATACTACCGCCGACAAAGTCGAGTTGGGTCAGGTCGTCCTCCTCGTGGTGGGTGACAACAGTCTTGATGACAACGCCGGCGTCGTCGGCAAAGGCTTGAGGTAGGTCGGCGCGGGCCAAGGTTTCGGTGAGTGGCCCGCTGGCCACAACCTTGCCCGTATCAAGGAGAACAAGATGGTCGGCGAGGCGGGCTACCTCATCTGGGGCATGGCTGACATAGATTAGGGGAATCGACAGTTCATCATGCAGCCGCTCAAGGTAGGGAAGGATTTCCTGTTTGCGCTTCAGGTCGAGGGCCGCCAGTGGCTCGTCCATGAGCAACAGTTGCGGCGCGGTCAGCAAAGCTCGTGCAATCGCCACACGCTGGCGCTCCCCTCCCGATAGGCTAGCTGGTCTGCGGTTCAGTAAGCCCCCAATGCCCAGTAGTTCAGTAACATCGGATTGCTTAAACCTTCGCTCGGATTGAGGGATGCGTTTGCGACCGAACTCCAGATTGTCTTCCACGGTAAGGTGCTCAAACAGGCTTGCTTCCTGGAAGACGTAACCCAGCGAGCGTTGGTGGGTCGGAATGAATATACCTTTTGCATCGTCCTGCCAGACGACATCGCCAAGGGCGAAATAGCCTCCAGGGGCGTGCTCCAGTCCGGCAATGGCTCGAAGAACGGTGGTCTTCCCTGAGCCTGAGTGACCGAATAGCGCTGTGACGCCATGACCAGGGAGAGTAAGGTCAACATCTAGTCGAAAGTCGCCTCGGTCGATTCGGAATGTTGCGTGAATCTGGCTCATTGCTCACGTCCTTTCACCTTGTTTGGGTTCAGGGTATAGAGCGTCAGCAGGACGAGGAAGCTGAAGACCAGCATGCAGGCGGCGAGGACGTGGGCTTGTGTATATTCCAGCGCTTCGACGTGGTCATAAATCTGGACCGAGACGACTCGGGTTTTGTTGGGGATATTGCCTCCTATCATGAGGACTACGCCGAACTCGCCAACAGTATGAGCGAAGGCCAAGACAGCGCCGGACAGGAAACCAGGCTTCGCCAGGGGTACCACAACTGACCAGAAGGTATCCCAAGGGCTAGCACGAAGCGTCGCCGCTACCTCGAGTGGCCTGTCACCGATAGCCTCGAAGGCGTTCTGTAATGGTTGAACCATGAACGGGAGCGAGTAAAAAACTGAGGCGATGACTAGACCAGGGAAGGTGAAGGGCAGGAGGCCAAGGCCAAGCCATTCAGTGAACTTTCCGACAAGGCCGTTCGGCCCCATCGCCAGGAGAAGGTAGAAACCAAGGACGGTTGGTGGCAGGACGAGAGGAAGGGCGACGACGGCTCCGAAGACTCCCTTCAGCTTGGAACGTGTTCTAGCGAGCCACCATGCGATAGGGGTGCCGAAAAGCAGGAGTAGTATCGTGACCACGCTCGCCAGTTTCAGCGTGAGCCAGATGGCACCTAAGTCGTTTGCATCCATGGGTCGTGAGAATAATGGCTAGAAAAAATGGACAGTCAAGCTATCGACGGGTCCATTTTTTGGAAAAGTTGATGGACAGGTCGATTTTTTGCCACTCCATTAAAACAGCCACTTAGGTTGTCCATTTGGGTAGTTGACCGGGGTGCCAAATGCAGGGAATAGAAAACCGAGGCGATGACCAGCCCGGGGAAGGTGAAGGGCAGCAGGCCGAGGCCGAGCGATTGCGTCAGTTGACCGATGGGTCCGTTCGGCCCCATGGTGACCAGCAGGTAGAAGCCAAGCACCGTCGGCGGCAGGACCAGCGGCAATGCAACGACGGCACCGACCGCAGCCTTGAAAACGGAGCGGGTGCGCGCCAGCCACCAAGCGATCGGCGTACCGACGACGAGCAGCAGCAGCGTGACGATCGTGGCCAGTTTCAGGGTCAGCCAGACGGCAGCGAGATCGGTACTATCCATGCAGGCTAGGGGAGGGTGAAGAATCCCGGCAGTTTACACAGGGTTGGCGCGATACCGAAGCACCTTGCAAGCCCTACAGGGCGCCCGGCGTACATTCCTGGCGGCGGCGAAAATCAATTCCATGTGAATTTGCTCACGGACGTTTTTTCGGGTCTGGGAGAAACTGATGCCAAGCCAATAGGAAAGCCCGATCATGCCAGCCATTTACTCCAAGACGTTACGCCCGCAGCCTGCTGACGCCGCTGGCAAATCCGTGATGCAATCCGGTCAGGACGAGATCGGTGCCTTCAGCCTGCGCGACACCCTGAGCGGTATTTCGGTGCGTGAAGCCAATTTCGGCGAATTTCTGGCTGCCATGAAGCAGCGCGGCATGGTGGCGGTCAAGGCCTGAAGGCTGACCAAATCGACGGTTGTTGAGCCATTCAAGGCATCACGGTCGCGCGGCGACCGGAAGGGTGGTGCCCATGGGCAGGATCGAACTGCCGACCTCTCCCTTACCAAGGGAGTGCTCTACCACTGAGCCACATGGGCAACCTGGTGCGTCCTGACGGGGTCGAACCGCCGACATTCGCCTTGTAAGGGCGACGCTCTACCAACTGAGCTAAGGACGCGAAAGGGGGCGCATTGTAACCGATATCTGCCGAAAGTCGAGCTTTTGTCGCATGAAATGCGAGAAAACAGCCGGTTTTTTCGGGACTGTTTGACGCACTACGGGAAAGTCCGCACTTGATGCAAGGGGGCGAACCCCCGACAATGCGCTACTTTTCGACCCGCCGCGCCGATGTCGAATCCAGAATTCCTTTCCTGCGAATAGCCATGCACCGTATATTGCTTGCGTTCCTTCTGTTGCCCGCCACCGCCTTCGCGGCCGGTTCCCTGCCATCGGTCGGCGGCATTCCCGTCGATTTCATCCTCTTCGCCCTGACCCTGCTCGGTGTCGCGCTGTTCCATCACGCCACCTTGTATGTCGCACTGACGGGCCTGGTCACCATCAGCCTGTACAAGATTCTGTTTACCGGCTTCAAGACCGGGTTGGGGGTCGCCGGCTGGTTCGGCCACCTTGGCCACGAATGGGTGACCATCGCCAACCTGTTCTGCCTGCTCACCGGCTTTGCCTTGCTCGCCCGCCATTTCGAAAAGAGCCACGTCCCGGTCATTCTGCCCAAGTTTTTGCCCGACGACTGGAAAGGCGGCTTCGTCCTGCTGGTCATGGTCTTCGTGATTTCGAGCTTCCTCGACAACATCGCGGCTGCGCTGATCGGCGGCGCCATGGCCCACCAGCTGTTCAAGGGCAAGGTCCATGTCGGCTTCCTTGCCGCCATCGTCGCCGCCTCCAACGCGGGCGGCTCCGGCTCGGTCGTCGGCGATACCACGACGACCATGATGTGGATCGACGGCATCAGCCCGGTCGTCGTCTTCGATGCCTATGTCGCCGCCGGCGTGGCCCTGCTCATCATCGGCTACTTCGGCGCCAAGCAGCAGCATGCCTACTGCCCGATCATCAAGCATGCGCACGGCCACACCCGGATCGACTGGGGGCGCATCTTCATCGTCGCCACCATGCTCATCTTCGCGGTCGTCACCAACATCACGATCAACGTCAAGTTCCCCGAGCTGGCCGAACATTTCCCCTTCATCGGCGTCGCCGTCTGGCTCGCCATCCTTCTCACCATTCCGGTGCGCCGCCACGATTGGGAACTGCTGCCCGAAACCATCAAGGGCTCCGTCTTTCTGCTCTCGCTGGTGCTCTGCGCCTCGATGATGCCGGTCGAGGAGCTTCCACCGGCCTCCTGGCAATCCGCCTTTGTTCTCGGCTTTGTCTCCGCCGTCTTCGACAACATTCCGCTGACCGCGCTGGCTCTGCGTCAGGGCGGGTTTGACTGGGGCTTCCTGGCCTACGCCGTCGGCTTCGGCGGTTCGATGCTGTGGTTCGGCTCCTCGGCTGGCGTCGCATTGTCCAACATGTTCCCGGAAGCCAGGTCGGCGGCGAAATGGCTGCGCCATGGCTGGCATGTGGTCGTCGCCTATGTGGTCGGTTTCATGGTCATGCTCGCCGTTCTCGGCTGGCATCCGGATGCCGGACACAAAAAGGTGGCCGAGCCGGTCAAACTGGCAACGCCGGTGGCGGCGCCGGCGCAGTAGCCGGGCACCTGCCGGTTTTCCCCAAGGGCGGCTGTGGCCGCCCTTGTCGTTTCTGCGTGCTGTGCCGTCATGCTCGAGTCAGGTTGCGGTGCTAGATTCTTTCGATAGCCTTTGGCTTGACTGAAGGCGGTTTTCGAAGAAATCCGGTGTAAACACGCCGACAGGGGGAATCATGCAGTCACGTCAGGCCACGTCTACGTTGACACTGGGCGCAATCGGCGTCGTCTTTGGCGATATCGGCACCAGTCCGCTCTATGCATTGAAGGAAATCTTCAATGGCCACCATCCCATCCCGGTCACGCCGGACAATATTCTCGGCATCCTGTCGACAGTGTTCTGGTCGATCATGCTGCTGGTTTCGCTCAAATACGTTTTGCTGATCATGCGGGCCGACAACCGGGGCGAAGGCGGTTCGCTGGCGCTGCTGGCGCTGGTTACGGAGCGTGCCAGGAATCCGCGCCTGGCCTGGGTGGTCACGCTGCTCGGCATTTTCGCGGCGGCGCTGTTCTACGGGGACAGCATGATCACGCCGGCGATTTCGGTGCTCTCCGCCGTCGAGGGCATGGAGCTGGTGACGCCAACGCTGAAGCCGTATGTGATCCCGATCACCTTGATCATCCTGACCGGCCTGTTTTTCATCCAGAAGCGCGGCACCGGCTCGGTAGGCATGTTCTTCGGACCGATCATGACCGGATGGTTCGCTATTCTGGGTCTGCTGGGCCTGCTCCAGATCGCGTACAACCCAAGCGTGCTGGCCGCATTGAATCCGCTGTATGCCCTGGGTTTCATCGGCGCCCACCCCGGCCTTGCATTCCTGGCGCTGGGCTCGGTCGTGCTCGCCGTCACCGGCGGCGAGGCGCTTTATACCGACATGGGGCATTTCGGGCGTTTCCCCATCCGCCTGGCCTGGTTCGCCTTCGTGATGCCGGCGCTGGTACTCAATTATTTCGGCCAGGGCGCTTTACTGCTGGCCGAACCGGAAGCCATCCAGAATCCCTTCTTCCATCTGGCACCGGACTGGGCGCTGATTCCGATGCTGGGGTTGGCCACGCTGGCGACGGTGATCGCCTCGCAGGCCGTCATTTCCGGCGCCTTTTCGGTGGCGCGCCAATCGGTGCAGATGGGGCTGTTGCCCCGCATGCAGGTGGTCCATACCTCCGGCCACGAAGAAGGGCAGATCTACGTGCCATTTACCAACTGGAGTCTTTACCTGGCGGTCGTGGCCCTGGTCATCGGCTTCAAGTCGTCGTCCAACCTGGCGGCTGCCTACGGTATCGCGGTTACCGGCACCATGCTGATCGATACCATCCTGGTCGCTTTCGTGATGGCGCTGATGTGGAAATGGCACTGGACGCTGGTCATTGCCGTGGCAGGTTTTTTCCTGACGGTCGATATTGCCTTCTTCGCCGCGAATGCCATCAAGATTCCCGAGGGGGGCTGGTTCCCGATCGCCATGGGTCTGATTTCCTTTACCGTGCTGACCACCTGGCGTCGCGGCCGGCGGCTGGTGTCGCAGGAAATGGCCAAGCAGAGCATTCCGATGGAGGATTTCATCACCGCCATTGACGATGTCCATCGCGTCAACGGAACGGCCGTTTTCATGACCAGTTCGAAGGAAGGCGTACCGCCGGCGCTGCTGCACAACCTGAAGCACAACCAGGTGTTGCATGAGCGGGTGGTGCTGGTGACGGTGCAGACGGCCGACACACCGCACGTCAACGACATGGACCGCATCTACCTGCACCGCATGGGTAAGGGTTTCATGCGGGTGATCGTTCGCTACGGCTTCATGGAAAGCCCGGATATTCCGGCCGTTCTCGAACAGTGCAAGCACCAGGGCGAACGCTTCGACATGATGGAGACGACTTTCTACCTGTCGCGGGAAACCATCGTGCCGTCGATGACCCGACGCATGACACTGCTTCGAGCCCGCCTGTTCGCCCTGATGTCGAAGAACGCCACCAGTGCCAGCGATTTCTTCCAGATCCCGACCAATCGGGTGGTTGAACTGGGTACGCAACTGGTGATTTGAGCGTTTTGGAAGTAGGGGGGGCGGCGGAAATTTGTAGTGATCGGGTTTAATGATTGAGTTTTTATTGTTTTTGGTGAATCATAGACCGACATGGTCGCCCGTCTCCTCCGTCCCGACATCGTTTCCTCCCCGCAGCATCTTCGGCTATCCGAACTGATCTCAGCGCTGAGTCACGCGCTGGATATCACCGAAGGGCAGCCGGAGGGGCACTGCGTGCGTTGCTGCTGGATAGGCATGCACATCGGTCGACGCTTCGGGCTCGATGAGGGCGAGCTGTGGAATCTCTACTACACGCTGTTGCTCAAGGATCTGGGGTGCAGCAGCAATGCGGCGCGCATCTGCGAGTTGTATCTGACCGACGACCTCCAATTCAAACGCGATTTCAAGACGGTTGGCGACAGCCTGCCGCAAGTACTCGGTTTCGTGCTCGGTCATACCGGGTTGCAAGCGCCGCTGGCCGAGCGATTCCGCAGCGTGCTGACCATCTTCCGGGATGGTGACGAGATCGCCCAGGAGCTGATCTCTACCCGTTGCCAGCGTGGTGCCGATATTGCCCGCCTGCTGCGCTTCCCCGACAGCGTGGCGGCCGGCATCTACAGTCTCGATGAACATTTCAATGGTCAGGGAAGGCCGCAGAGGCTTGCGGGGGAAGCGATTCCGCTCTACTCGCGCATCGCGCTGCTGGCCCAGGTCATCGACGTATTTCATACGGCAGGCGGTCCGCAGGCCGCTGTCAACGAAGTGCGCGGACGCTCCGGAAGCTGGTTCGATCCCGCGCTGGTCGGGATTTTCAATGAGCTTGCCGGCGATGATGCCTTCTGGGCGACGCTGGCCTCGTCCGATGTGATGCACGCCGTTCTGGCGCTTGAACCGGCCAGTCACGTCGTCGCGCTCGACGACGATTACCTGGATGACATCGCGGCTGCCTTCGGTCAGGTCGTCGACTCGAAAAGCCCCTACACCAGCGGCCATAGCGCCCGGGTGGCGCTGTATACCGACCTGATTGCCGAAACGCTCGGCCTGCCGTCGGATCGTCGGCGCTGGCTCAAGCGCGGTGCCTTGCTGCACGATGTGGGCAAGCTGGGGGTGAGCAACAGCATCCTCGATAAACCGGGCAAGCTCGATGCCGACGAATGGGCAGCGGTGCAGTCGCATGCCGCTTTTACCGAGGCGATTCTGTCGCGTATCGGCGCTTTTGCCGAATTGGCGGTCGTTTCTGCGGCACACCACGAGCGACTGGATGGCAAGGGCTATCCGCGCGGTCTGTCGGCCGATCAGATCACGCTTGAAACCCGCATCATCACCACCGCCGACATCTTCGACGCCATCACCGCCGAACGCCCGTATCGCGGCGCCGTACCGATCCCGAAAACGCTCGAGATCATGGCCGAAAACGTCGGTACGGCCATCGATCCCGCGTGTTTCGAAGCCTTGAAGCAAGCCATCGCCCGCTTGCCGGCCTGAGCGTTTGCGGCAAGGTTTGGGCGTTCACCCGGTAAAATACGCGTTTTGCTCGCCGGCCAGCCCGGACAAGGTTTTATTGCATGACTACTGAACTCAAAGTGCCGACCGTCGGCATCGTTTCCCTGGGCTGCCCGAAGGCCGGTTCCGATACCGAACGCATCCTGACCAAGCTGCGTGCCGAGGGCTACAACCTGTCGCCCAACTACGACGATGCCGACCTAGTGATCGTCAACACCTGCGGCTTCATCGATGCGGCGGTCGAGGAATCGCTCGATGCCATCGGCGAAGCGCTCAACGAGAACGGCAAGGTGATCGTCACCGGCTGCCTGGGCGCCAAGGGCGATATCGTGCAGAGCACGCATCCCTCCGTGCTGGCCGTCACCGGCCCGCACGCCGCCGACGAAGTCATGGGCTACGTCCATCAGCACCTGCCCAAGCCGCACGATCCCTACACCGACCTGGTGCCGCCGCAGGGCGTGCGCCTGACGCCGGATCACTTTGCCTACCTGAAGATTTCCGAAGGCTGCAACCACAGTTGCACCTTCTGCATCATCCCGTCGCTGCGCGGCCCGCTGGTGTCGCGCCCGGTCGGCGATGTGCTGGCCGAGGCCGAGAACCTGGCCCGGGCCGGCGTCAAGGAACTGCTGGTCATCTCGCAGGACACTTCCGCCTACGGTGTCGACCTGAAATACCGTACCGCCTTCTGGGGCGGCAAGCCGGTCAAGACCCGCCTCAAGGAGTTGTGCGAGGCGATGGCGCAGTTCGGTATCTGGGTCCGCCTGCACTATGTCTATCCGTATCCGTCGGTCGATGACGTGATTCCGCTGATGGCCGAAGGCAAGATCCTGCCCTATCTGGATGTGCCGTTCCAGCACGCCAGCCCGAAGATTCTCAAGGCCATGAAGCGCCCGGCGTCGGCCGAGAACACGCTGGAGCGCATCGCCAAGTGGCGCTCGATCTGCCCGGAAATCGTCATCCGCTCGACCTTCATCACCGGCTTCCCCGGCGAAACGGAAGAGGATTTCGACCAGCTGATCCAGTTCCTCGAAGACGCCAAGCTCGACCGTGTCGGTGCCTTCGCCTATTCGCCGGTCGAAGGCGCCAAGGCCAACGAAATCGAAGGCCTGCCGCCGGAAGAGGTGCGCGAGGATCGTCGCCGCTGGCTGATGCAGGTGCAGGAAGACATTTCGGCCGAGAAGCTGGCCGCCAAGATCGACACGGTCATCCAGGTGCTGGTCGACGAGGTGGACGAGGAAGGCACCATCGCCCGTTCCAAGGCCGATGCGCCGGAAATCGACGGCCTGGTCTATATCGACGGCCATTTCGATGCCCAGCCGGGCGACTTCCTGCAGGTCAAGGTCATCGATGCCGACCACCATGACCTCTACGCCGAAATCGTCTGATCTGATCGACGTTCTAGCCGGCATTGTCGGCACCGCGCAGGTGCTGAGCGAGCCGGACGACATCGCGCCGTTCGTCACCGATTGGCGCGGTCGTTACCGCGGGGCGGCGCTGTGCGTCGTCCGGCCTGGCAGCACCGCCGAAGTGGCGGCCGTGGTCAGGGCTTGCGCCGAGGCCGGCGTGGCCATCGTGCCGCAAGGCGGCAATACCAGCCTGTGCGGTGCGGCGACACCGGATGCCACAGGGGCTGCGGTCGTACTCAGCTTGGGGCGCCTCAATCGCATTCTGGCGGTCGATTCCGGCAACAACACCATCACCGTCCAGGCCGGCTGCACCCTGGCCGCCGTGCAGGAAGCGGCGCGTGCCGCCGACCGGCTGTTCCCGCTGGCGCTGGCCTCGGAAGGGACGTGCCAGATCGGCGGCAACCTGTCGACCAATGCCGGTGGCGTGCAGGTTCTGCGCTACGGCAATACCCGCGAATTGACCCTCGGCCTGGAGGTCGTGTTGCCCAGCGGTGAAATCTGGGACGGCCTGCGCGGTCTGCGCAAGGACAATACCGGCTACGACCTGAAGCACCTGTTCATCGGTGCCGAAGGAACGCTCGGCGTGATCACCGCCGCCGTACTCAAGCTCTTTCCGCTGCCCAAGCTGCAAACGACCTGCTGGCTCAATGTGGCGACGCCGGCGGCGGCTGTCGAGCTGCTCAACGCCGCCAAATCGGCTTTCGATGCCCAGCTCACGGCTTTCGAACTGGTATCGGAAACCGCGCTGCAACTGGTTTTGAAGAACATTCCGGGTGCCGTGCGCCCGGGCATCGCCAGCCCGTGGTATGTGCTGGCCGAATTCTCGGATACCGAACCGGATTCCGTCGAAGCCTGGCTCGCGGCGCGCCTGGCAGCCGGCGGGGTAGGCGACGGCGTGCTGGCTGCTTCCGAAACACAGGCCGGGAAGCTCTGGGCCTTGCGCGAGCATATTTCCGAAGCCCAGAAGATCGAGGGCATCAGCATCAAACACGACGTGGCGGTGCCGGTGTCGCGTATCGCCGATTTTCTGGCGGCTGCCGATGCGGCGCTGGCAGACGCCTACCCGGGGATTCGTGTCGTTGCCTTCGGGCATGTCGGTGACGGCAACCTGCACTACAACCTGTCGAAGCCGGATGCGCAGGACAATGCGGCTTTCCTCGCCGGCCAGCCGCAGGTCAATCGCATCGTGCATGATCTGGTCCATGCCTGCGCCGGTTCGATTTCCGCCGAGCACGGCCTGGGGCAACTCAAACGCGAGGAAATCCTGCGCTACAAGAGCCCGGTGGAAATGGCCATGATGCGCTCGGTCAAGCAGGCGCTGGACCCGCAGGGCCTGATGAATCCGGGCAAGGTGCTCTGATCGTTCGGTAAGGCTTCAGGCCGGGGTGGTCTGGGCGGGAATTTCCGGCACGACCGGTTGCAGCGGGACGGCAAAGCTGAATGTGCTGCCTTGGCCGGGATGGCTGACGATGTGCAGTTCTCCGCCCAGCAGCTTGATCAGGCGGCGAACGATCGCCAGGCCGACGCCCAGGCCGCCATGGCGTCGGATGCTTGAGCCATCCGCCTGAATCAGCAAGCCCTCGATGGCCTTGAGCGCATCCGGCGACATGCCGTGGCCGGTATCGCTGACGGAAAATTCGACCCAGACGGCGTCGGCAGTGGGTTGAGCGAGACGGGCCGAGATGCTGACGACACCCTTGTCGGTGAATTTGATGGCGTTGTCGATCAGGTGTCCGAGTGCGTTGAAAAGGCATTCGCTGTCGCCGACGAGCGTTCTGGGAATCTCGGGCGCTGACTCGTGGCGAATGTCGATTCCTTTGGCGGCGGCATCCTTTTGACGGCGGTGGGTAGCCCGGGTCAGCAGGTCGGTACAAAGGAAGGGAGCGGGGGACAACTGGACCTGTTCAGCTTCGAGTTCGGACAGCTTGATCAGATTGTTGATCTGCGTCATCAGGAGGTTGGATGACAGCAGAAGGTGGTTGAGCAATTCCTTTTGTTCTGGCGGCGCATCGAGTATCAACAGGTCGGTGATACCGATGATGCCGTTCATCGGGGTACGGAGTTCGTGGCTGATATTCGACAGGAATTCCGTTTTCGCGCGAAGCGAGCGTTCGGCGACCTCACGGGCGTGGGCCAGGTGGGTCGCCAGTTTTGCCTGCTCGCGCTCAAGATGGATCGCGTCATGCAAGGCTTCGTTGAAGAACTGGGCGCTGCGCGTGACGGTGACCAGAAAAAGCAGGCTCATCAGGGAGAAGGCGATCCCCATGCTGTCGAAACTGAACCCGCAGAACGCAACGGCCGCGACGATCGGCCAGGCGTAGCATCGAAAGGCGGTGAGGTCCGCCGCAACAACCTGTACCGCGCCCGCGACCATGCCGGCCATGATGAAGGCCGTAAACAGCTTCAGGACCGGGTCGCCCGCCGTCATGAACAGGATCGTGCCTCCAGACCAGGCCAGGCCGCCGAGACAGGCGCCGATGATGGCGCGCTGGCGCCAGAGTGCGGCCTGCTCGTTGCGTTCCTCGATCTCCAGTTGCCGATAGGAATGGTCGGCGAACAGGCGCAGCAGGGCGACGGCCAGGGCGATACTGCCCCAGGCGATCAGGTATTCCTTGGCAAGATGAGCCGAACCGAGCCAGACGAGGAGGGCCGTGTTAAGAATGGAGACGATCTGTCCCAGTCGCAGATTGCGATACAGCAACGCAACCTGCGGCCCCAGTACGTCAGCATCGTCTCCGGCGGTCAATTCAGCGCCCGCCCTTCACTGGCCGCGAACAGCGCTGTCACATCTTCCGGCGTAAAGCGATAGTCGCGATTGCAGATGTCGTCGCGAATCAGGATTTCACCGTGCTCGGCGAGGATGGCCTCGGCGTCCGCACGACCGATGCCGCGGATCATGTCGCGGACTTTTTCCCAATCCTCCGGACAGTGATAGGCAACCGGCAGCGGGTCGTAGAGGCGGATACCATGAGCCGCGATGTCTTCGTGGAAGAGGCGGGTGAGCAGGCTTTCGGCATCCAGTTCGAGCAGTTCGGCAGTCTTCACGGTGGCGGCGAGCTGCGTGATGCGATCCCAGCCGTCCGGGTCGCGGGCATCGGCATCCGGCATTTTCTGCAGGAAGAGGCAGACGGCGGCGCGCGGGCTCGCCGTGGCGAACAGGCGGGAGGGTTGCTGCTCGGATTGCTCCAGATAATGTTCGAAGATAGCGGCGATGCTGTCGCCGACCATGGGAACGTAGCTCTGGTAAGGCTGGCGCGCGGTCGGCAGGTCGAGGCTCATCAGCAGCTGGCCGCCCTGGTGGGCGCCGAGCAGGTCGGGTACCGGTGCCGGCAGCACGACCGGATTGCTGCGCGCCATGCCCCGCATCTGCAGTTTTTCGTTGCAGTCCATGACCAGCAACTGGATCGGGCCACCGCCGCGCAATTGCAGGGTCAGGCGGCCGGGTTGCTTCAACTGGGCGGCAATCAGCGCCGTGACGGCGGCCGTTTCGCCGAGCAATTGCGCGACGGTAGGCTGGTAGTCGCGGCCCTGCTGCATGGCCATCCAGGCATCCCCGAGATGCACGATGGCGCCACGAATATCCAGTCCTTCGAAAAGAAAGCGGCGGACGAAACTGTCGCTCATTTCTGCAACTCCGAGGCGTAGGTTTCCGGCACAAAACCGACCAGCAGCTGCGTGCCGGTATCGAGCACCGGGCGCTTGATCAGCGACGGATAGGCGGCCATCAGCTGCAGCGCCTTGGCTTCATCGACATCGGCCCGTTCGGCGTCGGACAGCTTTTTCCACATCAGGCCGCGCGTATTGAGCAGCTTTTGCCAACCGGCGCGCGCCGCCCAGTCGGGCAGATTGCGCTCGGCAACGCCGGCTTTCTTGTAGTCGATGAATTCATGGGCAACGCCATTTTCGGTCAGCCAGTTCAGGGCCTTCTTCATGGTGTCGCAGTTCTTGATGCCGTATATCTTGGTCATATAGGGTCGTTCCTACTGAGGTGGAGATTTTATCATTTCATTGTCCGGCGTGCCGTCCCGGTCGCCGTCGACAAAAAAAGGCAGCCACGCGGACTGCCTTTCCGGGATTGGACGGTTTTCTGCAGAGGCGTCGGTCTTACTTTCTCAACTTCGCGAAGGCGGCAGCCATTGCATTGCCGGAGGGGGGCGGGGCGCTGTTGTGCCGGGATTGCCCGCCGCCAAAACCGCCGCCCGGGCGCTGTTTCGACGACGGCGCACCGCGCTGGGCACCGGCGTCGTGGCTGCGGCCCTTGCCGGGTTCGTCGGCCATGCGCATGGTCAGCGCGATGCGCTGGCGCGGCAGGTCGACTTCAAGCACCTTGACCTTGACTACCTGGCCGGCCTTGACCACGTCGTGCGGGTCCTTGACGAAGGTATTGGACAGCGCCGAGACATGCACCAGGCCATCCTGATGCACGCCGATATCGACGAACGCACCGAAGGCGGCGACGTTGGTGACGACGCCTTCGAGGATCATGCCAGGGCGCAGGTCCTTCACTTCCTCTACGCCGTCGGTGAAGGTCGCCGTCTTGAATTCCGGGCGCGGGTCGCGGCCGGGTTTCTCCAGTTCCTTCAGGATGTCCTGTACCGTCGGCAGGCCGAAGCGGTCGTCGGTGAATTTGCTGGCGTTCAGGCTCTTGAGCAGGCGACCGTCGCCCATGATTTCCTTGATCGGCTTCTTCAGGTCGACAATGATTTTTTCGACCAACGGATAGGCTTCCGGGTGCACCGACGAGGCATCGAGCGGGTTGTCGCCGTTCGGCACGCGCAGGAAGCCGGCGGCCTGTTCGAAGGTCTTGTCGCCAAGGCGCGGCACCTTCTTCAGCTCGTCTCGCGAGCGGAAGGCGCCGTTGGCATCGCGATAGCTGACGATGTTCGCGGCCAGCCCGGCATTGAGGCCGGAGATGCGGGTAAGCAGGGGCACCGAGGCAGTGTTCACATCGACGCCGACGGCATTCACGCAGTCCTCGACCACGGCGTCGAGGTTGCGCGCCAGCTTGGTCTGCGACACGTCGTGCTGGTATTGGCCGACGCCGATCGATTTCGGCTCGATCTTGACCAGTTCGGCCAGCGGGTCCTGCAGGCGGCGGGCGATGGATACCGCGCCGCGGATCGACACGTCGAGATCGGGGAATTCCTTGGCCGCCAGCTCGGAGGCCGAATAGACCGAGGCACCGGCTTCCGAGACTACAATTTTCGTCAGTCGCGCTTCCGGGTACTTCTTCATGACGTCCTGGACCAGCTTGTCGGTTTCGCGGCTGGCCGTGCCGTTGCCGATGGCAACCAGCGACACGCCATGCGTCGAGGCCAGTCGGGCGATGGTCGAGATCGAGCCGCCCCAGTCGTTGCGCGGCTCGTGCGGGTAGATGGTAGCGGTGTCGAGCAGCTTGCCGGTGGCGTCCACGACGGCGATCTTGCAGCCGGTGCGGATGCCGGGGTCGACGCCCATGGTCACGTGCTGGCCGGCCGGTGCGGCGAGCAGCAGGTCCTTGAGGTTCTTGCCGAAGATGCGGATGGCTTCTTCCTCGGCCCGTTCGCGTAACTCGTTCATCAGCTCGAGTTCGAGGTGGGTATAGACCTTGACCTTCCAGGTCCAGCGCACGGTGTCCTGCAGCCACTTGTCGGCCGGGCGGTTCTGGTGCTTGATGCCGTAGCGGGCGGCGATGCGCAATTCGCAGGGATTGGGGCCGGGCTTGATGTTCTCTTCGTCGAGTTCGGAGTCGAGCACCAGCGTGACGCCGAGCACGCCTTCGTTGCGGCCGCGGAGGAGGGCCAACGCACGGTGCGACGGCATGTCGGCAATCGGCTCGGCGAAGTCGAACCAGTCGCGGAACTTGGCGCCTTCGACTTCCTTGCCTTCCACGACCCGGGAGCGCACCTGGCCGTGCTCGCTCAGGTATTCGCGCAGTTGGGCCAAGAGGTCGGCATCCTCGGCGAATTTTTCCATCAGGATCTGGCGGGCCCCGTCGAGCACCGCCTTTGTGTCGGCAAAGCCGGCCTCGGCGTTGAGGTATTTCTCGGCCTCGTCGTCCGGCGTCAGGCTCGGGTCTTCGAGCAGGCCAAGGGCCAGCGGCTCGATGCCGGCTTCGCGGGCAATCTGCGCCTTGGTACGGCGTTTCTGCTTGTAAGGCAGGTAGAGGTCTTCCAGGCGCTGCTTGGTTTCGGCGTCGTCGATCTCGGCCTTGAGTTCCGGCGTCAGCTTGCCTTGTTCTTCGATGCTGGCAAGCACGGCGACGCGGCGGTCTTCGAGGTCGCGCAGGTAGGTCAGGCGTTCGGCCAGGTTACGCAGTTGCGTGTCGTCCAGCTCGCCGGTGACTTCCTTGCGGTAGCGGGCGATGAAGGGCACGGTCGCGCCTTCGTCGAGCAGGGCGATGGCGGCGATGACCTGGGCCGGTCGAACGCTGAGTTCAAGGGCAATGCGGTGTTCGATGGGTGCGAGCATGGGTGCGGCAGTGCAGCAAAAAAGGGGGGTGAACTATGCGCAATCCGGCCGGAAAATACAACCGTGTGCAGTTGGTGTAGGATGGTCAGGTTCGATATTCCAATCAGATTGAGGAGGAAGGGTATGAAGGTAGAAACCTATTTGTTCGGTGCAGTCGAGGTGAGTCCGGAAAAGGTCATTGCATTCCCGAACGGTCTGGTCGGATTCGAGCAGAACAAGCGGTTCATGCTGGTGCACGAGGAAGGCAATGCCCAGCCCAGCAGCTATACGCTGCAGTCGCTGGACGACCCGGCACTGGCCTTGCAGATCGTCGATCCGGTGACGCTCGGCTTCAACTACGAGCTGGCGCTCTCCGATGCCGAGATGGCTATCCTGCAGTCGCCGGCCGCCGAGGATGTGGCCGTGATGCAAGTCTTGTTCAAGCAGGAAGAGGGTGGCAAGGCGGCGATCATTCCAAGTCTGCGTGCGCCGCTGCTGATCAATATCAAGGCCCGCGTCGGCCTGCAGAAGGTCATGGTTCAGGTAAACCAGAACATCACCTTGTCGAATCTGGCAAGCAGCGTCTGAACCGGGTTTTTCGCCATTCCATGAAGGCCACCGTCGATACGCCGGTGGCCTTTTTTCTGCCGGCTTACTTGTTGGTCTGCAGCCGCTTGGCGATTTCGCCGTCACAGGCGTTGGCGACCCGTTCGTATTCTTCGCTGGTGTCGATCAAGGCCTGTGCCGTGTCGACTTTCCGGAGCTCACGTTGCACATAGGGTAGCCAGCGTTCGTTCAGTTCGTCTTGCAGGCGCGCCATGCTCTGGCCGGCCGGTCCTCGCCACGGTGCACCGGTGGCGAAACGGGCGTTGAGGGTATCGGCAAGGGTTTTCTCGAGTTCGGCCTGATGCGTCCGGTAGGCCTGCACGTGCCGCATCTCGTGTTCGTGGATTTCCTTGTGGGCGCAGCTGCCCGGCGGGAACTCGCGGGCGACGTAGACGGTCATCGGGCTGAAGCCGTAGGTCAGGACGATCTGCGGGCTGGCGCATTCCCACCGTTGACTGGCGTCGACGATGGCGGGCGTGTTCGAAGTGAAGCGTACCGTCGCGTTTCCCCGGGTCAGACCGAGTACCTGCTGGCCCGGGCGAGCCTGGGCCGAACCGAGGTTGGTCAGCGACCGGTAGCTGTAGGTTGTGTTGAGCGCAAGCGGCGTTTCCAGCTGCTTGATGGTCACCGAGGGCTTCGGGAGCTCGGCGCATGGGTCGGCTGCCCGGCCTGGCAGGGCCATGGCCAGCAGGATCAGGGCAGCCGGGCGGCGCATGCGCGTCAGATTTCCTGAAGCTTGTCGCGGTAGCGGGCAGCGTTGGCCACGTAGTGGTCCGCCGATTTTTTCAGGTTCGCGACATCGGCATCGCTCAGTTCGCGCACGACCTTGCCGGGTGAACCGACGATCAGCGAGCGATCCGGAAACACCTTGCCCTCGGGGATCAGCGTATTGGCGCCGACGATGCTGTGCTTGCCGATGACGGCGCGGTTGAGGACGACCGAGCCGATGCCGATCAGGCTGCCGTCGCCCACCGTGCAGCCGTGCAGCATGACGAGGTGGCCGACGGTGACGTCGTTGCCGATGTGCATGGGCACGCCCTCGTCGGTGTGCAGTACCGATCCGTCCTGGATGTTGGTGTTGTCGCCAATGTGGATCGGGTCGTTGTCGCCACGCAGGGTGGCGTTCCACCAGATCGAACTGTTCTTGCCAAGGCGCACGTCGCCGATGATCGTGGCGTTGGGGGCAATCCAGGCGTTGTCGCCGAGTTGCGGCTGTTTGTCGCCGAGTTTGAAAAGGGGCATGTCTGTTTCTCCCGTTGTTGGTGAAGGCCGATTTGCATGTTGGTCGACTCGGGGCCGGCCGCCAATGTTACGCTGAGAGTCGGTTGGGGGCAGCACTGCGGGCAAGCAATGAAACAGGAGTCGATGTGAATTTTCGTGGAATCAAGTTGTGGCAGTGGGTGTTGGTCGTGCTGGCCCTTCTGGCGGCGGTCGATTGGGCCATTCAGCGCCCGGACCCGCGGACCCGGGAACTGAACCGGATGATCGAGACGCAGGCCAGCCAGAAATTGCGGGAGTATCCGTATCAGTTCCATGTCATCCGGGTCGAGGGCGATACGGCGGTCATGAGCACGCCGCGCAATTTCGATGTGCCGGCCTTTCGCATGTTGGGCGTGCTGTATCCCGATATCAACGTCAAGGATCACAACAATCCGGCCTTCATCGCCGTCGAACGCCTGCTGGGGCAGGTTCAGGACGAGGCCAAGGATATCGTCCTGGCGCAACCGGGCATCCGGCAGGTGCGTTGGGAGCTCGACAAGAACTGGCTGCAGCGCAAGGGCATCGAGATGCCACTCAAGCCGTGACGGAACGCTAAGCCGCTTCGGTGGCGGCCAGTTTCTGGACGACCAGGCTGCCCACCATGTCGCCTTCGACGTTGACGGCGGTACGCACGGTATCGAGGATGCGGTCAATGGGCAGCAGGATGGCGATGGCTTCGGTGGGCAGGCCGACCGATTCGAGCACGAGCACCATCGACAGCATGCCGACGCTGGGTATGCCGGGCGCGCCGATGGCGCCGAGCATGGCGACGAAGAAAACGATCATCTGGCTGGCGATGTCGAGCTCGATGCCCGCCAGGCGAGCAACGAAGAGGGCAGCCGCCGCCTCGTAGAGGGCGGTGCCGTCCATGTTGGCCGTGGCGCCGAGCGGCACGACGAAGCTGGCGATTTCTTTCCTGACGTGCAGGTGCTGTTCGGTGCAGCGCAAGGTGACGGGCAGCGTCGCCGCGCTGGAGCTGGTGACGAAGGCCGTCAGTAGCGCTTCGCGCGAACCCTTGAAGAATTGCCAGGGCGAGTGGCGGGTGACCAGCCAGAGGATCAGCGGCAGGACGACGATGCCGTGGAACAGGGTCGAACCGATGACGACGGCGATGAAATGGCTGAGGCTGACAAGCAGGGCATGGTTTTGGGTGGCGACCAGTTGCAGCAGCAGGGCGGCCAGGCCGAGCGGGGCGAGGCGCATGATCCAGCCGACGATCATCAAGCACAGTTCCTGGAGTTCAGTCATCAGCTGGCGGATGTTGCGGTAGCGCTCGCCGCCGACGATCAGCGCAATGCCAAGAAACAGGGCAACGATCACCACGGCGAGGATATCGCCCTGGGCCAGCGCTTTGAACGGGTTCTGGAACAGCCCGCGCATGAACTGCGCGACGTAGTCGGGCAGCGACATCTGCCGTGCCTGGTAGTTGCGGGTCGCCTCGGCAAACATCTCCAGCTGCAGTCCCTGGCCGGGCTGGAAGAGATGGGCCGCGCCAAACCCGATGACGATGGCGACCCCCATGGTCAGGAAAAAGAAAGCCAGCGTCGTTGTCCACACCCGGTGCATCTGGTCGTGGGCGCGCAGGTTGGCGACGCCGGTGACAATGGAGGCGAAAACCAGCGGCACCAGGACCATGCGCAGCAGGTCGAGGAACAGGTTGCCGACCATCTTGGCGCCGTATAGCACGTCCGGTGCGACCGGCGCGGCACCAGGCGATGATAGCCAGGCGCCACCCGCCAGGCCGAGCAGGCAGCCGATCAGGATTTGCGTGTTCAGCGAGGGGAGTTTCATGGAGCGGTTCGAGGCGGAGATGCCGCCATTCTACGTTGTCGGCAGCGCCGACGACTGGCATCATCGCCGCTTCAAATCAAGGAACCGGGACATGAGCGAACTTGCTGCACTCACCGCCGCCATACAGGCCTTTCGCGATGCGCGCGACTGGCGCCAGTTCCATTCGCTGCGCAACCTGATCGTGTCGCTCAACCTCGAGGCGGCCGAATTGCTCGAACTGACGCAATGGAAGAGCGATGCGGAGATCGACGCGATGCCGGGCGAGCCGAAATCGGCCGAGGCCCTGCGCGACGAATGCGCCGACGTCCTGCTGCTTTTGCTGCTGGTGGCCGACAAGGCGGGCATCGACCTCGCGGCGGCGGCCTACGACAAGCTGCGCAAGAACGAAGACAAATACCCAGTCGCCAAGGCCTACGGCTCGCGGGCGAAGTACACCGAGTTCAGTTAGTCCCGAGCGACGGTGGCGACGGGCGGAGCCTGCTCCGGCTCAGACCGATTCGCTCTCCAGAGCATATTTGGCACCATCGCCCTGGGCCAGCAGCTCGGTCACCCGGGGCAGGGTTTCGTGCAGCTTCCTTTCCAGCGTCCACGGGGGGTTGATGATGAACATGCCGCTGCCGTTCATGCCGAAACCGTCCTTGGCCGGCGCCTTGACTTCCAGCGTGGCGTGCAGCCAGTTCCTGGCGCCCAGTCCTTTCAGGCGTTCCGGCAATTGGCGGGATTCGAGTTTGGCGAGCATCGGATACCACACCGCGTAAGTGCCGGTCGGGAAACGCTTCAAGGCTTCCTGCAAGCCTTTGATCACGGCGGCATAGTCGTTCCGGGTCTCGTAGGAGGGGTCGATCAGGACCAAGGCGCGCCGCGGTGGGGGCGGCAGCAGCGCCTTCAGACCGGCAAAGCCGTCGCCTTCGGAAACCGTGACGGCGCGGCCGCTGCCCTTGAAGCATTCCTGCAGTAGCTTGATGTCGGTGCTGTGCATTTCGAAGACGCGCAATCGGTCACTGTCACGCAACAACTGGCGGGCCAACCACGGCGAGCCGGGGTAGTGCTTCAGCTTGTCGTCGGGGTTCAGCTGGCGGACGAGATCGACGTAGTCGGTGACGGCCGGCGGCAGGCTCTTGGCATCCCACAGGCGGCCGATGCCGTCTTTGTATTCGCCCAGTTTCGTGGCATGCGGCGATTCCAGGGAGTAGCGTCCGGCCCCGGCGTGAGTGTCGATGATCCAGAACGGCGCCGGCTTCTCGCCCATGTATTCCGCGATCTGGACGAGAATGAGGTGTTTCAGTACGTCGGCGTGGTTGCCGGCGTGAAAGGCATGGCGGTAGCTGAGCATCGGGAGGGGCCTGTTTCGGGTGGGGGATGTCCGGTACCGGGGCGATGCCGGACAGGCCGGAATTGTGCCGCGTAGTCCTTGCGGCAGGCAAGCGCTGTGGCGAAGCGGCCGGCCGCTCCTAGTCGGGAATCTGGTCCAGGGAGAAAAATGCCAGGCCGTCGTTGGCTTCCATGCAATTGCCGAGCTGGCGGAGCAGGGAGCGTCCGGGCAGCTTGACCAGGACCTTCTGGCCGGAGCGATAGCTGCCCGGCGGAATGATCAGGCCGGAAAACTTGCCGTAAGCCGGCAGGCTATGCAGAAAGATGGCCCGGCAATCGCCCGCGACCTCTTCGATGGTGACATCGACGACGCTGACCTGCGGCGACATCAACTGGAGCCCGATTTCCAGGCGGACTTGCGACGATGAAATGCGGCGGACGAAACAAACGTGGATCTTGCTCGATTCGCGGGGTTGCAGGGCGACGATGTCGCCGGCCCCGAGGGTTTTCTTTTCACCCTTGATGAAGCGGAGGCGGAATCCGTCCGGGCTTTCGTCAACCAGCGCCCATTCGCTGGAGGTGAATTCACGCCCGTTGTAACGATGGGCGGCGTCTACCGAGCGCCGTGAAAAGGCGTTGCCGTCCAAAAAGGTGATGACGGAATTGAATCCGGAAACCAGATCGCCGCGGGGGCGGAAGTGGGTTCGGCTGAAGCGCCGCGAACTCTTGCCGCCAATGGCCACGCGCAGCGATTGCAGCACGGCGGGCGGGGCATTGAGGTCCGGCTCCACGGTCTTGCCAGGGCGGCGCGTGATATTGCGATCGAGTGCCGCCAGCACCTGCGAGCAGTCGACCAGCAGGCTGCCGAAGGTGGAGGTGGATGCCTGCAGGCGCGAGAGCGGGTAGCCCGGATTGCCTTCGTCGGGACGTACCATGAAGCAGGAGTCCGGGTGCTTGATGCCGGCGGGATCGGCCAGTGCATCGCCAATGCTCGCATAGGCCGCCAACTGGCGCGAGCAGATGTTGATCATCTCCAGATCGGAACGCGGCAGCTTGCTGGGTTCGAGGTAAGCGAACAGGAGCGCACCCAGGTATTCGTGTTCGATGGGCGCCGTTTCGCCGTTCAGCGGCATCGCCAGCGGCCCGCGGACCATTTGATAGAGATCGTGCAGGGTCTGCCAGGACGACGCGGAGGGCGCGGCATAGGCCCGGTAGGCCAGCAGCTGGCGACGGGAGACCATGGCCATGGCACGCTGGAGGTTGCGGTGGAAGAGGTGGCTCATGCCGCTTTCCATCTGCCCCTTGTTGATGCCTCGCGCAATGCCGGCATATGCAATCGAAAGGCCCTTGAGCAGGTTGTCGACGTGAAGTGCGGCGGTTGTCGTGACGAGCGGCAGCGGCAGGACGGCCTGGCTGATTTCCTGTTCGAGCCTCGGCAGCGCCTGCTCGGTTTCGTGCCGGATGTCCTCGAGCAGCTTGAAGCGCATGTGCAGGTTGGGCTGGCGATTCACCGTCGGCAAAACAGTGGCGGCCAGTTTGGCGACCGTCTCCTGCGGAGAAAGGCCGACCAGGGTATCCAGCAGGCCGCGGACTGCCGCAACGCTCTTCTGTTCGGCACTTGATGGGCCGAACGGGAGCAACTCGCGAAATAATTGCAGCGGGGAGTCCATGGTCTGGGGATGAAATTTGACGCTCGAATTATCAGATAAATCTGATCGATATTCTGTGGAGAATTTCCGCTTTTCGTATACTAATGTGATGAACTTGTATGAATTGTTGCTTCTGTGCGCGCTATCCGGGGCTGTCTGGTTTTGGCTGGACAGCCTGAAGGCGCGCGAGATCGGGGTTCTGGCGGCGCGCAAGGCCTGCCAGGAGGAGGGCTTGCAGTTTCTGGACGAAACCGTGGTCGGACGTTCCGTGAAATTGCAGCGGGATGACGAAGGTGTATTGCGGCTACGGCGTATTTTTGCCTTCGAGTACAGCGATACGGGCAATAATCGCTGTTTTGGCAGCGTGACCCTGACCGGCCATCACGTCGACATGCTGCATGTCCGTCCCCACCTCTACATTGTTCCGAATACACATGAAACCCTGCATTGAAGAAATCGAATTCCACGGCATCCCGGCTCTGCGTTTGCAGGGGCCGCGGGGTGCCAGCGCCGTAGTCAGTACGTTGGGCGCTCAGGTGCTCTCCTGGATCACGCCGGACGGGCGCGAGCGTCTGTTCCTGTCGGACAAGGCCGTTTTTGACGGCACGAGGGCCATCCGGGGTGGTATTCCGGTCTGCTGGCCCCAGTTTTCCGGCCTGGGCGACCTGCCGAAACACGGCTTCGTACGGACGCTTCCGTGGCAGGTCGGCGCCCGGCGTGGCGGCGACGACTACGCCCTGCTGACCATGGAACTGGCCGACGACGAGCAGACGCGCGCCCTGTGGCCGCATGCCTTCCGTCTCGAACTGACGGTAATGCTGGAGGCCGACCGGATCGATCTGGAGTTGTGCGTAGCCAATACGGGCGATGCGGCGTTCAGTTTCACCGGTGCATTGCATACCTATCTGCGCGTCGTCCAGGTCGAGGACGTGACGCTGGAAGGCCTGTACGGCCACAATTACCGGGATGCCGCCAAGGGCGACGCAATCGTTCGCGACAGCGGTACCCACATTGCGGTCGAGGCCGAGATGGATCGTGTCTATCGCCAGGTGCGTCGTCCGCAATTGCTGCAGGCCGGTAACCTCAGTCTGGCGATCCAGGGGCAGGGTTTTCCGGACGTCGTCGTATGGAACCCTTGGGTCGACCAATGTGCGGCCCTCGCCGATATGCCGGCCGATGGCTGGCGGCACATGCTGTGCGTCGAAGCCGCAGCCGAGCAGCCGGTGGTCGTGGCAGCCGGCGACGAATGGTATGGCCGGCAAACGCTGGTGGCGGTCTGAGCGGCAAGGAAATTTGATTTGCATTAGAGAGCTTGGCGTTCGGCTCCGATAGTCTCATACGGGATTGCGCCCGTTTGGCGCCATGACACCGGAGACGCCATGACCGCCCAGCCGCTCGATCTCGATACCCTCTTCGACGCCCTGGCCGAAGGTTGGCGGCTGGCAGGCGAAACGCGGGGAACCAGCATGGCCTACACCGCGATCTTCGTGTTGCTTGGCGCCGCTATCATCGGCGGTCTGCTGGCCCGCGGCTGGACCCCCTTCGTCATTGCCGCAGCGGGTGCCTTCATGCTGGTCGGGCCGGCCATCCTGGCGGGTTTCTTCGGCATTGCCGGAGATCACACGGCGGGAAAGGGGGCGGGTTTTTCATCGGTTGCCGCCGGGTTTTCCGGTGCCAGCCGCGCCATCTGGGCACTGGCCCTGGTCTGCGGCCTGCTGTTCATGATTTTCGTGACCGATGCGGCCATTCTCTACGCCTACATGATCGGCGACGTACCCGTCTGGCTGGGCGAACTGTTGCCTGCCTCGGCCAGCGTTGCTCGTTTCGTGCTGTGGTCTTCGCTGTCGGGAGCGGTGGTTGCCTTCCTGCTCTTCGCCATATCGGCCTTTGCGGTGCCGCTTTTGTGCGAGCGGCGGGTCGGGCTGGTCGAGGCGGTGGTGACCAGCGTCCGCGTCGTCTTCGGCAATTTCTTCACGACCATGGTCTGGGCCGTACTGCTGTCGGCGACGGTGATCGGCAGCATCCTGGTTTTGCCGCTGCTGTTGCTGACCTTGCCATGGCTCGCCTACACCAGTCGGGCGCTCTATCGGGTCGCGCTGCCGGTCTGAGGAGCTTGCCGGACCGGGTATAATGAGCGGTTTTCCGCATTCTTCCGCTCACCGTGTCCGCTCTCGACCAAGAAATCTCCCGCCGTCGCACCTTCGCGATCATCTCCCACCCCGACGCCGGTAAAACGACGCTGACCGAAAAACTGCTGTGGTTCGGCGGCGCCATCCAGGTGGCCGGCGAAGTGCGCGCCCGCAAGGCATCGCGCCACGCGACCTCCGACTGGATGGAGCTGGAGAAGCAGCGCGGCATCTCGGTGACCTCGTCGGTCATGCAGTTCCCGTACCGCGAGTGCATGATCAATCTGCTCGACACGCCGGGCCACGAGGACTTCTCGGAAGACACCTACCGCACGCTGACGGCGGTCGATTCGGCGACCATGGTCATCGACTCGGTCAACGGCGTCGAAGCGCAGACCATCAAGCTGCTCAATGTTTGCCGCATGCGCGATACGCCGATCCTGACCTTCATCAACAAGCTCGACCGCGAAGGCAAGGAGCCGATCGATCTGCTCGACGAAATCGAGTCGGTGCTCGGCATGCAGTGCGCCCCGATCACCTGGCCGATTGGCATGGGCAAGCGCTTCCGTGGCGTTTATCACCTGTACGACGACACCATCGCCTTCTTCGACCCGCAGGCCGAGAAGGGCACAGCGGAAATCATCAAGGGGCTGGATAATCCTCGCCTGGATGAACTGATTGGCTCCCAGGCTGACGAATTGCGCACCGACATCGAACTGGTGCGTGGTGCGTCGCATCCGTTCGACGCCGACGCTTACCTGAGCGGCAAGCAGACGCCGGTTTTCTTCGGTTCTGCGGTCAACAACTTCGGCGTACAGAGCCTGCTCGACGCGGTGGTTGAATTGTCGCCGGCGCCCAAGGCACGGCCGGCCCTGGCCAAGGGCGAGAGTCGCGAGGTGGCCCCGAACGAAGGCAAGTTCTCCGGCTTCGTGTTCAAGATCCAGGCCAACATGGACCCCAAGCACCGCGACCGCATCGCCTTCCTGCGCGTCTGTTCCGGCCGCTTCGACCGGGGCATGAAGGTCAAGCAGGTGGCGACCGGAAAGACCCTGTCGATCAACAATGCCATTACCTTCATGGCGCGCGATCGCTCCACTGCCGATGAGGCGTGGTCGGGCGACATCATCGGCATCCCCAACCACGGCACCATCCGCCTCGGCGAAACCTTCACCGAGGGCGAAGACCTGCGCTTTACCGGCATTCCGTCCTTCGCGCCGGAAATGTTCCGCCTGGCGCGTATCGGCAACCCGCTGAAGATCAAGCAACTGCAGAAAGGCCTGCAGCAGCTGGCCGAGGAGGGGGCGACCCAGTTGTTCCGCCCGATTTCCGGGTCCGACATGATTCTCGGCGCGGTTGGCGCACTCCAGTTCGACGTGGTTGCCCACCGTCTGGAGCACGAATACGGCGTACAGGTCATTTTCGAGAGCTACAACTGTTCGACGGCGCGCTGGATCACGGGCGATCCTGCCGAACTGCGCCAGCTTTCAGACCGCTACAGCGCCAACGTCGCGCTCGACGGTGCCGACGATCCGGTCTATCTGGCGCCGAACAATGTCTATCTGAACATGGTCAAAGAAAAGTATCCCAACCTGCGCTTCCTAGAAGCGCGTGAGGTAGCCTAAATGACTGTTCGGGTTCAGGAAGCGGATTTCGATACCGGTGCCGAATTGGCTGCGCTGCGTGCCGGCGATGCCCGTGTTGGCGCGCTGGCCAGCTTTCTCGGCCTGGTTCGCGACCTGAACGATGGTGCCTCGGTGTCGGAGATGACGCTCGAGCACTATCCCGGTATGACCGAGAAGGCGCTGGAGGAAATCGTTGCCGAGGCCAGGGGGCGCTGGGAAATCTACGACGCGCTGGTCATCCACCGCGTCGGGCCGCTCAAGCCGTGCGACCAGATCGTGCTGGTTGCCGTGACCAGTGCGCATCGCGGCGAGGCTTTTGCGGCCTGCGAGTTCATCATGGATTACCTGAAAACCCGTGCGCCGTTCTGGAAAAAAGAGGCGACTGCCGACGGCGGGCGCTGGGTCGATGCCCGCGAGACTGACGACAGCGCAGCGGCACGCTGGGAAAAATGAAGTAAAGCCAGCCGATAGGGCAAGGCGCGCTCAGCGCCTGCCCCAGGTCGCGCTTGCTGCCCGGTACATTGACTCCCGCCTGCGACAGCAGCGAAGTCGTACCGCTATCGCCCTGCTGCAGCATGGCGAGTGGCAGGTGCCGCAGTTTGATAAGTTGCTGGTCGCTGAAACTTGATCGTAAATTTATCGACTCGCATGAATACCGTCCGGTAGCGGAATTTCCGATACCGGACGGATAGGGACTGTTCCCGCCAATTCCAAGCAGCCGACAACAATCCGACGCCGATTTGATATTCCGTGGGGATTTGCGCCCCGGCTTGTGCTACATTGTCACGTAAAACTAATATTTTTGACATTTGTATCAAGTCAATTCAACATCAAAAAGGAGAGCAAGATGTCTGGCCCGGGAGTAACACTGCGCACCAAATTACTGGCCATGACAGCCACCACGATTGTGGCGCTGGCCGCACTGTTCGTTCTGCTGCTGATCAACGAGAAGAGTCAGATGCTCGAAGACCGACAGGCAAAAATACGAAATCTGGTCGAGGTTGCTCATGCCACTGCTGCCCACTTCGAAAAGTCGGCACGTGATGGCCAGATATCGATGGACGAGGCCAAACAGCGTGCTGCTGCCGCCATTCGCAACATGCGCTACGACAAGGTCGAGTATTTCTGGATCAACGACCTGCAGGACATGATGATCATGCATCCGATCAAGCCCGAGCTTGAGGGGAAAAAGCTGGATCAGCTGAAAGACAAGAACGGCAAGCTGCTGTTCCTCGAGTTCAACAAGGTCGTCAAAGCCAGCGGCGCCGGTTTCGTCGATTATCAGTGGCCGAAGCCGGGCTCCGACGAGGGCGTTCCCAAGATTTCCTACGTCATGGGTTTCGCCCCCTGGGGCTGGGTGATCGGCTCCGGCATTTATGTTGACGACGTGGATGCCAAGTTCCGTACCGATGCTATCGAGCTTGGTCTTCTGGGTTTGCTGATCAGCGGCTTCATCGCCATCTCCTTGACGATGTTGTCGCACAACATCGTCAAGACACTGGGTGGCGATCCGTCCCTCGCGTCGGCTGTCACCCGGCGTATCGCCAGCGGCGACCTAGCCACCCCGGTGGAGTGCGGTGCCAACGACCAGACCAGCTTGCTGGCCAACATCCGCTCCATGCAGGAAACGCTGCGCAACATGATCGCCAGCATCGTCAACAATGCCGAACAGGTCGCCAATGCCGCCGACCAGCTGCTTCACGCCTCCGAAGCCGTTGCCGACCGCGCCAGCCAGCAAAGCGATGCAGCCTCGTCAATGGCGGCCTCGGTGGAAGAAATGGCCGTCAGCATCGATCAGGTCAAGGAAAATGCCGCCGAAGCCCACGGCATCTCGCAGACGGCCGGTTCGCTATCGCAGGAAGGCGCGGCGGTGATCCATCATGCCGCCAGCGAAATGCGCAAGATTTCCGAAGCGGTACAGTCCTCCTCGCAAATCGTCGAAGAATTGGGACGGCAATCCGACCAGATCACGTCCATCGTCAATACCATCAAGGAAATTGCCGATCAGACCAACCTGCTCGCCCTCAATGCCGCCATCGAAGCGGCACGTGCCGGCGAACAGGGACGCGGCTTCGCGGTCGTCGCCGACGAGGTGCGCAAGCTGGCCGAGCGCACCAGCCTGTCGACCACCGAGATTGCCGACATGGTTTCCAAGATACAGAACGGCACACGCAATGCGGTCGACAGCATGCAGGCCGGGGTGGCACAAGTGACCAATGGTGTTGCGCTGGCCAATCAAGCTGGGGAGTCGATCAATCAAATCCGCGACGGCGCCTCCCGCGTCACGGACGTTGTGAACGGCATTTCCGAGTCGATTGCCGAACAAAGCATGGCCGGTAACGATATCGCCCAGAAGCTGGAAACCATTGCCCAGATGTCCGAGGAAAGCGCCCTGGCGGTCCGCCAGACCTCCGATGCCGCACGGCACTTGCAATCGCTGTCCGCATCGCTCCACCAGACGGTCGCCCGTTTCCGGACCTGACCGCGACCGGGCTCCGGTGCCAACCGGAGCCCGGCTCGATTTGCGGAATTGAATGATTTGCTGCCCTGACCGGCGGACAAATGCTGAGGCGGCTATCGGCCGTCGCCGGGTAGTGACGAGCATGTGGTTATTTTCTAATTTTCATATATCCTGAATGAATGGTACGCAGGGGGGGTCATGAAAATTCTTGCGGCTTTCCCGGGCGTCGTCGTCAGATCGCTGGATAGGGTGGTGTCCTCATACACCATGCGGGCCATTCGCGAAGGCTTGCTGTGGATTGTTCCCTGTCTTCTGGTTTCGGCCACTTTTCTGCTTGCGGCAGCGGTTTTCAGGATGCTGGCGGCTCCTCCGTCGCTGATTCGGGCCGCAGAAGCACTACATCGCGAGATGAGCGGCGTGCTGCCTTTCCTGGTTGCCGCGTCGATTGGCTACATGATGTCGATCCACTATCGCTTGCCGCGCTTGCCTGTCGCCTTCCTGTGCTTTTTCTATGTCGTCATCGCCGCCTCAATGTTGAAGGGGCATCCGTGGGCGGCGTCCACTTTCATCCTGTTTATTGCCATTGCTTCGCCCCTGGTCAACCTGCCGATCATGGACTGGCTACACCGGAGGAAATGGACCCAGATCGCCGGTGCCGATCTGGCCGGCGACAACGTGCGCGATTCGCTCAATCTGATCATTCCCGGCGTGCTGACAGCCATCCTGCTTGCCCTCAGCCTGTATCTGCTGCTCCTCACGCCCATGCTCGGCTACATGGATCGGCCGCTGCAGCTATCTTTCCTGGATAGCCCTTACCTCAGCGGAATTGCCGTGTCCGGGCTGAACTCCCTGCTTTGGTTCTTCGGTATCCACGGTTACTACGCCTTGCAGCCCGTGTTCGATGTGCTGAACCAGGCGGTGGCAATGAATGCCGTCGATGTTCAGGGGGGCGGCACCGGCTCCTGGGCGCTCAACAGTTCTTTGCTCGGGGCCTTCGTCTTTATCGGCGGCAGCGGCGCCACCTTTTCGTTGCTGGTCGCCATTCTGCTGTTTTGCCGGCATCGCACTTTGCGCCTGCTGGCCTGGGCGAGCCTGCCGATCGCACTGCTCAACGTCAACGAAATTCTGCTCTTCGGTCTGCCCATCATCCTCAATCCACGTCTGGCGCTGCCTTTCTTCTGTGCGCCCATGCTTAACGTGACCCTGGCTTTGGCGGTGACCAGGGCGGGTTTGATCGCGCCGGTAGTCGATAGCCTGCCGCTCAATTCGCCGGTGTTGCTGAATGCCTACCTGGCGACCGGGGGCGATTATTCGGCGGTATTGCTGCAGCTTGGCCTGCTTGCGCTGGGGGTTTTGGTTTATGCGCCGTTCATCCGCGCAATCGACGTTTTGGGGCGCGAGGAGTCGACCATCCGGGTGCGTTCCCTCGACACCACGTTCACGCAGCTTTACGAAGAGGCCAGCCTTTACGCCAACGACCCGGTGGTATTCGCTCACAGCTTCCGCAAGATGCAGCGCGAGCAGCGCGACCGTATCCGTGAGATCAGCGAATACGAGTTCTATCTTGAGTATCAGCCGCAAGTCGCGCTGGGCAGCGGCTTGTGTACGGGTTGCGAATCATTGCTGCGTGCCCGCGATCGGCAAGGGCGCAGCCAGCAACCCTGGGAGTTCCTGCAGTGGCTGGAGCGGACCGGGCTGATGAAGGATCTCGATATCTGGGTCGCCGCCGAAGCGGTGCACCAGGTCGAGCAATGGCGCGGCGAGGGATTCGTCATTCCGGTGACGATCAACGTCACGGGCTATTCGCTGGTCGATGCCGAGTATTGCGACAGGCTCGTGCGTCTTGTTGCCAGAGGGGCGGGGCAGATTTCGGTGGAGATCACGGAGCAGACCCTGGTTGGCGATATCGAGCGTATTCGCGCGGCGATCGACGAGTTCCATCGAATTGGCGCGCGGGTTTATATCGACGATTTCGGCACCGGCTACTCGTCGTTTAGCTATCTGCACCAGTTCGACATCGACGTGATCAAGATCGACCGCAGTTTCGTCGTCGCGCTGGACAGCACTCGGGGTCGGGAGACGATGCTGGGTCTCCTGCGCTTTGCCGAAACCTTGGCGCTGGATGTGGTTATCGAAGGCGTCGAGAGCGAAGCCCAACTGCAGGTATTTGCCGGGCAGGACGAGCTGGTCATTCAAGGCTGGTATTTCAGCAAGTCGCTGGCGGCCGACCAACTGGTCGAATTCGCCAAGGCCAGGCAGGCGGCGAGTGCTCGCGGCGAAGTCATCGTCGCGCGGAGTTGCTGAGCCGGCGCATGGCATCTACCCCCGACCGACCGGGAGGGGGATGGAAAACAAGGTTTTTTTACCGGCTTGTTGAAATTCTGTCGTGGCGCCCGCATCTGCTGGCTATCGAAATTTTCCCGTGAAGGACCATCATGCGTCTCGACAAGTTCACCACCAAGTTCCAGCAGGCTTTAGCCGACGCCCAGAGCCTGGCGATCGGCGGCGACCAACAATTCATTGAGCCGCAGCATTTGCTGTTGGCCTTGCTGCAACAGGATGATGGCGGTACCGCGTCGCTGCTTGCGCGGGCTGGCGTGAATGTTCCGGGCCTCAAGCGCGATCTGGAGCAGGCGCTGACCCGCTTGCCCAAGGTCGAGGGTCATGGCGGCGACGTCTCGGTCGGTCGCGACCTGAGCAACCTGCTCAATCTGACCGACAAGGAAGCCCAGAAGCGCGGCGACCAGTTCATCGCCAGCGAAATGTTCCTGCTCGCCCTGTGCGACGACAAGCACGAAACCGGGCGCATCGCCAGGCAGCACGGCCTCAGTCGCAAGTCGGTCGAGGCCGCGATCATGGCCGTGCGCGGCGGTCAGGGAGTGGATTCGCAGGAGTCGGAAGGGCAGCGCGAATCGCTGAAAAAGTATTGTATCGACCTGACCGAGCGCGCCGCGCAGGGCAAGCTCGACCCGGTGATCGGTCGTGACGATGAGATCCGCCGCGCCATCCAGATCCTGCAGCGCCGCACCAAGAACAACCCGGTGCTGATCGGCGAACCGGGCGTCGGCAAGACGGCCATCGTCGAAGGCCTGGCCCAGCGCATCGTGAACGAGGAGGTGCCGGAAACCCTCAAGGGCAAAAAAGTCCTGGTCCTCGACATGGCTGGCCTGCTGGCCGGTGCAAAGTATCGCGGAGAGTTTGAGGAACGCCTGAAGGCGGTGCTCAAGGAAGTGGCGCAGGACGAAGGTCGCATCATCCTGTTCATCGACGAAATCCACACCATGGTCGGCGCCGGCAAGGCCGAAGGCGCCATCGACGCCGGCAACATGCTGAAGCCCGCCTTGGCGCGCGGCGAGTTGCATTGCATCGGCGCCACGACGCTCAACGAATACCGCAAATACATCGAGAAGGATGCAGCGCTGGAGCGCCGTTTCCAGAAGGTGCTGGTCGACGAGCCGAGCGTCGAATCGACCATCGCCATCCTGCGCGGCCTGCAGGAAAAGTACGAGCTGCACCACGGCGTGGACATCACCGACCCGGCCATCGTGGCTGCCGCCGAGTTGTCGCAGCGTTACATCACCGACCGTTTCCTGCCGGACAAGGCCATCGACCTGATCGACGAGGCTGCCGCCCGTATCAAGATGGAAATCGATTCCAAGCCCGAGTCGATGGACAAGCTCGAACGCCGCATCATCCAGCTCAAGATCGAACGCGAGGCCGTCAAGAAGGAGAAGGACGAAGCCTCGCAGAAGCGCCTCGGCTTGATCGAGGATGAAATCGCCCGTCTGACCAAGGAATACTCCGATCTGGAGGAAATCTGGAAGGCCGAGAAGTCGGCTGTGCTCGGTTCCGCGCAGATCAAGGAGGAAATCGATCATCTCAAGGCCGACATCGCCAAATTCCAGCGCGAAGGCAAGCTGGAAAAGGTCGCCGAGCTGCAATACGGCAAACTGCCGCAGCTCGAGGCGCAACTGAAGAGCGCCGAAGCGGCCGGCGATGGCGCGCAGCAGAAAAACAAGCTGCTGCGCACTCAGGTCGGTGCCGAGGAAATCGCCGAAGTGGTATCGCGCGCTACCGGCATCCCGGTCAGCAAGATGATGCAGGGCGAACGCGAGAAGCTGCTCAACATGGAGGACCGCCTGCACAAGCGGGTAGTTGGCCAGGATGAAGCCGTGCGTCTGGTCGGCGACGCGATCCGTCGCTCACGCGCCGGTCTGTCCGACCCCAATCGCCCCTACGGCTCCTTCCTGTTCCTCGGCCCCACGGGCGTCGGCAAGACCGAGCTGTGCAAGGCGCTGGCCGAGTTCATGTTCGATTCGGAGGAACACCTGATCCGCATCGACATGAGCGAGTTCATGGAGAAGCACTCGGTCGCCCGCCTGATCGGCGCGCCGCCGGGCTATGTCGGCTACGAGGAGGGCGGTTACCTGACCGAGGCCGTCCGTCGCAAGCCGTACAGCGTGATCCTGCTCGACGAGGTCGAAAAGGCACACCCGGATGTCTTCAACGTGCTGCTGCAGGTGCTGGACGATGGCCGGATGACCGACGGTCAGGGACGTACCGTGGATTTCAAGAACACGGTGATCGTCATGACCTCCAATCTCGGCAGCCAGATGATCCAGCAGATGTCGGGCGACGATTACGGCGTGATCAAGATGGCGGTGATGGCCGAGGTGAAGACCTACTTCCGGCCCGAGTTCATCAATCGGATCGACGAAGTGGTGGTTTTCCATGCGCTGGACGAAAAGCACATTGCCGGCATCGCGAAGATACAGCTCGGCTACCTTGAAAAACGGCTGGCACAGCTCGAAATGGGCATCGTGGTCGATGACAGCGCGCTGTCCGAACTGGCGCTGGCCGGTTTCGACCCGGTATTCGGTGCTCGCCCGCTCAAGCGCGCCATCCAGCAGCAGATCGAGAATCCGCTGGCCAAGGCCATCCTGGAAGGGCGGTTCGGCGCCAAGGACACGATCCGTGTGTCCTGCGAGAACGGCATCATGCGCTTCAACAAGGGCTGATGCCTGAGCAAGGGGGAAGCGCGGTCTTTCGGCCGCGCTTCCCTCAGGTTTCCGGTGTTGTTGCGGCGTTCAGCAATTGCCCTTCTTGGCCTGGCCCGGCGGGCAATGGCCGCCACCCTGATGGGGAACGCCGTTGTTGCCGCGACCGGTGTAGTATTTTTCGCCACGCGGGCCGTTGTGCTGACGCCAGTAGTCGGGATCGCGGTATTCGTAGCCGTCCCAGTAGTAGCCGCGCGTATCGCGACTGCCGAAGGTGACGGTCACACCGCCGGGGCCTTGCACGCGGACGTTGCCGACGTTGACATTGACGTCGACGGCATAGGCGCAAAGGGAAGCGGTACCGATCAGTGCCGCCAGGATGATGTTTTTCATGAAGCGCTCCTCGTTTTGTCGTGATGGTTGTCAGGTTAAGCGAATAACGAATCGAAGCGGGTGCAGAAAACAAGGGAATTGTAATCAATGGTAAATGATCTCCAAGCTTGGCAACGTGAGCGCCAGGACGAACTGGCCGCGCCATCCAGCTGGCTGGGGCTGATCGGCTTGTTCTGGCTGCAGCCGGGCATCAATCGCGTCGGTTCCGCCGAGGAGAGCGAGGTGCTCCTGCCGGCGGGTCTTCCCGAGCAGGGGAAAATCCTCTGGGAGGCCGGGGAGGCGGTCTGGCAGCCGGCCGACGGGCCGGAGCAGATTTTGAAGACGGACCTGGACGGTGCGCCGACGGTGGTGGATATCGGCCATCTTTCGTTCTTCGTCGTCGATCGCGAAGGGCAACTGGCGGTGCGCTTGCGTGACCGCGAATGGGCGCGCAGCGCACCCTTTGCCGGGCTGGCGTATTTCCCTTTTGATGCTGACTGGGTAGTCGATGCCGCTTGGGAGGTCATCGATCCGCCGCTGGTCATGGAGGTGCCCAGCGTGACCGGCGATCTGAAGACGGTCAGCGTTTCGCACCGCGCCGTATTCGAGCATGCGGGCCAGGCAGTGGCCTTGCTGCCGATGTCGGTGGGCGGGCACGAGGTCTTTTTCGTGTTTCGCGACCGTACCAGCGGCAAGGAAAGCTATGGCGCCGGGCGATTCCTGAAGGCACCGGTGCCGGAAAACGGTCGTATCCGGCTGGATTTCAATCGCGCCTACAATCCTCCCTGCGCCTTTACGCCCTTTGCAACCTGCCCCTTGCCGCCACCGGAAAACTGGCTGTCGCTCGAGGTGCGGGCCGGCGAGAAAAAATACGCCGGAAAAGCCTGATCGGTTCGAAGGAAGCGCGGGGTGAACCGCGCTTCCTTTTTGTCAGCCGGGGAGTGAGTCCAGCGCCCTGGCGAGATGGGCGACGGTTCGTTCCGGATGGTGCAGCTTGTCGAGACCGAACAGGCCGATCCGGAAGCTGCGGAACGCAGGCGGCTCATCGCATTGCAGCGGAACGCCGGCAGCCGTCTGGAAACCCCCGGCGATGAATTTCTTGCCCGACTGGATGTCCGGGTCGGTCGTGTAGCTGACGACGACGCCGGGTGCCTTGAAACCGTCGGCCGCGACGCTGGGGAAGCCGCGGGATTCGAGGAGTTCCCGGACTTGGCGGCCGAGTTCGTGTTGTTCCCGGCAAACCTTGTCGAAGCCGTAGGCTTCGGTTTCCAGCATGACATCGCGCACGACCGCCAAGGCATCGGTTGGCATCGTGGCATGGTAGGCATGGCCGCCGTTTTCGAAGGCTTCCATGATCTGCAGCCATTTTTTCAGATCGCAGGCGAAGCTGCTGCTCGTCGTCTCGTCGATGCGGGCACGGGCGCGTTCACCCAGGGCGATCAGGGCGCAGCAGGGCGAGGCGCTCCAGCCCTTCTGCGGGGCGCTGATCAGGACGTCGACGCAGTTGGCGGCGATGTCGACCCAGATGGTTCCGGAGGCGATGCAATCGAGCACGAACAGGCCGTCAACCTCGCGCACCGCTTCGCCGACCGCCTTGATGTAGCTGTCGGGCAGGATCATGCCGGATGCCGTTTCGACGTGCGGTGCGAAGACCACGGCCGGCCGGTGCTGGCGAATGGCCGCCACCACTTCCTCGATGGGGGCCGGGGCAAAGGGTGCCTGATCGCCGTTGCCGACCTGGCGTGCCTTCATCACGATGCTTTCGGCGGGAATCTTTCCCATCTCGAAAATTTGCGTCCAGCGGAAACTGAACCAGCCATTGCGGATAACCAGCACTTTCCGGTCGTTGGCGAACTGGCGGGCCACGGCTTCCATGCCGAAGGTGCCGCTGCCGGGGACGATGACGGCCGAGTGCGCGTTATAGACCTTTTTGAGCAGGCGCGAGATGTCTTTCATCACCCCTTGAAAACGTTGCGACATGTGATTCAAGGCGCGGTCGGTATAGACCACCGAATATTCAAGCAGGCCATCGGGATCGGGGTGGGGCAGCAGGGCGCTCACGTTTGTCTCTCTCCGGTTGTTGGGTGAAGTGCCAAAGCATAACCCTGGGCAGGTGGCTGTGCCAATCATGGGAAACAAAAGGCGAATATTCCGGTCATTGCCAAGTATTCGACAGGGCGCCTTGTGTTGTTCACGATCCTGCTTGTCCGGTACGGCAACAAGGGGAGCATGCCCCAGCGGGATCGGGTGGCGGCTGCCGGTTTCCATGTCATGCGCAGACGGTTATCCTGTGTGTTCCGGGCCATTACCCTTGCCGGGGCGGCCGGCGGCAATACCGCCCTGATGACGCTGAGTGCATGAAAGGTGTAGCCATGACACAAAACCATACCCAACTGCCTTCGTATATTTCCGCCGAGAACATCGGCCCCTGGCGGATTTTCCTGCATCAGGTCGAACAGGTGGCGCCCTTGCTCGAGCCGGCGTTGCAGCCCTGGGTCGAGACGCTGCGCCGACCCAAGCGTTCGCTGATCGTCGATGTGCCGATTCGCCTCGATAGCGGCGAAATCGCCCACTTCGAGGGGTACCGCGTGCATCACAATACCTCGCGCGGGCCGGGCAAGGGCGGCATCCGTTATCACCAGGATGTGACGCTGTCCGAGGTCATGGCCCTGTCCGGCTGGATGACCATCAAGAACGCCGTGGTCAACGTGCCTTTTGGCGGCGCCAAGGGTGGCATCCGGGTTGATCCGCGCCAGCTCAACGCATCGGAACTGGAGCGCCTGACCAGTCGCTACACCAGCGAGATCAGTTCGATGATCGGCCCGGACAAGGACATTCCGGCGCCGGACATGAACACCAATGCCCAGACCATGGCCTGGATGATGGATACCTACTCGATGGGCGAGGGGCGCACCGTGACCGGCGTCGTGACCGGCAAGCCGCTGGAGCTGGGCGGTTCGCTCGGGCGGCCGGATGCGACGGGGCGCGGTGTCTTCGTCTCGGCGCGCGAGGCGGCGCGGCGCATCAATCTGCCGATCGAAGGGGCGCGGGTGATCGTTCAGGGTTTCGGCAACGTCGGCGAGGCGAGCGCCCGGATGTTTGCCCAGGCCGGTGCGCGAATCGTTGCCGTCCAGGATGTCAGCGGTACGGTCTACAACCCGGCCGGCCTGGATGTGGCAGCCCTGAAGGCTTTTCATGCAGCCAACGGCACCCTGCTCGGCGCCCTGGGAGCGGAAATGGTGCCCAGCGCCGATTTCTGGGCGCTGCCTTGCGAGTTCCTGGTGCCGGCGGCGCTCGAGTCGCAGATCAATCGTTACAACGCCGAACAGGTCACGGCGCGGATCGTCGTCGAAGGCGCCAATGGCCCGACCACACCGGAAGCCGAGGCCATACTCGCCGAACGGGGGGTGATGGTTGTTCCCGACGTGCTGGCCAATGCCGGCGGGGTTACGGTGAGCTATTTCGAGTGGGTTCAGGATTTCTCCAGCTTTTTCTGGAGCGAAGAGGAAATCAACGCCCGCCTCGACCGGATCATGACCGAGGCCTTTGACGCCATCTGGCAACTGGCCGCTGAGCGCGGCTTGTCGCTGCGCACGGCGGCATTCGTCATCGGTTGCAGTCGCGTGCTGGCGGCGCGGGCGACCCGTGGTTTGTACCCCTGAGCGCCAATACCGCATGCTAGAATTGCGGGATTGTCTTGTTTAGCTTGAGGAATGTCGCGAAATGGGTGACGTCAATACCACGTACACGTCCGATCATCAGGATTGGATGAACGAAATGCTTGCCAAGAACCCGGAATGGGTCGAAGACCAGAAGGCCGGCCGCGCCCTGTGGTGGGACAAGAAGCAGGATGTCGATACCTCGGCGCGCAATGCCGCTTCCAAGGTTCCGCAGAAATCCTACCCGTACGACGTGAATTTCTTCGGCGAATAAGCGCTACGAAAAACACCACGATCTTCAAGCAAAAAGCCGGTCATCGACCGGCTTTTTTCTTTGGCGCGCTCCGGATGTGTCCGGAGCAATTCAGGGTCAGCCCGTCAGCGGCTTGACCACGCGCTTGACGGCGGTGTCGTCCGGATGCGGGTGGATGGTGAAGCCGAGGCTGGTCATCAGGCGGAACATCTTGGCGTTGGTCGACAAGACGTCGCCGACCACGGCACGGTAGCCCTTCATGCGGGCGCATTCGATCAGTGCCGTCATCAGCTTGCGGCCGACACCGCATTTCTGCCAATCGTCGCCGACCGCGAGTGCGAATTCGACCGACTCGCCATCCGGGTTGACCACGTAGCGGGCAACACCGATCTGGTGGTCGTAGGGTTCGACGCCATCGACGTTGTCCTCGAGTTCCTTGGTGATCGTCGCCACCAGGGCCATTTCACGGTCATAGTCGATCTGCGTGAAACGCACCAGCATGGTCTGGGTCAGTTCGCGCAGGGTGTCCATGAAGCGGTAGTAGCGCGATTCGTCGGACATGTTCTTGACGAATTCCTGCTCCATGTCGGCATCTTCCGGACGGATCGGGCGGATGGTGACCACCTGGCCATCGTTCATCTGCCATTCCTGGATCAGATGCACCGGGTACGGGTAGATCGACATGTGGGCGTAGCGGTCGCCGCTCGCACTGGCAGCGTGGTCGATGACGATACGGGCATCGGCAGCGATGGCACCGTTTTCATCGACGATCAGCGGATTGAGGTCGAGCTCCTGGATCCACGGCAGTTCGCAGACCATTTCCGAGATGCAGAGCAGCACTTCCTTGATCGACTCACGGTCGGCCGGCGGCATGTTGTGGAACTGGCCGAGGATCTTGGCGGCACGCGTCGAGTCGATCAGGTCCTTGGCCAGGAAGCGGTTGAGCGGCGGCAGGGCAACCGAGCGGTCGGAGAAGATCTCGACGTCGAAACCGCCGGCACCGAAGGTGATGACCGGTCCGAAGATCGGGTCGCGGAAGACGCCGATCATCAATTCGCGGCCGTTCGGGCGCGACAGGAAGGGCTCGATCGAGACGCCGTTGATCTTGGCGTCGGGCCGGCGCTTCTTCACGGTGTCGATGATGTCGTGGTAGGCGTTGCGCACGGCCGGCGCGTTGCCGATGTTGAGGCGCACGCCGCCGGCATCGGATTTGTGCGGCAGGTCGGGCGAATCGACCTTCATGGCGATCGGGAAGCCGATCTGCTCGGCCAGCAGCAGCGCTTCGGTGGCGGTGCGGGCGACCATGGTCTGCGCCACCGGCACCTTGAAGGCGCGCAGGATGGCCTTTGATTCCATCTCGGACAGCACCTTGCGTCGTTCGGCGAGCAGCGCCTCGATCAGCATCTTGGCGCCTTCGGCTTCCGGGCGGCCGTGCTGGCGAGTCGGCTCCGGCGTCTGCAGCAGCAGTTTCTGGTTGCGGTAGTACTTGGAGATATGGTGGAACAGCTCGATCGCGGTCTCCGGCATGCGGAAGGCCGGGATGCCGTTTTCCTCCAGGTACTTGCGTCCGTCGCGTACCTGCTCTTCGCCCATCCAGCAGCAGATCAGCGAGCGGTTCAGCTTGTCGGCGACCTCGACGATGGCCTGGGCGACGGCCAACGGATCGGTCATCGCCTGCGGCGACAGCATGACCAGCGTGCTGTCCACGTTGGCGTCGTGCGTCACGGCGAGGATGGCGTCGCGGTAGCGCTCGGGTGTCGCATCGCCGCCGATGTCGATCGGGTTGGCGTGCGACCAGTTGGCGGGCAGCGCCTTGTTGAGCACGGCCATCGTTTCGTTGGTCAGTTCGGCGAGCGGGATGCCGAGGTCGCCGGCACGGTCGGCGGCCATGGCGCCCGGTCCGCCGCCGTTGGTGATGATGGCCAGGCGGTTGCCGAGCGGACGGAACTTGGAGGCCAGCGCCTTGGCGGCGTAGAACAGCTGGCCGACGTTCTGCACGCGGACGACACCGGCGCGGCGCACGGCGGCGTCGAAGACGGTGTCGGAGACGGCGGCCATGCCGGAGTGCATGGCGGTCGCAGCGGCACCGGCTTCGTGGCGGCCGGCCTTGAGCAGGATGATCGGCTTGATGCGGGCGGCCGAGCGCAGTGCGCTCATGAAGCGGCGGGCGTTGCGGATACCCTCCACGTACATCAGGATGTAGTGCGTGCGGCTGTCGTAGATCAGGTAGTCGAGGATTTCGCCGAAATCGACGTCGGCCGTCATGCCGATGGAGATCACCGACGAGAAGCCGACGTCGTTGGCCTTGGCCCAGTCGAGCACGGCGGAGCACATGGCGCCGGACTGCGAGACGAGGGCCAGGTTGCCGGCCTTGGCGGTGATCTTGGCGAAGGTGGCGTTGAGGCCGAGTTCGGGGCGGATGATGCCCAGGCAGTTCGGGCCGAGGATGCGGACGTTGTAGGAGCGGGCGATCTCGAGCATCTTGCGCTCGATGGCGGCGCCGATGTGGCCGGATTCGGAGAAGCCGGCGGTGATCACGATCACGTTGCGCACGCCGCTGCGACCGCACTGTTCAATCAGCTGGGGCACGGTCTGGGCGCGGGTGGCGATGACCGCCAGTTCGACCCGGGCGCCGATTTCCTCGATCGACTTGTAGGCCTGCTGGCCCTGGATCGTGTCGTGCTTGGGGTTGATGGCATAGAGCCGGCCCTTGTAGCCCGAGCTCAGGATGTTCTTGAAGATGATGTTGCCGACCGAATTTTCACGGTCCGAGGCGCCGATCACGGCGACGGATTTCGGTTCGAAAAGCGCGGTGAGATAGTGCTGTTCCAACATGGCAAGCCCCTCGTATTAGGCTGTTATTGTGCAGTGCGTCATTTTGTCACAGGCGCCCTGTATTGTCATTGATCAAGATAGGGTTATTGGCTAATTTTCCAGGCTGCAAGCAAGGATCACCGATTGCGACAGAAGGCGGTGGACAGGGCACTTGTTGGCGATTTCCAGCAGGCGTTGGCGCTGTTCGTCGCTCAGTTCGCCTTCCAGGCTGATCCGGCGGCTGATCCGGTCGCGGCTGGCGCCATCGAGTTCGATCTTGTCGTGACTCAACGTGACGCTGATCCGCTCCAGCGACAGGCCTTTGCGTTCGGCATACATGCGCAACGTCATCGAGGTGCAGGCGCCCAGTCCGGACATCACCAGGTCGAAGGGAGCCGGCCCGGCATCGGTGCCGCCCAGGCTTTCGGGTTCATCGGCGAGCAAGCGGTGCTGGCCTGCGGTGACTGCCTGCTGGTATCTTCCCATTCCGTTTTCCGCAACGACCACGATGCCCGACATGCCCATCTCCTCGAATGAAAACCCGACGATCATACCGCCTTCCTCATGGGTGGTGCTGCATGGCGAGCGAATTCCGGCCACCGGGGCGGTGCTCGACCTGGCCTGCGGTAGCGGCCGCCATGCCCGCTGGCTCGCAGCCAGGGGGTATGCGGTGCATGCCGTCGACCGCGATGCGGCGGCTATCGCCGCCCTGGCCGGGGTTCCGGGCGTCGAAGCCCGGCAGCTTGATCTGGAGGGCGATGCATGGCCCCTGACGGGGCGCTGCTATACCGGCATCGTCGTCACCAACTACCTGTGGAGGCCGCGCCTGCCCGATCTGCTGGCCTTGCTGGCGCCCGGCGGCGTGTTGATCTACGAAACCTTCATGTGCGGCAACGAGACCTACGGCAAGCCGTCGAATCCCGATTTCCTGCTGCGGCCCGGCGAACTACGCGAAATTGCCGCTGCCGCCGGTTTGCGGGAAGTGGCTTTCGAGGAAGGCTACACCGACCGCCCGAAGCCGGCCATGCGTCAGGCCGTCTGCGCCGTGCGCGACTGAGCGATGGCGTCGGCCAGCCGGGCGATGCCGGCCGGCGACAGGTCGTCGGTGGCAAAGACTTCCGGGTGCTGCATGCCGGTGAAATTGTGGTGCTGCGAACGGTGGTACAAGGGGTCGTAGTGAAGCTCGAGCAGTTCGCGCACCAGCGCCGGCCAGTTTCCGGCGCTGATCTGGGCATGCCAGTGTTCGAGGGTTTCCCGGCTGTGCTGCGAGCGCAGGATTTCCAGACGTGATGCCAGCAGCGCCGGGTAGCCGAGGAAGTAATCGTAATCCTTGAGCAGGAAGTCGACGCGGGCCTCGAGGGTGGCATCGACCGTCGCACAGTCGCCATGCCGGATGCGCTCGATCAAGGCTTCCGGAACATGCAGGTTGCCGATCTTGCGGCTTTCCGCTTCGACAAACACCGGGCGTTGCGGGTCGAGTCCCGACAGCGACGCCAGCAGCGCCGTTTCAAAGGCTTTCTGCGATGGTTGCGGCTGATCGGGCAGGACGCCGAGCACCGAACCCTTGTGGCTGGCCAGTGTTTCCAGGTCGAGAATCTGTGCGCCCCGCTGGCCCAAGGCTTGCAGGATGCGTGTCTTGGCATTGCCGGTGGCGCCGCAGAGAACGACAAAGCGGTATTGCGCCGGCAAGGCGGCCAGTTGCGCGATGACGTAGCTGCGCCAGGACTTGTAGCCGCCGTCCAGTTGTCCGGCTGCCCAGCCGATGGCGCGAAAGACGGTGGTCATGGAGCCGCTGCGCTCGCCGCCGCGCCAGCAGTAGATCAGCGGCTTCCAGTTTTTGGGCCGATCCAGGAAGCGTTCCTTCAGGTGGCGACCGATGTTCTCGGAAACCAGCGCGGCGCCGATTTTCTTGGCTTCGAAAGGTGATACCTGCTTGTAGAGGGTGCCGACCTCGGCGCGCTGCGCGTCGTCCAGCACCGGGCAATTGATGGCGCCCGGAATGTGGTCTTCGGCGAATTCGCTCGGGGAGCGCACGTCGATGATTTCGTCGTAGGCAGCCAGGTCGGCCACGGTGGGGTTGGGACGTTTCATCCCGCTATTTTAGCAAGGGGAGCAGGGTCGGCCAGACGTGGTCCAGGATCAGCGGTTGCGCCTCGGCAACCGGATGCAGGTTGTCCGCCTGGAAGTAGCGGGCCTGGGCGGCTACCGGCTCGAGCAGGAATTCGACCAGCGGCGTCTTTTTCGCCTTGGCGATCTCGGCAAAGCTGCGTACGAAGTCGTTGGCGTACTGGCCGTAATTGGGCGGCAGGCGCATGCCGGCCAGCGCCACCTTGGCGCCGCTGGCGCGCGATGCATCGATCATGGCATTCAGGTTGTCGCGCATCTGGCCCAGCGGCAGGCCGCGCAGGCCGTCGTTGGCCCCGAGGGCAATGACGACGACAGCCGGCTTGTGGGCCTTGAGCGCCGTATCGAGGCGGGAGCGGCCGCCGGCAGTGGTCTCGCCGGAGATCGACAGGTTGGCGACGCTATAATCGAGCCGTTTTTCGGACAGTCGCTTGTCGAGCAGGACGGGCCAGGCCTGCTCGGGCCGTATGCCGTAGCCGGCGGAGAGCGAATCGCCGATGATCAGGATAGTCTTCGCTGCCAGGGCAGGCAGCGGCAGACAGAGCAGGGCAGACACGAACAGGCAAAAGGAGAGGACAGGCCGCATGGCAGATAAACCGGTAGTGGAAGTCTCGGGCTTGGGGAAGACCGTCGATAACGGTGGGGAGCCGCTGGTGATTCTGCAGGATATTTCCTTTTCGGTCATGTCGGGTGAAACGGTGGCCATTGTCGGCGCCTCGGGTTCGGGCAAGTCCACCCTGCTCGGCCTGCTCGCCGGCCTGGATGCGCCGAGCTCGGGGGAGGTCCGGCTCGCCGGCGTATCCCTGAATGCCCTGGATGAGGACCGGTTGGCCAGGCTGCGCGGACGCGTGCTCGGTTTCGTCTTCCAGTCTTTCCAGTTGCTGCCGTCGCTGACGGCGCTGGAAAACGTGATGTTGCCGCTCGAGCTGGCGGGAATGGCCGGCGCTGCGGAGACGGCGCGCGCCTGGCTGGAGCGCGTCGGCCTCGGTCATCGTCTGAAGCACTATCCGAAGCACCTCTCCGGCGGCGAGCAACAGCGTGTCGCGCTGGCCCGCGCCTTCGCGCCAAACCCCGGCCTGGTCCTGGCCGATGAGCCGACCGGCAATCTCGATGCGGCAACCGGCAGACAGATCATCGAGCTGATGTTCGATCTCAATGCCCGCCAGGGAACGACCTTGCTGCTGGTCACTCACGACGAGGCGATTGCCGCCCGTTGCGGGCGGACCTTGCGCATCCAGTCGGGTCAGTTGACCGGCTGAGCTTTCGGCTTGCGGTGCACGAGCAGGCTGCGCCGCTCGTCGTCGGCATGGGCAAAGCTGACCTTTCCCTGTTTCACCTCACCCATCAGCACCATGTTGTCGCTCAGCGCCTCGTGGTCGTCTTTGGTGAAGGGGGGGGAATAGGTCGTGATCACGCCATAGACCGGTTTTTGCAGGTTTTCCAGCGCTGCGCGGATTTTCGGCCCCTCCGTGCTGCCAGCCTGGTTGATTGCCGCCATCAGCAGCAAGGCCGAATCGTAGCCCTGGGCGGCCGATACGGCGGACGGAATTGGCTTGCTGCCATTGGCCTGGTGATAGGCGCTGATGAAGGCGGTGCGTCGGTAATTGTTGGGGGCCTCGATGAAGGTCTGCGGCATGCGCGCACCGTCGGCGTTCTTGCCTGCCGCTTCGATGAAATTGGGCAGCGACAGCGGCCAGCTGCCGATCATCGGTACCTTCCAGCCCAGGCGGGCGCGGCCGTTGGCGATGACTGCCAGTTCCGGGCCGATGGCATAGGTCAGGATGGCCTCGGCGCCGGCCGTGCGGGCGCGCTGCAGGGCGGCGGAAAGATCCTTGACGCCGGGGGCGAAACTTTCGACCGCCACCGGCGTGATGTCGATTGCAGCCAGTTCCCTGGTCAATTGGTCGCGTCCCTGCTCGCCGTAAGGCGTGCTGTCGTGGAAAATGGCCAGCTTGGCATGGCGGCCACGCTTGACTGCTTCGCGAACGATCATCGCCGCCTGGATGTCGTCGCTGGCCGAGTTCCGGAAAGCGTAGCTGTCCGCAACGGCGGGCGGGAAAAACTGCCGGGCCACGGTGCTGCCGGTCGAGACGTTGACGATCACCGGCACCCGGGCCTCCTGATAGGCCTTCAGCGAGGCCAGCGCGACGCCGGTGTTGATGAATCCCAGGCCGGCCACCACCTTGTCCCGGCGGATGGCTTCCTCGACGACCTGCCTGCCGGTTGCCGGATCGCCCTTGTCGTCCTTTTCGACCAGCACCAGTTGCCGCCCGAGCAGGCCGCCGCCCAGGTTCATTTCGCCGATTGCCAGCCGCACCCCGGCCAGCATCGACTGGCCCATGGGCGAGGAGGGGCCAGAGTAAGGCCCGGTCACGGCGATGCGGATCGGTTCGTTGGCCATTGCAGCATGCGTGGCGATACACAACGTGATGCCGGCGATGGCGGCGGTGAGTTGATTCATGTGTCCCCTCCAGTGTGGCAGGGAAGCCTAGTGAGCGGATGGCGAAAATGGAATTGGGGTTGTCACTAAGCGGGAAAACCCGCGGTCAGCCCTCCGCTTTTGCTATATCGCGGCTTTTTCGGCGGCGGCCGGTTTCGTCTATGCCGGAAGCCTTTCGAGCGCTGCCGCCTGATTTGGTTATGTCTCTTGGGCGCTTTCCGGCATGCTTGGCCGCAAAATTTCATGCGCTTGGCGTAGCATGGCGACTGAGACTATCCCGGGTTTTCTGACGCATGTTTATCAATCTGGTCAACAATATTGCCTTCCTCATTGCCTTGGTTGCGGTGGGGCAGCTTGTCATCTCGCGCTTCCAGAGGAATACGCCGGGCCGCCAGCTGATGCTCGGTGTGCTCTTCGGTTGCGTGACCTTGCTGGGCATGGTCAACCCGGTCAATTTCGCGCCCGGCCTGATATTCGATGGCCGTTCGATCGTGCTGTCGCTGGCCGGCTTGGTCGGTGGCGGCGTAGTTGGTGCCATCGCAGCGGGGATGGCTGCCGCATATCGCTATCAGTTGGGCGGTATCGGTGCACCGGTGGGGGCACTGGTCATCCTCCAGTCAGCCTTGCTGGGCGTACTGGCACGGCAATGGTTCATGCGGCGTGGCGCTCTTCCCGGGGCGATGCATTACTTGCTGCTGGGCGTGCTGGTGCAGTTGGCACAGCTGGGGGCTTTCGCGTTGATTCCCAATCGTGCCGGTCACCCCTTCATCGAGCAGGCCTGGTGGGTGTTGCTGTTTTTCTACCCGCTTGCCTTCATGTTTCTGTGCCTGTCATTTCAACATCATGCGCAGCAGCGGGTCGATCGGCTGGCATTGCAAAATGCCCAGAAGGCTTTGACGGCTGAAGAGCATGCCAGCATGCAGCGCTTTCACGCCTATTTCGATCATTCCATCGTCGGGCTCGCCATCACCAGCCTTGAAAAAGGCTGGCTCGAAGTCAACGATGCGCTATGCAACACGCTCGGCTATTCCCGGGCAGAGCTGACGCACATGACCTGGACGGAATTGACCTACCCGGATGACCTGGCGCCCGATATGGCGCAATTCAACCGTATGCTGGCCGGCGAGATCGACAGCTACGCCATGGACAAGCGCTTCGTTCACAAGGATGGCCATCCGGTCCATACGCGCCTGGCTGTCAGCAATGTGCGCAAGGCGGATGGCAGTGTCGATTACGTTGTGGCAATGGTCGAGGATATCTCGGAGCAGAAAATATCCAGTCTCGCACTGGAGCGCAGAGAAAAGCAGCTGCGTTTTGTGCTGGCCGGCTCGGCGCTTGGTTTTTGGGACTGGGACATTGTCACCGGTACGGTGGATCGGAACGAGCAGTGGGCCGAGATGCTGGGCTATACCCCTGAGGAGATCAAGCATACGACGCGGCAGTGGACCGACTTCATTCATCCGGATGACCGGGAAAGAGCGTGGAGTTCGGTCAATGCGGTTCTTGAAGGTGGCTCAGCCATACACCGGCTGGAATACCGGATGCTCCACAAGGACGGTAGCGTACGCTGGATTCTCGATCAGGCCAGCGTGATGCAGCGCGACCAGGATGGCAAGCCGATGCGGATGTGCGGCACGCATACCGATATCACGGAGCGTAAACAGGACGAACTCGAATTGCGCCGGCATCGGCATCACCTGCAGGAGCTTGTCGCGGCCCAGACACGGGACCTGGTTATCGCAAAGGATGCTGCCGAAGCCGCCAACCGTGCCAAGAGCGCATTTCTTGCCAATATGAGCCACGAACTGCGGACCCCGATGAATGGGGTCATGGGCATGATCGAGCTTGCCAGGCGGCGCATGGTCGATCCCCGGGGCATCGACCAGCTAGGCAAGGCCAAGCATGCCGCCGAACGACTGCTCCGCGTGCTCAACGACATTCTCGATCTCTCCAAGATCGAGGCTGACCGCATGATGCTTGAAGAGACGCCGTTGCAATTGCGCGACAGCGTGGATGGCGTGGCCGGAACCCTCGGTCACGTGGCGGCTGGGAAAGACCTGGAATTACACATTGACTTGCCGGAGGATGTTGCTGGCGCCGCGCTCAAGGGCGATTCGCTTCGCCTGGGGCAGATCTTGCTCAACCTGGTCGGCAACGCCATCAAGTTCACCGAGCGGGGTGGCGTCACCTTGCGGGTCCGGGCTGTCGGCGAAACCCGCGAGGCGCTGCAAGTACGTTTCGAAGTCAGCGATACCGGTTTGGGAATAGATGCCGAAGCGAAAGGGCGCTTATTCCAGTCCTTCGAGCAAGCCGACAACAGCATGACCCGACGGTACGGCGGTACCGGTCTCGGATTGGCGATCTGCAAATCCCTCGTCCGGTTGATGGGTGGGGAAATCGGGGTCGATAGCGTACCTGGGGAAGGGAGCATGTTCTGGTTCGTGGTTCCGTTGAAAAAACGGGAGCCGGGCATGCTTCTGCAGGAAATGCCTTGCCCTGGACTCCTTGTCGAAGCACGTTTGCGCAGCCAATACGCCGGTTCGCGCATTTTGCTGGTGGAAGATGAACCCATCACTCAGGAGATTGCGCGCAGTTTGCTGGAGAATGTGAATCTGTCAGTGGATATCGCCGAAAACGGACAGCAGGCGCTCGATAAGGCCAGGTGCAACGCGTATGCCCTTATCCTGATGGATATGCAGATGCCGGTGATGAATGGTATCGACGCCGCTGGCGCCATCCGCTCGGATTCGCTTAACCGGACGACGCCCATTCTGGCAATGACGGCGAATGCCTTCGATGAAGACCGCCAACACTGTCTCGATGGCGGCATGAATGATCACATCGCCAAGCCGGTCGACCCGGGAAAACTGTATGAAACCCTTTTGCAATGGCTGGTGGCGGGTGGCGAGAAGGCGAACGCCTGATCGGAGTAGTAGTCCCTGAGAGACTTCACGCCTGTCAGGGGATTTCTTCCGTCAGCCTGCGACTTTCCCTTGGCTCGCGGAAAACCAGCGGCCGCATCCGGCGCACCGGGTTTTCGGCATTTTCCAGTGCGGCGACTACCTGGCCGTGATGCGGGCTCTTCGGGCAGACCGGGTCGGCGGCAGTGGGGTCGCCGGCCAGCAGATAGGCCTGGCAGCGGCAGCCGCCGTAGTCCTTTTCCTTGTCGTCGCAACTTCGGCAAGGTTCCTTCATCCAGCCGGTACCGCGATAGCGGTTGAAACCCGCCGATTCGAACCAGACATGGCGCAGGCTGTGGTCCTTGACGTTGGGGAAGCTCAGGCCGGGCAGCATGCGGGCGGTGTGGCAGGGTAGGGCGGTGCCGTCCGGCGTGACGGTGAGGAAGACGTTGCCCCAACCGTTCATGCATTTCTTGGGCTTGCCCTCGTGGTAGTCGGGCACGACGAAGAGAATGCGCATGCGGTCGGCCAGCCTGGCCTTCCATTCGTTGGTGATCTCCTCGGCGCACTGGAGTTGCTCGCGGCTGGGCATCAGCTGGTCGCGGTTGAGCAGCGCCCAGGAGTAGTACTGGGCGTTGGCCAGTTCGAGGTATTCGGCGCCGAGTTCGTCGGCCATCTCGATGATGCGGCCGATGTGTTCGATGTTCAGGCGGTGGATGACGACGTTCATGACCATCGGCCAGCCGCGCGCCTTGAGCATGTCGCCGACGCGCTGCTTGAGGTCGAAGGTGCGGGTGTGGGTCAGGAAATCGTTGATCTCTTTCGTCGAGTCCTGGAAGGAGAGCTGGATGTGGTCGAGGCCGGCCGCCTTGAAAGCATCGAGCCGGGCTTCGGTGAGGCCGACGCCGGAGGTGATCAGGTTGGTGTAGTAGCCGAGCTGGCGGGCCTCGGCGATGAGGATTTCGAGGTCGTCGCGCAGCAGCGGTTCGCCGCCCGAAAAGCCGCATTGCACCGCGCCCAGTTCTCGTCCTTCGCGCAGCACACGCAGCCAGTCGTCGGTGGAGAGTTCCTGCTCGTGCCGAGCGAAGTCGACCGGGTTGTAGCAGAAGACGCAATGCAGCGGGCAGCGGTAGGTGACTTCGGCGAGCAACCACATCGGCGGGCCGATACCCGGGGCGGGGTGGGTGAGCGGGGCGTTCATGCGGTGGCAGACTCGAGGCGTAGCCAGCGTTTGTCGACGGCCATGGCAATGAAGGTTTCGACATCCGGGCGCAGATCGCGGGTCGAAAAGGCGGCTTCCAGATTGGCGATGATGGCGGCGACGTCGCGCTGGCCATCGCAACGCACCAGGATTTCCCCGGCGCTCTGGTTGAGCTTGATCATCCCTTCGGGGTAGAGCAGCACATGGCAGTTCTGCGCCGGCTCCCATTGGAAGCGGAAGCCGTGGCCGAGGCGGGGGATGCCGTCCATCATGCTGCCTTGCGTTCGGCGTCGGCCGGAACGATGTTTTCCGCCACGACGTCGTTGGTGCCGTAATGCTGGCCCATGGCGTCATTCATGGCCCACAGGATGTCGAGCTTGAACTTGAGGATTTGCACGGCGCGTTCCTGCATCGGCCGGGTGCGGAAGTAGTCGAGTGTTACCTGCAGGCCCTGCTCAACGTCGCGCGGCGCCTGGCTGGTGCGGTTGCGGAAGTATTGCAGGCCCTCAGGCTCGATCCACGGGTAATGCTCCGGCCAGGTGGCGAGCCGCTGGCGGTGGATGGCCGGCGCGAACAGTTCGGTCAGCGAGGAGCAGACGGCCTCCTGCCACGGGGCGCGGCGGGCGAAATTGATGTAGGCATCGACAGCGAAGCGCACGCCGGGCAGCACGTGGGGCAGGTCGACGATTTCCTCGCGCTTCAGGCCAACCGCTTCGCCGAGACGTATCCAGGCTTCGATGCCACCCGCGTCGAAGTGCTTTTCCCCGTTGGGCAGGCCATACTCGAAACCGTCGTGGTCGAGGATGCGCTGCACCCAGCCGCGGCGAACCTCGCGGTCCGGACAGTTGGCCATGATCGCCGCATCCTTCACCGGAATGGCGATCTGGTAGTAGTAGCGATTGGCGACCCAGCCGCGAATCTGCGCCGGCGTGGCGCGGCCGGTGTTGAGCATGATGTTGAACGGGTGGTGGATGTGGTACGACTTGCCGTTCTCACGCAGCTGTGCCTCGAATTCGGCGCGGCTCCAGGTCGGGCGACCATCGTCGGCATCATGGGATTCGGCAAGGATGTCGGCTCGGATCATGGTGGCCTCGTCAAATGGTGATGCGCCAGCCATCCTCGGCTACCTCGATGCCGCGCCGGGTCAGTTCGGCCCGTTGCGGCGAGGCTTCGTCGAGGATGGGATTGGTGTTGTTGATGTGGATGAGGATCTTGCGCACGTGCCTGGGCAGTCCGTCCAGCCAGTCCATCATGCCGCCGGGGCCGGATTGTGGCAGGTGGCCGATGTCGCGGGCGGTCTTGCTCGACAGGCCGGCGGTAATCATCTCGTCGTTGGTCCAGAAAGTGCCGTCGACCATCACGCAATCGGCTTCCGCCATGCGGGCGAAGACTTCCGGCGTGCGGGCGCCGAGGCCGGGGGCGTAGAAGAGCCTGGCGCCGCTTTGCTGGTCGGTGATGGTGACGCCGATGTTGTCGCCATCGACCGATGACTCGCGGTGTGGCGAGTAGGGGGCGGCCTTGCTCGAGAGCGGCAGTACGGAGAATTCAAGACCTGCCACCCCGGGCATTGCGAATGGCGAACCGTCGAGCGGTACGGCGCGGCGATCAACGCCGCAGTAATGCGAGAGTACGTTGAGTACCGGGTTGCCGGTGGTCAAATCCTCATACACCGGGTCGGCGCACCACAGCGGCATCGGCGTCTTCTGCTCGCGTAGCATGAAGAGGCCGGTTGCGTGGTCGATCTGGCCATCCACCAGCAGGATGCCGCCGATACCGGTGTCGCGCAGAGCGCGGTTCGGCGTCAGTTCCGGCGTTGCCTTGATCTGTTGCAGGATGTCGGGCGAGGCGTTGAGCAGCGCCCAGTCGGCGCCGTCATCGCGGGTCACGCAGATGGACGACTGGGTGCGCGGCTTGGCCTGGAGGCTGCCGTTGCGCACGCCGGCACAGTTGCGGCAGTTGCAGTTCCACTGCGGAAAACCGCCGCCGGCAGCGGCGCCGAGAATGATCAGTTTCATGGGCTTGAGCGAAACCGCCATCCCTTGTGGATGGCGGCGGGCCGGCTTAGCGCGCGGCGATGTACATCGTGATTTCGAAGCCGAAGCGGAAATCACAGGCGGTCGGGGTTTCCCATTTCATGAAAGTCTCCTTTGTCGGTTGAGGTGCCGGGGTATTTGCCAGCGCTTCGTCCGGCTTCGAAGGAAGCGGACTGACAATCACTATCGCGCTTGGTCGGATGCGAGACATCCGAAATAGCTTGAACGGGAGCTCATGATTTTCATGAGTATGAAATCTGGGGAAAGTCGGCCGAGCAAGCGCGATGCACCGGCTGTTCTCGGGATTTCCGGGCAACGAGCCGGATTTGGCTCGTCGTCGGAGTTTTCTAGGCTTCCTGCGGCAGCAGGGATTGCAGTTCGTCGATGACGTGTTCGAGTTGGGCGGCGGCAGCAGCCAGGCGGGTATCGAGTCCTACCAGCTGGAAATTCGTGGCGCTGCGTTCGATCTCCAGGCAGGTCGCGGCCAACGTGTCGGCGCCCAGGTATTTGCTGGCCGATTTGAGTGTATGGACCGCCAGCCGCAAGTCGGCTGCGTTGTGAGATGCCAGTGCCGTCTGCGCATTTTTCAATTGCCGCGGGGCATCGGCCAGATAGGCCGAGATCACGCGCTGGAGCAGTTTTCCTGACTGATCGAGTTCGCGCAAGGTATCCAGGCTTGCCGGGTTGAGGGCATCGCCGCCGACAGGCTTCCCGCCGGCCGGAACGTGCGGCGGTTCCGGGGGCACCTCAGAAGGTGCCTCAAGCCTGACGTAGCGGCTCATCGTGTCGAAGAGCGTCTTTTGCTGGAACGGCTTGGTGATGTAGTCATCCATTCCCGCTGCCAGGCAGAGCTCCCGGCTGCCGCGCATGGCATTGGCGGTCAGCGCAATGATCGGAACCCGGCGCACCGACCTGCCGTCGGCTGCCTGTTCGGCTTCCCAGGCGCGGATGCGGCGGGTTGCCTCGTAACCATCCATGTCGGGCATCTGGCAATCCATCAGGATCATGTCCCATGATTTCGATTTCGCGTCCGCAACGCCGTCGATACCCCCTTCGGCAATGGCAATCTCGCAACCGAAGCGGCGCAGGATCGCACCGGCAACTTCCTGGTTGACCGGGTTGTCTTCGACCAGAAGCACTTTCAACGATGCCAGGGCTGTCGAGGCTCGATCGTTTTGCGTCGTATCCTCGCTATCGTCGGGAGCAAGGCCCAGGGCGATACGCATGGTGTTGAACAGGTGCACCTTGCGTACCGGTTTGACCAGATGCTTGTCCACGCCGGCATTGCGTGCGGTACGCGTGGCCGAAATACGGTTCAGCGAGGTGAGCATGACGATGCGGATACCGTCGAGGAGCGGGCTTTCTTCCCTGATCGCCCGGCTCAGGTCGATGCCGTTCATTTCAGGCATGCGCATGTCGACCAGGGCAATGTCGTAGGCTTGCCCGCACACGGCCGCCAGGCGCAGTTTGTCGAGCGCTTCCTTGCCGTCTGCTGCGGCATCGGCAGCCATACCCCACGTCTGAGCGTGCATGGTCAGTATTTCCCGGTTGGTGGCATTGTCATCGACCACCAGAACGCGGCGTCCGCGCAATCCGTCGCCATCCTGCTCGTGTTCGAGCAGGGGGGGGCCGCTGACCCGTTCAGCCTGGATCACGAACCAGAAGGTGCTGCCGATACCGGGCGTGCTGGTGACGCCGACTTCACCACCCATCAACTGGCAAAGGTGACGAACGATGGCGAGGCCGAGACCGGTTCCGCCGTGGTGGCGGGCCGTGCTGGCCTCGCCTTGATCGAACTCTCTGAAAACGTTGGCTTGCTTGTCGGAGGAAATGCCGCGTCCCGTGTCGCGGACTTCGAAGCGAAGTTCCATGGCGCGGCCGTCGGGCAAGGGAGTTGCCGTGACGTGCACGTTGATTTCGCCGCGCTCGGTGAACTTGACGGCATTGCTGAGCAGGTTCGACAGGATCTGCCGCAAGCGGCCCGAGTCGGCATTGATCCATAGCGGCACGTCGTTCGAGAGGCGGCAGCTGATTTCCAGCCCCTTGTTCTGGGCTGCTTCGGCAAACAGGCCGACGACATCCTCGGTCGTATCGCGCAGATGAAAGTCGACCGGATCGAGCTCGAGTTTCCCGGCCTCGATTTTTGAAAAATCGAGGATGTCGCTGATCACGCTGACCAGCGCCCGGCCTGAACGCAGCGCCGTTTCGGCCTGACGCCGCTGCTCTTCCTGCAACGGAGAATCCAGCAGCAACTCAAGCATGCCCAGAACGCCGTTCATCGGCGTGCGGATTTCGTGGCTCATGTTGGCGAGGAACATCGACTTGGACTGGGTAGCTTCTTCGGCGCGGAGCTTGGCCGAATTGGCTTCGGCGACCGCTTGTTCCAGTTCGCGATTGGATTTGGCCAGTTCCCGGCTGCGCTCGGCCAGATGCGTGTCGCGTTCATCCAGCTGGGCGAGCATGCGGTTGAAGCCGTCGGTCAGCAGACCGATTTCGTCGTCGTCCTCCTTGCGGGCGCGTAGGGAGAAGTCCTGTTCGACGGTAATCTGCCGCATTGAATCGGCGAGGTGGAAGATCGGTTCGACGATGCGGCGTTGCAGGCGTGAAGCCCAGTAGAAGGCCAGCGAGCCGACGAGCAGCGCAATGCCGAGAATCATGCCGATGCTGAGGGCGAGCTGCCTGTAGAAGCGCTTCGGGGTGGCATGGAGGTGGATGAATCCGATCGTCTCGCCGTACATTTCAATGGGCGATACATGATCGATGGCATCCAGGTTGAACATGAACTCTTCGGTCTTGGCCGCCATGGCGAACCGAAGCCAGCTATTGATCGCCTCGAGATGCCGCTTCTCCGTATCCTGCCTGCCATGTCCGGCAAAGAAGGTGCCGTGCCGGTCGAAGACGGTAACGGTCGCGATGTCTTGTTCCGCCGATAAGCTCTCCAGCAGTCTTGTGGCTTGGCGCGGTTCGTCGAACTCCAGCGCGGCCTTGACGTTGCTCGACAGAACCTGCGAGATGGCCGAAAGCCTTTCGGAAATGGCCGTGCGGAAGCTCCAGAACTGGAATACGACGAAGGCAATCGTGACGCAGGCAAGGGCGCCGCCGACCGTTGTCCAGATCAGCCGGCGCAGTTTGTCGCGTATGGAGCGCGTATGGGGCGTTGGCGGCATGAAGTGAGGCATGGGACTCAGTCTACGATAGTCGCCAGTTCGAGCAAAGAGGCGCCAGGTTCCAGTCCGCCTTCACGGGCGGCCCGCAGGTTGATCTCGAATTTGACCTTGTTCTCGCCCTGGGAAAGGCCGATCATGCCGCCGCGGCGAGCGAACTCGGGGTGGTCGCTGACGGTCAGCAATCCACCTCCCCGGATACGCAGGGCAGGCGGTACGTCGTTGAGCAATTCCCGCGCCCCGCCGGCGATGAACAGCACGTGGCACCCCTTGATCTCGGCGGTGGCCAGCGAGTCGAGCTTGCGGAACCTGGCCGTTCTGTCCCGCGCCGGTTTGCCGTCGGCGGCGGCGAGCGCCTCGGCAACTCCCGAGTTGCCATAGGCGCACAGTTGCAACGGCATGTTGCCGGAGAGCGCGGATGTCGGCCATTCGACGAATTTGACCAGCTTGAAGACAAGCGCGGCCTTGATCCGGTCTTCACGCTGAATCGTCTCCGCATGGAGGTTGACGGACAGCAGCAGGGCTGCCATCGTCAGTAATCCAGCAGTGATTCGGGTGAATGGGCGCATGTTCAAAAGCGGGTCGGGGTCAGAATTTCCACTTCAGTTGAGCGAATACCGACCGTTCGATCAGCATGTTCTGGACATCCAGCAGTTCCGAAGTAAATTCCTTGTGCTGCTTGTGCAACAGATTTCGCCCGACCAGCGCCAGTTCGACGCCAGTACTGGGGCGCCAGGCTATCCGCATGTCCGCTTCGTTGTAGGCGGGAATCGACACGGTACCCTGCGTGTCGGTGCCCAGGCGGCCTAGCGCACCGACGCGCCGGAACCAGACATCGACGTCCGTGTCGGTACGCGGATTCCAGGCCGTGCGTAGTACGACCTGATGCCTGGGGGCGCTTTCCTCACTGTCGGTGGTAAAGGAAGTGCCTTCCTCCTTTATGCCCATGCGCAGCTCGCTCCAGGCCAGTTGGAAGCGCAGGTCGGGTCGGGCACGCCAATCAACCGAGAGCTCCATGCCGTTGCTGTAACCGCTGGCACGGTTGCCCACACCGAATGGATACAGGATGGAGGTTTGTCCGGGAAGAAACAAACAGCCGGCGGAGACCGGGAGACCGGAGGGCTGACAAACCGCGGAGCCAAAAACGGCCGTCCTCAGTTCCTTGTATTCGTTGTGAAATAGCGCGAGGTCAAGACTGAGTGTGGCAAGAATCTGTTGTTTCCAGCCGGCTTCGTAGGCAACAACGGCTTCGGAGCCTACCTGGCCGCCGCCCGCCAGCAAGAGGGGACGAGGCGTGGGGTTGCCCAAGGCCCCGGGTTGAAGGATGGCCTGGTTGACGTATCCGTTCGTATCGCTTCGGCTGGGTGTCCGGACGGCGCGCGCGACCGACCACCAGAAAGTACTGGTTTCGCTTGGCGTCCACAGCAGGCGCGCATTGGGTTGGTTCTCGTATCCGGTGTAGTCGTTGTGTTCGAGCTTGGTGCCGAGGGTCAGTACCAGTTCCTGGGGGAACAGCGTGATGTCGTCTTGAATGAATACGCTGTAGAGGGTCCGCCGGGCCGAACTGGGTGAAATGGTGACGAAGGAAAGCGTATTGGCCGGTATCCCCTGGTTGGAGGCTTCCATCCGGTCCTCGCTGACACGATAGCCAGCTCCCATGACGAGGTCGTGGCCGGTGAAGCGCTTGGTTCGATATTGGAAATCGATGTCGTAGGTATTGCGGACTTCGCTCAGGTGAGCCGGCCAGTCGCGTTCGGTGTGGTCGAAGTACCCCTGGAAAGTGAACGAGTCCGTCGCGGATACGTCGCGTTGCCAGCGCCCGAGCAGGTTGCCACCGGATACTTTTTGGCTTGTTCCGGTCAGCATGTTGTAGGGTGGGCTGAGTGAATTGAGCCGCGCCGACTCGCCAGAACGCCCGTCGTAGTAATCGCCCTGCAGGGTGACTGCATCGCGCGGCGTGATTGCGAAATCGGTACGGAAACCGGCCCGCTGCTGCTGCCAGCTGTCGTTGCCGCTCGCCCCGGTGGACTCGACGGTCGAGCCGTTGCGGTCGAAGCCCTTGGCGTAAACCCGCCAGTGGCCGACGTCGCCGAGCTTTCCGCCATAGCGCGCCGAGGCTGCCAGCTTCTCGGTCGTTCCGGCGGCCGCCTCGATCATGCCTCCCTGCGTTGCCGCTGCCGATTTGGTAATGATGTTGATCACGCCATTGACGGCATTGGCCCCCCACAGTGCGGCGCCCGGGCCTCGAATGACCTCGATCCGCTCGATGTCGGCGAGAACCGCATCCTGCACGTCCCAATAGACGCCCGAAAAGGTCGGGGTATAGACGCTGCGACCGTCAATTAGGACGAGGAGTTTGTTGGTGAAGCGCCCATCCATCCCGCGGGCGCTGATTGCCCAGCTGTTATTGCTGATCTGCCCGACCTGGATGCCGGGAGCCATTCTCAGGACATCCGGAATGCTGGTTGCTCCCGAGCGTCGTATGTCATCGCCGGTGATGACAAATACTGCAGCGGCAGCGCGGGAAATAGTCTGTGGCTTCTTGGAAACCGAGGTGATTTCGAGGTTGAGGACTTCCTTCAGATCGAGGTCGAAGAAGGAGTCTCCTTGCGATCCTGATGCCGAAAGTGATGCTGTCACGAACAGAATGCCAAGCACGCGCTGGATCAGCGTTCCACTGGGACGTTGGCTAGGGCACATCATGATTCTCCCTGAAAACGGCCGTTAAAATTGATTTGTTGTCAATTTTACCATTTTAGTTGTGAATTTCAATTTCCACTAATGTCTTGCTTTTGATACAGGCTGTCAATCCGCTTGTTGCCTGATGCTTCCGTTGCGTAGCTCAGGATTCAGGGAGGCGAGAACGAACGCAATGTGCCGGGTTCAGCTGCGGGGGGCGGTAGGCCCGAGTGTCAATTGCCGAGAATGGCATGGGCCGCGCGGAGACCGCTTCTGATTGCCCCTTCGAGGGTTGCCGGATAGTCGCTCCAGGCATAGTCGCCGGCAATATGGAGGCGCCCGTTTTGTGGGGCAGGGCGATGCAGGTCAGGGGTGGCGGCAAAGGTAGCCCGCTTTTCGCGGATGGTCGACGCGCCGAGCAGCGGTGCGCCGATGCGCAGTTCGGTATCCAGCGCGTGGGCGAGCGCAGCATCGTCGCAGGCTTCCCAGTCGCCATGGCCGCTGAGAACGCAGGCCAGCAGGCCGTCCCCGCGGTCGACAACCCACTGCCCCAGCCGCCCGGATAGGGACTGCAGGGGAAAGGGGAGCTTGATGTCCGGCGGGTATCGCAGATATACCGTGGCGATCGGCTCGAAACCGTTCGGTACGGCGGCTTCCGGCCACAGCGTGGCGGCGTGTTGCGGTGCGACTGCGAGTACGGCGGCGTCGAAGGGCTGGTCGTCTACCTGTATCGAGTCGGTCTGCCTTGCCAATGTGCGCACGCGATGACGCAGCCGGATGCAGGCCCCGTGGGTCGTCAGCCAGTGGCCGGCCGGTTCGGGCAGCAGTTGGCCGAGCGGGACGCGCGGCAGCAGCAGATCCGTATCCTCGCGGCGCGGACTGCCCAGGCTGTCGCGCAGCACGTTGGCGAACAGCTGGGCCGAGGCGCGTTCGGCCGGCGTATTCAGCGCCGCAAGGCAGAGCGGTTCCCAGAGGCGGCGGCGCAGAGCGCCGGTTTGCCCTGCTCCATCCAGCCATTCGGCCACCGTCATGTCGCCGGGCAGACGGAATCCCCGACGCTTGACGCACTCCATCCACCAGGCGGTACGGAGTTTTTCGCCGAAGCCGAGACCGCGGGCGGCGAGCAGACCCCAGGCGACGTTGAGCGGCGCCGGCAGTCTGGGCAGGCTCAGACGAAACCCGCTACTGTCGATAACTTGCAGGGGGCGCCTGTCGAACAGGGTATCCGGGTCGGCGCCCACCTTGCGCATCAGGGCAAGCGTGTCGCGATAGGCGCCGAGCAGGATGTGCTGGCCATTGTCGAGTACCCGGCTATCGAGGCTGACGCTGCGCGCCCGGCCGCCCAGCACACGACCGGCTTCGAACAGGGTGACCGGAATGCCGTGTGCGGTCAGTTCGACGGCGGCGGCGATGCCCGCCCAGCCGCCGCCGATGACGGCTACGCGCATTGCCTCAGCCCTTGATCCAGGTCTTGGCGGCCAGCCACAGCTTGCGCATGGGCGGTAGCGAAATGCGCTGGTGCAGAACCTGGAAATTCTCGTCCTTGATCTCGGCGAGCAGGGTGCGGTAAATCGCCGCCATGATCAGGCCGGGGCGCTGGTTCTTGCGGTCGATGGCCGGCAATTGGGCGAAGGCCTGTTCGTAGTATTTCTGGGCGCGGTCGTACTGGAACTGCATCAGTGCCGTGAAGTTATCGGAATACTTGCCATCCAGAATGTCTTTGGCTGTCACGTTGAACTGCTGGAGTTCTTCCACCGGGATATAGATGCGGCCACGCCGGGCATCTTCGCCGATGTCGCGGATGATGTTGGTGAGCTGGAAGGCCATGCCCAGGTCGTGGGCGTATTTCTGTGTCTGGCGGTCCTGATAGCCGAAGATTTCGGCGGCGAGCAGGCCGACGACGCTGGCCACGCGGTAGCAGTACAGCGACAACCCCTTGAAGTCGAGATAGCGCGACTGCTGGAGGTCCATCTCCATGCCGTCGATGATCTCCAGCAACTGTTCCTTCGGCAGGTTGATGCCCGGAGCGACCTTCTTCAGCGCCTGGCCGACGGGGTGCTGCGGATTGCCTTCGCCGATGCGTTCGACTTCCTGGCGCCACCAGGCGAGCTTGGTCGAGGCCAGAGAAATGTCGTTGCATTCGTCGACCACGTCATCGACTTCGCGGCAGAAAGCGTAGAGCGCCATGATGGCTTGGCGGCGCTCCGGCGGCAGGAACAGGAAGCTGTAATAAAAGGAGGAGCCGCTGGCGGCGCACTTCTCCTGGCAGTATTGGTCGGGATTCATGGGGCTACATTGTAAGGGAACGACCGGCCAGAACCAGCCAGTCCCATTTGCCCAGCTTGGGGCGTCGGTTGAAAACGTCGCCACGCGTACGGCGAATCCGCTCAAGAATACGGAGTCCCCCCTGAATGGTCAGGCGGATTTCCCAACCGAGGCGGCCGGGCAGGGCATGGACCAGCGGAGCGCCGCGCAGCATCAGCGTGCTTGCCCGGTCGATCTCGAAGTCCATCAGCGCGGCCCAGTTGGCCGACCAGCGGTTGGCCGCGATATCGTCTTCGCTGACCTGGAAATGCGGAAAGTCGGTCTGCGGGATATAGACACGATCCTTTTGCCAGTCGATTGCCACGTCCTGCCAGAAGTTGATCAGTTGCAGCGCCGTGCAGATGCAATCCGACTGCATGAGATGCAGATCCTCGGTTCGCCCGAACAGGTGGAGAACGAGCCGGCCGACCGGGTTGGCCGAGCGTCGGCAGTAGTCGAGCAATTCCGGGTAGTCGGCGTAGCGCTTCTTGACCACGTCCTGCGCGAAGGCATCGAGCAGATCGCGGAAGAGCTGGATGGGCAGGGCGTGGGCGGCAATGATCTCGGCGAGTGCTGCGAACAGGGGCGTTTGCGGTGCGGAGCCGCTGGCGATGCGCTCCAGTTCAGCCTGATAGGCAGCCAGCCCGGCGAGGCGTTCTTCCGGCGTCGCGTCACCTTCGTCGGCAATGTCGTCGGCGCTGCGGGCGAAGCGGTAGATGATCTCGATCGGCTTGCGCAGGCGTGGCGGCACGAGCACGGAGGCGACCGGGAAATTTTCGTAATGATCGACTGGCATGGGCGTCGGCCTCAGACGGTGCTAGAATTCGGGCCGCTTGCCCAGGTGGCGAAATTGGTAGACGCACCAGATTTAGGTTCTGGCGCCGCAAGGTGTGGGGGTTCGAGTCCCTTCCTGGGCACCAAGTAGTTGTTTAACACAGTCTTATGTAGTCCATTAAACCCGCCTAAGTGCGGGTTTTTTATTGGGTTTGTGGGTTGTGAGGTGTAATATCGTCCAACAACATCCGGGTTGTTTTGGGGGTAAGTGTGGGGGTAGGTGATGATTCCCCTGTTGGAGTTACCCCCAGAAAGCTCTGGTGCCCCCTGTTGATTGGATGGAGTTACCCCCAATGGCGCTGAATGATACTGCGATACGTGCAGCCAAACCAACGGAAAAGCCGTACAAGCTGGCTGATGAAAAAGGCCTTTTTCTGTTGGTAAATCCCAACGGGTCCAAGTGGTGGCGCCTCAAGTTTCGGGTTGGCGGTAAAGAAAAGCTGCTGTCGTTTGGTATCTATCCAGAAGTCGGCCTAAAGGACGCAAGAAACAAACGAGATGAAGCCCGTAAGCTGTTGGCAGATGGTGGCGACCCAAGTGAGCAGCGCAAAGCCCAGAAGGCCGCAAAAACAGAGCGGGCAGCCAATAGCTTCGAAGTGATTTGCCGCGAATGGCTGGAGCAGCGGAAAGATACTGTCGAGCCAGCCCAGACTGCGAAGACCTTGGCCAGGATGGAAAACGACGTTTTCCCGTGGATTGGCGGCAAGGCGATCTCTGAAATAAGCGCTCCCGAGGTGTTGAGCGTGATGCGTCGCATGGACGAGCGGGGGGCACGCTATACCGCCCACAGAGTACGCAGCGAGATCAGCCGGGTATTCCGCTACGCCATCGCTACGGGCCGCGCTGAGCGCGATCCTTGTCCAGACCTTCGTGGGGCAATTCCTCCCGCCAAAGAAACACACTTTGCTGCGATTACAGCCCCCAAGGAAGTAGGTGAGCTTCTCCGGGCATTTGACGGCTTCAGCGGCACGTTCGTGGTCAAGTCGGCGCTACTCCTTGCTCCGCTGCTATTTACCCGTCCTGGTGAGCTACGTAAAGCAGAGTGGGCAAGTTTCGATCTGGATAAATCTGACTGGCGCTATTTCATCAACAAGACGAAGACCGAGCATCTGGTGCCACTGGCAAGGCAGTCGGTTGCCATTCTGCGTGAACTGCACGCTTTGACTGGTAACGGGCGCTACGTTTTCCCTGGCGCTCGTAGTAAGGATCGGCCAATGAGCGAGGCGGCGGTAAATGCGGCCTTACGCCGGCTCGGGTTTGATACCAAAACTGAAATATCAGGACACGGTTTCAGGGCGATGGCTAGAACCATTCTGCACGAGGAACTGCACATCAAGCCGGAAGTCATTGAGCATCAACTTGCGCACACAGTGGCTGATACCTTGGGCACGGCCTACAACCGGACAAAATTCCTCAAGGAGCGCAAGGCGATGATGCAGCTATGGGCGGATTATCTCGACAAGCTGAAAGCGGGGGCGGAAATCATTCCGCTTCACGGAAGTGCTGCATAATCGTTCATCCGTTCCATTAGGCAATCGACCAAATCTTCTCGACCGGCCATTCCGACAATCTGACTTGCGGCGATGAGGCCAAGTGCACCTGCAACACCAAGAGCTTTTGCAATTTCCGAGTCGGCATAGTTCGAACCAATCAATCCGGGAGAGTGACGTCGCGTTATCTGGTTGAAACCTGTGTGAGTGAATCCACAGAGTGCATTCCAACCTGTCTCTTTAAACCTGGACAATACGCCGTTTGGTGTGTCGATCGTCGATTCAAAGGCATCAATCATTTCTTTGATTGAAGGCAGTTTCCCTTTCTTAAATCGATGAATATCTCTTTCTGTCGCCGCATGTGTAAGCCACAGGCCACGAATCAACGACTCTGCGAGAACACGGAGGATCGCCAATAGAGACCCATTAAGGCCTACCGAGTACAGGGCAGCGATTGCGGCCTGATGTTCTAAGACAACATCAAAGCATCCTGCTGCAATCATAGATTTTTCATCGGCAGGCAGGCTCAAGCCACCTGTGGTTTGGTCGATCCAGTGAATCAACGCGATAAGTTTCGCTTGCTCAGTCTTGCTGCTCATAGCACCAATCTAGTAAGACTACTTGACACAAGATCAGCCATGCCGATCAGGCGCCTGGCTCACTCCGGATGTACGGCTCGGTCCCTACACCACCCCCCGAAATTTCGTGCATCTCAGTTTTGTTGATGATCAGCCTAATGAAGAAGTACGCGAAGAAAGGCAGCGCCAAACCGAAGGTGCAGACTACCAAGATGATCCAAACCAAGGTTTGAACAAGTACGTCACCGAAATCCAACGTGCAGACAAATTTGTAGCGTTTCATGCATTCCCTTTCTTGAGTTTGCGCGTTGTACGGCGCAAAGCTGAATAGATAAAACTACTAGCTCACTTTTTCTTTTGTTGGGGCACTGCTGCAGCAGCGCATGTCAAATTAGTGATCGGGTCTTTGGACGCCTTCGCCGCTTCCGCTTTTTCCTTTTCGGCCTTGAATGCAGGAAAATCGATGTATGCCTTTGTTCCAAGGGCCATGCCAAACAGCAACGCAATCGCGGACCCCCAGGCGAAACTCAAACCCCAATCGAATTTATTAAATCGTGCCTCGTGGTTGGCTCCCACCTCTTGGACCGAAATACTGCCCATATTGAATTTTCGGTGATCGTCGCCAAGGCCTTTTGTTATGTGGCAGAGCCGATAATATCCAGCGGCAATCGTTGCGCCTGCCAGAAAAATACCGACGATAAAGGCCGCAAGGGTTGCATATGCCCACGGGCTTGTATATCCAGCCGATCCCGCAAATGCCATCAGTGCAGCAACTCCCCCTCCGTTGGCTGTTGTTAGGAATGTGACAGCATGTCCTTCGAATGCTGACACCATTGCAGAACATCTCTCCCATTCAGTGGCGAGATAATCTTGAAAGCCCCTACCCATTCGAAGCGCCCATATTTCGTGAAAGCGTGAATGGAGAATACCAAACGTGGTGTCATCGGAGCGCGCAAACACAATGAGCGCTTGATCTGGACATACTGTTGAGTTGAGCCACACGAAATAGCGATGCTTTGAATGTGCAATGGTGGCAATGAACCGGTGCAGGCCAGCAAGGGCGTGACGCAGGGTCGGCCGGGCTTCCGCGTGACGCCACCAATGGCGGCGGTAAGACTCGCGGTTGTTACGATCACGTTCGGGCTTCACGTACTTCAGGACATATGAAAACGGTGCTTCGTATAAAGAAGCATCAGCTTCATTCATTTCAGTGCCGTAATCGATGATCCAGCCATCTAAAGCGCGCCCCGAGAGCATCAGACCATTCGCCCACGGGCGTATTACATCACTGTTTGGTTTTCCATTCGGATTGGGCAGCGGCAGCCATGAGCGGGCTAGCTCGCCCGAGATGTCAAAACTGGCTTTTTTAGATGTGCCTTGGAAGCTGACGTTAATATTTTCTGTTAGGCGCTGTGTGCGCGTTAAATCAAGGCCTTCCGCGGTTAGGTCGGCTTGGATGCCAGCTACGGGGCTGTCATTCAATCGGGCTACGGCGCCGGCGCCAAAGCAGACCAACGACACCCTTACGGCAGCCCCTTCATTGACCCAGGGCTCATCAGACCATGCCTCGAAAATGCGCGAGTTGGCTACGATGTGTTCCAACACTTTGCGATTTGCACCGCCTCGAATGGAGTTGGTGGCTACTAATCCGGCACGCAGACATCCGCCCTTAGCGATGGCAGCACATGCCTTTTCAAACCAATATGTGACTAGATCTGCCGCACCGGGAACGCGTCCCTCGTAGCAGAGCCGCAAGGAGTCTACATAGTTGTCTCCGAGTTTGCCTCGCATGACTGAACCGCCGAGAAAAGGTGGGTTCCCAACGATGCAGTCGGTAATAGGCCAAGCCGGCTCTGTTCCGTCTTGACTAAGAATGGCATCGCGGCATTCGATATGATCAAGCTTCGCCAAGATTGGGTTTCTGCGAATTTCGTAGCCGTGGGCAAGCATCCATTGAATCTCGCCAATCCAGATGGTCACCCGTGCCAATTCTGCAGCGTAGGGGTTGATTTCAATCCCCATAACGTTGGCAGGGCAGGTCTCGATGATCAACTGCCGATGCAGTCCCAATGCTTCAGCTTCCAGATTGGCGCGGTGTTCGAGATCCTTTAACGCGCGTAGGGCTAGGTACAGAAAATTCCCGGAACCACAGGCGGCGTCAAGTACCCGGAAATCCCGCAACCGGCAGATGAAGCCAAGAAAGAGTTTCTTTGATGCTTTGGCCGCCTTGGTCAACCTACCTTTCTGGGCTTCAACCTGTTTGGCCAATTTAGGCTGCAGTTCCCGAAAGCTCGGATGGCCTGAATTGGCGTCATTGCCTTCGGATTTAATCGATCTATTAATTCGGGCGTCCGCAGTTACCTTTTCAAGTGCAAGATCTTTCCCGGCCGCAGTGAGCTTCGCACGAATCTGTCGCTTGATTTCTTCCCATTCCTCGGCGAGGGGCTCGGCAATCACCGGATGAATGATTTTGCGTATTGTGTCTGGATCAGTGTAATTTGCCCCAAGCTGTGCGCGTAGCGCTGGGTCCAACCCGCGCTCGAACAATGTCCCAAAGATTGATGGCTCGATTTGCGACCAATCCATACGTGCTGCGTCCAGCAGTGCAGCAATTTGGCTGCTGCCAAGCGGAATCACCTCGATTGTTTCGAACAGACCGCCGTTGAACCAGGGAATATCCTCACCCCAGAATTCTCCGCCGATGCGCATGGATGCAAAAAGGTCGCTGAGATGCGCGGTAAGTCTGTTGGGGTTGCTCTGGCTTTTTGCCACGATATGCTGGAACTGCTGCCCCGGTAGCAGTCCGACGTCCTCAGCAAACATGCAAAACAGGCATTGAATTAGGAAGTGAGCGACCTTTTGAGGCGCGTGACCTTCGGATGCTAGAGTCTGTGCAATTTCTGCAAAGCGACCGGCAGCCTCGGCAGTGATGTCATGGAGTGTCAGGCGCGGCCGGAATTTTCCTGGGTCATCGAATACCCACCGCAGTTTCTGCAGATTTTCCGGAGCGCCAATATCTTGGAGTTGGATCGTGTGTGTCTCTGATGGCGTACCAGTAAAGTGCGTGTGAATCCGAATAACTTCACGATCGGAGACGACCAGGAGCGGCGGATTGTCAAGTGCCAGCGCGTAGGTCATCAGTTGCCTGAGCGCTTCATCCAGATTCTTTCCCGGCCGTTTGTTTTCCCAGGCAAAGCAGCCACGCTTCCATACATCTGCCCACCCACGTTTGGCTCCCGTGCGGCTGGCGCCTCGCTCGAAGCAGTAGTTGTCTGGGTCGTAGCCTGGTCGATCGACGTCAAGCAAGTCGCACAGATCCAGGAAAAAGTGGTGTGCGCCGGCGCGTTCGGAGGCACCGTTGTCATGCCACTTAGAGATAAATTGAGCTAGGAGCGTCGTCTGAGCAAAGCTGTCATGTGCGTACATGCTTACCCCCTTTATTTGTACGCTTAACGGCTTAAAATCTATGCTACTTGAGTGTATTTGTCATTAAAAATGCCAGATGGCATCTGAGGTGCTTCATCTATGGAATACAGGATTCTTGAAACCTGCCTATTTTTCCCGGGCATAACGCGAGTTGAATGTGCAAGTTGGGTGCAGGCATGGGGTTCGATCGGTGCGATTCTGGGGGCAATGTTTGCGGTCTATTGGGCCTACCGGCTTCAGGCCAATCAAAAGGCACGAGACGCCTACGATTCATACACCCAGTTCCTAGAGGTGCTGTTTCAGTTGGTCGGTGCAGCGGCTCAGATAGCCAAGAAGATTTTCGATAGTGAATTGAATGGACTCGTAACACCTGATGTGTACGCTTCGATGCACATTGAGCTATCGGCAATTCGCGACGCAATGAGAAAAATCCCGATGGAGCGCTTTGATCGATACGAATTTATCGAAGCATGGCTCGTGAGCGATGCATGTGTTCGTAAGCTACTGGCATCCATCAATCAAGTACGCTCCCCTGGGTATTCAAAACACCTTGATCCGCACTACATGCGCAATGTGGCGCACAAAATGAATCTGACGCTCGAAGACCGGGCAAAAAAGTTGATTGACGGCATCAACTTGAGAATAGCTGGGAAAGGGGATCGAAAACATGACTGAAGTACCTGTGTCTGTTCCAATCATCGCGGCTACTATCGGCGCTGGCGCTGCATTGCTTGGTACTGCTTTGTCATTCGGGCGCGACTGGTTTGTTCAGAGGCTAAAGGATGGTCAGCAACGGACATTTGTAGCAATTCGCCTAGCTGCAGAGCTTGAGGACTTCGCTATTGCTGCGCTCAAGCTGGCGCAAGACTTAAGAGTGCGGCATGGCGCGACGCCATACATCTCGTCAATTGATCCCGACGACGAATATGACGTTGAGTCGCATCTAAATGATATTGTTAGCGATGTGTTGAAGTCCAAGAGCCCGGCCGCAGAGATGACTGATTGCTGAGTGGCTACTCTCAAATCAGCTGCTAGCAATGAATGCATGGGGGTAACTTTGGGGGTAACATGAAACAAACAAAACAGCCGATCGCCTATTGGTGGCATGTTTTGCTGTTTGTTTCATTCCCTTCCTGGCACCATCAAGCAGTTGTTCATTGTCGTTCGTTGTCCATGGAACCCGCCGCGTGCGGGTTTTTTGTTGCCGGTTTCAAAGCGGACTGAATTGTCGCCCGATTCGCCCGATTTCGTCTGCTTCCACGCCCGCTTGTGCCGCAAATTCAGGCCAGTGGTCGATGGCTGCCTTGACTTGCCGGATGACCTGTTTGGCCGGGCCGATGCCGAAACGGTCGGCGACGCTCAGGCAATCGGCTTGAGTAATCCCGGAAAAACGGCCGCCGACGCCCATCAGGTGCTGGTAGGTCCATTCTCCTTGCGGATTGTAGGCATGGGTCACGTCGTAAGCGGGGGCCAGCTCCCACTGGCTGCCTTGGCGAAGGAGGAAGGAAAAGTTCTTGCTATGGTCGTCGCAGTTTGCCGCCATGATGTTGAAGACCATCCGGCGGAAAGCTTCGGTGAGTGCTTCGTGGCCGAGTCCCAGCTGCACGATGGTCAGGAACAACTGGTTGTAGTCGTGGGTTGCCTTTTGTTTGTAGTCGAGATGCGCCATGGCGCACAGCGTCTGCATGTGATGCTTGCGATTGCCGTCGCGGTCGAAACGGCGCGTCATGAAGTGGGCGCGACCGTTCTCCTCGAGGAGGCGGCAGGGCATCATGGCGATACCGGCTTCGCTAGCCATCAGGGAATAAGCGTATTCGATGCGTCCGTAATCCTGCGATGCGCCCAGCTCATTGTCCTTGCCCATGCCGTCGAACTTGAGCAGCCAGTGTTCGAAGCCGTCCTCGACGTCGAACTGGCCGGCCCGTATTTCGCTGGTGGCCGGGTTCCAGGCGATGGCTGCCTTGGCTCGCGCACCGCCGGCCGATGTGCCCACCTGGATGATCTGGGCCAGGGCGGCCTTGGCATGTGTGTCGGTGTCGATCTCGCCATGTACCGCCTGCCGGGCGCTGTCGACCAGTTTCGAGAGTTTGATCGCGGTCTGGCTGGCTACATTCGGCCCCCGCGTCGGGCGAAACTCCAATGCGCCCATGCCGCGTTTGCCCATGTAGGCGAGGCGGTCGAGTGGCGTAATGGCCGATTTCGCCACACCCTTGCCGGCCATCCAGGCGTCGATCAGGCTGTTGCCGAAGTCGTCGGGCAGGGCGTCCGCCAGCAGGGCCGGCAGCCGCTTGAAGCTGGCTTCCGGCAGATCGGTGAAGACGAAGGGCTCGCGGGCTTTTGCAAGCGGCATCGCAAGCGGCGCGAGATCGATGCCGGAAGCGGCAAAGCGCGGGTCGAATTCGAAAGCGTAGTAGCCCAGCCTGGGGTCCAGTGCAACCGCGCCGACGGTCTGCCCCCAAATACGCACCTCGATGGCGTTGACCGGCCGGTGCATGCTTACGCGCTCCTCTGTTTGCGGGGACGCGAAGCACGCTGGCGTTCGGGCTTCGTCCGGAGCATCTGCAACGGGCTGATCGAGACGCTTGGCGCCAGGGTCTCCAGCCAGGCGGCACGGTCAAGCGCACGCAGGGCCTTGATCAGGGTTTTCAGCGTACTTCCCTTGCCTGATTCGAGATTCTTCAGGGCGCTCAGGCCAATCCCGGCGCGGCTGGCCAGCGACTGCTGGTCGAGATTGGCGCGCAGACGAAGCTGGCGGACTTGCTCCCCCAGGTCGGCTTCCCAGTCTTCTGTTTTCTTTGAAATGTCCATTTAATGGATGCTTAAAAATCCAATATATATTGATTTATATACTATGGATTTAAAAACGTCTATTAATTGCTTGGGCTGCTGTCAATATTCAGGATTTCGCTGAAGAACTGGCCGGCAGGCAAGCGAAAGCCGGCTGCATTGGGGTGTCCGCCGCCACCGTAACGCGCCGCAATCACCGAGACATCCGGTGTGCTTCCCTTTGCGCGCAGCGATGCCTTGATCTCGCCATTGCCGGACAGCTGCCAGACAAGGCCGAAACTCGCTCCCTTTTCGGCCAGCAGGTTACCCAGTTCCGATGCAAACAGCGCGTTGGCATTCACCGCCAGGCCGCTGACGGCAAGCCAGCTCTGTTCGCCCGAGCTGATGATGTTCTGCCCGTGGCGAACGGCCTGCAAGGCATCGACCGGTTCGCCGCGCAGCTGGGCCGTCTGACACAGGCTGCCTTGGGCCAGTCTTTCAATTTCGCGCTGGAAGAATGTTTCGATGGCAGTTCCCGATTTCACCATCTCCAGGTAGCGCTCTGCCGATTCATCGCTGATTGCGGCAATCAACGCATGCCATGCCTCCAGGTCGAAAGGCATCAATCGCAATGCCCGGCAGAAAGGGCGCGTGCCGGGTAGCGCAAAGCGCCACATGTCCAGGTCTTCGATGTGCTGGATGGCCAGCGGTACCGGAGTGTCCGGATGAAAATGCTCCCATGCCAAGCGGGCGCCGGATTTGTTCAGATCGAAGTGGATGCTGAGTGGCAACGTCGGGTGATGGAAATGAAATCCCGCTTCATCCCGCAAGGCCGGAGCCGACCATTCTTTCAGTGCCGATGCATGGTGGTCGATCTGGGTGACCGAGCGGGCTATTCGGGCCATGCTTTCCAGCAACGCCGGGGGGAACGAAAAGTCGAGAATGAACACGTCGTGCCCGGCCACCTCGTCCATGCTCCAGGGGGCACCATGATGCATGGGGCGATAGGTGGCAGTATTTTCGTGGTGCCGCCAGGCGGCGTAAGCCGCACCGAAGCCATCCAGGCAATCGGCGTGGTAAAGAACGGTGACGGGGTGTCCCATATTCAATAGTGCGGCGGAATCTCGTCCCGCAGGCTGCGGAACTCCTGAGGCTGGCTGCTCTGAACTTGGTCGCGCAGGCTGCGCAATTCCTTCGCCAGCAGGTCTATCTGTTGTTGCTGGCGAAAAACGGTACGGTTAAGTTCCTCGACCAGATCCTCGGTATAGCTGATCTTGATTTCCAGCTCGGTGATGCGTGATTCCACATCTCTTCCTTATTTCTCGTTGCGCCAGTCGCGCAGGGTTTCCTTGGGGGGCGGCGGGGGTGTTTGGTCGCGTTGTCGAATCAAGGGCAGGGCGGCACCCAGGACGACAATGATGCAAATACCGAGGACGATCCAGGCGTTACTCATTACTACTCTCCAATGTGATTAAGATGAAGTGTACTGCGCTTCAAAAAAATCGCGAAAGGCTGTTGACAAGGGCGAATAAGGGTCTATAATGCGGCCTTCTTTAGGCGGTTAGCTCAGTTGGTTAGAGCGCCACGTTGACATCGTGGAGGTCGTTGGTTCGATTCCAATACCGCCTACCAAAATTCCTGATGAGGCTGATAATGCTGTTCCGAACTTGCACCGAAGTTCAGAAACTGTAATCGAGTCAGCTATTCGTCTATAAAAAAGTGCGGCTCGGGCCGCACTTTTTTTTCGTCCAGATTTTTTTCAGAGAATCCGCCATGCCCGATATCAAACTGCCTGATGGTTCCATTCGCTCCTACGAGCAAGCAGTGACCGTTGCCGAAGTCGCCGCCAGCATCGGTGCTGGTCTGGCCCGCGCCGCGCTGGCTGGCAAGGTCGATGGCGTTCTGGTCGATACCTCCTATTTGATCGACAAGAATGTCGATCTGGCGATCATCACCGAGCGCGATGCCGAAGGTGTCGAGGTGATTCGTCACTCGACGGCCCACTTGCTGGCCTATGCGGTCAAGGAGCTGTTCCCGGAAGCCCAGGTCACTATCGGCCCGGTCATCGAAAACGGCTTCTATTACGACTTCGCCTACAAGCGCCCGTTTACGCCGGAAGATCTGGTTGCCATCGAAAAGCGCATGGCCGAACTGGCCAAGAAGGATATCCCGGTCAGCCGCGAAGTCTGGGCGCGTGACGACGCGGTCAAGTTCTTCCTCGATCAGGGGGAAAAGTACAAGGCTGAGCTGATTGGCGCCATTCCGGCTGGTGAGCAGGTTTCGCTCTATCGCGAAGGCGACTTCATCGACTTGTGTCGCGGCCCGCACGTGCCGACCACGGCCAAGCTCAAGGTCTTCAAGCTGATGAAGGTTGCCGGCGCCTATTGGCGCGGCGACCATCGCAACGAACAGTTGCAGCGCATCTACGGCACCGCCTGGGCCAAGAAGGAAGATCTTGACGCCTACCTGCACATGCTGGAAGAAGCCGAAAAGCGTGACCATCGCCGCCTTGGCAAGCAATACGACCTGTTCCACATGCAGGAAGAGGCGCCGGGTCTTGTCTTCTGGCACCCCAAGGGCTGGGCGGTGTGGCAGGAAATCGAGCAATACATGCGCGCCGTCTATCGCAACAACGGCTACCAGGAAGTGCGCTGCCCGCAGATTCTCGACAAGTCGCTGTGGGAAAAGTCGGGCCACTGGGAGCATTACAAGGACAACATGTTCACCACGGCTTCCGAAAACCGTGATTACGCGGTCAAGCCGATGAACTGTCCGGGACACGTCCAGGTTTTCAATTCCGATCTGCGCTCCTATCGCGAACTGCCGCTGCGCTACGGCGAGTTCGGCTCCTGCCACCGCAACGAGCCGACCGGTGCGTTGCACGGCCTGATGCGCGTGCGTGGCTTCGTCCAGGATGATGGACACATTTTTTGTACTGAAGACCAGATTGAATCCGAAGTGACCGCCTTCAATGCGCTGGTCAAGAAGGTCTATGCCGATTTCGGCTTCACCGACGTCGCCGTCAAGCTGGCGCTGCGTCCGGATAGCCGTGTCGGTTCCGACGGGGTCTGGGATAAGGCCGAGGATGCCCTGCGCCAAGGTTTGCGTGCTTCCGGTCTGGAGTGGACCGAGTTGCCGGGCGAGGGAGCCTTCTATGGTCCGAAGATCGAATTCCACATCAAGGACGCCATCGGCCGTACCTGGCAGTGCGGCACCATCCAGGTTGACTTCTCGATGCCGGGTCGCCTCGGTGCGGAGTACGTTGCCGGCAACGACGAGCGCAAGGTGCCGGTCATGCTGCACCGCGCCATCCTAGGTTCGCTCGAGCGCTTCATTGGCATCCTGATCGAGAACTTCGCCGGGGCGCTGCCGCTATGGCTGGCGCCGGTGCAGGCAGTGGTGTTGAATATCTCCGAGAAACAGGCCGATTACGCTGCCGATGTTGCGCAAAAGCTGCATCAGGCAGGCTTCAGGGCCGAGGCAGATTTGCGTAATGAGAAAATTACCTATAAAATTCGGGAACATAGCTTGAACCGGCTGCCTTACCAGCTCGTTGTGGGCGATAAGGAAAAGGCGGACGGACTGGTAGCCGTGCGTACACGCGGTGGTCAGGATCTCGGACAGATGACTGTCGAGGCGCTGATCGAGCGACTCCATGGGGAAGTCGCGGCGCGTAGTGGCACGGCTTAATTATTGATATTTCGGGGGTTTTACCATCGCTCAGAACAAGGCCCATCGTTTAAACGATGAGATCACGGTGCCGGAGATTCGTCTCCAGGGTGTTGAAGGTGAGCAGCTAGGGATTGTGAATATCCGTACTGCGTTGCAGATGGCCGAGGAAGCCGGGGTTGACCTGGTTGAGATCGCGCCGACGGCAAAGCCGCCTGTCTGCCGCATCATGGATTACGGCAAGTTCAAGTACCAGGAGCAGAAGCGCGCTCACGAAGCGAAGCTGAAGCAGAAACAGGTGCAGGTCAAGGAAGTCAAGCTGCGCCCGGGTACCGACGAGAACGACTATCAGATCAAGCTCAGGAACATGACGCGCTTCCTGGAAGAAGGCGACAAGGTCAAGGTGACCCTGCGCTTCCGGGGCCGCGAAATGGCGCACCAGGAGTTCGGTATGCGCCAGCTGGAACGAATCAAGGCAGACCTCGAGGCCGTTGGTGCCGTCGAGCAGATGCCGAAGATGGAAGGTCGTCAGATGATCATGATCATCGGGCCGGCGAAGAAGAAGTAACAAGGCAGTACCCGCGGTTCGCCGCGGCAAAACAAGTGCTTTCGGGTAGTGCAAGCGTTCCCGCCGGGAACCACCTGACGGCATGACATTAAGGAGCATTCAAATGCCCAAGATGAAGACCAAGAGCAGCGCCAAGAAGCGCTTTTCGGTCCGCGCTGGTGGTTCCATCAAGCGTGGCCAAGCCTTCAAGCGTCACATCCTGACCAAGAAGACCACCAAAGTGAAGCGTCACCTGCGCGGTGCTACTGCTGTTCACGAGCGCGACGCAGCTTCTGTTCGCGCCATGATGCCCTACGCGTAAGGAGATAGAACATGTCCCGAGTTAAACGTGGTGTAACGGCTCGCGCCCGTCACAAGAAGGTTCTCGTTCAGGCCAAGGGTTACCGCGGTCGTCGCAAGAATGTATATCGCATCGCCAAACAGGCGGTGATGAAGGCTGGTCAGTATCAGTACCGTGACCGTCGTCAACGCAAGCGCCAGTTCCGTTCCCTGTGGATCGCCCGTATCAATGCCGCCGCTCGCGAGCTGGGCATGAAGTACAGCACCCTGATGAACGGTCTGAAGAAGGCAAACATCGAAGTCGACCGCAAGGTCCTGGCCGATCTGGCTGTCTTCGATCAGCCGGCATTTGCCGCACTGGCCGCCCAGGCCAAGGCCAAGCTCGGCGCCTGAGCTTAAGCTCTTGAAAAAAAAGGAGGCGAAAGCCTCCTTTTTTGTTTATTCGTATTGCTGTCGGTAGTTTTGCTGGAACAAGTCCATGGACAACCTCGATCAGATCGTTAGCGAAGCCAAAGCTGCATTCGCTGCCATTTCCGACCCGGACGCACTGGAGCAGGTAAAAGCCCGCTTCCTTGGCAAGAGCGGCCAGATTACCGAACTCCTGAAGGGCTTGGGCAAGCTCCCGCCCGAAGAAAAGAAGACTGCCGGTGCGGCAATCAACGTTGCCAAGACTGCGGTCGAAACCGCACTCAACGAGCGCCGTGAAGCCATTCGCAAGGCTGCCCTGGAGGCGCGTCTGGCCGAAGAGGCGCTGGATATCACGCTGCCCGGACGTGCCGAAGCGCGCGGTGGCTTGCATCCGGTGACGCGCACGCTGGAGCGCATCGAATCGCTGTTCGCCTCGATCGGCTTCGAAGTCGCCGATGGCCCGGAAATTGAAGAGGATTTCCACAATTTCACCGCCTTGAACACGCCCGAGGATCACCCGGCGCGTTCGATGCACGACACTTTCTACCTGCAGAACCCGGACGGCACGCTGGCCGACAAGGTGCTGCTGCGTACCCACACCAGCCCGATCCAAGCCCGCTACATGCAGGCCCACGTCGCCAAGTTCGGCCAGCTGGAAACGATGCCCGAGATTCGCATCATTGCGCCGGGCCGCGTCTATCGCGTCGATTCCGACGCGACGCATTCGCCGATGTTCCATCAGGTCGAAGGCCTGTGGGTCGGTGAAAACGTCTCTTTCGCCGATCTCAAGGGCGTCATCGCCGATTTCCTGAAGAGCTTCTTCGAAACGGACGACCTGACGGTGCGTTTCCGCCCGTCCTTCTTCCCGTTCACCGAGCCGTCGGCCGAAATCGACGTCGCTTTCATGAGTGGCGCGCTGAAGGGCCGCTGGCTGGAGATCGCCGGCTGCGGCATGGTGCATCCGAACGTGCTGCGCATTGCCGGCATCGATCCGGAAAAATACACCGGCTTCGCCTTCGGCTTCGGTCCGGACCGCTTGACCATGCTGCGTTATGGCGTTAATGACCTCCGCCTGTTCTTCGAAGGCGACCTGCGTTTCCTGCGCCAGTTCGCCTGATCCACTTTTCGAGACAAGCCCATGAAATTCTCCGAATCCTGGTTGCGTACCCTCGTCAATCCCAAGCTGACGAGCGAGGAACTCTCCCATCTGCTGACCATGGCCGGCCTCGAAGTCGAGGAACTCGATCCGGTCGCCCCGGCCTTCGACAGCGTCGTCGTCGCTCACGTGCTGGAGGTCGTCAAGCATCCCGACGCCGACCGCCTGAATGTCTGCCAGGTCGATACCGGCAACGGTACGCCGACGACCATCGTCTGTGGCGCGCCGAATGTCGCTGTCGGCCTCAAGGTGCCGAGTGCGCTGCCTGGCGCCCAGTTGCCCGGCGATTTCACGATCAAGATCGCCAAGGTGCGCGGCATCGAATCCTCGGGCATGCTGTGTTCGGCCAAGGAACTTGGCATCGCCGAAGAGGCTTCCGGCCTGCTGATCCTGTCGGCCGATGCGCCGGTCGGGCAGAGTATCCGCCAATATCTGGAACTCGACGACAACGTTTTCGAAATCAAGCTGACGCCGAACCGTGCCGACTGTCTGTCCTTGCAAGGCATCGCCCGCGAAGTCGGCGCCATTACCGGTGCAGCCACCTCGCTGCCGCAAGTCGCTGAAGTGCCGGCCAGCATTGCCGATACGCGCGCCGTCGTGCTCGATGCACCGGCCGCTTGTCCGCTGTACTACGGACGCATCGTCAAGAATGTGGACGCCAAGGCGCCGACGCCGGAGTGGATGAAGCGCCGTTTGGAGCGCAGTGGCATTCGCGCGATTTCCGCGCTGGTCGACATCACCAACTACGTGATGCTCGAACTCGGCCAGCCGCTGCACGCTTTCGACAACACCCGCCTGGAAGGCGCCGTGCATGCCCGCATGGCCAAGCCGGAAGAAAAGCTGCTGTTGCTCAACGAGCAGACCATCGCCGTCGATGCCGACGTGCTGATGATTGTCGATGAAGCCAAACCGCTGGCCATGGCCGGGGTCATGGGCGGCGAGGAGAGTGGTATCACCCTCGACACGACGGAGCTGTTCCTGGAGTCGGCCTTCTTCGCCCCAGAGGCGATTGCCGGCCGCGCCCGTCGCTACGGTTTCGCTTCGGACGCCTCGCACCGCTTTGAGCGGGGTGTCGATTTTGGCGGTACGCGCGCCGCTATCGAGCGTGCCACGCAATTGATTCTCGACATCTGCGGTGGCCAAGCCGGCCCGGTGGTCGAAGCCAAGGCTGAATTGCCGGCCAGAACGCCAGTTCGTCTGCGTACGGCTCGTGCCGAGAAAGTTCTTGGCCTGAAGCTCGGTGCCGAGCGTATTGCCGGCCTTTTCAAGGGGTTGGCCCTGTCCTTCGTGCAGCAAGGCGATGATTTCCTTGTGACGCCGCCGTCCTGGCGCTTCGATATGGAAATCGAAGAAGACCTGATCGAGGAAATTGCTCGTCTGTACGGCTACGACAACATCCCGTCGCCGGCACCGCGTGGCCGCATGGAAATGATGGTGCAGCCCGAGGCACAGCGCCCGCCTTACCGCATCCGCCAGATGCTGGCTGATCGCGGCTATCAGGAAGTGGTGAATTACGCTTTTGTCGAACAGGCCTGGGAGGCCGATTTCGCTGCGAAAGCCGACGAAGTCGACCTGATCCGTCTGGCCAATCCGATTGCCAGTCAGATGGCCGTCATGCGCTCCAACCTGTTCGGTGGCCTGATTTCCAATCTGGTCACCAACCTGAAGCGCAAGCAGAGTCGCGTCCGCCTGTTCGAGGTTGGGCGTACTTTCCATCGCGATGCTGCGGCGCAACCAGTTGCCGGCTTTCATCAACCTTGGAAACTTGCAGGTCTGGCCTTTGGTGGTGCGCTGCCGGAAGGCTGGGGGGCTGGTGCGCGCAAGGTCGATTTCTACGACGTCAAGGGCGATATCGAAGCGCTCCTGGCGCCGGCTGTGCTGCGTTTCGAAAAGCTGGCTCATCCGGCCCTGCATCCAGGCCGTGCGGCACGTGTTCTGTTGGATGATCAGGAAATCGGCTGTATCGGCGAACTGCACCCGGAATGGACGCAGAAATACGATCTGCCGCAGGCTCCGGTGCTGTTCGAGCTCGACTTTGCCGCGGTGAAATCGGTCCGAGTGCCCGCTTATGCCGAAGTTTCCAAGTTTCCGCCGGTAGTTCGTGACCTGGCGATCGTGGTTGATCAAAAGGTCGCTTTGCAGACGCTGCTTGATGGGTTGAAAGGCCAGATTTCGGGGTTGATTCAGGACATCCAGTTGTTCGATGTGTACGTCGGCAAAGGGGTCCCTGAAAACAAAAAAAGTCTTGCTTTCCGTATAGTTATGCAAGATACTCAACGCACTTTGCAAGATTCGGAAGTTGATGCTGCAATGCAGCAGCTGGTGTCCTGTTTCGAACAGGCATTCGGTGCTCAACTGCGTGCCTGACGGAACAATAACGATGACGCTGACCAAAGCCGAACTCGCCGACCTGTTGTTTGAAAAAGTCGGCCTCAACAAGCGTGAGGCCAAGGACATGGTTGAGGCTTTCTTCGAAGAAATCCGGAATGCCCTGGAAACCGGGGATGGCGTCAAGCTGTCCGGTTTCGGTAATTTTCAGTTGCGCGACAAGCCGCAACGCCCGGGGCGCAACCCCAAGACCGGCCAGGAAATCCCTATTACGGCACGTCGTGTCGTCACCTTCCACGCCAGCCAGAAACTTAAATCGGACGTTGAACTAGCCTTCGATGGAACCGCGGCATAAAACTGCAGGCGGCGATGAGTTGCCGCCGATTCCCGCCAAACGCTACTTCACCATTGGTGAGGTCAGCGAGTTGTGCGGTGTTAAACCTCACGTACTGCGCTACTGGGAGCAGGAATTCAACCAGTTGAAGCCGGTCAAGCGGCGCGGTAACCGCAGGTATTATCAGCATCACGAAGTCCTGTTGGTGCGCCGAATTCGTGAACTTCTTTATAATCAGGGATTTACGATAAGCGGTGCGCGCAATAGACTAGACGAAGGTGGTGCGGTCGAAGTGGCGACCGCCGAGGCGCCGGAAGCTGCCAAGATGCCGGGCGGCCTGCGCGGTGAATTGAAATCCATTATTGAGATGTTGCAGCTGTGAAAATGGCTGCATTTCAGATATAATGCACGGCTCGTGTCGGGGCGTAGCGCAGCCTGGTAGCGCACTTGCATGGGGTGCAAGGGGTCGCGAGTTCGAATCCCGCCGCCCCGACCAATAGAATCAAGCACTTGGGCCAATCTTCGGATTGGCCCAAGTGCTTTCTAAGGCCTGATTTCCGAAATTTCCCCCCACGTTTCCCCCCACAGATTCGTGGGCTGCTATGGGCTTACTGGATACGGCATGACACGAACGTGTTTCGTAAATTTCTTGCTCGCCGATTTGCCCGGATAAGAAAATCTCTGAGCCGTTTTGGCTATTGCTTCCATTGTCGAATGTCAGGGGAGGGGCAAATTCGCCCGCGTGGATGCCTGTCTGTCAAAAACGATAATTCCTGCTGGTTCTTCCGAATCCGAGACTTCGATTATTCGGGCTGAATACGAATAGAATGACAGGGACAATGATGCTTTATCCTGAGCACGGGGGAAGAGATGGCAAGACGCGCGGCAACAACGGAAATCGGTTCGAAAATTTCACCATTCTTGATTCGGGGAGCGGTGGAGCGCACTGGAAGTGACGATATTCCCGGCGGTTATTGTGCTGACCTGCACATGTGGGTGGTGGACGGTTGTCCGATCGTGGAAGCACGATGTGAAATAGCTGAATTAACGACAAAAACCGAAGCGCAGATTGAGCGCGACGATACAGGCGAGTCGTCGTTGCTGGAACTGCAGACCAAGACGTTGTCTCAAGTTGAGCGAGATGATCAGGACTTTGGAATCGGTTTGCTCGAACTTGCCACCAAGACTGCCAATAGACCGGAACGCGACGACTGAGTATGTATTTGGTTGTTACGAACAAAAGGGACCTGACCAGCGATTTCATTATTCTCGAACTTAGGCGACGCGGTCTGCCATATCTTCGGCTTAACACTGAAGAAATTCCCGTTGCTGTCTTTCAATGTACCCCAAGCACTGAAGGTACATGGAGGTTCGAGTTGCCCGATGCGTCGTTTGATCTGACACAGATAAAGGCTGCGTACTTCCGTCGCCCTGGAATGCCAGAACCGATGCCACAGGTCCGTGACGCGGAGCAGAACTACTGTACGCAAGAATGGCATGCCACTTTGCAATCCCTTTATTGGGCAATTGGGGAACGTTGGCTTAACCCGCCTCATTTGATCGCCTTTGCGGAAAACAAGATTTATCAGCTGACGCTCGCGAACTCCCTGGGTTTCATGATTCCGGATACGTTGGTAAGCAATGATCCCCTTGCCATTAAGAAGTTTGCCGACCGCGGGCAGATTGTCGGGAAACCGTTGAGGAATGCGGTTGTGGCGGGTGGAAATCGAGAGCGCGTGTTATTCACCACTCGTGTCTCGATTGATGAAGAAACCGATGCAGATTCAATCAGGGCGTGCCCGATGATCCTGCAGAGGGAAATTCGGAAAAAATTTGATGTTCGAGTAACGGTTGTAGGTGACCAGGTATTTGCGGCAACCATCGATTCGCAAAGCGATCCGGCCACCGAAGTGGATTGGCGGCGAATGTCCAACGCAGGCTTGGAGCATGCGGTATATCAATTGCCGGAGGCTATGGCCGACTGTTGTATTGCTCTCACGCGGAAATTGGGTTTGAGATTTGGTGCAATAGACTTCGTGCTCGACCAGGACGGCCAACTCTGGTTTCTGGAGATCAACCCCAATGGCCAATGGGGATGGATCGAAACAAGAACAGGGCATCCAATTGCCGCAGCCATCGTGTCGGAATTGGAGCGAATCGCAAATGCGTGAGCTAACAAATATTCTTTGGCCTCGCCCCGAAGAGCTTTCTGCTATAGAACTCGAGAAGTTTAGGCAGATGGACCTTGAACTAGACGCACAAATCAATGGCCTGCCCGACGTCGATGAGAAGCAGCTGGCCGCATATCTGGAAGCAGTTCAGCGTATCGCTGATGAAGAGGGAAAAAGAAAGGCTGGAGCAGAAACAAGAGGGACAACGTTTATTGCGGCTGTCGCAACCTTGATTCCTTTGATGACGTGGGCTCTTGGAAATACCGATCGTTCGATCTGTTCTGGAGGGTGGGGCTGTTTTACCTGGACGACCGTTTTCTCACTAGCTGTCATTTACTTCGTTACCGCCGCATATTGGTCGCTCAAATCTTTGGCCGTCGCTAACTTTCACGTTATTGGTGTGGAAGACATTGTCCTGATCTGTGAGAAGAAAAAAGACATTATCAGGGAACTGATCCAGCAGACTCTACTGCAGGCTCGGAAGAATCGAGACACGATTAACGAGAAGCTGACCTTTATAAAAATTGCGCAGCGCCGTTTTTTTAATGGCCTTGCCATTCTGGGCCTGTTGTTAATGTTCGATCCACTATCCAGGTTTGGGACATTTGCTTTCCTCGCGTCGAAGCTTGAAGTGTCGGCCACGCCGAGCGTTGCCGGCCCTTCAAGTTGCGTACCTGTAAACCTATTGATGCCATTCAAGCCTGATCTGCCAAAAAATTCAAAGTCGCAGGTGACCAAGAGCGATTAGCGTCCGTGCTTGGCTATATGTTTGATCGGGGGCGTGATGATCCAACCAATGCTGAGAAGAAAGGGAAAAATGTGAACGCTCGTGCACCGCACCGTGATGCAATCCGGATACTGTTCATTCTGAACGCTGGTGGTGTGCCATTGACCGATCCCAACGATCTCATGGTTGCGAAAATTTTCAGAGGCGAAGCACGTTTGCACGCCTTCGACTTCTGGATGCGTAATCCGGATTACCTGGCGAGCGAACTGCTGGATGCGTATGGCGAGACAGGTGATATCCGGCATCTTCAAGCAGCCGAAGCGATCTTCGCGAGCGATGAACCGGATTTGCGGCGCGTTCCAATGATCCGCTACCTCTTTGGCGCCTATGAGCGCCTCGATGATGCGCTTTCCTTGCTTCGATCTCGTGATCTGGTACGCATCACCGGGATCAAAGGAAAAATCAAAGTTCATGAGACCGATTTCATTCTGACAGTTCGTGGAGTGGATGTCTGCGCAAACGCAGTGGTACAGGAGCCGATTTTGGAGTGGTATGCCCAGCGGGCCGCGCTCGTCTCTGAGATCGCAGGTACACGTGGTGGTGGCGCCCTCAAGGAGAAACAGTACCAGCAGGCAACGTATGCCCAAACCCAACTCGGTGGAATCATTCCTCCCATTGGGTCCGACGTACAAAGAAGGTTGGAACAACTAAGACAAGCCGCCTAAGGGGGGAAGATGGCAAAAGACAACATGGAGTGGCTGGAGGCCATAGCCAGCCGGACCAAGGTCGATACAAACCGCGTAGAGTCGGTGTTGACTGCGCGACATATCGTGCCGACGCCAGTCCTGCCTGCCCCACGCAGGATGAAACTTCTGAGCATATCTTTCAGTGGGGTTAAGCAAGGGGTAAAGGATGCTGGGCCGTACGTTTTTGAATGGAAAGACCTAAGCATAGGGTTGTGGGGAATGATGACGGACCGGAATCTCCGGGGGAAATCGTCAATCTTCGAAGTCGTGCGCTGGTTGATACGTGGCAGACCTTCATCCAATCTTCAGGATGACGTCAAGGCTTGGATACACAACGCTTGTCTGCGCTTCGATCTGGATGGGCTCGTCCATGAAGTGCAACTCGACTGTCAAAATGGCATCAGTGGCATGTTGTCTCGGCGTTCGTCGCCGACAGCGGAGGCTACGGTGCTCGCATCGTTCAGTAGCGAAAAACAATTCGAAATGGTCATGTCGGACTTCTTTCTGCACGCCTTCTCGATGGAAGCCCTTACTACGTGGCGAGAAAGCGATTCCGACGAAAAGTCCGGGCAGGCAGTCATTCATGGCTGGCCGGCGTTGTCAGGGGCAATGTTCATCGGTACCAACTACGACGTAGTGTTGGGCGATCTGCCGGCCACCTCAGGAACGCAGCCCCGTCTCATGCAGATGTATTTGGGGGTGCCGTGGGTTTCCACATTGGCCTCGGCATCGGCGGCGTTGAAACTGGTGGAGTCAAGCAATGATCTCGAAACGCGTCGGCGCAGTCGGGGCGCGCGGGCCAGGCAAGCGCGCGTCAAGGAAATAGAAGCGCAGCTTGCCGAGAAGCGAGCGGCGTTGAGCGCGCAGCCGTCGGACGAGGAGATTCGGGCCGAACTGTCAGAATTGAGTCGCCGATATTCGGAAACGAAACGGCGGGAAAAAGCGATGCAGGAGCGTCTTGACCGCGAGACGCTGGCCGAGCAGCAAGCAAGTGCAGCCTATCTTGAGGATCGTCGGGAACTGCAGGCTTACAAGGATTCGACGGCGGCTGGTTCCATCTTTCGCTTGCTTGATCCGACCTGCTGCCCGCGCTGCGATCATGAAATCGATCCGGATCGGAAGAAAAAAGAAGCGCTCAATCACTCGTGTTCGGTATGTGGAGAGAGCATCTCAAGCAGCGAGGATGCGGAGGGCCTGAAGCAAAAACTGGAGGCGAGCGTCAAGGCATCGAAAGCCGCGTTCGACAAGGCTGAGAAGAATCGTAGGCAGGCCGAGGAAAACCTGATGGCCTTGCAAGCTGATTTGGAAACCATCCAGGTCAAGAGCGAAGCGCTGACAAAACAGCTCGGTTCATTCGAAGCCAGGAGATTGTTGTCCAACGAGATCGCTGTGCTCGAGGGACGCCTTGAAGAGGCAAACTTTGATTCTGGTACCGATGACGTCGCCGACGATGGTGAACTTGCCGTCCTCAAAGCCATAGTGGGTGAGACCGAAGCACGACTGAAAGCTGTTCGTGACAAATTCCTTGAAGAGGTTTCGACCAGCCTTCTCCATTTTGCTCAGCGTTTCGGAATGCACAGCTTGTCGAAGGTCCAGCTGCGGGGGAATGCAAATCTGCTGCTGGAGAAAGGGGGGGCCCACACCTCATTCAGCAAGGTGACAAAGGGAGAGCGCCTCCGTTTGAAGGTCGCTACGGTCCTCGCCATGATTCAGGTGGGCGAGCGCAGGGGCGTTGGTAGACACCCGGGGCTGATCATGATCGATTCGCCTGCGGCCCAGGAAGTTGCACCAGAGGATCTTCGTGAACTGCTTTCTGGTTTAAAGACTGTCTGCGAGGAACTCCCTCATCTCCAGATTTTCGTCGCGGGTATGGCGTCGAAGGCGATGAGCGATCACATTCCGTCCATCCGTCGTCGGGAAGCAGCCAATGGAGACTACCTATGGTAGTGGCTAAGTCTCCGCCACTCTTGCACCCGCTGGAAATCAAGCTGCAGTCCCTGCTCGCTGAAGGCAAGTCGCCGAACGTTGCCGATCTCGGTGGGGTCGAGGCGATTGTCGGGGAGGCGCCATCGTTGGCGATATCTCCACTGGCAGGCGAGATTTTGTCGGTGGTCTTGCGAGATTTGGGCGATGTTGCCGTCCAAGACACACGTCCATGGCATGAACTGATCGCCATCCTGATACGTGGTGCCACGAGCGACATTGTATTGATCGAGATGGTCGACGCCCTGGATACCTGCCTGCAACTGCCTGACGCAATTGCCAGTGACGCCTTTACGGTTTGCCTCGAAAAGGCGAGCAATTCTTCAGGCAAGTTAACGGGTTTTGCGCGTGCAGTAGCACTTGAAGGTGCTTTCCGTTTGGCGGTCTCGAATCGCCGAATGCAATTTCGCTTACTCGATGCTCTGCTGGGCATCGAAGTGTCGGATGAGCCGCAATTCCTCCGCTACGCCGCAAAGATCATGGGAGTCGCCCATTCGCATTGGCGGGAAACAGAATTGGTCGCAGCCCTCCAGGCTCTCACCGATTGTGACGAGGCGGCTTATGAAGCCAGCTTCGAATTGGGGATGGCATCTCTCACTTTCGCACTTGATGAGCCGCATCGAGAAGCAGCAAATTCGTTTTTCCGAGATTCCTTGCAATGGTTCAGAAGGGCTGAATCAATGCGTGAGGCGACCCCAGAAGCAACGCTCTACGGCGAATGCCTCATGCTTCTCACTGACTTCGAGGCACACAAGACGGTAAATGAGTTGAGGCAGCGTAGCGCGGTGATTCAGAAATCCGCTTTCGAGCTTCTTGCATGGCATGTTGACGCGAGTTTGCCGGCCTGGCTTGGGGCAAGGCATGTTCAGGCAGCTTGCTGGAACGATCTCGCCGGAACTCTGGCGTCGCTTGCCGACAGTTTGCAAGAGATTAGCTGGTGGGAGCCGAAAGTCGTGATCGAACGGCAGGTTCTCTCTGCTTACTGTGCAGGACGTGCGATTCTAAAACGAGGCCATGATGGCTATTTGGAGACGTTGATTCGGCCCAGGATCGAGGTGTCAATTGCACAACGAGAAGGACAAGCCTACCTCTTGAAATGCTGGCTACAGCAGAATCTCAACCACCAACTGGTTGGTGAGGTCGATGCAATCTTGAGTGGTATAGACCGCCTGATGTCCGCGGGCGCAGCGGTGCCGCGAAACCCCACTGAGGCAGCCGCCATTTGGGCACCGGTTGCTGCCATACTTTCACAAGCCCGCTGCAGCGAGGAAACGAAACGGCGGATTGGCGAACTTGTCGCAAATGCGTTGGCATTCAGCCTTGAAAACCTCAGTGGTGCAGAGATCGATATCTTTGATCATTGTCGTTCTTCGGTTGAGAATCATCCGGATCATCGTGACAACGCGCGTGGAGCCAAGCTGTTCGATGCGGTGTTATTGTGGACTGTTCGTTTCCTGAAGAATCGACTTGAAATGACCAAGAAGGATGATCCTTCGGTTACCTATCTTTTCGAGACGGCCGACGGTAGCTTGGTACCGGAGAGCGCTCTTCAGGATGATTACTTTCGCTGGCTGTGCACCCAGTCTGCATCAGGGGAGATGGAACCGACCAACCTCGGTGGCGGACGGGCCGACGTGGCGCTGAAGAATACCGGTGAGCGCATCGTAATCGAAGTTAAACGCGAGTTGCAGGATGCATCGTTTGACGCTTTAGCCAAGGACTATGCCGGGCAGACCACAGACTACCAGAACGTTAGCATTCGATTGGGGTTCCTGCTGGTGCTTGACCTGACAGGGACGAACACTGGGGGCACACCGCACATTCGATCGCTGATTCAATGCCGTTCGATACATAGAATAGGAGAGTCCGAGCCACGGTACGTCGTGATCGTTAAGGTGCCGGGGCGGCGTAGCGTGCCAAGTGCAATCATTAAGAGCGCAAAGCTATCTGCCGCTACCGGCAAGTCAAAGCGTAAGAGAACTCAGAAAACTAGAGTCGTTGGTCGGAACACCAAGAATCAGCCTGTATCGCTTTAGGTCCCGCTGCGAGGCTGGCTCCGACGATTTATGAGCAAAATCAGCCGGGTATTACCTCTATCTCGTTCGACGTGAAGTGTTAATCAGGTTGCATCTAGCAGGAGCGTATGGCAGCCATGGAAATTCCTCGGCTCCGGTTTAAATCTTTCGCATGTCACCTTTGTGTGTCCGAAATGTATCTACAATTTTCGGACATTTTCTCTTGCTAGTTGTCCGAAAAAATTATACAAATATCGGACAGGAGGCCATGTGTCAGATATCAAATCCGCCATTTCGTCGCAAATCAACGCCGCAGGTCCAGGCCACGTCTGGGTACCGACTGACTTCGTGCATCTGGGCAATCGGGATGTGATCGACAAGACCCTCCAGCGCATGGTGCTGGCGGGCGATTTGCGGCGTATCGACCGAGGCTTATACGACAAGCCTAGTATTAACCGTCTGACCCAACGTCCGACAACTCCAGACTATCGAGCAATCATCGATGCCATCGCAAGAAGGGACCAACTGCGTTTGTTGGTGGATGGCATGACTGCCGCCAATGACCTTGGCCTGACGGATGCTGTCCCAGCTCGCGTGACCATCCATACCGACGCACGCCGCCGGGCGATCAAGCTCGATAAACTCGTTATCGATTTCAAGCAAACGGCACCCAGTCGTCTCTATTGGGCCGGGCGCCCCGCCATGCGGGTTGTACAGGCTCTGCATTGGCTGAAGGACACCTTGGTCACCGACCATGACCATATTGTCAACCGACTGAAACAGCTACTCGTCGACTCCGATCAGGGCGTTGCAATCTGCCAGGATCTACGCAACGGGTTCAGCTTCCTGCCGGCCTGGATGCAGGAACTGATCCGTGATCTGCCCGGTTGCGATCCTCGGGACACCGTATCCGGAACACAGCCAATACACAGTGGCATTAAATCATCAGCCAATTCATCGCGGCGCGAAGGCATAAGGAGAGCCAATTGAATCCGTCCTTCCGCGAAGTCATCACCGCTGCCGATGGCGATCGACTCGATTTGTTTCTCGGTGCTGCTGCCCGCATGGGTACGGCGGTTCAGAACGTCGAGAAGGATTTCTGGGTGTGCTGGACTTTGGATGCCTTGTTCAATGGCTTGGCTGCCGGCGGACCTCGTCTCTTGTTCAAGGGAGGTACCTCTCTGTCCAAGGCCTTTGGCCTGATTTCACGCTTTTCCGAGGATATCGACATCACGGTTTTTCGTGACGACTTGGGGCAGGCTGCCGAGGTAGCGGAACTGGATGCCTTGAGCGGTAAGAAACGCCGAGCACGCCTTGAAGCTATCCGGGTCGCTTGCCAAGCCTATATTGCCGGCCCATTAGCGGATCAATTCAATCAGATTGCCGGTGCGGTTATTCCCGATGGTCGCTTCAAATTGGAACTCGACCCGGACGACAAAGATGGTCAGACGCTGCTCTTCTGGTACCCCGCAGTTACCCCGACAACCAACGACTACATCCGATCCGCCGTGAAAATCGAATCCGGCGCGAAGTCGGCTCTCGACCCTCATATCGCAGCATTGGTGAAGCCTTACGTGGCGCAGGATTTACCTGCATTCGATCTCACCGTCCACAACATCACCACCGTAAATCCGGAGCGTACGTTCTGGGACAAGGTCATCATCCTGCATGGCTTGCGGCAATGGCATGACCGCCGTGGCGAATTAAGGCACGGTGGTCAGCGCGTCTCGCGTCACTACTACGACGTACATCAGTTGATGCAGACGGCCGCCTCGCCGAAGTGGCAGGCCGACCAAGCACTCGCCATGGATTGTGCGCACCATGCCCGACTGTTCTTCGGGAGTGCCGATCTGGGCTTGGATATCGCTCATCCAGGAACATTTACGCTGGTCCCGAGTACTGCGATGTACGAAGCCTTATCCAAGGACTACGAAGCCATGGCAGGCATGGTCTTTGGCGAGGTCCCGAAGCTTGAAGCGGTGCTAGCCAGCGTCGAGCAATTCGAACAGACCATCAACCGCGCTATGAACGCGGACAAGTTGGCGCAAGCGGGACAACCTACATGAACGATTACTTCAGCGACCGCGAAAACGGGCCGCGAGCCCGAACCGAGCAGGTCATTTCGCCTGAGGTCTGGGCTGGTTTGGTGGCGACTGTACAGGCGCTGGTCAACAGTGGAGCCTTCGGACTGCGTTTTCCGGAGCGCTGCCCGGATGGGCAAGCTATTTGCGGCTGTGACCAGGATGCCCTCGGTGCTTCGGTCATTGCAGAAATGCCGGGATTAACGTGGCCCCTTGAAACCGCCAGACTGGTGGAAGATGGGTTCCTGCGGCAGCAGCAGCCGTTTGTGCCCGACACGTTATTGATCCTGGATTTCGTCGAGTTCGTCTACGCTTCGGTGGCGAAGCCGATTCCAGGAAAGCACCACGACTTCTTCAATCATCACCATTTCACCTTCGACCAACAATCCGGGCAGGAAGAGTTCCGGGCGACGGTCAATCGCATCTTTGCGCGCAACGGCGTGGCCTTCGAAATGCTGTCAAATGGTCGTATCGTGCGTGTTCTTCCGCCGGTGTTGGGCGATGAACTCAAAAGGACTGTGTTCCGGACGGGGGACCGAATCCTCGACAACCTGTTGGAAGAAAGCCGCACTAAATTTACCGATCGTAATCCTCTCTTGCGGCGCGAAGGTCTGGAGCGTTTGTGGGACGCATGGGAGCGACTCAAATCGCTCGCTGATCCCGAAGATAAGAAAAAATCGATCAAGATCATTCTCGATGCTACCGCCGATGAGGTGACGCTTCGGCAACGTCTGGAAGACGAAGCAAGAGAACTGACCGATATCGGTAACAGCCACCTCATTCGGCACACGGAACTCACGCAGATCCCGGTAATCGACGTCGATCACGTCGATTACCTGTTCCATCGCTTGTTTGCGATGATCCACCTATTGTTGCGAAAGAAACGACCTGTCTAGCGATTTTAGCGGTGCTTGGTAGTGGCAATAGCGATTGACTGGAATCAGGGGCTTGCTGACGGCATTTCCGCGTTTAGCCTGATGTCAGGAGGTCGATATGCGGAAATTTTTCTTCTTCGCGATCCTGGCGATTGGTGCAGGGATCGGGTTGCTGTTCACAGTCGCCACAAAGGGTGATTGGGGGTTAGGGCTAGTTGCGTTGGGGGCAGGGCTGCTCTTTGCGATACCAATCGCCGGTGCTTTGACGGGCTTTGGACCAAAGCGCAGAAAATCTCGGCGGCAGTGGCGCAATCCAAAGACAAGCGGTGTGCGCGCATCTCTCTTCAAAGGGGATGTTCCAATTCGGCGTTGGGATCGATAGTCTGCTATTTCTTCGATTTGAGCAGGTCTTTCACGACGTCCTTTGTGTTGTCTACGGTTGCGCCAGCGTCATCTCTAACCTGTTTCATGGTCTGACCAAGTAGTGACTTTCTAGATGCCAATGTCCCGTCACCTGTCTTGATGATTTCAGCCTTGTCGTCGAATTCGCCACGCTTCGCCGCGGCCTCGCCTTGAATTCGGGCGGCACGCTGCTGCACTTCCTCGCGTACGGGCGAAGGTGGTTCGGTTTTCTGATCCAGTGGACGACTTGGGTTGCTGCCAAACCGGGATGCCTGTTTCACATGAGAACGATGGACAGCGTTGATGTCCGGTGTGCTGGCGACATCACGCAATTGCTCTTTATGGAGGTCGCGGACGTCACCAAAGGAAGTCGGGAGGCTGCTCCCATCCGAAATAACCCGGTTCGGGCGCAATGACTGGCGAGCCAGTTCTGCCGACATCAAGGCGTGCGCGGCGGCGCTGTTGCCCCCGTAGGTCTGGGCGTACCGGAGGAACATCTCCATGTTGTGCGGGTCTTGGGCTATGTCGATGGAGATGGACTCCCCTTTGTCGTAGGCGGACGATACACGTTCCGCAAAACTGGTGCGGTCGGCAAGGGTGGCATCCGCCCGCTCAGAACGGGCCCGCGTCGAACCGAGGCGGGACGACATCTCGCGGGCCTCGCTCGCATCGTTCGAGAGCGCCTGCAAATAGCTGCTGTCCCTCGATACCCGGTCACCGAATTGTTTGAAGGCTACCAATTGCTCCCCGCTCAGGCTGGCCAACGCTTTCTGTTCCTGGGCGGAAAGGCTCGACTGGTAGGACTTGTCTGCGCTGGTGTGAAGGTCAGCGCCCGCGACTTTGGCATTCACGCCGACATGGGCGGCCGCACCGAAAGCAATACGTGCGACCTGCGCCTGGCTGAGGCCAGTGCTCTGGGCAACGCTTTGCGTGATCTGATCCAGCTGGTTCAGCGTGTCGCCCATTTGCTCGAAGCTGCTGGTGCTGGAACCGCTGCTGTTGCGCGTGGAGCGAAGCTTGTTGAGGCTGCGAGAGAACACATCAGATAGTGCGGCCGATTGCTCCGTGGTTGCCGTCGCGGCTTCACCGCGTGCTGCGTCGACCTGTCGGCTGGCCTGCTGTACATCCTGTTCCGAGACACGCATTGAGACCACGCGCGAAGCGAATCCCTGATTGCGTAACAGGCTGACCGCAGTTCGGCCAGTGAGCGCGTTCGATGAGAAGGTGTCGCCGGTTAGATCGTTCTGCCAACTGCTCATGAATGCCGACGTACGGTTGGGCGCCAGTTGCATCTGGTCCATACCGACATTCCCCATCGAGACGTTACCAACGGTGGCGGCCGAGGTACCGCCCGAGATCATCCCTTGCAAGCCCGACAAGCCACCGACCAGTGCGGTCCCGAAGTTTTCCATACGCTTCAGGGCAGCCCAGGCAATGAATGGAATGCTGATGGCGAGGTAACCGACAACGGCCTCCCCTGAGATTGCCCGCGAATAGATCGTTGAAGCCGTCTGCAACGCCAGCGATTTGCCCCCCGTTCCGAGGTCCGCAGCGGCGGCGAGGTCGTAGGCTGCGTAGATCGACGCCATGTAATTCAGGATGGCGTAGAGCGGCGGCCACAACTGGATCCAGATCAGTATCGCCGCATAGCCTTTGAAGGCGAGCATTGTCTCGCGACCGCTGGTGAGCAAGAGCAACAGGACCATGAGCGGAAACATCGCGTAGGTCACGGCCTCGACCACGTTGCGGAACACGGGCAGCGCCTGTTCCGCCACCTTGCCGTAGTTAAGCCAAGTCGCGTTCTGCTGGGCCACCGCTTGCGCTCGACCAACTGCCAACACCATCGCTGCCGGGTCGTTAACCTTCTGACCGACGATCTTGCTGGTGTCCTCGATCGCATTGAGCATGGCGTTCTGCCGGATGAGGTCGGCAGCCGTTGCCGCCGCAGTGGCGATGCTGTTCTTGAGATAGGCTTGCTGGATTTGTCCGGCGATGGCCGCTGCCGCAGCTGCGCCGGGCAAGGTCGGATTGAGCTGAAAGGCCAGACGTCCTTGGATACGGCTGATCTGGGCGGGCAGTCGCCCGTTGAGGCTCAGATACACATTGGGGCAGGTATCGACGCCGACACTGCCGCCGGCTCCGGTCAGCGTACTGAAGCGCGCCGGATTGGGTGAGGCCATCAACGGCCAGACATCATCCGATGCAGAAAAGACTGCCGGATCGAGCGTGCCGTCGATCAGGTCGTAGGTCGTGCAATTGTGGATGAAGTTGATCAGGTCGGTGCGGAAGGCCGGGTCCTGGAAAACCACATTGCCGGTCTCGCGGATCAGACGGTTGCCGAACATCAGGCCGTTCTGTTGATAGCTCAATTCGACCGGCAGGGCTCCGGCGCCCGGGATAACCTGGAAGGCTGTTTCGAACAGGCTGGTCAGCGTATTGCCGATTGTGCTGGTGATGCTGCCCAGCGCGGCCACGCCGAAGGGCACGTTGCCGACGATCTTGACGGCGGAGCCGCCGGTCTTGTCCACGATGCCCACCGTGACCTTGGGCACGATCAGTACCGAGAAGACCAGCACGACTGTGCCCAGCCACTTCCAGCCTTGCAGCTTCTCGGGGGCGAACGCATAGGCGACCAGGGCCGCCACAAAACCGCAGAAAGCCACGGCGGCCAGGGCGGCGGCGTAATCGCCTGAAGCGTGAATCGCCGCTGCAGCATTGAAGACGCCGAACAGGCTGTCGGCGTTCTGGTAAGCGTAGATTTCCCACATGGCGCTTTCTCCTGTCGCGCTATCGCTTCGTTTCTACTGCGACAGGTAAGCGGCCTGCTGGCCGAGCATGTCCATTACGTGTTGCGGCATGCTCGAACGCAATTGGCGTTCGAGTTGCTCCAGGTGGTTCGATACCGCCCGGAAGGAGCCGACCTTCTGGTAAAGGAGATTTTTTTCCTGGGAGAGTTGCATGAGCATGGCCTGTGCCCGCTGACGGACCTGGTTGGCCTGCTCGCGTTGCGACTGCTGCAGGGTGTAGTTCTTGTCCAGCGCAGCCATGCCCAGGCGCAGATTGCGTTCGAGAAAAACATAGGCGTAGTCGGCGGCAATCACGTCGCGGTACTGGGCGATCAGGCTGTCGGCCAAGCCCGATCCGGGGATGCTGGTGCCGATGGAGAGCATCTTGTAGACCGGCTCGGTGGTCTGGTTCACGAAACCGACCTCGGGCGAATTGTTGGGGATGGCGGTGCGCGTCGTGATCTTCTCGGCGATGGAGCGCATGATCGCCTCGACCTTGGCGGTAAAAGGCGTATGGGTGTACGTGGTGTCCAGGGTGACGACGTCGCAATTGGTGTAGTCGTTGCATTTCAAAACATGCTGCACGACATCCGTGCCGGCGGCCGCACCCTGGCCATAGAGCAGCTGGCTGATCGAGGTCAGCGTCGGGGCGATCGGCTCGGGGTCGCGGGCCGACTCTTCCGGGTAATAGATGATCGTTCCGACCAGGCTCATGATCAGTTCGCGCTCCTGGTCATCCAGATAGGCGCCGGTGTACTGCAAGGCTTTCCAGGTCAGGTTGCCGACGAAGGGGGCCTTGTTTTTTACCTTCGGGTCGCCCGAAGAGCGTGCCGTGGACAGAATGCTCGGCCGATCCGTCGCGCAGCGTCGACGTGCCGCATCGCGATCGCTTTCCATGCCCATCTCGATGGCCAGATCGGCGCAGGTTTCCTGGGAACTGTAGCCAATCGATTCTGCCGCCGTGCTGACAATGGCCTTGGCGGTTTCGCAGGAATTGATCCGGGCATTGTTGATCCAGGTCTCCAGTCCCTTGGCCCATTTGGTCAATCCGCCGAGCAGTGGCGAAACTGCTTCCAGGGCGAGCTGGAAAGCGATTCCCGGCAGCGCCGCCGTGATGTTCCTAAGCATGTTTTTGAATTCGGTCGCCGAAATGTGCGAGAAGGAGCCGCCAAAGACGTCGATGCCGCCGCAGCCTGCCTTGGCGCTGGGGAACTGGATGGCGGCCAGCTGATAAACCTTGTTTGGCGAGCGCATCATCAGATTGCCGCCGGTGTAGGTATTGAAGGTCTGGCCGCGGAAGGCGCCGGGTGCCGTGTAGTTACCGATGGCACCCAGATTGTTGAACATGTTGTTCACCTCGCTATTGAGGTCGCCGGCCCGCAGTTCAAAGGATGGGATCGCCAGCAGCAAGGCCATAAACGTGGCAGCGGCCCGCCGAAAGGCGGAATGGTCATAATGATTCATGGCGCCTCCGGGGGCAGGGCGAGACCTTGTGTGGTTGTGGTTTGCATGGCCTCGGCTTGCGGAGCGGCCACCGTGGCGATGCGTTCGAGCAACTGGGATTCCGAGAGCACCCCGAAGCCGATGGGGCTAATTTTTCCGGTAAAGGGTTGAGCCAGAAAAACGGCGGGTACCTGGCTGACTTTCAGCGTGGTGGCGATGCCGTTGTCCGGGCGGGCATTCGGGAAACTCGGCAGCGGACCGCCGTCCACGCTGATGGCGATGACCTGGATGCCGTGACGGGCCTGGAAAGCCGCCAATGTCGGTGCGAAGGCATGGCAATACGGGCAGTCCGAGCGGTAGAAGAAAAACAGGACGTGATCCTTACCGAGGTCGGCGATGGCACGCGAGCGATCCGCCAATTCGATTTGCTCGAAGACTTCCAGTGCCTTGGCATTGACCGGGCGGCCCTGCTGCGTCGGGTCGAGTTGCGGTGTGGCCCAGGCCACACGCTGTGCGATGTCGGCGAAATGAGAGGCGCGGGCGACGACCTGGGACTCCAGTTCCATGTAGCGTCGAACATTGGCTTCGCTCGGGCGCATGATGGCGATGTTGCGAGTCTCCTCCAGGGTTTTCTGGAGCCGTTCGAATTCGAGCAGTTCCGGTGCTCGTTGCGCTTGAGTGGATGGCGTAGTTGCTGTGGTCTTGCCCGGTGGCAGCGGAAGTTCGTGTTCCTCGGGGGCGGGGGCTTCATAGAAATGCCAGCCGCGCCAACTGTCGGCCCAGTAGCGGGAAGCATCCTGAGCCGCTGCACTATGACTGCCGAGCATCACGGCGCAGGTCAGCAGCACGAAAAAGGGGCGGTTGCGGCTAGGCATGCGTGGCTCTACTTCAGGGAGTGCGGTGGCTGGCCATCGAGGCAGTAATTGATGCCGAAATCAATCGTCTGGCGGCGCGGAGTAGAGGCACCGGGCAGTAAAACCCCGTCCTGCCAGAACCTGACGTTCAAGCGGGCACAACCCGCCTGGGCGTAGCGCTTCTCGGTCGTGACATCGATATAGATCGGCGAAGTGGCTGCAAAGCGCTGTGTGAGCGCGTCGGCAATTTCGCCGTTGAGGATGCCATGGGCTTCGCCATTGACGGATTGGAGGGCGGCCAACATGACCGGCCGCGGATCCGAGACTGGGGCTCTGGGGATTTCGTCGGCGAGGACGAGCGAGGCGAATCCGGCGAGCAAGGCAGCGGCGTAGGCGATCTTCATTGGCACTTCCCCTGACCGTAGTAGCAGGTTGTCAGGCGTGCGGCGTTGCTGCCCTGTATTGCGCCGGCATTGGGCAGTGTCGGGACGATGGAGGCGTAGAATTCGGTCAGATTCATGGCCGCAAAGTCGAGGCTCTGCAGTTGGGCGATGGTGAACCCCGAGCAGTCGGGACTTTCACCCGAGCCCCAGCCCTTGCCGACTTGCACGCGGCCCTGCTCATTGACGATGCGGGCCAGTTTGCTGTTAAAGCAGCACTTGCCGGTGCTGTGTTCGATACAGGAGACACAACTACCGAAAATGCGGATGCAGGAGGAGCACCAGGTGCCGACGGTATGGCACAGTCCGGCCCCTTCCTTCATGGCAAGTTTGCCTTCCTCCTCGTTGCAGGACGACATCGACATGATGATGTAGATCACCACCGCGATGACCAGGGACCAGGGATCGAAGGCAATTACCAGGTTCTCGCCGGAATAGAGCACGGCCGAGCTGGCCGGTAGTGCCGTGCCATTGACTGCGACGGTGATGCCATAGCTGGTAAAGCTGCCGCTGAAACCGCCACCCAGCAGCAAAGCCTGCATGCCCTGAACGAGGAATTCGCGGTTCTGGGAATTCATCAGGACGTCGTAGACCAGGCTCGAGCCGGTACCGAACAGGCTCTGGTTGGTCATGCCGGCGCCGGCCGAATCCGAACTGCAGCAGTTCTTCAGCAGGCGATCGCGGCAACGGTTGCCTTCGCCCTTGAACACCCGCATATTGGTTGTGTCGAGATACACACCGGCTTCGCGTCCGGCTTCCATCAACGACATCGAACGGGCGAAGTCGCCATCGTTGGTGTAGCTGGTGTTGAAGCAGTTGGTTCCCAGGCAATAGACGTTGGTCGGGCAGTTCGAGACGGTAGTTACGGTCTGCGCGGGGACCGGGCAGGTATAGGTGTCCTGGGTGACCTCACACAGCCCGCTGCCCACGTTCATCTGCTTGCAGGTACTGCCGGCTGGCGTGCAGCCGCTGCTGACCAGCGGTGCGCACTCGTCTACCGGGGCGCCCGAGGCGCAGGTCAGCGTGCGCTCATAGGACCAGCAGGCACGGGTCACGGCGCGGCCTTCGATGGCCTTAGTTGCCGGGCCGTCGACACAGGTGTCGGCAGTGGTGACGGTGCAGCGTCCGCCCGCATTGAGTGCGGCACTCTTGTCGACCCAGACATCGGTCTCGTGTTGCACCATGGCTGGCTGAACGAAAGACAGGGGCAGGTTCCACTTCAGCAGTCCGCCAAAGCTACTGAACTGAAACGTGTAGTTGCATGTGCCAGCCGTGCAGCCCGAACCCGGCATCATGCTGACCGTGAACGGGCTCCAGCAATACCCCGACCAATGCGGGGAAAGGTTGGTGACATAGGTGGCCTGGGTGGCCGGTGCTGTCGGCAGGTCGACGGTCTGCCAGCCAATGCAGGCTCCTAGCCCTCCGGCCGCATAAAAACGGAAACGCTGCATGTTGTCGTTACGGATTTGGCATTGCGCTTCCGCCACCATGTAATCGGCGCCGTTGCGGTTGACCTGGCCATGGGCGACCCAGGTGCCTTCAACGCAACTGGGCCGGAGGTCTATCTCAACCGTCAGATCGCGTCGCGTCGTGTAGTTGCCGACCCCGCTGTAGCGGTTGCAGAGCTTGGTCGTGGTGCCTGCGGCTGTGCTGACTTCGGCGGTGGTGCAGCCCGAGTAATAGTCGGCCACGCTGCCCAGAACAGTCGACGGATTCCGAGCGACGTCGCGGGCAGCAGTGACCGCCGGATCGTAGGCGGAGATCGCCGGGCGGGGCGTGTTGGCTGAGGTCAGTGCCCCATCCTGGGCCTGGCAGACCGGGTCGCTGCTACTGGTCGCGCAGGTGTTCAGTCGGACGTTGGCCGCACCCGACAGGTTGGGCTGGCCGTAATATGCCGTTTCGGGGGGCGTCGTGGTGTATTCCGGCACGACGCCCGAGGCGCTGGGCATGTTCACTGTGCCGCGAATGTCCGGGTTGGCCGCCTGGCCGGCGGCTGAGCCCTCTTCAAACGGCCCGGCGATAGCGGCGCTCTGTGTCGTAACGAAACAGAACAGGGTGATCCAGATGATCGGTCGGCGCATAAGGATCACCTATCCTTTGATGCGTTTCAGGAAGATATTGGCGGCCGGGCTGAAGCCGGGCGCCGAGCGCTGCATGTGCTCCAGCGCGTAATCCAGGCTGACGTCACCGGTCGACCGCAGGAAACTGTCGGCGGGTGCGCAACTGCCGCTGGCACAGGCAACGGGACGAGTCCCGTCGCGCACCAAGACGAAGCTGGGTACCTTGCTGATGGCGAAGCGGTCGAAGGCCAGCGGATCAATCTGGATGGCGACCTGCTGTTTGCCGATCAAGCCCTGGACCTGGGCAACCGTGTCACGTAGCGAACCGTTGGCGAAGCCGCGGATGACGATGGTGGCCTTGGCCCGCGCCGCCTGGTCGACCAGGCGTTGTAGTGTGGCGCGGGGTATCGTCAGGCTGACAAAGATGAACAGCCCTGGCCCGGTAGCCAGTCCCTGCGCCTGAGCCGTCGCATCCGATTGAGCGGCATAGCCGCGAGCCAACGCTTCCAGATCGACCGGCACGGGCGTCGCCGGTTGGGGTAGTGCCTCCAGATTCGGGCCATTCAGCGGTGCGGATCGGTGCTCGGCCCCGCTCGGCAGGGCATACTTCTGCCGCGCCAACTCGATATCCTGCTCGGTGACCGTGGGAGTCTCACGCCGAGCTTGTTCGATGTCTGCCTCCGTGACGACCGGTGAAATCTGGGCGTAGGCTGGGATGCTGACAGCGAGCGTAGCGCCGAGGCCGAGGATCAGGGGGGCAATGGTTCGATGGAAGTCAGTAGCCGACACAGCAGTTCCTTTTGCGAAACAACATGAAGGCGAAGTCCTCGCCGCGCACCGGGTATTCCTTGCCGGCTCCCCAGAGCACGGTAGTTCGCCCGAAGGGCTGGCAGCAGCGGCCGGCCTCTTTGTCGGTGTTGGGAATGGGATAGGTGAGCTGGGTTTTGTAGGCAGTCTTGTCCATCACCGGTTCGAAGTACGGTCCGCACAGACCGTCTTTGCCATGCCAGCCCCAGGCCACCAATTCGCGGTGCATCTTGGCGCTCAGGCGCTGGGCCATCAGCGCGGCCGTCCGCACGCCACCGAGGTGGTAGGGGACGTGGCCGTTGAGCGGATAGACGCCGCCCTGACACCCGGCGCACCAGAACATTTCGCGGATGCCGAAACCGACCGAGGCGGCGACGCAATCGGCGGCGCAAGCGGCAATGGCGACCGGATTGGCGAACAGCACGGCATCGGGATTGAGGATAAGGGTCAGTTCGTCATCGGCCCACAAGGGATCGACTTCGGTCATATAGGCCAGGTCGAAGGAGCTCTTTTCCAGGCAGGGAAAGTCGGTGACTACCTCCAGCCAGTACATCACTGGGTTCAGGTAGTAATGCGCCTGATAGAAACCACCACCGTCGCCGTCGCCTTCCGGCCGGGTGAAGCGGGCTGCCTCGGGGGCCGGGATGCCCGGATCGAGGTCGATGCCGCCGAGCGAGACAAGGCAAAAAGGCTTGCGCACCACTTCGACATGGCGGGCTGGCTCCCAGAAGCCGATGGACAGTCCGACGATCGGATTGACCACGCAACTGCATACGGGATTGGGCGGGTTGTCGGTGTCCTCCTGATCACCGAAATTGGCGATGCGCGCACTGCCAATGCTGATCGGCAGGATGCAAGACCAGCAGATGTCGGTGATCGGATTCGGAAAGTTGCCGGTGCAGGTTGCCGTGCCGACAGCTAGGGCCGGCAAGGACGAGAGGCCGAGGAACAGGGCCAGGAAAATAGGGAGCCTGTTCAAGAAGTAGCGTTGGCTCATCGCACGATCTCCAGTTCATCGATACGCAGTCGCATCCCTTCCTGCGATACCAGGGCCGGAACCTGGGTAATGCCCAGGCGGCGGGTGAGCAGGCCCTGCTGATCGAAGTAGACCGGCATGCGCCACGACTTCATCAGGTCGAGGTAGGAGCCGCCGACGAGGATCGGTTTGACGCGCCCTTGGTAAAAGGCGAGCAACTGTCGGGCACGGCTGACCTGACGTGGGTCGCGTCCATCGAAAAAGAGCAGGTGCCGGGACAGCGACACCACTTCCAGCGGGTTCTTGCGGGTGCCGGCGGCAAACAGCAACTCGCCCCGGGGGCCGAGAATGTTGCGATCGAGGATGAAACTTGGATCGAAGTAGAAGGTCCGGGCTATCTCTGTCGAGCGTACCCCTGCGACCGGCGGCGGGTTTCTCACGGTGGCGATGCCGCGTTCGCGGGCCTGTTCTTCGAGGCGCTTGAGTTCGCCGCTACGTTCCTTGTCGCGCAACCGTTGCTCGATCATTTGCAGCAGATGCGGCTCACTGATTTCATAGCTTGGCCCGATGACGCCGAGATCAATGGCCTGCGCGCCCGGTGCGACCAGAAGTGCGAAGAGCAGGAGCGAAGTGGGGATCCAGCGTTTCATCGCGCCACCTTGCCCGGGCAGCGAATCTGTCCGGCGAGTTGTTCGCGCCCGGCGCGGTCGCCCAGATGATTCGCCCGAATCAATGCCATCAGTGCCGGATCGCCGTCACCGTCAGCCATGGCCCGGCGTAATTCGGTTGGCGTCAGGGGGCGACCGCAGCGTCGGGCGAAAGCGGCGAGGTAATCCCGCGCCCCGGCTTCGGCGGCAGGGGCGATTTGCCGGAGCAGGGCGAGATAGTCGGCCAGGGGCACGTTGTCAGAAGGCTCAACGCCTTGCGTCACTGGGGTGCTGGTTTGTTGGCCGGGCAATATGGCACCGGCCAGAGGCTTTTGGGCCCATGCGGTAGAAAATGCCAGAAGACCGAACAAGCCGAGGGTAAAGAGGGGGCTGGCCATGGCTGGCGTCTCAGAGCAGCGGGACCACGACGCCGATCAACTGCTCCTCGCGAACCAGGCCACTTTCCTGGTAGCGCGAGTCGAAGGAGTCGGGGCTGGTACCCTGTACGTAGTAGTAACGGGGTGGAATGACAGTCGGCGCAATCGGGGCGAGTGGCCTACGGTCGTAGGCTTGTGTCTTGGCGACCCCAACTTCCTTGCCGTTGATGGCTACCTGTCGGCCGGTGACGGTTACCGTATCGCCTGGCAAACCGCGCACGATCTTGAAGAAAGGCTGGCCGCGCAGTCCCGGATAACGCTGCTGCGCCTCGCCGGCAAACGAGAAAATGACGAAATCACCGCGCTGCAAGGGATGCTGGCCGTGCCGCAGCCAGGCAACGCGATAAGGCAGGCTCGGCGTCCAGTTGAAAAGAACCGGTACGCGCGGTGTCGCGTCGACGAAGAGGCGGACATAGGCCAGGCTCCAGATGGCGACGATCGGCAGGTAGAGGTACCAGCGCTGGCGGGCATGGTGCAGGAATTCTCCAACCCACCCGAGGATGCGCCAGCCACGGCCGGGACTCGCTGCTGGACGGGCGTCCACCCGCTGAAGAGGATTGCTGTTCATGGGGCGGTCACCTTTCTGCGCAGTACGGCCGTCAGATCGACGGTATTTGGGGTTACTCCGGCCACAGCCGTCTTGAGGACGACCAGGCAGCCGCATTCGCGTGGCAATTCCTCGAGGGCGACCGGCAGGCGCTGGGCAAAGGTTCTCGCCATGAATAGTGCTTTTTGCCGGTCTTCCTCGGAACCGGCCTTGGTCAGGATCTGGGTGAATTCGGCTTCCTTGGCGCGGTATACCTCGGCCACGTCGACCACACCGATGACCAATGCGGGGCGCAGGACGAGTCGGTCGTAGGCCGTTATAGAGGCGCTGACCACGAGGAGCGTCAGCAAGCCCTGGCCTAAGAGTTGGGAGATGTTCGGTTTCATACCGTGTGCCCCCGATGGCGCAGCAATTCGCTGATCGCCTCGTCGATGGACAGGCCCTGGGCGCGCAACTCGTCGATCGGGGCGTTGTCTTCCAGCTTGTTGGAGAAGAGCAGGTGGGTGGCCGGATCGAGGATGTTGCGGGCGACGCCTTCGCCGACCGGCGACGAGATGTACAGCTCGGAAAAGACGCCGGCTTCGGTGCGAAGGGAATTGAGCAGGCGCTTCTTCGGTTCGTCCATGGTCAGCCGCCCCTTGCGGTCGAGCATTTCGATGGACTCCGGTTTCTGACGCAGCAGGAAGACCCAGTCCGAACAGTTGAAGGCCGCTTCCATCTGGGTCGAGCCGTAGAAGTCGTCGGCGCTCTGGGTCGCCGTGCCGAGTGCGCCGCCGTACTTGCGGGCGCGCCGGGCGGCTTCCTCGATGACGGCGGCCTTGACCGGGTCGTCGGCGCCGATGTCGCCCAGTTGCTGTTTCAACTCGTCGACGAAGAGCACCTTGCGCCGGTTGCGGGTGAGGTACATCTCGCCGGTGATCCGGTGCAACAGCAGGATATTGACGACCGCGTGCAGGTCGGGCCGACGTTTCAGTTCCTCGTTCTCGATGACGATGAAGTCATTGGAAAAGTCGATGTTGTTGCGGCCTTCGAAGAAGCGCTCGTATTGCCCGCCCTGGGAATACGGGTTGAGCATGATGGCGAGGTCCTTGATGCGCTGGTCGCCAACCACGCCCAGTTCTTCGATGGTTCCGCTTTTGAAGGCGTCGCGCAGTCCGGTAATGCGCAGCTCATTGCCGTATTCGCGCCAGAGCTTGAGGACCATGGCCGAGATGGCCTTGTACTGGACTTCTTCCAGGGTGTGCTGCATCGAGCACATCTTGGCGATACCGGGGACCAGCATGTCGATGTCTTCGTTGATGTCGACGATGTGGGTGAATGGGTCCAGGCAGATGTCCACGTCGGGCCGGAACTCGATATAGGTACCGTTGGCCTTGCGGCACAGCTTCTCGAAACTGCGGCCGAGATCGAGCATCCAGACCTTGGCGCCGATGGCGCGGTAGGACCAGGCCATTTCGTTCATCAGCACCGACTTGCCCGAGCCGGGGGCACCGATGATGGCGAAGTTGTAGTTGCCGAGATCGTTGTCGAAGATGTCGAGGGTCATCAACTGGCCGCGTCGCCCGCCAAAGACCAGGGCCGGCGTGCGCGTGCCGCGCCACTCGGCAATCAGCGGGGCCATGTGGATGGCGTTGGCCATGGTCTTGCGCGTGACGCGGCGCATCTTGACGAGATCCTTGTGGAATTTCTCGGTCAGTGTCATCGGCAGGCTGGCGAGCAGGGCCTGGCGGTGCATGTAGGCGTCGGCGTTGAGCTGGAAGCCGCGGCCGCGCCAGATCGCATTGGCCGCTTCGTGGGCGGCGACCGCTTTGCTGGGTGCGGTGAATATCGCCAGCTGGTGGTAGAGACTGACCAGGTTGCCGCCGGTATCGATGGCATCGGCCGCCGCCGTCCAGTCCTGCAGCTTCTTGTTGACGTCCGGCATGACGTCGGCCATCTTCGATTTGGCATTCTGCGTCGCCCGTACGTGGTTGGCGGTGACCACCGACTTGGTGATGTTGGGGTCGAGGACTTGGACGCCGAGGGTGAGCAGAAAAGGCGCGCTGTATTGCAAGGCCGGCTGCATCAAGTCGCCGATCAGCGATCCCATCTGCCACAGGGCGAAGCGTTCCGGAAAACTCTTGATCGAATAGAAGCGTGCCTCCAGAACGTCGGGGCTGGCTTCCTTCCACAAGGTCAGGCCGCTCGGATGCGGGTCCTGGATGGTGTCGAAGTCCACGATCTGATCGCGCAATTCGCGACCGTCGTCGTAATTGAGGTCCGGCGCATCGGTCTGCGAGATGCGGTCGGGGTTGGTGAATAGCGCACACCAGTTGATCAGGTCGGCGGCATCGCAGACGCGATTGGGCAGCGAGGCCGAGCGCAGGCTGGACGACATCGAATCGCGCAGGGCGAGCAGTTCGTCGCGCTTGTTGAGGTCTTCCGGGTCGCCCGGAAAGGCGACGCTCAGCATCAGGCGGAAATCCCGGATGGTGTAATGGAAACCGGCGGTCAGCGACTTCTGTGCCCCTTGCAGCAGGTGCTCGACGCGCTGGCGGGCCAGTTTGCGGAACAGGTTTCCGTTACGGGCCGGGCGGCCCCACTGTTTGGCCTGCTCGGCCTGATCCTCATCTTCGACCCGCAGATTGGCGTACTGGCGCAGCTGGCTGCGCACCTGGGGCGAGGCGAAGAGATGGAACTGGATACCGGTGCCCGGCGGGCAATTGGCGTAGAGCGAGATCAATACTTCCGCCATCCGCTCGTCGGCCCCCGACTGCGGCATCAATTCGAGCAAGACGCCCATGCTGTCGCGGTTCACGAAAATCTTCTCGGCGGCGAGATAGCCAGAGTAGGGCAGCCAGTTGGCAAACTGTTCGGCCGGTGTATCGGCCGGCTCGCCGAAGGGAAAGCGTGGCGCATGGGCGTGCTTGTGCCGGTGGGCCGAGTGCTGATCGCGGTGGACGGTGTTCATCTTGACCTCAATGCGCAGAGCCGGTGCCGGGCCCAGAAAGGGGTGGGCGTTGCAGCATGGGTAGGGGCGGCGGTGCGCTGGCGCCGGGGTCGGCGGCCGCTTCCGTGGCTGGCTTGGGCGGAGGCCTCAGTGGCGCATAGGTATCGCGGATCTGGCGTTGCACATGGTCGATCTGCCACTGGCCGTTGTCCACCTGGACATAGACGTAGCCCTGATCGTAGAGATCGCCGTCGGCGTCTTCCCAGGGCTTGATCCACAGCCGCAGGATGCGGGCCTGGGTACGTAAGGGACTGGGCGTCACGGTCATGCCGGAAGCGTTGGCCGTCGCCGAGGCAACGGGATGTCCAACCGTCGGGGAGGGGCTGTCTTCGGATGCTTCGTTCTGGCGGCGGGCGGATCGTTGGGCCTGCTGGCTGGGCAGGTTGTTGTGGAGGGCGTTGGCATAGGTACCGGATACCGAGTCGCAGGCGACGCCATCGGGGGCCTTGCAGGCGTACTTCGAGTCGCCGCCCAGGCCGGACATGCTCATGCAGGCGCTCAAGGGGAGAAGCAGGCAGACGGCACCCATTCGCAAGACCGGCGTCTTCATGGCTGCTTCTCCGGGACTGCTTGCGAATTGGCTGCTGCGAGTCGCGATTCGAACACAGCTCGTCCAACATAACCTTCGCTACGGCTACCATCCGCCCAGATCAGCGTCGGTGTCCCCTGTACCCCGAGTTGGCGGGCCAGTGCCAGGTTGCGCCCGATCGGGTGGTCGCAGGCAGCGCCGGTGTTGAGCAGGCTGTTGTCGCCATCGAGCATCAGGCGCCGCCAGGCTGCTACGCGATCCGTCGAGCACCAGACGGCGATCGGTTTGCTCTCACCCAGGAAAGGCAGCATGAAGGTATAGATGGTGATGTTGTCGAGGCTGGCCAGCTCTGCCTCCAATTGTTTGCAGTAAGGGCAGTTCGGGTCGCTGAACACGGCCAACTGGCGCTGGCCGGCGCCACGCACGGTCTTGATGGCATCGCTCAGTGGCAACTGTTCGATGCGGATCGGTGTCGCCGCGGCCGTCTGGCTTTTCTGGGTTGTTTCATCGAGTATTTTTGTTTTGCTGGCCTGCGCCAGTTTCGGGCCGGTTAGGTCGCTCATGCGCTGGGTGTCGAACAGATGGCCGAAGAGAAAGTAACGTGGTTGCCTGGCCGAGACGTAGGCTACGTTGCCGTTCATCCAGACCTCATAGAGACCGGCGACGGGCGTGCGGGCGATACTCGAGAACAGTGTTCCCGGATGGGCCTTCTGCAGCTTGGTCAGCAATTGTGCTTCGTCGGGCGTAGCCGCATTGACGGCGAGGCCGGTGCCGAGAAGAGTTGTGCTCAAGGTGGCGACGAGCGCATGCCGGCGCATGGGTTTAGTAGTTGCCATCGTCTGAGGTCTCCAGATAACGGGTTTCAGGGGAATTGGCGAAGCGGGCGCTGGTCGGTTCGCCTGTCGTCATTGGTACGTCGATGCGCACGCCCTTGGTGATCACCACGTCGACCTCGCGGCCGGCGTCCACTTCGATGACCGGGAAGGTGTTCTCGGCGAGCTTGATGTAGTACTGGGCCAGCCGGTCGAGGGCCTTGCCGACTCCGGACCCGAGGCCGGCGCGGTAGGCTTCGGCACCGGTGGCGCTGGCCACCGTGCCGAGGGCCGACGTGCTGTATTCCGTCGACGAGGTGGCCAGGCCTTGGCCGATGCCGCTGACCACGCCGGCCAGTAGGGCGTTGGCGAGCATCTGTCCTTGCTTGGTGACTAGCCGCCCGCGCATGCCGACCTTGCCGTCTTCGCCATAGATCGAGCCCTGGATCTTGACTTCCAGCGTTGCGCCGTCGGTTCGGACGCAAGACAGACTCTCGGTGCGCAAATAGGCGCGCTCGGAGCTGATGTCGCCATAGCCGGCGGCCACCACGAAGCACTCACGGTATTCGGCGCGGAAGCGGTTGGGCAGGAAGGAGTTGTCTGATAGACGGATCAGAACCGGGTGCGGGTTGGATTGCGATTGACCGCCGGTTGGCGCATCGAGGCCACCGAGCAGCGTGCCGCGGGTAAAACTGACGGGCAGGAAGGTGGATACGGTTCGCGCAGATGCTGGCGCTCCGGCTCCTGTGGCGCGTTCGGCTTTCTCGCCGGTGCTGGCAAGCAGGGAGCGCTCGGCAACGCTGATCCGCGCAATCCCTGGGCTTGCGGCTTGCAGCGAGGCCGGCGCCAAGAGATCACCGGGCGTTCCACTCGGCATTGCTCCGGCAGGCAAGCCTTTGGACGGCGGCGGCGCCGGGGGCAGGCTCGCTGCCGGCGGCATGCTGTTCGGTATGGTCGATACGGGTGCGGGCGGCTGGGGCGTAGCGGCGGCCTGCTGGGTCGAAGTCAGGCGCTGTTCCAGTTCGGCAAAGCGCTGCATGGTCTTCGCTTCGAAGGTCTGGCGATCCTTGTTGAGTCGCCCCTGTTCCTCGCGTTCGTTCTCGTACTGGGCCAGTTTGCGCCCGGCCGTGCCGACCCATTGATCAACCGGATTGACCTGGGCGCCGGGTGACATCACGCCGATATTGGTGACCGAGCTGGCGGGTCCGGTGCTTGGTTGCGTGGTGCTTGTTTTCGGAGCGCTGGCCGTGAATGCGAAAATTGACCAGAGCAGGCCGACGCCACCGGCCATCAGGGCGCCGAGCATCGCGTACTGGCGTTGCCGCGGAGACAGGTGCTGCAGCAGTTGCTGCGGCAAGCTCCGCAGTGTCTGCATCCTCTGACGCGGCGTCGTCATGGCGTCTCTCCGCGGCGGATTACATAGACACTGGTGCTCTCGCCAGGGCGAAGATTATGGTGCTCGACGGCAATACCGACGACGCTGCCCCGCTCGCGGTCGAATTCCTGTTCGGCCAAGACCATGGGCGCGTCGCTGACGTTCTGCAGCATGTATTTCTCGCCGACCAGACCGCGCCCCTCATACTGGCGCACCCGCGAAAACCGCGCCTCGTTCCACAACGGGAGCGTGCCATGGGTTTCTTCGACCCGGACATCCGGTGGCACGCGATCCGACGCCATCGCCACGAGTAGCGCTTTCATGGCTCGTACCTGATTGGGTGACGGGCCAGCCGGAAGCTGGGCCGATGGCGCATGCTTCAAGGCCTTCGGTGTCCTGTCGCGAATGACGATCGTATCGGCCGGGGTATCCGAGCGGCGCAGCAGCAAGGTGTAGGTGGCGTTGGCCGATGCGACGAAGAGATTGATCGGCTTGGCGGAATCGCCGACCGGACGGACATAGATTTCGCCCTTGTCGCGGTCGCAGGTCAGGGCGATCTCGCCGGCCGGGTTGATCGGCGATGAGCCGGTACTGGCTGGCGTCATGCCCGGCGTGGCGGGAAGGGCAGCCACCATGCCACATTGGCTCGAATGGATATTGCCGAAGACGTCAGTGATCGACGCCCCTTCGATGCGAATGCGGGTCGGTTCCCGGATCGACAGGATGGCTTCGACCGAAGCGCCGTCGCTGGTTTCGATGACTTGCAGTGCCTGGGCGGGCAGGGGTATCAGGGGGCCGGCACATGCGATGGCCAGCACAGCGCCCAGCGTCCGTTCGTGTTTTGGTGCCGGCTTGGGAGCAGAGCCGGATAGGGCCGGGTGGGTATCAGTTGCCGACATTGGCTACCTCCTTGAAACTTTTCAGATGCATACGCGCACCGGCGTAGCTGAACTCGACTCGATAGGCCTTGAGGTCGTTGGCCGTCTCGAAGCCATTGACCAGGGTGCGTAGCCGCCCGCGGACGACGACGCTCTGCCCCTCTTCGCTGGGAACTAGTTGCTGGGGGGCAAACACGGTGGCGGCGTTGATGCGCTTCAGGCGTTCGGCTTCGACTTCCTGTCGGGTCTTTAACGGGCCGTACTGGTCCGGTTCGACGTAGCCGAGCAGGATGTCCTTCTTCCAGTCGATCGAGGCCGGCGTTACGTCGAGGACCAGCCAGGCGATGAAACTGCCCATCTGCTCGAGGTATTCGCTGCTCGCCTTGTCGCGGGTGACCCAGAAGGTCTTGTCGATCGAGGGCGGTACGACGACGGTGCGTACCGTGCCGAGCAGGTTGAGGATGACGATCAGGGCAAGGATCTGGCCGGCCGCCAGGACGCCCACGGTCAGACCGAGCCCCCGGTTGCGGCGGCGCATTTCCTTGATGTCGCCGTTGAGTCGTTCGAAGTCCATGGGTTCTTCTCCTGGGCTTAGCCGACCATGCGGCGGATGTGCGATGGCGGCGTGGCGCGCATCGTGGTCAGCGGACTGGCCGGGAGGTGCCAGTACAGCCAGTGGATGGCGAAGGCCGGATGCTTGTCCGCCTTGATGCACGAGATCCAGCGCGAGACGAAGATGCCCGCCGCCATGCAGACGGCGAACGAGGTCTTGCTGCCGGACATGTAGCCCACGAAAAACATGAACAGGATCGGCGCGGCGACATCGACATCCCAGAAGCCGATCTTCCATTGGTCATCGAGACGCCGTGGAATATAGGTGTCTGCTTGCATATCGCTCTCCTGGAGTCGATGCCGGCGTTTCAGATCACCGCGCCCATGATCGCGCCGGCGATCACGAGACCAACGGCGGCGAAAATGGCGAGGCCCACGTAAAACAGGACCGGCCCGAAGTTGCGTAACGCGGAGAGCGAGATGAGCGCGACCACGAACCCGACGAAGCCGACCAGGGCCTTGATGCCAGGGCCGAGGGCGGCGATCTGGGTCAGCGCCGAGGTCAGCGGGCCGGTGATGCCGGTAAAGGCGACCAGGTCCAGGGCGTAGCCGGGAAAGGCGATACCAAGGCCAAGGGCGATCGTCGCCAGCAGCATCGCGACCATGATCGGTTTGCGCACGGCAACACGGGGGGAAGAAACCAGCACAGCAGTGTTCATGAGAACCTCCGGGGAAGAGTGGAACGTCGAATGGGGTGGGAAAGGCAGGTAGGCATCGGGATGCCCTGCAGGTGGGAGCGCGTGCTCGGCGGGTGAAGGACAGAAATCGCTCAGTTCGAGCCGCCAGGCGTCATGGCGGAAGGCCTTCGTTCATCTGGAAGACCACTTCGACCCGGCGGTTTTGTATGCGGCCGGCTTGGGTATCGTTCGGGGCAATGAAGCAGCACCCGCCTTGTGCCTTGACAGTCAGCGCCGGCGTCAGCGTCGGATAGGTTTTGAGGAGGTGGTCGCGGACCGCCAGGGCGCGTGCGAGCGCCAGCGAATCATTGAAAGCCAACGGCCCGGTATTGTCGGTACGGCCGATGATCGTGATGTGGCCTGTCGACCTCCAGTCGGCCATTGCACCATTCAATTCAGTGCGGGCGGCGGGGCTCAGCTTGGAACTGCCCAGGCCGAAACGCAGGGTGAGCGTGCGGGAGATTTCCTCTTTCGGTACAGGGGGTGACGGTACTGTGGGCGAGGCGGGCTCGGTTGTGATGGGCGCATCGATGCGCTTGGCCGATGAGGCAGGCGTTTCCTGTGCGAGCGTCTTGGGGGTACGGATCGGGCAAGCGGGAGGTGTGCAGCGTGCAAACGTCGCCTGCTGGCCGAAATTGAGTTGGGCCAACTGCGCCGGTGCAGAGCGCTGCGTGATCGCTTGGTGATCGGGTGATGGCGGCCTGGGGAACAGGCTGCACGAGGCGGCCAGGAGGGCGCAGCCGCCCATGAGGCCAATCGTCCAGTGGTGTAGTGAGCCAAATCTCATGGCGCCACCCGCACTGACATCAGGGCAAGCATTTCGCTCGAGGCTATCGGTTTGAGGGTGTTCGGTACCCTGACGAATTGGCTGCTGCGTTGGGCAGGCAATTGGCGGTAAACCCGCCAAGCATATTGGGCGCGGGCTTTGGTGCAAGCCTCGCCTTTGAGTTGCGAGCAGGCTGCGTTGTAGGCACCGACCGCATCCCATGTCGTTCCGCGCCGGGAAAACAGATCGGACAGCAGCCAGGCACCAACCTGAATGTTGGTGCAAGGATCATAAAGGTCCGATTCCCTGATGCCGTGGCGTGACAGTACTGATAGATGACGGTTGTTGATCTGCATGAGTCCAATGTCGTAGGACCCGGTGCGTTGAAAGTGTGAGCGGTTGACGGCCTTCGGGTTCAGGTTCGATTCGACCCGGGCGATCGCATAGAGCAGATCGGCGGACACGCCATAGCGCTGTCCTGCCTCTCCCCAACAGGCCAATGCTTGCGGGGAAAGCGTTGCCATGACAGCCATGGCAGCAAGGGAGACAAAGGGCGACGAGCGCATGGATCACCTCTCCAACAGAATCGGGATGGACTGCCGAGCGGCGGGCAGCCAGGTGGGTAGTCAGCGGTATGCGGACAGCCTGGGTGGGATTCGGGTTGGTCCGGATTTAACCGGGCAAGGTGATGATGAGAGAACGGGGCAGCGTAGGGCGGGTACGACTGGGTGCGGATTTGAGGTCAGGTGGCCCTTAACCAGACGCGCTTAATCGCTCGAATTGGGAGCGCTCCACCATATTGAGACGGGCCTGTTGCAAGACACTGGTGCCTTCCGGGTCATGCGCGCGGCACAGCGCTGCGCAGGCCGTTGTCAATTGGTCGAGTTGGAATTTGGGGTTGGGGTGGCGGTTGGCAGGCGAGCGTTGCAGGTCCTGCAGCAACAGGTATTGGCTCCGCCACATCGACTCGCGGCGGCGTGGAGTCTGCGGCGAGCGCAGCACCAACTCGGTACCGAGGAACCGGAAGATGCGTGCGGGTGCATCCGGCTGGGCGAAGACCTGCGAAACGCAGGCGCTGATGAGATCGGGGAGACGAAAGGTCGGCGACACGTTGGCTTCGCTGTGTAGCAACCGGTACAGCCAGTCGTGCTCTTCGAGCCACAGGCGGGTTTCGATGATCTCCTGCGGATGGAGGAGTGTGTTGTGCCGGTGCGTCGTCGATGCAGCAGTGAACATGGGCCTGACCTCAATTCGGTGACGTATTGCGCTTACGGGCGCATGGTCGAAGAGTAGGCGGTGCCACGTGGGACGTCTCCCTGGAATGGAGCGCTTATGAGGGGGATTTCGCCATCGAGGTCGGAAAAATGGATGGTCGATGACGTTACGATATGCCTACTGGCCGGTGCATGGGTACAGGCGATCAGGATGAGGGGACGAAGATGGATGCAGGAAATGCAGCGAAAGAGGCAACCGAGGAGGGATTTCGGCTGCTCGACAAGGTGACCGAATATCGATTTGCGATGGTGTTGTTGTCGGTGGCAATCGCTCTCGATGTCGCCCTGGCATGGGTCGCCCATCGCAATATTCTGAGCATGGATTGGACATCGCTTGGCAGCGCTACGATGGCCAGGTTGGGTTTGGCCTCAGTCGCTTATGCCCTATGGATGGCGGTGCTTTCTCCGGTGGCACGCTACGTGGTGGAATCCGTAGGATCTGTGCTGACCGATAACCGCTTGGGCAGCATGCTGCGTAGCATCGCCGAGCCTGTGCGTGAGACAAGTGAGCGGCGATATGCCGGGGGACGGGTACCGGTGACCGAAGCCAAACTGCGCGCGCTCAAGGACAAGGATGCATTCTGGATTGCTCAGGTAGAGAAAGCTGAAGCCTTGGAGCGTCAGAATCGGAATGAAATGGCGGCGTTTGCCCGCTTGTCGTTCTCGGTGCTGGGGTTGATGCTGATGGATTGGGGAATGCGCGAGTATTCCATCATGGGCGAAATCCTATCCGGGCTGAACGGGGACGGTGGGTGGATGGAGAGGGCCGCCGCCTTGGGGGCGTTGGCTTTTGTGTTCTTGGTCGCCTTCCCTTGGCTATACCACGCGTGGAATCCGCGACATTCTTGCGATGCCTGGATGGAGCACCCGGAATTGGCCAGAGAGCGCTTGGATGCCATCGTGGCGCAACGTAGGCAGCGCAGCAGCGAATTCCATGGGAATGTTCCTGGCTACGCCCGTCGATGAAAACATCCCAGCGCCCGCCCCGCCAGCACTCCAACCGCCAGCGGCACGCACGGAAGCAATAGTGGCGGCAGCGTCATTGGCAGCACGAAGCCAATGACTGTCAGACAGAGGGTGACGATGCCCAGGCTGGCATAAAGAGCGAACATCTCCGGGTCGTGTTGCAAGAATTCCTTGGCTTTGACGAGCCGTGCCAATCCGCCATCGACAAGGGCAGCGAGAACGAACGCGGTCACCCAGGGCAGCCATTCGAGCAGTGTGGCCAGCCGATAGCTGGCAAGCAGGAGCAGGGCATCGACCGAGCGGAAATAGGCGTTGTCGAAGAGGCGCCGATTAACTGCGGACATTTCCTGGGACACCGCCCCATTGACGCCAGCAGTAGAGGGCGCATTTTTCGCGGTCGGGATCGGGGTGACATTGGCCGTTGCTTCTTGCATTCGCACCGCTCGGTCGAGCATGCGCAGGGCGGGTTCTACTCCCCAGTATGCGGTGGCCAGCTCGTGTTCAGTGCGTAGCTGCTCGAGGAAGCGTTCCGGCGGGTGGGATGACGGCACGTACAGCACCAACATCAGCAGGATCACGAGGGACAGTATGGTGACGGCGCGGATCATGAAGGGGCCTTCGTTGCGAAGTGGGGATAGTCCGCCTCGGGATCAAGGATTGGAAACCGCCCCTTGATGATTCGGCCGCCCGATACCGACGCGAAGTACTGAAGATTTGGCAGCTTGCCCAGCACCTCGGCCGGGACCATCTCTTCGAGACTCTCGGTGAGTTGCGCGGAATAGCTCGACGAAAAGTCACCCAGATGGGCATCCGAACCATGGCTGAGGCCGACACGCACCGTATGGATCGCCGTCTTGCCGAAAGTCTCGACCACGAAGTCCTGGGTCGGCCGGTCCTTGGTGCGCAGCGCGATCAGGTTGTTGAGATTGCCCAGGGCCATGCGCGCGGCGTCCTCGCTGCCCAGCCGCTTGGCCAGATCGGCCAGGGTCTGCATGGCGCAGGTGGTGAAGATGCCGCCCTCGGCCCCCTTGTTGAGGATCTCGATCAACGGCTGATTGATGACATTGGCTACTTCATCGACGAACAGCGCAATGCGCCGGTAAATCCCCAGGTTGTAGCGCATGCCGGCCCGGGCCGCTTGATCGGCCAGAGCCAGAGCGCCAATGGCCGAGGCGACCGACGGATCGGGTAGGGAATCCAGGCACATGTAGAGCACATGGCCGGCGCGCTCGACCTTCTCGAAATTCATGATCGGCCGGGTGTCGTCCGCATCGAACGGGTCCGGTGACAGGCTGCGTCCCAAATCTCCCGAGGTCAGCATCGACAGGATGGGCAGCAGGTTGGCGGTGATTTTCTGGTAATGCTCCCGGTTATGGCGAAAGGTGCGCACTTGGGCGTCGATCACCTTGTTGCGCTGGCTCTGGGCGATGTGGTGCTCGTAGTAAGCGACGAAGGCCATCAGATCGGCGCTGGCAGCTTCCGATGGTCGCTTCAGGTTGCCGCGCTGAGCGTCGTTGAGCAGCTTCTTCATCGCCGGCAGGTCGTGCCAGCCGACGCCCAGGGTCTGGTCGTAGTAGCGGCGCAGCGAGCTTTCGAGGACCGGTTCGATGCCGCCCTCGATGTACTTGGTGAGCTTCATCAGATTCGGCCGCTCTTCGATTTCGACCAAACCCTGCACCACGACGTTGACGGCATCCCAGCCGAAGGCCGAGAAGGCCCCAGCCGTGTCCGGCGGCATGATGGACTGGATGCGTGAGGCGATCTCGGTGGGCTTCTGCCAGTTGAAGGTGAAATCCAGGCGTACCCCGCGCTCCGGGAACGCCGGGTGAAATTCGAGGAAGGTATCCGGTTCGCGGTAGTCGGCGCAGGCGCGTTCGACGACTCGTTTCAGCCGGCGGCTGTTTTTCGGGTCGATGACGATAACGACGTCGCCGCGCCGGATCGCCTGAGTGATCAGATTGGCCAAGGCGACGCCCTTGCCGGACTGGGTGGTGCCGACCAGCAGCGTGCCGCCCTCAAAGTTCTGCAGCGGCCGATGCAAGGGGACTTCTTGCGGCTCGATACCGTGGATGTAGGGCAGGCCGATCTCGGCATCCGGTTGGGGCTTTGGGTGGTAACCGAGTAGTTGCAGCCAGCGCGGCGATACCGTGAATTCCCGGTAGTCGATCTTGGCCAGTTCATAGAGCCGCTGCGAATGCACGGGCTGCCATTCGAAGCCGAAGCCCAGGAACACCGAGGACGGGTCAGGGCAGCAGCGGGCCAGATCGTCGGTACCGATGACTTCGATGGCACGCCCGCACAGTGCGGCCCGCAGGATCAGTATGTGCAGCGCCTGGGCTACTCGCAACACGCCCATGGCGAAACAAACGAGGGCAAGCGGCAGCGCCAGTTGCCGGGGAAGAGTGCCGGTGATGCCGGTCACCACGAAATAGACCAGCGCCAGTCCCCAACTGATGCCTGCATAGGCTTCGTAGGAACGGCGCCAAGGCATCTCATAGTTGCGGACCAGCATCTCAGCTGCTCTCTTCGGGTGACGCGGCAAAGGCAGCCGGATCGAGTCCGCTCACGTAGCGCGGGTCGAGTACGATACCGATAGTCTGGTGACCGTCGAACTCGTGGGAGTGTGTCGGTGGACCGTTGGGGGCTTGCTTGACCAGCATGCTCGTTTCGCTGAGGGCGCGCATGGCTAGGGATGGTTGAACGCCACGGCGCACGAATTCATCGAGTGGCACGAAAAGCCCTTGGGCGACGGCGCACACGATGGGCGGCCCCATGCCTTCGTTCAGCGTCCGAACGGCATTCGCCAGGGCGTCCCGCACCAGGGGATTCAGGCGCATGGGGGCTTGCAAGGCGAATGTGCTCCTCGCAGACGCCTGCGGGGATGAGCCGGCACCATCCTCTACCGGTGCTGCATTGGCGTCGTTGTCGCCGACGGGCGGCGGAATCAGCGGTAACTGGGAATTCTCCGGTATCAGCGTTGGGGCGGACTGGGGCGTTGGCGGTCCAGCCGAGGCAGGCGTCGGCACCGGCTTGAATTCCAGGGCTTGCGGCAAGATTTCCGGTGGTGGATCGATCCCGGCGAGGGCGATGGCCGGCGACGAAAATTTCGTGGCTTCCAGCGGCGTCTTGGCGCCCGGCGGCAGGATGGACCAGGTCGAGCGCTCGGCGCCGGGCGCTTCGAAGACGCCGGCGGCCAGCAGGAGTTCAAGCATGGTTTCCGGCGCCTTGGGAATTCCCGCCAACTGGTCGGATTCAAGCAATTGACAGATATCCTCGGCGCCGCCGGGCCAGACCAGGAACAGGCCGTCTTGGCCCAGCCAAAGGCGCGACTTCTCGCGATTGGGCATCCAGGCTGGATTCCTGCTGGCGAGTCGCCGCAGTGCATCGACCAGATAGCGTTCCAGATGCGAGCCATACTGCGGCGACCCGTAGCGGTCGGCGCTGGCCGCAAGGTTGCGGTTGATGACCAAGGCCAACGAGCGGCGGACGAGTTCATCGAGGATATTGTGCTCACGATAGATCGGGATACCGCTAATACTGGCCAGCAGATGCGGCACGATGACGCTATTGCCCTCGGAAAGATCGGCCATGACGGCCGGTGGTACGACTAGGGGAAGGGCGAACAGACCCAGACCACGGGTTTCGATCGCCAGGGGTCGCCAGCGCAGGAAATAGCGCTCGGCGCGATGGGCAGCCAGCCAGTCGGCTAGCGGCATCAGGAAGGCCGACCATGACTCGCCGGCGGCATCGGTGACGATTACATGGCTCATCAGGCGATGCAACTCGCAGCACAGACCTGCAATGAAGGTTGCATGGCGCCAGCGCGGTTCCAGTTGGCGGCGTGCGGAGATGCTCATTCGCCCCGAGAAGATATGGGCGTCGGTGCCTTGCAGACTGAAAAAAGCGGTTTCGAGGCCAAGGCGCAGGAGCCCGCCCGGCTTGCTGAAATAGTTGTCGGCAGTCGCCGGTAGCAGGTGCACGCAGGCGGCGTAACGGCAAATGAGGGGCAGCACGTCGCGTTCGAAGCTGTCCCGGTCGGCTCCGTAGCACAGCTTGATGCGTGCAATCAGGTCGGCTTCGCCGGTCAGCAACTCATCGAGCGGCAGCGCAGCAAAACCCGGATCGGAGGCGGAATAGGAAGTGGTTGGCGTAGGTATGGCAGCCATGGCGGTACAGCGTCTAGGCTAGGAAGCGACATGCCCGATTTTTCGGCTTGTGGCTTTACGTGTCTCGCAGAAACAGCAGCTATTCCGCCGGGGTTTCGCCCTCGGCATCGAGACTCAATTTACGAAAAAGCGCCACCAAACCCTGTTGGTGCTCGATCTTCTCGGCGGCAGGATACGCCGGGTATGAAGCCTGGATGCGATGGTCCAGTGGGAAACGCTCAATCAATTTGCAGAAGGGGCATGTTTCATCCGAACGGGCGACGGTGCCGATCGCAGCAATGAATTCGCAGCCGCAGCCTGGACAGGTCAGAATCGACAAGGTCGGCGTGCGGGCCAGCCAAATGCCGTCGATGTAGGAGACGAGGTTGAAGGCGCGGTCCAGACTGATGCGACAAGGCGGCGATGTAGCAGCCTGATAGGCGCGGTAGGCGAGAACCAGCGCTTCACCGGCAGTGAGTCCCTGCCTACGCAACTGGCGATACTTGGCGCCGATGAGGCAAGCATCGGTGCGCAGAATGAGATTGGCACTGTGATACCACTCGCTTGAGTCCGGCGCACGCCCGCGCGGGATAGTCTTAGGGTCGGCGAAGAACAGCCGTTGCACCTCGCGTGGCGGGAGGCCGGTAATGCCGTGAATGGTCTTCAGGCGAGCCCCCAGCTCCGCCAATTGCTTTGCCAACTGGATGGCACGCAGGTGCCGATCACCGCGGGTGGGCACAGCCGTGACCTAACGGCCAACGTTGTTCGGGGTCGGGGGATGGACCAACGCCAGAGGTCCGGCCAGTGGCCGCGGCGTACTCAACAAGGTCACCAGGTCAGCGCGCGGCGGAAAGAGAGTCGTATTGCCGATATGGATCACCAGCGACCACAGTTCGTCCAGGCTCAAACCGTGCAGGTAGTCGGCCTGCGTCGTGTCGAGCGCGAACTTGCAGCAGGTCGAAGCACGGTCATGCTGTAAACCGGCGTGGATGACGGCGAGCACGTTCAAGTTGATCCACTCGACATCGGTAAGCGTCACATAGCTCATGGTCCTGTCCTTCCAGTGAGATGGGACCACTGGCCGTGATGCCTGAGAGCTTGGGAAACATTCCAGCACGCCTTTACAGCCAGGGTAAGAATGTCAGCATAGATACGGGTAAATCGTCATGGCAATAGCATTTGCTGAAAAGCTTGATGGGTGGCCTTCTTGCCACACGCAAGGTCCGATTCATGGCATTGCTTGGCGAATGGTGAGCTCGCCGAACAGACTGCTGAGTCACTTCGGCACGTCACAGTGACGGCAGGAGAAAGCGATGATTTCAAGGCACGACACAGAACAGAAAGGCAACGTCCAAGTGGTTACTTCGAGCGATGGCGGTGCGACATCCGATGCAGATGCGCCGCCTGCGCTTGATCTGTTGCCAGGAGTGCGTGCCAGGCTGAATGAGCGGCTCGACCATGTGGGCATTCCTCAGCGCGGTCGACTAACTTACGTGGCGGCACTGACCTATCGCGCGGTTCAGACTGTGAGTCGATGGTTTGAATCCGAACGCCCAGGTCTGCCGGACGTGGAATCGCTGGCGCGGTTGTGTGACGGCCTGGGGTGCAGTTCGGATTGGGTTTTGGGCCTGACGCCCGAAATGGGCGGAAATCCTGCTCTCCAGCATGCTTCGGCAACCGAGTTGCAGTGGGTCGGCGAGGTGCTTGAACGCTTGCGTCGGATGCATCGCGACAGTGAGCCGATGCCAATGGTTGGGGATGAGATGGCGCCATCGATCCACGATGGCGACATGCTGTTCGTCGATCGCCGTTACGACAGACTGGGTGGCAATGGTGTCTATGCGCTGGAAATGAATGACCGTGTCTTGGTGCGCCGGGTCGAGAATCGCATGGGTACCGGGATCGTCTTCAAGTGCGACAACCCGGCTTATGACGACTACCCGGTTGCCGACGTGGATGCCGTCAAACGCATGGGGCTGCGTGTTCTTGGCAAGGTCCACGCCGCCGTTGGGGTTACGGTGTTCTGGAACAGTTGAATGCTGGCCGGGAAAATCTCCCGGCCAGCATTCAACGAAGCTGTGGATCAGGCCGCTTCGGCCAATCCTTTCCACTCATGGACGGACAAATCGATCAGCCGGCCGCCCAGCGCTTCGAATTCCGTCGCGCGGTCGTAGTCCTCGACCTCCTGGCTGTAATGTGTCACCGCATTGACCAGGCCGTAGCCTGACAACTGCCCCTCTGCGATCAAATGGCGCAGTACGCCAGCACGTTCGCCTTCATTCAGCAGGTAGCGCTGGGCCAGCACCTCGACCGTCTTGACGGGGTCGCCAACGAGCGGGATGTTGAGCGTCTTCTGCAGCTTCTGCGCCGTCTGGCGGAAGGTTGCTTCCGACACCGCTGCCTGCACCACGTCGCGTACCTTCAGGAAAAAGGCTTTGTCGTCGGCACGGAGGGTGTCGTCCTGGTAAACCTGGATGCGCTCATCCTCGCCACCGAGGGCGCGACCAACGTGCGTCTTGCGCAGCGAGCGATCTGGGACGATCAGGCCGTTGCTGCAGACCAGCCGGAACAGCAGTGGCTGCACCGACAGCGTGCCCTGGCCAACCTCCGAGTTCGAGATGACGACACCGGCCTGTACTACATCGCCGGGTGTCATCTCATATTTCAGGCGCGGCGTGATGCACTTCAGATACATCTTGGTCTCAGTCAGTTCGACCGACTCGAAGCGTACCTCGGGCAACTGCTGCAGGATGGGCAGCACGCTCTCTGCCAAGTCGAAGTTGTCCAGGCGGCGGTAGCGGTCCGACAGCACGGCACGCACCTGTCCATCCAGGGTGCGCAGCATGCGCCGGTCTTCCTCGCTTTGCAGCCAGGTGTTCACGTTCCGGTCGAGCAGGGCCGGCTGATCTTCGCGCATGCGCTCGAAATAGGCATACGGGATCTTCAGCTTGTCCGCCAACTGGCGGCGCGCCAGGGGCGTGACGCCATACTGCACCGGGCTGCCGCCTTCCTCAATGACCAGGCTGGTTTCGCCCTGCTCGTCGGTGGCATGGCGCACCAGCGCCGAGGGCACGATCAAGTCCTTCTTCGAATCCAACTGGCGTTCCAGTTCCTGGGCCAGGCTGACGAGAGAACGTCCGTTTTTCATAGCAATCTCCTTGTCGGAATAGAAAAGCGGAGACGGCATCACCCGCTCGCGGGGATGCACATCCCCGCCAGGGTCGATGGCGGATCGGCAAATGCCGGTCCAAATAGGGCACGAGGTGAATCGCACCGGAACTCCAGGGCTGTCTTCGCGATACCGTCGGGTATCGCCTGGTGTGACAACTACCAGTCGGGCAAATGACCTTTTCGCCGGCACCGCAGAGTGCTGCAGTGCCGCTGAAAAGGCGGGTATGCGCCATGCAGCGGCGCACACCCAGGTTGCTCAAGCTGCCTGTGAGGACAGGACCTGCACGCGGCGTAACCACAGGTCGCTCCAGTCCACGCCAGCATCCTTGGGCACGAACACCTGCACCTCGCGGCTGCCCGTATGACGTGTTTCGTGCTTCAGTCGCCGGGCCAGCACGAAGGCGCCGGCCTGACCGGCGAAGTCCCCATCGGCATCGTTGTCGGCGTAGATCCAGACCCGGCGAACCGAGTCGGGAATCCACAGCTTCTCCAGGTTGCCTGCGTTCAGGCCGGCCCAAAACGGCCGTCCCGTCGCGAGATGCAGCGCGATGCTCTTTTCGATGCCTTCGCTGATCCCCAGGTCCTCGGTCGCCTCGAAGAGACGGACCGCGGCCCCGTTGATACCGGAAGACAGCACCTTCTTCGCATCCGGCACAGCCAGCTTGGCGCCGTTCTGGAGATAGGTTCGGTGCAAGGTGACCGCATGGCCATCCTCGCCCTGGATGCAGGCCAGCATGGCCGGATACTCGGCGACCTTGTGCGACTTGCCGTCGGTATCCTTCTGGTAGTAGCCCAGCGCCGGATGGAAGCGCAGCACCTTCGGATAGACCGGCAGCGCCACGCCACGGCTGGTCAGGTAGCGATCGACTTCATCGCCCGCCGTGACCGGCTTTGCTTCGCTCCAGATTCGCTGCGCCAATTTCTTCATGCGCTCGGCGGGCGGCTCGCTGGCGCGCGGCGGCAAACTGGGCATCACGCCCAGCCAGCGTTCGACCTCGCACAGAGCCGTGTTGAAATCCATGCCCAAGGCGCCCTGCAGCAGCTTGAAGCCGCCGCCGGGGCCGCAACCGCGGCAGAAGTAGTTCCCTTCGCCGAACTTGTCGGTGTACTGGAACCGGTCGGTGCCGCCGCAGAAGGGGCAGGGCAGGTTGCGCCGCTTGAGGATGCGTGGATCGATGCCCAGGCTGGCCAGGATGTCCGTCCATTGACCATGGGCACGTTGCTTGGCCGATTCGACGCGGGCAGCGTAGTCAGCCGACTGCATGGCAGTCTCCAGCTCCGGCCAGCAAGGCCACTGAATGACCGGGAGCAACACCTTCGCCGACGGTGACCTCGAAAGTCTTGCCGCGCAGCAAGGGATACTTGCCCAGCCCCAGTTCCTGCAACAGCGAGTCCAGAGTTTGTACCGGATCGACTGAACGCAGCCGGCGGATCAGGTCAGCCAGTGCGTCGCGGTCGGCCTCCAGGTCTGAAGACATGAACTGGTCGTTCTCGTCGATGAATGACGAGGCCTGCCGTACCGGCTGGCCGGATGTCTCGCCCATCGGGATGTAGATCACATCCTCGTGGCAGACGCCCGCGTCGGTGATTTCGGCCACGTCTTTGGCGCTGCGCAGGATCACCGAGTCGCACAGAATTACCGTGGGCCATATCCAGCGTCCTTCTAACTGGACGCGGATCTGTTCGGAAACCGCTTCGACCCGCACCGTTTCATCGTCCAGGAAACGCACGTGGCGCCATGCCCAGTGCTCGGAGCTCAGGCCGATCCAGTCGAAGATCAGGAAGCCCTTGGCCCTGGCTAGCATCCAGCGCGCCGCGTTGTCGTCACCCAACCAGTCGAGGGAAACCAGCGTAACGGCTCCGCTCTCGATGGCTGCTCGGGTGGGGGCAGCGGCAACTTGCCGGACATAGCTACGGTCATCGTCTTGAATCGGATAGTCGACGATTTCGTCGAACAACTCGACCGGCAGCACATCGAGGTCGTTGAGCAAGTCCCAATGTCCCCAAGCACGCATCGCTGCGTAATAGATCGCGACGAATTGCTCGGGCAAGAGGCGAGTCTTGGCTGACTCCAGGATTTGCCGCCAACAGGCGGATAACGCAGCATTGATACGCTTGCTCTGCACGTCCTCGTCGATCAACTTGTCGCGATCCGGCAGGCGTGCCATGAATTGGCGCGAATCCAGATGTACGACATTGACCTCGTCGTACGGGCTGTAATTAGGCTTCATGACGCAGAAGCCCTGCAGGAAGACCAAGGTGTTGTAGCTGAACTTGCCGTCCTGCATCCCGGTAATATGGATGGTCCCGATTTGGCTATCCGTCGTCGTCAGATGCGCTGCGGCAAAGCGCCGCGTCAGCGGCTGCCCGTTGAACAGCACCTCAACCGGAAAACCCAGGCATAAGGTCTCGATACGATCGCCCAAGTCGGGCAGGTCAACGCCGTGAAGTTCTATCCGGGTGCCGGAGATGGCTTCGACAATGAACTCGACGTCGATGGGCGTCTTGGCCAGCGCTGCCGCGGTGTCGATGTCGACCCGCTGATGGCCCGAGGCGACGATACAGCGTGATGCGGCATAGAGGCACTTCGAGAAGCCGACCCCGAACGGGTGCTCCTCGGCGCTGGTCGCCGCATTCCAGCCCGACTCATGAAAACTCAGGAGCTTCTGGAAATCGTCTAAGCCTTGTCCATCGTCTCCAATCACCAGAACCTGTGCGCTGGCGTCGTAGTCGACTTCTATCTGCGTCGCCCCGGCACGGCGGGCGTTCTGCAACAATTCGGAGACGAGCGTGAAGCGGTCGGTGAAGGCGTAGCGTTGGTTGCGCAAAGCACCTTCCTCGTTGATTCGAACTTGTATCTGCATGATCATGCTCCATGAAGGCTAGCGGCACCGCTCCCGGCGGGATGGTCCCGCCAAGGGGAAGAAAACCACTCAGCCGAGACGGCGAACGGGTGGAGTGAACAATTGGCCGGCGGCTAAGGTGTCGATCAGGCTGTGCCGACGGAATTCGTTGAGCAGCTGGTACTGGGTGCTCAGAACCCGGCCTGCGGCGTCGAGATGCTCGACCTTTACGCCGATCGGGTGCCAGTGCACCCGGTAGGCCAGCCTGTCGGCGCCAGCGATGATGAAGGTGCGGCCGGTTCGGCCAGTGAGGACTTCGCTTTCCTTGATGAGGAATTCGATGTCCTCCGGCGCCTGGACGGTGAGCAGAGGTGCAGCTACCCCAGCGCGATGCATTGCGGTATGCATGGTGCTTTCCTTAAAGTACAGACGGGAGACAGGGCAGCTCATCGGTAGACAAACCATGCTCCATGTTCATGCCTGGTGGATCGAGGTACTGATCGTCGATTCGCCGCGATAGGGCATCGTGTCCTGCCGGCATATCCTTCAGGCAAGCGGCTCGCAGCCGTTCCCGGTGAATATGTTCCAGCATGACCGCGTCCTCATAATCGAGACGTCCCGTGATGCCATAGAGGACAAAAATTGCCAGCAGGCAAAGTGCATCCTTAAAAGTGCTCATGACGACTCCTTCAAATAAGGAGGGCTTGCGCGTTGGCAGCAAGCCCGAAAAGGGAAATGGCTTAGGCGAACAGGTCTCCCTGGGCGGAAATCCGCTTGACCTGCTCGTTGATCCACTGGGGATTCCTGGCAAGCCGAGCTGCAACCCACGCGGGGTTACTGATGACGGCATCGCGCACCCAGTCGGGAAAGCGTTCGAGCGAGGCGTCCAGCCAGGATTTCAGGTTGTGGCGGATGCGGTCGCGGATTTCCTCGGCGTCGACCCGGCCGCAATAGGCGATGGGGGACAAGGGGCTGCAACCAACTACATAGAGGCAACTGACGAAAGAGAACGGCAGGCCGTCCTTCTCGCGCTCGCTAAATACCCAACGAAGGGTGTCGAATATCTCTTCGAGGGGCGTCGCCGGGTCGGCTAAACAACTGACTTCTGCCAGCAGGCGCCAATGCAGGAAGACGATGTCTTCCTCGCTCCACTCCACAGGAGCCTCGACGTCATCAAGTATCTCATTCAGCGCGACGCGGTCAGGAATCGCCGCAGGCCGGTGATGCGAGGGGATAGACAGGGTAGGAAAGATGGCGGAAAACACCGGACCCACGGGCGTGGGACCGGAAACTCGAGGTGGTACGCTCTGATTCGGCATCGTTGGCTCCGAAAAAATGGAGGCAACGCATCCCGGGCTAAGGGGCAGATGCCCCCGTGGGGTGAGGATCGTCCGTCCGGTCAGGGACGGACGGTGCTATGGAGGTGAAGTCAAGGACTGGCTTGAAAGGGCTGTGGGACCCGCTGTGATCGGCAGCCAGCGACCGATCGAGGAAGGCTTTCGAGGGAGGGGTGTTTGGCAAACGACTTCGTGGAAACTGCGCCCCTGCCTCGAAAATTTCCTGCGATGGTATGGATTTAGTCGGCGGCTCGATCGCCACTGACAAGACTAACGTGTCGCGTATCGGGGAGATCAACGGGACGTGATAGCGAGAATGCTCCTAGGCTTGCCTTGTTTGAATGCAGGGCTAGCTACTGCATGACTCAAAGTTAGCGGCTCGAATTGCCCGGGTCAATCCCGAAATAGCACCGAATTGACCCCAATGCCGAAAGGTCCCTCAGGTTGCGGCCATTTCCGGTGGCGAATGCCTTGACCACTACGGATGATTGCCCAGAACGCGTTATTTCGAGGAATACGAGATGTCTGAAATTCAGATCGTCAAAGTAGACGAGGGTGGCGTCAATGCCCGCATCCTAGCCAAGGAGGCCAAGGCCGATTTTAGGCGGGTCGAGGCCGCCAGCTTGAAAATTCCGACACGTTTTACCAGTGCCGAGGGCAAGCGTTTCTTCGCGCGGCTGTTCAATACCCTGCAACTCAACACCCATTTCATCTCGGTGATTGCTCGCACACGACTTGACCACGAGGATGTGGCCAAAATCGAAGGCGCTATCCGCACCCAGATGGAGGCCGTGGCTGCAAACCTCAATCAAGCTATTGATGATGCCGAAGCGCTGTTCAAGGCACATGCGATCACTAGCGTGGCAAGCTACGACACGGTGCCACTGGATGTGGACGTCCATGTGCTGTCCTCTATCGGAAGACGCTACCTCGAACTCTTGGGCAAACTCGATCAGTTGATGCCTTTGTTGCAGACCCTGGAAATCCACGAGGTAATCACCACTCAGGCGGTAGACATCCAGCGGGCGAGTCTCAAGCGCCAGGTACGCGATCTCGCCAACGCTGCGCGGAACCTCGCCATGGGCCTGCGGCGAAGGATGAATGCTTTGGGTCTGCGTGTTGGCGATGGAGGGCGGCAAGAGGCTGTCGCCTCTGGCGTTTCGGATGGTACGAACACTTCAGAAACAGAGCGCGAAGCAACGGTAAATCCGCTGGGTGTGAGTACTGTTGTCCTGCCCGAATCCCTAGAAGATAGCGTACCTTCGATAGGCGACTAGCGTAGTCCCGATCAAGGTCGACTTATCGTACCTGCGCTAATATCGGCGGGAATGGAGGCATCCTGGGGGTTTTCAGAAGAGCTGTTTGGAATTGACTATGAAATGTCCAACGAAAGCAGGGGTAAATCGCTTTGCCATCCAAGGAAGACTGGCGGCGGATCGCTTTCGTCAGCGATCTGATGCATGTCTGTAACCTTGATTGCGGTGTGGGTTGGCATGACTTCGGTACTGAGGCCATCTCCAATCGCTGGCGTGCGTAGCACCTTACGTCTGGTGTATCCCGGGATGAGCGTGCGTTGGATCACTGACATCAATATCGTATCAACAAGCCCCACCAAAGCTTGACAGGCTGTTGGAGCCAAACCGCCCTCATGGCAGCGTTGCAGTCGTTACCTGCCTCCTATTCGATGATCCGCCGCGTGTGGCGCACGAAGCTAGTGCGCATGCCATGACCTTTTCCATTGGGTTGCCCTTTGGATCTTGCTTATTTTTCCTTGCAGCACGACTGGGGCGTCGGCGGCATGCCTTTGAGTTCTACTTTCCCTATCGGCCCGTGCCATTCTGACCCAGTGCGGCCACAACAATGTAGGTCATGCCTTTTGCCGGTAACTGCCGTGATGAGGTCCGATCATGCCCAACATCCATTCCCGTGTCGCTCTGAGGGCGGCGACTTCCATTGCTACTCCTGTTACGCCCAATACTCAGGTTCTTCTGCTGGCACTGCCGGAGACTGGTTTTCTACGGCAGATCCAGGTGCTGACCTTCGTTCCCATCTCCAAATCAACCCTCTGGCGGCGCATACAGGCACGCACCTTCCCAGCACCTGTCAAGCTCTAAGCACGAACTACCGTCTGGCGCGCCGAAGACATCCGATGCTGGATCGTGCAGCAGGGGAAGCCCGGATGATGGGAGGGCCGGGTCCGAAATTCGCAGCAGCGAGAAAAACTGACCAGCCCTTTGGCGGATTAGGCTCGCAGTAAAGCAATATGAGCCTGGATCATCCCGGTGATTTCCGTTTACAGGCCTTGGCCTAACCTTTCCCAATCTAATCCGAAGCTTTCCACGTCCTCATGTGGCACATGAACCCGAGGTGTGGCGCATTCACGCCATCTATTTATCGCACCAGCATCAAACGCTGGCCTTGCGCTTACTAGTAGATTTCCTGGCTGCCTGTTTCAGCGGCTATCTGGCTCACAAGGGAATACACGCCTGGAAGTTAGAGCATCCCTTTTTCTCGTGCCTTCGAAACGGCTTGTGTTCGGTTTTTCGTTCCTAATTTTGAATAAATTCTGCGCAAGTGCGTTTCCACGGTATTTTCGCTCACGAAAAGTTTTCTGCTCAGCTCCTTGTTGGAACTTCCTTCGGCAACTAGTCTGAGTATTTGGAGCTCACGTTGACTAAGCCCGCCCTCCTCTGTGCGCCCAATCATGGCCGAGTGTGTGGATGGAACGTATGCAACATTGTTGGCTGCAGATGCGTTGATCAGTTCAGTAATGTAGGCTCTAGGAACGGCCTGAGAGCGGAGTTCCAACGCCTCCAAAAGAGGAGCGAGAAGCCAGGAGTCGTCGGCAAATACGCGGAATAAACCTTTGGGTTGTGCGAGAGTAAGAGTTTTCTCTAATAAATCCAGTGCCTGAGGCCGCCTTCTGGCAGATTCGAGCGCTTGTGCCAAAAGGCAGCGTAGTCGCATTGATCTCCGGGTACGATTGTTTGCCTCGGCAAGGCGAATAGCATCTTGCAGTTCGGAGAGCATTGATGGTCCGTTTCCCGAGACTAGCGCGATTCGAGTTCTCGCGATAAACGGGTCATCAATATCGTCGCCATATGGAGACAGTCCGTTCCACCGCTCCCAGATATCGTTTGACGATATTAGCGTTAGTAACCGATTGGCTGCGGCAAAATCACCCGCTCGTAGCGCAACGCGCAATTTTCCTTGCCTAGCGGCTGCGGCAAGACGAGGAATACCGCGCAGATCACCCATATCTTGAAGATAGTCAAGTGTCTCTAGGGCTTCGCTCTGTTTGCCTCGAATAAAGAGAATTCGTGCCGCGATCCTGTAAGTTGTGATTAGATCGTCAGGCAGGCAGCAGTCTCGAATCAGGGGGAGATAATCAGATACGAGTATTTCAGCTGAATCAAGATCATTTGATTCATATAACGCTTCTATTAAGTGCGCCGCCGCCACTGCAGTGGAATTCGTGAAACGATAACCAGCGCCAATAATATTTGTGAGAGTGGCATTAAAACGTGCGTTGGCCTGTATGACGTTGCCCTGTAGCATGTCGATTACGCCTTCGAAGCATTGGCTGTAGCTGAGGGCGTGAATCGCATTGATCGGTTCAAGGAGGCGCTTGGCAATGATCAGATGCTGGTGGGCGGTGAAATAGTCGCCAATGGCAATGGCATAGTAGGCCGCGGCGTTTCGAATTAGGCCAACGACGTAAGGAGGGGCGTCGGTTAGGTTCTCGACTTCGTTGGCGGCTGTCTTGACCGCTTCCGGGAGGTGGTCTGACCATGCGCCAAGCATGATCTCGAGAACCAGCAGATCGTGCTTGTGTTGCGGACTCTTGTCTATTTCCGATTTCAGGAACGCAAGCAGGCGGCTGGCATCCTTGTATTTATGGAGAAATACCATCGAGTAGGCGCCGGCAATCGCCAACTGAAGATTCTGCTGAACCACCGCATCGGGCAGGGATTCGATCCACTGGCTAACGACTCTGAGCTGGCCGGTATGGATGAAATCAGCAGCCCTCGCCGCCATCAGTTCAGCGGCTAGTTCCGGCGCGCCAGCTGCCAGGGCGTGCTCGATCGCCTGTATACCTCGCCTAGCTTGGTCAAGCCATTTGGCAGAGCGTAGGTGCCACTGCTTGAGCATCCCTTCGACATTTCGGATGTTTGCCAGCTGGGACTGAAGGTAGTCACGAAACAGCGGGTGGTATCGGTACCATTGGCCATCAACATCGATGATTTGCAGGAACAGGTTGTCGCGCTCGATCTGCGCAATCAGTTCGGCGCTGTCGGTGCATTCAAAAACTACGTTGCACATGTCCGAGCAGAAGGACTCGAACATGCTTGACTGGATTAAGAAGAAACGCTGACGCTCAGGGAGCCTTGACAGCACATCTTCAGCCAGATAGTCGGCCAGTCCACGCGACGGCCCAGTGAGCCCCTGAAGTAGCGAGCTGGGATTCGCCTCGCCCATGAGCGCTGCTGTGGTTAATTGGAGGGCAGCAGCCCAACCGTCCGTTCCTTCCTGAAGTTTTGCTAGGTCGGCTGGTAGCAGTTCGATCTTAAGCCGACTCAAAATATAGCTGCGTGTTTCCTCTGTGGAGAAACGTAGTTCGGAGGCTTCCATTTCCAGCAACTTGCCCTGTACACGCATCCGCCCGAGAGGGAGCATGGTCTTGTGCCTGCTGCCAAGAATAACACGCTGGCCCTCATTTAGACCGGCTACCAGGTCGGTAATGAAGGTCATTACATCGGGCGAGGTGATGTGCTCGAATTCATCAATAAACAGAGAAAACGGGGCCTCAAGCATTGCCAGCGTATCCAGTAGCTCATAGGCCAGGCCATTGGCGGTTGCCGAGGCGGTGTCGAGAAGGGGCGTTTCGACTTGTTTGGCTCCCGAGTCCGGTAGGACAGAGCCGAGGCTGAGCCACAGGTACTGGGCTAGCCGGCCAACATCGTTGTCCGAGGGTTCTATAGTTAGCCAGCCGACGATTTGGCCTTGCTCCTCGAGACGCCGAAACAGGAGGGAGAGAGCGGTCGATTTTCCATAGCCGGCAGGTGCCGTCACCAGAACAAGGTTTGCTCTCGATTCCTCGACTCGCCGGCAAAAGGCATCGCGGGGAACCTGATCGCTCCGGGAGCGGGGTGGTCGCAATTTGAGCGGGTTTTGACGGACTACTCGTCCCGAAGCGGTGTTTGGATACATCTATATGGCCTTGGGCACATCAGGGTGATGTCTTGACAGGGGACTCGATCTGATGAGTTTTCATCGAACGGATTAGTATATCCAATGTAAACCAATTGATTTCGTTATTGCATTGCCGCAGTTATCCCGGATTTCCGTGATCCGTAGCAAATGCTGCTTTCCCGGGTCTCCGCGATTGAGCTGGCGTGGGTCGATGGCCAGAATCCCGTTATGCCAAGCGGTAGATCGACCCTGGCGGAACCGCAAATGAAATGATTGGAGACCCACATGAACAGTTCTGTTTCCGCAACAAAAGCCCCAAGGCTTGGTCCCTTGGGGGCTGAACCCCCACTCTTTGATACGGCGATCATGTTTCAGGAGAGTTTGCATCGCTATGCTGAAGAGGTGATGCGTCCGATTGGTGTTGCCCTGGACAGAATGACGCCGGAGCAGGTGGTGGCTACGGATTCCCCGTATTGGGAGGCGCGGAGGAAATTCGTCGAGCTCGGATTCGGGGTCGAGCTGTTGCTATCGTTTGAGCCCGCGGAGCGCGCGAAAATGATGTCGATCCTGTTCGAGGAACTGGGCTGGGGGGATTCGGGGCTAGCCATTTCCTTTGGTGCCGGCATGCTGCCAATGTATATGTGCGCCGCTTTGGGCCGCACCGATCTCCTGGCGCGTTATCCCGATGCGATGCTTGGCTGCTGGGGTATTACCGAGCCGGATCACGGCTCGGACAGCCTCGACCCGAATCGGAAGATATTTCATCCGGAAGGCCAATACGGGCGTCCGAATTGCGTCGCGCAGATTTTCGACGACGAAATCGTGATTAACGGGCAGAAGTCTGCCTGGGTATCCAACGGCACCATCGCCAAGGTGTGCGTACTTTATTGTGCGGCAGATACCGGGAGCGGGCCGGATGCTCAACGCGGTTGTGTCGTCATCGTGCCGCTCGAGGCGAAGGGTGTATCGCGTGGCAAGCCACTGGACAAACTGGGGCAGCGTGCCCTCAACCAAGGCGAAGTGTTTTTCGACAACGTCCGGATTCCCAAGGATCATCTGCTAGCCGGTCCGGATGACTTCCTGAATGCTGTGGAGATTATTCACACCGCTGCGAATGGGTTGATGGGGGCGGTGTTCACCGGCGTGGCTAGGGCTGCGTATGAGCTGGCGCTCGACTATGCCCATGAACGGAAACAGGGCGGGGTTCCCATAATCCGGCATCAGTCGGTGGCCCATCGTTTGTTCCACATGTTCCGCAAGGTCGAGGCTTCGAGGGCGCTCACCCATCGTGCGATCCACTACAACTTTGGCGATACACCGGCGTTGCATGTCGCGATGACGTCGAAAATTACTGGGACGCAGACCTCATTCGAGGTGAGCAGCGAAGCGTTGCAGATTTTTGGCGGCAATGGTCTGACCCGCGAATATCCGATCGAAAAGTTGCTGCGCGACGCCCGAGCCTCGCTAATCGAAGACGGGTGCAATGAAATTCTCGCGATTAAGGGGGGGTATCTCCTGATTGATCCGGATCGACTGTAAGGGGATTTGAGTGTCGATTATGTCTGAGCGAAATGAGTTAATTCTCGCCAATCTAATTGCGATGCGGGCGGAAACTGATCCGGATCGCGATGTCCTCACGTTCGAGAATGACGAGGGTCCGGATGAGCGGCGAACTTACAAACAACTCTGGGAGTATGGGGCACGGGTTGCTCAGGGCCTACACGATGAAAGGATGGGAAAGGGGGATTATTTCGCCATCCTCATGCAAAACCATCCCGAATTCGTGGATGTCATGGTGGGCGCGTCGATAGTCGGGAGCGTCTTTGTCCCGATTGATCCGCGAACCAAGGGTGACAAGCTTCACTACATGCTCATGCATTCTGGTTGCAAAGGGGTCGTCTGTGCGGATTACGTCCTCGATGCCTTGCTCGAGGTTTGTGATCGCCTTCCCAATCTCCAATGGATTTGGGTGCTTGGCGCACCCGAATCGACAAATTGCGCCAAGGGTGCGGTCAGGATTCGTTGGCTAAACGAGATTTATCGAAAACCGATTCCTGTCGTCAACATATCGGTCTCCGATCCTTTGGAGCCCATGCAGGTTATGTATACCTCGGGAACGACAGGGGACCCCAAGGGAGTCGTGATCCGGCATGCACGCTGGGGCGGTGTGGCCAACTGGAACGGATTGCTGGGCTATTCGCGCGATGACCGGCCGTATACCGGGCTTTCCCTGACGCATGGCAACGCGCAGCTGCTGACACTTTCTTGCGCATTGAAGTTGGGTATGCGTGCGGTATTCAGCCGAAAGTTCACGAAGTCCAGGCTCTGGGATATCGCGCGCAAGTACGGATGCACGACTTTTAACCTGTTAGGTGGCATGACGACGGCGATTTATAGCGAACCACCTAAGCCAAACGATGGCGAAAACCCGATCCGTTTCGTAATCAGTGCGGGAATGCCTGCTGCTATATGGGAGGATTTTGAGAAACGCTTCAACCTGAGCATTCTCGAGATCTATGCTGCAGTCGAAGGGGGGTTGACGATCAAGCCTATCGGCGAGGGACCCATCGGCAGCATTGGAAAGCCTCCGGCATCGCTCCGCCTCCGGCTTGTCGACGAGTACGGCGAAGACGTTCCGGTGGGGGCGCAGGGGGAAATCATATTCCAACCGGCCGATGGTGTGATGCCGACAGTGGACTATCTCCACGATCCGGACGCTTCCACGAAAAAGGTACATGGCGGCTGGTTGCGCATGGGTGATATCGGACACCTGGACCAAGATGGATGGTTGTTCTTCGATTTTCGGGCCGGCGGTGCCATCCGCCACAACGGGGATTTCATCAACCCGGCAATCATCGAGAAGGTGCTCGCCGAAAGCCCGATGATCAGCGATGTCTATGTGTACGGGGTCAAGGCAGCATCCGGTGCGCCTGGCGAGAAGGATGTCGTGGCCGCGATTGTCCCGACGAGCGCTGAGAGTCTGAGCATCCCGGCACTGTTCAGTCTTTGCCGGGCAGAGCTTGAGGCCAATTCTGTCCCGACCTATTTCCAAGTGGTCAGCGAAATCCCAAAGACGGCGTCGGAAAAACCAATTGAGCGTTTCCTGCTTGAGGCCTTCGGACGGGATGGTCAAAACGTTTTCACAAAGGATGGTCCGCAGCTGCGCAGCGTCGACCAAGTAATCAGTCAATAAAGGAGACAGCAATGGATAATCATTATCAAGTGGTTGTATATGGTGCCAGTGGTTACACCGGCAAACTGACGGCATGGAAGCTCGCTGAGCGTGGTATCCCGTTTGTCGCGGCCGGCCGCAATGCTGCCCGTCTCGAGGCTGAGATGGCTGCCTTGCCGGAACTTAAGGGGCATGATTACAAGTGCGTCGCAGTCGACAACGACAAAGCGTCCCTGGTTGAATTGTTCCGCGGTCGAAAAGTCGTAATTAACGTAGTCGGCCCCTTCATGCAGTTGGGGCAACCGGTGGTAGAGGCCTGTCTTGAGGTGGGGTGTCATTATTTCGATACCACCGGCGAGACGGATTGGATGTTCTTCCTCAAGCGCGAGTATGGTCCGCGATTTGCCGAAAAGGGCCTGGTGTTGTGCCCGGCCAATTCCTACATGTGGACCGAAGGTCTGCTGGCAACCGAGATTGCCCTCGAAACACCGGGCATCGATTCCCTGAATGTCGTGTATCTCGCCGATTCCGGGGTCAGCGTTGCGTCGACCAAATCCTTCCTACGCATGTGCACCAAGCCGCAGTTCCACATTCAGAATCGCGCGTTGGTTCAATGGGAATTCGCCAAGGCCTTCCAGGTTCTGCTGCCCGGCGAACATGAGTTCCTCAACGCCCTGCCCTGGGGCGGCGGCGGTGAGCCGGTCTGGTATGAAGGCGATCCGCGCGTGCGCAACTGCAAGACGCTGGTCTCTTTCCGCAACCAGGAGGCTTTCAATGGCGTTCTCGGCCTGCTGCAAAAATTCGAGAACGAGTGTCGTCACCTTTCTACCGAGGACCAGGAACAGACCACGAATCAATGGGGGGGCGACATCACGACGGCCGAACCCGGCCGTGAGGATCCCGAGGTCAATCGTTGTGTGCTGTCGTGTCATGCCCGCGGCAAGACAAATTCGGTCAGCGTCATCCTGCGCGGGAGTTCGCCCTACATCCAGACCGGCGTGCTGGGCGCCGAGGCCGCCCGGCGAATTCTGCGCGGCCAGTTCGACGCCGTTGGCTTTGCCTCTCCGGCCAAGGTTTTCGGTGCCAGAAACCTGCTCGGGGCACTCGCCGAAGAGGGTTATCTCAACTGGGAAGTGAAGAGCGTTTAGCCAGGAGCTTGTGATGACTTCTCACGTGTATGTGGTGGGTGTTGGGATGACGCCGTTTGGCAAGCATCTCGATAAGACGATCAAGGGGCTTGCTGCGAGCGCGACCTCAATGGCACTCAATGATGCGGGGTGTTTGGGAAAGGATGTGCAGGCGGCATTTTTCGCCAACTCGACGCAAGGGCACATGGAGGGCCAGGACATGATTCGCGGGCAGATTGCTTTGCGATCCATGGGCATACAGGGCATTCCAGTGGTCAATGTAGAGAACGCCTGCGCCAGTGCAAGCAGCGCCTTTCACCTAGCAGTCAACTATGTTAACTCGGGGGCGGCAGACGTGGCTTTGGCCGTCGGTGTCGAAAAAATGTTTTCCGCCGACAAAGCGCTGATGTTCAGTATTTTCGATGGTGCTTGGGATGTCCATGAGTCAGCGAACAATCGGGATTTGTTGCTGAAGATGGGTGGGGGCATCACGCCGCCGGACGGAACGACATCGTCCAAACCCTATTCAGTCTTCATGGATATCTATGCGGCGATGGGCCGCATGCATATGCGGGAATTCGGTACGACGCAACGGCAGTTCGCGGCTGTGTCGGCTAAGAATCACCGTCACTCCGTGAACAATCCGCTGGCGCAATACCGGGATGCGTACACCATAGAACAGATTCTGGCTGCGCCGCCAATTACCTATCCGCTGACCTTGCCGATGTGTTCCCCGATTAGTGACGGGGCGGCGGCCGCCATAGTCTGCAATGAAGCAGGCCTGAAAAGGCTGAATATTGGACAGGGCCGGGCAATCCGTGTGCTCGCCAGCGTGATGCAGATGGGTAGCGACCGCGAGGCGACGGACCTTGAGCATCATGTTGTCCGGCTGGCCTCCAGAAAAGCCTACGAACTGGCGGGCGTCGGACCGGCCGATATCTCCGTCGCCGAGGTTCACGATGCGACGGCGATTGGCGAAATCATCCAGTCGGAAGTTCTGGGGTTTTGCCCGATCGGCGAAGGAGGGCGGCTGGCGGAAGCTGGCGAAACCGCGATTGGCGGACGGATACCCATCAATCCTTCGGGTGGGCTCGAGTCCAAGGGGCATCCGGTGGGGGCAACGGGCCTTGCCCAGATTTTTGAGCTCGTCACACAACTTAGGCGTGAGGCGGGAGGGCGCCAGGTGGCCGGGGCACGCGTGGCGCTTGCCGAGAATGGCGGGGGACTGTACAGCGTTGAAGAGGCGGTTGCCTGCATCACCATACTCGGAAATTGACTGATTAAGCATTGCGCCTGGTCTGGGAGGCCATCAACGCAATAAACCATGTGAGGTAACGCAGAATGAGTATTCGTCAATCGGGGTTGGAGGGCAAGGTGGCTATTGTCACCGGCGCCGCTCGCGGCCTTGGCGCCGCAGTGGCCGCCGCGCTCGTGGCATCGGGGGTACGGGTCATGCTCACCGATGTCCTGGTCCAGGAAGGGGAAGCGACTGCCGCTCGACTTCCCGGTTGTGCCTTTCAGAAACACGATGTCACTAGCGAGAGCGATTGGCAAGCAGTCATCGAGAAGACGCTAGCGAACTTAGGTGGGCTGGACATCATCGTTAATAACGCCGGTGTAGAAAGCATGAGTCTTTTTGCCGATTGCGAATTGAGCGAGTTCAAACGGATTCAGTCTGTCAATGTCGATGGCACCTTCCTCGGAATTAAATGGGGAATCCGGGCGATGCGTCCGAACGGGGGCGCAGGGAAAGGCGGTTCGATCGTCAACCTGTCGTCGGTAGCCGGCCTGGTGGGCGTGCCAGGCCTGGGCGCGTATTGCACGGCCAAGGGCGGTGTCCGCTTGATGACCAAGGCGGCAGCCATCGAATGCGCACGCCTGGGGTATGGCATCCGGGTCAACTCGATCCATCCGGCAATCATCAAGACCCAGATGGGGATCGATGTCGTCAACAGTTGTGTGGATATCGGCCTGGCCGAGAATCAGCAGGGCGCGGAAGCCGTCATGGCGGGATTGCATCCGATGGGTTACGGCGAGCCTTCTGATGTCGCCAATGCTGTTTGTTATCTGGCTTCTTCGGCGGCCAAGTGGGTTACCGGAGCGGAGCTTGCGCTCGACGGTGGCCTAACTGCATGTTAGGAGAAACGATGAAACGTCTAAATGGTAAGGTGGCCTGGGTCACCGGTGGGGCGAGCGGCATCGGGCTGGCGACGGCACTGCTGTTCGCGCAGGAAGGCGCGCAGGTGGTTGTCACCGACATCGATCAGAAGGCTGGAAGCGCCGCCCGGGGACGATTTGCAGAGTCGGGCCTGGATGCGGACTTCCAAATTCAGGATGTAACCGACGAAGGGGCATGGAATGATCTTGGCGACTACATTCTCCGGAAATACGGAAAGCTGGATGTGCTGGTCAATAATGCTGGCATCGCCTTGATGGGCTCAGTCGAAGAGGCGAACCTCGATCAGTGGCGGCGGACCATGGCTGTGAACCTGGATGGTGTCTTTCTTGGAACACAGACGGCAATCCGCCTGATGCGCACCGCTGGAGGCAGCATCGTCAATGTTTCTTCCGTCGAAGGCATCATCGGTGAGCCGATGGTTGCCGCCTACAACGCCTCTAAAGGGGGAGTCCGGATATTCACCAAATCGGCGGCACTACACTGCGCCGACAAGGGATATCCCATCCGGATCAACTCCATTCACCCCGGTTTCGTCGGAACCCCAATGGTTGCTGGCGCGCTGGCAACCTTGGACAAGGATGTTGCCGCCGCATTTGGCGCCAGCGTTCTCAGTCGAATTCCGCTCGGGCGTTTTGCGACGCCGGAAGAAATTGCCCGCCCGATCCTATTTCTGGCCTCCGACGAGTCGACTTACATGCTGGGTGCCGAACTGGTCGTCGATGGCGGGATGACCGCACGTTAATCATCCAGGTGCCAAATCGGTATCGGGGCCGCAAACTTTTCAGGAGAGTCAGGATGTTCAAGGCAATTCAGGTCCTTAGTGAAGGAAATGCCAAGCTTGCTCTAGTCGATGAAAGCGAACTTCCGGAAGGCGACGTCACGGTTGCTATCGAATATTCGACGATCAATTACAAAGACGGCCTCCTAATCACGGGGCGCATTCCATTGATCAGGAAATTCCCAATGGTTCCGGGGATCGACTTTGCCGGTGTTGTAATTGAAAGCCACCATCCCGAATGGAGAGTCGGCGACAAAGTATTGCTCAATGGCTATGGAGTCGGCGAGGAGCATTGGGGTGGTTTGGCACAAAAGGCCAGGGTCAAAGGAGAGTGGCTCGTCCCGCTGCCCGGGAATTTAACCACCCGTCAAGCAATGGCGATCGGCACGGCGGGTTATGCCGCGATGCTGTGCATCATGACTCTCGAGCGGCACGGCATTAAGCCGGGTGATGGGGATGTGCTGGTGACGGGGGCTAATGGTGGAGTAGGCAGTATTGCTATCGCTCTTCTTGCCAGGCTGGGATATCGGGTCGTTGCCAGTACGGGCCGTCCAAAAGAGGCAACTTATCTGAAATCGCTTGGTGCGGCGGAGGTGATCAGTCGAGAGTCGCTTTCGTCGCCGGGTGCGCCAATGGCTGCCGAGAGATGGGCCGGGGCGATTGACACAGCGGGTAGCCATACTTTGGCTAATGTGTGTGCCTCGGTCAGATACGGCGGTGCGATTGCGGCTACCGGCTTGGCCCAAGGGATGGACCTAAATACGACTGTTTTGCCATTCGTGCTAAGAAATCTCGCGCTATATGGTGTTGATAGCGTCAAGGCGCCTATGTCATTGCGCCGCGAGGCTTGGACTCGCTTGGCAAATGACTTGGAAATATCAAAGCTTGAATCGATGGTGACAGTTATCTCGTTGGATGAGGCTATTCCGATGGCTACACAATTGCTCGATGGAAAGGCACCTCGTGGCCGTATCGTTGTGAGTGTTCAGGATTAATGTGGGTACTTCCATAAATTTAGTTCCGCTGAATTCCAATAATTTAAGTCTGGCTTTGATAGGGCAATTAAAGAATTTCACGGATTTCCGGGCTGATTATTGGTTAGGTGTCCTTATATACTTTGTTAACTGAGTTCGAGTTGTTTGAATAACTGTTACTTCCAGTTATTTTTTAGATGCAATTATCGGGGGCTAAATGAACTCTCACGCGCGAATTTTATTTTCGGTTGCTGGCTATTTTAATCTGGCTGTTGGTTTGATTTTTTTATTCGCGATGCCGCAGTTGGCGCAAATGATTGGCATGAATCCGATCCCCGAAGATTATGTATTGATTCATTTTGGATCTGTGCTCGTAATTGTTTTTGGGGTGGGGTATTTGAAAGTTGCGGCTGATCCTGTTGTTAACCGTCCGATAATTCAGCTTGGAATTCTCGGTAAATCCGGGGTCGTTTTGGCCGGTATGGTTGATTGGCTTCTTGGGAATACGAATGCAGCTTTTCCATTGCTTCTTACCGCTGACGTGGTTTTTGCTGTTTTGTTTGCTAATTATCTTAGGCTACATCGGGCGTGAATATTATTTCTATTTTTGATGTTGTAAAAAGGGGCTTGTTTTGAAAATACTAATTCCTGTTAAGCGGGTAGCCGACTACAACGTGAAGGTCCGGGTGAAGGCTGACGGGTCGGGTGTTGACCTGGCCAACGTCAAGATGAGCATGAACCCCTTTGACGAAATCGCCATCGAAGAAGCCGTCCGTCTCAAAGAAGCAGGCATCGCCACCGAAGTCATCGCCGTCTCCTGCGGCGTTGCCGCCTGCCAGGAAACCCTGCGCACCGCCATGGCCATTGGTGCCGACCGCGGCATCCTCGTCGAAACCGACGTCGACCTCCAACCGCTCGCCGTCGCCAAGCTCCTCAAAGCCCTCTGCGACAAAGAACAACCGCAACTCGTCATCTGCGGCAAGCAAGCCATTGACGACGACGCCAACCAGACCGGCCAAATGCTCGCCGCCCTGCAAAACTGGCCGCAAGCCACCTTCGCCTCCAAGGTTGTTCTCGCCGACGGCAAAGCCACGGTCACCCGCGAAATCGACGGCGGCCTCGAAACCCTGCAAATCACCCTGCCGGCTGTCGTCTCCACCGACCTGCGCCTCAACGAACCGCGCTACGCCACCCTGCCCAACATCATGAAAGCCAAGAAAAAGCCGCTCGACACCGTCAAGCCCGCCGACCTTGGCATCGACGTCACCCCGCGCCTCACCACCCTCAAGGTTGCAGAGCCCGCCAAACGCAGCGCCGGCATCACGGTTGCCGACGTCGCCGAACTCGTCAACAAACTCAAGAACGAAGCGAAGGTGATCTGATCATGACCATTCTCGTCATCGCCGAACACGACAACGCCGCCCTCAAGGCCGCCACCCTCAACACCGTCGCCGCCGCCCAGAAAATCGGAGGCGACATCCACCTCCTCGTCGCCGGCAGCAACTGCCAAACCGTCGCCCAGGAAGCCGCCACGCTGGCCGGCGTCAGCACCGTCAAAGTCGCCGACGCTGCCCACTACGCATCCCAGACCGCTGAAAATCTCACCGCCCTGGTGCTCGCCAACGCCGCCGGCTACAGCCACATCCTCGCCCCGGCCACCACCTTCGGCAAAAACCTGGCCCCGCGCATCGCCGCCCTGCTCGACGTCGCTCAGATATCCGAAATCACCGGTGTCGACAGCCCGGACACCTTCGTCCGTCCCATCTACGCCGGCAACGCCCTGGCCACCGTCAAGAGCGCCGACAGCGTCAAGGTCATCACTGTCCGCTCAACCGCCTTTGATGCGGTCAACCGGGAAAACAGCGCAAAAATCGAAACCATCGCTGCCGCCAATGACACGGCTCAATCCACCCTGACCAACCGCGAACTCACCAAGTCCGAACGTCCGGAACTCGGTGCCGCCAAGATCATCGTCTCCGGTGGTCGTGGTCTGGGCAGTGGCGAGAACTACCACAAGCTGCTCGAACCGCTCGCCGACAAACTCGGTGCTGCGCTCGGCGCCAGCCGTGCCGCCGTCGATGCCGGCTTCGTGCCCAACGACTACCAGGTCGGCCAGACCGGCAAGATCGTCGCCCCGCAGCTCTACATCGCCGTGGGTATTTCGGGTGCAATCCAGCACCTGGCCGGCATGAAGGACTCGAAGGTCATCGTCGCCATCAACAAGGATCCCGATGCACCGATCTTCCAGATCGCGGATTACGGGTTGGTCGGTGACTTGTTCGAAGTCGTGCCGGAGTTGGTTGAGGAGTTCTAATAGCGTCTTTTCTACTGGCGTCATAAATCTCCCTCTGCGGCCAGTAGCTTTCGGTTCGGGGATTAGTCCCCGAACTTTTTTATCTATTCAAAAAGTGCCGAGTTACGCGAGGTCTTTCTGATCATCCGAGAACTGGCGATAAAAGGTAGTAATTGGAGCAAATAGCATGACCCTAACAATGGCCGTCGTGAGGGAACGGTTGCCCGGTGAAAACCGGACAGCGATCGTCCCTGAAACCGCCAAGAAGTTTGCCGCGCTCGGCGCCAAGCTCCGCATGGAGCAGAGCGCCGGCATCTCGAGCCACTTCCTCGACCACGACTTCCCGGAGACCACACTGGTCGGCGGTATCGCCGAAGCCTACGGTGGAGCCGGCCTGATCCTGCGCGTCACCCCGCCGTCGCCGGAAGAGATCGCCGCCTTACCCGAAGGCTCGGTATTGATCGGTCTCTTGAAGCCTTTTGAATCCAAGGAACGCCTGGCCGCCCTCAACGCCCGCAAGATCACCGCCTTCGCGCTCGAACTCCTGCCGCGCATCTCGCGCGCCCAAAGCATGGACGCCCTGTCCTCGCAAGGCGCCTGTGCCGGCTACCAATGCGGCCTGATCGCCGCCGCCCGCTGCACCAAATTCTTCCCCATGCTCACCACCGCCGCCGGCACCATCCGTCCGGCCCGGGTGTTGGTGATTGGGGCCGGTGTGGCCGGTCTGCAAGCCATTGCCACCTGCAAACGCCTCGGCGCCATGGTCGACGCCTACGACGTTCGTGCCGCCGCCCGTGAGCAAATCGAATCGCTCGGTGCCAAGTTCGTCGACACCGGCGTCTCCGCCGACGGCACCGGCGGCTACGCCCGCGAACTGACCGCCGAGGAGAAAGCCGCCCAGGCCGAGAAACTCGCCAAGGCCGTCGAACTCGCCGACGTGGTCATCACCACCGCTGCCATCCCCGGCAAGAAGGCCCCCGTCATCATCACCACCGACATGATCGCCCGCATGAAATACGGCGCCATCATCGTCGACATGGCCGCCGAATCCGGCGGCAACTGTGCGCTCACCCAGCCGGGCGAACACGTCATCGCCAACGACGTGAACATCCACGGCCCGCTCAATCTGCCCTCCCGCATGCCTACCCACGCCTCGGAGTTGTACGCCAAGAACCTCTACAACTTCCTCTCGCCGTGGATCAAGGACGGCGAACTCGCCTTCGACTGGAGCGACGAAGTCGTCGCCGGCACCCTGTTGTGCAAGGATGGGCTCACCGTCCATCCGACGGTCAAACAAGTTCTGGGAGACGCATGATGGACGGCTTGCTCGCTTTATACATCTTCATGCTCGCTGCCTTCACCGGCTACGAGATCATCGCCAAGGTCCCGGTCATCCTGCACACGCCGCTGATGTCCGGTTCCAACTTCGTGCACGGCGTCGTGGTTGTCGGTGCCATGATCATGCTCGGCAACGCTGACACCCCGGTTCAGCAAGCCATCGGCTTCTTCGCCGTCGCCCTCGGTGCCGCCAACGCGGCCGGCGGTTACGTCGTGACCGAGCGCATGCTCGCCATGTTCAAGAAGAAGGAGGCCTGATCATGAGTCTTCCGCTCTACGTTCAAGGCGCCTGGTTCGCAGGTGCGCTGCTCTTCATCTTCGGCCTGAAAGGCATGAGCTCGCCAGCCAGCGCCCGGAAGGGCATCATCATTGCCGGCTACGGCATGCTGATCGCCATTGCCGGCACCTTCCTGATACCCGGCCTGCACAACCTCGGCCTGATGGCCCTGGCCCTCGTCCTCGGTGGCGCGGCTGCCTGGATTTCCGGCCAGAAGGTCAAGATCACCGACATGCCGCAGATGGTCGCCATCTACAACGGCATGGGCGGCGGTGCCGCCGCGGCAATTGCCGCCATCGAGTTCGCCAAGGGCGATGCGCACAGCACCGCCACCACCGTTCTGGCGGTGATCGGCGCGCTGATCGGTGCGGTCTCCTTCACCGGTTCCTGTGTCGCCTGGGCCAAGCTGCAGGGCGTGCTCAAGAAAGCTCATCGCCTGCCGGCCCAGAATGGCGTCAACGTCCTGCTCGCCCTGATCGCCATTGGTCTGGGTGGCGCCATGGTCGTGCTCGCCCCGGCCCAACCGGAACTGATCTTCGGCTTCTTCGCCGTCGCCCTGATCCTCGGCCTGATCGTCACCCTGCCCATCGGCGGTGCCGACATGCCGGTGGTCATCTCGCTGTTCAACGCCTTCACCGGCCTGGCCGTCGGCTTCGAGGGCTACGTGCTCGGCAACCCGGCGCTGATCATTGCCGGCATCGTCGTTGGCGCGGCCGGTACGCTGCTCACCCAGTTGATGGCCAAGGCGATGAACCGGCCGCTCTCCAACATCCTGTTCACCCCGATGGTGGCCAGCGGTGGGGGCGAGGCGATCAGCGGCTCGATGAAGGAAGTCGGCGCCATCGATGCGGCGGCGATGATGCGGTACGCCAGCAAGGTCATTATCGTGCCGGGCTACGGCATGGCGGTGGCCCATGCCCAGCACAAGGTGTGGGAAATGACCGAGATCCTGGAGGAAGCCGGCGTCGAGGTAAAGTTCGCCATCCACCCGGTGGCTGGCCGCATGCCGGGCCACATGAACGTGTTGCTGGCCGAGGCCGGCGTGCCGTACGACAAGATTTTCGATCTGGAGGAAATCAATGGTGAGTTCGGCCAGGCCGACGTGGCGCTGATCATCGGTGCCAACGACGTGGTCAATCCATCGGCACGTACCGACAAGGCCAGCCCGATCTACGGCATGCCGATCCTGAACGCCGACATGGCGCAGAACGTGATCGTGATCAAGCGCGGCAAGGGCACGGGTTATTCCGGGGTGGAGAACGCCCTGTTCTACACCGACAACTGCCGCATGCTCTACGGTGATGCCCAGCCGATGGCCGGGGAAATCATCCAGCACCTGAAAACCATGGGCTGAGTCAGAGTCTCCTCTGCGGGCAGTATCGGAAGGATCTGCTTGCGGCTTGCCGGGAAGTTTCTAACTTCCCGGTTTTTTTTGTCTATTTCATTTGCTTTCGGGCAATGCCGAGGTGCTTTTTCGTTTCGGTTGATCTTGTTGCATTGCAGCGATAGTCACGGATTTCCGTGGCTATCCACCGCTAAAAACCTAACGGCTCTCCGTGATTGAGAGATGTGCTTTCCATTGGGAGAATCAATCACACAAACATAACCAACTGCGTCGGAATTGCCGCGCAATCTCGACGAAATCAATATGGTGAGGCAGACAATTGGCTACTTTTAGACACAACATTGCGCACTGGACAATGAAGCGCCCTTGGCTTTCGCTGTTGGTCGCAATGGCCGTTACAGTGTTTTTCGGCGTAGGGGCATCCAAGGTTGAGTTTAAGACGATCTTCTCAGATCTCTTTCCGGTAACTCATCCCTTCGTTCAGACCTACCGGGATCATCCAAATTTCGGGAATCCACTTACCGTGACCATCATGGTGAAACGAACCGATGGGAAGGATGTATTCACTGCTGAGACGATGGGAAAAATATGGGACATGTCTCGGGATATCGATTTGGCACCGGGAGTCGATCACGATCAGATCGTATCGATCGCAACCGAGAAAGCTCGCTATACGGTCCTGACGGCAGATGGCATCTTTTCCAATCCGATTATGGATAACCATCCGCCAGCCACCGCAGAGGAACTGGAAGAGACGCGTCGCCGTATCAACGAGTCTCCTGCAGTTAAGTCGTTTCTGGTTTCGGGGGATCAGACTGCAGCAATCATCAATGCCACATTCATTGAGCGGCTAGTCGACTATCAGCAGGTATTCGATACGGTTCAGGCGCTTACGGCAAAGTATTCAGACGCCAATCACGAAGTATATGTCGCTGGCTGGCCGATGCTGACAGGTTGGATTTACCATTTTGGACAGCATACGCCGACGATCTTCGCTGTAACTCTAGGGTTGATGTTCGCTTGCCTTTTCTTTGCAATGCGAAATGTCGCAGGGGTAGTAACCCCGTTGGTGGTTAGTCTGACATCGGCAGTTTGGGGCTTTGGTTTTGTCGGCTGGATTCATCAGCCGGTTGAGCCGCTCCTCATGGTGGTTCCGCTGTTGCTGATCGCCCGTTCTTTTAGCCATTGCGTTCAGGCCACGGAGCGGTATTACGAAATACTGCTCGAGGTTGGAGATAAAAAAGTGGCGGCCGAGATGTCGCTAACCATGATGTTCGCACCAGGCACTCTGGGGATTTTTACCGACGTTTGTGGGTTGATGCTGGTGGGCGTTGCGCCAATCCCTGCCATGGAACGTTTCGCGCTGTTCACTGGTTTCTGGGCGATGACCCTGGTGCCCACCAGCGTATTGCTTACTCCGGTCATTCTCAGCTTGCTGCCTGCGCCGAAAAATCTGGAAAGACTGGTTGGCGGTGGTGACGCGGAGAAAGCCCAGGTTGGAATTGTGCACAGGGCGCTATATTGGATTTTGTCCGGTGCGGGCTGGCTTAGCACTGGCAGACGTGCCCGGTTTACTGCTGCAACCTTTGTCGTCCTGACGCTCGCATCCATCGCCATGATGTTCAAGGTGCAGGTGGGAAATCCTGTCGAGGGTAGCAATCTCTTGCGCGAAGACGCTGCTTTCAATACCGCAGTGCGCCAGATTAATCGACACTTCCCCGGCAGCATGACCCTTGAGGTTGTGTTCGAAGGCAAGGAAGGTCGGATCGTCCGGCAAGCAGATACCTTGAATTCAATGAGCCAGTTGCAACGCTGTCTGGAAAGCAAGGAGCATCCGCCCCGCGCGACTCTCTCTTTTGCTGATTATGCGCCAGAAGCAAACCGCTTGTTCAACGGAGGCAATCCGAAATGGTTGCCGCTTGATAACACTGACGCGGCAGCGGGAGCAGCATCAGGCGCATTAATGCTGGGAACCAGCCCGAATGCATATCTGCACATTGCCGATTTTGAGCAGAAAAATGCCACGGTGTCTCTTTGGTATTCCGACAACAAACAAGAGACGGTCGATGCGGCATTGGCTGATGCGCGTAGCTGTATTGCCGAGGTGGGCATCGAGCATCCGACTTTCAGAATTCGCCTTGCTACGGGTTCGATCGCGCTGCAACAGTCGGTGAATGAGACGGTCGATATTTATCAGTGGTACATCCTGGCAGGCCTGAATTTAGCCATTGGTATCGGCGTGGCATGGGCATACCGGTCGGTTGTAGCAGCTGTGATTCTTCTATTGCCCGTCAATTTGGCCAACGCTCTGCTAACTGCTTCCATGACCATTTTTGGCATGGGGCTGGACGTCAACAGCTTGCCGATTCTGGCAATCGGGATTGGTGTTGGTATCGACTATGGCATCTATCTCGTTAGCCGTATCTGCGAGGAATACAAGGATGCTCAGCACTATGGAAACGCCATTAAGGCAGCCCTAACGACATGTGGCAAAGCGATTCTATTTACCGCGCTCCTCATGACGATTGGTATTGCCCCCTGGTATTTCCTGTCGGAACTGAAGTTCCTTGCCGACATGGGATTGTTACTTGTCGTGGTGATGGCCATCAACACCGCACTTGCCCTCGTACTCGTGCCCCTACTCATCTACATCTACAAACCAAAATTCGTCTCCGCAGAGCATCAGTTCCTTTCGGAGTCGGTCGATGGGTGGCTCGACGACCATCGTTTGCAGCAGAAAACCAAAGCTTGAACTCGCAAAAGTGTGAGTTTCGGAAATCAACCAGGAGACAAAAATGCACCTACTGAAATTTGATTTTGACTATAGCCGTCGTGCTTTCTTGGCAAAAGCAGGAACCTTGGCAGGAGCAGGGGTGTTGGCTCCCCTGTGGCCTTTGATTGCAAAAGGTGCCGATATATCGAAGGCCTACCCAGACGAACTTATGTCGATTGATGCCTATACAAAGGGGAAGATCAAGACGGGGGATCTGATTACGGCAGCGAATGTGGATATCGTCAAAGATCTCCTGACGCCGATCGCCTATAAGCAGGTTAAGGAAATGGGTCGTCGAATTCGGATTGTTCCGACAACCAAGGATGTCTCTCGCCTCTTTCCGCACGACTATTTCGAAGCGACCTTGAAAAATGCAGGCAAGGCGAGCTTTGGTGCTGACGGGAATGTTTATGCACCAGGTGGCGAAAGGTGGATCGGTGGGAATCCTTTCCCTGACGCGAAAACGCCACTTGAAGCCTATGCAAATCTTACCCTCAGTTGGGGGCGTCACGACAGTGCGATTTATGCGGTCAAGGACTGGGACATCGGTCCTGATGGCAAAGTCAATTATCAATACGATTTTGCATGGATTGAAGAAAATACTTGCGGCCGTCTTGGTGCAGGCGGGGCAGTCGGTCCCTATAAGGGCGATAGTCACAAAGACAAACTGCGTTATCAGACCGTGCTTTTCACTGGCCCCTCAGATGTGCGCGGTACTGGCTATCTGAATACCTGGTACTACGATCAGAAAAAATTCCCAGATTTGGTCGGCTACGTTCCTGCCTTCAAGCGCGTCAGAAAATTCCCGACCAATCAGCGCTTCGAACCGATGGCACCTGGCCTTACATTCTATTTGTCGGATTCCTGGGCTGCAGGCGATCCGATGATGACTTGGGGTAACTACAAGCTGGTTGAGCGTCGTCCAATGCTGGGTGCGGTTTCTAATAATCAGGTTGACGATCCCAACTGGGAACTGCCTACTCACGGCGGACCTCAGGGCCAGACCTTCTACGAGTACAACATGGAGTTGATTCCTGAGTGCTTGGTCGTTGACGCTGAGCCCGTTGGTTTTCCGCGAGCTCCTATCGGTAAGAAGCGCGCCTGGATTGATGCACGTAACATGATGTACATCGGTTATCACACCTATGATCGTCGTGGTGAACTCTTCAAGAGTTACGAGCCAGCCTACGGCCTTTATGAAAAAAATGGCGTACGAGATCTGACAGGGAAGCACACGACATGGTCGTGGACTTCAGTCATGTCGCACGACATCCAGGCAAATCGGATGTCTCGCTTTGTTCAGGCCAAGCAGATTGCTGGTGGCTTCAAGTCCGCACGTAACGTTGAGGGGGTGTATGAGAAATACCTCACGGAGCAGGCGCTTTCCCGTTTGGGGGCCTGACATGGCGTGCTTAGGTCGCGTGATTAAGGTACTTGGTATTGCTGCGATCTTAGGGCTTTCGGCCCAAGTGGGCTTTGCCAAAGACGCTTTGGACCTTCAGGTTCAATCCAAAGGAAAACCTCACGACTTTCTTTTTGGCGTGAGCTTTGAAGGAGGCAACGGTGTTGCGGTTGGTGATCATGGACTTTTGCTGAGTACGGCTGATAGTGGTACCTCCTGGAACAGACTAGAGTCTCCTGCTTCTCAATCGGCTTTGCTATCGATTGTCCGAAGTAATGGAAGGTGCCTGGCCGGAGGCCAGCAGGGACTGATCCTACGGTCTGACGACTGTATCAAGTGGGAGTCGGTGCAAGCGGTGACTGACGCCCGCATCCTCGGAGTCCACGCCAATTCCAAGGGTGAAGCATATGCAGTGGGAGGCTTTGGCACCGTTCTCCACTCTCTCGATTGGGGTAAGTCATGGCAAACCGTAGTGGTCGATTGGAAGGGATTGCTGGGAACGGATGCGGAACCGCATTTGTACGCAGTACAGGTCGCTGAGGATGGTGCAGTCACGCTTACCGGTGAGTTCGAGCTAGTCCTAAGGTCCGCAGTCGCAGGTGGCCGCTGGGAGGTTCTGCATAAAGGAGAGCGATCTCTTTTTGGCCTGTTTGTTGGTCAGAAGGGGCGAATTTTTGCTGTGGGTCAGGAAGGTCTGATTCTTCGCTCAAACGATGCTGGGAAGACGTGGGCAGAAGTCAATAGCGGAACAAAGTCTGTTTTGACTGATGTATGGGCAAGCAATAGCGGTACTTCGGTAATTGCTGTGGGCGTCCGAACCGTGCTCTTAAGTCGAGATGGCGGTGCAATTTTCGTGGCGGATAAATCGCAGAAATCTCATTCCCTGATTCACTCGTCGGTGGCAGGTGTCGAAGGTCAGAAAGATGGTTTGGTAGTCGTGATTGGTGGAGCTTCCGGATCAATTCTTCGGGCTAAGTTTTAGGCAGTTTATGTATTAGGAGGAGGGACAACTATGAATAGTTTGAAACTTATTGGGTTAGCATCCGCCGGTATTTTTGCCTCGACCAATTGCGCACTCGCTGCAGACTGGACGTTCTCCGGAATGCTAAGGGAAGAGGTCGCCGTGAAACTTACGGATGATCAAAATCCATTTAACCAGGCTGGAAATGAATACAACGGCGTTGCAGTAAAAAGCACAGGATTGGCCCCGGGAACTTTGACTCGCCCTGCTTCACAAGCCAAGTCAGGGGATTTCAATATGTTCGCAACCCGACTTGAATTGAATCTGGATGGAAAGTTGACGGACGATTGGGCCGTGCATTTTAAGATGCGTGGTATCTCGGATCAGGTTGGCAAGGTTAACGATGCCTTCAAGGATCAGAATTTGTTTGAGCAACAATATGGCAATAACCGAAATGCTGGTGGTTTGGGTGCGGCGGGTAAGGACTGGATGCTTGACCTTCCTGTTGCATACGCGGATTACAACAGCGGGCCAGTCTGGTTGCGTATTGGGAATCAACAGATAGCCTGGGGTGAGGCAATGTTCTTCCGCGTTGCGGATGTGGCGAACGGACTGGACTTGCGTCGCCATAGTGGGTTTGATGTGGCGGCAGAAGAGTTTTCCGATAAGCGCGTCTCATCTCTCGGCATCAGAGGTACCTACCGGGTTGCTGATAAAACTCAATTAGAGGGATTTGTTCAGCAATTTAGACCTTCCGTATTGCCCGGTGCAAATGCTCCCTACAATCCTGTTCCTGCACAATTTGTAATTGATCAGAAGACCGGCTACGAAAAAGTAAAAGATGAATTTAATTTTGGTCTGCGTTTGCAAACTGAGATTGAAGATATCGGTATACAAGCGTTTGCAGTTCGGCGAAACAATCCGGATGGAGTTTTGCGTTGGACTGAAGCGCAGGGTAAAGGCGCTATTTCTGGAACCCCATTTGCAACAGGAACCAGCGGCATTTATAGCGCCCAAGAGTGGTTCAGGTATGCCAGCTTGTCTCGTCTTGATGGCGTAGGTGGCCTGCTGAGTGCATTGAACCAGTTTTCCGGCACAACTACAGGTCCCTTGGCTGGGGCTGCCAGCTTTATGGCGGGTGCTTGTGGGGCTTCAAATTCAACGCCGGGCGCAATTGCAGCTGGATCCGCAGCTGCATCTTGTATTCTTGATACGTTTTTCGATCCTGCAACAGGTTTCGGAAATTTGCAGGGATGGCTTGTTCGGGAGTACCCACGAGAAAATGTATTTGGATTTGCCCTGAATAAAGTATTTAGTGGCGAACCTGACTCCATAACCGATCAGTTGATCGGACGTTTTGAACTCTCTTACACCCCGAATAAGAAGTTTACGAATCCTACGTTGTCCAAAGACTACATTGTTAAGGATGAACTGAACTTCGCTTTTATTGCCGAGAAGTATCACAAGTTCAGTCAGGCACTGCCCGCAACTTATATGGTCTTCCAATGGATGCATAAGTCTGACAGTGATCTGTTTGGGCGTTCGCTGATGGGAAGCAATAACACCGCTGGTCAGGTGCCAAACGGCAAAAAGAATGGCTCTGACTACATTGCAGTAGTTCTACAACAACCTTCACCCTCTCTTGAGTGGCGATTCGATCTTGCGCTATTGACTGATATGAATGGTGGTTGGTTCGTTCAGCCTGGAACCAAATGGAAAGTAAATAAGGATTTCCAAGTGGATATCTACGCTAACTACTTGCGTAGCGGCAACAATGGCAAGGATTTTGCCGAAGGCTATAACTATGCGAGAGAGATGTTTGTCCGTGGTTCCTGGTATTTCTGATACCTGACGCTGTAGCAGTGCCGGCTACCTAGGTGGCCGGCACTATTCTGAGGGCAAGCAGTGGCGTTGATTCGGAAATTCGGGCCGGACTATGGCCGCCGAAAATTTGTGTCTGAAATGCTTGCGGGCGCTTTGAGCGTAGGAGTTCTAGGCTCTTCTTGGCGTACTTTTGCGGCTTCCGGCGATTCTAGGCGGGCATACCCTGATGAACTGTTACACATAGAAGCGCAGACCAAAGGGCGTTTGCAACCTGGTGACATCATCACTCGCGAAAATGTTCATCTTGTGAGCGACTTACTCGACCCGGTACGGATTTACCAGATTCGCGATCTGGGAAGGCAGCTTACGTTGGTACAAACGACGACGGAGTTGCATCGCCTAAGTCCAACAGCTTATCTTGAAGCAAGCCTACGGAATGCCGGAAAAGCAAAATTCGATGCCAAGGGTAATGTCGTTACTCAGGATGGAAAGTCATGGATAGGTGGGAATCCTTTTCCAGACCCTAAAAATGCAACAGAGGTTTTTGCGGCGCACACCCTGAGCTGGGGACGCCATGAATCATGCCTCTACGCGGTTAAGGAATACGATCTCGATCCACTCGGTCAGGTGCAGTTTCAGTATGCTTCCGGTTGGGCTGAGCTCTCCTCAGTGGAGCGGCAGACAAATAGTCTCAATCCGGCGGTTACTGCTGCCCTTAAGGACAAGCTGAGGTTGCAATCGGTTTTTTTTGTATCGCCGACTGACGTGCGTGGAGTGGCCTATCTCAACATTTGGCCCTACGATCAGAATCAGTTTCCAGAACTATATGGTTATCTGCCAGCATTTAAGCGAGTCCGTCGCTTTCCGACAAACCAGCGTTTTGAGCCGCTGATTCCGGGATCGGAGTTGTATCTATCGGATGCATGGGCTGCCGGTGACCCCTTCTTAACATGGGGTAATTACCGAATCGTTCAGCGCGGCCCCTATTTAGGGGCGGTCTCAGGTGGGTGGAATGCTGCGCATGCAAACTGGGAGCACAAGACCCATGGGGGGCCAAAAGGAAACACATTTTGGGATACAAAGGTGGAGTTGGTGCCCGAGGCTATCGTTATCGAGGCGACTCCTGTGGGGTACCCAAGAGCTCCCGTAAGTAAGAAGCTGGTTTGGTTTGATGCCAGGACACTACTGCCGCTGGCTATGGTTTCGTATGACCGCCAGGGCCAAATTTTCCGGTATTTCGATGGGTCATTTTCACTCTATGACAATGGGACTGCTCGTGTTCTAGTTGGGGGGGGGCAGCCGTATTGGTCTTGGAGTGCAATTCACGCATTTAACGTACAGACCGGCCGTATGACGCGGATTGAACAAGTACGCGAAGTCGCGGGGGGGCACAGCACACGGGTGAATGACCCCAATATCTATGACCGTTACCTTACGGTCGACGCTCTTCAGCGTCTCGGTACTTGAGTAAATGGGCAACTCAGCCGGACCTCCTCATGCCAGCCAAGAGCATTCAAAGTAACTGAATGCGGAAATGGTTTGCTGCGCCGCAGCAAATATCCCGGATTTCCAGACACTTGTTCCGGTAAATGAGCACTAATTTCCGGGATTTTTTATCACGTTGATTCTCCATATTCTTCTCGGATGAGACACCTTGCGGTGTCCTATTCGCTGGTTTTGTACCGGAAGCTGAGGAGAAAATGAGATTTCATACCAAGCGTTTTTTTTCATTTGCAGCATATCCAAACTATGTCATTGGTATTGTTTTTCTCACCACCCTGCCAGAGGTTGCATCGGAGATTGATTTGCCCCCATTGCTCGGAGGTGCTGCGTCCTTACGCTTTTGTGGTGTCCTGGTTTCGGCTTGGGGCTGTGGCTATTGGTTGATTTCTCGTGAATTACTTCCGAATAAAAGTGTGTTGGGAGCGATTTCGACATGTAAATGGATGCTTACATTGGTTTTCGTGGCTGGTTTGATGCGGGGGGATTTTTATTGGCCAATTCCCTTACTGATATTTGTCGATCTTGTTTCCATTGAGATTTTTTTTAACTGCCTGAGGCGGCTGGTTTTGCCAATCGCGGGGCGCGCAATGAGGATTTGATGTGCCTAGTCTAATTATCAATAAAGCTGCGGTGCTGGGCGCCGGGGTCATGGGTGCGCAGATCGCCGCCCACCTCGCCAACGCCAACGTGCCGGTGGTGCTGTTCGACCTGCCGGCGAAGGAGGGCGACAAGAACGGCATCGTCAAGAAGGCGCTCGATGGCCTGAAGCGCCTGCAACCGTCGCCGCTGGTGACGCGCGACAAGCTGCAATACATTGACGCCGCCAATTACGAGGAGCATCTGGAACTGCTCTCCGGCTGCGATCTGATCATCGAAGCCATCGCCGAACGCATGGACTGGAAGAACGATCTGTATTCCAAAATTGCCCCGTTTTTGCCGTCGACCGCAGTCATCGCCTCCAACACCTCCGGCCTGTCGATCAATGCGTTGGCCGAAGGCTTGCCGGAGGCGCTGCGACCGAACTTCTGCGGCATCCACTTCTTCAACCCGCCACGCTACATGCCGCTGGTCGAGATCATCGCTACCCGCGGCACCGATCCGGCCACGCTTGATGGTCTCGAAACCTGGCTGACATCGCGCCTCGGCAAGGGCGTCGTCCGGGCGCTCGACACGCCCAATTTCGTCGCCAACCGCATCGGTGTCTTCTCGATCCTGGCGGTCATGCATCACACCACCGCCTTCGGCCTCGGGCTGGATACCGTCGACGGCCTGACCGGCCCCCGCATCGGCCGCCCGAAGAGCGCTACCTACCGCACCGGCGACGTCGTCGGCCTCGACACCCTGGCCCATGTCGTCAAGACCATGCGCGATACCTTGCCGGGCGATCCCTGGCACGGCTTCTTCAACGTCCCGTCCTGGCTCGACGGCCTGATCGCCCAAGGCGCGCTTGGCCAGAAGACCAAGGGCGGCATCTTCCGCAAGCTGGGCAAGGCCATCCAGGTCTTCGATCCGGCTCTCGGCGAGTACCGTGACAGCGACGACAGTCTGGCGCCAGAAGTCGACGCCATGCTCAAGATGAGCGACCCGGCGGCACGCCTGGGCGCCTTGCGCACCTCGCACCATCCGCAGGCGCAATTCCTGTGGGCCATCTTCCGCGACCTGTTCCACTACTGCGCCGTGCAACTCGAAAATGTCGCCGACAACGCCCGCGACGTCGATTTCGCGCTGCGCTGGGGTTTCGGCTGGGCACAGGGGCCGTTCGAGCTGTGGCAGGCCGCCGGCTGGGCTGAAACGGCACAGGCGATTGCTGCCGACATCGCCGCCGGCAAGGCCATGAGCAGCGTTCCGCTACCGGCCTGGGTGATGACCAAGGGGCGCAGTGGCGTGCACGGCCCGGCTGGGTCGTGGTCGGCCAGCCGTCAGGCCAATGTGCCGCGCTCGACCTTGCCGGTCTACGGGCGCCAGCTCTTCCCGGAATTGCTGCTGGGCGAAACCCTGGCGAAACCGGAAACCAGCGGCAAAACCTTGTACGAGAACGACGGCGTCCGCTTGTGGACGCTGCCGACGGTCGACGCCGGCATCGGCATCGTTTCCTTCAAGTCCAAGATGCACGCCATCGGCGACGAAGTGCTTGATGGCGTGCTGGCTGCGCTGAAGCAGGCCGCCGACAGCCTCGACGGTCTGGTCATCTGGCACGAGGCGCCCTTTGCTGTTGGCGCCAATCTCAAGCAGATCAGCGAGGCTTGTGAGGCTAGCGATTTTGAGCGCCTCGAACAGACGGTGGCCAAGTTCCAGCGGGCGACCATGGCGATCAAATACGCGCAACTCCCCGTGGTGGCGGCAGTACAGGGCATGGCCCTGGGCGGTGGTTGCGAATTCGCGATGCATGCGGCCAAACGTGTGCTGGCATTGGAAAGCTATCTTGGTCTGGTCGAAGTCGGCGTTGGCCTGATCCCGGCCGGTGGCGGCTGCAAGGAACTGGCGCTGCGTGCAGCCCGCTGGGCGGCGCAGTCTGGTACGTCGGGCGAAGTGCTCGGCAACCTGTCGCCAACCTTCATGACCGTGGCCATGGGCAAGACCAGCAAGAGCGCCCATGAAGCGATCGATCTTGGTTTCGGTAAGGCGGGCGACACGATCCTGTTCAATGCCCGCGAACTGCTTTTCGTTGCACTTAAGGAGGCGCGGCTACTGGCTGATGCAGGCTACGCGCCACCCGTTCCGGCGCGTGGCGTGCCGGTTGCTGGTCGGACTGGCATTGCTAGCATGGAAATGACGCTGGTCAACATGCGCGAAGGCGGCATGATTTCAGCCCACGATTACCGCGTTTCCCGCGCCGTGGCCGTTGCCCTGTGCGGCGGCGAGGTTGAATACGGCAGCCTGGTCGACGAAGCCTGGCTGCTGGCCATCGAACGTCGGCAATTCCTCGAACTCCTCAAAACCCCGGAAACCCAGGCGCGCATCAAGGCCATGCTGGACACCGGCAAACCCCTGCGTAACTGAGACGGCGGAGACAGACAATGAACAATCAGATTCAGGACGCCTACATCGTCGCCGTGACCCGCACCCCGGTCGCCAAGCGCAAGGGCATGTATCGCAACGTGCGGCCGGACGACCTGCTGGCCCACGTTCTCAAGAGCGTGATGGCGCAGGCGCCGGGGCTGGACCCGGCGCTGATCGGCGACATCATCGTCGGTTGCGCCATGCCGGAAGCCGAGCAGGGCATGAACGTCGCCCGCATCGGCGTGCTGCTGGCCGGACTGCCCAACAACGTGCCGGGCATCACCATCAACCGCTTCTGCTCGTCCGGTTCGCAGGCGGTGGCCGATGCCGCCAACCAGATCCGCCTCGGCCAGGCCGATGTGATGATCGCGGCCGGCACCGAGTCGATGACGGTGATGACCAACATGATGGGCAACAAGGTGGTGGTCAATCCGGCCGTGTTCGCCCACGACGAGCAGCGTGCCATCGCCTTCGGCATGGGCCTGACCGCCGAGAAGGTGGCCGAGCAATGGCACATCAGCCGCGAGGAACAGGATGCCTTCGCCTACGCCTCGCACCAGAAGGCCTGTGCAGCGATCGATGCTGGCCATTTCAAGGCCGAGATCACGCCGTATCTGATCGACGAATATCTGCCCGACCTGAAGACCGGCGAGGTCAAACATCGTCAGCGCCTGGCCGAGCATGACGAAGGGGCGCGCGCCGACGTGACGGTGCAGAGCCTGGCCAAGCTGAAGCCGGTGTTCCACGCCAAGGGGTCGGTGACGGCGGGCAACGCCTCGCAGATGTCGGACGGTGCGGCGGCGGTGCTGCTGGTCTCGGAAAAGATCCTCAAGCAGTTCAACCTGGTGCCGCTGGCCCGCTTCTGCAGCTTTGCCGTTGCCGGAGTGCCACCCGAAATCATGGGCATCGGCCCCGTCGCCGCGATTCCCAAGGCGCTGAAGCAGGCCGGCATTGCCGAGCATCAGCTCGACTGGATCGAACTGAACGAAGCCTTCGCCGCACAGGCATTGGCCGTGCTGAAAGATGTGCCGCTCGACCCGAGCAAGATCAACCCGCTCGGCGGCGCCATCGCGCTGGGCCATCCGCTCGGCGCCACCGGCGCCATCCGCACGGCCACGCTGGTGCACGGCCTGCAGCGCACTGGCGGCAAGTACGGCATGGTCAGCATGTGCATTGGCACCGGCATGGGTGCGGCTGGCATCTTCGAACGGCTGTGATGAGAGGTGTATTCGAAACGGCTCTAAAACACTCTTGTTTTTCTCAAGAGCGGAATACTTTTGTAGATTTAGTTCAAATTTGAACGTTATTTGTGGATATTCGGTTCTATGTGGCTAAGTAAGAGACGACTGTCAAAAATTATTCACGAACTTTCCCGCGCGCTAAGTGCAAATCAGCATAGCGGATTTGAGCTAGGTGTTTTAGGTCTTCAACCAGAGCTGTCCGATTTTCTGGTGGCGAGAGATCAGTTACTTGGGGAGTTTCAGCGGCTCAATGATGCAGTTCGCGAACATGACGATACGTCTCGAAAACTATATCAAGAGATAGCTTGCGGTAATGCACGTATTGAAAAATATAAATGCCGATTAGATATAGCTCAGAAAGTTAGCGATGAGTGTTTCTGGGAGATTCGATCTGTTATCTATCCTTTGCAGAAGTCGCAGGAAGTTTTATGGACGGATCGACTCAGGGTTTTACTTGGGTTCAGTGGGAAAGACGATTTTCCTGATGTACTACAGAGCTTAATTAACTGCCTTCATTCTGATGATGTGACCCCCACTTTGCTGGCCTTGAACGCCTGTCTAAATGACCGTTATAGCGTATTGCCGTTTTCTATTACATTTAGATTGATAACAAAAGATGGCGACTGTCGATTTTTTCGTATGAAGGGTGTTGGTAATCAAACTGGAGCTGCTTCGACATTCGAATTTGCTGGTTCTGTAAGAGACATTTCAGATGAGATGTCCAGAGATGCTTTGCTCCAAACTGCGTATATCAGGTTCCAATTGGTTCAAGAAATGCTCAGTGATGGAATCTGGGATATCGCCTTATCTAAAGGGGATCCTCTTAGTTCTGATAGTAAATATTGGTGGTCACCACAAATAAGGCAGCTTTTGGGGTTTGAAACGGAAGACGATTTTCCTAATGTTTTGGAAAGCTGGGCAAGTCGTGTTCATCCAGATGATAAGCAAAGAGTGTTTGAATGTTTTATGGCACATCTTTCAGACCGTTCAGATCAACATCTTTACGATATTGAATATCGACTAAGGCATTGTTCCGGTGAATATCGATGGTTCCATGCGAGAGGGTATTCTCAGCGTGATAAAAGTGGAGTGCCTATAAGGTTTGTTGGAACAATGACTGATGTACACGCAAAAAAGCTGCAAATCGAATTTCAGCATTCCGAGTCTCGTCATCGTGAGCAGTTAGAAGTACAGATGGAGAAAATTAGTGAAATCATGCTAACTATAAAAGACATAGCAAATCAAACAAATCTTCTTGCACTCAATGCCGCAATTGAAGCTGCTCGCGCAGGAGAGGCCGGGAGGGGGTTTGCTGTTGTTGCCGATGCAGTAGGCAAATTAGCGGGGCGTACAAGGGACGCTACCGAATATGTTGAAAAATTGACGCCTGCTCGCTGAATGCAATTTGCGACGATTTGTATTTCTGAAATGTTTGGAGACAGCAGCAATGAGTGATTACCGCGCCCCGGTAAAAGACATGCGTTTCGTCATGGACGAACTGGCCGGCTTCAAGGAACTGAGTCAGATTGCCGGCTACGAGGAGGCAACACCCGATCTCGCCGATGCCATTCTCGACGAAGCCGCCAAATTTGCCGGCGAAGTCCTGTCGCCGCTCAATCGCGTCGGCGACAAGGAAGGCTGCAAGTTGACGGCCAATGGCGTGACGACACCCAACGGCTGGAAGGACGCTTATCGCCAGTTCCGCGAAGCGGGCTGGAACGGCATTACCTCGCCGACGGAGTTCGGCGGACAGGGCCTGCCCGATACCTTGGGTGTCGCCGTCAAGGAAATGCTCTGCTCGGCCAACATGGCCTTCTCGCTCGGCCCCTTGCTTACCACCGGCGCCGTCGAGGCACTGCTGACCTGCGCCAGCGACGAACTGAAGGCCATCTACCTGGAGAAGATGATCTCCGGCGAATGGACCGGCACGATGAACCTGACCGAGCCGCAGGCCGGCTCCGATCTGGCGCTCATCCGCTCGCGCGCCGAGCCGCAGGCCGACGGCAGCTACAAGGTCTTCGGCCAGAAGATCTTCATCACCTACGGCGACCACGACATGACGGACAACATCGTCCATCTCGTGCTCGCCCGCCTGCCGGATGCACCGGCCGGGGTGAAGGGCATTTCGATGTTCCTGGTACCGAAGTTCCTGGTCAATGCCGATGGTTCGCTTGGTGCGCGCAACGATGCCTACTGCGTTTCGATCGAACACAAGCTTGGCATCCACGCCAGCCCGACCTGCGTCATGGCCTACGGCGACAATGGCGGCGCGGTCGGCTACCTGCTCGGCCAAGCCAATCGCGGCCTCGAATACATGTTCATCATGATGAACGAAGCCCGTCTCGGCGTCGGCCTGCAAGGCATCGCCCTCGGCGAGCGCGCCTACCAGCAGGCGCTCGGCTATGCACGCGAACGCAAGCAGGGCCGCGATTCTGTCACTGGCGAAGCCCTGGTCACTCTGGACCACCATCCGGACATCCGCCGCATGCTTATGCTCATGAAGTCGCGCGTCGAAGCCTGTCGCGCCATGGCCTACTACACCTCCGGCCTGCTCGACCGCGCCCACGCAGCCGGGTATACCGAGGAAGGCAAGCGTCAGCTCTGGCTTGCCGAATTCATGATTCCCATCGTCAAGGGCGGCGGTACCGAAATGGGTATCGAAGTGACCTCGCTGGGCGTCCAGATCTACGGCGGCATGGGCTTCATCGAGGAAACCGGCGCAGCGCAGCACTGGCGCGATTCGCGCATCACCACCATTTACGAAGGCACCACAGGCATCCAGGCCAATGACCTGTTGTTCCGCAAATTGATGCGCGACCAGGGGGCAACGGCTAAGGTCATCTTTGGCGAGGTTCACGCCACGGCCAAGGCACTGGGCGCCTCCGGCAAGCCGGAACTGCAGGCCATCGGCCAGCGTCTTGGCGTTGCCCTCAAGGCCTGGACCGACGCCACCGAATGGCTGGCCGCCAACGCCAAGACCGGTCTGAGCGGCGTGCTGACCGCCGCCGTTCCTTACCTGCATCTGGCGGTGACCGTCTGCGGCGGCTGGTTCATGGGCAAGGCCGCACTGGCTGCGGCTGGCTATCTCGACACGGGCGAGGGCGACCAGGCTTTCTACCGCGCCAAGATCGCCACGGCCCGCTTCTATGCCGACCAACTGCTGCCGCAGGCCGGCGCCTTTGCCGAAACCGTGATGGCAGGCGATGCCGCGATTCAGAATATAGGCGCTGAATTGTTCTAGTTGAACCCGATTTTTGCTGAGTCTTTTTATTGTTGGAGTTCCAAATCCATTATTGGAGAACTGCCATGCGTACTGATCGCGATGCGATGGAATACGATGTCGTGATCGTCGGCGGCGGCCCTTCGGGGCTGTCCGCAGCGATCCGCATCAAGCAACTGGCCGAGCAGAACGGCAAGGAAGTCTCCGTCTGCCTGCTGGAAAAAGGCTCGGAAATCGGCGCCCACATTCTCTCCGGCGCCGTGCTCGAACCGCATGCCCTGAATGAACTGTTCCCGGACTGGCAGGAGCGCGGTGCGCCCCTGAACTCACCGGCCGGCGAGGACCGCTTCCTATTCCTCACCGAAAGCGGTTCGTTCAAGCTGCCGACGCCGCCGCAGATGTCCAACCACGGCAACTACATCATCAGCTTGGGCAACCTGTGCCGCTGGCTCGGCGAGCAGGCCGAGGCGCTGGGCGTCGAGATCTATCCGGGCTTCGCCGCCGCCGAGGTGCTCTATCACGAGGACGGTTCGGTCAAGGGTGTCGCTACCGGCGATCTGGGCATCGGCAAGGATGGCCAGCCCGGCCACAACTTCCAGCCGGGCATGGAACTGCATGCCCGCCAGACCATCTTCGCCGAAGGCTGCCGCGGTTCGCTGACCAAGGAACTGTGGGGCAAGTTCAACCTGCGCGACGGTGTCGATCCCCAGACCTACGGCATCGGTATCAAGGAACTGTGGGAAATCGACCCGGCCAAGCACCAGCCCGGCCTGATCGTGCATACCGTGGGCTGGCCGGTGGATTCGGCGACCTACGGTGGTTCCTTCCTCTACCACCTGGAGAACAACCTGGTGGCGGTGGGTTACGTCGTCGGTCTCGACTATAAGAACCCGTGGCTGTCGCCCTACGAGGAATTCCAGCGCTACAAGACGCATCCGGCCATTCGCGGCTTCTTCGAAGGCGGCCGGCGCATTTCCTACGGCGCCCGCGCGTTGTCCGAAGGCGGCTACCAGTCGGTGCCCAAGCTGTATTTCCCGGGCGGCCTGCTGGTCGGCGACACCGCCGGTTTCCTCAACGTGCCGAAGATCAAGGGCACGCACATGGCCATGGAGTCCGGCATCGTCGCCGCCAGGGCCGTGTTCGAGCATCTGTTCAAGGAAGGTGCCGGCGCCGAGGTCACCGAATACGGCGAGCAGATCAAGCAGAGCTGGCTGTGGGCCGAGTTGTACAAGGTCCGCAATATCCGCCCGGCCTTCAAGTGGGGCCTGTGGGGCGGGCTGGCCTACGGCGCAATCGATACCTACCTGTTCGGCGGCAAGGCACCGTGGACCATGCGTCACTACGACGATCACAGCCAACTGGGCGACAAGAACGTCTATCCGAAGATCACGTATCCGAAGCCGGACGGCAAGATCAGTTTCGACCGCCTGTCGTCGGTTTTCCTGTCGGCGACCAACCACGAGGAAAACCAGCAGACGCACCTGCGCCTGAAGGATGAGTCGGTGGCGATCTCGGTCAACTACGTGAAATTCGGTTCGCCGGAAACGCGTTACTGCCCGGCCGGTGTGTACGAAATCCTCGGCGAGGACGAGGGCAAGCCGCGCTTGCAGATCAACGGGCAGAACTGCCTGCACTGCAAGACCTGCGACATCAAGGACCCGACCCAGAACATCAACTGGACGGTGCCAGAAGGTGGTGGCGGGCCAAACTATCCAAACATGTGATCGGGATCAGAGCATGACAGCGGTTGGCCATTTGCCTGACGGTTACCCGGAAAAAACGCCCGAGAACAACAAGGAGAACGGCACCACGTTTCAAAAATCATTGGAGTTCCCAGGCGACTGCATGTACGCCACGACACTGCTCGGTCTGATCTCGATGCTGTACTTCAAGGGCTACGACGATTTCTCTACGGCGTGTGCTTTTTCGATCATCCTGCTTCTACTGGCCGAACTTAAGGCGATTAGCATGCGTAACGATCTCGATGCGCCGGAATGGCTCCATATTTTGTCAAAGGTATTTTGGCACCTTCGCGAAGCGGCGAGGTTACGTGTGGCGGTTAATGGTGTGGGCGCAAAAACTGCGCTTGAGACGAGCGCCCAGGACAATTTGGCCGATCCGGCGACATTCGAGGTAAGGCCTGTTGTTCGGCCGAACGACACAGTATGGATTACCGCATATGCAGAACTCACAAAACCGACAGTCGTTTGATTTTGATCTGATGGCAAAACTTGCACAGGAGTCGCCAGCAGAATTCGCACGGCTGAGAGCGAAACTGATTGATCAATCGATTGGGAGTTTTTCCAATGCGGTGGATGGGTGTGAGCTGCAGGGCGAGATAGATCTCGAACGAGTGTGCCGTGGGCAAGGCGCAGAAGCCTCAGTGGCCCTGGCAAAGCGGCTGTATGGCTTGATACAGCAAATGAAACGCTTGGCCAATGAGTTGGAACACGAAGTCTGCAAATGATGGGGAAGCTTTGGTTCTAAGGCGGGGATATTTAAAGGGGCAACGGCATTGGTCCGGCTGACTTGATGCAGCCTAATCAATTACAACATTCAACCGGAGGCTGGGGGTGTCGATTTCGAAAGTTTTTCCCATGCGCGCGTTGCATAGCTTACCCAGAATCTCTACGTTGTACGAATCTCCGAGGGCCGTTCGATTTGTGAGTGATACGGGGATTTTCATCGCCTTGGCGATTGGCGTTGCAGTCGATACCTGCCTTGTATTTGACGGTCCGCAATAATGTGGGTCGGCCACAATGATTCTGGAACGGATTATCCGATTCAGGCTGAATATTCCGGTCTGTCAGTAGGCAACAGTCAGTCCGAGCACATTTTCTTTTCCATGCTGCGCTGCCGGGGCGCTGGCGGCATGATGTCGAGTTTTTCGTTCCCTATCGTTCCGCGCCATTCTGACCTAGCGCGACCGAGACAGAGCAGGTCACGTCCTTTGCCGGCGCAAGCCGCAATGAGGTCAGATCATGCCATCTATCCGTTCTACCGTCGCCGAGATGGTGACGTCTTGCAGTGTTGCACCCGCCATGCAGATGGCCATCACCCTGGCGCTACCCGAGACCGGTTTTCTGCGTCAGGCCCAAGTTTTGGCCTTCGTACCATTTTCCAAGTCGACGCTCTGGCGGCGCGTTCAAGAAGGAAGCTTTCCTGCGCCCATAAAGCTATCCGTACGGGTGACCGCATGGCGTGCCGAGGACATTCGCCATTGGATCGCGCAGCAAGGTCTGCGCTGACGATCGAAGGTCGCCCTAGAGTCGCACGGCCGAAGCGTCCATATGTCCGCTGCGTTTCAAACGGCCCTAGAAGAGGTTGTGACTCGCCTCAGCATGGGAACTGCCAGCAAATTGCCGCTGACAACAGTGCTTTCAGCCTGATGAGGATATCCCGTGTCTTTCCAGGCGATTTCTCCTGGCAAAGGGGGATTCGGCGCTTGAACATTCAGGAATGTGTCCGGGTCATGGGAGATGCAAGTCATGCAGGTTAGTCCGCAGAACAGCAGGCGCGACGAGAACGCTTGGCTGTCCATCGAGATGCTTCGTGCTGTCATCGACGGTGAAACCTATGAAACGGTGGGTGCCCGATTCGGTGTCTCGCGTACTGCCGTAGAGCGGCGCATCAAGGCCATTGCAGTTCAGCTTACCCAGGTCGTTGGCGTTGATGGAATCAAGGAAGAAGGTGCCGCTTTCGTACGGCGATTGCGTTTGTGCCGGGATGCCATTTTGGTTGCTTTGGCGAATTTCCAGCCTCAAGCACTACCAACTACCCGTCCGACCCGGATTTTTTCAGCAGAGGACGTGGCGCAGGGTGCAGTGCGTATCAAGGGGCGAGCTAGTCGTACATGGCACGATTTGGCACTCTATTACATCCTGTTCAGTACTGGCCTGCGTCCCCTCGAAATCGCCAGGCTTGAAGTGCGCGACTATCTGCACCCCGACGGCAACGTGCGCCGGGAGTCGGAACTGCGGGCCGAAGTAGCCATCAACGGCAAGCCGCGGCCGCTATACTTCAGTAGCAGCCGGCTCGACAAAGTGCTGGCTGCCTACTTCCAGGAACGGTGCCGGGGTGGGTATGGGATGGGTGAGCCGGATGCCTACCGTGGCCTCGATCCAGGAAGCCGGGTGTTTTTGTCCCCGAGAGGCGAACCTTACAAGATCCTCCCTAACAATGATGCACCGGGGCAGGACCGTCATGTCTGTCGCGCCTTGCTGGAAACCTACCGTAAGTTGTTCCGCTATGCCGAATTGAAAGGCCTGAGCGCTCAGTCCGCTCGACTGACACTGATGTCGCGGATGTACGAGCGCGGCGCCGATGAGGAGCAGGTGGGGGTAATCCTCGGCATTGGCGAGCGTAGCGCGGTACGCGAACTGCTGCCGCGTCCACGACCGACGCTGGCTGAAATTCTCGATGAATCGGTCTGAGTTGTGATGGACGCCCAGCGGTTTGCCATCCTTGGGCAGGTGATCGAGGACGACAGTCCGCAACTCCAGGAGGCACTTGCCAAAATTTACAATATCTCCGAACGGCCCCGTTGTCTTTGCGTGCCGAAAGGGGTCGAGATGTACGTAGCCCGACATCGACGGTTTGTCATTAAACGCATGCCGGACAGCGGTAGTGCTCACCATCCGGGTTGTCCTTCCTTCGAGCCTGAAGCGCAACTGTCGGGATTGGGCGAATTGATCGGCGACGCAGTGCTGGAATCCGTGCCTGGCCAGGTAGAACTGCGCGTCGATTTTCCCTGGACAAGGATGACCGGGCACAGCGTGCCGCGCGGTGAACCACACGAGGTAGTCGAGGTGGGGGTGCCGCGACTGCGCATGACGTTGCGGGCCTTGCTGCATTTCCTGTTCGAGCGCGCCGGCTTCAACCGCTGGAGTCCGGCGATGGCGGGCAAGCGCAATCAGGGGGTGTTGTGCAAGTACCTGCAGGAAGCCGCTGAAGAGATCATGGTCAAGGGCGTACCGCTGGCCCAGCGCCTGTATGTGCCCGAACCCTTCAGCGAAACCGCCAAAACTGAGGTTGCCAGGCGCCGACGCGAGAAACTGGCGGTACTGCGCCCCCACGATGGCCAGACGCCACTGGCCCTGGTGGTCGGCGATTACAAAGGAAACGACGTAACGGCTCAGGGACGTCGGGTCTGGATTCGCCACATGCCGGATGCCCCGTTGCTGATCGCGGCCCGGAACTGGGAGCGGATCGAGCGGGTGTTTGCTCCTTTGTTCGAGGCGCGGGATGCCGACACCGGCCACCCAGTGCGCTTAGTCATGGCTGCGCTGATCCGCGCCCGCCGCGAATACACCTACGAGATCGAAGCGGTGAGTCTGATGCTGACGAGCGAGCACTGGATTCCCCTCGAAGGTGTGTATGAACTGCCGTTGATCGTCGCTTTGGTTGCCCAGCACCGCCGTTTCGTCAAACCCTTGCGCTACGACGCCCGCTCTGCCTCAGCTTTTCCCAATGCATTGCTACTCGATGCCGGGCCGGCCCCGGTGCCCTTGCACGTCGTCAGCGCCTTCATGGACCCCAAGGAGCGAGCGGCGAAGGAGAAAGCGGTAGCGGCGTGCAAGGACGATGCTTGGGTGTGGTGGACGGATCAGCCGATGCCTCCCTTGAAAAGGGTAATCGGCTCTGGCTGAACGATCTTTGCACGGCCGCCAAGGGTGAGGATCTGGACGCCAACATCACCAGTTCACACAGTTCCTTCCATGTCTTGAAGAAGTGGGGCTGTGACAGGCACGCAGGTTTTCGGATTACGCCCTTGGCACCCAGAGCAAAGGCTTCGGCGAAAGCTGCCGACTCCGCTAATTTCGACCAGGTCGCCTTGGATTTAGGCTGCATAGATGGTGCAGAATTTCAGCATCTTTCTGAACGAGTTACGGAAAGCGTTGGGCGGGCCCTGCGACGAGTTCGAAGCGCGCCATGTCGGTATTTGGCCGTGACCGCGCTGGGTAAAGAATTGCATGGGGTTGATGTGAAAGGAAGTAGCGGGAACATGAATTGTCGGAATGTCCCGACGATCATGAAGGAGCTCCGCCATGGCCCATCCCAATACATCCCCGGCAATTGCGGTGCAGGGTGGTGGTGCGGTACCGACCTTGCTCGGCCAAGGAACTGCCCGTATTCCCACGGGCGGTAAGATTCGTGCCGGTATCAAAGTACTGACCAAGAAAGCCGCTGACGAGCCGAAGGCTAAAGCGATTTATGAACAAGGGGTGGCCGCCGGCCAATCCTTCGAGCAGATCGAGCGAGCCATTACAGCAGCCCTGCCAGATATCAAGGCACCGCTAGTTCCGCGCAACGTCCCGTGGTTTACTGTACGAGCTTTGGACTTCCCAAATCCCGCGATCGCCAGGGAAATTCTGGAGGCCTATGGCGACGATCGGGGGGAGGGGCGGCGTCTTTACCGCTTCCCGGTGGTATTCCCGTCGGACTTCTGGCAGACCGTCATGCCCCACGAACTGGCGGCCTGGGGCGCGCACGAGAAGCACTATTGGTCGCAATACTCGGCTGATGGCCGAGTCCGCCATTGCATGTGCCATGCGCCGGTGCCGGTGGACGACACGGGACGGCGCACGATCCGTCTCTTCGGTGGACGCAAGACCATGGTCCGTGAAGATAACGGCGGTCTCTGTGACCCCGAGGCCTGCCGAGAATATCAAGCACGCCAGTGCAACCTGACTGGGCGCTTCCTGTTCTTCATTCCCGGAATCCGCTCCATCAGTGCCTTCGAGCTACATACCAATAGCTTCTATGCAATGAACGCGGCGATCCAAAAGTTCGAGACTGTGGGCTTCTTGCGCGGTGGACGAATTTCCGGCTTCCTCGATCGGCAACGTACGCCTTTCTACCTGACCAAGAGACTCATGGAGGTGGCCCATATCGATGAGCAGGGACGGGCGGTGCGCGTGCCCCAATGGATCATCGATCTGGAGGCGCCAGTCGATGTCACAGCATTGCTGCGCGACAACGACGATACCGAAACGATTCTGGCCCAGGCCCAACTAGCGACGCAAGTCCTGCAAGGGGATCGCGCCGAGGTCGAAATTGAATTCCCGGTGTCCCCGGTGTCGGCAGACGAAGTTAAGTTGCCTGACTCGCCGGGAGGCATCGGACTCACCGAGGAAGCGCCGGAAAGGAATGGGCACCCCAGTTTCGAGCAGTTGATGCACCGGGTGGAGGCCTACGGAATTGGGCCTGAGCAGTACAGAGCCTATGCTGACCGGCGCTGGGGACGGGGCTGGAAGCTCAATCCGAACGGTCGTCTCCAGGCCTGGAACGAGCTGGAACGCTACGGCAATGACCCGCAGGGTTATGGCGACAAGATCGAGAGCGAATTGAAACTGGCGACGCGTGGGAGGACAGCATGATCCGCATCGCCCATTTTTCCGACCTGCATTACGGTCCACGGAATCTGGCGGAGGCCGATCGTTGTTTCTCGGCGGCGATTGACCGGGCTATCGCTTTGGGGGCAGAGGCGGCGGTCATCTCCGGCGACGCCACCGACCACGGCCTCGATTTGCACGCTCCGGCCGTCGGCCGACTCGCTGTACAACTGCGCCGGCTGGCCGACCATTGCCCGGTACTGATGCTGCAAGGCACCTTCTCGCACGAGCCGCCCGGAACGCTTTCCATCTTCCGGCTGTTGGGTGGACGTCATCCAATCCATGTCGCCGAGCGTATCGAGCAGGTGGTGCTGACAGCGCGTAGCGAATGGATTCCTTCGAACGGCTGGTGCTTCGATGCCTTGCCACCCGACGCACGGGCCGTGTTTACTTTCCTGCCGACGGTTAACAGGGCAGTAGTGGCCGCGACGGTCGGTGCGGCAGAAGCCGCCCAAGCCGTCGGCGAGCATCTGGCCCAGTTGCTGCGCGGCTATGCGCCGATCCACCGCACGGCCCGCCGGCTGGGTATACCGACCGTTGGCGTTTCGCATGGTACCGTGTTCGGTTCCCTGAATGAGCATGGTGTGCCGATGGCCGGATTCGACCACGAATTCACCACCGGCGCCCTGTTTGGCAGCGAGGCCCAGGCGTTCATGCTGGGGCATATCCATCGCCATCAGTCCTGGGAGTTGGAGGGGCGGGGAGGGCGGCAATGTATTGCCTATGCCGGCTCGATCGGCCGTTTCCATTACGGCGAGGAAGGCGAGAAGGGGTTTCTGTGTTGGGACGTCGATGCCGATCAGGCGCAGTGCACGCTGGAACCGACGCCCGCCCGGCGGACCATGGATATCGTTTTCGAGGGCAAGCCCGACCTCGATGCCTTGCGCGCAAGCCTCGCACGACAGGACATCGCTGGAGCTTACTTGCGTGTGCGTTGGACTGTCGCCGACGAGGATCGCCACGGGGTCGACCGTGCAGCCATCGAACAACTGCTGACCGGGGCGGCGGAAATTAAATTGGAGGGGCGGATCGTCCCAGTGGTACGTGCACGGGCAGCGGGAATTTCGCAGTTGGCGAACCTGGCAGACAAGGTCCAGGCCTGGGCAGAGGTAGCCGGGATTAGCAAGGTGCCGTTGCAGCGTTGTTTGGTCGCGTTGCGTACCGAGAGCCCGGAGGACATCGCCCAGAACTTGCTCCGTGCCGGAACCTCCGTTGCCCTCTGATACGGCGCAGAATCGGCTGGAAGCTCACGCAGCAATAGTGGCTTCCTCGTCCTCGTGGTGTTTTGTGGGCAGGGGCGAACGAGCGCAGTCAGGGGTAGATGTTTTGGTATTCCGCGCATTCGTTTTGTCCTTGGGGCCTTGCTTTGGCTTGCTGATCCGCTGCTGGATATTGCGGGCAAAGATGCCGCAACGGAACAGCAGCCAGCACTGCCACATCCAGTAGAGTAGCGTCACGCCGATCGGTACCAGAAGGGCGCGCTGCTGCTCCACGATTTTGTCGACGAAGGCAGGAGTATCGGAATCGCGGAATGCTTTGCAGACGATGCCGACCTCGTCGTTGCTGAACGACGTCGGGTTAGGGCTGGGTAGCACATCGTCCAGGCAGGCTTTCTTGGAAACAAATCCTTCTCCGCCCAGCGGCACGGCAGTGGTTTCCGATAGCCAGAACCATTTCTGGCTTTCTTTAAATTGCAGGAGCGCCTGATCCATTCGCAATCCATAGCCCGTGAGGATCGTCGCTCCCGCCAAACCACCCAACAGGAGCACTTGAAACACCTGCAGGGGACGGCCGGGGATGCGCTCCTCACGCAGTCGGCAAGCTTCGAGATCGAACAGGTCACCGCATGCCCTGATGTCGGCGATTTCTTCGTCATGAACTGCCGACCAACGGAGAATACGCTTCGCTTGTGCCAAGGTGCGGACCGGCATTCCGGAAAAGAAACGGAACGTGACGAGGCGATTGCGGTTCTCGATGAATTTGCCAATCTCCCGGTCGGCCATGGCCGTTTTGCCGAAGATCAAGCGCCAGATTCGGGTGATCACGACATGGGTGGATCGGGTGCGCCAGCAGACCCAGCCGAGGAGCGAGCCGATGGTCAGCGCGAAGAGTACCGGTTGGGGGAGGCCGATCTTGTCGGCCAGCCATTGTGTCAAACCGCTGAATTCGATCGAAGTGTTCATGATCCTGGAATGAGTTGAAGGAGCTCCAGTATAGGCAGGTCCAGTCTCTTGGCATGAGACGTTGCTTGATGGTTTGGAATTTTCTATGGATTCGCTAGCGACAAAGTGTCTCGATGCCTGTGAGGCATATGAGCCTTCTCACGAGGGGCAGCTGCCATCCGGGGGATTCTGGCCTTGCATGCCGAATCCGGGATGAGATTCTGGGTGCTCAATCAAGGAGCGAGCAATGCAACCGCTTTCACTGACTTTGAAGGGCTTCCGCGGCATCCGCGATGGCTTGGGACGTGTTGTTCTCACGCTTGACTTCGAGCGACTGGTTGCCGGTGCCGAACTGGTTGCCATCGCTGGTGCCAACGGACGCGGCAAGACCACCGTGATGGATAACCTGCATCCCTACCTCACGATGCCGTCACGGGCAGCTTTGGCTGGGCCCGGTGGTTTTTCCTATTACGACCATGTCTTTCTGCCGGAAAACGAGAAGGATTTGACCTGGACGCATGGCCGCCGGCACTATCGTTCCCAGGTCGTCATCCGCCTCAATGGGCGACGCAGGACCGAAGCCTTCCTGTTCGCTCTCGCTAACGATGGCGTGTGGAAACCGGTGATTCTGGACGATGGCACCATCTCGGACGGCAAGGTAGATACTTATACCCGCTGCATCGAGTCCATTTGCGGGAGTGCCGATACCTTCTTCACATCGGTTTTCTCGGCTCAAGGCAAGCGTCAACTGAGTGCCTATCGAAATGCAGAAATCAAGACCTTGCTGGCCGACCTGCTCGGGCAAGAGGAAATTCGTACGCTAGGACTGAAAGCGGCCGAAACGGCACGCTTGCTCAAAGCCGGTCTGGGGGCGATTCGCCAGGAGCGGGAAAGGCTAGAGGAGGAAGCGGAAGGCATCGAGGCAGAACGCCGGAGGCTCGACGGCGCTCCGGCACATGTCGCCAATTCGCTCGTCTCCCGGCAGACGAAGCAGGCGACCCTGGCGCAGGCCCGGACCCGGCACGCCCAGTTATTGGCGGAACGTGGGCTGTCGCAAGGCGTGGAGAGCCGTCGGGCGCAGCTTCAGGGGGAGTGCCAGCAAGTGATGCTGGCCGGCACCCGGGCCATCGAAGCACTGAATGTTCAGGAACAGACCGAATGCCGGCGTCTGGAACGATTGTCGCAGCGTATCGCCCAGCGTCTCGTTCAGGAACGTGCCCGGCGCCAGGGACTACTGAGCCAGCGCCGGCAATGCCTCTCGTTGTTGGCTGTTGCCGAGCGTGTCCGATGGGCGCAGCTTCGCCACCCTCTGGCCGGGCGCATCCTTTCTTTGCGATCCGACCAACTCGGCGAATGGCGCGAGCGGGCGCAACGACTGGTTCAATGCGAGACCTCGGAGCGATTCATCGAGCAGAAACTGTCTGGAATCGAACGCGAGGCTGGCCAGGCTGCGCTCAAGGCCGAGGAATTGGCGCGGCGACTCGGCCTGACGGGAGAAGTCCCTTGCGTCGGCACGGACCTGCAAGGTGAATGCAAGCTCCTGAACGATGCGCGGGAAGCTAAGAGTTTGGTTCCCAGCGCTCAGGTCACGATCAACCGTCTGGCGCGCGAGAAGGATGCGGCGACGAAGGAACTGAAAGTCCTGGGAGCGCAGCGTGATGAGCTTGCCGGAGCGCCGCAGGCGAAGGCCTTGGCAGAGCGGTTGGTTGATCGTGCCAGTGCGCGTGTGGCGCGGCTTACGCTGTTGGCCGAGAGAGGGGCTGAATTGGCGCGCGTCCGGGAGGCTCTCGCCACGATTGATGAAGAGCTTGCGATGCTTGGGCAAGAAACGGCCGAGGCTGAAACGCCCGAGGAGATGGAGGAGCGTCAGCAAATCGCTAGCACACGGCAGGCCATTGCCGCGGAACACGAGTCGCAGGCAAAACACTACCGCGACACCCTGAACCGCCTCAAAGAGCTTCTCGCTAGTTTGCCTGCTCCCTATGACGAATCCAGCCTGGTAAACGCACAGACGCAGGTGGAGCTGGCTTTGCGGGGTGTGGAGGCTGCCGAACAGGCGCACATGGCCGCAGTACGCGATGCGGAAGCACTGGGTGCTTTGATTCGGCAGGCGCAAGCGCTGGCTTGCCGGCGTACGCAGATCGAAAGCCGGATCGCCAAGATCGAATCCGAGCTGAGCAACTGGACGCTGTTTGCGAAGTGCATGAGCAACGACGGTCTGATTGCACTGGCCATTGATGATGCAGGCCCTACCTTGTCTCGCTTGGCCAACGACTTGTTGCTGGCCTGTTACGGTTCGCGCTTTACCGTCTCCATCCAGACCCTGGTCGAAACGCTCAAGGGCGAGCAGAAGGAGGGTTTCGACATCCTGGTGCACGATGGTGAATCCGGCGAAAGCAAGAGCGTCGGACTGATGAGTGGCGGCGAACGGGTATGGATCTCATACCGAGCTCGGCATGAGATCCACTATGCCGCGAACCGGGTTATGCCGAGTCTCGTACTGAATCTCAAGAATGACACAG
>NZ_VUYQ01000005.1 GCF_008711155.1 Dechloromonas sp. CZR5 | reverse complement strand
TCGCGCCCAGCAAAAAGGTGTTAACCCCGCTCGCGCGTCTAATCGGTTCTGCGAACGAAAGATTCACAAACTCTGAGAGAAAGATATTGGCAGGTGATTGAGCAGCATTACGTCTTTGTCCTCCCCATCGATGCCTGCCAGTTCCTTACACACTAAGCGCGAGAAGCCGGTCGATCAGGTCGCTTACCTGGCGCTGGCGAAGGGCTCGCGCCTCTCGCTGATCGGGTTCATCGCCCTCGCCCAGTTCGAACTTGGCCACCGACACGGGGCCATCTTTGCGATAACCCTCGGTCTTATCATCCTGTGCGAAGCGCGTGCGCAGAATCTCCAGTGATGCCTGGATCACTGCACCATGCTTGCCGTCGCGTTCCTTGCGAAATGCATCGGCGACAGGATCAAGGCCATCTGGCGCGTGCTCGATGCAATAAATCAGATCGTGGGCGTCCTTGCGTTCGAAGCGCTGGTCGAACGCGAATGCTTTCAGGCAGGTGAAACTTACTAGATTTGCATGCTTGACCTTCTCGGTCGCGATGCCGTTGTCCCCCAGCAGCTCGGCTTTGATTTCGGTGACCTGGTGAAGATCGAAAACGATAGAGGAGTGCGGAATGTTCAGCGCTGAGATCGTGCCTTCTGTCGGCAAGGGCTGTACCTTGCCGCCGGCGATATCCGGCGCGTCAGCGAGCAACTCGAGCACCATCAGCGCACCGTGTTCGGTGCGGGTCTGCCAGCGCCACGAGAGCTTTTGCTGCTTCTCGTTCTCCGCACGCTCGAAGCCCATCTTCTTGAGGTTGTCCTCAAGCGTGGCGTACGCGTCAGTGTCGGCCAGGATTTGCAGGTCGATCACAATGTCTACGTCCATGGTGCCCGCATGCGCCGGCACGGCGGGCGGCCGTGCGGGCACGAGATACCTCGGCGTGAGGCCGCCGACCAGATACACCGAGTCTTTCCATGGACCAAGTCCACGCAGCAGCGTCACCAGTACGCGCTCGCAGTCGAGCGTGTACTGGTCGCTGTAGCCATCAAGGGTTGCAGGTTTGGCCATTAGAAGCCGATCCTCTCTTTGCGCAGATGCTCAGCCATTTCCTTGGCGCGGCCTTCGCCGCGCAGCAGATCGAGATAAACCTGAACCGGGCTTGCAAGCCATGCGCTACCGACTCGCTCACGGAACAGGAAATCGCCGTGCGACTTCGCCTCGATCACCACCAGGTTGGCCCCCTCATTGACGACCCGAGCATCCAGATCGCCGATGGCCGCATCGGCCGCACTGCCGCCCAGAAGCCGGCATCGCACTTGGGAGAGGCTCGAAAGAAACGGGGCATAGCACTGCGCAGCGGCTTCGTAGGTGACGGCATATTCCGCATCGTGTGCATCACAGGCTTGCGCGACGCGACCGAGTAGTTTCTCGGCGCTCACACCAGGCACGAAATAGCGGCGCATTGTGGGCTGTCGTTGGGTACCAGTCTGCCTTGACCACGCGTCCAGCAAGGCTCCCGGCTCAGTCAAGCAGCGTTCCTTGGCCGGCCCCTGTCCGCGCGCGATCACCCAGTCGAACCGCTCCAGTGCACTCAACGTCTCTGACGCCGTGGCGGGCGACACCATGGCTTCTTCGGCCAGTTCCTTGACCCCGAACCACTCGCGCGGTCGGTGCAGCATCGCATGCAGCACTTGCGAACGTCGCCCCGTGAAGAACGAGCGAACCGCCTTTGCCAAAGTCTTGGGTGTCGGCTTTTCTATGAGGATGTAGGCCCCGCGGGCAGGCAGGAACAAGCTGCCCCCCGTATCGAAGTACCCCACCCGCTCGTCGCGGAGCAACTGCTTTGCTCCCGTGGAAATGGATTCAGCGGCAAGGAGGGGAACCGCTCGCCGCTGAGGTCCCACCGGTTCCCGGTAGGCACCTGACTGCTTGAGTTGCCAAAGAAACTCACGAACGTCGCGGGGGAAGGCCGACTTCTTGACTTCGACGAGGATCGTTACTGAACTACCCAGGACATCGAAGCTGAGTTCGGCATCGTGTCGACGAGCACTGTCTTGCTCGCCCGTTTCCTGTGCCGACAGACGAGCGCTCACGTCAGGCAAGGCCTGAAGTGTCTCCAGGAGTCGCTCGACCAACTGGCGTTCCGACAACTGTGGATCTAGCATCGCCAGAATTCCCATGTTTCCTGAACAGTGAACATGGCCATTTTAGCGAACATTCGGCAGAATGCCAATATTCACTGCACAGTGAAGTTGTGCTCTGTGCTGACCTAAGAGTCAGTGCCAAACTACGCCCACGCCATCAGGGACCGACCCTGCCCCCCTCGGTCGCCATCGATGTTGCGGAGGATCGAAGATATCTTATCGATGCAAGCTCTACGGAAAGGTACGCAGGGACCAATTCGAACTGCTCATTCAGCCTGCAAAAAGCTCCACACCTAGCAAGCGATGAGACCTGATGGGACAATATGGGCAAACTATTGCCATCGCCATCGAGGCAAGGAGGCGTACTGCCCTGAACACGGGTAGCTAGATGGGTAGCCAGCTAGGAAAATAAAGGAGATAAGTTGGAAAAACTCTTATTAATCACTTGGCTACAATTTAGATGAAAATTGCCGCCTGGAACGTCAATTCGCTGAAAGTCCGCCTGCCGCACCTGCTCGACTGGCTCGCCGCCGCGACCCCCGATGCGCTTTGCCTGCAGGAACTGAAGCTCGAAGACCACAATTTCCCGAAAGCCGAGATCGAGGCAGCCGGCTACCATGTCGCCTTCTCCGGCCAGAAAACCTACAACGGCGTGGCACTGCTGGCCCGCGAACCGATTCACGACGTCGTCTGCGGCAATCCCCATTTCCCGGACGAACAGAAACGCCTGATCAGCGGCACCGTTGGCGGCGTACGTGTCGTCTGCGCCTACATGCCCAACGGTCAGGCCGTCGGCAGCGACAAGTACGACTACAAGCTGCGCTGGCTGGACGCCCTGGCCGTCTGGCTGGGCGAGGAAATCGTCAAATACCCGAAGCTGGCGCTGTGTGGCGACTACAACATCGCCCCCGATGATCGCGATGTGCACGACCCGCAGCGCTGGGCCGGCGAAATTCTGTGTTCAGAGCCCGAGCGCACGGCTTTTCAGCGCCTGATCGACCTCGGCCTGAGCGACAGCTTCCGGCTGTTCGAGCAGCCGGAGAAGACCTTCTCCTGGTGGGACTACCGCATGCTCGGCTTCCAGAAAAACCTCGGCCTGCGCATCGACCACATCCTGCTCTCGGCGCCGCTCGCCGCGAAATGCACGGCCGCCGGTATCGACCGTGCTCCACGCAAGCTGGAGCGCCCTTCCGATCACGCGCCCGTCTGGGCAACCGTCGATTGATGACCATGCCACCGACCGCTGCAGCCGACCGCCTGCTCAACCTTTATCCGGTCCTCTCGGGGCTGCCGGCTGACCGCCTTGCCGCGCTGACGCAACCTCAGGCCGTCATCCACCTGCCAGCAGGCAGCCAGGTCTTTGCCGAACACCAGCCTTGCCAGGGATTCCCGCTCCTGCTCGAAGGCAACATCAAAGTCATCAAGCTGGCCGCCAGCGGCCGCGAATTGATGCTCTACCGCGTATCGCCAGGCGGCTCCTGCATCATCAGTTCGAGTTGCCTGCTGGCCCACACCGACTACAACGCGCGCGGCATCGCTGAAACGCCGCTGACCTTGCTCGTCTTGCCGGTCGGCGAGTTTTCCCGCCTGCTGGTCGAACAGGCGGCGTTCCGCGATTTCGTCTTCCACCTGTTTACCGATCGCATCGCCGAATTGATGCAACTGGTCGAGGAGGTTGCCTTCGCCCGTCTCGACCAGCGGCTGGCCAAGTCGCTCCTGGCTCGCAACGAAAACGCGTTGAACGTCACCCACCAGCAGCTTGCCGACGAACTGGGCAGCGTGCGCGAAATCATCAGCCGCTTGCTCAAGGGCTTCGCCGCCCAGGGACTTGTCGCACTCGGCCGCGAACAACTGAGCATCATCGATCGTCCCGGCCTGCAGAAAATCGCCGCTGTGTGACTGCGGTTACATACGCCCATCGGTCGCAGCGATAGAGTGGCACCGTCCAAACACCATCTGACGGAGAAAACACCATGGCAAATGTTGGCGGAATCGACAAAATCCTGCGTATCGTGGCCGGCGCCGGCCTGATCGGCGCCACCGTGGCCGGCCTCCTGCCGGTCTGGGGCTACATCGGCATCGTCCCCCTGGCCACCGGCCTGATGGGCTGGTGCCCGGCCTATTCGCTGCTCGGAATGAACACTTGCCCGATGAAGAAGTAAGCAAGCGGAACAAGCCTTTTCAAGCTTTTTCGCAGAAGGCGGCAGGGGTAACCCGAGCCGCCTTTTTCGTTTGTTTGCCCCTCATTTTGTTGGTCAAAAGAGAGCCGGGAGGAACAAAGGCATCACCCTTTGGCGACACGCCAGCCTGGATGCTGGAAATACTGTCCGTAGTTCTTCAGTGCGTGCAGTACCTGTACCGCGCCACCGTGACGATCACTGCCCGTCTTGCCCGACATCACCTCGGCACCATCCTGCAAATCGGCGATGATCAGGTGCAGCATGGCATCGGCCCCGGCATCGAGCTTGCAATTCTCGATGGCAAAGGTGATTTGCTGGTTGATGCTTACCGCCAACGCTTGATACTGCGCATCGCTAAATCGCTGCTGATGGATGAGCGGCAGTGCCTTGGCCATCGCCTGGTTGATGCCCGACATCGCTTGGCGCAACGAGGCATCCGTCACCCACTTTTTGCCGGCATTGAGTTGCAGTTTCTGCACTGCAGCGGCTTCGTGCCCATGGTGATGGTCGTGCGCCGCATGGGCGCCGCCGGCCAAACACAAGCCCAGCGCGACAATATAAAACGAACGGGTCAATTTCATCGCTTCCTCCTTGGATGGCATCGCCAAGCCCGGCGTATTCCTGGCCGTCGACGAATCCCGAGCAATTTACTCAAGAAATCTTAAATACGCCTTAAGGAAGCTTCCGGCCGGGCAAGGCCCTGCCTTGGCTCAGCTCAGGTAGTTGGCGATCCGGACATAACCTTCGACCGGAATATCCTCGGCCCGTCGTGTCGGATCGATGCCGAGGGCAGCAAAACCCGCATCATCCAGCAAGCCCTTCAGGGTATTACGCAGCATCTTGCGGCGCTGCGAGAAGGCGGCCAGCACAACCTGCGACAGCTTGTCCAGATTCTTGGCATTGAGCTCGGCCGGCGGCTTCGGAATCAGCCGCACGACGGCGGAATCGACCTTGGGCGCCGGATCAAAGGATTCCGGCGGGACGTCGATCAGCCATTCCATATAGAAGCGGTACTGCAACATCACCGAAAGGCGACCGAAATCGGCATCGCCCGGCTCGGCCACCATGCGCTCAACGACTTCTTTCTGCAACATGAAATGCATGTCGTAGACGTTCTCGGCATAGTCGGCGAGATGGAAAAGCAGCGGCGTCGAAATGTTGTAGGGGAGATTGCCAACCAGATGCAGACTGGACCCGATACGGGCGAAATCGAAGGCGAGCGCATCGCCCTCGTGAATGGTCATGCGCTCGGGGCTGTGCTGTTTTTTCAGACGGGCAATCAGGTCGCGGTCGATTTCGACGACATGCAGGTGATCGACCCGCGCCAGCAAAGGCTCGGTAATCGCCCCCAGGCCGGGGCCGATCTCGACGACAGTGTCGCCACGTTGCGGATTGATGGCCGATACGATGGCGGAAATGATGCCGCTGTCGACCAGGAAGTTCTGACCGAAGCGTTTGCGGGCGACGTGGCCTTTCATGTTGCTTTCCTTCTGTCTTTTGCTGGGGAATCGACGTACTGCAAATGGAAACGCCGTATCCGTATTCTGGTTAGGAGCGGACCACGGCACGCGCCATACGCGCCGCTTCGGCCACGGACTCGAACAGGCTGCCGCGATCGGCCTTGCCGGTACCGGCCAGTTCCAGCGCAGTGCCGTGATCGACCGAGGTGCGGATGATCGGCAAGCCCAGCGTCACGTTGATGCCGTGGCCGAAAGTCGCATACTTGAGCGCCGTCAGTCCCTGGTCGTGATACATCGCCAACACGGCGTCGCCCTGGGCAAGAACCGGCGGCGTGAACATCGTGTCTGCAGGGTGCGGACCGCTGAGCAGCATGCCTTCGGTACGCAGTTTGTCGAGCACTGGCGTGATGACTTCGATTTCCTCCATGCCGAGGTACCCCCCCTCGCCGGCATGGGGATTGAGACCGGCCACCAGGATGCGGGGACTGGTCAGACCGTACTTGCGGCGCAGGTCGGCATGCAGGATGCGCAGCGTCGCCTCCAGGACGGGGGGCGTGATGGCGGACGAAACATCCTTGAGCGGCAGATGGGTCGTGACCAGCGCCACGCGCAGCGGGCCCCGTTCCGTGCCACCGGCCAGCATCATCACGACCAGCGGCGTGCCGGTACTGTCGGCGAGGTATTCGGTATGACCGGTGAAATGAACGCCCGCCTGGTTGATGACGCCCTTGTGCACGGGGGCCGTCGCCATCGCAGCGAATTCGCCGGACAGGCAGCCGGCCAACGCCCGGTCAAGCAGATCGAGGACATAGCGACCGTTGGCCGCATCGAGTCGGCCGGCAACGGCGGGTACCGCCAGCGGCAGATGCAGCACATCCAGCACACCGGACTGCGGCACGTTCCCGACCGCGTAATCCCGCATGGCAACGGCCAGCCCGAGCTGTGCGGCCCGCGCTTCAAGCAGCCCGCGATCACCCAGCACGACAGGATGCGCCTCGCCGGACCAATTGACCAGTTGCAGACACAATTCCGGGCCGATACCGGCCGGCTCGCCACTGGTGACGGCTATGCGCGGAAGCATCACTTCTCGTCGAGACGATTTTCGACGTAGGTCCGGTCGCGCAATTGGCGCAGCCAGTCCTGATAGGCTTCATCCATCTTGCGTTCGCGGAGCGCCTGCCGCGCAACGGCACGTTGACGCTCGGCCGAAACGTCGCGCTCGCGGCGCTCCTGGACCTGGATCAGGTGCATGCCGAACGGTGACTGAACCACGGGGCTCACCTCGTTGATTTTCAAGGCATCCATGGCTCGTTCGAATTCCGGCACCGTATCGCCGGGATTGAGCCAGCCCAAGTCTCCTCCCTTGGCAGCCGAACCATCCTGCGAATAAAGGCGGGCCTGCTCGGCAAAATCTCCCCCGTTCGCAATACGTTCGCGCACGGTTTCCAGCTTGCGCCGTGCCTCGGCCTCGGACACCACTTCGTTCACGCGGATCAGGATATGGCGGGCCTTGCTCTGCTGGACCGAGGCCTGCATGCTGCCGCCCCGCTTGCCAATCAGCTTGACGACGTGAAAGCCGGCTGACGAGCGCAGCAGTTCGCTGACCTCGCCTTGCTGCAGACGCCCGGCCACTTCGGCATACAGGCTGGGCAACCGGCTCAGCGGGCGCCAGCCGAGGTCGCCACCCTGCAAGGCATCCGGCGCATCGGAAAAGGCGGCCGTCAGTTCGGCGAAGTTTTCGCCTGCCCGCGCCCGCTTGAGCGCCTGCTCGCCGCGCAGGCGCAGCTTCTGCAATTGTTCCGGACTCGCCGATTCGGGTGCGCGCAACAGGATGTGGGCCAGCTGGTACTCCTCATTGCTGCCGGAAGCTGCCTGATTGGCGAGGTAATTGTCGATTTCGCCGTCGGAGATGACCAGCTTGCTATCGACCTCCCGTTCGCGCAGGCGAACCGAGATCATTTCGTTACGGATATCTTCCCGGAAGCTGGCGTACTGGACGCCGTCCTTTTCCAGCGCTGCGCGGAATTCCGGAACGGACATCCGGTTTCCTGCCGCGATGCGGCCGATGGCCTGGTCGAGCTGGATATCGTCGACCCGCATGCCGGAATCCTTGGCGTACTGCAGTTGCGCCCGATCCATGATCAGGCGCTCGAGCATCTGGCGCTCCAGAATATCCCGCGGCGGCAGGGGGGTTCCCTGTTTTTCCAGTTGCTTGAGCGCTGCCGCAAGACGATTGCGTAACTCGACGTAGGTAATCACATCGGAGCCGACCACAGCGACGATGCGGTCGGCCTCGACTGGCTCCTGCGCGACCGCGAACGGCACTTGGGACAACAGGCCACCCAGACAAGCCATCAGTAAAATGAAAGTACGAACGAATTTGGTCATGGAATTCACTAGGGGGTAAGCAGACTGCTATTGGTGGGCAGTTCGTTGATCTTGCCATAACCCGGGATGCTGCGCCGGAGCATGCCGATCGGATTGGAGCCGATACTGCCGAAATCGTTGAGTTCGAGTTGCAGGAAGAGTGTGTCGTTGGGCCTGCCCGAAATGGCCCCAAGGCGCTGTGCCACCAGACGAACCGACCAGCAGCTGGCGTTGTACTCGATGCCGGCGATGGCTTCGAGCGCCCGGCTGTCGCGCAGCGAATAGTTGTAGCGACCGACGGCATACCACTTGGCCGAAACGGGCCATTGTCCGGCGACATCGATCTGGTCGACCGTGGAGTTGCCGGTCAGCGCATCGCGGGTGTAGCGATAACTGGCCGACAGCACCTTGCCGTATTCCGGTTGGAAACGCGCGCCGGCCGAGAAGCGCTCGATGACGTTTTCGCGATAGTTATACTCGGTCGCCAGATCAGCATAGGTCTTGGGCGCGACCAGACCGTTGAACGCCGCGACGACGTTGGAAAAATCGTTCTGGCGCGTCGTTTCGGTGGGAAGCGAGACGCGCTGCGGCTTGAAGTAATAACGTTGCCCGACCATCGCCTTGAAACGCTCGACACCGGTTTCGCCGTCGAGCAGGCGGGTGGTCAGACCAGCGGTCAACTGATTGGCGTCGTTGATGCGGTCGTAACCGCTGTAACGGTTCTCGGAAAATATCTGGGCAAAGTTGAAGTCCGACAGGCCGGAATCGAACAGCGGAATCCGGCTCTGGTCCTTGTACGGAATATTGACGTAGTAGAGCCTCGGCTCCAGGGTCTGGATGTAGCTCTTGCCGAACCAGTCGCCCTCGCGCTCGAAAACCACCGTCGAATCGAGCGAGAAGGTCGGCAGCGCACGGCTGAAGGTATTGGGCAGCCCAGTCGCCTGTTCGTCCAGCGAATACTTGGTCAGATGCAGACCGAGCTTGGGTGTGATCTGGAAGGCCGGGTGCACGATGGGCAGCGAGACCTGCGGATAGAACACCATCCGGTCGCCCTGAATCTTTGCTGCATCGACGTGGGTGAAGCGCGAATACTGGCCGATCGCGGCAAAATCCGTCTTGAACACGTTCGGCTTGTAAGCCAGCAGGTTAAGCTGCGGTTCGAGGAAGTAGGGGCGGGCAATCGGGTTGGTCGGATCGATCTGCAGGGTCTGATAGCGCAGAACCTGCAAGTTGGTCTGCAGCCACGGCGCAGGTGCATAGCCGAGCGACACCTGACGCGGCAACTGCGTCTGCGATGTCTGCAAGAGGCGCGACGTCAGATCCTGCCAATAGAAGTCGTCGGAGACGCCGTTCCAGTTGACGGCTGCCGACAGGCCGCCGCCGAGGTTATGCCGGTGATCGAAGCGATAGGCGTAGCGACTGCGATTCAGCATGTCGTCGTTCGGCATGTATTCGAAACGTGCCTGGCCTTCGTAGAAGTAATCCACATAGCGCGCATCGGCCCCGAGCTGCACGCCGCGCTTCGACAGGTAGCGCGGTATCAGCGTCAGGTCGTAGTTCGGTGCCAGATTGAGGTAATATGGAACCGTCAGATCGAGGCCACTACGGGTGGACGTCGAGAAATGCGGATGCAGAATACCCGTGCGCCGCTGGTTGTTCAGCGGAAAACTGGCCAGCGGCGTATAGAGAATGGGCGCCCCGTGGAACCACAGCGTGGCATCCTTGGCCGTTCCCTTGCCTTCGTCGTAATCGAGATGTGTTTCGGCAGTCTTCAGATACCAGTCGGCACTTCCCGGCTTGCACGTCGAATAGGTATTGGTGAAGAGCGACATCTGGTTCTCGCCCTCGAAATCGATCCGTTCGGCGTAGCCGTTGGCTTCGGACTGTCGCGGCGGCAGCAGTTGCGTCGGCAGCCCGTAGCTGTTGGCGACGTTGAGCATCATCGGCGCGCCGGAAGTATTGGCATTGCTGCTCGCTACTGTGACCACCGTCTGCTGCTGGGCATAGTAGCGACTCGGCACGTCGCGCAAGATGCGGTAGGTGACCTGCTCGGCCGAGCCGATCCGGTCGGACAGCCGCATGCGCAAATGCGGGCCGCTGATCTCCGAGCCATCCTGCAGCAGACGGACAGACCCGGTAGCATCGACCTCGTCCTCAAGCGGCCGGTAGGTGAGGCGATCCGCGTAGAGCAAGCTGCCCACTTTGCGCAGTTCGACGTCACCCTCGGCCTCGGTGACCTCGTCGGACTGCCCCTCGATCTGATCGGCGATGATGAACAGCGGATAGCTATCGTCCTGCTTCAGCACCGCTGGCGCTTCCGCCACCGGCGCCTTCGGTTCCTGCACCTTCTCGGCCGGTGCCTTCTTTTTCTTGAGGATATCGAACTTGCGTTCCTTGCGCAGATTCAGCGGAACGTCATTGGCCGCCAGCATCAACGGCTGCTGGATCTCTTCCGGGGTTGAACCTGTCGCCTGTATCGAGGCACGCTCCGTCTCGATGGCCGCATAGCCGGCCTGCGTGCCGGAAAACAGGCAGCAGACAAGAACGGCGAGCGGGCGACGGGAAAAACCGGGCATTCAGGCGATCGAAGAAAGGCGAGGACCGGAACGACCGGAACCCGAGTGTTAAAATCGCGTCATTTTACAACGAACCCACCCCCGACCGATGTCGCGCGATCAACTTGTTACAGACTGGGTAGCCGAGCGCTTCCCCAACCAATCCGTCCAGATCACCCCGGCCTCGGCCGATGCCAGCTTCCGCCGCTATTTCCGCCTGACCTGGCCGGACGGCAGCACGCGCATCCTGATGGATGCACCGCCGGAAAAGGAAGACTGCAAGCCCTTCATTCACGTCGCCGGCCTGCTCGCCAAAGCCGACCTGGCCGCACCGCGCATCCTCGACAAGGATCTCGACAAGGGCTTCCTGGTCCTCACCGACCTTGGCCGCATCGGCTATCTCGATGCCCTGAACGCCGATCTGAGCATGGCCGACCTGCTGATCCGCCCGGTCCTCGACGTGCTGATCAAGTGGCAACTATCCACGACCGCTGCCACCCTCCCCCCCTACGACGGCACGCTGCTGCGCCGCGAACTCGAGCTCTTCCCGGAATGGTTCATCGGCCGCCACCTCGGCATCGAACTGGCCGACGAGGACCGCATCATGCTCGATCGCACCTTCAAGTTCCTGATCAACTCGGCGCTCGGTCAGCCCAAGGTGTTCGTGCACCGCGACTTCATGCCGCGCAACCTGATGGTCGTCGAAAGCGCCGAGCGCCTGACCCCGGGCATCATCGACTTCCAGGACGCCGTCATGGGTCCGATCACCTACGACGTGGTCTCGCTGTTCCGCGATGCCTTCATCTCCTGGGACGAGGAACAGGAAATCGACTGGGTCGTCCGCTATTGGGAAAAGGCCCGCGCCGCCGGCCTGCCGGTGCGCGAGGACTTCGGCGCCTTCTGGCGCGAGTACGAACTGATGGGCCTGCAGCGTCACCTCAAGGTGCTCGGCATCTTCTGCCGCCTCAAGTACCGCGACGGCAAGGACAAATACAGTGAGGACCTGCCGCGCTTCATCAACTACGCCCGCAAGACGGCCAGCCGCTACCTGCAGCTCAAGCCCCTGCAGAACCTGCTCGACCGGTTGGAAGGCAATACCGAGCAGATCGGCTACCGCTACAAGTAAATGAAAGCCATGATCCTCGCCGCCGGCCGCGGCGAACGCATGCGGCCGCTTACCGACCACACGCCCAAGCCGCTGCTGGTCGCCGGCGGCAAGCCGCTGATCGTCTGGCACCTGGAACGGCTGGCCGCTGCCGGCTTCCGCGACATCGTCATCAACCACGCCCACCTCGGCCAGCAAATCGAGCAGGCGCTGGGCGACGGGTCGAAGTGGGGACTTACCCTCCGCTACTCGCCGGAACCACCGGGCGCGCTGGAAACCGCCGGCGGCATCGCCACCGCCCTGCCGCTGCTCGGCGACGCCCCTTTCCTCGTGGTCAACGGTGATATCTATTGCGACTGGGATTTCAATAAAGCCCGGCAATTCACCTCGGCACACGCCCACCTCGTCATGGTCGCCAACCCGGCTCATCACGCCGGCGGCGATTTCAGCCTGGACGGCCAGCGTGTTATCTACGCCAATGGCGAGCAAACGCTTACCTACGCCGGGATAGGTATCTTTTCGCCATCCTTTTTCGCCGACGTCCAGCCCGGCACGATCATGAAACTGCGCCCGCTGCTCGACGCCGCCATCGCCGCCGACACACTGACCGGGGAACGCCACACCGGCCGCTGGGTCGACGTGGGTACACCGCAACGCCTTGCGGAACTGGATGCCGAATTGAGGAACGCATGACCCACGCCCACTTTCTCGCCCGTCGCAAACGCCTGTTGAAAGCCATCGGCGATGGCGTGGCCATCGTGCCTACCGCGCCCGAGGTCATCCGCAACCGCGACGCGCATCATCCCTACCGTTTCGACAGCTACTTCTGGTATCTGACCGGCTTTCCGGAGCCGGAGGCCGTCGTCGTGCTGATCGGCGGCAACGGTCGCACCAAAGCGAAGTCCATCCTGTTCTGCCGCGAGAAGCACGAGGAACGAGAAATCTGGGACGGCTACCGCTACGGCCCCAAGGCCGCCAAGGCGGCTTTCGGCTTCGACGCTGCCTACTCCATCGAACAACTCGACAAAAAGCTCCCGGAACTGCTGGTCGACCGCGATGCGCTGTGGCACGCCATCGGCCATGATGCCGAGTGGGACGCCCGCATCGCCAAGGCGCTCAATGCCGTGCGCGCCCAGAGTCGTGCCGGCAAGCGGGCGCCGCGCGCCATCCACGACCTGCGCGCCGAGCTCGACACCATGCGCCTGGTCAAGGACGGCGCCGAAGCCGCCATCCAGCAGCGCGCCGCCGATATCGCCAGCGCCGGCCATGCCCGCGCCATGCGCGCCTGCCGCCCCGGCATGGCCGAATACGAACTCGAAGCCGAGCTGACCTACGAATTCCGCAAGCGCGGCGCCGATGCCCATGCCTACACGCCCATCGTCGCCGGCGGCGCCAATGCCTGCGTGCTGCATTACGTCGAGAACAACAAGCTGCTCAATGACCACACCCTGGTCCTGATCGATGCCGGCTGCGAGGTCGAGGGCTACGCCGCCGACATCACCCGAACCTTCCCGGTCAATGGTCGTTTCAACGCCGCACAGAAGGACGTGTACCAGATCGTCCTCGCCGCGCAGGACGCCGCCTTCGCCGCCACCGCCCCCGGCCGCCACTTCATGGAAGCCCATGACGCCGCCGTGCGCGTGCTGACGCAAGGCCTGATCGACCTCAAGCTGCTCAAGGGCGATCTCGACAACCTGATCGAAAAGGGCGATTTCCGCCGTTTCTACATGCACCGCACCGGCCACTGGCTCGGGCTGGACGTGCACGATGCCGGCGAATACAAGACAGGGGACCAATGGACGGTGCTGCAGCCGGGCATGACGGTTACCGTCGAACCCGGCCTCTACATTCGACCGGCCGACGACATTCCGCCGGCGCTGGCCGGCATCGGCATCCGCATCGAGGATGACGTGCGCGTCACCGAGTTTGGCGACCCTCGTGGCTGCGACATCTACACCTCGGCCCCCAAAACCGTCGCCGAGATCGAGGAGGTCATGCGCCGTGACTGAATCCGTCGTCGAGAACGTCGACATCCTGATCATCGGCGCCGGGCCGGTCGGCATGACGCTGCATCTGGCGCTCGCCGCCGGCGGCCAGACATCGCTGTTGCTCGACCGCCGGCCGCCCGCAGCGCTGCAAGCCGATCCGCGTGCCCTGGCCCTTTCCCACGGCGCCCGCGAACTGCTGGAACAAATCCGGAGCTGGCCGTCGCGCGCGGCGACACCGATCGAAACCATCCATATCTCGCAAAAGGACGGTTTCGGCCGCACCCTGATCGACCACGCCGACTATCACTTGCCGGCACTCGGCTACGTCGTCCGCTACCGCGACCTCGCCACGGCGCTCGCCGGCAACCTGCCCGCTGGCGGCCTCCTGGCCGAAGCGGAAATCCTGAATATCGAACCCGATGCCGACGGCGCCACCGTGTCGCTGCGCCATGGCGGCCAGCTGCGCATCCTCCGCTGCAAGCTGCTGGTTCATGCCGAAGGCACGCCGGGCGACGACCCGGCCGTCTCGGTCAGCGACTATGGCCAGCATGCCGTGATCTGCGAAGTCACCCCGATGCCGGGGCACGGCAAACGCGCTTGGGAGCGCTTCACGCCGGATGGCCCGCTCGCCTTGTTGCCGCTCGGCGATGAGTTTTCCATCGTCTTCACGCTGCCGCCGGCCAAGGCCGATGCCGTGATGACGCTCGACGACAATGCCTTCGTTGCCGCGCTGCAAGCCCAGTTCGGCCGTCGCATGACCTTCTCCAGGCCGGGCAGGCGCAGCCGCTTCCCGCTCGCCCTGCGCCTGCGCGACACGCTGGTGAAGGGCTGCGAGGTATGGATCGGCAACACGGCGCAAACCCTGCACCCGGTTTCCGGCCAGGGCTTCAACCTCGGCCTGCGCGACGCCTGGCAACTGGCCGAACTGTTGCTCAGGAGCGGACCGACACCGGCAACACTGACCGATTACGCTGCCAGCCGCCGCCTCGACCGCCAAGGTGGCGCCTTCTTCACCGACAAGATCGTCAAGGCATTCTCCAACGACATCGCCCCGCTCAAGCTGGCGCGCGGCTTCGGCTTGCTGGCGCTGGACCTCTGCCCACCGGCCCGCCATTTCGTTGCCAAGCGGATGATCTGGGGCGCTCGCGCCTGGCCTTGATCTGCGCCAAGGGCAAGGGCGCGGCGCCCGATTAAAGTCGCGCTGCCCACCCCGCCCCAAAATCCATGAACAAAACCACCGCCTGGCTCCTCGCCTGTCGCCCCAAAACGCTGTCGGTCTCCCTGTCGCCGGTGCTTGTCGGCACGGCCATCGCCTGGCATGACACGCACACACTGCTCTGGCTGCCGCTGCTGGCCGCCGCACTCGGCGCCGCCTTCATCCAGATCGGCACCAACCTGTTCAACGATGTCGGCGATTTTCTGCGCGGCACCGACACGCCGGGCCGCCTTGGCCCCAGGCGCGCCACGGCCGAAGGCTGGCTAACCCCGGGCATGGTCAAGGCCGGCGCATGGTTCAGCTTCGCGCTGGCCTTCCTGTGCGGCATCTATCTCGTCCGGCACGGCGGCTGGCCCATCGTCGCCATCGGGCTGGCCTCGCTGGCCGCCGGCTGGGCCTACACCGGCGGACCGAAGCCGATCGCCTACGGGCCGCTCGGCGAGCTTTTTGTTTTTGTTTTCTTCGGCCTGGTCGCCGTCGGCGGCAGCTATTACCTGCAGACGCTGAGCCTCACGCCCACGGCCCTGCTTGCCGCGACACTGGTCGGCATCCATGCCGCCGCAGTCATCACCGTCAACAATTACCGCGACCACGACGGCGACAAGGCCCATGGCAAGAATACGCTGGCCGTTCGTCTCGGCCGCCCGGCCACCCGGCATGTTTATACACTGGAGATGCTCGCTCCCTACGCCTTGCTGCCGGCACTCGGCGGTCTAGGCTGGCCGGCAGCCCTGCCGCTGCTGTCGCTCCCTCTCGCGCTGCGGCTGATCGCGCGCTTCCATCGCGAGCCGCCCGGCCCGGTGTTCAACCCGATTCTCGCCGCCACGGCCGGCCTGCAACTGGTTTTTGCCTGCCTGCTCGCCCTCGCTTTCGCGTTGGTGTAAACCACAATCGCGCCGCGCCTCGACCTGATATAGAGTGCGTCGCTTTTCCCGGGAGCTGCGCATGCTCGAACGGTTTTTCCAGCTGCAGGCCCACGGCACCACGGTCCGTACCGAAGTCCTCGCCGGCCTGACCACCTTCCTGACGATGGCCTACATCGTCTTCGTCAATCCGGATATCCTTTCGGCCGCCGGCATGCCCCGCGATGCCGTGTTCGTCGCCACTTGCCTGGCCGCCGCCATCGGCACGGCGATCATGGGCCTCTACGCCAACTACCCGGTCGCCCTCGCGCCCGCCATGGGCCTCAACGCCTACTTCGCCTTCACCGTCGTCCAGGGCATGGGCTACACCTGGCAGGCCGCCCTCGGCGCCGTCCTCATCTCGGGCATCCTGTTCATCCTGCTCAGCCTGTTCAAGGTGCGCGAATGGATCGTCAACGCCATTCCGACCTCGCTCAAGTATTCGATTTCCGCCGGCATCGGCCTCTTCCTGGCCATCATCGGCCTCAAGAATGCGGGCCTGATCACCGCCCATCCAGCCACCCTGCTGACCCTGGGCAACCTGCACAGCCCCGGCCCGCTGCTCGCCGCCGCCGGTTTCGTGCTGATTGCCGCACTGGAGTACCGCAAGGTACCGGGCGCCATCATCATCGCCATCCTCGCCGTGACCGGTGCCTCGATCGGCCTCGGCCTCACCGAATTCAAGGGCATCGTCGCCGCCCCGCCTTCGCTGGCGCCGACCTTCATGCAACTCGACCTGGCCGGGGCGCTCAATGCCGGCCTGCTCGCCGTCGTCCTCACCTTCTTCATGGTCGAACTCTTCGATGCCTCCGGCACCCTGGTCGGCGTCTGCCACCGTGCCGGCCTGCTCGACAAGGACGGCAAGCTGCCGCGCCTCAAGAAGGCCCTGCTCGCCGATTCCGTCGCGATCAGTGCGGGCGCCGTGCTCGGCACCTCCTCGACCACCGCCTACATCGAATCGGCGGCCGGCACCGCCGCCGGCGGGCGTACCGGCCTGACCGCCGTCGTCGTCGCCCTGCTCTTCCTGTGCTGCATCGTCTTCGCACCGCTCGCCGGCACCGTACCGGCCTACGCCACGGCCCCGGCCTTGTGCTACGTCGCCATCCTGATGTCGCGCGGCCTCGCCGAAATCCACTGGGACGACCTGACCGAGGCGACACCCGCCGTCGTCACGGCGATCACCATCCCATTCACTTTCTCGATCGCCCACGGTATTTCCTTCGGCTTCATTTCCTACGTCGCGATCAAGGTGCTGTCCGGCCGCGCCCGCGATGTCTCGCCGACGGTGGCCGTCATAGCCGCCGCCTTCGTCGCCAAATTCGCCCTGCTGTGAGGTCGCCATGAACCAAGCTCCCCTGCCCGACACCGGCTACCTGAAAGCCCGCATCCGCACCGTTCCGGACTGGCCCGAGCCGGGCGTGCAGTTCCGCGACATCACGCCGCTGCTGCAGGATCCGCGCGCTTTCCGCGTGCTGGTCGACGCCTTCGTGCTGCGCTACATGGAAGACCGGATCGATGTCGTCGCCGGCATCGATGCGCGCGGCTTCATCCTCGGTGCCGTCGTCGCCCACCAGCTTAACAAGGGTTTTGTGCCAGTCCGCAAGAAGGGCAAGCTGCCGTTCTCGACGGTCAGCGAGGAATACGAACTCGAATACGGCAATGCCATCGTCGAAATCCACACCGACGCCATCAAGCCCGGTGACCGCGTACTGCTCATCGACGACCTGATCGCCACCGGCGGCACGATGATGGCCGGCGCCCGCCTAATCCAGCGCCTCGGCGGCACCATCGCCGAGGCTGCCGCCATCGTCGATCTTCCCGAGCTCGGGGGTTCGAAGCTGCTCAAGGCCGCCGGGCTGCCCATTTTTACCGTTTGCGAATTTGAAGGACACTGAGATGACCGTCGACATGAACGAAATCAAGCGTGTGATGGCCGAGGCCGACTGCCTGGCCACGCCGCAACAGGTCGACGCCGCGCTCGACCGCATGGCCGCCGCCATCACCGCCGAACTCGCCGACAGCGCACCGCTGGTCTATTCCGTCATGAACGGTGGCCTGGTCGTCACTGGCCGGCTGCTTGCCCGCCTGAATTTCCCTCTCGAGGTCGGCTACTTGCATGCCAGCCGCTACGGCATGCAATTGCAGGGCAACAGCCTGCTCGACTGGCGGGTACGACCGGCGCAGGAGCTGAAGGGGCGCACCGTCCTGGTCATCGACGACATTCTCGACGAAGGCCACACCCTGAAAGCGATCTGCCAGTATCTGGGCGACGAAGGCGCAGCCCGCGTATTGACCGCCGTACTGGTGCACAAGGACCACCAGCGCAAGGCCGAGCCCGGCATGCGCGCCGACTTCACGGGCCTCGATATTTCCGATCGTTTCCTGTTCGGCTGCGGCATGGATTACAAGGGTTACTGGCGCAATGCGCCAGGCATCTACGCGCTCAAAGGTCATTAAAAATCAATCGTCAAGCCGGGGCGGCAGGACGCAAATCGATACAGCCCTGACTATTTTTTAGGCGGCGATTGCGCTACAATCCGCCGCTTCCCCAAATCCGTTTCAACGCACCCGCTCGCCCATGGAATTTGCCGGCTTTACCTTGCGCAACAATCTCTTCGTCGCACCGATGGCCGGCGTCACGGATCGTCCGTTCCGCCAGTTGTGCAAGAAGATGGGCGCCGGGCTGGCCGTTTCGGAAATGGTCACCTCGAATTCGCTGCTCTACGGCAGCGCCAAGACACTGCGCCGGGCCAACCACACCGGCGAAGTCGAGCCGATTTCGGTGCAGATTGCCGGTGCCGATCCCAAAATGATGGCTGAAGCCGCGAAGCACAACGTCGACAACGGCGCCCAGATCATCGACATCAACATGGGCTGCCCGGCCAAGAAGGTTTGCAACGTCATGGCCGGCTCGGCGCTGATGCAGCACGAACAACTGGTCGGCGAGATTCTCGACGCCGTCGTCGGCGCCGTGCCGAACACCCCGGTGACGCTGAAATTCCGTACCGGCTGGAATATCGCCAACAAGAACGCGCCGAACATCGCGCGCATCGCCGAGAGCGCCGGTATCCGCGCCGTCGCCATCCATGGCCGCACGCGCTGCCAGCAATACACCGGCGAAGCCGAGTACGACACCATCGCCTATGTGAAGACGCTGGTGAAGATTCCGGTCATCGCCAACGGCGACATCACGACGCCCGAAAAGGCCAGGCACGTCCTCGACGTGACCGGCGCCGACGGCGTGATGATCGGCCGTGCCGCCCAGGGCCGCCCCTGGCTGTTCCGCGAGATCGAACATTATTTGAAGACCGGCGAAAAAATGGCGCCGGCCCCGGTTGCCGAAATCCACGCCATCCTGATGGCGCATCTCGTCGACCTTTACGATTTCTACGGCCTGGACACGGGGGTCAAGGTCGCGAGAAAGCACATCTCCTGGTACACCAAGGGCCTGATTGGCTCGGCGGCGTTCCGCAAGGTGATGAATACGCTGCCAACCGTAGAGTTGCAGCGCCAAGCGGTGGACGAGTTTTTCCTGCGCTACGCGGAAGAACACGAACACCTGCAGTATGAAGAAAACAAAACACAAGAGGAGGCGTTGGCAGCATGAGCCAACATGATCTGGGGAAGTGCGTCGTGACCGCACTGGAACAATATTTTCGGGACCTGGACGGTGAAAAACCGGCCGCTATTTATGACATGGTCCTGAAAAGCGTGGAAAAACCGATGCTGGAAGTCGTGCTCGCCAAAGCCGGCAGCAACCAGACCATCGCCGCGGATATGCTCGGCATCAACCGCAATACGCTACGCAAGAAACTCACTGAACATCAACTTCTGTAAATCACCATGACCATCAAGCAAGCGCTGATTTCCGTCTCCGACAAGACGGGTGTACTCGAATTCGCCCAAGGCCTCGCCGCTCAGGGCGTCAAGCTGCTGTCCACCGGCGGTACCGCCAAGATGTTGCGCGATGCCGGCCTCGCCGTCACCGAAATCGGCGATTACACCGGCTTCCCGGAAATGCTCGACGGCCGCGTCAAGACCCTGCACCCGAAGGTGCACGGCGGCATCCTGGCCCGTCGCGATCTGGCCGAGCACATGGCCACCATCGAGGCTCACGGCATTCCGACCATCGACCTGGTCTGCGTGAACCTCTACCCGTTCGCCGCGACCATCGCCAAGGCCGGCGTCACGCTGGAAGATGCCATCGAGAACATCGATATCGGCGGTCCGGCCATGGTCCGTTCCTCGGCCAAGAACTACAACGGCGTCGCCATCGTTACCGATCCGGAAGACTACGCGCCGCTGCTCGCCGAAATGAAGGCCAGCGGCGGTGCAGTCGCGCTGGCCACCCGTTTCAACTTGGCCAAGAAGGCGTTCACCCACACCGCCCGCTATGACAGCATGATCGCCAACTGGCTGACCGGCCTGGAAGAAGGCGCCGAAGCCAAGCCGGCCGAAGCCGCGCCGACCCCGTCGATCTTCCCGGCCAAGCTGCAACTGGCGTTCGACCGCACCGAAATCCTGCGCTACGGCGAGAACTCTCACCAGCAAGCCGCCTTCTACCGTGACACCGTCGCGCTGCCGGGCAGCATCGCCGCCTACACCCAGTTGCAAGGCAAGGAACTGTCCTACAACAACATTGCCGACTCGGACGCTGCCTGGGAATGCGTCAAGGCCTTCGATGCGCCGGCCTGCGTCATCATCAAGCACGCCAACCCGTGCGGCGTGGCCATCGACGGTACCCTGCTCGGCGCCTACGAAAAGGCCTTCAAGACCGATTCGACCTCCGCTTTCGGCGGCATCATCGCCTTCAACGGCGAAGTCGGCATTGAAGTCGTCAACGCTATGAACGAGCGCAAGCACTTCGTCGAAGTGCTGATCGCCCCGTCCTTCACCACCGAAGCCAAGGCCGCCCTGGCCGCCAAGACCAACCTGCGCGTGCTGGTCGTGCCGCTCGGCCGCGACCTCAACAAGCTGGAACTGAAGCGCGTCGGCGGCGGCCTGCTGGTGCAGACGGCTGACGACTTCACCGCCCAGGCTTCCGGACTCAAGGTCGTCACCAAGGTGCAGCCGACCGCTCAGCAGATCGAAGACCTGCTCTTCGCCGAGCGTGTCGCCAAGTTCGTCAAGTCCAACGCCATCGTCTTCTGTGGCAGCGGCATGACCCTCGGCGTCGGTGCCGGTCAGATGAGCCGTGTCGATTCGACCAAGATCGCCAGCATCAAGGCCCAGAACGCCGGCCTGCCGCTGAAGGGTTCGGTCGTCGCCTCGGATGCATTCTTCCCGTTCCGCGACGGCCTCGACGTGCTGGCCGAAGCCGGCGCTGTCGCCGTCATCCAGCCGGGCGGCTCGATGCGCGACGAGGAAGTCATCGCGGCGGCCGACGAACACGGCATCGCGATGGTCTTCACGGGCGCCCGTCATTTCCGTCACTAACAACAACGACACTCCAAGAGATCAGTCATGAAACTACTGGTAATCGGTTCCGGCGGCCGCGAGCACGCCATGGCCTGGCGCCTGGCGCAGACTTCCGGCCTGCAGAAGGTTTACGTCGCCCCCGGCAACGCCGGCACGGCACGCGAACACGAGCTGGAAAATATCAACATCACCGATCCGGAAGCCCTGGCTGATTTCGCCGAGCAGAACAAGATCCACCTGACGCTGGTCGGCCCCGAGGCCCCGCTGGCTGCCGGCGTGGTCAATGTCTTCCGCGCTCGCGGCCTGAAGATCTTCGGCCCCACCAAGGAAGCCGCCCAGCTCGAATCCTCCAAGGATTTCGCCAAGCGCTTCATGGCCCGTCACAACGTCCCGACGGCCGGCTTCGAGACTTTCTCGGATGCCGCCGCCGCCCACGCCTACATCGACCGGCAGGGTGCCCCCATCGTCATCAAGGCCGACGGCCTGGCTGCCGGCAAGGGCGTCGTCGTCGCCATGAGTCTTGAGGAAGCACACGCCGCCATCGACGACATGCTGTCCGGCAACAAGCTGGGCGATGCCGGCGCGCGCGTCGTCATCGAGGACTTCCTCGACGGCGAGGAAGCCAGCTTCATCGTCATGGTGGACGGCAAGAACGTGCTGGCCCTGGCCTCCAGCCAGGACCACAAACGCATCTTCGACGGCGATCAGGGCCCGAACACCGGCGGCATGGGTGCCTACTCGCCGGCCCCGTGCGTCACGCCTGAAGTGCACGCCAAGGCAATGCGCGAAATCATCCTGCCGACCGTGCGCGGCATGGCCGCCGACGGCATTCCCTTCACCGGCTTCCTCTATGCCGGCCTGATGATCGGCAAGGATGGCTCGGTCAAGACGCTGGAATTCAACTGCCGCATGGGCGACCCGGAAACCCAACCGATCCTGATGCGCCTGAAGTCCGACTTCGTCGACCTCATCGAACACGGCATCGACGGCACGCTCGATCAAGTCGAAGCCGAATGGGACCGCCGCATCGCACTGGGCGTCGTACTCGCCGCCGCCAACTATCCGGACACCCCGAAGAAGGGTGACGTGATCGGCGGCCTGCCCAAGGCCAACAGCTTCGGCGACGACTGCCACGTCTTCCACGCCGGCACCGCCGACAAGGATGGCCAGGTAGTCACCGCCGGTGGTCGCGTGCTCTGCGTCACGGCGCTCGGCGAAAACGTCAAGCTGGCCCAGAAGGCAGCCTATGAAGCCGCCGCCCAGATCGCCTGGGATGGCATGCAGTACCGCAAGGACATCGGCTACCGGGCAATCGGGCGCTGAGCGCGATGAGCGACGACGCAGCGACGAACGCCGCTCGCCGGAAGTATCTGCCGCTGGCCGAGAATACCTACATCGGCGCCTTTCTGGTCGGCGTCGGTTACCACGCGGCCAAATGCGATCTCCCGGTCCCGGTCAGCGCGCTGGTGCAGCAGAGCGGCAACGATCCGTCCACTGGCGACCTGGCGCTCGACCTGGACGGACGCAACTACCTGTTCGAGTTCAAGCGACAGGGAAATTATGACGGATTGGCGAAAGAAGAAGGGAAAAGCCGCCGCCTGTGGGACAAACTCAACGGCGACCTGGTGGCTGAGGCGCTAAGCGGCCTTCCGCCCGAGCGTCTGATTCACATCGCCCGGCAATGCCATGTTTTTTCGCTGGCAGGGGTCGCCTGGGCGCGGCTAAAGCCGCCCCCCTGGGAATTCCAACCTTACCTGGAGCGCTTTCCATCCTCAGCCGATCATGCCTTACCGGCGATCGACGCCCGCGTCGACCTGGCGGATTTCGTCGAGAACCACCTGTTTGCCGCTCCTCAAGACGCACCCGAATCGCCGGCCAGCATGCAAGGCGCCAACGCCGACGATTTCACCGCCTATATCGCTTTCCTGCGCCGGGTCTTCGAGGATGAACAGGGGCAGCTCGGCGGTCTGGTCATCAACATCGACAACGAGGGTCATGTCACCCCGGTCATCTTCGAAAACCTGGCCGACCTGACACCGGGAAAAGGCATGCTGCTGATCGCCTCGGCAGCCACCCTCGAACCGTCTGGCCCCAAACCTGGCTTCAAAACCAGGACGATTTGAGACGCGCGCAATGAGCCCGAGCACCGATATCCTCCCTTATTTCACCAGCCTGCAATCCCGCATTGTCGGCGAACTCGAAGCCTTCGACGGCCAACCCTTCCGTACCGATAGCTGGCAGCGCCCCGAAGGCGGCGGCGGCATATCCCGGCTGATCGAGGAAGGCGATTTCTTCGAGCGCGGCGGCGTCAATTTCTCGCACGTCACCGGTAAATCCCTGCCCGCCTCGGCCACCGCCGTCCGTCCGCAGCTGGCCGGACGCGCCTGGGAGGCCATGGGCGTCTCGCTGGTGCTGCATCCGCGCAATCCGTATTGCCCGACCGCGCACATGAACGTGCGCTGCTTCGTCGCCACCAAGGACGGCGAGGAGCCGGTCTGGTGGTTCGGCGGCGGCATGGACATGACCCCTTACTACGGTCAACGCGAGGATGTGGCGCATTTTCACCGGACCTGTCGCGACGCGCTCGCCCCTTTTGGCGACGCTGTCTATCCGAAATACAAGGCGTGGTGCGACGATTACTTCTTCCTGAAGCACCGCAACGAGCCGCGCGGCGTCGGCGGCGTCTTCTTCGACGACCTCAATGAAGGCGGCTTCGAGCGCTGCTTCAGTCTGACCCAGGCCGTCGGCAATGCCTTCACCGAGGCCTACCTGCCGGTGCTGGCCAAGCGCCGAGACATGCCGTACGGCGAGCGCGAGCGCGATTTCCAGGCCTACCGGCGCGGCCGCTACGTCGAATTCAATCTGGTCTGGGACCGCGGCACGCTGTTTGGCCTGCAGTCCGGAGGGCGTACCGAGTCGATCCTGATGTCGCTGCCGCCCATCGTCAAATGGCGCTACGACTGGAAACCGGAAGCCGGCACGCCGGAAGCCGAGCTATACGAAGTCTTCCTGCAACCGCAGGATTGGCTGAAGGGCGACTGCTGACCGTCGGTCCCGCATCGCTGGCAAGCAAAGGGCGCCTGAGGCGCCCTTTGCTTTTTCGACGACCGGTACGGGCAACCTTTACTTGAGCTTGCCCTTGACCACGCGGACACGTGCCGGGTTATTCACAGTCATCTTGCCGCCCCCGCCGCTGAGATTCCCGCAGGCGCATGCGGCCTTGATATGCGGTACGGAATTGACGACCACCAGGCATTCGAGGCATTCGTAATACACATCGCCCCCGGTCGGGAGCGCATTCGGATCGGGGGCCGGCTCGACCGGATAGAAATTGTAGATTTTTCGCAGATCGATATTCAGCATTTTCCCCTCTCCTCGTCGTGGGCGCGCCTAACTTGCGTTGAGCTGGGCGCTGGCCCTGTAGTGTTTGTTGGCCTCATCGGCCTTGTCGAGTTCGTCGAGCAACTTGGCCAGGGCGAGATGCGCTTCCTGTGTTGCCCTGACCGACAGCGATGCTTCCAGATAGCTTTGCGCCTTGCCCCACAGGCGCTGGCGCTGGCACATCCGGCCCAGGGCGAGGAGCAGTACGGCATCGCCCGGATGGATATGCAGCCAGCCCTCCGCCTTGGCAATGCGGGCAGTCTGCTCGCCGCCCGACAAACGGCCATAGATGGCGGCCAGCTCCGATTGCCAGGCGTCGCCGCCCGGCTTGTCGAGCGCCGCCTCGATCAACTTCTGCGCCTCGCCCTCGGCGTTGAGCGCAGTCAACGCCTTGGCCGCCGCCAACGACACGCGCCGGCCACGCTCCTCTTCCGGCAGGCCGCGCAGGTAAGCAACCAGTTGTCCTTGATCGCTGCGACGCTTGGCAATGTTGGCCAAATGCGCCTGGGTACGGATTTCCACCACCACCTCCGGGGGCAACGCATCGCGCTTGGCCAACTGGCGTACCAGCTTGAGCACGCCGTCCCAGTCGCCGCTCCCCTGACGCGCCCGCAGCTCCAGGCGCAAGGCTGCGATATGCCGCCCCTGCTTGCCTTGCAGACGCCCCAAGGCATCCAGGGCATCGGAGAAGCGGCGTTCCTCGTTGGCCATTTCGGCATCGAGCATCAGGGTGGCCGCCTCGGTCCGCGGATCGTCGGTCCGGGCATGTTCCAGCCAGTACTGCTGCTTTTCCGGTTCGCGCATGCGTTGGGCGGCGCGGGCGGCAATCAATGCCGAAAGACCGGGCGCCGTGCCGGCACCATGCGCTTCGCCGGCCCGCTTCATGGCCTGCCCGAAACGCCCCTCGAAAAGCAGACGCACGGCATCCTGGAACACCTGTCCGGCCTGATCGCGCTGGCGACGGACCCGATAGTCGCGAACCCGCTTCGGCAATCCAAAGGTCGCCAAGGTCACGCGCATCGCCGCGTAGAAGGCCACGAAAAGCCCAAACAGGGCAAGGGCGAACAGATTCAGCGAAACCTCGACGCGCCACGGCGGCACCACTAACAGCAGGTAACCGTCGTTCAGGCGGGCACCCAGGGCGACCGCCACTGCCACCGCGAACAGGGCAACGACCCAGAACAGCCCTCTCACCGCTTGTCCCTGCCCTGGCGCAGGCCACGCAAGGCGGCCTGGGTATCGTTCAAATTCGGAAGCTCGACGTTGATCTCCGCCGCCGACATCTGGCGCAGCGTCGATTGCGCCGAGGCAACCGCCTTGTCATTGGTATCGAAGTACTTGCCCAGCCACTCCTGGGCGACCTTCAATTCGTTGCGGTAGGTCCATTGATCGCGCGAAAACAGCGCCAGACGGGCATTGAGCAGGCGCAGCTTGAGGTTTTCGCGCAGGAAATAGTCCTGACCGGGGGCGAGAAGCGCCGGATCCTCGCGGTCGAAGCGCTGAATGCGGACCAGACCTTTCAGCTCCTGCCAGATCTCGCCGCCGGCGTTCTGCCACCACGGAGCCACGGGTGCTGCTTCCTTCCGGGCTTCCTTCTTCTCCACCGGACGCCCATAGGCGGTCAGGGGGAGCTTGTCGACACCGTGGATCAACTGTTCAAGACGCAGACTGACACCGGGCATATCGACGAAGGGCAGCGCATTCAGGCGCTCGAGATCCTTGGCCAGCGCCTTGCGCAGCGGCAGATGAGCCGGGCGGTCGAGGCGAGCCAAGCGCGCGTCGGCGGTCTGCAAGGCGAGCACCGCAACCGGCACGTTGCCGGCCAGCTGCAATTGCTGCCCGGCCAGGGTGATGGCCTGCTCGACCTCGAGCAAGGTCGCTTCCTCTCGACCGCGGGCGATATCCTGGTTCAGCGCCTTGAGTGCCTCGGTCTGCGCCTGGAATTCGGCGAAGCGGTTCTCAAAGGCGCCCAGCTTGGCCTGCAAGATCTCGAGCTGCTCGCGCGTCAGCTTTTGCGCGCCACGCTCTTCCTTGTGGCCGGTATCGAAATCGCCCAGCTGGCGAGTAACTTCCTGCTGCAGGTCATTCAGCTTCTGGCGGGTTTCGAACCATTGCCAGCCGGCCAGCGCCAAGGCGGCGACGGCAACAGCCAGGCCCAGTCCGAAACGGCCGGAACGACGTGCCGAAAGCGGCTCGGGGGCAGGACTCTGGAGGGGGGGAGTATCGTTATCTGGCATCATTTCGGCCAATTATAAGCACCTAAGCCGGCAAGAATGCCGGCGTCGGCGGCAGCGGTGAGGATAATGTTGCTTAAACCCAAAGCCCGGGCGTTTTCGGCGATCCGGAAATGCGGCACGAACAGCGGAGTGGCTTGCAGGAAAGCGCGGCCTTCGTCATCGAGCCGGTCGACCAGGTAGCGCAAGCCCTCGCTGCTCGACACCGTGAGCGCATCGAGACGCCCCTCCCGCCACGCCGACAGCAGCGGCGCGAGGCCGGCGGATGGCCCGGAGCGGCGGTAACACGTCACGCAATCGACCGTTGCACCGCGCTCGCGCAAGGTATCGGCGAGCAGCTCACGACCACCGTCCCCGCGGAAAATGGCGACGCGGCGCCCGGCGACCCGCTCATCGGCTAATGCGGCGAGTTCGAGCAATGCTTCCGAATCGAAACGCTCAGTCGGCGCAATGCATCCCGTCACGCCATGCGCCGCCAACGCCCTGACCGTTCCCTGGCCGACGGCCGCCGGCAACAGGGTGGTCGGCCAGGAACCGCGCTCGATAATTGCAGGCAGCGCATGGTCGACGGCATTCGGACTGATGAATACGGCCAGCGCATAGTCGGCCAGCCGGTTAACGGCATCGGCCAAGGGCTGTGGGTCGCTCGCCGGGGCGATCTCGAGCAGGGGAAATATCAGCGGATTACCGCCGGCCGCCGCAATGGCCTCGGCCAACGGTGCCGCCTGCGCCTGCGGCCGGGTCACGACGATGGTCCGGCCGGCCAGCGGGCCGCTCGCACTCATTTGCAGTGAGCGAGCTTTTCCAGGATGGCGTCGACACCCTTGGCACGCAGCTCGGCGGCCAGTCGGAGGCCCAGTGCTTCGTCGTCGCCCGCGATTTTGCCAACTTCACCGCGCACTTCGCCGCTGACCATTTCCTGGCCGTCGGCGGTGGCGACGAAACCGCGCAGCCACAGCTGGCCGTTGTCGATCACGGCGTAGCCCCCCAGCGGCACCTGACAGGAGCCGCCGAGCGCACGCGAGAAGGCACGCTCCGCCTTGACGCAGTGGGCCGTCCTGGCATCGTTGAGCGGCGCGACGACGCCGGCCATGGCGGCATCGCCATCGACCAGCTCGATGCCCAGCGCGCCCTGGCCCGGCGCCGGCAGCGACTGCTCCGGCGTCAGCACGGCCTTGATGCGCTCCTTGAGACCCAGACGGATCAGGCCGGCGGCGGCGAGGATGATGGCGTCGTACTCGCCGGCATCCAGCTTGCGCAGGCGGGTATCGAGGTTGCCGCGCAGACTCTTGATGACCAGCTGCGGATATTTGGCGCGCAGCACGGCTTCGCGGCGCAGGCTGGAAGTACCGACGACGGCGCCGGCCGGCAGTTCGTCCAGGCCGGCATACTTGTTCGAGACGAAGGCGTCGCGCGGGTTTTCGCGAGCCGAGATGGCGGCCAGCACGAAGCCTTCCGGCATCACCATCGGCACATCCTTCATCGAATGCACGGCCAGATGGGCCTTGCCTTCCTGCATGGCGACTTCCAGCTCCTTGATGAACAGGCCCTTGCCGCCGATTTCGGCGAGCGGGCGATCAAGAATCTGGTCACCCTTGGTGGTCATGCCTAGAATGACCACTTCGGACCCCGGATTGAGTTCGGACAGGCGGCCTTGGACATGAACGGCCTGCCACATGGCAAGGCGGGATTCGCGGGAGGCAATGACGATTTTGGAAGGAACGGACATGGTGCGTCACTTGGCAGGGCTTTTGGGAGGGCTGATTCTAGCATGCACCCCCGCGACCGCTCTTGATCCATCCGGTATTCCCCCGGCCCGCGACCTGCGCGCCGAATCCGCCGCCGCCGCGAAGGCCGGCATGCCGCTGGTCGTCATCTACAGCCGCGACGACTGCAAATTCTGCAAGGCCGTCAAGCGCGACTACCTGGAGCCCATGAGCCGCCATCCGCGCCACCGCGACCGTCTGGTCATCCGCGAGATCCGCCAGGACAGCGAGCAGGCGCTGATTGCCTTCGGCGGCGAAAAGACCACCCACGCCCGTTTTGCCGCCGACGAAAAGATCAAGCTGGTGCCGGTGGTCGCCTTCTACGGACCGGACGGCCGGCAACTGGCCGAACCCATCGTCGGCGCCCGCCTGCCCGACTTCTACCAAAGCTATCTCGACGATGGCATCGACAACGCCCGCAAGAAATTTGCCCAAAGATGAACGAAACCGACCCGAGCAGCCGCGAAAAGCCCGCCGACCAGCGTCCGGAACACCCGGATTTCTGGTGCAAACGCTTCGGACAGGGAACGACGCCCTGGGATGCCGGTCGCGTGCCCCAGGACCTCGCCGACTTCGCCGCCAGCCAGCCGGCCCCGATGACCACGCTGATTCCCGGCTGCGGCAGCGCCTGGGAAGCCGGATTCCTGGCCAGCCGGCGTTGGCCGGTCACGGCGATCGATTTCTCGCCGGTCGCCATCGACACGGCCCGGAGCGTCCTCGGCGATTCGCCGGTCGACCTCGTCTGTACCGACTTCTTCCAGTGGCAACCCCCGGCACCGCTCGATCTCATCTACGAACGCGCCTTCCTCTGTGCCCTGCCGCGCAAGCTCTGGGACGACTGGGCCCGGCGCATCGCCGAACTGTTGCCGGCCGGCGGACTGCTCGCCGGCTACTTCTTCGTCTGCGACCAACCCAAGGGACCGCCTTTCGGTATCCTGCCGGAACAGCTCGATGCCCTGCTGCAGCCCGCCTTCGAGCGCATCGAGGACCGCCCGGTGGCCGACTCGATCCCCGTCTTTGCCGGACGCGAGCGCTGGCAGGTCTGGAAACGCAAGGGCTGACCGTGGTTTTCGACGTAAACGCCGACCCCGCGCGCCGCTGACATGGCGCAAGCCCCCCGCCGCCTCGGTCGCCGCGTCCGCACGGCGGCAGCCCTCCCCGAACGCACGCCACCGCTGACTGCCTATACGCAGCGAATGAACCGCGTCCTCGACCATATCGACACGCATCTCGACGAGCCACTGGAGATTGCGCCGCTGGCGGAGATCGCCCATTTCTCGCCCTACCACTTCCACCGGATATTTTCCGCCTGGATGGGCGAGACGCTGGGTAACTACGTTCGCCGCCGCCGTCTCGAAATTGCCGCCGCACGACTGGCCGGCCAGCGCCAACATCCGATCCTGCAGATCGCGTTGAGCGTCGGTTTTGCTTCCGGCGAAGCTTTCGCGCGCGCCTTCAAGGCGTACTTCGGGCAAACTCCGAGCGCCTGGCGGGCGACCACCGCCGAGCGCTGGAACAGCGAACTGCTGCACGTCCGCCGCCGGAGCAATCCCGATCAGGTCCTGCGCAAGCCGGATCAGGATGCCCATGGCGAAGAGGATGACAATACCGAGACCTCCAACCCCTCGTTTCCGGAGTTCGGCATGCAAGTCACCCTATCCACCCTGCCCCCGGCCCGCGTCGCCTACCTGCGGCACATCGGCCCCTATGGCCCGTCGATCGCAGCCTTCTGGCAACAGCAGTTCCTGCCCTGGATGCGCGCCAACGCGCTTGAAGGGCGCCCTAGTTACGGCATCGGCCACGACGATCCGGGGATCACCGCCCTGGACAACTGCCGTTACGATGCCTGCGTCGAGATTCCCGACGACTTCCACCCGCGCGGACAAGCCGGCGTCGCCCTGCTGCCCGGCGGACGTTACGCATTGGCCGCCTACCGCGGCGACGGCCCGGGCATCGGCAGGGCCTGGACCGAATTCCTGCGCGACTGGCTGCCCGGCAGCGGCCTGCAGATCGATAGCCGCCCGTTCTTCGAGCATTACCCGGTGGATGCCGAATACGATCCGGCGACCGGGATTTTTTCCTGCCAACTCTGCATTCCGGTCAAGCCGCTCTAGCTTCCCGGCGGCGCGTCAGGCGCCGCCAGCCGATCACCGCACCGCTGAGGCTGATCAGGAAACCCAGCAGGCTGGCCGCAATGAGCAGCACATCCCACAGCGGGCGGTTCTCGAGCAGGAAGCGCCAGTCCCAGCTGTGCAGGAAGGCGAACAGGATGCGCTGTACCCGGCGATGGGCATCCAGGCGCTGGACGACGCGGCCGCTGGCCGGATCAAGGTAGAGCCAGGTTCCGGCCGGGTCGTCGAAACGCAGGCGCAGTACAGGCAGCGGCCGCTCCAGGTGGCCACCCATGGTGTGCTCGGCCCGCGCGAAGTAATGCCAGTCGTATTCGCACTGCAGCGATTCGTCGACCAGCCGTGCATGGGGCAGCATCGCCCGCCCCGCCGCGCCGAGCAGCGGCAGCGAATGACCGGACGACACCGCGCCGTCCGCTTGCCAGCCGATCAGGCGCTGCCCGCCTTGCGCGTCATACGAAACCGCATACAGCTGCCCGGCCAGCGGCTGCCAGAGCAATTCGACACTCCGCTGCCTGGCTTCGCCGAACCGACGCAAGGCCGCGGCCGGGGCCAGTCCGGTGAAATCCTTCGCCAGCAGCGACGACTGATGCAAGGCCGGTGCCCCCGAGTCGAAGATGCGCCACGGATTCATCGAGAACAAGCCGCTAAGCATCCAGGTCAGAACGAAAACACCGCCGACCAGACCACACCAGTGGTGCCAGCGCATAACGGCCGAGCGGTAAGGCGTATGGCGGCCATTGGCGTAGGCGGCTCGTCGCCAGCGCCAGACCCCGATCAGGATGCCGCACAAAGCAAGCAGCGAACCGGCCAGGCTGCTGTAGATGACGATGTCGCTCCAGGCAAAATCGACACTGCCGCCGCGTAAGGGATAGACCCAGTGTAGCCATGCACCGATCCAGCCCCAGGTGCGTTCGACCGGGCTGACGTCGCGGACGACTTCACCCGATGCGGACGAAACGTAATACAGCCCCCCGACGTCATCGGCCACGCGATGCAACGGGCGGTGCCCGGCCAGTGCCTTGGAATGCGTCCACGCGTCCTCGGCCAGTGCGCCTTCGTAAGCCAGCCTCCGGCCCGGCGCGAAGGGTGCAGCCGAACGCAAGGCCTGCGCCGCATCAACGTTTGCCAATACCCCGCCATGCACGGCATCGACCGTCAGATAGCGCTGCCCCGGCAGGGTCGCTACGTAAACGGCTCGGTCGCCGATGCTGGTCAGCCGCAACGACTGGATACGGCTGCCTTCACCGGCCAGCGCAAATACCCGCTCCGGCGGCACCGGGCAGCAAGCCTCGACCAGTATCGGCAAAGCGCCCAGGCGCTCACCCGGGGTCAACTTGGGATAGCCGACATACATCATGACCACCCCGGAGACAAACCAGAGCGCAAGCAGCCAGCACAGGGCGATACCCAACCAGCGATGCGCCAGGAAAGCCCAGCGTTTCACCGGCCATCCTCCGCGCAGCCAGGGTTTCGACGACCGCCGCTGCCGCGCACCGACTCAGAAGCGGGCATGAATCGACAGATCGACGGTGCGCGGCGCCCCCAGGTAGGCCAAGGTGCCGGTTCCATTCAGGAACTCGGAATAGATCTTGTCGGTCAGGTTACGGGCGCGCAGGGTCAGCGTTGTATTCCGATCAAGCTTGTACGATGCGAATGCGCCGAACAAGTTGTAGCTGCCTTCGCTGATCGTGTTGGCGCTATCGGCGAAGCGAGCGCCGACGTGACGCACGTCACCGCCGACCTGCAGATTGGTCAACGGCGACCAGGTCAGCCAGAGATTACCGACCTGGCGGGGCGTGTTCGTCGGCTGGTAGCCTGCACGTGAGACCGCGACGCCGCCCACGCTTTCCGTAAAGTCGTCGTAGCGCGCCTTGACCAGACCGTAGTTGCCGGCCAGCTGCACGCCGGGCATCACCCGCCAGGAAGCGCTCAACTCGATACCGCGCGAGGTCTGCTGGCCGACCGGCAGCGTCGTTGCCGGCTGGCTCGGGTTGGCCACGGCAAAATTGTTGCGCGTGATTTCATAGACGGCGAAGGTCGCCGTCCCCTTACGCTCGTCGAAAAACAACTTGCTGCCGGCCTCTATTTGCTTGCCGGTGGTCAGCTCAAAATCCCGTACCTGGCCGAAGGTTGCCGTGCTCAACACCCCGGCCGGCGGATCAGCCGCCGTACTGTACTGGACGTAGGCGCTGGCATTCGGCGTGACATCGTAGTTCAGCGCCAGGCGGCCGGTGAGCGGCGTATAGCGGCGCGCGAAGTAGGCCGGATTGCTGGCGCTCGCGGCCAGGTGGTTGGTCACCTCGAGATCGATGCGTTCCTGGCGCAAGCCGCTCAACACGGACAGGGCGGGGGTCAGGAAGGTGCGATTCTCGAGGAAGATAGCGAACGTCGTCACCTCGTTGGTGCGATTGGGCGTAAAGCCGGGCGTCATGCCAGGCAGGCTGAAGAAGCCCTCGGTGTTGAAGGCATACGGATCGACGTTGCCAAACGGCCCGCTCACCGAGCGCGGGAAGCGCGTCTGCTTGTTGATGCTGTAGTCGACACCACCGGCCCAGTTGCTCTTCAGCGAACCCAAGGGCTGATCGAGCGAGAATTCGAGGCGATTACCGTTGACCTGCTGGTCGTGGCGCTGCAACAGGGCTTCCTTGCGGCTGACCAGCGTGTTGGTCGCGTTGAATTCGTAAACTTCGACGTTGCGATAGTCGCGCAGGGCATCGTAATGATAGAACGTGTTGCGCAGGCTGAGCTTGTCCGACGCGCGGTAATCGACGATCGAGCGTGCCCAGCGGACGGTTTGCTCGTAGATGCCGTCATTCGCGTTGTAGTTCTTGAAACGCGTCCCCTCGTCGATGGCGATCCGGCCGCCGAGCGGCTTGAGCACCGGCGTTCCCCAGTACGGACGATCGACCGTTTCCTTCTGGTACTCGAGCGCCAGGGTATGGCTCAGCCCGGGCGCCAGGTCGACCAGCCACGAACCGGCCAGTTGCACGGCCTCGCGCTCGGTGTGGTCGCTCCAGGCGCCCCCCGTGTTGCGGCTGACATCCAGGCGCAGCACGTTGCTGTCGCCCAGTTTCCGGTTGAAACCTGCCGCCATCTGCAGCGCGTTGTAGCTACCGACACCGAGGCGCGCTTCGGAAAAATCGCCCTCGCGACTGGCCAGCTTGGTGACGTAATTGATCGACCCGCCGATGGCGCCGGCACCGAACAGAAAGCTGGACGGGCCGCCGATGGCCTCAACGCGATCATAGATCCAGCTATCGACCGGCCGCGCCGCGATCACGTCGTACTGCACGGTGATGCCGTTGAACAACTGGGTCACACTCCCTGAGGTGAAGCCCCGGTAGAACACCTGGCCGGGGCTGCCCGGAGCCGACGACGCCGTCACCCCGGGAATGCCCTTGATGATGTCCTGCGTATTCTCCGCCCCCCGCGCCTCGATCAATTCGCGGTCGATGACGGTCACCGAGGCCGGCGTGTCCTTGACGCTGAGCTCGAGCCGGCTCCCGGTCGTCGATTTCCGGGCCAGCCCGGCCGGGTCGCCGCCGAGGCTGTCGCGCACCACGACATCGGCCAAGGTCGGTACCTTGCCCTCCCCCTCGGCCCAAGCCGGCATCGCAGCCAAGGCCAACACGGCCAGCGCCAGCGGGCGCATGGAAAAAAACGGCGGGGCTGCGGCATGCATTGCTGTATTCATTGATCTATCCAGTTCGATGGTTCCCCCGACCGGGGCAAGGGCGCGAATACTACGTTCGTCAGACCCGCACTCTACTTGTGGCACATCAAAAATACGCACCATTTTGGTGCGTCATATTGTCACACCCCCGTCCGGTCAGGCTTTCAGCGCCGCCTTGCCTTCGCGCACGAAAATTTGTCGGGAACAGGCGACATCTTTTTTTGCCTGCACTGTCTCCCTACCCGCCAGCTCCATCGTTAAATAAGCATCTTCCCGATGGAAACAGCACCATGTTCTTACGCCACATCTTCTTTGCGACGCTGCTTGCCCTGCTGCTCGGCACGACGGCGTCCGCCCAGGTCTCCGTCAGCATCGGCCAGCCGGGTTTCTACGGCCGCGTCGATATCGGCGGCTACCCACCGCCGCCGCTGATCTACGCCGAACCGATGATCATCCGCCCGGCCCGCGTCGCCTATCCGCCGATTTATCTGCACGTCCCGCCCGGCCATGCCAGCAGATGGCACCATTACTGCGGCCGCTACGGCGCCTGCGGCCGGCCGGTCTATTTCGTGCAGGACGACTGGTACCGGAACGAATATGCGCCGCTCTACCGCGAGCGCCATCACCACCGCGACCGCCACGAATACCGCGAAGGCTACCGTCACGGTTACCGCGACAGCTATCGCCACGAGGATCGCGGAGACCGCGGTCATGGCCGTGGCCACGGTCGCGGTCATGACCGCGACTGAGTCCGGGCGGCGCTGAGCGGCAGGCGGCCAAGCCGCTCCGCCACGGCGGCTTGGCGTATCATCGGGCGCTTGTACGACACCAGCGCCCCACACGATGAAAACCGACACGCCCCAAACCATCTATCTCAAGGACTACACCCCGCCCGCCTTCTGGATCGACCAGGTCGATCTCGATTTCGTCATTGACGCCGGCCACACCACCGTCACCGCGACGCTGGCCATGCGCCGCCATGGCGAGCGTCCCGGCCAGGCGCTGGTACTCGACGGCGAAGCACTCGAAACGCTGTCCGTCACCGTCGACGGCCACCCCTGGCCGATCCTGGAAACGCCGACCTCGCTGACCCTGGCCGACCTGCCGGACAGCTTCACCCTGCGGACCGTCGTGCGCATCCAGCCGGACCAGAACAGCTGCCTTTCCGGCCTCTACCGCTCCAAGGACGGCTATTTCACGCAGTGCGAGGCGCAGGGCTTCCGCCGCATCACCTGGTTCCTTGACCGCCCGGACGTCATGGCGACCTATACCGTGACGCTGCACGCCGACCAAACGGCTTATCCTGTCCTGCTTGCCAACGGCAACCCGGTCGCAGCAGGCAGCGAGGCCGATGGCCGCCACTGGGCGACCTGGGAAGACCCGTTCAAGAAGCCGGCATACCTGTTCGCCATCGTCGCAGGCAAGCTTGACGTGCTGCGCGACAGCTTCCGCACTGCCTCCGGCCGCGCCGTGCAGCTCGCCATCTACGTCGAACCGGGCAAGCTCGACCAGTGCCCGCACGCCATGAATGCCCTGAAGAAGTCGATGCGCTGGGACGAGGAACGCTTCGGACTCGAATGCGACCTCGACCACTACATGATCGTCGCGGTCGGCGACTTCAACATGGGGGCCATGGAAAACAAGGGGCTTAACATCTTCAACACCAAGTACGTGCTGGCGCGCAGCGACGTGGCGACCGACGTCGATTTCGAGAACATCGACCGCGTCGTCGCCCATGAATACTTCCACAACTGGACCGGCAACCGCGTCACCTGCCGCGACTGGTTCCAGCTGTCGCTGAAGGAAGGCCTGACCGTCTTCCGCGACCAGGAATTCGGTGCCGACCTGCACAACCGGCAAACCGCCCGAATCCGCGAGGTGCGCGGCCTGCGCGCTGCACAGTTTCCGGAAGATGCCGGCCCGATGGCGCACCCGATCCGACCGGCCAGCTTCGTCGAGATCAACAATTTCTACACCGCCACCGTCTATGAAAAGGGCGCCGAGGTCATCCGCATGATTCAGACCCTGATCGGCCGCGACGGTTTCCGCGCCGGCATGGACGAATACTTCCGCCGCCACGACGGGCAGGCAGTGACCTGCGAGGATTTCGTCGCCGCCATGGCCGCCGCCTCCGATTTCGACTTCACGCAATTCATGCGCTGGTACAACCAGCCCGGAACGCCACATGTCGCCGTGGATGGCCATTTCGATGCCGAATCGCAGACCTACACGCTGACCTGCACGCAATCCAACCGCCGCGCCGCGAACGACGAACCGTACCTGATCCCGATCCGCGTCGCGCTGTTCTCGGCAGCCGGCGAACTGCTGGCCGGCAGCGAACGCATCCTGCACCTGACCGCCACCAGCCAGTCCTTCGTTTTCCGCGACGTGACCGCCGAGCCGGTACCGTCGCTGCTGCGTGACTTCTCGGCGCCGGTCTATCTCGACTTCGACTACACGCCGGAGCAACTGGCGCTGCTGCTCGCCCACGAGCCCGACCCCTTCAACGCCTGGGAAGCCGGCCAACGACTCGCCACGACACTGATCCTCGACGCCGCACAGGCCATCGCCGCCGGTCAGCCGCCGGTCTGGCCGGACACCTTCAGCGCCGCCTGCCGCCGCCTGCTGCAGACGCAAGCCCAGCGTGGCGCCGCCTTCGTCGCCGAAGCCCTGACCCTGCCCGGCGAAGGCACGCTGGCCGAACTGCTCGACCTCGTCGATCCCGATGCCCTGCATGCCGCCCGCAACGGCCTGCGCCAACATCTGGCCGAGGAACTGGAAGGCGAGTTCTCCGGCCTCTACGCCGCACTCGCCGTCGCCGAGCCCTATGCGCCGACGAGCGAGCAGGCCGGTCGCCGCGCCCTGCGCAACACCTGCCTCGGCTACCTGCTCGAACTCGATACCGATGCCAGCCGCCAGCTAGCGCTGGCCCAGTTCAAGTCGGCCGACAACATGACGGACCAGTTCGCTGCGCTATCGGCACTGGCCAACGTCACCGCCGCCAACTGCCCGCAGCGCGACCAGGCACTCGCCGATTTCTTCCAGCGCTGGCAGCACGAGGCGCTGGTCGTCGACAAGTGGCTGGCCGTGCAGTCGACCAGCCGCCGCCCCGACACCCTGGCCACGGTCAAGGCGCTCACCGCCCACCCGGCTTTCGACGCCACCAACCCGAACAAGATTTACGCCCTGATCCGCAACTTCGGCGCCAATCTCGCCCGCTTCAACGCGGCCGACGGCAGCGGCTACGCCTTCATGGCCGAGCGCATTCTCGAACTGCATGACAAGAACCCGCAGGTCGCCTCGCGTCTCACACGCTGTTTCGACCGTTGGAGAAAGTTCGACGCCGGCCGCCAACAACACGCACGCAACGCCCTCGAGCGCCTCCGCAGCCATCCCGGACTCAGCCGCGATGTGCTGGAGGTAGTCTGCCGGGCGATGGATTAAATCCGTCACGCGCCCCGCGTCAGCGCCCGGCAGCCCAAACACGCTTCACCAACAACTGAACGGCAGAGGAGGCCGGGGCTACCCGCGCCTCCTCTGCCGTTTTCGCTACGCGACAAAGTGGCACAACCGGGAAAAACCAATAAATTCGACCCCGGAACCTCAAAAAAAATCCCACAAAAGTTAAATATTCTGCAATACTAATAATCGACAAGTTCGTTGGTATTTATTAAAAACGACACTCTTCACTACAGCCCCCTTGACCATACATTGGAGAAACGACTCCATGACTGGATTTCGTATTGCACATCTCTCGGGAAGCCTTCTGCTGTCAGGATTGTTGATCTGGCTGGGCGGCGCGTGGCCATTCTGGCTCATCGCGGGCGCGTTCCTGATGCAAGGAGGCTGGCTGATTTTTCGCGTTGCGCCGGCAACGGCGCCTGCCGTCATTGAAACCGTCGAAGTCGTCGATCAAGCACCTCCATCAAATCTGGAGGATTTTCTGGAAAAATTGCTACCCCTGTGGAATCGCCACATTGAACTGGCCAAAACCCAAACCGGCGAGGCTGCCGACGAGTTGAGCGAGCAATTTGTCAGGATGAAAAATGAACTGGAGAAAACCATCGCGCTTTCCGGCATCAGCGGCGACAACAGCGTCATCACGCTGATCCGTGAAGCGGAGCACGAACTCCCGAAAGTATTTACCGCGCTGGAGGAAAGCCAGAAACGGCGAGCCGCCCTGCTGACCGAATTGCACACGATGACCAAGCTGGTCGGCGATCTCTCCAACATGGCCAAGGATGTAGGAGATCTCGCCAGCCAGACCAACCTGCTGGCGCTCAACGCGGCCATCGAAGCTGCCCGCGCCGGCGAATCGGGTCGCGGCTTCGCGGTCGTCGCCGACGAGGTACGCAAACTGTCGACGGCATCGGGCGACACCGGCAAACGCATTACCGACCAGGTGAATTCGGTGACGCAGGCGATCCAGCATGTCATCCAGGCGGCCACCGCAAGCAGCAGCGATGCCAACCGTCTGATCAGCGAGGCCGAGGCAGTGGTCCGCGATGTCCTGCAGCGCCTCGGCGGCAACGCGCAAGAACTGGAAGCCCGCCTCGACAACATGCGCGGCATCAGCACCAGCGTCGACACCACCCTGAACCAGGTACTCGTCGAACTGCAGTTTCAGGATCGCATTTCGCAAATTCTCGGCCACATCCAGGCCGACGCCGACAGGCTGTGCCACACCCTGAGCAACGGCCAGCCCGTCGATCAGGCTGCCTGGATAGGCAATCTCAAACAAACCTACACCACCGACGAACAGCACGCCCTGCACGCCAAGCAGCCGCTGCCGCAGGCCGGGCACGGCAAAACGCAAGCGCAGAAAAGCGAGATCACCTTTTTCTAGGAAAGGAAAACAGCGTGGATAAAACCATTCTGGTCGTGGACGACTCAGCAAGCTTCCGCAACGTCGTCTCCATTGCACTCAAGGATGCCGGGTATCAGGTCATCCAGGCCGGTGACGGCAAGGATGCCCTCGGCAAACTCGACGGCAAGAAGATTCATCTGATCATCTCCGACGTCAACATGCCGGTGATGGACGGCCTCAGCTTCGTCAAGGCCGCCAAGCAGCTCGCCGCCTACCGCTTCACGCCGATCATCATGCTGACCACCGAAGCGGGAGAAAGCAAGAAAGCGGAAGGCAAGGCCGCCGGCGTGCGCGCCTGGGTGGTCAAGCCCTTCCAGCCGCCCGTGCTGCTCGACGCGGTCGCCAAGCTGGTCCAGGCCTGAGCCCGCCTTTCGCCGCCCCCAACTATCCGGAGGACGAAACATGCTAGTAGCAGACATCGAATCCCCGCTCCACATCGAAGGCCAGGAAGCCACGCTGACCCTGCAGGGCGACTTGACCATCTTCACGGTCGACGCGCTGAAGGACGACATTTTTCTGGCGCTCAACTGCCCGCGCATCCGCGTTTCGCTCGACGCCGTCACCGACATCGACAGCTGCGGCTTGCAGTTGCTGCTCATGCTGGCACGCCAGGCGCAGGATCTGGGGCGCGACTTTGCGCTGAGCCAAAGCCATCCGGAAGTCGACGCCCTGCTGGCGCTCTACGGGCTCGATCTGCCGGCACAGGCCGCCGAGGAAAGTGCGCCATGAACAACGAATCCGCCCTGGCGCTTTTTTTCGAAGAAGCCTTTGAGCAAAGCAATCTGCTCTAAAGCCTGCTGCTTTCGCTCGACGCGCAGCCGGAAAGCAATGCCGAAGACCTCAGCGCGATGTTCCGCAGCGCCCACACCATCAAGGGGTCCGCCGGCCTGTTCGCACTCGACGGCTTGATCGCCTTCACCCACGTGATGGAAAACGTGCTCGACCGCATGCGCAACGGTGAACTGGCCATCGACAAACCGCTGGTCGCGCTGCTGCTCGCCTGCAACGACCATCTGCGACACATGCTGGCCCATTACCGGAGCGAACCCGCCACCCCCTTCCCGGAAGATGCCGAGCACCGGCGTCTGCTGACGGCGCTGGAAGCGCATACGCAATTCGCGCCAACGGCCGTCGCATCCGCTGCGCCATGCCCCGCCGCGCCGGAAAATAGCGAGAGCGGCAACTGGCACCTGTTTCTGCGCTACCACCCGGATCTGTTCCAACACGGATTCGACCCCGCCTCCTTCCTGCGTTATCTCGGCAAGCACGGCAGCATCGTCCATATCCACACGCGCCTCGAGATGCCCGCCACGCTGCAGGATTTCGACCCCACCACCTGCCGCCTGAGCAATGAACTGGCCTTGCACAGCCAGGCCAGCGCCGCCGACATCGCCGCCGCCTTCGAATTCATCCAGGACGACAGCGAGATCGACATCCTGCCGCCGGCCAGCGACTACGATGCGTTCGTCGCGCTCGCCGCCCGCTACGGCGGCTCGCCGGAAACCCATCTGGCGCGCTGGCGGGAAGCCGGCTACCTGCCCAGCGCCGTGTCGACGGCACCGCCCGTTCAGGCACCGATGCCATCCCTCGAAGCGGCACCGATGCAGAACGTGCCGCAGGAAAAGCGACGCAGCGTCGATCGCGTCGAAGGCAGCCGCTTTATCCGCATCGAAGCCGCCAAGCTCGACGCCCTGATCAACCGGGTCGGCGAACTCGTCATCTCGACCGCCAGCTCACGCATGCGCGCCAAGCAAACCGCCGACAGCGACATGATCCAGGCGGTCGAAGTGCTGAGCCAACTGGTCGAAGGCATTCGCGACGACGCGCTGAACCTGCGCATGGTCCCGATCAGCGAGATATTCAACCGCTTCCCGCGCATGGTGCACGACGTTTCCGCCCGGCTCGGCAAGGAAATCGAACTGGATCTCGTCGGCGCTGACACCGAGATCGACAAGTCGATGATCGAGAAACTCACCGATCCGCTGATGCACATCGTGCGCAATGCCATCGACCACGGCATCGAAGATGCCGAGAGCCGTCTGGCACAAGGCAAACCGGCTCGCGGCCTGCTCCGTCTGAAGGCCTATCACGACACCGGTGCCATCGTGGTCGACATCAGCGACGACGGGCGCGGCATGAACAAGGCGGCCATCCTGGCCAAAGCGCAGGAACGCGGCCTGCTGGCGGAAGGGCGGCAACTGAGCGACCCGGAAGTCTACAAGCTGATCTTCCTACCCGGCTTCTCCACCGCCGAGCAGGTCAGCGACATTTCCGGCCGCGGCGTCGGCATGGATGTCGTGCGCCGGAACATCGAGGCCCTGCGCGGCGAAATCGAGATCCTGAGCACCGCCGGCCAGGGCAGCACGCTGCGCATACGCCTGCCGCTGACCCTGGCGATCATCGACGGCTTCCACGTCGAGGTAGGCGGCTCGTCGCTCGTCCTGCCGCTCGACATGATGGCCGAATGCATGGACATGCCCAGCCAGCAGATTTCGCGCGAAACCCGGCAGATATGGCTGCGCGACACCTGGATTCCCTACATCAGCCTGCGCGAACTGTTCTCGCTGCCGCCTTCCGACGAGCCGGAATACGTCGTCGTCGCCCAGTTCGGGCAAACCACGGCCGGCATCATCGTCGACCGCCTGATCGGCGACATCCAGGCCGTGATCAAGCCGCTGGGCAGCCTGTTCCGCTCGCTGCGCGGCGTCAGCGGCTCGACCATCATGGGCAACGGCCGCCTCGCGCTGATTCTCGACATACCGCAACTGATCCAGCTTGCCCTGAAGCGGGAGGATCGCCTAGTCGAACAACGCCAGGCGAGCCTGACCGAACACAGCATCGCCCTCGCCAACTCGGCAACACGCCCCATTTAACGCACATCCCAGTGGAGGTCATCATGAGTATCGCCAGCAATATGAAAGTCGCCCATCGCCTGATGCTGGGGTTCGGTCTTGCCATTACTGCCCTGATCGGCCTCGGCATGTTTGCGATCATGGGTATGGCCAGCCTGACTGCCTCATTGACGACCATCGTCGAGGTCAATACGCCGGAAGCCACCACGGCCGCCCAAATGCTGGATGCCGTGCAGGAAATGCGCGTCCAGTACCGGCAAGCCTTGCTGGACCGCGACGATGCGGCCAAACGCGCCAGCGCGACGGAAAAACTGCAAGCGTCCGAAGCGATCTACCTGAAAGCGGAAAGCGACTTGTTCAAGCTCTTCGACAAATATGCCAACCAGATGAGCAGCAAGGAACGCGAACTGGTCGCCCGGATCACCCAGCAGCGACCGATCGCCTTTGCAGCGACCAATCGCGTGCTGGCACTCGACCAGGAAGGAAAAGAGGAAGAAGCCAAGCTGTATCTGGAAAAGAATGCCTCACCCGCCAACGCCGCCCTCAACACGACGCTGCGCGATCTGGTCAAGGAGGAGAGTGATCTGAACAACCAGGCCTCGGCCGAGCTGAAAGCCGATGTCGCCTCGATGCGCAGCATGCTGATGGCGGTAGCGGCGATTGCGACCGCCCTGCCGGCCTTGATTGCCTGGGCCATCATCCGCGCGATCGGCAATACGCTCGGCGGCGACCCCAGCGAGGTGAAGAACATCGTCGAGAAGGTCGCCCAAGGTGACTTCAGCCTGCAGATCGCGCTCAGGCAAAACGACCAGAACAGCCTGATGTTCGCCTTTTCCGGCATGGTGCAGCGCCTGGCCGGCGTACTCAACGAAGTGCGCTTCATGTCCTCCAACCTGAGCTCGGCCTCCGAGCAACTGGCCCTCACCGCCACTTCGCTGTCCTCCAGCGCGGTGCAGCAGGCGGCCAGCGTCGAACAGACCAGCGCCTCGGTCGAAGAGATGTCGGCCACCGTCAGCCAGAACACCGACAACGCCAAGATCGCCGACGGCATTGCCAGCAAGACCGCCGGCAACGCGACCGAAACCGGCCAGGCTGTCGACAACATGGTGCATGCGATGAAGGAAATCGCCGGCCGCATCACCGTCATCAACGACATCGCCAACAAGACCGACCTGCTGGCGATCAACGCCGCCATCGAGGCCGCCCGCGCCGGCGAACACGGCAAGGGCTTTGCCACGGTAGCCGTCGAGGTACGCAAACTGGCCGAACGCTCGCAGGTCGCTGCCCGCGAGATCGGCGACCTGGCCGGCCGTTCGGTCGGACTGGCCGAAAAGGCCGGTGGCCAGCTCGGCGAAATGCTGCCGGGCATCCAGCAAACCGCCACGCTGGTTCAGGAAATCGCGGCCGGCTCGCGCGAACAGGCTACCGGCATCCGCCAGATCAATCAGGCCATGACGCAGATCAGCGCGACCATGCAGACCACCTCCTCCTCCGCCGAGGAATTGAGCGCCACGGCCGAAGAGGTCAGTTCGTCCGCCATGCAGCTACGCGATCTGATGGAACAGTTCAAGCTCGCCAACGGCACGCTGCGGGAAAGCGGCCAGCGCTTCACGACGAATGTGAAGCCCGGCGCCGCGCCGCGCCCCTTCGAAACGGGCGGAGAGGGCGGCGACCTCGGTATCGCCGGCAAATTCTCCCGCTTCTGAAAGGAGCGCAGCCATGAGCATGCACGAAAACGGCCGCGTGCCCGCCAACGATGGCGGCGAAGGTGTCGCGCATTGCGTCACCTTCGTCCTCGGCGACGAAATGTTCGCCATCAGCATCCACCATATCCGCGAGATCATCGAATACGAAGAAATCACCACCGTTCCGATGATGCCGGTCTTCATCCGCGGCATCATCAACCTACGCGGCGCCGTCGTCCCGGTCGTCGACCTCTCGGCCCGCTTCGGCCGCCCGCTGAGCGAGATCAAGCCGGGGACCTGCATCGCCATTCTCAGCATCGAAGGCAACGACGCCTTCTCCCTGCTCGGCATCCTGCTCGACGGGGTGCGCGAGGTGGTCGAAATCCCGCTCGACGCCATCGAACCGGCGCCATCCTTCGGCACGCGCCTGCGCAGCGAATTCATCCAGGGCATCACCACCGTTGCCGGCCGCTTCGTCATCCTGCTCAACGTGCAGAAGGCGCTGTCGGTCAACGAATTGAGCGAGCTCGCCGATGAAGTGTCCAGAGCCCATTGGAGCGATGCCCTCGCCGGCGAAACCCCGTGAACGTCACTTCAAGCCGAGCATCATGTCCAATCCGCTGACCCAAGCCGACTTTCTGCGCATACGCCGCTTCATGTACGAGGCGTCGGGCGTGGACTTGGCGCCCAGCAAGCAGGCGATGGTCGAGGCCCGTCTCGCCAAACGGGTCAACCAGCTCGGATTCAGCGGATTTTCCGAATACTGGAAACTGGTCAGCGCACCGGAATCCGAAGAGGAACGGCAACACGTCATCAATGCCCTGTCGACCAACGAGACCTATTTTTTCCGCGAACCCGGGCACTTCGAGTGGCTGGGCGAATTCGCCCGCACCCGCCAGACGGAGGGACAGCCCTTCCGCGTCTGGTCGGCCGCGGCCTCCAGCGGCGAGGAAGCCTATTCGGCGGCCATTTCGCTGACCGAAGCGCTGGGCGACAAAGGCGCCTTCGAAATCCTGGCAACCGACATCAATACCGAGGTGCTGAAAGAAGCCCGCAACGCGATCTATCCGCGCGACGAGGTGCGCAAGCTGCCGCCCAATTTCATACAGCGCTATTTCCTGTGGGGACGCGACGAGTACCGCGGCATGCTGATGGTCGCGCCCGAGATCTGTCGCCGGGTGCGCTTCCAGCAACTTAACCTGAACCAGTGCGAACGCAGCGCAATCGGTCTGTTCGACGTGATCTTCCTGCGCAACGTGATGATCTACTTCAATCCCTCGACCAAGGAAAGCCTCCTTGCGCAGGTTTGCGACAAATTGAAAGACGACGGCGTCCTGGTGATCAGCCACGCCGAAACACTGACCGGCCTGAACACCCCCCTGGTTCCGATCCGCCCATCGCTGTATCGCAAGAGAGTCAACCATGAATAGGAAAATCACCGTCCATATCGTCGACGACTCGGCCGTCGTTCGTGAAGTGCTGAGCGGCATTCTGGCCAAGGCGCACGACATCGAGGTCATCGCGGCATCGCCGGACCCCTTGTTCGCGATGGAAAAACTCAACCGCCACTGGCCCGACGTGATCATTCTCGACATCGAGATGCCGCGCATGGATGGCCTCAGTTTCCTGCGCAAGATCATGAAGGAACACCCGACGCCGGTGATCATCTGCTCGTCGCTGGCCGAAGCCGGGATGCCGGTGACGCTCGACGCGATGGCAGCCGGGGCGGTATCCATCGTCACCAAGCCCAAGGTCGGCCTGCGCGACTTTCTCAGCGATGCCGCGCGCCAGTTGATCGACGAAGTGCGGGCCGCCGCCGGCGCCCGTCTGAACAACCTGGCGCCGCCTCTCCCGCAGGCCCCGCAAAAACTCAGTGCGGATGCGATGCTGTCGGCACCGACCGGTCGCGCCATGTTTCGCACCACGGAGCGCGTCGTCGCGCTCGGCACGTCGACCGGAGGCACGCAGGCACTGGAGTACGTCCTCTCCCGCCTGCCCCGCGACTGCCCGGGCATCGTCGTCGTCCAGCACATGCCGGAAGCGTTTACCGCTTCGTTCGCCCGCCGCCTCGACCAAAACAGCCAGATCGAAGTCAAGGAAGCGAGCAACGGCGACCGCCTGGTCGCCGGGCTGGCCCTGATCGCGCCCGGCGGCAAGCACCTGATGCTCAACCGCAGCGGCACGCAATACGTTGCCGAAGTGCGCGACGGCCCCCTGGTCTCCCGCCACAAGCCCTCGGTCGATGTGCTGTTTCGTTCCGTCGCCGTCAGCGCCGGTAGCAACGCCACGGGAATCATCATGACCGGCATGGGCGACGACGGTGCCCGCGGTCTTGGCGAAATGCTGGCCAGCGGCGCCCGTACCTTCGCCCAGAATGAAGCGTCCTGTGTCGTCTTCGGCATGCCCAAGGTGGCCATCGAGCTCGGTTCTGCCCAGAGAGTGGTCCCGCTGAGCGACATCCCCTCTCTGATCTGCGCGGCTTAAGGAGTCCCCCATGAACATAGCGCTTACCCAATGGCAAGGACGCACCGCGATGGTGGTCGACGACTCGTCGAGCATGCGCTTCGAGTGCCGCCGGATATTGCAGGAAATCGGCTTCACCAATATTTTGCTGGCCGAAAACGGCCAGCAGGCGCTCGATCAGCTGATGCAAGGGCAGCTCATCGACTTCCTGTTGACCGACCTCAACATGCCGGTGCTTGACGGTGTCGAACTACTGGATGCCGTCGAGAAATCCTTCAGCGGCAAACTGTATGTTGGCGTGATGAGCGGCCTCGACAGCAGCCTGCTGTCTTCGGTGCGGGAAATCGTTTCCGGCAGCGAGCTCGAACTGGTCGCCATCCTGCCCAAGCCCATCACCTCCGACTGCCTGTACCGGGCCCTCAAGCCGTACGACCCGAGCCACCATCAGTTCATTTCCCGCCAGCACGGCACCTTCCCCCCGTTGTTCAGCGACGAGTTCGCCAACGCCATGCAATCGGGAGAGATCATTGCCTACTACCAGCCCAAGATATCCCTGGTCGATGACCGGATCGTCGGGGCCGAGGTCCTGGCGCGCTGGCAACACCCCAAGCACGGGATGGTGCCGCCGGCCGCCTTCCTCGAGCATATCGAGAACGGCCCGCTGGCGCTTCCGCACTTCCTTTTCCAACTCGCTACCACGCTGGAGTTCCTGAAGGAGGCGAGCGTCCATCTCCCCGGATTCTGCGCCAGCATGAACCTCCCCGTCCCGCTGCTCAGCGAGCATGACCTGGTCGACAAAATCACCGCGCAGCTCGAACGAACGAACATACCCGCGGCACAACTCACCTTCGAAGTCACCGAGACCTCGGTCATGTCCAATCTCAAGGCCTGTCTCAGCACGCTGACGCGCTTGCGCATCAAGGGCTTCGGCATCGCCATGGACGACTATGGGACCGGCTATTCGTCGATGAAGCAATTGGCCAAATGCCCCTTTACCGAGCTCAAGATCGACCGATCCTTTGTGCACGCGGTGACGACAGACCAGAAATTGCTGTCCATCCTGACGGCGGCAATCAACATTTCGCAGGAACTCGAGCTGACGTCGGTCGCCGAAGGCGTCGAGGATTTTGAGGACTGGCGCCTGGCACGCAACCTCAATTGCGACATCGGACAGGGTTATTACTTCAGCCGCCCGCTCCCGAAACAGGAGATGCTGGCCTACCTGATCAAGCGCCGCGAGTAATTCCGGAGCATTCGCCGTGTTCAGCCGCTTGAGCTATCGGAAAAAGCTCCTCTCCGGGGTTTTACTGACCTTGCTGCTGTGTTGCGGAACAGCGACTGTTGTCACGTTCTTTCTGATCGAGCAGCGCATTTATGCCATAGCGCACCGGGAAATGGAGTTTTCGGCCTACGGCATGCACAGCATGCTGCAGAACATGATCAGCATCAGCGCCCGCGCCTATCTGCAGGGAAATGCCGCCATGCCGGTGCCGTCGCCCGTCGGGGCTCCTGCACAACACGAGCCCGAAAACAGCGTCCGCCTTTCCCGCGGCGGGTCCGCCAGCACCAACTTGCAAGACGCTTGCGGCAGAGCCATCGTCGCACTGGGCTACAACTACTTCCTGCAGCAAGCAGACCCTTACCGTGAGATCCGCTCGGGCGATGACCAACGGTGCATGACGTGGACCGAGATCGTGGGCAACGAACGGGTGCGCGTCCGCTATCTCGACAGCCGCCACCTTCCGCCCTTGCTAGAACTCGATCATCTGGACGTTGCGCTCCCCTCGAGCAGCGACTCGGAGGATTTTTTCATCATCGACCGGAAAACCAACCATATCGTTTTTGCCGGCAAGCGCCGAAGCGACGGCGATGAGCCGATGGAACATCGCTCCGGCAAATCGCTGAAGCAGATCGTCCTCGACGACCTGGCCGGCAGAAAGGACATGCAAAACGGCGACGGATGCTGTGGCAGCATCAAGTTCATCGATACCAAACTGCAGCATCACCAGGACGCCATCTACCGCCACATTCCCGACTTCGACTGGGTGCTGGTGGTACTCACCGACCTCGATTACGCCGAACAACCCCTGTCACAACTCCGCTGGCTGATGGCCGGCGCCATCGTTCTGTCCCTCCTGCTGACCGCCTTGCTGCTACAGAAGGTCCTGCGCAACATGACCGCCGATCTGATGTCGCTGCTGAGCTATGTCGAAGCAGTCGACGGGCGCAGCCAACATGCCATGACCATAGCCCCCGGAAACGATGAAATCGGACGCCTCGGGCAAGCCTTCCTGCTCATGGAAAAGCGCCTGCTGGACTACACCGGCGATCTGGAGCACCGGGTGGCCGAGCGCACCCAGGCTCTGGAGGAAGCCAACCGGACCCTGGCCGCGCAGGCATTGCGCGACCCGCTGACCGGCCTGGGCAACCGACGGTATTTCGACCAGCGCCTGACCGAGGAAAGCGCCCGCGCCAACCGGGGAGGCCCCTCGTTTGCACTGCTCCTGATCGACGTCGACCACTTCAAGAAATACAACGACCATTACGGCCACCCGGCCGGAGATACCTGCCTGCAGAACATCGCCCGGGCACTGGAAGCGCACGTTCAGCGCACCAACGATTTCTGCGCCCGGATCGGCGGCGAAGAGTTCGCCATCCTGTTGCCCAATACCACCCAGCGCGACGCACAAATGCTGGGAGAAACCCTCTGCCAGCGTGTCGCGGCGGCAGCCTGGCCGCACGCCACGGCCCCCAAGGGCAAGGTCACGCTCAGCATCGGCCTGGCAACCTGGGAGACAGGTATGTCCCCGGAGGACATTTACAAACGCAGCGATCAAGCCTTGTACCATGCCAAGGCCAACGGCCGCGACAACTGCCAGGCGGCAGCCCCCTGACGGCGTACGGTTTGGCCAGGCGAGCACAGTACGATACGCACTGTTGCAAACCGTTACTTGAAACCACGCGGCCCTGACCTTATCTTGGACACATGCGCTGAACAGACATCAGCCATGACGGCCTCCCTCCCCTGACCCCCAAAGGGCCGTCCAGAAAGCCTCGTACTCCCCCCGGTACGAGGCTTTCGCCTTTTGATGACCAGCGACGCCATGACCAAACGCAGGGAAAAGCACCGCCCACCCACCATCCACCTGTCGCCCGGCCCGCTGCCCGCGCGCCTGATGCCCGAGGCCGACCTAGCGCTGGTCTTCACCGACGCCAGCCGCCTGCGCCACGGCGGCCTGGCCGCCATCCTCTACGACGACGCAGGCAGCGAAGCGCTCGTCTTCACGCGTTGCGTCCCACTCGACGGCAGCAATGAACTGGAATTGCAGGCGGCGGTTTTTGGCCTCGAACAGGCGGCCTTGAGCTTTCCCGGCCGGCCTTTCGGGTTGTTTTCAGACAATCAGGATGCGATGACCCGCCTGAGCCGCGCCCAGACACTCGGCCTGGAGCAGGATGCGGCGCTGGCCGGGCGCTTTCCCGGCCTCGACCTGGCCGCGCTGCTCGCCCCGGCCCGCCTGCGCTGGATCAAGGGCCACGGCAGCAGCCGCGGCAATGCGCTGGCCGACGCGCATGCGCGGAGCGTGGCGAGCACCCCGGCCGGCTCGCCGGATCGCTCAGCGCCGGCGATCTGACTCGACGGGACCCGCCGAGTCGGCGGAAACGGCGTCGAGAAAATCACGCCCCCAGCGATCGATGTCGTTATGCGCGACGATGTCGTAGAGACCACGCAGGCGAGCGGTGCGCTCCGCCTCGTCCATGGTCAGCGCCTGCTGCAAGCGCTCGCGCAAGTCCTTCGGATCGTGGGGATTGGTCAGCACCGCGCCATGCAACTCCGCCGCCGCGCCAGCGAACTCGGACAGCACCAACACGCCCTGGCCGGCAATCTCACCCTGGGTGGCCACGTACTCCTTGCCCACCAGGTTCAAGCCATCGCGTAGCGGCGTGATCCAGCAGACGTCCGATTCGGCGTACCAGGCCACGACCTCCTCGAAGGGAAGCGGGCGGAAGAAAAAGCGGATCGGCGACCAGCCGACCTCGCTGAATTGCCCATTCACGCGGCCCACCGCCTGCTCGATCTGCTGCTGCAGTTCGTCATACACCGTCATTTCCTTGGCCGCCGGCACGCAGACCACGACCAACGATACTTTCCCGCGCAGTGCCGGCGTCCGTTCGAGCAGATCGCCGAAGGCGCGGATTTTCTCCAACGTTCCCTTGGTGTAATCGAGACGCTCGACCGACAGCACCAGTTGCTTGCCGGAAAACTCATCGGCGATGGCCTGGCGTCGGCTCGCCGTCTTGGCGTGGCCCAGCGCCTGGCGCACCCGTCCGAGATCGAGGCCGATTGGATGCGCGCCGATACCGATGCTGCGGCCATGCACTTCGATCCGCGTGCTCATGCTCTCCAGGCCGACCGCGCAGCCGTAGCTGAGAAAACGCGGCGCGCAATCCTGCTGCTCGATGATTTCGAGCGGCACGACACCGCGCGCCACGTCGACGAAATTTTCCGCCTGCCGTGGGATATGGAAGCCGATGTAGTCGCACTGCAACAGACTGCCGACGATTTCCCGGCGCCAGGGCAAGACGTTGAAGGCATCGGCTGACGGGAAATAGGTATGGTGGAAAAAGGCGATCCGCAAATCCGGCCGCAATTCGCGCAGCACGGCCGGGACCATCCACAGGTTGTAGTCGTGCAACCAGACCGTCGCCCCCTCGGCCGCCTCGGCGGCGGTCCGCTCGGCGAATTTGCGGTTGACCGCGAGGAAGACCGACCAGTCTTCTTCGCGAAACACCGCCCGCTCCCAGAAGGTATGCAGGGTCGGCCAGAACGCCTCCTTGGAGAAGCGCTTGTAGAAAACATCGACCTCGTCCTTGGTGAGTGCGACCCGCGCCGCCACCAAGCCCGGATAGCGACGAGCATCGACCTTCGCATGGACTTCGAACGGCTGCTCATCGCCTTCCTCGCGGATGCTCCAGGCGACCCAGGAGCCGCGCTGGCCGCCGGCAAAGAAGGACAGCAGGCTGGGAATGATGCCGTTCGGCGATTTCGGCCGGCGCTGCACGATGCGCCCGTCGATGCGCTGCTCTTCATACGGCAGGCGGTGGTACACCATGACCAGGTCGGAACTGCCACGCTCGATGCCAGCCGAGCCGGACGCGATGTATTCGGGTGCGAGCAGGCCGAAATGCGCAATACCCTGCAGGATGCCGCCACAGCCGGCCTCCTTGGCGTGCAGAACATGCTTCTGGCGAGCGGTGGCGGCGAGCAAAGCTGGCTCGGATTCGCCGACGCAGACCCCCTGGAAGCCGGCTTCGTACATCGACAGATCGTTCAGCGTATCGCCGGCTACCAATACCTCGTCACGCGGCACGCCCAGCAGGTCGATCAAGGCGCTCAGTGTGGCCCCCTTGTTGATGCCCCTGGGCAGGACATCCACGTAGCGGCTGTCCGAGTACAGCACGCCGCAGCCGAGAGACTCTGCCGTCTCGGCCAACTCCGGCGTCAGCGCATCGCCATGGCAGAAATACGAACAACGGCGTTGTTGCGGAACGTTCTGCCGCTCCAGCGCAGGGAAAGCGGCCATCGCGTCGGCCACCGCCCGCTCGCCGGGCCAGCGCCGGTCGATATCGGTCTGCAGGGGCTGTACCGCTTGCAGACTTCCTCCTTTGACCACCGTTCCGCCGACATCGCAAATGATGTAGTCGGGAACCGGCACCGCCGGATCGGAGAGGATGGGCATGACCGCTTCCAGGCCGCGGCCGGTGACGAAGACCAGGCTGATGTCCTGGTCGCCGGAAATAAGTTGATAAAGGGACTGGCGATGCTCCGCCTGCCCACCGAGAAAGGTTCCGTCGAGATCGGTTGCCAATAGCATAGGGGCTCCTTGGAGCCGGCAATCATCCTGCCGCAGCCGCAGCGGATAGTGGGTCAAGAGGCGCCTAGCGCCACAAAAACATTTGCCGACAATCCAAAATTTGGATCAGTCACAAAGCGTAACATTTTATAGCATTGATTTTCAATAAAATTTTATATGATCGATAATTTCGCAATAGAAATAAACATTGTTTTTCAATGTATTTAGCGGGGTAGCTCAGATGGAAATCGACAGCACAAGCTTGAGAAATGTCTTCGAGCAATTCGCTCTGCCCCTGCGCGTCACCCTGATCCTGATGCTGACGCTGGTGGCGCAACACCTGATCAACAGGCTGGCTCCCCGCTTCCGCGAAGCGCTCGCCAGCCGCCAGGAATCAGCCGCCGGCGCGCAGCGGGTGCGGACACTGTCGCGGGTATTGCGCTATACGCTGACCGTCGTCCTGACGGTGGTTTCCGCCCTGCTGATCCTGGGCGAATTCGGCATCTCGGTCGCACCCCTACTCGGTGCCGCCGGGGTGGCCGGGATTGCCGTCGGCTTCGGCGCGCAAAGCCTGGTCAAGGATTACTTCACCGGCTTCTTCCTGCTCCTCGAAAACCAGATCCGGATCGGCGATGTCATTGACGCCGGCGGCAAGGTCGGCGCCGTCGAGGAACTCACCTTGCGTTACCTTCGCCTGCGCGATTACGGCGGCAATGTGCACTACATTCCGAACGGCCAGATCACCGTCGTCACCAACATGAGCGTCGGCTTTGCCTATGCCGTCATCGATCTGGGCGTCGCTTACGGCGAGGATACCGACCAGGTCGTCGAGGTGATAGAAGAAGTCGGCCGCCAGATGCGGGGAGACGCCAGCCTTGGCCCTCGCATCCTGGGCGACCTGGAGATCGCCGGCATTGACCAGTGGGCCGATTCGTCGGTGATCATCCGCTGCCGCTTCCAAGTCACCCCGAACGAACAGTGGAGCATCCGCCGCGAGTTCCTGCGCCGCGCCAAGCAGGCTTTCGACCGGCAAGGGATAGAGATACCCTTCCCGCACATCAAACTGGTTGCCGAGGTTCCCGCCTGATCAGCCCTTGACCCAGGGGCGCAACAGTTGGTGCAGCCTCTCTTCGTTCCAGCCATTGATCACATCGTCGCCGATCACGATCAGCGGCACGCCGTTGCCGCCGAGTTTGCGGTGCTGTTTGAGTGCCTCGGAACTCTTCTCGATGTCGTATTCGGTATAGCGAATCCCGTTGGCGGCAAAAAACTCCCGGGTCAATTTGCAGTAGCCGCACCACTCGGTGGCATAGAGGCTGACTTCGGGCTGGCTCGCCGAGGCCGCTGCAATCGGCGCCGCCCCCGGCAGAAGCAGCGGCCGGCCAAACCAGAATGCCGCCCCCAGGGCGACGAGGATCAGCAACCAGCGAATGCCGCCGCTACGCCCTGCCGGCTGCACGTTGGGGCCATAGGTACGCAAGCCTCGCGGCGGCAGGTGACTGCCTGCCTTGTCATAGGCTTTGCCGCAGGCCGGGCATTGCCATTCGGGCACATTGTCGTCGGCCTTGCGGGCGTGGTTGCAATGGGGGCAGATACGGGACACGTCGTGATCTCTTTCGGAAGACTGTTCAGGAATTCTTGACCAGTGCCTTGGCTGGCGCCCACTGCCGGCGACTGACCGGGAGCTTTTCCGGGACGCCGCGCAACAAGGCCCAGCCGTAGGCTTCGATATCGTCACCCGCTGCCTTCTCGAAGCCGGCCAAGGCTGTTTTGGCGACAAGGACGGCACGATGCAGGCGCATGAAGCGGTCGGCGAACTCGTGTTCAAGATGGGTCAGCGCCTCGTCGAGCAGGTATTCGCGCTCCGCCGTACGCGCCGTGACGTATTTGAGGTCAGCCTTGAAATACAGCACCTCGCCGACCGGAACCAGCAACAGCCGCCCCCTTTCGTGACAGGACAGGTGGGTCCGCCCGCTTCCCCGCACTTCGTGGCCGATGCCGGCCAGCAGCGCGGGATCGGGGTGCTGTGCCGGCACTTTCTGCAAGGCGGCCAGCAGGCGCTGGGCGCGTACCGGCTTGAGCAGGTAGTCGACCGCGTTCAGGTCGAAGGCTTGCACCGCGTAGTTGTCGTAGGCGGTCGTGAATATCACGGCCGGCGGTTTTTCGAGGCGACCGAGATGGGCCGCCAGTTCGATGCCGTCCATGCCCGGCATGCGAATATCGGCCAGGACGACATCCACGGCGTTGCCACTCAGGAACTCGAGCGCCAGGAGGCCGTTCGCCGCCTCGCCCACCACGCTGCTCGGCAGCTGAACGGCGAGATCGCCGAGCAGCGCGCGCAGACGATCGCGCGCCAGCGGCTCGTCATCGACGATGAGGATTCTCAGCGGTTTTTCGTTTGACATGGCAGCGTGATACGAACTTCGTAGCGATGGTCACTGACTTCGGTTTCCAGACGGGCTTCGAGATCGTAATACAGGAGCAGACGTTCGCGAATATTGGCCAATGCCATCCGGTTGCCGGCGGCATGCTGGGGCTGACTGGCGGTCGGATTGGCGATGACGATGCACAACACATCCCTCCTTTGCTCGATGGCAATACGGATCACGCCGCCTTCCGGTGCCGGCTCGATACCGTGGTAAACCGCGTTTTCAAGCAAGGGCTGCAACATCAGGGGCGGAATCGGCAGATTCATGTCGACCGCCCCCAATTGCCAGTCGACCGACAAACGTTCGCCCAGGCGGATTTTTTCCAGATCGAGATATTGCCGCCCCAGCGAGATCTCGTCCGCCAGGCTGACCAGTTCGCCGGGATCGCGCATGGCGGCACGGAACAAGTCGGAGAGTGACTCCAGCGCCTCCTCCGCTTGCTGCGGACGCGCCCGGATCAAGGAGAGCACCGCGTTCAGCGAATTGAACAGGAAGTGCGGCCGGATGCGGGCATTCAGCGCAGCCAGCCGGGCCTCGGCCTGGGCCGGCGAAAGCGCCCGCGAACGCAGTTCGAAATAAGCGAGCAGCAGGACCGCGCTGGCCACGGCCAGCAGGACGGCTCGCAATGTCGCCCCCGTGTCGATTGGCAGCAGGCTGCGGGCATACAGGAACATGGCCGCAGCCAGTCCGCCGGCCAGCCCGGCAACGCAGGCCTGCCCGAGACGCAGGGGAAGGCGCCACAGCATGTCGCGCAACAGGGAGAGCAGACCCAATTCGATCAACAGCAGAGGCTCCACCACGGCGGCCAGTTGCAGGTAGGTCTCGAGCCATTTTCCGATATCGCCCGCCTGAACCAGGGCCGCCAGAACCGCCAGGCCATTGACGCCGAGCAGCACGCGCAGCATCACCCCGAAATTGCGCCAGTCGGGCAAGGGGTGCGTGGCCGGAAAGTGCCGTATACTTGTCATCTTTGTGCGGGTTTCTTCGAAATTCGTCGCCGATTTGCCCCATTCTAGATCAGAGTCATGACTTCCAACGCCAATCAATACACTTGGGCCGGCCGTTTCTCCGAGCCGGTTTCCGACCTCGTCAAGCGCTACACCGCCTCGGTCGATTTCGACCAGCGCATGTGGCGCCAGGACATCCGCGGCTCGCTGGCACATGCCCGCATGCTTGCCAGACAGGGCATCATCGCCGCCGCCGACCTGGCCGACATCGAGCGCGGCATGACCATCGTCACCGAGGAAATCGAGTCGGGCAAGTTCGAATGGTCGCTCGATCTGGAAGACGTACACCTCAACATCGAAAAGCGCCTGACCGCATTGGTTGGCGACGCCGGCAAACGCCTGCACACCGGCCGCTCGCGCAACGACCAGGTGGCCACCGACATCCGCCTCTACCTGCGCGACGCGATCGACGACATCCTGGCGCTGATCAAGGACTTCCGCAGCGCGCTGGTCAATCTGGCCGAGAAGGAGGCCGCCACGCCGATGCCCGGCTTCACGCACCTGCAGGTCGCCCAGCCGGTCACCTTCGGCCACCACATGCTGGCCTATTTCGAGATGTTCGGCCGCGATGCCGAGCGCTACGCCGATTGCCGCAAGCGCGTCGCCCGCCTGCCGCTCGGCGCCGCCGCACTGGCCGGCACGACATACCCGATCGACCGCGCCTTCGTTGCCGAACAACTGGGCTTCGAAGGTGTCTGCGAAAACTCGCTGGATGCCGTGTCCGACCGTGACTTCGCCATCGAATTCACCGCTGCCTGCTCGCTGCTGATGATGCACATCAGCCGCCTGTCGGAAGAACTGGTCATGTGGATGAGCCCACGCGTCGGCTTCATCCAGATCGCCGACCGCTTCTGCACCGGCTCATCGATCATGCCGCAGAAGAAGAACCCGGACGTGCCGGAACTCGCCCGCGGCAAGACCGGCCGCGTCTATGGCCAGCTGATGAGCCTGCTGACGCTGATGAAGTCACAGCCGCTGGCCTACAACAAGGACAACCAGGAAGACAAGGAACCCTTGTTCGACGCCGTCGACACCGTCACCGACACGCTGCGCATCTTTGCCGACATGGCCGGCGGCATCACCGTCCGCGCCGACAACATGAAGGCCGCCCTGACCCAGGGCTTCGCCACGGCCACCGACCTCGCCGACTACCTGGTCAAGAAGGGACTGCCCTTCCGCGATGCCCACGAAGCCGTCGGCCACGCCGTCAAGGCCGCCGAAGCGAAGGGCGTCGACCTGCCGCAGCTCACGCTCGATGAACTGAAGGCTTTCTGCCCGCAGGTCGAAGCCGATGTCTTCGCCGTACTGACCGTCGAAGGCTCGTTGGCCAGTCGCAACCACGTCGGCGGCACCGCACCGGAGCAGGTCCGGGCAGCCATCGTTCGCGCCCGCCAGCGTCTCGGCTGATCGCCCGAACCTTCCGCACACCAACCGCCGGCAAGACCGGCGGGTTTTTTTGCGTTCGTCGTTGTCACGGGTTAATATATAAGCGCATCCTTATACAAATAAACCAAGGAAGAACAGCATGTATACATCCGTTGCCGACAACACCCCGCTCATCAAGGTCACCAGTGGCAAGCACGAAGCCGGCTATGCGCTGGACGGTTCCCTGATGAACCCGCTGGAAGCCTTCTATGCCGCGCTGGCCGCCTGCGCCATCGTCTTCGCCAAGAAAGCCTGCAAGGGCCTGGGCATCAAGCCCGAAGGCATCGCGGTCGAATGCAAACCCTTCGCCGGCCCCGGCGGTCCCCTGACCTTGAGCAAATTCCGGACTGAAGTCCGCTTCCCGGCCGACTTCACGGCCGAACAGAAAGCAGTCATTCTCGACAGCATCGCCCATTGCGCGGTCAAGGAAATCGTCACTGGCGGCAGCCATATCGATTTTCAGGTCAGCGAGGTTTAACCGCTCCGCTGCAGGGCGGTTATCAAATACCCGCCCTGCGCCTCCGGCACCGGCCCAGCAACCTTGTGTCGCTAACCGCTGACCGCTACAGTACGCGAAACGATTCCTCCAAGGAGTTTTTCGCATGCGACCGGGGCCTTACTCCTGGCAATCCCTGAAGACGCAACTGGCCCTTGTCACGCTCGCCATTTTTCTGGTCGCCCTCTGGTCGTTATCCTTCTACAGCTATCACACGCTCCGCCACGACACCGGAAAGGTGCTCGGGGAACAGCAATTTGCGACGATATCGGTACTGGCCTCGGCCACCAACGATGCGCTTGAACGGCGCTTCGTCGCGCTTGAATCGGTCGCACGGAATCTCACCCCCGCCACCCTCGGGCATGCCGACAAGCTCCAGGCCTGGCTCGATACACAGCCCATCCTGCTTCAGTTTTTCAATGCCGGCGTCTGGATAACCGGCACCGACGCGGTTCCCGTTGCGTCGATCCCGACACCGCCCGAACGGTCAGCCACCAGCCACCTTGATCGCGATTACATGCTTGCCGCCCTGAAGGAAGGAAAGCGCGGTATCGGCCGGCCAACCATGGGGACAACGGTCCACTCTCCGGTTATCGGTTTCGCCGTGCCGGTACGGAACGATCAAGGAACGATCATTGGCGCCGTCGCCGGCTCGATCAATCTCGGCGCAGCCAATTTCATCGAGCGCAACATCGAGACCCGGATCGGCAGCAATGTCGGCTTTCTGCTGATTTCCCCCAGCCACCAGATCATCGTCACGGCCAGCGACAAGACACGCATCATGCAGGCGGTACCGCCCCCCGGCAGCAATGCCATGCATGACCGCTACATGCAGGGCTACGAGGGCTACGGGATCGCGGTCAATTCACGCGGGGTCGAGGAAATCTCGGCCAGTCGCCGCATCCCCCTTGCTGACTGGTTCGTCGTCACCACCCTGCCGGCCAGTGCAGCGTTTGCCCCGATCGAATCCATCTGGCACAAAATTCTGCTCGCCACGCTGGTTCTCTCCGTACTGGCCTGCCTGGTCGTCTGGTGGACCACGACGCACTTGCTGCGCAAACGACTCGCCCCCCTCATTGCCGCCACGCAGGCGCTGAACTCCCCTGCCCACGAGCCGGCATTGCCGGACAGCCTGCCCATTCTTTGTGCCGATGAAATCGGCGAACTGGTCAGCGCCTTCAATCGCCTGCTCGCCACCTCGCGCCATCGCGAGGCACTGCTCGCTTATCGTACCGATGCACTCCTTGCGGAGCAGGCCGTCTCGAAGAAAACGGCGGACGAGCTCGCCCAGGTCAACGCCCATCTCAATGCGCTCATTGAATACCTGCCCGACCTCTTGTGGCTGAAGGACCCCGACGGGGTGTACCTCGCCTGCAATCCCCGCTTCGAAGCATTCTTCGGTGCCCCCAAGGAGAAGATTCTCGGCCACACCGACTACGATTTTGTCGACAGCGAGCTGGCCGACTTTTTCCGGGAGCATGACCGCAAGGCCTTGCAGCGCAACGGGCCCAGCATCAACGAGGAATGGATCACCTTCGCCAATGACGGGCATCGCGAACTGCTGGAAACGACGAAGGTGCCGGTCGTCGACAATCAGGGCAAGCTGATTGGCGTTCTGGGCATTGGCCACGACATCTCCGAACGCAAACGTAACGAAGCAGAGCTGGAAAGGCATCGTCAGCAGCTGGAGATGCTGGTCAGCGAGCGAACGACGGAGCTACGTCAGGCCAAGGAACAGGCGGAAGCGGCCAACCGGGCGAAAAGCACCTTCCTGGCCAACATGAGCCACGAGCTGCGGACACCGATGAACGCCATCATGGGTATGACCGAAAGCGCCTTGCGGCGAACCGAAGATATCCCGCAAAAAGAAAGGCTGAGCAAGGTCATGCACGCTTCTCGCCATCTGCTGGCGATCATCAGCGACATTCTGGACCTGTCGAAAATAGAAGCCGATCGGATGACGCTTGAGCAGGCCGCATTCACGCTCGAAGGCATTCTGCGTGACATGGATGCCCTGCTCGGCGGGAAGGCCCAGGAAAAAGCGCTGAATCTGGGCATCGAATTGCCCCCTGCCCTCGGCAAGCAGCAACTTCGTGGAGATCCGGTCCGGCTGCGCCAGATTCTGATCAATCTGGTCGGCAACGCCATCAAATTCACCCCGCCGGGCGGCCGCATCGAAGTCCGTATCGCCGTCCTGGCCGACAGCGATACCGAATTGCACTACCGCATCGACGTGACCGATACCGGCATCGGCATTGCGGAATCCAGCCTGCCCCGACTGTTCAACGCCTTCGAGCAGAGCGACAACACGATGACGCGTAAATATGGCGGCACCGGACTGGGGCTCGCCATCTGCAAACGGCTGATCGACCTGATGGGTGGTGAGATTGGCGTCCACTGCCCGGAAGGAAAGGGCAGCACGTTCTGGTTCACCTTGCGCCAGCGCAAAGTAACGGGCGCTGGGGAAAGTATCGGCACGATCAGCGAGGATGCCTGCGCCGCCATTGCCCGGGAGTTCGCCGGCCTGAGCGTCCTGCTCGCCGAGGATGAGCCGATCAACCAGGACGTCACCTGCGAGCTGCTGATCGACAGCGGGCTGACGGTCGACGTTGCCGACGATGGTGCCGCGGCCGTCGCTCTGGCGCGTCGGAAACCGTACGCCCTGGTCCTGATGGACATGCAGATGCCGGTCATGAACGGCATCGACGCCACCCGGGCCATTCGCGAGCTCCCCGGCTACGCTCAGGTTCCCATTCTGGCCATGACGGCCAACGCCTTCGCCGACGACCGCCAGCGCTGCCTGGATGCGGGCATGAACGAGCATATCGGCAAGCCGGTTGCCCCCGACATGCTTTTCCTGGTCATTCTCAAATGGCTGCGCCGCACAAACGACAAGGCCGGCTCATCGGCCGGCCCTGCTGTCTGAACTGAGGAACGAATCAGGCCTGGGCAATGCCTTCGAGCAATTGCTGCAGCTCACCGGAGTGGTACATCTCCTTCATGATGTCGCAGCCGCCGATGAACTCGCCCTTGATATAGAGTTGCGGAATGGTCGGCCAGTTGGCGTATTCCTTGACGCCCTGGCGGATTTCCTCGTCGGCCAGCACATTGACGGTGACGAAGTCGTTGACGCCGCAAACCTTGAGAATCTGCACGGCAGTCGCCGAGAAGCCGCACTGCGGGAAGCGGGCATCGCCCTTCATGTAGAGGACGACCGGGTTGCCGGTCACGGTTTCGCGGATGCGTTGCTGAACGTCGGACATGGAATCTCCAGATTACAGTTGAGCGCCTGAAACACGGTCGATGCCGGCCAGGTCGGGATGAGTGAATGAGGCTTTGAACCCGGCGTCGGCCAATAAGTTCCGGCTGGCAGCCCCTTGGTCGTAACCATGTTCGAACAACAGCCAACCACTGGGATTCAGGTGGTCGGCAGCAGCCGCCACGATACGACGGATGCAGGCCAGCCCGTTGCCGCCGGGCTCCTGGTCGCTCAGCGCCATGCGCGGCTCGTGGGGCAGGCCATCCCGCTCGAGATGCGGGTCGCCTTCGGCCACATAAGGCGGGTTGGACACGATGACGTCGAAGCGCTGCCCGGCCAGCGGGGCAAACCAGTCGCCTTCGCGGAAGGCAACCGGCGCCCCGAGCCGGCCGGCGTTGTTGCGGGCCACCGCCAGGGCACCGGGAGACAGATCGACGGCCGACACGGTGGCGTCAGGGCGTTCCAGAGCTAGCGAAATGGCGACAATGCCCGAGCCGGTACCGAGATCGACGACGGACGGAGACGTCCTGCCTGCCAGTTTTTCCAGCGCCAGATCGATCAGCACCTCGGTTTCCGGGCGCGGGATCAGCACGTCGGGCGAGACCTGAAAAACCCGCCCGCGAAATTCGGCCTCGCCGACCAGATAGGCCAGCGGCTCGCCGACCGCGCGACGCTCGACCCATTCCGCAAACTGCGTGAAAGCCGGCGCCATGACCGGGGTTTCCGGCCGCGCCAGCAGGTCGGCATGCGTGCAGCCGGTGGCGTATTGGAGCAGCAGTCGGGCGTCGAGCCGATCGATATGCTGGCGTGCGAACGCCAGCGCTTCGCCGAGGGTCATGCTCAGTTCTGTTCCGCCAGTTCGGCCAGCTGGTCGGCCTGGTGCTCGGAGGCCAGGGCGCCGAGCAACTCGTCCATGTCGCCGTCCATGATGGCGGCGATCTTGTACAGGGTCAGGTTGATACGGTGGTCGGTGATCCGCCCCTGCGGGAAGTTGTAGGTGCGGATGCGCTCGGAACGGTCGCCGGACCCGATCAGGCTCTTGCGGGTACTGGCGATGGCGCTTTGCTGGGCCCGCACCTGAACGTCCTTGATGCGCGCCGCCAGCACGCGCATGGCCGAAGCCTTGTTGGCGTGCTGCGAGCGGCCATCCTGGCATTCGGCGACGATGCCGGTCGGGATGTGGGTGATGCGCACCGCCGAGTCGGTCTTGTTGATGTGCTGGCCGCCGGCGCCCGAGGCACGGAAGGTGTCGATACGCAGGTCGGCAGGATTGAGATTCACATCCTCGACCTCGTCGGCTTCCGGCATCACGGCAACGGTGCACGCCGAGGTGTGGATGCGGCCCTGGGTCTCGGTTTCCGGCACGCGCTGCACGCGATGGCCGCCGGATTCGAATTTCAGCCGTGAATAGGCGCCGTTGCCGGCCAAGCGGCAGATGATTTCGCGGTAGCCGCCGAGTTCCGATTCGCTGGCCGACATGATCTCGACCTGCCAGCGCTGGCGCTCGGCATAGCGCGAATACATGCGGAACAGATCACCGGCGAACAGCGCCGACTCGTCGCCGCCGGTACCGGCCCGGATTTCGAGCAGAACACTCTTTTCGTCGTTGGGGTCCCTGGGCAGCAGCAGTTTCTGCAGTTCGATCTCGAGCTCGGGCAAACGGGCTTTCGCCGCGGCCATTTCCTCCTCGGCGAATTCGCGCATGTCCGGGTCGGCCAGCATGGCCTCGGCTTCTAGCAAGTCGTTTTCCGCCTGGCGGAAGGCATTGAACTGGATCGCCACCGGCTCGACTTCGGCCCGTTCGCGCGACAACTTGCGGAACTGCTCCATATCGTTGGCCGCGTCGGGCGAGGCCAGCATGCGGTCGATTTCGTCGAGGCGATCGACCAGCAATTCCAGTTTTTGGCGAATGCTCGATTTCATCGGAAAGGGCTGCCAGGTAATTGATTCAGGGGGCGAAATTCTAACCGAGATCACCATTGATCGGCGACGAAAGGAGATTGCCCGCCGCGCGCCATGACGTGATAATGGCCCACCTTCAGACTCATTCCCATGCACGCGGTCTCCCACTCCCTCATTGCCCTGGCGAAAACGCTCGATCTGCGCTGGCAGAACTACCGCAGCAGCGGAGGTTTCGACCAGTTCATCGAGTTCACGCTATCTCTGAACGGCCTGACCGAGCATTTGCGCCAGCAGAATCTGCCGGGACTGGCCAGTGCCTGCCAGGAGCTGGAAAATCGCGCCCTGGCCTCCCTCACCGACCACACCCTGCACCCGCTTTCCGACGAGCAGGCAGAGGCCATCAGCCAGCAATTAAGCGTCATGCTGCAGTTGCTCCACCGCCATGAGGCGCCGGCAATCGCGGCCAAGCGCATCTCCGACACGGGCGACGACAAGCGCGATCCTTGGATACGCCAACGCAAGGTTCTGATCGTCTCGCACCCCGGACACGCCTGGCGCACCGCACTGATCGAGCAACTTTCCTTTTACGGCTTCCGCCCCCACGGCATCGACTGGGACGAGACACCCGAGGCGGGCGAAGAGCCGCTGGCCATCATCATCGTCCCCGACCGGGAAAACAGCAGCTATCCGCAGCATGCGCTGGATGCCTTGCAACAACTGCGTGCCCGCCACGTCGCCAGCTATATCTATTGCCTCTCGGTGCCGCCGTCGCTGGAGGCCATCGTCAACCTGCAACGGGCCGGCGCCAATGTCTGCATTCCGGCCGAAGACCAGTTGAGCGACATCCTCTCGCGCATTCTCGATCTGGTGGAAAGTCGCGAACAGGAAATCCATCGCGTCCTGATCGTCGAGGACTCGAAGACCGCGACCGCGCACGTCCAACGTGCCCTGGAGCTGCACGGCATCGACAGCCGCGCCATCAACACCCCGCTCTCCCTGCTGCAGGCCTGCGCCGACTACCGCCCGCACGCCATCCTGATGGACATGTACATGCCTTTCTGCACGGGCGTCGAGGCGACGCGCGCCCTGCGCCAGATTGCCGAGCACCAGTCCATACCGGTCATCTACCTCTCAGGGGAAACCGACATCGGGCAACAAGTCGAAGCCCTGCGTCTGGGCGGTGACCAGTTCCTGACCAAGCCGGCCAACCCGATCATCCTCAGCGCCGTGGTCAAGACCAAGATCGACCGTTACCGCGAGATGTTGCGGTCCGGGCGCCATGACGGCCTGACCGGCCTGCTCAACCACACCGCCGCCAAGGAACAGCTGGAGCACATGCTGCGTCGCGCCCTGCCGGCCGGCCATTTGACGGTGGCGATGCTCGACATCGACCGCTTCAAGTCGATCAACGACAACTACGGACACCCCGTGGGCGATCAGGTCATCCGCAGCCTGGCCTGGCTGCTGCGCGGGCGTCTGCGCAACACCGACCTGGTCGGGCGCTACGGCGGGGAAGAATTTGTTGTCGCACTGGGCGGCGTCGATGCCGGCCAGGCGATGACGCTGCTCGACCGCATCCGCGAGGATTTTTCCCGCCTGCCCCATGCCCACGGACACGAAGCGCTCTATGCCAGCTTCAGTTGCGGGATTGCCGCCCTGCCCGCCTACACCACCGGAAGCTCACTGATCGAAGCGGCCGACGAAGCACTCTTGCAGGCCAAGCGCGATGGGCGCAACCGGCTGGTCGTCGCCAACCGCCACCGACCGGAACACTAGGCGTCAATCGCCGGCGTGCAGGTGGAAGAGGCGGGCCGCTGCCGCCTGAAGCTCGGCACGCTCGCCGGCATCGGCCGCATTCAGGGTCTGGGTGGGCGCGTGCAGGAACTTGTTGGTCAGGCGATGCGACAGGTGATCGAGCACCTTCTCGGGGTTTTCACCCTTGGCCAGCAGCTTCATCGCATGCTCCATCTCGTGGCGACGCATGCGTTCGGCCGAGTCGCGCAACGAACGGATGACCGGCACGGTATCGCGCGACTCCAGCCAGCCGAGAAAATCCCTGACCCGGTTGGTGATGATGTCCTCGGCCTCGACCACGGCCGCCTGTCGCGATTCCAGGCCGCTCTCGACCACCTGCGCCAGGTCGTCGACGGTATAGAGGAAAACGTCGTCGAGCCGGCCGACTTCCTCTTCGATGTCGCGCGGCACGGCCAGGTCGACCATGAACATCGGCCGGTGGCGGCGCGCCTTGACGGCCCGCTCGACCATGCCCAGGCCGATGATCGGCAAGGGACTGGCGGTACAGGAAACCACGATATCGTGAGCGGCCAAGTGCTCGCCCAGTTCGTCGAGGCGAATGGCGGTGCCCCCGTACTGCTCGGCCAGGGCGCGACCGCGCTCGATGGTGCGGTTGGCGATGGTGACCTGTTTCGGTTTTTGCGCGCAGAAATGGGCGGCGCACAATTCGATCATCTCACCGGCACCGATGAACAGGATGCGCTGCCCGGAGATGGATTCGAAAATCCGCTCCGCCAGGTGCACGCCGGCCGCCGCCATCGACACGATGTTGGCGCCGATGGCCGTGGTGCTGCGCACCTCCTTGGCGACCGAGAAGGACCGCTGGAAGAGCTTGTGCAACTGGGTGCCCAGCGTTCCGTTTTCCTCGGCGGTGCGCACCGCATCCTTCATCTGGCCCAGGATTTGCGGCTCGCCGATGACCATCGAATCGAGGCCGCTGGCCACGCGGAAAGCGTGACGGATGGCTTCCGGCTGATTGTGGGTATAGACGTAGGGCGCCAGTTCGTCGCGCGGAACCTGATGGTAGTGGGCCAGCCAATCGATGACCACATCGGGCGATTCGGCCGCACAGTAGATTTCCGTCCGGTTGCAGGTGGACAGGATGGCCACCTCGCGCACCGGTCGTTCGCGGGTCAGGTCGGACAGCGCGTGTCCCAATTTGTCGGCGCCAAACGCCACCCGCTCACGGATGGCGAGCGGGGCAGAATGGTGGTTGATGCCGAGGGTAAATATCACCGGATACGGTTGGTGTGCGAACGGAGTGGGGGCCGATTATAGCACCCGCCCCTTGCCGCCCGATTTGCCCCGGATCAGAACAGGAACGGCTGCTTGTCGGGACTGGCCTGCACTTGCGCGTCGGCACCGAACACCCGCATCTGGCGGGGCCTGAACCAGACCGACTGGCCAACCGCCAGTTGCAAGGCTTCGTGGCGTTCGCGCGAGAGTTCGACCTCGACGATTTCCTGGCCGTGCAGCAATTCGACACGAACCACCGGCCCGATCGGATGCACGTGCTGCACGGTCGCCTCCAGACTGCCCTCGCTGACCGCATGCGTGATGTCGATATCGTGCGGCCGGACAAAAGCGGTCGACTTTTCCGGCGTTTCACAGCGCTCGACCTCGGCATAGCCCCCCTGCACCCGGCTGTGGAAGACGTTCACATTGCCGAGGAACTGATAGACGAAGGGCGAGGCCGGTGCCGAGTAAACCTCGTCCGGCGAGCCGATCTGCTCGATCCTGCCGTGGTTCATCACCACGACACGGTCGGCGACCTCCAGAGCCTCTTCCTGATCGTGGGTCACGAACACCGACGAGATGTGCATGTCGTCATGCAGGCGGCGCAGCCAGCGGCGCAGCTCCTTGCGGACCTTGGTGTCGAGCGCGCCGAAAGGCTCGTCGAGCAGCAGCACCTTGGGTTCGACGGCCAGCGCCCGGGCCAGCGCGATACGCTGGCGCTGGCCGCCGGAGAGCTGCGACGGGTAGCGGTCGGCCAGCCAGTCGAGCTGGACCAGGCCGAGCAACTCCATGACGCGGCGCTTGATCTCGGCATCGGAAGGGCGCTCCTTGCGCGGCTTGACGCGCAGGCCGAAAGCGACGTTCTCGAACACCGTCATGTGGCGGAACAGCGCGTAATGCTGGAAGACGAAGCCGACGTTGCGGTCGCGGGCGTGCAGGTGGGTCGCCTCGGCGCCGGAGAACAGGATGTCGCCCTGATCGGCGGTCTCCATGCCGGCGATGATGCGCAGCAAGGTCGTCTTGCCGCAGCCGGAGGGACCGAGCAGCGCGACCAGTTCGCCGGTCGGGATGTCGAGATTGATGTTGTCGAGCGCGACGAAGTTGCCGAAGCGCTTGGAGATGTTGCGGATTTCGATGCTCATGAGGTTTTCTCGCCGGGGAGTTCAGCGTTCAGCATGTCGGTTTCGGCCTTCATGCGCCATTCGACGACGGTCTTGGCTACCAGCGTCACCAGCGCCAGCAGGGCCAGCACCGAGGCGGCAGCAAAAGCGCCGATCGCGTTGTATTCGTTGTAGAGGATTTCGACGTGCAGTGGCAGGGTATTGGTTTCACCGCGGATGTGCCCGGAAACCACGCTCACCGCGCCGAATTCGCCCATCGCCCGGGCATTCGACAAGATGACGCCGTACAGCAGACCCCACTTGATGTTGGGCAGGGTGACCCGCCAGAACATTTGCCAGCCCGAGGCGCCAAGCGACACGGCAGCCTCCTCCTCGTCCTTGCCCTGCGATTGCATCAGCGGAATCAGTTCGCGGGCAATGAAGGGAAAGGTAATGAACAGTGTGGCGAGGATCATGCCCGGCAAGGCGAAGATGATTTTCAGGTCGTGCACCGCCAGCCACTCACCGAAATAACCCTGCGAACCGAACATCAGGATGAAGATCAGGCCGGCGACCACCGGCGACACGGCGAACGGCAGGTCAATCAGCGTAATCAGCAGGCTCTTGCCGCGGAAGTCGAACTTGGCGATGGCCCAGGCGGCCGCCACGCCGAAGACAATATTGAAGGGCAGCACAGCCAGGGCGATAACGATGGTCAGCCAGATCGCCGAGCGGGTTTCCGGCTCCTTCAGTGCGTCGAGATAGATCGGCAGCCCCTGCGCCAGCGCTTCGACGAAGACCGCGATCAACGGCAGGCCGAGGAAGAAGAACAGGAAGCCGAGGCCGACGGTGAGCAGCAGGGTGCGGACCCAGGCCGGTTCCTGTGTGGCGCGCGTCAATTTGTTGGCACTCATGCTTCACCTGCCTTTGCCTTGCCGGCCGAGACTTCCAGCGGCTCGCTATTCTTGTGCCGATTGGCGGCCCACCACTGCAAGGCATTGATGAGCAGCAGCAACGCAAAAGAGATGGCCAGCATGACCACGGCCAGCGCCGTCGCACCGAGCACATCGTACTGCTCCAACTTGGAGATGATCAGCAGCGGCACGATTTCGGAAATCAGCGGCAAATTACCCGCAATGAAGATTACCGAGCCAAACTCGCCCAGCGCCCGGGCGAAAGCCAGGGCGAACCCGGTGAGCAGCGCCGGACCGATGGCCGGAAAAATCACTTTCACGAAGGTCTGCCAGCGCGAGGCGCCCAGCGACGCGGCGGCTTCCTCGACCTCGGTTTCGATATCCTCGATCACCGGCTGCAAGGTGCGCACGACGAAAGGCAAGGTAATGAAGGTCAGCGCCACGATGATACCCAGCGGCGTATAGGCGACCTTGATGCCCAGCGGCTCAAGATGGCTGCCCAGCCAGCCGTTGCCGGCATACAGCGTGGCCAGGGTAATGCCCGCCACGGCGGTCGGCAGCGCGAAGGGCAGATCGACCAGTGCATCGACGAAGCGCTTGCCGGGGAATGGGTAGCGTACGAGGATCCAGGCGACGATCAGGCCAAAGAAGGCATTGATCGATGCGGCCATCAACGACGATACGAACGTGACGCGAAAGGCTGCCAGCGAACGCTCGCCGAGGGCGATGTCGAGAATCTGCCCGAAACCGAGTTCGGATGCCTTGAGAATCATGCCGCCCAGGGGCAGCAGGATGAGCAGGGAGAGATAGACCAACGTGTAACCCAGCGCCAGGCCGAAGCCGGGCAACACGCGTTGGGATTTAACGGACATAGCAACTCATTTTTTTTGACCGATGGTTCTGACTGGATGCAGTAAAGGCAACGGCCGGGCAACCCCGGCCGCCAACACACCAAGACGACGGGCTTACTTGCCTACATAAATCTGATCGAAGGAGCCGCCATCCTTGAAGTGCGAGGCGAAGGCCTTGTTGGCGCCGCCGAACACCTCGTCCACCGTGAACGTCTTCACCGTGGGGAAAAAGTGGGCATATTTCTTCAGCAACTCGGCATCGCGGGGACGCAGGTAGTTCTGCGCGGCATTCTCCTGGCCTTCCTTGGACCACAGGTATTCAAGGTAAGCCGTCGCCTGCTTGCGCGTCCCCTTCTTGTCCACCACCTTCTCGACGACGGCGACCGGGAACTCGGTCTGCATCGTCAGGCTGGGATAGACGACCTCGAAATTGCCCTTGCCGAATTCCTTGGCGATCATTTCAGCCTCGGATTCGAAAGTCACCAGCACATCGCCCAAGCCGCGCTGCATGAAAGTCGTCGTTGCATCGCGCCCGCCGGCGGCGAACAGCGGGGCATTCTTCAGCAGTTTGCCAACGAACTCCTGCGCCTTGGCATCGCTGCCGCCCGGTTGCTTCAGCGCCCAGGCCCAGGCCGACAGATAGGTGTTGCGACCGTTCCCGGTATTCTTCGGGTGCGGCAGGATGACCTCGATGCCGGGAGCGGCAATGTCCGGCCAGTCCTTGAGCGCCTTCGGGTTGCCCTTGCGGACAATGAACACCATCGCCGACGTATAGGGCGAGGCATTGTTCGGGAATTTCTTCGTCCAGTCCTTGGCGACAAGGCCCTTGTCAGCCAGGAACTCGATGTCGTTGGCCTGGTTCATGGTCACCACATCGGCCTCCAGGCCGTCGGCCACCGCACGCACCTGCTTGGACGAGCCGCCATGCGACTGCTTCAGTTCCAGGCTTTCGCCGGTCTTGGATTTCCAATGCTTCTGGAACATCGGGTTGTAATCCTTGTAGACATCGCGGGCGACATCGTAGGAAGCGTTCAGCAGCGTCGCGTCGGCCAGGGCGGCACCGGCGAGCAGGCCGAGCAGAAGGGTGGCAATCGATTTACGAAAATGGGTCATGGTTCACCTCGCTTTGGATAGGCGCCAATTTAGCGAAACCATATATAACCGCAAAGACAATTTTTGAATTTGCTTATTACAAAACAACAAAACCCGGAGCGCTCCGCCCGGCGCCACTATTCGCCACGGATACGAGCGGCTATCATTGGGGATTCTTCAAGCCGCCGACAATCAAGATGCGCGCCACCCTGCCAGCCATTCTCCTGCTCTCCGCCCTGCTCGCCGCCTGTTCCACCAAGGGCACCATTCCGCCGAGCACGCATATTTCGCAAAGCGGCCCACTGCGCGTGCACCCTGGCCTGCTCGGCCAGCCCGTGCCGGCCGAATTGCAGCAGGATGGCCAAATGCTCAAGATGGCATCCACCGCCCCGGTCGAGGCCGACAAGCAGATCAAGATCGACCCGGTCGGCCTGCGCACCCAACGCAGCGTCTACTTCGACCTGAACAACGCCGACATCAAGGCGGATTACGACCCGGCACTGCGCGCCCATGCCCGCTACCTGGCCGAGCATCCCAAAGCCCGCGTGCGCATCGAAGGCAACGCCGACGAACGCGGCAGCGCCGATTACAACCGCAAGCTGGGCCTGAAACGTGCCGAAAACGTGCGCTCGACGTTGGTTTCCCACGGTGCCGGCGAAAAGCAGGTGACGGTCAAGACCCTGGGCGAGGCAAAGCCGAAGCTGACCGGCCACGATGAAAGCTCGTGGGCGGAGAACCGCCGGGCCGACGTGGTTTACGAAATCGAGAACTGACCCGCCGTTGCGGCGGGCCGCCCGGACCGCCGCTCAATTGTCGAAGTGGTAATACCGCTGGTTCAGCCAGGCGGCGACGCTGCCCTCCTCTTCGGGGAACCAGCCGGCGCCGACCTGGGCATTGCAAGCCGACACCCGCTGCAGCAACTCCAGCTTGTTGGACAGCATCCGGCCGTCACGTGAATACATCTTGCTCCCGTCGCCGCCGTACATCCGGACATGGCAGCTGACGCAACCCTTCTGGTGCAGCTCGGGTGCCGCCTTCAGGTCGACCTTGCCCCACGGGGCCTCGGCGATGGCCGCGAAAGGGGCCAGAAGCAGCCAGGAAAACGTGCGAAAGATGGTCATGGCGTCTCCTCGGGCGCGATGTCGTTGTTCAGAAACTGGCCGCCTCGGCTTCCAGATAGGCAAGACTGACATACTTGCCGATATTCGTCTCGAATCCCCGCGTTTCCCGGGCGCGCGAGGCAACCCGCGGGTCGCGCAGGACCAGTTCCTTGGCCGCTTCGAGCGGCAGACCCTCCTTGACCGCCTGTTCGCAAGGCCGGTAGATGCCTTCGAACAGAGCCTTGTTCCAGGCCAGCACGCCGGCTCCGGGCTCGCCGTGTCCCGGCAGCCAGATCCGGCTGGCCACCTCACGCTCGAGCTGCCCGTAAGCCTTGAAGGTACCCAAGAAAGAGCCATCGTCCATGTTGGCAATGCGCCGGTCCATGGCTACATCGCCGACGCAGGTCAGTTTGTCTTCAACCACTTCGACGCACAGGTCGTACGGCGTGTGGGCCGTGCCGTAGTGATGCATGCGCAGCGTCACATCGCCGTAACGCAGCTCGGCGCCGTTCTCCAGCGGGAGGCGCGGCGGAACCACCCGTGTTCCCATCGTTGCCTGATTCGTCCATTGCTCTAGCAGGGTCCGCCACATCTTGCCCTGAACACCCTCGATTTCGCGTATCGTCCCCGGATGGGCATAGATCGGCAGGTCGTTGCCGTAGGCTTCGACAAAGGCGTGGTTCCCCAGCCAATGATCGCCGTGATAGTGCGTATTGATGACCGCCACCACCGGTTTCTTCCATTGCGTCCCGAGTTGGCGGATGGCCATTTCGCCGATCTGCACGGAAGCACCGGAATCGATGACCACCAAGCCCTTGGCGGTATCCACGAAGGTCAGGTTGCACATCATGCCCTGATTTTCCGGCGTCGGAAAACCGTCTGGCGAGAAGATCATCCAGACGTGCGGCGATAGCTGACGCAGGGGATGATCGCGCACGGCCGGCCCGCGTACGAAATCGTCCACCTCCCGGGCCAAGGCGCCAATGCCCCGCCACGGCGCAAATTCAGCCGCCAGCAAACCGGATAACGCAGTAGCCGCCCTGATGAAACCGCGACGTTCCATGAATGTCTCCTCTTCAAGCTTTGCCGCCCCTCTGGCGGCAAAGCAAAATACCGTTGCCGGCGGGACAGTGCGCCCTTGTTTGAAAGGCAAGTGTAAGCTAATTATTATTTGATAATATATTTACAATCATCATCTCGGGGAATATTTTGGGAACCTTCATTTGCCGCCTGCTGGGAGCAGGCCTGCTCGGCATTTGCCTGAGCGCTCCAGTCTTTGCCAATGACCAGGCACGCGCCGAGGAAATCGTCAGCGGCCGCTGCTTTCTGTGCCACGGCATGAACGGTGAATCGGCCAGCGCCGTGTTTCCTCGCCTGGCTGGGCAGCACGCCGAATACATCGCCCGGCAGCTGGCCGACTTCAAATCCGGCAAGCGCACCAGCGATACGATGAAACCCCAGGCTGAAGAATTGACGCCGGGCGAAATGAAGGCGCTCGGTGCCTTTTTCCAGAGCAAGGTGGTCGGCCCCCGCCCGGCTCGGGACAAGGAACTGCTGGCTGTCGGCAAGTACATCTTTGACCGCGGCAACCAGTTCAGCGGCCTGCCCGCCTGCGGCAGCTGCCACGGCGCCAAGGGGCTGGGCACCCCCCAGCTCCCCCGCCTGGCCGGCCAGCACCCGCGCTACATCGAGGACCAGCTCAAGCAGTTCAACAAACGGGAGCGGACCAACGACAACGCGATCATGCACACCATCGCATCCAAGCTGAGCGAACTGGAAACGCACGCCGTCGCCGAATACATCGCAACGCTGGACTAATCTTCGTCAGGCTCCATGCAAAAGGCCGCCAACTGGCGGCCTTTTGACTGCTGCGCAAGCTGCATCGGCATCACCGACACAGGTCCGCAAACGATTACGAGCGTCGATACAGCTCAAACCCGGAAATCACCGCTTCCAGCTGGCGAGAGGTCAGCAGCAACTCATCGGTCGCCTGTCGCGCCGAGCGAGCAGAACCGGCGTTCTGTTCTATCAGGTCGGTAATCTGCTGCATGCTGGCTGCCACTTCTTCGCTGGCAACGCCTTGCTGGCGTGCCGCATCGGAAATCTGACCGGCCATCTGCGATACGGTCGTCGAAGACTGCGTAATCCCCTCCAGCCCGGCCACGCTGTCGCGCAGCTTGGCAATGCCGTTCTCGACTTCGTTCGCGGCCAGGTCCATGCTCGACACCGCCTGCGCGGTAACGCTCTGGATTTCGTTCACCGTCGCGTTGATGTCGGCCGTCGAGGCCGTCGTCCGCTCGGCCAGCTTGCGAACCTCGTCGGCGACGACGGCAAAGCCCCGCCCCTGCTCCCCGGCGCGTGCCGCCTCGATGGCGGCATTCAGGGCCAGGAGATTGGTCTGGTTCGCTATATCGGCAATGACCCCGGTGATATCGCCGATCTTCGCAATCGACAAATTCAACTGGGCGATGGTCTGGTTCGAACGCGTCACCGCCTCGACGACGCGAGAGGTGGCCTCCATGCTCTCGCCGATGTTGGCGTTGCTGGCCACCACCTGAGATTGCGAATCGCGTGCTGCCGAGGCCGTATCGGCAGCATTGGCCGCAACCTCCTGGACCGACTGGCTGAACTCCTCGGTAGCCGCGGCAACGCCTTCGACACTGGCCTGCTGCTGCTCCGACTGCGCCGAGACGTTGCGCATCTGCACTTCAAGCTGGTGACTGCGCTGCTCGATCGCCCGCGAGGCCATGCTGATCTCGTCCAGTATCGCCCTGAGGGTTCCCTGCATGGTGGCCAGGTTGCACATCAGCCGCCCCGCTTCATCCCGTCCCGAAATATCGATTTCCTCGGTGAGCTTGCCTTCAGCAATGCTCTCAAAATAAGAAATGGCCCTGCGCAATGGATTGACGATGGCCGAGACCAGCAGCCCACCGCCGATCAAGGCAATCGCGGCCGCAAGAACGAGCAACCCGATGCTGAGATTGCGCACCGATTCGTAATGCACCTTCGCCTCGCCATGACGCGCCTCGGCATCGCTGGCCAATTGCTGTACCAACGCATCTCCCTCACGCTTGAGGTCGGCATAGAGCGGATTGATCTTGAGCAACAGAACGGAATTGGCTTCGGAGTACTTTCCCTCCTTCAGCAAACCGCGCGCGACACTGACGCCCTCGCTCGAGAAACGTTCGCGCGCTTTACCGAAGCTCTCGAGCAGCGCTTTGTCACGTTCGCTCAACGGGAGTTTTTTCAGCGCATCCAGTTCCGCATTGATCGCCTCGCGATTCTTCAGGGTATTTTCAATATGCAGGTCGAGCGGGTGATCGTGCAATTTGGAATTCGGATTGGCCGTGTCGTGCTGCAACCCCAACATGATCTGCGAGCGGTTATCGGCCAGCAGGTAAAGCATCTTGTTGATGCTGTTCGACGGCAACAGATTCTCTCGATAGACCACATTCAAGTCATTATTCGATATGGCCAGACTGCGCAGACCGACAAAGCCCACGATGCCCATCAACACGAGCAGAACCCCCAGAGCCGCCCACAAGCGCTGACCGATCGCCAGGCTGCGCCGGCCGGTTGCCGGCAGCTTTCCCGACACACCGGTCTTGCTGTAGAGCGCTTCGGCAGCGGCTTTTTTCTCGGCCGACAACGGCGTGCGAACCGACATGTAGCCGTTAGTCTGGCCGTTTTTCTTGAGTGGCACGACGAAAGCCTCCACCCAATAGAAATCGCCATTTTTACAACGGTTCTTGACCGCTCCACGCCACGGCAACCCTGATTTCACCGTCCGCCACAAATCCTCGAAAGCAGCCTGCGGCATGTCCGGATGGCGGACGACGTTGTGGCTGCTGCCGATCAGCTCGCTGCGCGTAAAACCGCTGATCTCGACGAAACCATCGTTGACATGCGTGATGACGCCTTTCAAATCCGTTCTGGAAACCAGATATTGGTCGGGAGGAAAGGGGATTTCCCGCTGAGTCACAGGCTGATTATTTTTCATCGCTCTCTCACAAAAGCAGGATCACAAAAATTCAAAAAATGATTCTACTAACCGAACCCGAATGTAAGCAACGCCTGCCTACAAATCTTTAAAAATCGACCAATTCAAACATCCATCCTGCCGTATGAACGAGGGCTCCCCGCAGCAATGAGCGCTTGAAAATAAAAGAGGCCGCAATGGCGGCCTCTTTTTCTTGCGAGCGACCTGTAAGTGCTCAGGCCAGCATGTCGGCCCAGATATTCTGGGCCCAACCCAGCGCGACCTTGCCTTCCAGCTCGTTACGCGCCGCCGACACGCCGCCGGCCCCCTTGACCGGCTGCACGGTCTTGGTTGCGGCATCGTACTGGTGGACGGACGAAACGTGGATGACATTCTTGCTATCGACGAAGCTGTAGCAGGTATTCATCACCACCGGTTCCGGGTTGGGTTCCTGGCCGGACAGCATGTTGAGGATCGCGGCGGCGGCCAGTTTGCCGTGCTGGTTGGCCATGTGGCCGGACTTGGGCATGGTCGGCGCCGGGAAGATGGCATCGCCCAGCACATGGATGCCCGGCGTGCTGGTCGACTCCATGCTCAGCCAGTTGATGTCCACCCAGCGGTTGTTGACCAGCTTGATGCCCGACTTGTGCGCAATGTCGCCGGCACGATGCGGCGGAATGATGTTGAGCACGTCGGCCTTGAACTTGTCGAATTCGAGGACAGCGGTGTTGCTGCCGACCTCGACATCCTTGACCTCGCTGTTGTTGCGGTACTCGACAATACCCTTGTAAAGGTCGCTCCAAGCCTTGGTGAACAGTCCCTTCTTGGACATCACGTCCTCGTTGGCATCGAGGATGACGACCTTCGATTTCGGCTTGCTCTGCTTGAAGTAATTGGCCACCAGACAGGCCCGCTCGTACGGTCCCGGCGGGCAGCGATACGGCGCCTTGGGAATGGAGATGGCGTAGACGCCGCCATCCTTCATCGATTCCAGCTGCTTGCGCAGCGCGACGGTCTGCGGACCGGCCTTCCAGGCATGCAGCACCTTGGATTGCGCTTCGGCGCCCTTCAGAGCGGGAATCTCGTCCCACATGAAATCGACGCCCGGCGACAGCACCAGGCGGTCGTAGCTCAGCGCGCTGCCGCCCTTGAGCGACACGGTCCTCTTGGTTGCATCGACGGCGACCACATCGTCCTGGATCACGCGCACGCCCCACTTGTTGCGCAACCCTTCGTAACTGATCGTGATGTCTTCCATCGTCTTCTGGCCACCGATGACCAGGTTGGAAATCGGGCAGGAAATGAAGGTCGGATTGCGTTCGATCAGCGTCACCTGGACACCGCCTTCGCTCCACATGCGCAGGTACTTGGCCACCGTGGCGCCACCGTAGCCGCCGCCGACCACGACGACATGGCCGCTGGCCTTGCCGCCGCCGGCACAGCCGTACAGGGAAGCCATCGCGCCGGCCGCCGCACCGACTTTCAGGAAATCACGTCTTTTCATCAGCATCATGGCGGTCTCCCTTATTTTTGCGCGGCGAAATAGGTGGCGATCAGGTCGAGCTGGGCATCGGTATAGCCCTTGACGATCTGATGCATGATCGAGGCCGGCTTGTCCCCACTCCTGAAATCGGCCAGCTTCTGCAAGGTCTTGTCCTTGGGAATACCGGCCAGCCCATCGATTCCGGAACCCTTGACGGCATTGCCGTTGGTGCCGTGGCAGTTGGCGCAGGTGGCGGCCAGGTTGCGGCCGAGGTTGGGGTCAGCGGCGTGCGCTGCGCTGGCGGACGCCAGCAGACAGGCTGCGGCAAGAGGTACGAACATTTTCATCGGGACATCTCCTTCCTCATCGTGATGTTGTTTGTCATATAGCCGGAGTGCTGTTTTTTGCCGTAACCAGCATCGTACAAAGGTTATGAGCCTTTCGCACAAAAAGCATGCTGCGTCGCAACAATATTAGTAGTTGACTATATAAGTACGCAGTTATACATTGATTCTTGATCGAAATCAAAAGAACAGCATGGACGAAACTTTGCAGGTCTTCGAACAGGTAGCGCATTACTTCGGATTGCTCGCCGACCCGACCCGTTTGCGCATTCTCTCCTGTCTTTGTTCCGAAGAGCGTCCCGTACACGAGGTCGTGGAAAAGATTGGCCTGACGCAAGCCAACATCTCGCGACACTTGAACATCCTGTACCGCGCCGGGGTTGTCGAACGGCGCCGGGACGGAAGTTCGGTTTATTACCGGGTCGTCGATCCCAATTTCGTCGACATCTGCCGGACGGTCAGCATCACGGTGGCAAGCCGCGATCTGGGCGACGAGCTGGGTGTCGGAAAGTGATTAGCAGTAACTGACTCACAGAGTGGAGGGGTGTTTCCAGATGGGTGATATCACACAACAACCGGGGCGTTTGCGGCCCGCTCCGGAGAACTTCCTGTCGGAAGATCAGGTCAAGGCCGTTGGCGCCGGGCGCCGCGACTTCCTGCGCAAGAGCTTCCTGGCCGCCAGCGCCGCCATGGCGGCACCGTTGGCCGCCCGCGCCAGCGAAGGCGATCCGAACATTCTCAACCTGCCGGCCTGGAGCACGTCGCTGGGCCAGCCGGTGGCGACCAACCCGTACGGCATGCCGTCGAAATTCGAAAGCCAGCTGGTCCGCCGCGAATCGCCGGGTCTTGCTCGCGTCGGCGGCGCCTCGGTATCGTTTGCCCCGCTGCAAGGGCTGTTCGGCATCATCACGCCGTCCGGCCTGCACTTCGAGCGCCATCACCAGGGCTGGCAGGATGTCGACCCGACCCGCCACCGCCTGATGATCAACGGCTCGGACGACTCGCTGCTCAAGAAACCCAAGGTCTACACCATGGATGAGCTGATGCGCATGCCCTCGGTATCGCGCATCCACTTCATCGAATGCGGCGCCAACACCGGCCTTGAATGGGGCAACGTCGCCGTGCCGACCGTGCAATACACGCACGGCATGCTGTCCTGCTCGGAATTCACCGGCGTGCCGCTGAAAACCCTGCTGGAGGATTGCGGCGTCGACACCAAGAAGGCCCGTTACGTGCTGGCCGAAGGCGCCGACGGCTCCTCGATGACCCGCACCATCCCGATGGAAATGGTCGAATCCGGCGAAGTCTTCGTCGCCTACGGTCAGAACGGCGAAATGCTGCGTCCGGAAAACGGCTACCCGCTGCGCCTGGTGGTCCCCGGCGTGCAGGGCGTGTCCTGGGTCAAGTGGCTGCGCCGCATCGAAGTCGGCGACCAGCCCTACGCCACCAAGGACGAGGCGGTGCACTACATCGACCTGCTGCCCAACGGCCTGCATCGCCAGTACAGCTCGATCCAGGAGTGCAAGTCCGTCATCACCACGCCGTCGGGCGGCCAGACCCTGGTCGAGAAGGGGTTCTTCAACGTCTCCGGGCTGGCCTGGTCCGGCCGCGGCCGCATCAAGCAGGTGGATGTCTCCTTCGACGGCGGCATCAACTGGCAGAGCGCCCGCCTCGAAGGGCCGATCCAGAACAAGGCGCTGACCCGTTTCAACATCAACTGGGTGTGGGACGGCAAGCCGGCCATCCTGCAGTCGCGCGCCATGGACGAGACCGGCTACGTACAGCCGACATACGGCCAGTTGCGCAAGGTGCGCGGCACCAAGTCGATCTATCACAACAATGCGATCCAGTCCTGGAAAGTCGTCGAAAGCGGGGAGGTCACCAATGTCCAGGTTCTCTAAATCGATACTGGCGGTTGCGCTCGGGATGAGCGTATTCAGCAGCGCATCGGCCGTCGACAACTTCCACGGCGTGGGCCGCCAGGCCACCCCGGCCGAGGTCAAGGCCTGGGACATCGATGTTCGTCCCGACTTCAAGGGCCTGCCCAAGGGCAAGGGTAATGTCGAGCGCGGCAACGAACTGTTCGAAGAGAAATGTGCGTCCTGCCACGGATCCTTCGGCGAGTCCAACGAGGTATTCACGCCGCTGGCCGGCGGCACGACCAAGGACGACATCAAGACCGGCCGCGTCAAGGGCCTGTCCTCGGGCGAACTGCCGCAGCGCACCACCTTCACCAAGGTAGCGACCATTTCGACGGTGTTCGACTACATCCAGCGTGCCATGCCATGGACCGCCCCCAAGTCGCTGAAGCCGGACGAGGTCTACGCGATCCTCGCTTACCTGCTCAACCTGCAGGAAATCGTGCCGGCCGACTTCGAACTGTCGGACAAGAACATCGCCGACGTGCAGAAGCTGCTCCCCAACCGCAACGGCATGACCACCGACCACGGCCTGTGGCCCGGCGCTTCGGCCAAGAAGGGTGGCATCGGCAACGGCGGCGTGCCGGACGTGAAGAACGTGGCCTGCATGAAGAACTGCAAGCCCGAGGTTCAAATCGGTTCGACCCTGCCCGATTACGCCCGCACCGCCCACGGCGAGCTGGCCGACCAGAACCGCAACTTCGGTCCGGTGCGCGGTACCCGCACGCTCGGCCCGGAAGCCGCCAAGAAGGCAGCCGACGCCAGCACGCTGGATCTCGCGACCAAGAGCGGCTGCATGGCTTGCCATGGCGTGAAGAACAAGATCGTCGGTCCCGGCTTCAACGAAGTGGTCGCCCGCTACCAGGGCCAGCCCGATGCCGAATCGCGGCTGATCGCCAAGGTCAAGGCCGGCGGCCAGGGTGTCTGGGGTTCGATCCCGATGCCGCCCAACGCGCACATCAAGGATGACGACCTGAAGACACTGGTCCAGTGGATTCTGGCCGGCTCGAAGTAATTCCAATTTCTACAGAGGAGAAGTCATGAACAATCAACGTCGCACCGTACTCAAATCCGGCTCCGGCGCCGCCCTGCTGGGCATGCTGGCCGCCGCCGGCATCATCACCCCGGGCATGGCCCTGGCCGACTGGAACAAGGCAGCCTTCGACGCCAAGAGCATGGCCGATACGCTGAAAGCCCTAGGCGCCGGTTCTCCGGCCGACAGCAAGGACGTGCAGGTCACCGGCCCGGACATCGCCGAGAACGGCGCCGTGGTGCCGGTTGGCGTCGCCTCCTCACTGCCCAACATCAGCATGGTCGCCATCCTGATCGAGAAAAACCCGAACGCTCTGGCCGCCACCTTCACGCTGCCGGAAGGCACCGAAGCCAACGTCCAGACCCGCGTCAAGATGGGCCAGACCTCGAACATCTACGCCCTGGTCAAGTCGGACGGCAAGTTCTTCATGGCGACCAAGGAAATCAAGGTCACCCTCGGCGGCTGCGGCGGTTAATCGATACGAATTCAAGGAGCAAAACATGGGCAACCCAATGAAAATCCGCGCCGCCAACAAGGACGGCGTTACCGAAGTCAAAGTCCTGGTCAGCCACGAAATGGAAACCGGGCAGCGCAAGGATGCCAACGGCGCCATCGTACCGGCCTGGTTCATCACCGAACTGGTTGCCAAGCATGGCGACAAGACCGTGCTGAGCAGCGAGTTCGGCCCGTCCGTGTCGAAGAATCCCTACCTCGCCTTCAAGTTCAAGGGCGGCGCCAAGGGCGACAAGATCACGGTGAGCTGGAAGGACAACAAGGGCGACAGCCGCTCCGACGAAGCCACCATCGGCTGATCGTCGTTCGAATTGCGGCAGCGAAGCGGCAAAGACCGCCGCTGCCGGCGCAGTACTTACCCCTCTGGAGGAGTAACTCATGTTCCACCGTTTCATCAGAACGCTGGCCAGTGCGGCACTACTCGGCGCTTTCGCCAGCCCTGCCCTGGCGCAGGACAGCAAGGTCGCAGACGAACTGGCCAAGTATCGTGAAGCCCTGGCCGACGGCAACCCGGCCGACCTGCTCGAAGTCAAGGGCGAAGGCCTGTGGTCCGAGAAGCGCGGCCCCAAGAAAGCCTCGCTCGAGCAATGCGACCTCGGCCTCGGCCCGGGCAAGCTCGAAGGCGCCTACGCCAGCCTGCCCAGGTATTTCAAGGACACCGGCAAGGTCATGGATGTCGAGTCACGTCTCGTGCATTGCATGGTGACGCTGCAAGGCTTCACGGTCGCCGAGGCGACCAAAAACTGGTACTCCAGGCCCGGCACCGAATCCGACATCGAAGCCTTGGTGACCTTCATCGGCGCCAAGTCGAACGGCAAGCCGATCAACGTACCGGCAACGCACCCGGAAGAGGCCAAGATGGCCAAGATGGGCGAGTACATCTTTTACCGCCGCTCCGGTCCGCAGGACTTCTCCTGCTCGATCTGCCACGGCCAGGAAGGCAAGCGCATCCGCCTCCAGGAGCTGGGCAATCTGACCACAAAGGATGGCGCCGGCACGGCCATGAAGACCTGGCCGTCCTACCGCGTGTCGCAAGGTGCGGTGTGGACCATGCAGCGTCGCCTGATCGACTGCATGCGTCAGGCTCGCTGGCCCGAGCCGAACTATCTGGCCGATTCGATCATCGCGCTGGAAACCTATCTGCAAAAAACCGCAACCGGCACCGTGATGGAAACGCCGGGCATCAAGCGCTGAACGGGGAGACGACCATGAAACTGAAAACCAGCCTCGTCGCGACGTTCGCCCTGGCCCTGTCGCTTCCGGCATTCGCCCAGAAGGCCGTCGAAGCGCCGGGCGGAAAATTCGTCAAGGAAGCCGAGCAGATGTTCCGCACCTCGTTCCGTGCCGACAATCCGAAATACTGGATGACGCGCCTGGAGCAGGACGACACGATGAAGACCTGCCTGCAATACCGCGACAACCCGCCGCGCCCGATCGGCCAGAAGCTCGAAAGGCAGAACGCCGCAACCATCCGCTACCCGGTGGACGGCAAGCTGATCGGCGACTGGAAGGAAGGCGAGAAGCTCGCTGCGGTCGGCACCGGCGGCCACATCGGCTTCATCCAGCCGGACCCCGCCGGCCGGGTGCGGGGCGGCAACTGCTACGCCTGCCACGAACTGGCCAAGAAGGAAGTCGCCTACGGCACCATTGGCCCGAGCCTGCACCACTTCGGCAAGATTCGCGGCAACGCGGAGGAGATCGTCAAATACGCCTACGACAAGATCTACAACTCCAATGCCTTCACGGCCTGCACCAACATGCCGCGCTTCGGCCTGCACAGCTGGCTGACCCCGGAGCAGATCACCCATATCGTGGCCTTCCTGGTCGATCCGGAATCGCCGGTTAACAAAGATTAACTTGCGTGATTAACCCGACGGCTTCGGTCGTCGGGTCTTTTTGCGCAACGAGAACACAACTCCAAGGAACACAAACATGAGCATGAATCGTCGGGAATTCCTTCAAGTGATGGCCGTCGCCGCCGCCGGCGGCATGTCGCTGCACAGCGATTTCGCCCTGGCCGAAAAAGGTGCCGCCAAGCTGTATGACCTGCCGAAATTCGGCAACGTCAGCCTGCTGCACATCACCGACTGTCATGCCCAGTTGCTGCCCATCTATTTCCGCGAACCCAACGTCAACCTTGGCTTCGGCGACCAATTCGGCAAGGTGCCGCACCTCGTCGGCGACAACCTGCTCAAGCACTTCGGCTTCAAGCCCAACACCATCGAGGCCCACGCCTATACCTACCTGAATTTCGAAAAAGCCGCCCAGACTTACGGCAAGGTCGGCGGCTTCGCCCACCTCGCCACCCTGGTCAAGCGCATGAAAGCCAACCGCCCGGGTGCGTTGCTCCTCGACGGCGGCGACACCTGGCAAGGCTCCGGCACGGCGCTGTGGAGCAACGCCCAGGACATGGTCGATGCCTGCAAGGCGCTCGGCGTCAATGTCATGACCCTGCACTGGGAGTCGACCTACGGCGAGGCGCGCGTCAAGGAAATCGAGGAAAAGGATTTCGCCGGCCACATCGATATCGTCGCCCAGAACGTCAAGACCACCGACTTCGGCGATGCCGTCTTCAAGCCGTTCGTGATGAAAAAGATCAACGGCGTTCCGGTCGCCATCATCGGCCAGGCCTTCCCCTACACACCCATTGCCAACCCGCGCTGGCAGACCCCGAACTGGAGCTTCGGCATCCAGGAAGAGAACATGCAGAAGACCGTCGACGAGGCCCGCGCTGCCGGTGCGCAGGTCGTCGTCGTGCTGTCGCACAACGGCATGGACGTCGATCTCAAGATGGCTTCCCGCGTGCGCGGCATCGACGCCATCCTCGGCGGTCACACCCATGACGGCATGCCCGCCCCCGTCGTCGTCAAGAATGGCGGCGGCCAGACCCTGGTCACCAACGCCGGCTCCAACGGCAAGTACCTCGGCGTCCTCGACTTCGACGTGAAGAACGGCAAGATCGCCGATTTCCGCTACAAGCTGCTGCCGGTCTTCGCCAACCTGCTACCGGCCGACAAGGAAATGCAGGCCCTGATCGACAAGGCCCGCGCGCCCTACCTGCCGAAATTGAACGAACAACTGGCCGTCACCGAAGGAACCCTGTACCGCCGCGGCAACTTCAACGGCACCTTCGACCAGGTCATCCTCGATGCGCTGATGGCCGTCAAGGATGCCGAGATCGCCTTCTCCCCCGGCTTCCGCTGGGGCACCTCGCTGCTGCCCGGCCAGCCCATCCTGATGGAGCATGTGCTCGACCAGACCGCCATCACCTATCCGTGGACCACGGTGACCAACATGAGTGGCGAGATGATCAAGACGGTGCTCGAAGACGTCTGCGACAACCTGTTCAACCCCGATCCGTATTACCAGCAAGGCGGCGACATGGTGCGCGTCGGCGGCCTGCAATGGACCTGCGACCCGACGGCGAAGATGGGCAACCGCATCCAGAACATGATGCTCAAGGGACAGGCGATCGATCCGGCCAAGACTTACAAGGTCGCCGGCTGGGCGCCCGTCTCCGAAGAGGCGAAGAACGCCGGTGCGCCGATCTGGGAAGTCGTTGCCACCTATCTGCGCGACATCAAGACCGTCAAGCCGGTTAAACTCAATCTTCCGACGCTGAAGGGGTCAGCGAACAATCCGGGGATTGCATAAATGATCAAAAAAATCTGCACACCGCTGCTGGCGGCGACCTTGATCGCCCTCTCGGCGGGTGCCTGGGCGGCCGACTGGGCACCGGGCACGGCGACATGGGAACAACTGCCGGAAATCAAGCACAGCAAGCTGGGGCTCTACCTGACGCCGCAACAGGCCTACGACATGAAGAAGAAAGACCCGAAGGGTGTCGCCTTCTTCGATATCCGCACCCGGGCCGAGGCCATGTACGTTGGCTGGCCGGGCGACGCCGACGCCCTGGTACCGTATGTCGAGCACGCTGAAATCATGGGCGAATGGGACGACAAGCGCCACATGTACCAGTTGGAGCCGAACGTCGATTTCGTGGCGGAACTGGATCGCCGCGTGAAGGAGATGGGGCTGGGCAAGGACGCCCCGATCATCCTGATCTGCCGCTCGGGCGACCGCAGCGCCAAAGCCGCCGACCGCCTGCAGATGTCGGGCTACACGCGGGTTTACAGCATCGCGGAAGGTTTCGAGGGAGATGCCGCGAAGGAAGGGCCAAGAGCCGGTCAGCGCATCGTCAATGGCTGGAAGAACAATAACCTGCCCTGGACCTACAAACTCGACAAGAACCGGATGTATTTCCCGAAATAAACCCGGTCCTCAGGCAAAAAAAACCCGGCTGCACGCCGGGATTTTTTTGCCTGAAGCGCTTGCGCTTAAGAGTATTCCAGCGCCTTTTTGCCCGGCATGTGGGCCAGCCACTCGGAGAACGGGATTTCCATGACCTCGGGCACCCGTCTTTCCACCGTCTTGCGGCGGTCGCGCCAGCCATTCGGCGGACCGACTTCCTGTTGGCGGCGATCCGACCCGGAGCGCTTGTCGTTCTTGCAGACCATCTGAGTTCCCGATCCTGTAATTTTCTGCTGACAAGTTCACTGTACCGGGCACGCCATTCGACTTCAGTGAAAAAATTCACCCATTTGCTGACAAGTTGAAAAACCATGGATCGGGCGTGACATTCGCCACACGGCGCGGCGTAGCGAATGGGCGCCGCGGCTCACTCCTGGAGCGACCTGACCACCCGTTTGATTTCCTGGCTGTCCGGGTGAGGCAAGATCGAAAACCCCAGGCTGGTCATCAGGCGCAGCATCTTCTGGTTATCGGCGAGCACATCGCCAACCATGGAACGATAGGATCTTTCGCGGGCGCAATCGATCAAGGCCCCCATCAGGCGCCGCCCCAGACCGCTGCGCTGCCAGCCATCGTCGACCACCAGTGCGAACTCGACCGACTCGCCGTCGGCCGTCAGCGTATAGCGGGCGCTGCCCACCTGCTGCTCGGCCCCGTCCGCTCTGACCAGCGCGATCAGCGCCATTTCCCGGTCGTAGTCGACCTGGGTAAAACGATTGACCAAGCTGGGCGGCAACTCGCGCAGGTTTTCCATGAACCGGAAATAGCGCGACTCGGGACTCAGGCGATTGAAGAAATCGAGGGTCAGCCCCGCATCCTCCGGACGGATCGGCCGTACCGTCACCGTCTGCCCGTCGCGCATCGACCACGTTCTTTCGAGGTAGGCCGGATACGGATGGATCGCCATGTGCGCATAGCGCGCCTTGCCGGTGCCGAGGGTGTGGTCGATCACCATGCGCGCCGCGCCTACCGTCACGCCGTTGTCGTCGACGATCAGCGGATCGATCGACAATTCGCGCACCCACGGCAAGTCGCACACCAGGCTCGAGACGCTCAACAAGGCATTCTCCAGCGCCACCTCGTTCACCGGCGGCAGCTGGCGGTATTCGCCCAGCGTCCGCGAGACACGGGTCGATTCGATCAGTTTGCGCACGAGAAAACGGTTCAGGGGCGGCAGTGCAACGGCGCGATCCTGGAAGACCTCCATCTGCTCGCCCCCCGCCCCGAAGCCGATCACCGGGCCGAAAACCGGATCGCGGAAGACGCTGAGCGTCAATTTGCGGGCATGCGGGCGACTGCGATCGGGTTCGATGGCCACGCCATCGATGGGCAAACCCGGAGCCGCCTTGCCGGCCATCTCGACGAGATCCTGATACGCCAGGCGAACCGACTCGAGACTGTTCAGGTTGTGTCGGGTGGTCAGCACCGTGCTGCCAAGATCGTGGTCGTGAAAATCGACCCGCATGTTCACCGGCATACCCACCTGCTCGGCCAGAAACATCGCCTCCTTGGCCGAGTGGGCCACGACGGCCGCTTGCACATCCAGACCGTAAGTCCGCAACAGGGAACGCACCTCGACCCCGGACGGGATGCGCCGATGTTCGCCGAGCAGGGCATCCATCAGCAGGCGACCGTTATTGCCGCCCGGGCCGTCGACGCCATGATCCGGCGCCGGCGTCTGCAACAGCAGTTTCTGGTTGTCGTAGTACTGCGAAATGCTGTGGAACAGCTCGATCACGGTCTCCGGCGTCCGGAAAATCGGAACCCCGGCCTCTTCAAGAATCTTGCGCGCCTCGACAATGAGCTCGCCCCCCATGAAGCAACAGCAGAGCGGCATCCGCTGGCTGGCGACCAGGGCGGCGATTCCCCGGGCGACGACGGAGGGTTGCGCCATCGCCAACGGCGAAAGAATGACCAGGATGGCATCGACGCCTTCATCCCGGCACACGGCTTCAATGCTTTGCAGGTAACGCTCCGGCGTGGCATCCCCGCCCAGATCCACCGGATTGACCCCGCGCCAGTCGGAAGGCAGGACCCGCCGCAATGCCGCCACCGTATCGCCGGACAGCCCGGCCGTGGGTACGCCGAAGGCACGCGCCGAATCCGCCGCCATGGCCGCCGGCCCGGTGCCGTTGCTGATCACCGCCAGCCGCTTGCCGCGTGGGCGGAAACCGCCGGCCAGAGCCCTTGCCGCATGGAACAGCTGGCTGATGCCGCTGACCCGGATGGCCCCGGCCCGGCGTACCGCCGCATCGAAGACCGCATCCTCCATGCTCGCCGCCTCGGGTCCGCCCGCGTCGGACAATCCGGAAACCACCCGATCGCTCGACTTGAAAAGGATCACCGGTTTGACCCGCGCCGCCGAACGCAGGCCGCTGAGAAAGCGCCGCGCATTCCCGATTTTCTCGACATGCAGCAGGATGTAACGCGTCTGTTCGTCATGGACGAGGTAATCCAGCACCTCGCCGAAATCGACATCCTGCGTATTGCCCAAGGCCACAACCGACGACACGCCGATCCGGTTCATCGTTGCCCAGTCGAGCACGGCAGCGCACATGGCTCCCGATTGGGTGACCAAAGCCAGCTCGCCGACCAAGGGCTGCGTTTCGGTAAAGGTCGCGTTCAGCGACAGCGACGGACGAAGGAGCCCCAACGACTTGGGGCCGAGAATCCGCACGCCGTGATGGCGGGCGGCCTCCCGGATACGCCGCTCGGCCGTCTGGCTCCCGGCGCCGGACGGATTGGTCACGATGGTCACATAGCGAATGCCCGCCTTGCCGCATTGCTCGATCAACTGCGGAATGGTTCTCGGCGCCGTCGTCACGATGGCCAGGTCGACCGGTACGCCGATCTGCTCGACCGATGCCAGGCAGGGCTGCCCAAGAACCTGCGGGTACTTGGGATTCACCGCCCAGAGCTTGCCCTTATAGCCGCCGCCCAGAATATTGCGGAAGATCACCTGGCCGATGGCGCCTTCCTTCTCCGAGGCACCGATCACCGCCACCGACAGCGGTTCCAGCAAAGGTTTGAGGTAATGGGTGTTCTGCATGAACGGCACGGCTCCGGAAAATGTCTGCCGTTACGATACCATTAATACAAAATTATTTTGAATTTTGTATCGCTTGGCATCCTTGCTGCCGTGTCGTATCGCCTAGCCCAGCCCAACAATGCCGGCTAGGGCTTTTCCCGGAGCTGCGCCTCCGCCCACAAGGCCCGCGCAAAAGCCTTCCAGACCGGCCCTCCGTGGCTTTCGAACCCCTGACCGGCACTTTTGGCCATGGTGGCGAGCATGATGCCGGCCAGTCCGAACAGATCGACTTTCGCCTGCAGGCGGTAATCCGTCGGATCGGCCGCCGCGATCTTCACATCGTCGGCAAGGTGATCGAAGGCCTCCCGGGCCAGCGCCCGCACTTCCGCCTCGTTGTCCCAGTCGATCCCCAAGGCAATACCCTTGCGCACGATTTCCGACTCGATTTCGGCCGTCTCCCGTGCATAGTTTTCAAAGCCGCTCATCGCTTGCCTCCCATGCCAATCCGGGATAATTCATCGCCAGTCGCGCCGGTCGTGGTCGCGATGCTCACGACGCTCTTCCCAATGGCCGCCCTGCATGCGCCAGTGGTCGCCATCACGCTCCCAGCGATGGGGAACCCAGCCATATCCGGCACGCGGCGCTTCCCAATGGCCGGGCACCCACTCGTGGCGGCCACCCACCCAGTTCCAGAAACCGCCGATCCATATTTGCCCGACAACCGGCGGTGGCCCGATGTACTCGACGCGCGGCGGCGGCGGCGCCACCATGACCGGCTCGCGATAATAGACGGTACGCCCCGGCGGGGTCGGCGCCACGACGCAGCCGGACAACACGAGGGCCAACAACAGCGCGGAACTGGCTAGCTTTGCTTTCATGATCGCTCTCTGACAAATCGACGGTATTCGTTCAACGTCGTTTATACCGCGTGCGCTGACGATCATGGGACGGTTTTACCAATTGTTGCAAAGAGCGGTCGGCAGCCGGCCGCATCGTTCCGCCGCGACAAGAAAGCCATCCTGCCGAACATCAGATGTCGTCCGCCAGGCATCCCGGCACACGACCTGCCGAGCAAACCGTGCTTTCAGATTTGCAGCAACTTCCGAATGAATTCCTCGACCTTGGCCGGCCGAACCGGCTTCAGGAAATACCCTTTGGCACCGCCGGTCACGGCCTCCGCAACGACCTGCCGGCTCGCGTTGCCCGTCACCATGACGACCCGCGTCCGCGGGCTGGCCGCCCCGATGTGCGGCAAGGCCTCGAGGCCGCTCATGCCCGGCATGTCGACATCCAGGCAAACCAGCGCCGGCCGAAAGCGCCGGACCAACTCGATAGCATCCTTGCCACTCGTGGCCATGCCGACCACCTTGACCCCCATGCCCTCGAGAATACCCTTGAGCACCAGCCGGATCGAACCGCTGTCGTCGACCACCACCGCCGTCCGGGACACCACGGCAGCGCCCGGGGCCGCCGGCTTTTCCTGCGCCTTCGTTTCCGCCTTTGCCGCCGCCGGAACCGCCGCCTGTGCGACCTCGGGTTCCGCTGCCGCACGCGCCGCGATCGCGCGCACCTTGGCAATTTCATTCAACTCGTTGATCACCTGGGCGCTCTCGAAAGGCTTGCGGATGAACCCGGCCGCCCCCAGGTCGGCAGCATGCCCCTTCAACTCCGGCTCATCGGAACCGGTAATCACCACCACCGCTACCTGATTGGCGGCATGATCCATCTCGACCAGCAACTCGAAACCGTTTCTCCCCGGCAACTCGTAATCCAGGCAGACAACATCCGGGCGAAACCCTCTGACGAAATCGAGCAGCCCTTCACCATCGGCAAACTCGGCAACAACCTCGTGCCCCTCGCCTTCACAGATCGCACGCAACACCTTGCGTATCGCCTCGCTGTCATCAACGATCACTACCTTCACTTCACCATGCTCCACGTGAGTGCCGCCTATCAAAGCGGCGAAAGCTCGCAGGCGCCAGCATGAAACCGGCCCTCATCCACAGGTTACCTACCCGCCCCTCCAGCTTTTCCCGGCCGTCGGCGCCCCGCACCTCGGCACTCTACAACAAGCGCCCCTTCTGGAAAACCATTCGGCATAGCCTGCCTCGCAAGCGTTGCGAGCGCGATTGCGTTGATCGTCCCACATCGGATCGGACCGCCCATCCACTCCCCCCTCCCGCTCTTCATGGCGCGAACTGCACAAAAACAAAGGCCCGGTAAGCACCGGGCCTTTGTGTTTGAATCTCCGAAATTCGGCCAATCCGGCTGTTCAGCTCGCTGACAATTTCTGACAGCAATACATCATATACCTGCTGTTTGATCAACAGGAGCAGGAAACGGTCGCTTTCATATAAAAACAATTCACATTAAATCAATTAGATAGCGACAACTATATTTCCTCAAAATCGTTTCGAGTGGTCTGCAAATCCAATACCGATTACGAAAGATGCCGGACCTTCACAGGTTTGTCGAAGAGATCCGAAATCGCGGAATTTTGTGAAATCGATTCAATTTTCTGGTCATGGAGTGGTTTAAGAAGATGGTTTAGTTTCCGTTCGTGATCTTTGAGAAGTGGAAGCTTGCCAAAATTCTTGTTGCTGCTCCGCTCAATCTTGATGGCCAATGAAATTGCGAGTGGAAGTTTCTCGACCCCGTAGGTCTTGACCAAATACTCGAACCCACTTCCGTCATTGAGCTCGGCTGCAAAGCATGCAGCAAAAAATAAGGCCAGATGCCTGATTGGGTCTGGTAATACTTCCTGATCGATTTTCAGCAAAGTCCCCGTGATTGCTTTGCGGAAGAACTCATATTCGTAGCAATTGCGGACTAGGCGCTGAAAGAACCACAACAGGTGCATTTCGGAGAGTTCTGCCAAGCGTGTTTGGGTTTTCCCATGCTTGGCCTGATCAAACAGGTAAGCTGCATCAATGAACAACTTGTAAAGATTTTCCTCAACTACGCTGTATCTAGTCTGGTAACCGGCGAGGAAATAGTCTGGCATAACCAGTATTTTGAGCCAAAGACCAACTTCGCTCTGTGGGATGACACTCAGCAGCTCGTTCAGATGTTCTTCACAATCGCCAAGCAGGCCTGTCTGAAAGAACTGAATATTAATCCAGTATGGTTCGAATGCGCGCTCCGCAGGCAAAAGGCGGTGACGTTTGTATCCCGAGAGTGCGTGCAGATATTCACCGAAAGAGCGGTGTCGGAAAGAGAGAATGCCACTCTCCGGATCAATAGCAAACAACCCGCTTTTTTCGAAAACACGCTCAAGTAATGTATCGAGGTTAGTGTCGGTATTACGCTCCCTATGCCAATCGGTTATCCGCTGTCGAGCCTCGTCCGCGGAGATGTAGATCAACTGGTTACCGATAATGTAGTCGGCAAGGTCCAAACAGACCCGTTCTGCATCACGATATTCCTTTTCGGTGCACCCGCCCTTGGAAATGTCCCAGCGCCCCAGTAGGTTCTCGACAGATTTAGAGTAGAGCTCTGTGAGATTGGATGGAAGATCATTTGAGTTTTGAGCGATCAGACGAGAAAGAAGCGCTGCCGCAATCGGGCTGTGTGGCAATTGTTTGAACAGGTCAGATCGTTGGAGGTCCTCGAATAGCCTCTTGGGGACTGAAAGCTTTTCGCAGGCTTTAGTAATGAATTCAACCAATTTGCCCATGCTGAGTTGCCGGAGCAGGAAGCGGCGCGCCCCTGCGTAGATGGTTACCTCTTCGTCAATTTTTTTCAGCGGACGGGAAGTAAATAGAATTCTGAAGTTTTCAGTTGTCTTTGCTTCGTCAGCAAGTCTAGCCAGGAGCTGGTCCCATTTTGGGCAACGACCAATTACTTCATCAACCCCATCAATAACGAACAATACGGTCACACCTTTCAATTCATTAAAATCAAAGAATTTGCGGGTGGCGTAAGAAAGCTGCTCAGCAAGTGAGCGGCCAGAATCGACCATTTCTCTAAATGTAGCAAAGACAGGTAGGACAGGATTATGTTTGTACCGGTCCGGTGCGCAGAAATGGGTTACGATGGATCGGGCCGTCTTGGACTTACCGAAGCCCATTTCACCTTCCAAGAAATTCACCTTGCTATAGATAATTTCTTCTAGGATATTGACCAGCCTGTGCTTACTCGCGCGTTTGTTTCGTGAGGCGTAGCGGATTTTCTCGATCTCTTGAATTTCGGGAGCGATATAAAAGTCGTCACAGCCTAAGCCGCTGACGACACTGCACTCCCTGTCTGTCTGGGTGATTCGGCTGGATAAATCATGCAGATATGCCCCAACCTCAGATTTGATCTCGTGCCAGAAATAAGGAGCATGCTGGTCGACCAATTCAGTGAGCTTTTCGCCATCAATAAACTCAATCCGTTGCCCGCTGAACTTGTGGTTGATTTTCTCTTGTGCCTGTTGACTAATACTTGCTGTATTAACTACCCAAACCTCAGACAGGCGGGCATGATCCTTACCGCCACGAATCGTGCGCGGCATCTGGCATTCTTCAACTTGCCTGAAAACATCATCCGCATTGCTCAGTATCTTGCCCTTCTTTGCAATGATTCCAATCTCGTGAGTCCTCCCCAACGCAGGGTCCCGACGAGTTAACACGAAATCTGCGCCTTTCTCGTGCGGTCCATGTGTGTATTCGACTTCTTCAATCCCTTCCATTTGCCGAAAGGTGTCATGCAATAGTCGATGCAGGATGTTTACTTCGTCGTCGATTGCCTCAATAAGCTTTGTTTTTGCTTTGAAATCCATGGCGGAATGTACAGAAAGGGCTATGCCCGGTGAGAGGGAAAGCCCTAAGTATAGGCCAGAGGTGACGGCCTTTGATTTATTCCGATGACCTATCAGCATTCGTCTGTTGTAGACATGGGAGCAAGGAATTTGATTGATCCCTCAAATCGTAAATCGAACTACATCAGATACCACGAGCCATCAGATGGTTCAATGTGCGACCGAAATCCTCGACTGCCCTCCTGTCCAATCATGAGTCTCATCAGGGCAGCGTGAGCATGCCGAATGATTGCGATGATGTTCAGCGAAATAATCAGGTGAATGACAGGTACCTGATGCATTGCTGCCGGAAGTTACCAGCGAGCTGAACGGCCGCTTTTGCCGAAAAACGAAATCCAAAAAGCAGAAAGGCCCGGCAATTGCCGGGCCTTTCTTAAATCAACTGTCCGACCAACTATAGTCTCGCCAGACAGCCTTTATCGTTTCCAATCACCTTACCAGTTAGGCTCACGCTCCGGTGTCGCGGTGATCTTGTGGATGCTGAGGTCAGCCCCCTGGTATTCCTCTTCCTGATCCAGGCGCAGCCCCAGCATGGCCTTCAGGGAGCCATAGACGATGGCGCCGCCGACTAGGGCAACGACAATGGCCAGGACGGTCATGATCAGTTGCGGCATGAAGGCGATGCCGCCCGCGCCGCCGAAAGCCTTGGTGCCGAAGATACCGGCCGCGATACCGCCCCAGGCACCACAGAGACCGTGCAAGGGCCAGACGCCGAGGACGTCGTCGATCTTCCAGCGGTTTTGGGTCAGCGTGAACATCACCACGAACAGGCCGCCAGCCACACCGCCGACAACCAGCGCCCCGATCGGGTGCATGAGGTCGGAACCGGCACAGACCGCCACCAGGCCGGCGAGCGGGCCGTTGTGCAGGAAGCCCGGGTCGTTCTTGCCCGCCAGCAGGGCCACCAGGGTGCCGCCGACCATGGCCATCAGCGAGTTGAGGGCGACAAGGCCGGAGATCTTGTCCAGCGTCTGGGCGCTCATCACGTTGAAGCCGAACCAGCCAACGGTCAGAATCCAGGCGCCGAGCGCCAGGAAGGGGATCGAAGACGGCGGGTGCGCGGAGATGCGGCCATCCTTGCTGTAGCGGCCATAGCGCGCACCAAGCAGGAGCACGGCCGGCAGGGCGATCCAGCCGCCCATGGCATGCACGACCACCGAACCGGCAAAGTCATGGAATTCTTCGCCAAAGGTCGCCTTCAACCAGGCCTGGACACCGAAAGCCTGATTCCAGGCAATCCCCTCGAAGAACGGATAGACGAAGCCGACCAGCATGAAGGTGGCGATCAACTGCGGATGGAATTTCGCGCGCTCGGCAATGCCGCCGGAGATGATGGCGGGAATGGCGGCGGCAAAGGTCAGCAGGAAGAAGAACTTGGTCAGCTCGAACCCGTTCTTGTCCATCAGGGTTTCGACGCCGGAGAAGAAATTGACGCCGTAGGCGATGCTGTAGCCGACGAAGAAGTAGGCAATAGTCGACACGCCGAAGTCGCTCAGGATCTTGACCAACGCGTTGACCTGATTCTTCTTGCGCACCGTGCCCACCTCGAGAAAGGCGAAACCCGCGTGCATGGCGAGCACCATGATGGCGCCGAGCAGGATGAACAACACGTTACTACCGGATTGATATGCTTCCATGAAACCCCCAAGGCAATGATGGCGAACGGAAAAGCAAGCACCATTCCAGTGCGCAAAAAATGTTACAAATCAGTGCGTTACCAAAGTCATTTGCGCACAATTTGCACCATGTTGGTGCAAATTATTGCCCATCCGCTCGTTATCGGTGCGCCCACGCCTCATTTCGGAGCAAGCTCGGCCGGCAAGAGCACCCACATGCGACCGCTCTGTTTCATGCGACCGGCTTGTTCGCCGGCCTCCTTGCCGAAACCCCAGAAAAAGTCGGCGCGCACCGCGCCCTTGATGGCGCCGCCGGTGTCCTGAGCCATGACCAGCCGGTTCATCGGCTGTGCGGAATTCGGCCGGGTCGTCGCCAGGAAAACCGGCGAACCGAGCGCAATGGAGCGCGGATCGATGGCGATGCTGCGTTCGGCGGTCAAGGGCACGCCCAGGGCGCCGATCGGTCCGTCGTTGCTGTTCGGCACCTCGCGAAAGAACACATAGCTGGGGTTGGCGTTGAGCAGCCCTTCCAGGCGTGCCGGATTGGCCCGCGCCCAAGCCTGGATGCCCTGCATCGATGCCTCTTCCAGCTTCAGTTCGCCGCGCTCGATCAGGACCCTGCCGATCGATTGATAGGGATGCCCGTTCTGGTCGGCGTAGTTCAAGCGCACCATGCTGCCGTCGGCCAGCTGGACGCGCCCCGAACCTTGTACCTGCAGGAAGAAGAGTTCCACTGCATCGTCGACGTAGAGCAAGGTCTTGCCCGGCAATTTGTCGCCCTTGGCCGATATTTCGGCACGCGACCAGTAAGGGACGACCTTGTTGCCTTCGATACGGCCGCGTACCCGCTTGTCCTTCAATTCGGGGAAGACGGCCGACAGATCGATGGTGAGCAAGTCGTCGGGAACGCCACGGACCGCTTGCTCGTAGCCCTTGATACGGTTGCGACTGCCGCGCAACAGCGGCTCATAGTAGCCGGTGACCATTCCGTTGGCCCCGTCGCCATTGGCAACGGCGTAGGGCTTCAGGTGCTGCTCGAAGAAGCGGCGGGGCTGGAAGCCCGGTTTGCCATCAGCCGCCCGGGCCAGATCGCAGACCCGTTTCCACCCGGGCCCGTGCGGCTTGCTCGTCATGCCGCGACAGCTTTGCAGGAACGGAGGCCAGGCGGCGGCGACATCGTCTTCCGCCCAGCCCGGCAGATCGCTCCAGGCGGCAGCGGTCAGGGTCCGGCTAAACGGCGCAGGCGTGGCAACCGGAGGGGGTGGCACGGCCGGGCAGGCAGCGCACGTCGGACAAGGGGGGCAGACGAGCAGCGCCGGTGCCGGCGTCGGTGGGGTGCTCGAACACGCAGCCAGGAGCGCCAAAATTAAAGTGGCGGCCGTTTGGATTTTTCGCATGGGTTTCGCTAGAGTTCTCGGTTTGCTGCGAAGTATACCTGCCACCATGACCGAATCCCCGAATCTGGAACGCCTGCTCGCCCGCGCCGAGGCCGTGCTCGGGCGCCTCGAAGCCACACTGCCCCTGCCGCCGGCCGCTCCGGACTGGGGATCCGCCGTCGCCTTCCGCTGGCGCAAGAGCCAGCATCGCGGCTGGTTGCAGGCCGTCCGCCACCCGCACCCGATCCGCCTGGACGACCTGGAAACGATCGACGACCAGAAGGAGCGCATCGTCGCCAACACCCGTCAGTTCGTCGCCGGCCGCAGCGCCAACAATGTCCTGCTCACCGGCTCGCGCGGCTCGGGCAAGTCGTCGCTGGTCAAGGCCGTGCTCAACGAGTTTTCATCCCGGGGACTTCGTCTGATCGAGGTGGACAAGGAGGACCTGATCGACCTGTCCGACATCCTCGACCTGCTCGATGGCCGGCCGGAGAAATTCATCATCTTCTGCGACGACCTGTCGTTCGAGGCCGGCGAAACGTCCTACAAGGCACTGAAGTCGGTTCTCGACGGCTCCATCGCCGCGCCGCCGGACAACGTGCTCATCTACGCCACCTCGAACCGGCGCCACCTGATGCCCGAGTATTTCTCGGAAAATCTCGAAACCCATACGGTGAACGACGAAATCCGCCCCGGCGACACGACCGAGGAAAAGGTGTCGCTGTCCGACCGTTTCGGCCTGTGGATTTCCTTCTACCCGTTCAGCCAGGATGACTACCTCGCTGTCTTCCAGCACTGGGCACGCGAACTGGGGGTCGCCCCGGAGGTCATCGCCGCCAGCGAGCGCGAGGCACTGAACTGGTCGCTCGGCCGGGGTTCGCGCTCGGGCCGCGTCGCCTGGCAGTTTGCCAAGGATCTTGCCGGCCGCCAGAAACCCGCACGGAAGAAAAACAAGTGAGCCCCATCGTCGAAGTCGCCGCTGCCGTCATGCTGCGTGCCGACGGCCGCGAATTCCTGCTGGCGCAACGCCCGGAAGGCAAGGTTTACGCCGGTTACTGGGAATTTCCCGGCGGCAAGGTCGAGCCCGGCGAAACGGTGCGTCAGGCACTGATCCGCGAATTGCAGGAAGAACTGGGCATCACCGTGACCGCCTGTTCGCCGTGGCTGACCCGCGTCTTCACCTACCCGCACGCCACCGTCCGGCTCAATTTCTGGCGCGTCACGGCCTGGGACGGCGAGATCGGCATCACGGCACCACTCGAGCATTCGGCCGTCGACTGGCTGCCTGTCGGCCGGCCGGCTAGCGTCGCCCCCATCCTGCCGGCCAACGACCCCATCCTCAAAGCCCTTTCCCTGCCGACGACGATGGCCATCACGATGGCCGAAATCGAGGGCACGGAACGCCAGCTCGAGCGACTGGAAGAAGCGCTGATCGCCGGCCTGCGCCTGATCCAGGTCAGGGACAAGGGCTGGCCACCGGCGCAACGCCTGTGGTTTGCCGAAACCGTGTGCCGCCTGGCACGCAGCCATGGCGCGCTGGTCGTGATCAATGACGATGAAGACATCGCACGCCGCGTCGGCGCCGACGGGGTGCATCTGTCGGCTGCCCGACTGGCCGTGGCAAGCGGGCGGCCGGATTTCGCCTGGGTCGGCGCCTCCTGCCATACGGCGGAAGAAATCGCCCGCGCCGGCGAGCTCGGCCTCGACTACGCCCTGCTCGGCCCGGTTCTGCCGACACCGACCCACCCCGAAGCCAACGGCATTGGCTGGGCCGGGCTCGGTCGCCTGCTGGCCGGCAACACCCTGCCGGTCTTTGCCCTGGGCGGCATGCAGCCGGACATGCTGCTCCGTGCGCAGGAAAACGGCGCGCACGGCATCGCCTTGATGCGTGGATGGTGACAGTCGGGAGCGGTCGGCATCGGCCTGCTGCAGGCCGTGCTGCCAATCAGCGGGCGGGCGTATCCGGGAATTCGAGGTCGGCCCCCCCCGCCTCGTCGTCGCCGGCCTTGTTTGCGATGCGGTAGGAGTCGCTGGCCCAGCAGCCGAGATCGATCTGCTTGCAGCGCTCGGAACAGAACGGACGCCAGGGGTTTTCCGGCGCCCAGAGCGCGTCGTCACCGCATTGCGGACAGCGAACCTTGCGAACGGCCATCAGAGATTGCAGAAGGTAAGGTCGAAGGCGACATCGCGCTCGCAGCCCCGGGCCTTGATTTCGCCGGCCGGCGGCTTGGTGAAGCGGATGTTCAGGAAATACTTGTTGGCACTGACTTCGGGAATGGCCTGCTCGTCGGCTGCAACGGAGATACGCACCATCTGGGCAGCCGATCCGCCCAGGTTGAGCTGGAACTGGCCGAGCGCCGCAGTGTAATTCTTCGGGCGGCCGCTGGAGCGCAGCAGGCGCAGCACGATGGCTGCCGCATCGCGCAGCGGGAGCATCGGCTTGGTCCAGGCTTCCAGCGCATCGCGCCGCATGTCGAGCGGACGATGCAGCCACCAGTGGTAGGACGGCAAGTCGAATTCGCAGACCCCACCGGGAATCACGGCGCGGCTCTTGATGCTCATCAGCCAGTCGTTCTCGCGCAGGTACTGGCCGATCTTGCCGTGCATGGCAAGCAAGGCCGCCGAGGACTGCTCGATTTCGTAGAGCGCGCCGGACAGCGCTTCTTCGGAAATATCGGGGTTGTTGCGGAAGGCGAGCAGCGTCTGGCGCTGGCGCTCGAGTTCCTGGATCAGGTCCATCTTCAGGTCGGCACGCCCGGCGACTTCGAGAATCTCGAACAGCGAAACCAGGGCCGCGTGGTGCTCCAGGGCTCCCTCTTCCTGCGTGAAGTACGCGGTTTTCTCGAACAAATCCTCGAGACGCAGCAAGGTGCGGATGCGCTCGTTGAACGGATATTCGTAGGTGATCACGCGAAGGATGGCCAGAAAAGAGGGAAATTTTGTTTATTCTGAGCCATTTGCACTCAAATCTCAACAGCCTGCTTTAACTTTTTCGGCGGAAAGTAAGAGATATTTTTGATGCAGCTCGGCCACTTGCCGGACAAGCTTGTCGTGCCCCTCGTCATTCAGCACCACGTCGTCCGCCACCGCAAGCCGTTGCGGACGCGTCGCCTGCGCCGCCATGATCGCCAGCACCTCCTCGCGTGCCATGCCATTGCGCGCCATGACGCGGTCCACCTGGAGGCTCTCGGGGCAATCGACAACGACAATCCTGTCGCAACGCTCGCGATAGCTCCCGGACTCGACGAGCAGGGGGACGGCCAGTACGGCATAGGGCGAACTGGCAGCCTGGCAACGTTCCGCCGACAGCGTTCGGATCAGCGGATGCAGAATCGCCTCGAGCCGCCCCCGCGCGGAAGGATCGGAGAAGACGCAACGCCGCATCGCCACGCGATCGAGAGCACCGGTGCCGGTGGCGATATCCGCCCCGAATTCGGCGATCAAGGCCGGCATCGCGGCGCCGTCGGGCGCCGTCAGTTCATGCGCAATGGCATCGGTATCGACCAGCTGCGCGCCGTGCGCAACGAACAGGTCGGCCACCGTAGTCTTGCCGCTGCCGATCCCGCCCGTCAGGCCGACGATGTAGCCGCTCACTTGCAGGCCAGCGCGTCGGTCTTCTGCACGGCATCGGCCACCGCCGCGATGACCGCCGCTTTCTGGGCAGCCGGCCCGCGCACCTGCAGGGCGACGACGGTTTCCTTGCTCGGACGCGGCCCGAAAACCGCCGAGCGGACGCCCTTGGCCTTCAGCTCGGCCAGCCGGTCGGCAGCACCCTTCTCGGCACTGAAGATGCCGAGCGAAATGGCGTGCCGGCTGGGGCCTTCCTGCACGACAAAAAAGTCGGAGACCCCCAGGTCGCGCAATTCCCCGGCTTTCTTGTCGGCCTCGGCCTTGCCCGGCAGCGAGGGAATATAGACCCACCAGCCATTGCCTTCGGCAGCCATTGCCTTGCGGCTCAGCTTGAATTCGGCAAAACGCTTGCCCATCATCGCCGCCACCTTGTCGGCTTCGGCCGGGGTCAATTGTCGCCAGGCCACGCAGACGGGAGCCCCCACCTTTTCCACAACGGCTTCCTTCGAGGCCTCCGTCTGGTTCTCGGGTTCTGGCGCGGCCTCCGGCTTGGCCGCCTCGCCCTCGTGAACGGGTGCCGGTGCCGGCTCCTGCTTCGGCTGGGCCGGCGCAGCAGGTGCTTCGCCACGGGAAACGATGCGCAGGCGCTCCGGCACGATCTGTTGTCCGACCCTGTCGGCATCCGGATTGTCCGGATGCCCCAGATAGCCGACACTAAAAGCGTAGAACAGCAGGTTGCCGAGAACGAGCAGGAAAACCAGAACCTTCACGGACTCAGCCCACCTTCGGCAAATGCTTCAACGATTCGGCGATGGCTTCCTGCGGGTATTCGTAGTCCTCCAGCTGGCCGGAGAAATACTTGTCGTAGGAAGCCATGTCGAAGTGGCCGTGGCCGGTCAGGCAGAAGAGGATGGTCTTCGCCTCGCCGGTCGCCTTGCAGCGCAGGGCTTCGTCGATGGCAGCGCGGATCGCGTGGCAGGATTCCGGGGCCGGGATGATGCCTTCGGCGCGGGCGAACTGGACGCCGGCCTCGAAGGTCGCCACCTGCGGCACGGCCACCGCTTCCAGCAGTTTTTCGTGGAAGAGCTGCGAGACCAGCGGCGAATCGCCGTGGTAGCGCAGGCCGCCGGCGTGGATGCCAGGCGGCATGAAGTCGTGGCCGAGGGTGTACATCTTCATGATCGGCGTATAGCCGGAAGCATCGCCGTAGTCGTAGGTGTAGGCGCCCTTGGTCAGCGTCGGGCAGGAGGTCGGCTCGACCGCGACGCAGCGCAGGTTGGCGGCGCGCTTGTCGCCGGCCGCCTTGTCGGCCAGGAAGGGGAAGGCGATGCCGCCGAAGCTGGAGCCGCCGCCGCAGGGGCCGAAGATCACGTCCGGGTAGAGGCCGATCTTGTCGAACTGCTTTTTGGCTTCCAGGCCGATCACCGTCTGGTGCAGCAGCACGTGGTTGAGCACGGAACCGAGGGTGTAGCAGGTATTCGGATCGGCTGCCGCTTCCTCGACCGCCTCCGAAATGGCCAGGCCGAGCGAGCCCTGGCAATCCGGGTCGGCGGCCAGCGCGGCGCGGCCGGCGTTGGTCAGGTTGGTCGGCGAGGCGAACACCTCGGCGCCCCAGGTCTGCATCATCGAGCGGCGGAACGGCTTCTGGCCGTAGCTGACCTTGACCATGTAAACACGCACCGGCAGGCCGAACATCTGGCCGGCGTAGGCAATCGACGAGCCCCACTGGCCGGCGCCGGTCTCGGTGGTCAGCTTCTGGGTACCGGCCAGCTTGTTGTAGTAGGCCTGCGGCACGGCGGAGTTCGGCTTGTGCGAGCCGGCCGGCGAAACGCCTTCGTACTTGAAGAAAATCTTCGCCGGCGTGCCCAGCATCTGCTCCAGGCGCAAGGCGCGGCAGAGCGGTGCCGGACGCCATTGGGCGTAGATCTGGCGCACGTCCTCGGGAATCGGAATCCAGCGCTCGGCGCTCATTTCCTGCTCGAGGATCGGATCAGGGAAGATCGCCCCCATCGCTTCCGGCGGCACCGGGTTGCCATCCGGGCCGAGCGGCGGGGCCGGCGGATTGGTCATGTCGGCAACGACGTTGTACCAATGGGTGGGGATGTCGTCGTGATCAAGATTGATGCGAAGCGGCGTCATGCTGGTCTCTCTCCCTGCTGCTCGATATTTTTAGAAAAGCGCTAAATTACTCCAAAAGGGCGCCAATCCCAAGCCGACAGCATGTCCCCAGCCATGCTTCCGGGGCGAACTTGCCGGTTCAATTCAGCGCTTGCCGACGAGTACGGTTAAAGTATGGCCTGCCTATCGTTTCTCCCTCGCATGAAGTCCCTTCCTTTGCTTGAGCTCTCCCCCCATCCGGCCATCGCCAGCCCCCCGTTTGGCCCGGTGCGCTCATCGGCCCGGCTGGATGCCGACGGGGCGCTGCTTCTCGATTACCTCATCGCCGCCCCTGCCGGCGTCTTGCGGGTGCCGTCCCCGGCAGTCCCCGCCTTCACCGACGGGCTCTGGCAGCACACCTGCTGCGAAGCGTTTGTCGCCGCGGCAGGCGGCAAGGCGTATCGCGAGTTCAACCTCTCGCCCTCCGGGGCTTGGGCAATCTACGACTTCAGCGACTACCGGCAACGGATCGACACACCGCCCCCCGCCATCGTCCCGCAGATAAGCTGCGAGGCGAGTGTCCGGGGACTGGCATTGCGAAGCAGGCTGCCCGCCGCCCTGCTGCCGCCGGCCGACACCTGGCAGGTCGGCCTGACGGTCGTCCTCGAATCCGTCGCCGGCGACAAATCCTGGTGGGCACTCGCGCATACGGCCGACCGCCCCGATTTTCATCCGCTCGCCAGCTTCACGCTAACCCTGACCCGCCACGCCTCATGACCCAAGCCATCCAATTCGGCATCGACCGACTCATCGCCGACCCCGACCTGCGCCGCCCCCTTGCCGGCCGCCGTATCGCCCTGCTCGCCCATCCGGCCTCCGTCACCGCCGATCTGACGCACAGCCTGGATGCACTGGCGGCCCTGCCCGACCTGAAGCTCAGCGCAGCCTTCGGCCCGCAGCACGGAATCAAGGGCGACAAGCAGGACAACATGGTCGAATCGCCCGATTTCATCGATCCGCAATTCGGTATTCCGATCTTCAGCCTGTACGGCGAGGTTCGCCGGCCGACTGCCGCGATGATGGACAGCTTCGACGTGCTGCTGGTCGACTTGCAGGATCTCGGTTGTCGCATCTACACCTTCATCACCACGCTGCGCTACGTGCTCGAAGCAGCGGCCGAACACGGCAAGAGCGTCTGGGTACTCGACCGCCCGAACCCGGCCGGCCGGCCGGTCGAGGGCCTCACCCTGCGCGCCGGCTGGGAGAGTTTCGTCGGGGCCGGGCCGATGCCGATGCGCCACGGTCTGACCATGGGCGAACTCGGCGACTGGTTCATCCGGGAACTGGGCCTGACTGTCGACTACCGCGTCATCGCGATGCAGGGTTGGCAACCGGATGCCGCGCCCGGCCACGGCTGGCCGCTCGGCGCACGCACCTGGATCAACCCCAGCCCCAACGCCCCCAACCTGTGGATGGCACGTGCCTATGCCGGCACCGTGCTGCTCGAGGGCACGACGCTGAGCGAAGGACGCGGCACGACGCGACCATTGGAGATTTTCGGCGCACCGGACATCGACGCCCGTGCGGTCATCGCCGACATGCAGGCGCGTGCACCGCACTGGTTGGCCGGTTGCAAGCTGCGCGAAATCTGGTTCGAGCCGACCTTCCACAAGCATGCCGGCAAACTCAACCATGGCGTGCAGATTCACTGCGAAGGCCCCTACTACGACCATGCCGCGTTCAAGCCCTGGCGCATCCAGGCGCTCGCCTTCAAGGCCATCCGCCACCTCTACCCGGACTATCCGCTGTGGCGCGATTTCGGCTACGAATACGAATTCGACCGTCTGGCCATCGACCTGATCAACGGCTCCCCGCTGCTGCGCCAATGGGTCGACGATACGGCGGCGGACACTCACGACCTGGAGCGCCTGGCCGCTGCCGACGAAGCCGACTGGTGCGCGGTACGCGAGGCTCATCTGCGCTATCGCACGGATTTCGCATCGCAATAGTCACCAAAGCATCAATTGTTGCTAATATGACATATTGGAGTTAACTGTCATATCGACACGAGGCTGGCGTGGCCCATCGTTACCGCTTCCTTCGGGAAAACTGGACATCATGCATCGTTGCGGCAATCCTCCTGTGCGTGAGCATGGGCTGTGCAGCAGGGGACGACGCCGCTGCGCAAGCGCCTGCCCGCTTTGGCGTACTGGCTTACCGGCCGATCGCTGAAACCGCGGCACGCTGGCAACCGCTGATCGATCACCTCAACAGCACGCAACCCAGCCGGCCGCTCGTCCTGGTTCCCTTGCATTACCCGGAACTTGCCGAGGCGGTGAAGAACAAGCGGGTCGACTTCGTCCTCACCCAGCCGGTTCATTACGCCCAGCTGGCTCATGAGCAGAACTTGCCGTCGCCGCTGGCCACCCTGGTCGAGCATGTCGGCGATACACACCTGGCCACTTTCGGCGGCGTCATCCTTAGCCGCAGTGACCGCCGGGATATCCAGCGTCTTGGCGACTTGCGCGGCAAACGTATCGCGACCAGCAATCGTACCTCGCTTGGCAGCTACCTGATGCAGGCCTATGAGCTGCATCTTGTCGGCATCGAATTGCCACGGGATGCGCAGGTTGTCGAAACCGGCCAGCCCCAGGACAAGGCCATCGAGGAACTGCTCGCCGGCCGGGTTGACGCTGCCTTTGTCCGCACGGGTGTTTTCGAGAACATGCAACGGGAAAACAAGCTCGATCCGTCGCAATTCCGCATCATCAACAGACAGCCCGACGACCGCTACCCGCAAGCCTTGTCGACCCGGCTCTACCCGGAATGGCCGGTGGCCGCCATGCCATGGACCGACGACGACCTGGCCCGGCAAATTGCCGCTGCCCTCCTCTCGCTGCCGGCCAACAGCCCCGGGGCGCAAGCCGCGCGAATTTACGGTTTCACCGTCCCCGGCGACTACCGGCCGGTGGACAGGCTGATGCAGCAGTTTCGCCTTCCTCCCTTCGACAGCCCGCCGCAATTCACCTGGGTCGATGTCACGCGGCAGTATGGAATCGGAATCGCCGTCGCAACCGCGACGGGCGTGCTGGCCTTGCTGCTGATCGTCGTCAGCCTGCTCCGCAATGTCCGCAAGCTCAATGCCGAACGCGCCTGTACAGCCGCCGCCCTGGACAAGATTCGGGGCATCGAGAACCGCTTCCGCACGATTTTCGAAAATGTCGACGCCCTGGCCATTCAGGCCTATTTGCCGGATGGCACCATCCACTATTGGAATCATGCCTCGGAAATTATCTACGGCTATACGGCAGAGGAGGCGGTGGGCCAGTCGCTGTTCGAACTGATCATCCCGCCCGGCATGCGCAGCGATGCCAGGGAGGCGGTGCGCTGGATGTTCGAGAACAAGGCCGGCATGCCTGCCAGCCGGCTGACCCTGATGCGCAAGGATGGCAGCCCGGTCGACGTCTATTCCAGCCACACCATCGTCGACATGACCGATACCGGACCGACGATGTATTGCCTGGACATCGACCTGAGCGAGCTGTCACGCACCGAGCAGGCCCTAATCCATAGCGAATCGAAGCAGCAGATGATCCTGCGCACGCTGGGCGAAGGGGTGTACGGCACCGACGTCGATGGCATATGCACCTTCATCAATCCGGCCGGACTGGCCTTGCTCGGGTTCGAGGAAGACGAAGTGATCGGCCACGACACGCATGCGCTCTTCCATCACCACCATGCCGACGGAACGCCTTTTCCACGCGATACTTGCTCACTGCGGCAAACCATCCGGGACGGGCAGACCCGACGCAACAACGACTACTTCTGGTGCAAGGATGGCAGCGGCTTCCCCGCCCGGGTCACCATCTCGGCCATTACCCGCAACGGCGCCATCATCGGGGCCGTCACGGCCTTTTCCGACATCCGCGAAAGCCAGCGCATCACCCGCGAACTGGAACTACACCGCAACCATCTGGAAGAGCAGGTCCGGCAACGAACCGAGCAGCTCGAGGTGGCCCGCCTCGGGGCCGAAGCCTCCAGCCGTTCGAAGAGCGCCTTTCTGGCCAACATGAGTCACGAGATCCGTACCCCGCTCAATGCCGTGCTCGGCATGGTGCATCTGCTGCGCCGCGATGCGCCGACCCTCGAACAACTCGACCGTCTGGACAAGATCGATTCCGCCTCGCAACACCTGCTGGCAGTCATCAACGATATTCTCGACATCTCGAAAATCGAAGCCGGCAAGCTGGTTCTCGACGAAACAACGGCCGACATCAAAAGCATTCTGTCGCGTGTAGTCTCCGTGCTCGGCGAACGCGCCCGGGAAAAGGGTCTGGCGTTGCAGATCGAGTCCGACGAGTTCAAGCATTCGCTGATCGGCGACCCGACCCGCATTTCGCAATGCCTGATCAATTTTGTCGGCAATGCGATCAAATTCACCGAGCAAGGGCGGATCATCATCCGCGCCCGGCGTGTCTCCGAGAGCGACGACAAGGTTGAAATCCGCTTCGAGGTCGAAGACACCGGCCCGGGCATTCCGGAAGAGTCCATCGCGCGCCTCTTCAGGAATTTCGAGCAGGCCGACAGTTCGACCAGCCGCAAATTCGGCGGCACCGGCCTTGGCCTGGCGATCACGCGCCGCCTGACCGAACTGATGGGCGGCACGGTGGGCGTCAGCAGTCAGGTCGGCAAGGGCAGCCGCTTCTGGTTCACCGCCCGGCTGAAGCCCAATGACGAAGCCATGGAGTCGCTGCGCTCGACCATTGCCGGACTCACTCCGGAAGCCGTCCACTCCACCCTGGCCGGCCGGCATGTCCTGATTGTCGAGGATGAGTTCATCAATCAGGAGATCGCCCGCGAACTGCTCGCCGAACTGGGCGTCACCGCCGATACGGCAGGCAACGGCGTGCAGGCCATCGAACTGATCCAGCGGCAGCCCTACGATCTGGTGCTGATGGACATGCAGATGCCGGAAATGGACGGTCTGGAAGCCACCCGACGTATCCGGGCCATGCCGGAATTCATGCTGCTGCCCATCGTCGCCATGACGGCCAACGCCTTCGCCGAGGACCGTGAACGCTGCCTGGCTGCCGGCATGAACGACTTCCTGACCAAACCCGTTGAACCGGACGAATTGAAGTCGCTGCTGCTGCGCCAGCTGACCATCTGAACCGACACCCCGGCGCGTTCAACCGGCCTGCGCCAACACCCGCCGGGCGGCGACAACGCCGCGATACTGGGCCTCCTCGAACAGGGAAAATCCCGACAGGTCAGCATGCGCCAGAAAAATGCGCGGGTGGCGGAAATTCGCCAGCAAGGCGCGGCCACCGCCGAACAGCGCCCCCGGCACCGGGCGGCGCATGGCGTGTGCGTTGCGAAAGACGTCAAGACGCGCGGCCAGGCGGCGAATATCCGGATGCACCAGCTCAAGCTCGGCTAGTATTCCCTCTGCCCAAGCTTCGCGCGGCGTCTCCAGCAGCAGGCGGCGCCCTTCGGCCGGGGCCACATCGTTGAGCGCCCGGTAATAGGTGAATACCGTTCCGCTCGGCTGGCGGCGCAGCAGCTGGTGGCTGGCCGTCACGTACCCCAGCCCCGGGCTGTCGTAGAACACGTTGTCCCAGGCCGGCGGCGCACCGTAACGCTCCTCCGGCAGCGACGAAAGGTGCAGGTTGGCGGTCAGCCAGGGCGCATAGTCGCCGGCCCGGGCCGCCGTCTTCAGTTCGGCCGGCATCTCCGGCCAGGCATGGGGCAGGACGAATGCCGGCGCCGCCCAGATCAGCTGCCTGGCCCGATAGCGCACGACCTCGTCGCCCACCCTGACATCGGCGCTGACGCCCGCCCGATCCGTTTCGATGCGGGCTACCGAGGCGCCGCAGCGCAGCCGCTCGCCCACGGCTTTTGCCAATCCGCGCGCCAGCCAGCCGTTGCCGTCCGCCGCGGTCAAGACGGTATCGCCGGTCGCATTGCCGGCTTCGCCGTCGCGGCAGGCGAAGTAATGCAGACCGGCCCAGGCCGAGGTCTGCGCGTAATCGCAACCATAGTCGTCGCGGCAGGCGTAATTGGCCAGCCAGTGCAGCGTGGGCGCCTTGAATCCGTTGTCGAGCAGCCACTGCCGGAACGACAGGCGATCCAGCGCACGCCATTCAGCATCCCCGCTGGAAAACTCCATGGGCAGGGCAAAAACGCGGCGGCCATCGCGCCCTCGCAGCCGTTTCAGTTCATTCATCCGCGCCTGAAAGCGTTGCTGCTCGGCACGCTCGCCGGCATCCAGACCGCGATGCGGCAGCAGTCCCTCTTCCCACAGGCCGTTGCGATAAACCCGCTCCTGCGGCGTGGCACACAGATAGCGCTCATCGTAGATCGGCCTCGGCGCGCCCGGGTCGCCCTGCAAAACCCCCAGCTCCGCCAGCAGTTCGCGAACCAGCGAGGCTTCCGGGCCGGGCAAGGGCAGGTAGTGGGCCCCCCACGGATAGGTGTGCGTCGCCGATTGACCGCCCCGCGAGTTTCCTCCCGGAACATCGTCCATCTCCAGCACCGTGAAATCATCGTAGCCGTGGCGCGCCAGCCACCAGCCGGCGGAGAGGCCCGAAATACCGCCGCCGACGATCAGAACCCCGGTTTGCCTGGTTGCTGCCGGCGGCGGCAGCGGCGCGTCGCGCAGACGATGGCCGCGCGCGACATTCATGCCCAGCAGGTCGCCCGGCGGCAGCGGCGGTTTTCCGGCAGGAGCGCAACCGACCAGGGCGGCAGCCCCGACGGTGGCCAGAAACGCCCGCCGGCTAGTCAAACTTCCGCAGCGACAGGCTGACCGACAGCTGCGCGCCCAGCCAGCCAAGGAACGCGCCCAGGCCGGCCAGCACGACCACCTCGCCAACAGCGGGCCGCCGGAAGGCAAAGGCGCTGCCGTAGAGCGCGGCCAGTTCGCCGACCGGCGCCGCCAGCAGGTAGAGCCCGCCGATGACCAGCGCGGCAGCCAGCAAGCCGCCCAGGGCGCCCTGCAGGGCGCCGAAGTAATAGAAGGGCCGGCGGATGAAGCCATCGGTGGCACCGATCATCCGCGCCACCTCGATCTCGGCCGACTGGGCCATGACCTGCAGGCGGATGGTGTTGAAGGTGACGGCGACCAGGCCGGCAGCGAACAGCCCGGCCAGCATCCACAGCGCCAGCTTGCCCAGGCGCAGGAAGGCGTCGAAGCGCTTGACCCAGGCCGAATCGAGCTGAACGTGGGCAACCCTGGGCCAGCCGGCGATTTCCTTGCGCATGATCTCCAGCGCTTCCGGCTCGGTGTTCTTCGGCTCGATGACAAATGCGTCGGGCAAGGGGTTGCGCGGCAGGCTGGCAACGATCTCGGCCATCCCTTCGCTGGCCTGCATGCGTTTCAGCGCCTCCTCCTTGGGGACGAAGCGCCACGTGCCGGCCGATGCCGCCCGCAAGCGATTTTCGATTTCGGCCACATCCTTCTTGCCCGCCTCCAGATTGAGGAACAGGCTGATCTGCTGGACGCCGGTTGCGTTGCGCCCGAGGTCGCGCAAGTTGTCGAGGGCGACGTAGCCAAAGGCCGGCAGGGTCAGGGCAATACCGATGACGAGCAGCGACAGCAGCGTGTTGAGGGGCGAAGCCAGCAGGCGGCGGAAAGCCAGGCCGAGCGCCGCGCGGTGCTGGGAGAACCAGGCGTTCATACGACCACCTTCCCGCGGTCCAGGCGCAGCACGTTGGGGTGGTAACGCTCGATCCAGGTCTGATCATGCGTGGCCACCACGACGGTGACGCCGACACGATGGAAGTCGGCAAATATCTCGAGGATCTCGGCCGCCGATTCGCTGTCGAGGTTACCGGTCGGTTCGTCGGCAATCAGCACGGTCGGCCGATTAACCACGGCACGGGCGATCGCCAGGCGCTGCTGCTCCCCGCCGGACAAGGCAATCGGGTTGGCTTTCTCGCGCGCCAGCAGGCCGACCTTGTCGAGCGCCGCCCGGCCCCGACGCACCGCCTCGCGATGCGGCAAACCGGCAATCTGCAGTGGCAGCAGCACGTTGTCGAGCGCACAGCGATCGAACAGCAGCTTCTGATCCTGGAAAACCATGCCGAAATGCCGGCGTACGTGCGGCATGGCGCTGCGCCGCAGGGCCGTCAGGTTCTGGCCGTTGACCACTAGGCTTCCCGAGGTCGGCCGTTCGATGGTCGATACCAGCTTGACCAGCGTCGTCTTGCCGGCGCCTGAATGGCCGGTGATGAGGACCATCTGGCCGGCATCGATGCGGAAGCTCGCATCCTTCACGGCCTCGAGGCCGCCCGGATAGCGCTTGGTCAGATTGCTGGCTTCGATCATTGCTCGAACAGGGCGTCCACGAAGTCTTTGGCGGAAAAGGGGCGCAGATCGTCGATCTGCTCGCCGACGCCGATGAAGCGGACCGGCTTCGGGCACTGACGGGCGATCCCCAGGACGACGCCGCCCTTGGCCGTCCCGTCGAGCTTGGTCAGGACCAGGCCAGTCACGTTGATCGCCTTGTCGAAGGCCTTGACCTGCTGCAGCGCGTTCTGGCCGATGTTGGCGTCGAGGACGAGCAGGGTTTCGTGCGGGCCTTCCGGTTCGATCTTCTGGATCACGCGGCGCACCTTGGCGATTTCCTCCATCAGGTGCAGTTGCGTCGGCAGGCGGCCGGCCGTATCGGCCAGCACGATATCGATACCGCGCGCCTTGGCGGCCGCGATGGCATCGTAGATGACCGCCGCCGGATCGCCGGACTCCTGGGCGATGACTGTGACGTTGTTGCGCTCGCCCCAGGTCTGCAGCTGCTCGCGGGCGGCGGCGCGGAAGGTATCGCCGGCGGCCAGCAGCACGGTCTTGCCCTGGGTCTGGAAATACTTGGCGAGCTTGCCGATCGACGTCGTCTTGCCGGCGCCGTTCACGCCGGCGATCATGATCACGTAGGGCTTGTGGGTGTTGAAATCGAGTGGCTGCTCGAGCGGCTTGAGCGTTTCCAGCAACGCGTCGGCCAGCGCCTTCTGGATCGCCTCAGGCGTTTCCAGCTTGTCACGCTTGGCGGCTTTCTTCAGTTCGTCGAGCAGGTGGGTGGTCGCCTCGATACCGACATCGCTGGTCAGCAGCAGGGTTTCCAGTTCCTCGAGCAGTTCGTCATCGACCTTGCCGCGCGAGAAGATGGTTTTGAGCTTGCCGCCCCACTGTGCGCGGGTCTTGGCCAGCCCCTGAAACAGGCGCTCGCGCCACGAGGGTTTGGCGGCCTCGGCAGGAGCGGCGGCGGCCGGGACTTCCGGCTTGGCGTCGGACGAGGATTTTTTCAGGAAACTGAACATGGAATAGTTGGTCTCAGGCCTTGCTGACAGGCGGACGGCTAGCCGTTAAGATGCCGTCCGGTTGGATGCAAAATCAGCCGCAAATTCTAGCAGAAAGCCCTCGTACCCCCATGCGCCACAAATACCTGCTCTCCGTTTTGCTTGCTGCCGGCCTGTCCTCGGCAGCCTTGGCCAACCCTTACGAAACCACGCTGAAGAATGGCCTGCGCGTCATCGTCAAGGAAGACCGGCGTGCGCCGACCGCCGTCCAGATGGTGTGGTACCGCATCGGCAGCATGGACGAGGTCGATGGCCAGTCCGGCGTCGCCCACGTCCTCGAACACATGATGTTCAAAGGCACGCCGAGCGTCGGTCCCGGCGAGTTCAACAAGCGCGTCGCCGCGGCTGGCGGCAAGGACAATGCCTTTACCAGCCGCGACTACACCGCCTATTTCCAGCAGATTCCCAAGGAAAAGCTGGAAGACGTGATCCAGCTCGAAGCCGACCGGATGCGCCATCTCAACGTCGACGCCAAGGAATTCGAGCAGGAAATCAAGGTCGTCATGGAAGAGCGCCGCATGCGCACCGATGACAACCCGCAATCGAAGCTGTTCGAGCAGATGAACGCCGTCGCCTTCCAGGCCCACCCTTACCGCCGCCCGATCATCGGCTGGATGAACGATCTCGAAACGATGACCGCGGCCGATGCCAAGGCCTGGTACGACACCTGGTACGTGCCGAACAACGCCTATGTCGTGATCACTGGCGATGTCGACCACCAGGCCGTCTTCGCGCTCGCCGAGAAGTATTACGGCCCGCTCGAAGGCCGCCCGCTGCCGATTCGCCGCCAGCAGATCGAGCCGAAGCAGGAAGGCACCCGCCGCATCACGGTCAAGGCGCCGGCCGAATTGCCTGTGCTGATCATGGGCTACAAGGCCCCCATCCTGCGCGACGTGGAAAAGGACAGCGACCCCTACGCCCTGGAAATGCTCTCCGCCATTCTCGATGGCCACGATGCGGCCCGCTTCAACAAGAAGCTGGTGCGTGAAGACAAGGTCGCCCTGGCAGCCGGCATCGATTACGACAGCACCGCCCGCGGCCCCGGCACGCTCTACCTGCATGCCACCCCGTCGGAAGGCAAGACGGTGGCCGACCTGGAAGCCGCCCTGCGCGCCGAAATCGTCCGCGTCCAGCAGGATGGCGTCAGCCAAGCCGAGCTGAAGCGTGCCAAGGCCCAACTGATCGCCAGCGAAGTCTATAAGAAGGATTCGATGTTCGGCCAGACGATGGAAATCGGCCAGATCGAGTCCGCCGGCCTGCCTTACCGGAAACTGGACCGCATGCTCGAGAAACTGCAGCAGGTCACCGCCGAGCAGATCCAGGCCGTCGCCAAAAAATATTTCAACGACGACGCGCTGACCGTCGGCGTCCTCGATCCGCAACCGCTCGATGGCAAGCCCCGCCGTCCGGCCGCCGCCACCCGCCATTGATGAATACCGCCATGACCAGACTGATCGTCGCCGCCTTCGCCTTCCTGCTCACCCAGAGCGCCCTGGCCGGAATCAAGATCGAGCACTGGGTGTCGTCCTCCGGCGCCCGTGTCTATTTCGTCGAAAGTCGCGTCCTGCCGATGCTCGACGTGCAGGTCGATTTCGCCGCTGGTTCGATGTTCGACCCGGTCGGCAAGGCCGGTCTCGCCGCGCTGACCCGGGCAACGCTCGACAACGGCGCGGGCAAGCTCGATGAGACGGCCATTGCCGAACAGCTCGCCGACATCGGCGCCAATCTGGGCGGCAGCGCCGACACCGACCGCGCCAGCGTTTCGCTGCGCACGCTGTCGGCCCGCGACAAGCGCGACACGGCGCTGGCCATTCTGAAGGACGTGCTGCAGGCACCGCATTTCGACGCTGCCGTGTTCGAACGCGAAAAAGCGCGCACCATCGCCGGCCTCAAGGAAGCGATGACCCGCCCCGACAGCATTGCCGGCAAGGCTTTCTGGGCTGCCCTCTACCCCGACCACCCCTACGGCCGGCAAGCCACGCCGGAGAGCGTGGCCGCGCTGAACCGCGACGACATGGCGGCCTTCCACGCCCGCTACTACAACGCCGCCAACGCCAGCATCACGCTGGTCGGCGACCTGTCGCGCCAAGAAGCGGAAAAGATCGCCGATGCCATCACCGCCGGCATGCCCAAGGGCCAGGCAGCAACCCTGCCCGGCATGCCCGAGCAGCCCAAGGGCGGCCAGACCCGGATTGCCCACCCGGCCAGCCAGGCTCACGTTTACATCGGCCTGCCGGCCATCGAGCGCGGCAACCCCGACTTTTTCCCGCTCCTCGTCGGCAACTACACACTCGGCGGCGGCGGCTTCGTCTCCCGCCTGATGAAGGAAGTCCGCGACAAGCGCGGCTACGCCTACAGCGTCTACAGCTACTTCGCCCCCATGCGCCAGACCGGTCCCTTTCAGATCGGCCTGCAGACCAAGCGCTCGCAAGCCAAGGATGCCATCAAGGTCTCCCGCGACATCCTCGATGCTTTCCTGAAGGAAGGGCCGACCGCAGAAGAGCTGGCCGCCGCCAAGGCCAATCTGATCGGCAGTTTCCCGCTGCGCCTGGACAGCAACAAGAAGATCCTCGACAACGTCGCCGCCATCGGTTTCTTCGACCTGCCGCTCGACTATCTCGACCAGTACCAGGCCAAGGTTCAGGCGGTTACGGCCGAAGACGTCAAGCAGGCATTCGCTCGCCGCGTTCGCCCGGAAAACCTGATCACCGTGACGGTGGCCGCCGATTGAACGCCGTCCGTATCGTCGGCGGCGAGTTCCGCCGACGCGTTCTCCGTTTTCCGGACAGCATCGGACTGCGCCCGACGCCGGACCGTGTCCGGGAAACCTTGTTCAACTGGCTGGGCCAGGATCTCGACGGCTGGCACTGCCTCGACCTGTTTGCCGGCAGCGGCGCCCTGGGTTTCGAAGCCGCGTCGCGTGGCGCCACGCGGGTCGTGATGGTTGAGCAAATGCCCAAAGTGCTCGCCGCATTGCATGAAAACCACGAATTGCTCCATAAACCGAGCGCAGTAGAGATCATTCGCGCGGATGCGATACAATATTTGGCCTCGACGACAGCAAAATTCGACCTAATCTTTCTCGATCCACCCTATAAAAAAGGCTGGATTGCCCGCCTGGAGCCACTCCTTGCCGGTGCACTGAACGAAGATGCGGCGATCTACGTCGAAGCAGAAAACGAAATAGAATCGCTTGGCGATTGGCGCACAGTGCGCCAGGGCAAGGCGGGGGAAGTCCACTTTCACTTGTTGCGGCGACAAACCACTTGAAAAAACTCGATCATCGCGTTGCCATCTACCCCGGCACCTTCGACCCGATCACCCGGGGCCACGAAGATCTCGTCCGGCGCGCCGCCACGCTGTTCGACCGCCTGATCCTGGCCATTGCCGAAAGCCCGTCCAAGCAGCCGCGCTTCCCGCTCGCCGACCGCGTCCAGATGGCGCAGGAAATCCTGGGTGACCTGAAGAATGTCGAAATCGTCGGCTTCAACACACTGTTGATGGACTTTGTGCACGAGATGAACGCCAAAGTCGTCGTCCGCGGCCTGCGCGCCGTTTCCGACTTCGAGTATGAATTCCAGATGGCGGGCATGAACCGCAGCGTCTACCCTGAAGTCGAAACGGTGTTTCTGACCCCAGGCGAGCAATACATGTTCATCTCCGCTACCATGGTGCGCGAAATTGCACGTCTGGGCGGCGATGTCAGTAAATTTGTACAACCTTGCGTAGAAAAGCGCCTGCGGGCGAAAATTACCGCTTAACCGAGAGAGGAACAGCTATGTCTCTGATTATTACCGACGAGTGCATCAACTGCGACGTGTGCGAGCCGGAGTGCCCCAACGAGGCCATTTCCCAGGGCGAGGAAATCTACGTTATCGACCCGAACAAGTGCACGGAATGCGTCGGTCACTACGATGAACCGCAATGCGTTCAGGTCTGCCCGGTCGATTGCATCCCCAAGGATCCCGGCAACGTCGAAAACGAAGACCAGCTCTGGGCCAAGTACGAAAAGCTGACGGGCAACAAGCGCGCCTGAGCACAGTCTGCCCCATAAAAAAACCCGCGAATATCGCGGGTTTTTTTATGCTTTGCCTGCCGATCCGCCCGGTCAGGCAGCGCGCAACTCCCGGTCGCCGAGCGGCACCAGCATTTCCTGAACGCGACCGATAATCTCTTCGAGTGCCGCGATCTGCTGCTTCAGGGTAGCCTCGACGCCTTCCAGTTCGGCGATACGATCCTCCAGCGTGTCGGTAGCCTGATGAATGCGCTTGATGCTTTCCAGACGGCGCTTCAGCTGGATCTGGTGTTCGCGAACCTGCGTCTCCATCGGCGCCATCACCGCGCGCAGCCAGACTTCGGCATCCCGGTTGGCGTGCTCGAAGGCGCGACGCACCTGGACTGCGACTTCCTCGAAGAACTTCTGCGTGATGTTTTTCTTGTCGTGGGTCATCAAGCTGATCATGGTATTCAGATGATCATTGCACCAGGCTTGCAGGCGGTCGAGCTCCTTTTCGTAGCGCAACAGCGAAAAACTGGTCGGCGAACCGAGCTTCAGACCATGCTCGACCGTAAATTTCTTGTAGACCGCCTCCATCATGGCGAGAATTTCGCCAATTTCACCACTCGACTTGGTCAGCGCCTCGCGTGACCGGGCAAAGAAATTGGCCATCGCGTCGGACAGGGTTTTCGAGAAAACCGCTTCGTCCATGGTCGCACGCGTTTCGTGCGTCAATTGGCGCAGGACATCGAGCCCCAAATGGCCGAACAGATTGTTGGTCAACGTCGAGAACACGCTGCGCACGGCGTAGTAACGCTGCAGGCCGGACTCGAACTCGTCCTTTTCCGCCCGCACCTTGCCCATCATGTATTCGACGACGCCCTTGTTCTTGCCGCGCAATTCGGTGAGCTCCGTCAATTGCTCGCGCAAGCCGTCCATCCGCGAATCGAGCAGGCCGCGCACACGACGGCTGACATCGCCAAACTCGCCTTCCGTACTGTCGCAAACGATGTCGCGCTTGGCCGGAATCAGCTCCTTGGAGAGTGCCGCCTCCAGCAAAGGCAGACGGCTCTTTTCCAGCAAGGCGGCATCGCCGTTGATCTTGGCAACCAGGCCTTTCTGGGCCGACACCGGAAACACCTGACCGACCGGCAATTCGAGGATGTCCGCGCTCGCCTCGACCTGGCGCTGGATCTCGGCATCGATCTCATCCTGCGCTTTCAACTCGTCCCACTGACCATCGATCTTGTTCAGAACGACCATACGGCCGCGCCTGGCCACGCCGCCACCGCAGATATGCTCGCGCCAGATGGCCATATCCGATTGCGTCACCCCGCTGTCGGCCGCCAGGATGAACAACACCGCGTGCGCATTGGGAAGGAGCGACAGCGTAAGTTCGGGTTCGGCGCCGATGGCGTTCAGGCCCGGCGTATCGAGAATGACCAGCCCCTGCTTGAGCAAGGGATGCGGAAAGTTGATCATGGCATGGCGCCAGCGCGGCACCTCGACAAGGCCATCGCTGCCGACGGTGTATAGATCGGCCTGCGCCTCGCCGACGGCGAATCCCAGTCGCGTCGCCTCCGCCGGGGTCACCCGGGTCGTCTCGCTGACATGGCGCAGAGCATCCTGCATGGCATCCGGCGAGTTGGTATCGAGCGGGACCTGCGTCCATTCGTCGGGGAAACGCTTGTATTCGCTGACGCTGGAATTCGAGGAGCGCGTCTGGATCGGCAGCAACTCGATGCACGGCAGCTTGTTGCCATCGAACAGCAGTTCGGTCGGACACATCGTGGTACGGCCGGCCGACGAGGGCAGCATCCGGTTCCCGTAGTCGGCGAAGAAAATGGCATTGATCAGCTCGGACTTGCCCCGCGAGAACTCGGCAACGAAGGCGACGTTCAGACGATCCTCGCGCAGCCGATCAAGCAGTTGGGTCAGACGCAGATCGCTCTGGGCATCGGAAAGTTCGTTTTGGCCCAGCCAGTTCTGAAGTTCGCCGACATGGGCGGCGAGGCGCGAACGCCAGGCAGAATAGGCGGCGAATTGATCAGCCAGCGACATAATTGCATTCCCGAGTGCTAACAGAATCCCCAATCTAGCATAAAAACAGGGGCTTGCAGAAGAGATTTAATGCTGGCACCCCGAACAGTAATAGGTGCTGCGCCCGGCTTGGCGAACTTGTTTGACCACGCCGCCGCAGCGCAGGCAGGGTTCGCCGGCACGGTCGTAAACCCCCGCCTGAATCTGGAAACACCCTGCACCGCCATCGCTATGCACATAATCCCGAATGCTGCTACCGCCTGCAGCGATGGCATCCGACAGCGTTTCGCGTATCGCCGGCACCAGAATCCCGTAGCGGGCGCGGCTGATCCGGTTTACCGCCCGCAATGGAGAGATACCTGCCCGGAACAGGCTCTCCGAGGCGTAGATATTGCCTATCCCGACCACCAGATGGCTATCCATCAAGGCCGGCTTGATCGGGCCACTGCGCCGGGCCAGGGCGGCGTAGAGCCAGTCGACGGTGAAATCCCCGGAGAGTGGCTCGAGTCCTTGCGAGGCCAGCAAGGGATGCCGCTCGGCCAAGGCCGGGGGCCCCGGTTGCCATAGGACAACCCCGAAGCGGCGAGGATCGGCAAAGCGCAGAATCTGGTTTGTCAGGACCAGATCGAAATGATCGTGCTTCTCCGGCGGCAGGTCGCCTGGCACGAAGCGCAAGTTTCCCGACATACCCAGGTGAATGATCAGGCTTCCCTCGACGCCCGCCCTCCGACAATCGATCAGCAGATACTTGGCACGGCGCCGCACGGCGACGATCTCGCACCCCGGAAGCAAATCGGCCAACAACCGGGGTATCTCGTGCCGCAATTTGGGCACCCTGATCACGACACCCCGCACGACCTCCCCGACCAGTTCCGGCGCGATACCGCGACGACAGACTTCGACCTCCGGCAACTCCGGCATTGCTTGTTCCTCCGCGCAAACCCAAATAACATCGCAAACTAATTGGATTTTATGCGCTCCAAGCAGCAGATTCGCACCCACTCGAACGAAAGCCGTCCATGTCATCGAAGTTTCTCGTCGCCGCCCTTACCCTCGCGCTGGGACTGACCCACAGCGGACTCGGCCTGGCCGCAGGCGACCCGCCCGCGCGCCCAGGCGGCAAGCGAACCGGCGTACCAGCCTCGAGCGAGGATGTCCTCGCCCGTACGGTATTCCAGGCGCTCGTCGGCGAGTTCGCCTTGCAGCGCGGCGACCCCAAACTGGGTTCCGATGCCTGGTCGGACCTTGCCGTCCGTACGCGCGACCCCAAGGTCATCGCCCGGGCCACCGAAATTGCCGGTTTCGCGCGCCAGTACGACCGTGCGCTGGAACTTTCCAAACTATGGCTCGAAGTCGAACCGGACTCGGCGAAGGCTCGCCAGACGCAATCCTCGCTGTTGGTCATGGCCAACCGGCTCGACGACCTTGCGCCGCAACTGGCTGCATTGCTCGATCAGGACAAGCCGAACATCGGAGGCAACCTGCTGCACCTCAACCGCATGCTCGGCAAAATCAATGACAAGAAAGCCGTGCAGAGCCTGATCGACAAGGTCGCCGCACCCTACGACACGCTGCCGGAAGCGCATTTCGCCATGGCCCAGGCCGCCGCCAACGCCGGTGATAACCTGCGCGCGCTGATCGAAACCGAAAAATCGCTGCAACTGCGCCCCGGCTGGGAAACCGCGGCCATTGCCCGCGCCCAGCTCCAGGCCAGACAGTCGGCCAAGACCGCCATTGACAGCCTCGACGAATTCGTCGGCCGCAACCCGAGCGCCAACGATGCCCGCCTGACCCTGGCCCGTCTGCTGATCAGCGAAAAGCGGTACGACGAATCGCGTCGCCATTTCGATCGACTGATCGCCGCCAATCCCGACAGCCCGGATGTCATCTACCCGGTTGCCATGCTCGCCCTGCAGCAAGGCGACACGACCACCGGCCGCAGTCAGCTGGAGCATCTGCTGCAAACCGATTTTCCGGACAAGAACGCCATCCATTTCTTCCTTGGCCAGCTGGACCAGGAACAGAAGAAGCCGGAAGCAGCACTCGCCCATTACCGCCAGGTAGCGGGCGGCGAACAGTACGTCCCGGCCCGCTCACGCGCCGCGCAGATCCTGATGCAACAGGGCAAGCCCGACGACGCGCGAGCCTTGCTGCGCGACACGCGCGGCGGCACGCCCGCCGAACGGACCCAGCTCATCCTGGCCGAATCGCAACTGCTGCGCGAAGCAGGTCGTCACAACGATGCCTATATCGTTCTCGACCGGGCACTGACCGCCCAGCCAAACGATACCGAGCTGCTCTACGAAGCGGCCCTGACGGCTGAGCGAATCGGCAAACCGGAGCTGCTGGAAACGCATCTCAAACAGTTGCTCAGCCTCAAGCCGGACCATGCCCACGCCCTGAATGCCCTAGGCTACTCGCTGGCCGAACGCAATCTCCGGCTTCCCGAAGCCCATGACCTGATCGCCCGGGCGCTCGCGCTGGCGCCCGAAGATCCCTTCATCATGGATAGCATGGGCTGGGTTCTCTACCGCCAGGGCAAGTTCGCCGAAGCCTTGCAGACGCTGGAGCGTGCCTACCGCATCAAGGCCGATCCGGAAATCGCCGCCCACCTGGGCGAAGTACTCTGGGTGCTGGAGCGCAAGGACGAGGCCCGGCGCATTTTGCGCGAGGCATACAAGGCCAATCCGGAAAACGAAGCGCTGGCGGGAACCGTCAAGAAATTCCTGCCTTGATTCGGCGCTGCATTCCACTACTGGCGCTGGGCCTGCTGGCCGGTTGCGCCGGTCTCCCCCCCGCTGCACCGCTCGACCGCGACAGCATCCGCGACTTTGCGCTGGAGGCGCGTTTCGCCCTGCGCGCCACGCCTTCCGGACAGTCGCCCCAGAGTGCCAACGGACGCCTGACCTGGACCCACACCGGGCAGCGCGACCGCGTGCTGCTCGCCAGCCCCCTTGGCTACGGCCTTGCCGAGATCGACATCACCCCGCAACGATCCACCTTGCGCACCGGCGACGGACAGGAGAGCGAATCGTCCGACCCGGAGGAGCTCATCACGACCGCCACCGGCCTGCCCCTGCCGGTATCCCGCCTGCCGGCCTGGCTACTCGGTCGCAGCGGCAGCGCAGCCACCGTCGAACCCGATGCCCGGGGACGCCCCGGCCGACTGATCGAATCCGGCTGGCAGATCGATTACGCCTACGACAACGACCGGGCCGCAGCCCTGCCGGCGAGGCTGACCATCATCCGTCCCGGTGAAGTCGAACTCAAGCTGCGCATCGAGGAATGGAGAGAAACGCCGTGAACAGACTGACCTGGGACAGCGACTGGCCAGCCCCCGCCAAACTGAATCTGTTCCTGCACGTCGTCGGACGCCGCGACGACGGCTACCACCTGCTGCAAACCGTATTCCGCTTCATCGACCGCGCCGACACCCTGCGCTTCACCCCGCGCAACGACGGCGACATCGTACTCGCCACGCCGATCCCGGGCGTCGCCCCCGAGCACGACCTGACTGTAAGAGCGGCCCGCCTGCTGCAACAGGCCACCGCCTGCCGCCAGGGCGCAACCATCCATCTCGACAAACGACTGCCCATGGGTGGCGGCCTGGGCGGTGGCTCGTCCGATGCCGCCACGGTACTGCTCGCCCTCAACCACCTCTGGAAGACCGGCCTGAGTCGCAAGCGACTGGAAGAACTCGGCCTCGCCCTCGGCGCCGACGTACCGGTGTTCGTCCATGGCCGCAACACCTTTGCCGAAGGTATCGGTGAGGCCTTCACCGACGTCGAACTGCCGGCGGAAAGCTATCTGGTCCTCCATCCCGACGCCCACGTGCCGACCGCCGCCATCTTCGGCGCATCCGAACTGAAGCGCGACACACCGGCCATGCACCCCACCGACTGGCGCCACGGCGACGGTCACAACGACCTGGAAACCGTCGCCTGCGCCAAATTTCCCGCCGTCGCCGCAGCGCTGGCCTGGCTGAAGACGAAAGCGCCGCATGCCATGATGACCGGCTCCGGCGCCTGTGTCTTCGCCGGTTTTGCCAGCCGCGACGCGGCCGAAGCGGCCCTTGCTGCGCTGCCCGCCGGCATGCGCAGCTGGGTCGCCGACGGCCTGCCGGCACATCCGCTGGCAGAAATTGAATAAAAAGGCTGGATTTCCAGAAACGACTCCTGTATTATTCGCGCCTCGCTTGGACGCGAACCCGTTCAAGTGACCCGTTGGGGAGTCGCCAAGTTGGTCAAGGCACCGGATTTTGATTCCGGCATTCGAAGGTTCGAATCCTTCTTCCCCAGCCAAGCTTCCTTCGGGCAGGTCGTCAAAAGCCTGCCCGATTTTCATTGTGGCGGGCAAAAATGCAGTGCGCATGCATCGAGTCCGAAGGGATGTGGAAATGGCCTACAACAGCCTGATGGTCTTCACCGGCAACGCCAACCCCAAACTGGCCGCCGACGTCGCTGAACAGCTCAATGTCGACCTGGGTCGCGCCAATGTCGGTCGCTTCTCCGACGGCGAAGTATCCGTCGAACTCCAGGAACACGTTCGCGGCCGCGACATCTTCGTGCTGCAATCCACCTGCGCCCCGACCAACGACAACCTGATGGAACTGCTGGTTATCGTTGATTCGCTGAAGCGCGCCTCGGCCGGCCGCATCACCGCCGCCATCCCGTATTTCGGCTATGCCCGCCAGGACCGCCGCTCGCGCTCCTCGCGCGTGCCCATCGCCGCCAAGCTGGTCGCCAACATGCTCGTCGCCTCCGGCGTCGACCGCGTGCTGACCATGGACCTGCACGCCGAACAGATCCAGGGCTTCTTCGACATTCCGGTCGACAACATCTACGCCCTGCCCATCCTGCTCGACGACATCAAGAAGCAGAATTACGAAAACCCGATGGTCGTCTCGCCCGACCACGGCGGCGTCGTCCGCGCCCGTTCGCTGGCCAAGCGCCTCGAATGCGACCTGGCAATCATCGACAAGCGTCGTCCGAAGGCCAATGTCTCGGAAGTCATGAACATCATCGGCGAAGTCGACGGCCGCACCTGCATCATCATGGACGACATGGTCGACACCGCCGGCACCCTGTGCAAGGCCGCCACCGCCCTGAAGGCCAACGGCGCCAAGAAGGTCGTCGCCTACTGTACCCACCCGGTCCTGTCCGGCCCGGCTGTCGAGCGCGTGAATACGTCCGACCTCGACGCCCTGGTCGTTACCGACACCATTCCGCTGCGCGATGATGCCGCCGCTTCGCCGCGCATCCGCCAGCTGTCGGTCGCCGAGATCATGGCCGAAACCATTCGCCGCATCAGCAACGACGACTCCGTCTCGTCGCTGTTCATCGATTAAGTTTTTTTAACCTTCCCGTTCTGGTCGCGGACCGGGAAACATTCTGGAGTATCAACATGCAATTCGAAGTTATCGCCAATGCGCGGTCGTTGCAGGGAACGGGTGCGAGCCGCCGCCTGCGTCGCGCCGGCACGGTGCCCGGCATCGTCTACGGTGGTGAGGCCGCTCCGGTCGCCATCGAAACCCACCACAACGACCTGCTGCTGAAGATGAAGAAGGAAGCCTTCTACTCTTCCATCATCACTCTCGTCATCGACGGCAAGAAGGAACAAGTCCTGCTGCGCGATTACCAGACGCACGCCTACAAGCAGCTGATCCTGCACATCGACTTCCAGCGCGTCGATGCCACCCACGAATTGCACATCAAGGTACCGCTGCACTTCACCAACGAAGAAGCCGGTCCGGGTGTCAAGCTGAATGGCGGCCTGGTGAACCACGTCACCACCGAACTGGATGTCCACTGTCTGGCCAAGGACCTGCCGGAGTTCATCGAAGTTGACCTCGGCGCCCTGAACGTCGGCGACAACATCCACGCTTCGCAAGTCAAGCTGCCGAAGGGCGTCAAGCTCGTCCAGCACGGCAGCGACGATCCGATCGTCGTCAGCATCGTCGGCAAGGGCGGCGCCCAGGCTGCCGAAGGCGAAGCTGCCGCCGAGTAATCCGCGCGCTCCGCTATACTTTGGCCGCCGCAGGCTTTCTGCCCCGGCGGCCTTTTCACGACTGTACGCATGACCGCTCCCCGTCTCATCGTCGGCCTCGGCAACCCGGGCCCCGAATACGAAGCCACCCGCCACAATGTGGGGTTCTGGTTTGTCGACCAGCTGGCCGACAAGCTGAAGGTGTCCCTTGCCCCGCAGGGCAAGTTCTACGGTCGCGCCGGCCGTGCCGGCGAGCTCTGGCTACTGCAGCCGACCACCTTCATGAACCGCTCCGGCCAGGCGGTCGCGGCGCTGGCCAATTTCTACAAGATTGCGCCGGCCGAGATTCTGGTCGTGCATGACGAACTGGACCTGCCGCCGGGCGGTATCCGCCTCAAGCAAGGCGGCGGGAATGGCGGCCATAACGGTCTGAAGGACATTCAGGCCAAGCTCGGCACCCCCGATTTCTGGCGTCTGCGCCTCGGCATCGGCCATCCGCGCACCCTCGGCCTGGCGCAGCAGGTCGCCGATTTTGTATTGCATCAACCGCGCAAGGAAGAATTGCCGGATATCGAACAGGCGCTGCACCGTTGCCAGCTGGCCTGGCCCAAACTCTCTGCCGGGGACTTTGCCGGCGCCCAGCAACAGTTGCACGGCAAAGCCGTTTAAGGAAAAAACATGTCTCTGAAATGCGGTATCGTCGGCCTGCCCAACGTCGGCAAATCCACCCTCTTCAACGCCCTGACCAAGTCGGGCATCGCGGCTGAAAACTACCCCTTCTGTACCATCGAACCGAACGTCGGCATCGTCGAAGTGCCGGATCCGCGCCTCGCCAAGCTGTCCGAGATCGTCAAGCCGCAGAAAATCCAGCCGGCCATCGTCGAGTTCGTTGATATCGCCGGCCTGGTTGCCGGCGCCTCCAAGGGCGAAGGCCTGGGCAACCAGTTCCTGGCCAACATCCGCGAAACCGACGCCATCGTGCATGTCGTGCGCTGCTTCGATGACCCGAACGTGATCCACGTCTCCGGCAGCGTCGATCCGCTGCGCGACATCGAAGTCATCGATACCGAACTGGCCCTGGCCGACATGGCGACCGTCGAGAAGGCGCTGAACCGCTACAAGCGCCCGGCAAACTCGGGGGACAAGGAAGCCAAGATCCTGGTCGCCGTGCTGGAGAAATGCTTCGCCCAGCTCGACCAGGGCAAGGCCGTGCGCGCGCTCGACCTCTCCAAGGAGGAATGGGCCAGCCTGAAGCCCTTCTGCCTGATCACCGCCAAGCCGGTGCTCTACGCCGCCAACGTGGCCGAAGACGGCTTCACCGACAACCCGCTGCTGGCCAAGGTGGAAGCCCACGCCGCCGAGGAAGGCTCGCAGATCGTCGCGCTGTGCGCCTCGATCGAAGCCGAAATTGCCGACCTCGACGACGCCGACAAGGTCGATTTCCTGGAGTCGATGGGCCTGCACGAAGCCGGCCTCGATCGCCTGATCCGCGCCGGCTACACGCTGCTCGGCCTGCAGACCTATTTCACGGCCGGGGTCAAGGAAGTCCGCGCGTGGACCATCCATGCCGGCGACACCGCACCGCAGGCGGCTGGGGTGATCCACACCGACTTCGAGCGCGGCTTCATCCGCGCCCAGACCATCGCTTTCGACGACTTCATCGCCTACAAGGGCGAAACCGGCGCCAAGGAAGCCGGCAAGATGCGCGCCGAAGGCAAGGAATATGTCGTCAAGGACGGCGACGTCCTGAACTTCCTGTTCAACGTCTAAGCTCCGCCACCGATGCTGCCCCCGGAAAAGCCGCCGCCGACCGATGCCGACGACGGCTTTCCGCTCTCGTCAGCCATCTTGTGGCGTGCCTATGAGCAAAGCCACGAAGCGGTGCTCATTTCCGACAAGGAAAACCGGATCATCGCGGCCAACGCAGCCTTCACGCGACTGACCGGCTACACGGCCGCGGAAGTGATCGGCCAGAATCCCCGCATCCTGGCCTCCGGCAATGCCGGCCCCGAGTTCTACAACGGCATGTGGGAAAGCCTTTCCCAGTACGATGCCTGGGAAGGCGAAATATGGGACAGGCGCAAGGACGGCAGCATTTACCCGAAATGGCTGTGCATCTCGGTCGTCCGCAACGCCAGCGGCCTGATCAGCAACTACGTCGCCAATTTCACCGACATCAGCGCCAGCAAGCAGGCGGCCGACAGGCTGGCCCAGCTCGCCTACCATGACGTCCTGACCCATCTACCCAACCGCCTGGCCTTCGAGTCCCAACTCGCCCACGCCCTGCGCGTCTGCGAACGGGAAGGCCGCCAGCTGGCCCTGATGTTGATCGATCTCGACAATTTCAAGAACATCAACGACACCCTGGGACACCACACCGGCGATGAACTGCTGCAGCAGGTTGCCCGTCGGCTGCGCGAGTCGGTACGCGCCAGCGACCTCGTCGCCCGCCTCGGCGGCGATGAGTTCGTTGTCGTTCTGCCCGAGATCGAAGGCCCGCAGACAGCCGCCCGGGTCGCCAACAAGATCCAGGTTGCCGTTGCCGAGAACTACTGGGTGGGCGAGCACCTGCTGTACACCACGCCCAGCATCGGCATCAGCCTCTATCCGGGCGACGGCACCGATCCGGGCATCCTGCTGCGCAATGCGGACTCAGCGATGTACCACGCCAAGAACGCCGGCCGGAACAACCATCAGTTCTACGCCTCGCGAATGAACGAAGCGGCCGGCGAACGTCTGCAGCTGGAAAACGAGCTGCGCCAGGCAATCTCGTCCATCTCCCCCGAAAACTGCGAATTCTCGCTGCACCTGCAGCCGCAGATCGATACGACAACAGGCCGCGTTGTTGGCCTGGAGGCTCTGCTACGCTGGACAAGCCCGACCTATGGCATGGTCTCGCCCATGCGCTTCGTGGCGATTGCCGAAGAAACCGGCCTGATCCAGCCGCTGGGCGACTGGGTAATCTGGGAAGCCTGCCGGATCACCCACCAGCTGCGCACCCACGGCATCGACGACGTGCGCTTGGCGATCAATATCTCGGCGCAACAGCTCCGCCACGAAAACCTGCTGCTGCTCATTCAGGGCGCCCTGGCCTGCTATGACCTGAAGCCTCAGGACATCGAACTCGAGGTGACGGAAAGCACGGCCATGCAGAATCCGGAAATCACCTTGTCGATTCTCGACCAGCTATCCGCCATGGGCATCATGCTGGCCATCGACGACTTCGGGACGGGATACTCGTCGCTGGCCTACCTCAAGCACTTGCCGATCAACCGCCTGAAGCTCGACCGCTCCTTCGTCACCGATATCGAAACCGACCCCAACGATGCCGCCATCTGTACCGCCACGATTGCGCTGGGACACAGCCTCGGCCTCGAACTGGTCGCCGAAGGGGTGGAGACGGAAGCACAGCGCGCCTTCCTGACCCACCTCGGCTGCGACGTCCTGCAGGGCTACCTGTACAGCAAGCCCATGCCCTTCGACGAAACGCTCGCCTACCTGAAGGAATGCCGCTCCGCTAGCGAATGACCTTGCGCCACTCGGCCTCGAAGTAGCGCACCAGAACCTGGTTATTCAACTGATTGACCTCAGCCGGCACCCGTCCCATATCGGCCGGAAAGACGAACATTCCCGGGATGATCTGGGGCGTCAGGTAACGCGTCTTCGGCAGTTCGAGCCCCCCCGGAACGAAAGATCGTCGCCCGGCAAGGATATAGCCCCACTCGCCGAACGACGGCACTTGCGTGTGGTAAGGCGAAGTTTTGAAGCCAACGCTTTCCAGCGTCGTCACCACGCACCAGAACGACTGCCGGGCATAAAGCGGCGATGTCGACTGGACAACCAGCAAGCCGTTGGCCGACAGGCGCTTTTCGATCAGGCGGTAGAAGGCCGCGGTATACAGCTTGCCGAGCGCGAAATTCGACGGATCGGGAAAGTCGATGACGATGAAATCGAAGTAATCCCTGCTCTCCTCCAGCCACTGCACGGCATCGGCATTGACGACGGTCACCCGATCCGATTTCAGCGCCCCCTCATTCAGGGCCACCAGCGCCGGGGCCGTCGAGAACAGGTCGGTCATGCCGGGATCGAGATCGACCAGGGTGACCGACTCGACCCCCGGATACTTCAGGATTTCACGCACTGCGAGACCATCGCCACCGCCCAGGACGAGCACGCGCTTCGCTCCGGGCAGGCTGGACAGGCCGGGATGGACCAGCGCCTCGTGATAGCGGTATTCGTCGTGCGACGAAAATTGCAGATTGTTGTTCAGGAACAGGCGCAGGTCGTCGCGCCAGCGGGTGACGACAATACGCTGATAGGGCGTCGACTCGGCATGGACGATTTCGTCGGCATACACATGCGCTTCGGCCATGCTCGTCAGTTGGCCGGCGCCGGCAAAACCGGCCAGCAGCAAGCCGAATACTCCCCAGCTCTGCGCCAGCAGCGCGCGATGGGCCGGCAACTGCTCCCGGAACAGATGCAGCGCCCATAACGCGACCCCGACGTTGAGCAGGCCGAACAACAGCCCGGTACGCACCATGCCCAGGTGCGGCGCCAGGATCAGCGGAAACAGGATGGATACCGCCAGCGCCCCCAGATAATCGAAGGTCAGCACTTGCGATACCAGATCCTTGAACGCCAGCTCGCGCTTGAGGATGCGCATGACCAGCGGAATCTCCAGCCCGACCAGCACACCGACGCCGAACACCACGAGATAAAGCACCAGCTTGAACGGAGCCGACAGCCAGGTGAAGACCAGGAACAAGCCGACCGCCGAGAAGCCGCCGAGCAGGCCCACCATCAGTTCGATCTGGATGAAGCGGCCGATCAGGTCGCGGGTAATGTACCTGGACAGCCAGGAACCGACCCCCATGGCGAACAGGTAGGTGCCGATCACCGTCGAAAACTGCATCACCGAATCGCCCAGCAGATAGGACGACAGGGCGCCGGCGATCAACTCGTAGGCCAGGCCGCAGGAGGCAATGACGAAGACGGAAAAGAGAAGGGCATGACGCATGGGCAGCGATGCTACCTGAAATGCGCGGAACGACGCAGCACCCGCACGGTCAGAGGGACACCGCTGCACAAGACAAAACCCATGTTCACCTGTCGCCTGATTCCCGCCCTGTTGCTGACTGCCTCGGTCACCTGTGCCCAGGCCACCGAATATGTCATCGACCCCGGCCACACCTACGCCAGTTTCGAGATCGACCACCTCGGCTTCTCGATGCAGCGCGGGCAATTCAACCGCAGCAGCGGAACGGTCGAATTCGACCCCGAACGAAAGAGCGGCCATATCGACATCCGCATCGACGCGGCATCGCTCGACACCGGCCTCGACCTGCGCGACAACGTGTTGCGCGGCGAAGACTGGTTCGATACGCGCTCGTTCCCCGACATCCTGTTTCGCAGCCAGAAACTGATCTTCGACGGCGACAAACTCAGCGCTGTCGACGGCAACCTGGTCATGCGCGGCGAAGTCCGCCCGATACGCCTGGAAATCCTTCGCTTCAAGTGCGGACTCAATCTGGCCAACCGCAAGCGCGGCTGCGGCGCCGACGCACAGGCCAGCCTGCGCCGCTCCGACTTCGGCCTGAACAACGGCTTGCCCTTCATTGGCGACGAGGTCCGCCTGCGCATCCAGGTCGAAGCCTACCTGCCCTAAATAGCCTGTCGCTCACTAAAGTCATGTGCTAACGCGCTGTTTCTGCGAAAATAGCTCCCCTTCTGCTGTTCCCCGGAATACCCCCATGCCCCCCCATCAAGCCATTGCCAGCACCGCCGAAATCGTCGCCGAACTCAAGGCCGGCCGCATGGTCGTGCTGGTCGATGAAGAAGACCGCGAGAACGAAGGCGACCTCGTCATGGCCGCCGAGCACATCACGCCGGAAGCCATCAATTTCATGGCCAAGTACGGCCGCGGCCTGATCTGCCTGACCTTGACCGCCGAACGCTGCAAAAAGCTGGGCCTGACCCAGATGGCACGCAGCAACGGGACCGTCTACGGCACCGCCTTCACCGTCTCCATCGAGGCCGCCGAAGGCGTCACCACCGGCATTTCCGCCGCCGACCGTGCCAAGACCATCCAGGTCGCGGTGGCCAAGAACGCTGTCGCCGACGACATCGTGCAACCCGGCCACGTTTTCCCGATCACCGCCCGCGAAGGCGGCGTGCTGGTTCGCGCAGGCCACACCGAAGCCGGTTGCGACCTGGCCGGCATGGCCGGGTTGGAGCCCGCCTCGGTCATCTGCGAAATCATGAACGACGACGGCACGATGGCACGCCTGCCCGAGCTGATCGAGTTCGCCAAGGAACATGGCATCAAGATCGGCACCATCGCCGACCTGATCCATTACCGCGCTTCGTCCGAAACACTGGTCAAGCGCATGACGAGCAAACCCATTGCCACCGCGCACGGCGAATTCACGCTGCACGCCTTCGTCGACCAGGCCAGCGGCGCGACGCACCTGGCGCTGGTCAAGGGTACGATCCCGGCCGGGGGCGAAACGCTGGTCCGCGTCCATGAGCCGCTGTCGGTACTCGATTTCCTCGATCCGGCCAGCAAGCGCCAGGCTTTCTCCATTGATCAAGCCCAGGCGGCGCTGGCCCGGAACGGCCACGGCGCCATCGTGCTGATGCACCGTCCGGAAGATGGCGAGGCGATCCTCACCCGCCTCACCGGCACCGCCCCGAGCACCCCGGCCAAGTGGGACCCGCGCAGCTACGGCATCGGCGCCCAGATCCTGCGCGACCTCGGGGTGACCAAGATGCGCCTGCTCTCCAGCCCGCGCAAGATGCCTTCCATGGCCGGCTTCGACCTCGAAGTGACCGGCTTCGTCTCTTCTCCTGCGGAGCTCTAAACCATGTCCCGCTTCGACAATGTTTTCGAATTCGACAGCAACCTGAACGGTGCCGGCCTCAAGGTCGGCGTCGTGATGTGTCGCTTCAACCTGCCGGTCTGCGAAGGCCTGCTCTCCTCCTGCATCGCCGAACTGAAGCGCCTCGGCGTGGCCGATGCCGACATGACCATCGCCACCGTGCCCGGCGCTCTGGAAGCGCCGCTGGTGCTGCAAACCATGGCGCAGAGTGGCAGCTTCGATGCGCTGGTGGCGCTCGGCGCCGTCATCCGCGGCGACACTTATCATTTCGAGGTCGTCTCCAACGACGCCTGCCGTGCCATCATGGAAGTGCAACTGGATACCGGCGTCCCCATCGCCAACGGCATCCTGACCTGCGACACCGACGAACAGGCCGAAGTCCGCATGCAGCCGAAGGGTGCCGACTGCGCCCAGGCTGCCGTCGAGATGGCCAACCTGCAAAAGGCCCTGAACCAATGACCACCTTCCAGAGCGACAGCGAACATCCCCAAGACGTCAAGGCGCCCCCCAAATCGGCTCGCCGCCGGGCCCGCGAGTTCGTGCTGCAGGGCCTGTACCAGTGGCGTGTCGGTGGCGCCGACGAAGCCGCCATCGAAGCCTACGCACCGGAAATGGAAGGTTTCGCCAAGGCCGACCGCGATTTCTTCGTCGGTACGCTGCGCGGCGTGATCGGCCAGCAGGCCACGCTGGTCGAGCGCGTCGCCGTCCATATCGACCGCCCCTTCGGCGAACTGTCGCCGATCGAAGCCTGCGTCATGATGCTCGGCACCTTCGAGATGCTGAACCACCCGGAAACGCCTTACCGCGTGATCATCAACGAAGCCATCGAGCTAACCAAGGCGTTTGGCGGCACCGACGGCCACAAATACGTGAACGGCGTGCTCGACAAGGTCGCTGCCATCCTGCGCCCGGACGAAGTCGCCGCCCGCAAGCAAGCCAAAAAGTAAGGCGATGGCCGGCGAATTCGCGCTGATCGACAAGTATTTCGCCCGGCCTACGCCCTCGGCTGTTCTCGGCCCCGGTGACGACTGCGCGCTGGTCCAGACTACACCCGGCAAACAACTGGCGGTCACCACCGACATGCTGGTCGCCGGTACGCACTTCCTGCCCGACACCGACCCGAAGAACCTCGGCTGGAAGGCGCTGGCCGTCAACCTCTCCGACCTCGCCGCCATGGGTGCCACGCCGCGCTGGGTGACGCTGGCCGGCGCCCTGCCGACGGTCGACGAAGCGTGGATCGCCGCCTTCGCCGATGGCTTCTTCGCCTGTGCCAGGGAATACGACGTCGACGTGATCGGCGGCGACACCACCAAGGGGCCGCTCAACGTCTGCATCACCGCCATGGGCGAAGTCGAGCCGGGCCGTGCCCTGCGTCGCGACGGCGCCCAGGTCGGCGACCAGATCTGGGTTTCCGGCCGCCCCGGCCTCGCCGCACTGGGCCTCGCCCACCTGCAGGGCAAGATTGAATTACCGGCTCCCTGGCCGCGCCTGTGCATTGCGGCACTGGAAAGACCGCGTCCCCGGGTCGCTCTCGGGCAGGCGCTGGTTGGCATCGCCACCGCCGCCATCGACGTCTCCGACGGCCTGCTCGCCGATCTTGGTCATATCTGCGAACGCTCGGGCTGCGCCGCTGCCGTCAAGCTGGTCCAGTTGCCGCAACTGAAGGATCTGGCCGGAAGCGGCGGAACCTACGATGCCGACTTGCGCCGCATCGCACTCGAATGCCAGGTGGCCGGCGGCGACGACTACGAACTGTGTTTCACCGCACCAGGCTCGCTCAGCCTGACCATCGCGCAGATCGCGGCCCGCCTGGAGTTGCCGCTCTGGCACATCGGCGAGATCGTTGCCGGCGAGGCCGGTGCAGTCACGGTCTACGACCCGGACTTCAATCCGGTCTCATTCGACCGTCACGGATACGACCACTTTGCCGCGTAAGCCGGATTTCGCCTTCCTGCTCGCCCACCCGGCGCACTTCTTCGCGCTGGGTTGCGGCAGCGGCCTGGCCCCCAAGGCCCCGGGCACCTTCGGCACGTTGTTCGCGTGGCTGAGCTTCGTGCTCTTCCGCCCCTATTTCGAGGAATTGCCGCTGCTCGGCCTGCTGGCCGCTGCCTATCTCGGCGGCATCTGGTTCATCGACGTCACTGGCAGGGCGCTGGGTGACCCCGACCACGGCAGCATCGTCTGGGACGAGATCGTACCCTTCTGGCTGGTGCTGCTGATGACGCCGGATACTTTCTTCTGGCAGCTCGCCGCCTTCATGCTCTTCCGCTATTTCGACATCACCAAGCCGCAGCCCGCGCGTTACTTCGACGAACACGTCAAGAACGGCTTCGGGGTCATGGCCGACGATCTTGTTGCGGCCGGGTACACTTTGTTCGCACTGGCCCTGCTGAAAATCGTTTTTGCCTAACGCCCCCGCCGACGAAGGCATAGAATGGTGAAGCACAAACCGCTTGGAGCTTCATCATGAGTCACAAGCATGCCCACCTGATGCGCAGCATCTTCCAGGACCCGCCCTCGGCAAACATCCACTGGCGCGAGATCGAATCCCTGCTCCACCACCTCGGCGCCGATATCGAACCCTCGCATGGCGCCCGCTTCAAGGTCACGCTGAACAAGGTCGAGGCCTTTCTGCACCATCCGCACAACAGCAGCACCTGCAGCCGGACCGACATCAAGAGTATCCGCGAAGTCCTGACCCATGCCGGCGTCACGCTCTCGGCATACGAAAGCGGCAATCTCTAGGTCCGGAAGGAATCCGTTCCCCGAAATGCAAAACGGCACTTCGTGACGAAGTGCCGTTTCGGAAATGCTTGGCGCGCCCAGCGCGATTCGAACGCACGACCCCTGCCTTCGGAGGGCAGTACTCTATCCAGCTGAGCTATGGGCGCTTGGGAGGGAGGCATTCTACCCGCTGTGATGCCGTGCGTCCATGGCGGCGTCACCGGGCCGGGGCGAGCGAGTCGCCAGCCGCCCGGCAATGAGGAGCAACATGGCGCGCGGACTAGTCGAAGAAGGTGCGGGCAGCCTCGAAACGTCGGGCGTAGTAAGCGTCGCTCAAGCGATCGATACGTACCTTGCCATTGCTCGACGGCGCATGAATGAAGCGCGTGTCGCCGATATAAATGCCGACGTGCGAAAACGAGCGATTCAGGGTATTGAAGAAAACAAGATCGCCGGGACGCAGGGAATTCCTGTCGACCGGCCTGCTGCTGCGGGCAATGTCGGCCGCACTGCCCTGAACCTTCAAGCCGGCTGCCTGGCCGTAGATATAGCTGACCATGCCGCTGCAATCGAGGCCCGCCTCGGGGTTCTTGCCGCCAAAACGATAACCGGTATCGATCAGGCCCATGGCGTAGAAAACGATTTCGTTGCCTTTGTCGCTGCCGGCACGGGCGGATTGCTCTGCCGGCTCGGTTGTTGCGGTCGAACGCGGCCCCGGGCCGCTGCAAGCAGCAAGCAACACAACGACGAGGCAAACGGGTACAAACGAAAAAAGGCGCATCAAGCTAAAGTCATTTCTTGAAACAAACCATAACTTAACGTTTTCACTATTTTTTTCAAGTAGCAAGCGGTAGGCGATGGATCAGTTGGCCGGGCCATTCGGTACGATTTCAGTGCTGCGGGCTTGCGCGGCGAGTGGCTACTTGTGATAGCTGCGGCTGCTACCCGAACTGCCGTGTCCCGAATTCGCCACGTTGTCGAACAGGCTCCAGCCTTGTTGCTGTGCATAGGCGAAGAGCACGACCGCAAAGATGCCGGCGATCAGATTGAATTTATCGAACATCAGTCGTCATCTCCGCCGGAGTCGTCGCTGCCCGCTGGTGCGTGGTCGCTTTCCGCCCAGCGCCGGGTTTCGAACGCGGCGCGGCGCAGGGTCGCGAATACCGGAAAAACCAGCAGGAACAGGGTCAGCAATACGAGATTAGACCAGCCGGTCCGCGGCGTCACGACCTCGAGCTGATCGCGCACGGCAACGTACTTGTCCGGCGCCATGTCCGGATCGAGCGTCAGGTAGTAGGTTCCGGCCGGAATGTTCAGGAACACGACCTCGTCGTTCCGGCTCCCCTCGGTCCAGCTACCGTCGTCGTAGCCCCAGTAGTACGACAACTCCCGTGCCGCCGGCCAGGCGGTACCGGTTGTCTTGTTCACCAGCAGCAGGTCGATGCCGATCCAGTTGTTGTCCAGCGAAGTCGATTGGCGGACGGCTATCTTGCGCGGCTTGCCGGTTATCTGGAACTCCCGGGTCTGCACCTCCTCGTTGCTGCGCGGCTCGAACGTGAAGTCCTGGCGCAACAACAGCTTTTCGGGAGAAACGAGCATGAAGAATGCTTGCACCAGAACGGCCGCCAGCAGGAGTTTGGCGAACAGCAACCAGATGCGCCGCGTTGTATCGGCCCATGGGTTAGGCTGATTGGCAAAGACACCTAGCGGCTCGGGCAGCCCTCCCGGCAAGCCGAACGCGGAGGCGATCGTAGCGGGCTGGACGTAGCACCCTTGCGACCAGCTCATGTCCTTGCCGCTTCGCTCCCGCGACAGCATCAACGGCGGCGCGACAAAATCATCGACACGATTGGTTTCTCCCCTCTGGACCTTCCAGGTAAATTCCCCCTGAACCTGAACCACCTCGGCGCGGTCGGTCGTCGCAAAATGCTTGAAATGCCGACCACCGAAACTCACCCCGGTCACCTCGAGCACCTTGGTGGTTGCCGGCGGCCGGGAGAGCACGTCGACAATATTCCAGTGGCCGTTGTATTCGGTCAGCCAGCGGTAGGTTCCGTTTTCGCCGGCCAGCAGGTATTCGCGCCAGGCGTAGCTCATGCCTGCCTCGACACTGCGCTTGACCAGAAAACCAATCACTTCCGCCGGCTTTCCTTCGAGGCTTCCCTTGCTGCCGAGCGGCAGGCGGGGTACATACGGCGCTTCCCGCATGGCCGCCCCCTTGGAGAGCACCTTGTAGTTCCGGTCGGTCGTATCGACCACGATGCCACAACTGGCGCAGCCGACGGCAACGATGTCCTTCGAACGGGCCTGCATCGGCACCCCGCAGGCCGGGCAGCGGAATACCTGTACCGGAACCGTGCGATCCGGTAACGCCATCCCGTCGCGCAGGTTCGCCATGCGCAGGGATTTGAATTCGACCGCCTCGCCGACAAAGAACAGGGGCGGCGTCTCGGAATAATCCAGGGTAGCAAAATGGCTTTCGTTGCGCAGATCGGCCGCCGCCACAGGGTAGCCGGCACCGACCTTGAACGGCAACTCGCCCTGTCCGGCGATACATTCGGCATTTTCGAGGTTGCTGACCGTCCATGCCCGGCTGGCCACCTGAAGCCGCTGGCCGATTTTCAGCGCCGCAAACGCTGGGAGCGGCTCCCGGGCCTGCTCCATGAAGGTGAGTACATACTCTCCACTGGCCTCTGACAGCCAGCCTGTTCGCATGTCGTCGAACAACAGATGCCACTCATTCCAGGTGCCTTGGCTGTACTTGAGCTGGATGCGTCCGATCAGGGCGAAATGCACGCCCTTGTATTGCCCCTCCGAGCCCAGTTGCAGCGGCGAGCGATCCTCGACCAGCGCCGCCATCTTGCCGATATCTTCCAGCGCCTGATCGTGGCGGACCAGCGTGCTCTGGCAATACGCGCAAACGGCGAAGATCGACGAGGCCGACTTGAAGAGGACCGGCGCACCACAGGATGGACAGGAGGCGGACAGGGCCATCGACCGCCGATCAGTTCAGCTTCTTGAGCAGTTCCGCCTTCTTCGCATCGAATTCGGCCTGGCTCAGAATGCCTTTGGCCACCAGACCATGCAGCTTTTCCAATGTCGACACCACGTCGTCGGCCGATACCGTGCCGGTTGTCGGCGCGGCACCCGCAGCCGGCTGCATGGCGGAGGCCATTGCCTGACCGACGACCTGGCCGAATCCGACACCGGCCCCCAGGCCAACGCCCATGGCAGCCATGCCGCCTTCGTTCTTCGCCGCATCAGGAATGCTGTTGGCGACCTGGTACTGGGTGTAACGCTGCATGTCGCCGACCATGTTCATGCCGATCTTCTGGTCGAGAACCTTCTGCAGCTCTTCGGGCAGCGAAACGTTCTGGACGACCAGCGAATCCAGCGTCAGGCCGTATTCGGCGAACACCGGCTTCATCTTGACCATCATCGCCATGCCGAATTCGTCCTGATTGCCGGCCATGTCGACGAAGGAACTGCCCGACTCGCCGAACAGGTCGGTCATACCGGCCACAATGGTGTTGCGCAGCTGCCCTTCCAGTTCCTCGCGGGAATACACGTCGCGCGTACCGGAAATCTTCTGGTAGAAAACCTTGGGATCGGTCAGATGATAGGCATAGATGCCGAAAGCCCGCATCCGGACAATGCCGAATTCCTTGTCGCGGATGGTGATCGGGTTGGGTGTCCCCCATTTCTGATCGAGTTGGGTGCGCGTCGAGAAGAAATAGACATCGCTCTTGAACGGGGACTCGAACAGCTTGTCCCAGTTCTTCAGATAGGTGAGGACCGGCAGGGTCTGGGTCGTCAGCTTGTACATCCCGGGGCCGAACACATCGGCGATCTGCCCTTCGTTGACGAACATGGCGACCTGCGACTCGCGCACCGTCAGGCTGGCGCCGTTCTGTATCTCCATCTCGGCCATCGGAAAACGCCAGGCCAGCGTGCCGTCGCCATCTTCGGTCCACTGCAGGATGTCGATAAACTGTTTCTTGATGAAATCCATCAGTGCCATGACTATCTCCTTGTGTGATCAGATGATGCAGCCGGCATTCAGGATGCCGGTGCCGAGCGAAAGCGAAGCGAGGAAAATGCCCGAGGCCACCTTGCCGAGCGGGATGTTTTGCACGATTTGCGGCAGCACCAGACGCGCCACGATATAAGCCAGCAGTTGCACGATGCAGGCAACCACACCCCAGCCGACCATGCTGGCGATGTTGTGGCTGGTCGCTACGGACACTGCGATCGGCAAGGCATAGCCGATCATGGCACCGCCCAGACTGACGGCGGCGGCAGTGTTGCCCTCGCGGATCAGGGCCATTTCGTTATAAGGCGTCGTGAACAGATAGAGGACGACGAACAAGGCAAGCAGGGCCAATGCGGTAGCGAAGTAGCCGGCGAACGCGGGCAAGCTGTTGATGACCGGATCGAACATGAAAACACCCCGGGAGAGCGAAATGACAGCGGATTGTCTCCGCTGGGCGCGCTTTGTTCAAGCCCGAAAAGCGCGATACCAGTCGATGAATGCGGCAATCGGCATGGGTTTGCCGTACAGATAGCCCTGCACCCGGGTACAACCGAGCGCCCGGAGTTCATCGCACTGCCCGACCACTTCGACCCCTTCGGCCAGGGAGAGCATACCCAGGTCGTGCGTCAGGTCGACGATGGTCTTGACGATACGCAACTTGTCCACCGACGACAGCATGCCATCGATGAACGAGCGGTCGATCTTGATCTCGTCGACCGGCAAGGTCGCCAGATAACTCAATGATGAATAACCGGTGCCGAAATCATCGAGCGCGAAGCGTATGCCCATATTGCGCAGCCGCATCATGATATCCAGGCTGCGCTGGCGGTCGTACATCATCGCCGATTCGGTCAATTCGAAGGTGAAACGCTCGGCCGGAAGCTGCCAGGTCTCCAGGCATTGCCCGACCAGTTCCGGCAAATCACTGTCGATCAGGTCTCCGGCCGTCAGGTTCAACGACAACGGCATTTCGATGCCTTCGGCTTCCAGTTCCGCACTGCAGCGCAGAGCCGCCCTCACCAGCCAGTCGGTGAGCTGTGAGCGCCAGCCGTATTCCTCGATCAATTCGATGATCAGAGGGGGCTGCACCCATTCCCCGTTGCTGCGTCGCCAACGCAGCAGGAGTTCGGCCCCGACGCAACGCGTTTCGCCACCCAGCTCTACCTGCGGTTGCAGATACAGTTGCAGGCGATCCGTGCGCAAGGCTTCGCGAAGCTCCTCGGACAACTGATGGCGCGCCTGCCAATCGACTTTCATCATCCAGTCGAACATCGTGAAGGGTTCGCCGCTGACGAGCAGGCTCGAACGTGCCAGGCGGGCTGCCTGGATAACCTCCTCGGGATCGCCGCCGTGATCGGGAAAGAGAGCGATACCGATGGCCGTATCGAGCGAAACGGCACGCCCGCCGAGCAAGCGCACAGGGTGATCGAAGACCCGCGCGATCTGGGTTGCCGCCAGGGCAGGCTGAGCCATCGAATAAACATCCGTCAGCAGCAACAGCCATTCTCCCTCGTGTCCGACAAAAGCCAGGTCTTGCGGCCTGAGCAGGCGTCCCAGCTGTTCGGACAACAGCGCGGGGAGGCTTTGCAGATCACTGGCCGTCAGGTGAGAACGGGCGTGGCGGTTGATCATCGAAACGGAAAGCACAGCCACCTGTCGGCCGCTCTCCCCGCACTCGCGCAAGGCGCGCATGGCGGCCCACTCGCCCGGCAACCCGGCATCCGTTCCATGCGCCTCTTCGCCCACTTCGATCGCGCAACTGACGGCTGCCACGACACAGCGCCGCAGAATGGCGAACAACTTGAGCTGCACGCGCCCAACCTGGGGCAGTCCGTCGAACAGCTCCATCTCGGCTTCGGCCATTGCGTGACTGAAGAACCCGAAGAGATCCGCCGACGAAAATCCCCGGCGGCTCAATTTGTGCCATGCGTGCATCCAGTGCTGTTGCCAGACGAGTTCGTCGATGCGCAACGGTAGTGTCTTGCTCAGCTCGACGAACTCCCCGAGCAAGGGGGTCGGCGCATAACGAGCAGCCACCCGATCCATCGCCAACCGCCAGACGTCGATGAGTGCCCGCAACGAGTGCAGATCGTCGGCACTCACCGAAAATGCCGCATAGTCGATATAGCCGGTGTTATCCGAGATAGTAGTCATTGGCTGCCAGACCATAGGCGTTATGCGGTAGCGCCTTGGCGATGCGCAATTTGGCGTTGGCATCGATACGCAAGTCGATGACGCGATAGTTCCGGACGCGCTGCTTGTCGGCATCAAGCATGACGACGATCCGCGGCCTCGAGCGCTGTACCCGGTTCTGCTGGATCACCACCCCGACCTCGCCGGTATCGAGTTCGACCAGGGTGCCGATGGGATAAAGGCCGACGCATTGGACAAACTGTTCGACCAGCGCACCATTGAACTGTTTGCCGCGCAGGCCGTGCAGTTCCTCAAGCGCCTCCTGGTGGCCGAGCGCGTTGCGATAGGGTTTGTCGCGCAACATCGCGCAAAACGAGTCGGCCAATCCGGCTATTTCGGCCGGCTTGCCGATCTGCTCGAACTTCAGGCCCTGCGGATAGCCGCTGCCATCCCATCGTTCGTGATGACGAGCGACGGCAAGAACCACATCGTTGGCCACCTTTGTCTGGGAAAGCAGGATTTCCATTGAACTGGCCACGTGCGAACGCACCAACAGCCGCTCTTCCTCGCTCAGTTCGCTCTTCTTGTTGAGCAGGTCGACGGGCAGTTCGACCTTACCCACGTCCTGAAACATGCCGATCATGCCGAGATCGATCAACTGTGGCCCGCGCCAACCGATGTGGGAGCCCAGCATCAACATCGTCACCGCCACATCCATGGCATGGTCGAAACTGTATTCATCACGCCGCTTCAGACGCAACAGCCAGAGCACTGCATCCGGATTGCGCTGCAGGCTACCGGCAATATCGCGCAAACCGGCGCGAATCGATACCAGATCGATTTCCTTGCCCCGCGCAATGACATCGAAGGCATCGAAGAGCGAATTGGTCAGCAATTCGTAGCGCGGCTCGATATAGGCGATTTCCCCGGCAAGCTCGATGGCGGGTTCGCTTTCCTGCTGGTCATGGAGGAAATTCAGGAAACGCACGCGACGGAGTTGACGCGGCTCGGCGTTGGGCGGAGGAAGGAAGCGCCGCCTTGTCGTTGCCGACTCTTCGCTGGCGGCGACAGTCAGCGGCGCAGCCTTGAGCGGCCGGTCCCGACCGTGCTTGGTCGGCGCGTAATGCTCATCGAGGGAGCGCGAGCGATCAATTGATACGAAGCGGCATTTCCGGCGAAAAATCTCGATCTGATCCGGTGTCGAAACGACAAAGCCTTGCAGCGCGAAGGAAAAATCCGACCAAGGACAATCAGGCTCGCTGACGAACATCCCGATTTTCAGTTCGCTGACTGAAATGATTTCCACGCTCTTCCCATTCTTTCGTCACACTTGGCGTGCGATCTGTCTTAAACCCTCGAGAGGCAGATTGTCGGCCAGTTGGTGAGGAATCGCAAGACAAGGCGATATTCGATTTCCATAGCCGCCAGACAACAGGCAGATACCGGCATCGCCCGGCAAGCGGGCAAAGGCACGCTCGATGGCGCCCGCCTGCGCCTCCAGCGCACCGGAGACAATGGCATCGTCGGTGCAGCGCGGATAGGGCGAATATTGACCGTCGGCAAACGGAAGTCCGGCCGTTCCTCCGGCCAGGGAACGCAACATCAGACCGACGCCGGGCAGAATGCAACCGCCGACAAAACGGCCGGCGGCATCCAGCGTATCGATCGTGGTCGCCGTCCCGGCCATGACCACGACAGCTGGGGAGCGATGCAGTGCCCACGCCCCGATCAGGGCACACCAGCGGTCGACTCCCAGCCGTTCCGGGGCATCATAAAGGTTGCTCACGCCCTGTGCCGCCGGCGAGGACTTCACGTCGCACCAAACGGCATGCCAGGGCGCCAGCTGTCGGCGAATCCGCGCATAGGCTTCGGCGCCGGCAACATTGGCCAGCATTACCCGCTCCGGTTGCGGCCAGTCGATCAGCAATTGCGTCAGACACTCCGGCTGGTCATGCGTCACCGCGCCCTGCGCCAGCCAGCCAGTTCCATCATGCACCCCCCACTTGATCCGGGAGTTGCCGCTGTCGAGACAGACGATCACGCTGTTCCCGCCCCCGGGAGTTCCCCCGCCCGGCGAAGGCTGACATCGCCTGAAATGATGCGCTCCACGCCCTTGCCGGTATCCAGCAGCAGCGAGCCGTCGTCATCGACACCCAGACAGAGCCCGTGGAGCGCTTCGGCATCGCCGAGTATCTGCACCGGCATCCCCTGCCAGGCGTGATAGCCCTGCCAGGCAGCCTTCAGGCCGGCAAAACCCTGCTCGCCAAAACCATCCAGCACGCCGGCCAGCTCCAGCAGGATGGCAGCCAGAATCTCGTGCCGGTCCGCTTTGACGCCCGCCAACGACAATCCGGCAGCCGGCTGCGGCAAATCGGCCGCTGCCGGCGCCCGCAGGTTGAGACCGATGCCGATAACGGTCTGCACACCCCTGCGATCCGACGACAGCTCGATCAGGATGCCCGCCAGCTTGGCAAAATCACCGTCAGCCTCGAGCAGCACATCATTCGGCCACTTCAGGCGAACGCCGGTCGCCCCGAGACTTTCCAGGGCTCTCGCCAGCGCCACGCCGACTGCCAGCGACAGGCCGCTGAGGCGCGTTGCGCCGCCCGGAAACCGCCACAGGACGGAGAAGGTCAGACTGGCCTCCGGCGAGGACAGCCAGCTGCGACCGCGTCGCCCACGTCCGGCATGTTGACGGTCGGCGACCACCACGCTACCCGCCGGTGCGCCGCGGTCGGCACGACGCATCAGTTCGCTGCTGGTCGAATCGCATTCGTGCACTGCGTCGACGTCGAAACGCCCGGCCAGTTGCCCGAGCCGGGATTTGAGCAAGACAGGATCGATCAGGGTCATGCCGCGGATTTTACTCCGCCGGATGCTCCTTGCCGCCATCGATCCCCAGTTCGGCGATCTTGCGGGTAATGGTGTTGCGGCCAATGCCCAGCGCCTGGGCGGCCTCGATCCGCCGACCGCCGGTGTGCGCCAGCGCCTGGGAAATGAGGATACGCTCGAAGACCTGCGACAGCATGCCATGAACATCCGGCACGCCACGCGCCAGCAATCGCTCGACTTCGCCCTGCAAGGAACTCTCCCAATCGGTCGCCAGCGACACCGCGGCGGTTTCCCGCAACTCGGCCGGCAGATCGCCAATCTCCACCTGCTGCCCCGGCGCCATCACGGTCAGCCAGTGGCACAGGTTTTCCAGCTGGCGGACGTTACCCTGAAACTCCAAGCCGGCCAGGTACTTGATCGCGGCGTCGGACAGGCGCTTGGCTTCCACCCCCAGTTCGCGCGCACTCTTCTGCAGGAAGTGCCTGGTCAGCAGCGGAATGTCCTCGCGCCGTTCGCGCAAGGCCGGCAGGCGGATGCGGATGACGTTGAGGCGATGGAAAAGATCCTCGCGGAACAAGCCATCCTTGACCCGGGTTTCCAGATTCTGGTGCGTTGCCGCGATGACGCGGACGTTGGCCTTGATCGGCGAATGCCCGCCAACTCGGTAAAAATGTCCATCCGACAGGACCCGCAACAGGCGGGTCTGCAGCTCGGACGGCATGTCGCCGATTTCGTCGAGGAACAGCGTCCCGCCCTCGGCCTGCTCGAAACGACCGCGCCGCTGCGCCTGGGCGCCGGTAAAGGCTCCCCGTTCATGGCCGAACAGTTCGGACTCCAACAGATCTTTGGGAATCGCCGCCGTGTTGATGGCGATGAAGGGCTTGTCGGCGCGCGGGCTATGCCGGTGCAGGGCGCGAGCGACCAGTTCCTTGCCGGAACCGGATTCGCCGGTGATCAGGACCGTCGCATGCGACAGCGCCAGGCGGCCGATGGCCCGGAAAACCTCCTGCATGGCCGGCGCCTGGCCAAGAATCTCTGGGACCAACCCTTCCTCTTCGGACGCACCGTTCTGGTGCATCGATTCGTCGATGGCACGGCGAATCAGTTCGACCGCCTGATCGACGTCAAAGGGCTTGGGCAGATATTCAAAGGCCCCGCCCTGAAAAGCGGCAACGGCACTTTCGAGATCCGAATAGGCGGTCATGATGATGACCGGCACCGACGGAAAGCGGGTTTTCACCTCCTGCAGCAACTCCAGGCCCGACTGGCCGGGCATGCGGATGTCAGACAGCAGCACCTGCGGCGGCTCAATGCCCTGCTCCAGCTGCGAGATGGCCTCGGTGGCCGACGCGTAGCTCTTGAACGGAATGCCCTCGCGGGAGAGGGTCTTTTCCAAGACCCAGCGGATGGAACGATCGTCGTCAACGATCCAGACCGGTTTCATGTTTGATTGGCTCATCTCGTTGTCAGAATGGCCTTTTCCGAAGCAAGACTCAGGCCTGTTCGATGGGGAGGCGCAGCGTGAAGACCGTATTACCCGGCCGACTGGCACAATCGATGCTGCCGTGATGGTGGTGGATGAAATTCTGGGCGATGGTCAGCCCCAGGCCACTGCCGCCCTCCCGGCCCGAAACCAGCGGATAGAACATCCGTTCGCGGATGGCATCCGGGATACCCGGCCCGTTGTCGATGACCTTGATCTCCATCGCCAGGCGATAGCGCTTCTTGGCCAGCGTGACCTGCCGCAGCGAACGGGTCCGCAGGATGATCTCGCCCTCGCCGTTCATTGCCTGCGCCGCGTTGCGTGCGATATTCAGCACGGCCTGGATCAATTGCTCGCGATCGCCGACCAACTCCGGCAGGCTGGTGTCGTAGTCCCGGCGGACCGACAACGATCCCAGAAACTCCGCCCGCAGCAAACTGCGCACCCGCTCGAGTATCTCGTGAATATTGACCGTTGCCGGCAGCATCGCCCGATGCGGGGTCAGCAGGCGCTGCATCAGGTCCTGCAGGCGGTCCGCCTCCTTGATGATGACCTGCGTGTATTCCTTGAGCGACGGCGCATTGGCCAAATGCGCCAGTTCGTGCTCCAGCAGTTGCGCGGCACCGCGGATTCCGCCCAGCGGATTCTTGATCTCGTGCGCCAGATTGCGGATCAATTCGCGGCTGGCCTGCTGCTGCTCGATGAGGCGCTCTTCGCGGGTTGCCGTCAGGTGATGCTCGATGGGCTGCAGCTCGAGCAACAACCGCACGCCGGCCGCCACATCGGGGCGAAGGGGCGTCACCGTGCAATTGATATGCAGAGTCTCACCGTCGCAACGCTGCAGTTCGATGTTCTGCCCGGTGTAACCCCAATTGTTGTTGAGGCCGTTGTCCAGCGCCCCCTGCAGGGTTGCCGAGCAGGTACAGAACGAGGCCAGCGTCTTGCCGACGACCGAGCGACTGCTCACCGCCAGCAGGTTTTCCCCCGCTGCGTTGATGTAGCGGACGATCTGGCCCTCATCGATCAGCAGCACCGCCGAGGCCAGAAGATCGAGGCCGGCAAAGGAAGCATGTGTCAGGTTCATGATGCCATTGTAGCGACTCGCCTCCCCTTGCCCCATACAACTTGCGTTAATGACCGATCGTTCATTATCATGCCGAATCGCTCCTCGCTCCCATTCCGCCTCCGTCACGATGCACAAAACTCCCGCCCTTCTGTCACTGCTGCCACTCGCGACCGGCATGGCGCTGGGTGGCTGCCAAGGTGGCGACCCGTCCCCGCCTCCGCCGCCCATCGTCCTCGTGCAACCGGCCGCCGCGGCCACCGCCCAGGCTGCGGCCTACACCGGCGAAATCCGCGCCCGCCACGAAGTCGATCTGGCCTTCCGCGTTGGCGGCAAGATTGCCGCCCGCCTCGTCGATGCCGGCAGCGAAATCAAGGCCGGCCAGCCGCTGGCCCGACTCGACCCCAACGACCTGCAATTGGCCGCCGACGGAGCGCGCGCCCAGCTGGCCGCCGCCGAGAGTGAACTGGCCACCGCCCGTGCCGAGCGCGAACGCTACGCCGGCCTGGTCGCCAGGAAATTCGTCAGCCAAACGGCCTTCGAAGCCAAGGACAATGCCTTCAACGGTGCCCAGGCTCGCCTGGAGCAAGCGCGCTCGCAGAACCGGATCAGCAGCAATCAGGCGGCTTACGGCACGCTAAGCAGCGAGACACCGGCGGTAGTGATGGCGGTGCTGGCCGATGCCGGACAGGTCGTCTCCGCCGGACAGCCGGTGTTGCGAATTGCCCGCCCCGAAGAAAAGGAAGTGGCCATTGCCGTTCCGGAAAGCCGAATCGCCGAGATGCGTGCAGCACGCAACATCCAGGTCGGCCTTTGGGCTGACCCCGATACGGTGTTGCGCGGCGAGCTGCGCGAACTGTCGCCGGCCGCCGACCCGGCAACCCGCACCTATGCAGCACGCATTCGCCTGATCGCCCCGCCGCCCGAGGTGCGCCTGGGCATGACCGCCCGCGTACGTCTCGGCGGTAGCGCCGGCAACGAGTTGCTTGTTCCACTGAGTGCGGTGCTCGACACCGGCCAGGGACCCTTCGTCCGGCTCGCCAAGGATGGCAAGGTGGCGTCCCGACCGGTCAAGATTGCGACATTCCGCGAAGATGGCGCCGTCGTCGCCAGCGGACTGGACGGCGGCGACGCAGTGATCGTCAGCGGCGCCGGCAAGCTGGTCGACGGGCAGGCGGTGCAGGCCAGGGCCATCACGCCACCGGCCAGGCAACGCTAGGGCTTTGCGGTGAGCCAACGCTTCAATCTGTCCGACTGGACCCTTCACCACCGTACGCTGGTCGGTTTTTTCCTGCTGGCCATCGCGCTGATGGGCGCACTGGCCTATGGCAAGCTGGGCCAGGCCGAGGATCCGCCCTTCACGTTCAAGCTCATGGTCGTACGCAGCTTCTGGCCGGGCGCCACGGCACGCCAGGTCGAACAGCAGCTGACCGACAAGATCGAACGGAAATTGCAGGAAACCCCCTACATCGACCGTGTATCGAGCTTTTCCCGGCCCGGCGAATCGACCGTGTTGTTCTTTGCCAAGGACAGCACGCCGGCAGCCAGCGTACCCGATGTCTTCTATCAGGTACGCAAGAAGATCGGCGATATCCGCCACACCCTGCCTGCCGGCGTTCAAGGCCCTTTCTTCAACGACGAATACGGCGATGTCTATGGGAATATTTACGCACTGACCGGCGACGGCTTCGACTATCCGCAACTGAAGGATCGTGCCGAACGCATCCGCGATGAACTGCTGCGCGTCCCCAATGTCGGCAAGGTCGACATCTTTGGCGTGCAGGAGGAAAAGATATTCGTCGAACTGTCGAACAGCAAGCTGGCCACACTGGGCATCGACCAGTCGATCATCGTCCAGGCGCTGGCCCAGCAGAATGCCGTCATCGGCAGCGGGTTTTTCGAAACGCAGCAGGAACGCATCCAGATTCGCCCGAGCGGTGCATTCGATTCGGTCCAGGCGGTATCCGACACGCTGATACGCGCCGACAATCGCAGCTTCCGCCTCGGCGACATCGCGAGCGTCCGGCGCGGCACCAGCGATCCGCCGGCCACCCAGGTCCGCTTTGGCGGCAAGCAGGCGCTGGCCATCGGGGTTTCCATGGTCAAGGGCGGCGACATCATCCAGCTCGGCAAAGACCTGAAAACCCGGATCGCCGCCCTGCAGGCCAACCTGCCGGTCGGCGTCGAGATCGGCGAGGCGGCCAGCCAGCCCGACGCCGTCAAGCGCTCGGTGCAGGCTTTCGTCCAGTCGCTGGCCGAGGCGGTTCTGGTCGTCATGGCGGTCACCTTCATCAGCCTGGGCATACGTACCGGCCTCGTCGTCGCCATCTCCATTCCGCTGGTGCTGGCCGCGACCTTTCTCGCCATGTCGTGGTTCAACGTCGGCCTGCACAAGGTATCGCTCGGCGCACTGGTCCTGGCACTCGGCCTGCTGGTGGACGATGCCATCATTGCCGTCGAAATGATGTGGGTGAAGATGGAACAGGGGTGGGAACGCACCCGGGCCGCTTCCTTTGCCTACACCAGCACGGCCGGGCCGATGCTCTCGGGAACCCTGGTCACCGTCGCCGGCTTCATTCCCATTGCGCTGGCCAAGTCGTCGACCGGCGAATACGCTTTTGCCTTCTTCCAGATCAACGCCGTCGCCCTGCTCATTTCGTGGCTGGCCGCCGTGATCGCAATTCCCTGGCTTGGCTACAAGCTGCTCCCCGACCCGCGCGCCGCGCGCCCGCCCGGCATGCTGCAACGCAAGGCACCCGGCCTGGCCAGGTTGATCGCCAGGATCGGCCTCAGCGGCCCGGCCCATGCCGAGGACCACGACGTCTACGGCACGCCGTTCTATACCCGCTTCCGCGCCCTCGTCGCCTGGTGCGTACGGCGTCGCTGGCTGGTCATCGGCATCACCGTCCTGCTGTTCGTGCTGTCCATCGTCGGCATGGGCAAGGTACAGAAACAGTTCTTCCCGAACTCGACCCGCCTCGAACTCAACGTCGAGCTGCGCCTGCCGGAAGGCGCCTCGCTCACGGCCATCGATGCCGAAACCCGGCGCCTTGAGCAATGGCTGGAGCAGGACAAGACCGAACACGACGATTTTGGGCACTACATCGCCTATATCGGCTCCGGCACGCCGCGCTACTACCTGAGTCTCGACCAGCAACTGGCATCCAACAACGTCAGCCAGTTCGTCATTGTGACGAATAGTGTCGAATCCCGCGAAGCCTTGCGCGAGCGCCTGATCCGGCTGTACGACAGTGAAGCTTTCGGCGCCCGCGCCAGCATCAGTCGCATCGAGAACGGACCGCCGGTCGGCTACCCGGTGCAATACCGCATCTCCGGGGAGGATACGGAAATCCTGCGCAAGACGGCGAACGATATCGCTGCGGTTATGAGCAAGGCCCCCGAACTGAGCAACATCAATCTGGACTGGAGCGAATTGTCGAAATCGATCGAAATCGAGATCGACCAGGACAAGGCGCGCGTGCTGGGTGTTTCCAGCCAGGACATCGCAGCGCTGCTGAACATGTCGCTGAACGGCTTTGTCATAACCAGCTTCCGCGAAGGCGAGAAAACCATCGACGTGGTTCTGCGCGGCGACCGGGACGAGCGCCATTTTCTCTCGGCACTGCCCGACCTTTCGCTACCGACGCGCTCCGGAAAGAGCGTGCCGCTCAGCCAGGTCGCTCGCCTGAAGCACGGCTTCGAGCCCGGGCTGATCTGGCGGCGTGACCGCTTGCCGACGATCACGGTACGCGGCAACCTGTACGGCAAGACGCAACCGGCGACCATTGTCGACCGCATCAAGCCGGATATCAACGCCATCCAGGCGGCACTGCCCGACGGCTACCGCATCGCCACCGGCGGCTCCGTGGAGGAATCGGCCAAGGGCTCCAACTCGGTCATGGCCGGCATCCCGCTCTTTGTGCTGGCTGTCGTCACCATCCTGATGATCCAGCTGCAAAGCGTTTCGCGGGTCGCCATGGTGCTGCTGACGGCTCCTCTCGGCATCATCGGCATCGCGCTCTTCCTGCTGGTCTTCAACAAGCCCTTCGGCTTCATGGCGCTACTCGGCACGATCGCATTGTTTGGCATGATCATGCGCAACTCGGTCATTCTCGTCGACCAGATTGAACAGGATCTGGCCGCCGGCAAGGCAAGGCGGGAAGCGATCATCGAATCGACCGTCCGGCGCTTCCGCCCCATCGTCCTGACTGCCGCGGCTGCCGTGCTGGCGATGATTCCGCTGTCGCGCAACGACTTTTTCGGCCCCATGGCCGTCGCCATCATGGGCGGCCTGATCGTTGCCACCGCCCTGACGCTGCTCTTCCTGCCAGCCCTTTATGCGGCCTGGTACAAAGTCAGGAGCGAATCGCACGCTTAGCCTTGAGTAAAAGACAGAGGGCGCCTCGGCGCCCTCAAATCTCAAACTGACCGCTCGACCCTCACCCAAACAGCTACTTCAGATTTCCCAGCTCCTTCTGGATGGCCTGGATGTTCCGCTCATGCTGTCCAACACGGTCGCGATACGGTGCGCTCCGGTCGCTGGAACCACCCCGTGTCGCTTCCTGCTCGGCCAGTTCCTTTTTGGCCTGCTCAAGGCTGCGCTGCTCGCCCGCCAGTTCCTGCTCGAGAATATGGCGACGGTCGCCGTCGCGGGCCTTCTGGGCATCCTCGGCAACGCGCGGAAAGCCACTCGGCGAAGGATTTGCAGCCGCGCCGGCGGGCCTGGCCTTGGGGGCCGGCAGGGAATTCTCGGGACCACTGGAGATCACCTTGCAGTTCTTGTCGAGCCGCGAACTGGAATAGGTCGTGCTGCCGTTGACGTCGGTACATTTATAAATGCTCTGCGCCGAAACCGAAAAGGGAATCAAGGCAATCAGCAAGGCAAGTGAACTGCGCATCATCGTCATCAATCCTTGTAACTTTTTCAGTGTAACGGACTTAACGCCAGAGCCAGGAAAAAGTGGACAAAAAAAGGGCGGGAAACCCGCCCTTTTTCAACTGCGCCGATTACAGGCTGTAGTAGAGGTCGAATTCGACCGGGTGGGTCGTCATGCGAACCTTGTTCACTTCTTCCATCTTCAGGGCGATGAAGGCATCGATCCAGTCGTTGGAGAAGACGCCGCCACGGGTCAGGAACTCGCGATCCTTGTCCAGATTTTCCAGCGCTTCTTCGAGGGAAGCGCAGACGGTCGGGATCTGTGCGTCTTCTTCCGGCGGCAGGTCGTACAGGTTCTTGGAAGCCGGATCGCCCGGGTGGATCTTGTTCTGAACACCGTCCAGGCCGGCCATCAGCAGGGCAGCGAAGCACAGGTACGGGTTGGACAGGGGATCCGGGAAGCGGGCTTCGACGCGACGACCCTTGGTCGAGGCAACGAACGGGATACGGATGGAAGCGGAACGGTTCTTGGCGGAGTAAGCCAGCTTGACCGGGGCTTCGTAGTGCGGGACCAGACGCTTGTAGGAGTTGGTGCCCGGGTTGGTGATCGCGTTCAGGGCCTTGGCATGCTTGATGATGCCGCCGATGTAGTAGATCGCGAATTCGGACAGGCCAGCATAGCCGTCACCGGCGAACAGGTTCTTGCCGTCCTTCCAGACGGACTGGTGAACGTGCATGCCCGAACCGTTGTCGCCAACGATCGGCTTCGGCATGAAGGTGGCGGTCTTGCCGTACTGGTGAGCCACGTTGTGGGTCACGTACTTCTGGACCTGGGTCCAGTCGGCGCGCTGAACCAGCGTGCTGAACTTGGTACCGATTTCGCACTGGCCGGCGTTGGCCACTTCGTGGTGGTGAACTTCGACCGGCACGCCCAGAGCTTCCAGGGTCAGGACCATGGCGGAACGGATGTCATGCAGGCTGTCGACCGGCGGAACCGGGAAGTAGCCGCCCTTGACGGCCGGACGGTGACCGGTGGCACCTTGGCCTTCGTTCTTCTCGCCGGCACCCCAGGAGGCTTCAGCAGAGTGAATCTTCAATTGGCAGCCGGACATGTCGACAGACCATTCGACGCCGTCGAAGATGAAGAATTCGGGTTCCGGACCGAAGTAGGCGGTATCGCCCAGGCCGGAGGACTTCAGGTAGGCTTCGGCGCGCTTGGCGATGGAGCGCGGATCGCGGTCGTAACCACGGCCGTCGGTCGGATCGACGACGTCACAGGTCAGGACGACGGTGGTTTCGTCGAAGAACGGGTCGATGTAGGCAGTGGCCGGGTCCGGCATCAGCAGCATGTCGGAAGCCTGAATGCCCTTCCAGCCGGCGATGGACGAACCGTCGAAAGCGTGGCCGCTCTCGAACTTGTCTTCGTCGAAATGGGAAACCGGCACGGTGACGTGCTGTTCCTTGCCACGGGTGTCGGTGAAACGGAAATCGACGAACTTGGCGTCGTTTTCCTTGACCATCTTCATCACGTCTTGCGGGGTTGCCATAAGAGTCAGTCTCCAAAGAAAACAAGGTGCCGGCAAAACCGGCGACAATCAAAATTCAGCCCCAGGCTTTTAGCAGATTACGTGCCAGCCGCTGAAGTCAATTTTTCTATTCTGCCACAACGAGATGCCCGCGATAAGCAGAGAATGGGCGCACCACAACAGTGCCAGGAAGCAAAAACACGCACTACTTTGGTGCGATCATGCAATTCAGCGAAATACTGCGCACCACGGCATGGTTGCGCAGGCGCTCGGCAATTCCCTCTTCCGCCAGTCTGAGCGCTTCGCCATTCTCGAAAAATGCATGCCTCAGGAAAATCTCGACCTCGACCTTGCCGTTGAGGTAATGCAGCAAGATTTTCTCCGGCACCGGCAAATCCGCCAACAACGGCTGCAATTCGCGGAGCAACACCTCGCGTGCCGGCAATCGCGGGACCACAAGATCGGGATCTCCATCATCTTCCGGATCGATATGAACCAGCACATCCAGCACTTCGGGATGCTCGCGCAAGACGCGCGCCCGCGCCGACTCGGCAATGCGATGCCCCTCGGAAACGCTGATCCGCGCATCGACCTGGACATGGGCATCGACCAGTGCCTGATGCGCCATGCGGCGCGTGCGCAACTGATGGAGGCCGAGAACGCCCGGCGTCGCCACCAGCGTCTGGCGGATAGCCTCGACCTGTGTCGCATCGAGTCCGGTATCGATCAGCTCCTGGAAGGCGCCCCACGACAGTTCCACCCCCATGCGCAGGATCATGAAACCCATCAGCGCGGCCGCCAGCAGATCGAGGAAAGACCAGCCCATCAGCGCGCCCCCGATGCCGACCACCACGACCAGCGCCGACGCCGCATCGGCCCGCGTATGCAATGCATTCGCCGTGAGCAATTGCGAGCGCTGGCGTTCGGCAACGCGGATCAGGTAGCGATACAGGCCTTCCTTCGACACCACGGTAGCGATCGCCACCCACAAGGCAGACAACTCGACCACCGGCAAGGACTCGATATGCTGCAGCCGCATTCCCGATTCCCAGAGGATGCCGCCGCCGATCAGGGCCAGCGACGCCCCGAGCACCAGCGTTGCGCCGGTTTCCATGCGGGCGTGACCGTAGGGGTGGGCCTCATCGGCCGGATGGGCGCTTTGGCGGCTGGCGTAGATGACCAGAAAGTCGGAAAGCAGATCGGAAAAGGAATGCAGGCCGTGCGCCACCAGCGACTGAGAATGCGCCATCCAGCCGACGACAAGCTGGGCAACGGTCATCACCAGATTGACGGCGACGCTGACCCAGGTTGCCTTCTGCGCCTCGGCAGCCCGTTCCGCCAACGATGCCGCTGCCGGGTGATCCCCTTGTGCCATGTGCTGTACCCTATACTATTGGCCTGAGATTCTAGCAGTTGGACATTATGGGAAAGTTAACGGAAATTCTGACCCTCGCCGCCGAGCGGGGCCGCGCACTCGAACGCCCCTACCAGGGGGAACTGACCCCTACAGAGGCTCACGCGCTGTTGCAGCTGGCGCCCGGTGCCAGGCTGGTCGATGTCCGCACCCGTGCCGAGTGGGACTGGGTGGGCCGCGTACCCGGCGCTGTCGAAATCGAGTGGAACCAGTACCCGGGTGGCGTGCGCAACCCCAATTTCGTCGCCGAACTCAAGCGCCAGGTCGATCCGGAAGCGCTGGTGCTATTCCTGTGCCGCAGCGGCGTACGCTCCATCGGCGCCGCGAACGCTGCCGCGGAAGTCGGCTACAACAACAGCTACAACATCCTCGAGGGCTTCGAGGGTGACAAGGATGCCAACGGGCATCGTGGAAATATTGGCGGCTGGCGCAAAGCCGGCTTGCCGTGGATTCAGGGATAATACCGCGCGTCCGAATTCAACGGCGCCATTCAGAGATCAGCGATGCAGACTGCCACCATTTCTTTCGACCCGTTCAACGCCCTGTCCGACGAGGCCTGCCACGAGCGCATCCGCGCCGCCCGTGCCAAGCTCGGCAAGAAGGCCGTCATCCTCTGCCACCATTACCAGCGCGCCGACGTGTACCAGTACGCCGACCTGACCGGTGACTCGCTGAAGCTGTCGCGCCTCGCCTCGCAGACCGATTCCGAATACGTCGTCTTCTGCGGCGTGCATTTCATGGCCGAAGTCGCCGACATCATGACCGCCCCGAACCAGACGGCCATCCTGCCTGACCTCGCCGCCGGCTGCTCGATGGCCGACATGGCGAACCTGGCCAAGGTCGAGCGCTGCTGGCGCGAACTGAACGAAGTGCTGAATGCCGAAGAGGAAGTCACCCCGGTCACCTACATCAACTCGGCCGCCGACCTGAAAGCGTTCTGCGGCGAGCACGGCGGCATCGTCTGCACCTCCTCGAATGCCGGCACCATCGCCAAATGGGCCTTCGAGCGTCGCCCGAAAGTGCTGTTCTTCCCCGACCAGCATCTCGGCCGGTGGACCGGCCACCAGATGGGCTTTGCCATGGATGAAATGGTCGTCTGGGACCCCGACCTCGAACTCGGCGGCCTGACCCCGGCGCAGATCAAGAAGGCGCGCATCCTGCTCTGGAAGGGCCACTGCTCGGTGCACCAGATGTTCCAGAAGTCGCACATCGATGCCTTCCGCGCCAAGTATCCGGACGGCAAGGTCATCGCCCACCCGGAATGCAATTTCGAGGTGTGCGCCGCGTCCGATTACGTCGGCTCGACCGAGCACATCGTCAAAACCATCAAGGAAGCGCCGGAAGGCACCCGCTGGCTGGTCGGCACCGAACTGAATCTGGTCGACCGCCTGGCCAAGGAAGTGCTGCCGCAAAAGAAGATTGTGCAGTTCATGGCGACCACCATCTGCATGTGCTCGACCATGCAGCGCATCGACCCGCAGCACCTGGCCTGGACGCTCGAAAACCTCGCCGAAGGCAAGGTGGTGAACGCCATCCGCGTGCCGGAACATGAAGCCAAGCTGGCCAAGCTGGCGCTTGACCGGATGCTGGCCATTTCCTGAATAGCCTGTGTTACCAGACAACACGCCCTCCCGGCAGCATGCCGAACGCATCACCCCCAGCGGCATCGCCGGCTTTCTCGCAGGTACCGTGACCTAGCTCACAATTCTTCGCAATATTTCCTTTCTGCCCGGCCGGTGCCTGCGGTCTAATCTTGTCATCCTGAAAAACAAGATGTCCGCGCGTGGCACTCCTCCGCATTTTCGCTGCCCTTGCCGTCTGGGCCGCCGCCGGCCTGGCCTGCGCCTCGCCAGCCGTTGCGCTGTACTACGGCAAGCAAGCCGCCCTGCATGAATTCCGTATTTTCGATATCGTCGTCGTCGAGCCCGACCACGGCCATGACCCGAAGACCTACGCGCGCCCTGACAGTCGCCTGTTCGCCTACGTCTCGGTAGCCGAGGCACACCCCGGGCGCAGCTACTTCAAGGACATCCCCAGCCTGTGGAAAATGGCGCGCAACGGCGACTGGGGTTCGGAAGTCATCGACCAGACACCGGAGGCCTGGCCCGATTTCTTCGCCAGCCGGGTCGTCGCCCCCCTCTGGGAAAAGGGATACCGCGGTTTTTTCCTCGACACCCTGGACTCGTATCGCCTAGCCAGGAATTTCGACGAAGCGGCACAGCAGCAAGGCCTGATCCGGGTCATCGAAACGCTGCACCGCCGTTTCCCGGGCATCCAGCTCATCCTCAACCGCGGCTTCGAGATCGTTCCCCGGGTGCGCGACAAGGTCTTCATGGTCGCCGCCGAATCGCTCTACCAAGGCTGGAACGCCTCGGCCCGGCGCTACGAAGCTGTCCGCGAAAACGATCGCGCATGGCTGCTCGGACAGCTCAAGGCCATCCGCGAACAGCACGGGATCGAGGTTCTGGTCATCGACTACGTCGCCGCCGGCCAGCGCGCGCTCCGCCGCGAAACCGCCAACAAGATCAAAAGCCACGGTTTCATCCCCTGGGTCACCGACAGCCAGCTCGAGTCGATGGGCATCGGCAGCGTCGAATCCCAGCCTCGACGCGTGATGATGCTTTATGACAGCGCCGAATCGCCGGCACTCAATTACAGCAATGCCCACCGCTACCTGCAGATGCCGCTCAACCACCTCGGTTATGTGGTGGACTACGCCGATGTCCGCCAACCCCTGCCCGATGTCGCGCCCGACCGCTACGCGGGGGTTGTCGTCTGGCTGTCCGGCGGGCTGCCCGCCCCGCACAGCACGGCGCTAAGCCGCTGGCTGACGGGCCGGCAGGACGACAAGCTGCCCATCGCCATCGTCGGCGAACTCGGCTTCATTGCCGATCGCAGCTTCGGCCGGCGCTTCAACCTGGAGGCGGTACCGGCCAAACCGCGCGGCACCCTGCGCATCACCCGCCAGCACCCGATGATCGGCTTCGAGGCGCGTGCCCAGCCTCGCCCGGGCGAGGCGCCCGCCATCCGCACGATCGGCGACGACGCCGCCCCCCTTATCGAGCTGCGCGACGAAAGCGGCGAGCGTTACAGCGGCGGCGCGCTGATGTCTTGGGGCGGTTTCATTTTCGAGCCATTCGCGCTGCACGAGGTTCCCGGCAACGACCAAAGCCGCTGGGTGATCGATCCCTTTGCCTTCCTGCAGGCCAGCCTGCGCCTGCCCGGCATGCCGATGCCCGACGTGACCACCGAAAACGGCCGCCGTCTGTTCTTCTCCCACATCGACGGCGACGGCTTTCCCTCCCTCGCCGAATTCCCCGGCGCGCCGACAGCGGCCGAGGTACTGCTCGACAAGGTGCTGCTCAAGTACCGCATCCCCACCACGGTATCGGTAATCGAGGGCGAGATTGCCGCCGGCGGGCTGCACCCGAAGCTCAGCCCCCGGCTGGAAGAAAGCGCCCGAAAAATGTTCCGGCTGCCCCACGTCGAAATCGCCAGCCACACCTATGCCCACCCGTTCCGCTGGGATCATTCGGTGCGCCACGGCATCTTCAAGGACGGCAAGGAGGAAACCTACCACCTCGACCTTCCGGGTTATCGCTTCGACCTCAACCGTGAAATCGTCGGCTCGATGGACTACATCCGGCAACACCTCGCGCCGCCGGACAAGCCGGTGCGCATCCTGCTCTGGTCGGGAGACACCGCCCCCGGCGAGGAAGCGCTGAAAATCACCAACGAGGCCGGCTTCCTCAACATGAACGGCGGCGACACCTCGATTTCGCGCAGCAATCCGTCGCTCACCGCCGTCGGGGCACTGGGCATCCGGAAAGGGGAATTCCTGCAGGTCTACGCTCCGATCACCAACGAGAACATCTACACCAACCTGTGGCACGGCCCCTTCTACGGCTACGAGCGTGTCGTCGAAACCTTCGAGATGACCGAACTCCCCCGCCGCCTGAAGCCGGTCAACATCTACTACCATACCTATTCGGCCAGCAAGCCCGCCGCCCTGAACGCCCTGCACAAGGTTTTCGCCTGGACGGAGCGCCAGGCCCTGCACCCCGTGTTCGCCTCGGAATACATCACCAAGGTCCACGATTTCCACACCCTGGCCATCGGGCGCGACGACGACGGCTGGCGCATCCGCGGCAACGGCGACCTCCGCACCCTGCGCCTGCCCGACGACTGGCGGCCCCGGCTCGATGGCGCTGACGGCGTCGCCGGCTTCCACAAGGATGGCAGCGGCAACTACCTCCACCTGACCGGCGCCACCGCGCGCTTCGCGCTGAGCGGGGAAGCCGCCGGGACGTCGGCAGCACCCTACCTGCTCGACGCCAACGCCCGCATCGTCAGCTGGGAGAGCGCCGCCGGGCGCCTGCGCTTTGCGCTCAAGGGACATCAGGCGCTGGACTTTCGCCTGGCCAATGTCGCCGGCTGCCAGACCCTGATCGACGGCAAGCCGGCCGTTGTCGCCCGCAAGGAAAGCCTGGACGGCACGCCCGTTTCCGGCTTCAAGCTGAACCATGCCGCTGCGCAAATCGAAATCGCCTGCGCCGGGCGCTGACCGCCCCAGCCTTGCCCCGCCCTGGGTGCTGCTCGTGCTGGCCGCAATGATCCTGCTCGCACTGGTGCTCGTCTATCCCCAGAAGGCGCTGCTCGAACGCATCGGCCGGGCACCGGAGAGCGAGTTGAGCAGCGCTTATCTCAGCAACCTGCTGCGCAGCAACCCCGACGACCCCAAGCTGCGCCTGCTGGTCGCCGCCCAGGCGCTGCGCCATGGCGACACGGCGTCGCTACGAGCCACGCTGCAACCTGTGCTCGCCAGCAAGGACAAGGAACTCCAGCGCGAAGCGCAATGGATACTCTGGCAAGGTGCCGCCCGCGAATTCCGCGCTCTGCCGCCCGGCGCCAGCACCGAGCGCCAGGCGCGCAAGCGCGAACTATCGGCGCAACTCGACCGCCTGGCCCAGGAAAATTGGCCGGACGAGCGTCTCCTGACGATGGCCGAACAGGCGTTCGAGATCGGCGACACCACCTGCGCCCTGGCCCTCTACCGCAAGGGCGCGAGCGGGCTGGGCAACCGCGAGGCGGCCAGCCACTTCGCGCGCGGCGCGGCCATCGCCCTGGCGCATGGCGACTATCGCAGCAGCGCCGAACTCTCCCTGCTGGCCAGCGCCCGCAGCCCGGAACGCAAGGAGGCCAACGCCTACCGCCTGGATGCCCTGCGCACCCTGCAATCGGGCAACCTGCTCGGCGATGCCGTGCGCCTCCTCGAACGCGAAATCGGCGACCAGGAAAACGACCCCGAGATGCTCGATTTCGCCACCCGGCTGGCTCGCGCCGCCGGCCGCCCCGATCTCGCCGACCGCTACGTGCGCCGCCTGCTACGCCTCAGCCTGTTGCGCCAACTGGAGCAGGTGCGCTTCGCCGAAGCGCATGGCGAAGCCTTCCCGCAAAAGGTCTCTCTGCGGAGCGAGTCCGGCGGCGGTCCGAAGCTGCCCTTTGACGACAAGACCTACACGCTCGGCTACGAGGTCTTCCTGGAAAACCGCAAGCTGGACGACGCCTGGAAGGTCGCCGCCTCGGCCGTCCGCCAGGCGCCGGACAACATGGTCTGGCGCGAACGCCTGGCCAAGGTTGCCGAATGGACGGCCCGCCCCGAGCAGGCGCTGGAGCAATGGTGGCACCTGGCGCGCCAGACCCAGCGCGACGACGCCTGGCAGGCCGTGCTCCGCCTGGCACCGGGCCTGCTCGACGACCGCGCCCTGCTCGCCGCCATCCAATACCAGATTGCGGGCCAACCAGACGACATCGCACTCTATCGGCAAGCCATCGCCACCTGGGAGCGGCTGGGGGAGCCGCTGGCCGCGTTGGACTTCCTTGAACCGCGCAGCCGGCATAGCCAGCGCGGCATGCTGGTCGAGATGATGGCCGACCTCGCCGACCGGGCCGGCGACCCGCAACGCGCCTTGCAACTGTGGCGTCGTCTGTTCGAAAACCCGGCCGAAATCACTCCGCAACGCGCCGTGCGCGCCGCCACGCTTGCCGCTCTGCTCGACCGTTCCGGCGAAGGCCTGCGCTGGCTCGAAGCTGCTTGGAACCCTGCCGCCCCTGGCTCGGCCGACGAACGCGAACGCCTGCGCCTGACCGGTCAACTGGCGCTGCGCGAACAGAATGCTGACCTGGCCATTCGTGCCTACGAACTGATCGGCCAGAGTACGCTGGCCGAGACCGGCGACTTCGACGCCCTCATCGCCATGAGCGCCGGACCGGCGCCGCAGACGGCCGCCCGTGCCGCCTTGGCGGCTTGGGAGCGCTTCCGGGAATCCAGATACCTGACCCGCGCCCTCGGGTTTTATGCGGGAAGCGAGCAGTGGCCAGCCATCGGCAAGCTGCTCGAACGCCTGAAGCCGGATGCCCCGCCCCCCTACGACACGCTGCCCGCCCTGCGTCGCGACGCCGAGTTCCTGCGCTTCTGCGCGGCCTACCATCACCATGTCGGCCAGCTCCGGGAAGCCGGCCGCGACCTGGCGGCAGCACTGGCCCTGGCGCCGCGCTCCGACGAAATCCGCAGCAGCCTGCTCTGGGTGCTGATCGACAGCAACGATGCCCCCGGCCTGCGCCGTTTTCTCGCCAGCCACGAACCCTCCTGGCGCGCGAACCCGGCCATGCACGACGCGCTGGCCGCCGCCTACCTCGCCCTGTCCCTCCCCAGGGTGGCGCTGGAGCAGTACCTGACGCCCCGCTTCGGCGACCACGAGAACGATTTCCTGTGGCTGATGAATTACGCCGACGCGCTCGACCAGAACCAGCAATCCGACCGCGCCTGGCGCCTGCGCCGCCAACTGCTGAGTCGCGAATGGCGCGCCCGCCAAAACGCCCAAGGCCCCGCCGGCCGCGACTGGCTGGGCGAAGAGGCGCTGGAGGAGGCGCGCCGCCTGGCCCGCGCCCGCCTGACCATGCTCTCCGGCAACGGCGACCGCAGCCTGGGAACCCTGCGCGAACTGCTGCGCCTGGACCGCGAGCGCGGGCAGGCCGCGACGCCCTCCGTCAGCGAAATGATCATCGGCTGGATGCAGCAGGCCGGCGAATACCCGGCCGAACGCGCCTACCTGTGGCAGCAGGCCGCCCGCGCACTGGGCAAACCGGCCAACCGCCCCCTGTGGGCCGAGATATCGGTGGCCCTCGCCGAAGACGACAGGAGCGCCCTGCACACCCTGCTCGACAACCATGGCGAGCGGCTGCCGCGTTACGACCGGATACGGGCCGCCAGCGTGCTCGGCGCCATCCGCGAGGCGCAGACCGATGCCTTCGAGAGCCAGGATCGACAGACCGACGACGATCCGCTGCACATGCAGCTCACCGAGTCGCTGCTCGACTTCAGTGACCATGCCGGGGGCCAAGCGGCAAGCCGCAAGCTCGGCGCCATCGACGAATTGCTGGCATCGGCGCAGATACATCTGGCCCTGACGCCCCGCCTCGCCATGGACCTGTCGATGGGCCAGCTACGCCGCTCGGTGGGCGACCCCGACATCATGCGCCACGCCCCCGACGAAAGCTTCGTCAGCTTGCGCATGAACCTGCGGCACGACGACGGCAGCACCGCCTTCCTGATCGAACAGCGCCGCAGCCTGGACGATTACACGCCGCTACAGGTCGAACACACGCGGCGTATCGACGACCGCCTGTCGCTGCGCATCGGCCTCGGCCAGCACCTGCCCAGTCTCGAAAGCACCGCGCTGCGCGTCGCCGGCATGAAGGACCGCGCCCTGCTCGCCCTTTCCTACGCCCCCACCCGCCTCGACCGGCTGACCGTGGAACAGGTCGTCGAGCGTTACACGCTGCAGACCGGCTCCGCCGTCGGCCGCGGCGATCACACCAACCTGATCTACAGCCACGCGCTACGCCAGGAAAATCCGAACCTCGAGATCGGTGCCTTCTGGTCGGCGCACCGTTTCAACCGCGAAAGCAGCTATGCCGACCCGGCCTTGAACGCCATCCTGCCCGCCGCCATGAGCTCGGTCGGCGAACTCCAGCCCGGCTTCTTCCTGCCCGACAGCTTCAATTTCTACGGCCTGCGCCTGTCCACCGACATCCGCCACGAGCAGGCCTACACCCGCGCCCTGCGCCCCTACGCCAGCGTCGCCCGCACTTGGCACAGCAACCTGGGGCCGGGCTACGACCTGCGCATCGGCATCGCCGGCAGCGTGCTCGGCGCCGACCACTTCAGCCTGACCTGGGGAACCGGCAAGGCCGGCCTGCAAGTCGGCGGCATTACCCGCGAAATCCAGCTTAACTATCGATTGCACTACTGACCTGATCGGAAATCCATCATGACCCACGTCTCCCACATCCTTCGCTCCCTGCTTCTCGCTGCGGCGGCCCTCGTGCTCGGCGCCTGCAGCACGCTGGACCGCAGCCAGCCGCCGCCACTGGACAAGCAGGCCCAGTGGGTGCTCCTGCCCTTCGCCAACCACACCGAAACACCGCTCGCCGGGCAGCGCGCCGAGGCTATCGCCAGCGCCATCCTGCACGGCAACGGCATCGCCCGGATTAAGCAGTACCCGAGCAGCCTGCAACAGGAAGCCCTGTTTGACAGCGGCGACCGCAAGCAGCAAGAAGAGGCACTGGCCTGGGCGCGCCAGCAGGGCGCCCGCTACGCGCTGGCTGGAACGGTGGACGAATGGCGCTACAAGGTCGGCGTCGACGGTGAGCCGGCCGCCGGCATCACCTTGCAGATCATCGACGTCGCCAGTGGCGACATGCTGTGGAGCGCCACCGGCGGCAAGAGCGGCTGGAGCCGCGAAGCGCTGTCGGCCGTCGCTCAGCAACTGATCCGCAGCCTGCTCAATAGCGGCCTGTCCGCCGCACGCTGAGAACGGCGATGTCAGTGCAAGTTCCGTTCGGCAACTCCGCCCCTTCGACGCAGCAGCTCCGCGACCTGCAGGTCGAGGTGGCCGAGCCGCAGTGGAGCGCGCTCGGCCGGCTGACCACCCCCACCGTCAATCCGTGGGCCGTCGCCGGGGAAGTCCTGTTCCTGCCGATCATCGCAGTCAGCCTTGGCTTCTGGCTGAACCCCGAAGACCCCTTGTGGATACACGGCCATTTCCCCTGGGCGTGGCTGGCGCCGGTCGTCCTCGCCCTGCGCTACGGCCCGCTGCCTGGCATCGGTGGGGCCTGCATGTTGTTACTGTTCTGGCTGCTGCTGGCGGCCGACCCGCTGGAACATTTTCCCAAGCAGGCGTTTCTCGGCGGCCTGATCCTGGTCATGGTCATCGGCGAATTCGCCAGCCTGTGGGTCGCCCGCACACGCCGCGCCGAGGGCGTCCAACGCTACCTCGACCAACGCCTCGAATTCCTGACGCACCAGTACTACCTGTTGCGCCTGTCGCACGACCGCCTGGAGCAGGAGTTGTTCACCCGCCCCATGGCCATGCGCGATGCGCTGACCCAGATGCGCGCCATGGTCGTCGGCGACCGGCACGAGTCCGACCGCTCCTGCGCCACCGCCCTGCTGCGCCTGCTGGCCCAGTATTGCCAGCTGGAAACCGCCAGCCTGCACCGGGCCGACGGCGAGCGGCTCGTCGCCGAGCCGCTCGCCACCCTCGGCAACACATCGCCGCTCGACGGCAACGACCCGCTGATCCGGCGGACGCTGGAAACCGGGCGGCTGTGCCACATCAGCCAGTCGCTGGCCGAGGATGCCAACCCCAGCCGCTACCTCGTCGCCGCGCCGCTCACCAACCTCAACGGCGAGCGCTTCGGCCTGCTGGTCGTCGAACGGATGCCTTTCTTCGCGCTGCAGGACGAAACGCTGCAAACCATCAACCTGCTGCTCGGCTATTACGCCGACAGCCTCTCCGTCCAGTCCCTTGCCGCCCCCATCCGCGAGCGCTTCCCCGACTGCCCGCCGGATTTTGCGTTCGAAATGCAGCGCCTCTGGCACATCCGCGACATCAGCCAGGTCGTCAGTTCGCTGGTCGTGCTGGAAATCCGCCGGCAGCCCGGCACGCCCGACATCGCGCCGCAGATCCAGCGGCAAAAGCGGGGGCTGGATGCCTGCTGGCTGATCTCTGGCGACACGCGCGACTTTCTGGTCACACTGATGCCGATCTCCAATCCTGCCGCCGCCGAAGGCTACTTGAAGCGACTCGAACTATGGGCCCACCAGCGCAGCGGCAAGACGCTGGCCGGGCTGGGCGTCTTCGGCCACGTGCTGGTTCTTGACCAGGAGCCCCCGGCGGTCGTTCAACGCATCGTCGACATCGTCCATGCCTGATTTCAAGCTCGGCTTCCTCGCCATTGCCAGCGAACTCGGCGCCTGGGGCATCGTCACCCAGAGCAGCTGGCCGCCGGATGCCGCGCTGCTCGCCTATCTCGTCGCTCATGGCCTCGCCAGCCTCCTCGCCGCGACCTTCGCCATCACCTTCCTGCCTTCGGCCAAGCCGCGCCTGCCGACGCTGGCGCTGATGGCCTCCGGCAGCTACGCCGTACCGATTTTCGGCTTTGTCGGGCTGCTGTTCGGCGTACTGCTGCTGCGCGCCTATCGCCATCGACAGCAGCCGGCGGAATTCGAATCGCTGCAGCTTCCGGAATTCGACCCGCACCAGCATCCGACCAGCGCTTTCCGCCAATCGGGCCTGCGCGCCTTCCTCGGCAACAGCCGTGCCCCGACGTCGTCCCGGCTGGGCGCCCTGGTTTCCCTGCAATACGTGCCCGGCCGGGTCGCCTCCCCCCTGTTGCGCGAGGTGCTCACCGACCCAAGCGAAGACATTCGCCTGCTCGCCTACGGCATGCTCGACAACAAGGAAAAGCGGATCAACCAGGCCATCGACGAGGAGCTGAAGAAGTTCAATGCCGCCGAGGCTGCGTCGCCGAGCGCGCAAACCGCCGCCCGCCGCCTCTCGGACCTGTATTGGGAGCTGGTCTATCAGGAACTGGCCTTGGGCGACCTGCGCAGCCATGCTCTCGAACGCTCCCGGCACTACTGCGAGATCGTGCTTGCCTGCACGCCGGATGATGCGGCGCTCAACCTGCGCCATGGCCAGTTGCTCAGCGCCCGGGGCGAAGCCGAGCCGGCGACTACCGCCTACTACAAGGCGCTGGCCTTGGGCCTGCCGTCCACCCGCGTCCTGCCCTATCTCGCCGAGTTGCGTTTCAACCAGGGCAATTACGCCGATGCCCGCCGCCTGATGAACGAACTCGAAGCCTGGGATTCGCTGCCCCGCCTGCAACCCGTCATCGCCTTCTGGAGCGCCAAGTGAGCCATCCGACAGCCGCTTCCGCCGATATCGCCCTGTTGCTCGAAGGGACCTTTCCCTATGTCAGCGGCGGCGTGTCGAGCTGGGTCAACCAGATCATCCGGGCCTACCCCGAGTACCGTTTTGCACTGGTCTTCCTGGGCAGCCGCCGCGCCGACTACCAGGGTTTCCGCTACGAATTGCCGGCCAACGTCGTCCATTTCGAGGAGCATTTCCTTTACGACGACCTGCATGCCAGGGAGTCGCCGCGCGCCCGCCCGGGCGACGAGGCGACCTTCGCCCGGGTCGCCGAGATGCACGCGATGTTCGCGCCCGGCGCCGACAGCGGCGCCGCCATGCGCGAATTCCGCGCACTGGCCCGCGACATGATGCCCGGCGGCAAGCTGACCTTGGAGGATTTCCTGCACAGCGAACGGGCCTGGGAGCTGATCTGCGAGCGCTACCAGCGCTTCTGCACCGACCCCTCCTTTGTCGACTTCTTCTGGACGGTGCGCATCATGCATTCGCCGCTGTGGAAGCTGGCCCGCATTGCCGAGGGGCTGATCGAGGTCAAGGCGCTGCACACCATCTCCACCGGCTATGCCGGCTTCCTCGGCGCCTTGCTGCGCCAGTCCCGCGACATCCCGCTGATCCTCTCCGAACACGGCATCTACACCAAGGAGCGGAAGATCGAGCTGTTCAAGAGCGAGTGGATCCGCGACAACCGCAACGTCTTCCAGCGCGACCCGACGGAACTCTCCTATTTCCGCCAGATGTGGATCCACTTTTTCGAGTGGCTGGGGCGTTTCTGCTACGACGCAGCCGACCCCATCGTCGCCCTCTACGAGCAGAACCGCCTGCGCCAGATCGCCGACGGCGCACAGCCCGAGCGCACCCGCAATGTGCCGAACGGGATCGACCTCAAGCGCCTGGCCCCGCTGCGCGACCGCCGCCCAAGCGGCGTGCCGCCCGTGCTGTGCCTGATCGGCCGGGTCGTCCCGATCAAGGACATCAAGACCTTCATCCGCGCCATGCGCCGCGTGGTCAACCTGCTGCCCGAAGCAGTCGGCTGGATCGCCGGGCCGGAGGACGAGGACCCGGCCTACGCCGAGGAGTGCCGCAACCTGGTCGGCAGCCTGGGGTTGGAGGAGCACGTCCGCTTCATGGGCTTCCAGAAAATCGACAACCTGATGCCGCAGATCGGCCTGACCATCCTCTCGTCGATCAGTGAAGCCTTGCCGCTGGTCATCCTGGAAGGCTTTGCCGCCGGAGTGCCGTGCGTTTCCACCGATGTCGGCTCGTGCCGGCAATTGATCGAAGGCCTCAACCCGGACGATCGCGCGCTGGGTCAGGCCGGCGCCGTGGTTAACATCGCCGACCCGCAGGCGCTGGCCGACGCCGCCATCGCGCTGCTCCGCGACGAGCCGCGCTGGCACGCCGCCAGCCAGGCCGGCATCGCCCGCGTCGAGCGCTATTACACCGACGACCTGATGTTCGGGCATTACCGCGACATCTATCGCGGCGCACTGCCGGCCCGGCCGACGGAGGCCTGCTGACATGGCCGGCATCGGCTTCGAACTGCGCCGCCTGCTGCGCAAGAACACCCTGCTCGGCCTGGTCGAGGCCTACGCCTACGCCGGCATCATCAGCTCCGGCCCGTGGGTCTTTTCCATCCTCGGCATTCTCGCCATCGGTCTGATCAGCGCCAGCATCGCCACGCCCTCGTTCACCATCACGCAATTCCAGACCTCGGTGACCTACCTGGTGGCCAGCAGCCTGGTTCTCACCGGACTGGTTCAATTGGCCTTCACCCGCTTCGTGTCGGACCGCCTGTTCGAGAAACGCAGCGACCTGATCATGGCCAACCTGAACGGCCTGATGCTGCTGGTAGTCGCGGCGGCAGCGAGCATCGGCACATTCTGCCTGTTCGTCGTTTTCCCCGGCCTCAGCCTGCTCTACCGTCTGTTGATGCTGGCCGGCTTCGTCATGCTGTGCGCGACCTGGGTGATGACCGTGTTTCTCTCGGGCATGAAGCGCTACCGGGCCATCGTGCTGCTCTTCGCACTGGCTTACGCGGTCATCGTCGGCAGCGCGCTGGCCTTGCGCCCCTACGGCCTGGAAGGCCTGCTCGCCGGCTTCGTCTTCGGGCACCTGATCCTGGTCGGCGGCATGTGGCTGCTGACCATCCGCGACTTCCAGGCCGACCGCGAGGTGCTGCGCTTCGATTTCGCCCGCCGCGAGCTGTGCTATCCGAGCCTGATGCTGATCGGCCTGCTCTACAACCTCGGCGTCTGGGTGGACAAGCTGATGTTCTGGTATTTCCCCGACACCTCCGACCCGGTGATCGGCCACCTCAACGCCTCGGTCATCTACGACCTGCCGGTCTTCCTGTCCTACCTGTCGATCATCCCGGGCATGGCCGTGTTCCTGATCCGCATCGAAACCGACTTCGTCGAATACTACGAACGCTTCTACAACGCGGTACGCAGCGGCGGCTCGCTCGAACTGATCGCCGGCATGCGCGACGAAATGGTCTACTCCATCCAGCAGGGCCTGGGCGAGATCGCCAAGATCCAGACCCTGGCCGTGCTGCTCACCGTCGTCGCCGGCCCGGCCCTGCTCCGCGCGCTGGAGATCAGCGAACTCTACCTGCCGCTGCTTTATGTTCAGGTCATCGGAGCCGGCCTCCAGGTCGGGCTGATGGCGGTGCTCAACGTCTTCTTCTATCTCGACCAGCGGCGCATCGTGCTGCTCCTGTGCGCCGAGTTCGTGCTCCTGAATATCGCGCTGACCGCCCTCTCGCTGGCCTGGGGTCCGGCCTTCTACGGCTACGGATTCGCACTGTCCGTGCTCACCACGCTGATGACCGGGCTGTTCCTGCTTTCCCGCCAGCTGAATCGCCTCGAATACGAAACATTCATGCTGCAATAATCCGCAACGCTTGGTACTCTAGGGTTTCCGATGCCGCCCAGGCCAGAACCCGAATGAGCAGCCTCCACATCACCACCTTCAACATCCACAAGGGCTTTTCGCAGTTCAACCGGCGGATGATGGTGCATGAACTGCGCGACCGGCTGCGCCACCTGAACTCGGATATCGTTTTTTTGCAGGAGGTGCAGGGCCTGCACCTCGGCCATGCCGAGAACCACGACAACTGGCCTGATTCGCCGCAGCACGAGTTTCTCGCCGAAGAAGTCTGGGCGGACTGCGCCTACGGTCGCAACATGATCTACGACCACGGCCATCACGGGAACGCCATCCTTTCCCGCTTTCCCATCCTGCACAGCCATAACCAGGACGTCACCCACCTGCAGTTCGAAAAGCGCGGCCTGTTGCATTGCCAGATCAAGCTCCCCCAGGGGCCGGCCGCCCATTGCGTGTGCGTGCACCTGTCGCTGTTCGGCTATTCCCGCCGCCGGCAAATGGCAGCCTTGGCCGATTACCTAGACGAGACGGCCGACCCGAATGCGCCCTTGATCATCGCCGGCGACTTCAACGACTGGGGTAACCGTGCCGGCGAACACCTGGCCCGGCGGCTCGGCTTGCACGAGGTGTTCAGCGGCCCCAACGGCCGCCCGGCACGCAGTTTCCCGGCCGCAATGCCGATGTTCCGGCTCGACCGCATCTACATCCGCGGCTTCGATGTCCAGCGCACCGAGGTGCACCACGGCCTGCCGTGGTCGAATATCTCCGACCACGCCGCCCTCTCCGCACACCTGTCGAGGCATGGTCGCTGACTTCCTGCCCGGCAACCGGCTGACCCTGCTCAACTCGGGGGCCGACTACTTTCCTGCCCTGCTCGCGGCGTTTGCGGAGGCACAAGTCGAGATCTACCTCGAAAGCTACATCTTCGCCAACGACGAAATCGGCCACGAAGTGGCCAGCGCCCTGTGCCAGGCCGCCGAGCGCGGCGTCCAGGTCAATGTCATCGTGGACGGCTTCGGCGCCCGCAATTTTGCGACGGACTTCATGCCCATGCTGACGTCGGCCGGTGTGCGAGCCTTGTTCTATCGGCCGGAAATCGGTCGCTTCCACTTCAAGCGTCACCGCCTGCGCCGCCTGCATCGCAAGCTGGCCGTGATCGACGCGCGGATCGCCTTCGTCGGTGGCATCAACATCATCGACGACAACAACGCCCCCGAATCGATGCGCCCGCGCTACGACTACGCCGTGCGCATCGAAGGCCCGACCCTCGGCCAGATACACTATGCCGTGCGCCGGATGTGGGAGATCGTCACCTGGGCGAACTTCAAGCGCCGCTTCCGCCTCGCACCGGTAGCCAGCCCTTGCTGCACGATCGCCGGCACGCAGTCGGCCGCCTTCCTGATTCGGGACAATATCCGGCATCGCAACGACATCCTGTACGCTTATATCGACGCCATCGACAGTGCCCGGCATGAAATCCTGATCGCCAACGCCTACTTTCTGCCCGGTGTGCGTTTCGGCCGCGCGCTGTACGCCGCCGCCCGGCGCGGCGTGCGCATCACCGTGCTGCTCCAGGGCAAGAGCGACCATCCTCTAATGCGTTACGCCACGCAGACGCTCTACGCCGAAGCGATGCGGGCCGGCATCCGCATCTTCGAATACGAAAAAAGCTTCATGCACGCCAAGGTGGCGGTCGTGGATGGCGAATGGGCAACGGTCGGCTCATCCAACATCGATCCCTTCAGCCTGCTGCTCGCCAAGGAAGCCAATCTCGCCGTGCGCGACCGCCATTTTGCCGGGGAGATGCGGGACAGCCTGCAGGCCGCCATGGCGGAAGGCGCGCACGAAGTGGCACCGGAAGATATCTCCCGCCAGCCCTGGCACATCCGCCTCAGCCGCTGGCTGGCCTATGCCCTCGTCCGGGCAACCGTCGGCCTGGCCGGCTATGCCCAGCGACACTGGGAAGCGAAGGACGTCAGGGAATGACGATGCTGCGCTGACGCGGCACGGCAGCAAACGACCAGTTCTCCAGCGCCCACGCCCAGACGTCACGCACAGCGGCCGCCGCCAGTTCGGTCGGCGCCGGCTGGCCGAGAAAACGCAGCGCGGCAAGCAGTTCGCCAGGCGCATCCGCCACCTTCAACGGCACCGCCTTCGTCTGCTTGGATAGCTTTTCCCCGGCCGGATTGGCCGCCACCGGCAGATGGGCATAGCTTGGGGTGGAATAGCCAAGGCATCGCTGCAGCCAGATCTGGCGCGGGGTCGACGCCAGCAGATCGGCACCGCGCACGACATCGGTAATCCCCTGCCAGGCATCGTCGACCACCACCGCCAGCTGGTAGGCAAACAGGCCGTCGGCCCGCAGCAGCACGAAATCGCCGACATCGCGCTCCAGCACCTGCGCGATGCGCCCTTGCAAGCGGTCGTCGAAAACCAGCTCCGAGGCATCGACGCGCAACCGCCATGCCCGGGCCAGTCGCCCCGCCGCCAGGCCGGCGCGGCAAGTCCCGGAATAAAGCATGCCGCCATCGATGGCCGGAAGCAACGCCGAATCGGCAATCTCCCGGCGCGAACAGGCACAGCCATAGACCTTGCCCGCCTCTCTCAGGCTGGCGAGCGCCTCGCCATAGACCGCATGACGGCGGCTTTGGTAGGCCACCGCGCCATCCCATTCAAAACCGAAGGCTTCCAGCGTACGCAGAATATCGTCGGCGGCCCCCGGTACATTGCGCGGCGTGTCGACATCCTCCATGCGCACCAGCCATTCGCCGCCCTGTGTGCGGGCATCGAGACAACTGCCAAGCGCGGCGACCAGCGACCCGAAATGCAGGGGGCCGGTTGGCGAAGGGGCGAATCGCCCGCGATAGGGAATCGACAAGGTAGTCCGCGTGGCCGTTAAAAGGCTGCCATTTTAGAGGATCGTCCGGGTTCCGCTGTGACGCGGCACGTCACACATCAGGGATCACCGGAATGACCTTGCGCCGTCGCGCAGTATGGTCGGCGATTTCGGCCTGTATTTCGCGGGTTGTCGTCATCCGATCTCCCCGATAAAACAAGTTGAAGGCCTCGAACGGAATCATCCGCCCGTCCGGCTGCGCGAAGTGCACACAGGACTTCTTCAGTGCCCGCAGATCGAGGTTGGCGGCGTCCATGAATTGCACGATCAGCACGCGGAAGACGTTTTCGTAGGAGAGTTCCGGTGCCGAGATGGCCGGCAGGCAGCAGAGCAGCGCCGACAGGCAGTTGGCTTGCGACTCGGGCGAATGGTTGGTCGAGAAGAGCTTGAAAACGGCCTCCTTCATCGCCGGATCGCGCTCGAAGACGATGGTATTGCGCGGGCCGGCAAGCAGGGCTTCGGGGCCGAGGTGGCGGGTCAGCGGCAGAGCCTCGCCACCCAGCTTGAGGGCATAGCCCATGGCCAGGGTGTCCGGGTTGCAGGGCACGGGGACGATATCGTCGAGCGCGAACAACCCGGACTGTTCGGCGATGCGGCGGCGCACCTCGCTGACCGTCAGGCGATGGCGTTGTGGCTCGAAATCGAGGTTGCGTCCGGCATCCGAAACCGGCTGCAGCGTCACGCCGCGTACGCAGCGGTAGCGCAGGCCGTGCTGGATGACTTCGCCGATCTGGTCGTCATTGACGCCGCGCTTGACGGTCATGACCAGCGTGGTCGAGATGCCGTGCGCCTCCAGGTTGGCAAGGGCGCGATCGTGGATATCGGCCAGGTCGGCGCCGCGCAACTGCTGCAACACCTCGTCGCGCAGCGAATCGAATTGCAGGTAGATCTCGACGCCCGGTTTGTAGCCGGCCAGTCGTTCGACGAACTCCGGCTCGCGGGCGATGCGCAGGCCGTTGGTGTTGATCATCAGGTGGCGGATCGGCCGCGACTTGGCCGCATCGAGAATGGCGAAAAAATCCGGATGCAGCGTCGGTTCGCCGCCGGAAATCTGCACCACGTCAGGCTCCCCCTCGTTGGCGACGACGGTATCGAGCATTGCCTCGACCTCGGCCAACGAACGATGCTGTTGCCGCTCCGGCCCCGATTCCGCATAGCACACTGGGCAGCGCAGGTTGCAGTGTTCGGTGATCTCGACCACCGACAGGCAGGAATGCTGCATGTGGTCCGGACACAGCCCGCAATCGTAGGGGCAGCCGTAGCGCATCTCGGTATTGAAGCGCTCGGGCATTTCCGGATGCTTGACGTAGACCTCGCGGCACAGGCGGTAATACTCGGCGTCGTCGGCGATCAGCACGCGCTCGCTGCCGTGCGCCGGGCACCACTTGTCCAGGAAGACATCATTGCCCTTGATGACCACCTTGGCTTCGACCTGGCGCAGGCAGGTGGTACATACCGAGGCCGTGGTGTCGTAAAAGAGCCAGGGGCGATTCTTGCGGCTCATGGCGATTGCTCCTCGTTGGTCGATGCAGTCCGGGCTGCCGATTTATGCCAGTTGCGGAACACCCACCAGACGGTCAGACCGCCGCCAGCCAGGGCAAGCAGGCCGAGCAGCACGATCCACAGCCCATCCTTGACGCCGGCGCCGATCATCACGCACAGACCGCCGGAGCCAATGGCAAGGAGGCCCGCTGCAATCAGGAAAATCCGGAAAAGTACTTTCAGTATCGTTATCACCGTCATGCGCTCCTGTCGCTGTCCACATCAAGTTTTTGGGCCGGCTTGAAGGTCAGCCAGATGATCGCCGCCCCAAACGCCATCACCAGCCCGCCGATGAGCGAGACCTCGCTCCAGCCATAGGTCGAAACACAACCTCCACCGCCGGTGATCGCCAGCAGGCCGACGATCAGGGCCAGCCCCTTGCCAACCAGGTTGATGAAGCCGTTCATCCCGCCTCCCTTTCCACCGCCACGCCCGACGCCCTCGGCCACTGCCGCCAGACAAGCGGCAGATAGACCGCCAGACCGATCAGGCATACCCACTGGATACCCGACAAGCCGAACGGGTAGGCGTAAGGGACGGGCTTGATGCCATCGACCAGCAGCCGCCAGGCGAGATAGGCGACCAACATCAGCTTGAACAGCAGACCGGATCGAACGGCCAAGCGTTGGCGCATTCCCGCCAACGCCCACCACAGCAGTCCGGCGAACAGGATTTCGTAGAGTTGCGTCGGATGGCGCGGCACGCCGTCGCCGAAATCGATGGCCCACGGCAGGCTGCTCGGATTGCCGAATGTTCCATCCTCCAGCCCGGCCAGGAAGCAGCCGACCCGCCCGATCATCAGGCCGAGCAGCACGGGGAAGACGAAGGCATCGCCGGTCGAATGCCGGATACCGTTGAGCTTCTTGGCGACTTCGACACCGATCAGGCCGCCAAGCAGGCCGCCGACCATCGACTGCCCACCCAGCAGCAGCATCGGCGTATTCCAGTGCTGCACGAACAGGTGCGGCATTTCGATCCAGAACACCGCCTTGTTGCCGATGGCGGCGCCGAAGACGCAGCCGACGGCAACAACGAAGCCCTCGCCGTGCAGGATGCTCCCGCCGCCCCCTTGTTGACGGAGCAGGCGGTAGTAGGCCGCCCCGATAGTCAGCGCCAGCATTTCGAAAAGACCATGCACCAGCGCAGCGTGTTCTTGTGAGATGACGCTCATCAGCAGCACCTAGTATCGACGGCCGGAAAAGACCACGCGCAGCCCCTCGATCAACGCCCGCAGCAGCAATCCAGCCCCGAACAGGCTGCCAAACAACGCACCGAACAGGAACAGGTAATTCGCGTAGTCGCCGTGATGATCTCGGATATAAACAGCCGACCAGACAGCAATACCGCCACAGATTAGCGCGCCGAGCAGGCTCAGCCAGAAGCGGGTGGCGCTGGGCGCCGCCAGCTCACGCTCCCCCTTGCGGCCATTGCGACGCAGTGCGGAGAAGCCGATGGCACCGACGATCAGCACCCCCTCCAGAACCGGCTTTATTGCTTCGAGCGCATGGATGTTCATCGCGTCACCTCACAGGCAATCGCCACGCAAGGCAATGACTTTAGCATGCAGCGATTCCGGGGTGGCCTCATGCGGAGGCACAGGCGCACCGACATGCAATGCAATATCCGAAAAGACACCACGACGGAACGGCCTTTTCATCGCCACGCCATCGACGCGCGAGAAGAAGCTCCCCCACAGGCCCGACAGTGCCATCGGCACCACCGGTACCGGATTGCTTTCGAGGATGCGGCTGACCCCGGGCCGGAAGGTCTGTAGTTCGCCATCGCGCGTGATGCTGCCTTCCGGAAAGATCCCCACCAGATCGCCGTTGGCCAACGCTCTGCCTGCTTCGGCAAAGGCTGCTTCCATCAGCGCCGGGTCTTCCTTGGACGACGCGATGGGAATGGCGCCGCAATGACGGAAGACGAAGCCGAGCAGCGGCGTCTTGAAGATGCGATGATCCATCACGAAACGGATCGGACGCGGCGAAGCCCCCATAATCACCACCGCATCGGCAAAACTGACATGGTTGGCGACCAGTACCGCAGCGCCTTCCTGCGGGATGTTCTCCAACCCGGTAGTGCGCAGGCGATAGACTGCATTGACCAGCAGCCAGGCAATGAAGCGCAGCAGGAATTCCGGCACCAGCCCGTAGATGTAGATCGCCACCACCGCGTTGAGCAGCGCGGCGAGTCCGAACAAGGCTGGCATCGACAGGCCCTCGCCGAGCAGGGTTGCCGCCCCCAGCGCGCCGACGACCATGAACAGTGCGTTGAGGATGTTGTTGGCGGCGATGATGCGCGCCCGGTATTCCGGCGAACTGCGCAGCTGGACCAGCGCATAGAGCGGCACGATGAAGAAGCCGCCGAAGACGCCGAGCATCATCAGGTCGAAGAGCACGCGCCAGACATCGGGAATGCCGAGCAGCGCCATCAGTTCGTGCGGCGTCGTGCCAACCAGGCCGACCGGCGAGGCGAAGTAGAGATCCAGCCCGAACAGCGTCAGGCCGATGGAACCGAAAGGCACCAGGCCGATCTCGACATGCTTGCCGGACATGCGTTCGCAGAGCATGGAACCAACGCCGATACCGACCGTGAAGGTAGCGAGCAGCAAGGTCACCGACGACTCGCCGCCGCCGAGCACGAACCTGGCATAGGCCGGAAACTGGGCGAGGAACATCGCACCGTACAGCCAGAACCACGAGATGCCGAGGATGGACAGGAAGACCGTTCGATTCTCGCGGGCAAAGGCGATGTTGCGCCAGGTTTCCGTCAGCGGGTTGAGATTGACCCTGAGCGTCGGCACCGGTGCCGGCGCAACGGGAATGCCCCGGCTGGTCAGGTAACCGGCCAGGGCCACGACAAAACCGCCAAATGCAATCCAGGCCGGATGCGCCACCGAGCCGGCGAGCAAGCCACCGGCCAGCGTGCCGATCAGGATCGCCACGAAGGTGCCGGCCTCGATCAGCGCATTGCCGCCGACCAGTTCGCCCTCATGCAGGTGCTGCGGCAGGATCGCGTATTTGACCGGCCCGAACAGCGTCGAATGGCACCCGAGCAGGAACAGTGCGACCATCAGCACGGGCAGGCTGGTCAGGAAGAAACCGGCCGCCGCGATGCCCATGATGGCCATTTCCAGAACCTTGACCAGACGGGCCAGCATCGCCTTGTCGTACTTGTCGGCCAGTTGCCCGGCGGTGGCCGAAAACAGGAAAAAAGGCAGGATGAAGATGCCGGCCGCCAGGTTGGCCAGCAGTTCCGGCTTCAGCGTCGTCCAGTGCGCCGCCTGGAAGATGAGCAGTACGACCAGCGCATTCTTGAACAGGTTGTCGTTGAAGGCGCCGAGGAATTGCGTGGCGAAAAAAGGCGCGAAGCGTTTCTGTTTGAGGAGTCCGAATTGTCCGCTCATGCGTGGCTCACAGCAAAAAGGCGACGGGTGTGGAAGACCGCCGGCGAAAAGGAATGGCCCTGCCAGTTGAGCAGGCGTTTCAGCGCAAAATCGAATAGCAGCGGATTGTGCTGGCGCAGGATGTCGAGATCCTTGACCGCGTCCTTGGGCAGCAGGCCTGCCCTCGCCAGCGCTCCCGGGGAGGTCAGCGGCACGACGCCGGGCAGCGGGTAGTCGGAACCGTGCGCCAGACGGTCGTGCAAGTCAGTGCGCTCAAGCAGGGTACGGATCAGCGCCGGCTTGCGGTTGCGCTGGGTGATGGCCGAAATGTCGCCATGCAGCAGTCCCTTGGCGCGCGACTCGGCCATCAACTTGAGAAAGAGATCGAAGCTGCTGCGAACCTTGCCGGCATCATCCAGGTCGTCACCCAAGGAAGCGCAATGCGCGACCACCACCTTCACCCCGGCATCGAGTGCCCGGCGCAGGCGCAGCGGGTTGCCGAAAGCCTGCGTATCGCTGCCCTTGACCGCCTTCTCCTCGCCGCAATGGACAATCAGCGGCGTGCCGGTTTCGGCCAGCACACGGTAGAAGGCGTCGCACTTGGCATCGGCAGGGTCCATGCCCATTGCCGCCGGCAGCCATTTGACGGCGCGCGCGCCGTTGGCGACGGCCAGGCGCAGTTCGTCGGCCGCCCCGGCCCGGTAGGGGTGCAGCGAGGCGACCCACTCGAAGCGTGCCGGGAAATCGCGGGCCAGCTTGGCCGCCCAGGCATTCGGCACGTAGAAGGCCGAGTGCTCGGGGTGCGCGTCGCCCTGCCCGTCGTGGAAACGCTCGAAGGCGAAGAGCATGACCTTGAAGCCCTCCGGCATCGCATCGCACAGGTTGAGCAGGCGGGCGACATAGGCCTGATCGACCTTGCCCGGTGCATCGTGGGCGCAACCGGCATTCATGTAGAACAGGCGCTGGGCGTAATGCAGCGGGTGCAGCCAGCTCGACAATTGCGGCCCGACGACGATGCCGCTGCCGCCGTCGCCCAGGCCGGCGAGATGCACGTGACAATCCCACACCTGCGCCGGCTCGATGCCGGCCCACGCCTGCCGCAACCACGGGCTATCGATCAGGCTGGCCGGAATGGCGACGCGGCACTTGTTGACCAGCAGCGAGCCGGCCGACGCCCAACCTGCCGCCGACAAGGCGGCACCGCCAGCGAGCAGAGAAAGGAAACGGCGGCGGGAGCTTTTGATATTGAGCGAGTCCATTTACTGAGCCTCACCAACCATGCGCACAGACAACCTATCGAACTCAACCATCAGCGGCACGAGCGATACCTGTTGTGTTTCGCCTGTCTCAATATTGAGCAGCCATAGCGAAGTTTGACGATCTCTCTGTGGATCGCTGATATAAGCGGCGTATCGGCTGTCAGGTGCCAGCGCAGAACCACCAAGGAAAGACTTCAACCAAGTCAATCGCGTAAGCTGCTCCCCTCGTTTCAGGAACAGGTCGTAGTTGTAATAACCCTTCTGGATACCGTCCAACTCATTGGTTCTTGAATAAAACAAGACATCGCCGTTTCGGGCGATACTTGGCCCAGAGGCATGTTTCCAACGAGTTGTTAGCCATGGTTCAAGGTGTGGGCGCCCAGAGCCGAAACGAATGATATTGTCTTCACCAAACTGCTCACGATACGCCTTGTAGTTCAGCTCGGAAGCCGTCGTAGCTGTCTCCGGATAGTTACACATCGCACCTTCACCGGAAAAAATAAGATCTCCATTATCTGGCGCGATAAATGGCTTGCTTAGGGCGTAGAAACAGTAATTTGTTGCTCTTGTATCTACGCCCGAGCGTGTATCGAGAACGTGAACATCCCAGCCGGTCGCACGCGGACTGCCACTGAACCAGGTACGCTGTCGATGCGACTGAATGTATGCCACGCTTTTGTTATCGAATGAAAGGCTTGGACCATACTTGTGACTCGGATCATCGGTCAGCCGGCGATAGGTATTGGAATTCAGATCGATCAGGACTATCTGCGGATACGACGTGAAATCACTTTTTCGGAAACGCAACACTCCTGCGAGCAAATTCGGGGCTCCTCCCGCACTCGCGCCGGCGAACAATAATTCATGCTCCGCTGGAACTAGCCGGTAGAACTGCTTACCTTCAATCGAGTAGGCAACCAGATCACATTCCGAACCTTTGCAGTAGTCGAACAACAGAGTATTACTGTCTGCTGAAAACGCGGGGTTCCGAATGCTGATCTCCTCTGAAACCGCTCCCCCTGTGCTGCAAGCCACACTCAGCATGACTCCAAAGGCCAACACTGCCGTTTTTGCCAACAACAGTAGCCGCATATTCATCACACAGCCTCGGCCAAGCGCTTCAAGGTCACGTAATCGACCTTGCCGGTGCCCAGCAGTGGCAACGAGTCGACCTTGTGGATCTTGCGCGGCACGGCCAGTTCCGGCACGCCGATTTCGCGCGCCTTGGCGGCGAGCAGTTCGCGCGTCAGGCCGCCGTCGGTGGTGAACAGCACCAGCGCCTCGCCCTTGGCCGGGTCGGGCTGGCTGGAGGCGGCGTGGGGCAAAGCCGGCGAGGTCGCGGTGGCCAGCTTTTCGACCACTTCCAGGCTGACCATTTCGCCGGCGATCTTGGCGAAACGCTTGACCCGGCCGATGATTTTCACGAAACCGTCCTCGTCCACCTCGACCACATCGCCCGTCTCGTACCAACCCTCGCCCGCATCCGATGCCGGCGGCTGCAGTACGCCGGGCCGGTCGGCCTTGAGGTAGCCGGCCATCACGTTCGGACCGCGCACATGCAGGATGCCGCCATTGGCAATGCCCGGCACCGGCAGCAGTTTGTACTCGATGCCCGGCAGCAGGTTGCCGACGGTCCCCGTCTTGTAGGCCATCGGGGTATTCACCGCCAGCACCGGTGCTGTTTCGGTCGCCCCGTAGCCTTCGAAGATGCGCTGGCCGAATTTCTCGAACCACTGGCTGCGCACGGCTTCCGACAGCTTTTCGGCACCGGCCACGACGTAGCGCAGGCGGTAGAAATCGTACGGATTGGCGAACTTGCCGTAGTTGGCGAGGAAGGTCGAGGTGCCGAACAGGATGGTGCAGCCTCGGTCGTAGGCCAGTTCCGGTAGCCTACCCCCCAAAAAAGCAACTATTCGCTCAAACACCCCGCGCACACGTAGATTACAACAAGTTATGCAACTACTCAACCATGCAACGGTTTCAAAGAGCATCAAGTTCGGACCCCGGAGCTGGCAGAGCTGCCACCCCTAGCGAGCCGCCAGGTGCCCGAATAAGGGCAAGCAGCGCTTCTACCTCGGGTTTCTCGAGAAGCACTTTTTTCGTGCTGGCATGCCGGAGCCGTTCCCGATACAGCACCACCGCAGCATCCTCCGGCGCAGCCGGCAGTTCGAAGCGGCGCGGGAAATGCAGCGCCCACAGCATCAACCATAGCTTGTCGCCGAGGCCGATGCGTTCGCGCACATCCTCCAGATAGACCAGCTGCACATTGGCAAGCCCCGCCAGCTTGTCGGCCAGCTTGGCCTGCTCGACAAAGGCGCGCGAGGTGACGAGGGTCTTCACCTCGGCCGCATCGCAGGCGGCCTGCATGGCCTCGACGCCGGCCGTGTAGTTGAGCATGGCCGGAATACGGCGGCGGGCGCTCAAGCCGAAGATCAGGCCGATGGTCGGCACCAGGTTGGGCAGCAGCAGGCCGATCCGTTCCCCGGACTGCGACAGGCGCTCGATCTGGCGACCCAGCATCAGCGCCATCTTGAGCAGGTCGTTGTACGAATACTCGATCTGCTTGACGTCCTCGAGCAGGCGGCGGCTGCGGCCGTAGATGTCCAGCGCGTCGCACAGCGCGGCATACAGGGTCTGCCGCGGGCGGGAGGCGACGATCATGTCCTGCATCAGGCGACGCATGGCCTCGCCCGACTTGCGCCGGCGCAGCTTGGCCGTGGCCCCCTCCGGCATCGGAAAATGCCGCGCCTGCAGGATGGACAAACGGATTTGCGGAAACAGCTGCTTCGGATGCTTGCCCGACAGGCGCGAGAAATACGTACGCTCGGCCCCTTGCAGGCGCACCGGCACGACCGTTGCTCCTGTCTTGGCGGCGACAAAGGCCGGACCGTCGTACACCTTCATCAGCGAACCGGTCAGCGTGATGCGCCCTTCCGGGAAGATGACCACCGGGCGGCCGGTTTCGATCAGCCGGATAACCTTCTTCATGGCCATCGGGCTGCTCGGATCCACCGCCAGGTAATCGACCTGCGAGAGCAGGATGCGGAACATCCAGCTGCGCGCAATCGTGCTATGCACGACGAACACCGGATCGATGGGCAGGAACAGACCGAGCAGCAGGCCGTCGAGGAAGGACTGGTGGTTGGCGACGACCAGCAGGCGCGCATGATTGAAATCGGCCTGCTGCGCCGTCACTTCGACGCGGAACAGCAGGCGGGCGAGGCCGCGCAACAGCGGTCGCAAAAGAGTGCGGAGCATCAGGTGTGATCCCTTACGTAGTCGAGGACATTGCCGAAGGTTTCACTCAGCGCCTCGCGATTGATCCAGAACCAGACTTCCTTGCCGATCTTCTCGGAAGCCAGCACGCCGGATTCGTGGAGGATCTTCAGGTGGTGCGACACCGTCGACCGGGCCAGCGTCGACACCTCGGCAATCTGCCCGACGTTGAGCCGCTCGCCAGGATCGAAGAGCAGCAGGATGCGCTGCCGGTGCTCGTCGCCCAGCGCAACGAAAATCTTGGACATCGCCTGCCAGGCTGAAGGAATGGCTTGAGAGTAGTCGGATTTCATATCGACGATCTTAGTTATATCGACATGACTTTGTCAACTCCCGATCACCTGATCGCCCCCTGTCTTCCTCCAACCCCGCGTAAACAGAAAGACACCCCATGAATCCCCCCTCTTCGCCGATGACAAGGCCAAACCAGCCGCCAAGGACGCATCCCCTTTCTGCGAAGCAAACCGGCAGGCGTGACCGGATCGGACACCCCCAGCCTGCAACGACCCCGGCGAAACTTACTCCAGCCACCTCCCCAGGACATCGCCGGCAAGGTCAATGAAGGCCCGCAGTTTAGGCGGCATGAAGCGCTGCCTGGGATAGACGAGGTGCACCGGATCGACCTTGGCGTACCAGTCGGGCAACAGGCGCTGCAGGCGCCCCGCTGCACATTCGGCGCGGCACAGGTATTCCGGCAACAGGGCCACCCCCTCGCCGGCCAGTGTCATCGCCCGGATGATTCTGACATCGTTGATCATCACCATTCCGGGCAGTGGAACCGTCAGGCTGCCGCCCGCCCCGCTGAGGGTCCAGCTCTCCTTGCCCAGTGGCGTGAATTGCAGACAACAGTGATGGCGCAAGGCCTGCGGCGAATCCGGGAGCGACATGGATGCCAGGTAATCCGGGCTGGCGAACGGCACCCAGCGAGCCAAACCGACATTTTTCGCGATTAACGTGGAATCCTTCAGACTCCCCGTCCGGATGGCGATATCGACCCCCTCGGCGACCAGATCGACATAACGGCTGACCAGCAGCAGGTCGATCCCAACCAGGGGGAAGCGCCGATGCATCTGTCTGACGATGTCAGCCAGCAGGTCGTCGCCGATATCAGCCGGTGCGGTGACCCGCAGCAAACCCTTGGGTTCGCCGGTCGATTCGGTCACGGCGGCCTCGGCGTCGAGCATGTGCCCGAGACCGGTCGCCGCATGCTGGTAATACAAACTGCCGGCATCGGTCAAGTTCAGGCGGCGCGTCGTGCGTTGCAGCAACGTCACGCCAAGACGCCTCTCCAGCCGGGCAACGCGAGTGCTGACCGTGGAGGTCGGCAAGCCGAGCAGGCGGGCGGCGGCACTGAAACTCCCGGCATCAACGACTTTGACGAATACGGCCGTTTCGTTCAGGTCCATTATTCATTTAATTGAAAAGTTATTTCACATTTAACCATCTAGTGCGGGAATTGTCTGCCCTCTAAAGTACATCCATCAACTCAACTTCACGGAGAGCAGACATGAAAAAACTGGCATTCATCAAGCGCAGCAACGGTAGCCACTGGGTTGGCGACGGCTTCCCGGTCAAGAGCATTTTTTCCTACAGCGACATCGCCGAGGAAATGTCGCCCTTCCTGCTCATGGACTACGCCGGCCCGGCCAACTTCCCCTCGACCACCCGCAAACTCGGTGTCGGCCAGCATCCGCATCGCGGCTTCGAGACGGTGACCATCGTCTATGAAGGCGGTGTATCGCATCGCGATTCGTCAGGCGGTGGCGGCACCATCGGCCCCGGCGACGTGCAGTGGATGACCGCCGCTTCCGGCCTGATTCACGAGGAGTTTCACAGTCCGGCCTTCGCCGAGCAAGGTGGCGTCTTCGAGATGGTCCAGTTGTGGGTCAATCTGCCGGCCCGCGACAAGATGGCCGCCCCCGGCTACCAGGGCATTGCTGCCGGTCAGATTCCGGAAAGCACATTGCCGGGCAATGCCGGTACGGTCCGCATCATCGCCGGCCAACACGGCGACATCCAAGGCCCGGCGCGCAGCTTTACGCCGATGAACGTCTGGGATTTGCGCCTGAAGGCCGGCCACCGGGTCGCCTTCGACCTGCCGGACGGTCATACCACGGCGCTGTTCGTACTGCGCGGTAGCCTGCGTGTCGACGGCAAGCACAACATCCGCAGCGCCGAACTGGCCGTCATGGAGCGTGCCGGCAGCCGCCTGGAGTTCGAGGTTCTCGAAGACGCCACGGTCTTGCTGCTCAACGGCGAGCCGCTCAACGAACCGGTGGTCGGCTACGGGCCGTTCGTGATGAACAGCGAAGCGGAAATCCGCCAGGCGATCGACGATTTCAACAGCGGCCGGTTCGGACAGATCGGCCACTAACCCGCAGCACCTCAACCGCAACGATAGGAGAGACACCATGAGCACCCCCGCCAATTTCGCCAACGCCAAGCCCAGCATCGACCCGTCCAACGCCGTGATGCTGCTGATTGACCACCAGAGCGGCCTGTTCCAGACGGTCGGCGACATGCCGATGCCCGAACTGCGTGCCCGCGCCGCCGCCCTCGCCCGGATGGCGACGCTGGCCGGCATCCCGGTGATCACCACCGCCTCGGTGCCGCAAGGCCCGAACGGCCCGCTGATCCCGGAAATCCACGCCAATGCGCCGCATGCCCAGTACGTGGCACGCAAGGGCGAGATCAACGCCTGGGACAACCCGGATTTCGTCGCCGCCGTCAAGGCCACCGGCAAGAAGCAACTGATCATCGCCGGCACCATCACCAGCGTGTGCATGGCCTTCCCGTCGATCAGCGCGGTGCACGCCGGCTACCAGGTGTTCGCCGTCGTCGATGCCTCCGGCACCTACAGCAAGATGGCGCAGGAAATCACCCTGGCCCGCGTCGTCCAGGCCGGCGTCGTGCCGATGGACACCGCCGCCGTCGCCTCGGAACTGCAACAGACCTGGAACCGCGCCGATGCGCTGGAATGGGCCGAGGTCTACACCAAGATCTTCCCCGCCTACCAGTTGCTGATCGAAAGCTACGGCAAGGCGCAGGAAGTCGTGAAGAACAACGAAGTGCTGGATTCCCAGCGTTAACCCCCCCTGAAGGAGAATCACCATGAGCAAGCCCTACGTCAAACTCGACAAGAACAACGCCGCCGTCCTCCTCGTCGATCACCAGGCCGGCCTGTCCTCCCTGGTCCGCGACATCGACCCGGACAAGTTCCGCAACAACGTGCTGGCGCTGGCCGACCTGGCCAAGTATTTCAAGCTGCCGACCATCCTCACCACCAGCTTCGAGAACGGCCCGAATGGCCCGCTAATGACCGAACTGAAGGAAACTTTCCCGGATGCGCCGTATATCGCCCGCCCCGGCCAGATCAACGCCTGGGATAACGAGGACTTCGTCAAGGCGGTCAAAGCCACCGGCAAGAAGCAGCTGATCGTTGCCGGCATCGTCACCGAGGTCTGCGTCGCCTTCCCGACCCTCTCGGCCCTTGAAGAAGGCTACGAGGTCTTCGTCGTCACCGACGCGTCCGGCACCTTCAACGAGATTACCCGCGATTCCGCCTGGCGCCGCATGGAAGCGGCCGGCGCCCAGCTGATGACCTGGTTCGGCGTCGCCTGCGAATTGCACCGCGACTGGCGCAACGACATCGAGGGGCTAGGCACGCTGTTCGCCAACCACATTCCCGACTATCGCAACCTGATCAACAGCTACACCACCGTCCAGAACGCCAAGTAAGGACCGCAGAGCCCCGTTTGCCCGGGGCTCCCTTTCACACCAAGGAACGAACATCATGCCCAAACTGCTGCAACTCAAGACCAGCCTCTTTGCCAACCAAGGCCAATCCAGCCAGCTGTCCGATGCCTTTGTCACGGCATGGCAGCTCAGCCATCCGGGTTCGATGGTCAGCGTCCGCGACTTGGCCGTCGACCCCGTACCGCACCTCGACGGCACCGGTTTCCAGGCTTTCCTGAGCAAGCCGGAAGAGCGCAGCGCCGCACAGGCTGCCAAGGTTGCCTATTCCGACACGTTGATCGGCGAACTGCAGGCCGCCGACGTACTGGTCATCGGCTTGCCCATGTACAACCTGGGCATCCCCTCGACGCTGAAAGCCTGGATCGATCACGTCGCCCGCGCCGGCGTGACCTTCCGCTATACCGCGAACGGGCCGGAGGGCCTGCTCACCGGCAAGAAAGCCTATGTCTTCGCTACCCGCGGCGGCCGCTATGCCGGCACCGCCTTCGATACGCAAACCGATTTCGTGCGCAATTTCCTCGGTTTCATCGGCATCGCCGAGGTCGAATTCGTTTACGCTGAAGGTCTCAACATGGGCGAGGAAAGCAAGAGCGCCGGGCTGGCTGGTGCCCATGCCGAACTGGCCCGCATGCTTGCATGAAGGAGAAAAGCGATGTCGACGACACCCACCGTCAAAGCTAGGCTCGAAGAAACGCCTTACATCGTCAGCTTCAGTGACGACCTCGGCCATGCCTGGACCGCCGACGAACCCCTCGAAGCCGGTGGCGGCAACACGGCGCCGACGCCCGACCGACTGATCCTGGCAAGCCTCGGCGCATGCACGGCGATCACCCTGAAGATGGTCGCCGCCCGTCGCCACTGGCCGCTGACGGGGATCGAGGTTGAACTGCAACTCAATCCCGCCGGAAAACCCGAGGCCGGCAACGACATCGTGCGCCGGATCGCCATGCATGGCGAACTCGATGTCGAGCAGCAGGCGCAGCTGCTGAAAATCGCCAACGCCTGTCCAATGCACAAACTGCTGACCGGCGAAGTTCGCATCCACAGCGAGCTTGCCGGCTGAGGCCGCGGCGAAGGCGGTGGGTCGATTCTCAGGCTGGCGCATTGAGCGCTCGCTCGAACAGCACGACAACCGGAAAGGAAATCCATGACCTCCCTCATCCGCATCGAACCCCGCAGCGCCGACCTCGGCGACGGCATGCTGGTGCGCCGCACCCTGCCCAGCCGCCAACAGCGCATGGTCGGCGCCTGGTGCTTCCTCGACCATGCCGGACCGGTCGACTTCCCGGCAGGCAAGGGCATGCACGTCGGCGCCCACCCGCACATCGGGCTGCAGACCTTCACCTGGCTGATCGAAGGCGAAGTGCTGCACCGCGACAGCCTGGGCAACGAACAGATCATCCGCCCCGGCCAGGTCAACCTGATGACCGCCGGTCGCGGCATCGTGCACACCGAGGATTCGCTGCACGACGGCCGGCGCCTGCATGCCGCGCAGTTGTGGATCGCGCTGCCACCGGAAGCCGAAAACCACCCACCCGATTTCGCGCACCATCCGGAACTGCCGCAGTGGCAACAAGGCCCCGCTCGGCTCACCCTGCTCGCGGGCACCTACGAGGATCGCATGGCGCCGACCCGCGTCCATTCTCCGCTGCTCGGCCTCGATATCGAGAGCGACACGTCAGGCACCGTCAACCTTGCCCTTGACCCGACCTTCGAATACGGCCTGCTCCCGCTCACGGGCGAAGTCGGCATCGGTAACGAGCGTTTCCTGGCCGACGAATTCGCCTACCTCGGAGCGGGCCGTAGCAGCCTGCAACTCGACCTGGTCGACGGGAGCAAGGTCTTGCTGCTCGGCGGCCAGCCCTTCGCCCAGCCTGTTCTGATGTGGTGGAATTTCGTCGGCTCGACCAAGGCTGGCATTGCCGAGGCGCAACGCCACTGGGAAAGCGGCGATGTCCGTTTCGGTCCGGTCGGCGATGGCTCGGCGCCACGCCTGAGCCCGCCGCCCCTGCCCTGGCGCGACTACTGAGGCAAGGCCCGGCTGGCCAGCCAGGCTTCGTAGCCGCCCTTGAGTGGCTTGACCGACAAATAGCCGGCATTGAGCAGATGCCTGGCCGCCTGGACCGCACCCGCATCCTCGGGACAGGCGCAGAGGGTGACGATGGGCCGGTCCTTGGGCCAGTCGCCGACCGCCTCGTGCAGGAAATCGTGCTCGGCAACGCGGGCGCCGACAATCGGCCCGGTGGCCGCGATCATCGTCGCGCCGCGCAGGTCGAGGACGAGCGGCGGCGTGTCGCTGTCGAGTGCCGCCAGCAGTTCGGCCGGCGTCACATGGGGCACTGCGCAGAATTTCCGGAAACGATACTTCTGCCACAGCTTCCAGCCCAGCCAGACGGCCAGCAAGACCAGCACCACGAGCAGCGCCCGTGCCGCATGGCGGTCGAGTGCGGCGATCGCCGACTGCACCGCATCCTGCAGCAACCATCCGGCGCCGAGCGCCGCCCCCGCCCACAAAGCGGCCCCTACCCCGGCCGCCAGCAGGAAACCGGCCTGACTCATGCGCAGCGCCCCGGCAATGGGCGGCGCCACCGTCGAAAAGCCGGGGATGAACTTGGCCACCACCAGGGACGAAATGCCCCAGCGGATGAAGCGGGCCTCGGTCTGGCTGACGCAGGACGAAGGATTGATCGAGAGCTTGCACAAGCCGGCCAGCACCCGGTAGCCGAACACCTTGCCCGACCAGTACCACAACCAGTCGGCCAGCACCGAGGCGACGACGGCCGCGGCCAGCACCTGGCCCAGGCTGCCCGAGGTCGCCGCCAGACTGCCGGCCAGCAGCAGGGTCGGCACGGCGGGCACCGGCAAACCGAGCTGTTGCAGCAACACGTTGAAGAAGACGACGGTCACGGCATCCTGGCGCAGCGTCTCGGTAATCTGGGCAATATCCATGCTGTCAGCTGCGGCAGGTGGCCGCTGGGGGCAAGTTGGGCGAAAACATGATTCCTTTCACGGGTGGATTCGCACGGCGGAAAACAGACTTTAACGCAGCGCACGGCACAATGGGCCAAAAGCCGGACGACGCACCGAAATGCTGTTCCCCGCTTGGGAGGCATCCGGCATGCGTGGCACAATTGGCAATTATTGCAACACCGATAGGAGCCTGGCCATGGCCACCATCCTGCTGGTCGACGACTCGGCCGCCATCCGCAACATGCTGAAGGCCACGCTGGAACCATCCGGTCATCGCATCCTCGAAGCTTCGGGCGGCCGTGCCGGCCTGGAGGTGGTCAGGCAGGAGGCACTCGACCTGCTCATTTGCGACCAGAACATGCCGGGCCTCGATGGGTTGGGCTTGGTCAAGGCCATTCGCGCCGGCAGCAACAATCGGGACGTTCCCATCCTGATCCTGACCACCGAAACCTCGGACGAAATGAAATCCGCCTTCCGCGCCGCCGGCGCCAGCGGCTGGATGTCCAAGCCCTTCACCCCGGAACGCCTGGAAACGGCGTTGAACAAACTGCTCGGCAACTGAACCTCGATGCGCCCCTCCCGCTCAGACTACCTCGACCTCCCCGACCTCCGCCTGCATGTGCGACGCTGGGGCGACCCACAAGCCCCCACGCTCTTCCTGCTGCATGGCTGGATGGACGTTTCTGCCTCCTTCCAGTTCGTCGTCGACGAACTGCAGCGCGACTGGAACATCGTCGCCCCCGACTGGCGGGGCTTCGGCCCGTCGCAATGGCTGAACCGCCCCTATTACTTCGCCGAGCACATGGGCGACATGGAGGCCATCCTCGACCATTACGCACCGGACGGACAGGTCCGGCTGGTCGGCCACAGCATGGGCGGCATCCTCTCCTGCCTGTACGCCGGCATCCGCCCCGAACGGGTCGAACGCCTGGTGACGCTGGACGGTTTCGGCATTGCCCCGACCACCCCCGACATGGCGCCGGAACGCTACCGGCAATGGCTGGACCAGACCCGCGAAGTGCCGAAGCTGCACGCCTACCGGGACCGCGCCGACTTCGCCCGCCGGCTGATGAAGAGCGACCGCTTCCTGAGTGCCGAGCGTGCCGACTACCTGTCCCGCCATCTGGCGAAGGTCGGCGAAGGGCGGAACAAGGCGGGCGAAATCCGTCACGGCGTGATCTGGAACGGCGACCCGTGGCACAAGAACTTCTCGCCCTACCTCTTCCGTCTGGAGGAATCGATGGCCATCTGGCGCGAAGTGCGCTGCCCGGTACTCTGGGTGGCCGGTCGCCAGTCCTGGGTGGTCCGCGATTTCGAGCAGCGCCCGGGCGACTGGGAAGCCCGCCAGTCCTGCTTCGCCGACCTCACCGAACGCTGGATCGAGAACGCCGACCACATGCTGCACCATGACCAGCCGGAAGAGGTGGCGCGCCTGATCGAGGCATTCATGGCCTGAATCCGGCAAAAGAGAAAGCCGCCTCGCGGCGGCTTTCCTTTTTTGACGGCGTCGTAATGACCGCCGTCGGGCAGTACCGTTCCTTGCGAGCCCTGTGTCAGGCGGTCTTGAAGCGCGACACGGCGTTCAGCAGATCGCCGGCCAGATTGTCCAGTTGTCCGGCCGAGCCGGCTACCGAGCTAACCGCCGACGAGTTTTCGTCCACCATCTGCACGATCAGTTCGACCCGATTGGCCAGGTCGTGACTGGCCGACGCCTGTTCCTTCAGGGCGACCGCCACGTCGTCGATGACCGAGGTCACCTGCCTTGCGCCATCGTTGATGCTGCTCATCACTTCGCCGGCCTGTTCCGCCATCTGCATCCCTTCGCGCATCTGGTTGACGGTGTGGGCCATGCTGCCGCTCATCCGGCGGGCACGCTCCTGGATTCCGTTGACCATGTTGGTGATCTCCTGCGCCGACGTCGTCGTACGCTCGGCGAGCTTGCGCACCTCGTCGGCCACGACGGCGAAGCCGCGCCCGGTTTCGCCAGCCCGGGCCGCTTCGATGGCAGCGTTCAATGCCAGCAGATTGGTCTGGTCGGCCACGTCCTTGATCACGTTGACGATGGTTGAAATCTTCTCGGACTCCTGATCCAGCGCCCGGGAACTCTCCGCGCTTTCCTCGATGGTTTTCGCCACCCGGCCGATCTCGTTGAGCATGGAGGCCACCTGCCGGGCGCCGCTTTCGGCGCCCGTGCTGGCATTCTGGGCCATTTGCCGCGCATCCTGCGAAAGGCTGGCGACATGATTGATGCTCGCCGACATTTCCTCCAGCGCCGCCGCCATCGCCGACGAGGCTTCGGACTGCGCCTCGGAACTTTCGCGTACCTGCTTGGCCGCACCGCTCAACAATCCGGCATTTTCCGCCACGTTGTTGGCATTGCTGCGCACCTGCCCAATGGAGTCGTTCAGCGACTTGACCATCTGGGCGGTCGAACTTTCCATCCGGGTCAGTTCGTCCCGGCCGCTCTGGCTCACACGCAGACTGACGTCCCCGGTGGCGACCTTGTTCAAGGCGCTCTCCAGGGTTGCCATGGGAAGCGTAATGGAGCGTGTCAGCAGCACAGCCCCCCCGATCGTCAGCAGCACGGCAACGAACATCACGCCGAGCAGCGTGTTCTTTGCCCTGTCGTAGGCTGCCTGGGCTGCCTTGATGGCGCTGGCGTTCAGTTCGTCCTCGAAATTCACCAGACTTTCGGCCGCTTCCCGCAGGTTCTTCAGGCGGCTCGGCATTTCCGGCGCCTTGGCCATCGCCTCCGTTGTCTTCCCGGCTACTGCAAGGTCGCGGATGCTGTCGAAGAACGGTTTGACGGTCTCGCTCTCCGTCTGCATCTTGTTCATCAACTCGAACTCTTGCGGCTGCCCTTCATAGGCCTGGAACATCTTCAGCAGCTTTTCGTGGCGCTCGGTAAACTGGCTGCGCAGCTGGTTCAGGCGATCGCTTGCCTTGTTGCGCTCCTCGGGACTGAGCGCCAGGACAACGTCGCGGATGGCGATCGCCTGGAGATCGACGGTGATGCGCAGACGCAGCGCCATGTCCTTTTCGACGTCGTTGATGCTGGTGATTTCGTTCAATTTGTTATTGATCGTTCCCAACTCCCTGATGCCGGCCACGCCGACAACCACGATCAGCAACAGAAGAATGGCATAGCCGATGGCCAGTCGGGCCTTGATGGATGTATTTCGCATTTTGCCTCCGAAAAACGATGTGATTGCCAAGCTGATTTATTATTTTCGGTATTGCTGATGTTTATAATAATTTAATTTTCTGCGGCGGGAAAGCCCATAATAAAAGACCGGTTATTTAATTTTCCGCACCGCGCGACCGACATTGAATGACCGCTGCCCGTCTTTCACCGGAAACAGGGAATCTCCGTTCGAAGCGGGACAAGGAAACGCGGACGTCGCTCCAAATGAAAACGCCCGATGAAATTCATCGGGCGTTTTGCTGGACCATCAGGCCGGTCGAACTATCACTACTTAGTGGTAGGCCTTCTTCGAAGCCAACTTGGAGGCCATGAAACAGGCCAGGGTGAAAATAACGACGGTGAAACCGATGCCGAAGTAGGAAAGCTCGTCCATGAATGCCTCTGTAGGATTGGGGTTTATTAGAGGCCGTATAGACAGCGGCAGGGAAAAAAGTTCCGGTTCGTCGCTATTTTTTTGCCACGTGAAGAATCACTCCCCGCGTGCCCGGCGCACGGTGACCGATTCGCCGCCGACACCCCAGTTATCGGTATCCACCTCGTCGATGACTACCACCGTCGTCTTCGGGTTCTTGCCGAGCACATCGACCAGCAACTGGGTCGCCCCCTGGATCAGGCGCGCCTTCTGCTCGGCGGTCGCCCCTTCGCGGGTGATCTTGATATTGACGTAGGGCATGGCACCTCCTGTCAGCGATTCACATCGACAACGACCCGACCGCGCACCTTGCCTTCGATCAGTTGCGCCGCCATCGGAATCGCCTCGGCCAACGACACTTCGTGCGTGATCATGGCCAGTTTGTCGACATCGAGGTCGCGCCCCAGGCGCTCCCAGGCGACCAGCCGCTCCGCACGCGGACACATCACGCTATCGATGCCGACCAGCGTCACGCCGCGCAGGATGAAGGGTGCAACGCTCGAGGGGAAGTCCATGCCGCCGGCCAGACCGCAGGCCGTCACCACGCCGCGATATTGGGTCGTCGCGCAGATATTGGCCAGCGTGTGGCTGCCGACGACATCGACCGCCCCAGCCCAGCGCTCCTTGCCGAGCGGCTTTCCGGGTGCCGAAAAGATGCTGCGGTCGATGACTTCGGCGGCGCCGAGCTGTTTCAGGTAGTCGGCCTCTGCCGGCCGGCCGCTGACCGCCACCACGGTGTAGCCGAGCCGCTTGAGCACGGCGATGGCGACGCTGCCGACACCGCCTGCTGCGCCGGTGACGACGATCTCGCCGTCACCCGGCTTGACGCCCTGCCGCTCCAGCGCCAGCACGCACAACATGGCCGTGTAGCCGGCGGTGCCGATGGCCACGGCCTGTCGAGCGGTAAAGGCCGAGGGCAGCGGCACCAGCCAGTCGCCCTTGAGGCGCGCCTTGCGGGCAAGACCACCCCAGTGCGTTTCACCGACGCCCCATCCATTGAGCAACACGCGGTCGCCGGCCTTGTATGCCGGATTGTCGCTGGCCTCGACCGTGCCGGCGATGTCGATGCCGGGCACCATCGGGAACTTGCGGACGACGGGGCCCTTGCCGGTGATCGCCAGGCCATCCTTGTAGTTCAACGACGAATAGTCGACACGGACCGTCACATCGCCTTCCGGCAACTGGCTGTCGTCGATATCCTTCACAGCCGCGCGATAGCCGGCCTCGTCCTTCTCGATCAGAATTCCCTTGAACATGCGTCTCTCCGTTATCAGGTCTGCAATCCCGGCCGGGCTGCCAAACCGGCATCCCGGCGTTCCACCTGCTTGAGTATAGCCAACAGGATGACGCCGACCACCATCACGCCGGCTGCCAGGTAGAGACCGATGGAATAGTTGCCCAGACGGGTGGCCAGCCAGCCGACCACGGCCGGTCCGATGATCTGTGCCACGCCGTAGGAAATGGTCATCTTGCCCATCATTTTCGCCGGGCGCGTCGGGTAATAGCGCCCGGCCATGGTCAGCACCAGACTGACCATACCGATAAAGGTACCGCCAAACAGCAGCGCACCGAACATCGTCGCCCACAAGCCGCCGATGGCCACCGGCAGGATGATTCCGACGATCTGCAACACGGCGGCCAGGATCAGCGCATTGAGGTCGCCGGTATAACGGGCAATCAGGTCCCAGTTGAAACAGGCCGGTGCCGCCGCGAGACCGATTGCCAGGAAGGCCAACGCCCCCTGCCCGGCCAGGCCCGGCAACCGGTCGACGATGGCGACGATGAAGGTGGCGCTGATCACATAGCCGAAGCCTGCACAGAAGTACGAGGCCATGAAGATGCCGAGAAACAAAGGACTCGGCGGATTGTCATGCATCGCCGCGCCGCTCTTGGTCAGCGCACTGTTGTCAGGTGTCGGCAGCCAGGCCAGCGCCGGCACGATCAGCAGGCAACCGATGGCCGTGAAGACGAACCACTGCTGCCGCCAGTCGAGCACGCCGCCCATCAGCCAGACCGCTACCGAACACCCGGCAATCCCCAGCCCGATGCCCGAGAAGTGGATGCCCAGTTCCGGACGATGGTTGTGGCGGATCAACCAGTTCAGGATCAGCCCGGTACCGAGCAGCATGCCGGCAGCGCTGCTCAGGCCGGCGATGAAACGCGACAGCATCCACAGCCACGGATCGGTCGTCAGCCCCATCATCAGCGTACTGAGAATGGCCACCACCATCCCGATCCGATACAGGCGATCCTTGAGCACCAGATCGCTGATCAGCGACGCGATCAAGGCACCGCTCAGGTAGCCGGCGTAATTCAGCGCCGCCAGCCAGCCGGCTTCGGCCAGCCCGAGCCCGGCCTGCTGTTGCATGATCGGCAAGAGCGGCGTGTAGGCGAAGCGGGCAACCCCAAGCACCAGCAGCAAACTGAAGATGCCTGCGGAGAGCACTTTGAGACGTTCGATCTGAGAAGGCATGGGGGGTATCCTGACCTATTGATGGAGACACGATAAAGAGCGTAAAGTATCTGCACAAATGATTTGTTGAGAACAATTCATTCTTTAATCGAGATACTTCATGGAACTCATCGCCCTCCGCACCTTTCAGGCCGTCGTCGAAGAAGGCGGCATCCTCGCCGCCTCACGCAAACTGAATACCGTCCAGTCCAATGTGACCGGCCGCATCCGCAAGCTGGAGGAAGAGCTGGGCGCCGAACTGTTCTTCCGCAAGGGCCGGGGGCTGGAACTCGCCCCCTCGGGTCGCGTGCTCCTTGACTACGCCCGACGCATGCTGCAACTGGAACGCCAGACGGCCAACGCCGTCCGTCAGGTCGGCGAGAGCACGGGCGAACTGCGCATTGGCGCGATGGAGACCTTTGCCGCCCTGCATCTGCCCAACGCACTGAAGGGGGTGCGCGCCAGCCATCCGCGCATGGAGATTCGCGTCTATACGAATACGACCAGCACCTTGACCGAAAAAGTGCTCGACCACAAGCTCGACTGCGCCTTTGTCGCGGGCCCGATCATCCATCCCGAGCTACGCTTCGAGGAACTGGTCGTCGAGGAGCTGGTGCAGGTCCACGCGGCCGGCACCGATCCGGTCATGCTGCCGCTGATCATGTTCCGCGAAGGCTGCGCCTATCGCACCCGGGCAATCGCCTGGCAGCGCAAGCAGGGCCATGCGCTATCCGATGCCATGGAATTCGGCACGCTGGAAGGCATACTCGGCTGCATTGCCGTCGGCCTCGGCTGGACCTTGATGCCGCGCCGGATCGTCGAACAATCGGCGCATGCCGCCGATCTGGTCATTGAGGCCGTTCCCCCGGATATCGCCCGCATACCGACCGGCATGATTTCCTTGCGCGAAGGCCCGCGCATGCCGGTCCTTAAAACGCTGAGCGATGGCGTGGCGGCGTCCGCCCGGTGTCCGTTGGCCGCCTGATGGCGCTCAGGACTTGAGCAGTTCCTCGCGCGACCCGAGCCAGCGCTGCAGGTGCTTCTCGGCCAGCGCGGTATGGGCGGTCAGCATTTCCTCGGCCACCTCGCGCGCCATGGCGATCAGGTCAGCATCCATTTCCAGGTCGGCGTAGCGCAACAAGGGCACGCCGCTCTGCCGGCTGCCGACGAACTCGCCCGGACCACGTAGCTGCAGATCCTGGCGGGCGATCTCGAAACCGTCGGTATTCTCGAAGATGATCTTCAGCCGCTGGCGGGCGATTTCGCCAAGCGGCCCGGCGTAGATCAGCACGCAGCTCGATTCGTATTGCCCCCGCCCGACCCGCCCCCGCAACTGGTGCAGTTGCGACAGGCCGAAACGCTCGGCGTGCTCGATGACCATCAGGCTGGCGTTCGGCACATCGACACCGACCTCGATGACCGTGGTCGCCACCAGCACATCGATGTCGCCGGCGGCGAAGGCGGCCATCACCGCCTGCTTTTCGTCGGCCTTGAGCCGCCCATGCACCAGCCCGACCCGCAGGTCCGGCAGGTCGGCCGACAGCTGCTCGTAGGTATCCTGCGCCGTCTGCAGTTGCAGGGCCTCCGACTCCTCGATCAGCGGACAGACCCAGTAGGCCTGCCGCCCTTCCTCGACATGCTTGCCGATGAAACCGACCACGTCATCGCGCCGGTTGTCCGCAACCAGGCGGGTCTTGATCGGCGTGCGGCCGGGCGGCAACTCGTCGAGTACCGTCACGTCGAGATCAGCGTAGTAGCTCATGGCCAGCGTGCGCGGGATCGGCGTCGCCGACATCATCAGCTGGTGCGGGTTGTTGCCCTTCTTGCGCAGGGCCAGCCGCTGCGCCACGCCGAAACGATGCTGCTCGTCCACGATGGCCAGCCCGAGCCGGGCGAAATCGACCCCCTCCTGGATCAGCGCATGCGTGCCGATGACCAGTTGCGCATCGGCCGCCGTCGCCGCCAGTTGTTCGCGCTTGGCCTTGGCCTTCAGGCTGCCCGACAGCCAGGCGACGCGCACGCCGAGCGGCTCCAGCCAGTCCTTCAGTTTGAGGTAATGTTGCTCGGCGAGGATTTCGGTCGGCGCCATGAAAGCGGCCTGCCAGCCGGCCGAAATCGCCTGGCAGGCGGCCAGCGCGGCCACAACGGTCTTGCCGGCACCGACGTCGCCCTGCAGCAGGCGCTGCATCGGGTAAGGCTGGGCGAGATCGGCACCGATCTCGGCCATCGCCCGCGCCTGCGCCCCGGTCAGGCCAAAGGGCAGGCTGTCGAGCAGACGCGCTCCCAGATCGTCCTGCGCCCGCAACACCGGTGCCCCCTGCTCGCGCCGGGCCAGGTAAGCCCGACGCAACGACAGCTGCTGGGCCAGTACCTCGTCGAACTTCACCCGTTGCCACGCCGGATGGTTGCGGCCATGCAGCGTGTCGAGGTCGGTGCCGGGCGGCGGCCTGTGCAGGAAGGTCAGGCTGCGCGCCAGAGCAGGCAGTTTAAGACGATGGCGCAGTTCGTCGGGCAGGGTATCCGACAGATCGCCCGTCGTCAGCGCCTTGCCGATCAGCTTCTGCAGCGTCGAGCTGGAGAGGCCGGCCGTTGCCGGATAAACCGGCGTCATTTCCGTCGGCAGCGACTCGTCGTCGGCCACCTTGCGGAAGCGCGGATGGACCATCTCGGCCCCGAAAAATCCGCCGCGTACTTCGCCGAACGCGCGGATGCGCGAACCTTCGCTGAGGACAGCCTGCTGGTTCGGATAGAAGCTGAAGAAGCGCAGCGTGATGTCGCCGCTGTCGTCGCCGGCCCGCACCACCATCTGCCGGCGCGGGCGGTATTGCACTTCGTTGCCCTGCACGATGACCTCGATCTGCACCGGCTCGCCGCCGAATGCCCGATTGACCGGCGTGATCCGCGTCTCGTCCTCGTAGCGCAAGGGCAGATGAACCAGCAAATCGGCCTCGCTGTGGAGGCCGATCTTGGCAAGCTTCTTCAGCAGGGCTTCGGAAGCGCGAATCGGAGCCTGAGCTCCGTCAGTCGTCATGTGTGGCGGTCAGCCGATGAACATCACGGCATCGGCCTCAACCAATGCACCGCGCGGCAGTTCCTTGACGCCGACGGCAGCGCGCGCCGGGAAGGGCTCGCTGAAATACCGGGCCATCGTTTCATTGACCTTGGCGAAATTGGCCAGATCGGTCAGGAAGACATTGAGCTTGACGACATCGGCCAGCGAACCGCCGGCTGCTTCGGCGACCGCCTTGAGATTGTCGAAAACGCGAACGATTTGCGCTTCGATGCCGTCTACCATCTGCATGGAGGCCGGATCGAGGCCGATCTGCCCCGACAGGTAAACGGTATCGCCCACGCGCACGGCTTGCGAATAGGTGCCGATGGCGGCTGGGGCATTCGGTGTGGCGATGATGGTCTTGGCCATGGGAAACTCTTCCTATCCTGTTTTGCGAAAACCCTATTTTAGCCCCGACCCCACATGAACCCACGCATCGAATCTCTGGAAAAAATGCTCGACGGCCCGCGCGACGGTGCCCTGCTCCGTTTCTCGCTCGGCAATGAATATCTCAAGGCCGGGGTGCCGGACAAGGCGGCCACCAGCTTCCAGGCCGCCGTGGACCGCGACCCCGCCTACTCGGCAGCCTGGAAGGCGCTCGGCAAGGCGCACGCCGAGGCGGGCAACGAGCTTCTCGCGCTGAACGCCTATGAACGGGGAATTGCCGTGGCCGAAGCCAAAGGCGACATTCAGGCCGCAAAGGAAATGAATGTGTTTGCCCGACGAATCCGCAAGGCGCACGAGGCAGGCAACACGCCGCCCGCTTAACGAATTGTTACAAGCGGATCGGCTGCCTGCGTAGGCCCGACCAAGTGCTTCTGCGTTATTTGCTTACCCAGGCACGATATATCGCTACCATGAACCGAACCCCGCTCGCCCTCCGCCTCAGTCTCACCGTCGCCTTGTTGGGCAGCCTGAGCGCCTGTACCGTCGTACCGGCCTACCCGGTCGGCTACCAGCGTCCACCGCCGGCTTACGTCGAGACCTATCCGGCCTACGGCTACCCGGCGACCAGCATCTATTACCGATCGGGATACCGGTACTACGACGGTTATGGCGACCGCCATTACGATCATCGCGGCTACGATGACCGGCGCGGCGGCCATGGCGTACCGCTGCCGCCGCCGCTGCAATTGCATCGCGACGTGCGTCGCAGCCTTGGCCTGCCCCGCTTGCCCGGGATGCCCTGAGCAGGCAAGCCACCCGGAAAAAGACTGGCGCCTTGTGCCGGTGAACGAACTACGGGGTTTTGCCGCGCGGAGGAATCAGGATGGTTTCGACCCCCAATTCCTTCAGCTTCGCCTGCGCCGCCTCCGCCTCGTGCTTGGTGCGGAAGGGGCCTACCTGGACACGGGTTTCCAGCGTTGACGGCACCCCGCTCAGCGTCAGCCTGGCGTGCAGTTCCTCCGCTCGCTGGGAACTGGAAAAGACCCCGGCCTGCAGAACGAACCCCGAAAACAGCCGGGAAACCGCAGGCGGCAGGACGGGCGCCGCCGCCCGGGGCTCGGCCAGGCGCGCGACCGGCTTGGACGGTGCCGGCTCCGCCGGCGGGGTCGGGCGCGGCGGCAGGCTGGACGGCTCCGCCGTACCTTCGGCGATCGGTTTGGGTGGCACCGGTGCAGCGGCAGCCGGAGGATGGGCCGGCGCCAAGCGGTGGCCAGCCACCGGGGACGATGGCCGTTGATCGGCACGTGCTTCCGGCCTGGCTTCGACGGGCACTGCGGGTTGCGCCTCGACCTTGGGCGGCGGCGGCGCCTCCGCGGCGGCCTCGGTTTTTTCCGGCGCAGGCGGCTCGGGAAGATTTTCCGCCGGGGTGACGGGCTGCGATACGGCTTTCTGCGGCGCCACCGGAACTGGCCGGGTAAATACCACCGCCTCCGGATCTTCGGGCGGGTTCGCGAGGTAATCGAAGAATGCCAGGATACCGAGCAGCATGGCTACCAGAACACCCGCCACGGCGAGCCTTTTTGTCAGCTGCCCACGCAATTCGCCAGCGGCGTTGTCGTTATCCGGTCCGTTCGATTGTTCTGCCATGTCTGTCTCAACGCTCCTGACTCTTGGCCAGGGCCACGACCAGATCGGCCTCGGCCCGTGCGATGCCGCAGCGTTCGGCGATGGCTGCCGCATCGTATCCGGAAACTGCCAGCTGCATGGCGTCGCCATAAATCGGCGAGACCGTCTGGCAGGCCCTCAAGGAAGCCAGCTCATGCTGCATGTCGGCACGCAATGCCGCTAGTTCGCCCCGCACGGCATCCACCTCGTCACGCAGCTGGGCCAGTTCCTGCTCCACGCCGGAACGCAGGACCTCTTCCGCCAGATGCAGCGGCGCGGCATCCTGATCGGCCTCCGGCTCCGCAGCCGTTTCGCCCGCCGAGGATGCCAGAGTGCCGGCGTCTTGTTGTCCGGCCGGCGTCTGGACGGACGGTGCCTGCTCCTGCTGCGAAGAAGACACCGGCCTCCGACGCAAATGGCGCATGCGGAGCACGACGAAAAGCATGTAAAGGGCGACCAACGCGATCAGGACGATCAACGCCTCGCGCATCCCCCATGTCATGCCCGCCAGCTCCAGTGTCGGCACCCCAAATGCTTCCGCGCTGGCTTAGAAGCCTACCGAGTACTGCAAGCCGACGAGATGGGCACCCGCGTCGTAGCTTCCGCGCAAGGTCGTCCCGTTCTTGGTCATGTTGATATCGGGGTCGCGGACGTAGAGATAGCTGTAGCCGAGGTCGATCTTGCCGTAGCGACCGGCATTCCATTGTCCGCCTACCGACAGCCACAGACGGCTGTTGTCCGGTACGCGGGCGGAACGATCGGCATCCTTGACCGGCGTGCGGTCGTAGGCGATACCGAACTTCAGCTTGGCCGCATCGCTTGCCTTATAGGCGGCACCCCAGGCGACACGCCAGGCATTGTCGTAATTGAACGACTCCGTCCCCAGCGTCGCGCCACTCGCGCGACTGACCACGTTCAGCGAACGCAGGGTTCCCCAGCGGGTATAGGAGAGGTCGCCCATCGCCTCCCAGCGATCGGACACTTGCTGCCACACCGACAGAATGGCGGTATCCGGCAATTCCACATCCGCCCTGACCGGAATCGTGCCATTCATCGTGCCTTCCAGGGTGTACTTCATGGAAGAGCGGTAGGAGAGGCCGACGCGCATGGCAGGCGACAGCGTAAACAATGCGCCGACGTTCCAGCCCCAGGCGGTATCGTCGCCTTTCAGACGGGATAGCGAATTGGTCAGTTCGGCGTCGATTTTCTGATAGTTGACGCCAAAGCCGAGAGACAGCTTGTCGTTGACACGATAGGCCACCGACGGATTGAAGTTGACCGTGCGAACCTCCGACTTGATCGACTGGGCGCGTCCGATCCAGCCGCTGTCGTACTCGGTCGCCAGTCCGAAGGGCGCCGACACGCCAAAGCCCAGGGAAAGCCGGTCGGTCACGCGGCCGGACAGATAGAGATTGGGTACGGCATGCCAGCCGCCCGCGTCGCCGCCGTTGTTGCCGGTACCGGTCGAACCGTCATTCCGGAATTCGTAGCTCGGCCCGACGCCGACCACCCCGGCCGAGAGCTGGAAGCCCGTCAATTGCGTCAAACCGGCCGGATTGAAGAACACCGTACTGGCGTTGTCGGCTACCGCCGCCGAACCTGCGTAGGCGTTGCCCAGGCCGCTGGCATTCTGCTCCCAGAGCTGGAACGCTGCGGCCGAAGCCATGCTCGAAAAGGCCAGCAGCATCAGGGCCGGCATGGTACGCAAGGTGAATGTGTGCATTTTTTGGCTCGCTAGCGGGCGGGTAATGGATTAACCCTCGGATTTTAGACCATTTCCACTCAGTTTTCGGGCGGAACATTCCGTTTCATGCCATTGCCGTCAATCGCCACATAGGTCAGTTCTGCCTCGGTAACCTTGACGATGATCGGAGCGGCGTAATTTCGCTCGGCATACACCTCGACACGCACCGTGATCGAGGTTGTTCCAACACGCACGATGTCGGCATAGAAGCTGACAATGTCGCCGACCGAGACTGGCTGCTTGAACATGAAGGAATTGACCGAAACGGTTGCTACCCGGCCCTTGGCGCGATGCATGGCGGGGATGGCCCCGGCGACATCGACCTGGGCCATTACCCAGCCGCCGAATACGTCGCCGTTCTGGTTGAGGTCTGCCGGCATCGGCACGACACGCAGCGTGCAGTGCTTGGCAGGAAGCGTAAGGGAAGCGGAAGTCATGATTTGCCCGTCACGAATGGATAGCGGGATTTTCCCGTAAAGCGGGCGGTTTTCATATACTTGCCCGACTCTTAACGATTGCCCCCTTTCTCCATGCGCCGCTCCACCGCTCTCCCCAAGCCACCCGCCGGTCAGGCACTTGCCCAAACCCACGTGTGGCTGACCTTGCGCACGCTGTTTCCCTACCTGTGGCGCTATCGGTTGCGGGTCATCGCCGCGCTGGGCTGCCTGATCGGCGCCAAGCTCGCCAATGTCGGCGTGCCGCTGATTTTCAAGGAGATGATTGACGGTCTGAGCAGCGAACAACAAGTGCTTGCCCTCCCCGCTTTGCTGCTCGCGCTGTACGGCATTCTCCGTTTTTCCACGTCGCTCTTTACCGAACTGCGCGAAATTCTCTTTGCTCGAGTCACTCAGCGCGCCGTACGCCAAGTGTCGCTGGAGGTTTTTGGTCACCTGCATGCGCTTTCGCTGCGCTTCCACCTGGAACGCCAGACCGGTGGCGTCTCCCGCGACATTGAGCGGGGCAGCCGTTCCATCTCGAGCCTGATTTCCTACACCCTGTATTCGATCCTCCCCACGCTCGTCGAGATCGGTCTCGTGCTGGCGATTCTTTTCGTGAAGTACGACATCGGCTACGTGATCATCACCCTCGCTTCGCTGATTGCCTACGTGGTATTCACGGTCCGGGTCAGTAACTGGCGCATCGACATCCGCCGGGCGGTCAATGAAAACGATTCGGCCGCCAACACGCGGGCCGTAGACAGCCTGCTCAACTACGAAACGGTCAAATATTTCAACAACGAAGCCTGGGAAGCCCGGCGTTACGATGAGCAACTGCTCAAGTGGGAGGAAGCGGCCACGCGCAGCCAGACCACGCTCGCTTACCTCAACCTCGGGCAGGCCGCGATTATCGCCGTCGGCGTGACCGCCATGATGTGGCGTGCCGCCAGCGGGGTCGTGGCCGGGGAAATGACCATCGGCGACCTGGTTCTGGTCAATGCCTTCCTGATCCAGTTGTACATGCCGCTCAACTTTCTAGGCATTGTCTATCGCGAAATCCGCCAGGCATTGACCGACATCGAGCGGATGTTCAACCTGCTGCACGAGAATCAGGAAATCGCCGATGCCCCCGATGCCCGGGAACTGCCATCGGGACCGTTGCAGATCAACTTCGACTCGGTCGACTTTGCCTACGAGTCCAATCGGCAAATCCTGCAGAACCTGAATTTCGCCATCGCACCCGGCAAGACCGTCGCCGTCGTCGGCCATTCAGGCGCCGGCAAATCGACCTTGGCCCGACTGCTCTACCGCTTCTACGATGTCCGCGGCGGTGCCATCCGCATCAACGGACATGACCTGCGCAGCCTTCGCCAGAGCAGCCTCAGGGCCGCCATCGGCATCGTTCCCCAGGACACGGTACTGTTCAACGACACTATTTTCTACAACATCAACTACGGTCGGCCTACCGCCAGTCGCGAAGAAGTCCTCGCCGCCGCCCGCGCCGCCCAGTTGCATGACTTCATCGAATCGTTGCCGCTCAAATACGACACCAAGGTCGGCGAGCGGGGGCTCAAGCTTTCCGGTGGAGAGAAACAGCGCGTCGCAATTGCCCGGACGCTCCTCAAGAACCCACCCATCCTTATTTTCGATGAAGCCACCTCGGCACTCGACTCGGCGACGGAGCGCGCCATCCAGGGCCAGCTCGAACAGGCGGCCATCGGACGCACGACACTGATCATTACGCACCGACTGTCGACCGTGATGAGTGCCGACGAAATATTGGTCATGAGCGCCGGTCACATCATTGAAAGGGGCACCCACCCGGCACTGCTCGCCGCCGGAGGGCAATACGCGACGATGTGGATGCTCCAGCAGCAGGAGGAACAGCAGAACATCGTCTGACGTACCCGCTTTCGGCATCGTCAGCCGGCCACGCGGCCCCTGCGGCGTGATAGGATTGTTGGCAATTTTTTTAGTTGGACCTACCTCTCTTCCATGAATGCCCTGATGTCCAAAATGAAGGTGTTGGCGGTCGATGACAACCGGACCAACCTGCACATCCTCCAGGTATTCCTGAAGAAACTCGGGCATGAGGTCATTCTTGCCGAGAACGGCGAAGAGGCGGTCCGCAAGTTCGAAACCGAATCCCCGGACCTCGTTCTGCTCGACATCATGATGCCCGTCATGGACGGCTTCGAGGCTGCGCGTCGCATCAAGGGCATGACCTGCGACCGGTGGACGCCGGTCATTTTCCTGTCGGCACTCAATCGCGACGAGAATTTGGTGGAAGGCCTCGATGCGGGCGCCGACGACTACCTGACCAAACCGATCAACTTCGTCGTCCTCGAAGCCAAGCTGCGTTCCATGCAGCGTTCGCTGTCGATGCAGCAAGTGGCCATCGATTCCTTGCATCGGGTCCAGGCCATTTCCGACAACGTCCTCGACGCCATTATCACATCGGATGAGCAAGGCATCGTCGTTTCAGCCAACCAGTCCGCCGAGCGTATTTTTGGCTGGAGCCAGAGCGAGATTGTCGGCCGGAATATCGCCATTCTGCTGCCAGGAGAATCCTCTGCCAAACCCGGCGAACAGCCAGGAAACGCCCGCCCGGCCATCCGGGCCAACGAACAGGAAGTGCTGGCCCGCCACAAGGATGGGCACCAGTTCCCCGCAACGCTGTCGATCAGTCAGGTCACGCTCGATAATCAGCAAATGAAAATTTGCGTCATCCGTGACATCACCGAACGCAAGCAAGCCGAGCAGCAACTGCGCGCCAACGCCCGGCAGCTGCAGACCTACTACGATCAAACGCAAGCCGAACAGCAACTGGCGCTTCGCTTGATGGAGAAGCAGCTGCACCGCAGCGGCCTGCGCGACCATCGCCTGAAATACAAGGTCATCCCTGCCGAGCATTTCAGCGGCGACATCGTTGCCGCCGCCCGGTCGCCCGACAATCGCTTCTACGCCTTGCTGGCCGACGCAACGGGGCACGGACTGGCTGCCGCCATCAGCGTCCTCCCCGTGCTTGCGCTGTTCTACCGGATGACCAAGTTGAACCGCACGGTTCAAGAGATCATTCTCGAACTGAATCAGCAATTGAGGGAATCGATGCCGGTCGGTCGCTTTGTCGCGCTCACCCTGGTTTGTCTTGATGAACAATCGCGCCAAGGCGAAATCTGGGTCGGCGGGACACCCGAGGCATTTCTATTCGATCGCTGGGGTCGGGCTACAAAAACATTCCCGTCGTCCAACCTGCCTCTTGGCATCGTTGCCAGCTCGGAGCTGGGTGGAGAACCTCAGTCATTCTCATGGGAAGCGGAAAATCAACTCGTCCTCTATTCGGATGGGCTGCAGGAGGCCACCAATCCGGCCAACGAGCAGTTCGGGACGTCCGGCTTGATACAGGCAATCGCGAACACCTCGCCCGGCGACCGCTTCCTGAAAATCGAAGCCGCGCTGGAAGCCCACCAGAATGGAACGCCTGCCAGCGACGATGTGTCGCTGATGTTGATCGATTGCCCCTAGACTGGGGCCGATCCTGGAAATAAAAAAGGCCGGAAATTCCGGCCTTTTTTATTGAGCAAAACTGACTTACTCGCCAGCCGATTCCTCGATCTCGACAGCTTCGGTCGGCTCCGGGCGATCCAGCAGTTCGACGAACGCCATCGGCGCATTGTCGCCGACGCGGAAGCCGCACTTCAGGATGCGCAAGTAGCCGCCCGGACGGGTAGCGTAGCGCGGGCCGATTTCGGCGAACAGCTTGACCACGATCTCGCGGTCGCGCAGGCGGTCAAATGCCAGGCGCTTGTTGGCGAGGGTCGGGTTCTTGCCGAGGGTGATCATCGGTTCGACGACACGACGCAGTTCCTTGGCCTTCGGCAACGTGGTCTTGATGGCCTCGTGGCGGAGCAGGGAAACGGTCATGTTGCGCAGCATCGCCAGGCGATGGCTGCTGGTACGGTTCAGTTTGCGAAGTCCATTGCGGTGACGCATGGTTAATCCTTTCTATGTTCTGCAGGCGTCCCTTGACTGCCCTGATCGGAAAAGGCTTACGCCTTTTCCAGACCGGCGGGCGGCCAATTTTCCAGTTTCATGCCCAGCGTCAGACCGCGTGCGGCCAACACTTCCTTGATCTCGTTCAGCGACTTGCGACCCAAGTTCGGGGTCTTGAGAAGTTCATTCTCGGTACGCTGGATCAGATCGCCGATGTAGTAGATGTTCTCGGCCTTCAGGCAGTTCGCGGAACGAACCGTCAGTTCGAGATCATCGACCGGACGCAGGAGAACCGGATCGACTTGGGCGGGCTTGGAAGCCTCGGCCACCGGGGCCGTGCCTTCCAGATCGGCGAACACGGAGAGCTGTTCCATCAGCACGCGGGCAGCGTAGCGGATGGCTTCTTCCGGCTCGACGACGCCGTTGGTTTCGATATCGACGATCAGCTTGTCGAGGTCGGTGCGCTGTTCGACACGGGCGCTTTCGACGGCGTAGGCCACGCGGCGAATCGGGCTGAACGAAGCGTCCAGAACGAGTTTGCCGATGGTCTTGGCGTCGCCGAGGTTGCGCACGTTACCCGGCACATAGCCGCGACCCTTCTCGACCTTGATCTCCATGGCGAGCTTGCCGCCCGGGGAGAGGTGAGCGATCACGTGTTCCGGATTGATGATTTCCACGTCGTGCGGCAACTCGATGTCGGCGGCACGAACGGCGCCTTCACCTTCCTTGACCAGCTTGAGGTTGACGACGTCGCGGTTGTGCAACTTGAAGACGATACCCTTCAGGTTCAAAAGGATATCGACAACATCTTCCTGCACACCATCAACGGTGGAGTACTCGTGGAGCACGCCATCGATGCCGACTTCCGTCGGCGCGTAACCAACCATGGACGACAGCAGGATGCGACGCAGTGCATTGCCCAAGGTATGGCCATAGCCGCGTTCGAACGGCTCCATGACCACCTTGGCCTGCACGGGCGAAACGCTCTGCACGTCAATGATACGGGGTTTCAGAAGTCCACTGCTTTGCATGGGCTAGATCCTCTGCTCAGTGCTTACTTCGAGTAAAGTTCGATGACGAGACCTTCGTTCAGGGTCGCCGGCAGTTCGGAACGTTGCGGCATGGCCTTGAACGTGCCCTTGCCTTCCTTCACGTCAACCGAAATCCACTCCGGGAAACCGCGGGATTCGGCGGCCTCGAGAGCGGCCTTGCAACGCAGGGAAGCGCGAGCACGGTCGGTCAGCTGGACGACATCGCCCGGCTTGACGAGGTAGGACGGGATATTGACGCGCTTGCCATTAACCAGAACGCCGTTGTGACGGACGATCTGACGGGATTCGGTACGCGATGCGCCGAAACCCATGCGGTAAGCGACGGAATCCAGGCGGGCTTCCAGCAGCTGCAGCAGGTTTTCGCCAGTCTGGCCCTTGCGGCGGTCGGCTTCGGCAAAGGTCTTGCGGAATTGACCTTCCAGCACGCCGTAGACGCGACGGATCTTCTGCTTAGCACGCAGGTGGACGCCATAGTCGGACAGACGGGCGCCGGACTTTTGACCGTGCTGGCCCGGAGCGTAGGAACGACGCTCAATGGCGCACTTGTCGGTAAAGCACTTTTCGCCCTTCAGGAACAGCTTTTCGCCTTCGCGGCGGCACTGACGGCATTTCGGATCGAGATTACGAGCCACTTGTCTTTCTCCTTAGATGCGGCGCTTCTTGGGCGGACGGCAGCCGTTGTGCGGCACCGGCGTCACGTCGGAAATCGCGGAAATCTTGATGCCCAGCGCATTCAGGGCGCGGACAGACGATTCACGGCCAGGCCCCGGGCCCTTGATGCGGACTTCGAGGTTCTTGATACCGCATTCCTGGGCAGCCTTGCCGGCCGCTTCGGCGGCAACCTGCGCAGCAAACGGGGTGGACTTGCGCGAACCGCGGAAGCCGGCACCACCGGAAGTTGCCCAGGACAATGCGTTGCCCATGCGATCGGTAATGGTGATGATGGTGTTGTTGAACGAAGCGTGGATGTGGGCAATGCCCTCGGCTACGTTCTTCTTGACCTTTTTGCGAACTTTAGGTGCAGTCTTTGCCATGTTCAGTCCCTATTACTTCTTGCCAGCGATGGCCTTGCGCGGGCCCTTGCGGGTACGTGCATTGGTACGGGTGCGCTGACCGCGGCAAGGCAGGCCCTTGCGATGGCGCAGACCACGGTAGCAACCGAGGTCCATCAGGCGCTTGATGTTCATGGTGACTTCGCGGCGCAGGTCACCTTCAACGGTGAACTTGCCCACTTCATCACGCAGACGGTCCATGTCCGAATCGGACAGGTCCTTCATTTTGGTAGTACGACCAATGCCGGCTGCATCACAGATTTTCTGTGCGCGGGTGCGGCCGATGCCGTAGATCGCGGTCAACGCGATTTCAGCATGCTGATGGTTCGGAATGTTTACCCCTGCAATACGGGCCATTCTATCGCTCCAATATTTCGAAAATTAACGAATGCCGACTCGACAGGGAATTAACCCTGGCGCTGCTTGTGACGCGGATCCTTGCAAATGATGCGCACGACACCCTTGCGGCGGATAACTTTGCAGTTGCGGCAGATGCGCTTCACTGAAGGTTGAACTTTCATGTTTTACTCCTCGTCTGCGAGAGCTTGGAAGCAGCCGTGATTCCTTGCCCTGCGGTTTATTGCGTAGAGAACTTTTTACTTGGCCCGGAAAACGATCCGGGCTTTCGATAAATCATATGGCGTCAACTGGACGGTAACCTTGTCGCCCGGAAGGATACGGATGTAGTGCATACGCATCTTGCCGGAGATAAAGCCATGGACGATATGCCCATTTTCCAACTTGACCTTGAAGGTTGCATTGGGGAGGTTCTCGACAACCTCACCCTGCATTTCGATGTAATCTTCTTTTGCCATGAGTAACTATTACTTGATCATCGGCGAACCCTTGAAGTTTGCTTTCTTCAAGAGACTTTCATATTGGTGCGACATTACGTAAGCCTGCACCTGAGACATGAAGTCCATGGTAACGACCACGATAATCAACAAAGAGGTACCACCGAAGTAGAACGGCACGTTCCACTTCAAGATCAGAAATTCCGGCAACAAACACACCACAGTGATATAGGCCGCGCCGATCAGGGTCAGGCGCATCAGAATCTTGTCGATGTAGCGTGCAGTTTGTTCGCCCGGACGAATACCCGGCACGAAGGCACCGCTCTTCTTCAGGTTGTCGGCGGTTTCCTTGGAATTGAAAACCAGCGCGGTATAGAAGAAGCAGAAAAACACGATCGCGGCAGCGTAGAGCATCACATAGATCGGCTGCCCAGGAGAGAGGGTTGCCGCCACATCCTTCAACCACAGCATGGACTCGCTCGAACCAAACCAGTTGGCGACGGTTGCCGGGAAGAGAATGATGGAAGACGCAAAAATCGGTGGAATGACACCCGACATGTTCAGCTTCAGCGGCAGATGCGAGCTCTGACCGCCATAAATCTTGTTGCCTACCTGGCGCTTGGCGTAATTGACCAGAATCTTGCGTTGGCCACGTTCAACGAAGACAACGAAACCGGTCACGAGGACCACCAAGACACAGATGATCAGCGCGGTCAGCGGATGCATCGCACCGGTACGAACCAGTTCCAGCAAGCCACCAATGGCATTCGGCAGTCCGGCGGCGATACCAGCGAAGATGATGATCGAGATGCCGTTACCCAGACCGCGTTCCGTGATCTGTTCCCCCAGCCACATCAGGAACATGGTCCCCGTGAGCAGCGTGGAAACGGTCGTCAGGCGGAACATGAAACCAGGATCATTGACCAAGCCAGCCTGAGCTTCGAGAGCTACGGCAATACCCAGCCCCTGGAAGAGGGCAAGAACGACCGTGCCGTAACGGGTGTACTGCGTAATCTTGCGACGACCAGCTTCACCCTCTTTCTTGAGGGCTTCGAGCTGTGGACTCGCCACGCTCATCAGTTGCATGATGATCGACGCCGAAATGTACGGCATGATCCCCAATGCAAAAATGGTGAATCGCGACAAGGCACCACCCGAGAACATGTTGAACATGCCCAAGATGCCGCCTTGTTGAGAATTGAAAAGGTCAGCCAGAACGTTGGGGTCAATCCCCGGAACCGGTATATGTGCGCCAATGCGGTAAACCACGAGAGCGCCCAGCAGGAACCACAGCCGGCGCTTGAGATCGCCGAACTTGCCACCCTTGCCTACGGTATTGGGATTTGCTGCCAACGTTCTAACCTTTCCCTTTGTTACTCGGCGACGGAGCCGCCAGCGGCTTCGATCGCAGCCTTGGCACCCTTGGTGGCGCCAACGCCCTTCAGGACAACCTTGCGGCTGATGGCGCCGGACAGGATGACCTTGGCGGACAGAGCGTCACCCGGAACGATACCGGCTGCTTGCAAAGCAAGCAGATCGATTTCGTCAACCGGCAGGCGATCCAGGTCGGTCAGGCGAACTTCGTAGTTGCGGGCGCGGGTCAATGAATTGAAACCGCGCTTCGGCAGACGACGCTGCAGCGGCATTTGGCCGCCCTCGAAGCCAACTTTGTGGAAGCCGCCGGAGCGGGACTTCTGACCCTTGTGACCACGACCGCAGGTCTTGCCGAGGCCGGAACCGATACCGCGGCCGACGCGCTTGGCGGCCTTCTTCGAGCCTTCGCCCGGCTTGATGGTGTTCAGACGCATGGTTTAACCCTCAACCTTTACGAGATACTGCACCTTCTGGATCATGCCGCGAACCGCCGGCGTATCTTCCAGAACAGCAGTACTGTTCAGCTTGCGCAGGCCCAGGCCACGCACGGTGGCGCGATGGTCCTGCTTGGTGCCGATGATGCTCTTGACGAGCTTCACAGTGATTTTCTTGTCAGCCATGACTTACCCCAGGATCTGATCAACAGACAGACCGCGCTTTGCAGCGATTTCTGCCGGCGTGTTGACCTTCGACAGACCGTCGATGGTGGCACGCACGATGTTGTAAGGATTGGTGGAGCCGTGAGCCTTGGCCACAACGTTGGTCACGCCGACAACTTCGAAGACGGCGCGCATGGCGCCACCGGCGATGATGCCCGTACCTTCCGGAGCCGGCTGGATCATCACGGTGGTTGCACCATGGCGGCCCATCACGGTGTGATGAACGGTACCGTTGCGCAGGCTGACCTTGGCCATCTTGCGACGGGCCTCTTCCATTGCCTTTTGAACGGCCACCGGCACTTCGCGGGACTTGCCCTTGCCCATGCCGATTGCGCCATCGCCGTCGCCAACCACGGTCAATGCAGCGAAACCGAGGATACGGCCGCCCTTCACCACCTTGGTGACGCGATTAACCGCAACCATCTTTTCGCGCAGACCGTCGTCGCGCTCTTCAGCCTGCTGCGGCTTCTTGTTTCTTTCAGGTTTAGCCATTTCTTAACCTCGTCCTTTCGCCGTCGGTTAGAACTTCAGGCCGCCTTCACGCGCGGCTTCAGCCAGCGCCTGAATACGACCGTGGTACTGGAGACCGGAGCGATCAAAAGCCACCTGCTCGATACCGGCGGCCTTGGCGCGCTCGGCGATCAGCTTGCCAACAGCAGTGGCAGCAGCCTTGTTACCGCCATTCGTGACATCGCCACGAACGTTCTTGTCCAGCGTGGAAGCCGATGCCAAGACCTTGCCGCCGCACGGCGAGATGATCTGGGCGTAAATGTGGCAGTTCGTGCGGTTAACGCACAGACGCACAGCTTTGAGTTCGGCGATTTTGGCCCGGGTTTTGCGGGCACGGCGCAAACGCGCTTGCTTCTTGTTAAACATATGCCACCCTTACTTCTTCTTGGTTTCCTTGATAACCACCACTTCGTCCGAGTAACGAACGCCCTTGCCCTTGTAGGGCTCCGGCTTACGATACGCACGAACTTCGGCAGCCACCTGACCGACTTGTTGCTTGTCTGCACCCTTCAAGACGATTTCCGTCTGGGTCGGGCACTCAACTTTCACACCAGCCGGCATCTTGTGCGCAACCGGGTGAGAAAAACCAAGGGAGAGGTTCAGCGTATCGCCGGCAGCCTGGGCACGATAGCCCACGCCAACCAGTTGCAGCTTGCGCTCAAAACCCTTGGAGACGCCGGTCACCATGTTGTTCAGGTTGGCACGCATGGTGCCCCACATGGCAGATGCGTTTTCCGCACCAGCAACCTTGGAAACAACAACGCTTTGACCTTCAACGGCGACTGCAACTGCCGGGTGGGCAGCGGTCTTCAAGGTACCCAACGGGCCCTTGACGACGATCTGCTCACCCACGGTGACTTCAACACCAGCCGGCAGCACGACGGGATTCTTACCAATACGAGACATGATCGGTCAGCTCCTTACGCCACGATGCAGAGGACTTCGCCACCAACCTTGGTAGCGCGGGCCTTGCGGTCGGTCATGACACCCTTCGGGGTGGACACAATCGCCACACCCAGGCCGTTCATGACGCGCGGAATATCTTCGCAGCCCTTGTAGATACGCAGACCAGGCTTGGAAACGCGCTCGATACGCTCGATGACCGGACGGCCAGCGTAATACTTGAGGGCGATTTCGAGGGTAGCCTTGCCGTCGTTCTGACGAACAGCGAAATCTTCAACATAACCTTCATCCTTGAGGACAGCCGCGATGGCAGCCTTGACCTTGGACGACGGCATGGACACAGACGCCTTTTCGGCGAGCTGGGCGTTGCGGATGCGGGTCAGCATGTCCGCGATCGGATCGCTCATAGCCATTTCTGTATCTCCTGATTACCAGCTGGCCTTAACAACACCCGGGATCTCGCCATTGAAGGCCAGCTCACGGATCTTGTTACGACACAGACCGAATTTACGGAAAACGCCACGCGGACGGCCGGTCAGCTGGCAACGATTGCGCAGACGGGACGGGCTGGAGTTACGCGGCAGAGCCTGCAGCTTCAGACGGGCTTCGTAACGCTCCTCGTCCGACAGGCTCACGTTGTTGAAGATTGCCTCGAGGGCAGCGCGCTTCTTGGCGTACTGAGCCACCAGCTTGCGGCGCTTTTCTTCACGGTTGATCAGAGCAAGTTTTGCCATGATTGCCTCAATTCTTGAACGGGAACTTGAAGGACGCCAGCAGAGCCTTGGCTTCTGCATCGGTCTTCGCGGTCGTGGTGATGCTAATGTTCATACCCCGCAGAGCATCGATCTTGTCGTACTCGATTTCCGGGAAAATGATCTGCTCCTTGACACCCATGTTGTAGTTGCCCTGGCCATCAAAACCCTTGCCAGAGATACCACGGAAGTCACGAACGCGCGGCAGCGCGATGGTGACCAAGCGATCCAGGAACTCGAACATACGCGGACCACGCAGGGTGACCATGCAACCGATCGGGTAACCATCACGAATCTTGAAGCCGGCGATCGACTTGCGAGCCTTCGTGGTGACCGGCTTTTGGCCGGCGATCTTCTGCATGTCGCCAACGGCGTTTTCCAGAACTTTCTTGTCGGCAACCGCCTCACCAACACCCATATTCAGGGTGATCTTGGTGATACGGGGCACTTCCATCACGGACTTGTAACCGAACTGCTTGGTCAGGTCGGAAACAACGGTGTCCTTGTAAAACTGTTGCAAACGCGCCATGTCCACCCCTTATGCGTTTACCAGTTCGCCGTTCGACTTGAACACGCGAACCTTGCGGCCGTCCTCGAGCACCTTAATGCCGACGCGATCGGCCTTCTTGGTTGCCGCATTGAACAGCGCAACATTGGAGATATGAATCGGCATGTCCTTATCAACGATGCCACCGGCCACACCCTTAATCGGGTTCGGCTTAACGTGCTTCTTGGCACGATTGACACCTTCAACGACAACATGCTCGGCATCAAGGCGGAGCACCACGATGCCGCGCTTGCCCTTGTCCTTGCCAGTGATGACGACGACTTCGTCGCCCTTGCGAATCTTTTCCATCATCCGCTCCTTACAGAACTTCCGGAGCCAGGGACACGATCTTCATGAAGCGCTCGGTACGCAGTTCGCGGGTCACCGGGCCAAAGATGCGCGTGCCGATCGGCTCGAGCTTGTTGTTGAGGAGGACAGCGGCATTGCCGTCAAAGCGTACCAGCGAGCCGTCCGGACGACGAACACCCTTGGCGGTACGAACCACCACGGCGTTATAAACATCACCCTTCTTCACGCGACCGCGCGGCGCAGCGTCCTTGATGCTGACCTTGACGATATCGCCAATACCAGCATAGCGGCGCTTGGAGCCACCCAGCACTTTGATACACATTACCGAACGCGCACCGGTGTTATCGGCGACGTCCAGAATCGTCTGCATCTGAATCATTTAAATTAACTCCAACTTAATCCGCTTGCGCGGTCAGTCTTGGAACCCGTACGGGTCGAACAACTTCACGGGTCCAGGACGGCGCCCGCAAAAAAGAAGCCGGATTATACCGGCTTCTTTTAATACTGCGCAAGCGTTTTTAAAAACTTTCGTTATACAACGATCGCCTTTTCCAGAACGCTGGTCACCGCCCAAGTCTTGGTACGGGAAACCGGGCGGGTTTCGACGATCTCGACGAGATCGCCGGCCTTGGCGGTGTTGCCGTCGTTATGGGCGTGATACTTCTTCGAACGAACCATCACCTTGCCGTACATCGGGTGCTTGACCTTACGTTCGACCAGGACGGTAACCGTCTTGTCCATCTTGTCGCTAACAACGCGACCGATCAGAGTGCGCTTGATGCTGGTGGTTTCGCTCATTGCTGCACCGCCTTTTCACGGATAAGCGTGCGAACGCGAGCGATATCGCGACGCACCTTGGACATTTGGCTGGTATTGGACAGCTGCTGGGTAGCAAGCTGCATACGCAGACCGAACTGGGCCTTCAAGAGGTCCAGCAATTCCTTGTTGAGCTCGTCCACGCTCTTGGTTCTCAATTCACTAGCTTTCATGATTACCCCAGATGACGAGTCACGAAGGTGGTGGCAATCGGCAGCTTGGCAGCGGCGAGAGCAAACGCCTCGCGAGCCAGCGCTTCGTTGACACCATCCATTTCATAAAGCACCTTGCCCGGCTGGATTTCGGCGACCCAGTACTCCGGGTTACCCTTACCGTTACCCATACGAACTTCGGCCGGCTTCTTGGAAATCGGCTTGTCCGGGAAGATACGGATCCAGATACGGCCACCGCGCTTGATATGACGAGTCATGGCGCGACGGGCGGCTTCGATCTGACGAGCCGTCAAACGACCGCGACCGATCGCCTTAAGGCCCCACTCACCGAAGGAAACCTTCGTACCGCGAGTCGCCAGACCTTCATTGCGGCCCTTGTGCTCCTTGCGGAACTTGCGACGATTAGGTTGCAACATTTAGGCACCTGCCTTTCTGACACCGCGCTTTGCACCAGCATCGCCATCAGCCTTCTTGACAGTGCGGGTACGCGGCTTGTCGCCTTCCGGCTTGCCCGGGGCGCGACGCGGACGGCGCTCTTCGGCTGCCGGCTCTTCGGCGACCGGCTGGGCATTACGGTCGAGCATATCGCCCTTGTAAACCCAGACCTTGATACCGATGATGCCGTAGGTGGTCAGCGCTTCGGAAGTTGCGTAGTCGATGTCGGCGCGCAGGGTGTGCAGCGGCACACGACCTTCACGATACCATTCGCTACGGGCGATTTCTGCACCGTTCAGACGACCGGCACTCATCACCTTGATACCCTGGGCACCGAGGCGCATGGCGTTCTGCATCGCGCGCTTCATGGCACGACGGAACATGATGCGCTTCTCGAGCTGCTGGGCGATCGAATCGGCGATCAGCTGGGCGTCGATTTCCGGCTTGCGGATTTCTTCAATCGAAACATGGACGGGAACGCCCATGATGCGCTGAAGATCCGTACGCAGTTGTTCGATATCCTCGCCCTTCTTGCCGATGACCACGCCCGGACGAGCGGAGTAAACGGTGACGCGGGCGTTCTTGGCCGGACGCTCGATCAGGACGCGACCAACGGAGGCGTGCGCCAGTTTACGCTTCAGGTACTCGCGTACCTTGACGTCTTCTTGCAGCATGCCCGGAAAGTCCTTGCTGTTAGCGTACCAGCGCGAACTCCAGTTCTTGGTGACGGCCAGACGGAAGCCAGTCGGATGAATTTTCTGTCCCATGGCTCTTCCTTAGTTACCAACGGTCAGATAAATATGGCAGGTCGGCTTGCTGATCCGATTGCCACGACCCTTGGCGCGCGCCGTGAAGCGCTTCAGCACCATACCTTTTTCGACGTAGATGACCTTGACCTTCAGTTCGTCGATATCGGCGCCGTCGTTGTGCTCGGCGTTGGCGATAGCCGACTCCAGCACCTTCTTGATGATACCGGCACCCTTGGTCGGGCTAAAGGCCAGGATATTGAGAGCCTGACCAACCGGCTTGCCGCGCACGAGATCCGCCACCAGGCGGCCTTTTTGCGCAGAGAGGCGTACGCCCCGCAGACTTGCACGAGTTTCCATGTCAGCTCCTTACTTCTTGGCCTTCTTGCCGGCGGTGTGACCCTTGAACGTACGGGTCAGCGAAAACTCGCCGAGCTTGTGACCGACCATATTCTCGGTGACGAACACCGGAATATGCTGCTTGCCATTGTGGACCGCGATCGTCAGGCCGATGAACTCGGGGAGGATCGTCGAACGACGCGACCAGGTCTTGATCGGGCGCTTGTCATTGGTGGCGCGAACTGCTTCGACCTTGTCGATCAGGTGCGCATCAATAAACGGGCCCTTTTTGAGAGAACGTCCCATTTCCTACCCCTTAACGCTTATGACGGCGCTGAACGATCATGCTGTTCGTGCGCTTGTTGCTGCGGGTACGGTAACCCTTGGTGGGCTGACCCCACGGGTTAACCGGAACACGACCTTCGCCGGTCTTACCTTCACCACCACCGTGCGGGTGGTCGATCGGGTTCATCGCAGTACCGCGGACGGTCGGACGAATACCACGCCAACGCTGAGCACCGGCCTTGCCGATCTTGCGCAGGTTGTTTTCTTCGTTACCGACTTCACCAACCGTTGCGCGGCACTCGACGTGCACACGACGAACTTCGCCGGAGCGCAGACGAATCTGGGCGTAGCTGCCTTCGCGGGCCAGCAGCTGAACCGAGGTACCGGCGGAGCGGGCGATTTGAGCACCCTTACCCGGCATCATCTCGACACAGCAGATGGTCGTACCGACCGGAATGTTGCGAATCGGCAAAGCATTACCGGACTTGATCGGCGCTTCCGAGCCGCTCATGATCTGCTGACCAACCACCATACCCTTGTTGGCGATGATGTAACGGCGCTCGCCGTCGGCGTAGCAAACCAGGGCGATGTTCGCCGTACGATTCGGATCGTATTCCAGACGTTCAACCTTGGCCGGAATACCGTCCTTGTTGCGCTTGAAATCAACGAGACGGTAAGCCTGCTTGTGACCACCGCCCTGATGGCGAACGGTGATACGACCATTGTTGTTGCGGCCAGCGTTCTTGGACTGGGACTCAACCAGACCGGCAAACGGCTTACCCTTGTGCAGATCGGCATTGACGACCTGAACAACGCCACGACGACCCGGGGAGGTCGGTTTGACTTTAACGAGAGCCATTATGCATTGCCCCCTTCAACGAAATTGATTTCCTGACCCGGCTTCAGGCTCACATAGGCCTTTTTCCAGCCCTTGCGACGGCCAGTTGCGCCCTTGAAGCGCTTGACCTTGCCCTTGACGTTGGCGACTTGAACAGCCTCAACCTCAACCTTGAACAGAAGCTCGACAGCAGCCTTGATCTCCGGCTTGGTCGCATCGGATGCGACACGGAAAACCACTTGCTCATGCTTGTCGGCAACATAGGTCGCCTTCTCGGAGATTTGCGGTGCCAGCAGTACCTGCATCAGACGCTCTTGATTCATCCCCACATCTCCTCGAACTTGGCCACGGCGTTCTTGGTCACCAGAACCTTGTTGAAGCGAACCAGAGAAACCGGATCAGCTTCCTGGGCTTCCAGAACCAGAACGTTGGGCAGGTTGCGCGACGACAGATAGAGGTTCTCATTCAGCTCGTCGGTCACAACCAGAAGATTGCCTTCCAGGCCCATGCCCTTCAACTTCTGGGCAAACAGCTTGGTTTTCGGCGCATCGATCGACAGATCGTCAACAACGACCAGGCGATCCTGACGGGCCAACTCGGAGAGGATCGCAGCCATACCGGCGCGGAACATCTTCTTGTTAACCTTCTGGGAATAGTTTTGATCCGGGGAGTTCGGGAAAATCCGACCGCCTCCACGCCACAGCGGGCTGCCGTTCGAACCAGCGCGGGCACGACCAGTGCCCTTCTGACGCCACGGCTTGGTGGTGGTGTGACGGACTTCGGAGCGATCCTTCTGCTTACTGTCACCGGAACGAGCATTCGCCTGATAGGCGACGACGATCTGATGCACCAGCGCTTCATTGAATTCGCGACCGAACAGCACGTCGGAAGCCTGCAGCTTGGCCGCTTCCTGACCTTGTTCGTTAATAACCTTCAGTTCCATGTCGCCCCCTTAAGCCTTGACTGCCGGACGCACGACGACGTCAGAACCCTTGGCACCCGGCACAGCGCCCTTGACCAGCAGCAGCTGACGCTCAGCGTCAACGCGAACAATGGTCAGACTCTGCAGGGTCGACTGCACGTCACCCAGATGGCCGGCCATGCGCTTACCCGGGAAAACACGCCCCGGATCCTGCGCCATACCAATGGAACCCGGCGCATTGTGCGACACCGAGTTACCGTGGGAAGCACGGTTGGAGCTGAAGTTGTGGCGCTTGATACCACCCTGGAAACCCTTACCGATCGAGGTACCGGTCACATCGACCTTTTGCCCTTCGGCAAAGATGGTGACAGCGACCTGATCGCCAGCCTTGAAATTGGCCAACTGATCAGCTTCGATCTGGAATTCCTTGAGCACATGCCCGGCTTCCACGCCCGCCTTGGCCAGATGGCCAGCGAGGGGCTTGGAAACACGCGAGGCACGGCGCTTGCCGAATGCGACCTGAATGGCTGCGTAGCCATCGATCTCCGGCGTTTTGACTTGGGTCACGCGGTTATTGGACACGTCAAGCACAGTCACCGGGATGGACGCGCCATCCTCAGCAAAAATGCGAGTCATGCCAACCTTGCGACCAACAAGGCCTAGACTCATGGTTATTCTCCTCATCGCCGGCTGCGATTGGCCGGTCGATGTAAAACAACAAATGGGCAGCCGTCGCCGGCCACCCCCGAAAGGCGCGAATTATATCCGCAAAACTACAATTACTGCAACTTGATCTCGACGTCGACGCCAGCCGGGAGATCCAGCTTCATCAGGGCATCAACAGTCTTGTCGGTCGGATCGACAATATCCATCAGACGCAGATGGGTACGGATCTCGAGCTGATCGCGGGAAGCCTTGTTCACGTGCGGCGAACGCAGGATGTCGAAACGCTGCTTGCGGGTCGGCAGCGGAACGGGACCACGAACGACAGCACCGGTACGCTTGGCGGTCTCGACGATTTCCTGGGCGGATTGATCGATCAGGCGATAGTCGAAGGCCTTCAGACGGATACGGATTTTTTGGTTTTGCATTTTCTTGGCTTCCAAAGAACGATGGGGCGAGGGTTACCCACCCCGATTTTCAAAAAGAACGATTACTCGATGATCTTAGCAACAACGCCGGCGCCGACGGTACGGCCGCCTTCGCGGATAGCGAAGCGCAGACCTTCTTCCATGGCGATCGGGGCGATCAGCTTGACCGTCATCTGGATGTTGTCACCCGGCATGACCATTTCAACGCCTTCCGGCAGCGAGATGGCGCCGGTCACGTCGGTCGTACGGAAGTAGAACTGCGGACGGTAGTTGTTGAAGAACGGGGTGTGACGACCACCTTCGTCCTTGGACAGAACATACACTTCGCCCGTGAAGTGGGTGTGCGGGGTGATGGAGCCCGGCTTGCACAGGACTTGACCACGCTCGACGTCTTCACGCTTGGTGCCACGCAGCAGGGCGCCGATGTTGTCGCCGGCTTGACCTTGGTCGAGCAGCTTGCGGAACATTTCGACACCGGTACAGGTGGTCTTCTGGGTCGGACGGATACCGACGATTTCGATTTCTTCGCCGACCTTGACGATGCCGCGCTCAACACGACCGGTGACAACGGTACCGCGACCGGAGATGGAGAAGACGTCTTCGACCGGCATCAGGAACGGCATGTCGACAGCGCGCTCCGGGGTCGGGATGTAGGAGTCCAGGGCGTCAGCCAGGCGGAAGATGGCGGGTTCGCCGATTTCGGACTGGTCGCCTTCCAGGGCCTTGAGTGCGGAGCCGTGGATGATCGGGGTGTCGTCGCCCGGGAAGTCGTACTTGGAGAGCAGCTCGCGCAGTTCCATTTCGACCAGTTCGAGCAGCTCGGCGTCGTCAACCATGTCGCACTTGTTCATGAAAACGAGAACGTACGGCACGCCAACCTGGCGGGCGAGCAGGATGTGTTCGCGGGTTTGCGGCATCGGGCCGTCAGCGGCGGAACAGACCAGAATCGCACCGTCCATCTGGGCGGCACCGGTAATCATGTTCTTGACGTAGTCGGCGTGGCCCGGGCAGTCAACGTGGGCGTAGTGACGGTTGGCGGTTTCGTATTCGACGTGGGCGGTATTGATCGTGATACCGCGAGCCTTTTCTTCCGGCGCAGCGTCGATTTCATCGTACTTCTTGGCAGCACCGCCGAACTTGGCCGACAGCACCGTCGTGATCGCAGCGGTCAGCGTGGTCTTGCCGTGGTCAACGTGACCAATCGTGCCAACGTTTACGTGCGGTTTCGTACGCTCGAATTTTTCCTTAGCCATTATCGGTTCTCCAATAAGGTGTTACTTTTTGTTGATGACAGCGTCAGCGACGTTCTTCGGCGCTTCCGTGTAGTGCTTGAATTCCATCGAGTAGGTAGCACGACCTTGCGACAGGGAGCGCAGCGAGGTGGCGTAGCCGAACATTTCGGACAGCGGCACTTCAGCCTTGACCACCTTGATGCCGCCAGCCTGGTCTTCCATACCCTGGACGATGCCACGGCGGGAGGACAGGTCGCCCATCACGTTACCCATGTAGTCTTCCGGGGTCTCGACTTCAACGGCCATCATCGGCTCGAGCAGCGTCGGGCTGGCCTTCTTCATGCCTTCCTTGAAGGCCATGGAAGCCGCCATGCGGAAGGCGTTTTCGTTGGAGTCAACGTCGTGATAGGAACCATCGAACAGCGTGAACTTGATGTCCACAACCGGGAAGCCGGCGAGCACGCCACTACCGATGGCATCCTGCAGACCCTTGTCGACCGCCGGGATGAATTCGCGCGGAACGACGCCGCCCTTGATGGCATCGACAAAGGTATAACCAGCACCCGGCTCGTTCGGCTCGATCTTGAGCCAGACGTGGCCGAATTGACCGCGACCACCGGACTGCTTGACGAACTTGCCTTCCTGTTCGACAGCCTTCTTGATGCATTCGCGATAGGCAACCTGCGGGGCACCGACAGCAGCTTCAACGTTGAATTCGCGACGCATACGGTCGACGATGATGTCGAGGTGCAGTTCGCCCATACCGGAGATGATGGTTTGACCCGACTCTTCGTCGGTACGCACCCGGAAGGACGGATCTTCTGCAGCCAGACGACCCAGCGCGATACCCATCTTTTCCTGGTCAGCCTTGGTTTTCGGCTCGACAGCAACGTGAATAACCGGGTCCGGGAAGACCATGCGCTCGAGGATGATCGGGGCATCCGGATCACACAGGGTTTCACCCGTGGTGACGTCCTTCATGCCAACGCAAGCGGCGATGTCGCCCGCCAGAACTTCCTTGATTTCTTCGCGGTTGTTGGCGTGCATCTGCAGAATACGGCCGACGCGCTCCTTCTTGCCCTTGACCGAGTTGTAAACGGTGGCGCCGGAAGCCAGCACACCCGAGTAAACGCGGATGAAGGTCAGCTGGCCGACGAACGGATCGGTCATCAGCTTGAAGGCCAGCGCCGAGAACTTCTCAGCATCGTCAGCCTTGCGGGAAGCCGGCTGTTCGCGCTCGTCGACGCCGGAAACCGGCGGGATATCGACCGGCGACGGCAGCAACTCGACCACGGCGTCCAGCATGCGCTGCACACCCTTGTTCTTGAACGCGGTACCGCACAGCATCGGCTGGATTTCGCACGCCAGGGTGCGCAGACGCAGACCTTCCTTGATCTTGGCTTCGGACAGTTCGCCATTCTCGAGGTATTCGTTCATCAGATCTTCGGAGGCTTCGGCAGCCGCCTCAATCATCTGTTCGCGCCAGGTTTGGGCCGTTTCCTGCAAATCTGCCGGCACGTCCTGGTATTCAAACTTCATACCCTGGGAGGCTTCGTCCCAAATAATGGCCTTCATCTTGAGCAGATCGACCACGCCAGCGAAGCTGTCTTCAGCACCGATGGGAATCACGATGGGCACCGGATTCGCCTTCAGGCGGGTCTTCATCTGCTCGACGACCTTGAAGAAGTTGGCGCCGGAGCGGTCCATCTTGTTCACGAAGGCCAGACGCGGCACCTTGTACTTGGTCGCCTGACGCCAGACGGTCTCAGACTGCGGCTGTACGCCACCGACCGCGCAGTAAACCATGCAGGCACCGTCGAGAACACGCATCGAGCGCTCGACTTCGATCGTGAAGTCAACGTGTCCCGGGGTGTCGATGATGTTGAAACGATGCTCCGGGAAGGAATTATCCATACCCTTCCAGAAACAGGTCGTCGCCGCGGAGGTGATGGTGATACCACGCTCCTGCTCCTGCTCCATCCAGTCCATGGTAGCGGCACCGTCGTGCACTTCACCGATCTTGTGATTGACACCGGTGTAGTACAGGATGCGCTCGGTCGTGGTGGTCTTGCCGGCGTCGATGTGAGCACTGATACCGATATTGCGGTAGCGCTCGATGGGAGTTTTACGTGCCACGTTAAAGCCCTTTTCGAATTAGAAGCGGAAGTGAGCGAAGGCCTTGTTGGCTTCGGCCATGCGATGAACTTCGTCACGCTTCTTGACGGCACCACCGCGATTCTCGGAGGCTTCCAGCATTTCGGCAGCCAGACGCTGACCCATGGACTTTTCCGAACGCTTGCGGGCGGACTCACGCAGCCAGCGCATGGCCAGCGCGGCGCGACGAGCCGGACGCACTTCAACCGGCACCTGGTAGTTGGCACCGCCGACGCGACGGGACTTCACTTCGACCATCGGCTTGACGTTGCCCATGGCAGAACCGAAGACTTCGAGCGGATCCTTGCCGGACTTGGTGGAGATGATGTCAAAGGCGCCATAAACGATGCGCTCGGCGACGGACTTCTTGCCGCTTTGCATGATGGCGTTGATGAACTTGGAGACTTCGACATTGCCGAACTTCGGATCCGGCAGAATGTCACGCTTGGGTACTTCGCGACGACGGGGCATATTAACCTCTGATAAACACGATTCAGTTGAAAAGCCGGGAAGGGGTTTTCACCCACCCGGCTCTCTCGGCCGCCCAAAAGAACGACCACTTACTCAAGCCACTTAATGAATCAAGCAGCCTTCGGACGCTTGGCCCCGTACTTGGAACGGGACTGCTTACGATCTTTGACGCCTTGCGTATCCAGGGAACCACGCACGGTGTGGTAACGCACACCCGGCAAGTCCTTGACACGACCACCGCGGATCAGAACCACGGAGTGTTCCTGCAGGTTGTGGCCCTCACCGCCGATGTACGAAATGACTTCGAAGCCATTCGTCAGACGAACCTTGCAAACCTTACGGAGAGCGGAGTTCGGCTTTTTCGGGGTAGTGGTGTAAACGCGGGTGCAAACGCCACGCTTCTGCGGGCACTTTTCCAGAGCAGGAACCTTGCTCTTGGCCTTTTCCGCGACGCGCGGCTTGCGCACGAGCTGGTTGATGGTCGGCATATCAAACTTCCTTCAACGGCCGGGCACCGAAACGGGGTGCACGACGGCAATTTTGTTATCCAAAGCGGAGACAATGATTAGCCTCCGCCGACAAAGACCATAAATTTTATGGCCGATCAACCCCCGTGTCAACGTGACCCGGGGGTTGCCCAACGATTTACAGGCCCTGATCTGCTTCCTGCGTTGCGTTTTCGACAGCAGCGTCTTCGATCGGACGATTCGCTGCCTGGTCTTCGCCAGCCGCCTGTGCCTTGCGGCTGCGGTGGTAAGCCAGACCGGTACCGGCCGGGATGAGACGGCCGACGATGACGTTTTCCTTGAGACCGCGCAGTTCGTCACGCTTGCCCATGATGGCGGCTTCGGTCAGAACACGGGTGGTTTCCTGGAAGGAAGCCGCCGAGATGAACGAATCGGTCGACAACGAAGCCTTGGTAATACCCAGCAGCATGTGATCGAACGTCGCCGGCAGCTTGCCTTCGGCAATCACGCGATCGTTTTCGGCCAGCAACTCGGCACGCTCGACCTGTTCGGACTTGATGAACTTGGTGTCGCCAGCTTCGACGATGGTGATCCGGCGCAGCATCTGACGGACGATCACTTCAATATGCTTGTCGTTGATCTTCACGCCCTGCAGACGGTAGACGTCCTGAACCTCGTCGGTGATGTAGCGGGCCAGCGACTCGACGCCCTGCAGGCGCAGGATATCGTGCGGATCCGGTTCGCCTTCGACGATCTTTTCGCCCTTGTTCACCACCTGGCCGTCGTGCACCAGAACATGCTTGTCCTTGGAGATCAGGAACTCGTGGACATTGCCGTCGAGATCGGTGATGACCAGACGCTGCTTGCCCTTGGTGTCCTTGCCGAAGCTGATGGTGCCGGTGACTTCGGCCAGCACGGAAGCATCCTTCGGCGTACGGGCTTCGAACAATTCGGCAACACGCGGCAGACCGCCGGTAATGTCGCGGGTCTTCGCAGATTCCTGCGGCATACGGGCCAATACGTCACCGACACCAACCTGCTGTCCATCGACCACGGAAATGATCGAGCCAACCTGGAAGGCGATCGAAACCGCATGGTCGCTACCGTGGATTTTCACTTCCTGACCGCTTTCGTCGAGCAGCTTGACGACCGGGCGAACACCCTTGGTCGCGGCCTTGCCACCGCGCTTGTGGTCAATAACGACCAGCGTGGACAGGCCGGTCACATCGTCGACCTGCTTGGCGACGGTGACGCCTTCCTCGACGTTCTCGAAACGCACGGTACCGGCGTATTCGGTAATGATCGGGCGGGTGTGCGGATCCCAAGTTGCCAGCTTGGCGCCGGCCTTGACGGCCTTTCCTTCGTCGGCAGACAGGATGGCGCCGTACGGCACCTTGTGGCGTTCGCGCTCGCGCCCGTGATCGTCGGTAATCAGCACCTCGCCGGAGCGGGAGATGACAACCTTCTCGCCCTTGGCGCTGGTGACATAGCGCATGTTCGAGGTGTAGCGGACCGTACCGGCCGACTTGCCTTCGACCTTGTCGGCGACGGCGGCACGCGAAGCGGCACCACCAACGTGGAAGGTACGCATGGTCAGCTGGGTACCCGGTTCGCCGATCGACTGGGCGGCGATGACGCCGACCGATTCGCCGGCATTGACCATGGTGCCGCGACCGAGGTCACGACCATAGCACTTGGCGCACAGGCCGTAGCGCGTGTCGCAGGTCAGCGGAGTGCGGACCTTGACTTCGTCGATGCCCAGCTTGTCGATCAGGTCGACCAGATCTTCATCCAGCATGGTACCGGCGAAGATGACGGTTTCCTGGGTTTCCGGATCGACCAGATCGTCGACGGTGACGCGACCGAGGATACGCTCGCGCAGCGGCTCGATGACTTCACCGCCTTCGACCAGCGCCTTGACGGCAAAGCCGTTCTTGGTGCCGCAGTCGTCTTCGGTGATGACCAGATCCTGGGTGACGTCGACCAGACGGCGAGTCAGGTAACCGGAGTTCGCAGTCTTCAGCGCGGTATCGGCCAGACCCTTACGGGCACCGTGAGTCGAGATGAAGTACTGGAGAACGTTCAGACCTTCGCGGAAGTTGGTCGTGATCGGCGTTTCGATAATCGAGCCGTCCGGCTTCGCCATCAGGCCGCGCATACCGGCCAGCTGACGAATCTGGGCGGCAGAGCCACGGGCGCCGGAATCGGCCATCATGTAGATGGAGTTGAAGGAGTCCTGCTTGACCTTCTTGCCATGGCGGTCGACGACTTCCTCGTGGCCGAGTTCGTCCATCATGACCTTGGCGACCTGATCACCGGTGCGGCCCCAGATATCGACGACCTTGTTGTAACGCTCGCCCTGGGTAACCAGACCGTTGGTGTACTGGGTCTCGATTTCCTTCACCTCGGCTTCGGCCTCGGCGATGATTTCATACTTCTTGGCCGGAACGCGCATGTCGTCCGAACAGAAAGAAATACCGGCACGGGTAGCCAGCGCGTAGCCGTTCTGCATCAGCTTGTCGGCGAAGACAACGGTTTCCTTGAGGCCGCAGCGACGGAACGATTCGTCGATCAGCTTGGAGATTTCCTTCTTCTTCAGCGCCTTGTCGATGACCTTGAAAGGCAGGCCCTTCGGCAGGATCTTGGCCAGAATGGAACGACCGACGGTGGTTTCGATACGAACGATCTTCTCGATCCATTCGCCTTCAACAGCACCGGCTTCGTACTGAGGCAGGCGAACCGAAATACGCGAGTGGATATCGACTTCCTTGGATGCCAAGGCACGTTCCACTTCGGCGACGTCGGCGAAATACATGCCTTCGCCCTTGCCGTTGATCTTTTCGCGGGTCGCGTAGTACAGACCCAAAACGATATCCTGCGACGGCACGATGATCGGTGCGCCGTTGGCGGGAGACAGCACGTTGTTGGAGGCCAGCATCAGGGTGCGGGCTTCCATCTGGGCTTCCAGCGACAGCGGGACGTGGACAGCCATCTGGTCACCGTCGAAGTCGGCGTTGAACGCGGCACAGACGAGCGGGTGCAGCTGGATGGCCTTGCCTTCGATCAGGGTCGGCTCGAAAGCCTGGATACCCAGACGGTGCAGGGTCGGCGCACGGTTCAACATGACCGGGTGTTCGCGGATGACGTCTTCGAGGATGTCCCACACCACCGGCTCCTGACCTTCGACCATCTTCTTGGCTTGCTTGATGGTGGTGGCGTAGCCGAGCACTTCCAGCTTGTGGAAGATGAAGGGTTTGAAGAGTTCCAGCGCCATCAGCTTGGGCAGGCCGCACTGGTGCAGCTTGAGCTGCGGGCCGACCACGATGACCGAACGGCCGGAGTAGTCGACGCGCTTACCCAGCAGGTTCTGACGGAAACGACCGCCCTTGCCCTTGATCATGTCGGCCAGCGACTTCAGCGGACGCTTGTTGGCGCCGGTCATCGCCTTGCCGCGGCGGCCGTTGTCGAGCAGCGAGTCGACGGCTTCCTGCAGCATGCGCTTTTCGTTGCGCACGATGATTTCCGGGGCCTTCAGCTCGAGCAGGCGCTTCAGACGATTGTTACGGTTGATGACGCGACGATAGAGATCGTTCAGATCGGAGGTCGCGAAACGGCCGCCGTCCAGCGGCACCAGCGGACGCAGGTCCGGCGGCAGCACGGGCAGCACCTCAAGGATCATCCAGTCCGGCTTGATGCCCGACTTCTGGAAACCTTCGAGAATCTTCAGACGCTTGGCCAGCTTCTTGTTCTTGGCTTCGGAACCGGTGACTTCCAGTTCGGCGCGCAAGGATTCAACCTCGCTGTTCAGCTCGAGGTTGCGCAGCAGTTCGCGGATACCCTCGGCGCCCATCAGGGCCTGGAAGTCGTCGCCATGTTCCTCGACCATTTCAAGGTACTGGTCTTCGGTCAGCAGCTGGCTACGCTGCAGATTTGAGACCATGCCCGGGTCGGTGACCACATAGGCTTCGAAGTACAGGACGCGCTCGATATCGCGCAGCGTCATGTCGAGCACCATGCCGAGACGGGACGGCAGGGACTTCAGGAACCAGATGTGGGCCGTCGGCGAGGCCAGTTCGATGTGACCCATGCGGTCACGACGAACCTTGGCCAGCGTCACTTCGACGCCGCACTTTTCACAGATGACGCCACGGTGCTTGAGGCGCTTGTACTTGCCGCACAGGCACTCGTAGTCCTTGATCGGGCCAAAAATCTTGGCGCAGAACAGGCCATCGCGCTCCGGCTTGAAGGTACGGTAGTTGATGGTTTCCGGCTTCTTGACTTCACCGTAGGACCAGGAACGGATCTTCTCGGGCGAGGCGAGGCCAATGGTAATCGCGTCGAATTCCTCCTCGGCGGTTACCTGCTTGAACAGATCGAGCAATGCTTTCATCGTTTAACTCCTAAGCCCTGAATCAGTAACGTTCCAGATCGATGTCGATCGCCAGCGAACGGATTTCCTTGACCAGCACGTTGAAGGATTCCGGCATGCCGGCATCGATCTTGTGCTCGCCCTTGACGATGTTTTCGTACACCTTGGTACGGCCGTTCACGTCGTCGGACTTGACGGTCAACATTTCCTGCAGCACGTAGGAAGCGCCGTAGGCTTCGAGCGCCCACACTTCCATTTCGCCGAAGCGCTGGCCGCCGAACTGCGCCTTGCCGCCCAGCGGCTGCTGGGTGACCAGCGAGTACGGGCCGGTCGAACGGGCGTGCATCTTGTCATCAACCAAGTGATGCAGCTTCAGGTAATGCATGTAGCCGACCGTGACCTGACGCTCGAATGCTTCGCCGGTGCGGCCGTCGAACAGGGTCATCTGACCGGAGGACGGCATGCCGGCGAGCGCCAGCATGGCCTTGATTTCCTCTTCCTTGGCACCGTCGAACACCGGGGTGGCGAACGGCACACCGGTGGTCAGGTTGCCGGCCATTTCCATGACTTCGGCATCGTTCAGCTGGTCGAGATCCTCGGACTTGCCGTTCGAGTTATAGACCTTGTCGAGGAAGCCACGGACTTCCTTGACGCTGGACTGGGCACGCAGCATGGCGCCGATCTTGTGACCGAGGCCCTTGGCGGCGAGGCCGAGGTGGACTTCGAGAATCTGACCGACGTTCATCCGGGACGGCACGCCGAGCGGGTTCAGCACGATATCGACCGGGCTGCCGTCTTCCATGTGCGGCATGTCCTCGACCGGCAGGATGCGCGAGACGACACCCTTGTTACCGTGACGACCGGCCATCTTGTCGCCCGGCTGCAGGCGACGCTTGACGGCCACGTAGACCTTGACCATCTTCTGCACGCCCGGCGGCAGTTCGTCGCCCTGGGTCAGCTTCTTGCGCTTGGCTTCGAAAGCGATGTCGAAGTCCTTGCGGGCCTGCTCCAGACCGTCCTTGACCTGCTCAAGCTGCTGGGCAGCTTCGTCGTCGGACAGACGGATGTCGAACCAGTGGTGCGGGTCCATGCCGTCCAGATAGGACTGCTCGATGACCGAGCCCTTGGCCAGCTTCTTCGGGCCGCCATTGGCCTTCTTGCCGAGGATCAGACGACCGACGCGCTCGAAAGCGTCGCGTTCGACGATACGCATCTGGTCGGCGAGGTCCAGCTTGTAATGACGCAGGTGCTCGTCGATGATCGACTGGGCACGCTTGTCGCGCTCGATGCCTTCGCGGGTGAACACCTGGACGTCGATGACGGTACCGGCGATGCCCGACGGCACACGCAGCGAGGTGTCCTTAACGTCGGAAGCCTTCTCGCCGAAGATGGCGCGCAGCAGCTTCTCTTCCGGCGTCAGCTGGGTTTCGCCCTTGGGCGTTACCTTGCCGACCAGCACGTCGCCGGCTTCGACTTCGGCACCGATGTACACGATGCCGGAATCGTCGAGGCGGGACAGCTGGGCTTCGCCGAGGGAGGCGATGTCGCGGGTGATTTCTTCAGGGCCGAGCTTGGTATCGCGGGCGACGACCGTCAGTTCCTCGATGTGGATCGAGGTGTAACGGTCTTCGGCAACGACGCGCTCGGAGATCAGGATCGAGTCTTCGAAGTTGTAGCCGTTCCACGGCATGAACGCGATCAGCATGTTCTGGCCGAGGGCGAGTTCGCCCTTGTCGGTGGAGGCACCGTCGGCCACCACGTCACCCTTGGCGATCACGTCACCAACCTTGACCATCGGACGCTGGTTGATGTTGGTGTTCTGGTTGGAACGGGTGTACTTGACCAGATTGTAGATGTCGACGCCAACTTCACCGGCTACGGTTTCATTGTCGTTCACGCGGACCACGACGCGGCCGGCATCAACGTAATCGACCTTGCCGCCGCGCAGGGCGACGACAGCAGTACCCGAGTCGACCGCGACGGTACGCTCGATGCCGGTACCGACCAGCGGCTTTTCCGGACGCAGACAGGGAACGGCCTGACGTTGCATGTTGGCGCCCATCAGCGCACGGTTCGCGTCGTCGTGCTCGAGGAACGGAATCAGCGAGGCGGCAACGGAAACGATCTGGCCCGGGGCCACGTCCATGTACTGGACGCGCGACGGTTCGGCGAGGATGGTTTCGCCCTTCTCGCGACAGGTGACGAGATCGTCGGCAAGGCAACCATTGGCGTCGAGCGCGGCGTTGGCCTGGGCGACGACATAGTTGCCTTCTTCGATGGCCGACAGGTACTCGATGTCGTTGGTGACCTTGCCGTCGGCAACCTTGCGGTAGGCGGTTTCAATGAAGCCGTAGCTGTTCACGCGGGCAAACAAGGCCAGCGAGTTGATCAGACCGATGTTCGGACCTTCCGGCGTTTCGATCGGGCAGACGCGGCCATAGTGGGTCGGGTGCACGTCGCGCACTTCGAAGCCGGCGCGTTCGCGGGTCAGACCGCCCGGGCCAAGAGCCGAAACACGGCGCTTGTGGGTGATTTCCGACAGCGGGTTGGTCTGGTCCATGAACTGCGACAGCTGGCTGGAGCCGAAGAATTCCTTGATCGCGGCACTGATCGGCTTGGCGTTGATCAGGTCGTGCGGCATCAGATTGTCGGATTCGGCTTGCGACAGGCGCTCCTTGACGGCGCGCTCGACGCGCACCAGACCGGCACGGAACTGGTTTTCGGCCAGTTCGCCGACCGAACGCACGCGACGGTTGCCGAGGTGGTCGATGTCGTCGATTTCGCCGCGGCCGTTGCGCAGCTCGACCAGGATACGGATCACGTCGACGATGTCGCGCGGCGACAGGGTCAGCTGTTCGCGAACTTCGATGTTGGCCCCCAGCGGCTTCAGCTTGGCGGCCAGCGCCTCGGCTTCGACTTGCGTCGAGTTCTCGATCATGGCACGAGCACCGAAGGGCAGCAGGCTGACCAGATCCTGAATGGCTGACAGGGCAAAGCCGGAGGCTTCAGCCAGGTTCTTCAGGGCAGCTTCGGCCTTGGAGGCGAGGCCCTTGACCATCACCTTGTATTCGATGACGTCCTGACGCGACAGGCGACGGTTGAACTTCATGCGACCGACGCCCGACAGATCGTAGCGCTCGTCGGAGTAGAACAGGCCGTTGAACAGGATTTCGACCGCCTCTTCCGTCGGCGGCTCGCCCGGACGCATCATGCGGTAGATGGCAATACGCGCCGCCTGGCGGGTGGCGGTTTCATCGGCACGCAGGGTGTTGGAGATGAAGGCGCCACGGTCAAGATCGTTGGTGTACAGGGTCTCGACGGTCAGAATATCGGCTTCGCGCAGCTTGGCGAGCAGGGTCTCGGTGATTTCGTCGTTGGCGTTGGCCACGACTTCGCCGGTCACGGTGTCGATGATGTTCTTGGCGACAACACGGCCAACCAGGAACTCGTCCGGCACGGCGATCTGCTTGATGCCGGCAGCGCCGATCTCGCGGATATGCTTGGCGGTGATGCGCTTGTCCTTGGCGACGATCAGCTTGCCGTCCGGACCAACGAAATCGAAACGGGCCACTTCGCCACGCAGGCGTTCCGGAACCAGGGTGAACTCGACCTTGTCCTTACCCAGCAGGAAGGTGTCGAATTCGAAGAACTGGGCCAGGATTTCCTCGGACGACATGCCGATGGCCTTGAGCAACGTGGTGACCGGCATCTTGCGACGACGGTCGACACGGAAGAACAGGGTGTCCTTCGGGTCGAACTCGAAGTCCAGCCAGGAACCGCGGTAGGGAATGACGCGTGCCGAGAAGAGCAGCTTGCCCGAGCTGTGGGTCTTGCCGCGGTCATGCTCGAAGAACACGCCCGGCGAGCGGTGCAACTGGGAAACGATAACCCGCTCGGTGCCGTTGATCACGAAGGAACCGTTGGTCGTCATCAGGGGGATTTCACCCATGTAGACTTCCTGCTCCTTGACTTCCTTCACGGTATCCGGGGCTTCGCGGTCCATGATGACCAGACGGACCTTGGCGCGCAGCGACGACGCGAAGGTCAGGCCACGCTGGTGGCACTCGGTCACATCGAAAGCCGGCTCGCCGAGCATGTAGCTGACGAATTCCAGGCGCGCGTTGCCGGAATGCGAAACGATCGGGAAAATCGAGGTAAACGCTGCCTGCAGGCCTTCGTTTTTCCGCTTCTCCGGCGCCACTTCGTCTTGCAGGAAGTCCTTGAAAGACTGCAGTTGGGTCGCCAACAAGTAAGGAACGTCCAAGACACTGGCGCGCTTGGCGAAGCTCTTGCGGATGCGTTTCTTCTCGGTGAAGGAGTAAGTCATGGTAACTCCGTGAGGATGAAATCAAACATGAAACCTGTGGAAACAGGCAAACGCAAACGGACTCCTCTCTCTTCACAGAAAGAGAAAAGTTCGGTTTGCGTTTGCCGGCTGGCGGTACTCAAGCTTATTTTCAGTAGGTCGGTCTAAGCTGTTTTACAAAACACAAAAGGGCTGGCGGCAAAAACCGCCAGCCCACAGGGCAAAAGTCGATTACTTGATTTCGACCTTGGCGCCAGCGTCTTCCAGTTGCTTCTTGAGAGCTTCGGCGTCAGCCTTGGCAATGCCTTCCTTGACCGGCTTCGGAGCACCGTCGACCAGATCCTTGGCTTCCTTCAGACCCAGGCCGGTAGCGGCACGGACGACCTTGATGACTTCAACCTTCTTGTCACCGGCACCAGTCAGGACGACGGTGAATTCGGTCTGCTCTTCAGCAGCAGCGGCAGCGCCACCACCAGCCGGGCCGGCAACGGCGACGGCAGCGGCGGAAACGCCGAACTTCTCTTCGAATGCCTTGACCAGGTCATTCAGTTCCATAACGGTCAGGGAGCCAACGGCTTCCAGGATGTCTTCTTTGCTAATTGCCATTTCAAATAACTCCTAAATCAGTTCGTAAGCGGTACGGTTAAGCGGCAGCTTCTTCGCGCTGGGTAGCCAGTGCAGCCAGGCCGCGGACGAAGCCGGCAACCGGAGCCTGCATGACGTACAGCAGCTTGGAGAGCAGCTCTTCGCGGCTCGGGACGGAAGCGAGCGCTTGCACGCCAGCCTTGTCGAGCACCTTGCCGGCGTAGGAACCGGCCTTCAGGACGAGCTTGTCGTTGGTTTTTGCGAAATCAGCGAGGACCTTCGCAGCGGCCACCGGGTCGGCGGAAACGCTGTAAATCAGCGGTCCGACCATTTGGTCAGCCAGGCCGGCGAACTCGGTGCCCGCGACCGCGCGACGCACCAGGGTGTTCTTCAACACACGCAGGTAAACGCCAGACTCGCGGGCCTTCTTGCGCAGCACGGTGAGGTCGGTAACCTCGATGCCACGATATTCGGCGACCACGATGGTCTGAGCGTTGGCCACTTGTGCCGACACCTCAGCTACAACCGCTTTTTTGTCGTTCAGATTGAGACCCACAGGTCTTTCCTCCTTTCAAGTCATAACACGATGGAAAATTCCATCGCCCTTACGGCGACCTGAACCAGAAGCTATGCTGCCCGTTGCCGGTCAGCAGAAAATCTTGTTCGGGGACACCGTCTGCGCAGGGTGCTTTCGCGATTAAGCCCCGTTACCGAGGCGCCTGCGGTCTTTGACGATCCATGGCGAACACTGGAGTATCCGCCATGACCCAAAGTACTTTTAGCCAGCCAGCGAAGCCTGATCGACGCGAACGCCGGGGCCCATCGTGGCGGAGACGGCGATCTTCTTCAGGTACTGACCCTTGGAAGAAGCCGGCTTGGCCTTTTGCAATGCTTCGATCAACGCCTTCAGGTTGGTCTCCAGATTCTCGACAGAGAAGGAAGCGCGGCCGATGGTGGCGTGAACGATGCCGGCCTTGTCGGTACGGTACTGAACCTGACCGGCCTTGGCGTTCTTGACGGCGGTAGCGACATCCATGGTCACGGTACCAACCTTCGGGTTCGGCATCAGGCCGCGCGGACCGAGGATCTGGCCCAGCTGGCCAACGACCTTCATAGCGTCCGGCGTCGCGATGACGACGTCAAAGTTCAGGTTGCCGGCCTTGACTTCAGCAGCCAGGTCGTCAAAACCGACGACTTCGGCGCCTGCGGCCTTGGCGGCTTCAGCCTTGTCGCCCTGGGCGAACACGGCAACGCGAACGGATTTGCCGGTACCAGCCGGCAGAACGACGGAGCCGCGAACGACCTGGTCGGATTTACGTGCATCAACACCGAGGTTGACGGCGACGTCGATCGACTCGTCAAACTTGGCGGTGGCGGTTTCCTTGGCCAGGGTCAGGGCTTCCTGCAGCGGGTACAGCTTCTGGGCGACAACCTTCTCGGCCAGAGCCTTTTGTTTCTTCGTGAGCTTGGCCATGATTACAGACCCTCCACCGTGATACCCATCGAGCGGGCGGAGCCGGCGATGGTGCGAATAGCTGCCTCCATATCGGCAGCGGTCAGGTCAGGCATCTTGGTCTTGGCGATCTCTTCGCACTGGGCGCGGGTGATCTTGCCAACCTTATCGGTATGCGGCTTGGCCGAACCGGACTTGATACCAGCAGCCTTCTTGATCAGGATGGTTGCCGGCGGGGTCTTCATCACGAAGGTGAAAGACTTGTCCGCGTAGGCGGTAATGACAACCGGAATCGGCAGGCCCGGCTCGACGCCTTGGGTCTGGGCGTTGAACGCCTTGCAGAATTCCATGATGTTCAGACCGCGCTGACCCAGCGCGGGACCGATCGGGGGCGACGGATTCGCCTTGCCGGCCGGCACTTGCAGCTTGATATAGCCTACAATTTTCTTGGCCATGATTGCTCCTAAGTTATGAGTGGTAGCGCGCTTTGATCGCAGAACTGCCGACTACTGACGCTCCTCTTGCCGGAATTGGGGCTTCCGGCAGACCCTAAAACCAAAATCAGGCTTTTTCGACCTGACCGAATTCCAGTTCGACCGGCGTGGCGCGACCGAAAATGGTCACCGACACACGCAGGCGATTCTTTTCGTAGTTGACGTCCTCGACCGAGCCATGGAAGTCGGTGAACGGACCTTCCTTGACGCGAACGACTTCGCCCACTTCGAACAGCACCTTGGGCCGGGGCTTTTCGACCCCTTCCTGCATCTGCTGCATGATCTTGTCGACTTCCTTCTGGGAAATCGGGGTTGGCTTGGTGGCGGTACCGCCAACGAAGCCCGTAACCTTCGGAGTGTTCTTCACCAGATGCCAGGAATCGTCATCCATTTCCATTTCGCACAGCACATAGCCCGGAAAGAACTTGCGCTCCGAAATGGCCTTCTGGCCACCCTTCATTTCAACCACTTCTTCAACCGGAACGAGAATCCGGCCGAATTTTTCCTGCATGCCCAAACGGGTAATGCGCTCCTGAATGGCGCGCATTACACTCTTTTCGAAGCCGGAGTAGGCGTGTACGACGTACCAGCGTTTGCTCATGATTTCTTCCAGCCCAGCACCCAGTCGTAAAGGACCACTTCAAGGCTCTTGTCAGTCAGATACAGGAAGATCGCCATGACCACAACAAAAGCGAATACCGCTCCGGTGGTTTGCATGGTTTCCTTGCGGGTCGGCCAGACGACCTTTTTGGCCTCGACCACCGCCTCGTTACCAAAAACGAAGAAGCGTTGCCCCGGCTCGGTCTTCCAAGCCACGACAATTGCCAGCGCCAACCCAACGAGGACCGCCAGGACGCGCAAAATCATTGCCTGCTCGGAGAGCAGGTAGAAGCCAGCCACGCCAGCAGCCAGAATAACCAGCGCCAGCGCAAACTTGATCTTGTCAGCCATGACGTTCGCGATCTTTAAAGAGAGTGGCAGGGGCGGAGGGAATCGAACCCCCGACCTTCGGTTTTGGAAACCGGCGCTCTACCAATTGAGCTACACCCCTGCTGCAGAGACACTAAAGCGCCCCGGTCACCCGGAGCGCTTTTGCAACTTTTACTACGATCGATTACTCGATGATCTTGGCGACAACGCCGGCGCCGACGGTACGACCGCCTTCGCGGATAGCGAAGCGCAGACCTTCTTCCATGGCGATCGGGGCGATCAGCTTGACCGTCATCTGGATGTTGTCACCCGGCATGACCATTTCAACGCCTTCCGGCAGCGAGATGGCGCCGGTCACGTCGGTCGTACGGAAGTAGAACTGCGGACGGTAGTTGTTGAAGAACGGGGTGTGACGACCACCTTCGTCCTTGGACAGAACATACACTTCGCCCGTGAAGTGGGTGTGCGGGGTGATGGAGCCCGGCTTGCACAGGACTTGACCACGCTCGACGTCTTCACGCTTGGTGCCACGCAGCAGGGCGCCGATGTTGTCGCCGGCTTGACCTTGGTCGAGCAGCTTGCGGAACATTTCGACACCGGTACAGGTGGTCTTCTGGGTCGGACGGATACCGACGATTTCGATTTCTTCGCCGACCTTGACGATGCCGCGCTCAACACGACCGGTGACAACGGTACCGCGACCGGAGATGGAGAAGACGTCTTCGACCGGCATCAGGAACGGCATGTCGACAGCGCGCTCCGGGGTCGGGATGTAGGAGTCCAGGGCGTCAGCCAGGCGGAAGATGGCGGGTTCGCCGATTTCGGACTGGTCGCCTTCCAGGGCCTTGAGTGCGGAGCCGTGGATGATCGGGGTGTCGTCGCCCGGGAAGTCGTACTTGGAGAGCAGCTCGCGCAGTTCCATTTCGACCAGTTCGAGCAGCTCGGCGTCGTCAACCATGTCGCACTTGTTCATGAAAACGAGAACGTACGGCACGCCAACCTGGCGGGCGAGCAGGATGTGTTCGCGGGTTTGCGGCATCGGGCCGTCAGCGGCGGAACAGACCAGAATCGCACCGTCCATCTGGGCGGCACCGGTAATCATGTTCTTGACGTAGTCGGCGTGGCCCGGGCAGTCAACGTGGGCGTAGTGACGGTTGGCGGTTTCGTATTCGACGTGGGCGGTATTGATCGTGATACCGCGAGCCTTTTCTTCCGGCGCAGCGTCGATTTCATCGTACTTCTTGGCAGCACCGCCGAACTTGGCCGACAGCACCGTCGTGATCGCAGCGGTCAGCGTGGTCTTGCCGTGGTCAACGTGACCAATCGTGCCAACGTTTACGTGCGGTTTCGTACGCTCGAATTTTTCCTTAGCCATTCCAGTTCCTCAATAATCAGATAAATAAAAATCCAGAATCCAAGCTAATCGGTGGTGCCCATGGGCAGGATCGAACTGCCGACCTCTCCCTTACCAAGGGAGTGCTCTACCACTGAGCCACATGGGCCTACCTTAAAACTCCAGCCGTACCGTGTCGTGGAGCGGGTGAAGGGAATCGAACCCTCGTCTTAAGCTTGGAAGGCTTCAGCTCTACCATTGAGCTACACCCGCAAAACCCTACGCCCGCAGCACAGGCCGCTACAGCATTCAATCTGGTGGAGGGAGAAGGATTCGAACCTTCGAAGGCTGAGCCGACAGATTTACAGTCTGTTCCCGTTGACCGCTTGGGTATCCCTCCGGAAGAACCCGAGATTATCCAGACGACTTCACACCCTGTCAACACCCAAAAACAGAAAAGCCGGCATATAGCCGGCTTTTCGCGGATTTGAAGCAAAATTACTTCTGAGACAGAACCCAGGCAGCCAGCTTCTTGGCTTCGTCTTCGGTAACGTTGTTTGGCGGCATCGGGATTTCGCCCCAGGCACCCTTGCCACCCGCCTTGATCTTGGCAGCCAGAGCAGCCGGAGCCTTGGCATCACCCTTGTACTTGGCCGCAACATCCTTATAGGCCGGGCCAACCAGCTTCTTGTCGATGGCATGGCAGGACATGCAGTTCTTGGCCTTGGCCAGTGCTTCGTCGGCGTTCGCCTGACCGGCCATCACGATACCTGCCGCAGCCATCATGGCAATGTAAACAGCTTTCATTCTCTCTCGCTCCGTTCATCGGGTTGGTGGAAACAACAGAATCGGATGATAAAACCCTTTTCGGCCCCTGGCAAACAGGAGGGCGCCCTGGCTTCCTGGCATCCGCAGGCATATAACGCCCCGGAGCCCTCCAGGGTTGACCTGCCGTCTCAGGAAGGACGACCGGAAATGGCCAACAAGGCCCCAGCCGAAACGAACAGCCCGCCGAACAACCTGTTCTGCAACCGTATGCTGCGCGGATCGTGCATCCAACGGCCCAAGCGCGCAGCCATCAATGCATAGCCGGACATCACCAGCGTGTCGATCACGCACAAGGTCGCGGAAATGACGGCATATTGAGGCACCTGAGGCTGCAATGGATCGACAAACTGGGGCACCAAGGCGCCGATAAAAATGACGGCCTTGGGGTTCGTCAGGTTGACCAGCAGACCCTGCAGAAAGAGCCCCTTTCGATACATCGGCGGCGCATCAGCATCCACCGGAACGACGGGTGAAAACCACTTCCGAATACCCAGCCAGAGCAGGTAGCCCGCCCCCAGAAATTTGATTACCGAGAACGCCGCTTCGGATGCCGCCAACACGGCCCCGAGGCCGAGTGCCACACCGAAGAGCTGGATGAGCAGCGCCGCCTGCAGCCCCAGAATGGCGGTTAAGGCCGCCCAATAGCCGTGGCGGATGCCGGTGCTCATGCTGATCACGGCGCCCGGCCCGGGCGTGACGGCGATCACAATCGCCGCCAGCAAAAACCCGAGCCAGACGGGGAGCGTCATTTGCGGCGCTGGATTTGCGTGACGTCGCGCACCGCGCCCTTGTCGGCCGAAGTGGCCATCAGGGCATAGGCCTGCAGGGCAGCGGAAACCGTGCGCTCACGGCTGATCGGCTGCCAGGCGGCATCTCCCTTGGCATCCATGGCAGCGCGCCGCTGGGCCAGCGTGTCGTCGGAAACGGCCAGATGGATGCGGCGATTCGGGATATCGATCTCGATGGTGTCACCCTCTTCCACCAGGCCGATAGCGCCGCCGTCGGCCGCTTCCGGCGAGGCGTGGCCAATGGAGAGACCGGAGGTGCCGCCGGAGAAGCGGCCATCGGTGAGCAGGGCACACTCCTTGCCCAGACCCATCGACTTCAGGTAGGAGGTCGGATAGAGCATTTCCTGCATGCCCGGGCCGCCCTTCGGGCCTTCATAGCGGATGACCACCACGTCGCCGGCGACAATCTGCCCGGCAAGGATGCCTTCGACGGCCGTATCCTGGCTCTCGAAGACACGGGCACGGCCGGTGAATTTCCAGATCGACTCGTCGACACCGGCCGTCTTGACGATACAGCCATCGAGCGCGATGTTGCCGTAGAGCACTGCCAGGCCACCGTCCTTGGAATAGGCGTTGGCCTTGTTACGGATACAGCCGTGGGTGCGATCGAGGTCGAGTTCGTTGAAGCGGCGATCCTGCGAGAAGGCCACTTGCGTCGGCACGCCACCCGGTGCTGCCTTGAAGAAGTTATGCACCTTGACGTCGTGTTCGCGCACCACGTCCCAACGGTCGATCGCCTCGCCCAGGTTCTTGGCATGGACGGTCGGCGCGTCACGATGAAGCAGGCCGGCACGATCGAGTTCACCGAGGATACCCATGATGCCGCCGGCACGATGGACGTCCTCGATGTGGTACTTGTCGGTCATCGGCGCCACCTTGCACAGGCAGGGCACGGAACGCGAAATGCGGTCGATGTCGGCCATGGTGAAATCGACACCGGCTTCCTGCGCTGCAGCCAGGATGTGCAGCACGGTATTGGTCGAACCGCCCATCGCCACATCCAGAGTCATGGCATTTTCGAAGGCACCACGGGTGGCGATCGAGCGCGGCAACACCGAGGCATCGTCCTGTTCGTAGTAGCGCTTGCACAGCTCGACGGCGAGGCGACCGGCGCGCAGGAACAGTTGCTGGCGGTCGGCGTGTGTGGCCACGACAGTGCCGTTGCCGGGCAGCGACAGGCCGAGTGCCTCGGTCAGGCAGTTCATCGAGTTGGCGGTGAACATGCCGGAGCACGAACCGCAGGTCGGACAGGCGGAGCGTTCGATTTCGTCGAGATCTGCCTGCGACACGGATGCATCGGCCGCCTTGACCATGGCATCGACCAGATCAAGGTGTACGACCTTGTCCTGCAACTTGACCTTGCCGGCTTCCATCGGCCCGCCGGAGACAAAGACAACCGGAATATTGAGGCGCATGGCGGCCATCAGCATGCCCGGGGTGATCTTGTCGCAGTTGGAGATACAGACCATGGCGTCGGCGCAGTGGGCGTTAACCATGTATTCAACCGAGTCGGCGATCAGGTCGCGGCTGGGCAGCGAATAGAGCATGCCGCTGTGGCCCATGGCGATGCCGTCGTCGATGGCAATGGTATTGAACTCCTTGGCGACGCCGCCTGCCGCTTCGATCTCGCGCGCCACCATCTGCCCCAGATCCTTGAGGTGGACGTGGCCGGGCACGAATTGCGTAAAGCTATTGACCACGGCAATGATCGGCTTGCCGAAGTCGCCATCCTTCATGCCGGTGGCGCGCCACAAGGAGCGGGCACCCGCCATGTTGCGGCCGTGGGTGGAGGTATGGGAACGATATTGCGGCATGACTCTCTCTCCGTCTGAAACTGAACGCCACGGTGTTGTCACGGGCGCGAACTATAATCGGCTAATTCTAGCCCACTCTGCGCCTGCAATGCTTCTACACCCGCAGTTCGACCCCGTTGCCTTTTCCGTCGGCCCGCTTTCCGTACGCTGGTACGGTTTGATGTACCTGCTCGCCTTCGTTCAATTTATTTTGCTCGGGCGACTGCGCATCAAAAGCCGCCCCGGCTTCCTGACCGTCGAACAACTCGACGACCTGCTGTTCTACGGCATGCTCGGCGTCATTCTCGGCGGCCGGCTGGGACAGGTGCTGTTCTACGAACCCGGCTACTACCTGGCCAATCCGCTGGAAATCCTCGCTGTCTGGAAGGGCGGCATGAGCTTCCATGGCGGCTTCCTCGGGGTGCTGGTGGCCATGGGCCTGTGGACGCGCAAGTACGCCCTGAACTGGTTCGATGTGATGGATTTCGTTGCCCCGCTGGTCCCGCTCGGCCTGGCCGCAGGACGCATCGGCAATTTCATCAACGGCGAACTGTGGGGCCGCATCGCCGACCCCAACCTGCCGTGGGCGATGATCTTTCCGCAATCCGGAGACATGCAGCCGCGCCACCCCTCCCAGCTCTACCATGTCGGACTGGAAGGCCTGGCGCTGTTCGCCATCCTCTGGCTGTACAGCCGCCAGCCGCGACCTCGGGCGGCAGTGTCCGGTGTGTTCCTGATCGGCTACGGCAGCTTCCGTTTCATCACCGAGTTTTTCCGCGAGCCCGATCACGGGATTTTCGGACAGTCGTACACAATCAGCATGGGGCAGTGGCTATCGCTGCCGATGATTCTGACCGGGGTCGCCATGCTAGTCTTTGCCTACCGGAAGAAGCCTCTATAATTATGGATTACGTTCATCAACACCAGACAGGAATCCAGTCATGACACGTCCGTTCAAGGTTCTCGGCATCCAGCAAATCGCCATCGGTGGCCCTTCCAAGGAAAAGCTGCGCACGTTGTGGGTCGAAAAATTCGGCCTGGAAATCACCAGCACCTTCGTCTCGGAACGCGAAAACGTCGATGAGGACATCTGCGCCATGGGCACCGGCCCGTTCAAGGTCGAGGTCGACCTGATGCAGCCGCTCGACCCGGAAAAGAAGCCGGCCGTGCACGCGACGCCGCTCAACCACGTCGGCCTGTGGATCGACGACCTGCCCAAGGCCGTCGAATGGCTGTCGGCCAACGGCGTGCGCTTTGCGCCGGGCGGCATCCGCAAGGGCGCAGCCGGGTTCGACATCACCTTCCTGCACCCGAAGGGTAACGAGGAATTCCCGATCGGCGGCGAAGGCGTGCTGATCGAACTGGTGCAGGCCCCGCCGGAAGTCGTTTCGGCATTCGCCAAGCTGGCCGGCAACTAAGGAAAAATGGACGACATTCCCGAGGACGATCTCGAGGAATCACGGGCGGCGCTCGCACCGACACTGGACGCGACTGCCGCCCTCCTGCCCTGGGTGGAGAAATCCCGCCCGCCCCGCTTCGATCCAAAACTGAATGAACGCTGGGTTGAGGCTAGCACCACGCTGGAACAGGCCTGGTCCCAGCGCCATGGCGCCAGCGCCGACGACGTTCGACCCGCCGTATTCAAGCTCTATGGCATTGCCCTGGAAACCGCCGACAGCGATTGCCTCCGCCTTGGCGAAGCGCTGGCCGGAGCAGCCGATCGGCTCGAGGAAGGAAATCCGTCACCACGCCTCATCGCTGCGCTGACCGCCACAATCGAGTGCCTGGACGACCCGCTTGGCCTCGAGCAAGAGGCATTTGCCGAGCGCGCGCGACACTTTGCCGAGCGACTCGAAACGACCGCCAGCGCCAACGACGCCAGCCAACGATCGCTGCTCCTTGACCGCCTGTTCGTGAGCGAGGCCCACGAACAACTGGAGTTGCTGCGCGATGCCCTGGCAGCCTTGCCGCCCGATGCCTATGTCTTGACCACGGAAGCACTCAAACTGGCACAGGATGCCGAATCACTCGAGATATGGGGCGTCATGCACCTCGCCCGCCAGTTTGCCGACTCGGTGACGCGGTACGCCAACGAGCTGGACGGCACTGCAGCCAGGGAACAACTCCTGGCGCTCATCGATACACTGGGAAAAACGATTGACGCAGTGGCCGCTTAGGCCGCCCGCAGAATGCTGAGCGCCAAACGACGGCCGTCGCTGAGGTCCGTTCTCTCGGCCGACACGCTAACCTGAACTCGGCGCCCGTCGCTACGCTGGACCTCCGCTGCCAAGCGACCCGCTGTCGCGCGGCCTTCCAGCATGCGGCTGACTTCTCCCGTCACAACGGACTGTTGCTCGACGGAATAAAGACTGACATGGTGACGCCCGAGCAATTCTTCACGTGAACGGCCGGTCAGCGCTTCAGCCTGACGATTGACATCGAGTATTTCACCGCTCTGCGCATCGGCAAGCAACATGGCGTCCTGCGACGCATTGATAACCGCCCGCAACTGCTCTACTGCCGTGCACGCTTCAAGCCGGGCTTCGCCCGCCTCATAGTCGACCAGCGCCAGCGTCACCAGATTGGCCACGGCCTGGGCAAAAATCTGATGCGCGGCCGCCCACGGCTGCCGCGAACCCACCTGCTCGAGGCACAGAATACCCTGCAGTTCGCCACGAAGATGGATGGGCGTGACGAGCATGGCGGTAACCCGGTGGCGCGGCAGGTAATAGCTGACGAATTCTGCCGTCACCGGATGCACATAGACATCGTCGACTGCGATGCATCTACCTTCTTGCAGCGCCGCAAAGAAGATCGGGTGACCGATGGCATCGATGACGTTACCGCTGCTGTGCAGCCGTTTCGCGCGTTCGAACAGACCAAGACAGCGCAGTTCACGCCGGTCGTCTGTCAGCGCCCAGATACCGGCTCGCTCCACACCGCAAATATTGGCCGCCGACTCGGTCAGGATGCTGAGCATCATATCCAGACCGGCTTCTGCGAAATAGGCGCCGCGCGACAGGCTGGCAATGCCCTCCTGAAGGTCTTCCGGAGACATCAGGGTGTTGGGTGTGACGAGGCTGAGTTGTGCTTCCATGTTACTGAGACTGCGCTTTGGCCCTATGGGCGTTTTGACAGTCTCAATGCTAACGACGACCCCGGTCAGATGCCTGTGAATTCCTCCACACCTCGCGAAAGTAATACTGGCCTTACTATCGCTCGTCCTGACCCTGCGTCGTCTTGAATACGAACGCTGCCTTTTCGACGTCGGCGATCCAGACCAATCCGTCGCCGTAATGACCGGTCTGGGCTATTTCGATGATGCGCTGAAAAATCGTTTCGGCCACCTCGTCCGGGGAAACGATTTCGATACGGACCTTGGGCATGTATTCAGTCAGTTCGTCCTTGATTTTGACCTTGGCCGGAACGTGGCGTTCGGGAGCGCTGCACCCGTCCACCTTCGTGACCGTCATGCCAGGAAAACCTGGCAGCGCCATTAGCGCATCGCGCAGCGCCGCCAACTTGTGAGGTCGAATGATGGCTTTGATTTCCTTCATGCTTCGGCTCCCTCTTCGTCAAACCAGCGGTAAATGGTGGGCAGCACCACCAGGGTGAGTAAGGTCGATGTAATCAATCCACCGATAACGACAATAGCCAGCGGCCTTTGCACTTCCGAACCGGGTCCTGTCGAAAACAGGAAAGGGATCAAGCCAAGCATGGCAACCGTCGCCGTCATCATGACTGGCCGGAAGCGCAGGGTTGCCCCCTCGACAATGGCCTCCCGAACGCTACGCCCTTCGTCGCGCAGACTGCGGATGTAGGAGACGAGCACAACACCGTTGAGCACGGCGATGCCCCACAGCGCGATGAAGCCGACCGACGCCGGTACCGACAGGTATTCGCCGGAAACGAGCAAGCCGAAGATACCGCCGATCGACGCGAAAGGCAGGACGGTAATGATCAGCGTCGCATAGCGCAGCGAATTAAAGAGCAGGAAGAGCAGGAAGAAAATCGCCGCGATGGTGATCGGGATGATCACGCCGAGGTGACCGAGCGCCCGCTCCATGTTCTGGAACTGACCGCCCCACTCCAGGTAGTAGCCATCCGGAAGTTTGACCTGCTGATCGACCTTTTGTTGCAGTTCGGCAACGAAACCGCCCAGATCGCGCTCCTTGACGTTGACGCCGACAACAATGCGGCGCTTGCCGAGTTCGCGCGAAATCTGCGCCGGACCGTCCTGGACGCGGATTTTGGCGACATCGGCCAAGCGGGCCGTGGCACCATCCGGCGACTTGATCAGGATATTGGAGATGGCTTCGATGTTGTTGCGGAAGCGCTCCGGCAGACGCACGGCCGCCGGGAAGCGGCGTTCGCCCTCGAAGATTTCGCTGGCTACCTTGCCGCCCACCGCGGTCTCGATCAGATCGTTGACGTCGGCGACGTTGATGCCGAGGCGGGCGATTGCCTGGCGGTCGATTTCGATGGTCAGGTACTGCTGTCCGCTGACCCGCTCGATGCGAAGGTCGTTGGCACCGTCCAGCGATTGCGCGATGCGGCCGATCTGGGCGGCGGCCTTGCGCAGCTGTTCGAGATCGTCGCCGAAAATCTTGACCGCGATGTCGGAACGCACGCCGGTGACCATTTCCGCCACCCGCGCCGAAATCGGCTGCGACATCACGATCTGCACGCCCGGCAGCACCTTCAATTTCTCGCGCAGCGCCTTGGCGATGTCTTCCTCGCCCCAGCCATCCGGCCATTCATCGCGCGGCAGCAGGCTGACGATGGGCGACGATTCGTTCGGGCCCTGTGGGTCGGCCGGCGATTCGCCGCGGCCGACACCGGAAACCACCGACTTGACGCCCGGCACCTCACGCATCAGGCGCGTCGCTTCCATTTCCATTTTGATCGACTCTTCGAGGGAAATATTCGGCACCCGCGTGATGCCCGGCACGATCGAGCCTTCCTTCATCTCCGGGATGAAGGCGGTGCCGAGCAGCGGCAGCGCGGCGATCGAGGCGATGAAGACGGCGATCGAAATGACGACCGTCTTGCGCTCGTTGCCCAGCGCCCAGTGCAACAACTTGACGTAGGGGCGCTTGATCGCCTTGATCAGCCGAGTATCGTGGTCACCATCATGTTCTGGCGCCTTGAGCAGGTAGCTCGACATGACCGGCGTCAGCGTTAGCGACAGCACCAGCGAAATGGCCAGCGCGATGGCGATGGTGTAGGCCAGCGGCGCGAACATCTTGCCTTCCATGCCCTCCAGCGTCATCAGCGGCAGGAAAACGAGGATGATGATGCCGACGCCGAAGATCACCGGCGTCGCCACCTCGACGACGGCGCGCAGGATCACCCGCACCTTGTTCTCGCCGGCCTGCCCGGCACGGCCGAGCTGGGCGAAGGCGTTTTCGACGACGACCACCGAACCGTCCACCATCAGGCCGATGGCGATGGCCAGGCCGCCGAGCGACATCAGGTTGGCTGAGATGCCCAGCTTGTTCATCGCAAAGAAAGTGAGCAGGGGAGTCAACACCAGCGTGGCGACGACGATCAGCGACGAACGCACATCGCCGAGGAAGAGGAAGAGCACAACAACGACCAGAGCGACGCCTTCGAGCAGCACCTTGGTCACCGTCCACAGCGCGGCATCGACCAGCTCGGAGCGGTCGTAATACGGCACGATCTTCAAGCCGTCGGGCAGCATGCCCTTGGCGTTGATCTCGTCGACGCGCGCCTTGATGCGGCCGACCACCTCCTTGGCATTGCCGCCGGCCAGCATCATGACGATGCCGCCGACCGATTCGGTGACACCGTTCTTGACCAGCGCGCCCTGACGGACTTCGTGGCCGATATCGACCTCGGCGACATCGCGCAGATACACCGGCACGCCGCCGCGCTCGCGCAGCACGATCAACTTCAAGTCCTCGACATCGCGGACCAGACCGATACCGCGTATCAGGTATTGCTCGGCATACTGCGGCAGCACGCCGCCGCCGGCATTGGCGTTGTTGCGGCCGACCGCCTGGTAAACCTCGGCGACGCTGATGCCATAGTGGCGCAGCTTGTCCGGGTTGACCTGAACCTGGTATTGCTTGGCGAAGCCGCCCTGCGAGTTGATTTCGGCGACGCCGGAAATCGAGCGCAACAGCGGGCGTACCACCCAGTCCTGGGCCACCCGGCGCTGCATCAGCTCCTCCTGGGTCAAGGCCCGCTCGCCGTCGTCGGCGCGCTCCAGCGTGTATTGAAAGACTTCGCCCAAACCGGTGGACACCGGCCCAAGCACCGGCGTGATGCCCTGCGGCAGGCGGGTGCCGACTTCGAGCAGGCGCTCCATGACCAGTTGGCGGGCGAAATAGACGTTGGTCTGGTCGGTGAACACCAGCGTGATCAGCGACAGGCCAGGCTTGTTCAGCGAACGCATCTCGGTCAGACCGGGCAGGCCGGTCATCGCCACTTCCAGCGGCACCGTGGCGAAACGCTCGACTTCTTCCGGCGAACGCCCCGGCGCCTCGGTGGCGATCTGGACCTGGATATTGGTGACGTCAGGGAAAGCGTCGACCGACAGCTTGCGTGCCGCATCCAGCCCGAAAGCCAGACAGATCGCCGCGATCACCGCGACGATCAGGCGCTGGGCAAGCGCCGAGCGAACCAGCGACTCGATCATGATCCCTCCGCCGCCTGGCGATTGCGTTCGTTATTGAGGTGGAAAGCCCCCTCGATAACCAGCTTCTCACCGCCCTTGAGGCCGGACAGCACGACCCGGCGGCCGCCCTGCTCGGGCGCCAGCTTGACCTTGACGAGGCGGTAGCTGCCGTCCTCGACCGCGACGAACACATTCTCGTCGTCGCCTTCGCGCACCACGGCGCTGGCCGGCACCACCAGCTTTTCGCTCGGCCGCGCAGCGATCAGCATCGAGGTCAGCATGGCCGGTTTGAGCGCACCGTCGCGATTCTCCAGCTCGGTGCGAACAAGCACCGTACGCATCTCGGGGTCGACCGTCTGGCCAACGAAAATCAGTTTGCCGACGCGGCTTTCGTTGCCCAGCGCCGGCACCTCGATACTCACCGACTGACCGACACGAACCTGGCCAACCTGCTGCTCCGGCACCTGGGCGACGGCCCACACCCGCGACAGATCGGCAACGACGAACAGCGTATCGGCAGGCTGCACCACCTGCCCCATCGCCACGCGGCGCTCGACGACGACCCCAGAGCGGGAGGCCGACACCGGCGTCACCGAATCGACTGCGCCCTGCACGCCGAGGCGATTGATCGCCGCCTCGGAGAAGCCGAGCAGACGCAACTGGTCGGCGGCGGCACGCGTTTCGGCAACCGATATCTGGTATTCGCTTTCGCGCCGCTGCAATTCGGCCGAACCGATCACGTCGGCGGCGAGCAGCGCCTTGGCGCGCTCGGCGGCGCGCCGGTTGAGTTCCAGTTGTGCGCGCGCCTTGAGATAGGCTAGTTGCTGGCTGGCCAGTTCGCTGCTGTTCAGACGCGCCAGCAATTCGCCTTTCTGCACCACTTGGCCGGGCAAGACGTCGACTTCGACAACGCGCCCGGTAACCGAGGCACCGATACGCGCCACACGCTGCTCATCGAACTCGACACTACCGGCCACACGCAGCATTTCAGCGACGGACTCGGTACCGACCACCGCCGTTTTCAATTGGCTGACCAGTTCCGGTGCCGGCTTGACTGACAGTGGATCGTGGGCCGCCTGGTTGGCCGGCGCGCTTTTCTCCTCCCCGCACCCGGCCAGCACGGCCGCGGACAACAGGGCAATCATCGTTTTTTTCATTCAGCTTTTCCTCCGGGCAAAGCCCGCAGTCGTTCAATTTCCACCCAGGCGGCGGCCAATTCGTGGCGCGCCGTAATCAATTCGCTCCGTGCCGCGCGATAGACGCGCTGGGCATCGACCACATCGAGGAAGCCGCGCTCACCGAATCGATACGCCGACTCGGCGACTTTCAGCGCCGCCTCCGCTTTCTTGACGATGCCCGACTCGAGCGCGCCGACCTGGGTACGGGCAATGTCATACACCTGGTAGGCGGCATCCAGCGACTGATCCAGCGCAAAAGCCTGGGCCTCGAGTTCGTTGCGGGCCCGCGCCAGTTGCGCCTCGGCCTCGCCAATCGGGCCGCTGCGGCGATCCCACAGCGGGATGCTGACGGTCAGGCCGAAACGCGAGGTATTCATATCCGGGTCCTGGTCGCGCGAGGCTTTCAGGGCCACTGTCGGCCAGCGCTTGCGGCGCTCCAAGTCGAGCATGCGCTGAGCGCGTGCCAATTCGGCCCGGCTGCGCGCCAGATCGGGGCTCGACACCTGCATCTGGCGACGGCTGCCTTCCAGCGACGCCAACTCAGGCACATCGGGCAAGCCGCCGGCGAGCGCGAAATCCTGCGGCAGGGCATCGCCAACCGCCTGACGCAACAAGGCGCGCGCCTGCATCACGCGAAAACCGGCGGCCTGCACGGCCTTGCTCGCATTCAGCGATTCGGCCTCGGCCTTGATCAGTTCGAAACGCGGCGCTTCGCCAGTCTCGACACGCGCGGCGATGCGCGAGCGCATGCCCTCGACCAGTTCGGTATCGAGACGTGCATTACGCAACTCGGCTTCGCGCCGTAGCACGTCGAAATAGCGCAGACGCAGGCGAGCCACCACGTCGGCGTCAAACGTCAGCGCCGCCGTGCTGGCCACGACCAGCCCGGCTTCAGCCGCGTTGATACGCGCCGAGCGAATCCAGGGCAGGTCGAGCGGCTGGGTCAGCGTCGCGCTCCGGGCATCGCCGCTGTTGCCGCCGACGCCGCGCGAGCGCGCCGTCCCGCTCTGATACTCCACTTCCGGGTTGGGGAAGGCGCCGGCCGTCGTTACCGCAGCGCGTGCCGCGTTGACCTGGTCGCGCATTGCCTGCACGGCACGGTTGTTTTCCAGCGCCAGCGATTCGAGGCGCGGCAAGTCGTAGGCCGTCTGTGCGCTGGCCAACGAGCTACCCAGGCCAAGCACCACCATCCAGCATTTCAGTATTTTCTTCATGGATACGCGATCAGATATTCAGCGCCCGCCCAAGGCTGCAATCCGCTCTTCAAGCGGAGGATGCGAGGCGAACAGGGCCATCATACTGCTGCCACCGGCAATACCCGAAGCCGCCATGTTCTGCGGCAACGGTTCGGTGTGAAGGTTCCCCAGGCGACGCAGGGCATTCTGCATCGGCACCGGCGTCCCCATCAGGCCGGCCGCACCGGCATCGGCGCGGAATTCGCGCTGGCGGGAGAACCAGGCAACGATGATGCTGGCCAGGATGCCGAAGACGATTTCGCAGACGATGCTGGTCACCATGTAGCCGATGCCCGGACCGCTGCTCTCCTCGTCATTGCGGCGCAGGAAACTATCCACGACATAACCGACAATACGCGACAGGAAGACGACGAAGGTGTTCACCACCCCCTGGATCAAGGTCAGCGTCACCATGTCGCCGTTGGCGATGTGTGCGACCTCGTGAGCCAATACGGCTTCGGCTTCTTCACGGCTCATGCTCTGCAGCAGGCCTGTGGAGACGGCGACCAGCGAGCTGTTCTTGCTCGCCCCGGTGGCAAAGGCATTCGGCTCGCCATCATAGATCGCCACTTCCGGCATCGGCAGGCCGGCTTTCTTGCTCAGCCTGGCAACGGAATCGACCAGCCAGACTTCGGTCGACGTACTCGGGTGCGTGATGACCTGCGCACCGGTACTCCACTTGGCCATGGTCTTCGACATGAGCAGCGAAATGAAGGCGCCACCAAAGCCGATCACGGCGGCAAACACGAACAACATGCCGACATTGAGGCCGTTGGCGGTCAGGAATTTGTTGACGCCGAGCAGGCTGGTCACGACGCTGAGTACCAGCATCACGGCCAGGTTGGTCAGCAGGAACAGAACGATGCGTTTCATAGACTATATCCTCCAAAGAGAAACGGCCTCGATGGTATTGCATTGCAACAATCAATAAAACCGGAGCAAAATGAACTATCACTTCGATTTTTTCTGTTGAAATCATGAGCCAAATCAATTTCAAACACTTGCACTACTTCTGGGTTGTTGCCCAGGAAGGCAGCATCACCCGCGCCGCCGATCGCCTAGGCGTCGCCATCCAGACCATCTCCGGGCAACTGTCGCTGCTCGAACGACAACTCGGCAAGGCACTGTTCAACAGCCAGGGACGCGGTCTCGTCCTCAGCGACGCCGGCCGCGTCGCACTGGGTTACGCCGACCAGATTTTTCAGCTTGGCGACGCGCTGGTCGACGCAATCCAGCATAGCGACAGCGAATCAACCCTTCGCCTGCGTGCCGGCATTTCCGACGGCATTCCAAAGCTTCTTGCCTACCGATTGCTATCCACAGTAACCGAAATGCCAGCCGATGTGCGTCTGATCTGCGACGAAGGAGAATTCGAAACGCTGCTCGCCGACCTCGCCCTGCATCGACTGGACGTGGTACTCACCGACCGCGCCGCACCGGTAGGCGGCAACCTGAAAGTATTCAGCACCCGACTGGGTGAATTTGCCACCGGACTGTTCGGCACCCCGGCCCTGGTTGAACGCTACGGCAAGGATTTTCCGGCCTCGCTCGATGGCGCACCGATGCTGTTGCCTACCCGTCACAATGCCTTGCGTGGCCGCATCGACCGCTGGCTGGAGATCGCCGGAATTCGCCCCAAAATCGTCGGCGAATTTGAGGACAGCGCCTTGCTCAACACCTTCGGCCGGGGCGGGCTGGGCATTTTTCCCGCACCGCTCGCTCTCGTCGAACAAGTCGCCCAGCAGCTCGATGCCCGACCGCTGGGTGCCATGCAAGGCGTCAGCGAGCAAATCTACGCCATTTCCAGCGAGCGCCGGATTCGCCATCCCGCCGTCGAAGCCCTGTGCGCGGCAGCGGCTCAGGACACCTCCGCGCCAAGGGTATAATTGATCTCCCCCAACGCATCCCCAAAGAAAAAAATTATGTCGCTGTTTCGCAAGACGGCAGTCCTTCTGCTCAGTATCACCCTCGCCGCCCCGGCCTTCGCCCAACAACTCCCCGTACCGCCTGCACTGGCCGCCAAATCGTGGCTACTGCTCGACCTCGGCTCCAATCAGGTCCTGACCGCCGAAAAGCCGGATGACCGCCTCGAACCGGCATCGCTGACCAAGCTGATGACGGCCTATCTGACGTTTGCCGCCATCCACAAGAAGACCCTGGCGCTCGAACAACCGCTCCCGGTCTCCGAAAAGGCCTGGCGCACCGGCGGATCGAAGATGTTCATCCGCGTCGACACCCAGGTTCCAGTCGAAGACCTGATCAAGGGCATGATCGTGCAATCCGGCAACGACGCCTGCGTCACGCTAGCCGAAGGTATCGCCGGCAGCGAGGAGAACTTCGCGCAAATGATGAACCGCGAAGCGCAGCGCCTGGGCATGAAGAACAGCAACTTCATGAATTCGACCGGCCTGCCCGACCCCAATCACTACACCACGGCACGCGACCTGTCGCTGCTCGCCTCGGCGCTGATCCGCGACTTCCCGGTCGAATACGGCAAGTACTACTCGATGAAGGAATTCCGCTACAACAACATCACCCAGCCGAACCGCAACCGTCTGCTTTTCATCGACCCCACTGTCGATGGTGTCAAGACCGGCCATACCGATGCCGCCGGCTATTGCCTGATTTCCTCGGCCTTGCGCGACAAGCGCCGCCTGCTCTCGGTGATGCTCGGCACGGCCTCCGACAACGCCCGCGCCAGCGAATCGCAGAAGCTGCTCAACTGGGGCTTCATTTCCTACGAATCCGTCGCGCTCTTCGCCAAGGATCAGGAAGTCGCCAAGCTGCGCGTCTGGAAGGGGGCACAGAGCGAGATCAAGGCCCGCTTCCCGAACGATCTGGGCATCGCCGTCCCGAAGGGCTACGCCGACAAGGTGAAATCCGAATTTGTCGCCGAACCGCGCCTGATCGCGCCGATCGAGATTGGCCAGAAACTGGGCGTCGTCAAGGTTACGGTCGAAGACAAGCCGTACGGCGAATACCCGGTCACCGCCCTTGAAAAAGTGGAACTCGGCAATATCTTCGTTCGACTGATCGACACCATCCGCCTGTGGTTCAACTAAACGCATGACACCCTACGTCGCCGACCCCGTTTACCTGAATGGCCATTTCCTGCCCCTGGCGGAAGCGGGCATCTCGCCGCTCGACCGCGGCTTCCTGTACGGGGACGGCGTCTATGAGGTCATCCCGGTTTACTCGCGTCGCACCTTCCGCATCGACGAACACCTCAATCGCCTGCAGGCGACGCTGGACGGCATCCAGCTCGCCAATCCGCTGACGGCCGAGGCCTGGAAAACCGTCATTCTCAAGCTCGTTGAGAGCGCTCCGTGGGAAGACCAGTCGATCTACCTGCAGGTCACCCGCGGCGCCGACGACAAGCGTGACCACGCCTTCCCGCCAATCAGCGTCACGCCGACAGCCTTCGCCTTCGCTTCGCCCTTGGTCACGACCTCGGCCGACATCCGCGCCAAAGGGGTGGCGGCCATCACCGTGCCCGACCTCCGCTGGTCGCGTTGCGATTTGAAGGTTGTCTCGCTGCTGGCGAACGTGCTCGCCCGCCAGCAGGCCGTCGAGCAAGGCTGTGCCGAAGCACTGCTGATCCGCGACGGGCTGATGAAGGAAGGTGCCGCCTCCAACATCTTCATCGTCAAGGACGGCGTGCTGATCGCCCCGCCCAAGACCCACCTGATGCTCCCTGGCATCACTTACGACGTGATCCTGGAGTTGGCCGAGACGCATCGGCAGGCTCACGAGGTGCGTGAAATCAGCGAAGCGGAACTTCGCGCTGCCGACGAGGTCTGGATGACGTCCTCGACCAAGGAAATTCTGGCCATCACCCGGCTCGACGGTCAGCCGGTCGGCACCGGCCAACCCGGCCCCTACGGCGAACAGATGTGGCAGTGGTACCAGGACTTCAAGAACACCGTAATGCGCAAAGGCTGACATGGCTTCCTACAAGGACACCCTCCTCGAATTCCCCTGCGACTTCCCCCTGAAAATCATGGGCAAGGCGCACGACGAACTCGCCCAGGCGGTGCTCACCATCGTCACCAAGCACGCTCCCGATTTCGATGGCGCGACGATGGAAATGCGCGCCAGTTCCGGCGGCAACTACCTGAGCCTGACCTGTACGGTCGTCGCCACTTCCAAGCCACAGCTCGACGCGCTGTACATGGAACTGACGTCCCATCCGCTGGTGAAAGTCGTTCTGTAACGTGAATCTCGTCGTCAAACGCCTGGGCCGGGTCGACTACGAACCCACCTTCCAGGCCATGCAGGATTTCACGGCCAATCGGACACCCGATACAGCCGACGAGCTCTGGATCGTCGAACACCCGCCGGTCTACACCCTCGGCCAGGCCGGCAAACCGGAGCACATCCTGCGCGATGTCGGCATCCCGCTGGTAAAGATCGACCGCGGCGGCCAGGTGACCTATCACGGCCCCGGCCAAGTGGTGATCTATCTGCTGCTCGACCTGCCGCGCCTGAAGATCAAGGTGCGCGAACTGGTCACTGCCATCGAGCAGGCCGTCATCGACCTCCTCGCCGCCTATGGCGTTGCCGCCGCACGGCGCGACGGTGCCCCCGGCGTCTACGTCGGCGAAGCAAAAATTGCGGCCCTCGGGCTACGCATCCGCAACGGCTGCTCGTATCATGGGGTTTCACTCAACGTGGACATGGATCTCTCCCCGTTCGACGCGATCAACCCCTGCGGCTACGCCGGGCTGAAAGTTATACAAACCAAGAACCTGAATATTCCGCTTTCCGTAACAGAGGCCGGCGAGCACCTATCGCAGCACTTGCTGCAGCAATTGGACAGACAACATGGCTGAACCCAAACCGGAAGGCGCAACCAAGCAAAAAGGCGTCAAGCAAAAAGGCGTCAAGCAAAAAGGCGAGCTGAAGACCGCCCGCATCCCGATCAAGATCGTTCCCGTGGACCAACCACTGCGCAAACCGGAGTGGATACGCGTCAAGGCCGGCAACAGCGCCGGACGCTTCGGCGAAATCAAGTCCATGCTGCGTGAGAAGAAGCTGCACACCGTCTGCGAGGAAGCTGCCTGCCCGAACATCGGCGAATGTTTCGGCCGCGGTACGGCGACCTTCATGATCCTCGGCGACATCTGCACCCGCCGCTGTCCTTTCTGCGACGTCGGCCACGGCCAGCCGCTGCCGCCCAACCCGAACGAGCCGGCCGAGCTGGCCGATTCGGTGTCCTCGCTGAAGCTGCAGTACGTGGTGATCACCAGCGTCGACCGCGACGACCTGCGCGATGGCGGTGCCCAGCATTTCGTCGATGTCGTGCGCGCCGTGCGCGAAGCCTCGCCGAAGACGACCATCGAAACCCTGGTCCCCGACTTCCGCGGCCGCATGGACATTGCCATCGATATCCTCGGCGCCGCCCTGCCCGACGTGCTGAACCACAACATGGAAACCGTGCCTCGCCTCTACAAGCAGGCCCGCCCGGGTGCCGATTACGCCCACTCGCTGACCTTGATGAAGCAGTTCAAGGCCCGCTATCCGCAGGTCAAGACCAAATCCGGCCTGATGGTCGGCCTCGGCGAGACCGACGAGGAAATACTCGAAGTCATGCGCGACCTGCGCGCCAACGACGTCGAGATGCTGACCATCGGCCAGTACCTCGCCCCCTCGGGCCACCACCTACCGGTCAGCCGCTACGTCCATCCGGATACCTTCAAGATGTTCGAGGAAGAAGCCATCAAGATGGGCTTCTCCGGCGCCGCCTGCGCCCCGATGGTGCGTTCGAGCTACTGGGCCGACCAGCAGGCGCATAGCGCAGGACTTGCCTCCGGCTAATTGATCGCTCCCGGTCTTTTCATGAGGAAAACACTGACTGTGGCGTAATGCACTACCCAATGAGTGGAGCCGATGTTATTTTCATTATCGGTTAATCATATTCATCCCATCTCATTGGAGTGCCACAATGCTCTCGACCAGCCCGTCAACCTTCCGCTGCTCGCTGCGTTTTAGCAAGATCACCATCGCATTGATGATTGCCGCTGCGCTTAGCGCATGCAACAAAGACCCGCTGACCTCGGGAATCGAATTACTCGGGAAGGGAGAGATCAGCGGGGCGGTGATCGAATTCAAGAATGCGGTCCAGGATAATCCGCAGTCTCTGGAAGCCCGCTTGGCATTGGCTAATGCACTTGAGCGCGTTCCTGATTCAGTGGGAGCGGAGCAACACCTGCGAAAGGCGCTCGACAATGGCGGAGATGCTGAGAAACTGATCCCCAGAATCGCGCTGATGATGCTTGATCGAGGGGAACACGCCAAGATCATCAGCGAATTCTCGAAGCGCACACTCAATACAGCAGCCGGCAACAGCGATCTAAAGGCTGTCCTGTCCATGGCCGAGACCGCCCTCGGTCACCCAAGGCAAGCTTCCGAGTTGCTGGCGGCACTCCCAGCTGAAACAACGCTGAGCAAGCTGGCGCAGGGCCAATTCTTCGCACAGCAAGGCAAAACGGCACAAGCCATCGAGAGCCTTGACGCAGCGATCAAGCTGACTGACAAAAATGATGCCGCTATCTGGTGGGCCTATCGGGCACTGTATCGCACCTACGCAGCGGCAGGCGACCCCGTCAAAGCACTTGGCGCAATCAAGGCCGCCTATGAAATTGCTCCCTGGCATGTTGGCATTGCCGGAGAGTATGGCGATGCGCTCGTCGGCACCAACCAGTTTGCCGATGCGGCGGCCGTCCGCGACAACCTGAGAAAACGAGCCCCGAACCACTACTGGACTCACTATCTCGATGCCGTCATCCTTGCCGAAAAGGGTGACATCGAAGGAAGCCATGCGGCCGGTCTGAAGGTACTGGCGGTCGCTCCGACCCATCTTCGCTCCAATCTGATCGTCGCTTCGGCAGAACTTCAGAATGGCAACGCACCGATGGCCGAGGAACGGCTCCGCAAAGTCCTGCATGACCAACCACGCAATCTTGCGGCAATCCAGATGTATGCGACTGCGCAAATGCGCAATGGAAATCAAGGCTCCGCAGCCGAAACGATAGAACGGGGGCTTCGCATATCTCCGGACGATCGTCGTCTGCTCACCCTCAGTGCCGACCTGGCAGTGCTCAGGAAAGATATTGGCGGCGCGCGGAAAACCCTTCAAAAACTGCTCGCTCTGAACCCAAAGGATGGTCAGAGCCTGATGCGCCTGGCCGAGCTCGGTATTATGGAAAAAAATACCACCGAAGCGGGAGCCTATCTCAAGGAAGCACTTCCCCATGTCCAGGACGATCCCATCCTGCGCGACCGCAGCATTGTTCTTTCCCTGAACTCCGGCCACCTCGAGCTTGCGCGGCAACTGGTGGATCACGCACTACAGAGCCGCCCAAAAGAGCCGGGCTCCTACCTCACTCTTGCCGCATTCAAGGAGACCCAGAAAGATATTCCTGCAGCGCGCCAGGCTGCGCTCAAGGCGCTCGAAATCAAGGCTGACTATCAACCCGCATTGAATGCGCTGGCCAGCTTCTCTCGTACGAACGGTGAACAAAGTGACCTGCTGCGCCACTACGAGCTCGCGGTCGCTGCCAAGCCCAGTACTCCGGAGACTTATATCGAATACCTACGCCTGCTACGCCGCTCGAACGGAGATGATCCCAGCGTTATTCAGGTGCTGGAAAATGGCGTTTCGGGGAATCCAAACATCACGGCGATCCGGGCAATGCTCGTTGATGAACTAATCCGCGCCGGGAAATACGACGAAGCGCTATCGAGTGCCCAGTCAGGCGCCTCAATCGCGAACGCCCACGCCGAATCGATCGGACTTCTCGCCAACGTATATGAGCGCCTCGGCAAGTCCGAACAAGCCATGGATGTCTATCGCAAGCTCGCCGCCAATTATCCCCAACGCACGGATTGGCGCTTGAAACTGGCCGAATTGAATGTCCGTGCAGGACGCATGCAGGAAGCACGCACCATCCTCCGAAGCCTGATGACCGACACACCCTACGAACCTGCTTCGTATATAGCGCTCGCCAAGCTGACCGCCAGGGACAATTTGCTGGAGGCAATCTCAATTGCCCGACAACTGGGAGAAAAGAAGAGCAACAGGCGCACTGCCATGCTGCTTGAAGGAGATGTTCTGCTGCTGGCAGGCAAAAAAGACGACGCACTACAACAGTTCACCAATGCGGCAAAAGCGGGAGCCATGCCGGAGGCTGCCATATCGGCGGCACAACTACTCGATGTGATGAGCCGGCAGTCATCGGCCGATCAGGAACTGACGGATGCCTTGCGCAAATTCCCTACCCATCCCCAATTACTAGCCTTCATCGGGCAACGACAACTCCGGCAGGGAAACACCACCAAAGCTGTCGAATACTTGCAAAAAGCCTCCACATTAGCCCCTCACAACCCTGCACTTCTCAATGATCTCGCGTGGGCTCAAATCCAATTGAAACAACCAGAGGCCCTAGTCAACGCGCAAACGGCGGCCAGCCTGCAGCCCGCCAACCCTGCAATTCTGGATACTTACGGAGTAGCATTACATCAGGCTGGTAATTCCAAGTCGGCGGTCACCTATCTGCGAGCTGCGAGCAATCTTGCCCCCGATGCGGCGACACTGAAACTCCATTTGGCGGAAGCACTCCTTTCGTCTGGCGACAAGAATGGGGCAAGCGACATTCTCAAAAAAATTCAGGAACCACAGCTGAATCAGCACGAACAGGAAACAGCGCTTCGTCTGCGCGAACAAAGCAAAATCTGAAGAGGTCCAGTCAAGAAAATTCTAGAAGGCGCACCGTCGGAATTTCTTACACTTCTTTTACACTTCGCCAAGAACGGCCTTTTCACGAAGAAATAAGGCATTGATTTATTGAAAATAAACTTCAAAAGAAAATCACTGGCACGCTCCATGCTAAATAGCTTCAAAAACCTGAATCCATTTGGGTTTTAGCAATGAAATGCACTTAATCTGGGGAAAATGACATGACCAATTTGAAGAAAGCTTTCGCACTGCTCTCGCTTGCTGTTGCCGCCGGCTCCGCCAACGCAACCATCGCCACCGTCTACAACGACTTCGACGGCGGCTTGGCCAATTTCAACACCACGGTGGCCAATGCTGGCAGTACCGCAACGCATGACGTATGGAGCACCCGGCTGAGCGGTACCGTCGTTGATCGCGGCGACTACACGGTCTATCGTGCAAATAATTCGAGCATGTCGTCGAGCATCTACACGCTCTACAACTCCTCCCCCAGCCGCCAAACCTCCGGCTACATGGTCAGCATTGACCCCTCAGGCACGGGTACGGGTCACGGCACCGGCGATGGATCGTCGTCCAAGGGTAGTGGTCTGGTACTTGACTTCGGCGCCAAGGGTAAATCCGTGAACGCCATCGGTTTCGAAGTGGGCGACTGGGCTACCTGCTGCCAAGTTTCCGACCTGTATATCTCCTTCGATAACAATGCCCCGATCCGGGTTGGCCACTCTACCGTTTTTGGTGACGGCTTCCTGACCAATCGTGGCGCAGGTGTCTTCGTCGCCGCTTTCGACGACGTTGCCACTTTCGCAAAAGTTACTTTCTGGGGTGACGGTTGGGGCGAAGTCCTGAACATGGGCGGCACCATCCACTACGCTTCGTTGCGCCAAGGCAGCCTGCAAGTTCCGGAGCCTGTTTCTCTGGCTCTGGTTGGTATCGGCCTTCTGGGTGTTGGCTTCTCGCGTCGTCGCAAGTCGGCCTGAGATAAGCCAATCGCAACATGAGAAACGGCGGCTTCGAGCCGCCGTTTTTATTTCTGCCCTTCCGAGAGCTTAGTTTCAATCACTCACAAAAGACAGTTCAGGAAGAATTCAGCGCGTCGGAGGCGGAGGCGGAGCACCCGGCGGGGGTGGTGGAATAGTCGGATCTTGTGGCTGGCTCTGTACAGACGAACGCACAGGCGGCGAATAACTCATGTTGGCTGGCACCGGAACGCGGTGACCTTTCGCGTACATACACTGAATGTAGGCATTGTCGTATTGCCTTTGCGTCCCAACCGTCGAAGCCCTGGACGAATCCGATCCAGTCGCGCTACCCAGCAGGAGGCCGGCACCGGCACCGATGGCTGCACCCTTGCTGTTGCCGCCGATGGCCGCGCCTGCCAGCGCACCGACTGCCGTACCCACGGCTGCACTGGTCACCGCCGACTCCTTTGCGGCATCACCTGCTGTCTTACCGCCGATCTGATAGTGCGCATACTGCCGACAGTCGATATCGTCAGCGCGGAAGCGCTCAAATGGTTGCCCCGTCCCCGGCAAAACCATGACCGATGGTCCGGTCGGCATGACCGTACAGGCGCCCAGCAGGGCAACCGAGCCGAGCATTGCCCAGCGGGGAAAATGCGTGAATTGCGACGACATGCTTTATCTCTCCGGTTGCGGCAGTACCTTCTGCCAGCCTTCAGAACATTCCTTGACGTAAGGGTAATAGCCCTTGGAACTCTTGCAGTAGTACCAGTACTGCTGGGTCTGGGCAGGCTGCGGCGCAGCCGGTTCTGCCTGTTCGATATAAACCGGTGGCGGAGATGGCGGAACCACCACGACCTGCGGCGGATAGTAATAAGGCGGCGGATACCATACAGGGCCCCACCCCGGCCCCCAGCCGGAACCCCACACCGGACCGCCAATGGAGGCACCGATATAGACCCGTGTCCGGTGCGCCAAGGCATCGGTACCGATGCCCAGCATCAGCAGCGCAAGCAAAACGGAGAGGAAATTACGAATTTTCATGGAATAAAGAGAAAGCCGATAACCCACTATCACCTTAGCGGATTATCGGCTGAGCCGTCACGGGAAATTGCTACAAATTGTAAGGCGCCGATCCCGGGAAAAAGCGGGGACGGTCAGAGCAATTTCATCTTCTTCGCCGCCTCGCGCAGCTCACCCCGGAAATTCGGATGGGCAATGCCGATCAGGGCTTCACAGCGTTGCCTTGCTGTCTTGCCACGCAGCTGGGCCACGCCAAATTCCGTCACCACGTAATTGATGTCGTTCTTGCTGGTCGACACATGGGTTCCGGCGGAAAGTGTCGGGACGATGCGGGAAATGGTGTCGTCCTTGGCCGTTGCCGGCAGAACGATGAAGGCCTTGCCACCGTTGGAGCGGTTGGCGGCGCGCACGAAGTCGGACTGTCCGCCGGTACCCGAATAAGGCACTGCGCCCAGGCTTTCGGAACCGCACTGACCCATGAAATCGATCTGCATCGTCGCGTTGATGCAATGCAGGTTGTCGTTCTGACCGGCCAGATAGGGATCGTTGGTGACATCCACCGGATGCATTTCCAGAGCCGGGTTACGGTGCATGAAACGGTAAAGCTTGTTCGAGCCGAGCGCGAAGGTAGCCAGCATCTTGCCGTTGTTGACGTTCTTCTTGCTGTTGTTGACGACACCCGCCTCGACCAGCGTCATGATGCCATCGCCGATCATTTCGGTATGGATGCCCAGATCGTGCTTGTGCGTCAGCTGCATCACCACGGCATCGGGAATGCCGCCATAGCCGATCTGCAGGGTCGCGCCATTGGGAATCATGTCGGCGACGTATTTGCCGATGGCTTCCTGAACCGGCCCGATCTTCGGCAAGCCAACCTCGAGCAGCGGGTCGTTGCTTTCGATCAGCGCAGTGACCTTCGAGATGTGAATATGACAGGCGCCGTTGGCGAACGGGACGTTCGGGTTGACTTCGAGCACCACGGCGCGGGCCCTGGCGATAGCGGCCATGGTGTAGTCGGGACCGAGCGACAAAGAGAAATAACCGTGCTCATCCATGGGCGAGGCCATGGCGAAGACCACATCGGCCGGCATCAGGCCGCGGTTGATCAGCATCGGCATTTCGGAGAAGTAGGAGGGATGGAAGTCCACCCAGCCCTGCTGACCGCCCGGACGGGTCACACCGCCAAAGAAGTAAGCCACGTGGCGAACGTGCTGGGTGGTCTCCGGATCGATATAGCCGTACTTGCGCAGCGGCAGAATTTGCGAAACCTTGACATCCTGAAAGCGGGTACGGACATCGGACAGCGCCGTCAGCAGGGCGGGCGGCTCGCCGACCCCGGTCGGGACGACGATGGTGTCGCCGTTCTTGACCACGTGAATTGCATCGGCCGCCGTCATGCGTTTTTGTTGGTATTCAGCCTGTACGGACATTCTGGTTCTCCTCTACGTTTGTTATGAAAGTTAAATCTTCCCATTTTGGTCAGACCAAAATAGTGACATAAATCAATTCCAGAAGCTTGCCGCACTGCAAAAACATACGCCACAGTACGGCCAAGAAGCGCCCGGGAACTTCAATCCAGCGACGGCGTACCACCCTTTCGGTTGCTACCGGCCACCATGCGGATCTCGAACAAGCGGCACTCAAGCGGCCCGTTGAACAACGGCGTCTTGCGGCTGGGCTTCAATCCGACCAGTTTGGGTAGACGCAGGTCGGCCGTGAAGAAAAAGCAGTTCCAGCCGGCCCAGTGACGCTTCAGGGCCGTGCCGAGCTGGGGATAGAAGGCGGCCAATTCGTCCTGCTCGCCAATCCGCTCGCCATAGGGCGGGTTGGCGAGCAGGATTCCATGATCGGTCAGCGGCTGGGTTTCGAGGATGTCGCCATGGTCGACCGTCACCACGCCGCCAAAACCGGCCTCTTGCAGGTTGCGCCGGGTCGCACGCACGGCACGGTCATCGATGTCGTAGCCGCGGATGTCCATGGGTTCCGCGGGCTTCACACGGGCCTCGGCAGCGGCGCGGAGGTTCGCCCAGTTCAAAGCCTGGAAACTCTTCAAGCGCTCGAAAGAGAAAGTGCGATCCAGACCGGGAGCACGGTCGAGCGCCACCTGGATCGCCTCGAGCAGGAAAGTACCGCTGCCGCACATCGGATCGATCAACGGCATGCCGGGTTGCCAACCGGTCAGTTTCAAAATCCCGGCAGCCAGGTTCTCCTTCAGTGGCGCATCCACGCTGGCCTTGCGGAAACCGCGCTGCCACAAGGGCTGGCCCGACGTATCGAGGTACAGGGTGCATTCATTCTCGGTCAGGAAGACATGGACACTGACATCGGGGTTGCGCGTTTCGATGTTCGGCCGTTCTCCGAGATCCTCCCGAAAACGGTCGCAAACCGCGTCCTTGACGCGCAGAGTCACGAAATCGAGCGACTTCAACGGACATTTGATCGCCGTCGTCACCACGCGCATGGTGTTGGAGACCGTAAAGTGATTCGGCCACAGCTGGCGCACGGCCAGGCGGTAGATGTCCTCCTCCTTGACGTACGGCCCCTTCACGATATGCCACAGGATACGCGTGGCGATACGTGACTCCAGATTGGCGCGGTAGCAGACCGTCCATTCGCCCGAGAAAAACACCCCGCCGTGCACCGCCTTGAGGTCTTCACCGCCGATACCGCGCAATTCCTCAAGCAACAGTTCTTCAAGCCCGCGTGGGCAGATCGCAAAATATTTGTTCATGTCAGAAGGGTTTCAGGACGACAAGGAAAAGAACGGCAAGGAGGATGAGAACGGGCAGTTCATTGTAGAAGCGGAACCAGACATGGGTACGGGCATTGCCCCCCGCCTGGAAATCCTTCAGCACCCGACCACAATGCCAATGATAGGCGGCGAGAACGGCAACCAGGGCCGTTTTGGCATGCAGCCAGCCACCACTGAAGCCGAAGCCGAACCACAGCCACAAGCCAAGCAGGATGGCCAGTACGCCCAGCGGCGTCATGAACCGATACAGCTTCCCTGCCATCAGTAGCAGGCGGTCACGCTCGGCTACGCTGTCGGCGGGCACCATCGCCAGGTTGACGAATATGCGCGGCAGATAGAAAAGGCCGGCAAACCAGGAAATAACCATCCAGATATGGAGTGTCTTTACGACGAGCATGTCTTTCTCCGGGCAAGTGCATCTGCAATGCCGTCGTCCACCGACGGAAAGGCGAGGCGCAGCTTCAATTCGTTTTTCAGGCGCCGGTTTCCGATACGGCGCGACTCGCGCATGAAGGACATCTGGACCGGCGATAGCGCCTTTTCGGCTTCGCTGCGCGCCAAGCGAGGAGCCTTGGGCAAGGCGAAAGCCTCGGCAACGCGATCGAAATAGGCGGCCATTTTCAGGTCCGTGTCGTCGACCGCATTGTAGGCACGATTGGCACGCCCCAGCCTCATCGCGGCAATGCAGGCCGTGGCGAGGTCGTCGGCGTGGATGTGATTGGTGAAGACATCGTCACTATCGACCAGCGCCGGCGCTCCTTTCTGCAGTCGCTCGACCGGCAGGCGGTCAGCAGCATAAATGCCAGGCGCCCGCAGAATGGAGACTCGCACGCCGTTGCGCGCGCCCCAACCACGCAAGCAACGCTCGGCATCGACACGGCGGCCGGCTCGGTCGCTTTCCGGCTTCAGCCTGCGGGTTTCATCGATGACAGCACCGGCACAATCCCCGTAAACCCCTGTTGTGCTTACGTAAATCAGGCTGCGTGGTAGACTTTTGCCTTTGCTCAGTGCGACCAACAGGTTGCGGGTGCGGGTATCCCGTTTGCCCGTTGCCGGCGGTGGCGCCAGATGCAGGACGCAGTCGGCCAGACCGGCCAGGCGGGCAAGGCTGGCCCGGTCGTCCAGATCGGCCAGAACCGGTGTGGCACCGGCGTTTCGCCACTCAGCCGAGCGATCTGCATTGCGCAACAGGGCATACGCCCGGACACGCGGGGCAAGTTGGGACAGGATGCGGCGGGCGACGTCCCCGCTGCCAACGATCAGTATTTTTTGCACGTCGGCATTTTAGCCGAGCAACGAGGGGAACCGATGCGCTATCAAGTCACCGTCCAGCCGAGCGGCCGCCAATTCACTGCGGAAGCCGATGAAACCCTGCTCGACGCGGCACTGCGTCAGGGCTTGACCATGCCCTACGGCTGCAAGGATGGCGCCTGTGGCGCTTGCAAGGGACACGTCCAGTCCGGCCTCGTAGACCACGGAAAGGCCCAAACGCACGCCCTGACGGATACGGAAAAGGCCGCCGGCATGGCGCTCTACTGCTGCGCCAAGGCCCAATCCGACCTGAGCATCGAATGCCGGCAGATCACCTCGGCCAATCAGATTCCGGCCAAGACACTGCCCTCACGCATCGAAAAACTTGAAAAACTGGCCCCGGATGTCATCGAACTGCACCTGCGCCTGCCGGCCAGCGAGCGCTTGCAATTCCTCGCCGGCCAATACATCGACATCCTGCTCAAGGATGGCAAAAAGCGCAGCTTCTCGCTGGCTAACGCCCCTCATGACGATGCGCTGCTCCAGCTGCATATCCGCCACGTTCCGGGCGGCTTGTTCACCGATCAGGTTTTTTCGACCATGAAGGTGCGCGACATCCTGCGCTTCAACGGCCCGCACGGCAGCTTCTACCTGCGAGAGGACTCACCCAAGCCGATGATACTCGTCGCCGGCGGCACCGGCTTCGCGCCGATCAAGGCGATCGTCGAGCACGCAATAGCCGAAAACTGCCAACGTCCGATGAGCATCTACTGGGGCGCCAGGGCCAAGGTAGACCTGTATCAAAACGCCCTGCCGGAACAATGGGCGGCCGGGCAAGCCAACATCCGCTACGTACCGGTCCTCTCGGAACCTGCCAGCAGCGACGCCTGGACCGGCCGAACCGGCCTGGTCCACCAGGCCGTGCTGGCCGACTTCCCAGAGCTGTCGGGTTACCAGATCTACGCCTGCGGCGCACCGGCCATGATCGAGGCTGCCAAGCGGGACTTCATGGCGCAAGGCCTTCCGGAAGAAGAATTCTTCGCCGACGCCTTTAGCTTTTCGAGCAACTGACCGCCGCCGCCCTGGCGACGCTGAACATCAGCGTTGCCAGGCGCAACCGTGTAGCGTTTCACCATCAAGCGTCACGCTCGCCGTCCAGCCGAATACCGAATTGGCCTGTTGATCGCGGCACAGCTTCTGCTCGAAACGGAGGGTCAAGGTATGCCCGCCTTCGAAAACCCGGTAATTGGCCAAACCGTTTTCCGGGACCGCAGGCGCATAGGGCAGAACGACTTCCTCTCGCCCCTGCCGCTTGAACTGAACCCGCTCACCACCCGCCGCGAGTATCCAGCCCGGTTCGTTGCCGGAAGCGCGCCAGGCCTCGTCGGCCGTGCCGGGCACCTGGCAACGCCCGTCCGTCTGGGCAAAATTGACTTGCGACGCCTTCAGGCGATCGTGCTCAACGAAACCCAGCAGTTCGACATACAGTTTCTTGCCGGCTGCCAGGCCGATCAGATCGAGCGCCTTGCCGACCTCGCCGTCGGCCGAAACATCCTCGAAGAACACGAAGCTACGGTCGCGACACGGGGCGAACATCAGCTTGTCGCCATATTTGAGGACCTGGCCGTAGGCCAGCCGCGGCTTGGTATCCGCCGGCTTGCTGGCCGGCAGATCGGCGATATTCACCTCGTCAGCCAGGGTAGGCAGGCTCAACAGGGCCCAGGAAACAATACAGGCGATATGGCGTAGTTTCATGACTGCTCGTGTGCGATGGATCGACAAGACGCTATTGTTGCCGATGCCTGTAGGGAAAATTTTGATGCAGTTGAAAAACGCGGCTTATTCGCCCAGATACGCCGCGCGGACCTTGGGATCATCGAGCAGCTGCGCAGATTCGCCGTGCAGGGTGATTTCCCCGCTCTCCATGACATAGCCGCGCTGACTGCTTTCCAGCGCCAGCTTGGCGTTCTGCTCGATGAGCAGAATGGTCATCCCGGTCGCCGCGACAGCACGGACAACCTCAAAAATCTTCTGCACCATGATCGGCGCCAAACCCATCGACGGCTCGTCCAACAGCAGCATTTTCGGGCGGCTCATCAGGGCGCGGCCGATGGCCAGCATCTGCTGCTCGCCCCCGGACAAGGTACCGGCCAACTGACTCTCCCGCTCCTTGAGGCGCGGGAAATACTCGAAAATCTTCTGCAAATCCTGCTCGATAGCCGAGGTATCGTCACGAATGAAGGCACCCATGCGCAGGTTTTCGAGCACGCTCAGCCGCGGGAACACACCGCGCCCCTCGGGAACCAGGGCGATGCCCTTGCGGATGACGTCGTGCGGCGCGATCTTGCTGATTTTCTCGCCGCAGAAATGGACATCGCCGCCCACCGCATTGAGCACACGGGAAATAGCCTTCAGCGTGCTGGTCTTGCCGGCGCCGTTGGCGCCGATCAGGGCGACCGTCTCGCCTTTGTTGACGTGAAAGGTGATGCTGCGCACCGCCTGGATGCCGCCGTAGGCGACGTGGAGTCCGGTTACTTCAAGCACCTAGGTAAGCCTCGATAACGCGTTGATCTTTCTGCACGACAGCCGGCACATCCTCGATGACCAGCGCGCCGTAATCCAGTACCGCGACACGGTCGCACAGCCCCATGACCAGCTTGACGTCATGCTCGATGAGCAGGATGGTCGTGCCGTCGTCACGGATGCCCTCGATCAGTTCGCGCAGTTCCTCCGTCTCGGTCGCATTCATGCCGGCGGCCGGCTCGTCCAGGCAGAGCAGCTTGGGTTCGGTAGCCAGGGCGCGGGCGATTTCCAGGCGACGCTGGTCGCCGTAGGAGAGGTTCTTGGCCAGATCGCCGGCACGGTCCTCAATGCGCACATAGTGCAGCAGGTCGATGGCGCGCTGGCGGATGGCGGCCTCCTCGGCGCGGGTCGCCGACGTATTGAGCATGGCGCCGATGACGCCGGCCCGGGTACGCACGTGGCGACCGACCATCACATTTTCCAGCGCCGTCATGTTGCCGAACAGGCGGATATTCTGGAAGGTGCGGGCAATGCCCCGCGCCGCCGCATGCTGGGGCGCGTCGGCGACCAGCGGTGCGCCGTCAAAGGTGAAGCCGCCGCCGTCCGGTACGTACAGCCCGGTCATGCAGTTGAAGAAGGTGGTCTTGCCGGCGCCGTTGGGACCGATCAAACCGTAGATTTCACCGTGACGAATGGTCAGCGACACGTCGCGCAGCGCCTTGACACCACCAAAGTGCTTGGCGACCGCTTTCGCTTCGAGAAGCGGCGTTGGCAGATTCGTACTCATGCCTTGCCCTCCGTCCGCTTCTCGCTCAGCTCCCGCTTGCGTTCCGGCGACGGCCACAGACCGGCCGGCTTGAAGCGCATGACAAGGACCAGCGCCAGGCCAAAAACGAGCATGCGCAGACTCTCGGGGTCGACCATCATCTTGCCGAAGAGCGCCATCTGGATCGGCCCGACACCGTAGCGCAAGGCTTCCGGCAGGATGCTGAGCAGCACGGCGCCGAGAATGACGCCCGGAATGTGGCCCATGCCGCCGAGAACGACCATGGCCAGGATCATGATCGATTCCATCAGCGAAAAACTCTCCGGCGACACGAAGCCCTGCATGGCGGCGAACACGCCGCCCGCGATGCCGCCGAAACTGGCCCCCATGGCGAAAGCCAGCAGCTTGATGTTGCGGGTATTGATGCCGACCGCCTTGGCGGCGATTTCATCTTCGCGGATGGCCTGCCAGGCACGGCCGATACGCGAGTTCTGCAGGCGCAAGTTGATGATGACGACCAGGATGGCCAGCGCGACCAGCAGGTAGTAATACTTCATCGGCCCGCTCAGTGTCAGGCCGAAAAGCTGGGTATTGCCCGAAAACTTGAAATCGCCGAAGGCCACCGGATCGATCAGGGTAATGCCCTGCGGTCCGTTGGTGATATTCACCGGGGCATTCAGGTTGTTCATGAAGATACGGACGATTTCACCGAAGCCGAGCGTCACGATCGCCAGATAGTCACCGCGCAGCTTCAGCGTCGGCGAACCGAGCAACACCCCGGCAAGGCAGGCCAAGGCGGCGCCGATGGGAAGGATGGCCCAAATCGGCAAATGCAGGCCGAAGTGCGGGCTGGCCAGCAAGGCCCAGGTGTACGCGCCGACCGCATAGAAAGCGATGTACCCAAGGTCAAGAAGGCCGGCATAGCCGACCACGATGTTCAGACCGAGAGCCAGGAAGACGTAGAGGATGGCAAAGTCGAGGATGCGCACCCAGGCTTGGCCGCCCATCGCCGCCACGAAGGGCAGGCCGAGCAGGGCGACGGCGATCAGCGTGATGCCAAAGGCGGAACGGGGATTCAGCCACTTGCTCATGCGCGGTCTCCCGTCTTTTCACCGAACAGCCCCGACGGCTTGAACATCAGGACGACAATCAGGACGACGAAGGCAAAAATGTCCTGGTAATGGCTGCCCAGGAAGCCGCCGGTCAGGTCGCCGATGTAGCCCGCCCCCAGCGCCTCGATGATGCCGAGCAGCACGCCGCCGAGCATGGCGCCGGCCAGATTGCCGATACCGCCGAGCACGGCCGCCGTAAAGGCCTTGAGGCCGAGCATGAAACCCATCTGGTAATGGGCGATTTCATAATAGGTGCCGACCATGACCCCGGCCAGTGCGCCCAGCGCCGAACCGATGACGAAGGCAGCGGCGATGACGCGGTTGATATTGACGCCCATCAGGCTGGCCACCGCCGGGTTCTGCGCCGTGGCGCGCATGGCCATGCCCAGTTTGGTGCGGTAGATCAGGGCCAGCAGGCCGGCCATCGTGCCCCCGGAAACGACCACGATGAAGACCTGGATCGCCGTGAAATGCGCCCCGGCCAGTTCAAAATTGACCTTGGGCAACAGTGGCGGGAAGGTCAGGTAATTTCGCCCCCATATCATCATGGCTAGGTTCTGCAGCACGATGGACATGCCGATGGCCGTAATCAACGGCGTCAGGCGCGGAGCGTTGCGCAGCGGGCGATAGGCGATGCGCTCAAGGCCCCAGCCGAGTGCCATGCAAATCAGCATCGATGCGCCAAGGCCGGCCATTCCGGCCAGCGCCACCGGCATGCCGGCATTGATCAGGGAGCCGGCCACGGTAATGGTGACCAGCGTACCGATCATCACCACTTCGCCGTGCGCGAAGTTGATCAGCCCCATGATCCCATAGACCATCGTATAGCCCAGTGCGACCAGGGCGTAGATACTGCCCTGGACCAGTCCATTGACTATCTGCTGGAGAAAAATATCCATTTAGTCTATTTCTGTGAATACATAATAGGAAACGGCACCTTGCGGTGCCGTTTCCGTTTTGCGGAACAACAGTCTACTACTTTTTCTCGACGGCAGCCTTGGTTGCATCGGCCGCATTCTTGACAGCCTCCGCACCGGCCTTTACGGCATCCTTGCCGGCTTCCGTCGCACTCTTGGCCACATCCTTGGCTTCAGCAGCAACCTCCTTGCCAACTGCCGCCGCCGCGCCGGCCACCGCCTTGGCGGCATCCTTCACTTCGGCAACCGCCTCCTTGACCTCAGCCTTGGCCACATCAACCGGGGTACCGCCCAGCGTCTCGACGTATTCCAGCTTGCCACCCTTGTACTGGTAAATGGAAATGGCACCGCCCTTCAGGTCGCCCTGGGCATCGAACTCGATCAGCGCGGTGACGCCGTCGTATTTGGTCTGGCCGATGGCCGGCAGGAACTTGGCCGACTCGACCGAGTCGGCGCGCTTCATGGCGTCGGCCATGACCATCACCGCGTCGTACACATACGGGGAATAGAGCTGGATATCGGCATTGAACTTCTTGGTGAAGCGCTCCTTGAACTCCGGACCCTTGGCCAGCTTCTCCAACGGCATGCCCGGCAGCGAACAGTAGTTGCCTTCGGCGGCCTCGCCGCCCAGCTTCATGAATTCCGGCGTACAGACGCCGTCTCCGCCGAGGAACTTGGCCTTGATGCCCAGTTCCTTCATCTGCTTGGCCATCGGACCGCCCTGGGCGTCCATGCCGCCGTAGAAGACCAGTTCGGCCTTGGTAGACTTGATCTTGGTCAGGATGGCTTTGAAATCGGTCGCCTTGTCGTTGGTGTACTCGGTGGCGACGACCTTCAGGCCGGCCGCTTCGGCCGCCTTCTTGAATTCGTCGGCCAGGCCCTGGCCATAGGCGGTGCGGTCATCGACGACGGCGACAGTCTTGATGCCCTGCTTGGCTGCGAATTCGCCGAGCACCTTGCCCTGCTGGACATCGTTGGCCATCACGCGAAAGGCCGTCTTGAAGCCTTGCTGGGTGTATTTCGGGTTGGTGGCGGAACCGGAAATTTGCGGAATGCCGGCGTCGGCATAGAGCTTGGAAGCCGGGATGGTGGTGCCGGAGTTCAGGTGGCCGATCACGCCATTGACCTTGGCGTCGACCAGCTTCTGGGCAACGATGGCACCCTGCTTCGGGTCGGCGGCATCGTCTTCGGCCAGCAACTGGAACTTGATCTTGGCGCCGCCAATCTCGAGGCCCTGGGCATTCAGTTCCTCGACCGCCAGTACGGCACCGTTTTCATTGTCCTTGCCCAGGTGAGCCTGGGGACCGGTCATCGGTGCAACATGCCCCAGTTTGACCACGACTTCCGGCTTGGCGGCGGGCGCACCCGGTGCGGCGACCGGCTTTGGCTCTTCTTTCTGACCGCAGGCGGAAAAGGCAAATGCGGCCACGATGGAGAGGGCTACTATGGAAAGCTTCGCGTGCATCGGTTTATCTCCTGATTTTTCTGGGGGTTGACAACGGCCAAGCGATTGTCCGGAGGCATCTTATCCGTGTCAATCATTAGGTGATATGATCAAGGAATGTAGCCACCCCATGAGAGTGCCAGATGCCGGCAATTGCCCGATTACGCTTCCTGGTTGCCAAGACGGCCCGCAAGCTGTTCTCGATGCTGCCTCAGAAGAGCAGGCACAACGTCTATCGTTCGTTCGTAGACTGTCGGGAACCCAACAAACGTCTGGTCCTCAAGATCGCCGAAACCCAGCAGGAACTTGAGGCCTGCTTCAAGCTCCTGCATGACGCCTACGTCAGCAGCGGCTTCATGACCCCCGATCCATCCGGCATGCGGGTGACGATCTATCACGCCCTGCCGACGACCACCACGCTCTGCGCCAAGTTCGACGACCAGGTGGTCGGTACGCTGTCGCTGATCCGTGAAAGCGCCATCGGTTTTCCGCTGCAGCGCATCTTCGACCTGACCGATGTGCGCGAGAAGGAAGGGCAGATCGCCGAGGTTTCCGCGCTGGCGGTACATCCGCGCTTCCGGCGCACCGGCGGGACGATTCTCTTCCCGCTGATGAAGTTCATGTACGAATACTGCACGACCTTCTTCGACACGCGCCACCTTGTCATTGCCGTCAATCCCCGGCACATCGAGATGTACGAGTCGCTGCTCTTCTTCAAGCGGCTGACGGCCAATACCGTCGAGAACTACGATTTCGTGAATGGCGCACCGGCCGTCGGCGCCACGCTCGATCTGAAGCATGCACCGGAGATCATGCGCAAGGCCTACGCCAGCAAGCCGCCCAACCGGAATCTCCATCGCTACTTCGTCGAGACCAAGCTGCCCAACATCCAGATTCCGCATCGCCGTTTCTTCACCACCAACGACCCGGTGATGACGCCGGCTCTGATCGACTATTTCTTCAACAAGCGGACCAAGGTGTTCGCCGAACTCAGCGATCGCAAGAAAACCCTGCTGCATCTCATCTACGATCTCCCGGAATACAAGAAGGTCCTGCCGCCCCAGCCCGGGGACGGGGTCGCCCGGAAGGTGCGCCAGCACCAGCGTTTCTCGGTCAAATGCCCGGCCAGGCTGGCCAACAACAATCCGCTGGCCGGCGCCCCGATACCGGTCGAGGTCAACGAGGTATCGCGCTACGGCTTCCGCGCCCGGGTCGCCCAGCAGATTCCGGCCGAAGTCTGGCTCAACGCGACGGTGCAGCTGGGGCTGAACGAGGTATCGCGTCTCACCGTACAGGTGGTCCAGGAAACCGAAATAAACGACCAGCATTACTGCGGTTTCCGCATCGGAGAGCCCGACCTGGTCTGGAGAAAATTCGTCACGGCGCTCTATGAAGGGCATACTCACACGGATCTCGACCAAGCAACCCGATTCCTGACGTGAGCCACTCCCTTCCCGAAACCCTGATCCATTCCCTGCAGCAGCAGTTCCAGCAACGATTCTCCCAAGGCGAGTCCCAGTGCCTGCAGCACGGACGCGACGAATCCGTCCATACACCGCAACCGCCTGACGCCGTGGTGATGGCGGAAAGCACCGCCGAAGTCGCCACCGTCGTCCGCCTGTGCGCCCAACATGGCATACCGGTCATTCCCTACGGCGTCGGCAGCTCCGTCGAAGGCCACGTGCTGGCGCCGCAAGGCGGCATCTCGCTCGATCTCTCCGGCATGAACGAGGTATTGGCCATCCATGCCGAAGACGGCGATGCCGTCGTCCAGGCCGGCGTCACCCGCAAGCAGCTGAACGATGCGCTGAAAGGAACGGGGCTCTTCTTCCCGATTGACCCGGGTGCCGATGCAACGCTCGGCGGCATGGCGGCAACCCGTGCTTCCGGCACCAACGCCGTGCGCTACGGCACGATGAAAGACAACGTGCTGGCCACGACCACCGTCCTCGCCGACGGTCGCGTGATGAAAACCGGCGGCCGATCCCGCAAATCGTCGGCCGGCTACGACCTGACCCGCCTGCTCGTTGGCTCGGAGGGCACGCTCGGCGTGATGACCGAACTGACGGTCAAGCTCTACCCGATACCCGAAGCCATGTCGGCCGCCGTATGCACCTTCCCGAGCATCGAGGCGGCTGTGCAGACGGTGATTCAAACCATCCAGCTCGGTATCCCGGTGGCGCGCATCGAGTTGCTCGATGCCCTGTCACTGAAGGCGATCAACCTGTTCAGCAAAACCACGCTGGCCGAGGCACCGACCCTGTTCTTCGAATTCCACGGCAGTCCGGCCGGGGTCGAGGAGCAGGCACAGACTGTACAGGCCATTGCCGGCGAGTTGGGCGGCACCGATTTCGAATGGGCGACCCGCCCCGAAGACCGCAGTCGCCTGTGGCAAGCCCGCCACGATGCCTATTTCGCCTGCCTGCAGCTGAAGCCGGGCTGCCGCAGCTTCCCGACCGACGTCTGCGTGCCGATCTCGCGATTGGCCGAATGCATAGCCGACACCCAGGCGGACATTGCCCAGGTCAGTATCCCCATTGCCCTGTTCGGCCACGTCGGCGACGGCAACTTCCATCTGGTCGTGCTGGTAGACACCGACAATCCCAAGGAAATGAAGGAAGCCGCCTGGATCAGCCAGCGCGTCGTCGAGCGGGCCATCGCCATGGAAGGCACCTGCACCGGCGAGCATGGCATCGGCCTCGGCAAGCGCCAATACCTGCCGCTCGAGCATGGCGATGTCGCCGTCGAGGTGATGCGCACCATCAAGCAGGCGCTCGATCCGCACAACCGGCTCAACCCCGGGAAAGTCCTGCCTCCGGGTTAACCCCGATTTGCCGGAACATTCGCTTTCGGCCAGACTCAAATCTCCAAGCTCCGCGTCGCCACCACCCCCGGCGACGCGGCGATGAAACCTCGCCCACAAGGCGAACAAAACGGAGACAACAATGAGCAACCTCGCTCTACCAGCCGCGCTCGCCGCGACGCTGGACGATAAATACACCCGTAGCACCGGCCGCGTCTTCCTGACCGGCACCCAGGCCCTAATCCGACTACCCATGCTGCAACGGGAACGCGACCTGGCCGCCGGCCTGAATACCGCCGGCTTCGTTTCCGGCTACCGCGGCAGCCCGCTCGGCAATCTCGATCTCGGCCTGTGGAAAGCCAAGCTGCATCTTGCCGAGCATCACGTCACCTTCCAGCCGGGGATCAACGAGGATATGGCCGCGACGGCCGTATGGGGCAGTCAGCAGGTCGGTCTGTTCCCCGGTGCCTGCTACGACGGTGTCTTCGGCATGTGGTACGGCAAGGGGCCGGGCGTCGACCGTTGCGGCGACGTCTTCCGCCATGCCAATGCCGCCGGTACCGCCCGGCACGGCGGCGTCCTGGTCATCGCCGGCGACGACCACGCTGCCAAATCCTCGACGCTGCCGCACCAGACCGAGCACGTCTTCAAGGCCGTGCTGATGCCAGTGCTCTACCCGGCCAACGTGCAGGAATACCTCGACTATGGACTGCATGGCTGGGCGATGAGCCGCTACTCGGGTTGCTGGGTTGCGTTCAAGGCGCTGGCCGATACGGTCGAGACCTCGGCCTCGGTCAACATCGACCCGAGCGCGGTGGACATCGTCTACCCGACCGATTTCACCCTGCCCCCGGACGGCCTCAATATCCGCTGGCCCGACCCGCCACTGCAGCAGGAAGCGCGACTGCTCAACCACAAGCTCTACGCCGCCCTCGCCTATTGCCGGGCCAACAAGCTCAACCGGGTGATCATCGACTCGCCAGCCCCTCGCCTCGGCATCCTGACCGCCGGCAAGAGCTACCTCGATGTGCGCCAGGCACTCGACGAACTGGGCATCGACGACAAGCTGGCGGCCGAAATCGGCATCCGCCTATACAAGGTCGGCATGGTCTGGCCGCTGGAACCGGAAGGCGTCCGCCACTTCGCCGAGGGACTGGAGGAAATCCTCGTCGTCGAGGAAAAACGCCAGCTGCTCGAATACCAGTTGAAGGAAGAGCTCTACAACTGGCGCGAGGATGTCCGCCCCCGCGTCATCGGCAAGTTCGACGAAATCGGCGAATGGTCGGAAGGCAACTGGCTGCTGCCGGCCACCGGCGAGCTGCCGGTGGCGACCATCGCCCGCGTCATCGCCGAGCGGATCGGCCGCTTCTTCACGTCACCGAGCATTGAGGCCCGCCTGCACGTCATCGCCACCAAGCAGAAGGCGGCGCAGACGCCGCTGGTACTCGCCGAGCGCAAGCCGCACTTCTGCTCCGGCTGCCCGCACAACAGCTCGACCAAGGTGCCGGAAGGCTCGCGCGCCGTGGCCGGTATCGGCTGTCACTACATGGTGACCTGGATGGACCGCAGCACGGCCACCTACACCCACATGGGCGGAGAAGGGGTGCCCTGGGTCGGTCAGGCGCCGTTCACCACCGAAAAGCACATCTTCGCGAACCTCGGCGACGGCACCTACTTCCACTCCGGGTTGCTCGCCATCCGCCAATCGCTGGCGGCCAAGGTGCCGATCACCTACAAGATTCTCTACAACGACGCCGTCGCCATGACCGGTGGCCAGCCGGTCGACGGCAACCTCAGCGTCGCCCAGATTACCCGCCAGCTGGAAGCCGAGGGCGTCGAGAAAATGGTCGTCGTGGCCAGCGATCCTGACAAGTACGCCGAGATCACCGACCTTGCCCCGCATGTACCGGTCCGCCATCGCGACGAACTCGATAGCGTCCAGCGCGAATTGCGCGAATACCCCGGCGTCTCCATCCTCATCTACGACCAGGTCTGTGCCACCGAAGCCCGGCGCCGCCGCAAGCGCGGCAAGCTGCCGCCGGTCAGCACGCGTGTGGTGATCAACGAAGCGGTCTGCGAGGGCTGCGGCGACTGTTCGGTGCAATCCAACTGCCTGTCGGTGGTGCCGGTCGAAACCGACTTCGGCACCAAGCGGCAGATCGACCAATCCGCCTGCAACCAGGATTTCTCGTGCGTCAAGGGCTTCTGCCCCAGCTTCGTGACAATTGAAGGCGCCAAACCGCGCAAGAGCGCAGCTGCAGTGGACAATGCCGACTGGCCCATCCTGCCGGCCCCGCAACTGCCGGCCACCACCCAGCCGTACAACCTGATCATCACGGGCGTCGGCGGCATGGGCGTCATCACCCTCGGCGCGCTGATCGGCATGGCCGCCCACCTCGACGGCAAGGGCATATCGACCCTCGACATGACCGGTCTTGCCCAAAAGTACGGCGCCGTCTTCTCGCACCTGCGTATCGCTGACCGGCCGGAAGACATCCACGCTGCCCGCATCGCCACCGGCGAAGCCCACGCCATCCTCGGCGGCGACCTGGTGGTCAGCGCCAGTACCGAAGCCCTGTCGAAAATGCTCGAGGGCCGGACACGGGCGGTGGTCAGCTGCACCGACACGCCGACCGCCGAATTCACCCGCAACCGCGACTGGCATTTCCCGCTCGCCGGCCTGCAGCGCCAGCTGATTGATACGCTCGGTGCCGACCAGGTACGCTTCATCGACGCTCAGCACCTGGCCACCCGGCTGATGGGCGATGCGCTCTACGCCAACATGCTGCTCCTCGGTCACGCCTGGCAGATGGGACTGGTGCCCGTATCGGCTGCTGCGCTCGACAAGGCCATCGAGCTCAACGGCGCCGCCGTCGAAGCGAATCGGCAGGCCTTCGCCTGGGGCCGGCGGATAGCCCTGTTCCCGGACAAGGTAGCCGCCATCACCGGTCCGCTGGCAGGCACGCCGCTACCGCAGCGCTCGCTGAGCGAACTGATCGAACATCGCGCCCAGCACCTGACCGCCTACCAGGACGCCCGCCTGGCCGAGCGCTATCGGCAACGCATGGCCGCCGTTCTGGGCCTCGGCGACGAGTCCCTCAGCCGCACGGTAGCCACCCAGTACGCCCGGCTTCTGGCGCCCAAGGACGAGTACGAGGTCGCCCGGCTGTTTGTCGAAGGCGATTTCATGACGCGCCTTGCCGAACAATTTTCCGGCGACCCGCAACTCAGTTTCCACCTCGCTCCGCCCTTCCTGGCCAAAACCGGCCCTGACGGCCGGCCGAAGAAGATTCGTTTCGGCAGCCGGCTGCTGCCGGTGCTCAAGCTGCTGGCCAAGTGGCGGTCGCTACGCGGCAGCTGGCTCGACCCCTTCCGCTTCAGCCCGGAAAAGACTGTCGACCGGCGACTGCTGGCTGCCTATGAAGCGGATCTCGATCTGATTCTGGCATCCTCCGGCAAGCCTTCCGCAGCGGCCTCCCTGGCCAACTGGCCGGCCGAGGTCCGCGGCTACGGTCCGGTACGCCAGGCAGCCGCCGAGCAAGCCGAAGCCCGCAGGGACACGGCACGAAAGGCGCTGATGGCATAAAATCGGGGGATGTCATCTCCCCCGCTTCGCCAACTGGCGCTGCAAGGCGCCGCCGCCATCCTGATCCTCTCCCTGGCCTGGCCTTATTTTGGCCTGCGGGGAGAGGCCATGCCCTGGCTGGAAACCAGCCTGGCCATCGGCGCCGCCGCCCTGCTCTTCGCTACCCTGTCGCGTCAGCCGTGGTGGTGGCGCGTCATCCACGGCGGTTTCATGCCGCTGGTCTGGTTTACCCACACGCTGGCCGTCGACCCCGGCTGGTTCCTGCTTGCCGCCATTCTGCTGCTGCTCGTCTATCGCGGCGCACTGACCGGCCAGGTGCCGCTTTACCTGTCCAACAAGCAAACGGTGCAAGCCCTGTCCAACCTGCTGGCCGAACGCGGCGACAGCCGCTTTCTCGACCTCGGCGCCGGGGTCGGCAGCACCACTGTCCCGCTGGCCGATGCGCTCCCGGAAAGCCACTTCACCGGCATCGAGAATGCTCCGCTGACCTGGCTGGCCGGACGCCTCCTCAGTGTCGGCCGCCCCAACATCGCCTGGCGCTGGGATGATCTGTGGAATGCCCGGCTCGGCGATTACGACGTGGTCTATGCCTTCCTCTCGCCGGCCCCCATGCCGCGCCTCTGGGAGAAGGTGCAGGCCGAGATGAAACCGGGCAGCCTGTTTATCAGCAACAGCTTTCCGATACCCGGCGCCACACCGGACCGCGTGATCGAAGTGGACTGTTCGCCGGCCCGCCCCCTCTACTGCTACCAGCGCTAGCAGAGCATGCCCAAGCGCAAGCCCGAAACCCTCGCCCTGAGCATTTCGCTGATCGGTACGCTGATCGTATTGCTGCTCTTCCTGGCTGATCTCGTGGTCGCCCGCCACCGCGACCAGGAAGCCGGCGAGCGCCGCTTGCAGCACTTCAGCCTGATGATGGCCGAGCACACCGCGCGAAGTTTCGAGGCGGTCGATGTCCTGTTACGTGAAACGGCAACCGATCTGTCGCACGGCCGCCGCAACTGGCGCGAATGGGACGCCAGCAAGGGTTGGTAATACATTGCCCAGCGCCACTCGCGGGCGATGCCTCAATTGCGGGACCTGATCATCTTTGACGAAAAAGGCAACCAGCGTTTCATTTCAACCTATTTCCCAGCCCCCCAGATCAACATCAGCGACCGCCCCTATTTCGCGGCACTGGAGGGGGGCGCCGAAGGCGCAACCTATGGCCCTTACATCGGGCGCAACTCGGCACGCTACACCTACGGCATCGCCCGCCGTGTCACGGGCGACAACGGCCTGTTCAGCGGTGCCGTATTTGGTGCCATCGAACCGGCCTATTTGCAGGATTTCTGCTGGTCCAACCGGCTCTCCGACGATTTCGAGTCGGTTCTCATCAACGCCAAGGGCGAGATTGCCGCTTCCTGCCGACCAACCGACTTGAGTCGTCTCTCGCCCATTCTGGGGGCCACGGCCGAATCCGCACTTTTTGCGGGAAACCTGAAGGGCCAGCTCGCCGAATTCGGCCTGAATCGCCACAAAGGCCTGCTGGTCTCGCTGGTTGCCGTCCCCGGCTTCCCCGATCTCCGCATCCTCACCGCCATCCCCGAAAGCACCGTACTCGCCAGCTGGTACAACCGCCTGTTCGAACTGGGAACCATCGCCACACTGGTAATCATCGTCCTTCTTGTCAGCACCGTTCTCGCCCGGCGCCAGTTTCGCGAGATGGCAAGGATGACAGCAGAATTGGCGGCCAGCCACGAACACCTGGAGGAACGCGTTCAGGAGGCGACGCTGGAGCTGGCCGGGCAAAAAGACGCCGCCGAACGTGCCAATACGGCAAAAAGTCGTTTCCTGGCCGCAGCGAGTCATGACTTGCGGCAACCCTTGCATGCCCTCTCCCTGTTTGCCGCCGATCTGCAACGCCAGATTCGCGGTGCCAATCTGCAAGAACTTCCCCATCTGGCCGAACAGATATCCGCCTCGACCGCGCTCCTGGGCGAATTGCTCGATTCGCTGCTCGACATTTCACGACTCGATGTGGCCGGCATCAAGCCGGAGCCGCGCCCCTCGCCGCTGCAACCGATCTTTCAGCGCCTCGCCGATGCCTTTCGTCGGGCAGCGGCCGACCGCAACATGACCTTGCGCATTCGCCCCTCCCCGCTCTGGGTCGAAACCGATCCGGTCATGCTGGAACGGATGATCGCCAACCTGCTGTCCAATGCGCTGCGCTATACGCCGCCAGGCGGTTGCGTACTGCTGGCGGCACGGCGACGGGGCAACGAAGTCGCCCTTGAAGTGAGGGACAACGGCATCGGGATTGCGCCCGAACACCAGGCGGCCATCTTTGCCGAGTTCTATCAGGTCGGCAATGCCGCCCGGGAGCAGAACAAGGGCCTCGGTCTGGGATTATCCATCGTTGACCGGCTATCCAAGGCGCTCGATATCGAGGTCAAGCTGAAGTCGCGCACCGGAGAAGGGACGTGCTTCACGCTCCACGTCGATGGTTGCCGGCCGATCGCCCCTCTGCCAGCCGCGACCAGAAAAATCGCACCGGCCGAAAAAGTCGATTGCATCGGCAGCTCACCTGAACTGCAACACTGTGCCGAACTCGCGGGACGCTGGGAATACGAGGTACGCATGCTGCCGGGCGACGATACCGGCCAGTCGTCGCAACGTGCCGTCGTGATCGCCGACATGACGGCGGTCGAAGCGCTCTGTCCCGGCGGTCACGCCCCCGGCATGCCGCTCATCGTGCTGCTCGACGAGCAGCAGACGGCGGTGCCGGAACTGCCCGACGGCGTGCACACCTTACCGACGCCGGTGCGGCCCGCCAAGCTACGGGCGCTGATCGGCCAGCTTCAGAAAACGCTCTCGAAATCGATGCCGTAGCGAGCCACGGCAACCAGGGCCTGGGTCCGGCTGCTGACGTCGAGCGTCTTGAACACGGCGGTCGCGTGAATCTTGACCGTTCCCTCCGACAAGCCCAGCTGATCGGCAATTTCACGGTTACTCAGGCCGCGCACCATCAAGGCCAGAACCTGCGCCTGACGATCGGTCAGCCCGACCTCGTCCGGACGCACGCCCTTCTTGACCGGCGGAATCGGCGTTTCGGCATCCAGCGTCGGCGCCGCGGACTGCCCGGCGGGACGGAAGATATTGCCATCCAGCACTTCACGGACCGCCGACAGCAGGGCTTCTCCGGAGAAAGCCTTTGGAATGAAGCCGGAGGCGCCGAGATTGAGGACACGGGTAATGGTCGGCACATCATCGAAGGCTGAAACCACGGCAACCGGCATGGCGGGGTAACGGCGACGCAGAATATCGAGTCCGGCAAAACCGTCGATACCGGGCAGCGCCAGATCGAGCAGAACCAGATCGAACTCGCCCGCGGAGTCGAGCACATTGAGTGCCGATTCGAAATCCGGGCTCTCCAGAACCGACACCCCGGGCTCCAACTGCCCGAGCAGGCGAACAAGGCCTTCGCGAACCAGCGCGTGATCCTCAACCACCAACAGCTTCAACATACTTCCCCCTATCTATCCGCATGCCAATTTATCATTTTCGCATACCCCGCGAGCTAAATCACCGCCTGCGAGCGACTTTACCCTGCGCCCCGGCCGGAGCCGCATCAATATCACCCAAATGCTTCGATCCGGGTTTAAGATGGAAGTCCAACAAGAAGGGAGACTGACATGGCTGACGATCAAGTACACGACCCGCTCAACTTCATGCGCAGCATGTGGGGCAACATGGGGTTCTCCCTGCCCGGGATGGTGGCACCCACTTTTGATGTCGAAGAACTCGACAAGCGCATCAAGGACATGAAGGCCGTGGAGGGTTGGCTGCGCATGAACCTGTCGATGCTGCAGATGACGATCCAGGGTCTCGAGATGCAGCGCACGACCGTTGGCGCGGTACAGGCCATGGGCAAGATGGCTTCCGACGCCGCGAAATCGCTGGCCCCCGATGCGCCGCAGCCGCCCCCTGCCTCCCAGCCCCACTTTTTCCAGGGCGTCGCCGACCCGGCGCACAGCACGCTTTCCGATGCCGCCATGTGGCCCTGGCAAATGATGCAGCAGATGCGCGAGCAAATGCAGCAACACGCCGAAGCAGCGGCACAGGCTGCGACAGCCGCCACCGCGGAAGCGGCTGCCGCCAAGCCGAAATCGTCGCGCAGCAAAAAGTAGCAACCATCCGGCCGGGCAGGCACCAAGCGCCTGCCCTTGCGTACCGGGTCTCAGCGCGATAGCCAGGCCGCCCAGCCGGGCAGGGTCAGCATCGAACCCAGGGTCGTCGCCGAAATCAGCCAGGCGACGCTGCGCCCGTCCCCGCCCATGCGCATGGCCAGGATGTAGGCTGAGGAAGCCGTCGGCAAGGCGGCGAACAGCACGACGATCTGGAAATTGAGCCCGGACAGGCCGAACAGGGATGCCACGCCAATCGCGATCAGCGGCAGTGCCAGCAGCTTGACGGCAACCAGCCAACTCGCGAACAGCTTGACCCCGGAAGCCCCATCCAGGCGCAGGGCGGCGCCGACGGTAATCAGGCCGAGAGCGATCGAAGCGTCGGCAAGACGACCGAGGAAGGCTTGCAGCGGTGCCGGCGGCATGAAGCCGGCAAGATTCAGAAGGAAACCAGTGGCCGTCCCCCAGATCAGCGGATTGCGCGCCACCTCGCGCCATAGCCCGACCTCGCCGTGGCGTGCGAGCATCCACACCGACACCAGATTGGCAAAGGGTACCGCCGCGCCGACGATCAATCCCATGGTCGCGATACCGGGTGAGCCGAAGAGCATCCCGGCCACCGCCAGCGCGATATAGGAATTGAAGCGGTAGGCGCACTGGAACATCGAGGCATAGGTCAGCGCCGGCATGCGCACGAACAGCCTGGGCAGGAGACCGAGCAACATCCCGCCGGCCATCGCGGCAAACGCGGTGGCGAGCAGGGGCAGCGCCGCGCCGAGATCGAGGCGGGTCTTGACGATGGCATTGACGAGCAGCGCCGGGAAGAGAATGAAATAGACAAGCTTCTCCACGCCGCTCCAGAAATGGTCGCCCAAGTGCATCCAGCGCCGGATAGCGGCACCGAGCAGGATCAGGGCGAAATCGGGGAGAAGAAGCAATGCGGTATTCACCCGGCCATTCTAATTCCGGCCGGCAGTCGAACACATCCGGACAAACCACAATCGTCCTTGACCCACCGCGCCAAACCCTAAATACTCAGTACCACAAGGAGAGTGCTATGCAACTTGAATGGTGGGTATGGACGGTCGGCGGTATCGGTCTTATCCTGGCCGAACTGGTCGTTCCGTCCTTTTTCGTCGTCTGGTTCGGTCTGGGCGCACTGCTCGTCGGGCTGCTCGCTCTCCTCGCCCCCGATCTGTCGCTGACCGTGCAACTGGCGATCTGGACCGCCGCTTCGCTGGCCATGGTCGTGCTTTGGTTCAAGGTTTTCAAGCCGGGCTTTCACAAGACACGGATCGGCACGGCCACCGGCGAGGCCGTCGGTGAAATCGGCCTGCTGGTCAATGCGGTCGCCCCCTTCGAACGCGGCAAGGTGCGTTTCCAGCGCCCGGTTCTCGGCTCCGAAGAATGGGTTTGCATGGCCGATATCCCCATCGCGGCGGGCGAACGGGTAAAGGTTGTCGCCATTCAAGGCAGTTTCCTCACCGTCAGCAAGGTTTAGGCGGATTCACCGCAAGGAGTCACACATGGAAGTCAGTCCCGGATTCGTCGTCGTTCTCGCCCTCCTGGCCTTCGTCGCCGTCACCATCGCCAAAGGTGTCCGGATCGTGCCGCAGGGAGAGGAATGGATCGTCGAGCGCCTTGGCAAGTATCACGGCACGCTGAAGCCCGGCCTCAATATCGTCATTCCCTATCTCGACAAGATCGCCTACCAGCTCGTCACCAAGGACATCATCCTCGATGTTCAGGAACAGGAGGTCATCACCCGCGACAACGCCGTGATCCTGACCAATGCCATCGCTTTCATCAAGGTGACCGACCCGGTCAAGGCCGTCTATGGCGTCACCGATTTTTCCGAAGCCATCCGCAACCTGATCATGACCACGCTGCGCTCCATTGTCGGCGAGATGGAACTCGACGAGGCGCTCTCCTCACGCGACAAGATCAAGGCGCGGCTGCGCGAAAGCATCGCCGACGAAGCCGTGGACTGGGGGCTGACCGTCAAGTCGGTCGAGATCCAGGACATCAAGCCCTCCCAGTCGATGCAGAAGGCGATGGAAATGCAGGCGGCAGCCGAACGCGAACGCAAGGCGGTCGTCACCCGTTCGGAAGGCGCGAAACAGTCCGCCATCCTTGAGGCGGAAGCCCGCCTGGAGTCGGCCAAGCGCGATGCCAACGCCCAGGTCATGCTGGCCGAAGCGTCTGCCGAGGCGATCCGCCGCGTCACCAGTGCGATCGGTGAACAGACCGGGCCGATGTCCTACCTGCTGGGCGAAAAATACATCGCCGCGCTGGAACGCATGGGCGAGAAGGACAACGCCAAGCTGGTGGTCCTGCCGGCCGACCTGCAGGAAGCGGTGCGCGGGCTGTTCGGCCGCAAGGCTTGAGAATGCCATCGCCGCTCCGGCCGGCGATTGGGGCAGCACTGCATTGGCGAGCTGCCACAAATCTTTGCAATTTGACGTCCGGGCGGCTGATAAGCTCTTGTGGCAGTTTCGTCCCCTCCGCAACCAACGTTGACGTGTCGCGATCCAAGCCATGCCGGATGTCTACCCCACCCTCAGTGATGCCGACCAACAGGCGCAGCCACTGAGTCACGACTATCTGCTGTACGGCACGGTGCACGAAACGACCGAACAGTCCGCTCACCTGGATAGCGGGCAACTCGGGAAGCTGGTACAGCGCAGGCTGAAAAGGCTGGAGCGCGTACTCGGCGCCCATGGCGGCCTCCTCACCAAGTCCCTGCCCCGCGGCCTGGTGGCGGGGTTCGACTCGGCCGAGGCAGCATTGATCGGAGCTTGCGAAATGCAGCGCCACTGCGCCGTCATCCCACAGCTCGGCGACACCCGCTTGTCGCTGAAGATAGGCATCCATGCCTCGATCAGGCAACACCTGACCCGGCACGCGGTCGACCCGGCGGAAGCGACGGCAGCCAAACTCTCCGCACTACTTGGCCAGGCCGGCATCGTCTTCTCCGAACAGGTCAAGGAAAGCCTGCCCGGGGAACTGAAGGAAGCATCTACTCCGATCGCCAACGACGGTTCGGCGATCGCCGCGTTTTCCGTCGACTGGAATGCCGTTCCGGCCCAGCCGCCTTCCCGCTCTTCCGCACGGGAAAACGGCACAGCCGGAAAACATGCCCCGCTGGCCGGCAGCTCCATCGTGCTGCGCCAGGGCGCCCGGCAATTCGTTTTCGACAAACGCCAACACGTCATCGCGATTGGCCGGGACATGGTCTGCGACCTGCCGATCAACAGCGCCAAGGTGTCGCGCAATCATGCACGCATCATTTACCGGCTTGGCAATTACCTGCTCATCGACACAAGCACGAACGGCACCTATCTGTACCCTGAAGGGTGCCCCGCATCACGGATACGGAAAAACATGGTCGTGCTCTCCGGCAAGGGCAGGATAGGTTTCGGCCAGACCTGGGAAGCCGGCACGCCGCATTCGTTCGAATTCGAACTTATCCAGCCCGCATAGTCATTTGGCGCACACCGCCCGGACAAGCCGGCCCGGCATCAATCCTCATACTGCTTGCGCAGCCGTTTAAGCCCCTGGCGGTAGGCTTCCGCGTCACCATAATCGAAGAATTTCGGATAGCGCTCGTGCGCTGTCCGGAAACGCCGCGCATGCTTGATCGGGCACCAGTACTGTTCCGTCCGTGCCGCCACCTCCCGTGCATAGGCCACGACGCCATTGCCGTAGGAACAATAGAAGCAGTTGAATTTCTCGATGAGGTTCAGGTAGGGCAAGTCTTCGCGATCGAAGACCAGATAGTCCGAACGCTTGACTTTCGGTATCCGGTAGATCGGGAAACAGATGGCCTGGTACACGCTCACGAAAAGGTCCATCAGCAGGAAGGGGATCCAGCCCGCATAGATGATCGGGGCGCTGAGGACGACCAGAAGGCGGCTGCGCACGAGAAAGCGGAACAGGCCGATCTTGTAGCGACGCTGCTGGCGCAGGAACTCGTCGGCCAGTTCATCTCTTTTCTGTGCCCATTCCTCGCGCTTCGCACGGTACTCTTCTTCCAGTTCATCCTGCAGGGCGCGAATTCGCGCCAGCAGTTCGTCGGCATGCTTGTTCATGACTCCCGATCCATGATGAGGACAATCCAAACGACAGCAGTTTGCCCGATCGGGAAAGCATCGTCACACTCTAAAATAGCCCTTTGACGTTTGACCGGCTCACCTCCCCTCTCAGCCCCCTAGAGACATCATGGAAAAAGCACACGCACAAGCCCGACAGAACGGCCCGCTGGCCGGCATCAAGGTCGTCGAATTCGCCGGCATCGGCCCCGGCCCCTTTTGCGGCATGCTGCTCGCCGACATGGGCGCGGACGTCACCCTGCTGGAGCGTGCCGGCGGCACCTTCGCCTCGCAGCTGTTTGGCGGGGGGCGCAAGGCCGTCGCCAATCGGGGGAAAAAATCCCTGTGCGTCGATCTCAAGCACCCGGATGCAAAGCAGTTGGTACAGCGGCTGACCGACGACGCAGATGTCGTGCTCGAAGGTTTCCGCCCCGGCGTCATGGAACGACTGGGCTTCGGCCCGGAGGATTGCCTGGCGCGCAACCCGAAACTGATCTACGCCCGGATGACGGGGTGGGGGCAAAGCGGCCCGCTCGCCCCGCGTGCCGGCCACGATGCGAACTATGCCGCGCTGGCCGGCGTGCTCGATACCGGTCGTCGCCATGGCGGCGCGCCGTGGGCTCCTCCGACCCTGGTCGGCGACATGGGCGGCGGCGGACTGCTACTGGCCTGGGGGATCGCCTGTGCGCTGCTCGAGGTCAAGCGCAGCGGCATCGGCCAGGTCATCGATGCGGCCATGTGCGAAGGCGCTGCGCTGCTGGCCCATGGTCTGTTCAACCTAGAGGCGCTGGGCGAATGGCAGGGGCAATGCGCCATCGATTCGAGCGCCCCGTTCTACGACGTGTATGAATGTGCCGACGGCCTGTGGATCAGCGTCTGCCCGCTCGAACCCCAGTTTTACCAGACCTTCGTCGAGCGCCTGGGTCTGGCCGCTGATCCGGCATTCGCCGGCCGGCAATACGACACGCAACGCTGGCCCGGCATGAAGATCCGACTGGAAAGCATTTTCCGCGGCCAGCCGCGCGCCCATTGGGAATCGCTGTTCGCTGACACCGACGATTGCGTCTGGCCGGTGCTGAGCATGAGGGAAGCCCCCGAGCACCCTCACAACAAGGCCCGGGAAACCTTCGTCGAGATGGCCGGCGTCACCCAGCCGGCACCGGCCCCCCGGTTGTCGCGCACCCCCGGCGCCATCCGGCGGCCGCCGCCCCTGCTCGGGGAAGACACCCGCGAATGCCTGCTGCAGATGGGATTGTCGGAAGAAGAGATCGACCGCCTCGTCGCGGCCGGGGCAGTGAGCCTGCCGCGCAAGACCTGACGCGGCGGAGCGCCATACCGTATCGCTTCAGCGCTCGCAGATGCCAAGCAGGTCGGCTTCGAGCTCGATCTCCATGCCTTTTTCCAGGCGGCGGTCGATATAGGCGCCACGATAGAGGCGCCCGGCATTTTCCGCCTTGCGGGCGTGCGGTGTTTCCCAGTCGCTGACCCGGATTCGAACCATGCCGATCTGCTCGTCGCGCTCGGGAACGCCCTGAGCGACGCAGGGATAGGCCAGTGCATGGCGATTGAACTCGGCCCGGGTGTATTGCTCGATATTCTTGCCCGGCACCAACGGGCATCGGGCCAGGCGACGAGTCCGCACCTCGCTGGCGAGTACTTCGCCTTTCAGGTAGAAAACCGGATCGGTCACCACCCAGCCAGCCCCGCCTTCCTCATAGCGCACGCACTGCCCGGAACGGAGCATTTCCGGCTGTTTGAAAAGCAGGCGCGCCGAAGGCCGCAACGGCGCGTCGTCGGCCTGTGCGTTGAGGGCCAGGAAGGCCTGGACGGCGAGCACGGCAAGGAGGTATCGCATGGAAGCGTTCCGGATCAATAGACCCGGCTATCTTCGATCACCTTTCCATCGTTGGGCAAGCCCCCCGGCGCCGCAAAAGCAACTTCGCCACGCAGTTTGGTCACTTCCCGCAGGCTGTTGACCAGGGCCTTGTCGAGCGCCTCGTGACCGGCCTCGATCTCGCAATGGAGAACCATGCGATCCTGCCCTCCCGGGTTGTCCACGACCAGGCGCATGCGATGGATTTCCGGATGGCGCACGGCGATTTCGGCAACCTGCTCCGGATGCACGAACATGCCCTTGATCTTGGTCGTCTGATCGGCGCGCCCCATCCAGCCCTTCAGGCGGATATTGCTCCGCCCGCAGGCCGAACATCCGGGCATGACGGCAGACAGATCGCCGGTGGCAAAGCGGATCAACGGATAATCGGGATTGAAGGTGGTCACAACCACTTCGCCGACCTCGCCCGGCTCGACCGGATCACCGGTACCGGGACGAACGATCTCGACCAGCAGACCTTCTTCGACAACCAGGCCTTCCTCGGCGTCGGTTTCATAGGCAATGGCCCCGATGTCGGCTGTCGCGTAGCACTGACGCACCGTGATGCCCCGGTCGTTGAGCCAGTTGCGGGTGACGCCCGGCAGAGCCTCGCCGGAAACCAGGGCCTTCTTGAGCGACGAAATATCGGCCCCCAGCTCCTCGGCCTTCTCGACGATGATGCGCAGGAAGGAGGGCGTCCCGACATAGCCGTCGGGGCGCAGATCGACCATGGCCTGTACCTGCTGCTCGGTCTGACCTACCCCGCCGGGAAACACCGCACAACCCAGCTTGCGTGCCCCCCCTTCCATCAGGAAGGCGCCCGGCGTGAAATGATAGGAAAAACAGTTGTGCACCAGATCGCCGCTGCGGAAGCCGGCTGCGTAAAGCACGCGGGCCATCCGCCAGTGATCCATGTCCATCCCCTGCAACTCGTAGATCGGCCCCGGCGAGGCAAATACCCGCTTGGCCTTGTGGCGGGCCAAGGCATTCAGGCCGCCAAACGGCGGGTGTTTCTTCTGCAGTTCGATCAGGTCGCGCTTGCGGGTCAGCGGCAACCTGGAGAGCGCCTCGCGTGTCGCGCAATCGAACGGATTGACCCCCGCCAGGCTCTGAAAATAGTAAGGCGTCGTTTCCTTGGCATGCGCCACCTGGCGCGCCAGCTTGTCCATCAAGTCCGCCTCGCGCTCATCCGGATCGCGGGTCTCGAGCGGGTCGTAATAGCTCATTTCAAATATCTCCGTTTGTTCCGGGTTGACCACGGCAATCCCGCCCTGCACCCGGAATGGCAAAGTAGCCGCTCAGGGCAAGGCGGAGACGGGCGCCGTTTGCTATTGCAAACAAGCCCGCCGACAACGCCGCCATGAGCGGCGCACTGCCATTACGAAAGCCAGCGCTTGCGGCGGCGGTAGTGCTTTACTTCGCGGAAGGACTTGCGCCCGGACGACGACAGCCCGAGGTAGAACTCCTTGACGTCCTCGTTATCGCGCAAATCCGCTGCCGACCCTTCCATCACGACGCGCCCGTTTTCCAGGATGTAGCCGAAATCGGCATAGCGCAGCGCGATACTGGTGTTCTGCTCGGCGAGAACGAAGGTGACTTTTTCCTTCTCATTCAGCTCCTTGACGATGCTGAACACCTCCTCGACGATCTGCGGCGCCAGGCCCATCGACGGTTCGTCGAGCAAGACCATCTTCGGATTGGCCATCAGGGCGCGGCCGATGGCGCACATCTGCTGCTCGCCGCCCGAGGTGTAAGCGGCCTGGCTGGTCCGCCGTGTCTTCAGGCGCGGGAAGAAGTTGTAGACCTTTTCCAGGCTTTCCTGGACGGCGGCCTTGCCGTCGGTACGCGTATAGGCGCCGGTGAGGAGGTTTTCCTCGATGGTCAGGTGGCCGAAGCAATGGCGGCCCTCCATGACCTGGACGACGCCACGTTGCACCAGGTCAGCCGGGGTCAGCGACTCGACCCGCTCGCCTTTCAATTCGATCGATCCTTTGGTCACTTCACCGCGCTCGCCGTGCAGCAGATTGCTGACGGCACGCAGGGTCGTCGTCTTGCCGGCGCCGTTGCCGCCGAGCAAGGCGACGATGCTGCCTTCCGGCACGGAAAACGAGACACCCTTGAGGACGAGGATGACGTGGTTGTAGATAACCTCGATGTTGTTAACACTGAGGAAGGTATTCGGGGTGGCGCTCATGTTCGACTCTCGTGAAAGGCTCCCGCGCCGGAGCGCGGGAGCTGCGGTTCACCTTATTGCTTGCACTGTTCCGGCGTACGCGGCGTGATCTTCTTCTCTTCGGCATACTTGCGCGAAGCGTTCAGGACCATGCCGCGCAGCAGCTTCTCGTCAGCCTGGTACCAGTCGGTACCCGGAACCCACTTGGTACCGTCCCAGGTCTGGATACGAACCCACGACGAACCCATGTGGTCCAGGCAGGAAGTCTGCACCGGGCGCATGACGCCGGCGAAGCCCATGCCGTCCAGCGTCTTCTGGTCGAGATTCATGTTTTCCAGACCCCAGCGCACCTGCTCGCCGGTCATGACCTTGCCCTTGCCGTAGCGCTCCTGTGCCTTGCGCACGCCCTCGACGGCGACCATGGAGGAGATCAGGCCACGCATGTAGAGCACGGAACCAACTTCATCCTTCGGCCCGGTGCCCTGCCCCTTGGCATGCACCATCTCGAGCATGTCCTTGACCACCTTGGAGTTCGGTTCGGCCGAGTGCTGCAAGGTCAGTGCGGCATAACCCTTGGCACCCGCGCCGACGTCCTTGACATCGGGTTCGGCACCCGCCCACCAGATGCCGAGCATCTTCTCGCGGGCAAAGCCGGTGGCCTGCGCTTCCTTCAACGCGGTGGAGTTCATGACGCCCCAGCCCCAGAGCAGGACGTTGTCCGGACGTGCCTGGCGGATCTGCAGCCAGGTCGCCTTCTGCTCGACGCCCGGATGGGCGACCGGCAGCAGCATCAGCTCGAAGCCATGCAGCTTGGCGCGCTCCTGCAGGAGCGGGATGGGTTCCTTGCCGAACGGGCTGTCGTGATAGACCAGCGCGATCTTCTTGCCCTTCAACTTGTCGAGACCGCCGGCCTGCTTGGCAATGTGCTGGATGGCGACATCGGCGCCAACCCAGTAGGTGCCGAGCAGCGGGAAGTTCCAGTTGAACACCGAGCCGTCCTGCGATTCGCTGCGGCCATAGCCGGCGGTCACCAGGGGAATCTTGTCGACCGGCGCCTTGTCGGTCAGCGCGAAGGTCACGCCCGTCGACAGCGGCTGGAAGACGGTGGCACCCTTGCCCTTCAGGCGTTCGTAGCACTCGACCCCGCGGTCGGTGGCGTAGCCGAACTCACACTCCTCGAAGGAGAGCTTGACGCCGTTGACGCCGCCCCTGGCGTTCACCAGCTTGAGGTAGTCAACGTAGCCGTTGGCCCAGGGATTGCCGTTGGCGGCATAGGCACCGGTGCGATACACCAGGACCGGGAAGAACTGCTCCTTGGCCTGGGCAAAGGCCGCGGTGGATACGGTTGCCGAAGTCAGGCCGACGGCTGAAACGGCTGCAGCAAGTGCGAGAGCGCGGAATTTCATGGTTTGTCTCCTCCTGTTGATCAGGTTATGAATCGTGAAATTTTGCTGTCTCCGCGTCAGTGGGGGAAAGGCCACAGACGCAGTTTTTCCTTGGCGATCGCCCACAGGCGAGCCAGGCCGTGCGGTTCGACGATCAGGAAGAAGACGATCAACGAACCGAAGATGATCAGTTCTGCATGCGACACCGCGGCTGTCGAGATATGTAACCCGAGCAAACCGCCGAGCGCCGGCAGGAACTGGTTGAGGAAGATGGGCAGGATGACGATGAAGGCGGCACCGACGAAGCTGCCGAGAATCGAACCGAGGCCGCCGATGATGACCATGAACAGCAACTGGAAGGAACGGTCGACCGAGAAGGCCGCCGGCTCCCAGGAGCCGAGGTGCACAAAGCCCCACAGGGCGCCGGCAACGCCGACGAAGAAGGAACTGACGGCAAAGGCCGAGAGCTTGGCGTACATCGGGCGGATGCCGATGACCTCGGCGGCCACGTCCATGTCGCGGATGGCCATCCACTGGCGACCGATGGTGGCGCGCGTCATGTTCTTGGCGATCACGGCGAAGACGACGATGAATCCGAGGCAGAAGAGGTATTTTTCGGCCGGCGAGTCGATCACCCAACCGAAGACGCTGAGATCGGAGACGGAAACCGAACCCGACGACGAATCGTTGGTGAACCACTTGATGCGCAGGAAGGCCCAATCGCAAAAGAACTGCGCCGCCAGCGTGGCCACGGCCAGGTAGAGGCCGCGTACCCGCAGGCTGGGTATCCCGAACAGGATGCCCATGCCGGCCGAGGTCAGGCCGCCGAGCAGCAGCGCCCCGATCAGCGGCATGCCGTCGATACGGATCAGGAAGTTGTACGCCGCATACGCCCCAACCGCCATGAAGGCCCCTGCCCCCAGGGTGATCTGGCCGCAATAGCCGACCAGCAGGTTGACCCCGAGTGCAGCGAGCGACAGGATCAGGAAGGGAATGAGGATGGCGCGGAACATGTACTCGTCGGCCAGCATCGGCACGGCGAGGAAGGCGAAGGCAACGATACCGAGGACGAACCACTTGTCCTGGGCGATGGTGAAGATTTGCTGGTCGGCCGCGTAGGTGGTCTTGAACTGGCCGTTTTCACGATAAAGCACGTTTTTTCTCCCTGACGGTCAGACGCGGTTGATGATTTTCTCGCCGAACAAGCCTTGCGGCCGGAACAGCAGAACAACCAGGGCGAGGACATAGGCGAACCAGATTTCGATACCGCCGCCGACCATCGGTCCGATATAGACCTCGGAGAGCTTTTCGCCGACACCGATGATCAGGCCGCCGACGATGGCCCCCGGCACCGAGGTCAGACCGCCCAGGATCACCACCGGCAAGGCGCGCAGGGCAACCGTCGCCAGCGAGAACTGCACGCCCAGCTTGGAACCCCAGATGATGCCGGCGACCAGGGCGACGACACCGGCAACCAGCCAGACAATGACCCAGATGCGATTGAGCGGAATGCCGATCGACAGGGCCGCCTGGTGATCGTCCGCCACCGCGCGCAGGGCGCGGCCGACCGGCGTCTTCTGGAAGAACAGCGTGAGCAGGCCGACGAGCAGGGCGGCAATGAGGGCGGCGATGAAGTCCTCCTTGTTGATCAGGATGCCGCCTTCGAACAGATTCTCGAACATCATTACCGGCTCTTTCGGCATGCCGACGTCGATGTTGTAGATTTCGCTGCCGAAAATGGTCTGGCCGACGCCTTCGAGGACGTAGGTGATGCCGAGCGTTACCATCAGCAGGGTGGCCCCCTCCTGGTTCACCAGCTTGCGCAGCACGAAGCGCTCGACCACCCAGGCGACCAGCCACATCGTTGCGCCGGCGCCGACAAAGGCGATCAGGTTGGCGAGGAAAAGACTGTTGCCGCCGAGGGCCGCATTGGCCCACTCGGAAAAGCGTGCCATGGCCAGCGCGGCAAACAGCACCATCGCCCCCTGCGCAAAGTTGAAGACGCCGGAAGACTTGAAAATCAGTACAAAGCCGAGCGCCACCAGCGAGTACAGCATGCCGGCCATCAGGCCGCCAATCAGTGTTTCGATAAAAAATCCCATGTCGCTCTCCGCTTAGTGACCGGCGCCCAGATAGGCCTTGATGACCTCGGGGCTGGAACGCACTTCATCCGGCAGGCCGTCGCCGATCTTCTTGCCGTAGTCGAGAACGACCACGCGATCGGAAATATCCATGACCACCCCCATGTCGTGTTCGATGAGCACGATGGTGGTGCCGAACTGGTCGTTCACGTCGAGGATGAAGCGACACATGTCCTGCTTTTCCTCGACGTTCATGCCGGCCATCGGCTCGTCGAGCAACAGGATCTGCGGCTCCATGGCCAGGGCGCGACCAAGGTCGACGCGCTTCTGCAAGCCGTAGGGCAGACGACCCACGGGCGTCTTGCGGATGTGCTGGATTTCGAGGAAGTCGATGATTTCCTCGACCTTGCGCCGGTGCGCCAGCTCTTCCTTCTGCGCCGGGCCGAACCACATGGCCTGGAGCAGCATGTTGCTCTTCATCTTCAGCGTGCGGCCGGTCATGATGTTGTCGAGCACGCTCATGCCCTTGAACAGCGCGATATTCTGGAAAGTCCGCGCGATGCCGGTGCTGGCCGCCATGTGCGGCTCCATTTTCTTGCGCTCGGCACCGCGGTAGAAGATCTTGCCTTCCTGCGGGTGGTAGACGCCGTTGATGACGTTGAGCATCGAGCTCTTGCCGGCACCGTTGGGGCCAATGATGGCGCGCACTTCGTGCTCGCGGATATCGAAGGAAATGTCGGTCAGTGCCTTGACGCCACCGAAGCGCAGCGAAATGTTCTGCAGGTCGAGGATGACGTCGCCGATTTTTCTACTCATGGTTCTCTCTCCCTTCAGGCCGCTTTTTTGGCGATCGGGAAGGTCTTGACATCGATGATCCTGAGGTCGGCGGATACCTTACCGCGACGCCCGTCTTCGAACTTGACCTCGGTTTCGATGTACTGGTTGCCCTTGTCTCCGTAGAGGGCATCGATCAGTACCTTGTATTTTTCCGCGATGAAATTGCGGCGCACCTTGCGGGTGCGGGTCAGCTCGTCATCGTCGGGGTCCAGTTCCTTGTGCAGGACGAGGAAGCGATGCACCTGCGAATCGGCGACCATGGCGTCGTGGGCGAGCGAAGCGTTCACTTCCTCGATGCACGACTTGATCATCTCCAGCACCTGCGGCTTGCCGGCGAGGTCGGTGTAGCCCGAGTAGGCGATATTGCGACGTTCGGCCCAGTTGCCGACGGCGCCGACGTCGATGTTGATGAAGGCGCAGACCATGTCGCGGTCGTGGCCGAAGCAGACCGATTCCTTCACGAACTGGAAGAACTTCAGCTTGTTCTCGATGTAGTTCGGGGCAAACATCGCGCCATTCGACAGCTTGCCGACATCCTTGGCACGGTCGATGATCTTCAGGTGGCCGTCCTCGTCGAGGAAGCCGGCATCGCCGGTCAGGAAATAGCCGTCGGCATTGATCGACTCGGCGGTCGCATCCGGCCGCTTGTAGTATTCCTTGAGCAGCATCGCGCCCTTGACCAGCACTTCGCCGTTGTCGGCGATCCGGATCTCGACGCCGGGCGCCGGCGCACCGACCGTATCGGCCTTGACCTGGCCGTCCGGCTGCAGGCAGACGTAAGCACAGGTCTCGGTCTGCCCGTAGAGCTGCTTGAGGTTGATGCCGATCGAGCGATAAAAGCTGAACAGTTCGGGGCCGATGGCGGCGCCGGCGGTGTAGGCGACCTTGATCCGGCTCATGCCGAGCACGTTGCGCAGCGGGCCGTAGATCAGCAGGTTGCCCAGCCAGTACTGCAGGCGATCGCCGGAAGAAACCGGCTTGCCGTCTAGGATGTCGCCGCCGCAGCGCTTGGCGACTGCCATGAAATGATGGAACAGCCGCTGCTTGAGCTGCCCGGCGTCTTCCATGCGGATCTGCACCGAGGTCAGCAGGCTCTCGAAGACGCGCGGCGGGGCGAAATAGTAGGTCGGCCCGATTTCGCGCAGGTCGGTCATCACCGTCTCGCCGGACTCCGGGCAGTTGATGGTGAAGCCGCAGACCAGCGATTGCGCGAACGAGAACAGATGGTCGCCCACCCAGGCCATCGGCAGGTAGGAGAGGATATCCCCGTCGGCGCCCAGCTTGTCGACCTGTGCACCGCCCTGGGCCGCAGCGATGAAGGCGGCATGCGTCTGGCAGACCCCCTTCGGCTTGCCGGTCGTGCCGGAGGTGTAGAGCATCACCGAAACATCGTCATAGTGACCTTTTTCGACCTCGGCGTTCAGGAAGTCGGAATGATTGCGGTCGTGAATGCGCCCCATCTCCATCAGTTCATGCACGTCGTGCAGGAAAGGCTGGTTGTAGTGGCGCATGCCGCGCGGGTCGTCGTACACGATGTGTTCGAGCGACGGCAGCTGGTCCTTGATCTCCAGCAGCTTGTCGACCTGCTCCTGATCCTCGACGATGGCGAAGCGGACGCCGGCATCCTGCAACACGAACAGCATCTCGGCCGCCACCGCATCCTGGTAAAGCGGCACCGGCACGCCACCCAGGCACTGGGCCGCGCTCATCATCATGTAGAGATGCGGGCGGTTGTCGCCGACGATGGCCAGGTTGTCGCCGCGTTTGAAGCCCAGCGAAGCCAGGCCGCAGGCCAAGGCCCGAACGCGCTCCGCGACATCGGACCAGGTCCAGGTCTGCCAGATGCCGAGATATTTCTCGCGCATGGCCGGCGCATTGGGCCGGACCTTGGCGTGATGAAACAGCAGCCGCGGGAAGGTGTGCAAACCGTCCAGCGAATCGAAATTCACCTGCGTGGGCATTTCTCGTCTCCTCCGCCGCGACTCATCGTTCGCGGTCTAACGTTCGTTTGATTCATTGTGAGGATTGCTGGCTTACGCAAACCTTGCAACCCTCAGCCACAATCACTGAGCTTGTCCCGCAGTGTATGCACATTGCGGACGTATAATTGTCGCTCGGCAGACAATCCGGAAAATATTTTGAATAACGCTGAGGAACTGCTGCGAAGCTCCCTGTGGGGGCAGTCGCTGACCGAGCCGGAGCTGGACAAGGCGCTCTCCGGAACCACGGAACGCACTTTTGCCCCTGGCGCCTTCATCTGCATGAAGGGCGAGCCTGTCGAATACTGGATGGGCATCATCGACGGCCTGGGCAAGATGGCCAGCCACTGGACCACCGGCAAGACCACGTCGCTGACCGGCATCAGTTCGGGCGGCTGGTTTGGCGAAGGCTCCCTGCTCAAAAAGGAAACCCGCCGCTACGACGTCATGGCCCTGCGCGAGACGCGCGTCGCCTTCATGAACCGGGCAACCTTCCTGTGGCTGATGGATCACAGCATCCCCTTCAACCGCTACCTGATCGCGCAACTCAACGAACGCCTGGGCCAGTTCATCGGCATGATGGAAAACGAACGCATGCTGGACACCGACGCCCGCATCGCGCGCGGGCTGGCGGCACTGTTCAATCCCGTCCTCTACCCGGGAACCAATCGCCTGCTGCAGATTTCGCAGGAAGAGCTCGGCTATCTGGCCGGCGTTTCCCGCCAGCGCGCCAACCAGGCACTCAAGGTACTCGAGGATGCCGGGCTGGTGCGCAGCGAGTACGGCGGTATCCACATCGTCGATCTCGACGGCTTGCGCCGCTTCGGCGACTAGCTTGCCGCTCGGCAGGCGGGCGAAGCGATCCGGAACGGCCTCGGGACTACCCGGGCCGTTGCCTCATTTGACGTAACCCCAGCCCTGCAAACGGCTGTAGGCGTATTCGGCCGCCTTGCCTCGTTGGGTGCGCCGCAAATACGCCGCATACTGGTTCGCCGCATCTTGCTTGCGCCCCATCCCTTCCAGCGAGACGCCCTTGAGGAAGGTCACGCCGGCATCGCCCGGAATCAGGCGGTCGTAACGGTCGAGATGCTCGTACGCCTTGGCCGGATCCTTCTGGGCAAGCGCCAGAACGCCGACCATTTTCTGGGCCTGCGCCTCCTGCGGATAAATTTTGGTTGCCGCCTGCGCGTACTCCAGGGCCTGTGCGTCCTTGTCCTGCGCGGACAGACATTTGGCCATCAGGACATTCGCTGCATAATCGCGCGGCGTCGCCGCCAGGGCGCTGCGAAAACTGCCTTCGGCCTTGCCGAAATCCTTGCGTGACAGGGCGATCTCACCTTTCTGACAAGCCTCGATGGTCGGCTTGATACGGCGCAACGAGGCCGTACTGTCCATGAAGCGTTCGCGGCCGCTATCGCGCTGGTTGCTGGCGGCGTACTTGCCTTCGGCCATCTGCCGCGCCGTATCGCGGCGCTCGCTGCTCATCGGATGCGTCGAGAACATGGTCTGCAGCATGCCCGGCGACTCCTTCTCCTGATTGACCAACAGTTGCTGCAACCCGACCATGCCGTTCGCCGGATAACCGGCACGCACCATGTACTCCTGGCCCAAGGCATCAGCCTCGCGCTCGTTGTCGCGCGAATAGCTGGAAAGCAGCGCGCTGGCCCCGAGCTGGGTGCCGATGTCGGTCAGTCCGCCAAAGCCGGCCGCCGAACCGATGATGTTGATGCCGGTGGCCGCCACCGAGGCAACCATGGCCTGCCCCTGGCGCTGTGCGGCGTGGCGGGCATTGACGTGCCCCAGCTCATGGCCGAGCAGGCCGGCCAGCTCGGCTTCGTTGTCGAGATCGACCAGGATGCCCCGCGTCACGCCCATGGCTCCCCCGGGGAAGGTGTAGGCATTGACGTAGTTGGCGTTGAGCACGCGGTACGAATAAGGCATTTGCGGCCGGTGGGACTTGCCGTCCAGTCGCCGCCCGATTTCCGTCAGGTATTGATTGATCTGTGCATCCTGAACCGCGCCGAGATCCTGCGAGAACTGTTGCGGCGCGACTTTCTGGTCGACGGCCTTTTCCTCTTCCTCGCTCATGCCGACCAGGATCGAACCGCCTCCCACCGGCGACGAAGCACAGCCGGAGAGGGCGCTGGCGCCCAGCAGCCACAGTACCTGACGGCGGCTGATGCGGTTGCGTTGCAGGTTGGCGGCAAGATCGTCGTTGATATTCATGGGCATCCCGGGTCATCCATCTTCAGAAGATGCATTTTGCGGCAGAAATGCCAACGGAAAAAGAGCCTTTCTTCGGCTAACGGGGCAGGCCGCCTCGCCCTGCCCTGCTCCGCTCAACGCAACCACTTGAGCAAGGTCGCGTAGAGGATATCCGGCTCGACGGGCTTGCCGATATGGTCGTTCATCCCCGCCTCGACACAGACGCGGCGGTCCTCGTCGAAGGCATTGGCAGTCATCGCCAGGATGGGCAGGTTTTCCCGGCCGGGCAGCTCGCGGATGCGACGTGTTGCCTCGATACCGCCCATGACCGGCATCTGCATGTCCATCAGGACCAGGGCATAGGGCTCGTCGTCGCGCACGCGCTCCACCGCTTCCGCCCCATTGCCGGCCACCGAGACTGCCAGCCCGGCTATCTCCAGCAGTTCGCGGGCGACCTCCTGATTGATCTCGTCGTCTTCCACCAGCAGGATGCGGCGACCTGAATAGCGACGGGCGATTTCCTGTTCCGGCAAGAGACCGGCTTGCTCGACAGGCAGGGCGGAAGCACCGCAGGCTGCCTCGACACAGGCCAGCCGGGCCGTCATCCAGAAACAGCTACCGACACCTTCCTCGCTGCGGACGCCGATGTCGCCTCCCATCAGGCGGGCCAGATGACCATTGATGGCCAGCCCAAGGCCGGTGCCGCCGTATTTCCGGGTGATCGATTCATCGGCCTGCGAGAACGCCTTGAACAAGCGTGCCTGTTGATCTGGCCTGATACCGATGCCCTGATCCGCCACCTCCATGCGCAGCACGACATGACTTCCTTCGTCGGCCTCGAGACGCAGTGCCACGCGAATTTCCCCGCGCTCGGAGAATTTGACCGCGTTCCCGACAAAATTGAGCAAAGCCTGGCCCAAGTGAACGGAGTCGCCGCGCAACACCTTCGGCACATCGTCGCCAATCACGGTCCGAATCGACAATCCTTTTTCGCGTACACGTTCTCCGACCATCAGCAGGATATCGTCCACCAGATCGCGGGGAGAGAACTGGCGATCCTCCAGAACAAGACTCCCTGCCTCGATCTTCGACAAGTCGAGGATGTCGTTGATGACGCCGAGCAGGTGGTTGGCGGCGGTCGTGATCTTGTCCAGGCGTTCGCGCGCCTTGTCGTCGATCGTTTCCTTGTTCAACAGGTAGGCCATGCCAAGAATCGCATTCATCGGCGTGCGAATTTCATGACTCATGTTGGCCAGAAAAAGGCTCTTGGCCCGGCTGGCGGCCTCGGCGGCATCCTTGGCCTCGGCCAGCTCGGCGGTACGCGAGGCGACCAGCGCCTCCAGACCGTGGCGGTAAGTCTCGAGTTCAAGCTCCTGGTACTTGCGCTGCGTGATGTCGGTTGAAATACCGCACAGGGCGTAGATCGAGCCATCGGGGCGACGCAGGGGTATCTTGATCGACAGGAAGGCTTTGGTGATCTTTCCATCCTCGGAGGTATTCACCTCCTCCTCGACCACGCGTTCGCCCCCTTCGATCACGCGCCAGTCGTTTCGGCGCAGATTGTCCGCGGTCGCACGATCGAAAAACGCATAGTCGTCCTTCCCGATAATCTGTTCCAGCGGCGCGCCGAACAACTCGCACACCCGGGCGTTCGTGTATTGGTAGGCGTAGTCCGTGCCCTTGATGTAGATGAAGGCCTCAACGCTGTCGAGAATACTCCCCAGCTTGTCCTCGCTGGCACGCAAGGCTTCCTGCTGAGCCTCGTTTTGGCTGTGATAGGCCGCGAACAATCGCCTGGACCAGCGCGAAAAGGCCAGCGAGGCAACCACCCCGAGTGCCAGCGCCCCCAGGGCCGCAATCACCAGATTGAGCACCTGCGAGCCATCGAGCGTGGATTGACGGCGTACCTCTTCGGCCGCCAGTTCGCTCACCTCGTCATTGAAGATCGTCACCATGACGACCCAGTTCCACGGACGGACCTTCTCGACCAATGCCGTTTTCTGGCGGGCTTCGCCGCCCTCCTTGTACCAGAACGGATATTCGACGAAGCGCCCCCCCGGCGTTCCGGCCTGAAAGAGCTTCAGCACGCTTGTCCGGTGCGGCTCGGGAATATCGCGAACGTTGACCCCTTCGAGCAAGGTGTTCGCTGGAGACAGCAGTACCTTTCCATCGCCATCAATGACGACAAAATAGCCTTCACGCCCGAAACGGAGGGAACGGAGGCGGGCCAGTGCCTCCTGCTGCTGCATCTGCTCCCACTTGTAGAGGTAGTCGCCGGCGCCCAGCAACCAGTCATACGGCGCGAAGTAACGGACGTAGGAAAGCTTTTCCGACATCTGTTTCGGATTGTCCGGCGAATACCAGCGATAGGCCGAGAAGCCCTCGCCGCGAGGTTTGCGCGCCGCCTCGATCAGGCCGCGCATGATGTAGTGCCCGGTGTCGTCCCGGTTGTCGAGCAGCGTCTTCCCCTCCAGTTGCGGGGCGGTCGGCAGCAGGACGAACTGACCGCTCATGTCGTCGATGAAGTAGTAGCCGCGACCATCGTAGAAGCGTATCGGACGCAGGGCCTCGACGATCAGGCGCTTGACCTCGGCCGCCGGACGCCGCGCGGACTCTCGCGCATGGATCGCCTCGACACTCTGGAGTGCACTGTCGACCTTCTCCGCCAGGCTTCGTTTCAGCACGTCCTCGGTGCGCAAACGGGTGTATTCCAGAAAGCTGATGGCGCTGTCCATCTCGCCCCGCAGGCGGGCCCTGATCTTCTCGCCGGCGGCCTGCTCAACCCGCGACAACGCGGCCCGCCGCTCGGTCAGCTGTCGCCAGCTGAAAAATGCCCCCAGCCCCAAGGTGATCAGCAGAACGATGACCAACGTCCCGATCAGATGGGCACGCGGGACATTTTTTTCATTCGCGATCAGTGTTGGCAAAACATATCCTTGGAAATTGTGTGACTTTTCGGATTTTAACGCCGGGCTGATACTTTTACAGCGGTGCCCCGCCCCCGGATTGCCAGAAAAACGGCGAGGTACATAGCCTCGCCGTCTTATTGACTCCTCCTCCCTTACGGGTTCGGGTTTGCTGTTCTCCCTCTAAGGAGTCTTTCCTGCTGTTTTACATACTGCGCCGGTACTGGCCGCCCACTTCGTAGAGCGCCGAGCTGATCTGGCCCAGCGAGCAGACCTTGACCGCATCGACCAGCACGGCGAAGACGTTGCCGTCCTCGATCACGGTCTGTTTCAGCTTCTCGAGCATGGCCGGGGCAGTAGCCGCATTGCGGGCGTGGAAGGCGCGCAGACGGTTGATCTGCGACTGCTTTTCGTCATCGGTCGAGCGGGCCAGTTCGATTTCCTGCTGGGCCATGCCCTTCGGATTGAGGAAGGTATTGACGCCGATGATCGGGTACGAGCCGTCGTGCTTCTTGTGCTCGTAGTACATCGACTCTTCCTGGATCTTGCCGCGCTGGTAGCCGGTTTCCATGGCGCCGAGCACGCCGCCGCGCGAGGCGATGGCTTCGAATTCCTTGAGCACGGCTTCCTCGACCAGATCGGTCAGTTCGTCGATGACGAAGGCGCCCTGGTTCGGGTTTTCGTTCTTGGCGACGCCCCATTCGCGGTTGATGATCAGCTGGATGGCCATGGCGCGGCGCACGGATTCCTCCGTCGGCGTGGTGATCGCTTCGTCGTAGGCGTTGGTGTGCAGCGAGTTGCAGTTGTCGTAGATGGCGATCAGCGCCTGCAGCGTGGTGCGGATGTCGTTGAAGTCCATTTCCTGGGCGTGCAGCGAACGGCCCGAAGTCTGGATGTGATACTTCAGCTTCTGGCTGCGCTCGTTGGCACCGTACTTGTTCTTCATCGCCACGGCCCAGATGCGGCGGGCGACGCGGCCGATCACCGAGTATTCCGGGTCCATGCCGTTGGAGAAGAAGAACGACAGGTTCGGGGCGAAGTCGTCGATGTGCATGCCGCGCGCCAGGTAGCTTTCGACATAGGTGAAGCCGTTGGACAGCGTGAAGGCGAGCTGGCTGATCGGGTTGGCTCCGGCTTCGGCGATGTGATAACCGGAGATCGACACCGAGTAGAAGTTCTGCACCTGGTTATGGACGAAGAATTCCTGGATATCGCCCATCATCTTCAGCGCGAATTCGGTCGAGAAAATGCAGGTGTTCTGGCCCTGGTCTTCCTTGAGGATGTCGGCCTGCACGGTACCGCGCACGGACTTGAGCACCCACTCGCGGATCTTTTCGGCTTCGTCTTCGGTCGGCTGGCGGCCATTCTCTTTCTCGAACTTGGCCATCTGCTGGTCGATGGCGGTGTTGAAGAAACAGGCCAGGATGATCGGTGCCGGACCGTTGATGGTCATCGATACCGAGGTGCTCGGGGCGAGCAGGTCGAAACCGTCGTAGAGAACCTTGAGGTCGTCCAGCGTGGCAATCGAGACGCCGGAATTGCCGATCTTGCCGTAGATGTCCGGGCGCTCATCCGGGTCGCAACCATACAGCGTGACCGAGTCGAAGGCGGTGGACAGGCGATGCGCCGGCATGCCTTCGGAGACGCGCTTGAAGCGGCGGTTGGTGCGGAAAGCATCGCCTTCGCCGGCGAACATCCGGGTCGGGTCTTCACCCTCGCGCTTGAAGGCGAAGACGCCGGCAGTGTAGGGGAAGGAGCCCGGAACGTTCTCGCGCATCAGGAAGCGCAGGGTTTCGCCGTCATCGCCGAACTTGGGCAGGATGACCTTCTTGATCTTGGTGCCGGACAGCGACTCGGAAACCAGCTTGGTGCGGATTTCCTTGTCGCGAATCTTCACGACGTATTCGTCGCCGCTGTAGGCTTCTACGGTCTGCGGCCACATGTCGAGCAGCTTCCTGGCCTTCGGGTCCTGCTGGCTGTCCTTGAAGGCCTGCATTTCGTCAAAGTCAGCCACGTTCTTGTCGCAGCCGGCAAAAATCTGCTTGGCGATGCGCAGCGACTGGCGTTCGCGGGCGATCTTCACCTGCTCTTCGGTGTGGGCATGGTAGCCGCGCACGCTGTCGGCAATCTCGGCCAGGTAGCGGACGCGCTGGGCCGGCACGATGGCGCGCTGGCTGGACGACTGCTTGACGGTGACGATGGGCAGCTTGCCTTGACCAAGCTTGAGCCCCCGCTCGGTAAGGGCGGGAACCAGCGCTTGGTACAGGGCGGTTACGCCGTCGTCATTGAAGCGGGCCGCCTGCGTACCGAACACCGGCATGTCGTCGGTCGGCGTGGTGAACAATTCACGGTTGCGCTGGTACTGCTTGCGCACGTCGCGCAGCGCATCCTCGGCGCCCTTGCGGTCGAACTTGTTGATGGCAACGAAGTCGGCGAAATCGAGCATGTCGATCTTTTCCAGCTGCGATGCGGCACCGAACTCCGGCGTCATCACATACAGCGACAGATCGACGAAAGGCACGATGGCCGCGTTGCCCTGGCCGATACCGGAGGTTTCGACGACGACCAGATCGAAGCCGGCCAGCTTGCAGGCGGCAATGACCTCGGGCAGCGCGGTCGAGATTTCGCTGCCGGTGTCGCGCGTGGCCAGCGAACGCATGAAGATGTTCGGATGCTCGATGGCATTCATGCGAATACGGTCACCCAGCAGTGCGCCGCCGGTCCGCTTGCGCGACGGGTCGATGGAGACGATACCGATCTTGACGCTGTCGCCCTGGTCGAGACGGAAACGGCGCACCAGCTCGTCGGTCAGCGACGACTTGCCGGCACCGCCGGTACCGGTAATGCCGAGCACCGGCGTTTCCAGCGCGGCAGCCGCCTTGAGCAACGGCTCCTTGAGCGCCGGCGCCTCGCCGTTCTCAAGCAGCGTGATGATGCGTGACAGCAGGCGCTTGTCGCCAGCCTGCAGACCGGCCAAGGCCTGTTCGGCGGTCGGCACGCCCTGATCGGCGACATCGTAGTCGGCATGCTGCACGACTTCGTTGATCATGCCCTGCAGACCCATGTGCACGCCGTCTTCCGGGGCGTAGATGCGGGTCACGCCATAGGCGTGCAACTCCTTGATTTCCGACGGCACGATAACGCCGCCGCCACCGCCGAAGACCTTGATGTGCTCGCCGCCGTTGGCCTTGAGCAGATCGATCATGTACTTGAAGAATTCGACGTGGCCGCCCTGGTAGGAAGTGATGCAGATACCCTGCACGTCTTCCTGCAGTGCCGCATTGACGATTTCCTGCACCGAGCGGTTGTGGCCAAGGTGGATGACTTCGGAGCCGGTCGATTGCAGGATGCGGCGCATGATGTTGATCGATGCGTCATGTCCGTCGAACAGCGAGGCAGCGGTGACGAAGCGCACCTTGTTCTTGGGCTTGTACGGGGACAACTTCTTGGCTACGGACAAATCGGTCATGACGCCTGCCTCATCGAATAAGTAGGAAAGGCGTTCATGGTAGGCCGCTTTGACCGTACGGCCATTGTGGCGAATGACGATAATCGTGCAAATTCCGCCAAGGTGTTAAAGTAAGCTGACCACCACCTAGCCCTCCCAAAAAATGGTGCACCGCACGATCACAAGCTCGCCCCCCAGAACGCAAGCCACTGTCGCAATGGGATTTGTTACCGGCATGCTGGCCGGCATGACCCGCCGCCGGATCGACCCGTCGCCCCTTCTTGCGGCGCTGGATATTGATATTGCAGACACGGCCAGCCGAGTTCCCATCGATCGCTATGCAGCGCTCTACAACCGGCTTAACCGGCAGCTGGACGACGAAGCCTTCAATCTCTTCGCCCAGCCGATGCGTGTCGGCAGTTTCGAATTCCTGTGTCGCGGCTGCCTGAGTGCCCCGACCCTGGCCGAAGCGCTGGCCCGCGCCAGCCGCTTCCTGCACATCGTGCTGCCCGACCTGGCGGTGAGCGTCCGCCGCTCGCACGGCCATGCCGAACTGGTCATCGCCGAAACACGGCGGCTATCCGACAAGCCGGAAGATCCGGGGCGCATCTTCGCCTTCGAATGGCTGCTCCGCCTGCTGCACGGCCTTGCCTGCTGGCTGGCCGGACGCGGCATCGGCCTCGACAACGTGATCTTTCCCTACCGCAAGCCAGCCCACTTCGGCGACTACCCCCTGATCTTCACCGAGGACTCGCGCTTTGCGCCGACCGTGCCGGGCGGCATGGGCACGCTGGTCGCCAGCTTCAACGCCAACCTGCTCGAACTGCCCATCCGCCGCGACGAGGCGGCGCTAACCACCTTCCTCGACGGCGCCCCGGGCAAGATCACCATGCTCTACCGGCGCGACCGGGAAATGGTCATCCGCGTCCGCGACCTGCTGCGCGCCGCCCTGCCCGACACCCTGGGCCTGGACGACATCGCCGGCCGCCTGCACCTGTCGCCGCGCACCGTCCATCGCCGGCTGGAGGAAGAAGGATCAAGCTTCCGCGGCATCAAGGACGCCCTGCGCCGCGACATGGCGCTGGCCCGCCTGACCAAGACGCGGGACTCCATCGCCAAGGTTGCCGCCGATCTCGGCTATGCCGACACCTCGGCCTTCTATCGCGCCTTCGTCGAGTGGACCGGCATGGCCCCCATTCACTATCGCCGGCAATGGGCCGCAAAAAAATGACCGGTCGCGCAGGAAGCAAAAAATACCCTTAGTAATTTCAGGGTTTATGATGGATACTATATTCATCAAAATCATCAACAATGACGGAGCCCAGCATGAACCATCCGGGCTATCTGGCAAAATTCCTTGTCGTATTCGGCACGCTGCTCTCCGTGCTCTCCGCGGAAGCGACCGACACCTATAGTTTTGCCGTCGTTCCGCAGTTCGATCAACGCAAGCTGTTCACGATCTGGAAACCCATCATCGAGAACGTCAGCAAACGTACCGGCATTCAGTTGAACCTGGTTGCCACGCTCACCGTGCCCGAGTTCGAACGGGAGCTGTCGAAAGGGAGTTTCGATTTCGTCTACGCGAACCCCTACCATGTCCTGCGCGAGGAGTCCCGCCAGGGTTACATCCCGCTGGTTCGTGACAAGACACCGCTGCGCGGAATTCTGGTCGTCGCCAGGGACAGTTCGTTCAAAACCCCGGCCGACCTCGATGGCCAGCAAATGGCCATTCCCTCATTCAACGCCCTGGGGGCAAGCCTCCTGCTTCGGGCGGATCTGGCACAGCTCTTCAAGGTCAGGGTCAATCCGGTCAACGTGAAAACCCACAGCTCAGTCTATCTCTACGTCGCCAATGGCCTGATTCCGGCCGGCGGCGGCGTCGAAAAGACCCTGCAGGAGCAGGAACCGGCTGTACGCGACCTGCTGCGGGTGCTGTACGCCACCCGGGAAATGCCATCCCACCCGATCGCCGCCCATCCCCGCGTTCCCCTGAAGGTTCAACAGGCCGTCAGGCAAGCCATCATGGCGCTGGACGGCAGCGAGGAAGGGCGCAAGCTGCTGCGCGAAGTCCCTATCCAGGCAGTCGTTCCAGCCTCGATGAAGGATTACGCACCGATGCGCGACTGGGGACTGTCGAACTATTGGGTCGAACCTTAAATCATGGGACTCCGACAAAAATTTCTGCTGCCGCTGGTCCTGATCAGTATCGTTCTCGGCTGTCTGCTGCAGTTCGTCTGGATTCCGGAATCGATCCACCGTGCCGAGGACACCCATCTTCGGCTGATCGAACGGCACCTCGACAGTGTGGTCGAGAGCCTGATTCCCCTCCTCCTTTCCGGGCAGTTGGCCAATATCTACGAAAACCTCCGTGCGCTCGAACGGCGCAATGCCGAATGGCATCAGGTCAGGCTGACCAACCCGAATGGGCAACAACTCTACCCCCTCCGGCGACTGGGTTCCTCTCCGGCGGCCGAGCCGGTGTCCGGGGCATACAGACTCCTCGCCCGCCCGATTGCCCACAGTGGCACCGAACTGGGAAAACTGGAGGTGATGATCGACCTGAGCCCGTTCATTGCCGGCAACCTCGACTACCACCGGGACCTGATGCACCTGCTGCTGGCGATGCTCGCCGCATTGACCGGCATCATGGTGGCGATTCTCGAATTCACGGTCATCCGTCCCACCCATCGGTTGGCCGTCGCCGCCAGCAATCTGGCACGGAACCACTTCGAGACCCCCCTGCCGCCGGTAACCAATGACGAGATTGGGCATCTTGTCGACAATTTCGCCAGCATGCGCACCGAATTGCAGACCTCGCAAAACACCCTGGTGCGGGAGATCGATCAGCGCATCCGGGCGGCCGAAGCCCTGCGTGAACACCAGACCCGACTCGAGGAAATCGTCGGCGAACGAACCCGGGAATTGCTTACCGCCAAGGAAGAGGCCGAATCGGCCAGTCGCGCGAAGAGCGCCTTTCTCGCCAACATGAGCCACGAAATTCGTACGCCGATGAACGCCATTGTCGGCCTGACTCATCTCCTGCGAAAAGGCGCCGGCAATTCCAAGGATGCCAAGCACCTGGACAAGATCGCCATGGCGGCACACCACCTGCTCGGCATCATCAACGACATCCTGGATTTCTCGAAGATCGAAGCCGACAAGCTGATCATCGACGAAAGCGATTTCGAGTTCGAACAGCTATTCCTGCAACTCAATGCGCTGGTCAGCCCACAGGCGATGGACAAGGGGCTCGAAATCATCGACCGGGTCGACCCCGAGATTCCGTATTTCGTCTACGGGGACCGCAGCCGCATCGGTCAGATCCTGGCCAATTTCGCGAGCAATGCGGTGAAATTTACCGAGCGGGGCAGCGTCATATTCAGTGCGCGCCTGCTCTCGCGGGAAAGCAACTGCCTGCATGTCCGCTTCGAAGTCACCGACACCGGCATCGGTCTGGCCCCTGAACAACTCGGGCACCTCTTCCTTCCCTTCGAGCAGGCCGACACCTCGACAACACGAAAGTACGGCGGCACCGGCCTTGGTCTCGCCATCAGCAAACGCTTGACGGAACTGATGAACGGTCGTATCGGCGTCGACAGCGTCCAGGGGCAAGGCAGCACATTCTGGTGCGAGTTGCCGCTGCGGATCGCACGCAAAAATGACGATCGGCCACGGCGCAACAGCATGCCGGAAACGATCAACATTCTGGTCATCGATGACGACCCCAACGCTCTGGAAGCCATCAGTCACATGCTGACCGCCTACGATGCGCACGTCACCACCGCCAGTTCGGGCGAGGCCGGGTTGCAATGCATGCAGGCAGCCCTGGCCAAGGGAAATCATTTCAACCTGGTTCTGACTGACTGGGCCATGCCGGGCATGGACGGCATAGAAACCAGTCGGCGCATTCGCACAATGACCCGTAAACCGCCGCGCATCGTGCTGGTCACTGCCTACGGCCGCGAATGGCCGATGGAACGCCTGCGCGAGGCAGGCATCGTTTGCCAGATCAACAAACCGGTAACGCCGTCCGAACTTGAAGCCGCACTGCTCGAAGCACTGCTCGGCGAGCATCCACCCAGCCTCGAGCCGGAGCAACAGGACGAGACGCCGGCAGCCGGCCTCCTCCGTGGGCGCCATATCCTCCTTGCCGAAGACAATCCGATCAATCAGGAAGTCGCGCGGGAACTGCTCGAGGATGTCGGTATTCTGGTCGACATCGCCGAGGATGGTTGCCAGGCCATCAAGCTGGCAACCGCCAACGACTACGACCTGATCCTGATGGACATCCAGATGCCGATGATGGACGGCATTGAAGCCACGCGCGCCATCCGCCTGCTGCCGGAACGGACTGCGACACCCATACTGGCCATGACGGCCAACGCCTTCAACGAAGATCGCGATGCCTGTCTCGGCGCCGGCATGAACGACCATATCGCCAAGCCGATCGATCCCGCGAAGCTCTATGCGACGCTATGCCACTGGATTCGCACCCCGATACGGGCAAAGATGCCATCCGATGCTCCGCCAGCGGCGGCGTTAACCGACGAAGGGCAATTCCGCGCGCTTCTGGATCGAATCGACGAACTGGACGTTCCGGCCGGCCTTCACGTCGTATCCGGAAAACTGACGCTTTACAGACGTCTGCTCGAGTTGTACATCGCCACCCATGCTGACGACGCCCATCGGATAGCCGAGGCGCTGGACAACGGCAATCAGGAAGATGCGCGCAACATCGCCCACGCATTGAAAGGCGCATCGGCGAATATCGGCGCCACGCAGGTCAACAAGATTGCCAACGCCATCGAACTTCCGCTCAAACTGCAACAACCGGATGCGCCTTTGGTTGCGCGCCAGTTGCTGCCTTATCTGCAGTCATCGCAGGAGGCACTGACCGCCCAGCTCGACTCGCTCCTTCATGCCGAACGCCGCGAGTCCGATAGCAGCGAAAGACCCGTGGAGGCAAACAATCGTTGGGTCTTGGAAAAACTCCGTTTGCAGCTATCGACGGGGGAAATGAGCGCCCAGCGTTACGTCAGCGAACACCACGCCGCGCTGAAGGATATCCTCGGACAGGCGACGGCAAACAAGCTGGGCCAACTGATCGGCAACTTCGAATTCGAAAAGGCACTCGCCCTGCTCCCTGAGGTAGACTGAGCGGCATCTCCTCCCTCCTCGACGTTGAAGGCATGAAACTCCGCTTCACCCTGTTCGCGACAGCGCTGCTGGCCGCTGGCTCCGTCTGGAGTGCCGGGCTGCTGGAAAAGGAAATCCACTTCTCCGAGGCCGACATCCAGGCGCAGGTCGACAAAAGCGGTGGCATGCAGAAAAGCTACGGTAACGGCATGATCGTCGTCGCCTTGATCGAAGCGCCGAAAATCCACCTCGGCGAACCAGAAGGCAAGGCAAGCGTCGCAGCGCGCCTCAAGATTTCCCTGCTCGGCAACCCGCCGGTTCCGGTCGATGTGCTCGGCACTTCCGGCCTGCGCTACGACGACAACGCCAAGGCCTTCTATCTGGAAAATCCGGTCGCCAACTCGGTGCAATCGGTCGGCATCTCGCGCGAAGCCGAACCCATGGCCCGCCAGGCCATCACCCAGCTGATGACCGCCTACTTCCGCAGCAAGCCGGTCTATGTCCTGCGCGAAGACGGCTCACTGCAGGAAAAGGCGGCGCGCTGGCTGCTGCGCTCCATCCGCATCGAACCGGGGCGAGTGACGGCAGTTCTCTCCCCGGTCTGAACGACCTCAGTCGACACCCATCTCCCGCGCATACGGCTCGCGCAGGTCGACCGGCTTGACCGTCTTCTTGCGCATGCGGATGTTGAGCATCTCGACGCCGACCGAGAAGGCCATGGCAAAGTAGATGTAGCCCTTCGGTACGTGGTGGCCGAAACCGTCGGCGATCAGCACGACGCCGACAACGACCAGGAAGGACAGGGCAAGCATCTTGATCGTCGGGTGGTTGGACACGAAGTCGCCGATCGACTTGGCGAACACCATCATCAGGCCGACCGAGGCGATGACGGCGGCGATCATGACACCCACCTGGCTGACCATGCCGACAGCGGTAATGATCGAGTCGAGCGAGAAAACGAGGTCGATGACGATGATCTGGGCGATGACGCCGGCGAAGCTGGAAGCGACCTTGGCCGACTCGCTGCCCTCTTCGCCTTCCAGCAGCTGGTGCACCTCGCCGGTACTTTTCCAGATCAGGAACAGGCCACCGAGGATGAGGATGATGTCCCGCCCGGAAATGCCGTAGCCGAACAGGGTCAGCACCGGTTCGGTCAGGCCGACGATCCACGACAACACGAGCAGCAGGGCAATGCGCATGAACATCGCCAGGAACAGGCCGATCTTGCGGGCGATCTCCTGCTTTTCCTTCGGCAGCTTGTCGACCAGGATGGAGATGAAGATGATGTTGTCGATACCGAGGACCAGCTCCAGCGCAGTCAGCGTGAAGAAAGCGATCCAGATTTCGGGAGAGAGCAGAAATTCGAACATGGCGGGAATGGCCTGAATGGGAACCCGCGCATTTTATGCGGACAGGAAGCGTCCGACACAGCCTGTCCGACATAAAAAAACACTTCGAAAATCTCGAAGTGTTTTCAAGAATCAGCGCATATGGTTCAGGAAAGCCTGTGTACGCGGCTGCTGCGGATTACCGAACAGATCGCCGGGTGCGCCGGCCTCGACGATGTCGCCGCCATCCATGAACACCGTGCGGGTCGACACGTCGCGGGCGAAGGCCATTTCGTGGGTGACGACGAGCATGGTCATGTGCTCGTCGGCCAGCTGGCGCATGGTGCGCAACACTTCGCCGGTCAGTTCCGGGTCGAGCGCCGAGGTGGGTTCGTCGAACAGCATAATGTCGGGCGCCATGGCCAGGGCACGGGCGATGGCCACGCGCTGTTTCTGCCCGCCGGACAACTGCGACGGATAGGCGTCACATTTGGCGAACAGCCCGACCTTGCGCAGCAGTTCCTCGGCCACCGGCACGCTCGCTTCGCGGGACAGCCCCTTGACCGTCATCGGCGCCTCGATCAGGTTGCCGAGCACGCTCAGGTGCGGGAACAGGTTGAAGTGCTGGAAAACCATGCCCATCTTGGCGCAGATGCGGCGTGCTTCCTTGTCCGGCACATAGCGGCAGCGGCCGCTCGCATCCGTCGTCACCAGGGTTTCGCCTTCGATGACGATTTCACCGCGGTCGATGCGCTCCAGCTGGTTCAGGCAGCGCAGGAAGGTGCTCTTGCCGGAACCGGAGGGACCGATCACGGCAACGACCTCGCCCTTTCCGATTTCCAGCGAAACGCCCTTCAGGACTTCGTGATCGCCGAAGCGCTTGTGCAGGTGGGCAGCGCGGATCATCGGTTCAGTCGTCGTAGACGGCATATTTCTTCTCCAGACGCATGAAACCCCAAGTCAGCAGCAGGGTCATGACCAGATAAAACGCGCCGGCGACCACGAACGGCATGGTCGTGAAATCGCGCTGAACGATGCCGCGTGCGGCGCGCAGCAGATCGTTCATGGCCAGCACGTAGATCAGCGAGGTGTCCTTGACCAGCGTGATGGTCTCGTTGCTCATCGGCGGCAGAATGCGCTTGACCATCTGCGGCAGGATGATGCGCCGCATGGTCTGCGCCCGGCTCATGCCGAGCACCTGCGCCGCCTCGTACTGGCCGCGCCCGACCGACTGGATGCCGGCACGGAAAATCTCGGCGAAGTAGGCAGCGTAGTTGAGCACGAAGGCGACGATGGCGGCCGGGAAGTCCGGCAGGCGGATGCCGATCACCGGCACGAAGGGCAACGCGAAGTAGATGAAAAGCATCTGCAGCATCAGCGGCGTGCCGCGCATCAGCCAGACGTAGCCGGCCACCGCCGTACTCGCGGCACGGAAGCGGGAAAGCCGGATCAGCGCCAGCGCCAGCCCGAGCGGAACGGCCAGCACCAGCGTCGCGCCGAAGACCTGCAGCGTGACCGCCGTCCCCTCCAGCAGGGGACCCATGATGTTCAAGATGTAATCCATGGCCTGTCGCCAGTGAATCGGGCGACCCGCAGGCTACCCGGAAGGGCCCGGCGGAATCACCGGCCGGGCCTGCGGAGCGTGTTTGTTTGACGCTTACTTGACAATATCCTTGCCGAACCACTGGTTCGAAATACGGGCGGCCGCGCCGTCCTTCTTCATCTCGTCCATGGCCTTCTGGATCTTGCCGAGCAGTTCGGCATCGCCCTTGCGCACGCCGACACCGTATTCCTCGGTGCCGAAATGTTCGTCGAGGATGGCGTATTCGCCCGGCTTCTTGGCGGTGTAGTAGCGACCGACGACTTCATCGACGACCAGCGCATCGAGGCGGCCGGCGGTCAGGTCCATCAGGGCGGTGACGTTGTCGCCGAATTTCTTCAGTTGCTTGACGGTCTTGCCGGCCGGGTCCTTGTCGATGGCCTCGACAGCGCTGGAGCCTTCCTGCACACCGATCACCTTGCCGGCCAGATCGGCCTTGGTCTTGACGGCGGACTGGGCGGTGACGATGACGATCTGGCGGTTTTCCAGGTAAGGCGCGGTGAAGGCAATCTTTTCCTTGCGCGGTTCGGTAATGGTCAGGCCATTCCACAACACGTCGACACGCTTGCCGCCCAGTTCGGCTTCCTTGGCGTTCCAGTCGATCGGCTTGAACTCAACTTCGGCGCCAAGGCGCTTGGCGGCCTCACGGGCGAGGTCGATGTCGAAACCGACCAGCGCACCCTTTTCATCGCGGAAGCCCATCGGCGGGAAATTGTCGTCGAGGCCGACGACAATTTTGGCGACCGCAGCGGGAGCCGGCGCGGGCGCGGCAGCGGCCGGCGCTTCTTCCTTCTTGCCGCAAGCGCTCAGGGCCAGGGCGAAAACAAGGGGCAGCAGGGAAAAGGTCTTTTTCATGGGCGGTTCATCCAGTATGTGTTGGTCGGCTTGCCTGCTTCATATCGATCACGCCGCAGCGAAGCCAAAGAAGCATTTTCCCGCGATCGCCTCGGCCTTACAACCGTAAAAACCCTTATCGAATTTCACCGGCCCGCCGGTCACGGGCCGTTTGCATGGCACCGTCATGAATCAGGCTGGCGATTTCTGCAACTGCTCGTATTCGGCGATCACCTGCGCCCCGAGCAAGAGCAGGGTGGCCGCCAACTCCATCGAGAACAGCGCGACGACAGCGGTCGTCAGCGAGCCGTACACGATGCTGACCTTGGATAGATGGGCGAGATACCAGACCAGCAGGTGGCGCAGGATTTCCCACAGGATGGCGGCGCTGAAGCCGCCGATCAGTGCATGGCTGATGCGCGTGCGGCCGACCGGGATGGCTAGGTAAAGACCGGCCAGGACCAGCGTTTCGATCAGCACACCCAGCGCATAGAACAGGGTGCCGGAGAGCCCTCCAAGGCTCCAGCGGTGGCCGAACAGATCAATGCTTTCCCGCGCCACGGCCTGCACCATGGCCGAGGCCAGCGTGACCGCCAGCAAGGTAACGCCGAGCAGCAGCACGAAACAGTAGGGCAGGATGGCCGATACCAGCGCATGGCGCGGTTTTTCCCGGCCGCGATGCGAAAAGATGATGCACATCGCTTTCTCCAGCCCGGAGAAAGCCAGCGAACTGAAGAAGATCATGGTCCCGATCAACAGCACGCCAACGCCAAGACCGTTGTTCAGGAAAGCCGACACGTCGGCCAAGACCGCCTGCGACTGGCTGGGCACCAGCCATTCGAGATAACGGCCGAGTACCGTGAAGAGATCGGCCTCGCTGACCACATGCGACAGCGCGAACACGGTCAGGATCAATAGCGGCACCAGCGACAGGAGCGCGTAATAGGCCACCGCACCAGCCAGCAACAGACCCTGATTGGCCATGAAAGCCTTGAGCACCCGCAGTCCGAAAGCGACCGGGTGGCGGACCACGTGCACCACCCGGTCGTGCTCGGAAGCTTCCTTCATGGCCGCGCCGCCCTCGTCAAGCACCGCCTTACTTGATCGCCAGCACGCTATCGTCCCAAGCCGCGTGCTTCTCGTAGCCGAGCAGGTTGGCGATGGTCGCCGCGATGTTCGACAGGCCGCAGGTTTCGGTCTGCGTCAGGCCCAGCTTGCCGCCCGACACGTTGTCGTAAAGGATCAGCGGCACCGGGTTCAACGTGTGTGCCGTCTTGGCCTTGAACGAACCGTCCTTGTTCATCGCCGGCTGCTTGGTCTTCTTGTCCAGTTCGAACATTTCGTCGGCGTTGCCATGGTCGGCAGTGATCAGCGCCACGCCGCCGGCTGCATCGATGGCCTTGAGGACGCGGGCCAGCGACAGGTCGACGGCCTCGACGGCGATGCGTGCCGCCTCGAAGTTGCCGGTATGGCCGACCATGTCACCGTTGGCGAAGTTGCAGCGCAGGGTTTTGTACCGGCCGGACTGGATGGCGGCAATCATCGCGTCGGCGATCTCGGCGGCCCTCATCCACGGCCGCTGCTCGAAGGGAACCACGTCGCTCGGCACTTCTTCCCAGGTTTCGCCCTCGAACTTGCCGGAGCGGTTGCCGTTCCAGAAATACGTCACGTGGCCGAACTTCTGGGTTTCCGAGCAGGCGTACTGGGCAATGCCCAGCTTGCTGAACCATTCGCCGGAGGTGTCCTTGATCGCCGGCGGGGCGACCAGGAAGCGCTTCGGCAATTGCAGGTCGCCGTCGTATTGCAGCATGCCGGCAAAGGTCACCTGCGGGTAGCGCACACGGTCGAACTTGTCGAAGCTGGCCTCGACGAAGGCGCGGGTGATTTCGATGGCGCGGTCGCCGCGGAAGTTGAAGAAAACGACCGAATCGCCGTCCTCGACGGTGCCGATCGGCTGGCCGTTGTCGGCAATGACGAATTCCGGCAGGTCTTGGTCGATGGTGCCCGGATGGCGTTCGCGCATGCCGTTGACCGCCTCGGTGGCATTGGCGAACTGCGGGCCCTGCCCCAGCACGTGCGTCTTCCAGCCCTTGTCGACCATCGCCCAGTTGGCGTCGTAGCGGTCCATGGTGATGTACTGGCGGCCGCCGCCGGAGGCGATGCGGGCATCGAAGCCGCCACTGCTGATCTCGGCGAGGAAGGCCTCGAAGGGCACCACGTAGTCCAGCGCGCTGGTTTCCGGTACGTCGCGACCGTCGAGCAGGGCATGGATGCGAACGGTCTTGACACCCTCCGCCTTGGCCCGCTCGACCATGGCCTTCAGGTGGTCGATGTGGCTATGCACGTTGCCGTCGGAGAACAGACCGATGAAATGGATCACGCTGCGGCCGGCCTTGGCGCCGGCGACGATTTCCTGCCAGGCCGAGCCTTGCCAGATGTCGCCGCTGCCGATGGCGTTCGACACCAGTGCAGCACCTTGCGCATAGACTTGGCCAGCACCGATGGCGTTGTGGCCGACTTCCGAGTTGCCCATGTCGTCGTCGGATGGCATGCCGACGGCCGTGCCATGCGCGCGCAGGCGGATGTTCGGGTAGTTGGCGAACAGGCGGTCGAGAGTCGGCTTCCGGGCGGCGGCGATGGCGCTGCCGACATCGGTCTTGGGCAGGCCGTAGCCGTCCATCACGATGGTGACGACCGGGCCTTGAATGCCGGCGAAGGTGGAGAGCTTCTGCAACATGGCGTGTTTCCTGCAAAAAAGCCGGCCGGACATGACGGCGGCGTGTTGGGAAAACGTTTATTTTACCTCGTCGCACCGCACCGCATCGTGAACCAGGCGACGCCAGCCAATCCCGGCGAGTAGCCTCAGCACATGTAACAGGGCTGGAAACAACTCGGTCACGCAGCGATACACAGCCTTACATTCGCACTGACATCCGAACGCCAACAGGGCGCGTTATTCGGCTCATGGCGCTGCAATGTCGCAGCACCTGAAAACGAAACAACAACCTGTTTAGGAGATTCAAAATGATCAAGACCGTTATCGCTCTGGCTGTTGCTGCTGGCTTCGCTTCCGCCTCCTTTGCTCAAGGCGCCGCCGCACCGGCCACTACCGCTGCCCCGGCAGCCAAGGTCACCGCCCCGGCACCGGCTACGGCCGAAAAGAAGGTCGAGGCACCGAAGGCCGCCGAACCGGTGAAGGCAGAAGTTGCCAAGACCGAAGCCAAGGCCGAAAAGCATGCCGCTCACGAGAAGCATGAAAAGCACACCCACAAGATGGCCAAGGTCGAAAAGGCCGGCGCAAAGAGCGAAGCCAAGCCGGCTGCTACCCCCGCACCGGCAGCCTCGCCGGCCCCCGTCACCCGCTAAGCAAGCACACCCCGACAAAAGCCCCGGACCCGGTCCGGGGCTTTTGTCTTTCCGGCGGCACACGGAAGCCTGTACCAACTGCTAGACTCCGGCCTTCATCAAGCGCTGAGCCGAGCCCTGTCATGTCCGCTGTCCTTTTCCCGTGCGCCGAAGATGCCGCCGAACCCATTCTCTCTGCCACGCGCCTGTGGCTTGAACGGGCGGTGATCGGCCTCAACCTCTGCCCCTTCGCCAAGAGCGTCTTCGTCAAGAAACAAATCCGCTATGCGCTGAGCACCGCGATGAGCGCCGACGAATTACTGGCCGAGCTGGAAAACGAACTGGCCTTGCTGGCGAATACCGACGCCGATCAACTCGACACCACGCTGCTCATCCACCCGCAGGTGATGAGCGATTTCCTCGACTACCATTTCTTCCTAGCCGAAGCCGAGGCGCTGATCCGCAACAACGGCTACGACGGCGTGTTCCAGATCGCCAGCCTGCATCCGCAATACGAGTTCGCCGGCAGCGAGCCGGACGATGTTGCCAACTACACCAATCGCGCGCCCTACCCGATGCTGCACCTGCTGCGCGAAAGCAGCATCGACCGCGCCGTGGCTGCTTTTCCCGACGCAGCCGACATTTTCGAGCGCAATATCGAAACCATGGAAAAGCTCGGCCACGAAGGCTGGCGCAAGCTCTGGTTGGGGTAAACCGGCATGGCCGGCGCCGAGGCGAGCGACTATGGTGAAGTATGCCGATCACCGCGAGGAGCCGCTCCATGCGTCACTACCCGACCGCCAGCAATATCGCTCACCCCGGTGCAACCCGCCCCGAACGTGACAGTTTCGGCAGCATAGAAGTCCCCGCCGATCATTTGTGGGGCGCACAGACCCAGCGCTCGCTCGAACACTTCGCCATTTCCAGCGAGCGCATGCCGCGCAACCTGATCCATGCCCTGGCTCTGGTCAAGCGCGCCTGCGCCCGGGTCAATGGCGAACTGGGTCTGCTGCCAGCGGACAAGGCGGCGGCGCTCACCACGGCGGCCGGCGAAATCCTCACCGGCCGGCATGATGGCGAATTTCCCCTCGCCGTCTGGCAAACCGGTTCCGGCACCCAGACCAACATGAATCTCAACGAAGTGCTGGCCAACCGCGCTTCCGAATTGCTCGGCGGCGAACGTGGGGTGCAGCGCCTGTTCGACGCCAATGACGAGGTCAATCGGGGGCAATCGTCGAACGACGTCTTTCCCACCGCCATGCACGTCGCAGCCGCGCTCGACATCAACCGGCAGTTGCTACCCGCCCTCGCCGACCTGCAGGCGACCCTGGCCGGCAAGGCGCAGGACTTCGCCGGCATCGTCAAGCTCGGCCGCACGCATTTGCAGGACGCCACCCCGCTTACCCTCGGCGACGAGTTTTCCGGCTACGCCGCCCAGCTCGAGCAGGCCCGGACGCTGATCGCCACCACCTTGCCCGCGCTGTACCCGCTGGCCATCGGCGGTACGGCAGTCGGCACCGGACTGAACACGCCATCCGGTTTCGGCGACCGGGTCGCCACCATCCTCGCCGGCGACTGCGGACTGCCTTTCACCAGCGCCGGCAACAAATTCGCCGCACTGGCCGCCCACGACGCGCTGGTTGCCGTGCACGGCACGCTGAAAACGCTGGCCGTGGCGCTGATGAAGATCGCCAACGACGTGCGCTGGCTGGCGTCCGGCCCGCGTTCCGGGCTGGGCGAACTAAGCATCCCGGAAAACGAGCCGGGCAGCTCGATCATGCCGGGCAAGGTCAATCCGACCCAATGCGAAGCGCTGACCATGCTCTGCTGCCAGGTCATCGGCAATGACGTGGCCATCGGCCTGGGCGGCGCATCCGGGAATTTCGAACTGAATGTGTTCAAGCCACTGATCGCCCACAACGTGCTGCAAAGCATCCGCCTGCTTGGCGACGGCATGCGCAGCTTCGACCGGCATTGCGCCCGCGGCATCGAGGCGATGCCGGCGCGCATCGCCGAAAATCTCGAACGCTCGCTGATGCTGGTCACCGCACTGGTGCCGCATATCGGCTACCAGCGGGCGGCCGAGGTAGCCAAACGGGCGCACCGCGAAAACCGGACGCTGCGCGAAGCCGCCCTGGCCCTTGGCTACGCGACGGAAGCGGAACTGGGGCGCTGGCTCGATCCGACCGCCATGCTCGGCAAGCCCCCTGAGGCATAACCGGTGGTTTGCACAAAATCACGCTGAACCACTCGACGTCAATGGACTCTGATCTCCATGGAAACGGGCGACATGCCCACTGGAAAAGGAGACCGCCATGAACCGCTCGCCCCTCGACATGCCCAGCCTGTTTGCCCAGTTGGGCCAAGCCGACGACATGCCGGCCATTGCCCGCTTCATCGAAAGCCATAGCCCGCTGCCCGGCGCGACCTTGTTGCACGAAGCGGCTTTCTGGAGTGCCTCGCAGGCCACTTTCCTGCGCGAAGCCATCCTCGACGACGCGGAATGGGCCGCAATCGTCGATGTGCTGAATACCGAGCTGCACACCCGCCATTAGCTGCGGCACCCCGCCCAGCGCCGAAAAAACATCTCGGTCCACGCCTGTGGGATAATCCACTCCCTTTCGCAGCACAAGCAGCAGGCATGGCCAAAGATTCACCGATTCAATTCAAGGGCACCGCGCTCAAGATCATCCAGGCGCAAATCCGCACCACCGAAATCGCCGCCTTGCATGCCGCGCTGGCCGAACTGACCGGCAATAGCCCGGACTTTTTCGAAAACGACCTCGCCGTGCTGGATTTCAGCGGTGCCGAAAACCTGCCGGCGGCGGCAGATTGGGGCGCCATCCGCCAGCTGCTGCGCGCCTCCGGCCTGCACGCTGCAGCCACGCTGGGTCTGCCGGACGAACTGGCCGCCGCCGCCGAACAGGCCGGGCTGCCGGCAATCAGTGCCGGCGCCCTGAGCCGCCCGACGCGTGCCAAGGCCCCCGAACCCGCGCCCGAACCGGTCCCGGCTCCGCCGCCGGTCGCCGTGCCCGTTCAGGCCGTTGCACCGCCGCCCGCGCCGCAAGCCGTGCCGCGCACGGTAACCCTCGACAAACCGCTGCGCTCCGGCCAGCGCTTCTACGCCAAGGACAGCGACCTGATCGTCACCGCCATGGTCAGCGCCGGTGCCGAAGTGATCGCCGACGGCAACATCCACGTTTATGCCCCGTTACGCGGCCGCGCCCTGGCCGGCGCCAGCGGCGACCGCAACGCCCGCATCTTCACGACCAGCCTGGAGGCCGAACTGGTCTCCGTGGCCGGCCTGTACCGCACTTTCGAAGCCGGCGTGCCGCCTGAACTGGCCCGCCAGCCGGCCACCGTCAGCCTGAGCGGCGACGACGAACCGACCCTGAGAGTCGATCCGCTGGCGCTCAGGTAAAATTATCCCAATCCAATAACTTCCCAGCGAGAACCCAACGTGACCCGAATCATCGTCGTGACTTCCGGCAAGGGCGGGGTCGGCAAGACCACCACCAGCGCCAGCTTTTCCACCGGCCTCGCGCAGCGCGGCTTCAAGACGGCCGTTATCGACTTCGACGTCGGCCTGCGCAACCTCGACCTGATCATGGGCTGCGAACGCCGCGTCGTCTATGACCTGATCAACGTCATCAACGGCGAAGCGACGCTGACCCAGGCGCTGATCAAGGACAAGCACTGCGACAACCTGTACGTGCTGCCCGCCTCGCAGACGCGCGACAAGGACGCGCTGACCGAGGAAGGCGTCGAGAAGGTGCTCAAGGAACTCGAACACCAGGGCTTCGACTACATCGTCTGCGATTCGCCGGCCGGCATCGAATCGGGTGCCGTGATGGCCCTGACCTTCGCCGACGAGGCGCTGGTCGTGACCAACCCGGAAGTCTCCTCGGTGCGCGACTCCGACCGCATCCTCGGCATCCTGCAGGCCAAGTCGCGGCGCGCCATCGAGGGCCGCGAGCCGGTCAAGGAGCACCTGCTCATCACCCGCTACAACCCGACCCGCGTCGAGGCCGGCGAAATGCTGTCGTACAAGGACATCCAGGAAATCCTGCGGGTGCCCATCATCGGCGTCATCCCGGAATCCGAGGAAGTGCTGCAGGCGTCGAACCAGGGCTCGCCGGTCATCCACCAGAAGGATACCGATGCCGCCGCAGCCTACCATGACGTGATTTCCCGTTTCCTCGGCGAGGAGCAGCCGCTGCGCTTCGTCGATTACGTCAAGCCGGGCCTGCTCAAGCGCCTGTTCGGAGGCAAGTGACATGTCCTGGCTCCAGAAACTGTTCGGCAACCAGCCGAAAACGGCCCAGGTCGCCAAGGAACGCCTGCAACTGATCATCGCCCACGAACGGGACGGCGGCGGCAGCACGCCCAACTTCCTGCCCGACCTGCAGCGCGAACTGATCGCCGTGATCTCCAAGTACGTCAAGGTCAATCCGGACGACATCCGCGTTTCGCTGGAAAAGCAGGATCGCTATGAAGTGCTCGAAGTGAAGATCGAGCTGCCGGAAAAGAGCTGATCTAAAAGCGCCGGCGTCTTTACCCGCCGACCCAAACCGGCATAGCATCGGGGCATTACCGTCAAGGAATGCCCCGATGTCCATTGCGCTCAAGCCCAGCGAAATCGTCGCCCGCCTCAACGAACACGTGATCGGCCAGGAGACGGCCAAGAAAACGCTCGCCGTCGCCATCTACGGACATTTCCGGCGCATGGCCGGCCGCAACCCGGACAGCGTCGAACTGACCAAGAGCAACATCCTGCTCATCGGCCCAACCGGCACCGGCAAGACCCTGCTCTGCGAAACGCTGGCCCGCATCCTCGATCTGCCCTTCGTCACCGCCGACGCCACCTCGCTGGCCCAGACGCAGTTCGTCGGCGACGAGATCGAGGCCATCCTGCATCGCCTGCTCGACCGGGCCGGCGGCGACCTCGCCAAGGCCCAGCGAGGCATCGTCTTCGTTGACGAGGTCGACAAGCTGAAGGCGGTGGACGGCCAGAGCCGCGCCACCTCCGGCGAAAGCGTCCAGCATGCCCTGCTCAAGATCATGGAAGGGGCGCCGGTCAAGCTCAAGGACGGCCGGCACATCGACACCACGCACATCCTGTTCATCTGCGGCGGCGCCTTTGTCGGCCTCGACCACATCCTGACCAGGACGCACACCTTCGGTTTCATCGCCACCCAGGGCGGCGACGACCAGAAAATCCTCGAACGCCTGAATGCCCGCATCAAGCCGACCGACCTGCTGGAGTTCGGCCTGATTCCGGAATTCGCCGGCCGCCTGCCCATCGTCACCCGCCTGCACGATCTGACGCAGGACATGCTGGTGCGCATCCTGACCGAGCCGAAGAACGCCATCTACCGGCAGTTCCAAGCCATGCTGGCAGCCGACGGCGTGACGCTGGAGGTGGCAACGCCGGTTTTCGCCCAGATCGCCGGGCTGGCCATCGAATACAAGGCCGGCGCCCGCAGCCTGCGCGGCATCTTCGAGGAAATGATGGTCGATGTGATGTACGCCGTGCCGGATCACCCGGCAATCAAGCGGGTGACGATCAACTCGCTGTTCGAACCGCCCAAACTGAGCGCCTAGCGCAGGGCAAAAAAAAGGGAGCCCGAAGGCTCCCGAAAGGTATGAGACAACGGTGCTGTTCTCCGAAGTCTCTCCCGCAGAGTCGTTTAGTGCGCGTGCGCGCCGGCAGCGCCGAGCCCGGTCTGGGCGCGGATGTACTGCTCCTCGAAAGCCTCGGCTTCCTTGGCCGCACGGGCGCTCTTGTCGGTCACCGAACCCAGCCAGGTGACGACGAAAGCCAGGGTCATCGAGATGATGGCCGGATGGTCGTACGGGAACACGGCCTGTGCATTGCCCAGGACCTTGACCCAGACGGCCGGCGACAGGACGACCAGGCCGACGGCGGACACCAGGCCGGCAATGCCGCCCCACAGTGCGCCGCGGGTAGTCAGGCCCTTCCAGTACATGGACAGGATGAGCACCGGGAAGTTGACCGACGCGGCAACGCCGAAGGTCAGGGCGACCAGGAAGGCGATGTTCTGGTCCTTGAACAGGATGCCGAGGGCGATGGCGGTGAGGCCGATACCGACGGAAGCGATCTTGGTAACCTTCATTTCCTGCGCGCTGGTCGCCTCGCCCTTCTTGATGACGCGGGCGTAGAGGTCGTGGGCGATGGCCGAAGCACCGGCCAGGGCCAGACCGGACACGACGGCCAGGATGGTGGCGAACGCCACGGCCGACAGGAAGCCGAGGAAGATGTCGCCGCCGACCGACTTCGCCAGGTGCATGACCGGCATGTTGCCGCCACCGATCAGCTTGCCGCCGACCTGGCCGCCTTCGAAGAAGGCCGGGTTCTGGCCGACGATGACGATGGCCGAGATGCCGAGGATGATCACCACCAGGAAGAAGAAGCCGATGAAGCCGGTGGCGTAGAAGACCGACTTGCGGGCTTCCTTGGCGTTCGGCACGGTGAAGAAGCGCATCATGATGTGCGGCAGGCCGGCGGTGCCGAAGAGCAGCGCGAAGGACAGCGACACGGCGGATACCGGATCGGCCATCAGCGAACCCGGCGCCATGATCTTGATGCCGGCCTTGTGGGCGGCGACCGCCTGGCCGAACAGGTTCTCGAAGGAGAAGCCGAACTGGCTAAAGGCGAGCAGCATCAGCGCCGTACCGCCACCGAGCAGCAGGCAGGCCTTGATGATCTGCACCCAGGTCGTGGCGACCATGCCGCCGAAGGTGACGTAGACCATCATCAGGATGCCGACGCAGACCACGGCCATGTTGTACTCCAGCCCGAACAGCAGCTGGATCAGCTGGCCGGCGCCGACCATCTGCACGATCAGGTAGAAGCAGACGACGGTCAGCGAACCGAAGGCGGCGAAGGTGCGAATGCGGCTCTGGTCGAGGCGGTAGGAGGCGATGTCGGCGAAGGTGAACTTGCCGAGGTTGCGCAGGCGCTCCGCCATCAGGAACAGGATGATCGGCCAGCCGATGAAGAAGCTGACGGTATAGATGAAGCCGTCGAAGCCCTTGGCGTAGACCAGCGAGGTCAGGCCGAGCAGGGTCGCCGCCGACATGTAGTCACCGGCGATGGCCAGGCCGTTCTGGAAGCCGGTGATGCCGCCGCCGGCCGTATAGAAATCGGCCGTCGACTTGGTGCGGCCGGCCGCCCACTTGGTGATGCCGAGGGTGGCAATCACGAAGACCATGAACATGGCGATGGCGCTGACGTTGAGCGGCTGCTTCTGCACGCCGTCGAGCGCACCCGGGGCAGCGATGGCCAGGCCGGCGATCAGCAGGCCGGCGGACAGGGCGATGAGGGAGCGCTTCATTTCTGGGCCTCCTTCAGGATCTGCTGGTTCAGGTCGTCAAATTCGCCGTTGGCACGGCTGATGTAAACGCCGGTCAGCAGCCAGCCGCCGACCACCATCAGGGCGGCCAGCGGCCAGCCCCAGGTCATCACGGACCCCTCGGCCAGCGGCTTGGCCAGCAGGCCGGGATTGAAGGCAGTGACCATCATGAAGCTGTAATACGGCACCAGCACCACCAGCGAAAGAATGATCGCGAAGCGCGTGCGCTTGCCGACCAGTTCGGCAAATTTCGGATTGCTCCGAATCTTCGCCTGGATATTTTGTTGAGACATGAATCCTCCTCGAAACCCCAATGAATAGGAATGAAAGTTGTTTGCTGTTCTCTTGGTTTTATATGTTTTGACCGGGCGACCCGGATGTCCCGGAGTCACCCTGTCGGGTCTTACATGTTTGGATAGTTCGGCCCGCCGCCACCTTCGGGCACCGTCCAGTTGATGTTCTGGGTCGGGTCCTTGATGTCGCAGGTCTTGCAGTGCAGGCAGTTCTGGCCGTTGATCTGCAGTCGCGGCTTGCCCTCGTCCTCGCCGAGGATTTCGTACACGCCGGCCGGGCAATAACGCGTTTCCGGCGCACCGTACCTGGCGTAATTGACCGAGATCGCCACCGACTCATCCTTCAGACGCAGGTGCGTCTGCTGGTTTTCCTCGTGGTTGGTGGCTGACAGGAACACCGAGGACAGGCGGTCGAAACTGATCTTGCCGTCCGGCTTCGGGTAGTCGATCTTCGGATAGGCGTTCTTGTCGCCCAGCTGGCTGTGGTCGTCGTGGTGACGCATGGTCCACGGTGCCTTGCCGCCGAACAGGAAGGTGTCGATCGCGCCATAGGCCAGACCGCCGAGCAGGCCCCACTTGAAGGCCGGGCGGATATTGCGGACCTTGTACAGTTCGGCCCACAGCCAGCTCTGCTTGATCTGCTCGCCGTATTCAGTGACCTCGGCCCCGGCGCCTTCCTTGAACAGGTGCTCGAACACCGCCTTGGCGGCGACGATGCCGGACTCCATGGCCATGTGCGTGCCCTTGATCTTCGGCACATTGAGGAAGCCGGCGGTATCGCCGACCAGCAGGCCACCCGGGAAATGCAGCTTGGGCACCGACTGGTAACCGCCTTCCGACAGCGCGCGGGCGCCGTAGGAAATGCGCCGGCCGCCTTCGAAAAAGCCGCGGATGGCCGGATGCGTCTTGTAGCGCTGGAATTCCTCGTACGGCGACAGCCACGGGTTCTTGTAGTCGAGGCCGACGACATAGCCGACCGCCACCAGGTTGTTCTCCAGGTGATAGAGGAAGGAACCGCCGTAGGTCGCCGAATCCACCGGCCAACCGACGGTATGCACGATCAGGCCGGGCTGGTGCTTGGCCGGGTCAATTTCCCACAGTTCCTTGATGCCGATGCCGTAGGTCTGCGGATCGATGCCGTCACGCAGGTTGAACTTGCCGAACAGCTCCTTGGTCAGCGAACCACGGCAGCCTTCAGCGAAAATGGTCTGGCGGGCATGCAGTTCCATGCCCGGCTGGAAATTGTGGCCGGGCTGGCCATCCTTGCCGATACCCAGGTCGCCGGTGGCGACGCCCTTGACCGAACCGTCCTCGTGATAGAGCACCTCGGCGGCGGCGAAGCCCGGGTAAATCTCGACGCCCAGCGCCTCGGCCTGCTCACCCAGCCAACGGCACAGATTGCCCAGGCTGATGATGTAGTTGCCGTGATTGGACATCTGCGGCGGGGTCGGCAGCTTGAACGAACCGCTTTCGGTGAGGAACAGGAAGCGATCCTCGCCGGCCGGCGTGTTCAGGGGCGCACCGCGCTCCTGCCAGTCCGGGAAAAGCTCGTTCAGGGCATGCGGCTCCAGCACGGCGCCGGACAGGATGTGGGCACCGATCTCGGAGCCCTTCTCGAGCAGGCAGACCGAGATTTCCTTGCCGCTCTGCTCGGCCAGCTGCTTGATGCGGATCGCCGCCGACAGCCCCGAGGGGCCGCCGCCGACGATCACGACATCGTATTCCATCGCATCGCGATCGGTACGCATCGTCATGGCTTAGAACAGGTTCTCGGCCAGGCCGAGGGTCGATGCCGCACCGCCCATGACTTCGGCGGCATAAGCAGCGGCGAACGGCAGCTGGTGGGTGGCGAAGTACTCGGCGGTGGCCAGCTTGGCCTTGTAGAAGTCGTCGCTGCTGCCATCGGCCAGATGCTTGGCGGCAATCGCTGCCGACTTGGCCATCAGCCAACCACCGACCACGATGCCGGTCTGCTTCAGGAAGGGCACGGAGCCGGCATGTACAGCAGCCGGGTCGTTGGCATAGGTCGCCAGGATCCAGTCAGAGGCGCTGTTCAGCGCAGCAATGCCGGCCTTCAGGTTGGCGGCGATGTTGGCCAGCTGCGGGTTGGCGGCAATGGCGTCGGCATCGGCCGACATTTCGGCGATCAGCGTCTTCATCGCGGCGCCCGGCACCTTCTCGCGGGCCAGCTTGCGGCCGACCAGGTCGTTGGCCTGGATGGCGGTCGTGCCTTCGTAGATGGTGGTGATGCGCGAATCGCGGTAGTACTGGGCGGCGCCGGTTTCCTCGACGAAGCCGACACCACCGAAGACCTGCAGCGCGGTCGACGACAGTTCGACGCCCTGCTCCGTGCTCCAGCCCTTGATGACCGGGGTCAGCAGGTCGATACGAGCCTGCGCGGCGGCGTCGCCGGCATGCGCCTTGTCGATGTTGGCGGCGCCGTAGTAGGCCAGCGTGCGCATGGCTTCGGTGCGGGCCTTGCAGTCCATCAGCAGGCGACGGACATCCGGGTGATGCAGGATGGTCTTCTTCTCGCCGGACTTGTCGCCGATGATGGCGCCCTGCACACGTTCGCGGGCATACCACAGGGCATGCTGGTAAGCGCGCTCGGCGATGCCGACGCCTTCCAGGCCGACGTTGACGCGGGCATGGTTCATCATCGTGAACATGTAGCCGACGCCCTTGTTCTCTTCGCCGATCAGGTAGCCGATGGCGCCTTCCTTCTCGCCGTAGGACATGACCGCCGTCGGGCTGCCGTGGATGCCGAGCTTGTGTTCGATCGAGGCGCAGATCAGGTCGTTGCGGGCACCGAGAGAACCGTCGTCATTGACCAGGAACTTCGGCACCAGGAACAGCGAGATGCCCTTCAGTCCCGGCGGGGCATCCGGCAGGCGGGCCAGCACGAGGTGGATGATGTTTTCGGCGACGTCATGTTCGCCCCAGGTGATGAAGATCTTGGTGCCGCTCACCAGGTAGGTGCCGTCGCCAACCGCCTTGGCCTTCGAGGAAATGGCGGCCAGATCGGAACCGGCGTTCGGCTCGGTGAGGTTCATCGTGCCGGTCCAGGTACCTTCGACCATCTTCGGCAGGTACTTCTGCTTCAGTTCGTCCGAAGCGTGGTGGGCGATGGCTTCGATGGCGCCGCCGGTCAGCATCGGGCACAGGCCGAAGGCCATGTTGGCGCCCTTCCACATTTCATTGACGGCCATCGAGACCACGGCCGGCAGACCCTGGCCACCGTATTCCGGGTCGAAGGGCATGGACATCCAGCCGGTTTCAGCGAACAGCTTGTAGGCTTCCTTGAAGCCCGGTGCGGTAGTGACGACGCCGTCCTTGCAGACGTGACCGGTCTGGTCGCCGACCTTGTTGATCGGGTCGAGCACGCCGGTGGCGAACTTGGAGGCTTCGTCGAGAATGGACTCGACGAGTTCGACCGAGCACTCCTCGTTGCCCGGCAGGGCACAAATTTCTTCAAGACCGGCGATTTCATTGAGGACGAACTGCATGTCGCGGATCGGGGCGATATAGGTACTCATACGGGTTATCTCCTGGATGTTCTTGGTTTAGACGGCTGCCACGAGGGCGGGAACGGTTTCGAAAAGGTCGGCGACCAACCCGTAATCGGCAATCTGGAAGATCGGAGCATCGGGGTCCTTGTTGATGGCGACGATGACCTTGGAGTCCTTCATGCCGGCCAGGTGCTGGATGGCCCCGGAGATACCGACCGCGAT
>NZ_VUYQ01000004.1:85626-330458 GCF_008711155.1 Dechloromonas sp. CZR5 | reverse complement strand
AGAGAAGCGAGATTATGAAGCACTTCCCAACTCCCGTCAAGCTCTTCGTGAATTTATTTTTCAATCAACTCACTTTCTGCCTGACCTCCCGCACCGCCGAAAACACCCGCCGCTGCAGAAGAGGTGCGCATTATATAGATTCAAAAACCACCGTCAATACCCTGCACCAAATTTTTAAACCTACCACCTATATATCTAATCAATGGACAGATACATCACTTCAAGAATCTCCAGTTCGCGTATGCCGACTGGACTCTGGAAGCGGATCGAATCTCCTTCCCTTGCCTTCAGCAAGGCACGCGCCAAGGGAGATATCCAGCTGATACGCCCGCGCGATACTTCGGCTTCGTCGACACCGACGATGGTGTACGTATTTTCCTGAGCGTCCTGATCGACAATGGTGACGCGAGCACCAAAAAAAATCTGATCATTGTCCCCTTGCCGGAGAGGATCGACGATTTCGGCAATATCGAGGCGCTTGCTCAGGAAACGAATGCGTCGATCAATTTCCCTGAGGCGACGTTTGCCATATATATAGTCGCCATTTTCCGAGCGGTCGCCATTGGATGCAGCCCAAGCCACAATTTCGACAACGTGAGGACGCTCACGCTTAACGAGGCTTTCCAACTCATCCCTAAGCCGGGCGTGCCCGGCCGGGGTAATGTAGTTGCGTGTACCAGGAGGGAGCTTCAGCGATGGTTCGAGCAGATCTTCATCATCGCCTTCGCTTTCACGCACAAACGCCTTGTTCATCAGTACCCGATGCTGTAGTGCTCGACATCAACGCGGATCAGATCGCGCCCCAGCAAGGCAGCGGTGAATTTGGCAAATTGATCCGCCCAGGCGCTTTGCTGCTGAAAACGGCTTTCACCCGCATACTTGGCGACGCTAAGAATGCGATCGACCGCAAGAATTTTCCCCGTCGGCGTTGCAACATCGCATTCCAGAACACGAAACTCATGATCGAACCACTTCCGCGCCTCATCGGGCGCCGCGCCACCGGAAAATTTGAATTCGAACTCTCTGTCTCTTCCGAATGACACAATTACATGGTGCTGCATCTCTCTCTCCTCCGTTGATTTGTTCGAGGTATTCTAGCAAAACAAAGGAAGCCGTCAGGAGCCGAATATGTCACTTCATCCGCTGAACGAAACCGAAATCAACGAGCTTCGAAACCAACTGCATGAGCTACAAGTCGAGCATCGCGACCTCGACTTGGTGATTTCCCACCTGATCGAGAGCCCGCCCCCGGACGACTTGCTTGTCCGGCGCCTGAAGAAAAGAAAACTACTGCTGAAAGACCGCATCCTGCAGCTGGAGCAGATGCTGGTTCCGGACATCCCGGCCTAATCGCCGTTGCGCGGCGGGATGCGGAAAAAAATCCAGTAGATACCACCGATCAGCCCCGCCAGGGCAAGCTCCCAAAGCACGGGGAACCGCCAGATCAACCCTGCCAGCGACGCGAGCAGGGCCAAAAACAGAGCCCAACGAAGAATCAAAGCACCAGGGTGCCGAGATACCAGGCGATTGCCGCCATGGCAGCGCTGCACGGGATGGTCAGAATCCATGCCCAGACGATGCCGCCGGCAACCCCCCAGCGTACACGACGGGCACCGCGCGTCGAGCCTACGCCAGCAATGGCACCGGTAATGGTGTGCGTTGTGGAAACCGGAATACCAAAAGCCGTTGCCAGGAACAGGGTAATCGCACCACCGCTATTGGCACAAAAGCCGCGCGCCTGATTGAGCTTGGTGATACGGTTGCCCATGGTCTTGACGATACGCCACCCACCAAACATCGTACCCAGACCCATGGCCGAATAACAGGCCAAAACGATCCAGCCGGGAATGTGATCGGACGTATGGGAGTAGCCGGTCGCAATCAGCAGCATCCAGATGATGCCGATGGTTTTCTGCGCATCGTTGCCGCCATGGCCCAAGCTGTAAGCGGCCGCCGAGATCAGCTGGAACCGGCGGAAATGCTTATCCACCTTGCGCGGCGCCATTTTCCGGCATATCCACGAAACAATGACCATCAACAGACCGCCCATGACGAAACCGAGGAAAGGCGCGACGAAGATGAAGGCCACGATTTTGAGCACGCCGGCCGTAATCAGACCATCAAAACCGGCTTTTGAAACCGCGGCACCGACCAGACCGCCGACCAGCGCATGCGACGAGGAAGAAGGGATGCCGTAGTACCAGGTGATGATGTTCCAAACAATGGCCCCGACCAGAGCGCCAAAGACGACGTAGTAGTCGACGATCGCCGGATCGATGGTCCCCTTGCCAATGGTCGAGGCGACCTTCAGCTGGAACAGGAAATACGCAAGGAAGTTGAATGCCGCAGCCCAAATGACTGCATGATGCGGCTTGAGAACCCGGGTCGAGACGATGGTCGCAATCGAATTGGCTGCATCGTGAAAGCCGTTCATGAAATCGAACAGCAAGGCTACAAACACCAGGGTTCCGACAACCCAGATACTGACTTGCACGGTATCCATGCCGCGCTACCCGATCAGGAGTTTTCGAGAACGATGGCTTCGACGGTGCCGGCCACGTCCTTGCAGCGATCGGTAACCGATTCGAGAATCTCGTAAATCTGCTTGAGCTTGATGACCTCACGGACATCGGGCTCCTCGCGGAAAAGCTTGGACATGAGACTGCGCAGACCACGGTCGGCCTCCGATTCGAGCTCGTCGATTTCGTGGCAGAACTTGAGGATTGCCGGTGCGTTATCCATGCTGTGCAACAACTTGACGACCGACTCGACCGCACGGCAGCACTTTTCGGTCACTTCAGCCATTTCCTTGGCCTCCGGCGGCACCCTGCGGATATCGTACAAGGACATCGATTCCGCCACATCCTGAATGATGTCCAGGATATCGTCCATGCCGCTGATCAATTGATGGATTTCGTCGCGATCGAACGGCGTGATGAATGAGGTATGCAATTGCGACAGGGTGTCGTGGGTGATGTCGTCGGCCTTGCGCTCCAGATTATCGATCTCCTCGGCAAAACGACCAGCCTGATCAGGCTGGTCGACCAGCGCACCGATCAAATTCGACAAGGCTTTGCCTCCTTGCGTGATCAGCTCGGCATGAGCGTTGAAAAGATCGAAATACTTGCCCTCCTTGGGCATCAAGCGACCGAACATGACAGTTCCGTTAAGTGATTGTTACAGTCCGTCATTCTAGCATGCCGACCTGAACCTTCCTTGACGAACGCTGACTAAGACCAATTGGTGGATATAAAATGGAGCATGCCCGGAAACCACCTATCTGCCGACACATTTGGCGACCGCTTCGAACTGTCGGCCCTGCCCCTGCCCCGCCATCCGGCCGGCTATGCGGTCCAGCAGCTTGATTCGGACCTGCTGCTCGATCGCCGCTCGGGCAGACTGCTTCCCATTCGGACAAAGGGGCTCGATGCGCTGTTCGCCAGCTTCGACGACGCCTTTGCAGAAGCCGCCCAATGGGTGCTCCAACACTGCGACAACCCGGCCGAACACCGGCTGGCCATTGTCCCGGCAGGCTACGATCCGGTTTTCGAACGCCCCATTCTGATCTACGGCGTCCTCTGCGGCCACCCCTGATTATTGGAGACACTCATGACTGCGCTTCAGCACCGCCCCCTTGGCGGATCCGACCTGATCGTTCCGGAAATCTGCCTTGGCACGATGACCTTCGGCGAGCAAACGACCGAGGTTGATGCCCATGCCCAACTCGACCTTGCCCTGGCACAGGGGGTCAATTTCATCGACACGGCCGAGATGTATGCGGTGCCGTCGCGCGCCGAAACCTACGGGGCGACCGAAACCATCGTCGGCAACTGGCTCAAGCACCAGACGCGCGACAAGATCATCCTGGCCACCAAGGTTGCCGGTCCGGCGCGCAGCCTGACCTGGATCCGCAATGGCCCGCAAGCCATGGACCGGGCCAACATCCGCGCCGCCATCGAAGGCTCGCTGCGCCGCCTGCAAACGGATTACATCGACCTCTACCAACTCCACTGGCCGGAACGCAACCAGCCGATGTTCGGGCAATGGCAGTTCGACCCGCAAGCCGAGCGCGGCGGCACGCCCATCCGCGAACAACTTGAAGCGCTGGGGGAGCTGGTACGCGAAGGCAAAGTGCGCTACGTCGGCGTCTCGAACGAACACGCCTGGGGCCTCATGCAGTTCGTGCGCCTTGCCGATGAGCTGGGCTTGCCGCGCATCGTGTCGACGCAGAATGCATACCACTTGCTCAACCGAACGTTCGAAAGCGGCCTGACCGAGATATCCCATCGCGAGCAGATCAGCCTGCTCGCGTACTCACCACTTGCCTTCGGCCACCTGACCGGAAAATACCTGGCCGACCCGGCCGCCCCCGGGCGCCTGACACAGTGGCCCTTCTTCGGCCAGCGCTACGCCAAGCCGAACGTCGCCTCCGCCGTGGCCGCCTACGTCGCATTGGCCCGCCAGCACAACCTGACACCCACGCAATTGGCACTCGGCTTCGTGCGCTCCCGCTGGTTCGTCGCCAGTACCATCATTGGTGCCTCGTCACTGGCCCAGCTGCAGGAAACCCTGCCGGCCACGCTGACGCCGCTCTCCGACGAGATCCTGACGGCCATTGACGCCATCCATCTGCAATACACCAACCCCGCCCCCTGATGGAATCACTGTTCCTGCGGCTGGCCGAAGCGCTGGCCACCGCCGACATCGACCAAAAACTCGCGCTCACCGCCGCGCTGGCTGACGACTGGTCCAATGCTCGCCTGGACTGGCGGGATGCCGACAGGGTCGAACTGCGCTGCGGCATTCCGGAGAAGCCGGAGCTCGTCCCGCCCAAGCTGGTTCCGCAGCGCAGCCCGCAGACGCAGGAAGGCCGCGCCCGGCTGCTGCACGCCATCGTGCATATCGAGTTTTCGGCCATCAACCTGGCTCTCGATCACGCCGCACGCTTCCGTGGCCTGCCTGAGGAATACTACGCCGACTGGATCGGCGTTGCCGCCGAGGAGGCCTACCATTTCACCATCCTGCGCGAACGCCTGAACAGTTTGGGTTACGACTACGGCGACTTTCCGGCGCATGCCGGCCTGTGGGAAATGGCCATGAAAACAAGCGACGACCCGTTGGCCCGGATGGCCCTGGTGCCCCGGCTGCTCGAAGCGCGGGGACTGGATGCGACACCGCCCATCCAGCGCCGCCTCGAACAGGCTGGCGACGACGCCAGCGCCCGTGTGCTCGACATCATCCTGCGCGATGAAATCGGCCACGTCGGCCTCGGCGACCGCTGGTTCCGCCGCCTGTGTGCCGACCGGGGTATCGAGCCGGAAAGCACCTATCGCGAACTGCTGAGCACCTTCAAAGCCCCCCGCCCCATCCTGCCAATGAACGAATCAGCGCGCCTGCAAGCTGGCTTCAGCGCCGCCGAACTGGCGGCTCTCGCGGAAAAAGTGTAGAATAATCAGTTCAATGCGTTGATGTTTCGCCCGCAGTCATTCCGAGCAGCCCCCGGTTTTGTAGGTTCTTGTGCAGGATTCACCCCATTGATTCATTCCCCGGCATGGCTGCGTCGGGGTCACCCAGGCCGCCCGACCATCGGGCCAATCCGTCGCCACCCAGAACAACTTCCAGGGCGACGATGAAAGGAAACAGCATATGTCGACTTCCGTCGAAAGCTTTGCCGATCTCGGCTTGAGCGAGTCGCTCCTCAAGACGCTCAGCGAAATCGGTTACGAAACCCCCTCCCCCATCCAGGCACAGTGCATCCCCATCCTGCTCGATGGCCATGACATCCTGGGCATGGCGCAGACCGGCACCGGCAAGACCGCCGCCTTCGCACTGCCGTTGATGGAACAGATCGACATCAAGGTCGCCAAGCCGCAGGCCCTGATCCTGACGCCGACGCGCGAACTGGCCATCCAGGTTGCCGAGGCGCTGCAAAGCTATGCCAAGAATCTGCCCGGCTTCCATGTGCTGCCGATCTACGGCGGCCAGAGCTACACCATCCAGCTCAAGCAGCTGGCCCGTGGCGCTCACGTCATCGTCGGTACGCCGGGTCGCGTCATGGACCACTTGGAGCGCAAGACGCTCAACCTCGACAACCTGCGCACCATGGTGCTCGACGAAGCCGACGAAATGCTGCGCATGGGCTTCATCGACGATGTCGAGTGGATTCTCGAGCGGACCCCGGAACAGCACCAGACCGCCCTGTTCTCGGCCACCATGCCGGAACAGATTCGCCGCGTCGCCCAGAAATACCTGGTCGAGCCGCGCGAAATCAAGATCAAGTCGGCCACCGCCACCGTCGCCGCCATCCGTCAGGTTTACTGGCAGGTCAGCGGCATGCACAAGCTGGATGCGCTGACCCGCATCCTCGAAGTCGAGGACGATTTCGACGCCGCCATCATCTTCGTGCGCACCAAGACGGCCACCGTCGAACTGGCCGACAAGCTGAACGCCCGCGGCTACGCCGCCGCCGCTCTGAACGGCGACCTCAACCAGCAGATGCGCGAACGCGTCATCGAGCAATTGAAGTCCGGCGCCCTGGACATCGTCATAGCCACCGACGTTGCCGCCCGCGGCATTGACGTGCCGCGCGTCAGCCACGTGGTCAACTACGACATTCCGTACGATACCGAAGCCTATGTGCACCGTATCGGCCGCACCGGCCGCGCCGGCCGCAACGGCAATGCCATCCTGTTCGTCGCGCCGCGCGAAATCCGCATGCTGCGCACCATCGAGCGCGCCACCCGCCAGCCGATCGCGCCGCTGACCCTGCCAAGCCGCGCCGACGTGACCAACAAGCGCGTTGCCGACTTCAAGGCCAAGGTTGCCGAAGTCCTCAATGCTGAAGGGCTCGAATTCTTCGCCAACATCGTCTCGCAGATTGCCGAGGAGCAGAACGTCGGCGCCGAGGAAGTCGCTGCGGCCCTGGCCATGATGGCCCAGGAAGGCAAGCCGCTGCAGATCGCCGGCGAAGACCCGCGCCCCGCACCGGCACCGCGGGACAGCCGTCCGGGCGTGTTCGGCGAGCGCGAACAGCGCAAGCCGCGCTTTGAAGATCGTGGCGAACGCAGCGAGCGTCCCCGTTTCGAAGACCGCCCGCCGCGCAGCGAGCGCCCGCCGCGTCCGGCGCCGGCTGGCGACATGGTGCGTTACCGCATAGACGTGGGTCGTGAGCATGGCGTCGAAGTGCGCGACATCGTCGGCGCCATCGCCAACGAAGCCGGCATCGAGAGCCGCTTCATCGGCCGCATCGGGCTGTACGAGGAATCAAGCACGGTCGAACTGCCGGGCGGCATGCCCGCCGAAGCGGCCAACGCCCTGAAGCGCACCCGCATCCGTGGCGTGCCGATCAACCTGCGCATCGACGAAGGCCGCCCGGGGGGCAGTTTCGGCGGAGAACGCAAGTTTGGCGGCGGCGAGCGGAAATTTGACGGCGAACGCAGTTTCAAGAAAAAGAACTTCGACCGCTGAGCGCCCGGCTCAAAGTCATCGAAAGCCACGGTACGCCGTGGCTTTTTCTTTTCCGCTGCGAACGATCCAAGCGCTACGAAGAACCGTGGCGGACACGTGATTTCTCACCCCTGCCCCCCGTCACTCCACCACCGCTCGCACCAGCATGGAAAACAGTTCCTGCGAATACTGGAACTTCTTCTCCTTGGGCGGGAAGCGTGCGTCATACGCTTCCACCTGAGCGGTTTCAAACTCATACGCCGCACTGGTCTGGAGTTTCCACGGTTGGCCGGAGGCAAAAAATCCAGGGCGCAGTTCGAGTACCAGCAACCCGAGGGGATACCTCCCGTCAAGCATGCTGACCCCCATATCCTTTCCCGTCCTGAAGCCATGCCTACAGTAATTGTGGGGGTCGCCCAGGATAAGGATAGCCGGATACCCTTTCTGCGCCGCCAGTTTCCGGGCGTGTTCGATCAGCGCCGAACCCACGCCCCGCCGCTGCCATGCCGGATGCACGCACAATGGCCCGAAGGTAGCCGTCTCGACTTTCTTGCCCAGTTCGTCGATCACCCATGAGCGGGTGAACATGATGCTGCCAACGATCTGCATATCCACCTCTGCGACAAAAGTCAGGTCTGGCAGAAAGTCCTCGTGACTGCGGATCACGTGCGCGGTGTAATGCTCATCGCAACCCGGCCTGTACAGATTCCAGAAGGCTTCGCGGGTCAGCACCTCAACCGGGTAGCGGTCGTCTTCGTTTTCAAGCCTGATTTTTATTTCCCCAGCATGAGGGTCTGCCTGGTATTCGTTTCCGATAGTGATATTCATGTCGATATCCAAGTTAGTGAGGACAGCCGGCCACGGCGTGGCCGTGCCCGTTGTGTCATTGATTGTCGAGTTGCGGTCGAACCGCGCGAAGACCGGTTGCGTTGATCCGGTAGGGCAGCCCGTTTTTTGAGCTGATGAGGCGTTTGCCTCGCAACTTCTGGAAGACGGAAAGCGTACAGTCCGTCAAAAGCAAACCGTCGCGGGTGTAACAATCGACTGAGGAGATGCGGCCCCTGTCATCGCGCCTATGCGCAATGCAGCCGCCTTTTGCGAGGACGTGAAGGGTCCTCTGCTCTGGCCTTGAAAGGTTCATTATTGGAGAGTCTGAAAGCAATCAAATACACGACAGCGATCGCCCCCAAGGGGTGATCGCTACTCATCCTGCATGGCGATAACAGACAGCCCGGGGTTCGGGACTGCGTTATCGGATTGCTACACTCTCCAACATACTCAGCCTATGAAATAGATTCAGGCCAGCGCGTACAGTTTCTTACGATGCTGCCAATCCGCATATTCTAGCCTCGCCGGGAACCCTCAAACAAGTGAATTGCCCGGATTTTCCGGATGTTCCGAGCGCCCAGTTTGGCAAACGGCCGCCAAGGCACCGAGAAACGAACATATCTCCGCCCCCTCCCACAGCGGAGAAGCCGGGCTTTTCCAGCTGGAAACTCCGATAATAGCGGCCGATTCGTTTTGAACCCTCTCTGGAATCCTCGCATGGAAATCAAGGTCAATTTTCTCGACAAGCTTCGCCAGGAAGCCAAATTCGACGACTTCACGGTGATCGCCGACCAGCCCATCCGCTACAAGGGCGACGGCTCGGCGCCGGGGCCGTTCGATTACTTCCTCGCCTCGTCGGCCTTGTGCGCGGCCTACTTCGTCAAGCTCTACTGCGACACGCGCAACATCCCGACCGAACACATCCGGTTGTCGCAGAACAACATCGTCGATCCGGAAAATCGCTACAAGCAGACCTTCAAGATCCAGGTCGAGCTGCCGCCGGACATTTCGGCCAAGGATCGGCTGGGCATTTTGCGCTCCATCGACCGCTGTACCGTCAAGAAGGTGGTGCAGACCGGGCCGGAATTCATCATCGAGGAAGTCGAGAACCTCGATGCCGATGCACAGGCGCTGCTGACCATCAACCCGGAGGCCGGCACCCAGACCTTCATCGCCGGCAAGGACCTGCCGCTCGAGCAGACCATCGCCAACATGTCCGGCCTGCTCGCCGGGCTGGGCATCAAGATCGAGATCGCCTCCTGGCGCAACCTGGTGCCCAACGTCTGGTCGCTGCACATCCGCGATGCCCACTCACCGATGTGCTTCACCAACGGCAAGGGCGCAACCAAGGAAAGCGCACTGGCTTCGGCGCTCGGCGAGTACATCGAGCGGGCGAGCTGCAACCATTTCTACAACGACAACTACTGGGGCCCGGAGATCGCCAACGCGCCCTTCGTGCATTACCCGGAGGAGCGCTGGTTCAAGCCGGGCAAGAAGGATGCACTGCCCAAGGGCCTGCTCGACGAGTACTGCCTCGACATCTACAACCCGGACGGCGAGCTGCGCGCCTCGCACCTGTTCGACACCAATTCCGGCAACACCGAACGTGGCATCTGCGCGCTGCCCTATGTGCGCCAGTCGGACGGCGAGACGGTGTATTTCCCGACCAACCTGATCGACAACCTCTTCCTCAGCAACGGCATGAGCGCCGGCAACACGCTGGTCGAGGCGCAGGTGCAGTGCCTGTCGGAAATCTTCGAGCGGGCCGTCAAGCGCGAAATCCTCGAAGGCGAAATCGCGCTGCCCGATGTGCCGGCCGAAGTGCTGGCCAAATATCCGGGCATCGTCGCTGGCATTACCGAACTGGAAAACCAGGGCTTCCCGGTGCTGGTCAAGGACGCCTCGCTCGGCGGCCAGTTCCCGGTAATGTGCGTCACCCTGATGAACCCGTGCACCGGCGGCGTCTTCGCCTCTTTCGGCGCGCATCCGAGCCTGGAAGTTGCGCTCGAACGCAGCCTCACCGAACTGCTGCAGGGCCGCAGCTTCGAAGGCCTCAACGACCTGCCGCGGCCGACCTTCGAGAGCAATGCCGTCACCGAGCCGAACAATTTCGTCGAACACTTCATCGATTCGAGCGGTGTGGTGTCGTGGCGCTTCTTCAGCGCCAAGGCCGACTACGACTTCGTCGAATGGGATTTCTCCGGCCAAGGCGAAAATTCCAATGCCGACGAAGCGGCTACCCTGTTCGGCATTCTCGAAGCCATGGGCAAGGAAGTGTACATGGCGGTCTACGACCAACTCGGCGCCACCGCCTGCCGCATCCTGGTACCGGGTTACTCCGAGATCTACCCGGTCGAGGACCTGATCTGGGACAACACCAACAAGGCGCTGGCCTTCCGTGAAGACATCCTCAACCTGCACCGCCTCGACGATGCCGCGCTGGAAGCACTGCTCGAACGCCTGGAAGACAGCGAAATCGACGACTACACGGACATCATCACCCTGATCGGCGTTGAATTCGACGAGAACACGAACTGGGGCCAGCTGACGATTCTCGAATTGAAGCTGTTGATCAACCTGGCCCTGCAGCGGCTCGACACGGCCAAGGAACTGGTCGAGGCTTACCTGCAATACAACGAGAATACCGTCGAACGCGGCTTGTTCTATCAAGCCCTGAACGTGGTGCTTGAAGTGGTGCTCGACGACGGGCTGGCGCTCGACGATTACGAAGCCAATTTCCGGCGCATGTTCGGCGACCGGTGCATGGATGCGGCGATCGGCTCGGTAGACGGCAGCGTGCGCTTCCACGGCTTGACGCCGACGAGCATGAAGCTGGAAGGGCTGGAGCGCCACCAGCGCTTGATCGACAGCTACAAAAAGCTGCACAGTGCGCGGGCCAAGACACAAGGCGGCTAGGGCGGCGGCAAATCGGGAGAAACCGGCGCGTGAATCGCTCCGCCGGTCTCGACCGGCTCACGCGAGGAATGCCTTGCTCAGGAAGCCGATAACCGCGCAGCCGGCAATCACCTGGATGACGCCGGCCTTGAAGCGGAACAGCGCAATGGCCGCCCCCACGGCGATGAGCGCCGACACCCACTCGAACGAACCGTCAAATCCCTTCGGCCACAGCACGTGGTAACCGAAGAACAGCGCCAGGTTGACGATGACGCCAACCACCGCTGCAGTAATGGCGGTCAGCGGTGCGGTGAATTTCAGGTCGTTATGGGTCGTCTCGATGAACGGACCACCCATCAGGATGAAAATGAAAGACGGCAGGAAGGTGAACCAGGTGACCAGCATGGCCGCCACCGCACCGGCCATGAACAGGCTGTCCGGTCCGAAGACCGCCTTGACGTAGCCGCCGACGAAACCGACGAAGGCAACGACCATGATCAGCGGCCCCGGCGTCGTTTCGCCGAGCGCCAGGCCATCGATCATCTGCGTCGGCGTCAGCCAGCCGTAACTGCCCACCGCCCCCTGGTAGACATAAGGCAGCACCGCATAGGCGCCGCCGAAAGTCAGCAGCGCCGCCTTGGTGAAGAACCAGCCCATCTGGGTCAGCGTATGGTCCCAGCCGTAACGGGTGGTCAGCAGCCCCATGGGCACCAGCCACAGCAGGCTGCCGATCAGCGCAACCCTGCCCAGCTTGCCCCAGGTAAACCGGGCATGCTCGGGCGTCGGCGTATCGTCGTCAATCAGCGCCCGGCCGAAGGACTTTTCCGCCTTGCCATGCCCACCGCCGGCCTTGAACTTGTCCGGTGCGCTGCGCCCGCCGAAATAACCTGCCACCGCAGCCGCAGCGACGATGACCGGGAACGGCACATTGGCGGCAAAGATGGCGACGAAGGAGGCGGCGGCAATCGCCCACAGCAGGCTGTTCTTCAGCACACGCGATCCAATGCGATGCGCCGCCTGGACGACGATGGCAGTCACCGCCGGCTTGATGCCGTAGAACAGGCCGGCCACCAGCGGCATGTCGCCGAACGCGATGTAGACCCACGACAGCCCGATCAGGATTAACAGCGAGGGCAGCACGAACAGGCCGCCGGCGACGATGCCGCCCGCGGTCCGGTGCATCAGCCAGCCGATGTAGGTCGCCAGCTGCTGCGCCTCCGGCCCCGGCAGCACCATGCAGTAGTTCAGCGCATGCAGGAAGCGGCGCTCGGAAATCCAGCGCCGGCGCTCCACCAGCTCCTGATGCATGATCGCGATCTGCCCGGCGGGGCCGCCAAAGCTGATGAAACCGAGCTTCAGCCAGAACAGGAAGGCCTGCCGGAAGCTGACATCGGTCGGCTGGGCATCGGGTGATCCGGGTTGGATGGAGGGGGGTGTCGTCATGTTGCCAAGCATGGTATCGAGTTGCCGGCACAAAGTGGATAGGCCGTCGATCCCGAACCAATGGCAGGCTTGATGAAACATTCCTGCAAGACTGGCTTAACCGCGACGAAATACGCGGCTTCTACGCTGTCGGTCCGTTCAACCCCACAGCCCCAACCATGAAAAAGAACATTGCCCTGGCCATCCTGGCTTCACTCAACATGACCGGCGCGATGGCCGACCAGGCCTTCCCTGCCACGCTGGTCGGCCATGCCGTGTTGCCGGCCAAGACTTTCCTCGCACCGCCGAAGGATGCGCCCGAGAGCCTCAAGGTTTCCGGCAAGTACACCGGCCCGGATAGCAAGCGGATCGATGCAGTGGGCAGCCTGCCGGGGAATTCCTACCTCTCCGACAAGGGCACGCCGCGCCCGACCAATATCGCATTGCCGTTCAAGAATCAGCCGGTACAAGGCTTTTCGGGCATCAAAACCAACGCCGACGGCACGTTCTGGGTGCTGCAGGACAACGGCTACGGCGCCAGGAACAACAGCGCCGACGCCATGCTGATGTTCCACCGCGTCAGGGCTGATTGGCAGAAAGGCGGCGTCACGCTGCAAAACACCGCGTTCCTGCACGACCCGGAGCGCAAGGTGCCTTTCCTGATCGTCAATGAAGGTACCAAGCAGCGCTACCTGACCGGTGCCGATTTCGACATCGAGTCGATCCAGCCGATCGGCGATGCCATGTGGTTCGGCGACGAACTCGGCCCCTACCTGATCAAGACCGACCGCCAGGGCAAGGTGCTGGCCGTGTTCGAAACAAAACTCGACGGCAAGACGCTGAAGGCACCCGACCATTTCTCGGTGACCACCCCGTCCACGCCCGGCAATTTCGCCACCACGGTGCGCCGTTCGCGCGGCTACGAGGGCATGGCCGCGTCGAAGGACGGCCAGTTTCTCTACCCGCTGCTCGAAGGCCCGCTGTGGAACGCCGACGACAAGAAGTGGGAACAGAAGGATGGCCGCGACTACCTGCGCATCCTCGAATTCAATGTCGCCAAGGGCGAATGGACCGGCCGCTCGTGGAAATACCAGGTTGAGCAGAACGGCAACAATATCGGCGACTTCAACATGATCGACGCCGATACCGGCCTGATCATCGAGCGCGACAACGGCGAAGGCCTGCCCGAGCACGCCTGCAACGGCCCGGCCCGCCCGGACTGCCAGAATGTGCCGGCCAAGTTCAAGCGCATCTACAAGATCAGCCTGAAGGATGCCGACAGCGAAGGCTTCGTCAGGAAGATCGGCCACATCGATCTGCTGAACATTGACGATCCGAAGCGGGTCGCCCGGCGCGGCGGCAAGGACGGCAAGTTCACCTTCCCCTTCGTCACCATCGAGGACGTGGATGTCGTCGACGCCGAGCACATTGTCGTCGCCAACGACAACAACCTGCCGTATTCGGCCGCCCGCCAGCCCAACCTGCAGGACGACAACGAATTCATCCTGCTGCACGTTCCCGAACTGCTGAAGGCCCGCTAAATGAAGCGCATCAATCAAACCCTCAAGCACCTCTGGCTGGTGCTGGCTCTCGCCGCCGGCACGGCGCTGGCCGACACGCCGGTGCTCGACATCTACCTCGCCCGCCACGGCCAGACCGACTGGAACCTGGAAAAGCGCCTGCAAGGCGGCACCGACAACCCGCTCAACGACACGGGTCGTCAGCAGGCCAGACAGCTTGGCGACAAGCTGGCCGGCGTGCCTATCACGGCGGTCTATAGCAGCGGCCTCGTCCGCGCCAGGGAAACCGCCGCGCTGGCCCTGCCGGCGGTCAAGGCCACACCGCTGGCGGCCCTCTCCGAACGCAGCTTCGGCAAGTTCGAGGGCATGTACGAAGACGGGCGCGATGCGGCGATGTCCGCCGAGTTCAAGGCACGCGGCAGCCAGCCGGACGACGCGCTGGACAGCGGCGAATCGTTGAACAGCCAGGCCGAGCGCGTAGCCAGGGCCATCGACCAGATCCGCCACGGCAAGGCCAAAGGCAGCGTTCTGGTGGTCAGCCACGGCGGTGTTACCCCGCTGATCCTCGGCCATCTGCTGAAATTGCCGGTAGCCGAGGCAGTCGCCCGCATCAAGCAATCGAACGACGAGGTCTATCTGGTGCGCCTGATCGGCAAGCAACCGCCGCAGGTGCTCAAGCTGATCAGCCGCGACATGCTCGAACAGCTGTAATCGCCACCGTTCGTACAAAACGGCATCCGGCAAAGCCCGGGACGAGAGCCGGCCATGCAGACATACCTGCATGGCCGGCTTTCTCCATTCAAGGCAACAACCCGTGCCCCCATGGTTACGCCCGGCTCACGCAAAACCCGGCTGCGTCTTTCGCTTCACCCTTGCCGGAAGCTCTCCGGTGCGATGCCATGGCGGGTGAGCTTGTCGTAGACGGTTTTTTTGGGGGTATGCAACAGTTCGGCGGCCCGCGCCACGTTGCCGCCGGTCCGATCCAGGGCATCTTCGATAATGCGTCGCTCGGCGGCATCGACCTGCTCGGCCAGCGACGCGACCGCGCCGGCAGCCGGCACACTGCCACCCAGCCCATCCGGCATGCCCAGCGCCCAACGTTCCGCCACGTTCTTCAGTTCGCGTACATTGCCGGGCCAGTCGTGCGCCGACCAGCGGGCGAGGTCGGCCGGTGTCCAGGTCGCCGACGGGCGCTGGAAGCGGGCGGCGGCCTCGTGCAGGAAATGCGCCATGAGCAGCGGGATGTCCTGGCGACGCTGGCGTAGTGGCGGCAGGTCGAGGCTGACGACGTTGAGCCGGTAATAGAGGTCGGCCCGGAACTGCCCGGCATCGGACAGCGCCTTGAGGTCGGCCTTGCTGGCGGCGACCAGGCGGCAATCGACGGGAATGGCCGAATTGCTGCCCAGACGTTCGACGCTGCGTTCCTGCAGCACGCGCAGCAGCTTGACCTGCAGGTTGAGCGGCATCGATTCGATTTCGTCGAGGAACAGCGTACCGCCGCCGGCATGTTCGATACGGCCGATGCGCCGTTTGCCGGCGCCGGTGAAGGCGCCCGCCTCATGGCCGAACAACTCGCTTTCGAACACCGTTTCCGGCAGGGCGCCGCAATTGATCGCCACGAAGGCGCCGCGCCGGCCGCTGGCGTCGTGAATGGCGCGGGCGACGACCTCCTTGCCGCTGCCGGTCTCACCGTTGAGCAGGATATCGATCCCGGTCGGCGCCAGGGTACCGACCAGCTGGCGCAGGTGCTGGATGGCCGGCGACTGGCCGACGATACGTGCCACCCCGCCCTCGCCCTGCCCGGCGAGGCGCTCCTTGAGCAGGCGGTTCTCGACGATCAGCGCCCGTTTTTCCACCCCGCTGCGCACGGCGGCAATCAGGCGCTCCGACGGGAAGGGCTTTTCGATGAAGTCGTGGGCGCCTTCGCGCATGGCCTCGACGGCCATCGCCACGTCGCCGTGGCCGGTCATCAACAGCACCGGCAACTCGCGGTCGAAGCGGCGGACGTCGCGCAGCAGTTCCAGTCCATCCTTGCCCGGCAGACGCACATCGCTGACCACCAGCGCCGGATTGCCGGCGGCCAGCGCGGCGAGCATGGCTTCGCCGTCGGCAAAGCCGCGCACGGCAATGTCGGCCAGCGACAACGCCTGCTCGCAGCCCTTGCGGACGGCCGCGTCGTCCTCGACCAGGAAGACGAGCGACTCAGCCATGAAGTACCGCCTTGGCGTAGCTCGGCCGGTGCAGTTCGGTCGTTTCGACGCTCAGCTGCACTTCGCCGACCGTATGCCCGGCGATGAGCGGCGCCAGTGCGGCGAGCAGGCTGTCGGCCAGCGCCTTGCGTTCCTCGTCGGTGCGCCCGGAAAGCATGGCGACGGCGACATGCGCGAAGCCGCGTGGCGTGTCGCGCACGCCGACCTGGTGACAGTCCAGTGCGCATGCCCGGCTCTTGATGTCGGATTCGCCGAACAGGCCGGAATCGAACATGGCTTCGTTAAGTGCCGCGAGGGCCTGGGCCGGATCGAAGTCGGCCAGGTTGCGGGTGTATTCAAGCGTCAGATGCGGCATGGTTTTCTCCTGCAGCGGGCAAGCGGAGCGCAAAGACGGCACCGCCTTCCGGAGCGTTGTAGGCGCTCAGGGTGCCGCCGTAACTTTCGGCAATGGTAAGCGAAATGGCCAGCCCCAGCCCGAGGCCTTCGCCCGCCGGCTTGGTGGTGTAGAAGGCCTCGAACAGATGCGAGCGCGCCTCATCGCTGAGGCCCGGCCCGTGGTCATGCAAGGCGATGCAGACCAAGGAACCCTCGGTCGCGACGGACACATCGAGCAGCGGTTGGGCCTGCCCAGCCACGGCGTCCAAGCCGTTGCGCAAGAGGTTCACGAGAATCTGCTCCAGGCGGCCCGCTTCGGCCAGGCAACACAAGCCGGCAGGCGGTGCGGCAACGGCGATGTGCGCGCCGATCTCGCGCCGGCGCGGCTCAACGATCAGCAAGGCATGTTCGATGGCCGGCGCTACGCTCACCGCCTGCGGCGTCGCCGCCTCCTTGCGGGCGAAGGTCTTGAGCTGGCGGACGATGCGTCCGGTGCGGCCGACCAGATCGGAAATCATCCGCAGGTTTTCGGCGACTTCCTCGGTACGACCGCGCGCCAGCAAGGCTGAAGCGTTGTCGGCAAAAGTCTGCAAGGCGGCCAGCGGCTGATTGAGTTCATGGCTGATGCCGGCCGACATCTGCCCCAAGGTGGTCAGCTTGCCTGCCTGCACAGCGGCGTCGCGGGTCTCGCGCAGGATGGCCTTGGTGCGTTCCAGCGCGGCGACCTGTTCGGTCAGGTCGGCCGTGCGCTCGGCGATGCGCTCCTCCAGCTCCGCATAGAAACGCCGCAGTTCTTCCCGGCGCTGGCGACGATGCCGGAAGTGGGCGGCCAGCCCGATCAGGAAGGCGACGGCAAACGCCACGGCAACGCCGCCGCCCAGCGCCACGGCGCGCGCCTCGCCGGTGTCGCCGAACTGGACGATCTGCCAGCCCAGGCTGCCGACCGGCCGGGCGTGGATCATCCTTTCGCGCGGCGTCCCGCCCGGCAGGGCGATACGCCGGGGTTCGCCCCCGGTGATGCCGATGGGCTGGTCTGCCAGCAGCGGAACCGGCTGGCTGCCGTATTGCTGGGTTTCCTCCAGCCGTGCCTTGACCGCCTCCGGCAGCGGCGCGAGGGCACGGTAACGCCACCGGCGCTCCGAAGCCAGGAAGACGACGCCATCGCTGTCGGTCAGCAACTGGGTGTCGCCCGTGCCGGACAGGGCCTGCTCCATGCCTTCCAGGCCGACCTTGAGCACGATGACGCCCAGCGCCCGGCCCTGATCGCGGACCGGTGCCGCCAGGAAGTAACCCGGCTCGCCGGTGGTGACGCCGATACCATAGAAACGGCCGAGCCCGCCTTCCAGCGCATCGCGGAAATAGGGACGGAAAGCGTAGTTATGGCCCACGAAACTGCGCGGCAGGCGCCAGTTGCTGGCGGCCAAGGTGTTGCCCCGGGCGTCGATCAGAAAGGCCACGGCAACCGAGGCGCCCTGCTGTGCGGCTTCGAGGTAGGCATTGGCGGCCGCCTGCCGCCGGGGATTGTCCGGTTCGCGCAGCAATGCGGCCAGCGCGGGATCGAGCGCGAGCAAGCCGGGCAGCGATTCGTGCCGGGCCAGCGTCGCCTCGAGCGACAGGGCGAAGGCATCGAGACGCTGCGCCGCCAGATGCCGCTCGCTGTCCAGGTGGCTGTTCAGCAGCAGGCGGTAAGCCAGCCAGCCGAGCAGCACGCAGGCGAGCAAGGCGGCCCCGGATAGCCACAGGGACCTGGATGGGCGGATGACGGCGTCCGGGGAATTCACGCCGTCATCCTAACGGTTTGGCAGGTACTCAGTCGACTGCCGCCAGCTTCATTTCGGCATCGGCATGACGCTGCTGCTCTTCCATGACCAGCCGCCCCAGTTCGCGCTTGAGGTCGTTGAACGCGGGCGACGCCGGATCGCGCGGGCGCGGCATGGCCACAATCTGGTCCCGCTTCACCGTGCCGGGACGGTAGGTCATCACCACGATGCGGTCGGCCAGGTAGATCGACTCCTCGATCGAGTGCGTCACGAAGAGGATGGTCTTGCCCAGCTTTTCCCAGATGCGCAGCAGCTCGTCCTGCAGGTTGCGCCGGGTCAGCGCGTCGAGCGCGCCGAACGGCTCGTCCATCAGCATGATCGGCGAGTCGAGCGCAAGCACGCGGGCAATCGCCACCCGCTGGCGCATGCCGCCGGAGAGGTCTTTCGGGAAGCGGTCGCGGAAGTCCTTGAGGTGCAGCAGGTCGAGCAGTTGATTGACCACGAGGCCGATCTCGGCTTTTTCCTTCTTCTGTACTTCGAGGCCGAAGGCGATGTTCTGCGCCACACTCATCCACGGGAAGAGTGCGTATTCCTGGAAGACCATGCCGCGGTCCGGGCCGGGGGAGCGGATGGCTTTCTGGTCGATGACGATCTGCCCGTCGGAGGGCGCCTGGAAACCGGCCACGGCGTTGAGCAGGGTGGATTTGCCGCAGCCCGAGGGGCCGAGCAGGCAGACGAATTCGCCGGGCTGGATGGTGAGGTTGATGTCTTTGAGGGCCACGACGTCGCCGCCAGGAGTCTTGAAGACTTTTTGCACGTTGTCGATCAGGATGGGGCTGCTCATGTTAGTGCTCCAGGCCACGGTGCCAGCGCAGCAGGTGGTTGTTGAGGCGGCTCACCGCCGTGTCGATGGCCAGGCCAAGCAGACCGATGGTGATCATGCCGGCGATGATCTTGTCGGACCACATGAATTCGCGGGCTTCGAGGATGCGAAAGCCCAGTCCGTCATTGACGGCGATCATTTCGGAGACGATGACGACGATGAAGGCGGTGCCGATGCCGATGCGCACGCCGGCGAGGATGTAGGGTGTAGCGGCGGGGAGGATGACGCGGGTGAACATGGTCCATTGTCCAACGCCGAGGTTGCGTGCCGCCCGCAGGTAGATGCCATCCACCTGACGCACGCCGGCGATGGTGTTCATCAGGACCGGGAAGAAGGCGCCGATGGCGATCAGGAAGAAGGACGGGGGATTGCCCAGGCCGAACCACAGGATGGCGAGCGGGATGTAGGCAATGGGCGGGATCGGCCGCAGGATTTGCATCAGCGGGTTGAACAGGGCGTAGATGCGGGTGTTGGCGCCCATCAGCAGACCGAGCGGCAGGGCCAGGCCGGCGCCGATGATGAAGCCGGCGATGACGCGGTAGAGGCTGGAGTAGGCGTCATGCAGCAGTTCGCCGGAGAAGGCCCAGGCCAGCCAGGATTGCCCTGCTTCCTGGGCTTGCGCCGGCAGCAGGTAGGCCCACCACTTGGCGGCAACGGCCGACGGCGCCGGCATCACGACCGCCGAGAACAGGCCTGCCCGCGAGCAGGCTTCCCAGAGGATGAGCACCAGAACCGGAACCAGCGCGCCGTGGGCGAAGTCTTTGATCTTGCGCATCATGACCTCATTTCACCTTCAGGTCCGCCTTGGCCTTCTGCAGCAGGTCAAGCTTCACCCACTCAGAGGCCTTCAGCGGCTTGCTCATGCGACCGACGCCATACTTGTTCATGTAGTCGGTAGTGATATCGACATGTTCCAGCGAAACATCATAGGTGTAGTCGGCGTTGTCCATCGCGTCCCTGAAATCCTGTGAGGTGATCTGCCCCTTGAACATCTGATCGCGCACGTATTTTTCGGCCAGCGCAGTGTCGTTGTTGAACAGCGTGGTGGTCTCGACAAAACACTTCATCAGGCGCTGCGCAACGTCCTTCTTCTCGTTGTACATCTTCTCAGTCATGACCAGCAGGCGCACCGGCTCGCCCATCTTGGTCGTGTAGGGCTTCATGATCTCGACCCCGAACTTCTTGTTGAGCGCCTGCGAGGACTGCGGCTCCGACTGGCACATGGCGTCGATCTGCTTGGCAGCCAATGCCTGGTTGAGATCGGCGAAGGCGAGGAAGACGATCTGCACGTCCTTGCCCGGCTTGTCCGACCAGGTCAGGCCGGCCTTTTCCAGTTCGGCGTAGAGCAGCAGCTCGTGCGCGCCACCGCGGGTCACCCCGACCTTCTTGCCCTTCATGTCCTGCAGCGACTTGATGCCGCTGTCGGTGCCGGCGACGATGCGCGCGCCGCCCTTGGCAAAGCCGGCTACGGTGACGATCGGCACGCCATTGGCCCGCCCGGAGATGGCGCCATCGGAGGCCAGCGCCGCAATGTCGATCTCCCCGGCGACAATCGCCGGCATGATGTCCGGCCCCTTCGGGAACATGCGTTCCTCGACCTTCAGGTTGTACTTGCCGCAGGCTTCCTTCATGTACGACACCGCGCCGTAATGGGCGAATTTCAGATTGCCGAGTCGAACGACATCAGGTGCCTGAGCTTGGGTCAGAAACGGTGTAGTCAGGCCAAGGCTGGCCAGGACGGCAAGACGAATGTTTTTTTGCATGGAACGCTCCTCCGGGTTTTAGTCAGATCCGCTTGGCGGACGATTACCTATCGCAGGAGGCATGCCAGCACGAAAAAGGCGGCAACCCATTGTATTGACGGTTATTTCAATGGGCGCCAACGCCCAACAAATGCGAAAACCCGGATTTTCATAGCCAAATCGTGCGGAATTCCGCACAACGCCGTCTCCCGCATCGGGATGCCTGCATTTCGCACTCCTGACGCGCTTTTCGGCTCGCCGGAATCAACAAACGAGGCTTGAATTAATCATCGCAATGGCAGCGCAAACAAGGCAGCATCCAGCACGATGGCATTACAGTGTTGCACAGCAACATGAAGGGGGCACAAGCCACCCCTCCTTCATCTTTCACGCACAGAGAAACAAACGCTTGTTTATTTCCATAAGCTAGAAATTCGCCACTACATTCAACAAAAAAGCGACAGCACTTGATTTACATCAACCATACAGCATGCTGCGGTGCAACAATGTCCACTGAATATTGTTACAATCGACCCGTTGTAATTATTAATTTCCAATTTAAGGAGCCTCCGATGTCTATCAATCCCGAACAGTTCGCTGCCGCCAACAAAGCTGCCGTTGATTCCCTTCTGGCCGTTGCCAACACCGCCCTGGCTTCTGCCGAGCGTATCGCCACCCTGAATCTCGAAACCGCCCGTTCGGTGCTCGAAGACTCCGCCGCCAATGCCAAGGCCCTGATGGCAGCCAAGGACGTCAAGGATGTCGCCGCCATCCAGGCTTCGCTGGCTCAACCCGGCGTCGAGAAGGCTGTCGCCTACGGCAAATCGGTTTACGAAATCTCTGCCCAGATGCAAGAGCAAATGGCCAAGATGGTCGAAGCCCAGTTCGGTGACTTCCAGAAGAACGTTGCCGGCATGCTGGAAAAGGCCGCCAAGTCCGCTCCGGCCGGCTCCGACGTTGCCGTCGCTGCCGTGCAAAGCGCCATCGCCGCCGCCAACTCGGCCTTCGACAACATGCGCAAGGCCGCCCAGCAAGTGACCGACCTGACCCAGAGCAACATCGCCGCCGCCACCAGCGCCACTGTCAAGGCCGCCAAGAAGGCTTCCGGCAAGTAATCCGGCTGTTTTTCAGCCATCCGAAGCCCGCGCCTGACGCGGGCTTTTTTCTGCCTGCTTCTACAACCCCAAGGCAACGCGAACAGCTGGAGCCAGCCGGGCACGAATATCGTCGCGCACGGCAATGAAGCTTTCCAGGCTTTCTCCGTGCGGATCGTGAAAACCAACATGGATGCGCGGCACCGGATACGGAAAAACCGGGCAGGTTTCCTTGGCGTTGTCGCAGACGCTGACCACCAGATCAATCGCCGTCCCCATCACGCTCTCCACATCTTTCGGGAACAGGCCATCGGTCGGCAGGCCGGCCAGGTGCAAAGCCTCTATCGCGCCGTCCGCCACCTTGGCTTGCGGCTGCGTACCCGCCGACAGGGCGCGTACCCTGCCCGCCAGATCGTGGTTCAGGATCGCCTCGCCCATCTGGGAGCGGCAGGAATTCCCGGTACACAGCACCAGCACGACTTTCAATGGCGACATGTACTTTCCCTCCCCCGCTCAGCGCGCAGCCGAGCGCAGCATGTAAAGGTACAGCGACTCGACCCGCTCCCTTGCCCACGGTGTACGGCGCAGGAACTTGAGACTGGAGGCGATGCTCGGCTCGTGGTTGAAACAGCGGATGTCGATCTGCCGCCCCAGTTCATCCCAGCCGTAATGCGCGACGAGCTGCTGCAGGATCATTTCCAGCTTCACGCCATGCAGCGGGTTGTTCGGTTGTTCTTGGACCATTCCTGAGCCAACCGGATTCGCGCCGGTCGTGGTGAGGTTAAATCGGCAGGCTGCCTTTCGCGAGGGAAATCAGCGCTTGCGCTGTTTGGGCAGCGGCTTGCGCTGGCGCTGGCCGGGACGGGCCTTGGCGGCTTCCGGCTTCGGTTTGGGCACGAGCAGGTTCTTGCCCCCGCCGGCCGCCGCCGCGCGATGGGCCAGCATGGCGGCGCGCAGCTGTTCAGCCGGAATGGCCACGGCTTCAGCATCGCCAGCGGTCGTATAGGCTGCCAGCAGGCTGCGCAAGGCGCTCAGGCGATCGGCCATCTCACCCTTGCGCGGCAGGGCTTCGATCTGGCTCTCGGCTGCCGGGGTCAAGGCCACCCCGCCGTCGAGCGCAAGCAGCAGACCATTTTGGCCCAGGCGGACGAAAGCTTCACTGAGCTTTTCCTCGTTCGGGATATTGCCCTGAATCAGGTCGATGGCGGCCATGATTTCAGGCAGTTCGGCTGGGCGGCGCTTGGCGGCGAGTGCCGTGGCAAGCAGGAGAAGCGGATCATGATCGTGAATCGGGTACATGGACGGCCTTGAGAAAAGCAAAGATCAACCGAACATCGGCTGGCGTTCGCGAGGTTCGCAGTTTAAAGCCAGCCGCCGTTCATTGCCGGATTCATTTTGGTATTTCGGAAAATAAACCACGCCGCACTCCCTCATGAAAAAGGCCCGAGCAAGCCGGGCCTCGTCCAGGTCATGCCTGCCGCATCAGCTCGCCTCGGCCATCGGGACCAGGAAATCCTTGCTGATTCCGTCGCCGAGCAAGTAAATGCGGTCCATGAAGTCCTCCAGCCATTCGTGCAGGCCGTGCTCCAGAATGTCGCCGATCCGCCCGTAGTGCAGTTGGGCATGCAGCAACCCACCCTGACGCAGGGTTTCGCCCGACTGCCGATTGGCGATCAGGTCCAGATTCTTGATCACGCCATTCAGGCAGAAATGCAGCGAACGCGGCATGTCCTTGTTGAGGATCAGCAGCTCCGCCACGCGGTCCGGCGTGATCACATCGCGATACACCTTGCGATAGACCTCGAAGGCCGACACCGAACGCAGCAGCGCCGCCCACTGGTAGAAGTCGGTTGCCCCTTCGTCGCCATGCGGGCGCAGCACGTGGTATTTGAAATCGAGGATGCGCGCCGTGTTGTCGGCTCGTTCGAGCAGCGTGCCGAGGCGGATGAAGTGATAGGCCTCGTCCTGCAGCAGCGTGCCCAGCGTCGTACCGCGCATCAGCGAGGAGCGTGTCTTGACCCATTCGAAATATTCGCCGATACCGCCTGCATTCAGTTGCTCGAAGGTGCGCCCCCGTGCCTCCAGCCAGGTAAAGTTCAAGGTCTCCCACATTTCCGTGGTCAGCGTACCGCGCACGGCATGGGCATTTTCCCGCGCCATGCGCAGGCAACTATGGATGGACGAGAAATTGTCCGCGTCGCTGACCATGAACTTCAGCACGTTCTCGCCGTTGACCGCGGAATACTTGGCGGCATACGCCTCCTCCAGGCTGTTCAACGCGATGATGGCACTCCAGCTCTGGTTGGCCGCCTCCTCGGACTGCGGCACCATCGACATCTGGTAAGTCACGTCGAGCAGACGGGCGAGATTCTCGGCGCGCTCGATATAGCGCGACATCCAGAACAAATGATCGGCAGTACGACTCAGCATGACTCATCCTCCAGAACCCAGGTGTCCTTGGTACCGCCGCCCTGCGACGAATTGACGACCAGCGAGCCCTTGGTCAGCGCGACACGGGTCAGGCCACCGGGCACCATGTTGACGCACTCGCCCGAGGACAGGACGAAGGGGCGCAAATCCAGGTGGCGCAGTGCAATTCCTTCCTCGACGAAAGTCGGGCAGTTGGACAGTGCCAGCGTCGGCTGGGCGATGTAGCCGTCCGGTTTCGCAATCAGCAACTGGCGAAAGTGCGCGATCTGCTCCTTCGTCGCGGCCGGGCCGACCAGCATGCCGTAGCCACCGGCACCGTGCACCTCCTTCACGACGAGTTCCGGCAGATGATCGAGCACATATTTCAGGTCGTCCGGCTTGCGGCACATGTAGGTCGGCACATTGTTCAGCTTCGGTTCCTCGCCGAGGTAGAAGCGGATCATGTCGGGCACATAGGGGTAGATCGATTTGTCGTCGGCGACACCGGTGCCGACTGCGTTGGCCAGCGTGACGTTGCCGGCCCGGTAAGCCTGCATCAGGCCGGGCACGCCCAGGGCCGAATCGGCGCGGAACACCTGCGGATCGAGGAAGTCGTCGTCGATACGGCGGTAAATGACATCGACGCGCTGCGGACCCTGTGTCGTCCGCATGTACACGACATCGTCCTTGACGAAGAGATCGCGCCCCTCGACCAGTTCCACCCCCATCTGCTGGGCCAGGAAGGTATGTTCGAAATAGGCGCTGTTGTAGGCGCCGGGCGTCAGGACCACCACCGTCGGGTTGCCGATCCCATTGGGCGAGACGGCACGGAGTTTCTCCAGCAGCAGGTCCGGATAATGCTGTACCGGTGCCACCTTGTGGCGGGCAAACAGCTCCGGAAACAGGCGCATCATCATCTTGCGGTCTTCGAGCATGTACGAGACACCCGACGGCACCCGCAGGTTGTCTTCGAGCACATAGAACTCGCCAGCGCCGGCACGCACGATGTCGACACCGGTGATGTGCGCGTAAATCCGCCCCGGCACATCGATCCCTTTCATGATCGGGCGGTACTGCGCATTGTTCAGCACCTGCTCGGCCGGGATGATCCCCGCCTTGAGAATCTCCTGATCGTGGTAGACATCCCACAGGAACATGTTGAGTGCCTTGACCCGCTGGCGCAGGCCGGCCTGGAGCGCCTTCCACTCGGCCGAAGGTATCACCCGGGGAATGATGTCGAACGGAATCAGGCGCTCCTTGCCCGCTTCCTCGCCGTAAACCGCAAAGGTAATGCCCACCCGGTGAAAGGCCAGATCGGCCTCCGCCCGCTTGCGCTCGATGCGCTCCGGCGGCGTCGCCTTCAACCAGTCTTCGTACCCCTTGTAGTGCGCCCGGACGCCGCACTGGGCGTCATACATCTCGTTATAGAAGTTCATTTTGGACTCGTCGCTGAGGAAGCTCTTGTTCCGGATTCAGCAGGTTCCATGCCACCCGGAAATACCCATCAAATCATGCGCCGAATACAACTTCATGACTATTGACGCACTGCAAAGGTGCGCCTGATTTTCAACATGGTGCAAATAAAAAACCCGCTGGATTTCTCCAGCGGGTTTTCCGGAAACGACCGCGAATCGCTTAGACGCGTTCGAAGATCACGGCGATACCCTGGCCACCACCGATACACATGGTGACCAGGCAGTACTTGCCGCCGATACGGTTCATTTCGTAGATCGCCTTGGTGGCGATGAAGGCGCCGGAACAGCCGACCGGGTGGCCGAGGGCGATGGCGCCGCCGTTCGGGTTGGTCTTGGCCGGGTCGAGACCGAGAACCTTGGAAACCGACAGGGCCTGGGCGGCGAAGGCTTCGTTGGATTCGATGACGTCCATCTGGTCCAAGGTCAGGCCGGCCTTCTTCAGGGCCAGCTTGGTTGCCGGGATCGGGCCTTCGCCCATGACGTCGTTCGGCACGCCGGCAACGGCATAGGAGACCATGCGGGCAATCGGCTTCTGGCCGGCAGCTGCAGCCTTGGCAGCATCGGCGAGCACGAAGAAGGCAGCGCCGTCGTTGATGCCGGAGGCGTTACCGGCGGTGACGGTGCCGTCCTTCTTGAAGGCCGGCTTCATCTTGGCCAGCGACTCCATCGTGGTGCCACGCTTCAGATGCTCGTCGGTGTCGAACACAACCTCGCCCTTACGGGTTTGCTTGACGATCGGCATGATCTGCGACTTGAAGTGGCCGGCGTCGATGGCGGCAGCAGCACGACGCTGCGATTCGACGGCAAAGGCGTCCTGGTCTTCACGGGAAATACCGTGCTTGGCGGCCAGGTTCTCGGCAGTGATACCCATGTGGCCGACGCCGAACGGGTCGGTCAGCACGGCAACCATGGCATCAATGGCCTTGGTGTCGCCCATGCGGGCGCCGGAACGCAGTGCCGGCATCAGGTAGGCCACCTTGGACATCACTTCGACGCCGCCGCCGATACCGTAGTCGGAATCGCCAAGCAGGATGTTCTGGGCAGTGGTGACGATGGCTTGCAGGCCGGAGGCGCACAGGCGGGAAACCTGCATGGCGACGGAATCCATCGGTAGGCCGGCCTGAATGGAGGCAACACGGGAGACGTAGGCGTAACGGGAATCGACTGGCATCGTGGTGCCGACGGTCACGTAGTTGATGGCTTGCGGATCGACGCCGGAACGGGCGATCGCTTCCTTCATCACGGTACCGCCCAGATCGCACGGATCCATGTCGGCCAGCGAACCACCGAAAGCACCGATGGGGGAACGAACAGCACTCAGAACGACAACATCTTTGCTCATGAAAACCTCCTGATATAAGTATTCAGCCCACCAGACTAGCGAGCCCCAGCAAAAAGAGCAACAACATCCACACCACCGTGGCTCGCCAGACGAGGCCCACGGCACTCTGCATGAAATCTACGTCGGCCGGATCGCCCAACCCGAGTTCCCCGCGATCGGCAACTTCAACGCCATCGGCAACGGGCCTCCCCAACTGCACGCCCAAAGCCCCCGCACCGGCTGCCAGCACGATACCCAGGTCGCGATCGGGCCACTGCGCCGGCTGCGTCCGCCAGCAATACACCGCATCCTCGAAGTCGCCCACAATGGCGAATGCCGAAGCGGTCGTCCGCAAGGGCAGCCAGTCGATCACACTGAACGCCTGACGGGAAAACAGCGCAAACTGGTTTTCCTCATCGACCTGCTCATTCCAACGATCGCGAACGATCAGCGCAAGGCGATAGAGCAAGGCGCCACAAGGCCCGGGGAGCAGGATGAACCACAGCAACACGGCGAAGACATGCCGGTGCGAAGCCGCCAAGGCCCCCTCGATCGAGAGGCGCGCGATGTCTTCCGATCCCAGGTTGTAGGTCGAGCGCCCTTGCCACTCGGCGAGCAAGGTACGCGCCCGTTCCAGATCGCCGAGGCGCAAGGCCAGCTGAATCTCGGTGTAGTGGTGGCTGAACTGTCGGAAACCCATGGTCAGATAGAGCACGCCGACATTGAGAAGCAGGCCGAACAACGGATTCAGCGCATGCAGGGCGCCATAGGCAATGCCGACCAGAGCGACCGGCAGCAGAACGGCAAAGCACCAGGCCAGAATGCCGTGGCGATAGGCGCCGGCATTAAAACGGGACTCGATGAATTCCGCCCAGGCACCCAGCGGCTCGGCGATGATGCGACGGTAATCGAGGGGCTGCAGCTGCTCGATGAGAAAGACTGCAATCAGCGAAAGAAGACTCATGTGGGGCTGAGGATTGCCGTGTTCGGCTTATTTTCGTATTGCAAAACGCCACGATACCACAAGCTCAGGGCGCCTGGAGCAGCCCGAGCCGTTCGGACAATGAACGAATCATGCCGGCCGTCGCCCCCCAGATGAAATAGTCTCCATAGGGCATGGCGAAGTAATGGCGCAAGGCTCCGCGATAATGCAGCGAATGTTGCTGGTGATTGGCCGGGTCGATCAGGAAAGCGAGCGGAACCTCGAAAATCTCCGCCACCTCGAAGGGATCGGGCTGCAGGTCAAAAGGCGGGCGCACCAGCGCGACGACCGGAGTGACGCGGAACCCGGTACCTGTCCGATATTCCGGCAGGAACCCGACAATTTCCACCCGCTCCCGCGACAGGCCGATTTCCTCCTCCGTTTCGCGCAGGGCCGTATCAACCGGCGACTGGTCATGCGCTTCGACGCGACCGCCGGGGAAGCTGATCTGCCCGGCATGGTCGCGGAGATGGGCCGTCCGCTGGGTGAGCAGGACCGTATGTCCGTCATCCCGCAGAACAATGGGAAACAGGACGGCCGCCGGGGTCAGGGGCTGATCCAGCGCACCATCTTCCTGAACGAAATGACCGGCCCTTTGCTCCGAGAGCAAACTGGTTCGCAGTCGATCCAGATCGACCGTCATTTTGCCAGGGAATCTTCCTCGATTTCCGCATTCACCGATGCCAAGGCATCCTGCAGGGTTTCTTCGGACAGACCATTGATCGTGGTAGCCACCAGGTCAGCCGACTCGACCGCCCCCACCGGCAGCCGCTTGCTGTCCAGGCTGGCAATCAGTACCGCCGCTGAACCGGCCACCCGGAGCAAGGCCTGCCGCTCCCCCATCATCAACTCGATCTCACGGCGCAACAGCGCGATTTCCTGATCTTTCTGCGGCATTGTTCTCTCCTAGAATCGTTTTTTAAGTGTCATGGTGCTGCCATCACGAAGCATTTCCATCCGGTTCAGAAAGCTCATGCCGAGCAGGGCTATCGGCATCTCTGTCTGATGGATCAGCGCATCGACGTTGTGCAGCGTGACATCGCCGATACGGACGGTATCCAGTTGCACCTTGCTCACGACGGCCTGACCGTTGGCCGTATTGGCCATGGCTTTCTGGCCACGGTTGAAATCCACACCAACCCGGCGGGCATCGGTGGCACCCAGGGAAACCATCGTCGCCCCGGTATCGACCAGAAAGCGGACCGAGGTGCCGTTGATCGTACCGGTTGTATAGAAATGTCCCTGACCATCGGCCGTCATGATGATCTTGCCGGAGCCATCCGAATTCACTGCGCCGATGGCATGCTGGCCGACGCGCAACGGACGCTTCTTGCCGCCAATCTCGAGCATGACCTGATCGTTCTGGATGGAGAGCACCTTGACGCCATCGACCGTATGCCCGACCGGTACGGCCTGCGGTTCGGAACCATTGATCATCAACATGGCCTTGCTGCCCATGATGCCTGCCAGACCGACATCCTGGGCATCAGCCATAAACGGCAGCCAAACAAGCAGCAGCGCGAGAAGCGTAAAATGGCCGCTCATCTTTCCGGATGTTTTTTCCGCCATGAAGCCCGTTGCCATCTTTCGCCACTCCCCAACAGAAGGTCCCGGCTATTTTGCCATATTCCTTGAGCAGCAAGGGATTCCGTGGCAGCTGATCGCCATTGACGAGGGTGAAGGCGTGCCCGGAGACCCGCATGACTATTCCGGCCTGTGCTTCATGGGTGGCCCGATGAGTGTCAACGACCCCCTGCCCTGGATCGAACGGAGTTGCACATTGATCCACGCCGCGGTCACCGCCGGTATGCCGATCATCGGACACTGCCTTGGCGGCCAGCTGATGAGCAAGGCGCTGGGTGGCGAGATCACCCGGAACCCGGCCAGGGAAATCGGCTGGGGCGACGTATTCGGGGAAAGCCACACCGTGGGCAAGCACTGGCTGGGCGATCTCGCCGGACAGAGCGGCAACGTCTTTCACTGGCACGGTGAAACCTTCAGCATCCCGAATGGTGCAACCCGGCTGCTATCGAGTCCGCACTGCGCCAACCAGATGTTTGCCCTCGGTCCCCATCTGGCGATGCAGTGTCACGTCGAAATGACCCCGGAAATGGTCGCCCGATGGTGCGAGGACTGGACGACAGAAGTTCAGGGGGCTGCCGACCAACCCAGCGTACAAACGCCGGAGCAGATGGCGAGCGAACTTTCCTCCCGCTTGCCCGGCATGCGACGCCTGTCCGAACAGCTCTATTCGGTGTGGATTCGCGGCCTGGCCCGCTGAAAGCAAAAAGGGCGGCCATCGCCGCCCTTTCCTGCATTGGCAAGTAACCAGGCGCTCAGTCGCGGAAATTCCCCGCCTTGATCGGAAAGTCGGTCACTTCCTTGCGGATCAGCGCGATGCAATCCTGAAGATCGTCACGCTTGGCCCCCTGGACGCGCACGGCATCGCCCTGGATCGAAGCCTGCACCTTGAGCTTGGCATCCTTGATCATCTTGACGAGTTTCTTGGCCAGTTCGGTCTCGATACCCATCTTGATCTTCAGGTCCTGCTTGACCTTGTTGCCGGAGATTTTCTGCACCGACTGGTGGTCGAGGCGCTTGGTGCTCTCGACCTCCTTCTTCTCCATGGCCGGAAAAAGGATGTCCTTGATCTGGTCCAGCTGGAAGTCGGAATCGCCGTGCAAGGTGATGACCTTGTCCTTCTCGTTGAACTCGACCTTGGCCGAGGTGCCCTTAAAATCGTAGCGGTTGTCGATCTGGCGAACGGCAACGTCGATGGCGTTCTTCAACGCCACCATGTCGGCTTCGGATGTGAAGTCAAAACTGGGCATGAAATCTCCTCAAATCAAAAAGCCCGGCGCGACGGCCGGGCTGGTTGGCGCACCGGCTGCTTAGCCGAAGTGGCAAACGTAGTGGTACGGCTCGTCGCAGGCAATCTCGAAGCTGGAGTTACCCGGCACGTTGAAGGACTGGCCGTCACCGTAGGTTTTCCACTCGCTTTCGCCCTTCAGCTTGACACGGCACGAACCGCCAACACCTTCCATGACTTCAGGCGCACCGGTATTGAAGGTCAGGCTGGACGGCAGGATCACGCCGACCGTCTTCTTGGTGCCATCGGCGAGAACCACGGTGTGGCTGACGCACTTGCCGTCGAAATAAACATTGGCCTTCTTGACCACCGAAACGTTGTCGTATTGCGACATTTAAATACCCCAGATTTTCTGAATGACACTCTTGGCGATAAAACCGACCATACCAAAAGCCAGCACGAAGAAGAGTACGAAAGTCCCCATCTTGCCGGCCTTCGATTTCCAGGCAATCTCGCCGATGATGAACAGCATGAAAAGGATGAAGGCGCCGACGCCCCAGGTCGAGAAGAAATCCGCGATCTGTTCTTCGTTGAACCCGAATACGGTGCCGTCCATCGCTTAACCCTTCTTCTTCGCCGCCGGTTTCTTGGCAACAGCCTTGGCCGGCGTGGCAGCCTTCTTGGCGACCGGCGCGGCAATGGCCTTCTTCACCACGGCCTTGGCAGCTACCGGCTTGGCAGCCGCTTTCGGTGCTGCCTTGGTGGCTTTGGCTGCCGGTTTGGCAGCGGCCTTGGCTACCGGCTTTACTGCGGCCTTGGCCGCAGCGGCTTTCGGCGCAGCCTTCTTGGCCGCCGCCGGCTTGCCGGCCTTCTTCGCCGACAGATTGGCCGCGATACGCATGCGCAGGGCGTTCAGCTTGATGAAGCCGCCAGCGTCACGCTGGTCGTAGGCACCGGCGTCATCCTCGAAGGTGGCGATAGTCGAGTCGAACAGCGAATCGGTCTTCGAATCGCGGCCGACAACGATCACGTTGCCTTTGTACAGCTTCAGGCGGACGGACCCGTTGACGGTCTGCTGGGTATGGTCGATCAATACCTGCAGCGCCTTACGTTCCGGACTCCACCAGTAGCCGTTGTACACCAGGCTGGCGTAACGCGGCATCAGGTCGTCCTTAAGGTGGGCGACTTCGCGGTCCAGGGTAATCGATTCGATGGCGCGGTGAGCACGCAGCAGGATGGTGCCGCCCGGGGTTTCGTAGCAGCCGCGCGACTTCATGCCGACGTAGCGGTTCTCAACCAGGTCGAGACGGCCGATGCCATGCTTGCCGCCCAGCTCGTTGAGCAGGGCCAGCACTTCGTGGGCCTTCAGTTTCTTGCCATTGACGGCAACGACGTCGCCCTTGGCGAATTCCAGGTCGAGGTACTCGGCCTTGTTCGGTGCCTTTTCCGGCGATACGGTCCAGCGCCACATCGACTCTTCGGCCTCGGCCGCCGGATCTTCAAGGTGACGACCTTCGTAGGAAATGTGCAGCAGGTTGGCATCCATCGAATACGGGGAGCCGCCCTTCTTGTGCTTCATGTCGATTTCGATGCCATGCTTCTCGGCGTAGGCCATCAGCTTCTCACGCGACATCAGGTCCCATTCGCGCCACGGGGCGATGACCTTGATGCCCGGCTTCAGCGCATAGGCGCCCAACTCGAAACGCACCTGGTCGTTGCCCTTGCCGGTAGCACCGTGGCAGATGGCGTCGGCGCCGGTTTCGTTGACGATCTCGACCAGGCGCTTGGCGATCAGCGGACGGGCGATGGAGGTGCCGAGCAGGTACTCACCTTCATAAACGGTGTTGGCGCGGAACATCGGGAAAACGAAGTCGCGGACGAACTCTTCGCGCACATCGTCGATGTAGATGTTCTTCGGCTTGATGCCGGCCTTCAGGGCCTTGGCGCGCGCCGGCTCGAGCTCTTCACCCTGACCGAGGTCGGCCGTGAAAGTGACGACTTCGCACTTGTAAACATCCTGCAGCCACTTGAGGATGACCGAGGTATCCAGACCGCCCGAATAGGCCAGCACAACCTTCTTGATGTCGCTCATTTGCGTTCCCTTGTTTCGATTTTGATTCAATCCAACTGCTCAGCCTTGGATGCGGCCCAGCAGCAAATATTCCATCAGCGCCTTCTGCACATGCAGACGGTTTTCCGCTTCATCCCAGACCACCGACTGCGGCCCATCGATCACCTCGGCTGTGACCTCCTCACCCCGATGCGCCGGCAGGCAGTGCATGAACAGGGCCTGCGGATCGGCCACGCGCATCATGTCGCCATCGACGCACCAATCGGCGAAGGCCTTGAGGCGCACCTCGTTTTCGGCTTCGAAGCCCATCGAGGTCCACACGTCGGTATTGACCAGATCGGCGCCACGACAGGCATCCATCGGATCGGCAAAAATCTCGTAGTGCGCCGCGGTAACACCGGCAATCAGGTCCGGCTGCAATTCATAGCCCGGCGGGGTCGACACATGCACCTTGAAATCCAGCACCTCGGCCGCCTGCAGCCAGGTGTTGCACATGTTGTTGGCGTCGCCGACCCAGGCCACGGTCTTGCCCTGGATGCTGCCGCGATGCTCGATATAGGTGTAGATGTCGGCCAGGATCTGGCACGGATGGTATTCGTTGGTCAGGCCATTGATCACCGGCACACGCGAATTGGCCGCGAAGCGCTCGATGATCTCCTGCTCGAAGGTCCGGATCATCACGATGTCGCTCATCCGCGAAATGACCTGCGCCGCATCTTCGACCGGCTCGCCGCGCCCCAACTGGGAGTCGCGGGTATTCAGGTAGATCGCCGCACCGCCCAGTTGATGCATGCCGGCTTCGAAAGACAGACGCGTCCGCGTGCTCGCCTTCTCGAAGATCATCACCAGCGTGCGGTCCTCAAGAGGCCAATATTTCTGATAGGACTTGAACTGGTTCTTGATCCACGCCGTGCGCTCGAAGACGTAGTCGAGTTCGCTACGGGAGAAATCCTTGAATTGCAGAAAGTGTTTGATTGCCATAATTAAGCAGCCAGAAATTCCTTGATCAGCGGTGCGGTACGCTCCACCAGCTCACGTGCATCGGCCTCGCTGAAAATCAGCGGCGGCAGGAAGCGGACAACGCTATCCGCCGTCACATTGATCAACAGGCCAGCCGCCAAACCGCGGCCCACCAGTTCGCCACATGGACGATCGAGCTCGATGCCGATCATCAGGCCGTGGCCGCGAATATCGACCACCCCGCGGGTTCCCGCCAGGGCTTCGGCAAACAGCTTGCGAATCAGGTCACCGATATGGGCTGCATTGGCCAGCAAGCCCTCCTGCTCGATGACTTCGATGGTGGTCAAGGCAGCCGTCGAAACCAGCGGATTGCCACCGAAAGTCGACCCATGGTTGCCCGGCCCGAACAGGCCGGCCGCCTTGCCGCCAACCAGGCAGGCACCGATCGGCACACCCGAGCCGAGGCCCTTGGCCAGCGTTGCGATATCCGGCTGGACACCGACCTGCTGATAGCCGAACCAGCTACCAGTACGCCCCATGCCACACTGGACCTCGTCACAGATCATCAGCAAACTGCGAGCATCGCACAGCTCCCGAACCTCTTGATAGAAGTCCGGATCAGCCAGATGGATACCCCCTTCGCCCTGGATGACCTCAAGCATCACGGCAACAACATTGTGGTGATGCTCTACAACATAACTAATTGCCTCGAGATCGCCATAGGGAACCCGAACGAAACCGCTCACCAGCGGCTCGAAACCGGCCTGCGCCTTGCGGTTGCCGGTTGCCGAAAGCGTTGCCATCGTCCGGCCATGGAATGCTTTTTCCATCACGATGATGGTGGGCAGTTCGATTTGCTTCTTATGCCCGTAAAAACGAGCCAGCTTGATTGCCGCTTCGTTGGCTTCAGCCCCCGAATTGCTGAAGAACACCTCGCTCATGCCGGACAGCGCGCACAACTTGTCGGCAAGTTGCTCCTGTTCGCGAATACGGTACAAATTGGAGGTATGCAGCATGCGGCCGGCCTGGGCGGAAATAGCCGCAACCAGCTTCGGGTGGGCGTGACCCAGCGTCGAGACAGCGATGCCGGACAAGGCGTCCAGGTACTCCCTGCCCTCGATATCGGTAATCCGGCACCCCTGCCCGTGACTAAAAGTCACCGGCAAACGAGCATAGGTATTCATGACATGCGACATGAGGCAACCTCAGAAAACGAAAACGGCGGCAAATGCCGCCGAAACGACCACCACCACGAGCGAAACAAGCCCGTCGGGCAGCAGAAAGCTGAATTTTATGAGAAAAACAAGTCCTTGTATAGAACGGAAACCGGCACCGACACGGGAGTTACAGCCCGTTCACCTGCCCTGATTATGGAAAGTTCAATCGCTTCTGCTAGAATGCGCCCACGCAAGGTCGTATCGCCCGCAAACGCAGAGTAAAACAATGACAATCCAAGAATCGACCACATTCATCATTGTTGGCCTGACCAAGGAAGGACGAAAGTTTCGCCCCAGTGACTGGGCCGAACGCCTATGTGGCGTCATGTCCGCCTTCGGCGCCGAACGCAAGATGAAATATTCCCCCTACGTCGGCCCCGGCGACTACAACGGCGAAAAAGCGGTCTTCGTCGACGGCCGCCTCGGCGAACTCGAACCGATGGCCTACCGTTTCATGCTCAACTTCGCGCAGGATAACGACCTGCAAATTGTCGACGGCGTCTGCTCGATCGACGACAAAAAATAAGCAACGGCAAGTACAAATAACGACAATAAAAAAGGCGCCCGCAGGCGCCATTTTTATTGGTCCAACCTATCGATATCAGGCAGCAGCAAGCGCCTTGATCTGAGCGGACAGACGGCTCTTGGTACGGGAAGCCTTGTTCTTGTGAACAATCTTCTTGTCAGCAATGCGATCAAGCACTGCGACGGACTGCTGGAAGACGCCCTGTGCGGCGGCTTTGTCACCAGCTTCGATCGCCTGACGCACACGCTTGATCGCGGTACGCAGGGTCGAACGCAGGCTGGCGTTATGGGAGCGCTGCTTGTCAGCTTGACGGGCGCGCTTGCGGGCTTGTGCGCTATTGGCCATGAATATTCCGAACGACGAAAAGATTAAAACAGGGATTATAGCAAAATAACTGCACGACTATCAAGACACAACGGCACCTGCCTGAAATTTCCGTCCAGATCAGAACTTCCAGCTACCATTATTCACACTACCTCCTCTAGCTCCGCTTTGTGTCAGTGTCTGTGTACCATCTACAGCTTGCAACCCAGATGCTCCCGGTGTGGCAGTAATTGTAAAGGTTGTATCAGTGCAGGCAGTCACTACCGCATAGAAGTCGCTGGTTGGGTCGGCACCGCCTCCACATGTATTGCCGCCAGCCACCGTTACATAGCGTCCATTGGCCGTGAAATAACGTTCCAATACCTGAGAACGCTCAACCAATAGCCTCTGAACATCCGCTCGACGAGATGCTCTTACATTGTTCTGGTACGAAGGGACCACGATACTCGCTAAAATACCGACGATCACAACCACGATCATGATTTCAATCAGGCTGAATCCTGCTTGCCTTGCCTCTCCCTGTGCGGAATGCCTTGCGCTCATTACTCCCCCTCTACGAAATTGGACAGACATAGGTTACGGTCTGCAAAATTACGACAGCCCGACTATCGACCCCCTCACCACGCCCCATGATGCTGTAGGCCTTGCAGTCGGTTTTGTCTGCGGCTCGCAACGCGTCATTTAGCTGAGCGACTTGAAACTTGCCCCTCGTCATCTGGCCATAAGCCGTGGTAATCGTTGCAGATCCAGGATCTGCCCACACCGACGGGATTGCGTTGACCGCTGCCGATGAGGCCGACACAGCCCCCGCAGTAACCGCACAGCCATTCAAACAGGTTTGGCCATTGTCAGCCCCAAGCAACGCAGCCTCACCTTGACGCAACGCTTGCTCAGCTGCTTGCATGGCCCTGTTTCTGTCCATGTAGTTCCCAGCCATTTTCTCGCCCAGAACGGAACTGCGAACTGAATTAACCACCAAGATGGTCAACACTAGCAGGACCAGCATGGAGACAATCAGGACAAAGCCTCTTTCCTTGGAGCGACACAAAGTCTTCATGGCAGCTACTTCACAGGATTTCGAATCAGGATGGTGGAACGGAATGTCCGATAAAGTCGATTGTCGTTTTGCGAATTGGCGACATCACCATTGCTGCAATCCTTGTAGGCTGCAGCTTTCGCAAATGACCTACCCGACTCCTCCGAGCGCAATACAATGCAGGCCTTGACGGCGACGATCTGCAATGGGGTCGCCTGCGCCGTTGCCAGCACATAGGTATCGGCAACGCAATCCCCTGTCTTGGAGACACTGACCACGACATCGGGACCGCAACCGAAGTCCTTGACCGTCGTTGGTCCATTGTCAACCCCAAAATCGAGTCGAAAATCGACGAGTTCGCTGGCGCCGCCAACCGGTGCGATCCAGTCCACTGCATCGCACTGCAACCTGCCGACACCGCCCGCAATGGTCAGCGTCCGGACCGCGTTTGCGTTGTTCGGCAACACAGAGCCGTCGCATCCAACCTGATTGGTTCCGTCAGCAATGAAACGGACGCTGGCCGACGTGGCCGATGCGGCGGTCACAGGGCTGGCCCCGCCAAGGGTGAGGGTCGGATTGGGGCGAAACCCGGCTTGCGTCAGGACTCGCTGCAACATCGACAACGCAAAACGCCCATCCTCAGAGAGGGTCGCCTGCATGGCCTGGAGCCGGTTCGCCTCCCGACTTCCCAAATACATCTGTGTTGCGGCCAAGATCGCGACTAGTGCAATGACCAAGGAAACCATCAACTCGATGAGCGTAAATCCTCGGCATTCAGTCATTCCGTTTTTCATTCGATCACCGTTACATAACTTTCATCGGCTCCGGCCCCGCGATCATCCAGCCAGGTAATGGTCAGCGTGTAGCGAAACCCTTGGGAAGCAGCCACCGACACCAAACCAAACCGGCCATTCGGAAGCAAGTTACGTAGGTTGGCATTCCATTCCGTCATATCGGCTGCAACTTGGAAGGTTGCGGGACACCCGGTCACGCTAGCCCCCGACTGAACACAGGTTGCAAAGTCCGGCGCTGCAGTCAAACCCACTGCAAGATTTGCTGCTTCATCGACACCAATGTATGGCATGCGGTTTGCCCTTATTCGATCGGCCAAATCGGCGGCCAAGTCAGCGGCAATGCTCCGGTAATGCGAACTATCGCTCCAGACGAGCGTACGCGCCTGAAGCGAGGCAAGTCCCAACAGGCCCACCGCCAAGACCAGCACTGCCACCATAACTTCAATGAGAGACATTCCGAATTGGTGTTTCATGTATTCACCCAATCGATACGATTCGCTTTACGGGCATATCGTTGCATTGATCTGCTTGCTGATACGCCCGGATACTGCCACATTGACCTGTTGCTCCCGTCGCCCTGGCACGCATAACGTAAACGTCGTTGCCGTCGCACTCCCGATCGTGCCAGCGAACACAACGGATACTGCCGCGTTGCTGTTCACCGTCATGTCCCGTTTGCTTTGGATTCGCTGCGTAATCGCAGCACCATCCCAGACCATGAGGCCATTCGCCCAATCCGTGGCACTGGCAGAACACACGTTATCGGTATCGGGATTGGCCGCCGGACAAACTGTCATACTGGCTCTTTGCTTGACTGCTTCCAGACGGGCGATATTTAGCACGTGGATGAGCAGGTCCGTCTGAGCAGAAAGCCTGGCATCCCGGATCATGTTATTCATCGACGGCACCGCCACCATGCTCAGAATGCCCAGAATAGCCAATCCGATCAGCAATTCGACCAACGTGAACCCACCGTACTCAGTTCCAAGCGACCTCGCGCACCTATGGATCACTTAATTTCCCTCCACAGCGTGGTCTCGAGCTTCACTCCTGTACCAGGCGCCTTGTTGATGTCATCCTGGCTACATCCGGGCGTACCCAGCTTGCACTTGATCAACTTGCCGCCCGAGCCGCCATCTGCAGGCCGGCCCATCGGATTCCCCTTGGTTGTCCCGGCAGCGGCATTCCCGGTGTAGATCGCCATCAGATTCGCTTCCTTGAGCGCGATAACACTACCCGCGTCGCCATACGTACTGGTTCCGCTGGAGGAAATTGTAATCAGTTTGCTCGAATCCGAAACGTAGGTCAGTTCGGTCGGAATAGCATCAGTGGACAGACCACTGGCATACGCATCACCAGAACTAAAACTCAGTTGATCATCGACTGTCGATTTACCGTCGACCTTGATATCGATGAACGAATATGGCTTCTTAGTCTTGTTGACCGTAACCCCGCCCGTCAGTGGATCGACCCCCATTACCCAGCCCGCCCCACCCGGCATGCACTTTTCTGCTGCCAACGGAATACCCGTGCCAAACATCAACAAATAATCAAGCAAGACCGGAGAACTGACCAGCCTCTCGGAGGAAGCCGGAAGATCGATATACCAACCCTTCTTGGTCTCCGTAGACAGCGTCAGATCAAGCCTCACTCCGCTTGCTAACGGTTCGACCTTGCGGTAGGTTCCGCTCCGGTACCCAGTGGCTGCAACAGATACATTCACGGCATCGTTCACCACGCGTTGCACAAGGCTGGCCTTTGAAACCGTGATAGGGGTTGCCGACATGTCATCAAGCACCCCATAAAAACTCTGGGTCGTCGTCGTTGATCGATCCGAATCCAGAAGAAGCTTTCCTGTACCAAATAAAACAAGGTTGCCGCGTGAGTTTCCCGACGCATCGGAAACTGGTTTGATAGCTGGGCGCAGCGTAATTGGCTGTGATGATCCTGCATCGAAGATCGGATTGGCAGCCACCTTGAAATTGTTCGGATCATCAGACGTCAAATCGAAGCGCCAGAGCTTCCCATTCATATCTCCGGCATAGACATAATCCAGGATGCCGTCCTGTCCAAAATCCACACCAGCTGGAGAAGACAAGCCACCGATTCCCGTCGAGTTTCCCGGTATCGCAATCTTCTTGATCAGTTTGCCGTTATCGGCATTGACGACATAGAGGGCAGACGTATTGCATGGCTTTGTCACACCTGAAACGGTCCTCGTGCACTCCGCAGTATTTTCAGCCTTACGCTTTCCGCCAACCGCCGTATCGTCATAATCATTTTCATAACCATTGACCAGAATCACGGCAGGGACCACGGTACTTGCCGAGGTACGAACGTTATAGATCAAAGGCGCACCAAAAGTGTAGCCCATGCCTGTATCATGCTGATCATTCCATTCCCACTTGAATGCATTGTTAGCCGCAGCGGTCAGGGTTGCCGAATCCGTCGCATCAAGCGCATAGAACCCTTGCCCGCCCTGGGCAAGACCACCCACAACGACAGTCTTCCATGTCGGGGAAGCCCCGAGTTTGAGATCAGCCTGGCGTGCTTCTCCATTTGCCCCGTAAACATGCGCAGTACCACCCGAAGCACCGTAGGTTATGGAGGGCAACGCAGCCAGATGCGGATATACAGCCGCCGGGACGTAACCCATAAGCTCCGTCATATCGGCCACATTGAAGGCATGCATCATCCCGTCGTTTGAACCAATGAAAACGACATTGCGCGCTGCATTGGTCGTCTGGAATGCTGCATAGCTGGCATCCGAGGTGGCTCCCGATGGTGCAGCGACCACCACGGGTTGTGCATCGGTAATGTCACCGAGCAACCCGTTGCTACGCGCCCGATTGCTGCCATCGATGCCACGCACAAAATTGATCGCATTCTTTTGGTCAATCGCGGTACTGCCAAGATCGGCCAGTTGGGCGGCAGTCATCAACGTCGTTGCCGTATCCAGGAATTCGAACGCCCCTGTACCCGATACCGCTGCACCGGCCCCGACCTGCCCCGTAGCCGGGGCCCACGTCGACGACCAGATCTTGCGACTGGCCGCCGCAGGAACCAATGACTTCGCATTGGGTGTGCACTGCCCGGAAACGATATTTCCCGAGGAGTCGAATGTCATGCTAGCAAAATCGTAACAGCGCAATTCACCATACCAGCCATTGGGATTAAAGACAGGCTGGAACACTTTGTTGCCTGCAACCTTATACGGATTGGTCGTTGCAACACCACCGGCATTGGAAATCGACGCGATGATGCTCGCAACCACCGTATTTAAGGCATTAGACAATTGAGACCGATTGCCCGCTGTGTAATAAGCCCCCCCGCCGACCGTTGCGGAAGCCTTAAGAACAGGGTCATCAACCGCGAAGCCTACGGTATAGGTAATTACATTTTGCTTCGGAAATTTTGGATCATCAAAGCTCTTTCCATCCAGATCATTGCCACCTACGCGCATATCCTTGTCAAACGAAAACATTGCCACGTCACGAATAGAACGACCGTAACTTGCGCCATCGTCTACCGTTCCAACAAATTTGTTCGAACCAACCCCCGCCGCTTGAACTGAACCTTCAAGGACAGCCGGGCAGGTTACAGACGACACGGTATTCGCATCTTGGCAAGCCTTGAACGTTTTGGTCAGCGCCCCCCCATTCGTATCATAGGATCTGTAATTAACTCCCGCAAAACCAGGCAAACCCGGAATTTTGTTGTCTTTCGTTGACACACCATCGGTAATGACGATGTTGAAATTCTTTTGGCACCGATACTGTATGGGACTGGTGTATTGCCCGCCTGGAGCATTCTTGGTTTTGCCAAAGTAGGAAGTTTCGCCTGCCCAATAGCGAGACATCTCAAAGAGCGTCTCTCCTAAAGGAGTCCATGTGTCAGGACCCAAGGCGTTAATTGCAGTATCCAAAGTTGCCTTGGTCGAGCCCACTGGTGCCTGCAAAACTCCCGCAGTTTCGTTAGAGTTTGGATCGAACGAAAACAAGCCCCAGCGCAAACTCTGGTTGTTACTGATCAAGTCCTTTGCAACGTCGCGTGCAATAACGATCTTTCGATCAGTCCCCCCGCTCGGAGGATAGCTATTCATACTCCCCGAGTTATCGACATGCAGCAAAACATTGGGAGTAACAGCCGTTGATAAGGCCGGAGGTAGCGCTGGCCACGGCTCGGCGGCAAGGACGGGCAACGTCAAAGCCGGATAGGCCAGGCAAAGTGCCAGCTTGATCGTGTTTATCTTGAATCCATTGCGTTTCATCGCAACCTCCGCTTCAGTTCGTACCCACAGCCATCGATAGCAGCCTGCCACACGCAAGCCATCTTGCTATGGGACAATCTAAGCCAATTCAGCGCAATGTGTTAGCAGGCGACGACGAACGGAAGTGAATCTGAAACCAACGGTATGTTGCCGTCAAGAATCGACTACCGACCAGCAAGTTCCTTCGGCAACGGAAACGAAACACCTTCATCAACGCTGGGGCTACGCGTAATCGAGGCACCGGTCAACTCACTGATGCGCTCGACTACCTGTTTAACGAGGACCTCTGGCGCAGAAGCGCCCGCCGAGATGCCAATGCTTTTCTTCCCGCGCACCCACTCCGGCTTGACTTCAACGGGACCATCCACCAGGAAAGCGACAACCCCCTTACCCAGTGCAACCTCCTTCAGCCGCCGTGAATTCGAACTGTTCGGGCTGCCCACGACAATGACCAGATCACATTGCTCGGCCAAGGCTTTAACCGCATCCTGCCGGTTTTGGGTGGCGTAGCAGATGTCGTCCTTTTTCGGCCCCTGAATATCCGGAAAGCGAGCCCTCAAGGTCTCGATAACCTGTGTCGCGTCATCAACCGACAAGGTAGTCTGGGTAACGAATGACAAGGAATCCGGATGCTGGACTTGCAGCTTCTGGACATCGTCCGCCGTCTCGACCAGATACATCCCCCCCTCGCTCTGCCCCATCGTCCCTTCAACTTCAGGATGACCTTTGTGGCCGATCATGACGACTTCGCGGGTCTGGTTGCGCATTTTGCCAACTTCGACGTGCACCTTGGTAACCAGCGGGCAGGTGGCATCGAAAACCTTGAGGCCACGTGCTTCGGCGTCGGCACGAACGGCTTTGGAGACGCCATGTGCACTGAAAATGACCGTACTACCGGACGGCACCTCGTCCAGTTCCTCGATAAAAACAGCCCCCTTCGCACGCAGGTCGTCGCAGACGAACTTGTTGTGCACGACTTCGTGGCGGACATAGATCGGCGCACCAAACTTTTCCAGTGCCCGCTCGACGATGGCGATGGCACGCTCGACGCCGGCGCAGAAACCGCGGGGGTTGGCGAGGATGATTTCCATTACATGATTCCGATGATTTTCACCTCGAAGCGGATCGTTTTTCCGGCCATCGGGTGATTGAAGTCGAAGAGCGCGTGCGTGGCGTCCAGTTCGCGCAGAAAGCCGGCGAACGTACCGCCGTTGGGCGCGGTGAATTCGACGACGGAATTCTCCTTGAGTTCCATTTCCGGGGGCAGGCCGTTACGCGCGATGCGCTCGACCAGGCGGGCATTGTGCTGGCCAAACGCCTCATCCGGGGGCAGTTCGAATACAAAGTGCTCCATGGCCGGCAGGCCGATCAATACCTTTTCGAGATTCTCGGCCAGTTGCCCGCTCCCCATCTGCAGGGTGGCCGGGCTCATGTCGAAGGTGGACAGGAATTCTTCGCCATCCTGTGCGGTGATCCGGTAATGCAGAGTCAGGTAGCTGTCGGAACGAACGGTATTACTCATCGGAAGTTTCTTTCTTGGCAAAAAGCGTGGCCCAAACCATAAGGACGGCACCTAGCGTGATTGCGGAATCGGCAACATTGAAGGCCGGCCAGTAGTAGCCGGCGGCATGCCATTGAATGAAATCGACGACAGCACCAAAACGAATACGATCGATCACGTTGCCCAGCGCCCCTCCCATGACCAGCGTCAAGGCCAGCGCCATCAGCCGCTGTTCGGGATATCGCTTGAGTTCCAGCGCAATCCATCCCGACACGCCCAAGGCCAGCACGCTGAAAAACCAGCGTTGCCAGCCCGGCTGGTCGGCAAGAAAGCTGAAAGCCGCCCCCGGGTTGAAGGTCAGCACCCAGTTCCAGAACGGGGCTACGTAAATGGTTTCGCCATACTGCACATGGTTGAGCACCACCCACTTGCTAAGCTGGTCGAGCACGACAACGATCGCGGCCAGCCCGTACCATCCATTTGCCGATCTAGGCACAGGCACGTACCTCGCCATCGCCGTACAGGTTGCTGACACAGCGGCCGCACAGCGTCGGGTGCTCCGCATTCGTACCGACCTCTTCGCGGACGTGCCAACAACGTTCGCACTTGGCATGCTCCAGCGGGGTGGCCAGAACCTGCTCCACATCGTCACGAACGGCACTCGCTGCCGACACGATGAAGACAAACTTCAGGTCGTCGCCGAGCGACGCCAGCGCCTCGAATTTCTCGCCTGTGCAATGGACAGCGACCGCGGCCTGCAGCGCCGAGCCGATCTTGCCGGCCTCGCGCTGCGCTTCGAGCGCCTTGGTCACGTCGGCGCGGGCGGTTCGGATCAGGCTCCACTTGGCAAGCAGTTCACCTTCGCCCGCCAGCGCCGGCAGTTCGTGCCATCGCTGGAACATGACCGAATCGTCTTCCTTCCCGGTCAGCACAGCCCAGACCTCTTCAGCAGTGAAGGAGGTGATCGGTGCCAGCAGACGAACAAAGGCTTGCGTGATGTGCCACAAGGCCGACTGCGCCGAACAGCGGGCCACCGACTTAGGTGCCGTGGTGTACAGGCGATCCTTGAGGATATCGAGATAGAAACCGCCGAGGTCTTCGGAACAGAAGGTCTGCAGTGCCTGGACTACGCGATGGAATTCGTACTTGTCGTAATCGGCGCGGCAGCTGTCCTGCAGTTCGCGGGTCAGGGCCAGGGCGTAACGATCAATCTCCAGCCATTGCTCGACCGGCAGCATGTCGGCTGCGGCATCAAAGTCGGAGACATTGGCCAGCAGGAAGCGCAGGGTATTGCGGATGCGGCGGTAGCCTTCGACGACGCGTTTGAGGATTTCGTCGGAAATGCTCAGTTCGCCGGAGTAATCGGTCGACGCGGTCCACAAGCGCAGGATATCGGCGCCCATCTTGTCCGAGACCTGCTGCGGTGCGATGACGTTGCCCTTGGACTTGGACATCTTGTGGCCCTTGCCATCGACCACGAAACCATGCGTCAGCAGCGCCTTGTACGGAGCGCGGCCGTCGATGGCGCAGCCGGAGAGCAGCGAGGACTGGAACCAGCCGCGATGCTGGTCGGAACCTTCGAGATAGAGATCGGCCGGATGTGTCGATACGGCAGCATGCGAGCCGCGCAGGACATGCCAGTGCGTCGTGCCGGAGTCGAACCAGACGTCGAGCGTATCCTTCATCTTGACGTACTGTCCGGCCTCGGACCCGAGCAATTCGGCGGCATCGAGACTGAACCAGGCTTCGATGCCGGCTTTCTCGACGCGCTGTGCAACCAGTTCGACCAGCTCGGCAGTACGCGGATGCGGCTGGCCGGTTTCCTTGTGCAGGAAGAACGGGATCGGCACGCCCCAATTGCGCTGGCGTGACACGCACCAATCCGGGCGGGTCTTCATCATGCCTTCCAGGCGGGCGCGGCCCCAGGCCGGGAAAAACTGGGTTTCGTCGACGGCACGCTCGGCGATCCAGCGCAGGGTCGGCTCGCTCTCATCCTTGCGGTTTTCCATGCCGATGAACCACTGCGTCGTGGCACGGAAAATGATCGGCGTCTTGTGGCGCCAGCAGTGCGGGTAGCTGTGCTGGATGCGTTCCTGCTTGAGCAGGCGGCCCTTGGCTTCAAGTTCGGCAAGCACCAGCGGATTGGCTTCCCAGACGGTCTTGCCGGCCAGTTCGCCGGTCGACAGTGCGGGAATGGTGGAGATGAACTTGCCATCGTTGCCGACCGGGTTGTTCACCGGCAGGCCGTATTTCTTGCCGATGTTGTAGTCGTCCACGCCATGTGCCGGCGCCGTATGCACCAGGCCGGTACCCGCCTCGGTCGTCACGTGGGTACCGCAGATGATGGCCACATCGCGGTTCTGGAACGGATGCTTCAACAGCATCTGATCCAGTTTGTCGCCGGTGCATGAACCGGCCACCGTCCCCTCCAGCCCGTAGCGCTTGAGCGCCGCCTCGGCCAGTTCGCGAACCAGGATCAACCCGCCCTTTTCAGTCTCGATCAGGTCGTAGGTCAGCTCCGGATGCACGCTGACCGCCTCGTTGGCCGGCAGTGTCCATGGCGTCGTCGTCCAGATCACGGCAAAAGCCGGGCCGCGCAAGTGGGACAAGCCAAAAGCCGCGGCGAGCTTGGCCGCGTGATTTTCATGAACCTCGAAAGCGACATCGATGGCCGGAGAATTCTTGTCTTCGTATTCGACCTCGGCCTCGGCCAACGCCGAGCCGCAGTCCAGGCACCAGTTCACCGGCTTCAGGCCCTGGTACAGGTAGCCCTGCTCCAGGATCTTGCCCAAGGCACGGATTTCCTCGGCTTCGGCCTTGAAGGCCATGGTCAGGTAGGGGTTGTCCCACTCGCCCAGCACGCCGAGGCGAATAAAGTCCTTCTTCTGCCGTTCGACCTGTTCGGCCGCATAGCTGCGGCACAACTCGCGCACCTTGTCGGCCGGGATGTTCTTGCCGTGCAGCTTCTCGATCTGGTGCTCGATGGGCAGACCATGACAATCCCAGCCCGGCACGTAGGGCGCATCAAAACCCGACAGCGTCTTGGAACGAACGATGATGTCCTTCAAGACCTTGTTGACCGCATGGCCGATATGGATGTCACCGTTGGCATACGGCGGGCCATCGTGCAGCACGAAGCGCGGACGCCCGGCGCTGATTTCTCGGATGCGCTGATACAACTTTTTCTGCTGCCACTGGGCAACCCATTGCGGCTCGCGCTTGGGCAGGTCGCCGCGCATCGGGAACGGAGTATCGGGGAGATTCAGCGTGTCTTTGTAGTCAGCCATTTTGCGTGCTCACAGCTTGAAGAAAGCCCGCGCCGCCGCGGCATCGGCCGCGATCTGCGCCTTGAGGGCGTCGAAATTGGGAAAACGTTGTTCGTCGCGCAACTTGTGCACGAAACGCACCGAAATATGTGCGCCGTAGATATCGCGATCGAAATCGAACAGATGCACTTCGAGCAGCGGCCGGGTCGTTCCGCCGACAGTGGGGCGAACCCCAAGGTTGGCAACGCCGGGCAGGGGCTTGTCATCCAGACCGCTGACTTCGACGGCAAACACGCCGGACATCGGCAAGGGGTTGTGCTTGATGCGCAGGTTGGCCGTGGCGAAGCCGAGCTGTCGGCCCAGTTTCTGGCCATGCAATACCTGCCCATCCATGATGTAAGGGCGACCGAGCAAACGGGCGGCATGCTCCATATCGCCCGTCGCCAACGCCCGCCGCACGCCGGAACTGGAAACACGTTCGCCATCGACCATCACGCTGCCCATGGCTTCGACGGTGAAACCCCAGCGGGCGCCTGCCTGTTGAAGATAGGCATAGTCACCGCTACGCCCGCGGCCAAAGCGGAAGTCGTCACCGATGATCAAATGCTTGACCCGGCACCCGAGGACCAGCACCTGCTCGACGAACTCCTCGGCCGACAGTGCGGCGAAGCGGGCATTGAACGGGCACACCATGGCCTGACGGGCGCCGCACTCGGCAAGCAATTCCAGCTTCTCGCGAACCGTACTCAAGCGGGCCGGTGCCGAACCCGGGGCGAAAAACTCCCGGGGATGCGGTTCGAAGGTGAGCACCATGGGCACCAGCCGATGGTCGCGCGCGTAGCCCGCCAAACGACCGACCAAGGCACTGTGCCCCAGGTGGACGCCATCGAAATTGCCGATGGCAAGCGCAACAGGAGCAGGAACAGGGCGTGAATGGCCGCGAAAGACGCGCATGGATTACTGGGCAGGAAAAACGTTGAATTATAACGGTTTGCCGCCCCCTCGGTGGACCCTGGGCAGCGCCGCCCCATAGGCAGTCTGCACAGCCCCAACAATCAACACACTCAATTTCGCTATAATTAACAAATTGAGCCATTCAATTTTCCGACCCGCAGTCATGCATGAATTGATCAACCACGTCATCCAGATTTCGTCGCGCCGGGATCGCACGGAGATCAACTCATCGATGGTGGATGCGCTACGGACCTTGTTCCGTCCGCAGCAGCTGACCATTTACCGCTGCTACCCCGGCACCCGGAAGCCCATGGTCTTTGCCTGCGCCAGTCACGGTCCCGATGGAAAGCGGCTGCGCAACGCCTACGTACCGGACAAGAAATTCTGCCAGCCGCTCGAACGCGATCCCATTCTTGCCCGCTGCCGCAAAGAAAAGTCCGCAGTGCTCGACTACCTAGCCGACGGCTCCCATCGCATCGTGTTCCCGATCATGGATCACAACGAGCCGATCTACCTCATCGACCTGGTCCTCTCGGACTGCTTTTCGGCCGACGAGCGCGTGACCCTGATGGGACTGGTCGAGTATTTCGGCAACCACATCGGACTGCTTGATTACGGTGAAACAGACACACTGACCGGGCTGTCCAATCGCAAGACGTTCGACAAACACCTCTTTGAACTCCTCGGCAAGGCGTCCATCGATCCGCAAAACGGCACCCATGAAAGCCGCCGGCGTGGCTGCGACAGCAATCCGCATTGGCTTGCCGTCTGCGACATTGACCATTTCAAGCGCGTCAACGACACATTCGGGCACCTGATCGGCGACGAAGTGCTCATCATGCTGGCCCAGGTCATGCGCCAGTCCTTCCGCTTCGACGACCAGCTGTTCCGCTTCGGCGGCGAGGAATTCGTGACGCTGCTGCAGCCGATGACCGAACAAGACGCGACATCGACGCTGCAACGCTTCAGGAGCCGGGTCGAAGAGCAGTCATTCAGCCGGGTCGGCAACATCACGGTCAGCATCGGATTCAGCGCGCTACAAGCGCACGACACCCCGACCGATGCCATCGACCGCGCCGACGAAGCCCTTTATTTCGCCAAGCACAATGGCCGCAACCAAGTGGCCTGCTATGAACAACTGATTGCGACAGGCGATCTTTCTGCCAAGGAAATCGCCAAGGGCGAGGTCGAGCTGTTCTAAGCCCCCGCCAAAGCCGGCCTACGCCAGCTTGGCCTTCGGCCCGGGAGGATGCTTGATGAAATACTGGCGAATGCCACGCACGATCGCACCCGCCAGCTTTTCCTGATAGGCATCGTCGTTGAGGCGCGCCTCTTCCTCCGGATTGGAAATGAAGGCCGTTTCGATGAGGGCTGACGGGATATCGGGTGCCTTGAGCACAGCAAAACCGGCCTGTTCAACATTGGCCTTGTGCAAGGTATTGATCGACCCCAGTTCGCCCAACAGGTACCTGCCCAGCTTAAGGCTGTCGTTGATGGTTGCCGTCTGCGACAGATCGAGCAGTGTACGCGCCAGGAAGAGATCCTTGTTGCCGAGGTTGACGCCCCCGATCAGGTCGGCATCGTTTTCCTTTTGCGCCAGAAGACGGGCCTGCGTACTCGAAGCCCCCTTCTCGGACAGGACGAAGACCGAGGAGCCGCGGGCATCCGGCTTGATCCAGGCATCGGCATGGATCGACAGGAACAGGTCGGCGTGGACGCGGCGCGCTTTCTGGACACGCATCTGCAAAGGTACGAAGAAATCAGAATCGCGGGTCAGCACGGCACGCATGTTCGGCTCGGCATCGATGCGGGCCTTCAGGCGACGGGCGACTTCGAGCGTCACCGTCTTTTCATGGGTTCCCGCCCTGCCGATGGCGCCGGGGTCCTCGCCGCCATGCCCGGGGTCGAGCATGATCGTCACCAGGCGATCGACGACGGGTTTGCCTGACTTTTTGCTGGTCTGCACCTCGGGCGCCTCGACCGGAGGCTTGTCGGACTTCCTGGCCGCCGGCTCTTCGGGCCGTACCTCGGCAATCTGGAAGTCCTGCCCGCCCTTCAAGGGTTCGACCGCTTCCTTGCGGCCTTCGAGCAGCGCCATCATGGGGTCCGGCGGATTGACCGGATAAACATCGAGCACCAGACGATGACCGTATTCGCCGACCGGTGCCAGCGTGAACACCTGTGGATTGACCTTGCCCTTCAACTCCATCACCAGACGAACGACGCCCGGCTTGAAGCGACCGGCGCGCAACAGCTTGATGTTGGGATCGTCGGTCGCCACCTTGCGCGCCAGGCTATCGAGAACACTGTTGAACTCGACGCCTTCGATATCGACGACCAGGCGATCCGGATTTTCGACCGTGAAATGCGTGAACTTGAGTGGCGCGTCGTGTTCGAGGGTAACGCGGGTGTAATCGGCGGCCGGCCAGACGCGCACGGCCAGCACGGATGGCAGCTTTGCTGCGGCGCCGGCTAGCGGCGTAACGGAGACGAGCAGCGAGGCGCCGGCATATTTCAGGAGTTGGCGGCGCCCATGGCTGGGATGAGCGCGTCTAGACATGCCTGCCCTTTCGGTGAATCTGCCACGGCTTCGAGGACACGCCCGACACCTGCATGATAAAGGCGCAACCGCAGGTCTGCCGGCGGAAGGCAGCCTTGAGCGCGCTCCGGCCATTCGACCAGGCAGAGCGCAGTGTCATTAAAGTATTCATCAAAGCCCGCATCGAGAAACTCCTCGGGTGACTCGAAACGATAAAAATCAAAGTGATATAAGTATAATCTCGAAATTACGTAAACTTCAACCAGTGAATAGGTCGGACTTTTGACTGCCCCGGCATGACCAAGTGCCCGAATCAGGGCCCGTGACAAGGTTGTCTTGCCGACGCCCAGATCCCCTTCGAGAAAAACCACCATGCCCGGCTGCAGCGCCGGCGCCAGCTTTTCACCGACCGACTGGGTGGCAGCCTCGTCGGGCAATTCGAAAACAGCGGTAACATCAGGGCTATGCACGATCAGGACTCCACGGTGGATTACGCGGCACTCAAGGAAAAAATCCGCGAGGCCGGACAACAACTGGGCTTTGCAGCCATTGGCGTGGCCAAGGCCGACCCCGGTATGGCCGTCGCCGGGCTACGCGCCTGGCTGGCCGAGGGATGCCATGGCGCCATGGATTATATGGCCCGCCATGCCGAATTGCGTGCCCAACCCGAGCGCCTGCAACCGGGAACGCTGACCGTCGTCAGCGCTGCACTGGACTACCTGCCCCACGCCAACATTGTCGACCAGCCGGAACAGGCAGCCATTTCCCGCTATGCGCAGGGCCGCGACTATCACAAGGTCATCCGCAGCCGCCTGCAAAAACTCGCCGACCAGGTAACCGCCCTGATCGGCCCGTTCGGTTACCGCGTCTTTTCCGACTCGGCCCCGGTCATGGAAGTCGAATTCGCCCGGCAAGCGGGTCTCGGCTGGCGGGGAAAACACACGCTGCTGCTCTCCCAGCAAGGCTCTTGGCGATTTCTCGGCGAAATCTACACCGACCTCCCCCTGCCACCGGACTCCCCGACGGAAGCGCACTGTGGAACCTGCACCGCCTGTATCGACGCCTGTCCGACCAGTGCCATCATCGCGCCTTACCAGGTGGATGCCCGCCGCTGCATCTCCTACCTGACCATCGAACTGGATGGTCCGATTCCCGAGGCATTCCGCCCGCTGATGGGCAATCGTATCTATGGCTGTGACGACTGCCAGCTGTGCTGCCCGTGGAATCGCTTCGCACGGATCGGTGACCGGGAGTTTTCCCCGCGCCACGGGCTGGATTCCGCCAGCTTGATCCAGTTGTCACGATGGACAGAGCAGCAATTCAATGATCGCCTCGCCGGCAATCCCATACGGCGCATCGGCCACCAACGCTGGTTGCGCAATATCGCCGTCGCGCTCGGCAATGGCCCGGCAACGCCTGACGCCGTGGCGGCGCTACGCGACTTGGGTAATCACGAATCGGCTCTGGTGCAGGAACACGTTGACTGGGCACTCCGACGACTCGGTTGCTGACGAACCGGCAACCACTACGAGCAAGGCAGCCGATCAAGCCATGTACCAGGCCAAGGCAAGCGCGCAGAGACTCAGCGCGCTTGCCCTCTACCAACTGGGGCCACTGGCACCGGGCATGAAACGAATCGGTGCCACTTCGGCCTTGTCGAGAACCAGCTTGCGATTGATGCGCTCGGCCATTTGCTCCCGCGAGGGAATCGGCAGTTCATAAACCTCGTCGAGCAACCGGCGGAAGCGCAGCAGCCAGACATGAGTCAATTCAACCAGCGCGGCATAGAAACGGGTGTCGCATTGCATGGAGACACGCTGGGCAAAGTCGGGAAACCAGTAGCCGATGTGCTCGTCGATAAAGCCCGCCGCCGATTTCAGATCGATCGCCGGATCGACCAGAATATGGCGCAGATACTGCAACTGCAACACGAAATGGTCGTCGAAGCGGTTACGCCAGTCGGCCACCTGCAAGCGAGCGGCTGCGTAAAGCTCCCGAAGTTCGAACATCGGCGCCGCACAGGCCAGATGGTCGTCGGACAGCCAGACTGACTCATAAGGCGAGGCGCCCAGGCTATTGTTCAGATAGATGGCGGCAAAATCGGCCGCCAGTTCGTCAAGCGATACCGCGTCATTCAGGGCGTCAGCCATATTGGCGTAGGCGGCCAGTCCCTCCTCGCCATCCGGCGGCAAGGCCAGGCCATAAGGGAAGTCGGCTGCGCGCAGCGCGCCCAGGAGCGCCTCCTCCAATTCCCGGTCGTGCAGACGGATCAATTGTTCAAGGTCGTCTGCCAGCGCCACAAACAGTTCATTTTCCATCGACGCGCCCCTTGCTGTGCGGAATGAAAGCAATCGACGGACGGGTCAGCTCGGGATTGGCCATGTTCCTGACCTGCTTGACCGGTTTGTCGTTCGGCCCCATGGCGGTGGTCTTGAGCGTGCCATTCCAGATCTGTTCGATGGGGCCGATATCCAGCACCCGCATCATGCAGGCCATCACGCAGTAGGGCTTGCGACCGGCTTCCAGTTCGTCGATGCACATGTTGCACTTCTTGATCACCAGCTCCTGCGGGTCCCACTGCGGTGCGCCGTAAGGGCAGGCGGCCTCGCACTTGCGGCAGCCGATGCACAGTGTCGAGTCGATATCGACGACGCCATTGTCGGCCCGCTTCCAGATCGCCCCGGTCGGGCAAGTCGGCAGACAGGCCGGTTCGGCGCAGTGGTTGCAGGCCATGTTAACCTTGTACGCATGGACATCCGGGAAGGTGCCGCCCTCGACGTACATGACTCGCCGGAAGCGCGGCCCCGGCGGCAGGCCGTTCTTGTCCTTGCAGGCAATTTCGCAGGCGCGGCAGCCGATGCAGTCAACGTTGTGGTGGATGAAGCCCATCTGCACGGCCGGCTTCACCGGCTCGTAGGTCTGCGCGACCTTGCGTTCGATCGCTGCCTTGAGTTCCTGCTTGTCGATCTTCTTGACCATTACTTGTCCCTCCGGAAGATCACGGAGCGCGAGGTTGCCTGCGTATCCCAGCCCGGATGGTGGTCGAGACTGGTTTTCCTGAAATCGACCAAGATGGTGTTGTAGGCGAAGGCACCCGCCGGGCTGGGTTCGTCCAGCGTCAGGAAATCCGGATTGCCGGCACGGTCGGTACCATCCTTGGCCAGATCCATCCATGCCCCTTCGTACAAGACGACGACACCCGGCATGCAGCGTTCGGTTACATACACGGGAACCACCACCCTGCCCCGCTCGTTCCAGACCTCGACGATGTCGCCCGTGACGATACCGCGCGCCTTGGCGTCACGCGCGCTGATGGTGATTTCCTGTTGGTAGGTTTCGCGCAGCCACGGAATGTTGTGGAAGATCGAATGGGTGCGCCAGCGCGGATGCGGCGTGACCATGTGGAAGGGGAATTTCTTCGCTTTCTCGTGATTGAGCGACTCGAAAGGCTCGATCCATTTCGGAATGTACGGGATTTCGTAGCCGTACTGGGTCTTGGTCCAGTCCTTGATGTTGGCCAGCGTCGTCGACAGGATTTCGATCTTGCCCGAGGGCGTCTCGAAGGGCACGCCCTGGCCGATCTGCTCGGCGAAGGCAACATGCGGTTTGTCGAACTTGAACTTGTAGACACCGTGCTTCTTGAAGTCCTCCCACGGCATCGTCACGCCCTGGTGCTTCTGCACCTTGTTCTTCCACCAGTCGGTCAGGTAGGCCTCGTCGGTGGCGTCGTTCCGCTCGAAATAGTCGCGCTGCGACTTGGGGTTGTAGCGCTTGCCGAAGTCCTTGACCGTCGGATCGAGTTTCTCGATGCGATAGGCCAGTTCGGTGAATACCTGGAAATCGGTCTTCGACTCGCCCAGCGGCTCGATGACCTTGGGCCGGTGGATGTAGTAGTGCCCCTTGTACCAGGGCAAGGCCACGTCCTGACGCTCGAAGTGGGTGGCGATGGGAAACAGCACGTCGGCCCACAGGCCGGAGGGCGTGATGGTCGAATCCATGCAGACCACCAACTCCAGTTTCTTGATGGCCTGGATTTCCTTGTTGATGTTGGTCAGCTGGTTGAACCAGTCCGAGCCATGCCAGAAGATGGCCTTGATATTCGGAATCTTGCCGTCCAGCTCGTCGTTGCGCGGCCAGCAACCGATTTCCTCGCGCTTGACGTTGGGGTAGTTGAGGACGCAATGCGCCCAGCGGTCCGACTTCAGCGACGCGTACCAGACGTTGGCGTACTGGTCGTACGGGTAGGCCACCGCTTCAGCGTGCCAGCCCTTGCCGACGCCCTCGGCGCAACCGCCCAGAATGCCGATGTTGCCGGTCATCGCCTGAAGGGCGGCGGCCATCCGGTTGTATTGCTCGCCATACGACGCCCGCCCCGGTGCCCAGCTGGCCTTCAGCGCAGCCGGCTTGGTCGTGGCGTACATCTCGGCCAGCTTCTTGATGTCGGCGGCCGGCACGCCGCAGATTTGCTCGGCCCACTCGGGCGTCTTCGGCGTGTTGTCGTACTTGCCGAGGATATAGTCCTTGAAGTTCTCCCTATCCTTGAACTGCGGCGGCGTCGTGCCGGCGTCCATGCCCTGGCAGAATTTGTCGATGAACTTCTGGTCCTGCAGGTTGTTGGCGAAGATATGGTGCGCCATGCCGGCCAGCATGGCGGCATCAGTATTGGGCTTGATCGGGATCCACCAGGCGTCGTAGCTGGCGGCCGAGTCGGTGTATTGCGGATCGACCACCACGAACTTGCAGCCGCGCTGCTTGGCCAGCCGCATGTAGTAGAACGTGTTGCCGCCGTGGAAGGTGTAGGCCGGGTTCCAGCCCCACATGATGATCAGCCTGGAGTGCGCGAAGGCGTCGTCCTCGTTGCCGTCGGTAATGGTGCCGAAGGTCATCCGCGAACTGAAGGTGGTGCCCTGGTAGCTCGGCACCGACCAGGAGTTGGTCCGGCAGCCGAACATGCCGAGGAAACGGGCAAGCAGCCCCTCGATCTGGTCCGACTTGTGCAGCACGCCGTAGGAGGTGCCGGCATAGGCCTGGTCGAGGATGGCGGTCGGACCGTACTTCTGTTTCAACTCGACCATCTTGCGGGCGACATAGTCCAGCGCCTCGTCCCACGATACCCGCTTGAACTTGCCCTCGCCGCGTTCGCCGACGCGCATCATCGGGTAGAGCAGCCGTTCCGGCGAATACAGGCGGCTACGATAGGAGCGTCCGCGCAGGCAGGCGCGCAATTGCGGCACCTGCTCGGTCTCGAAACCGAATTTGCCGCCCTCCTGGTAACGCCCGTCGTCGGTGGACAGGCGAACGATGACATCGCCCTTCTTGTGCGCCACCAGCATGTGACGCGAACCGCAATTGTGGTCGCATGAGGTGACCACCGTCGTCAGCTGGTCATCGCGGGGGTAAGGCTCGTAGGCGAAGGCCTTGGCCTCCTTCTCGCCGCTGCCCAGCTCGACCAGACCGCTGGTCGTCGCGACGGCAGCCCCCGCTCCGACGGTTTTCAGGAAGTTGCGGCGCGTGGGGTTGAGGAGATCGAGCCAGTTTGTTTTCTTGTCCATGGTCGTTCCTGCTTATTTCCGGGTAGCAACGGGAAGCTGAAAGCGCGCTTCCGATTCGGTCGGCCTGTCCTTGGCCCATTCGGGCACCTCGGGTGGCATGCCCGCCCAGGCATGCCGCGGATAGGGGTAGTTGATGCGGTACCACGAACGCCCGCCGTGGCAGCCATAGCAGGTATCGGCATTTTTGGCGCCAGCCGCCTCGATGGCTTCCGCTTTCAAGTAGCTCACCTGATGGCGATTGGTGCGGATCGCCGCATGACAGGTCAGGCAGCTGTCGCCGAACATTTCCTTGCTCTCCGGCCAGGGCGACGGCAGGCCCATGACCTGGACGTTCATCCGGCCATGGCACTTCAGACAGGTGGTTTCGGGATTGACCTGCTTGCGCAGCGTGAAGGCATCCGTCGACTGCGGCATGGCAGTCGCCGACGAACCGGGTGCCTCCTCGCGCGGATCGCTGCCCTGATGGCAGGTCGTGCAACTCAGGTTCATCAGCTCCTTGGCCATCGGCGTCACCAGATGGCGGCGATGGAACGTTTCCTGTTCGCCGGTGTAGGTGCTGAGCTGCTGATACCAGGCCTTGCTGGACGCGGCCTTGATGCCGGCCGGCGAGGTCTCGCGCACCTTGTCCTCCAGCACTTCCCTGTGGCAGGCCAGGCACTGGGCGTCGGTCGCCTGCTCGATGGCCGGCTTGAAATGGATGGGATCGTAAGTGGCGCGCAAATGATCCTTCCCGAAATTGACCGGGCCTTGGGCAACGGCCTTCGCCGTCTGCGGCGGCTGGCGGACCTGCAAACCCAGGTAGGCGCCAACGGCAGTCGCAACCGCCACCAGCGCGAGAATCAGAATGCCGGTTTTTGGGCTTTCCATGATCAGTCTTTCTTCTTATCGTTATCGTGCAACTGGCGAATATCGTAGCGCCCCTGCAGATTGGGCCGGTTGAACGGGGTGTACCACGCCCCCTGGTCGCTCAGGAAACCCAGGCCGGTTCTCGGCTCACCGACCCCCTTCAGTGCTTGCGCCCTCCAGGCGTCACTCTGTTCGAAACGTTCGACGACCGGTGCCCCGGCCGGCCGCTGATAGGGCCGCAGACCGGCCACTTCGCTCACCTGGGCCGGAGCGACCGCGATCAGGCAGAACTGCCCGATCAGGAATACCGGCACTTTGATCTTGCGCATCACGATGCTGACTCCATCGAAAAAGGGGCAGAGAGGCAAATGCCTCCGCCCCATTGTGGCATCGGGCCGATTACTTCTTGCCTTGCATGCCGCTCATGCCCTTCTGGCCTTCCATGCCCGACATGCCACCCATACCGGACATCCCTTTCTGGCCTTCCATTCCGGACATGCCCCCCATGCCCGACATGCCCTTCTGACCTTCCATGCCGCTCATGCCGGACATGCTTTCCTGCTTGGCGGCCTTCGGCTTCTTGGCCTTCTTGCCCTCCATGCCTTCCATGCCCGACATGCCACCCATGCCGGACATCCCCTTCTGGCCTTCCATTCCGGACATGCCACCCATACCGGACATACCTTTCTGCCCTTCCATTCCAGACATGCCTTTCTGCCCCTGCATGCCGGACATGCCGCTCATTCCTTTCTGACCTTCCATGCCGGACATGCCCTTCTGTTCGGCGTGCACGTTGGCGGTGGCGGCAGCCAGGGAAACGAAGGCAACAGCAGCCATAGTCGACAGCTTTTTCATGTAGGTTCCTCTCATGTATTCGTAGGTATTCGCCCCCGCCACCTTGGCAAAAGCGGCCTCGGCAAGCGCCGAGACCCTTCCCTTAATGCATGTTCCGCGCCACTTTTGAGCAGCCCGCCAACCCACTGTTTTAATTGGATTTTCACCGCAACCCACCGGAAAGAAAATGGCACCGCCTGCCAAATTGGCAGAACACCAAAGCCGCTTTAACCCCAAGCCATTGATTTTCAAGCAATCTGCAATATGCCATTTTGGCAGACGCTCAGGAATCCAGTTCGTACAGCTTGATCAGGCGGTAGATGTTGCGTTCGCTGATCCCCAGAGCAGCAGCCACCTGCGCACGGTTTCCGGCATGCCGGATCAGGCTCTGGCGCAGGCATTCGCGCTCCACATCGGCCAGTTTCGGCTGGTGTTCGAAGGCGTAGATCACGGCGTCGTCCCGGCGCGACAACAGCGGCCCGAAATGTTCCGGCCGGATACGCTCGTCCCGGCCGGCCAGGATCGCCGCCCGTTCGATCAGGTTGCGCAGTTCGCGCACATTGCCCGGCCAGTCGTAGGCAACCAGCAGTTTTTGCGCCTCGGCAGTCAGCTTGCGTTCGATGCCGCGCGAGAAGCGTTGCAGGAAATGCATGGCCAGCAAGGGAATGTCGTCGCGCCGCTCGCGCAGGGGCGGCACCTGAATGACGAAACTGGCCAGCCGGAAATAGAGATCGCTACGAAAACTGCCGACCTGGCTCAGTTCGGCCAGGTCACGGTTGGTGGCCACGACGAAGCGCACGTCGGCCTTCAGCGTCTTCGCTCCGCCGACCCGTCGGAAGGTGCTTGTCTCCAGCACCCGCAGCAGCTTGGCCTGGTTGGCCGGCGAGGTTTCGCCGATCTCGTCGAGAAAGAGCGTACTGCCGGCCGCTTCCTCGATCAGCCCCTTCTTCTGGCGGTCGGCGCCGGTGAAGGCGCCGCGCTCGTGACCGAAGAGTTCGGATTCAAACAAGGTTTCCTGCAGCGTGCCGCCGTCGATGGTGACCATTTCCCGTCCGGCCCGGACACTGCCCTCATGGATCGCCTGCGCTACCATTTCCTTGCCGGTTCCCGACTCACCCTGGATCAGGACCGTCGCATCGGTCGGGGCAACGGCTTCGATCATCCGCTGCAAGGCCTCCATCGCCTTCGACGTCCCCACCAGCGGCCCCGGCCGGCGCGACTCCAACTGCCGCTGATAAAAGGCGTTCCGGCTGCGCAATTCAGCATTGGCCAGTTCGCGGCGGATGGTGATTTCCAGTTCGTCGAGGCTGACCGGCTTGGTCAGGTATTCGACGGCGCCCGCCTGGATCAGGCTGACCGCATTTCGGATCGACCCGTAGCCCGTGAGCACGATGACCGGGAACTGGGACGACAGGGCTTCGACCAGTTGCGGCGTTTCGGCATCCGGCAGCTTGAAATCGAGAAAGACCAGATCCGGTTCGCGCTCGGCCAATATCCGCGATGCCTCGGCCCAGTTCCCCGCCCCGACGGCTTCCAGCCCCATGTCGCCGATCTGCTCGACCAGCAACTGGTTGAATACACGGTCGTCGTCGACCACCAGAATCAGTTTTTTCATGCCCCCACCTTTGCAACCGGCAGTATGACCCGGAAGGTCGTCCCCACGCCCTCCCGGCTTGCCACTTCGATACGGCCGCCATAGCGCTCGACGATACTCTTGCAGATGGTCAGCCCGAGGCCGGTACCGCCTTCGCCATCGGCCCGGCGGCTGTAGAACGGATCGAATATGCGACCGACCGCCTCGTCGGGTATGCCGCAACCGCCGTCGATCACCTCAAGCACTGCTTCCGTCTCGCCACCCAGCGTCCGCACCGTCAACTCGCCGCCACGCGGCATGGCATGGTGGGCATTCTGCACAAGGTTGAGCACCAGCATGCGCAGATCGCTGTCATCGGCCAGTACGCGCGGTTTCGCCGCATCGAGGGCAAGGTGCTGAACGATACCGTGGCTGCGGGCATCGAAATCGAGCAGGCTGACCGTATCGCCGATCGCGCGGTTGAGGTCGACGACCTGCGGAATCTGCTGCGGCAGCCGGGACAGCAGCAGCAGGCGCTGGGTAATACCGGTACAGCGGTCGATTTCGACGCTCATCATCTCCAGGTAACCGGCCAGCCTTTGGGGATCGGCTTGCCCGTTGCGCAAGCCGCGCAACAGGCCATCGACCGCGAGCCGCATCGAACCCAGCGGATTATGGATCTCGTGGGCGATGCCGGCCGCCAGCAGGCCGAGTTCGGAGAGCCGCTGTTCCTGCGAATGTCGCACAGCCAAAGAGAGGTCGATGATCGATTCGACGATCAGCGCCTCGCCCTCATGCTGCAGGCGCACCGCATGCACTTCGACCGGCAGTTCGCGACCGTCGGCGGCGCGATGATGGTGGCGGCACTTGACCGCCTGTCCGTCGCGCTGCAATTCATGCACCGGACAGATGACCATGGTCGGTGCGCACGGCACTTCACGGCCATGACTGGAGCGATGGCACGCCGCGCCGAGAACCTGTTCCGGAGTCACGCCCAATTGCCGGCAATAGGCGCGATTGGCGGCCAGCACCCGGAAATCACTCTGCCGGATGACGCGTACACCGTCGGGCAAACCATCAAGCAATTGCTGCAGGTAATGCTGCTGCTTCTCGGAGCGCCCGATCTGCTCGGCCAAACGCGCCGCCATGCCGTTGAAGCTGGCGGCTAATCGGCCTATTTCATCCGCCTCGCCCACCGGCGCGCGCGTCGCCAGGTTACCGGCCGCCAGCGCATTGGCCGCCGCATCCAGGCGGCCGAGCGGAGCAATGACCCGCCGGCGCAACAAGCCCCAAACCGACCACAGGGTCAGGCCGAGCACGGCGATACCCGCCGCCGAAAACAGCGCGGCGCTGCGGTAGGCGGCATGGCGAATCGTTTTTGCCTCGTAGTCGACCACCAGGATTCCGTTGATCGGATGCAGATCGATCGGCCCGTGACAACCGATGCACGGTAGCTGGTTAGGCACCGGATTGACCGAGCGCAACACGTCGCCTCGCCCATTGCCATCGACAAAACGACTGACCGTCACACCCGGCCTGGTTTCCGCGGTCAACTCGGGAAACGTACGACCCAGCTGGCCATCCGCCGACGCGAAGCGCACCTCGCCGTGCGGCGACAGGATCATGACGCCGGCAATGCCGGGCTGCTGCCCCAACTGATGAACGATGTCGCGCAACCCCGGCACATCGCGCTTGAGCATGGCGTTTTCAAGGGCCACCCGGAGCAGGCGGTTAACCTGCTCCGAGGTTGCCGCCCGCTCCCGCTCCAGCTGGTCGCGATAGAGCGCAAGAAACAGGATGCCGAAGAGCAGCGAGGCCCCGCCGGCGACCAGCAGCACCTGGCGGAGGATACGGCGTGACAGCGACATTCCGGCCCCTCCCCGCAGCCCCGCTCAGCGGGCGACCGGCCGCCCCGGGTCGGCGCACCACTCGCTCCACGACCCGGCATAGAGTCGCGAACCGGGCAAACCGGCAATTTCCATGGCCACGATGTTGAGACAGGCGGATACGCCCGAACCACACTGGTGTATCACCTGGTCGGGCGGCGACCCGGCGAGGAGCGCCAGCCACTCCGCTCGTAACTGTGCCGCCTGCTTGAAACGGCCGTCGGCCTGCAGGTTGTCCTTGAAGAACCGGTTCACCGCACCGGGAATGTGGCCACCGACCGGGTCGATGGTTTCGTTCTCGCCACGGAAGCGGTCGGGCCCACGCGCGTCGACCAGCAGCATGTGCGCCGTCTCGATGCGCTCCTGGACGTAGCCGGCATCCACCTGCAGCTCCCGGGGGCTGGCCGCGAAAACACGCGGCATAGGCGTCAGCAGCCAGTCGGCCAGCATGCCGCCCGCCGCCTGCCAGGCCTGCAACCCGCCATCGAGCAGGGCAACGGCATCGTGCCCCAGCCAGCGCAGCAGCCACCACAGGCGGCCGGCAATCATCCCTTGGGCATCGTCATAGACCACAACCTGCGTTGCACTGCCTACCCCCATGGCAGCGAATCGCTGTACCAGCTTTTGCGCGTCGGGCAAGGGATGGCGGCCGTTGCAACCGGTCATCGGCCCCGACAAGTCGCGGTCGCAATGCAGGAAGAGCGCCCCCGGAACATGGCCTGCGGCATAGGCGCGCTCGCCGTAGCCGGTATCGGACAATTGGTGACGAACGTCGATCACCAGCCAGTTCGGGTCGTCGAGATGCGCCTGCAGGGTCGCGACATCGACCAGCGTCGTATAGCTCACGCTTACTGCTCCAGCCAGCCCTTCGCCTCCTCGGCGTTGTCGAAGACCTCGACATCGGCATTGACGAAGGTCTGCGAAATCCAGGCGCTCCAGGTCACCCACTGGCTGTCGGTGACCACGGCGACGCGCTTGAAGTCGTTGGCGTGGGCCCGCGAGAACTTGACCTCCTCCCAAGCGACATCGAGGGTCAGACCGGCCATCTGGGTCAGGTCGAAATACAGATCGACCGGCCCCTCGAACCTGACCTTGAAATTGACGACCTCTTCAAACTCCTTGTAGTCGGCCAGCGTGAATTCACCGAAGACGGAGACATTGACACGGTTGGCCTGGTGGTCGATGACGATCATTTTTATGCTCCTGGCTGTCTTTGTGATTCCAGTTTAACCCGGAATCCCCCGGCTTGCGGCCCTTTCCGGAAAATCCGGCGGCCTCGCCAAGACGGCGACTCTTCGCTCCGCCCTGAGCGACGATCCGGTTTTTCCGATACCTTTCGCCAACCGGAAGTCCACAATGAAAAAAACGCGCCACCCGGCCATGAGGCCCGGACAGGCGACAAACGAAAGGAGTCTCGCAATGGAGTCGATCGGTACCTGGTGGATGTGGGCGGGATTCTTCGCCATCGTCCTCGTCATGCTCGCCATCGACCTGTTTGTTGTCGGCGGCAGCAAGCAGCATCGCGTCAGCGTGCGCGAAGCCGCGATCTGGTCGCTGATCTGGGTCAGCATCTCCATGCTTTTCGCCGGCGCCTTGTGGCTTTATCTCGACGGCACGGCAGGCCGCGAACTGGCCAACCAGAAAGCACTCGAGTATGTCACCGGCTACCTGATCGAAAAATCGCTGGCCGTGGACAACGTCTTCGTCTGGCTGATGCTGTTCAGTTTCTTCGCGATTCCACCGGAATTGCAGAAACGCGTGCTGATCTTCGGTGTCCTCGGTGCCATCGTCCTGCGCACCTTGATGATTCTTGCCGGCGTCTGGCTGATCGCCCATTTCCACTGGCTGCTCTACGTCTTTGGTGCCTTCCTGCTGATCACGGGTATCAAGATGTGGTGGTTCGCCGACGAGAAGCCCGATCTGGCGAACAATCCGTTGATCAACTGGATACGCCGCCACATCAAGGTAACCGACCAACTGCATGGCGAAAGTTTCTTCATCAAGCGGCCTGAAGGTGGCGTGCTGGTCCGTTACGCCACGCCGCTCTTCCTGGTGCTCGTGCTCGTCGAGTTTTCCGACGTGATCTTTGCCGTCGATTCGATCCCGGCCATTTTTGCCATCACGACGGACCCGTTCATCGTCCTGACTTCCAACATCTTCGCCATCCTCGGCCTGCGCGCGATGTACTTCCTGCTGGCCGACATGGCCGACCGCTTCTCGCTGCTCAAGTACGGGCTGGCCATCGTGCTCATGTTCATCGGCACCAAGATGCTGCTCATCGACGTCATCAAGATTCCGGTACTGCTCTCGCTGGGCGTAGTCGCCGGCATCATCGCCACCTCGGTCGCCCTGTCGCTGCGCCGGAGCGGCCCCTCGACACCCAACCCGGAGCCGGAGAAGGAGATGTCATGATTCCGCTGACCTATCCGAGCAATCTGCTGTCGGCAAACGTACTACGCCACGGCAGCCTGCTGCGCGAAGTTGCCGGCAGACAGGATCGCGTACCGCAGGATCAGCGCGTCGACCTGCCGGAAATCCAGGAATCCTCCCGCGTCAGCTTCAGCGACGAAGCGCGCGCCTACGATGCGAGCGGCCTGGGTAACGAGCAATACCGGCAGGCACCGGCTGGTACGAACCCGGAAACCGCACAAAAACTGCGCAGCTACGAAGTGATCGCCGACTTGTAATCGACAGGCCGGGCGATTTCAGTCGCCCTCCGCCGGATTTGCCCTTGAGAAATGGGTCGCGGCCACGCCGGAAGCGATGATCAGCACAATCGCCAGCCATGACGATGCCGCCATGACCTCGCCCCAGATCAGCATGCCGAACAGGCTGGAGAAGATCACCGTGCTGTAGGCCAGTGCCGCCGACATCAGCGTCTTGCCACGCGAATAGGCGCGGGTCATCGCCAGCTGGGCGGCAGTCGCGAAGCAGGCGACTCCGAGAAGAAGAAGGCCACTGCGCAAATCCACCGTATGGACGTCGCTGAAAAGCAGCCACAGTCCGCTCCCGATCGACGACACCAGCGAAAAATAGAATACCGTGCGCGTCTCCGCTTCGCCGCGCGCCCCCAGTTCCCGTACGCTGAAGTAAGCCATGCCGGCGAGGATGCCCGACCCCAGGCCGATCAGGCCGCCCATCAGTTGATCGGCGTGGAATGTCGGCTTGAGCAGCAAGGCGACTCCGACCAGGCCGAGCAGCAAGGCGCCGAGAATGCCTTTGCGCATCTGCATGCCGGCAAATCCCAGATAGAGGGCAAGGAAAATCGCCGAGGTATAGTTCAGGGTGACTGCCGTTGCCAGGGGCAACAGTGTGATGGCATAGAAATACGAGAACAGCGCCGAGAAACCGACCGCTCCGCGGGCAATCTGCCAGCGCCAGTGCGGCGTCCCGAGCGGCACGCCACGCAGGCGCACCAGGCCGAACATCAGGATCAGCGAAATGGCGCTGCGCCAGAAAGTGATCTCGACCGCCGAATGCGTAGCGGCGGCCAGCTTGACGCAGACGCCCATGCAGGCGAACAGGAAGCTGGCGGCGATCATCCACAGGGATTGCATGCGGTGGAACTCGAAAAATAAAAAGGGCGCCGGATTTTACCCCGACGCCCTGCTGCGACGCTGCGCGGAATCAGCGCGCCTCGCTTATCTGGCTTCAATTTCCTTCTGCATGACCCGGCGATAGAACTCGTGGAAGTGCTGCATGCCGTCCTCCATCGGGCTCTGGTACGGCCCGACCTCGTTGCGCCCTTCGGCCAGCAGCGCCTTGCGACCACGATCCATGCGCTCGCCGATGTCGTCATCCTCGATGGCCGTCTCCATGTAGGCGGCACGCTCGGCCTCGATGAACTCGCGCTCGAAATCGACGATTTCCTCGGGGTAGTAGAACTCGACGACGTTCATCGTCTTGTCCGGCCCCTGCGGAATCAGGGTCGACACGACCAGCACGTGCGGATACCACTCGACCATGATGTTCGGGTAGTAGGTCAGCCAGATGGCGCCCTGCGGCGGCGTTTCGCCGCGGTCGCCGTAATACTCGCGGACCACCTTCTGCCAGCGGTTGTAAGCGGTCGAGGAAGAATCCTTCATCAGCGAAGTGATGCCGACTTTCTGCACCGAGTACCAGTCGCCGAATTGCCAGCTCAGATCGTCGCAGGTGACGAAATTGCCCAGGCCCGGGTGGTAGGGGACGACATGGTAGTCCTCCAGATAGACCTCGATGAAGGTCTTCCAGTTGTAGTTGCACTCGTGCATCTCGACATGGTCGAGCTTGTAGCCGGTGAAATCGAGGTCGCGGGCGACCGTCATCCCGGCCAGGTCGACATTGGCCGAGCGCGGCCCCTTGAACAGCAGGCCGTTCCAGTTTTCCAGCTTGGCCTTGTTCAGGTTCAGACAGGGATTCTGCGGAAAATGCGGAGCGCCGATCAGTTCGCCACCCTGTTCGTAGGTCCAGCGATGGATCGGGCAAACGATCGGCCCGTTGAGGGTGCCAGCCCCCTGCAGCATGATCGCCTGACGGTGACGACAAACGTTGGACATCTGCCAGATGCCCGCATTCTTGCCTTCGGCGCCGCCGTTGAGCAGCATCTGGCCATGATCCTTCCACTCCAGCGAACGGTAATTACCCGCTTCCGGCACCATCAATTGGTGACCGACATAGCCGGGGCCGGCATCGAAGATGAGCTTTTTCTCCAGCTCATGAATCGATTGATCGAAGTACCAGTCCACAGGCAGTTGGGAAACTGCGGGGGCCAAACGGGACAGATTCGCCACGTCAGACATTCCACACTCCAGCGGGTTGAAAAAACAGGATTTTACCCCGCCCCGCATTTGACCTGAAGCCCCCGGATGGAGTATTTTCGCGTGTTTCCCAGAACGCCTCTGACATGGATCAAACACCCATCGCCGACATGAAATTCGAGACGGCCCTGACCGAACTCGAAGACATCGTCTCCAGCATGGAAGGCGGCAAGCTCGAACTCGAAGCCTCCATTGCCGCCTACAAGCGCGGGGTGGAACTGATGAAGCACTGCCAGGCCCAGCTCGCCGATGCCGAGGAACAGGTTCGCGTGCTGGAAGGCGGGGAATTCAAGAACGTCGACAGAAACACCCTGGAGGCCCAGTGAGCTCCCTGCCCTTCGCCGAATGGATGGCGGTCACCCAGGATCGCGCAGAAACCGCCCTCGGCCGCTTCCTGCCCGCCGGCGACAGCATTCCAGCCCGCCTGCACGAAGCGATGCGCTATGCCACCCTCGGCGGCGGCAAGCGTGTCCGCCCGCTGCTCGCCCACGCCGCCGGCGAACTGACCGGCGCCACGCCGGAAGCCCTCGATGTCGTCGGCTGCTCCGTCGAAATGATCCACGCCTATTCGCTGGTACACGACGATCTGCCCTGCATGGACGATGACGTGCTACGCCGTGGGCGCCCGACCTGCCATGTCGAATTCGATGAACCGACCGCCCTGCTCGTCGGCGACAGCCTGCAGACCCTGGCCTTCGAATTGCTGGCCAGCCAGGTAATCGGTCAGCCCAAACAGCAACTTGAAATGGTCGCCCTGCTTGCCCATGCCAGCGGTTCGCGCGGCATGGCCGGCGGCCAGGCCATCGACCTCGCCTCGGTCGGCAAGCCGTTGACCCAGCCCGAGCTGGAGCTGATGCACGCACTGAAGACCGGCGCCCTGATCCGCGCCGCCGTACTGCTCGGCGCCCTCGCCGGCCAGCCGCTGTCGGCCGACGAACGCAACAATCTCGACCGTTTCGCCAAGCGTGCCGGCCTGCTTTTCCAGGTCGTCGACGACATCCTCGACTGCACGGCGAGCACCGCCACGCTGGGCAAGACCGCCGGCAAGGACGAAGCTGCCGACAAGCCGACCTACGTCGCCCTGCTTGGCCTGGAGAATGCCCGCGCCTACGCCGACGAACTGCGTGCCGATGCGCGCGACGCCCTGACCATTTTCGGCGACCACGCCACCCGCCTGAACCAGTTGGCCGATTTCATCTGCCACCGGCAATTCTGAACGGAACCCATGAGCTATCCGCTGCTCGACACCATCCAATCCCCGGCCGACCTGCGTCGCCTGGAGCGCAAGCAGCTGCCGCAACTGGCCGCTGAATTGCGTGAATTCCTGATCGAATCGGTCTCCCAGACCGGCGGCCACCTGTCGTCCAACCTCGGCACGGTCGAGTTGACCATCGCCCTGCATGCCGTGTTCAACACCCCGGATGACCGCCTGGTGTGGGACGTTGGCCACCAGTGCTACCCGCACAAGGTGCTGACTGGCCGCCGCGAAGGCATGGGTAAGCTGCGTATGCGCCATGGCGTCGCCGGCTTCCCGAAACGCTGCGAAAGTCCGTACGACACGTTTGGCGTCGGCCACTCCTCGACCTCCATCTCGGCAGCCCTCGGCATGGCCTTGGCTGCCAAGCACAAGGGCGAGGACCGCAAGGCCATCGCCATCATCGGCGACGGCGCCATGTCCGCCGGCATGGCCTTCGAGGCACTGAACAACGCTGGCGTCGCCGACGCCGACATGCTGGTTATCCTCAACGACAACGAGATGTCGATCTCGCCGCCGGTCGGCGCGCTGAACAACATCCTGACCCGACTGACCTCGAGCAAGACCTACAACGTCGCTCGCGAAGCTGGCCGCCACATGCTTGGCTTCGCCCCGCCGCTGCTCGAACTGGCCCGCCGCGCCGAGGAGCACGTCAAGGGCATGATCGCCCCCGGCACCCTGTTCGAAGAATTCGGCTTCCACTACTACGGCCCGATCGACGGCCACGATCTCGACGCCCTGATCCCGACGCTGGAGAATCTGAAGAAGCTGAAGGGCCCGAAGTTCCTGCACGTGATCACCAAGAAGGGCCAAGGCTACAAACTGGCCGAGAACGACCCCATCCTCTACCACGGCGTCGGCAAGTTCGCCGCCGGTGAAGGAATCCAGTCCGCCAAGGGCACTGGCAAGCTAACCTATACGCAGGTTTTCGGCGACTGGCTGTGCGACATGGCCAAGGCCGATTCCCGCCTGGTCGGCATCACCCCGGCCATGCGCGAAGGCTCCGGCATGGTCCGCTTCGCCTGCGAGCACCCTGACCGCTACTACGATGTCGGCATCGCCGAGCAGCACGCCGTAACCTTCGCTGCCGGCCTAGCCTGCGAAGGACTGAAGCCGGTCGTCGCCATTTACTCGACCTTCCTGCAGCGCGCCTACGATCAATTGATCCATGACGTCGCGCTACAGAACCTGCCGGTCGTCTTCGCCGTCGACCGCGGCGGCCTGGTCGGTGCCGATGGACCAACACACCACGGCACCTTCGACCTGTCCTACGTGACCTGCATTCCGAACATGGTGGTCATGACGCCGTCCGACGAGGCCGAATGCCGGCGCATGCTGTCCACGGCCCATACCCTCGACTGCCCGTCGATGGTGCGCTACCCACGGGGTAGCGGCACCGGCGCCATCCCGTCGCCCGGGCTCGACACCCTGCCGCTCGGCAAGGGCGAGATTCGCCGTCGCGGCAAGGAGATCGCCCTGCTCGCTTTCGGCCCCCTGCTGGGTGCTGCCCTGGCCGCCGGCGAAGAGCTCGATGCGACTGTCGCCAACATGCGCTTCGTCAAACCCATCGACGAAGCACTGATCATTGAACTGGCGGGGAACCATTCCCTGCTTGTGACCCTCGAAGAGAACGCCGTGATTGGCGGCGCTGGTTCGGAAGTCGAGCGGGTGCTGGCGGAACGCGGGCTGACTGTGCCGGTACTACGCCTCGGCCTGCCTGACCGTTTTGTCGATCATGGCGAACAAGGCCAGCTCCTTTCCGAGTTGGGCCTCGACAAGGAAGGCATCGTGCGCGCGATCCACGAAAAATCCGGCGCCCATGCCGACCGACAATAAATTACCGAGAGAACAGCGAATGAGCACCCCCACCCCCAACATTCCCGATGTCCAGAACTCCGCCGATACGCGTCAGATCGCGATCAACAAGGTCGGCATCAAGTCCATCCGTCACCCGGTCAAGGTGCAGGACAAATCGACCGGCGTGCAGCACACCATCGCCATGTTCAACATGTACGTCGGCTTGCCGCACAATTTCAAGGGCACCCACATGTCCCGCTTCGTGGAGATTCTGAACAGCCACGAACGTGAAATCTCGGTCGAGAATTTCCCGACCATGCTGCGCGACATGGTGGCCAAACTGGAAGCCGAAACCGGCCACATCGAGATGAATTTCCCGTATTTCATCAACAAGACTGCTCCGGTTTCCGGCGTGCAAAGCCTGATGGACTACGACGTCACCTTCATCGGCGACATCTGCCACGGCAAGATCAGCACCTCGGTCAAGGTTGTCGTGCCGGTAACCAGCCTGTGCCCCTGCTCCAAGAAGATTTCCGAACGCGGCGCCCACAACCAGCGCTCCCACGTGACCGTCACCGCCCGCACCAACGATTTCGTGTGGATCGAGGAAATCGTTCAGCTGGTCGAGCAGGAAGCCTCCTGCGAACTCTACGGCCTGCTCAAGCGCCCGGATGAGAAATACGTCACCGAACGCGCCTACGACAACCCGAAGTTCGTCGAAGACATGGTCCGCGATGTGGCCGCCCGCCTCAATGCCGAAGCGCGCATCGACGCCTATGTCGTTGAATCGGAAAACTTCGAGTCCATTCACAACCATTCGGCCTACGCGCTGATCGAGAACGACAAAGCCGCTCGATAAGGAATGCTACCGGGCCGGCAAAGCTCACTTTCCGGCCCCCTGGACCAAGCAGCCCCCCCGTGAGCAAAATCCAGATTCCCCAAGCTCAGGCCGATGGCCGTGTCTTCTACGACATGGCTGGAGAGGACAATCCCTGCTTCGGCTGCGGCGCGTGCTGTTACCACTACCGGGTTTCCTTCTATCACGGCGAACTCGATAGCCAGCCCGGCGGTTTTGTCCCCAGCGAACTGACTTCCGCCGTCACGCCCTTTCTGGCCTGCATGCGCGGCACTGAAACCGGCCTGGGACGCTGCGCTGCCCTGCAAGACGATGGCCGTTGCGCCATCTACAGCCATCGCCCATCGACCTGCCGTGAATTTCGTGCCTTTCAGGACGATGGCTCGCCGCATCCGGAATGCCAGCGACTGCGCCAGCTTTACGGCATCGACGAACCGTCAACGTAAAACGGGGCGCCGCAGCGCCCCGTTTCTTGTGAACCTTCAGAGAGCCGATCAGGCCTTCTTGAAATCCAGCTTTTCCTTGATACGAGCCGACTTGCCGGAACGCTCGCGCAGGTAGTACAGCTTGGCGCGACGAACGTCACCACGACGCTTCAGTTCGATCGAAGCTACCAGCGGAGAATAGGTCTGGAACGTACGCTCAACGCCTTCGCCGGAAGAGATCTTGCGGACGATGAAGTTGGAGTTCAGGCCACGGTTGCGCTTGGCGATAACCACGCCTTCGTAAGCCTGCAGACGCTCGCGAGTACCTTCCTTGACCTTCACCTGAACGACGACGGTGTCGCCCGGGGCGAATTCGGGAATGGTCTTGCCGGCGGAAACGCGGGCAATTTCTTCTTGCTCAAGTTGTTGAATCAGGTTCATGTGAGATCCTTAAATTAAAAACATCTACTCACCGCATTGCTCCTCTCCGGAAATTTCCGCGAGGAGTTGCGTCTCTTCCGCGCTCAACACGCGGTGCGCCAGCAAATCCGGCCGGCGCTTCCGGGTTCGCATCAGCGACTGCTTGAGCCGCCAACGACGAATTCTTTTGTGGTCACCGGACAGCAAAACCTCCGGCACCGACTCGCCCTCGTATATTTCCGGGCGGGTGTAGTGCGGACAATCCAGCAAACCACCGACAAACGAATCTTCCACCGCCGAGGCGGCATCTCCGAGCACCCCCGGCAACTGGCGGACAACGGCATCGATCAACACCATCGCCGGCAACTCGCCGCCGGAAAGTACAAAATCCCCGATCGAAATTTCTTCATCGACACAGCGCTCGATCAAACGCTCGTCAATCCCTTCATAACGACCGCACAGAAGGATCAAGCCTTCATCGCCAGTCGCCAGCTGCATGACCCGCTCATGGGTCAGTGGCGCGCCTTGCGGCGAAAGGTAGATGACCCGGCTTTTCGCCAGCCCGACCTCACGCTGCTGCAGCTTCGCGGCATCAATCGCCTTTTCCAGCGGCCCCGGCTGCATCAGCATGCCAGGCCCCCCCCCGAAGGGACGATCATCAACCCGCCGCCAGGCATTGTCGGCGAAATCACGAGGATTCCAGCCTTGCCAGACCCAGCGCTGCTCTTCCAGCGCCCGACGGGTAATGCCACTGTGCGTTACCGCCGCAAACATCTCCGGGAAGATGGTCACGCAGTCAAACCGGATCACCAGTCGCTGCCCCACTCCACGCGGATCAGTCCCGCTTCCTTGTCCACCGCCAGCACCACCGCCGAGACAAACGGCAACAGGCGTTCGGCACCTTCCGCACCAACGACACGCAGCACGTCATTGGCACCCGTTTCGATCAACCCGGCCACCTTGCCGAGTTTTTCGTCTGCGGTATTGACGACTTCCAGGCCGATCAAATCGCCCCAATAGAACTCGTCTGCACCGGTCGCCGGCAACGCATCGCGCGGCGCACCGACCAACACCCCTTTCATGGCTTCAGCGTCCGTGCGGTCGGCAATGCCATCAAGCAGCACCACTACCCCGTCACCGTGAACCTTCAAGCCTTTCAGCCCGACTTCACGCCACGCCTCGCCTTCCCTGGCAATCCACCAGACCGGCATTTCTGCCCAATCCAGCGGATCATCACCAAAGGGGTACAACCTGAGCCAGCCCCGAATCCCGTACGGGTCGGCCAACCGACCCAAAACGACGATATCGTTGCCGTTCAAAGCCAAAACGACTTAGGCAGCCTTGGCGGCGTTTTGCTTGACCAGACGGGCAACGGTCGGCGACAGCTGGGCGCCGTTCTTCAGCCAGTGCTCCAGACGGTCGGTAGCGATACGCAGGCCCTCGGCATTGCCGGAAGCAACCGGGTTGTAGAAGCCGATACGCTCGACGAAACGGCCGTCGCGACGGTTACGGGAATCGGTAACAACCATGTTGTAGAACGGACGCTTCTTGGCGCCACCACGGGCAAGACGGATAACAACCATGAGAATACTTTCGTTAGCTGGAAAAAAGACCGGAGATTATATCGCTTTATCAAGGAAAAACAAGCCACTTAGATAGACAAAGAGAGGCCGCGCGACGCATAGACCGCCAGTAGCCGACAGACGGCGATAGTGGCGAACCAAATATTTGCTATCCTCCGCTGCGATGAACAGAGCAAAGGACAATTCTTCGGCAACCACTCCGGAAGCCAATATCAAGGGCATTCTCGAATGGCTCGCCTTGGCGCACGGCTCCTCCGGAACGGAAGACGGCGAGCAGTTGCATCGTCAGCTGATCCGCCTGCGCGACACGCCGATACCCGGCCCGCAGCGGCTCAAGTTACTCGACCTGCTCTTCGGTCAGGCCGAGCGCTACACCAAGGCCGAGCTGCCACAGCTGAACAAAATCAGCCTGCCGATCCCCCGGAAGCTTCGGCAAAGAGTACGAACGCTACTCGATGTTCTTGAGACGCTGACCCAGGATTATTTCAACACCCTGGCTGATCTTTTCGACCCCCAGGGCGACAACGCACCCCGCATGCCGCACATGTCGCTGCGCCGCGCCATGCACGCCATATCCTGGCAGGTTCGCATTGCCCACATGATCGCCTCGCCGATGCCGATCGGATTGTGGCAGCAGTTGCATGCCGCCTTCCGCACAGCCCGCCGGCTCGGCCTGGACGAATTTCCAGGCCCCCATTCCGGACCGAGCATACGACGCATCTACACCTCCATCCTGCTATCCGCCATTGCCCAGCCGGTATCCTTTTCCGCCGACGAACTTGAGTTCATCAGCGAGTATATCGACACGTGCACACCCGACGTCGCCCTGCTCGACACACCCCCTCTCGATGCCCGGGGAATTTTCTGGATCGATCCGGACAAGGACTTCCCGGCCCATGCATTGATCCGCCGCATCCCCAGTCCGGAATCCGAGGTGTTGTATTTTTCCTGCGACGCACTGGCCGAACTGGCACTCGAGCATCGGGCCGGACTCCTCAAGGGCGTGGATGCACAGGACATCGGCTTGCCGCGATTTGCCGACACCCACGCCGGGCCGGGCGTCCTGCTCCGCCTGAACCAGCTTTGGGGCCACCCCGCCAAACGCCGCTTCCCCCGACGGCGGCAATCGTATCGCGCCCAGCTAAGTTCCGGCCTGGGCAACCTTTGGCATTTGATGAAAACCCCGGAAACGCGGGTTGAGCAAAGCGAGTGGATGGTCACCAACGAAAGCCCGGAAGGCTATGCGCTGATGCACATGTCCGGACAGACCCACGACGTCCGGGTTGGCGACATCGTGGCTTTGCAGGCGAGTAGCGAGCAAGCCGAGAGTCCCCAGATTTGGCACATCTGCATCATCCGCTGGGCCATTTCCGAAAATCCCGAGCATATCGAACTCGGATTGCAGCTACTCGCCCCCAAGGCCATCTCGGTAGAAGTAGCACATCCATTCGATCTCGATGCCAGCAAGGTACCGGCACTGATCCTGCCCGCCACCCCGCCGCTGCATCCCAAGCAATCGCTGATTGTTCCCCCTGGGCTCATCCGGGAAAATGCGCGGCACATCGTCGTGCTGCAGGAAGAAGAAAACCTGAGCATTCGCGAACTGCAAGCCGACGAATTGCGCGAACAAACCAGTTCGGTGGAAATCTTCAGCGTTTCGCCGGACGGCTCATCGTAGCCACGATCAGCCCGCCGAAGAGCACCACCGCCCAGGACAGGTGGAGCCAAACGAGGAATACCGGAAACACGGCAAACGCCCCATAGATGCTCTTCAGGGTCGCCGAGCCGACCAGGAACATCTCGAAGCCTTTTTGCATCACCGAGAAAGCCAGTGCCGCAAACACCCCGCCGATCACGGCCGCGCGCCGGGGAACCTGCGCATTGGGAACCGCGTAGTACAGAAACGAGAAGAACAGCCCGAGCAGCAGCATCGCCACTCCCTTCAACGCCATTCGACGCACCCAGAGCGACTCGTCGAACAAACCCAGGGAGGTTGTGACGGCAAACGACATGACGCCGGCCACCGCGCCGAGGACGAACGGCCAGACCATCATCACGAAGGCATAGAGGCGAATACGCGCAAGAAACGGGCGTGGCCTGACCTGCCAAAGATGGTTGAATGCCCGCTCGATAGTGTTCATCAACAGGAAAGCCGTGACACCCAGGAGGCCGATACCCGCCAGGGTAAGCTGCTGCGCCTTTTGGGAAAACTTTCCAATATTGCCGGCAATTGCCCCCGCCGCGCCGCTGGGCAGCAGGGCCTCGCGAACCAGCAGGTCGAGCCGACCGACCAGGACGTCGAAAAATGGGATCGCTCCGGCAACGGCCAGCACCACGGCGACAAGAGGCACCAATGCCATCAGTGTCGTGAACGCGAGGGCCGAACTGGTCTGCATCATGTTTTCGCTGAGGAAGCGGCGAAAGATGCCGACCGGGCCGGCAGGACTGGAGTTGGCCGATCGCGACCGGGGACGCTTTTGCATGGGACCGTATAATAGCCGACCATGCAAGACATTCTCATCCTCTATTACAGCCGTCGCGGCTCGCTTCGAGCCCTGGCCGAACGCATTGCCAACGGCATCGAGGCCGTTCCGGGCATGCAGGCTCGTTTACGCACCGTTCCCCGCATCTCTGCGGTATGCGAGGCGACAGAGCCGACGATCCCTGACTCCGGCGCGCCCTACGTCGAGCTTTCCGATTTGCAGGAATGCGCCGCACTTGCCCTGGGCAGCCCGGTTCGCTTCGGCAACATGGCGGCCCCGATGAAATACTTCTGGGATAGCACCGTCGCCGCGTGGCAGAACGGTACGCTGGCCGGCAAACCGGCCTGTGTTTTCACCTCGAGCGGCAGCCAGCACGGCGGCAACGAGGCAACCCTCCTGTCGATGACACTTCCCTTGCTGCATCACGGCATGCTGGTCATGGGCCTGCCCTTTACCGAGCCTGATCTGACGGCAACCACGACGGGCGGAACGCCCTATGGCGCCAGCCATGTCGCCGGACCATCCGGCAACCCGCAACTATCCAATGAAGAAAGCCGCCTGGCCTTTGCCTTGGGCAAGCGCCTGGCCCTTCTGACCGAGAAACTGAATTGCCCGTGAACGTCCAACAACGCTATCAAACCATTGCCAGCGCCAGCCTGATTCTACTCATCGCGCTCTGCCTCGCCTGGGAAGGCTGGCTCGCCCCGCTCAAACCAGGAGGCTCCTGGATGATCCTCAAGGGCGCCCTGCTGCTGCTTCCGCTCTTCGGCATCCTCCGCGGCAAGCGCTACACCTACAAGTGGCTGTCGCTGTTCATCCAGTTCTACCTGCTCGAGGGCACCACCCGAGCCACCAGCGACACAGGATTGTCGCAATGGCTGGCTGCCGGCGAAACGCTGCTGTCGGCGGTGCTCTTCGTATCAGTTGTTCTCTACATCCGCGCCACGCGCTTGCCGCCGGTCAAAGAAAAAGCCGCCCAGTCGAACTGAAGCGGCTTTTCATCGCGTGCTCGCCGAGGGAACTCAGACGTCGCCCTGGGCCTTTACCTTGTCCAGGCTGGAGTGCAGCTTGTTCAACGCGTTCAGGTAAGAGCGTGCCGAAGCGATCACGATGTCGGTATCGGCACCATTGCCATTGACGATGCGATCATCCTTGGACAGTCGCGTCGTCACCTCGCCCTGCGCATCGGTACCGGTCGTGATGGCATTGACCGAGTACAGCAGCAGTTCGGCACCGCTGCCGACGATAGTCTCGATCGCCTTGAAGGTTGCATCGACCGGACCGCCACCACTGGCTTCACCCTTTTTCTCGACGCCGCCGACATTCAGGATGACCTTGGCAAAGGGCATTTCGCCGGTTTCCGAACAGACGTGCGAGTAAACCAGCTTGTAGTGTTCCTGATCCGGCGTCACGACCTCCTCGGAAACCAAGGCATGCAGATCTTCATCGAAAATCTCATGTTTGCGGTCGGCCAGTTCCTTGAAGCGGGCAAAGGCGGCATTCAGCACCTCGTCGCTTTCCAGCTCGATACCCAGTTCCTGCAGACGCGTCTTGAAGGCATTGCGGCCAGAGTGTTTGCCGAGCACCAGCTTGTTCTGGCTCCAGCCCACATCCTGGGCCCGCATGATCTCGTAGGTTTCGCGATGCTTGAGCACGCCGTCCTGATGGATACCCGACTCGTGCGCAAAGGCATTGGCACCGACCACGGCCTTGTTCGGCTGTACCGGATAGCCGGTGATCTGCGACACCAGCTTGGAGGCCGGGACAATCTGCGTCGTGTCGACACGGGTTTCAACCGGGAAGATATCCGGACGGGTGCGTACCGCCATGACGATCTCTTCGAGCGCTGCATTACCGGCCCGCTCGCCCAGACCATTGATCGTACACTCGACCTGGCGCGCCCCGGCCAGAACGGCGGCCAGCGAATTGGATACCGCCAGCCCGAGGTCATTGTGGCAATGCACCGACCAGACAACCTTGTCCGAATTCGGCACGCGCTCGATCAGCTGGCGCATGGTTTCGGCGTATTGGAAGGGAATGGCATAACCCACCGTGTCCGGTACGTTGATCGTCTTGGCACCGGCCTTGATCACTGCCTCGAAGATACGGCACAGGAAATCGATTTCCGAACGACCGGCATCCTCCGCCGAAAACTCGATGTCATCGGTGTATTGCCGCGCCCAGCCGATGGATTTGACCGCCTGCTCAACCACCTGGTCCGGCGTCATGCGCAGCTTCTTCTCCATGTGGATGGGCGAAGTCGCGATGAACGTGTGGATACGTCCCGACTTGGCCGGCTTGATCGCTTCGCCGGCACGATTGATATCGTTCTCGTTGGCACGAGCCAAGGAGCAGACGGTCGAATCCTTGATCGCCTGAGCAATGGAGTGGATGGAATCGAAATCACCGGGAGAAGCGGCGGCAAAACCCGCCTCGATCACATCGACCCGCATTTTCTCCAGCTGGCGGGCAACGCGGATCTTCTCCTCCTTGGTCATCGACGCGCCCGGACTCTGTTCGCCGTCGCGCAGGGTCGTATCGAAAATTACCAGATGCTGTTTCATGGGATCTCCGGGAATTACTGGGGCTTGCGCTTGAGCAGGCCGATAGCCGCCTGAACATAACCGGACAGGCCATAGAGGACAAAGAAACCGAACAAGGCAATTTCCGGGCTGTAGGCAACCAGCGCAAAACCGAGGGCAATAGCGGCGATTACGAAGAACGGCACGCTCTTCTTCAGATTGATGTCCTTGAAACTATAAAAGCGGATGTTGGACACCATGGTTACCCCGGCAAATATCGTCAGCACGCAGGCAAACCAGCGCACGTCGCTACCGGCCACGCCCGTCTCGATCATCACCCAGACCAGGCCGGCTACCAGCGCCGCGGCGGCCGGAGACGGCAGGCCCTGGAAATAGCGCTTGTCCATGACTTCGAGCGTGGTATTGAAACGGGCCAGGCGCAAGGCGGCACCTGCGCAGTAGATGAAAGCCGCGATCCAGCCCAGCCGACCAAGATCGCGCAAGGCCCATTCGTACATGACCAGCGCCGGTGCTGCGCCAAAGCTGACCATGTCGGACAGCGAATCGTATTCGGCGCCAAACGCCGACTGGGTATTGGTCAGTCGGGCCACCCGACCATCCAGGCCATCGAGCACCATGGCGATGAAAATGGCCATGGCGGCCCGGGCAAAATCGCCCTGCATCGCCTGAACGATGGCGAAAAAGCCGGCAAACAAGGCAGCCGTTGTGAACAGGTTGGGCAGCACGTAAATGCCGCGCCGCTTGACTTCTGGGTTGAACAGCGACTTACGGGGTTTGAGTTCGGTCATGGGGCTGATATGAACGGGCAACCTGCAGAGGATACACCCGGAAAGCATCGAAATCCGCAAACAACAAGGGCGGTGCAGTTTCCCACACCGCCCGAAGCGAAGGCAGCCTCAACTGCGCGGGCGCAGAGCGGCCACCAAGCTAGAGACCTGCTTAGTTCTTGGACTGGTCAACCAGTTTGTTCTTCTTGATCCACGGCATCATGTCGCGCAGCTGGCCACCGACCGTTTCGATCGGGTGCACGGCGTTCAGGCGACGACGGGCAGTCATCGAAGGATAGTTGGTACGACCTTCAAGGATGAACATCTTGGCGTATTCGCCGGTCTGGATGCGCTTCAGGGCATTGCGCATGGCGACGCGCGACTGCTCGTTGATGACTTCCGGACCCGTCACGTACTCGCCGTACTCGGCGTTGTTCGAGATCGAGTAGTTCATGTTGGCGATACCACCTTCGTACATCAGGTCGACGATCAGCTTCAGTTCGTGCAGGCACTCGAAGTAGGCCATTTCCGGAGCGTAGCCGGCTTCAACCAAGGTTTCGAAGCCCATCTTGACCAGCTCGACGGCACCGCCGCACAGAACGGCTTGCTCACCGAACAGGTCGGTTTCGGTTTCTTCACGGAAGTTGGTCTCGATGACGCCACCCTTGGTGCCGCCATTGGCAGCCGCGTAGGACAGGGCGATGTCCTTGGCCTTGCCGGACTTGTCTTGGTAGATGGCGATCAGGGACGGCACACCGCCACCCTTCAGGTACTCGGAACGCACGGTGTGGCCCGGGCCCTTCGGCGCGACCATGATGACGTCCACGTCGGCGCGCGGCACGACCTGGTTGTAATGCACGTTAAAGCCGTGGGCGAAAGCCAGGGCAGCGCCCTTCTTCAGGTTCGGCGCGACTTCTTCGTTGTAAACCTGCGGGATGTTTTCGTCCGGCAACAGGATCATGACAACATCAGCGCCCTTGACGGCCTTGGCGATTTCCTCAACCTTCAGACCAGCAGCTTCGGCCTTCTTCCAGGAAGCGCCATCCTTGCGCAGACCAACGGTGACCTTGACGCCGGAGTCCTTCAGGTTCTGGGCGTGGGCATGGCCCTGCGAGCCGTAACCAACGATGGTGACCTTCTTGCCCTTGATCAGGGAGAGATCGGCGTCCTTGTCGTAATAAACTTTCATGAAATCCTCTTTCTGAGCAAATAGTTAGACTTTGAGAATACGATCGCCGCGACCGATGCCACAGACACCGGTACGGACGGTTTCGAGAATCAGGCCGGCATCGAGCGCGGCGATGAAGGAGTCGAGCTTGGAGCTTGCGCCGGTCAGTTCGATCACATAGGTCGATTCCGTGACATCGATGATGCGACCACGGAAAATATCGGCCATACGCTTCATCTCTTCGCGATCCTTGCCGGTGGCGCGAACCTTGATCAGCATCAGTTCGCGCTCGACGTGCGCAGCCTCGGAGAGATCGACCACCTTGACGACATCAACCAGCTTGTTGAGCTGCTTGGTGATCTGCTCGAGCACCTCGTCGGAGCCCCAGGTCAGGATGGTCATCCGCGACAGCGACGGATCTTCCGTCGGCGCCACGGTCAGCGATTCGATGTTGTAGCCGCGCGCAGAGAACAGGCCGGCCACGCGGGACAGCGCCCCGGCTTCGTTTTCAATCAGGATGGAAATGATATGACGCATTTTTTCTTTTCCTCCCCCGCTCAGATATCTTCGGCGAGGATCATTTCAGTCAGGCCCTTGCCCGCTGCCACCATCGGGAACACATTGGCACCCGGATCGATGATGAAGTCCATGAACACCAGGCGATCCTTGTACTCCGTGAAGGCCTTGCGCAGCGCCGGCTCGACATCTTCCGGTCGCTCGATGCGCATGCCGACGTGACCGTAGGATTCGGCCAGCTTGACGAAATCCGGCAGCGACGTGACGTAGGACTGGGAATACCGCTTGGAGTAGAACATTTCCTGCCACTGACGGACCATGCCCAGCATGCCGTTGTTCAGGTTGATGATCTTGATCGGCAACTCGTACTGCTTGCAGGTCGACAACTCCTGAATACACATCTGGATCGAGCCCTCGCCGGTGACGCAGGCCACCTGCGAACCCGGATTGGCGAGCAGAACGCCCATGCCGTACGGCAGGCCGACACCCATGGTGCCCAGGCCACCGGAGTTGATCCAGCGACGCGGCTTGTCGAACTTGTAGTACTGCGCAGCGAACATCTGGTGCTGGCCGACGTCGGAAGTGATGAAGGCATCGCCACCAGTCACTTCATACAGCTTCTCGACCACGTACTGCGGCATGATGTGCTCGGACTGGCGATAGGCCAGCGAGTTGCGGCCGCGCCACTCATCGATCTGCTTCCACCAGTCGGCGACCTCCGGATCCGCGGTGAAACCGCCGTCCATCAGCTTGAGAATTTCGTCGAGCACGTCATTCACATTGCCGACGATGGGCACATCGACCTTGACGCGCTTGGAAATCGACGACGGGTCGATGTCGATATGGATGACGCGACGCTTCTCTTCGCCGAAATGCTCCGGATTGCCGATCACGCGATCATCGAAACGGGCGCCGATGGCCAAGATCACGTCGGCGAAATGCATCGCGTTGTTGGCTTCGAAAGTACCGTGCATGCCCAGCATGCCGACGAACTGCTTGTCGGTCGCCGGATAGCCGCCCAAGCCCATCAGGGTATTGGTCACCGGGAAATTCAGCTTGCGGGCCAGCGTGGTCAATTTTTCGGCTGCGTCGGACAGGATCACGCCGCCGCCGGTATAGATGATCGGGCGCTTGGCTTCCTGCAGGATTTGCACGGCCTTCTTGATCTGTCCCAGATGCCCCTTGACCACCGGGTTGTACGAGCGCATCTGCACCGACTTCGGGTAGTCGAACTCGCAGACCTGAGCCGTGATGTCCTTCGGAATATCGACGACGACCGGGCCGGGACGGCCGGTGGAAGCGATATGAAAGGCCTTCTTGATGGTCAAGGCGAGATCCTTGACGTCCTTGACGAGGAAATTGTGCTTGACGCAGGGGCGGGTGATGCCGACGGTATCGCACTCCTGGAAGGCATCCTGGCCGATGTACTGGGTCGGGACCTGGCCGCACAGCACGACCATCGGGATGGAATCCATGTACGCGGTGGCAATGCCGGTCACCGTATTGGTGACGCCCGGACCGGACGTCACCAGCGCAACGCCAACTTTCTGCGAAGAGCGCGAATAGGCGTCTGCGGCATGAACGGCGGCCTGCTCATGGCGAACCAGGATGTGCTTGACGTCCTCCTGCTTGAAAAGGGCGTCGTAAATATGCAGAACGGAACCACCTGGGTAACCGAACACATAATCGACCTTTTCTTCTTGCAGGCACCTGATTACAATTTCTGCACCGCTGATCATCATTCTTGAGCCCAAAAAAGCTGTTGCCTAAAAGGGCGTAACCTTAATCGACCGCCAATTTTCGGTCAAGGTTTCCTGGCATATCCCCATACCGCTCAAGGCCTTTAGGAAGAGACCACCCTGGCATCGCCCCAACAACTTTCCTGCTTTCTCGAATCGATCGAACGCCGGGCCTTCAAGCAAGCGATGTTTGCCGTCCATGACGAGGAAGCGGCGCTCGACATCGTTCAGGACGCCATGCTCAAGCTGGCCGAAAAATACGGCGACCGGCCGGACGACGAATTCCCGATGCTCTTTCAGCGCATCCTGCAGAACACCATCCGCGATTACTATCGGCGCAGCAAAGTCCGTTCGATGTGGACAACGCTGCTGTCGGCCTTCTCATCGGACGAGGACGACGACCACGATCCGCTCGAAACGCTCGCTGCCGACGAAGATGACGCCGGACCCAAAACACCGGAAAGCAAGCTGCTGCAGGCACAAACCTTGAATTTGATCGAAGATGAAATAAAAAAGCTGCCGGCACGTCAACGTGAAGCCTTCCTGATGCGTTACTGGGAAGACATGGACGTCGCTGAGACCGCAGCGGCGATGGGCTGCTCAGAAGGCAGTGTCAAGACCCATTGCTCGCGTGCCACCCACACGCTGGCAACCGCCCTGTCGGCAAAAGGTATAAAGCTATGAACGAAGAACGTTATGCATATCGCGTTCGGCAAGCGCTGAACCACGGATTGAAGGACATGCCGCCGGCCGCCTCGCGGCGCCTGGAAGCCGCCCGTCATCTGGCGCTGAGTCGCCAGAAGCAGGCTGCCCCGCAGATGGCCTTGGCCGGTTTCGGCATCTCTTCCTTCCGCGTGGGCTCGCACGTTCCCTATCTCAAGCAGATTCTTGCCATCGCGGCATTGCTGCTGGGCATGTGGATTTCCTTCTACTGGCACAGCGTTCAATACGTAACCGCCCTGGAAGAAGTGGATAGCGCACTGCTCACCGACGACCTGCCCCCCGATGCTTTCCTGGACAACGACTTCTTCGAATGGCTATTAGACGACTCGCCGGAGGAGTGATCCTCACCCTCGGACTGAATGCCGCCATCGCCGTCGAACCGCCGACAACGGCCATTATCGGCACACCGCCGCAACCGGGATGGAACCAGCTCAACGCCCAGCAAAAAAGCACGCTTGCACCGCTGTCCAAGAACTGGGACAGCATGGAGAACATCCGCAAGAAAAAATGGCTGGGCATCGCCGACCGCTACCCGACGATGAAACCCGACGAGCAGCAACGCATGCAGGACCGCATGCGGGAGTGGGCGACACTGTCACCATCCGAACGCAACAAGGTGCGAGACACCTACAAGGACTTTAACCAGCTCCCAACGGAGCAGAAGCAGGTCGTCAAACAGAAGTGGGAGGCTTACTCGAGCCTCAGCCCCGAAGAGCGACAACGCGTCCGCGAGTCCGGCCGCTCGTCAAAACTGCTGACCCCGGTCACTGCACCGGCCGGCACCGAGTCAGCTCCCACCCCAACTCACACCACCAACCCGCAAAACCAATGACAGTCGAACAACCAAGCTTGCAACGACGCCTCGTCTGCATGCTGTATGAAGGACTGGTCGTTTTTTCCATCCTGCTGATCGGCTTTCTTCTCCCTCAGGTCGTGCTGTCGGGTTTTGGCTGGAACGCTGGCGCCAAGGCGCTCTGGATTCATGTCCTGCTACTGCTGATGGTCTATTTTGTCTGGTGCTGGCTCAACGGCGGCCAAACACTGCCCATGAAAACCTGGAAAATGCGCCTGGTCGACGAAAGTGGCGGGCCGTTGCGTCCGCTGCAAGCCGTACTGCGCTACCTCGCTGCCTGGCCCAGCATCCTGCTGCTGGGGGTCGGCATTGCATGGGCCTTGCTGGACAAAGACAAACAGTTCCTGCATGACCGGATCGCCGGTACCCGAATTACCAGCGCCGGTTGATCAGCGACGCTCCACCCACCACAGCATACCCATCGCAACGAGCAGAAACAGGGCCGACGGCGCCATCGCACTGAACAACGGCGACCACGAATTGATCGCCCCCAAATTGGACGACAGGCCGTTCAAGGCATAGAAGAGAATACCGAGCATGACGCCGGCAAATATCTTCAGGCTGACCCCGCCCACCCGGTTGTGTGAGTACCCGAACGGCAGCGCAAGTGCCACCATGACCAGAGCAGCCAGCGGATAGAGCAATTTTTTCCAGAGCGCGATCTGGTAACGCTCCGTTTTTTGCTTGTTATCGCTGAGATGTCGGGTGTAATTCAACAGCCCGATCAGCGACATGCGTTCAGGAGAGACCATCAACGCTGCCAACAGATTCGGCGTGACATTGGAGTGCCACTCGCCGTCAGGACTCTTCTCAACCCGCGCCAGATCCCCTTCCAGAACTGTTCTGACAACATCCTGCAAAATCCATCGATCCGGCAGCTGAAAATCCGCCTGACGAGCATCCGTCACCGATTCGAGCTGGTTTTCCTGGCTGAATTTGTAGATGCGGATGCCTTGCAGTGGAGCATCTGGCATAGCGCTGCGAATGTTGATGAAACTACGTCCATCCTTGACCCACAAACCGCTATCAAAGCCGCTCTGGGCGATCACTGTGCTCATGGCCTTGGCCCTGATTTCCCGTCCCAGCCGCTCGCTGAAGGGGACCAGGGCTTCACCCACCACAAAAGTCAGCAACGCCAGCAGCAAGGCCGCCCTGAAAAGGGTTTTCAGCAAATCGCCCGTGGCCAGCCCGGAGGCCCGCAGAACGGTAATTTCCGAATGGCGAGCCAGCGTCGATAAGGCATACAGCGCCCCAATCAACGTCGCAATGGGAATCAACTCGTAAATCAGGCCGGGCATGCCCAAAGCAACGAACAAGGCAGCATGAAACACCGTGTACCCGACCTTGCCGACACTACGCAGTTCGTCAATGAAGTTAAAGAAAGCAAATAACGCCAGAAAAGCGGCGAGTACCAGAAAGACCGACGCAAATGTCTCGCGAATCAGATAGCGCTGGTAGAGATTGAGACGAAACATCAATGCCCCCAGCGCTGCCACGGCATGCGCACGACGATCCGTTTGTAGAACAGCGCCACCAGCGGCAAAAGCATCACGGCATGGGCCGCCCAGACGCCCACCCAGAAGGACAGCTTGCCTTGCGCCACCCAAGCCTGGCTCACCGAGAGCAGATTATTGTAGATGGCGTAGATCAGGATCGCGATCAACATGTTGGCCGAGCGCCCGGCCCGCGGATTCACATAGGAAAGCGGAATGGCCAGAAGGCACAGGATCAGGGCCGAAACCGGCAAGCCGATCCGCCACAGCAGTTCGCCACGAGCGACGTTGCTGTCCTCGAGAATCAACTCGGTAATTGGCATACCCTTTGGTGACAGCGAGGAGGAAGCCGGTTCGCCATCCTCGACCCGCGCCCGGTAGCGTTCGAACTCCATGACCTTGAAAGCCGGACTACCCGGCTCCACCTCGTAACGCCGTCCGTGCTCCAAGACGACAAAACGGTCGCCGTTGCCGGCCGTTTCCTGAAAGCCCGAATCGGACACGACTACGCCGAACCTGCCTTCCTGATAGGAGGCGACGAAGACGTTACCGACATTGCTGCCGTCCTCACCCACACCTTCCACGAAGAATACCCGCTGTCCTTTCTTGACTTCCCGGAAAGCGCCGGGCGACACCTGAGAGAGTTCGCTACGCGCAGAAAGGCGCTCACGATACTCGGCCGAACTGGAATTGGCCCAAGGCGCAAGAAAACCGGAAACGGCGGCAATTGCAAGAATGATCGGCAGGGCAAAACGCAAAACGGGCGAAATCCAGCCAGTCAGCGGCAAACCCGCAGAAAACCAGACCACCATTTCGGAATCCCGATAAACACGGGACAAACTGAGCAAAATGGACACAAAAAGCGTCAATGACAGCAAAACAGGCATGAAATTGAGCGCCGAAAACCCCAGCAAGGACGCCACCGCTTCCGGCGCAATGCGGCCGCCCGCTGCTTCCTTGAGCAAACGAATCAAATGGGTCGAGGTCAGAATGGCCAGCAGCGCAACGCTGATGCCGGCAGCTGCCTGGGCAAATTCGCGCCGAGCGGCGCGCTCGAATATCATGCTTTGACGAAACCGAAAAAATGCGAGGATAATCCCTCGAATACTGATATTTCCTTGATCAGGAGCAGCTTGTGGAATTTAGCATAAAAAGCGGAAGCCCGGAAAAACAGCGCAGCGCCTGCGTGGTCGTCGGCGTTTTCGAATCGAGGAAACTGACCCTCCCGGCAGAATTGCTCGACAACGCGTCCGGCGGCTACATTGCCGACATCGTGCGCCGTGGCGACATGGAAGGCAAGGCAGGCAGCACACTGCTGCTACACAACGTGCCCTCCACGCTTTGCGACCGCATCCTGCTGGTTGGCTTGGGCAAGGAAAAGGAATTCCGCGAAAAGGAATTCGCCAACGCCATCCGTACCGCCGTCAAGGTACTCAACGAAACCGGCGCCTTCGACGCCACACTTTTCCTGACCGAACTCCAGGTCCGGAAGCGCAGCATCACCTGGCGCGTCCGCCAGACAGTCATTGCAGCGCTGGATGCCACCTACAGGTTCGATCAATTCAAGAGCAAGAAGGAAGAAATTCGCCGCCCGTTGCGCAAGCTGACGATCAGCGTCGAACGTCGTAACGAACTGGCCCCCGCCGAAGAGGGCATGCATCAGGGTCAAGCCATTGCCGAAGGCATGGCACTGGCCAAGACGCTCGGCAACCTGCCGCCCAATGTTTGCCACCCGAGCTATCTGGCCGAACAGGCGAAGACCATGGCCAAAGCATTCAAGCTCGACTGCGAAGTCCTTGAGCGCGACGACATGGAAAAGCTCGGCATGCACTCGCTGCTTGCCGTCGCACGGGGTTCGCACCAACCGCCGAAGCTGATCGTGCTCAGTTACAAGGGGGCAAAAACCAGCGAAAAGCCCATCATACTGGTCGGCAAGGGCGTCACTTTCGACACCGGCGGCATTTCGCTGAAACCGGGTGCCGAAATGGACGAGATGAAATACGACATGTGCGGTGCCGCCAGCGTCCTGGGCACCATGCAAGCCATTGCCCGCATGGCCCTGCCGATCAACCTGACCGTCATCGTTCCGGCCACCGAAAACATGCCCGGGGGCAACGCGACCCGTCCCGGGGACATCGTCACCTCGATGTCCGGCCAGACCATCGAAATCCTGAACACCGACGCCGAAGGCCGCCTGATCCTGTGCGACGCGCTGACCTACGCCGAACGCTTCGACCCAGACACCCTGATCGATGTCGCCACACTGACCGGCGCCTGCGTCGTTGCCTTGGGCAACATCGCCACCGGTCTGTTCGCCAACAAGGATGGCCTTGCACGCGACCTGCAGGATGCGGGCGAGGAGGCCAACGACCGCGCCTGGCACATGCCACTGTGGGACGACTACCAGGAATTATTGAAGAGTCCCTTCGCCGACATGGCGAATATCGGCGGGCGATACGGCGGTGCCATTTCAGCCGCCTGCTTCCTGTCGCGCTTCACCAAGAAATTCGACTGGGCTCACCTCGACATTGCCGGCACCGCCTGGAAATCGGGTGCCGACAAGGGGGCCACCGGACGGCCGGTTCCCCTGTTGACGCATTACCTCCTGCAACGCGCGGGCAAGCTCAATTGACCCAAGTCTTCTTCTATCACGGCGCCAGCGACCGGATCGCCGCCGCCTGCGCCTTGCTGAGCGGCGCCTACGCCAAGAAAAAACCGATGCTGGTGTACGCAACCGAACCGGAAGTCGCCGGCAGCATCGACCGGATGCTATGGACCCATTCGGCCCTCAGCTTCGTGCCGCACTGCCGTGCCGATTCGCCGCTGGCCGCTGAAACGCCGATCCTGATCACCGACAAGCTCGACACCATCTCGCAGGATGAACGTCTGATGAACCTGAGCCGGGATATTCCGCCGGGTTTTTCGCGCTTCGAAAGCCTGATCGAAGTGGTCGGACAGGACGAAGACGACCGCAGCGCCGCGCGCGATCGAGTCAAGTTCTACAAGGATCGCGGCTACGAAGTCCGCTACTTCGATCTCAGCGGTCGCTAAAGGATTCCCGTGCCCAGCCCCATCCTCGCCCGCGCCGACGCCCTGATGCACCGCAAGCGCCAGGCGGAGACCGAATTCGACGATGTACCGACTTTGACCGATGCAATCGACGACGAAGATGACATTCCCGTACTCGTTGACGAGGCCAGTTCTACGATAGAGGAGTCCCCCCTCCCGAGCGCACTGCCGCTGCCTGACGACGACTACGCCATTGTCGCCCAGCCCCCCGTCCTCCATTCACACGAAACGGCGGCTTCGCAGCAAGAAACCACGCCCACTCGTACCCCGATCAATGCCGATCTACACGAGCAACTAGCTTGCGAACTGGCACGTCGCGTCGAACAACGCCTGGCCACCGAACTGCCCCGCATCATCGAATCGACTTTGCGTGACTTTCTGGCAGAGCAGGCCATGATTGCTGCAGCCCCGCACCGCGACTGAGACGAGGCTGAGATCACGCCGAAGCCGGAGCGGCGCTCCGGTATAATTGCGGGTTTCCCCCTTTTCCGAGAAGTCCATGGAACTCGCCAAAGCCTTTGAACCCGTCGACATCGAACGCCGCTGGTACCCCGCCTGGGAAGGTCAGAATTATTTCGCTGCCGGTGTAGACGGCGACAAGCAAGACAATTTCTGCATCCTGCTGCCGCCGCCCAACGTCACCGGCACGCTGCACATGGGCCATGGCTTCAACCAGACGATCATGGACGCGCTGACCCGCTACTACCGGATGCGCGGTCACAACACGCTGTGGCAGCCGGGCACCGACCACGCCGGCATCGCCACGCAGATCGTCGTCGAGCGCCAGCTGGACGCCCAGGGCATTTCGCGCCACGACCTCGGCCGCGAGAAGTTCCTGGAAAAAGTCTGGGAATGGAAGGAATACTCGGGCAACACCATCACCCAACAGATGCGCCGCATGGGCACCAGCCCGGACTGGACGCGCGAGCGTTTCACGATGGATGCCGGCCTCAACAAGGTTGTCACCGAAACTTTCGTCCGCCTCTACAACGAAGGCCTGATCTACCGCGGCAAGCGCCTGGTGAACTGGGACCCGAAGCTGCACACCGCCGTCTCCGACCTCGAAGTCGTGCAGGAGGAAGAAGACGGCTTCATGTGGCACATCCGCTACCCGCTGGCCGACGGCTCGGGTAGCCTGGTAGTCGCCACCACCCGTCCGGAAACCATGCTCGGCGACACCGCCGTGATGGTTCACCCGGAGGACGAGCGCTACAAGCACATGATCGGCAAGATGGTGAAGCTGCCGCTGACCGAGCGTGAAATCCCGATCATCGCCGACTCCTACGTCGATCTCGAATTCGGCACCGGCTGCGTCAAGGTCACGCCGGCGCACGACTTCAACGACTACGCCGTCGGCCAGCGCCACGGCCTGCCGATGATCTCGATCCTGACGCTGGACGCCAAGATCAACGACGCCGCCCCGGAGAAATACCGCGGCCTCGACCGCTTCGACGCCCGCAAGGCCGTCGTTGCCGATCTGGAAACGCTCGGCATCCTGGAAAAGACCGACAAGCACAAGCTGAAAGTGCCGCGCGGTGACCGTACCGGCGTCGTCATCGAGCCGATGCTGACCGACCAGTGGTTCGTTGCCATGTCCAAGCCGGGTGCCGACGGCAAGTCGATCACCGAGCAGGCACTGGACGTCGTCCATTCCGGCGAGATCAAGTTCTATCCGGAAAACTGGGTCAATACCTACAACCAATGGCTGAACAACATTCAGGACTGGTGTATCTCCCGCCAGCTGTGGTGGGGCCATCAGATTCCGGCCTGGTACGGGGTCAATGGCGAGGTGTTCGTCGCCCAGAACGAGGAAGAAGCCCGCAAGCAGGCCGACAAGGCCGGTTACGCCGGCCAGCTGACGCGCGATGAAGACGTGCTCGATACCTGGTATTCGTCCGCCCTGTGGCCGTTCTCGACGCTGGACTGGACCGGCGATGAAGCGACCGACGCGGCCAACCAGGTGCTGCAACAGTATCTGCCGTCGTCCGTGCTGGTCACCGGCTTCGACATCATCTTCTTCTGGGTCGCCCGCATGGTCATGATGACCAAGCACATCACCGGCAAGATCCCGTTCAAGCATGTTTACGTGCATGGCCTGATCCGCGACGGCGAAGGCCAGAAAATGTCCAAGTCCAAGGGCAACGTGCTTGATCCGATCGACCTGATCGACGGCATCGGCATCGACGCGCTGGTCGAGAAGCGCACCTTCGGCCTGATGAACCCGAAACAGGCCGAGAGCATCGCCAAGAAGACCAAGAAGGAATTCCCGGAGGGCATCCCGGCCTTCGGCACCGACGCGCTGCGCTTCACCTTCGCGTCGCTCGCCTCGCCCGGCCGCGACATCAAGTTCGACCTGAACCGCTGCGACGGCTACCGCAATTTCTGCAACAAGCTGTGGAATGCCACCCGCTTCGTGCTGATGAACGTCGAAGGTCACGATCTGGCCCTCGAACACCAGCAGGGCGGCCCGGCTTGCGGCGGATCCGCCCCGCTCGAATTCAGCTTCGCTGATCGCTGGATCGTCAGCCAACTGCAGCGCGTCGAAAAGGAAATCGAACAGCACTTCACCGACTACCGTTTCGACCTGGTTGCCCAGGCCGTCTATAAATTCATCTGGGACGAGTTCTGCGACTGGTACCTGGAAATCGCCAAGGTCGAGATCCAGACTGGCAACGACGCCCAGCAGCGCGGCGCCCGCCGCACGCTGGTACGCACCCTGGAAGCCGTACTGCGCCTCGCCCACCCGCTGATTCCGTTCATCACCGAGGAACTGTGGCAAACCGTGGCGCCGATTGCTGGCCGCAAGACGCACGATTCGATCATGCTCGCCGCCTACCCGCGCGCCGAGGAATTCAAGATCGACACCGCCAGCGAAGCCAAGGTGGAGCGTCTGAAGGCCCTGGCCTACGCCTGCCGTAACCTGCGCGGCGAGATGGGCATTTCCCCGGCCCAGCGCACGCCGCTGATCGTCGCCGGCGGCGGCGATGAAATCCGCGAGTTCGCGCCAATCCTGCAAGCTCTGGGTAAGCTCTCCGAGGTACAAATCGTGGACGACATGCCGGCCGACGCCGTGGCACCGGTCGCCGTGGTCGGCGAGACGCGCCTGATGCTGAAGGTCGAGATCGACGTGGCTGCCGAGAAAGAGCGCCTGAAGAAGGAAATCGAAAAGCTGGAGAAGCAGATTTCCATCGCCCAGGGCAAGCTCTCGAACGAAGGCTTCGTTGCTCGCGCCCCGGTGGCCGTCGTCGAACAGGAAAAACAGCGGGTTGCCGAATTCACGGCGACGCTGGAGAAACTCAAACCGCAACTGGCCAAACTCGGCTGAATAAAGAGCGTCCATGCAAGATAACCGCAGCTTCTTCACACAAATATTCACCACCCTGATGATCTTCTCCCTGGCCGTCGGGGCCAGCACGGTGGCGTTCATCTACTCCTGGCCGTGGGAAAAGGCCAATCCCGAGTGGAAACCGAACTTCCGCCTGGTCGCCCTCTGCGGCGAGAAAAAGGAAGCCTGCGGCATCAGCTACGGTGAACTCGCCGCAGCGAAGGCAAAGGGAGAGATCAGCGGCCTGGAACCGATCGACGCAGCCGGCGAGTTCGAGGAGCCACAGAACTGGCTCAAATGGAGCAGGAACGATGGCGTCTATGAAGTGAAGGCATCCTCCTGGCACTTCCAGACGAGCATCCGCTACAAGATCGAACAGGATGCGCCGGTCCTCGTTGCCGTCCAGGACGTTGATGTTGCCAAGGCCTTCATCTACGGCATGGGCGCCGCCATGTTCCTGGTCATTGGCCTCAATCTGCGCCGCTTGCGCCACTAAGCGCCATACGGACGATCAACCGGAACGACGGCCAGACTTCAAGTCTGGCCGTTTTTTTCGCCTTGTCGCAAGCGAACGGGTATCAGCCCACGCAGCGCATTACCGAGAAAGAAGTCGCCATCCAGATCGGCCGGATAAAGCACGGCTTCGCGCGCCCTGCCGCTGGCCAGCAATTCGGCCCGCAGCACGCCCGGTAGCGCACCGCACGCCACCGGCGGGGTCAGCAGCACGCCATCCCGCTCGACAAACACATTGCTGCGCGCCCCTTCGGCAACCTCTCCACGCTCATTGACGAAGATCAGATCGAACACTGGCGAATCGGCCGGCAGCCCCCGCAGGGCCGCATCGTACAGAGGGCGAACCGTCGTCTTGTAAGCGCGCAGCGGATCGCTGCTGTCGACACGAGCCTCCGCCAGTTCGGCCAATCGCACGAAGTGCGGCGCATCGGCCAGTGCAATGGCCTGGATCTCGATATCGCCGGCCTTGTCCAGCGTCAGGCGTACGCGCCAGACACCCTGCGCAGGCTGCTTGCCCAGTTCGCGGCAAATCCGCTGCTCATCGAGCGGAAAGCCGAACCATTGAGCAGAGCGACGAAGCCGCGCCAGATGGCCCGCCCACATCGGATAGACACCATTCTCGCGGCGCAAAGTCTCGATCAACCGTAGGCCAGGATCGATATTGCGCAGGAACTCAGCTTTCAGCAGGCACTCCCGCCATTCGGCGTCGGGCAAGGAATCGGCTACGATACCGCTACCCACACCCATTCTCCCCCGATGCCCGCTGGCTAGTTCCAGCGTCCGGATAGCCACATTCAGCCGAAAGTCCCCGTTCGGGGCCAGGAAACCGAGGGCGCCCGTATACAGGCCGCGCGGCGTGCCTTCGAGTTCGCCGATGATCTGCATGGCCCGGATTTTCGGTGCGCCGGTAATCGATCCACAAGGAAAGAGCGCGCGCAGGACGGCCTCGAAATTCTCCCGGCCAATCCGTGCCGAGACCTCGGAAACCATCTGCCAGACTGTCGGATAGTCCTCGATCCCGAACAGACGGTCGACCGAGACGCTGCCCGGCTCTGCCAAACGGCCGAGGTCGTTACGCAGCAGATCGACGATCATCAGGTTTTCTGCACGATCCTTGATTGAATCGCGCAAGACCTCGCTCGGCAAGCTGCGCGCTGCGGTGCCCTTCATCGGTCGTGTCAGTAGACGCTCACCATGCCGCTCCAGAAACAATTCGGGGGAAAGTGAAACGATGCCGCCGCACGGACCGCCGACAAAGCCGCCATAACGTACCGGCTGACATCGGCGCAAGCGCGCATATACGGCCAACGGCGACCCGAACCAGGAAAATTTGATCGGAAAGGTGTAATTGACCTGATAGCAGTCGCCATCGGAAATGAAGCGCTTGATCCGTTCGACCGCCAACTTGTAGCACGACTCATCCACGGTTGGGGACAGATCGCCGATACCGGCGATCTCGCCTCCTTCGTTGGCGTCCAACCAGACCTCCGCTTCAGGCGCCGACAAGGCAATACGTTCGCGAAAACGCCAGAAGCGGGCAAGGACATTCTCTCCTGGCTGCCACCCCGGAGGGGCCGAACGCGGCTCAAGCAGGTATCCGAGTTCATATGCCACGGCTGCCACGACCCAACCGGGCTGCTCAACGAGAAGCTGCATTGCCGAAGCGAAGGATGCAGCATCGCGAACTTCGAGGCAGTCGATCAACCCCTCGAAACGCCAAGCGGCAGGTTCGCCAGCCGGCGCCTGCCTGTCTTCAAAAAATGCGGTGACTGCGGAGCTTATTTGCGCTTCAGGTAAAACTCGAAGACCCGGTTCTCTTCCTTTTGCTCCAGCAATTCGTTACCGGTCTGCTTGGCAAAGGCGGGAAAATCCTTCAGCGAGCCTGGATCGGTCGCCAGAACGCGCAGAATCTGGCCGGTTTCCATTTCAGCCAGGGTCTTCTTGGTACGGAGAATGGGAAGCGGGCAGTTCAGCCCCTTGACATCGAGATCGCGATCAAATTCCATGGTCATTCTGCGGATGAATTCAAGCCGCGATTCTAACTCTAATTGCGTTTTTCCTTGAGTTCATCGATCTGGCGACGTTTCATTTCGCGCAGCCGGGCATCAATCGACGACATTTCGTAGAAATTTGCATCCCCGGCCTTTTGTGCCAGTTGCAACTGCTCGATGGCACCGGCAGTCTGCCCCTGCAGAATGAACACCTCAGCCAGCGCCCGATGCTGCATGGCCCGCTGCCCCAGTCCGGCGTAACTTTCGGCGCGCAGCTTGTGCAGCCTGACATCCTCGGGATAGTTGCGCAACTGGGCTTCGGAGAAACGCAAGGAATCGTCAAAGCGACGCGCTCCGGCAAGGGAAGCCCCGTAACCGTAGAGCAATCCCAGATTCAGCGGGTAACGCACCATCGCGTCACGATATATGGCCAGACCACCGGCCGTATCGCCCTGCGCCAGGCGCAAGTCGGCCCGCAGGCGCTCCAGCATGGCGGCCGTCACCTTCAGACGCCGCGCTGCCTCGATTTCCTTCTCCGCCCCGGCCCAGTCCCGAAGTCGATAGCGGGCATAGGCCAGTCCGTAGTGAATGGCCCCCTCGGAGGCGAACTTCTTCTCCTGAAGCAAGGCCTCGAAATCCTTGACGGCTTCGCGTGGCGTCCCCTGCATGGCCCTGACCTTGGCGCGTACCAAGTGGAAATCGACGCTATCGACCACCTGGCGATAGGGTACCGCCTGCTCGCGGTTCTGCATGTCGGTCAGACGCTCGCCCGACAACGGGTGGGTACGCAGATAGGCCGTCGCATTGTTTTCGTAGAGGCGAACCGCCTGCTGCAAGCGTGCGAAGAATGCGGCCATGCCGCGCACGTCGTACCCGGCCTTGCGCAAAATATCAAAACCCTGGCGATCGGCTTCACGCTCGAAATCCCGCGAAAAGGCCAACTGCGCCGAAATGGCGCCAGCCTGCGTGGAGGCAATCGCCGCGCCCGCCACCTGGCCGCTCGAACGCGCCGCCAGCAAGGCCAGGGCCATGGCCACCATGGAGGCCATGCCGATCTGCTTCGATTGATAAATCTGGCGTGCTATGTGGCGTTGCGTCACGTGCGAGATTTCGTGCCCAAGCACCCCGGCCAGTTCCGATTCAGTCTGCGACGACAGGATCAGGCCCGTATGCACCCCGATATAGCCGCCCGGCATCGCGAAGGCGTTGATATTCTGGTCATTGATGGCGAAGAAAGTGAATCCGAAGCCGGGGTCGTTGCTGACCGCCGCCAAACGCCCACCCAACTGATTGAGGTAGGTCTCCACATCCGAGTCATCGAGATAGGCGGGTTCCCGCCAGCGAATGTCATGCATGATCTGCAAGCCGATTTTCTTCTCGGTACTCAGCGAAAACTCGCTGCTCGCAATATCGCCGAGTTCCGGCAGCTCATCGGCCCGGACGGGCTGAATCGCCAGGGAACAGGCAAGCGTCAGGGCGACGAATCGTTGGGTCAGGCGCATGGTGCTATGATAGCGCAGCCTTCCATATCGCCATCCAGGCTGATAGTAACCAAACGTAAAGCTCGTGACCGACTCCACACTGACCCATTTTGATCGTGCCGGCCAGGCCCACATGGTCGATGTCGGCGCCAAAGCCGAAACCGCCCGTATTGCCCGCGCCGCTGGCAGCATTTTCATGCGCCCCGAGACACTGGCCCTGATCCGCAGCGGATCGTCCAAGAAAGGCGACGTGCTTGGCATTGCCCGCATCGCCGCCATTCAGGCATCGAAGCGTACCGGCGACCTGATCCCGCTGTGCCACCCCATCGCATTGACCCGCGTCGCAGCAGAATTCGTCATCGACGAGCTGCAAAGTGCGGTCCACTGCGAAGTGACAGCGGAGTGCTTCGGTCGTACCGGCGTCGAAATGGAAGCTCTGACCGCCACCTCGGTCGGCCTGCTGACCATCTACGACATGGCCAAGGCCGTTGACCGTGGCATGCGCATCGAGAACATTCGCCTGCTGGAAAAGTCAGGCGGCAAATCGGGCCACTGGCTGGCCGAATAATCACGCTGAAAACCATGCTTGAATTACGCAGACAATTCCTTAAAGGAGGCCTGTCGGCCGCCCTGCTCACGCCGCTGCTCGGTACCGGCCTGCTGACGCCCACTCGCGTTCTCGCGGCCGACTGGAACAGGCCCGCGTTCACCGCCCGCAATATCGGCGATGCCCTGAAAGCCTACGGCAGTACCAACGCTGCCGAAAGCCGTGAGATTCTGATCAATGCACCCGAGATTGCCGAAAACGGCGCCAAGGTCGAGATCGAAGTCACCAGCAATATCGCCAACACACGCAGCCTGGCCGTGTTTGCCGACAAGAACCCGATGCCGCTCTGTTCGTCCATCGAGTTTTCAGGCTCCGCTCTTCCCTACCTCCGCGAGCAAATCAAACTGTCGGAAACCACGCGCATCCGTGTCGTTGCCAAGACCGCAGAAGGCAAATTCCATGTCGCCTTTCGGGAAATCAAGGTAACCCTCGGGGGCTGTGGAGGCTGATCATGGGAGAACAAATCAAGATTCGCGCGCAAAACCAGGGCGAAACCACCGATATACGGATCCTGATGCAGCATCCGATGGAAACCGGTCAACGCAAGGATGACAAGGGGCAGACCTTTCCGGCGCAATTCATCCAGACGTTCACGGTCAGCCTGAACGGCAAGGTCATCATCGATGGGCAGCTCAACACCTCGGTCTCGAAAAACCCGCTATTCACGTTCAAGGCACGAGGCATCAAATCCGGTGACAAACTCAGCGTCGCATGGACAGACAATACTGGCGACAAGCGACAGGACGAAACCACTGTCCCCTGACAGCCCAAAACCATAGGGTATAAACGAAAAAAAGCCCGCCTGAATCAGGCGGGCTTTTTAATTATCTTGGTATCCGAGTCAAACGCCCTGGATATTGGAAGCTTGCTTGCCCTTGGGGCCCTGAACGACGTCGAAAGACACCTTCTGGCCTTCCTTCAGGGTCTTAAAGCCATTCATGTTGATAGCGGAGAAGTGTGCGAAGAGGTCTTCACTACCATCATCCGGCGTGATAAAGCCAAAACCCTTGGAATCATTGAACCACTTAACGGTACCGAGTGCCATGTTTGCTACTTTCTTACAAAAATCAAACGAATTTCCGGGTCTCCCCGACTCCCTGTTTGCGCTCAACGACCCGGTGCTCACGGCAATCCCGATGCAGCTTGAAGCCAAACACAATGGCTTTCTACGCGACTTGAAATATGTCGTCAACAAGTTTCTATGCCGCAGCGCAGCATATTCCGGGCAAGAGAATTGCTTGTTCCAGACTGGATATTGGGCGATTCATCCTCATATGATGTATTGCACATTGAGTCGGACTGTATAGAATCGAACGCATGGCTACAAAGATTCAGGAAGGCGGACAACTCGAGGCCCAGCGCAGCAAACTGGGGCCGCCAAAGATGTACAAGGTAGTGTTGCTGAACGACGATTACACGCCGATGGATTTCGTCATCACCATTCTGCAGCGTTTTTTTTCTCTGGACACTGAACAAGCAACGCGAATCATGCTCAAAGTTCACAACGAAGGACGGGGTGTCTGTGGAATTTTTCCACGCGACATCGCCGCGACCAAAGTAGAACAGGTACTTGCGTTCGCCCGCCAGCATCAACACCCGCTAGCCTGCATCATGGAGGAAAACTGATGATTGCCCAGGAACTCGAAGTCAGCCTGCACATGGCTTTTGTCGAGGCGCGTCAAAAACGCCACGAGTTCATCACTGTCGAGCATCTGCTGCTGGCGCTGATCGACAATCCTTCGGCTGCGGAGGCGCTGCGTGCCTGTGGCGCCAAGACCGACACGCTGCGCAAGGACCTCTCCAACTTCATCGACGAACATACGCCGACGGTATCCGGCGAGGACGACATCGACACGCAGCCTACCTTGGGTTTCCAGCGCGTCATCCAGCGCGCCATCCTGCACGTGCAATCCTCCGGCAAGAAGGAAGTCAATGGCGCCAATGTCCTGGTGGCCATCTATGGCGAAAAGGATTCGCACGCGGTCTATTTCCTGCAGAAGCAAGGCGTCACTCGCCTGGACGTGGTCAATTTCATCTCGCACGGCATCAGCAAGGTTCCGCAGCAGAAGGCCGCGCCTGAAGGGGAAGTCGAAACCGAGGGCGAGAAGACCGAGGCCGGCCCGCTTGAGCAGTACACCATCAATCTGAACGCACTGGCGTTGCAGGGCAAGATCGATCCGCTGATCGGCCGCGACAAGGAACTGGAGCGCGTCATCCAGACGCTGTGCCGCCGCCGCAAGAACAACCCCCTGCTGGTCGGCGAAGCCGGTGTCGGCAAGACTGCTATTGCCGAGGGGCTGGCGCGCAAGGTAGTTGAAGGCGATGTGCCGGAAATCCTGGCCAAGGCGAATGTTTACGCACTGGACATGGGCTCGCTGCTGGCCGGGACCAAATACCGCGGCGACTTCGAGCAGCGCCTGAAGGCCGTGCTCAAGGCCCTGCAGGACAACCCGAACGCCATCCTGTTCATCGACGAAATCCATACACTGATCGGCGCCGGCTCTGCCTCCGGCGGCACGCTGGATGCCTCGAACCTGCTCAAGCCGGCCCTTTCCTCAGGTCAGCTGAAGTGCATCGGTGCGACGACCTACACCGAATTCCGCGGCATCTTCGAAAAGGACAGCGCGCTGTCCCGCCGCTTCCAGAAGATCGACGTCAACGAACCTTCGGTCGCCGAAACCGTCGAGATTCTCAAGGGCCTGAAAGCCCGCTTCGAAGCGCACCACGGCATCAAGTACTCAGCAACGGCCATTTCGTCGGCCGTCGAACTGTCGGCCCGCTACATTACCGACCGCCACCTGCCGGACAAGGCCATCGACGTCATCGACGAGGCCGGTGCGGCACAGCGCATCCTGCCGAAATCGAAGCAGAAGAAGGTCATCAACAAGACCGACATCGAGGAAATCGTCGCCAAGATCGCCCGCATCCCGTCGCAGCACGTCACGATGGACGATCGCAGTGCGCTGAAGAACCTCGACCGCGACCTCAAGGCCACCGTCTTCGGCCAGGACAAGGCAATCGACGCGCTCGCCAAGGCGATCAAGATGGCCCGCTCCGGCCTCGGCAATCCGGGCAAGCCGATCGGTTCCTTCCTGTTCAGTGGCCCGACCGGCGTCGGCAAGACGGAAGTCGCCAAGCAGCTGGCCTATTTCCTGGGTATCGAGTTGCAGCGCTTCGACATGTCCGAATACATGGAGCGCCACGCGGTCTCCCGTCTGATCGGCGCCCCCCCGGGCTACGTCGGCTTCGACCAGGGCGGGCTGCTCACCGAGGCGATCACGAAGAAGCCCTACACCGTGTTGCTGCTCGATGAAATCGAGAAAGCGCATCCGGACATTTTCAACATCCTGCTGCAGGTCATGGACCACGGCACGCTGACCGACAACAACGGACGCAAGGCCGATTTTCGTAACGTGATCATCATCATGACCACCAACGCCGGTGCTGCCGACCTGCAGAAGACGAGCATGGGCTTCACCGCCTCCAAGCAGACCGGCGACGAGATGGTCGAGATCAAGCGCCTGTTCACGCCGGAATTCCGCAACCGGCTCGATGCGACCATCTCCTTCGCGCCGCTGGACCACGAGGTGATTCTGCGTGTGGTCGACAAGTTCCTGATGCAGCTCGAAGAGCAGTTGCACGAGAAGAAGGTCGAAGCCAGTTTCACCGAGGCGGTCAAGGAAATGCTGGCCGAGAAGGGCTTCGATCCCTTGATGGGTGCCCGCCCGATGGCGCGCCTGATCCAGGACACCATCCGCTCTGCACTGGCCGATGAATTGCTGTTCGGCAGGCTGGCCAGCGGCGGCCATGTCCTGGTCGGACTCGACAAGGACGGCAAGATCAAACTCAGCTTTGAGGAAGAAAAGGCCGAAGCAACCGTCTGACGATTGCCATTCGCCCCCAAAGCCGTGCAACATTGCACGGCTTTTTTATTTTGAGGATTGCAGAATGAGCTTCAAGACCCCCGACCTGTGCGACGCTTTCGAAGCCGAACTGGGCAAGACCGTGCGCGTCGTCGCGCCCATGTTCCAGCGCTATGGCGGCAGAACCAGTTTTTCCGGCCAGATCGTCACCCTCAAGCTGTTCGAGGACAACTCGCTGGTACGCGAGGTATTCGGCGAAGACGGCAAGGACAAGGTTCTGGTCATCGACGGCGGCGGCTCGCTGCGCTGCGCACTGGTCGGCGACCAGCTGGCCATCCTCGCCCACAAGAATGGCTGGGAAGGGGTGGTCGTCTATGGCTGCATCCGCGACTCCGGCGACATCAACGGCGTCGACATCGGTGTCCGTGCCCTTAACACTCACCCGCAAAAGACCCTCAAGAAGGGAGTCGGAGACAAGAACGTCGCCGTCACCTTCGGCGGCGTCACCTTTAATCCTGGCGAGTGGCTCTACGCTGACGAGGACGGCGTCCTGGTCGCGACGCATCCCCTCGCCTGATTTCTTCGGGGACAGGGGAGGCCTGAAGCCACCCCTGCTCCGCAAAGGTGCCCGTCAGTCCTCGAGGAGCACGGCGCTGTCGCAACCGATGCGCAAACCGCCCCAGTGACGGCCATTGACCATGATCGGCAAATCGATTTCCGAGAGAATCTCGCCGGTATCCCGGACATAGGTCTGCAGCAGGAGCGGTTTCAGGTTCTTGGCTGCACGCTGGCCGGTCGGGTCTTCCCAAATACGCCGGGTTCGGTTGCCGACCAGATCTGCATCGTAGTCGCCCGTCAACGGCTTCGAGTATTTCAGGTGATGAACGGCGGCATAGCCCTTGGTATCGACGATCAGGGCAAAGATACCCCCCTTGAGCAAGGCCAGTGTCTCTTCACCAAGCGGCCTGACGTCGCGCTCGAAATCAGCGATATAACTGACCTCGTATTTCTGCGGTTTGGTGTTCAGCAGCGGACGGTAATTCTGGTCCCAGATGTTCACACCGCGTGCTTCCAACTGGGCCAACCTGGCCTCCATGGTCACCAAGGCCTTGCGCGCCTGCTCGACGTTGTAATCGAACACTCCGCGCCCGATCTTGAACCGGGAAACCAATTCCTGGACGCTTTCGGTCGCGGCACTCAGCTTGCCGGTCGAATGCTCCGAGGATTCCATGCTGGCCGCGACCTCGTTGGACAAGGTGTGCACCTGCACCACCGCCTCATGCACCTGGCCGTTGGTCGCTGACAACTCCTCCATCGCCGAGGCAATCTGATTGAGCTGATCGCCGGTCCGTTCGAAATCGCTGACCATGCGCTGAAATTCCCCCGACGATCGCTCGACGACCTGGCGCGCTTGCTGAATGTCGGTGTTGATCATCTCGTTTTCCCGCTGTGTTTCCTTGACCAGCGAAATCATTCCACCGATATTTTCATTGATTTCCTGCGTCGCCACATTGACCCGCTCGGCCAACTTGCGAACCTCATCAGCCACCACGGCGAATCCGCGGCCCATTTCGCCGGCGCGTGCCGCTTCAATCGCTGCGTTTAGTGCCAGCAGGTTGGTCTGGTCGGCAATATCCTTGATCAGCCCGGCGATCTGCCGAATGCTGTCGGAGCGCGTCGCCAACTGATCGACGGTGCCATTGAAGCTGTTCAGCTTATCGCTGACCGACTGCACCTTGACGACAATTTCATGCATTTCGCTCAGGGAATGCCGCGCCGAATCGAGGTTCGAATCGGTGGAATGAGAAATCGTTTCGGCGGAAGCCGATACCTCGTGAATCGCCTGTGTCGCCTCGTTGCTGGCGCCGAATACCGCATCGGCGATCTCACCCTGGCGACTTGCCCGACTCGCGGTCACCGCAACCGTTTTTCTCACCAGCACCGCTTCACGGGCGATATTGACGCTCATTTGCCGTACTTCACTAATGATCTGGCGCATCTTGTCGGCAAAGCGGTTGTAGGATTGGGCCAGCGTACGCAGTTCGTCGTGGCTGATCGTTGGCAGGTTGCGCGAGAAATCGCCCTCGCCGCGCGCGATCTCGTCGAAGATCGTCGAGATCAGGCGAACCGGGCGAAGTATCAGATAACGAATATAAACAATCTGCAATACGTTCCACAGTAGCGCGACGACCGTCAGCCCGACCATCAGCATCAATCCGTTGTCCAGGCTGGCCAAAACCCGCTGCAAGGCCTCGGGATTGGCTCCGGAAGCGTTCAACGCTTCAGTGACGACACCCTTCTGATGGAAGTAGATTCCCAAGTAGCCGACATCGATGAAAAAGAGCAAAAGGAAGCTCATCAACTTCTTGGTCAGCGAATTCCAGAAAGTTCGCTCGTTCCAGTCATATAGTTGTCTCAGAATTTCCATATTAGTGGTCGTAATTTATAAAATTCGACGGATTCAACACTCAATTTCAAGAACGGTCAAGACAAGTTGCCTGCGCGAAATCCGGGAAAACGCTGTATATCCCGACCCAAAAATGCTGCATCGCATTTCATCGAAGCAAACGGCGTTTCACAATGCAAAACAAAAACAGCAAGCCAATGATATAAAACAAAAAAATATTGTCTTATGTCTTATATAAGACTATTGCTGCTCTGCGGAAAAATATCTATACTTCTCCCATCGACGTTGAAACGGCAAACACCGGTACAACGCCGTCCCCCAAACCAAATCTCTTGAGGAATTCACATGAGCACTCGCGAACAGCAAATCGCCGCCCTCGAAAAAGACTGGGCAGAAAACCCCCGCTGGAAAGGCGTCAAGCGCGGCTACTCCGCTGCCGACGTCGTCCGTCTGCGCGGCTCCCTGCAACCGGAATACACCCTGGCCCAGCGCGGCGCCAAGGTTCTCTGGGACAAGGTCAACGGCGGTGCCAAGAAGGGCTACGTGAATGCTTTCGGCGCCATCACCGCCGGTCAAGCCATGCAACAGGCCAAGGCTGGCCTGGAAGCCGTGTATCTGTCCGGCTGGCAAGTTGCTGCCGACGGCAACACCTCCGAAACCATGTACCCGGACCAGTCGCTGTACGCCTACGACTCCGTGCCGACCATGGTTCGCCGCATCAACAACACCTTCAAGCGCGCTGACGAAATTCAGTGGTCGCGTGGCATCAACCCGGGCGACGAAGGCTTCATCGACTACTTCCTGCCGATCGTTGCTGACGCTGAAGCCGGTTTCGGTGGTGTGCTGAACGCTTTCGAACTGATGAAGAACATGATCGCCGCCGGTGCTGCCGGTGTTCACTTCGAAGACCAGCTGGCTGCCGCCAAGAAGTGCGGCCACATGGGTGGCAAGGTGCTCGTCCCGACCCGTGAAGCCTGCGAAAAGCTGATCTCCGCTCGTTTCGCCGCTGACGTCATGGGCGTTCCGACCCTGATCCTGGCCCGCACTGATGCCGAAGCTGCCAACCTGATCACTTCCGACTACGACGAGAACGACAAGCCGTTCCTGACCGGCGAACGCACCCAGGAAGGTTTCTTCCGCGTCAAGAACGGTCTGGAGCAGTCCATCTCCCGCGGCGTCGCTTACGCTCCGTACGCTGACCTGGTCTGGTGCGAAACCGGCGTGCCGGATATTGGCTTCGCCCGCGAATTCGCCCAAGCCGTTCTGGCAGCCTGCCCGGGCAAGCTGCTGTCCTACAACTGCTCGCCGTCCTTCAACTGGAAGAAGAACCTGAACGACTCGCAGATCGCCTCCTTCCAGGAAGAACTGTCGGCCCTCGGCTACAAGTACCAGTTCATCACCCTGGCTGGCATCCACGTCAACTGGTACAACACCTTCAAGTTCGCCAAGGCCTACGCTGGCGGCGAAGGCATGAAGCACTACGTTGAAATGGTTCAGGAACCGGAATTCGCCGCTCGCGAACAAGGCTACACCTTCGTCTCGCACCAGCAGGAAGTTGGTACCGGCTACTTCGACGACGTCACCACCGTCATCCAGGGCGGTTCCTCCTCCGTCAAGGCCCTTACCGGCTCGACCGAAGAAGAGCAGTTCCACTAATCGAATTTACGATTGAGGCATCCTCGCCGCCTATCCGGCGGCGTTCAGAGACCGACTCCCAAAAGGAGTCGGTCTTTTTTTTGCGCCTCTCGGCAAAAGTGGAGTGCTCGTAAGCGTCTCTAAGATCGCGCACCAAATATCAACATCGATAAAATCAATAAACTTGCCAATCAATTTTCATCAGGGTAGTCTTATCGTCAGATAACCGGCGCTGGCGCGCCGAGGCAAAACCATCGAAGGGGAGTCCGTGATCCGCTGGCGTGCTCGAACAGGAAGCTTGTCCCTGCAGAACCGTATCACGCTGATGACCCTGCTCGTCTTCCTTCTGGGCATCTGGTCAGTGACGCTCTATGCGACCCGCAGCCTGCGCGAAGATTTCATACAGGTCATCGGAAACCAGCAATATTCGACCGTTTCCACCCTGGCCACCCAACTCAACGACGAACTGGAGGAAGGGCTCTCACAACTGGGCCATATGGCCGGCGAAATCGACCCCGACCTGTTGCGATCACCGCAACGCCTGCAGGATTACCTTGTCAGCCATTCCGAGCATATTCGCCCCTTCAACGGCGGCCTGCGCGTTGCGGACCATAATGGCAAGACCCTGGCCAGCTTTCCTTATTCTGAAGACCGCATCGGCATTTCCTATGCCGACCGCGACTACATGATTACCGCGCTCACGGAAGGGCGGGCCAATATCGGCAAACCCACCATTGGCAAACTCCTTGGCACGCCGGTCATCGGGCTGGCCTACCCGATCAAATCGGAGAGCGGGCAGACGATTGGCGCCGTCGTCGGCGCGATCATCCTCGGCGACTCCAGCATTTTCCAGAAGATAGTCCGAACCCGTTACGGCCAAACCGGTGGCTATCTGATCATTGCGCCCAGGCACCACATCGTCGTCGCGAGTACCGACAACAGCCGGAACATGACGCCCACGCCACCGCCGGGAAGGAATGCGATGAACGATCGTTACGTCGCCGGCTACGAGGGCTATGGCATTGCCCTGAGTTCGCGAGGCATTGAGGAAATATCGGCCGCCAAGCGTATCCCGATTGCTGACTGGCTCCTGGTCAGCGTATTGCCGACCGCAGAAGCGTTTGCCCCGCTGAGCGCGCTGCAGCAGCGCGTGCTGATGTCCGCCCTGCTGCTCAGCATGCTGGCCGGGGCACTCGCCTGGTGGCTTGTCCGGCGCACGCTCCGCCAGCAGTTCGCGCCCATGCTGCTGGCGACCGAAGCGCTGACCGACATGAGCTCCCGCAACCGCATTGCCGATCAGCCGCTCGATGTGCAGCGGCAGGACGAAGTCGGCCATCTGATCGGCAGCTTCAACGTGCTGCTCGATTCGCTGCGCCAGCGCGAGCAGGCTTTGAAAGACAGTGAACAGCACTATAGAACCCTCGCCAACGGCGGATCGGCACTCATCTGGACATCGGACACCGACAAGCTGCGCAATTACGTCAACGAGCCCTGGCTCCGCTTTACCGGACGTACGCTGGCGCAGGAAACCGGAGAGGGCTGGACTGAGGGCGTTCACCCTGACGACCTGGCGCATTGCCTGGAGACCTATGTCAGCCATTTCGAGCGTCGCGAACCGTTCAGTCTGGAGTATCGATTGCGCCACGCGAGCGGCGAATATCGCTGGATACTTGACGACGCCACGCCGCGCTACGACAGCGACGGCAACTTCATTGGCTACATCGGCTTCTGTCACGATATTACCGAACGCCGACTGGCCACGGATGCCCTGCTCCGGGCGGCCAGCGTCTTTTCCCATGCACGCGAAGGGATCGTGGTCACCGGTACCGACGGAACGATCGTCGACACCAACGAGGCATTCACCCGGATCACCGGTTTCAGCCGCGAGGAAGCGATAGGCCATAATCCCAGCATCCTGCGCTCGGGAAATCATCTGCCGGAATTCTACGAATCGATGTGGAAACAGCTCCTCGAGCAGGGGCACTGGACCGGCGAGATATGGAACCGGCGGAAAAATGGCGAGGTTTATGCCGAACTGCTGACCATCAGCTCAGTCTGCGACTCCACTGGCAAACCGACGAATTACATCGGCCTTTTTTCCGATATCACGGCCCAGAAGGAGCATCAACGCGAACTGGAATCGATTGCCCACTACGATGCGCTCACCGGCCTGCCTAACCGCGTCCTGCTGGGTGACCGCCTACGCCAGGCCATGCTGCAGTCGGAGCGTCGCAGCCTCCTGCTCGGAGTAGCCTATATCGACCTCGATGGCTTCAAATCGATCAATGATGGCTTCGGGCATCAGACCGGCGATCAATTCCTGATTGCCGTCGCCCAGGGGATGAAAGATACCCTGCGTGAAGGCGACACGATCGCCCGCCTGGGCGGTGACGAATTTGTCGTCATCCTCCTCGACCTGCCGTCGCACCAGATCGCCATACCGCTCCTTGAGCGCCTGCTTGCTGCGGCTGCCCGGCCCATCCAGCTGCATGGAACGGGACACCGGGTATCGGCCAGCATCGGCGTCACCTTCTACCCTCAGTCAGAGCCGGCCGACGCCGACCAGCTATTGCGCCAGGCCGATCAGGCCATGTACCAGGCCAAACTGGCTGGCAAGAATCGTTACCACTTCTTCGACATCGAGCAAGATCGCTGCACCCGTGGGCGACATGAGAGCATCGAACGCATTCGCGAGGCCATCGCGAACGATGAGTTCATGCTGCTCTACCAACCCAAGGTCAACATGCGCAACGGTAGCCTGGTCGGAACCGAAGCCCTGCTACGCTGGCGCCATCCGGAACGAGGAACGCTGCTGCCTGCCGAGTTCCTGCCGGCCATCGAAGAGCATGCCCTGGGGAAAGCACTGGGGGAATGGGTCATTGCTCAGGCACTGATTCAAATCAGTCGCTGGCAAAAACTCGGCCACGCGATCCCGGTCAGCATCAACGTCGGCGCCTCCCAGCTGCAGCAACATGATTTCGTGGAGCGCCTGGATACCGCCATCGCTTTGCATCCCGATGTGTCGCCCTCGCTGCTGCAACTCGAGATACTGGAAACCAGCGCGCTGGAAGAATTGGCCCACGTATCGAAGGTCATTGCCGATTGCCGGCAACTCGGCATTCATTTCGCGCTGGACGACTTCGGTACCGGCTATTCCTCGCTCACCTACCTCAAACGCCTGCCGGCCCAAGCCCTCAAGATCGATCAGAGCTTCGTCCGCGACATGCTGGACAATGCCGATGACCTGGCCATCCTCGAAGGCATCATCGGCTTTGCCCATGCCTTCTCGCGCGAACTCATCGCCGAAGGCGTCGAAACCGAGGCACATGGCGAACTGCTGCTACAGCTGGGTTGCGAACTGGGGCAGGGTTTCGGCATTGCCAGGCCCATGCCCGGCGACGATATTCCCGCCTGGGTGAAGCGGTGGACACCGCCCGCTGTCTGGTCGACCGCCCGGCGTATCGGGCGTGACGAACTGCCGACGCTCTACGCGATGGTCGAACACCGCGCCTGGATGCGCCAGGTTACCACCTACCTCGCCGGCCAACGCGACACGCCCCCCGAACTTGACCCGGGACTTTGTCGTTTCGGCAGCTGGCTGGGCAGCAAACTGGTCAAGGCAACACCCGACGAAGTGGCCGAAATCGCGGCAGCGAGCAAGCTGCACGAACAAGCCCACCGCATGGCACAGGAACTGATTTCCGATTGCCGCCATGGCAAGCGCACGAACGTCGGCAGTCGCCTCGCCGAGCTCGACCGCTTGCGGGATGAACTCACCCGTAGCCTATTCAGTTTCTGCAACGAAGCCGGGGACAGTCGGCCAGCTCCGGACCGGAACATGTCGCACCAGTCCTGAGGTCCTCCCGGGCATGCCGGTGCGCCCCGGCGAAGCGGGCCAAAACAGTTCTCGACCAACCGTCCCCGACTAAACGGAAGGCCGGGTCAACATCCAGCCAAGCACCACCAGTGCGATACACGACGGCAGATACCGCCACGGCTCGGGCAAGCCGTACCAACCGCCCAGCGCGCTGATGCCCATCATGATTGCCGCCGCCCATTTGGCAGAAACCGGAATCGCCCGATGATCGCGCCAGGCGCGGATGGCCGGACCGGCCTTGGGATGCGCCAGCAGCTTTTCCTCCCACTCCGGATGGGAGCGAGCAAAGAACCAAGCCGCCAGTATCAGGAACGGCGTCGTCGGCAACAGCGGCAGGAAAGCCCCGATCACGCCGAGAACGACGGAAAGTGCCCCCAGCGCGCGATAGACCGGCGCCTTCATCAGCGCAGCTCCCAGTAGCTGGGCCGGCTGTAGTTATCCTTCAGCAGGTCGATGAACAGCCTGACCCGCAGTGGCAGATGGCGGCGCTGCGGAAAGACGGCGTAAATGCCCATCGGAGGCGCCTGCCAGGCGTCGAGCACCGAGGTCAGGCGACCTTCCTTGAGGTCTCGCCCGACTTCCCACAACGAGCGCCAGGCGAGGCCACGCCCAGCCAGCGCCCATTCATGCAGCACGGCGCCATCGTTGCATTCGAACGTGCCGCTGACCTTGATCGTTTCCGTTTCCCCGCTGTCGGGATGGCGAAAGATCCAGCCCCGCTGCTGGCCAAGCGACAAACAGTTGTGTCCGGCCAGATCTGCCGGCGAGCGCGGCACACCATGCTCGACCAGGTAAGCCGGACTGGCCACCACCATGCGCCGCATCTCGCCGAGCCGCACACTGATCAGGCTGGAATCGGTCATTTCGCCGATACGCACGGCGCAATCGATGTTCTCGTTGATCAGGTCGACCAGGCGATCGCTCAGGTTCAGATTGACCCGCACCTCCGGGTTGGCCTGCATGAAATCCCCCACCAGCGGCGCCACATGCTGACGGCCGAATCCGGCCGGGGCGGATACCTTCAGATAGCCGCTGGCTTTCAGGCCGCCCAGAGAAACCGCCGCTTCGGCATTGGCCAGGTCGTTGAGCAGTTTCTGGCAGTCTTCGAGAAAGGCTTGCCCCTCGAAGGTCAAGGTCAGCTTGCGCGTCGTGCGCACCAACAGGCGTACCCCCAGTCGGGACTCAAGGGCATCGATGCGGCGACCGATGATCGCCGGGGTAACCCCCTCGACCCGCGCCGCCGCCGACAAACTGCCCCGGGTTGCGACGCTGGCAAAGGCTTCAATCTGCTTTAGACGATCCATTTAATACTTTAAGTAAAAGATGAAGTGATTTTAGCCATCTTTCAAGTCTTATAGAAGACCCATAAAATGCCTTCCATCGCAGTATCCGAAACCACCATTTTTCAGGAGTTCCGCATGGCCCTCAACCTGCCCGCCGGTATGCAAATTACCGCCCCCGTGAAGCCCGAATGGGAATCCATCCTCACCACCGAGGCACTGGAATTTGTCGCCAAGCTGCACCGCGCCTTCGAAGGCCGCCGCCAGGAACTGCTCAAGGCCCGCATCGAGCGCCAGGCCCGCATCGATGCCGGCGAAATGCCGGATTTCCTGCCGGAAACCGCCCACATCCGTAGCGGCGACTGGAAGGTCGCCCCGGTGCCGGCCGCCCTGCAGTGCCGCCGCGTCGAAATCACCGGCCCGGTCGAAGCCAAGATGATCATCAACGCCTTCAACTCGGGCGCTGACTCCTACATGACCGACTTCGAAGATTCCAACAGCCCGAACTGGGACAACCAGATCCAGGGCCAGGTTAACCTGTACAAGGCCATCCGCCGCGAACTGTCGTTCAAGAACGAAGCCGGCAAGGAATACAAGCTGAACGACAAGATCGCCACGCTGCAGATCCGTCCGCGCGGCTGGCATCTCGACGAGAAGCACGTCCTCGTTGACGGCCAGCGCGTTTCCGGCGGCCTGTTCGACTTCGGCCTGGTCTTCTTCCACAACGCCAAGGAACAGATCGCCCGCGGCGCCGGCCCGTTCTACTACCTGCCGAAAATGGAAAGCCACCTCGAAGCCCGTCTGTGGAACGACGCCTTCGTGATGGCCCAGGACCACGTCGGCCTGCCGCAAGGCACTATCAAGGCCACCGTGCTGGTCGAAACCATTCTCGCCACCTTCGAGATGGAAGAAATCCTCTACGAACTGCGCAACCACTCCGCCGGCCTGAACGCCGGCCGCTGGGACTACATCTTCTCCTGCATCAAGAAGTTCAAGAAGAACAAGGACTTCTGCCTGGCTCAGCGTAGCGCCATCACGATGGAAGTGCCCTTCATGCGCGGCTACGCCCTGGCTCTCGTCCAGGCCTGCCACAAGCGCGGCGCTCCGGCCATGGGCGGCATGTCGGCCCTGATTCCGATCAAGAACGACCCGGTCGCCAACGAAAAGGCGCTGGCCGGCATCCGCCACGACAAGACCCGTGACGCCAACGACGGCTTCGACGGCGGCTGGGTGGCCCACCCGGGCTTGGTGCCCATCGCCATGGAAGAGTTCGTCAAGGTGCTGGGCGACAAGCCGAACCAGTTCGAGAAGCAAGTCTCCGGCAACTTCGGCCCGGCCCAGTGGCTCGACTTCCAGCCGACCACGCCGATCACCGAAGCCGGCCTGCGCAACAACATCAACGTCGGCATCCACTACCTCGGCTCCTGGCTGGCCGGCAACGGCTGCGTGCCCATCCACAACCTGATGGAAGACGCCGCCACCGCCGAAATCTCCCGCTCGCAGGTATGGCAGTGGGTGGTTTCGCCGAAGGGCGTGCTCGATGACGGCCGCAAGGTCACCGTCGAGATGGTCCGCCCGATGATTGCCGAGGAACTGGCCAAGGTGAAAGCCTCGGTCACTGCCCAGGGCGAAGACACCGCCAGCTACGACAAGGCCGCCGTGATTTTCGACGAGATGTCGCTGACCCCGGAATACCCGGAGTTCCTGACGCTGCCGCTGTACGAGGCGATGGCCTAAACCAGAACAACCAATCCAAGCGTAAGCAGAGGACGAGCGCCGGGGAAACCCGGCGCTTTTTTATTGTCCGCTTGTCTGCCCGCTACCCGGACAAGCGCCTCCTCCGAAAAAGTTGACGCCGATCAAATCTCATTGAAATTAATTGACTCTTTCGTGTGGTACGCACGCCCCGGTTCTCAGTGTGACGCCATAATTGGCGCCTTTCGGTGGAGTCCATTCACGACTGTCATGAAGTTGAATACAAAGGTCACCCTGTTTTTCATCAGCATTGCAGCCGCCTTGCTCGCGGTGCTGATCGCCATCAGCCTGTATGCCTTCCGCAGCTTTTCGATAGCCTCGGCAACCGAGCATATCCGGACGGCCGGCGAAATCGTCCGGGTCCACCTGACCGAGTCGATGATCAATGGGGTGATCGACAAGCGTGAACGCTTCCTTCAGCGGCTGGTGGAGGTTCAGGGATTGAAATCGGCACGTGTCATTCGTGCCCCGGATGTCGAGAAGCAGTTTGGCAAGGGCCTGCGCCTCGAGTCCGAGGTCGATGACATCGAGCGCCGCGTCCTGCACGACGGCAAGCCTCACTTCGAACTGACGGTCATCGACAACGAGACCATATTCCGGGGCACCATTCCCTACATCGCCACCGCCAGCGGGAACCCAAACTGCCTGCAATGCCATCAGGTAGCCGAAGGCACGGTTCTTGGGGCCGTCAGCATGAGCATGTCGCTCAATACCCTGAAAGAAAAGGCCCTGATGACCGTCGCCGGCATTGCCGGGGTCGTGACGCTGTTTGCGCTGCTTCTGGTCCTGCTGTTGCGCCGCCTGCTCCGCCCGATATCGGAAACCGCCAATGCCGTCGAGGAGACTGTCCAACGCGCCCTGCGAGGCGACTTCAAGGGACAGGTCGAACAGCATACCAACGATGAGATCGGGCAGATCGCGGTGGACATGAACCGCCTGCTGACCTTTCTCGACGATGGCCTGAACCGTATCGGCGGCAATGTCGCCCGCCTCACCGAACGCACGCCGGCGCCCGGGGAGAACCTGCTGACGGCCACCATCGACATGGTCGACGGCTTGACCAGCGCCGCGCACTTCAAGCAGGCCATCGAAGAGGACGAGACCAAAACAGAGATCTACCAGCGGCTTTCACGGACATTGCAGAACGAATTCGGCATTCCCGAGTTCTCGATCTACGAAATCAGCAGCAACAAGAAACAAATGAAGGGCGTCATGGTCGATGGCGAGATGGCCGATACCTGCCGCTGGTGCGACCCGCAGATACTGGTCCGCCCCGAAGCCTGCCGTGTTCGCCGGACGGGGCACATCATCGACGGTATCGACAACCCGGAGATCTGCTACGCCTTCCGCCCTCCCGCCGAGCTTGGCGAGCGGCAGCATGTCTGCTTCCCGATCATCCAGTCCGGTGCCGTCGGTAGCGTTGTCCAGTTGCTGGCCACGCCGAGCGATCGCGAACGGCTCAGTTCGCAGATTCCGTTCATCAATGTGTATCTGCGTGAGACCGCCCCGGTTCTGGAAACCAAGCGCCTGATGGAAAGCCTGCGCAACTCGACCCTGACCGATCCGATGACCGGACTCAACAACCGGCGCTTCCTTGAGGAGTACATCGAAACCCTGGTCGCCAGCGTGCACCGGAAGCGCTCGCATGCGGCGATCCTGATGCTCGATCTCGACTACTTCAAGATGGTCAACGACACCTATGGCCACGATGCCGGCGACGCCGTTCTCAAGTCGCTGTCCACGCTGCTGAAGCAGTCGGTGCGTGCCTCGGACCTCGTCATTCGCTATGGCGGCGAAGAGTTCCTGATCATCCTCATCGACACGGTCGGCGATGCGGCCGTCAAGGTTGCGGACAACATCCGCTGCGCCGTCGAGAACCTGAAGGTCCAGGTCAGCGGCATCGTGCTGCAGAAAACCATCTCGATCGGCATTGCCGACTTCCCGACCGACAGCGAGACCTTCTGGCAAGCCGTCAAGTTCGCCGATGTGGCCCTCTACCAAGCCAAGGAGCGGGGTCGCAACCGGGTCATCCGCTTTGCCCCGGAGATGTGGTCGGACTCGAAGACGTACTGAACGCCGCCCGGCGGAATTGAAGCGCGCCCCCCGTCGGGAAACGGGGGAAATCCACTATTGCTGCGCTTCTCGGGGATGTCCAAGCTGTCGTAACATCGCAGCCTCCTCACCGGAACAACATCGCCGAAGTCATGGATATCCTGATCGACATCATCCTCAAGGCCGGCCGCTCGGCGGTCGAACTGTCCTTGTTCGTCCTGCTGCCCGTCATGGTGGTCATGCTCGCGCTGATGCGATTGCTCGAAGCGCGTGGCGCCCTCGACTGGGTGGTTGCCCGGCTGGGGCCGCTGCTGCGCCCGTTCGGGCTGACCGGCCTGGGCGTCTTCGCCGCCCTGCAGATCAACTTCGTCAGTTTTGCGGCCCCGATGGCGACGCTGACCATGATGGAGCAGCGCGGTACCTCGGATCGCCACCTGGCCGCCACCCTGGCGATGGTATTCGCCATGGCCCAGGCCAACGCAGCGTTTCCGATGTTGACCATGGGTCTCCGGTTCGGGCCGCTGCTGGCCTATTCCCTGATCGGCGGACTCTGCGCGGCAGCGGCCACCTACTATATCTTCGGCCGAAACCTCTCGGCCAGTGAGGCCGTTGTCGACGAAACCCTCCACCACCCGGTTGCCGAAACCGCCAAGGGCATACTCGATGTCATCAACCGCGCGGGTGCCGAGGCCTTCAAGATCGCCGTCGGCGCGATTCCCATGCTGGTGCTGTCGCTGGTGGCCGTGACCGCCCTGAAACGCTTCGGCGCCATCGATGCGCTGACGGCCTGGATTGCCCCCGGCCTGCAGTTGGTCGGCATCGATCCCATCCTGATCCTGCCCTCCCTGACCAAGTATCTGGCAGGCGGCACGGCGATGATGGGGGTCATGGACGAGATGCGGCGTGCCGGACAAGTAAGCCTCGAACTGCTCAATGCGAGCGCAGGTTTCCTGATCTCGCCATTCGATCTGCCCGGCGTTGCCGTCCTCATTTCTGCTGGCCGGCGCGTGGCCGCCGTCTGGAAGCCTGCCGCGGCGGGGGCCTGCCTGGGTATCGCCGTACGCACCCTGGGGCATGCCTTCGCTGCTTGATTAATTACTTTTTGTAAAAGACAAACAGACTTTTAGGCCTCTATTGGCTACACAATCCATGCAATAAACTTGAAGCATCGTTTCTGGAGACCACACGATGCTTTCCGCACTGACACAACTGCTCATTTTCCAACTGGCCGGCGAGTTTGTCGCCCGCAGCCTCACCCTGCCGATCCCCGGACCGGTACTCGGCATGCTGTTCCTGTTCTTCGCCTTGCTCTTGCGCCAAGGCCCCAGTGCGGAGCTGCAAACCAGCAGCCAGAGCCTGCTGCAACATCTCTCCCTGCTTTTCGTTCCGGCCGGCACCGGGATCATGCTTCATCTGCACCGGGTTGCCGCCGAATGGTTGCCGCTCCTGCTCTCCCTGCTCATCAGCACGACCGTGACGCTGATCATCACGGCCCTGGTGATGAAACTATGCCAGCGTAATGCCGGTGCGACAGGAGACACCGCATGACGCAGGATATCGGGCAAATCTGGGTTTATCTCGCGGCCTCGCCGCTGATGGGCCTGACCATCACCCTCCTCGCCTACCAGGGCGCCTTCCGGATCTATCAGCGTTCCGGCTGCAATCCATTGGCGAATCCGGTGCTGATCGCCGTCACCGCCCTCGTGGTCTTCCTCAGCATCACGGGAACCGCTTACGAGACCTACTTTGCCGGAGCCCAGTTCGTCCATTTCCTACTCGGTCCGGCGACCGTTGCCCTGGCCGTCCCGCTCTACATGCAAATGAAACGGGTGCGCGCCATGTTGTGGCCGGTGCTGGCCGGCCTCCTCGCCGGCAGCCTGACCGCCATCGGGTCGGCCGTGCTGGTCGGTCGCCTGTTTGGCGCCAGTGAAACCACCCAGCTGTCCCTGGCCCCGAAATCGGTGACCACCCCCATCGCCATGGGCATTGCCGAGAGAATCGGCGGCATTCCGTCGCTGACGGCGGTGTTGGTCATCGTCACCGGCATCCTCGGCGCCCTGGGCGCTCGCTGGGTGTTCGACGCCATGCGATTACGCGATCCGGCCATCCGGGGCTTTGCCATCGGCGTCGCATCGCACGGGATCGGCACGGCACGGGCGTTCCAGGTCAATGAGCAAAGCGGGGCCTTCGCCGCTCTGGCCATGGGCCTGAACGGTGCACTCACCGCCTTGCTCGTTCCTGCTCTGGCGCGCTGGATGCCGCTCTGACGCGGGAAAAACGGAATCGCCGTGGAACGCGGCCCAGCTTGCCATATCGCTTGCCATTCACAGATAATTAGGAGAAACTGACAAAAGCAACAAATCACCGTAACTGGAGGCGCATATGGATGAAGGTTCGGACGACGATCTGGTCTTTATCGAAGAGGAACGGCAGCCACAGGGATCTTCGGTTCAGGATCCGACCTGGCGCATCCTGATTGCCGATGACGATCACGATGTGCACGAAGCGACGGAATTCGCGCTGTCCGGCATCGAAATTCTCGGCCGGAAACTGGAGTTGATCCACGCTTTTTCCGGCAAGGAAGCGATTGCGCTGCTGGAGCGCGAGCAGGACATCGCCGTGATCCTGCTCGACGTGGTGATGGAAAGCGACGATGCCGGGCTTAAAGCCGTCGAAGCGATACGCCAGGAGCTGATGCTGCTCAACATCCGCATCATCCTGCGCACCGGCCAACCGGGGCAGGCCCCGGAAGCGGATACCATCGCCCGCTACGACATCAACGACTACAAGACCAAAAGCGAACTCACCCACGCCCGGCTATTCACCACGCTCACCTCGGCCATTCGCTCCTACAGCCAACTGAAGTGCCTCGACACAAGCCGCATCGGCCTGGAAAAGATCGTGTCGGCAAGCAACCAGTTCATCGCCGAGAAGGGACTGAACGCATTTGCCGACGGCGTCATCACGCAACTGGCCAGCCTGATCGGCATTGCCCCCGAAGGTCTGGTCTGCGCCACCGATGATGCCGGCAACCCCGAGCAATACCGGGTCATCGCGGCAGCCGGCCGCTATCGGCATCTCATTCAGCACCGACTGGAAGAAATCGATAACGTGCATATCGCCCGTTCGCTGAGCCAGGTTCTGCACAATCACTGCAGTATCGTCGGCACTCGGGATATCACCCTCTTCTTCCGCAAGAATAGCGAAGAGGGCTTCGCGGCATATATCGAATCGGTGGCCCCCATTCGGGACGTAGACCAGCACCTGCTCGAAATCTTCTGCACCAATATTGCGCTTTGCGCCAAAAACATCGATCTGGTCACCGAGCTGCGTCTGGACGCACTGGTCGACCGCCAGGTCAACCTGCCCAATCGCAACGCGCTGGTTGCCGAACTCGATCGCCGGGGAAAGCAGGGTACGCCATCCGACGTGATCACCCTGATCGATGTCGACCAGTTTGCGGCAACCAACGACATGCTTGGGCATGCTTACGGCGATGCGCTGCTCCTCGCGATCGCGCAACGCCTGCGCGCCCTTTTCGACAGCCGCGTATTCGTCGCGCGTCTCGCCGGCGACGCCTTTGCCCTGACCGGCCCGGCCCAGCTTCTGGAACCGGACGGCATCCACCGCCTGTTTGCCCATCCTTTCCTGATCGACGACATCGACCATTCGGTCTCCGTATGCCTCGGCATCGCATCCTGCGCGGGCTGCACCGATAGCCAGGATGCCCTGAACAATGCCTACATCGCATTGCGGCGAGCCAAGGCGCTCGGGATCGGGCAATCGATCACGTTCTCGCCCGAAATCGGAGAAGCTGCCCGCCAGCGGACCTCGCTGCTCAGGGATTTGCGCCAGGCATTCGAGCTGCGCGAGCTGTCCATCGCCTATCAGCCGCAGATCGACCTGCAGTCCGGCCGCGTCATCGGCGCCGAGGCATTGATGCGCTGGCGGCGCCGCAACGGTGAATTCGTGCCGCCGGAACAGTTCATCCCGATTGCCGAACAGTCCGGCCTGATCGTCAGCATCGGTCGCTGGATGCTGCCGGAAGCCCTGCGTGCGTTGAAACGCTTCCATCAGGCCGGCCTCGGCGAGCTGCACATGGCCATCAATGTCTCCAACATTCAACTGAGACAGCCGAGCTTCCTCGATTTCATCAATGCCAGCCTCGCCGAAACCGGCGTATCTCCCGAGCATCTCGAACTGGAGATTACCGAATCGATTGCGCTGGAAAGCCTGGAAACGATGATTTCCCTGCTCAACCAGCTTCGCAGTCGCGGCATCACCATCGCCATCGACGATTTCGGGACCGGCTATTCGTCGCTCAATTATCTCGAGCAACTCCCCATCGACCACTTGAAAATCGACCGCTCCTTCGTCACCACGCTTGCCTCGAGCGAACGGGGCAGCCGTATCGTCCGGACCATTGCCCTGCTCGGCAACGAACTCGACCTCAGGACCGTTGCCGAAGGGGTCGAGAATCAGGCCACCGGGGATCGCCTGCGTGCCTTCGGCTGCCATGCGGCCCAGGGCTATCACTACGCCCACCCCATGGATGAAGCCGCCTTTCTGCTCTGGCTCAAGGAACACGCGTGACCCGCTGCGCCCGGCTTGCCGCTGCCCTGGCAGCCTGCACCCTGCTGGCGGGATGCATGGAGAAGGAACCGGTCCGCGTCGGCTTCATCGGCGACCTGACCGGCGTCTCGGCCGATCTGGGCGAAGCCGGTCGCAACGGCGTGATACTGGCGATCGAGCAATACAATCAGGCAGGCGGCGTGAATGGCCGACATATCGATCTGCTGGCCCGCGACACAGCCAGCAAAACCGAAACCGCCGTCGAGTCGGCCCGCGAATTGCACGACGCCAATGTCGTCGCCGTCATCGGCCCGATGACCAGCAACATGGCCGAGGTTCTGTTGCCGTTTCACGATGCCGCGCAGCTGGTCCTGCTTTCACCCACCGTCTCGACGGCCAAGTTCGTCGGTCGGGACGACTATCTTTTCCGCGTCAACTGGACCACGCGCGACGACGGGCAGCAGGCCGCCAAGGCCTGCCTGCAGCGCGGCATACGCCGCCTCGCCGCGGCCATCAACCTGGACAATCGCACCTATGCGGACAGCTGGCTTCACGAATTCAGCCTGACCTTCGAAGAGGGCGGCGGAAAGATCATCGCGACCCAGCCCTTCCATTCCGCCGATGAAAGCATCCGATCCGTCGTGGACAACCTCCTGGAGTCGCGTCCGGACGGACTGGCCTTCATTGCCGGCGCCGCCGACACGGCGCGTCTGGCCCAAATGACCCGCAAGCTGAACCGGGACATCCCGCTGATTGCCACCGAATGGGCCGGAACAGAGCAACTAATCGAACTGGGCGGCGCCTCGGTGGAAGGCATGACGATACTCCTGCCGTTCAATGCCGATGACAATTCGCCGCATTACTACGATTTCCAGCAACGCTACATCCGGCGCTTCGGCCGTCAGCCCGGCGCCAGCAGCGCGCTGGCCTACGATGCCGCCACGGTCCTGCTCGATGCGCTGGGACGACGCCCGAACGGCATGCCGCTCAAGGACGCACTGACCGAGCTTGGCCCGTTCCACGGGTTGCAGGAAACCATCCAGTTCGACCGCTATGGCGACACGCAACGCACCGCCACCATGGCGATCGTCCGTAACGGCCGCTTTACGCGCAATCCATGATCCTCAGATCCCGCTGGCATCTCCGGAGTTCACTGACCCTGCTGCTGATCGCAGCTTCGGCCATCGCCCTGCTGATCGCCTTCGTACTGTTGCTTGCCTATTACCAGCCGCGTCTTGCCGCGCAAACCCGGGTCGAACTCGCCGCCCGCAGCGACACGCTGGCCCGCCGCACCGAACGCGTCCTGTCCATCCTGCAGGGACAACTCGAACTGATCGCCGCGAACATCAAGGATGGGGATGACGACACATCGCGCGAACAAATGGATTATCTGATCAATCAGGGTGCATTCTCGGCGGTCTATCACATCGACAGCAATGGACTCATCGCCTATGCATCGGTACACCGGGATAACCGGAAGCAGGCCGCCGAACTGATCGGCTCCGACCTGAGCAACGACCGGCTTCGCCAGGTCGTCATGCAGCGCCTGTACACCGTCTGGAGCGACAAGCACCTCTCGCCGGCCTCCCATCGCCTGGCCGTTGCCATCGGCGTATGGACCGGCAAGGAGGTCATCATCGGCGAAATCCCCCTAGCCTACATTCTCGACACGGTCACCGATTCGAGCACCCAGGCCGACTGGTCAATCTGGGTTACCGACGGCTATGGCGACATCCTGGCCGACTCCGAGCATAGCGAGCGCGTCGGCGTGGTCAACGTGGCCAACCTGCCGGTATTTTCCCAGGCGCAAACGAAATTCCAGGCCGTCGACCAAGGCCGTTTCGAAGGCCGGAGCTACGACATGGCCGTGTCCCGATCGGCGCTGATGAACTGGTATTTCATCGTGCGCACGCCGGCTGGCCTGGCCTCCCCGCAATTGCGCACAGCGCTCAACCTGGGCGTCACCGCGATGATTTCCCTGATGCTGCTCAGCCTGCTGTTCGCGCCGGTCTGGGCGGCCCGCACCGCCCGCCCCATCGACGCCATTGCCGAACGCGCCAGGCAACTGGTTGAAGGAAAAACCGGTGGCGACTGGCCCCGCAGTTCGGTCATCGAACTGAACCAGCTGTCCACCGACATCGAGCGCATGTCAAATGCGATTCGAGAACGCGAGCGGGAACTGGAAACCATCGTCGAATCGTCGCCCGTCGGCATGCTGCTGACCGAGCCGAGCCCCAGCTTCGTTTTCGCCCGGGCCAACGAAGCCATCCTGCGACTGTTCGGTTATCAACGCGACCAGATAGTCGGCAAGACCGGGCTGGAGCTGGGGCTCTGGAAGCACCGTACCGACCGCGAAGCGATGCTCTCCCTGCTGGACAAACAGGATATCGGCCAGATCGAAAGCTGGATGTGCCGCCAGGACGGCAGCGAATTTCTCGCACTCCTTCAGGCGCGCGCGGTCGAGATCGGCGGCGCCAAGCGGACGATCTGGGTGGTCGAAGACATTACCGAGTTTCGCCGTATCGAAGGCGAGGTACGCGAACTCAATGCCGAGCTGGAGGTCCGCGTCCAGAAACGAACCGAACAACTGCGCAAGGCCAATACCGAGCTATCGACCACCGTCGAACATCTGAAACTTGCCCAAAACGAACTGGTTCGCTCGGAAAAGCTGGCCTCCCTGGGCTCCCTTGTAGCAGGCGTAGCACATGAACTGAACACCCCTATCGGCAATGGCGTAATGGCCGTAAGCACCATGCGGGACTCGCTCAAGCGCTTCCGCGCAGACAGTGCGAACGGCATGAAGCGCTCCGTGCTCGACAGTTTCGTCGAAGCAATCGACACCGGATCGACGATTGCCGAGCGCAACCTGGAACGCGCGGCCGAACTGGTGACCAGCTTCAAGCAGGTTGCCGCGGACCAGACCAGCTCCCAGCGCCGCAGCTTCAAGCTTGACGAAGCCGTCCGGGAAATCGCCCTGACCCTGGGCCCGACGCTCAAGCACAGCGTTGCCAAGCTCAGCCTGGACATTCCACCGGCCATCACGATGGATAGCTACCCCGGGCCCCTGGGCCAGATCATCACCAACCTGATCACCAATGCCACGGTCCATGCTTTCAGCGACCGGGATCGCGGCACGATCACGGTGCATGCCGAAGCCGAGTCGGATCGCCTGAAGCTGCGCATCGGCGACGACGGCATCGGCATCGCCCCCGACATGCTGTCGCGAATATTCGATCCCTTCGTCACCACCCGGATGGGACGCGGCGGCACGGGGCTCGGTCTGCACATCGCCCACAACATTGCCTCCAACATACTCGGCGGAAGCATCTCGGTGAGCAGTACCACCGGCCAGGGCACGACATTCGAACTGAATATCCCGCTGACGGCACCGGCCCCGGATAGCACGTCAGCCTGAGAGCCGCCGGTATCCTCCGGTCATTCGGCTTAGGGTAAGTACCAATGGCCGTAAAACCCGGACAGACGAAGAATTCGGCCATGTTGCCACGCGTCCCGTCCAAGTCCCCAAAACAAACCTGGCTCTGGCTTGCCCCCTATTTCGCAATCGGTGTTTTTGCCGTAGCCATGCTCATTGTCACCGCCATACTCCAGTGGCGCGAGCTGGATACGGCCCGCTCGGCCCTGGAGGGCGACATGCACTGGGCGGAGCGGACCATCGAATCCCGCCTCCACGCCCACCAGGACTTCCTGGCCGAATTGGGGCGCGAGCAGGAATTCAAACAACTGACCTACGAGACCTTCCAGGTTCGCGCTTCGCGCTACGTGCGGGAAAACAGCGAAATCCAGGCCATTATCTGGGTCAATACCGACGGCAAGGTCGAATGGGTAGCGCCCAACGAAGCAACGGCGACCTTTGTCGGCGAGCAGATCGAAGGCAACCGGCTGAGCGCCTTGCAGGAAGCACTGCGCACCCGTCGGGAACTGGTTTCCCCGGACTATCGGGATGTCACCCAGCGCGCGCTCCATGACATCATTCTCCCGGTCCAGCGCGGCAGTGCCGACCTGGGCGCCTTCATCGCCCTGCAATCGCTGGAGGGCCTGCTCAGGTCCACGCTGCCCGCCGTCTTCACGACCCGCTACAGCCTGACCGTCGTCAGCGCCGACAACCGGGAGGTTTACAGCAATTCCTCAGTGAAGCCGACGGATCGCCAGCTCTCGGGCCTGATCAACCTGGAGCTGCCGAACAACCGGCTCGGGCTGAACATCGTCGCCTATCGCGGCGGCGGCGCCTGGCTCCCCTTCCTTCCTGCCGCATTGATCATCGTCCTGACCTTGATCGCAACGGTCACCCTGATCCTGCTGCGCCGCCACGCCAGGCATCGCGCCGCCACCGAAGAGGAATTGCGGGCGGCCTACGCCTTCCGCCAGGCCATGTCGAACTCGCTCATCACCGGGCTGCGCGCCATCGACCTCGACGGCCGGATCACCTTCGTCAACGCCTCGTTCTGCCGGATGACCGGCTTCAACGAAAATGAGCTGGTCGGCATCAAGCCGCCCTACCCTTACTGGCCGCCCGAGGAATTCGACAAGCTGCAGAACAACATCGACACGGCCCTGGCCGGAAAGGCGCCGGCCAGCGGCTTCGAAATGCGGATCATGCGCAAGAACGGCGAACGTTTTGACGTGCGCCTCTACTTCTCGCCGCTGATCGACACCAACGGCCAGCAGATCGGCTGGATGGCCTCGCTGAACGACATCACCGAACCCAAGCGGGTCCGTGTCGAACTGGAGCGCGCTCACGAGCGCTTCGTCACGGTCATCGACGGCCTCGATTCGGCCGTGCACGTTGCCGATGCCCAGAGCGGCGAGATCCTGTTCGCCAACCGGGCTTTCCAGAACATTTACGGATTCGACGCCGTCGGCCGCGACACGGCGCTGGTCACCGCCCCCTGCCGCCCGCCGCCCGATGCCTACCTGCACGACCCGGCGCTGATCGGCGGCGAGGAACTGCCCTGCGAAATCTACGACGGCGAAATCCAGCACGCCCTGTCGGGCCACTGGTACCACCTGCACGAGCGCGCCATCCGCTGGGTGGACGGCCGTACCGTCCGCGTCCAGGTAGCTGCCGACATTACCGACCGCAAGCACATCGACGAAGTCAACCTGCAGCAGCAGAAGCGCCTGGAACAAACCTCGCGTCTGATCACCATGGGCGAGATGGCCTCGTCGCTGGCCCACGAGCTGAACCAGCCACTGTCGGCCATCGCCAATTACTGCGCCGGCTGCGTCAAGCGCATGCAGGCCGGCAACTACAAGCTGGACGATCTGCTGATCGCCATGCAGAAAGCATCGAGCCAGGCCGAGCGGGCCGGCAAGATCATTCGCCGCATGCGCGACATGGTCAAGAAAGGCGACCCCAACCGGCAACCCATTGCCTTGCCGGAACTGATCGACGAAGCCCGCGCCTTCGCCGACATCGAAGCCCAGCGCACCGGAACGCAGATCATCGTGGACATCCCCGAGGACTTGCCACGCATCGTCGTTGACCGCATCATGATCGAACAGGTACTGCTCAATCTGGTGAAGAACGGCATCGAAGCCATGAACGACATTCCGGTCGAGCGACGCCAGTTGCGCCTGCTGGCCCGACTGGTCGACGAGCGGATGATGGAGGTCACCGTTTCGGATCAGGGTCATGGACTTGCGGCAGAGGACGTCGAGAAGATTTTCGCCCCCTTCTACACGACCAAGCCGGAAGGGATGGGGATCGGGCTTGCCATTTGCCGCTCCATCATCGAGTTCCACCAAGGGCGACTGTGGGTCAGCCCACGGCGGGATGGCGGTACCGAGTTCCACTTCACCGTACCGACCGAGGAAAGCAACGGGGATAGCAATGAGTGAGCAGACACAAACCATTCATGTGGTCGATGACGACGAGGCCATGCGCGATTCGATGACCTGGCTCCTGGAAGGAGAAGGCTACAAGGTCGCCTGCTTCGACTCGGCGGAGGCCTTTCTCAAGGCTTATCGCGACGATATGCGCGGATGCCTGGTACTCGATGTCCGCATGCCGGAAATGAGCGGGCTCGAACTACAGGAGAAGCTCGACAGCCTGGGCTCGCAGTTGCCGGTCATCTTCGTCACCGGCCATGGCGACGTTCCGATGGCGGTCAGCGCCCTGCAGCGTGGCGCCTGCGATTTCATCGAAAAACCGTTCCACAACGAAGACCTGCTATCGCGTATCGTCCGCGCCCTGGGGCTCGACCGGGAACAAGCGGAACGCCGCCAGCGCGACGGCGCCATTTCGTCACGACTGGATCAACTCACCCAGCGCGAGCGCGAGGTGATGGACCTCGTCGTCGCCGGCAAGTTGAACAAGCAGATCGCCGACGACCTGAACATCAGCATGAAGACCGTCGAAGCCCACCGGGCGCGGGTCATGGAGAAGATGGGCGTGCGCACCCTGGCCGAACTGGTCAAGGCCGTGATGTCGGTGCACTGAGCCGTGGCGACGCCGCCCTGTCGTCAATGACCGGTCAGCGGCCGGGAGACGTCACAGCGGAATGATGTCGTCGCCACCAACGCCCATTCCGCCAAGGTAATGGGTCTGCTGACGCACTTCCTTGCGGCGCAGCAGTTTTTCCTGAACCTTGGCCGGCAGATCGGTGAACATGATCACCTCCTTGGCAATCAGCAACTCGATCAAGTCCTCGACAGCCCGCACGAAGCCCCGGTCCAGCTGATCCAGTTCGCTCTGCCGCCAGCGTTCGTGGAGAAACTGGAGTACATCGGGATGATCACTGGGCAGCAACTCCTGCGCCTCCCTGACGGGCGTCGAATGCAATTCGCTGATCTGCCCCTGATCGTCCCTGCTCACGTAAAGCATGCCGGCTCCTTCCTTTGTCATGCGGAGGAGTCTGCATCAGCCCGGCGGCCTTTGCAATTGGACCTCCGTCCAGTTCCGCCCATACCGTCTCAGTAATTCCTGACCGGTGCCTTGGGCGGCATTTTCGGCGTTCCGAAGTAAGTCGCCGGCGGCGCCTTGTAGCCGACGGCCTTGCCCTTGTCGTCGTAAATGATCTGGGTCGACTGCTCCTGCGGCTTGGCGCGGCTTGCCGTGATTTCCATGGTGGCGGCCCGGCCCGGCGTGGTCCTGTCCATTTCGGAGCGTACGATACGCATCCGCTCGACGGAAATGCGCTTGTCCACCGCCTCGGTCGAAAAACCGCGCTTGACCAGGGTTTCACGAATATTGAGGAGATTTTCGAGTTCCTTCGAGGTGCGCAAGGAACGCACCGGTTCGCCCCAACTCTCCTTGGGCTTGGCGACAGCGATGTTGAACTCTTCCGGCTTGCTGACCATGCGGGCGATCTCCAGGCGATTCTGCCGCATCGCCCATTCCAGCGCGCCATCGCCCCAATCGTTTTTCGGCGTCCGATCGGCGCCCTTTTCGATCAGCTTGCGCGCCATATCCTGATGCCCTTCATAAACCGCCATCATCAGTACGCTGGAACCATTGGTGCTTTGGGCGTTGATATCCGCCCCCTGCTCGATCAGGTAATCGGCCACCTCGGCGTGTCCGCTGAACACGGCGTAGTGCAGTGCCGACCATTTCCGGCTCGGCGCGTTGATCCGCGCACCCCGTTCCAGCAACCATTTGACCGCCTCGAGTTGCCCGCGCCACGCAGCCAGGGCCAGCGCCGATTCGCCGTTGGCGTTGAGAAAATCGATATTCGCCCCGCGCGAAATGAACAGCCGCATCAGTTCGATCTTGCCTTCCCAGGCCCCGATCATCAGTCCGCTACCGATCCGGCTGCCCGTGTAATCGGGCGACATGCCGGCATCCAGCCACTGCTCGGCCTGGCGAACATCGCCGAGTTCCATGCTGTTGGTAAAAGCGACCGGATCGGGCGTCGCACTCGCGGAAAAAACCGGGGCCGCCGCCAACAGCAAGCCTCCCATCCCGATTATCATGGCGACCAGTCTTTTTGCAGTCCGTCTCATTGCGTTTCCATTCCCACAGGCCAGCCTCCATTTTCTCATGACCCAAACCGATTACCGGTTATTTGCTGCGCTGGCGCTGTCGCTCTTCCTGCATTTGCTCCCTGTCCTGCCGGGCGTATTCGATAGTTCCCGGCCCGTTCCTCCCGCCGCGTCACCGCTGCTGGCGGAGTTGCGCCCACCGCCCCCGGAGGAGGACGCCTCCCCTCCCCTGCATCTGCCGCCGCCCCCGACAACATCCGCAGCACCCCGCCCGCCCCCTGCACGAAGCAAGGCGGAAGCACCCACGACCTGGACCCAGGCTGTCCGCGAACAGCTGAAGAAACTCGACAGGGCGGGCCAGTTTTATCCGGCCGAAGCGATTGCGCGGGGGCTGGAAGGCGAGGTACACGTGTTGCTGATCATCGATGAGAGCGGGCAGGTCGTTGCCACCCGGATCGAGCAGGGAAGCGGCCACCCCATCCTCGACGAAGCGGCCCTCCGGGCCGCCCGCACGCTGAACTCGCTGCCGGCAGACGCCCCACGGCAAACCGTTCTGCCGGTTCGCTTCCGCCTGCGCTGACCCTCCCGAATCCGCCAAGCAGTATCACGTCAGCCTGCCACCAGGCAGTACCTTGCAGTCCCGATCAAACCTCGCAGAAAGCGCTTTACCCCCTCAAAGACCTTGCGGCTCTGCGCCGCTGGTGATGTCCATCTCGCTCTCCATCGTCAGCAGCATAGGCGGCGAGACAATCGACAGCCACTATATCTTCGACATGCCCCCCTGTGCGGCGTCGGTCGTCCCGCTGTTCGATACGCGGCTCATCCTTCTGAACAAATAGTCCGATCCGGGCGCGCCCAGAGCTCACGCCGCGACGGAATGCTCCTGATTTCGTGCCCCTAAAGACGCTCCTCCTGCATATCCACCTCGCTCCAAAAACAGGGTCCGACGCACTGGCGAACGCTCGGAGATGACCGTGGCAAGCGCAAAGAAGCCATCACGCTCTTGCGCATTGTTCAATTTTAGAGCAGTCTAATGGAGTTCTCATTTATTAAAATAGCATAACAGGGGGAAAGCTATGTTTTCACACTTAACACTGCGTACGCGACTCGCGCTGATTGTTCTGGCGGCACTGGCCGGGATGCTCCTGCTGGCGAGCATCAGTGCGGTGCAGTCCCGCTCCAGGCTGATGGAAGACAAGAAGATGCTGATTCGTTACGGCACGCAGGGCGTATTCAATGCGGTCATGCACCTACAGAAACAGGAAAACGAAGGCAAGCTGACACGCGAGGAAGCCCAGCGCCTGGCCAAGGAAATCATCCTCAACGCCCGCTACGGCGGAGTCGACGGCAAGACAGAGTACTACTACGCCTGGACCAGCGAAGGGGTCGGCGTTGTCCACATCAAGCGCGAATTGGAAGGGCGCCCGATGGTCGAAAAACTGAAAGACAGCAAGGGCCGGTATACGCTCAAGGACATGCAAGCTGTCTTGAGCACCGCCCCGGAAGGCTTCCTGGATGCCGAATTCCCGCGGCCCGGCGGGACGGAAGCAGTGCCCAAGTTGCTGTTCGTGATGGCGGTGCCCAACTGGAACTGGATGCTCGGCACCGGCATCTACATCGACGATGTCGACGCGGACTTCCGCAAGAACCTTCTTCAGTCGTCGCTGGAGGCGCTTGGCCTCGCCCTGCTGATTGGGCTGCTCGGATTCCTGATCGCCCGCAGCGTCCTCCTCCAGATTGGCGGAGAACCCAGAATGGCGAATGAAATCATGCAGCGCGTGGCCGATGGCGACCTTACTGCACAGCTCGACAACATGCCGAAAGGCAGCCTGCTGCATTCGCTCGGCAATATGGTCGGCTCGCTGCACCGGATGATCAGCAGCATCAATTCCGATGCCGCAAAGCTGGTAGCCAATGCCGAGCACATCGCCCGTGCCTCCGACGAAGTTACCCAGGCAGCCGAACAGCAGACCGACTCGACATCGTCAATGGCGGCGGCCGTCGAGGAGTTGACAGTCAGTTCCAACCACATCTCCGACAGCGCCCATGAAACGGCCCGGGAAACCTCCGAGGCAGCCGAACTGGCTGCCCAAGGCAGCGCACGCGTCCTGCAGGCAAGTACCGCCATCGAGAAGATCGCTTCGACGGTATCCGACGCCTCCGGCCGCATCCATGCGCTGGAAGAACGCGCCAGGCAGGTGTCCACCATCGCCAGCGTGATCAAGGACATCGCCGGCCAGACCAATCTGCTGGCCCTGAACGCCGCCATCGAAGCCGCACGCGCCGGCGAACAGGGGCGTGGCTTCGCCGTCGTGGCCGACGAAGTGCGCAAGCTGGCCGAACGGACCTCCAGCGCAACCCTCGAAATTGAACAGATGATCAGCGGCATCCAGGCCGATACCATAGGTGCCGTGGAAGCCATGAATGCCGCTCTGCCCGAGGTTCAGGAAGGCGTCCAGCTGGCCTCCTCGGCATCGGATTCGCTGCTCGCCATCGAGAACAGCTCACGCCGCACCCTGGAACGCGTTGGCGAGGTCGCCGATGCGACCAGGGAACAGAGCTCGGCGAGCACCTCGATCGCCCAGCGTGTCGAGCAGATCGCCAACATGGTCGAAGAAACGACAGCAACGATCCGGGGTACAACCCAATCGGCGCACGAACTCGAAACCATCGCCGGCAACCTGCGTGAACTCGTCGGCCGCTTCAAGACCTGAACCTCCGGGGCTGGACAGGCCCCTCGCCGACTACGGCATCGTCCCCGCCTTGCCGCGGACGATGCCGCGTGCAGCCTGCGCTTCCCGGGGCATAGGGCCTTTACACCGCCCCATCGCCCCGCAGGGCCGCTATCCGTTCCGGCGGATAACCGAGCCCCAGCAAGACATCGTCGGTATGCTCTCCCAGCGCCGGGCCGATCCAGGTGGTAGCGCCCGGCGTTTCAGACAAGCGCGGCACGATACCCGGCATGCGGAAGGCCCGGCCATCCGGCAGGGTAGCCGACTGGAACATCTGACGGGCGATGAACTGCGGATCGGCGAACATGTCGAGCGCCGAATAGACGCGTGACGACGGCACCTCCGCCTCCGCAAGAATCGCCAGCACCTCCTGCTCATCGCGGGCAGCGCACCAGGCGTCGATCAGACCATAGATTTCCTCGCGGCGCGCATCCCGGCCGGCGTTATCGGCAAGCGTCGGATCGTCGGCCAGATCCTGACGCCCGATGGCCGTCATGAAACGCCTGAAGATGGCATCGCCGTTGGCGCCGATGGTGACATGCTTGCCGTCGCGCGTGGTGTGCGTGTTCGATGGCGTGATGCCAGGCATGATGTTCCCGGTCCGTTCGCGCACGAAGCCGAACACATCGCACTCGGGCACCAGCGACTCCATCATCGCGAAAACCGCCTCGTAGAGCGCCACATCGACAACCTGCCCGGCGCCGCCATTGACTTCCTTGTGGCGCAGCGCCATCAGCGCACCGATGGCGCCCCAGAGTGCGGCAATCGAATCGCCTATCGAGATGCCGGTACGCACCGGCGGCCGATCCGGAAATCCGGTGATGTAACGCAGCCCGCCCATCGATTCGCCGACCGCGCCGAAGCCCGGCTGGTCCTTGTACGGCCCGGTCTGGCCGAAGCCGGAAAGGCGCACCATGACCAGCCCCGGGTTATCGGCCTTCAGCTGCTCCCACCCCAGGCCGAGTTTTTCCAGCACGCCCGGCCGGAAGTTTTCGACCAAGATATCGGCCCCCGCGATTAGGCGGCGCACGAACTCGCGCCCTTCCGGATGCTTCAGGTTGGCCGTCACCGATTTCTTGTTGCGTGCCTGGACGTACCACCACAAGGATGTCCCTTCATACAGCTTGCGCCACTTGCGCAGCGGGTCGCCGCCGTCCGGCGATTCAACCTTGATCACCTCGGCGCCGAATTCGGCCATGATGCGGGTGCAGAAGGGACCGGCAATCAGCGTACCGAGTTCGACGACGCGCAACCCGGCGAGCGGCTTCGCAGCATCCTTCATATCAAGGCTCCCAGTGATCAACGTGCATTTTCCGGCCGAGCAGCCGGTCTATCGTAACCCCGACCGACTGCGGGGCGCCACTGGTTGCCAGGCTCAGGTGGCCGCTGCCGCCGCCGAGCAGGCCGCCTGCTGCCAGCAGGCGTTCGAGCTGCCGTGCCACCGCCTCTCCGGTGTCCAGCAAGCGCGTCCCCTCGGGCAGGCGCCGGGCTATCGAGGCGGCAACCCAGGGGTAGTGCGTACAGCCCAATACCACGACATCCGCCCCGGCCTCCGCCAGCGGCGCCACATAGTCATCGAGCAGGCGCTCGACCAGCGGGCTGCCCGGTCCCTCGCCCTCGATCGCTTCGGCCAGCCCCGGACAGGCTTGCGTCACGACGCGCAATTGATTCGCGTGATTGCCGACCAGCCGTTGGAAACGTTCGCTATTCAGCGTCCGGGTCGTTGCCAAAACGCCGATCACGCCACACCGACTCAGCGAGGCAGCCGGCTTGACCCCCGGCTCAAGGGCGACGATGGGCAAATCGATGGCTGCGCGAATGGCTTCGGCCGCCGCCGCCGTGGCCGTATTGCAGGCGATGACTAGCGCCTTGGCTCCGCGATGCGCCAATGCCTCGGCAATGACGACCCCCCGCTCGCGGAGAAAGTGCTCCGAACGATCGCCATAGGGTAAAAACCGGGTGTCGGCAAAATAGAAATAATCTTCATGCGGCAAGCGCTCGCGCAGGGCGTGCAGCACGGTCAGGCCTCCCAGGCCCGAATCGAAGACGGCAATGTGCTGGTTATTCAAGATTGGCCTGACAAAAAAGAAGCCCCCTTGGCGGGGGCCTCATTCAATCACAATCGGCAGCGAATTACATCCGGGCGATCATCGCGTCGCCGAATTCCGAGCAGGAAAGCTCGTTGGCACCATCCATCAGACGCGCGAAATCGTAGGTCACCTGCTTGTCGCCGATGGCCGCTTCCATGGAGCGGATGACCAGATTGGCTGCCTCGAGCCAGCCGAGATGGCGCAGCATCATTTCGGCCGAGAGGATCAGCGAGCCCGGGTTCACCTTGTCCAGGCCGGCATACTTCGGCGCCGTGCCATGGGTGGCCTCGAAGCAGGCGTACTTGTCGGAAATATTGGCCCCCGGCGCAATGCCGATGCCGCCGACCTGCGCCGCCAGCGCATCGGAGATGTAATCGCCGTTCAGGTTGGTGGTGGCGATCACGTCGTACTCGGCCGGGCGCAGCAGGATCTGCTGCAGGAAAGCATCGGCGATGGCGTCCTTGATGGTGATTTCGCGACCGGTCTTCGGGTTGGTGAAATGGCACCACGGGCCGCCGTCGATCGGCTCGGCACCGAATTCTTCCTGGGCCAGCTTGTAGGCGGTGTCACGGAACAGGCCTTCCGTGAACTTCATGATATTGCCCTTGTGCACGATGGTCACCGACTTGCGGTCGTTGTCGATGGCGTACTGGATGGCGGCGCGCACCAGGCGCGTGGTGCCTTCGACCGAAACCGGCTTGATGCCGATGCCCGAACTCTCCGGGAAACGGATCTTCTTGACGCCCATTTCCTCCTGCAGGAACTTGACGACCTTTTTCATGCCGTCCGAACCGACGGCCCACTCGATGCCGGCGTAGATATCCTCGGTGTTCTCGCGGAAAATGACCATGTTGGTCAGTTCCGGATGCTTCAGCGGCGACGGAACACCCTTGAAATACTGAACCGGACGCACGCACTGGTAGAGGTCGAGTTCCTGGCGCAAGGCGACGTTCAGCGAGCGGATGCCGCCACCGACCGGCGTCGTCATCGGGCCCTTGATCGAAACCGAATATTCCTTCAGTGCATCGAAGGTTTCCTTGGGCAGCCACTCGTCCGAACCGTACAGGCGGGTCGACTTTTCGCCGGCGTACACTTCCATCCAGTGAATCTTCTTCTTCCCGCCGTACGCCTTGTCTACCGCGGCGTCGATGACCTTCATCATCACCGGCGTGATGTCAATGCCGATACCGTCGCCTTCGATGAACGGAATGATCGGATTGTCCGGAATCGGCTGACCCGGAACGATTTTCGAACCACCTTGCGGAACCTTGATGTGAGAAGTCATAGTCACTCCATGCGTGATTTCGGTATTGCCCGGCGACCGCGTAGCCTTGCCGTCCCGCCGCCAGAGCGGAACATTATGGGCCAAAAGCGGCGGAATCGTTCAATCGCCGCGCCCGTCCCCCCGCTCGCCGCATCGCGGAGCCGGGAGACGAGCTAGGTTCCGACCGCGCCAAAGCGCCGCGACAACCGTGCAGCCGGCGACTCCACCCAGCGGTGGAAGCCCCAGGCGACAGCCAGGCTGCCGGTGAAGGCGACCGCCAGCCCGGTTGCCGCAGCGGCCGGCCAATCCGGCGCGAAGCGTGCCCAGACGGCGCTGACCAGCAGCAGAACGGGAAAATGAACGAGGAAAAGGCTGTAGGAAATGCGCCCTATCCCGGTCAACACACCGCCGCGCGGCCATAGGCGCCCCCAGCCGGTGCGCTGCGCGACGTAGAGCAGCAAGCCGACGGCTATCGCCATGAGCAGCCGCCACCGCCAGGCGAACAGTGCGGCAAGCAGCAGCAAGCCCTGAAAAGCCCAGAATTCGGCTTTGCCATCGAGGCGATGAGCTTTCTGCACCAGCACCCCCAAATAGAAGTAAGGCCAGAAATACAAAGCCCAGGCGTCGCCGGCCGCATCGAGATTGAAATGAAACAGCGCATAAGCGGCGCCCCCCCAGGCCAGCAGGGCAAATGCCGCCTGGCCGTAACGCCCGCAGCCTTGCTGCAGGACCAGCCCGAGCGCATAGGCGACCCCGAGCTGGAAGCTGATGCCGACGAACCACAGGCCCGCCGACAAGGCTTCGTAACCCAGGATGTCCTGCAGCAAGAAAACGTGGGCCACCAACTGCTTCACGGTGGCTGGCTGCCCGAGCAATTCGTCATCGACCCAGCCACGCGCGAAGCCGATGATCGCCGGCATGGCGAACACGACGGCCAGACAGGGTAGGCCCAGCCGGCAGTAACGCTGCAGGGCGAAACGGCCGAGATGACCGAGCGTCCAGTCGCGGCTACCCAGCGTGTGGGCCGCTACGTAGCCCCCGACGACGAAGAACACTTGCGTCGTGCGCGCATACTCCGCCAGCCAGTCCAGCACACCGCCCTTCAGCGGCGCCGCCCAATCGCTCGATGGCACATACAGGGCGAAATGATGAAACACGATGGACAACGCCGCGAATGCGCGCAGCGCCAAAAGAAAAGACGGTTGAATCACAGCGCCGACACGGAAAAACACAAGCGGCGCATTGTTGCATCCGATGCGTTGAAAACAAGCTGCCTGTCACACAAACAGGTTTCTTTTTCATATTTTCGTCACAGTCGGTCACAAACAAGCAATAGTCAGATGCCAACAAGTATGACCGGGCTTCCACCCTCAGATACCAAGGCGGGGCGACAGCCGCGCAATCCACCCGGAGCGTCGTCGCTCTTGGACCGGTGGTGTACCAAAGGCTACTCGCACGATCGATAGCGAACCCGACCGGCCGATTTTTTGGTCTGCCGGCCCCTTGATTACGCACAAGCCTTTCCGCAAGGTTTTCATGAACAACGCCATGGCAAAGCAAAAGCTCCGATGGTGTGTCGGAAAAGTACGGCGCAGAAAAAAATCCCCGCCCGGCAACCGCCGGACGGGGATTCTCATCTTGCCGGCCGGTTTCCACCGGCCTGGGGATCAGGCGCGAGCGACCTTGAGCGCGGCATTCAGCGTCGGGCTCGGACGCATGACAGCCTTGCACTTCTCCGAATCAGCCTTGTAATAGCCGCCGATATCCGCCGGCTTGCCCTGCACCGTCTTCAGCTCGGCCACGATCTGGGCTTCGTTGTCAGTCAGGGTCTTGGCCAGCTTGGCGAAGTGCGCAGCCAGTTCGGCATCGTCCTTCTGAGCCGCCAGTTCCTGCGCCCAATACATGGCGAGGTAGAACTGCGAACCGCGGTTGTCCAGCTCACCGGTCTTCGGCGACGGCGACTTGTTGTTATCGAGCAGCTTGCCGGTCGCGGCATCCAGGGTCTTGGCCAGCAGCTTGGCGCGGGCGTTGTTTTCCTTGATGCCCAGTTCTTCCAGCGATACGGCCAGGGCCAGGAACTCGCCCAGCGAATCCCAGCGCAGGTGGTTTTCCTGCGTCAGCTGCTGGACGTGCTTCGGAGCCGAACCGCCGGCGCCGGTTTCGTACATGCCGCCACCGTTCATCAGCGGAACGATGGACAGCATCTTGGCCGAGGTACCCAGTTCCATGATCGGGAACAGGTCGGTGAGGTAGTCGCGCAGGATGTTGCCGGTCACCGAGATGGTGTCCAGACCGCGGGCGACACGCTCCAGCGTGAAGCGCATGGCGCGGACCTGCGACATGATGCGAATTTCCAGACCGCTGGTGTCGTGATCCTTGAGGTACTTTTCGACCTTCTTGATCAGTTCGGCTTCGTGCGGACGGTACGGATCCAGCCAGAAGACGGCCGGCGTATTGGAGTTGCGGGCACGGGTGACGGCCAACTTGACCCAGTCGCGGATCGGGGCGTCCTTGACCTGGCACATGCGCCAGATATCGCCAGCTTCGACATTCTGGGTGAGCAACACTTCGCCGGTGGCGTTATCGACGATATTGGCAATGCCGTCCTCGGCGATTTCGAAGGTCTTGTCATGCGAGCCGTATTCCTCGGCCTGCTGGGCCATCAGACCGACGTTCGGCACGGTACCCATGGTGCGCGGGTCGAAGTTGCCGTGCCACTTGCAGAAGTTGATCATCTCCTGATAGATGCGGGCGAAGGTCGATTCCGGCATGACGCACTTGGAATCGTACTGCTTGCCGTCGGCGCCCCACATCTTGCCGCCCTGACGGATCATGGCCGGCATGGAGGCATCGACGATGATGTCGTTCGGGGAGTGGAAATTGGTGATGCCCTTGGCCGAGTCGACCATGGCCAGACGCGGACGGTGCTCCTGGCAGGCGTGCAGGTCGCGGATGATTTCGTCGCGCTTCGATTCCGGCAGCTGCTTGATCTTCTCGTACAGGTCGACCATGCCGTTATTGACGTTGATGCCGAGTTCGGCAAAGGTCTTGGCGTGCTTCTCGAAGGCATCCTTGTAGTAGATCTTGACGCAGTGACCGAAGACGATGGGGTGCGAAACCTTCATCATCGTCGCCTTGACGTGCAGCGAGAAGAGGATGCCGGACTTGCGGCAGTCTTCGAGCTCGGCTTCGTAGAAGTCGCACAGCGCCTTCTTGCTCATGAACATGGAGTCGATGATTTCGCCTTCCTGCAGCGCAAGCTTCGGCTTCAGCACGGTGGTCTTGCCACCCTTGGCGATCAGTTCCATGCGCACTTCGCGCGGCTTGTCGAGGGTCATCGACTTTTCGCCGTGGTAGAAGTCACCGTGGTGCATGTGCGAAACGTGGGTCTGCGACCACTGCTTCCACTCACCCATGGAGTGCGGATGCTTCCGCGCATAGTTCTTGACGGCGCCCGGCGCACGGCGGTCGGAGTTGCCTTCGCGCAGGACCGGATTGACGGCGGAACCGAGGCACTTGCCGAAGCGCGCCTTCAATGCCTTGGCTTCTTCGGTATCGGCGGTTTCCGGGTAATCGGGGATGGCATAGCCCTTTTCCTGTAATTCCTTGACGCAGGCCTTGAGCTGGGCGACCGAAGCAGAAATGTTCGGCAGCTTGATGATGTTGGTTTCCGGCAGCAGGCACTTCTTGCCCAGTTCACCCAGGGTGTTCGGCAGACGCTGCTCTTCAGTGAGGAACTCCGGGAATTCGGCGATGACGCGTGCAGACACGGAAATGTCCGCCTTTTCGACCTCGATGCCAGCCGGACCGGTGAAGGTGCGGATGATCGGCAGGAATGCGCACGTCGCCAGCAGCGGCGCTTCGTCGGTCAGCGTGTAAATGATTTTTGACTTTCCACCAGCCATGTATATCCCCTTGCGTTGGATTGAGTTTTTTAGGCCGAGGGTAAGACTCGACCCTTTGTGAACCGGTTTGCTGAAGCAAAACATTGAGAGTATCGGCCCCCATCGAATCTCAGTCAACGAAACGCGTTTTCACATTGCGATGTCCTTGAAAAATGGCATTTTTTTCCGAACATGGCCGATGCTATATTTCCGCCTGTCTATTGGATCGGGCACCATGAAAATATCGGTCGGACTCTACGGTACCAACGCGCACCAGATTGCCCTGGCCATGATCCAGGGATTCAACAAGCACTACACGCTCTTCCGGCAAACCAGCCGCGAGGCCAAGACACGCTTCGAGCAAAGCGACTGGCTGGGCGTGCACAAGGCTGTCAAGGAACGAATCCGCTTCTACGACGACCGCGTTGACGAATGCGTCGAGCGCCTGCGCAACGAATTCGATGCCGGCTCCATCGATGACGCCACCTGGCAACAGGTCAAGCTGCTGTACATCGGCCTCCTGCTCAACCACAAGCAACCCGAACTGGCCGAGACCTTCTTCAACTCGGTCACCACCAAGATCCTGCACCGCAACTATTTCCACAACGATTTCATCTTCGTTCGCCCCAGCATCTCGACGGAAAACATCGAAAGCGAGGACACGCCGACCTACCGCAGCTATTACGCCAAGGACGACGGATTGCGCGGTGCCATACGCCAAATCGTCAGCGACTTCGACTGGCACCGTCCATTTGCCGATCTGGATCGCGATCTGGAATATGTCTACCAGGCCGTGCTTGGCTACCTGAACGGCATGCCGCGGCGGGAGGTGAATTTCCAGATACAGGTACTCGCTTCCGCCTTCTATCGCAACAAGGCTGCCTACATCCTGGGCAAGGCGATCAACGGCGCAAACGAATACCCGTTCGCCATTCCTGTCCTGCAGGACGGGAACAACCGGCTCTACCTCGACACCATCCTGCTCGACTCCTGGCGGATCGGCCTGCTCTTCTCGCTCTCCCGCGCCTACTTCATGGTCGACATGGAAGTCCCTTCGGGCTATGTGCAGTTCCTGCGCTCGATCATGCCCAACAAGCCGCGCTCCGAGATCTACATCATGCTCGGCCTCGGCAAGCAGGGGAAGACCATGTTCTTCCGCGACTTCATCTATCACCTGCACCATTCGGAAGACAAATTCATCATGGCCCCCGGCATTCGCGGCCTGGTCATGCTGGTGTTCACGCTGCCTTCCTATCCCTACGTCTTCAAGATCATCAAGGACGTATTCGGCAGCTCGAAGGAAATGGATCAGGCCACGGTCAAGCGCAAGTTCATGATGGTCAAGCAGGTCGACCGCGTCGGGCGCATGGCCGATACGCTGGAATTCTCCAACGTGATGTTTCCGCTCAAGCGCTTCGACGACGAGGTGCTGGGCGAACTGCAGAAACTCGCCCCCTCCAAGTTCGAGATCGACGGCGACCAGCTGATCATCAAGCACCTGTACATCGAGCGCCGCATGGAGCCGCTGAACATCCACCTCGACCGCATGGACAAGACCAACAATCTCGACGGCATGGAGCACGCCATCCGGGAATACGGCAGCGCCATCCGCGAACTGGCCCAGGCCAACATCTTCCCCGGCGACATGCTGTGGAAGAACTTCGGCATCACCCGCTTCGGCCGCGTCGTGTTCTACGACTACGACGAAATCGAATACATGACCGACATCAACTTCCGCAGGATTCCGCCGGCACCCGATTTCGAAACGGAAATGTCCGGCGAGGTCTGGTATGGCGTTGCCAAGAACGATGTCTTTCCTGAGGAGTTCGCCACCTTTCTCCTCGCCTCGCCGCAGGTCCGCAAATTGTTCATCAAGCACCACAAGGACTTGCTTTCACCCAAATTTTGGCAGGAATCACAGCAAAAGATCCGCGAAGGACACGTGGAGGACTTTTTCCCCTACCCACAAGCGCTGCGTTTCTGTAACAATCCGACCCAAGCAGACTGACGCATTTTCATCAACAAAAAAATACAGGGGAAAAATACCCTTGTGCTACCCACTGGAGTAACAGCATGCCGCTAAGCATCGCGGTCGTGAGGGAGCGCTCGTCCGGCGAAAGCCGTGTCGCGCTGGTTCCCGAGACGGCCAAGAAGTTCGCCGCCCTCGGCGCCCAGCTCAGCATGGAGCAAAGCGCGGGCATCCAAAGCCACTTCCTCGACTCGGACTATGCCGGAGTCAAACTCGTCGGCGGTATTGCCGATGCCTACACAGGAGCCGGCCTGATCCTGCGCGTCACCCCGCCAAGCGCGGAGGAAATCGCCGCCATGCCGGAAGGCTCGGTTCTCGTCGGTCTGTTGAAGCCCTTCGAGGACAAGGCGCGCCTGGCCGCCCTCAATGCCCGCAAGATAACCGCCTTCTCGCTCGAACTGCTGCCGCGCATCTCGCGCGCCCAGAGCATGGACGCCCTGTCCAGCCAGGGCGCTTGCGCCGGCTACCAGTGCGGCCTGATCGCCGCTGCCCGCTGCACCAAGTTCTTCCCCATGCTCACCACCGCCGCCGGCACCATCCGTCCGGCCCGTGTACTGGTCATCGGGGCCGGCGTCGCCGGCCTGCAGGCCATCGCCACCAGCCGCCGCCTCGGTGCCATGGTCGAAGCCTATGATGTCCGTGCCGCCGCCCGCGAACAGATCGAATCGCTCGGCGCCAAGTTCGTCGACACCGGCGTTTCCGCCGACGGCACCGGCGGCTATGCCCGCGAACTGAGCGCCGACGAAAAGGCCCAACAGGCCGAGAAACTCGCCAAGGCCGTCGCGGCCGCCGACGTGGTGATCACCACTGCCGCCATTCCCGGCAAGAAAGCCCCCGTCATCATCACCCGCGACATGGTCGGGCGCATGAAATACGGCGCCATCATCGTCGACATGGCCGCCGAATCCGGTGGCAACTGCGAACTCACCCAGCCGGGCGAACACGTCGTCGCCAACGACGTGAACATCCACGGCCCCCTCAACCTCCCGTCGCGCATGCCGACCCACGCCTCGGAGCTGTACGCCAAGAACCTGTACAACTTCCTGTCGCCATGGATCAAGGACGGCAACCTGGCTTTCGACTGGGAAGACGAAGTCCTCGCCGGCACCGTCCTCTGTCGTGACGGTGCCACCGTTCATGCCACGGTCAAACAAGTTCTGGGAGAGTCGTAATGGACGGCCTGCTCGCGTTATACATCTTCATGCTCGCCGCCTTCACCGGCTACGAGATTATCGCCAAGGTCCCGGTCATCCTGCACACCCCGCTGATGTCCGGTTCCAACTTCATCCACGGCGTCGTCGTTGTCGGCTCCATGATCGCCCTCGGCAATGCCGATACCGTGCTCGAACAAGCCATCGGCTTCTTCGCCGTCGCCCTCGGTGCTGCGAATGCCGCCGGCGGCTACGTCGTGACCGAGCGCATGCTCGGCATGTTCAAGAAGAAGGAGGCCTGATCATGACGCTACCCGTTTACGTTCAAGGCGCCTGGTTCCTTGGCGCCGCCCTGTTCATCTTCGGTCTCAAGGGCATGAGCTCTCCGGCCAGTGCCCGCAAAGGCATCGTCATCGCCGGCTACGGCATGCTGATCGCCATCGCTGCCACCTTCCTGATCCCTGGCCTGAAGAACCTGGCCCTGATGGCCGTGGCCCTCGCCGTGGGCGGTGCCGCCGCCTGGATCTCCGGCCAGAAGGTCAAGATGACCGACATGCCGCAGATGGTCGCCATCTACAACGGCATGGGCGGCGGTGCCGCCGCCGCCATTGCCGCCATCGAGTTTGCCAAGGGCGATGCGCACAGTACCGTCACCACCATCCTCGCCGTGGTCGGTGCGCTGATCGGTGCCGTCTCCTTCACCGGTTCCTGCATCGCCTGGGCGAAACTGCAGGGCGTGCTGAAGAAGGCCTATCGCCTGCCGGCGCAGAACGCCATCAACGTCCTGCTGGCGCTCAACGCCATCGGCCTCGGTGCGGCGATGGTGGTCATGGCCCCGGCCAAGCCCGAGCTGATCCTCTTCTTCTTCGCCGTCTCGCTGGTCCTCGGCCTGATCGTCACCCTGCCCATCGGCGGGGCCGACATGCCGGTGGTGATCTCGCTGTTCAACGCCTTCACCGGCCTGGCCGTGGGCTTCGAAGGCTATGTGCTGGGCAACCCGGCGCTGATCATCGCCGGTATCGTCGTTGGGGCGGCGGGTACGCTGCTCACCCAGTTGATGGCCAAGGCGATGAATCGTCCGCTGACCAACATCCTCTTTACGCCGATGGTGGCCTCGGGTCCGGGTGAGGCGATCAGCGGATCGATGAAGGAGTTGTCCGGCCTCGATGCGGCGGCGATGATGCGTTATGCCTCCAAGGTCATCATCGTGCCGGGTTACGGCATGGCGGTGGCGCACGCCCAGCACAAGGTATGGGAGATGACCTCCATCCTCGAAGAGGCCGGGGTCGAGGTGAAGTTCGCCATCCACCCGGTGGCCGGCCGCATGCCGGGGCACATGAACGTGCTGCTGGCGGAAGCCGGCGTGCCGTACGACAAGATCTTCGACCTTGAGGAAATCAACGGCGAGTTCGGCCAGGCCGACGTGGCGCTGATCATCGGGGCGAACGACGTGGTCAATCCGAGTGCGCGCACCGACAAGACCAGCCCGATCTACGGTATGCCGATTCTTAACGCCGATCAGGCGCAGAACGTCATCGTGATCAAGCGCGGCAAGGGCACCGGTTACTCCGGCGTCGAGAATGCGCTGTTCTACACCGACAACTGCCGCATGCTCTATGGCGACGCACAACCCATGGCCGGCGAGATCATCCAGCACCTGAAGGCAATGGGATGATCATTTTCAAGACAATCGAAAAGTAGCCAACCAGGCACACTTCTACAATCCAGCCTACCGGACCCCCGTTCATGAAACGAATCGACGACCTGCTGATCTGGGCCTCAATTGCAACCTGCCTGGCGCTCTGGTTGTGGTCGCTCATAGCGGGGCCGGTGACGGCTCATGCCTTCCTTGCGCTCGCCATTCTGCTGCTGACAACCACCGCGCTTTCCCTTCGGGAGCGTCGCAACTGGCAATCGCGGCAGAAGGTCCACTTCCAGGAATTGAACAATGTCATGTCGGAGTACCAGGTACTTTCCGACGAGGCCATGGCCCACGCCAAACTGCAATTCATCTCGCTGGAAACGGAAATGAACGAAGCCCGGGAAATTATCCGCGCTTCGGTGAACCGGATTTCGGGGAGCCTGACCGGTCTTGAATCGCAGTCATCCAACCAACGGCAGGTACTGCGCTCGCTGATCGACCAGATGCTGGAGATGACCGACTCCAATGCTCGAGATCACGAAGAAGTCAGCCTGCAACGCTTTTTCGACGAGACCAATACCCTGATCGCCGAATTTGCCAGCAAGATGACGCATCTGAAGGAGACCAGTCAGGGGATCGCCAGCAGTTTCGAGCAGATGCAGGCGCAGGTCACCCGGATTTCCGGTTCGCTCAACGACATCGCCGGCATTACCAAGCAAACCGACCTCCTGGCGCTCAACGCAGCAATCGAGGCGGCCCGCGCCGGTGAGGCTGGCCGAGGATTTGCCGTTGTCGCCGACGAAGTCCGCAATCTGGCGGCACGGACCGGCGAATTCAACATCGACATTCGCAACGAGCTGACCGAAATTCTCGACTCGCTGCGCGAAGTCGGCGACCGCATCAGCGATACCGCGAACATCGACATGAGCATTGCCGACAAATCGCGCACCATGCTCAACGAACTGGGCGGCGAATTGCTGGAATTGACGGCCAAGGCACGCGAGCATTCGGCGCACATCACTGCCGTGACTGAACAGATGCACAACCTCACCCAGGAAGGCGTGATGGCCATGCAGTTCGAGGATATCGTCAGCCAGATGATGGAACGCGTCGGCCAGCGCATGGCAAACGTCGGCGAGTACATGCATGCGTTCCTGGCATTGCATCAGGACAACGAAAGCGATGGGCTGCAACGTTTCCGCAAGCGCAGCCAGAAACTGGTCGAACTGCTGGTCAATTCGCACGTCAAGAGCGATTCCCTGCGTTCGAGCCACTCGGTCAGCAACGCCAAATCAAACAACGACGGGGAAATCGAGCTGTTCTGACCGATTGGATCGGCAGTACGCCGGCTCGCTGTCCGGCATTTACAGCCCGCGCAGATACTCCGCCACAGCCCGCGCCTCATCAACACTCAGGCGCTTGGCAATATCCTGCATCTGGGCGTTGTCATTGGTCCGCTTGCGCTCCTCGAAGAGGCTCAACTGGGTTTCGATGTACAGCGTGTGTTGCCCGGCAATACGGGGCAACTTGTCCGAACCGGCACCGCTCTCCCCGTGGCAATCGCGGCACGGTAGCAAACCCTTGTCAGGATTTCCCTGCGTGTAAAGCCGCTCGCCCACCGCCCGCATGTCACCGTAGGCCGATTTGCCGCGACTCGGCTGCTGGTGGCTGAAGAAATGCGCTGCGGCGCGCATGTCGTCGTCGCTCATGTCGGCAACGACCTTGCGCATGTCGTTGCTGTCACGCTCCCCAGCCTTGAAGTTGCGCAACTGCTTGAGCAGATAGGCTTCATTCTGGCCAGCCAGCTTGGGATAGAGCGGGCTGGAACTGTCGCCGGTCGCGCCGTGGCACAGAAAGCACTTGCCCATGACCTGCTCTTCCCCACGCTGCATCAATACGGGATCTTCGGCCGCCTGCACCGACAGCGCGCAGCCCGTCACCAGCAGCACGGCCAGCAGGCGCATCAGGACTTGCCCGTACTGCCGAACCCACCCTCGCCGCGATGGCTGGCGTCGAAATCGTCCACGATATTGAAACCGACCTGCAGCACCGGCACGATCACCAGTTGCGCAATCCGATCGAGCGGATTGATGGTGAAGCCGGCATGCCCGCGATTCCATACCGAAACCATCAACTCGCCCTGGTAATCGCTATCGATCAAGCCGACCAGATTGCCGAGCACGATGCCGTGTTTGTGCCCCAGACCCGAGCGCGGCAGGATCATTGCCGCCAGCCCCGGATCGGCCAGATGAATGGCCATGCCGGTCGGCACGAGGGTGGTTTGCCCCGGCTCGACATGCAGCGGTCCGTCGATGCAGGCGCGCAGGTCGAGACCGGCCGATCCGGGCGTCGCGTACTGTGGCGGCGTTTCCCGCAAACGGGTATCGAGAATCTTGACGTCAATGTGATGCATTACATTTTTCCTGTTAACAATTGGGCAATGTGCTCGACCAACTGGCGGGCAAGCACGGATTTGGGCGCCGGTATCAGCGGATGCGTCCCCTTGTCGTCGAACAACACCAGCCGGTTATCGTCACCACCGAATCCATCCTGGATCAGGTTGCCGGCGATTAGAGGGATGTTCTTCTTGCGCCGCTTGGTCTGTGCGTACTCTTCGAGATTGCGGCTTTCAGCGGCGAACCCGACGCAGAACGGGCCTTTCTTCAGGGCAGCGACTTCGGCCAGGATGTCCGGGTTTTCGATCAGTTCGATTGGTGGAATACCGCCGGCATCCTTCTTCAGCTTGTGCTCGGCAGCGTTGTTCACGCGGTAATCGGCCACCGCCGCCACGCCGACGAAGACATCCGCGTCCGCTGCGCGGGCCATCACGGCCGCATGCATGTCGAGCGCGCTCCTCACCTTGACCCGCACGACGCCTTGCGGCACAGGCAGGTCTACCGGTCCGGACACCAGCGTCACCTCGGCCCCCGCCTGCCGGGCAGCTCGGGCCACGGCGTAACCCATACGGCCGGACGACAAATTGGTGATGCCGCGCACCGGATCGATGGCTTCGAAGGTCGGCCCGGCCGTGATCAGCACCTTGCGGCCAGCCAAAACCTTGGCTGCAAAGAAGGCGACAACCTCCTCGACGATTTCCTCCGGCTCGAGCATGCGACCGGCACCAACCTCGCCGCAGGCCTGCTCGCCACTGGCCGGACCAAGGATCTGCACCCCGTCGGCCTGCAGCTGGCGGACGTTGCGCTGAGTGGCCGGGTTCTCCCACATCTGGCGGTTCATCGCCGGCGCCACCAGCAACGGACAGTCGCGGGCAAGCACCATGGTTACCAGTAAATCGTCAGCCATGCCTTGGGCGATGCGTGCCAGAAAATCGGCCGAAGCCGGCGCAACCACGATCAAATCGGCAGCACGCGACAGGTCGATATGCGCCATGGCATTCGGCATGCGCGCATCCCATTGGTCGAGATAAACCGGTTTCCCGGACAACGCCTGGAAGGTGGTCGCCGTCACGAAATGGGTCGCCCCTTCGGTCATCGCCACCTGGACCTCGGCCCCTTGCTTGCCCAGCAGGCGAACCAGTTCGGCTGCCTTGTAGGCGGCAATTCCGCCGGTTACGCCAAGGACGATGCGCTTACCATTTAATTCCATTGTCTTACCGTTAGAATTGGACTCTGCACATTCTACCTTGGAACGAAAATGGCGATCACCGACTGGCCGGAAGGCGAACGTCCGCGCGAACGACTGCTTGCCCACGGTCCGGCGGCACTCTCCGACGCCGAATTGCTGGCTATTTACTTACGCGTCGGCGTGCGTGGCAAAAGTGCGGTCGATCTGGCCCGCGATCTGCTGAATCGCTTTGACGGCCAGCTCGGCATTCTGGTCGAAGCTTCGCTGGATGAACTGGCCAGCGTCTCCGGCATCGGTATGGCCAAGGCAGCCCAACTGAAAGCCAGCTTCGAACTGGCCCGCCGTGCACTGACACAGGAGATGGGTAGTCGGGACAACTTCACCTCTCCCGGAAAGGTTCGCGACTGGCTGCGCCTGAAGCTCGCCCACCGGCCACAGGAAATTTTCATGGCGCTGTGGCTCGACGCCCAGAATCGCCTGCTGAAAGCCGAGGAATTATTCACCGGATCGCTGACCCAGACTTCCGTCTACCCGCGGGAAGTGGTCAAGTCTGCGCTCTCCCATAATGCAGCCGCGGTCATTCTGGCGCACAATCACCCCTCCGGTGTCGCCGAACCCTCCAGAGCCGACGAGATGCTCACCCGCTCGTTGAAGGAAGCGCTGGCCATGGTCGACGTCAAAGTCCTCGATCATTTCATCGTCGCCGGTACGACCCCGCCGCTTTCGTTCGCCGAGCGCGGCCTGATATGAAAATGCAGAAACCCCTTGATCCCATTCAGGACTTTTGGTTATACTCACGGGCTTTCTTCTAGCGAATTCTGGAGCACCATCATGGCGCGAGTCTGCCAAGTAACGGGTAAAGCCCCGATGGTTGGGAACAACGTATCCCACGCCAACAACAAAACGAAGCGCCGCTTCCTGCCGAACCTGCAGTATCGTCGTTTCTGGGTCGAAACTGAAAACCGCTTCGTGCGCCTGCGCGTTTCCAACGCCGGCCTGCGCATCATCGACAAGAAGGGCATCGAAGTCGTTCTGGCCGATCTGCGTGCCCGCGGCGAAGTCTGATTAAGGAAGGATACGAAAAATGGCTAAAGGCGGTCGCGAAAAGATCAAGCTGGAATCTACAGCTGGTACCGGACACTTCTATACCACCTCCAAGAACAAGCGTACGACGCCTGAAAAACTGGAGTTCATGAAGTACGATCCGAAGGCCCGTAAGCACGTCGCTTACAAGGAAGTTAAGCTGAAGTAATTCAGCCAACTCCGGCATTCGACAAACCCGCCTTTCGGCGGGTTTTGTTTTTTCAGTTCCGGAAGCGACTCCGGAAGAGCAGGATGGCGTAACCCACGATACCGGCGAAGACGACAGCCGACCAGTTGGCCATCGACATCCCCAGGAATTCCCAGTCCCGACTGGTACAGAAGCCAGTCGCCAGGAACAGGGAGGGCATCTGCATGCCCAACCAGTCGACCAGGCTCTCGATGGCATTCGGATCGGTAAAACTGCACTCCGGCGCCAGATGCGGATAAGCCTGCATCCAGGTCTGATACGCGGCGACACCCAAACCGAGTCCGGCCAGCCCGACCGTCAGCGCCGACCAGAGCAGACGTCCCGATGGCATGACCCATCCCAGCAAACCGACGACGCCAATGGCGATATAGAGCAGACGCTGAAAGATACAGAGTGGACACGGCGCCAGACGCAACAGATTCTGCAATTCCATCCCAATGGCGACCAACCCAAGACAACCGATCCCCAATGTCGCAAACCAAGCCCTGACGGGCACTTTTGACCAAATCATTCACAAGCTTCCCAAGAGTAACCAACGGATATTCTAAGCCAGCTCAAGGCGTATGCCCCCCTTCGATCATACGGACATCGCCAGGGCAGACTGGACCCGGACCCGGCCGACCGTTAAGATTGCCGGATGAACACACGCATACTTCTTGTCGAAGACGACGAACGGCTGGCCGAACTGACCGCCGAATACCTCACCAAAAATGACCTGCAAGTCGCCATCGAGCCGCGCGGCGATGTCGCCGAGACACGCATCCTGGCGGAGCAGCCCGACCTGGTCATTCTCGACGTCATGCTCCCGGGCAAGGACGGCTTCGAAGTCTGTCGCGCCGTGCGCTCCCAGTACCGTGGCGTAATCCTGATGCTCACCGCCCGCGACGAGGACTTCGACCAGATTCTCGGCCTTGAGATGGGGGCCGACGATTACATTGCCAAGCCGGTTCAACCCCGCGTCCTGCTTGCCCGCATCAAGGCCCTGCTTCGCCGCCTTCCCTCACCCGGCGACACCCCAGCCGGCGAAGCCGACAAAATGATCTTTGGCCAGTTCCGGATCAGCCAGGCAACGCGCACCGCCACACTGGCCGGCGAAGGCATCGACCTGACCACCGCCGAGTTTGACCTGTTGTGGCTGCTCGCCACACATGCCGGCAACGTCCTGTCCCGCGACGACCTGCTACAGGAATTGCGCGGCATCGGTTTCGACGGCCTGGATCGCTCCATCGATGCCCGCATCTCGCGATTGCGCAAGAAGCTGAACGACGACCCGGAAAATCCGACCCGCATCAAGACCGTACGCGGCAAAGGCTACCTGTTCAGCAAACATGACTGGAACTGATTCGCCAGCCGAAAGCAAGGCGGCCAAGGATCATAACCAGGGGCTCGCCCGTTCGCTGTTCCGTGTTTCACTGCCGCGCTGGCGAGGTAGCCGCTACAGCCTGTCGCGGCTGTTCTTCAACTTCTATCTGCTGGCGATGGGCTCGTTCGTGGCCATCGCCTTCACCGCCGACTTTGTCATCTCGACCGCCCAGCGCGGCATTACCGACGATTACGCCCGCCGCTTCATGCGCGGTACGATCACCCTGATCGAGGACGAACTATTCCGGCACCCCCGCCGCGAATGGCAAAAGAAAGTAAGCGAACTCGACGAAAAATTCTCCTACAACCTGGGCATCGTCGAGCGCATCTCGCTCGACCGCACCCTGACGCCATTCCAGGTCAGCAAGCTGGACGCTGGTGACATTGCCATCGATCACGACGGCGACATCATGTACCACCGCCTGGGGACATCCAGTCTCGTCCTCGTGGTTGGACCGCTCGCCTCCGGCCGGAATCCCGAACTGGCCGATCGCCTGCCACTGGAACTCCGCCTCCGCCTCCTGACCTGGAGCCTGATCGGCGTCATTTTCGCAATCGCCCTGTGGTTCTGGATTCGCCCCGTGTGGCGCGACCTCGAAACCCTGCGCCAGACGGCTCGCGATCTGGGTGACGGCCATTTCGATGCCCGCTCGCCGGCCGCCAAGACACAATTGTTCGCACCGCTCTCCGACACGATGAACAGCATGGCCGACCGCATCCGCCAATTGCTGGCCACCCATCGGGAACTATCCTGCGGCATCTCGCATGAACTGCGCACCCCCATCGCCCGCATGCGTTTTGCGCTGGAAATGCTGGCCGAGACAGAAGAAAAGGAAGAACGGGAACGCCTCTGGGCCATGATGGAAGCCGATCTCGACGAGCTCGACCAACTGATCGACACCAGCCTGACCTATGCCCGCTTCGAACGCGAGACACCGGAACCCCATTTCGCCAGCGTCAAATTCGCCGAGTGGCTGACGGACGAAGTCGATTCCGTCCGGCTGCTTGGGCGCCAGCTTGAGGTCGGCGTGGATACCAGCAAGCTGCCCGATGATCTGCATGTCGACCTCGACCGCAAGGCGATGCCCTACGCGCTACGTAATCTGCTGCGCAATGCCTTCAAGTACGCGGGTAGTCGCATTTCGGTCAATGCCGAACTGGCCGGTGACGAGATACGCATCAACGTCGACGACGACGGAATCGGCATCCCCCCCGAAGAGCGCGAACACATCTTCTCGGCCTTTACTCGACTTGATCGTTCGCGCGACCGCTCGACGGGCGGCTACGGCCTTGGCCTGGCGATCGCCCGCCGGGTACTCGAATTGCACGGTGGAAACGCAACCGCCGATGCCTCACCGCTGGGTGGTGCACGCTTCACGCTCAGCTGGAAAGCCCACCAATAGCACCTCTCCTGGTTGTTACAAAGCGTCACACAAGATCAAAACCCGTTACTGCCACGCAACGCTCATACAACAGACGGCGTACTTGCGTCCCTCTAGAATGCGATGCATGTCAGAAAACGAAACCCGCCAAGAGGATGACGAGGAAATGATCAGCATGAATATCAAACAGTTTATCGAAGCAACCCGCCAGTATCTGTTCGCTCTGGTTCCGGCACAACCCGCGCTAGCCACGGTTCCGCTCAAAAAGGACCGTTAATGGCCTTTGCGGATCACCTGCCGATCAGCGAATCGCTCGGCGTCTTCGTAGGCATCGCCGGTTACGACTGGCTTGCCGAAGGCCAGGCGGAACCCCTGAAGGCAGCCATCGCAGCCATCGCAGCCGGCGGCATCATCGCCATCGCCCGCGCCTTGTTGAAACACCGCAACAAGCGCTAAAAGTTACCCTCCTCTCGAATATCCCCCAATTCGAGACCCCCCTGTTACCCCGCCTTCGTGGCGGGGTTTTTTTGGGTTGCCGGCAGGCAATCGTAATCAGAATTCGAGGCGCAGCGACAGCCAATGCACACGGTCAGCCAGGCGATTGATCGTCCGACCCTGCTGCTGCTCATTGACCATCTGCGAGACGTAGGCGATCTCTCCGCCCATCTGCCCAAGACGGAATCCCTTGGCCAGGCGCCAGTCAATCCGTTCGCTGGCTTCGATCGGCGCACTGTCATTTCTGCGCCAGCGCATGGGAGATGCGCGGAAATACATGATCGACGCAGTCACAGCGTAAGGCAGTTGCTGAACCAACATCGCCGTCTGGGAATGCGTAGGTGCCGAATCACGCGTTTGATTGATGATCTTCGGGCCGTTGTTGAAGTCGTCTGCAACCCGGGAGATATCCGTGTAATCCGCCGAAATGGAGATCAGCGCATTGCCATACATCAGCCGCGTCGTCTCGAAAGGACGCCAGTTCAACTGATACTCGTAGCCTTGGATTCGAACATTGGCCAGATTGACCGCGCTATCGGCCCGGCCGTTCGGATAGGCCGCATAATTTATCGAGTTCATCCGCAAAAACTGTACCTCCCGGTCATCCGGGCTACTAGCCGGCAGCGCCAGGGGCAGAATCTGGATGTAGTTGGGAATCCGTTCGCTGAATATCCGGACATCGGCCATTGCCCGATACTCCTTCAGTTCGGCCAGGTAACCCAGTTCCAGCGTATCGATCTGCTCCGGCTTCACACCTTGCGCATGAAAAAGAACGTCGGCCAAACCGGTTCCGCCGACGTCCCGCCTCTCCGAATGACCGGAGGTCTCATACAGGCTGGGATTCCGATGGGCACGCGAAGCAACCAGACGCAAGGTATGTCCGGGCATGACGTGGAAACTGGCACTCATGCGCGGGTCGAACATCGCCCCGGTAATATTGTCATGCTCGTAACTCGCCCCGACGTTGAAAATCAAGGGATCGGCAGCGCGATATTCCAGGTTCCCGAAAACCCGATAGGCGAACCTGCTTTTCCACGCATCCGAACTGAATTGCTCGTAAGACTGCACCTCAGTGGACTTCAGACCTGCGCCCCACATCATGCGCAAATTCTTGCGTGGCGATAGCAAGTGGTCGAACTCGAGTTCGTGCTGCTGCGAACGCCCACCAGGATCGATGATCGGAAAGAAGGTCACCGAGGAAGGCACGGCCAGATTGGTCGTGAAGTTAACCCGGGTACGATACGGTGACTGCGCCCGGTCATCGCGATAACCATAACGCAGCTTGATCTCTTCAGTCGCCGACACGATGCGGCGCCACTGAATGCCGAACGCCGTTGACGATTGCTCCATGTTGCGAATCGGATCGTTGGCATTGGCCGGGCGCCCGAGTTGGGACATGTCGCGGGCAAAAGTACCCGTCAGTTGCAACTCATCCCGGTCACTGAGCGGGATGTCGGCCCGCAGGTCAAAGAGCTGGGACTGGCGGCTGTCTGGCGAATAGGTCCATCTGCCGCTGTAGAAGCCGTACTGGAATCCGTCATCCTGGAAAGAACGCGCGGTGAAGCGAAGATTGGCCTCACCAACACTGCCGCCCCAGCGCAGGACCTCGTCGCGGATGCCGTTGTTGCCGTGATTGGCCGACACCATCCAGCCCTTGGTGAGTGCCGGGTCCATGGTGATGATGTTGACCACACCCATGAAGGCGTTGGAGCCGTATGAAACGGTATTCGAACCGCGGATGACCTCGATACGCTCGATGTTCTCCAGAGCGACCGGCAACAGGTTCCAGTTAACCCCCGACTTGAAGAGGGGCGAATACTGTGAGCGCCCGTCGACCAGCACCTGCACGCGCGGCCCGTATTCCTCGCTGGACAGACCGTAGCCCATCCCATGGTAGGCCACGATGGCGGGATCCTGATTGTGCGAGGTAACCTGGAATCCGGGAACAAGACGCAGCAAATCCTCCACCGTGCGCATACCGGAAGCGCGGATCATTTCCTGATCGATGACCGTAACCGAAGCCGGTGTTTCGGAAAGCTGCTGTGGCAGGCGGCTGACCGATGCGACGACGGGAAGGCTGGAAAAGAAGACGTCGTCCTCTGCGATCACCGGAAACGAGACCAAGGCCCCGAGCAAGGCAGACAGGCATGCGGAACGATGAAAGGGAAAACGAGTCGTTGTATTCACGGCATCCATTCGACGGGAGGTCTGCGACGCCCCCAAAACTTCGCAGGGTCGTTCTGTCTAATTATTGATTCAAAACCCTGAGAGCGGACGCGATTTTAACAAAAACATGCATCGTGCGACCTAGGAGAAAGACTAGGTAAACCCTACTACGTCGCGTTGAGAATACGCACTTCGCGCTGCGGGAAGGGGATGCCGATGCCGTTGTCCTTGAAAGCCCGCCAGATGGCGAAATTCACGTCGGACACGATGTTGCCCCTGCCTTCTTCCGGATCGTTGATCCAGAAGCCGACTTCGAGATTGATCGCGCTGTCGGCGAACTGAGTCAGGAAAACCTTGGGCTGCGGGTCGCTCAGTGCCCTGGGATGGGCTGCGGCGGCATCGACCATCAAGCGGGAGGCCAGGTCGAGGTCGCTGTCGTAGGCCACGCCCACGCTGGTCGCCAGGCGGATACGGGTATTGGAATACGTCTGGTTCTGGACGATCGACCCAATCAGTGTTTCGTTCGGAACGATGAATTCGGTACCGCCGGGGTGCTTGAGCACCGTATAGCGCGTGGTGATCTGCGTCACCTCGCCGCTGTCGCTGCCGACCTGGACGATGTTGCCGATACGGATGGAGCGATCAAGCAGGATGATGAAGCCGGAAACGTAGTTGCTGGCGATTTTCTGCAGGCCGAAGCCGAGACCGACGCCGAGCGCCCCGGTGAACACGGACAAGGCGGTCATGTCGATGCCGACCAGCGCCAGGCTGGTCAGGATGGCCACCACCGTCAATACGGCCTTCGCAACGCGTACGCCGACAATGCGCAGGTTCACATCCAGCGACTGGATGCGCATCAGCTTCGCCTCGATCAGGCCGGCGACCCAGAGCGCAAAGACAACCGTCAGGAAAATGGTGGCGATGCCGCGCAGGACCGTCCACAAGTCGATTTTCTGCTTGCCGACATAAAACTGGATGCTCTCCATCGCATCGATGACGAAAGGAGCCAGATCGGTGATGTAGAGCGCCAGCCAACCCCACACGGTGGCGGCGATGATGCGCTCCCAAGCCGTAAGCCAGGTGGCACGCGGAAAAGCCTGGCGCAGCACGAAGATGACACCGCGCACCAGCGCCATCGAACCGAACAACGGCATCGCCAGCTTGAGCAGGTTGAGATGCATGAAGGAACCGAGCGTGCCCAGCGCGATCCCGGTCAGCAGCATGCCGGTCAAGGGAAAGACCAGGCGCGCGCCCACGTCGCTCAGTCGCCCCTCACCCTCCGTATGGCGGCTCCGCCACCAGTGAGCCACCAGCCATGCCGAACCGATACAGACCACCAGGGTAACGACCTGCCAGATGAAACTCGGGTCCCGCACATCGGCGAGCAGATCGTTGATCAGGCGCAGCGCCTGGTTCTTCTCGCTCATGCCTTGCGCTCCATGGCGGCTGCAAAGAAACCGTCGGTATTGTGCCGGTGCGGCAACAGGCGCAACACCTCGTCCTCGCAGGCAATACCCTGCTTGCCGAGCAGGCCGGCAGCCGGCAACAAGGAGAAATCGGGGTGTTTTTCGAGAAAGGCCGCGACGACGGCATCGTTCTCGACCGTCAACAGGCTGCAGGTAGCATAGACCAGTCGGCCGCCCGGACGGACCAAGGTCGCCGCCGCATCGAGAATCGACGCCTGCTTGAGGGTCAGTTCGGCCACCGAGGTCTCGCTCTGCCGCCATTTCAGATCCGGATTACGGCGCAGGGTGCCGAGCCCCGAACAGGGCGCATCGACCAGTACGCGGTCGGCCTTCCCGGCCAGGCGCTTGATCTTCTGGTCGCGCTCGTGCTCGATGCGACCGGGATGCACGTTGGACAGGCCGGAACGCGCCAGGCGCGGCTTGAGATTGGCCAGGCGCTTGTCGGACACGTCGAAGGCGTAGAGCCGTCCGGTATTGCGCATCAGGGCGCCGAGTAACAGCGTCTTGCCACCGGCACCGGCGCAAAAATCGACCACCATCTCGCCGCGCTTCGGGTCGAGCAGAAAACCGAGCAACTGGCTACCCTCGTCCTGCACCTCGAAAGCCCCCTCGAGGAACAACGGATGCCTGGCCAGCGCCGGCTTGTCGCGCAGACGTACGGCGAGCGGCGACAAGGCACCGGGCTGTGCTGCGATACTGTCGGCGGCGAGCTTGGCAAGCACGGCTTCGCGGCCTGCCTTCAGCGTATTGACGCGCAGGTCGAGCGGTGCAGACTGGTTGATGGCGTGCGCCAGGGCCAGCGTTTCATCGGCACCAAACTGCTGCTCCAGGCGCTGGTACAGCCAGTCCGGCAGGTCGCAACGCACGGCGGGCGGCAGATCGGCCTCCGGCATTGCCTTGGCGGCGGCCAGCCACGCCTCCTCGCTGGCCTTGAGCACCGGCGCCAGTTCGCGCTGGCTCCAGCCACGCACCAATGCCAGCGCGGCCAGCAGGCGACGACGGTCGGAGAGTTGCCCGGCACAGCGTGCCTCGATGCTCCGCCCGCGGCGCAGCACGGCAAAAACGGTTTCTGCCACGAAGGCCCGATCGGCATGACCGAGTTGACGATGCTCCCGGAAATAGCGCGACACGACGGCATCGGCCGGGTGATCGAAGCGCAGCAACTGGCCGAGAACGGCTTCGGCGTGGGCAAAAAGGGCTGGGGTAAAGCGGGCTTTCATGGTGTTCCTAATTCGGTGGCGATCTGCTCGAAAACGTCGCCTTTCTTGTCGGTAAAACGTATTTTAACCGGCAAACGATAATGATCGAGTGCCAGCCAGATTTCGGTGACGCTGTCGGTCATGGCGCGCAGGTGCAGGGTGCGGAAGCGGCCGGCCGGCGTATCGATTTCCTCCTCGCCCAGTGAATCGAGGGCATAGCGCTCATATTTCTTGCCAGTGACCACGCCGACGGAGGCGCCATACTCCGGCCGCGGCACATAGGCAAGGTGATAGTTCAGGGACAGGATGTCCTGCGTACCCGGCGCAACCTGTCTGACCAGGCCGTCGCGGGACAGCTGAACCTGTGCGGCAGGCCAGTCGAAATCGGCGTTCTCGTTGGCATCCTTGCCGTTTTTCCGTGTCAGGTAGCGCTCGGGCTGCAGACCGCCGGCGACCAGCCTCCCGTGGCTTTCGTTTTCGAAGCGAAGCGTTTTGAACAAGGCCACCAAGCCGCTGGTTTCGGTCATCCCGTACAGATGGTAATGGCCGCCCTCGGTAAATTCCCAGCGATGCTCGGCGCGACCGATCGGGAAACCCTGACTGCCCATCAGGATGGAAAAGCGGATGACCCCGTTGGCCGGCAACATCGGCTTGGTCGGTTCAGGCAATGCCACGGATTCTGTCTTGGCCGCCTCGTCGATTACCGGAGGCGGTGCCGGATCGGCGTGTTGCACGACCGGCGCATCCTGAACCGGCTTGCCCGCCATCAGCGGAACCGGATTGGGGCTGGGATTGGGTTTGGCTTTAGGCTTGGCCTTGGGCTTCACCGTCGCCTTCTTCTCTGGAGGCGGCGGCGAAGCAGGCGGCGCCTGCAATTCGGCGTGCAACACCATGGAGTCGTCCGTTGCGCCGCCAAACAACTCGATATCCGGCCCGAACAGGGCGGCGACATGGATACCCAGCGAAGCCGCCAGCGCCAGGACGATGGCGATGGGCATGAGCGGTCAGCGCAGGAGGGGGGAAATGAAGGCGGCCCTGTCATCCAGTTCGGCCGACAGCCGAACCCGAGCGCCGTCCAGGGTCAGCCTGCCCTCGGCAAACCAGCGCACGGCCTGCGGATAGATCAGATGCTCCTGGCGCAGGACACGGGCGGACAGGGCACCTTCATCGTCGCCGTCGAGCACCGGAACGGCGGCCTGGATGATGACCGGACCGTGATCCAGCGTCGGGGTCACGAAATGCACGGTGCAGCCGTGGATGCGCACCCCCTCTTCCAGCGCCCGCTGGTGCGTGTGCAGACCGGGGAAGGAAGGCAGAAGGGAGGGGTGGATGTTCATCAGCCTGCCCTCGTAATGGCGCACGAAACCTTCGCTGAGGATACGCATGAAGCCGGCGAGCACGACCAGATCCGGCACGAAGCCGTCGATGCACTCGGCCAGGGCGGCGTCGAAGGCTTCGCGGCCGGCAAAAGCCTTGTGGTCGATGTAATGGGTGGCGATACCGGCCTTGGCCGCCGTTTCCAGCCCCTTGGCATCGGGCCGGTTGCTGATGACGGCAGCGAGGTTGACGGGCAGATTGCCGGCATCGCGGGCGGCGATCAAGGCCTCCATGTTGCTGCCGCGACCGGAAATCAGGATGACGATCTTCTTCATTTCAAAAAACTCACCGGGAGAAAAATGGTGCTGACCGCGGTCTGGGTCAGCCGGGAAAAGCCACGGCCGTTACGGTCAGCGACGATCTTGGCCATGAAATCGAGCAGGCCCATGACACGGCCGAATTCACGCTCGAAGGACAGATTGCGGTTGACCGGATCGAGCTCGTTGGACAACAGGAATAACTCGCCCGCGGCATTGCGGTCGTGGCCGAGTTTCCAGATGGCGACATCCATGTTGCGCGCCGAATTGTAGAGCTTCATTTCGTTGAGGCTGTCGAGGATGTAGAACTCATCCTTGTACTCGTAGGCAGCATCGACCATCGTCAACAGCCCGAGGACCAGGGCAGCGACCCGGTCGCCCGAGTAGGCTTCGGTGAAGGCCAGCGCCGCCGCCTGGCCTTCGCGCAAACCGTTCATTTCCGGCCAACGCTGGGTATGGCGATGGCGCAGGCGTTCCAGCGCCGCCTCGCGGCTGGGCAGACCGGCCTTCCGCCACTCTTTCGGATTGCGCTTGTAGAGTTTGTCGGCAATCAGCAGCAGGCCATCGACCACCTCCGCGCGATTGGTGTCGGCAATGCGATCGACCTCGGTCTTGGCCAGGTATTTGACGTCGACCGTGGTATCCGTACGACCGTCCTTGCCCAAGCGCGTCGAGCAAGCTGCCGCCAGCACCAGGGCAAGCAGGACGGCCAGGCCGCGCATCAGGCTTCCTTGCTCTTCAGATAACCCCAGCCGATCGGAATCAGCGACGAGATGATGATGCCGATGATGATCCAAGACAGGTTGGCCTTGACCCAAGGCATGTTGCCCAGCCAGTAGCCGGCCAGGCATAGCGATACCACCCAACCCAGCGCACCGATCAGGTTGAACAAGGTGAAGCGGGCGTAGCTCATGGCGCCGATGCCGGCGACAAAAGGCGCAAAGGTCCGGAACAGCGGCAGGAAGCGTGAAATGACCAGCGTCTTTCCGCCGTGCTTCTCGTAAAACGCGTGCGTCTTGACCAGCGCATCGCGGTTGAAGAAGCGGGAATTCTCCCAGTGGAAGACCTTGGGCCCGAGAAAGCGGCCGATCTGGTAATTGAGCGTATTGCCGAGTACGGCCGCGACGACGAGCACCGCCATCAGGGTGAACACGTCCATCCCGCCCTCACCCAGTGCGGCCAGTGCGCCGGCTACGAAGAGCAGCGAATCGCCGGGCAGGAAGGGCGTCACGACAAAGCCGGTTTCGGCAAAAACAATGAAGAACAGGATGCCGTAGATCCACAGTCCGTACTGCTGGACCAACACCGCCAGATGCTTGTCGAGATGCAGGACGATGTCGATGAACTGCGCGAAAAATTCCATGCATCTGCTCCGGGTAAAAAGTCCCGCGATTTTACCCGAAGGCGACTTTATCGACCTGTCGCCACCTCACACCTGGGCAAGTTCAGCGAAAGAACTTTCCGTTCTTGCCGATGATCGTCAAATCGACAAACGACGACGCATTGTGGCTGCTTTTCGAGAAATTGATCGCAAAACCGCCCACATCCGTTTTGCTCATGCTTTCAAGGCCGCTGATCAGCTTGTCCCGCGTCAGGTCCTTTCCGGTACGGCGCAGTCCCTCAACCAGGACCTGGGCTGCGACATAGCCCTCCAGCGAGACGAAATCGATGTTGTCCTTCCCGGCCTTCTTCATCATCTCCTGGTAGTCGCGAACAATCCTGAGCGTTCCTCGCCACGGAAACGGCATCACCTGGGCGACCGCCACGCCACTGCCGTCGGCGCCGAGTTCCTTGGCCAAGGCCATGCTGCCGACGAAGGAAACGTTGTGGAACTGGGTATTGAACCCCTCACGCTTCATGGCTTTGACGAAAGCACTGACGCTCTTGTAGGCACTGACCATGATCACGGCATCGGCTTTTACCGGGCCGATCGCTTTAACGGCAGCAGCCACGTCGGTCGAGTTTCGTTCGACCGTTCCCGTGACCACGGGGGCCAATTTGCGCCGCGCCAGCGCTTCCGTCACCCCTTTCAAGCCCGCCTGGCCATAAGCGTCGTTCTGGTAGAACACGGCAATACGCTTCAACGAGAGGGTCAGCAACTGATTGACGATCTCTTCGGTTTCCTCGTTATAGCCGGCACGCACATTGAAGATGTAACGGTTGAACGGCTCGCGAAGGGCCTGTGCCCCCGTGAACGCACCAAAGAACGGGACCTTCTCCTCGGTGAAGATCGGCAAGGCTGCCAACGAGGTTGGGGTACCCACATACCCGAACAGCGCGAAGACCTTCTCGGCATTGATCAGCTTCAGGGTATTGGCCTTGGCCCGGTCAGGCTCGTAGCCGTCGTCGAGCGACAGCAGGCGGATCTTCCGCCCGTGAATACCACCGTTTTGATTGACGTGATCGAAGTAAACCTTGGCCCCCGCGGCCATCTGCTTGCCCAACTGCTCGGCGGGCCCCGAAAACGCCGCCGACTGGCCGATCAGAATCTCGGTATCGCTCACCCCGGGCTCTGCCCGCAAACCGCTGCTCAGAATAGCCAGGAGAGAAAAAAGACCAACCCACTGTTTAATCGCCACCGTTGCCTCCCTTGAACAGGCCTGCATGCGCCGTTCCAATTGACCGATGGGCTGGATCATACGGCCAATTCCCCTGTGGCGCATCTCCGTCGAACCGGGGATTCTGGGATAATGCACGGATGCCCGTCATCGCCCGCCTACCCGACCTCCTGATCAGCCAGATTGCCGCTGGCGAAGTGGTCGAAAGACCCGCTTCCGTCCTCAAGGAGCTTCTCGAAAACAGTCTGGATGCCGGCAGCAAGGCCATCCAGGTGCACCTGGAGGAAGGCGGCGTCAAGCTGATCCGCATTACCGACGATGGCTGCGGCATTGCCAAGGAGCAACTGGCGCTGGCCCTGACCCGCCACGCAACCTCCAAGATCACCAGTCTCGACGACCTCGAACGGGTCGGCACCCTCGGTTTTCGCGGCGAGGCCCTGGCTTCGGTCGCCTCGGTTGCCCGCCTGACGCTGACCAGCCGCGAACGGGGCGCCAGCCATGCCTGGAAACTGCGTGGCGAGCCAGCCGCCGAACCGGAACCGGCGGCCCTGATGGCGGGCACGGTGGTCGAGATGCGTGACCTGTATTTCAACACCCCGGCCCGGCGCAAGTTCCTGAAGTCCGAAAGCACCGAATTCGCCCATTGCGCCGACGCCGTGCGCCGCTTGGCACTGACCCGACCCGATGTCGCGATCAGCCTGACGCACAACGGCCGCAGTCTGTTCCAGCTGGCCCCGGCCGACCCCGGCCGGCGCATCGCCGACATCCTCGGCGAGGAATTCATCGGCGCCGCCCGCCATATTGAAGCCGCTTCCGGCCCACTGACGCTGGCCGGCTTCGCCATCGATCCGACTCGCGCCACCGATGCCAAGGATGGCCAGTACGTCTTCGTCAACGGCCGCTTCGTGCGCGACAAGATCATCGGCCACGCCCTGCGCGAAGCCTACCGCGACGTCCTGCACGGCAGCCGCCAGCCGGCCGTCTGCCTGTTCGTGAACATCGACCCGGCACTGGTCGACGTCAATGTGCATCCCGCCAAGACCGAAGTCCGCTTCCGCGATTCGCGCGCCGTGCATCAATTCGTCTTCCACGCCATCCAGCGCACGCTGGCGGCGCCGGTTCAGGCCGATACCTCGCCGCGCCCCCCGCTCCCGGCACAAGGCATCGCCGCCGAGGAGAATGCTTCGTCAAGCGCCGCCTCGCGCCCGACCTGGACACCGCCCTACGAACCGCCCAACGAAGCGCCGCGCCAGGCCAGCCTCGGTGTCGCCGAGCCGGCTGCCGCTGCCTACCTCGCCTTTGCCCGCGCCGCCCAAAACATCAGCCAGAACCCGCCCCCGCATCCGGATACCCTGCCGCAGTTCGTACCATCCGGAACCGCCAGCCCGGAAGCGCCGCCGCTTGGCTATGCGCTGGCCCAGCTGCACGGTATTTACGTTCTCGCCCAGAACGCCCGCGGCCTGATCCTGATCGACATGCATGCCGCGCATGAGCGCATCCTCTACGAAAAGCTGAAGACGGCGTTCGACAACCGACAGATCGCCACCCAGAACCTGCTGATTCCGGCCGTATTCTCGGCCGATCCGCTCGACATCGCCGCAGTCGAGGAACATGGCGAGGCCCTGCGCGATCTCGGTTTCGACATCGCTCCGCTCGGTCCGAACCAATTGGGCGTGCGCAGCGTGCCGGCCCTGCTGCAATCCGGCGATCCGGCGGCCCTTGCCCGCTCGCTGATCAGCGAGTTGCGCGAACACGGCATCACCCAGCTGGCCACCGCCCACCGCAACGAACTGCTCGCCACCATGGCCTGCCATGGCGCCGTACGCGCCCGCCGCCAGCTCACCATCCCGGAGATGAACGCCCTGCTCCGCCAGATGAAGGAAACCGAGCGAGCCGGCCAGTGCAACCACGGCCGCCCCACCTGGACGGAACTGACGCTGGACCAACTCGACAAGCTCTTCCTGCGCGGACAGTAGGCATCGCCGTTCTCGGCCCAAGGGAGTCCTCGGGAAAGCTGGCCGAGCACCCCGGCGTGTTAACATTCGCCGCCATGAATGCCCGCCGCCATCCTCCTGCCATCCTGATCATGGGCCCGACCGCCTCGGGCAAGACTGCCGTCTCGATGGCGCTGGCCGACCGCTTTCCGGTCGAATTGATCAGCGTCGACTCGGCGCAGGTTTTCATCGACATGGATGTCGGTACGGCCAAGCCGGACCGCGCGACGCTGGCCCGCTACCCCCATCGCCTGATCGACCTGATCACGCCGGAGGAGCGCTATTCGGCCGCCCGTTTTCGCCACGACGCGCTCGCCGCGATGGCCGAAGCCACTGCAGCCGGCAAGGTTCCACTGCTGGTCGGCGGCACCATGCTCTACTTCCGGGCATTGCTTCTCGGACTGGCCGAACTGCCGCAGGCCGACGCCGCGCTACGTGCCGCCATCGACGCCGAAGCAGCGATCAACGGCTGGCCGGCGATGCATGCCAGGCTTGCCGCCATCGACCCGGAAACAGCAGCCCGCCTGCACCCGACCGACAGCCAGCGCCTGCAGCGCGCGCTGGAAATCTGCACCCTGAGCGGCCGCAAGATGTCGGACCTGCTCGCCGAAAGCGAAAGCCAGAAGCCGCCCTACGAATTTCTGTCCATCGGCCTGCTACCCTCTGACCGCGCCGTGTTGCACGAGCGCATCGCGCAGCGCTTCGACGACATGCTGCACGCCGGACTGGATGAAGAGGTTCGCCGGCTGCGCGAAAAATACACGCTCGATCTCGGACTGCCTTCGATGCGCTGCGTCGGCTATCGCCAGGTCTGGGAAGCCCAGGATGGCCTGATGCCTGCAGGCGAAATGCGCGACCGTGGCATCTTTGCCACCCGGCAGCTGGCCAAGCGGCAGATCACCTGGCTGACCAACTCCTTCGAGGCGGAACACTTCGACTGCCTCGACCCGGCAATGCCCGAGCGGATCGCCGCGCGTACCGACGCCTTCCTCAGTTCCTGAGCAGAACCTTCAGGTCGTCTGCCAAGGCTTCGAGCTGACCGACGATTTCCAGCGAGGCATCCTGCGTTCCGACGACACGCAGCATGAACTCGTTGGCCATGGCACTGATCATTTCTTCCTGGCGTTCCAACAAGCCGAGATGAATGAACGCCTTGGTCAGCGTCTCCTGAAACTCGATCATCACCTGCGTCAGTTCAAAACAATTGCGCCGGTAATTGTTCTGCACGCCGTCCAGCGTACCGTACAGTCTCGGCAGCGCATCCTCGATGCCGGCCCGCCGCCGGCTGGCGAGCACCTCGGTCTCGATGGCCTTCAACCGAGCATCTGCGCCCTCCGCCAGCAAGGCGCCGTTGTCCCGGATACGGCCACAACGGTCCGGATCGTCCATCGGCATGTTGTTGACCAACAAGGTCACGCCGCCGTAGTTGAATACGCAGCGCGACTTGAACTGGAAAATCCGCCCGCTGTCCCGGATATGATTGAGCACCGAAACCTCCAGCGGCAGGTTGCGCCCGTTGGCGCTGAGCGTCAGCATCTCATCGCCCATGCGCATCTGGAGTGCCGATTGCAAATCGTACTGGCGCATCGTCTCGAGCAAGGCGAGCGCCAGTTCCTCCAGCGAATCGCAGGCGAACGACTTGCTCAGAAACTGCAGCACGACACCCAGTTCGCCCATGCTGACCATGGCCGTCATCGCCGTCCGCTGGGCATACCCCGCCTGCTCGCGCAGCGCCTTTTTCTCGGCAAGAATCCGGCCCGCGACGTGGAGTTTGCTCAGCAATTCGGCTAACTCGAAGGGCTTCTGGATAAAATCCTCGCCGCCCGCTTCGTAACAGAGCAGACGCGTTTCCAGCGTATCGCTGGCGGAAACGAAAACGACCGGGATATCCTGCGTCTCCCAGTCGTCCTTCAGGCGGCGACACAAGGCGAAACCGTCCATCACCGGCATCGTCACATCGAGCAGGAAGAGATCCGGCCGCGACACCGACAGCGCATCGAGGCATGCCGCCGCCGACGCGAAGGTCTGCACCCGACAAACGCCAGCCAGGGTCGAACTCAGCACATCCAGCATCAAGGGGTCGTCGTCGACAACAAATACGCGCAAATCGGTATCCATCTCGCCCTCCTTACAATCCGGCATCATTATGGCACATTTGCCATAATTGAAATATGCAATCTGAAAATACGGCTCAGGCGATCAATTGGAAGTGAATGGGAGAAAATCCGGCAGGCGCTGCGCCGGTTCGTCGCAATCGACACAGGAGGTATCGGGTTCGAAAGCGGAGCGACAGGCATCTTCCGCCAACAAGCCATCGCGCCTGACCGGCGCAACCCGAACGAAAACGACCCCGGCACGCAGCATCCCCAGATATTCCGCTACGCCATGCGACACGTCGATCACCCGCTTGCGGTGGCGGGCATGCATACGGTCGTTGATCTTGACGATGGCGCAACGGTCGTTGTCGATCCGACGCACGGCAACCCGTGAGCCGAGGGGAAAACGATTGCTGGCAGCGGTGAATTCGCGGCGGTCGAAGCGCTCGCCTGTCGAGGTCTTGCGCCCCTGAAAGGCCTTGCCGTAGAAACTGGCCTGACCGCGCAAGCCCTGGCCGTCGTCGTCGATAATGTCGGCCGGCCCGAAATCGCCGGCCGGCAAGGCAGCCGGCTTGCGTACTGCCTTCTTGGCCTGCCGGGCTGCTGCCGGCTTGGCCGATTGCTTCTTGCCCGCCGCCCAGACGGTCGACGGGGCTTGGCACAACAGCAGGCCGCAGGCGATTGCCGCGGCCCACCGCGTGATATCAGACCACCACGGTCTGCGCTTCGTCACCCTGGCGGGCCCGAATGACGCCGATGTTGTACACCGCTTCGCCCTGCGCCTTCAGTTCGGCCATGGCGGCATTCGCATCGGCGGCAGCAACAACGATGACCAAACCGATGCCGCAGTTGAAGGTCCGGTGCATTTCCTTCTCGTCCACGTTGCCTTCCTTCTGCATCCAGTCGAACAGCTTCGGACGCGGCCAGGCGGCCTTCTGGATTTCGGCAACGGTGTTTTCCGGCAGCACGCGCGGCACGTTTTCAAGCAGGCCACCGCCGGTGATGTGGGCCATGCCCTTGATGGCGACCTTTTCCATGGTGGCCAGCACCTGCTTGACGTAGATGCGGGTCGGCGCCATGACCACGTCGGCCAGCGAACGGTCGCCGTCGAACGGGGCATTCATGTCCGGGTTGGAACGCTCGATGATCTTGCGCACCAGCGAGTAGCCGTTGGAGTGGGCGCCGGAGGAAGCCAGGCCGAGGACGACGTCGCCCGGCTGGATGCTCTTGCCGTCGATGGCCTTGGACTTTTCGACGACACCGACGGCGAAGCCGGCCAGGTCGTATTCGCCGGCCGGGTACATGCCCGGCATTTCGGCGGTTTCGCCGCCGATCAGCGCGCAGCCGGCCAGTTCGCAGCCCTTGGCGATGCCGCCGACCACGGCAGCTGCGGTGTCCACATCCAGCTTGCCGCAGGCGAAGTAATCGAGGAAGAACAGCGACTCGGCGCCGAGCACCAGGATATCGTTGACGCTCATGGCGACCAGATCCTGGCCGACCGTGTCGTGGCGGTTCAGCTCGAAGGCCAGCTTGAGCTTGGTGCCGACGCCATCGGTACCGGAAACCAGCACCGGCTCCTTGTAGCGCTTAGGCACTTCGAACAGCGCGCCGAAGCCGCCGATACCGCCCAGCACGCCGTCGCGCAGGGTCTTCTTGGCCAGGGGCTTGATACGGTCGACGAGAGCGTCGCCGGCATCGATATCGACGCCGGCATCGCGGTAGGAGAGGGAGGTATTCTGGGTCATGATGGACAAGGCCAAACTGCGGAAAAAAAACGTATTTTACCCGAAACGGCAACGCTTCCCGATACTTGCGATAGCTCGCCATCTGATCAAGCAACACCCTTGCGCCAAGGCACAGAGCAAGCCGGGCAATCGCAAATTATTCGCGGCAGACACCTGAAGACATCTTCACGCGGCAAAATAAGCGGCAGACCTTGCCTGATACAGCGTCCCCTGATCGGCACGCGCCATACCGCAAGAAGGTCATTGCCGCACGCCATGCCAAACGCCTAGAATTCCAGTTCTCCAGAACAACGAGAATTCGATGATGCAGCTTAGCGTGGGCGAAGTCCTGCAACTATCGCCCGACGACTCTTCGGCCAAGGCAGCCAAGGGCCTGGTACAGCCCGGCAAATGGCCGCGCCTGGAGTATGACGAGCATGCCGTCTGGGGCGAATGTCAGGGTAGCGGCAGCAAGCCCTACCAGGTACAGGTGGACAAATCGGGGCCTGCTTTCCGCTGCAGTTGTCCCAGTCGCAAATTCCCCTGCAAACATGGCTTGGCGCTGCTGCTTCTGTTGGCGCAGGATGCCTCGATTTTCTCGGCGGCCCCAGCTCCGGCCTGGGTCGCCGAATGGCTGGCCTCGCGCCGCCAGCGAGCGGAAAAGCAGGAAATCAGGGTTGCCGAAAAACGTGAGGCCCCGCCCGATCCGCAAGCCGCAGCGCGGCGCGAGGAGAGCCGCCGTCAACGCATGGCCGGCGGACTGGAAGAGCTGGAACGCTGGCTCGGCGACCGCCTGCGCCAGGGCCTGGCGCAATTGCCGGGACAAGCGGCAATCTGGGAGGACCTGGCCCGGCGCATGATCGACGCCCAACTCCCCGGTCTGGCCTTTCGCCTGCGCCGGATCGCCGCCCGGGTCGGCCGGGATGAAGCTTGGCCGGCCCAGGTACTGGGCGGTCTCGGGCAACTGCGCCTGCTGGTCGATGCCTTCCGCCGTCTCGAAAGCCTTCCCGCCGGCGTCCAGCAGGATGTCCGCAGCGCCCTCGGCATCAACATCGACCGTGACAACGTACTGGCCGACGGTGAACGGCTGCGCGACGATTGGCTGGTCCTCGGGCAAAGCACCGACGAAGAGGGCAATCTATGGTCACGCCGCGTCTGGCTGCTCGGCCAACAGTCGCAACGCCCGGCGCTGCTGCTCGACTTCGCCCACGGTAGCCGGCGTTTTGAACAGAACTACCTGACCGCCAGTTGCCTGCACGGCGAACTGGCTTTCTTTCCCGGCAACCGGCCGCTGCGTGCCTTGGAAACCGGCGACAGCCGCTTGCTGCCCGTCGGCACGCCGCCTAGTGTTTCCCTTGATCGCGCACTGTCCGAATTGGCCGAAGCCGTCGCCGCCAACCCGTGGCAATCGCCGCAACCCCTGTTGATTGACGGCGGCGTGCCGCAAGCCAATACGCACGGCTGGTTGCTGCGCTACCCGGAAAACCGGCAACTCAAACTACATCTGCGTGACGAGGATGGCTGGCAACTCCTTGCGGTTAGTGGCGGCCGCCCTCTCACCCTGTTCGGGGAATGGCAAGACGACACCCTGCACCCCCTCGCCGCCTGGCAGGAAAAGCTTCTCTGGCAAAAGGGCATGGAGGAGACATGAAACTCTTGCACGAACTGTCCTCCCAACTCCTGCTCGGCTGCGAACGACGGCCGCCGCCCCCATTGGAAGGCAGCGGCGAACTCGGCGCCTTTCTCCAGGCCTTGGCCCGGCAGGGCGGCGACCAGGAAAGTATGCTCTTGCGCCAGGCCGGCAGCCTGGCCATCTGCGCGGCAGCCGGCTACGCCCCGGCCAGCTCCGAAACACCAGCACCACCCGCCTGCCCGACAGAACAAACGAGGACGCCGGACGACCCGCAACTGCTGGCGACGCTGCAGCAGATTCTTATCGACGGCCCCGATGGCTTGCGCCGTGAAGCCATGCAGCGCCTGGCAAGTTGCGGATACTGCCTACCCCCGGCGCTGCTCGTCCCCGCCCTAACCCTGGGCGGTAAAAACCGCGACCTGCGCCCGACCCTCTTTCCCGTGCTCGGCCAGCGCGGCGGTTGGCTCGCCGCCCTCAACCCTGACTGGTCCTACGCCATCGGCGCCAACGCGCCCGACATCGACCTTGAGCAGTGGGAGCACGGTAGCCAGGAACAACGCAAGCAGCTACTCGAATCGTTGCGGCGAAACGATCCCGAGCAGGCGCGCCAACTGCTGCAGGAAGGGTTTTCGCAAATCGAGGCGCGCGAACGGGTCAGTCTGCTGGACGCGATGCGTATCCGCCTCGGGCCGGCCGACGAGGATTTTCTCGAAAGCCTGCTTGGCGACCGCAGCAAGGAGGTTCGCCAGCGCGCCGGCGGCCTGCTGGCGACCTTGCCGGAGAGTCGCTATGGCCAGCGCATGGCGCAGCGGATGGCGGCCTGCATCGGCCAGGAGCGCAAACTCTTTCGCACCGTGCGCACCCTGGAAGCGCCGGCAGCCTTCGCCGCCGACTGGAAGAAAGATGGGCTGGAGGAAAACCGGGCCAAGAACGAAAGCCTGGGCGAGCGAGCCTGGTGGCTCTACCAGATCGCGCGCCATCTGCCGCTCGACTGGTGGCAGAAAAGTACCGGCCTGACGCCGGCCGAACTGATCGGATGGGTTCGCGGAACCGACTGGAGCGAGGCCATCCTGCGCGCCTGGCATGAAGCTTTGCTGCGCCAACCGATGACGGACTGGAGCAGCGAATTCATCACCCACAGCGGCTCGTGGGGACTGCAGATCGACATCTTCGAACTGCTCGCCCTGCTGCCGGCGCACGAAAGCGAACGGCACTGGCTGGCCATCTTGAACGACAAGTTGCAAAACCATACGCGCGGCTTGCTGCTGGCGCGACTGCTCGCTGAATTCTCGGAGCGGCAAGCAGCGCCCTCGCCGGATTTTGCCGACCGCATCCTGGCCGAAATCCGCCGTCTGGCAAGCCAGCCGGCCTCTATCGGCAGGGGCGTTTACGAAATCTGTCAGGTCCTGCCCGACTTCGTCTGTCTCATCCCGCCGACCAACTTCGCCGCGCTCAGCGACGCTTGGGCGCTCGGCCCGGAAACTGAATATTTCAGCAAGACCCTGGCCAAAGTCCTGGCCATCGTCGAACAACGCAAAACCCTTCACCAAATTCTCAGATAGCGGACCCCACCATGAGCCAAATCCTGCGTCAGCACGCCGAACACCAATTCGCCGAGGAACTGGAAGAACTGAAGAAGGCGGATACCCGCGAACGACCGGAAAACTGGGCACTCTCGCCCTGGGCCGTCGCCGAATACTTGATGGGCTGCACGCTGGCCAACGGTTTCCAGGTCAGCGCCAAGTACATCGGCAACCGGCGCCTGATGGAAATCGCCATTGCCACGTTGGCCACCGATCGCGCCCTGCTCCTTTTCGGCGTGCCGGGCACGGCCAAGTCGTGGGTGTCCGAACACCTGGCAGCCGCCGTCAGCGGCGATTCGACGCTGCTCATCCAGGGCACGGCCGGCACCAGCGAGGAACAGTTGCGCTACGGCTGGAACTACGCCGAACTGCTGGCCAAGGGACCGTCGAAAGCGGCCCTTGTAGCCAGCCCGCTGATGCGCGCCATGGAAGGCGGTAAAACCGCCCGCGTCGAAGAACTGACGCGGATTCCGGCCGACGTGCAGGACACCCTGATCACCATCCTTTCCGAAAAATCGCTGCCGGTGCCGGAGCTCGGCATCGAAACCCAGGCGGTGCGCGGCTTCAACGTCATCGCCACGGCCAACAACCGGGACAAGGGCATCAACGAATTGTCGAGCGCCCTGAAGCGCCGCTTCAATACCGTCATCCTGCCCGTGCCGGCGAGCGAGGAAGAGGAGGTCAGCATCGTCGGCAAGCGCGTCGCCGAGCTCGGACGAGCCCTGCAGTTGCCGGGCGAACCGCCGGCGCTCAAGGAAGTCCGCCGGGTCGTGCAGATTTTCCGCGAACTGCGCAATGGCCAAACCGAAGACGGCAAGACCAAACTCAAGACCTCCAGCGCCACGCTGAGCACCGCCGAAGCGATTTCGGTCATCAACAGCGGCATGGCCCTGGCCGGCCATTTCGGGGACGGCGAGTTGCGCGCCGCCGACATCGCCGCCAGCCTGGTCGGCGCCATCGTCAAGGACCCCGTGCAAGACGAAGTAGTCTGGCGCGAATACCAGGAAACGGTCATGAAGGAACGCAGCGACTGGAAGGATCTCTATCGCGCCTGCCGGGAACGGAACTGAGCCGCCATGGCCGGCGCAGCCTCCCCTTTCCACCTGTTCGGCATCCGCCATCACGGGCCGGGCTGCGCCCGTAGCCTGCTGCGCGCCCTCGCCGAACTGCAACCCGATTGCCTGCTCGTCGAAGGCCCGCCTGACAGCGAGGAAATGCTGGCCTTGATGCTGGACGAAGGCCTGGTACCGCCGGTCGCCCTGCTCGTCTACAACCCTGACGATGCCCGCGAAGCGGTCTTCTACCCCTTCGCCACCTTCTCGCCTGAATGGAATGCGCTGCGTTTCGCGCTAGCACGGCAGATTCCCACCCGTTTCATCGATCTGCCGGCCGCCCACCGGTTTGCGCTCAGCCGGCCCGACGAAGCCGCGTTGAGCGGTGAAGCGCCTGCCGACGAGGCGACGGCACCGCCCCCGGAAAACGAAATCGAAAGCCCGCCGGAAGCTGCCATCGACGAGGCCGGCCCGAACGACGACCCGCTCGACTGGCTGGGCCGCGCCGCCGGTTATGGCGACGGCGAAACCTGGTGGAACCACATGGTCGAGGAGCGTGGCGACAGCCTGGAACTGTTCGCCGCCATCCGCGAGGCGATGACCAGCGTGCGCAGCGAAGCACCGGCCCGACAACGCGGCGCCCGGATCGAACAACGCGAAGCTTTGCGCGAGGCGCATATGCGCAAATGCATGCGCCAGGCTGAAAAAGAAGGTTTCCAGCGCATCGCCGTGGTCTGCGGCGCCTGGCACCTACCGGCCCTGAGCGACCTGCCGCCGGCCAGGGCCGACAACGAACTGCTCAAGGGCCTGCCGAAGATCAAGGTCGCCACGACCTGGGTCCCATGGTCCTACCACAATCTCAGCTTTGCCAGCGGCTATGGCGCCGGCGTGGCCTCGCCCGGCTGGTACGAATACCTGTGGCGGCAAGAAGGCGACCGGGCCGTCGGCTGGCTGGCACGAGCCGCCCGGCTGTTCCGCGACAACGGCCTGGACTGCTCGTCAGCCCACATCATCGAAGCCGTCCGTTTGGCCGAAACCCTGGCCGCCCTGCGCGAACGCCCGCAACCCGGACTCGACGAACTCGACGCCGCCTTGCGCGCCGTCGTCTGCATGGGCGACGAGGCGCCGATGCAGCTTATCCGGCGCCAGATGACCGTCGGCGACCGACTCGGCAGCACGCCGGAAGCGGCGCCGGCCGTCCCGTTGCTGCGCGACCTCGCGCAACAGCAGAAAAGCCTGCGCTTGAAGGCGGAGGCCACGCAAAAAACGCTCGACCTCGACCTGCGACAAGGCAACGATCTGGCACGCAGCCATTTATTGCACCGTCTGCGGCTGCTCGATATCGACTGGGGCAGCCTGAACAAGGCGGGGCGCAGCGCCAAGGGTAGTTTCCACGAAATATGGACGCTGCAATGGACACCGGAACTGGTCATCGCCGTCATCGATGCCAGCCGCTGGGGCAATGACGTGCGACAAGCTGCCGCTAACCGGGCCATCGACCGGGCGCTGGCGGCCGACCAGTTGCCCGATCTCTCGGAACTGGTGAATCAGGTTCTGCTATCCGATCTGGAAGAAGCCATCGCCCCGGTGTCGCAAGCGCTGGAAAATCTCGCCGCCGTCGCCAGCGACGCGCAACAACTGATGGCTGCCGTGCCGCCGCTGGTCAACGTCGCCCGCTACGGCAACGTCCGCCGAACCGACGCCGGCATGGTCGAACACTTGCTCGATCGTCTCGTGCCGCGCGCCGCCATCGGCCTGCCCGGCGCCTGTGCGGCGCTCGACGACGCAGCCGCCGAGGCGATGCGCGAGCATCTCGTCGCCATGCATCAGGCGGTACGCCTGCTCGCCCGCCAGAACCTGCTGGACGAATGGTGGCAGGCCCTGCGCCGACTGGCCCAACTCGGCAGTTGCCACGGCCTGATCTGCGGCCTGGCCAACCGCCTGCTCTTCGACGAACAGCAAGTCGCCCCCGAGCAGACCGCGCAGGCCATGAGCCAGGCCCTATCGGTCGGCAACGAACCAGGGCCGGCCGCCGCCTGGCTCGAAGGCTTTCTCAACAAAAGCGGCATGGTGCTGCTGCACGACCCGCAGTTGTGGGGCATGGTCGACGGCTGGCTGAGTGCGCTGAGCGAAGACGGCTTCACCCGCGAACTTCCGCTGCTGCGCCGCGCCTTCGCCGCCTTCAGCGCGCCGGAGCGGCGCCAGCTCGGCGAACGGGCCGGCCGGCGCAACGCCGCGCCACAGGGAATCCTCGCCGATTGGGACACTACACGCGCCGAAAAACCCTTGCCGCTGCTGCGTCTGTTGCTGGGAATCGAGTCATGAACGAAAACAATGCCGCCGACGACGCCCGCAAGCGGCGCTGGCGCCTGGTCCTCGGCGAACCGGCCGAGACATCCTGCAGCGGCTTGCTGGCCGGTGACGACCTGCGCATCGACGAAGCCTTGAGCGCCCTCTACGACGCCGACGAAGCGGGCGGCCTGCGCGGCGGCAGCGGCGCCTCGTCGCCGCGCGTCGCCCGCTGGCTGGGCGATATCCGCCGCTATTTCCCGGCCTCCGTCGTCCAGGTCATGCAGAAGGATGCCTTCGAGCGACTCGATCTGAAGAGCATGCTCTTTCAACCGGAAATGCTCGAAGCCGTACAGCCCGACGTACACCTGGTCGCCACGCTGATGTCCTTGCGCGGCGTGATTCCGGCGAAAACCCGGGACACCGCCCGCAGCGTGGTGAGCAAAGTGGTCGATGCGCTGATGAAGAAACTGGAGGAACCGATGCGTAGCGCCGTCACCGGCGCCCTCAACCGCGCGGTCCGCAACCGCCGGCCTCGGCACGCCGAAATCGACTGGCATCGCACCATCCGCGCCAATCTCCGCCACTGGCAGGAAAGCCACCGCAGCATCGTCCCGGAAACCCTGATCGGCTATGGCCGCAAAAGCCGGCGGACCCAGCGCGAAGTCATCCTGTGCATCGACCAGAGCGGCTCGATGGCCGCCTCCGTTGTCTATTCGAGTATTTTTGGCGCGGTCATGGCATCGCTGCCCGCCGTCAAGACGCACATGGTGGTCTTCGACACCGCCGTCGTCGACCTCACCGAACAACTCAGCGACCCGGTCGAGGTGCTGTTCGGCGTGCAACTCGGCGGCGGCACCGACATCAACCGGGCCATCGGCTATTGCCAGTCCCTGGTTCGCGACCCGCGCAACACCATCATGGTGCTGATCTCCGACCTCTACGAAGGCGGCGTCGAGCAGAACCTCCTGCAGAGAGCCAGCGAACTCGTCCAATCCGGCGTCCAGGTGATCACCCTGCTGGCGCTCAGCGACGAAGGCGCGCCGGCCTACGACCATCGCCTCGCCTGTAAGCTCGCCGCCCTCGGCGTCCCTTCCTTTGCCTGCACGCCCGACCAGTTCCCCGGTCTGATGGCCGCCGCCATCCGCCGCGAAGATGTCGGGCTCTGGGCCGCCCAGCAAGGCATCGTTACCGCCCGGGCGGAAGGCTGAGACGCCGGAACGGGTCGGAGCGACACGCGCCGTCCGGCACCTTGCCTTATCATTGCCGCCATCATGAACATCCTGATCGTCGACGACGAACCGGCCATCGCCGATACGCTGAGCTACGCGCTGCGTGCCGAGGGTTTCGCCACCGAGTGCTGTACGCTGGGCGGCGAGGCCCTGCTGCGGCTGCAGGCCGGCGCCATCGACTTCGTGGTCCTCGATGTCGGCCTGCCGGACATGACCGGTTTCGATGTCTGCCGGGCGCTGCGCAGGACTTCCGACATTCCCGTGCTGTTCCTGACCGCGCGCTCCGACGAGGTGGACCGCATCGTCGGCCTTGAACTGGGCGGCGACGATTACGTGCCCAAGCCTTTCAGCCCGCGCGAGGTGGCCTCGCGGATTCGCGCCATCCTGCGGCGCCTGCATCCGGAACCACGGCTGCGGGCGACAACGACAGCACAAGACACCGCTCGCTTCACCATTGACCGGGACGGCCTGCGCATCGCCTTCCACGGCGCCTGTCTCAACCTCACCCGCTACGAATACCTGCTGCTGGCGCTGCTGCTCGAGCGCCCGGGGCGCATCCTGAGCCGCCAGCAGATCATGGAAAGCGTCTGGCAAGACGGCGGGGAAAGCCTGGAACGTACCGTCGATACGCACATCAAGACCCTGCGCGGCAAACTGCGCACCGTGCGCGACGAAGAGATCATCCTCACCCATCGTGGCCTCGGCTACAGCCTCGCTGCGGACTGAATGCCGCCCCCGCAAAGGATTCGCCATGATCGTCGAACGAATTTTCATCAGCCGCGAACCCGGTGGCGCGCAACAGGCATGCGAAAGCATCCGGGTCGAACGCGGTGCCGGCATCGTCGGCGACCGTCATTTCGGCCGCAGCGACTGGCCCGGCCAGAACCTGACGCTGGTCGAAGCCGAGGAAATCGCGTGTTTTTGCGCCGAAACCGGGCGACCGGACGAGCCGGCGATCACGCGCCGCAACCTGGTCACCCGGGGCGTTCACCTCAACGATCTCGTCGGCAAGACATTTACCATCGGCAGCGCGACACTGCACGGTATCGAGACTTGCGAACCTTGTGGCGACCTAGGTCGCGCCCTGGCCGACGACACGCTGTCGGCGACAGCCGTGGTCAAACGCTGGGTCGGCCGCGGCGGCCTGCGTGCGACGGTCATCGACAGCGGCGAGATCGGCGTCGGCGCCACGATCACGGTCGACGCCTGATACTTCCATGAACATCTCCATCCGCCTTTTCTTCGGTTATTTCCTGATCGTCGGCCTGGCGGCGTGGTTCGTCCTCAATACCGTCAATCGCGAAACCGAACCCGGCATTCGCCAGGCTACCGAGGAGACGCTGGTCGACACCGCCCACGTGCTGGCCGAAATGGCCGCACTGGAACTCTCCGCCGACCGGATCAACCGGGGAGCGTTCGCCGATGCGGTACGCGCCGCCATCCGGCGCAGTCCGCAAGCCGATATTTCGGGCGTGCACAAGGAAAGCATCGATTTCCGCATCGTCGTCACCGATGCCGGCGGCACCGTGGTTTATGACTCGAAGCAGGCGGCCGTCGGCGAGGACTTTTCGCAATGGCGCGACATCGCCCGCGTGCTGCGCGGCGAATACGGCGCCCGGCAGACCCGCGAAGATCCCTACGATCCGACCTCGGCGGTCATGCACGTTGCCGCTCCCATCTTTTGGCAAGGCGAACTGATCGGCGTCCTTTCGCTGGCCAAGCCGATGGCCTCGGTAGCCCCCTATGCAGAGCGCGCAGCCCGCCGGGTCAAGGAGTCCGGCTTGCTGCTCCTCGTTGCCAGCGCCACCATCGGCCTCTTCTTCACCGCCTGGCTGAGCTGGTCGATCCATCGCCTGCGTGCCTATGCCCGCGACGTCAGCGAAGGCCGCAAGAGCGAGCCGCCGACCGGCGGCGGCCGCCAGCTGTCCGAACTGGCCGAGGCGCTCGCCGCCATGCGCGAAAAACTCGAAGGCAAGCAGTACGTCGAGCGCTACGTGCAAAACCTGGCGCACGAGATGAAGAGCCCGCTCACCGCCGTCATCGGCGCCGCCGAAATCCTCGAAGGCGACCCGCCGGCAGCGGACCGCCAGCGTTTCGCCGAGAGCATCACCGAGCAGTCGCGGCGCCTGCAGGCCATCATCGACCGCATGCTGCTGCTCGCCCGCGTCGAACAGTTGCAATCGCCCGAAGGCCTCCGCCGTCTGACCGCGAGCGAATTGCTGCAAACCTGCCTCGACCTTTGCCGACAGGCCCTGGAAGATCGCCATATCGCCTGCCGCCTGCAGGTCGGCGACGGAATCCAGCTGCAAGGCGATGCTCTCTTGCTGCAACAAGCCGTGCTCAACCTGCTCGACAATGCCATCGAGTTCTCGCCGGAAGGCGGGCAGATCGAGCTATCCGCTACCGACGACGGCGAAGACATCGTGTTCGCCATCCGCGACCACGGCCAGGGCGCCCCCGACTACGCCCTGCCGCAATTGTTCGACCGCTTCTATTCCCTGCCCCGCCCCGCTACCGGCCGCAAGAGCACCGGCCTCGGCCTGGCGCTGGTACGCGAAGTGGCCCGCCTGCACGGCGGCGAGGCATCGTTCGAGAATCACCCGGAAGGTGGCGGCCAGGCCCATTTGCGGCTGCCCCGCGCCTGACGGGCTACCGACCACCGCGAGGCAATCATGGACGAATTCATGCAGGCCGCCATTGCCGAAGCCCGTCAGGGCCTGGCCGAAGGCGGCATCCCCATCGGCTCCGTCATCGTGCATCGGGGCCGCATCATCGGCCGCGGCCACAACCGGCGCGTACAGCAAGGCAGCGCCATCCTGCATGGCGAAATGGATGCCCTGGAACAGGCAGGCCGCCAGCCGGCCAGCGTCTACCGCGACTGCGTGCTGTACACCACCCTATCCCCTTGCTCCATGTGCAGCGGCGCCATCCTGCTCTACGGCATTCCCCGGATCGTCGTCGGCGAAAACCAGACCTTCATGGGCGAAGAAGAACTGCTGCGCAGCCGCGGCGTTCGCGTCGATGTCCTGCAGAGCGAGGAATGCGTCGCCCTGATGCGCGACTTCATCGCCAGCCGGCCGGCGCTGTGGAACGAGGATATCGGTAGCTAAGCGACATCGAGAATTTGCGCGCCGCCGTGCTCGCTGGGAGCGCTGGCCGAAACCCTGGACGATCCCGAGGCGCGTCACGCGACGTAGTGACTGGAGCAGATCATCTACGGCCCACCGGCGTCGCCACCATCGCGGCAAGTCATCGCCGGAATGGTAAGGCAGATCAAACGCGGGCTTCACCGGTTGCCGTGAGGCCAAACAATCACCCCAGCGGTGATTCCATGGCCAACCGGAACAAGCTCAGGTCGGGATGGTGTTTCAATGCCTTGTTCACCTGCGGTTCGCGCAGCAGGAATTCCGGAAGCGTCCGGGTTGCCGTGAAGCAGAATCGGCGCGGCAGGTCGCTGTAGAGGGCGCGCGGCGGCGAACTGCCGGCGATGCGCTTGAGCAGGCGGCCGCTTTGCTCGCTGTGGTAGTAGATATGCGCCAGCCCCAGTTCGTCGCGAATGAAGCCGATGGCGGCCCAAAGCATGGCTTCGTCCCAGATCGGCCGGTAGGTGGCGAGGATCTGGCGGCAATAGTCGAGCGCTGTCCGTATGGAGCAATCGAGGCGGTAGAGCTTGGCGGGGGAATCGAGCCGCTCCCCTCGCCGCACTTTGTTCTGCAAGCGCTCGGCCAGCCAGGCAACGTCGCGTATCCAGTCGGACTGGATTTCCTCGATCAGGGCGGTATTGCTCGCCCAATCGAGATCGATGCGCGCCCAGGCCAGCGTGTTGCGCTTGCCGGATACCGGATGCCCCCGGTAATTGAATAGCCCCGGCGCACAGCCCAGGCGGGCGTAGTTGGCGTCGTGGCGACGGCTCAGGTTGAGTTGCAAGACCAGGTTGCAGCCGGGACGCGAGGTCTGCTGGCGGCGGCGGGCGCGATAGCTGCCGCCGCCCCAATGGTCGATGCCGAGCACGAAGGCTTCCTGCTGCGGGTCGTGATCGTGGCCGGCGATGAAAGCCTCGCTCAGGGCCTGCCGGCCGAGGGAGGCGAGCATCCGGCGCAGGCGGGGTTTTTGTAGCAGGCCGGCGTAAGGGGATTGCCGCAAGCGGGCGAGCGGCAGCTCCCCGTTGTCTTGCCGGCCGGCCAATTGGCGCAGCAGGCCGAGACTGTAGCGGTCGCGGTAGTAGTGAAAAATCTTGCGCTCATCGCCCAGGCAGGCGATGACTTCGTGGGCGCTTTCGTGGTCCATGCGGGACTCCTCGACAGGCGGTAAACGGAAGGTCGGAAGGTGTCGATACGAAGGCAGCGGGTACATGCATGTTTTTCTCCTGAATCAAAGGTGGGCGGTGCTCCGGGGAAGCGCTGGCCCTGGGGTAAAGCGGGGCGGAATGGCCCCGGCGGGTGTGTCAATCGATCTCGAATTCCGCCACCTCGCCCGTCAATAGCTCATCGAGCAGTTGCCGGGTGCGTTGGCGCATGTTGTGGCGGGTCGCTTTGCGCGTGGCCCCGTGCGGCCCGGCGCGGCGTGTGAGGCCGGGGACGAGCACGGGGTTGCGCGGGCGGCTTTGCGGAAGGATCAGCGGCGCGGTGAGTCTGGCTTTCTTGGTCATGGCTCACCCCTTCACGCACAGCACTTGGCGCAAGGTATGGACGACCTCGACCAGATCGCGCTGGTTGTCCATCACGGCATCGATATCCTTGTAGGCGGCAGGCAGTTCGTCGACCACGCCGCCGTCCTTGCGGCATTCGATACCCGCCGTCTGCGCTTCGAGATCGAAGCGGCTGTAGCGGCGCTGCGGCTCATGCGTCGGCCGGCGCCGTGCGAGCAGGAACAATACGATTGCGCATTGCCCAGGCCGCGCACGATGTAGGACTTGGCCCCCATGCTGCCGGGCACGATGCCCAGCTCGCCTTCGCGTGCCGAAATCGCCCCCTTGCGGGTGATGAAGAGGTTTTCGCCGAAATGCGATTCGCGGCTGACGTAGTTGTGATGGCAATCGACCGCCTCATCCACCAGCCTGAAGCCGGGCAGCAAAGGCTTGATCGCCTCGACCACCGCCGCCAGCATGCGCCGGCGGTTGAGCAGCGCGTAATCCTGCGCCCACTCGACGGCCTCGACATAATCGTCGAACAACGCCGAGCCTTCGCTGAAATACGCCAGATCGGCATCCGGCAGGCGCACCTGATGGCGGCGCATATCCTTCTGCGCGGCAGCGATGAAATAGCGGCCGATGACATTGCCGATGCCGCGCGAACCGGAGTGCAGCATGATCCACACCTGCTGCGTCTCGTCCAGGCATAGTTCGATGAAGTGGTTGCCGCCGCCCAGCGTGCCGATCTGGCACAGCCAGGTCTCGTTGAAACGGCGCTGCATCTTCATCAGGCCCGGATGTCGACCGACGATGCGGTCAAGCCGGTCGTTGAGCGCCCGCCCTTGCCGTTGCAGCTCGCTGCCGCGCATGCGGCTGGCGGCGTGCTGGTTGAAGCCGAGCGGCACGGCGGCCTCGATGGCCAGGCGCAAGCCGCGCAGATTGTCCGGCAGTTGCGCCGACGTCAGCGATGTACGCACGGCGTTCATGCCGCAGCCGATATCGACGCCGACAGCGGCGGGAATGATCGCCCGGTGCGTCGGAATGACGCTGCCGACAGTGGCGCCGATACCGGCGTGTACGTCGGGCATTGCGGCGATGTGGCCATGCACGATGGGAAGCGAAGCGACGTTGAGCAGTTGCTGCATCGCTTCGGCTTCGATGTCGCGCGTCCATATCTTGACGGGAACACGCGCCTTGTTGAGCTCCAATTGAATGCCCATTTTGATTCCTTGAATGACTTGCCGGCGGCAGCAAGGCCGCCATGAAGGAATCCGGGCGTGGCCGACCTATGGTCGGCGGGTTCGGAAAAACAAAAACCCCCGGCGATGGCCTGGGGGTTTTGGATCTTCCCGGCCCGGATTCGCATGAAACGCGCTCCGGGCAAAAGCATGCCTGCGGTTTAGCGCGTGGAAACCTCGAATGATGCAGACATGGTTTTTCCTCCTGGAAAAGAATGGGTTGCGATACGACGAATGGCCATTGTCATGACAGCCGCCATCCGCGTCAAGGACACATTAGGCTTTTTTGCAACATCAGTTGCATATTTACAACACCCACCGCTTCCCATCGCGCTCGTCGCCGCCTGCGCGTGCAGCTCCTTCAGGCAGGGCGAAACATCCGCCTTGAAAAGGCATCCCCAGGCGCAGTCGGCTGCGATAGCTCTGCTAAAATTGCGGGTTCGAATTTTTGGCACCGGGCCGGTGCCCGTCCCGTGGAGAAAACGCAATGTACCAGTCCCCCCTGCTTCAGGACCTGCACGATCGTGGCCTGATCGCCCAGTTGACCGATGCCGAGACGCTCGACCAACTGCTGGGCAAGGAGACGGTAACGCTGTATTGCGGCTTCGACCCGACAGCCGACAGCCTGCACCTCGGTCACCTGGTGCCGGTGCTCATCCTCAAGCGTTTCCAGGAAGCCGGCCACAAGCCCATCGCACTGGTCGGCGGCGCCACCGGCATGATCGGCGACCCGAGCTTCAAGGCCACCGAGCGCAAGCTGAACACGCCGGACGTGATCGCCTCGTGGGTCGGCAAGATCCGCGGCCAGGTCGAGCCCTTCCTCAGCTTCGAGGGCGACAATCCGGCGATCATGGCCAACAACTACGACTGGTTCAGCGGCATGAACTGCCTCGAGTTCCTGCGCGACATCGGCAAGCACTTCTCGGTCAATGCCATGATCAAGAAGGAGTCGGTACAGCAGCGTCTGGTCCGCGAAGACCAGGGCATTTCCTACACCGAGTTTTCCTACAGCCTGCTGCAGGGCTACGACTTCGCCGAACTGTACAAGCGCCACGACTGCATCCTGCAGGTCGGCGGTTCCGACCAGTGGGGCAACATCACCGCCGGTACCGACCTGACCCGCCGCCTGCACCACAAGCAGGTCTACGGCATGACCGTGCCGCTGATCACCAAGGCCGACGGCACCAAGTTCGGCAAGACCGAGTCCGGCGCCGTCTGGCTCGATCCGAAGAAAACCTCGCCGTACGCCTTCTACCAGTTCTGGCTGAACACCAGCGATGCCGACGTCTACAAGTTCCTGAAGTTCTTCACCTTCCTGCCGGTCGCCCGCATCGACGAGATCGAAGCCGCCGACAAGGCCAGCGGCGGCAAGCCGGAAGCTCAGCGCATCCTGGCCGAGGAAGCCACCCGCCTGGTGCACGGCGAAGTCGCGCTGATGGCCGCCCGCCGCATCACCGAGAGCCTGTTCTCCGGCCAGCTCAGCGACCTGACCGAAAACGACCTCGAGCAACTGGCCCAGGACGGCATGCCGGGCGTACAACTCGATGCCGCCAACGGCAGCCTGATCGACGCCCTCGTCGCGGCCGGCCTCGCCAAGTCGAAATCCGAAGCCCGCACCTTCATCCAGGGTGGCAGCGTGGCCATCAACGGCGCCAAGGCCGATGCACTGGATCACCAGATTGGCGGCGACGAGCGCCTCTATGGCCGCTTCACCATTCTCCGTCGCGGCAAGAAGAATTACGGCCTGATCAGCTGGCAGTAAGGCGGCAGGTCAAACAAAAGCCCCGGCCCTCCGCGTGGAGGACCGGGGCTTTTTTTGTGCACTGCCCTGGATCAGTGACGGGTCGCACCCGCCGGATCGTGGACCTGGACGACACGGACTTCACTGGCCGGATAGAGTTCATGAGCAAGGCCGATCCATTCCTCGACCAGCTCGCCGCTTTCCTTCACGCCATCCACCAGTTGAATCCAGCCCTCCTCGAGGGTTTTGACTTCAATCGCCACAGACATCGCGGACCCCTCCTCAAGAAGTTGATTGGTGTAAGGCGCATGCTATCGCCGACGACAAATTTTCTTTGTGAAAAAAGTCACGACCAAGCTGGAGGATGCAGGCAACGGAAGGCAACGAACACCTTCAATTAAAAAATAGCACCAAAAATTCAATGCATTAACAAATCGGACGCTCTGCAACCAGATCACAGCGATGCTACAAATATTTACTAGACGACCGGTCTAATTCATGCCAGACTGCCCTGCATGAACTCGCGTCACGACAACACCCGCCAGCACATCCTCGAAACCGGCCGCCGCATCATCGTGGGCAAGGGCTTCGCGAGCGTCGGGCTGAACGAAATCCTGACCTCGGCCGGTGTGCCGAAGGGGTCGTTCTATCACTACTTCGCTTCCAAGGAGCAATACGGCCAGGCTCTGCTGCAGGAGTATTTCGACAACTATCTGGCCAACCTCGACGAACTGTTCGCGGCCGAAAGCCCCTCCGCCCTTGAGCGCCTGATGCGCTACTGGCAGCGCTGGCTGGGCATGCAGCGCGATGCCTGCGCCGAGCAGAAATGCCTGGTCGTCAAGCTGGCCGGCGAAGTCGCCGATCTCTCCGACGCTATGCGCATCACCCTGCGCGACGGCACCGACCAGATCGTGCAGCGCATCGCCCGCATCATCGAAACCGGCGTCACCGATGGCTCGATGCCCCCGCTCGATCCGCGCATGACGGCCCAAACGCTCTACCAGATGTGGCTTGGCGCCAGTCTGCTCGGCAAGCTGCACCGCGACACCGCCGCGCTGGAAAACGCCATGGCCTTCACCCGAAAACTGCTGTCACGATAAGCATTTCACCCCACGAATGGCCGCCGCCACAGCGGCCATTTTTTGAGCCTCACAACTAGACGACCGGTCTAATCAAGCAATAACCAACCAGGAGAAGCGCATGACCACCCTGTTCGATCCCATCCAGATCGGCGACATCGCCCTCGCCAACCGTATCGTGATGGCCCCGCTGACGCGCAACCGTGCCATCGAGGGCAACAAGCCCGGCCCGCTGAGCGTCGAGTACTACCGCCAGCGCGCCACGGCCGGCCTGATCGTTGCCGAGGCCAGCCCGATCAGCCCGACCGCCCAGGGCTATCTCGACACGCCGGGTATCTGGTCGACCGAGCAGGTCGCTGCCTGGAAAGCAGTCACCGATGCCGTGCATGCCGAAGGCGGCAAGATCGTGCTGCAGCTCTGGCACGTCGGCCGCGTCTCGCATGTCTCGCTGCTGCCGGCCGGCGAAGTGCCGGTGTCATCGACCGACAAACCAGCGAACGGCGCGACCTTTACCCGCGAAGGCTTCACACCGGTCTCCAAGCCGCGCGCCCTGCGCGACGACGAAATCCCGGCCTTGATCGAGGACTACCGCAAGGCGGCACGCAACGCCATCGCCGCCGGCTTCGACGGTGTCGAAATCCACGCCGCCAATACCTACCTGCTCGAACAGTTCCTGCGTGACAGCATCAATGATCGTAGCGGCCCCTACGGCGGCAGCATCGAGAACCGCGCCCGCCTGCTGCTCGAGGTCGTCCACGCCATTACCGGCGAGATCGGCGCCGGCCGCACCGGCATCCGCCTCAGCCCGCAGACCCTCTTCACTGCCCCGCTCGACAGCGACCCGCAGGCCGTCTATGGCTATGTCGTCGAGCAACTGGCACCGCTCGGCCTCGCCTACCTGCATGTGATCGAAGGCGATACCGGCCGCACCCGCACGCCGGATGGCACATCGGTCGATTACGCCGCGCTGCGCCGCGCCTTCTCCGGCCCGTGGATGATCAACAACTGCTACAACCGCGACCTCGCGGAAAAGGCAGTGGCCGACGGCAAGGCCGACCTCGTCGCCTTCGGTCGTAGTTTCATCAGCAACCCGGACCTCGTCCGCCGCTTGCGTGACGGTGCGCCGTTGAACGAATTGCGCGCCGACAAGCTCTATGGTGGAGGCGCGGAAGGCTATACGGACTACCCGACGCTCGCCGCCTGATAACAAAAACCCCAACCCCAGGCCGCGCACCGGAAACATCCGGGCGCGGCCAACAGAGAACAGCATGAACGCCTACCGCCGCTGGCTGCCCGCCATCGCCCTCGCCGTCCTATCCCTCACCTGGGGCTACACCTGGGTGCTCGCCAAGCAGGGCCTGGCCTACGCGCCGCCCTTCGCCTTTGCGGCCGAACGCTGCGTCGGCGGCGCCCTGGCCCTGCTCGTCGCTCTCAAGTTCACCGGCCGGCGCCTGACGCTGGTCGCCCCCTTCCAGACCATCGGCATCGGCTTCACCCAGGTCGCCGGCTTCATGTTCTTCCAGACCTGGGCGCTGGTCGAAGGCGGCCCGGGCAAGACGGCCGTGCTTATCTTCACCATGCCGATCTGGACCCTTCTGCTCGCCTGGCCGCTGCTCGGCGAACGGGTGCGCGGCAAGCAATGGCTGGCTGCCGTCAGCACGTTGACCGGACTGCTGCTGATCATCGAGCCGTGGGACATGCACGCCAGCCTGTTCAGCAAGTTCCTCGGCCTGATGGCGGCCCTGTGCTGGGCAAGCGGCACCGTCCTGATCAAGCGCCTGCGGGCCGTTACGCCGGTCGACCTGCTGACGCTCACCGCCTGGCAGATGATCATCGGCGCCGTGCCGCTCATCCTGATCGCCCTCGCCGTGCCCGAGCCGGCGACGAACTGGACGCCCGCCTACGCCGGCATCCTGCTCTTCATGTCGGTCGCCAGCACGGCCATGTGCTGGTGGCTGTGGATCTACATCCTCGACCGCGTGCCGGCCTGGGAAGCCAGCCTGTCGGTACTCGGCACGCCGGTCGTCGCCATCCTGTCGTCGCGCCTCACCTTCGGCGAATCCTTCAAGGGCACCGAAATCGCCGGCATCCTGCTCATCGGCGGCGGCCTCGCCCTGCTCTCGCTGCTCGGCTGGGCAGCCAGCCGGCGCAACCCGGCGCTCGTCACCACCAAAGAAAGCGCATGAACCCGCTCGCCAATCTCAAGCTCTCGATGCTCGACCTGGTCGCCATCCGCGAAGGCGGCACAGTGGCCGATGCCCTGGCCATCTCGCTGCGCACTGCGCGCCACGTCGAAGCGCTCGGCTACACCCGCTACTGGCTGGCCGAGCACCACAATATGCCGGGCATCGCCAGTTCGGCCACCGCCGTGCTGGTCGGCCACATCGCCGGCAACACGCAGCACATCCGGGTCGGTTCCGGCGGCATCATGCTGCCCAACCACGCGCCGCTGGTTGTCGCCGAAGCCTTCGGCACGCTGGCCGAGCTCTACCCCGGCCGCATCGATCTCGGCCTTGGCCGCGCCCCGGGCACCGATGGCCTGACCATGCGCGCCCTGCGCCGCGATCGCGTCGAAACCGAAGCCGATTTCCCGCGCGACGTGGCTGAACTGCAACGCCTGCTCGGCCCGCGCCAGCCGGACCAGCAGGTCGTCGCAGTGCCCGGCGCCGGTACCGAGGTGCCGATCTGGCTGCTCGGTTCCAGCCTGTTCTCGGCCCGTCTGGCCGCCGAACGCGGCCTGCCCTACGCCTTCGCCTCGCACTTCGCGCCGGCCATGCTGCTGCAAGCCATCGAAATCTACCGCCATAACTTCAAGCCCTCGGCCAAGCTGGCCAAGCCCTACGTCATCATCGGCGTGCCGGTCATCGCCGCCACCACCGACGACGAAGCGGGCTACCTCGCCACCAGCACCTTCCAGCGCGTGCTCGGCATCCTGCGCGGCGACCGCCGCCCGCTGCCGCCCCCGGTCGACGGCTATGTCGAAAAACTGCACCCGCAGGAACGCGCCGGCATTGCCGATTTCCTCGGCGCCGCCGTGATCGGCGGCCCGGATACCGTGCGCGACGGCCTGCGCGACTTGTACGCCGCCACCGGCGCCGACGAAATGATGTTCGTCAGCGACGTCTTCGACCCCGAGCTGCGCCTGCGCTCGCTGGACATCGCCACCCAAGCCTGCTGGCAGCCCTGACCACAAAAGAACTCATGCCCGAAGCCCCGGACGCCCAACACCGCCGTGCCGTCACACTGCTCTCCGTCGCCGCCTTCGCCAGCGCGGCCGCCGCACGCCTGTGCGACCCGCTGCTGCCCGACCTCGCCCGCAGCTTCGCGACCACGCCGACCGCCGCCGCCTCGGTCATCTCATCGTTCGCCATCGCCTACGGCCTCACCCAGGCCCTGTTCGGCCCGCTCGGCGACCGCCTCGGCAAGTACCGCCTGATCGCGCTGACCACCCTGCTCAGCACGCTCGGCGCCCTCGGCTCCGCCGTCGCCTGGTCGCTCGACGCACTGGTCGTCGCCCGCATCCTGCTCGGCGCCACGGCGGCCGGCATCATCCCGCTCGCCATGGCCTGGATCGGCGACACCGTGCATTACGAACAACGGCAAGCGACGCTCGCCCGCTTCATGGGTGGGCAGATTCTCGGCGCCATCGGCGGCCAGTTCATCGGTGGCGTTTTCGCCGACACCCTCGGCTGGCGCTGGGCTTTCGCCTTCCTCGCCTCGCTGTATCTGGTCATCGGCGCCATCGTGCTGCTCGAATCGCGCGCCAACCCGAGCACCCATCACCGCCACGCCGACACAGCGCGCAAGGGCATTATCGGCCAGGCGGCGCAGGTCTTCGCCCAACCGTGGGCACGGATCATCCTGAGCATCGTGTTCCTCGAAGGCATGCTGGTTTTCGGGGCGCTGGCCTTCGTGCCCTCCTACCTGCACGAACGCTTCGGCCTCAGCCTGACCATGGCCGGCGCCGCCATGGCCTTCTTCGGCATCGGCGGCTTGACCTACATCCTCGCCGCCAAACATTTTGTCCGCCGACTCGGCGAAGTCGGCCTCGCCACCGGCGGCGGCATCCTGATCGCGCTCGGCTGGGCAATGCTCGCCTGGGGCGAAAGCTGGCTGTGGGCCCTGCCTGCCAGCTACTTCGTCGGCCTTGGCTTCTACATGCTGCACAACACCCTGCAGACCAACGCCACCCAGATGGCCCCCGCCGTGCGCGGCACCGCCGTTTCCCTCTTCGCCTCCAGCTTCTTCCTCGGCCAATCGCTTGGGGTCATGGGGGCTGCGCATATCCTGTCCACAGCCGGTATCGTTCCCATGTTGCTGATCGCTGCGGCTGGAACGCCGTTGGTTGGAAGCACGCTGGCCTGGCTGCTGGCGAGGCACCACCGCCGACAGGCAGCCTGATGGAACACGACCGGGATAGCTCCAAGTAAATCGGTTAATTCTCGGTGCGCTCGAATGAAAGACTCATAATACGGCGCATCAATCGCGACCCAAGGCACCCCGCAATGAGCAAATCAGCAAAGCAACCGATCTGGCTGGCCGAACCCGAAGAGCATAACTACCCCGCCGCAATCTCCTACCTGAGTCTTATTTTCGAACCGCAACAGGTCGCCGAACAGGTCGCTGCGCTCAAAAAAGCTGCCATGACCGCCTTCAAGGCAAAGGACATCTTTCGCGCCTCGCAACTCCCGCTGCTCGGGATCAGCAACGCTCATGTCGAAAAGAACCACGCCAAGATCGAAGCCGGCACGGCGCTTTCGCCGCTGCTGCTGATCAGGAACCCGGCGCACGGCAAAGTCATCGTCGCCGACGGCTATCACCGCGTATGCGCCGTCTATACCTACGACGAGGACGCCCTGATTCCCTGCAAGATCGTTTGATCCGTCAGTCCCACACAACGAACGGATATCAAAAGCCGATGCTAGCTTACCTCTCCCCCAGTCGATACATTGATTTCGACAACCCGGGCATCCTTGCTGTCGCCCGAAACCTCGCGCGTGAAGCGACATCCAAACATGACCTGGTGCGTCGCAGCTTCGAATTCGTCCGCGATGAAATCCGTCACAGCTCGGACTTCAAACTGAATCCGGTGACATGCAAAGCGTCGGATGTCCTGATTCACAAAACCGGCTACTGTTACGCCAAAAGCCACCTGCTCGCCGCCCTGCTGAGAGCCAACGGCATCCCCGCCGGACTGTGCTATCAACGTCTGTCCGCCGGCGACAGCGGGGCGCCGTATTGCCTGCACGGACTGAATGCGGTGTTTCTCAAGGACTTCGGCTGGTACCGCATCGACGCCAGAGGCAATAAACCCGGCATCAACGCACAGTTTCACCCGCCGAAAGAAGCACTGGCCTTCCCCATCCGCGAACCGGAAGAACGCGATCTGCCCGAAATCTGGGCCGAGCCGCTGGCAACCGTGGTCCAAGTCCTCGAACGCTACGCCACCTACGACCAGGTGCTGGCCAACCTGCCCGACGTCGAATTGGCGTTCTGACATCGAAGGCCGGCCTCTCCTGCGGCAATCAACGCAAGGCATTGGCCCAGGCGTAGTCCAGTAACATCCGAATACCCAGGAATTGCGGGCCAGGCGTCACCGCAAATACCCATGCCGACGCCAAGTCATGCCCCATCCAGCAGGACGCTAGAACTGCTGCCGCTCATTCGCCTACCGCGACCAAGGCGGATACAATCCGAATGACATAACCACTTTCCATCTTCGGAGTGTCCGGTTTGTATTTCGCCCGTATTGCGCCCTTCACGGCAAACGCCCACCCCGCAACAGGATTGCTCTGTCCGCTCCACCCGCTTATGGGACACGCACGGGAATATTGGACACTTCTGACGTCTCCTAAACGTTAGAGGGGGCCGCGTTTGCGCACAGAGAAAATTTCCGACCTCGCAGTCAATCATTTTGTAACGATACCCTCCCGTGGAGGAATTGCTCACTCGGTCGTTTCCATCGCCATCGATGGCCTGAGCATCGCCGAACTACCTATCACTGCGGCAACCAAACCAAATTCAGGCAAAAACGTAATTGCTGCTTTCCGAGGCGAATCCAAAAAAGACATTGTTGGCTGGCTAGACCCGCTAACGAATACCCCAATCGTCGTCATCCCCAAAATAGTTACTTATTACCCAATCATTCTCATATTTCTGTTCCCATTACTTTCAATATTGCTAATCACCGCACATCCAAGTCACAGAGACATTTGGGCTTTTTTTGTAGGTGCGCTTGTAGTCGCTCTTGTTCTCATACAAGCCATTGGCTGGCCTAGCGTCGCACACCATCTAAAAAAAGCCCAGGCGCAAAGTGATGAAAAAACCCTTTAGCCATCCTCTAACATCCCGCTCCAGCCGACCGTCAGCCAGCTTTGCTGTCTGCCGTCGGCTGAGCTAGCACGTTATGTCTTCACGTAGCCTCAATGAACTTTTTCGGTTATCCAAAAATTCTGGTCATGGTCGGGATACTCAGCATCCCAATCTACATAGCGTTGGCCAAAGTATTTTGGGGTGAAAAGTTTGAATCGCTGGAAGAAACAATCAAGTTCTTGTTCACGCCCGATCTTTACTCCCTTTTTAGAGGGCGGTTCTGGGATGACTGGTATGCGACAGCGAAATTTAATTTTTTCTTGTTTCTCTGTTTCGGCTGGGCCGCAGCGATAACCGAGTTATTAATGAGACATGTTATCTGAGAAACATAACCCTGCAATCAACTTGACCGACCTAACGGCGGTCAGGTTATTTGCAATTTGGGCGTCAAAATGATCGAACTCGTCTCTGTAGGGGTAGCTGCAATCGTCATCCTCGGTGGTTTTTTCACCGTTTGGATCGTCTACGAAAAATGCTGCCTCAGCCAAAACGGGCAAGAACGATCATTCATTCTATATATTCTTGGGTGCCTGTTTAGCGCCTTCCTTGGAGGGGGAATCGCCAATTCATTTGCACTCGAAATTGCTTGCTCTGGCAATGCGGGGACGGGGTGTGCATTTGGTGTTGTGGCGTTGTTGTTTCCATTCGCTTGTACAATCGGAATCGCGATATTCTTACTTATTTGGTCAAACCAAGGTCAACATGTCACTAAGAATTAACAACGCAACATCGCGACCTAACACAGCTATCAACCGAACTGACAAAAAGCTAAGCTTCTTGTCCTCTAGTTACGTCCAACGTTAGGCGAAGTAAATGAGCCCGGATGCAATAAACACAACCATTTCAATAACTTCTCTTGTTGTTGCGTTATGTACAGTATTCGCTGCACATCATTATTTTCTGCGAGCACAGCGCCAGAGAGATGAAGAGTTAATTCAAAATATATTGAAAAGACTATCAACGTTTAAAGTTGATGTGCTGGTTATAAACCGGGAAAGAAATAAAACCGGCGCCCCTATTGACAACGAAGAGCTTGACCTACTAGCAAACTGTCAGTCTCTATCGGCAATGGTCGCCAAACTCGAAGAAATTCTGCTCTCAGTCCTCAATGATAGGAAAAATCTTACTCCTGAAATAAGATCGAAAATGCAAACCTTATCGGTTCTCGTAGATGGCGCGTCGATCCAACTACAAACGATTTCCACCAAGTTTATAAACTTTAATAATAATCAAGTCGCACGACTACATGAATTGAATGGCAAGCCGCCTGAAATTAAAGCATTACTAGATCGTGTTGTAGCTGGCAGAAATACCCATGGGTAATTCGCCTACCAATCTGGTTAAGGCGCGACCGGCCCTACCTTAATCGCTAGGCCGCAACAATGTCAGCGCCAATGACTCCTTTAGTTCAACAGTTCTGGAACACGTTCAAGACTACGCAGACGGAAGATGTCGAAGCTCGCTTCTTCGAGGTCTGCGTGTTTGACGACAACGAGCCGAGTGCCAATCACTTGGCTGAGTTGGTCGTCCGCGGCATCAAGAGAGCCACAGCCGGCCTTGTCTGGTCGTTTGAGGCAGGAGAGCAGGCCGTTCCAAAGCCAGGCGATCTCAGCGTAGTCACAACCTGGGATGGCCAGCCGAAATGCGTAATCGAAACAACTCAAGTCGACATCACGCCGTTCTCCGAAGTCACCTCGGAGTTTGCAGCTGCCGAAGGCGAAGGTGATGGCTCGCTCCAGTACTGGCGCGAGGCTCACAAGGCCTACTACGCAAGAGAGTGCGCCCGCATTGGCCGGATTCCGAGCCCCTCGATGCCAGTTGCGTGTGAGCGGTTCAAAGTCGTCTATTGCCCTTCCAGCGAAGATGCGGCCTAACCAGGCTCTCGAGCCGACTCACGTCGGCGGGCCGCCGCTCGCGGCTCGACTTCAACATCAAGCTCTTATGCGCTCCCGGCTGACATCAGTCACCTCCGAGAACGATTTTCTGGGGCCGGTACATTGATCCATTCCTCGAAGCCATTGCCATCGAAGCTCATATGTTCCAGCGACGAACCTTCAAGTTTTTTGTTTCCCTGATCGGGCTGTTTCTGGTGCTGGCCTCACCGGCGATGATCTGGCCCGGTTATCTCGATTCACCGCTCGGCTTGGCTTTGGCGATTCCGTATCTGTCGATTTACCTGTTTGACCAGATCGGCATTCCCGGTTTACTCCAGAATAACGGTGCGTGCGGCTGGGGATGGTGTGCGCCTACCGCTTTCGGTTGGGTATTTCTCGTGACCTTCTGGCTTTCGGTGACCTGGTTGTTCGCCTGGTGGCTATCCGGCCTAAACCGGCCTTCTGGTGAGGTGGATCAGGCGAACTGCCCGGCAACCCAGCCGGATGACCAGGCCCACTGAAAGTTGTAGCCGCCCAGCCAGCCGGTGACGTCGACCACCTCGCCGATGAAGTAGAGGCCGGGGGCAGCCTTGGCTTCCATGGTTTTTGACGAGAGTGCCGCAGTCGACACGCCGCCCAGGGTGACTTCGGCCTTGGCGAAACCCAGCGTGCCGGACGGCATCAGCGGCCAGGCGTTGAGCGTTCTGGCGACGGCGTCGAGATCGCGATTCGACAGTTCGCTGATCGGCCGGTTCTGAAGTTTTTCGCCCCCTTGCAGCAGACACCACTCCTGCGCGAAGCGGCGCGGCAGGTGTTCAGCCAGCAGATTGGGCAGGTGTATCCGCCCCTGACGGTGCCCGGCCAGCCATTCTCCGGCATCCCGACCGGGCAGCAGGTCGATTTCGACCGGCAGCTTCTTGCCTGCGCCGTATTCCTGCATTTGCCAGTAGCTCGACACCTGCAGGATGGCCGGGCCGGAAAGGCCGCGGTGGGTGATCAGCACGTTTTCGCGGAAGGCCGCGCCTTCAAAGCAGGCCGTGGCATCGAGCGTGGCGCCGGCCATCGGCTTGAGCGGGGCCAGGAGTTCCGGCCCCAGCGCCAGCGGCACAAGGGCCGGTTTCGGGGCGATAACCGGAATGCCGAATTGCTCGGCCAGTTTGTAGCCAAAGGGACTGGCGCCAATCTGCGGAATCGACAGCCCGCCGGTGGCGACGACCAGCGACTGGCAGGAAAAAGTCCCGCTCTCTGTACGCAGCGTGTACCGCTTGTGCTCGACATCCGGGTGGCGCTCGACACCGTGCACCGCACAGTCAAGCGCCCAGCGCACCAGTACGGCATCGCAGGCATCGCGCAGCATGTCGATGATGTCGACCGCCGAGTCATCGCAGAACAACTGCCCGTGTTCGCGCTCGTGATAAGGAATGCGCCGCTTCTCGACCATGGCGATGAAGTCGTACTGGCTGAAGCGGGCCAGCGCCGAACGGCAGAAATGCGGGTTCTGTGAAAGGTAATTGTCGGCGCTGACCGTGCGATTGGTGAAGTTGCAGCGGCCGCCGCCGGAGATGCGAATGCGCTCGCCGATTTTTGCCGCGTGGTCGACCAGCAAGACCCGCCTTCCCCGCGCACCGGCCTGGGCCGCGCACATCATGCCGGCCGCACCGGAACCGATGACGATGACGTCGAAATGCATGGGGAAGTCCAATCAGAAACAGGCGCCGGATGATAAGGCAATAGGGTTATCCATCATAGAGGACACGCCAAGTTACTCGCTGACGTTATCGCATCCATCGCGGGATGCGGTTGCGGATTCGGCGCCATTCACTTCACTCCCGCTTCACAATCCTTCACCGACACTTCCACACCCGTTCACATCCGCTGCCCACACTGACTCCCAATTCAACCCAGGGAGCCAGAAATGGACAAGAAACTGCTCTTCAAGCTGGCGGCGATTTTCTTCATGTCGCTGCTTTTGCTGGTGCCGCTCGGCCTGATCGAGGGCCAGATTCGTGAGCGCAGCCAGCGTCAGAACGAGGTACAGGCGAGCATCGCCAACAGCGCGGCGGGCGAACAGCTGCTGGTGGCGCCGGTGATTGCGGTTTCGTACCGCGAACAGGTGGATGTCGCCATGCCCCGCGAGGGCAACCCGGAGCAAACCACGGTGCGTACCCGCATCGTCGAACGCACCCTGCTGCTGCCGCCGGAAAAGCTGGAGATGCTCGGCGAGACCGCCGTGGAAACACGCAACCGGGGCATCTACCAGGCGCGGCTGTTCCGCCTCGGCCTCGGCACCAGCGGGCGCTTCGTGCTCAAGCCGCTGGCCGAATTGCCGAGCGGCGGGCGTATCGTATCGGCCCGCGCCCGTCTGCTGCTCGGCATCGCCGACCCACGCGGGGTCAATAACGATCCGGAAGTGACCATCAACGGCAAGGTGTATCGCTTCGCCTCGGCGAGCAGCAAGAACGAGCCACATTCTGGAGCTACCGCCCTCGACGGCGCACAAGCCCAGGCCTTGCCGGCCAACCGGCTGGCAATCGACCTCGGCCCGCTCGATCTGCAACGCGAGAGCCGCTTCGACTTCAGCTTTCCGCTGCAACTGACCGGCACGACCCGCCTGGCCATTGCGCCGACCGGCGAGGCGAACCATATCGAGTTGAAATCCGCCTGGCCGCACCCGAACTTCGGCGGCCGCTTCCTGCCCACGGCGCGCTCTGTCGGCAAGGACGGTTTCACCGCCCACTGGGACATCTCGCATCTTGCGCGCAATTTCGAGGCGACGCAGAAGCCCGGCAGCGGCGAGGTGCTGAGCATCGATTTCGTCGATCCGGTAAATGTCTATCTGCAATCGGAACGCGCGGTGAAGTACGGCGTGCTGTTCATCGTGCTGACCTTCGCCGGCTTCTTCCTCACCGAAATCCTGCGCCGGGCGCCGATCCACCCCATGCAATACCTGCTGGTCGGGCTGGCGCTGGCCATCTTCTTCCTGCTGCTGATCGCCCTGTCCGAACACCTCAGTTTCGTGCTCGCCTACGGCCTGTCGGCAGCAGCGTGTATCGTGCTGATCGCCTTCTATCTGGCCGGAGCGCTGGGCGGCGTGCGTCAGGGTTTTGCCTTCGGCGCCGGCCTGACCGGCCTGTACGGCGTGCTCTACGGCGTGCTGCTTTCCGAGGACAACTCGCTGCTCATGGGCAGCCTGCTGCTCTTCCTCGCCCTGGGCGCCACCATGCTCGCCACCCGCCGCGTCGACTGGTATCGCCTCAGTGGTCAGATCAGTGAGCCGGAGCAGACATGAGGGCAGCAAGCTGCCGCCGGGTGGCCGTGGCCGCCGCCCGACTGACGGGTTGGACTCTGCCACCGCTGCTGCTGATCCATGCCTGGCACCTCAAGCACCCACTGCTGTTCTGGCTGCGCGACTGGGAAACCGGGCTGCTCCTCGGGGCCGCGTTACTCGGACTGATCTGGCGGCAGCGCCTGCCGCGCCGCATGGCCTGGGTGCTGCTCGCCGTGCTGGCCGTCACACTGTGGCGCGAAGCCGAGTACCGCGCCCAGCGCGATGCGGTGCTCGACGCCGGCGAGGCGATGCAGGCGGTCGGCCGGCATTTCATCGTCGGTTATACCGATTTCGAGGAGGTGAAGCTGCTTGCTTCGCGTGGCCTGATCGGCGGCATCTACCTCGCCCGGCGCAATCTGCGCGGCCGCGAGCTGGCCGAGGTGGCGGCCGAGATCGAAGCCCTGCAGGCCATCCGTCGGCGTGCCGAACTACCGCCGCTGATCGTTGCCGGCGACCAGGAGGGCGGGCCGGTGTCGCACCTGTCGCCCTTGGTCGAAGCGATGCCGCCGCTGGCCAGCATCGCCGGGCAGGGCGACGACGCCGCCTATCGCTACGGGCTGCAGCAGGCGGCCGGGCTGGCGGCGCTGGGGGTGAATCTCAACTTCGGCCCGGTGGTGGACCTGCGTCCGCCGGTTGCCGACAACCCGCACGACCGGCTGACCCGGCTTTCGGCGCGAGCCATCTCCAACGACCCGGCCACGGTCACCACGGTCGCCGGACGCTATATCGGCGGCCTGAACCAAGGCGGCGTGCGGGCGACGATCAAGCACTTCCCCGGTCTGGGACGCGTCCGCAACGACACCCACCTGTTCGCCGCCCGGCTCGACGACACGCCCAAGGAACTGGCTGCCGACTGGCAACCCTTCCGCAGCCTTGCCCACCACCCCGGCACGGCGATGATGCTCGGCCACGTGACGCTGGCCGCCATCGACCCCGAACGGGCCGCCTCGCATTCGGCCACCGTGGTCGACGGCCTGTTGCGCGGGGACTGGGGCTACGAGGGCGTGCTGGTTACCGATGATCTCAACATGGGCGCCGTGTTCGACCTCGGCATCGGCCGGGTGGCCGCCGAGGCGCTCGCTGCCGGCGTGGACCTGGTGCTGGTCTCCTACGATCCACGGCAAGTCTACCGGGCCATTCACGGCGCGGCACAGGCATTGCAGCGCGGGAAAATCGGCCGCCCCCGATTGCAGGAAAGCGCCTGGCGGCTCGACGATTTCAACCGGCGCGTGCCGCCGCCATCCACCACGGGCCGCAGTGCTAAACTCATTGAAACGGGGCCGATTCGCGTGCAGGAGGTCCCGGCCGAAGCCTGCTCCGCAACCACGAACCCGCCCGGTGACCGCATGCAGCCAATTCCCTTGTCCGGCACGCCCCTGCTGACCGGCACAGACCCCGAGCAGAAGCGGCGCGAGATTCTCGCCTGCTTCCAGGCCACCTTCGACCGCTACGAGCAGTTGTTCGAGGTGCTGACCTGCGACGAGGCCTACTACCGCAAGCCGATTTCGCTGCGCCACCCGCTGATCTTCTATTTCGGTCACACGGCGACCTTCTTCATCAACAAGCTGGTGCTCGCCGGGCAGATCGCGCAGCGCATCAACCCTCATTTCGAGTCGATGTTCGCCATCGGCGTCGATGAAATGAGCTGGGACGACCTCAACGACGTGCGCTACGACTGGCCGACCGTGGAAGCGGTGCGCGACTACCGCCGGCAGGTCCGCGCCGCCGTCACGCAGCTCATCGAGACCGCACCGCTGAGCCTGCCGATCGGCTGGGACGACCCGCAGTGGATCGTGCTGATGGGCATCGAGCATGAGCGCATCCACCTCGAAACCTCGTCGGTGCTGATCCGCCAGCACGACCGGAAGTACGTGCAGCCGCATCCAGCCTGGGCGCCATGCCGCGAAAGCAATGCCGCGCCGGCCAACGCGCTGGTCGACATCCCGGCGGCCAGCCTGCGTCTCGGCCGCGAGCGCAGCGAACCGCTGATCTACGGCTGGGACAACGAATTCGGCCGGCACATGGCCGACGTGGCCGCCTTCCAGGCCAGCCGCCACCTGGTCACCAATGGCGAGTTCCTCGCCTTCGTCGAGGCCGGCGGTTACGCCGACGACACGCTGTGGCAGGAGGAAGGCGCGGCATGGAAGGAGTTTACCGAAGCCCGTCACCCAACCTTCTGGGTGCGCGATGGCGGCCAGTGGAAGCTGCGCCTGATGCTCGAGGAAGTGACGATGCCATGGGACTGGCCGGTGGAAACCAACTACCACGAGGCCAAGGCCTTCTGCCAATGGAAGGCCCGCGAGACCGGCCAGCCGGTGCGCCTGCCAACCGAGGACGAATGGCAGTCGCTGCGCCACTTCGCCGGCATCCATGACCTGCCCGGCGAAACGGCGCCGCCGGCCAACAGCGAACTGCGCCACTGGGCATCGAGCTGCCCGGTGACGCGCTTCGCCCACGGGCCGCTGTTCGACGTGGTCGGCAACGTCTGGCAATGGCTGGAAACACCGACTTATCCGTTCGACGGCTTTGCCGTGCATCCGATCTACGACGATTTCACGACGCCAACCTTCGATGACCGCCACAACCTGATCAAGGGCGGCTCCTGGGTTTCCTGCGGCAACCAGGCCTCGCCGCTATCGCGCTATGCCTTCCGTCGGCATTTCTTCCAGCATGCCGGTTTCCGCTACGTGGTGAGCAGCGCGCCGGCCACCCAGCCGACCTCGCGCTACGAAACCGACCGCCTGGTCTCGGAATACATCGAATTCCACTACGGCGACGAATACTTCGGCGTTCCGAATTTCCCGCGCACGCTGGCACAGAAGGCTATTGCCGCGATGGGCGACAAGCCGGCCGGCAAGGCGCTCGACCTCGGCTGTGCAACGGGTCGCGCAAGCTTCGAACTGGCCCGCCATTTCGAGCAGGTCACCGGGCTCGACTTCTCGGCCCGCTTCATCGGCATCGGCACCCAATTGGCCGAGCAGGGCACGCTGCGCTACACGCTGACCGACGAAGGCGAACTGGTCAGCTACAAGGAATGCTCGCTGGCCGGACTGGGCATGGCCGAACTGGCCGGCAAGGTCGAGTTCTTCCAGGGCGATGCCTGCAACCTGAAGCCCATTTTCAGCGGCTACGACCTCGTCCTGGCGGCCAACCTGATCGACCGCCTGTACAGCCCGGCGCAGTTCCTGAGCACCGTGCACACCCGCCTCAACCCCAGTGGCCTGCTCATGCTGGCCTCGCCCTACACCTGGCTGGAGGAGCACACCAAGCGCGAGGACTGGATCGGCGGTTTCAAGCAGGACGGCGAGAACTTCACCACGCTGGATGGCCTCAAGGCGCTGCTCGGCCAGCATTTCCGGCTGGTCTCCGGGCCCGAATCGGTGCCGTTCGTGATCCGCGAAACAAAGCGCAAATTCCAGCATACGCTGTCGGAAGTGACAATCTGGGAGCGCCTCTGAGCGGGGATTCGGCATGGCGGCTGGCTGCGCGGTGCTAAAATCCGCGCTCAGCCCATTTGCCAATTGATTTCGCTCGATGCGCCAGCTCATCCTCGACCTGTTGCCGGAAAGTCCGCCCTCGCTGGACAACTTCGTCCCCGGCACCAACGCCGAGACGGTCGCGGCGCTGACCGAATGGCTGGCCGGCGGCCGCCCGGATACCTCGTTCTGTTTATACGGCGTATCGGGTTGCGGCCGTTCCCACCTGTTGCTCGCTACCGGCTTTGCCTACGTCGATGCCGCGCTCAATCCTTCGCTGGCCGGGATTGGCGCCGGCGAAGCGCTGGCCGTGGACAACGTCGACCAGCTAGATGCCGACGGTCAGGTGGCGCTGTTTGCGCTGTTCAACCAGATGAAGATGGATGGCGGCCTGCTGCTCACCGCTGCCCCCCAGCCCCCGGCCCACCTGGCGCTGCGCGAAGATCTGCGCACCCGCCTCGGTTCCGGCCTGATCTATCGTCTGCAACCCTTGTCCGATGCCGAAAAGGCCGACGCCATCGGCACGCTGGCCAAAGAACGCGCACTCAAGCTGTCGCCGGAAATGATCGGCTACCTGCTACGCCACGCCTCGCGCGACATGCGCACGCTGGCCATGCTGGTCGTCGCCCTCGACCAATACACCCTCGAACAAAAACGCCCGGTCACGCTGCCCCTGCTGCGCGAACTGCTTTCCTTGGAACACGACGCATGAATCTCGCTCTCTTCGATCTCGATAACACCCTTCTCGCCGGCGACTCAGATTTTGAGTGGGCCCAATTCCTGATTTCCAAGGGCGTCGTCGACCGCGAACTGCAGGAAGCAAAAAATATCCAGTTCTACCAGGACTACAAGGCCGGCACACTCGACATCTTCGAATTCCTGGCCTTCCAGTTGGCGCCGCTGGCTCGCCACAACCGTGCCGAACTCGATGCCTGGCACAAGGAGTACATCGAACGCCACATCCGTCCGATCATGACCGTCAAGGCACGTACGCTGGCGCTCGAGCACCTGGCCGCCGGCGACCTGTGCGCCATCGTCACCGCCACCAACAGCTTTGTGACCGGACCCATCGCCCGAGAATTCGGCATCCCGCACCTGATCGGCACCATCCCTGCCGTCGACGTGCAGACAGGCGCCTTCACCGGACAGCCGACCGGCACGCCCTCCTTCCAGGGCGGCAAGATCACCCGTGTCGAGCACTGGCTGGAATCGCAGGGCCTGTGGTGGGGTGCCTTCGACAACAGCTATTTCTACAGCGATTCGCACAATGACCTGCCGCTGATGAAGAAGGTCAAGACGCCGATCGCCGTCGATCCCGACGACAAGCTGCGCGCCCATGCCTCCGCCAACGGCTGGACCATCCTGAGCCTGCGCTGAGACCATGCTGCGCGTCCCCTTCCTGAGCCCGGAGGCGCCTTACGCGATCATCGCGATGGTGCTGTTGCTGATGGTCATCCTCCGACCGCTCAAGGCGATGCGCCCCTCGCTGATCAACACCAGTGTTTTCTTCCTCGCCTGCCTGATCGGCGACGTGCTGGCCGGTCTGGTTTCCGGCGGCTCGACCAGCCGGGCTGCGGCTGGCTGGCTGCGCCAGCTGGCGGTATTCGGCGAAGGCCTGGCGGTCATCCGCTTCGCCGGTCTGGCCTTCTTCAATGTCGCGCTGGCGCGGGTCAATCTGCGCATTTCAGGCATCCTCGCCGACATCCTGGTCATCATCGCCTACATCGGCTGGGCATTCTTCCGGCTCAATCTCGCCGGCGTCGAACTCAGCCACCTGTTCGCCACCTCGGCCATTCTCACTGCCGTGCTGGCCATTTCCATGCAGGACACCCTGGGCAACCTGCTCGGCGGCGTCGCCCTGCAGATGGATAACTCGCTGGAAATCGGCGACTGGATACGCATCGACGACCTCTCCGGCCAGGTCACCGACATCCAGTGGCGCTTCACCGCCCTGCTCACGCGCAATGGCGAAAAAGTCGTCGTCCCCAACAGCCAGCTGATGAAGGGACGCTACTACGTGCTCTGCGACAAGCACCAGAGCCAGCCCGGCTGGCGCCGCAGCATCGGCTTCAACGTCGACCTCGCCATCCCGCCCGGCAAGATCATCGACCTGATCCAAACCGACATTGCCGATGCCAATATCCCCAACATCGCACTCCAGCCCGCGCCGAACTGCGTCCTGATGGACTTCGGCCCCGGCTATGCCCACTACGTGCTGCGCTACTGGCTGCTCAATCCGCAACTCGACGACCCGACCGACTCCGACGTCCGCGTCCACATCCTGGCCACGCTGCAGCGCAACGGCATCCGTCTGGCCACCGACGACCACACCATCCACCTCGTCGAGGAAGGCGCCAAGCATCGCAAGGAAGTGGAAAGCCGGGAACTGCAACGCCGCCTGCAGGCCATCGACGGCATCGAACTCTTCGCCCGCCTGTCGGACCCCGAAAAACGCCACCTCGCCGAACACCTGCTCAAGGCGCCCTTTGCCCGCGGCGACATCATCACCCGCCAGGGCGCCATCGCCCATTGGCTCTACATCATGGTCAGTGGCGAGGCCGAAGCCTGGTGGCAACCGCCCGAAGGCCCCCGGCGCCTGCTCGAAAAGCGTGGCCCCGGCAGTGTCTTCGGCGAAATCGGCCTGATGACCGGTGCCCCCCGCCGGGCCACCGTGATCGCCAGCACCAACGTCGAAGCCTACCGGCTGGACAAGGCCGGCTTCCAGTCCATCATCGAGCAGCGCCCGGAACTCGCCGACATGCTGTCGACCATCCTCGAACGCCGCCTGCAGCGCTTCGCCGAACTGGAGCAGGGTTATACGCAGGGACAGAACGAACTGGCCCAGCGCACGCCGGGCAGCGCCGACATCGGCCGCAAGATTCGCGATTTCTTCGGCCTCAGCTGACGGGTCATGGGTAAAATCCATGAATAACGACCGACATCCGGTAAAATTCGCGTTTTATCAGCCTAACCGGCGCCAACCGTACGGTAATACGTGATCCGCAAACTCATTTCCCGCGTTTTCAGCGGCAAGAAACCCAGGGCCAACCGCCACGAGCCGGCCGTCATCCCCGTCTCCAGCCACGGCATCACCCGTGACCGCATCAGCAGCGGCAGCCGGCGCGTCTGCGAAACGCTGCAGAGCCACGGCCACAAGGCCTACGTCGTCGGTGGTGCGGTGCGCGACCTGCTGATCGATGCCGACCCCAAGGATTTCGACGTCGCCACCGACGCCACGCCGGAAGAGGTGCGTCGCTATTTCCGCCGCTCGCGCATCATCGGCCGCCGTTTCCAGATAGTGCACGTCATGATGGGGCAGGAGACGCTGGAGGTGACCACCTTCCGCGGCGCACTGGGCGACGATGCGAAGAAGGACGAACACGGTCGCGTATTGCACGACAACGTTTTCGGCTCGCAGGCCGAGGATGCCGCCCGCCGCGACTTCACGGCCAACGCGCTGTACTACGACCCGGCAACCGAGGCCGTGCTCGACTACCACCATGGCGTCGGCGACCTCAAGGCCAAGACTTTGCGCATGATCGGCGAGCCGCGCGCCCGCTACCGCGAAGACCCGGTGCGCATGCTGCGCGCCGTCCGCCTGGCCGCCAAACTCGGCCTGTCCATCGATCCGGAAGCGAAGAAGCCGATCCGCGAGATGGCCGGCCTGCTCGAAAACGTGCCGGCCGCCCGTCTGTTCGACGAAATGCTCAAGCTGTTGACCTCCGGCCACTCGGTCAAATGCCTGACCCAGTTGCGCGATGCGGGCCTGCACCATGGCCTGCTGCCGCTGCTCGACGTGATTCTCGAACAGCCGATGGGCGAGAAGTTCGTCATGCTGTCGCTGGCCAATACCGATGAGCGCGTCCGCCGTGGCAAGGGCACCTCGCCCGGCTTCCTGTTCGCGACGCTGCTTTGGCACGAAGTGCTGGTGCACTGGGAAAAGCTCAAGGCAAAGGGCGAGCCGAAGATTCCGGCGCTTTATTCGGCCATGGATGCCGTGCTCGACGTGCAGGGCGAAAAGCTGGCGATTACCCGCCGCATCGCCGGCGACATCAAGGATATCTGGGCTCTGCAGCCGCGCTTCGAACAACGTGCCGGCAAGCGCCCGTACGCCCTGCTCGAACAGCCGCGCTTCCGCGCCGGCTACGATTTCCTGGTGCTCCGTGCCCAGGCCGGCGAACTCGACATGGAAATCGCCGACTGGTGGACGCGCTTCCAGAATGCCGAAGGCGACCGCCGTGCCGAGATGCTGCTGCCCGAGCAAGCCGGCGACAAGAAGCGCCGCCGTCGGCGCAAGAAGCCGGCCAATGCCGGCGCTTCGGGTCATACCGCCAGCGAATGAAAACCGCCTACGTCGCGCTGGGAGCCAACCTCGACGATCCGGCCACGACCGTCCGCGCTGCCTTTGCCGCACTGGCCAACCTGCCGGACAGCCGCATCATCCATTGCTCGTCGCTCTACCGGACGGCACCGGTCGGTCTGGCTGATCAGCCAGAGTTCATCAATGCGGTAGCCGAACTGGAAACCAGCCTGGCGCCGGAGGCGCTGCTCGATGCCCTGCTCGAGATTGAACAGCGCTTCGGCCGCATCCGCGCCGAACGCAACGGGCCGCGCACGCTCGATCTCGATCTGCTGCTCTACGACGACCAGTGTGTCGACCTGCCGCGCCTGACCCTGCCGCACCCCCGCCTGCACCTGCGCGCCTTCGTGCTCCAGCCGCTGGCTGAAATCGCCCCCGATCTTGAAATTCCGGGCCGCGGCACCGTCGCCGCCTGGCTGCCGGCCGTCGCCAACCAGGGCATCGTCAAGCTGTGACCCTGGTCGGCCTGCACATCCCCGTGCTGTGGCAGACGGTGGTTCTGCTTGCCCTGTCGAACGTCTTCATGACCTTCGTTTGTTATAAAACGCGCAACACTTGATGAAAATCCATAACCTATACAGTGCGGTATGTATAAGCTCATCAAGTGCATACGGCACTTGATGAAATAATCAGGAAGCGACTTCTATCAAGTGCTTAACTAATGGAACACCTTACAGCGCATCATCGACAATACAGAAGATGAATGCAAGGGATGCGGTTCAATGAACAGGCGACTCAGCATTAGATCGAAATGACCTTCCTCATCGTAACGGTGTTTCTACTCGTCTATCTGGGAATGCTTTTCGACGGCCTTCCGTTTGTGCAATTGGATCGCACCGGTATTGCTCTGTTAGGCGCCATATCCCTCGTCGCGTCACAGGCTATGAGCGTCGAAGAAGCCTTTCGGTCCCTAAACTCTCCCTCGCTGATCCTACTGTTCGCTTTCATGGTGATTTCTGCTCAACTTCGATTGGGTGGCTTCTACCAGTGGATAGCACGCAGAATTGGAGCGCTACGCACTCGACCTTCGATGCTACTTGGCGCCGTTATTGCAATCGCTGCGTATCTGTCAGCGGTATTCAGTAACGACGTTGTCTGCTTAGCGATAGCACCTGTAATTGCGGAGATCTGTTTCTCCAGGAGGCTCAACCCAATACCTTTTCTCATTGGTCTAGCCTGCGCAGCCAATATCGGATCTGCGGCAACGCTTATTGGTAATCCACAGAACATGCTGATAGGCCAAACACTCAACATGTCATTTGGCAACTATCTTCTTGTCGCAGCACTTCCGGTGGCACTTAGCCTATCTATGACCTGGTTTCTAATTGTGGTCATACGACATCGTCAAGGCTGGAAAACAACAGATGAATCCAGCCCGCCTCCTGATAACGCCCGAACGGAAGAGGAAATGCAACCTAATCTTTGGCAGTCTGGGAAGTGAGTATTCGCTCAGAATTCGCCACAAATTCTCATCAGAACCCCGCCGCGAGATCGCAACTAAAAGCCGCCAACATTTCGCATTGAAAACCCGCCACGCATTCGTATAGAAATACAGCCAGTCATACTTTGTAGGACTATGTCATCGACGCAAGTTGATGGGAAATAAAGTCAAACATGAAACTGCCTATGCAGTACGCCGAGCAATCCGGCGCCATTGGTGTGATGGCTATGAATCGGGTGTCGTGTTGAGCTGAGGTGCTCCCCCCTATTCCTGTTCAACCACTACTTTAAGTCGACGAGCATCAAACAGGGCATGGTGCTTCTTGCGCGGATTGGCAAACCAGAATCGTAGTTCCGCTTCCAGTATTTTGATGCGCAGAGGCTCGTCGTTTGGCGGCTCCCAAACCTTATTGAGAATCCGGAAGGGTAGCGCGGCTAAGTGCGCTGATATGCTCTTGGTCAGTAGGTCCCAATCAGCAGAATGATCGGCGATGAGTTCCACATCCTCGCCAAAACTGTTTAACCATGCAGAAAGTCGACGTCCGAACATATTGATGGGTAGAGTGGTCTCAGCATTTCCTTCGAGGAGCGGCAATACGGCGCTAACAACAAATGGGGAGCACAGCGCACGATTGAAATCGCTGATTTCGGCATACCACTCTTGCCCACCCTCAGAGATGAACCCGGCCGAGATCAACTCGCGCTCGGCATTGCCCTCAAGATGGGTGAATTCAGTATCGAAATATATTCTCATGAACTTCGCGCAGATCTTTTGCCAGAGAGCGGCCCTAGCCTTCTTGGTGCGGTCCGTATCATAGATTCCTATTTGGCGCGTGGCACTAGGAATTCATGTGCCTTTACGATCCTTAGCCATAACCGTTTCGCCCAATTTTGGCTCTGCCCCTAGGGCTCCCAGTTGTGCGGCCCTTAACACTGGGCCTGCCAATACTCCATTAGCGTTGTTTCCCAAGCTACCCGCTTTTTGGACAGAAAGTGCAAAGTCACTCCGAGTCGACACTAAATAAGCTCGCATCATGTCTTTCCTGGCCGCTGCGGATGATTTTTCAGGGGCGACTCGCTTTTGTTTTTTCATGATTGCTGATCAGAAATTCACCGCTCCAGATCACTTTTCGCATGTTCCGTGAGGTTTACGATGCATTCGAGTTCCAAGAGATCGGAACGCAACACGGTGTGTACCGAGTCCACATATTGGCGTCCGTCTAGGAGGGTGTAAACAAAAATCTCGCCACCATGTGCCGGATCCTGGCCGCGCCATATTTCGCCAAGTGGCTCCATCAGCCAATCTCCCGTATTGTTCATTCGACCGGGACTGACAAGCATCAGCCTTGTCATCTCGATAAGACTCCCGAAATTACGGTAAAGATGGACAACCTGCTCTGCCTTACTGAGCAACATTGTCTCCGGCCATTGGCTCGAATCTGACTTGCGCACGACAAACGAGGCACAAAACCATACGGTTTCGTGTGTCAGATTGACATAGGTCCAAACGTTCTCGCCCGTACCAGCAAAGGCGGACATGATGGGGTGACGAGCATGATCAGAGGTTCGAAACACAGCATGGTTACCCGAAATGAACACTATAGATTGTAGCCCAATAGTGTTCAAAATGAGGTCATTGAGGCTCAATGATCGAGCCCCAAATGGACCTGCGCAAAGGCCTCGCTGCCGCACTAAAATCCGTTCGAAAGAGTCGCCAATTGACTCAGGAAGACTTTAGCCTGGTATCGAGCCGGACCTACTTGAGTACCCTCGAAAGAGGGATCAAGAGTCCGACACTCGACAAACTTCAGGAGATTGCCGAAGTTATGTCGGTGCATCCGGCATCACTTGTGTTATTGGCCTGCGCCATTTCAGCAGGTGATAACACTGGGGTTGTGATCGATGCAATTGCAAGTGAAGCCAAGTCAATCCTAGCAGACAGAAAGTACTGATACTACCCAACAGCTGAGAGCTACGTTACCTGCCATTCAACTGCTGACGGGGTTCAACGGTAGCTTTCGTCAGCAGCGAAGGCAGTATCTGACCCTAAGCTGAATTAGCAATTCCGAACAGCAGGCTCTGAATGACGATGGGCAGCCGCCGTATCGGTGTCTGCTGTAAACACCTTCGTTAAATGAGACTGTGACCTCCTCCCGGCTAACCGAGCAGTCGACATTAGAGATTTCCGACTTCAAGGTGAGCGAACCGGAACTCGCTCGGGGTCAGGTTGCCCAGTGAGTTGTGCGGCCTGAATTCGTTGTAATCCACACGCCAGCGCTCGATCTTTTCACGGGCGTCGCTCGGTGACGCCCAGACCACCGTATTTCTTCTTCCAGTTGTAGAACGTCGCTTCGGATATGCCCATCTTGCGACAGACCTCCCCAACAGCGGTGCCAGACTTTGCCTGACGCAATGCAAATGCGATCTGCTCTTCGGTGTATTTCGATTTCTTCATGTCAAATCTCCTGCCCGGATGGGCGTTAAATTTGCCAGAAATCTCTACTTTTCACCGCTACGGTTTTGCGGGGGAAGATCAGTTTTGCGGGGGAAGGTCAACCTCATACTGAAACTCTGAATCCAATAGTCGCCCACCTGAATGAAAACAGCTCGGCGCTACGGGAGATCAATTATTGGGTTCGCGAATGACTGCGCGCAGCAAATCAACGTGGCGACAAATGAGCTTCAGCTTGAATTAGGCCCCACGATTGCTCTTTAGGGGTGTTTGCGCCACGCGCCCGGCGGCAAAATGCCTTCAGTCCGCATTAGGTCGCCGATGGCCTTCCACCAAGTGCCGCGATGCACCAGCCGGGCATGGTGCACACCATCGTCTAGCACCTGCGCCTTTGTCATCGCGGAAATAGCCTCCCAGTTCTTCTTAAGGACATAAGTGGCGTTGTTCACCTCTGTGCTCTCGAGCACATACAGCTCGTGTCGATCCCATCCATAAACCACGTACCGGGAGAAGCCATTGCGACCGACTGCGATGAAGTCAGGTTCGAAAGCCGTAATTGTCTTCACACGCTCGCGCAGTACGGCCTGGTCTCCTAGAGAAACGGTGCGGATAACGTGGTCGACGGCCGATTCAGCACGTGCCCATGGATACTTGCCAGGCGGTAGTACCTCCCAATTCAGGCGTCGGATCGGTGTCTGCTTCACTTCAGCCAAATCTTCCTTTACCAGGCGGCACTCTCCGAACAGTTCCACGAACATATGGACGGTATTGAGCAGCAGTTCCTCGTCGACTTCACCACTTCGGAACGGGCCGGCGACGATGACGAGTGTATCTGTTGGCGCCGTGCGTATCTGCAACTCTACGCCGTGTGGTTTTTTCCACGAGCGGGGATACCGCTTATACGGCACATCAACGATCTTCGACCGCTCCACGTAGTCGTAGCGACCGCGGAATTCCTTCCAAATCCATTCTCGCTGTCGGTAATGGGTCTCGAGCGGTTGGTCCTTGTGGACGATTTCCTCGCCGTCGGCGTTTCGCCGGCTGGCGATACCGAATTCACCGGATGGTAGGAGTTGTTCACCAAGTACAAGCGGTATGGAGAAGCCCACCTTGGCTACGTCGTCGAGTCGGTCCTTCAGATCGGTGAGCACAACGTAGAAGGCCTGACTAGGGGTGAAGGGCTTCAGGTGGTTCCCGATACTGCGTAGCTTCTTTCGAATGTACATGCCAGTCCTTTTGAAGCAATGGAGAAGACCAAAGCCCCCCCAAGGTGAGTCAATTGACTATGGTGTTGAGCAGAACAGTCCTGGCTTTATCAAAGTTGTAAGCCTCAAACGGCTTTAGTTCCGCTGCAATCGACTCGATAAGATCTGATAGTTCACCATTGAGCGCATGAAGTGCCAAATAGTCATTTTCGGAACGAATGATCTTACGGGTGCCGTCTGCGACTTCCAGTAACTCAGTTCGCGCTCGGTCGTTGCACAAACCGTTCAAGAATGTCTGTAGAGACACAAGCAGCGCTGGTTCTAAATAGCCAGGGAATTTCAGCGTACTAGTAGGAGCATGCCAAACCAAAGATGCGATATCGAAACTAGACAACTGTACTTCGTTATCTGCGTCATACTTCAACGTCTTGAGTAGACGAATAGCTTTTTTCGCGCCACCATCCGTTACGTTGTCTTTTGCGTTGATGTTTTCCATATACCGGAATGGAAAGTTTCCATTAAGTTTTCCTGCCTGAATATCTAGGATTTCGACGCCACGATCCCTTCTATTGCGACTACCTTGGTAGGTTGCGGTGTCATTCCAAAGTGCTGGCACCACATCGACACTGCGCGTAAGCGATCCACCTGAGACAGTTAGGCATTTTGCCCCCGAGTTATCCACGTCGGCTTGTGGAAACGCAGTTTTCAGAATTCTATGGCAATCATTACGCAAGTCTTTTACGACCTCAACGCTATTTTTGCTGCTAGGTACGTACGTCCCTGCTGCTGGTCCCGTGCTGTCATAGAGCAGGAAGTACGATGGGAAAACGAGCAAATCGACATCACTGTAGCGACGCAGATGAATATTGAGTGGAAGTGAGCCTTGCAGGTGCACTTCCACCTGCTTGTCGCGTGTTTTCATCCCGCTTGATATCTGGCCACTCACGCGCTCCCCCTGCTCATGGCTAATCACGGTATAGCGTTTCTCGACCTCCTGCATGGCGCCCAATGCATATTTTAGACTTTCCGATTGTGTGCGCTTCTCATAGGCCTCGACGAGATCAGCGGCATCTGCAGTAACGCTGTCATAGCTCTCGTTTGCAAATTTATAAAGCCCGGTTCCCTGGCGCCGCTCCTGAAGCTTAGTAATGCGACTGCTGTAATTTTTCCTACTCATTTCAACTCCGTATGAGCAACATTTTTCCGTGGGTAAAGCGACCGCTGCTATTGAAATACATGCCATCCGCTGTGGTTACATCTTCCGAGATATGCAATTCACAGTAGCCGACATGGGCCTTAAGCTCCGGCTGTCCTGGCTTAGGCTCATTCCGATAGCTATACATCAATATAAATCCGACACCATCCTGCTTAATGATTGATGCGGCGACGCTGTTCGAGCGAGACGCATCTGCCTCAGAGTGAACATGGATTTTTTCCCAAGACTGGGTAATGGTGATAATAGATTTCCACTGGTTGGTAGTCTGCCCTGTTTCGGGATCAAGAGTGGTTCCTTGGCATGTCCATTTTCCGTTTAAATCCGGGATACCAATGACTTTGTGAACGAGAGCTTTGCGCCAAGCCCACTTGTCAAATGCAAGATGTCCCAAGGCATAAAACATAGCTGCAGTTACCGGAATAACAATGGGATCAGGACCTTGATGGGTAAGACCCAATGCATCCGCTAAAGCAAAAGCGCCTGCTGCCAAAGATGCGATCAGCGAGCTCAGTAAGCCTGCCCCCACGCCAAGCCAACGTCCTATCATGGCTCGACTGTGTCCAATTACTGAATATTCGTGCTTGGTACTCATTATTTGATCTTCTTACTCTGAGGCGAAACTTATTCAGGGTCATAGAATATCGTCATTGAAAAATCGCTGCCAGCTTTTCTGGATTACCTATATAGCATGGTCGCAATCTGGAAGTGGAGTTCAGATGGATCGTCTTGCTGAACCTTTTCAGAGTTCAGCCAATGCTTGCCTAGAAACGGCAACTTTTCCACTATCCGTCTGTGCCTAAGATATCTTTTAGGCATTTCTGTACCGTTGCTCCCCAAAGGCATATCCGTTCCAAACTGGCACAGTTAAGAGGTCAGGGAGACGTTCGCTCATCACCAAGCAATGTACAAATCGTAGATAGAGAAAGATTACTTTTAGGAAACAACTTCTGACAGAAACGTAACTTTTAGGCCAGCTTCCTGTTGGTATCGCTCTCCTAAGATGACATCACGGTTGGACGAAATAGGTCCCCAAAAATCAACTCATTTCACAAGGAGAGAATCATGAAAACCAATCTGCCTAAAATCAGCCTGATCGTTGCTCTCGGCCTATCGGTCGCCACTACCGCCTACGCTCATGAAGATTATTCCGAGGGTGCCTCGCTACACTGGCTCAGCCACGTCGTTGAATCCGAGGGCTCACCGACTACCAATCAATTGGCTCCGTACGGCTATGCGGCAACGAAGGGAGCTGATCGCGAAGTCACATTGACGAGCTCCAGCAAATATCTAAACGTGACGCGCCTGGAAACCATCAAGATCAACATCGATGGAAACAGCACGGCCTGGACTTTCGATACGCTGGGTACTGCTGCTTTCTCGCTCGCCAAAATCATCCCCGGAATGGATGGCATCACTGTCTACGTTGCCCAAGAGCCGAGCGCCCAGGGAGGCTGATCAACCTGATAGAAGAGTGACCAAATCGTCATCGCTCGGTCGGCAAATTGTCAGGAGCATATCGGTAGCATCGGAATTGCCGTACAACTCTTATTGAGGAGATCAAGATGCTGAAAAAAATGTTGGTGGTTGCCATCATGAGCGCTGTTTCCATCACCGCTTTTGCGTCCGATGAAGCGCGCGCTGCTGCCAAGCAGGTGATCGAACTGAAGGATGGTTCGACGCTCTACATTTTCAAGGATGGCAAAATGGGGATGGAAGACAAAGTCGGCCGTGCCACCCGGATGAAGAAGGATACCGTGATGGAAACCAAGGATGGTCAGAAGATCATCATGCATGGGGACGAGGTTATGCGCCTCGATGGTCTCCTGCATAAGAATCATCAGGGCGGCTGAGTCAAATCATAACTACATTGTCACTGTACGGCTCCGAGAGGAGCCGTTTCCGTTTTGAAATACCGTTTGATCACCAGGCTCAGTTCGGCCGCCCACCGGTCACCTTCCCAAGTGCAGTTTTTTTCATACAGGCTAGGTGCCAGTTCGAGAAACATTGCAAAGACTTCCGGGTCAAAATGCGTATTGCTTTCCTGACCCATGATCGACAGCGCTTCTTCTAGAGTGCTCGCTTCCTTGTAAGGACGCACCGAAATCAGCGCATCGAAAACGTCAGCTATAGCAAAAATTCGGGCTGCCAACGGAATATTCACGCCGGATAGTCCATCTGGGTAGCCGAGGCCATCAAACCGCTCATGGTGGTGACGAATCGTTTGTTCGGCACCGATTAGCCAAGGATTTCCAGCAACGATCTCCACGCCAAGCGTTGCATGGGTTTGCATAATTTTGAACTCATCCCGATCCAGCCTCTCCGGTTTGAGCAGGATTCGATCGGGAATTCCGATTTTGCCTACATCATGCAAAAACGCTCCCAGCACCAAGTTTGAAATAGTCTCGTTTGGTATGTTCATGGCTTCGGCAATAGCGACCGCAAACAGGGTAACCCGATAATTGTGCGCATCGGTGTCGGCATCCCGCTTGGCAATTGCATTCCCCAGCGAACGAATCAGGGACAAGTTGGCGTCGAGCAGTTGCTGCGACAAAGTATTGGATCGTCGCAACATTGCCAACATGAGCGGATACAACAACATTGCCGCAGCCGGCACTGACAGGCTTGCCGCCAATGCCACATGCCAGATTGACCGCCGTCTTGCCTCAATATCTTTTTCCGATATTCGGCTGATCCCTTCGACGTAACCAATCAAGCGACCGTTTTCGGCAACCAGGGGTAACCGCACCTGGATCAACTCTTCAGACCCAATCCTATGACGCAGCGAGTAACTTTCCCCTTGTGTCGGCCAGAGAGGTATGACATTTCGAAGCGAAGTGAAGCTTGTCTCGGGGAGTGCCCCCCAAGTTTCAAAGAGTACACGCCTGTCGTTCCCAAAAACTCTCATACCGACCAATTCTTCATTCAGGAGCCGAGTCAGCTCCTGATGGCCGATCGCATCCTGCACACCCGCCAATCGCATTGCTGGCGATTCGAAGTGGCGCACCCCGGCAATTGCCAACGCCTTTCCCCGTAACTCGGCTTCGTAGGAGGCTACCCAATAGGCAACGCCACCGGCCAAAATCCCGATTACCAAGGCGCCCAAGCCGAGTCGAAGAGCCAAAACGAGACGTAAACGGCGCGGTGTATCAGGCAGTGCTAAGCGATTCATTTGAGGTTCTGCAAGAGTTCCGTGAAGTGCTTGAAGTGTCCGCTGACGCGGTCCAGCGAGAACTGGTACATCAACGAATTTTCGGAAAACTTCTCTCGCTCGACATTCATTTCCACTGTATTGCCATCCGCTGCAGCTTGATACGGCACATGGTATTTCAAAGGAAATGGAGGAGCCGGAGCGCCTCCCAACAAATGTCCGGAAGCGGTGGTAGCCAACGACAACGATGCGGGTGCCCCTTGGAGTATTTGAGCCACTTCTTCAATATCAATATCGACCGCCTTGTAACCGGGGGTATCGGCGTTGGCGATATTCGAAGCCAGGAGCTGCTGGCGATAGGCGCGCACCCCAAGCATCCTTTGCTGAAAATCGTGACCAGCATGGCCGCCTCGACCGGCCGCTCCCGTTTCTTGACTACCGTAAGCACCATGTCCGGCCTCAGCATTGACGGCTCTCTGTGTTGCCGCCTGATTCAGTGCATCCGAAAATGCCGCATTGTTGGCATTGCCTGGCGGCGTACCATGCCCTTCGTGCCCACCTTGTATCAGAGTCGGAGATTTGTTCGCCATAGGCAGAACTGATGGAGCACCAGCCATCATGGATTACTCGTTCATGATCAGAATGGCTCTTACCGGATCAATCTGGCCGACTTCATGCCATTTCAATTCACTGTAGGTCACAGGCAATTCGGCCAAGCAACCATGATTGCATTCCACGACCCAGCGCCTCTGGAGCACACCCAGGCAATAGTTGTAACTCAACTGCTTCGGGTCGCAGCCAACGGCCATCGCCAATGTTCGGCAAACACACCGATCACCATGCTCTGCCGATTTGTGGATTTCCATGGAATAAACCAGCAAAGCCCTGTTACCAGAACCAATCTTTCGAATGTTTACTTCCCATCTCTCGGATGGAAATGCTTGCTCTTGTCTTTAGCGGGATTCGACTTGTCCACTTTCGCCTCCGGCATGCTTTGCGGCATACCCGTCTTTTCCTGTACATGGGAATGCGGCTTTACCTTGTCGGCCTGCGCTTCGGCAGCTTTCGGGGCTGCTATCTTGTCATCGGCGAAAGTGGTACCGCTCATTGCAGTACCAGCAAACAGAAAAGCCGCTATAAATGAAGAGACTCTCATGATCATGGCTCCTGGGTTTTGGGAAAATCTGTTCACTCCGAATTACCTGGGCAGCGTCAGTGTGGATGGCCTACGCTGTCACACCGGTGACTTATCAATTACATTGATGTCAGGAAACATGCTTGGATCGAACCTACTCGCGGGATAACTCGGACAGCAGCCGATTCTGATATTCCACCTTCTCGTGCATACAGCTTTTCCAGTAAGTACACAGAACATTCCCTTGTTCGCTCAGTGATTGCCAAGGCTGCTCAGTAGAAATAACCTCCGGAACCGATGTCGTCTGCAACAAGCCTTGCAGCATCGCGAAATGCACGGCCACTATCTTTTCTGCGTAGCTGCCGCTGATCTGAACAATACGAAGGGTTAAATCCAACTGCGAACCCAATTGATTCCGGATTCGTTCGAGTGATGGCGTCATGATGCTCTCCTTACTAATCAACGTTGATACCTCGGTAGGCAAATCAAATCTATCGCTCAACTAGCCACATTCCGCCTTCGCACCTGCTCAAGATAAAGCGGGGCAATGATCAATCATCGAGTCACTTCATCTGTCTGCCATCCGAATGCATACAACTCGTCCTGGCAGCAACGAATCTCGCAACTCCGAATACTGAGTTCCCAGTTGTCCCGCCATTGATTTGTAGGGGTCATCTTGAAACTGCCTGACTGTCAAACCGGTGACTATGGAATTACAAATTCGTACATGAATTGCAATCTTCCTTCCCCTGGAGTGGCTATCCCATCGATTGGTGTTTTTTGGAAAGATATCGCCAACATCTTGTTGAAGGGTGAAGGCCCTAGTTACACAAAAGCAGGGTCTTCAGGGAAGGCATGTAGGAAAAAAACAGCGAGAGGAAATGTACTTGCACAATCTCTTGCGCGATCACGAGGCATCGATTCGAGGATAAAGCTGGAATGACCTACCTATCGATACTCCAACACCTGTCTCACTCCCCCCTAAAGATGAAGGCCCTGCCAAGTTATGGCAGGGCCTTCATGGCAACCACACAGGAGGAGAGTGGCCGCCGGGGGGGGAGTAAATAGACTAAAACTTGCTATTTAGGTATCGAGCTCGCCAATTCGATGTGTGCCGCAGCCAGTTGCTGCGCTTCCGCAGCGACCTTTTCAAATTGATTTGCAAGAGAACTACAATGAGCAAACAAATGTGTCGAGTCACCCTTCGCTCGATTTCCGTAAGAAAAAGCCATTTTTCGATGCAGTGCTGCTTCAGCCCGATAATCCGCTGCCTTTTTGGCAAAATAATCAGCAATTCGTTGATGTTCCGCAGGAGTGGATGCTCCGGCAATACTCTCCGGAATATCACTATTAAATGGGATTGAACTGCAAGCGGCAAGCATAGCTAAAGCCAAAGCGCCCAAAATAATTTTGAGATTTTTTGTCATATCAAGCCCCATATAAAAACCACGTCAGATAGAAGCCTAAATTCCATTGCCTGTCGCGATGATGAGTACGGGATTACAAATCGCTCATGAAAAAGTCAGGATTGCGCGACATTCGATTTTTGACATCCAGACATCTGTTCCTCATTTCCTCTGTCAAGCCGCCACTGCTTGACCAGCGCATAGACCGCCAGGATTACCGAAGGTCAGGAGAGTCGAGGAAATCATGCCACCGACCATCGGTACGGTGATACGGCCCATTGCTCCGGAACCGGTCCCTGCAACCCACGCAATCTGCAGCAGCCCAGAGGAGCGAATGTGCCTCGCATCAGGCGATGATGTTGAGCAAATAGCCCGTGTGTTGGCCTTTGGCCTTGATCACAACTTCTGAAACAGGCTGCTCGTTCTGACGATGTTTGGCTAACACTTCAACTTGATCAGCTTGAAGTGCAGCCTTTTTAAAGCGGAAGCCTCTCGATTCTCGGCTGTAGTTGAATTTGCGGATGATGCCGGGAAACTACGGCTGACGGTATCAATTGACATAGGAACTCCTCTCCTGATTCGAGCATCAGGACGAATGAACCCACTTGCCTGTCAAGACGATGGCCAGCGCATTATCAAATTATCAGCAAGAAGTCATGAATGCTCGAACTAACTGGCGTTCAATGCGTTATCAATAGCTCCATTGATATCCCGGAGACACAGAAAGACCAGCCTCTTTCGCCGCTCATACTCCATTTCGGATACTCGCCACTGTGGACAGTAAGGAACACTGAGCTCCCTCTCCAGCAAACAACGTACGTTATCGATCACCGACGGCAAGATTCGAATCTGCCGCAATAGATCGGACAGTACGGATTGAAACACCTCGCGATGCCAATCATGTGTTGATGTGGTCAATGCAACCAGAATGGCAACGCAGTCGTTTATTTCAAGAGGCAATTCCTCATCAATTAAACTTGGAGCGCGCATGCGGCAACCACGATCATTGAATGCCGATCTTGCGCTGTTCAGCACGTACATAGGCGGTGATGTGTGCAACATCATCGGGAGTTACTGAGGGAACCGGAGCCATATCACCATAGGGCCAGTGATGGGCTCGGACACCATTTTTCGCTGCAAGTTGAAATGCAGCATCACCATGGTGCGACGGCTCATAAATCTTGTGCAACAGAGGAGGCCCCTTCTTGTCGCCTTTATCGACGCCTTTCAGATCGGCGCCGTGACAACTTGCACAGTTCTGCAAAAACAGGGATTTCCCTTGAACCGGGTTGGGCATTAGCCCTGGACTCGGCTGCGGTACCTGCCAGCCCTGCGCGAAGGACAAGCTTGCCACCAGCGAAAGCAGCGCGGCAGAACCGGCCTTGATGTTGTGTTTAATCATTCGAACCTCCTAAGTTGCCATGCCTGCCATGCTCCCCGTGTCCAAATAGATGCATCAAGGGGCAAAGTAGGAGCAATAAATAAATCCAGCGTCCGGCAAGATGCTCCCAATGCTCACGAATCACGAAGAAAAGGAGAACTACCACCAGCATGGCGATGCTGATTGAGACGCGGGAACGGTACCAAAGCCTTGTGTGTGAGCGAGTATCCGGGGACATGAATCTACTGTCCGAAAGCAGGGAATCAAACATACGAGTACGACCTCAGCTTTCCAAATTTCTGGCGATTCGCCACTGTTTGACCAAAGCGTAGATCGCCGGAATGACAGCCAAGGTCAGGACAGTCGAGGAGATCATGCCGCCAACCATCGGGGCAGCGATACGGCTCATTACTTCGGAACCGGTCCCCGTACCCCACATAATCGGCAGCAGGCCAGCCATGATGGCAACCACCGTCATCATCTTGGGACGAACCCGCTCGACAGCGCCTTCCATGATGGCATCGTAGAGATCATGCACACTGGGCGCCTGCCCCTCGGTACGGCGTTTGGCTTTCACTTCCTCCCACGCATGATCGAGGTAGATCAGCATGACGACACCGGTTTCTGCTGCCACACCGGCTAGCGCGATAAAGCCCACGGCGACTGCCACTGACAGGTTGTAGCCAAGCAGCCACATCAACCAGACGCCGCCGACCAGCGCAAACGGCACGGACAGCATGACGATGATGGTTTCGGTGAGGCGCTTGAAGTTGAGGTAGAGCAACAGGAAGATGATGAGCAACGTGACTGGCACGACGATCTTCATCTTCTCGATGGCCCGCTCCATGGATTCGAACTGGCCGCTCCAGGTAGCGTAGTAACCCGGCGGGAACTTCACCTTCTCGGCGACCGCCCTCTTGGCATCGGCCACATAGCCACCGATGTCCCGGTCACGGATGTCCACGAAGATATACGCCGAGAGCAGCGCATTTTCGGTACGGATTCCGGGCGTCCCCTTGGCCACTTCAACCTTGGCCAGCTGGCCGATCGGAATCATTGCGCCCCCCATGGTCGGTACCAGTACTTCACGGGCGATTTGCTGCGGGTCGGAGCGCAGTTCACGCGGGTAGCGGATGTTCACGCCGAAACGCTCGCGGCCTTCGACGGTGGTTGTCACCATCTCACCGCCCAGGGCCTGGCCGATAACCTCCTGCACGTCGCCGACGGCCAGGCCGTAACGGGCCAACTGGGCGCGGTCCGGCTCGATATTGAGGTAAAAACCACCGGTGATGCGCTCGGCAAAAGCAGAAGTCGTTCCCGGCACAGTTTTGACTACAGTCTCAATCTCCCGAGCCAGTTTTTCCATCTCACCCAGGTCTTTACCGAAAACCTTGATGCCGATCGGCGTGCGGATGCCAGTGGACAGCATGTCGATACGTGCCTTGATCGGCATCGTCCAGGCGTTCGATACACCGGGGAACTGCAAGGCTTTGTCCATCTCGGCAATCAGCTTGTCGGTGGTCATTCCGGGACGCCACTCGGACTCTGGTTTCAAGTTGATCACCGTCTCGAACATCTCGGTCGGCGCTGGGTCAGTGGCCGTATTGGCGCGCCCGGCTTTACCGTAAACCGAGGCCACTTCCGGGAAGCTCTTGATAATCTTGTTCTGGGTCTGCAGCAGCTCGGCGGCCTTGGTGATCGACATGCCGGGCAGCGAAGCCGGCATGTAGAACAGCGTACCTTCGTTCAGGGTCGGCATGAATTCCGAGCCCAGCTTACTGGCGGGGTAGATCGATACAGCCAACGCGATCAAGGCAGTCAAGATGGTCGTTTTCTTCCAGCGCATCACCCAGGCGATGATCGGCCGATAAGCCCAGATCAGCGCACGATTCACCGGGTTCTTTGCCTCAGGCATGATCTTGCCGCGTATGAAGAGCATCATCAGCACCGGTACCAATGTGACCGACAACAAGGCAGCACCAGCCATGGAAAAGGTTTTTGTAAAGGCCAACGGCGCAAACAAGCGGCCTTCCTGGGCTTCCAGCGTGAACACAGGCAGGAAGGAGACAGTGATGATGAGGAGCGAAAAGAACAGTGCCGGGCCAACTTCCTTGCACGCGGCAATCATTGCCTCGATACGTTCCGCGTGACCGTGCTCTTCCGGAAGTCGCTCGATATGTTTGTGGGCATTTTCGATCATCACGATCGCCGCATCGATCATCGCGCCGATGGCGATGGCGATGCCGCCCAGGCTCATCAGGTTCGAGTTCATACCAAGCAAGCGCATTGAAATGAAGGCAATGAGGACGCCGACCGGGAGCATCAGGATGGCAACCAGCGCACTGCGGAAATGCAGCAGGAAAACAATACAGACCAGCGCGACGATTAGACTTTCCTCGAGCAGCGTGCGCTTCAGCGTATCGATGGCACGATGGATCAGTTCCGAGCGGTCGTACACCGTCTCGATAGTGACACCCTCCGGTAGGCCTGCCGATATTTCGCCAATTTTTTCCTTGAGGTTATGAATGACTTCCAGCGCATTCTGGCCATAGCGGGCCATGGCAATGCCGGAGACGACTTCGCCTTCGCCGTTCAACTCGGTCAAGCCACGCCGCTCGTCCGGAGCCAGTTCGACGCGGGCGATGTCGCGGATCAGAACCGGCGTACCACCTTGCGCCTTGACCACAAGATTCTCGATATCGGCCGTGCCACGCAAATAGCCCTTGCCGCGCACCATGTATTCGGTTTCAGCCATTTCGACGACACGACCACCAACGTCACGGTTCGACTCACGGATCACTTTGGAAACGGCGGCCAGCGGAATACCGTAGGCCCGCATCTTCACCGGGTTGACGGTGACCTGATAGGTCTGCACGAAACCACCGATCGAAGCCACTTCGGCGACGCCGTGCGCCTTGGTCAGTTGGTAGCGCAGATACCAGTCTTGCAGCGTGCGCAGTTCGGCCAGCGTCTTGTCCTTGGCCAGCACGGCATATTGATAGACCCAGCCGACACCGGTGGCATCGGGACCGATCTGCGGCGTGACGCCCTTGGGCATGCGGCCGGCGGCGAAATTGAGATACTCGAGCACCCGCGAACGCGCCCAGTAAATATCGGTACCGTCCTCGAAAATGACGTAGACGAAGGAGGCGCCAAAGAAGGAGAAACCGCGCACGACCTTCGATTTCGGCACCGACAGCATGGCGGTGGTCAACGGGTAGGTAACCTGATCTTCAACGACCTGCGGTGCCTGGCCAGGGTATTCGGTATAGACGATGACTTGGACATCGGAGAGGTCGGGCAGTGCGTCGAGCGGCGTCTTCATGACTGCGACGACACCGCCGACAATGACGAACAACGTAGCGAGCAGGACGAGGAAGCGGTTGCGACCCGACCATTCAATAATTTTTGCGAGCATGCTATTCCCCGTCAGTGACCGGCATGGGAATTGGCTGCCGCACGCGGGGCAGCAGAGACAACGGGCTTGATGGCAGTAACCACCCATTCACCGGGCTTGCGCTCGACGAACTCAAAGGAAACCAACATGCCGGGCTTGAGTCCGCTCATCAGGGCTGGCGTCGCCACGACGAACTCCATGGTCATGCCTGGCCACTTGAGACTGGCTACCGGGCCATGATTGAGCGTAACCAATCCAGCTTTCGGATCAAACGCTTCAACCGTACCCTCCGCCTTGTGGCCGACAGCAGCCGGCTTGACCTCCTTATGTCCGGCATGTTCTCCTGTCGGCACTGCTGCGGCAGTATCTTGTTTGGGTGCGCCGCCACCATGGCTGGCATGGCCAAAACCACCGACCGCAGCCTTCAGATTGCTTTCTGCATCGATCAGGAAGTTGGCGGCAACCACCACCGGCTCGCCATTCCTGATTCCTTCCAGCACCTCGACGTAGTTGTCGCCACGCTGCCCGATCTTGACCTCACGCGGCTCGAATCGCCCTTCCTTGGCCTGAACCAGCACGATACGGCGGGTGCCGCTGTCGATGACGGCCGAGGTCGGCACGGTCACCACCTCACCCTTGGCGCCCACCGGCAGTTCGACCTGGGCGAACATGGCCGGCTTCAGTAGCTGACCTGGGTTCGGCAACTCGACGCGCACCGGTACCGTCCGCGTTTCCGCCCTAAGGGTCGGATACACATAGGTAATCGTGCCTTCAAAAATCTTGTCCGGGTAGGCATTGATACGAATCTTGGCCTTAGCCCCCGTTTTGACTTGACCAATATCCTGCTCGAATACCTCGGCAACAACCCAGACGGCAGACAGATCTGCTATCTGATAAAGGGCTTCACCCGGCTGGAAGCGCATACCCTGCAGTGCCTTCTTCTCGGTGACAATGCCGGATACCGGAGAACGGAAGGTCAGTGTGCGGCGGGCCTCGCCCGACTTGGCCAGCGCCTTGACCTGCTCGTCCGAAATATCCCAATTCTTGAGGCGCAGCAAACTGGAATCGGCCAGTTGCTTCATGCCATCCTGGGCGGAACCACCAGCTCCTTTGAGGGACTCGAGCCCTTGGGCGGCAATTGCGTATTCACGCTGTGCCGAAACCAGTTCCGGGCTATAGACCTCGAACAGCGGCTGTCCCTTGCCCACCGGCTGACCGGTAACATTGACATGCAAGCGTTCGACATAGCCTTCGAATTTGGGGGAAATTGCAAAGATGCGGCGCTCGTCTGGTTCAACCCGACCCGCGGCTCGCACAATTTTGTCGAGGGCGCGCAATTGGGCGGCCTCAGTACGCACCCCGAGCTTCTGCACTTTCTCGACACTGATCTTGATCTGGTTGGCAGCAGCCGGTTCGTCGTCCTGTTCGTCTTCGTAGACCGGGATATAGTCCATCCCCATCGGGTCTTTCTTGGGTACCGGCGAGGTATCGGGCAAGCCCATCGGATTGCGGTAGTAGAGCAGCTTGCGTTCTTTCTTCGTCGGCTCTCCGGCGGTAACCGTTGCGTGCGTACCGGAAGCCTCGAGCATCGCGCTTTTGCTGCCTCCCAGCCAGTACCCCCCGCCTCCTGCGATGGCAAGCGCCAGTACCCCGATGCTCAGTCCTGCACCCTTGTTCATAGTTCTTCCCCTAACAATCGTTCGATCTCGGCCAGTCGCACCTGAGCGTCGACCTGTGCCTTGAATTGATTTTGTTTGGCCTGACGGATTTGTCGCTGTGCATCGAGCAAGGTAGCGAAGTCCACCTTTCCCGTCTCATAACCGGCCAGAGCCGCCTGGAAAGTCAGTTCCGATTGCGGAATCAGACTGCCCGCCAGTAGATTTTCAGTACGGCGAGCCGCCTCAAGGCCAGCCAGGCTTTCCGCCAACAAAGCGGTCACTTGGTTAACAGTGAGTTCCTTACGGGCTCGGGCGGCAATAAGCATCGATTCCGATTCCCGCTCCTGAGCGCGACGCGATGCCTGCTGCAACGGGATATTCAGTTCGAGCATCAATTCCCATTCCTTGACAGCACTCTGATACTGAATGGGCGACACGCCCAGCGTGAAATCCGGATAGCGATTCTTGTAGGTCAGGTCGCGGGTTTTCTCGGCGGCCTTGATTTTCGATTCGTCGGCGAAGAGCTGTGGATTTTTGGCTCGAACCCGCTCTTCAAGCTTGGTGAAATCGAGCATGGCCGGTGCCGGAAGTTTGCGTAACTGGCTCGGTTCGGCCAGTTGGGCAGTAGTCGGACGCGACAATAAGGCGTTCAGGCGCGCACGCTGATACTGCTGCTCGGATTCGAGGGCAATCAACTCATTGCGCATGTTGGTCTGCTCGACCTGGGCGCGAATAACATCTTGCTGGGCTGCCAGGCCGCCAGCGTAGCGAACTTGGGCAACTTTCTCCAGGCGTCTCATCAGATCGAGAATTTCCCGGGTCAGACGCTCATTCTCACGGAGGTAATAGAGTTGGGAGAAATTGACCTTGATGCGCCCGGCAATATCTGCCCAAACACCCAACGCCCGGCCCTTGGCGCCATCCGCCTCCAATTCGGCAATCTCGCGCTTGAGATCGCGCTTGCCGTACCAGGGAATATCCTGCATTAGTAGATAGCGTGTGCTGCCAACACGGCTCGGCTCGAGCGTTGCGCTTTGTTCCCCGAAGCGGGTGATATCGCGCAACTCGGTCCTGAGCTTGGGATCGGGCAAAGCACCGGCAGGGACCACACGCTCCGCCGATGCATCTGCTTCCGCCTGCATGGCGGCAAACTCCGGATTGCGTGACTTGGCGTAGGCCAGCAGGCTATCGATGTTGGCGCCGGGCGCAACTTCCTGGGCCAGAGTCGGCGCTCCGAAGCCGATCATGCCGAGCAACGTAATGATGGTTAAATGTCGAAACCGACGCATGCGACCTCCCTTTGATACACCATGTCAACTAACAGCGCCAGTCGCCATGCGATCCGGTACCGTTCAATATTTGTTGTTATTTAGCCGCTTCGAAATGAACGAGGGTGAGCGCGCCATTGACGGTGTCGGCCATGAAACGGATCTTGTCCCCGGACTTCAGTTGCTCGAGCCAGGCGGCATTACTGACCTTGAAGACCATCGTCATGGCTGGCATATTTAGATTGGTGAGCGGGCCATGGGAGAGCGTGATCTTGCCGGTCGCCTTGTCGATTTTCTTTACCTGACCGTCGATCATCTGCTTTTCCGCCGCACCGCCCTGAGCTATACCGTGCCCGGCATGGTCGCCGGAAGCGTAGGCAGGTAGCCCAAGCTGCGAGGCGAAAGCGATCAATGCTGCGGCGATGAATTTGTTGTCCATGAGGTTTCTCCTGTCGGTGTTGAATCAGTGTTTGGCAAAAATGGTGCTCTCACCGGCGGCCAGAACCAGCAGCGTGCGATAGGGAACCGGTTTTGCGCTCTCCATGCCGGGCGATCCAGGCGGCATCGATGGAACCGCAATGCCGATTGCCTTGGGTTTTTCCTTGAGCAGGCGTTGAACATCGGCCGCCGGAACATGCCCCTCAACGGCATAGCCGCCCACCTTGGCGGTATGGCAGGAACCGAAGTGGTCGGGCATACCCTGATGCTTGCGGGCTTGTGGAACATCCATGACGACATGCGTGCGAACTTCGAAGCTGGCATTTTTCATGTAGTCGATCCAGTTGCCGCAGCAGCCGCAACTTGGGCTTCTGTAGACATCGATCACCTCAGCCGCCGATACAGCAGCAGAACTCACCCCCAGAAGGGCTAGCGTTGCAAAAGGAAGGAATAATCGGTTTATGGCGTTGGCTCCGTTGGCGTAATGTGAGTGCAGTATGTTGGTCACTGACCAACAAATAGCTGACCCACAAATTACATTTTCGTAATCTGTGAAATCCGCTTAATGCTTATGGGTACTGTGGTCGTGACCCTTTGCATTCTTCGCTACAGACTGCAAAGCCTCCGGCTCAGTGTGACGACTCTCATGGCCTCCAGCATGATCGTGCTCCGCCATGCCGCCATGGAAATGGCCATCACTGGCAGCAACCAGTTGCTCATAATCCGCTTTCGCCATGAGCGGCATTTTTTGCAGGAAAGCAACCAGATCCCAGATTGCTGCATCCTCCATTCCGCCCGACGACCAGGCTGGCATGCCTGAGGCCTTGATGCCGTTCTTTATGATCCAGAAGTCGCGGGCTGCATTGCGCGGTGCGGGAGACAACTCGGATTTGGCAGACAGATTTGGCGGCGTCGGATACAGACCTTTACGGATTTCTGAATCGGCCATTTCCGGAGCCAAGTGGCAGTCCACGCACATCGCCGCATAGTTTCCGGCGCCACGGCGCACTCGCTCGGTGTCTGTGAAATTCTCCGGAACATTGATATCGGATAGCCGGCTGGCAATCGATCGTTCGCGAGCGAAGGCCAAAGTCTGGTAGATGAAAGAACTGTGCGGTTCGTTTGCCGCCACATTGACGACACCCGAGGCGACAACGATGCCGCCGGTGGCGGCGCCGATGCCCAGTGCAACCATGGCGCCGACTATGAATTTATTCATGATTTATCTCCGTGGGTATGATTGTGGTTTTCAGTGCTGTCCATGCCCACTGACTGGTTTTCGGACCTGCATTTCCTGTTCAACGACACGCCCGCGTGCGGGCATCGCACCAGATCCAGCGTGATTTGAACGGGCAATATCGCCAACCTGTCCTTGCCATTCATAGGCCTGCATTCCCTTGGGCTGCTTGTACCAGCCGGGATCCTTGTAATCGCCTGCTTTCTGATCGCGACGGACCTTGAGGACAGAGAACATGCCACCCATCTCAAGCGCGCCGTACGACCCTTGGCCGCCAGTCCAAAACTGTCTCATCCTGGATGAAGCGATAATCGGCAAATGCCGATTTGTATGTCTTGGCGATAGCCAACTCGGGTGAGTGTGGATTTTCCGCCCACACCGGCCCGGCAGCGATGGCCAGGCTCAGCGCCAGTTGTTTCATGACATCTCCATTGAGTAAACGTGGAGTCTGATGCTCCAATGGTCGACATCTTGCTTTTACGAAACCAACAATCGACTGACTTATGGATTACATTTGCGTAATCTTGGAAATTCGGTGCTAAAACCGATAGAGAATTCTCCACCAATAAAAAAACGTTGTTGGAGAGAGCGATGAAAGTTCTGGTTGTCGAAGATGAACTTAAGACGGGCAGCTATTTGAAACAAGGCCTGCTTGAGGCTGGGTTCGTGGTCGACTTGGCCGCCAACGGCTTGGACGGCCTCCATCTTGCGCTAACCGAAGCCTACGACTTGGCGGTACTCGATGTAATGCTGCCAGGTATAGACGGCTGGCAGGTTTTGCAGGGAATCCGCCGGGCCGGGAAGGACATGCCAGTACTATTTTTGACCGCTCGCGATCAGGTGGAAGATCGGGTCAAGGGACTGGAACTCGGTGCCGACGATTATCTGGTGAAGCCTTTCGCCTTCTCCGAATTGCTGGCTCGGGTCCGCTCCCTGCTACGACGAGGAAACAAAACAAAGGAAGCGGAAGTCTTGCGAGCTGCTGACCTTGAACTCGACCTGCTACGGCGCCGCGTGGTGCGCTCGGGGAAACGGATTGACCTTACTGCCAAAGAATTTGCTTTACTTGAACTGCTATTGCGGCGCCAAGGCGAGGTTTTGCCACGTTCGTTAATTGCCTCGCAGGTTTGGGATATGAATTTTGATAGCGACACCAACGTGATTGAGGTTGCCATTAAACGCTTGCGGCTGAAGGTGGACGAAGACTTCGAACTCAAGCTAATCAAAACGGTTCGAGGGATGGGCTACGTCCTGGAGATCAACGAGTGACATCCCGCCGCGGTCCATCGCTTACCTTTCGACTGACCTTACTGTTTGCATTGACTGCAGCACTTGTTCTCTTCCTATTGGGCTTGCTCATTGGCAATTCGGTGGAACAGCACTTCGAGGAGCAGGACATGGAGGTGCTGACAGGAAAAATGGAGTTGGTCCGCCATATTCTTGGCCAGTCACCAGAGGTCCTATCGAGTACAAGCCTGAAGCTACAGCTGGACAATGCGTTAACCGGGCATCATGGGCTGGTGGTATCGATCCATGCTCTGGATGGGAAGCCCATCTATGCCAATGAAAAAAAAGCTCTGCCAGCGGGGCTGCTGAAAGGGCCAGCTTCCGGAGACAGCCGACCGCTCAAATGGACGACCAGCGATGGAATGCCGATGCGCGGGATTGTCAGCTTGATTATGGCAGGCGGTTTAGGACAGCCAGTCACGGTGGGCATAGCCACCGAAATGGATATTCACGAACATTTCATGTCCTCCTTCAGACAAACGCTATGGTCGTTTATTGCATTGGCGACTATGGCCATGGGCATGCTCGGCTGGTTCGTTGTGCGACGCGGCCTTTCGCCGCTCCAAGCGATCAAACGCCAAGCCTCAGAAATCACCGCAAATCGCTTGTACACCCGCCTGCCAGCTGACGCAATTCCGCTTGAACTGGCCGATCTTGCTGAAACCCTGAATGACATGCTGTCTCGTCTGGAGGATTCATTTCTGCGCCTGTCGGACTTTTCATCGGACTTGGCCCATGAACTGCGAACTCCGGTGAGTAACCTGTTGACGCAAACCCAAGTCACGCTATCAAGGGCGCGTACAGCGGATAACTATCGCGAAATCCTAGCGTCCAATGCTGAGGAGTTTGAACGGCTATCGAGGATGATTGCCGACATGCTCTTCCTCGCCAAGGCCGACAACCAGCAGATCATTCCTCACCAGGAGCGCATCGAACTAGCCGATGAAGTCGCTGATCTCTTAGAGTATTACGAAATTCTCGCTGACGAGAAAGCCATTGCGCTATCCCTCTCAGGACGAGGCGAAGTTTCCGGCGATCGTTTAATGCTAAGGCGCGCAATCAGTAACCTCCTGTCCAATGCGATACGCCATACGCCCAACGGAGGAACAATCACTACCCGTATAGCCCGAGGGGCAGAGGGAAACACCACGCTCACTGTCGAAAACACGGGAAGCACAATTTCCGCCGAACATCTACCACGCCTGTTCGATCGCTTTTATCGTGCCGATAGTTCGCGCCACCGGACAACAGAAAACTCAGGACTAGGGCTGGCAATTACACGCTCAATTGTGCTGGCTCATGACGGGAACATATCCGTGCAATCCGCCGACGGCATAACTTGCTTTACACTGTGGTTGCCCAATGGAAGTAAGACCAATTGATACGCGGAGCAACTGCATCCCCAACCATCTTATTTTTCTCCCCGCTTTTTCCTGCGGTCACGCCCAATCCTTGTGGTGAGTAGCTTTGAATAAGGAAACCGTTTTTCTCGGCATTTTAAATAGCGCTCCAACAACCAGATTCCCAGAAAAACGACAACAATCATTGCCCCAACAACTAGCAACTGAGAGGGCGTAGAGGCTAAGGTGCTCGAATGTCGGAACATTTCCAACTCACTCGTCCTTTATCTGGATGTGGTGTTCAGCGTCGTTTACGTGATGCTAGATGCAACCACTCGATGCATCGATTTGCGCAAGTTATAGAAATCTGAGGAGGAACAGGACGACTCACGACGCTGCGACGATGCTCAACCCCAAAAAACGATTGCTAGCGGGAATTGATCTTTAGTCCAGTGCTTTGGAGCATGGTTTTAGTTTGCACGTTTGAAACTGACTAACACATGGCCTAGAAATTACATCTCAGTCAGTTTTCAACAGCCAAGGACAGGGCAATGCCGTTGTAGCCGCCGCCACTCAAGCTAGCCGAGGTTTTCGACCAACCGCCGGCCAAGCCCACCAGTCTCGACCCATGTGTGGACTCCAAGTCACGGCTCCATTTGCCACTTTCCAGAAGGAATAGATTTGATTCCCCGTGTAGCGCTGACCAGTGACTGGGTGGAGAAAAAGATGTACCGACTGGTTCAAGATACACTGCTGTGCCTCAGCTGTTTTACCTTGCTTGAGCAAAGGCTTCAATGCAATAAGGCGCTCATTGTTGCGATACTTATGTATGCGATGCGCAAGCCAAAGGGGCACGTGAATCTGGCCCTCCGGACCAATTTTATCGCCGTGCTCGTCTACCCCATATTCTTTCCCCTTGGTTCCGTAGATAAGGGTGACAAGTACACTCTGTGCCTCCGGAAACTGGTCAGGATTGATGATGTTCCACTTCTTGGGTTGAAGTGGAAGGGTATCTACCCGCCAGCAAGCAGCTTCCTCGCGGCGTATGGCCGTATTGAGAATTAGGTCGGCAATTAGCCCTTCGGTATTTCCAAACACTGGCCGCTCATATACGCGCCTTCGCCACGCCTCAATTTCATCAGTTGAGGGGAACGACAGTAACCGTTTATTCACTTTTACCTTGCCCCTCCTCGACTCGACGAACTTAACCTCATGAGACCTACTGGAAGAAGGAGAGTCTACAAAGTAGGTACTGGTAACGGTCGGAATGCTGAACGGTTCACGCAGCCCCTTGTCCGCGGCCCACATCTGGTACTCGAGTGCGATCCCGATTCGAGAATTGACCGTCTCAGGAGAAAGAGACTTGTTGTAGGCAGACCAAATGCCCTTCAACATTTCTTTTTGATACCGCCCAATCAAAGTGCTAGCGTAGTCCGCCTTCATCAGGTCGACGCCCCGAACCTCAGCCCATTCCAGTGCGTTAGCAAGCCAGTAGGCAAAATTCTTCATCGACACGCGTGTGGGCGGGAGCGGGTTACGTTTTGATCCGCGCCACTTTGGATCCCAATAGCCGATTCCGCGATCGATTAAGAACTGATTTGGAAAACGAGCATATCCCGGCTCTGAATCGAAGATGATGGGAAGGTGCGCTACTTTCTCAAACCCTGCATCCTTAAGAAATTTTGGGTCAGCAAAAACAACTTTGAAACCATAATTAGGCATGTGTTTTTTTCAGTACTGAATACTTACAACGTGTTAACAAACTGATTACTGAGCAAGTGTTTTTTTGCCACAACTATAACGCCTGGTATTCGCACCTCAAGCACCTCAACGACAAGCCGTGGTGGATCGCGGCGCTGATTTCCTGGGGCATCGCGCTGTTCGAATACCTGATCCAGGTGCCGGCCAACCGCATCGGTCATACCGAGCTGGACCTCGGCCAGCTCAAGATCCTGCAGGAAGTCATCACCCTGACGGTCTTCGTACCCTTCGTCATCTTTTACATGGACCAGCCACTGAAGCTTGACTACTTGTGGGCGGCTCTGTGTATCCTAGGCGCCGTCTATTTTGTTTTCAGGTCGTAAATGTCCGCTCAAGTCATCACCCGCCGCCTGACCCAGGGCGATCTCGCCAAGCTCTACGCCGCCGGCGAGAAGGTCGTCATGTTCACCGCCTACGATGCCAGCTTCGCACGCCTGCTCGACGGCGCCGGTGTCGAATCGCTGTTGATCGGCGATTCGCTGGGCAATGTGATCCAGGGCCACGACACGACCTTGCCGGTCACCGTCGCCGACATCGCCTACCATACGGCCGCCGTCAAGCGCGGTTCCGATCGCGCCTTCATCATCGCCGACATGCCGTTCGGCAGCTACCAGGAATCGCCGGAACAGGCCTTCCGCAATGCCGTAACGCTGATGGCGGCCGGCGCGCAGATGGTCAAGCTGGAAGGCGGCGGCGACATGGCCAGGACCGTCAAATTTCTCGTGGACCGCGGCATTCCGGTCTGCGGCCATCTCGGCCTGACGCCGCAATCCGTGCACGTCATGGGCGGCTACAAGGTCCAGGGCAAGGGCGAAGCGGCAGCCCAGCGCCTGAAGGACGATGCGCTCGCCCTTCAGGAAGCCGGTGCGACGATGATCGTCCTCGAAGCCATTCCCGCCGTGCTGGCTGCCGAAGTCACGGCCATGCTGCACATCATCACCATCGGCATCGGTGCCGGCAAGGATTGCTCGGGCCAGGTGCTCGTCGTGCACGACGCCTTCGACATCCCGCCCGGCAAGAAAGCCAAGTTCGTCCGCAATTTCATGGAAGGCGCTACGTCCGTCCATGACGCAGCCTGCCGTGCCGTCGCGGCCGTCAAGGACTGCACCTACCCCGGCCCGGAACACACCTACGCGGCCTGACCCTGGATAGCCGGGCGACAGACCCGGCCCTTCGACGCAAGAGATCCCTAGCATGCAAATTCATTCCGCCATTGCCGACCTGCGTGCGGCACTGAAAAACCGTGGCCGTATCGTCTTCGTGCCGACCATGGGCAACCTGCACGCCGGCCACATCAGCCTGATGGAACAGGCCCGCGCCCACGGCGATACGGTGGTCGCCTCGATTTTCGTCAATCGCCTGCAATTCGGCCCGAACGAGGATTTCGACAAGTACCCGCGCACCTTCCAGGCCGACTGCGACAAGCTGGCGGCGGCCGGCGTCGACGTGCTGTTCGCGCCGACCGAAGCCGATCTCTATCCGGAGCCGCAGGAATACGTCGTTGAACCACCGGCCATCCAGCACATGCTCGATGGCGAATTCCGCCCCGGCCACTTCCGTGGCGTCGCCACCGTGGTCCTCAAGCTGTTCAACATCGTTCAGCCGGACGCGTCCCTGTTCGGAAAGAAGGACTATCAGCAGTTGATGGTCATCCGCAACATGACGCGCCAGTTGGCCTTGCCGATCGACATCATCGGCGGGGAAACGGTCCGTGCAAACGATGGGCTGGCCCTGTCGTCGCGCAATGGCTACCTCAGCGACGCCGAGCGCGCCGAGGCTCCGCGCCTGTATCGTCTGCTGAATGAAATCCGCGACGCGGTACGAAATGGCGACACGGATACCGTCAAACTGGAAAACGCAGCCATGTCTGCACTCGATACGGCCGGCTGGAAGACCGACTATGTTGCCATCCGACAACAGTCGGACCTGGCCATGCCCAAAGACGTAAACGCCCCACTGGTGGTGCTTGCCGCCAGCCGCCTGGGAAGCACCCGGCTCATTGATAACACTGAGATTTGATGCGGGCTGAATATCCATAATTATGCCCGTTGACAGAGGGGCTATTGTCGTTACAATGCGCTTCCCCCAACCTTCTGGATGAGTGAAACCATGCAGAGAACGATGCTGAAATCCAAGTTGCACCGCGTAACGGCCACCCATGCCGACCTGCACTACGAGGGTTCCTGCGCCATTGATGAAGACCTGCTCGAAGCGGCAAACATCAAGGAATACGAACAGATCGACATCTGGAACGTAAATAACGGTGAGCGTTTCACGACCTACGCCATTCGCGCCGAACGCGGATCGGGCGTCATCTCGGTCAATGGTTCGGCAGCCCGACGTGCTGCCCCGGGCGACATCCTGATCATCGCCACCTTTGCGGTCTATAACGAGGTGGAACTGGCCAAGCATGAGCCGGACCTGATCTACGTCGATTCGCAGAACCGCATCGTGCGTCGTGGGCACAAGATTCCGGTCCAGGCCGCCGCCTGATCGCGAAGAAATTCACGCCTGTAAAAAAACCCGCCGCTTGGCGGGTTTTTCTTTTCTGTACAATGCCCTACAAAAATTCACACACCAAAGTTGGAGACAAACAATGGGCATTATTTTCGCAAAGACCCAGAAAGGGCATGACGAAATCGCCACGAAGGCTGGAGGACTGTCGCCGCGCGTGCGACGAATCCTGATCTTCGTTGACGGTAAACGAACGGTCGAAGAGCTGCGCGGCATGATCCTCGCCGATGACCTCCAGCATACGCTGGGCATGCTCGAGGAAGAAGGCTATATCGAGTTCCACGATCTGAAAGGGGTCCCCCAGGCTGCTGTGCCACCACCGCCAGCCAAGCTGCCTTCGATCACGGCCTTCGGCGATCTGCCGGCCGAACCGGACCCGGTTCGCCTGCAGATGGCGCGCAATTTCATGACCAACACGCTCAACGCGTTCGTCGGCTCACTGGGCACCAGCGGCCTGCTGGACCGTATCGACAAGTGCGATGGGCACCAGGCGCTGCGTGACCTCTACGACGAGTGGTATCACGCCATCGTGATGTCGCGCGACGGCAAGCGCGAGGCCGAGTCGCTGCGCACCAAGCTGCTCAACGTCATCTAGACTTTAGCGACTCGCTTGGCGGCGCCTAAAAAACAGGCCCGCCAAGCCGGCCCCCAAGAGCAACATGGAATCCGGCTCGGGTACATTGTTAGCTTGCGTGACAGACCAGTTTTTTGTTGCGACCGGAGAATCCGATGCTGAGAGTCCTGTTGCAAATGAAAAAGTCGTAATCTGATCCCACGCCGAAATCGAATAGAAGAAATTTATCATCGATGCTTCATCGGGATAATTCGTGTCAACAAATAGAAAGTTATTCTCTGTCCCATCGAACGAGACCACAGCCCCACCGGTCCGCCAGTTCCCAGTATTGGTATCTAACGACGAACCAAACAAACTACCGTTTCCAAGAAAATTGACGCCATTAACTGCCACGCTGATGTTGGTTAAATTCGAAATCAGATTGCCGTTGGCATCCCCCATAAACGTCCCGGTTACTGTGGTCCCACCACCAACCACCTTGCCCGCAAATAGGTAGGAAAAGTTGTAGGCCGTCGATGCTTGTGCAGCACCGATACCCAAAGCTCCAATAAGCGTAGCGATAACCAACTTCTTGATCAGTTTATTCATGGCATTACTCCCTTTGGTAGATTTCCAGGCGAAAGCAAGCCCAATGCCATTGAAATAAAGAAATGCCAAATCAATGCCTTGTTCTGGAAAGCTTCTGGCCCCTCGCGATGTCCGTAAATTTTTCCGACAGCATTAGGCGGCCAAGTTGATAGTCACATTCAAACAAATAGGACAGTCGCAGTGCACAGACTCGATAACACCGGAGCATAGAAATAATTGGCAGAGCAGCACATCGGGTTGGCATCTGCCTGTCGCAGTAAATGAAAACGTGCAGGGCAATGGGCTCTGCCCCCAGCCTTTGCCCCCACTCTCAATCACCGAGTCATCAGCCCGCAAAAAAGGCAGCCAAGGCTGCCTTTTTATTTTGGCTCAGGCTTCCGCCTTGCCGGCAGCTTTGGGCTTGCGCGGCCGCGCCGGACGCTTGGCCTTGGCTGGCTTGACTTCTCCGCCGGTGGCCTCGACTGGTTGCGCGGCCTCGACCGGGGTATCGACAACCGTTTCCGACGATGCGCTCTTGCGCGGGCGGCGACCGCCCCGGCTTGGCTTGGCCTCCGCCTCGGGAGCGGTTGCCTCGTGGGTCGCCCCTGATTCTGCGGCCGGGACGGCCTCGACGACGCTCGCTGGCGCCTTGCTCTTTCCTCCGCGACCACGCCGCGCATCACGACGCGGCTTGGTGTCGGCATCGCCGGCCTGATCCGCAACGACTGCGGGCGCCACGTCGACAACCGGCGCTGATTCGACAACGGCAACGGGTTCGGTCACCTGTTCGGCGGCTGGTGCCCGTTCGCGCTCCCGACCGTTGCGCCCGCGGCGCCCGCCCCGGCGGCGCTGGCTGCCACCGGCCTCCGCTTCGGGAGCCCCGCCCTCGGTTTGCACCGGCAATTCCTCGCCCGCTTCGGTCACGACCGGTTCGATCACTGCACTTTCCGCCAGTGCTTCGCCTTCGATGGCTACTGCTGGCCGCACCGGTGCCCGGAAGACAAAGGCACCCTTATCGTCACGCCCGAAGCCAAGCAGGCCACGGCTCGCCGCCTCTTCGAGCAGGTTGCCGAAGCTGCGGAAACCGTAATAGCTCTCGTTGAAACCCGGATTGCGGCGCTTGACCACTTCCTTGAGTACGGAGGCCCAGATTCGTTCGCTCTCGCCGCGATCGGCAATGAGGTCGACAAAGGTGGTCATCACCAGTTCGACAGCCTTCGCCTTGCGCTCTTCCTGCTTTTCGCGACGCTTGGCTTCTTCTTCCGGCGAACGCTTCTCGCGCTCGCGGCGCTGGCCGCCGCGACTGGCCTCGCGGTCGCGGACCAGATCGTCGTAGTAGATGAATTCGTCGCAGTTGGTGATCAGCAGGTCGGAGCAGCTCTGCTTGACGCCGACGCCGATCACCTTCTTGGCGTTCTCGCGCAGCTTGGAGACCAGCGGCGAAAAGTCGGAATCGCCGGAGATGATCACGAAGGTGTCGACATGCGACTTGGTGTAGCACAGGTCGAGGGCATCGACGACCATGCGGATGTCGGCCGAATTCTTGCCCGACTGGCGGACGTGCGGAATTTCGATCAGTTCGAAATTGGCCTCGTGCATCGCGGCCTTGAAGCCCTTGTAGCGCTCCCAGTCGCAATAGGCCTTCTTGACGACGATGCTGCCCTTGGCGAGCAGACGTTCGAGAACGGGGCGGATGTCGAATTTTTCGTACTGTGCGTCGCGCACGCCCAGGGCGATGTTCTCGAAGTCACAGAAGAGCGCCATGCTGGCGGTGTCGTTGGATGCGGCCATGAAATGCTTTCAGCTTTAGGAAGACGGAGTATACCGTCTCGCCTCGCCGGCAACTGCGTGGAAGCCCCTTCCACGATGCGGGACAAGAGTCGATGCCGATGGCACATATCGGGCGTATGATGAAGTTGCTGCAACGCAGCACCCGCAGCACTGCAGCAAGCCGGCGGAGAACCGGCAACCGTCTCAGGGGTTTCGCATGAACAGCATGCTCACCATCGACGGCAACGAAGCCGTCGCCAACGTGGCCTACCGCGTTTCCGAAGTGATCGCCATTTACCCGATCACGCCCTCGTCCGGCATGGGCGAACTATCCGACGAATGGGCGGCACAAGGCCGCAAGAACCTGTGGGGAACCGTCCCCACCGTTGTCGAGCTGCAGTCCGAAGGCGGTGCCGCCGGGGCCGTGCATGGAGCCTTGCAGGCCGGCGCCCTGGCCACGACGTTCACGGCATCGCAGGGCCTGCTGCTGATGATCCCGAACATGTACAAGATCGCCGGCGAACTGACGCCGACGGTCTTCCATGTTGCCGCCCGCGCCGTTGCCACGCATGCGCTCTCCATCTTCGGCGACCATTCCGATGCGATGGCGACGCGCGGCACCGGCTTCGCGCTGCTGGCCTCGAATTCGGTACAGGAGGCGCAGGACCTGGCAGCCATTGCCTCGGCCGCTACCCTGGCCGGGCGCATCCCGGTGCTGCATTTCTTCGACGGTTTCCGCACCTCGCACGAAGTCGCCAAGATCGAGCCGCTGACGGACGACATCCTCCATACCCTGTTCGACCCGTCGCACATCGACGCCCAGCGCCGCCGCGCCCTGTCGCCGGAACACCCGGTACTGCGCGGGACGGCACAAAATCCGGACACCTTTTTCCAGTGCCGCGAGGCGCAAAACCCATGGTTCGATGCCTTCCCCGACATCATGCAGGACATCATGGACCGCTTTGCCGGCCTGACCGGGCGTGCCTACCGGCTATTCGACTATGTCGGCGCGCCGGATGCCCGGCACGTCATCGTGATGATGGGTTCCGGCGCCGAAACCGTTCAGGAGACGGTCGAGGACATGAATCTCCACGGCGGGAAAGTAGGCCTGCTCAAGGTTCGCCTGTATCGCCCATGGGCGCCGGCCGCCCTGCTCGCCGCCCTGCCGCCCACCGTGCGCACTGTCGCCGTGCTCGACCGCTGCAAGGAAGCCGGCGCCGATGGCGAGCCCTTGTTCAAGGATGTGCTGGTTGCACTGGCGGAAGATGCGGCTGGCGAGGCGCCCCGCTTCCCCGCCGTTCCACGGGTGATCGGTGGCCGTTACGGACTGGGCTCCAAGGAATTCACGCCGGCGATGGTCGTCTCCATTTTCGCCACCTGTGCCGAAACCTCGCCCAAGCGACGTTTCACCGTCGGCATCCGCGACGACGTCACCCGGCTGTCGCTACCCTTCGACCCGGCCTTCCGTACCGGGGCCGCGCGCGCCACTTTCGCCGCCGTCTTCTACGGCCTTGGCTCGGATGGCACGGTGTCGGCAAACAAAAATTCAATCAAGATCATCGGCGACGAAACCGACCTCTATGCCCAGGGCTACTTCGTCTACGACTCAAAGAAGTCCGGCGCGATGACGGTGTCCCACCTGCGCTTCGGTCAGCAGCCGATCCGCTCTGCCTACCTGACCGGCGACGGCGATGCGCGCTTCGTCGCCTGCCACCAGCCGCACTTCCTCGACACCCACGACCTGCTGGCCCACGCGGCACCGGAAGCCGTTTTCCTGCTCAACACCGACATCCCGGCCGAACAGGTCTGGGAACGCCTCCCGGCAAGCGTCCGACAGCAGATGGTCGCCAAGAACATCCGTTTCTACGTGATCGATGCCTACAAGGTGGCTCAGGAGGCGGACATGGGCCGGCGCATCAATACCGTGATGCAAACCTGTTTCTTCGCCATTTCCGGCATCCTGCCCCATGAACAGGCGATCGCCGCGATCAAGCATGCGGTGGAGAAGACCTATGGCCGCAAGGGGCGGCGCATTGCCGAATTCAACTACCGCGCCATTGACCGGACCGTGGCCTGCCTGCATCGCGTGGACATTCCCGTTGCCGCAGTTCCGTGCGACGAAGCCGCCGCCAGCGACGAAGCCGGGGATTTCATCCACCGCGTCACGCTGCCCCTCATTGCCGGCCACGGTGACCGCCTGCCGGTGTCGGCCTTCCCCGTCGACGGAACGTGGCCAACCGGCACGGCCCGCCACGAGAAACGCAACTTGGCGCTGGAGATTCCGGTCTGGGACGAAGCGCTGTGCACCCAATGCGGCAAGTGCGTCTTCGTCTGCCCGCATTCGGCGATCCGCGCCAAGGTTTTCCCGGCGACCGCGGCCGCCAGCGCACCCGCGAGTTTCAAGCACGTTCCGGCACGCAGCAAGGACTACCCGGCCGGAACCCGCATGAGCTACCAAGTAGCGCCCGAGGACTGTACCGGCTGCACGCTGTGCGTCGAGGCCTGTCCGATCCGCGACAAGTCGAACATCTCGCACAAGGCCATCAACATGGCTCCGCAACCGCCGCTGCGCGCCGCCGAGGTGCGGAACTGGGACTTCTTCCTGACCTTGCCAGACCTTGAGCGACAGAACGCCAAGCGTGCCGCCCTGCCCGGCGCGATGCTGCTGCAGCCGCTGTTCGAGTTTTCCGGCGCCTGCGTCGGCTGCGGTGAAACACCATACATCCGGCTGGCCACGCAACTGTTCGGCGACCGCATGCTGGTCGCCAACGCCACCGGCTGCTCGTCGATCTATGGCGGTAACCTGCCAACCACGCCGTATTGCAAGGACGCCGACGGCCGCGGCCCGGCGTGGAGCAATTCGCTGTTCGAGGACAACGCCGAGTTCGGCCTCGGCATGCGCCTGGCCACCGACAAGCTGGCCGATGCGGCGCGCACGCAATTGCAGGCCCTGGCGCCGCGACTCGACCCGGGGCTGGTAAGTGGCCTGCTGGAAGCCGACCAGCGTAGCGAAGCCGGCATCCACGAACAGCGCGAACGCGTTGCCCTGCTGCTGGAGGCGCTGCAGGCCATCGGCACGCCGCAGGCAACGCAGCTGGCCTCGGTGGCCGAATACCTGATCCGGCGCAGCGTCTGGATCATCGGCGGCGACGGCTGGGCTTACGACATCGGCTTCGGCGGACTCGACCATGTGCTGGCCTCCGGACAGGACGTGAATATTCTCGTCCTCGACACCGAGGTCTACTCCAACACCGGCGGCCAGAACTCCAAGGCCACGCCGCTGGGTGCGGTCGCCAAGTTCGCCGCCGGCGGCAAGCCCAACCGCAAGAAGGATCTGGCGCGCATCGCCATGGACTACGAGAATGTCTTCGTCGCCCAGGTCGCGTATGGCGCCAAGGATGTGCACACCCTGAAGGCATTCCTCGATGCCGAGAGCTACCCCGGCGTGTCGATCATCATCGCCTACAGCCCGTGCATCGCGCACGGCGTCGACCTCTCCTGCAACCTCCGACAGCAGGACTTGGCCGTCAAATCCGGCCACTGGCCGCTGCTGCGCTACGATCCGCGGCTGCGCGAACAGGGACGCAACCCCCTGTCGGTCGATAGCGCGCCGCCTTCCATCCCGTACCGCGACTTCGCACAGCACGAGGCGCGCTTCACGGTTCTCGAACGCGTACGCCCCGAGGCGGCGAGCCGCTTCATGAACGAAGCCGAGACAGCCGCCCGGTTGCGCCACCACGACTATACGGAACTCGCCGCACTGACGCCGCAGCAAGGCCAGACGGCACCGTCCCGGGAGAAATCCGATGCCTGACCTGACCACGCGTTATCTCGGGATGACGCTGAAGAACCCGATCGTTCCTTCATCGACCCCGCTGACCCGCGACCCGGATGCCCCGCTGCATCTCGAGGATGCCGGCGCCGCGGCCATCGTCATGCACTCGCTGTTCGAGGAGGATGTGCGCAACGACGAGCGGATGATCGACCGCTTCCTGATCCATCCGGATGCCTTCGGCGAAGCGAGCGGCCACTTGCCCTTCAGCAGCGGCTACGAAAGCAAACTCGACCGCTACCTGGCGCAGATCGAATACCTCAAGGGGCGCTTGGGCATTCCCGTCGTCGCCAGCCTGAACGGCGATTCGCTGTCCGGTTGGGTGGAACTCGGCCGCGAACTGGAGGCCGCCGGCGCCGATGCGCTGGAACTCAATGCCTGGCACATGCCGGGAACGGTATTCGAAACCGCCGGCGGCGTCGAGGATCGCTATATCGCCTTGCTGACCGAACTGAAAGCGGTCGTCCGGATACCCATTTGCTTCAAGCTCTCCCCCTTCTTCTCGGCCCTGCCCAATTTCGTTCGCCGGGCCGAAAAGGCCGGGGCCGCAGGGGTCTCGCTATTCAACCGCTTCTTCCAGCCGGACATCGACCTCGCCAGCATGACGGTCGTCGACCGTGCCCAGCTATCGACCTCGGCCGACGGACTCCTCGCCATGCGCTGGATCGCCATTCTGCGCGGCCAGACGTCGATCACGCTGGCGGCCTCGGGCGGCATTCACAATGCACCCGATTCCTTGAAAATGATGCTGGCCGGTGCCGATGTCACGCATATTGCCAGCAGCCTGCTCCTCAACGGCCCGTCATTGATCTCGCAGATGCTGCACGACATCGAACACTGGCTCGTCGAGCATGAATATCAGTCGCTAGCGCAACTCAAGGGGTCGATGAGCCAGCGCAACCACCCCAACCCGTCGGCCTTTGCCCGGAGCGCTTATCTGAGTGCCATAGACACCTTTACGCCGCCCGCCGGAGTCCGCTACTGAACAGGATTTCGACACATTCTTGCCGCATTTTTAACAGGCATCAAAGCCGGACCCCACACCCCCCGAATACCATCGACCCGCCAAACAATTTCCGAAAGGGGGAAAGACAATGAGTGGCGCTTTCACTAAGTCGATGGCGCGGAACATTTTCTACGGGGGGACGATCTTCTTCTTCCTGTTGTTCCTTGCGCTGTCATTCGATACTCATTCGCAACTGCCGAAGCGCGACATGCGGGCCAACATCACGCCGCAAATCGCCGAAGGCAAGAAGCTGTGGGAAGTTAACAACTGCATCGGCTGCCACACCCTGATGGGTGAAGGTGCCTACTTCGCTCCCGAACTGGGCAACGTCGTCGTCCGTTACGGCGACGAAGGCGTCAAGGCGTTCATCAAGAGCCGTCCGAAGGAAGGTATCCCGGGTCGCCGCAGCATGCCGCAGTTCAATTTCACCGACGAGCAACTGGATGCCATCGTGGCCTTCCTGAAGCACGTCAATTCGATCAACGACGCAAACTGGCCGCCTAACAGCCAGGGCTGATCGAGAGGAGAACTGAACATGCAATTCAAATCCCAAGCGGTTGCAAAACCCTACTTCATCGCGGCAATCGGCCTGTTTGTCGGTCAGATCCTGTTCGGCCTGATTCTCGGCCTGCAGTATGTGCTCGGCGACTTCCTGTTCCCCGCCATTCCGTTCAACGTGGCCCGCATGGTCCACACCAACCTGCTCATCGTGTGGCTGCTGTTCGGCTTCATGGGTGGCGCGTACTACATGATCCCGGAAGAATCCGAGACCGAACTGTTCAGCCCGAAACTGGCGCTGGCGATGTTCTGGATCTTCCTGGTCGCCGGTGCGCTGACCATCGTCGGCTATCTGGCGGTTCCGTACGCCACGCTGGCTGAACTGACCGGCAACAACATCCTCGAAACGATGGGTCGCGAGTTCCTCGAACAGCCGCTGCCGACCAAGCTCGGCATCGTCGTCGTGGCACTGGCTTTCCTGTTCAACATCACCCTGACGGTGCTGAAGGGCAAGAAGACCTCGATCTCGATCGTTCTGTTGCTCGGCCTGTGGGGTCTCGCCGTCTTCTTCCTGTTCTCCTTCTACAACCCGGTGAACGTCGTTCTCGACAAGTTCTTCTGGTGGTGGACGGTGCACCTCTGGGTGGAAGGCGTATGGGAACTGATCCTCGGCTCCTTCCTGGCCTTCGTGCTGATCAAGACCACCGGTGTTGACCGTGAAGTGATCGAAAAGTGGCTGTACGTCATCGTCACCCTGACGCTGATCACCGGCATCATCGGTACGGGTCACCACTACTTCTGGATCGGTACGCCGGAATACTGGCAGTGGTGGGGTTCCATCTTCTCCGCTCTGGAACCGATCCCGTTCTTCGCCATGACCGTCTTCGCCTTCAACATGGTGAACCGTCGTCGTCGCGAGCACCCGAACAAGGCCGCCGTCCTGTGGGCCCTGGGTACCGGTGTGATGGCTTTCCTGGGCGCTGGCGTGTGGGGCTTCCTGCATACCCTGGCTCCGGTCAACTACTACACGCACGGCACGCAGATCACTGCCGCTCACGGCCACATGGCTTTCTATGGCGCCTACGCCATGGTCAACCTGATGATGATCTCCTACGCCATGCCCATCCTGCGCGGCCGTGCTGCCAACAGCAACAAGTCGCAAGTGCTGGAAATGTGGTCGTTCTGGCTGATGACGGTCGCTATCGTCTTCATCACCCTGTTCCTGACCGCCGCCGGTATCCTCCAGGTCTGGCTGCAGCGCGTCTCCGACGCACCGCTGCCGTTCATGGTGGCCCAGGACAAGATCGCGCTGTTCTACTGGATGCGTGAATGGGCCGGCGTTGCCTTCCTGATCGGTCTGATCGTCTATATCGCCAGCTTCTTCGTGGGCGGTGACGAGAAGGAAGCCGCATAAGCGACGATTCCTCCAAGTAGCACCCAAAGGCGCGGCTCTTCGGACCGCGCCTTTTTATTTGGGCCATATCAAGGTTTGAGCTGCCTGCCGTCGCTACGATGGCGGCTATGATAAATACACAAGCAGTCCCAGCACCAGAGACTCCGTCCGGCCGCCGCCTGCCCGGCGATTTGGCCATCTGGTTCTTCATCCTGGCCGAGATGCTCGCCTTCGCGGTGTTCTTTGCCGCCTACGCCTTCGCCCGGGCGAAGAACGTCGAGATGTTCAACACCTACCAGCACACGCTGGACCGCAACCTCGGCGCGCTCAACACCTTTCTGCTGATCACCGGTTCCTGGTTCGTCGTGCTGGCCGTGCAGGCAGCGCACAAGGACAACCGGCCGGCCATCGCCCGCAACCTTCTGCTCGGCTGGCTGTGCGGCGGGGGTTTTCTGGTCGTCAAGGTCATCGAATATGCCGCCAAGTTCGGGGCCGGCATTTCGATGTCGACCAACACCTTCTACATGTTCTACATCTCGCTGACCTTCTTCCACTTCATGCACGTCATCCTCGGCATGGTCATCCTGACCATACTCTGGGTGCAGGCGCGCAAAGGCGTCTATGGCAGCCACGACGCGCACGGGCTGGAAAGCGGCGCGGCCTACTGGCATATGGTCGATCTGCTGTGGATCGTTCTCTTTCCGCTCGTATATGTGATGCGCTGACCATGGAACTGCTCAAGAACCCCGCCCATCGCGCCTGGATCATCCTGATGATCGCCACCGTCGTCACCTGGTATCTCGGTGAAGTCGGCGCGGCCGGCACTACCTCCATCATTGCCATGCTGCTCATCGCCTTCGTCAAGGGGCGCCTGGTCATTCTCGATTTCATGGAGCTTCGCGAAGCGCCGCGGATGTGGCGCATTCTGCTCGAAGGCTGGCTTATACTCGTCTCCAGCCTGATTCTGCTTGCTTACTGGATCTCCCTCACATGACCGAACTGCCTTTCTACGAACCTTCCGGCAACGAAATTTCCCTGTTCGAACACGCCTTCAACCAGCGCCTGCCGCTGCTGATCAAGGGGCCGACCGGCTGCGGCAAGACCCGCTTCGTCGCTCACATGGCGGCGCGCCTGAAGCTGCCGCTGTACACCGTGGCCTGCCACGACGACTTGACCGCCGCCGATCTCGTCGGCCGCCACCTGATTTCCGACAAGGGCACCTACTGGAACGACGGCCCGCTGACCCGCGCCGTGCGCGAAGGCGGCATATGCTACCTCGACGAAGTGGTCGAAGCGCGCAAGGACACCACGGTTGTGCTGCATCCGCTGGCCGACGACCGCCGCATCCTGCCCATCGACCGCACCGGCGAGACGCTTGAAGCACCGCCCAACTTCATGCTGGTGGTCTCCTACAACCCCGGTTACCAGAATCTGCTCAAGGGCCTGAAGCCTTCGACCCGCCAGCGTTTCGTGTCGATGAGCTTCGACTTCCCGAGTACCGAGCGCGAAACCTCGATCCTGATCGGCGAAACCGGCTGTGATGCCGACCTCGCCAAACGCCTGGTCGGTATCGCCCGCGCTTTCCGCGCCCTCAAGGACCGCGACCTGGAGGAAGTGGCCTCGACCCGCCTGCTGGTCTATGCCGCGACCCTGATCAAGTCCGGCTTCGATGTCTCAGCCGCCTGCCGTGCCGCGCTGGTCGAAACACTGACCGACGAGCCGGAAACTGTCGAGGCGCTGATGGAAATCGTCAATGCGACATTCGGACGCTGATACCGGTTTCGACGAGCGGATTCCCGGCCAGAACCTGGCCGTGATCGCCGAGTCGCTGTTTCTCGGCAACCTGCTCGTCGCACCCGGTATCTGCTTTGCCGTCCTGCTCTGGCTGTGGGTGCGCAACAAGGACGATGCACCGGCCCTGGCCCGCCATCATCTCAAGCAAGCCACCTATGTCAGCCTGTGGGGCGGCTTGCTGATCGTCACCCTGAGCGCGCTGTTCATCGCCTTCGGCGGTTTGTATTGGGAATGGACCTGGGTGCTGGTGATCATGTATTTCACCTGCATTCACTCGACGCTGGTCTGCTTCGGCGCCTACGCCCTGTCCAAGGCGCTGGCCGGCCAAATCTGGCGTTTTCCGTTGATCGGCCCGGCCGTCGACCGCCGCCCGGAATGAGCAAACCCGCGTTGCAACGCGCCCGCTTGCTGGCGCAGATGGGTTTTTTCGCGCTGTTCACGGTGACACCGATCTTCGACCTCTTCCGCTACGACCTGACGGAAAGGCACGCCTACTTCCTGACCATGCCGTGGCATCTGGGTATCGACGAACTCATCGCCGGGACCGGCGATCCGAAAGCGGCCGCCGTCAACATCATTCTTTTCCTGTTCCTGCCCGTCCTCGGTACGCTTGCCCTGATCATCGGCGTCGCCTGGAAATGGGGCCGCCTCTACTGCGGCTGGCTATGCCCGCACTTTTCCGTGGTCGAAACCATCAATCGCCTGATGCTGTTCGCTACCGGCAAGCATTCGGTATGGGACAAGAAGCAAACCCCGCCCTGGGAGCCGGACGGCACGCCGATGCCCCGCGACTGGCGCTACTGGTTCGCCGTCGTGCCGGCCGCCATCGGCTTCGCCTTCGCCTGGGCCGTGGTCGGACTGACCTATCTGATGCCGCCGTTTCAGGTCTATGGCGGGCTGCTGAATCTCTCCCTGCTGCGCGGCGAGGTGATCTTCCTGTGTGCGGCAACGACCGTCCTGACACTGGAATTCCTCTTCGCCCGCCACCTGTTCTGCCGCTACGGCTGCGCCATCGGCATTTTCCAGAGCTTTGCCTGGATCGTGAACAAAAAGGCGATGGTCGTCGGCTTCGATCGCCAGCGCATCACCGATTGCGCCAATTGCATGAAGGGCTGCGGCACGGCAGCCAATACCACGCTGGCCCGCCAGAACCTGCGGTCGGTCAGGCATGCCGAACCCCCGCCGCCGTCCGGCAGCGCCTGCGATGCGGTCTGTCCGATGCGCCTGAAACCGCGCAACGTCAAGCGCTGGATGTTCGCCTGCACCCAATGCGGACAGTGCATCTCGGCCTGCGCGACGACCAATCGCGACAACCCTGACGGGCAGTTGCTGCGTTGGGTCAGCAACGATGCGGCCCGGCGCAACGAAGCCGGTTTTTCAGCCCTATCAAATACAGACGAGGATGCCGGAGGCAAAATCTGACCCATGGAAGAATTCATCGGCAAAATCTGGCATAACTGGGTCACCAAGGCCGCCGGCGGGCATTACCCGCAAGCCGCCGTCAAACTGGTCGACGTTGAAAAGACGGCGGGCATCCTGTTCCGCGCTTTCGGTGGCGATCCGGGCCTCAAGATCGCCGCTGCCACCGCCGAGCAGCATGGCGCCCGCCGGCGCTGGCTGGAGCGATTGGCCGGCAGCAACGAAAAGGTCTCGCCAGCACGACGCGATGCCGAAACGCTGCGCCTGCCACCCGAGATTGCAGCATTCCCCGACAGTGCGCTGAATCGCGACCTCTATCTCTGGTTGTCGGCCATTGCCGCCTGCGACATCGCCCCGGAGAAGCCCTGGTTCCTGCGCAACCAACTGGCCGCCGCCAGCACGCTGCAACGTTATCCCGGCCTGCGCCCGCGCTACGAGCGCCTGGTCGAGGCCCACATCGCCAGCCGTATCCCCCCGGCCGACATGCTGCCCGACGAAGCCGCCCAGGAAGAGGCACTGCGTCAGGCACTGCGCCAACCGGGAAGCCAGGCAGGCCTGCCGCCCCTCACCTCGAAAAAATCCAGACCGCCGCAGCCGATACTGCTCTGGTTGGTCGCCGCCGATGAGCGCAGTCGCGGACGGGTGGCCGACCCGGACGAGGAACTGCCTCCGGAAGGCAGCGGCAATACGGAAGCCACGAAGGAAGCGCACAAGGCCGAGCAGGTCGAAACGCCGGACAACAAGACGCCCATGCTGGCGATGTTCCGTGCCGAAAGCCTGCCCACCTGGGCCGAGTACGTGCGCGTCAACCGGGCCTTCGACGAGGATGAAGACCCGAACGCCAAGGATGCGGCCAAGGATCTCGACCAGTTGTCGTTAACCCGCGATGGCCAGACTGCCAAGTCGCGGGTCAAGTTTGACCTCGATCTTCCCTCGGCCGCCGAGGACGATACGCCGATCGGCCCCGGAATCGCACTACCGGAATGGGACTATCGCAAGTCGCTGATGCTGGAAAAGCACTGCCTGCTCCAGCCGATGATCGCCCGCGACGCCGAACCCGCTGCCCTGCCGCAGGCGTTGGCGGCCACCGCGAAGAAGCTGCGCGGCCAGTTTGCCGCCCTTGCGCCGCAACGGCGCTGGCTGAAGGGGCAGCCCGACGGCCCTGAACTCGACGTCGATGCCTGCGTACGCAACCTCGCCGACCGCGCCTCCGGACATACGCCGGAAACCGGCGGCTATCTCGCCCAGGCCCGCTGCGAACGCGACCTGGCCTGCCTGTTGCTCGCCGACCTGTCGATGTCGACCGATGCCCCCATTTCGGATAGCCATCGCATCGTCGACGTGATCCGCGACTCGCTTCTGCTTTTCTCCGAGGCGCTGACCGCCACCGGCGACCGCTTCGGCATCTACGGCTTTTCCTCGCTGCGCCGCCAGAACATCCGCTTCCACCTGCTCAAGGATTTCGGCAAGCGCTACGATGCCGCAGCGCGGGGTCGCATCCTGGCCATCAAACCGGGCTACTACACCCGCATGGGTGCCGCCATACGCCAGTCGGCGAGCATCCTCGCCGAGCAACCGGCCAACCGGCGCCTGTTGCTGATCATCACCGACGGCAAGCCCAACGACCTCGACCTGTACGACTCGCGCTACGGGATAGAAGACACCCGACTGGCGGTCCACGAAGCGCGCGCCATGGGACTCACGCCGTTCTGCGTCACCATCGACCGCGAAGCGGGCGCTTACCTGCCCTATCTTTTTGGTCCGGCCGGATTTTGCGTCATTCGCAAACCGGAGGAACTGCCGCGGCGACTCCCTTTGCTCTATGTGCAGCTGACCCGCCACTGAATTAATAGTCACTAAAGGTATTGCCAAAGAACTAGTACAGTGCCACCATCGGCCGTCCTCGTTCAGGCACGGTTCACTATGCATGGAAATCACCCCATCAATATCGAAGCTCTACTGACCCACGTACCGCTTTTCAACAGCCTGGCACCGGAAGAGATTTCGCGCATCGCCAAGAGCACGCGTGAAATCCACGCCAGCAAGGGCGACATTCTTTTCCACAAGGGCGATCCCTGCTCGGGTTTTCACCTGCTGGTCTATGGCCAGATCAAATTGGCCTTCACTTCGCAGCAGGGCAGCGAAAAGGTCGTGGAAATCCTGACCCAGGGCCAGAGTTTCGGCGAAGCCATCATGTTCATGGACAAGCCCTACATCGTCTTCGCCCAGGCCCTGACCGACTCGCTGCTGCTGCACGTTTCCAAGGCGGCCGTGTATGAAGAACTGCAGCGCGACCACAATCTCTGCCGCAAGATGTTGGCCGGCATGGCCATGCGCCTGCACCAGCTGATGACCGACGTCGAATCGTATTCGCTGCATTCCGGCAAGCAACGCATCATCGGCTATCTGCTGCGCGAGCTTCCCGAAAGCGAACATGACGGGATCAATGTTGCAGTAACCCTGCCGACCAACAAGGGGGTCATCGCCTCCCGTCTCAACCTGACCCAGGAGCACTTCTCGCGCATCCTGCACGAATTGACCGAACTCGGATTGATTGTCGTGGAAGGCCGGAAGATCCATATTCCGAGCGTCGTAAAGTTGCGCAAGCACGAAGGCTGACAGGCACATCCATCCGACAGTCTTTCCGAGGCTGGGCAACAAAAAGGGGCGATCTGGATCGCCCCTTTTTCATTGACCGATGCTGATGCCTATCAGTCGGTAACCAGCTTGTTATTGGTCAGCAATTGCTGGATGACCTGCTGATCCGACCCGCTGAGCACGACGCCCTGCAGGGTGATCTGCTGATCAACAAGCGAAGCGCTGTAGCCCGCCGAGAAACCGCCAGTCGAACTGATCCGGACGATGGTATCTGCGCCCGATGCCTCGAAGTGCAGGTAGTTCGCCAGATTGCCGACATTGGTCCCACTGTGCAGCTCTCCGACCAGGAGATCGCGCAGATCGAGCTTGTCCCCGGCGTTCTCGTTAAAGTCGACGACAACATCAGAGGCCGGCGCTCCCGGTGTTCCACGATCGGCGAGCATCCAGACGAAGGTGTCGGCGCCACTTCCGCCGATCAACGTATCGTTCCCCTCGCCTCCGATCAACACATCGTTGCCGGCGCCACCACGCAGGGTATCGTTACCAGTACCGCCGTCCAGAATGTCGTTACCGTCTGTGCCGGCCGTACCGCCAAGCCGGTCATCACCAGCCCCGCCCTTGATCAGGTCATTCCCGGTCGTACCGTTCAAAGACGTCGTGTCGTTGCCGGTCGTACCCAGGATGTCGCTATACCCATTGACTTCGTCATAGAGCGAGTCGGTCGCCAAGAACTTCGGACGAACCTCGAGATTCAGTGTCTGCGATGCGGACGACGCAGCACCTCCCGTCGACGACTCCGTCGCAGTAGCTGTCACGCCGAGGCTCAGCGAGCCCGTAAACGAATCGGCAAAGCGCAGTTGGGCACTGGCCAGTTCGCTACCGGCGATCGTGATCGTGTCGCCCACCGCAGTATGGGTACCCTGGCTGGTAACGATGGTTGCACCGGCCGGCACACCGGAAAACGACAGACTCAGCGCCTCCGAACCATCCGAATCGACCAGGGCGGCGCTCAGGTAGTTGGCCAGACCAACGGACGTGAAGCCACCACCCGCGTTGCCGGCACTGACCCCCTGGAAGGCGATCATCTTCAGGTCATCGATGAAGGCACCGCGCCCACTGGCGTCGAACGAAGTGGCATCCGTCCGGATCATGACGGTATGGCTGGCACCATCCCCGGTGAAGCTGAAGGTCAGGCTCTTCCAGTCGATTGAGGTCTGCGGACTGGTTGCGGCATATTGCTGCACCAGCACGCCGTCAACATACACCCCGATACGCGTGAAGCCCGAATCGAAGCCCGGCCGCCCGGCATAGTCGAACGACAATTCGTAGACATTTCCGGCCACGGTGCTGACCGAGCGACTGATGCCCAGCGTCTGAACCAATGCACCGGTGTTGTCGGCGTTGTTCAATTCGAGGAAATTGTTGCCGTTGCCCGGTGCCGCATAGACGGTGTTGTATCCGCCATCCTGACGCACTTGGGAGTCACGATTCGACCACACTTCAAAATAGTTGGTACCACCGGCAAACGTGTCGGGAGTCGTTACCAGATTCCAGCCTTCAAGCGTACCGGCACTGACTGTCTCGCTCGTATTTGAGGAGTTCGCAACGGTTTCCCAGCCATTCGAGAAAAGCAGCGACGAGGAGGAGGCCTTGACCGTCAGCGTCGGCGCATCGGCCACCGGCGAGATATCGACTGTCACCGTGCCGGCACTGGTTGCTCCGCTGGAATCCGTAGCAGACACCTGGAAGGTCGCGTAGTGATTGAGCTGGTTTCCGGTCCCAGCCGTCGGGAACATGCTTCCGCCCGATTCATTGATATCCGGAACGAAGCGGACAAAGCCCGAATCAACCGTAGCCTTGGAAATCGCCTGACCCGCAGTCACATTCACCCAAGCCGATCCGTTATAGACCTGCAAGGTGCCATCTGCCGGCAAACTGGTGATCGTGGCTGCAGTGATCGTCGGACTATCGACATCGCTGATTCCGAAATTGGCCCACGTCAGTGTCACCGGCGTATCTTCGGTTCCGGATAGCGTGCTGCCGGTGACTACCGGTGCATCGTTGGTACCGTTGATGGTGATGGTCAGCGTCGCCGTGCTGGTGTCGCCGTCGGCATCGGTGATGGTGTAGGTGTAGGTGTCGGTCAGGCTCTGCCCCGTCTTCAGGGCATTGACCGCCGGGTTGGCGTTGTTCAGCGTGTAGGTGTAGCTGCCGTCGCTATTCAGGACCAGGCTGCCGTAGGTCAGTGTCGGACTGGCTGCCGTCACCGGGGTGGCGCGGGTATCCGCGCCCAGGTTGTCGTTGCTGTAGACGTTCCCGCTCACCGTGTTCGGCGCGGCGTCTTCGGTGATGCTCGCCGTGT
>NZ_VUYQ01000004.1:0-85357 GCF_008711155.1 Dechloromonas sp. CZR5 | reverse complement strand
CCAACCGTCACGCTGCTCAGGCCGTCCGGTGCCGTCACCGTGATCGTCCCGCTCGTGCTCTCCGAGGTGTTCGCCACGGTGATCAGGCCGATTTCGTTGACCGTCGCCTGGCCCGTCGCTGCGCCGTTGCCATCGACCGGGGTGATGCTCGGCACGCCGTCGGTGTGGCCGTTGATGGTGATGGTCAGCGTCGCCGTCGTCGTGCTGCCGTCGCCGTCCGTCAGGGTGTAGGTGTAGGTGTCGGTCAGGGTCTCGCCGGTTTTCAGGGCATTGACCGTCGGGTTGGCGTTGTTCAGCGTGTAGGTGTAGCTGCCGTCACTATTCAGGACCAGGCTGCCGTAGCTCAGCGTCGGGCTGGCCGCCGTCACCGGGGTGGCGTTGGTGTCGGCACCGACCGTGTCGGCACCCGCACCGGTCAGCACGCTGCCGCTCACCGTGTTCGATACCGCGTCTTCAGTGATGCTCGCCGTGTCAGCAACCGCCACCGGCTTGCTGTCGGTGATGGTGATATCGAGGCTGTCCGGCGTGCTGTTGCCGGCGCTGTCGGTGACCACGACCGGAATATTGTCGATGACCGGGCCGTTGTGATTTTGCACGAACGGATCATAGGTATAGCTGACGATGCCGGTCAGCGGATTGTATCCCTGCAGGGTCAGGATGCCCTCGCCCGTATTGACCGGATGCGCCGCAAGGTAGACCGGATCGGCCAGCTGGGCGGCGGTAAAGCTCTGCCCGCCGATGCTCAGGCTGGCCAGGCCGGCCGGGGCGGTAATCGTGAAAGTACCCGGCACCGGACCGCTGCTTTCGGCAACGGTCTTGTCGCCATCGGCAGCACCCGGATTATTGGTATCCGGAATGCTGACCGTCGGCTTTTCGGGAACGGCTGTCGTACCCGAAACAGTGGTAATCAGCGGCGCCCCCTCGATGGTCTCGAGCGGACGACCGCGATCCGTGCCGAACTGATAGGCTTGCGTATCTACAGTTTCGACGATACGCAGCAATTCGACGAAGGTATGGCCTTCGTTGCCGCCTTGCGGCCCGGCGCCAGCAGCGGTGTCTTCGAGCAGGTCGTCCAGGTTGTTGCCCGACTGGAGAGCTTGGGTAATTTTCTGGAAACCCTGCGGATTGTTGGTCAGCGCGCTGTCGGAGGCATCCGGGGGAACGGCGGCGGCGACTTCGGCATCGATCCGGGCGGTTTCGCCCGGGCGGACATTCAGTTCACGGCCATCGGCCAGCGCCAGCACAACGTTGGCACCCTGGGCGGCAACAACGCTTTCGCCCTCGCGAATCGCATCGCCCAGCTTGAGGCGACGCATGTTACCGGCACTGTCTCGGGCAAAAGCCTGACCGGACAGAACGGAAACCTTGGCGATGATTTGGGCTTGTGCCATGACCTGACTCCACACACTAATTAGCAATACTCAGAGTGTAGGGAGCGGCGCCCCGGCCGGCTATTGAACCAAAGTACAGTTATTGTAAAAAAGCGTGAGCAATTCCACGCCCGGCGCTCAAACCTGGACGCCGTTGATCCTCAGTGAAAGCTGCAGCCGGTCGCGCAAGCCGAGTTTCTCGAAGATGGCCGACATGTGCGCCTTGACCGTCCGTTCGGTAATCGACAACTGTTCGGCCACTTCGCGATTGCTGGCGCCACCCGCAACGAGTCGCGCCACCTGGACTTCACGCTCGGAAAGCACGGTCGACCAATCGACCCGCGGCGGCCTTTCGCTACGCGCGGCAAGTGCGCGCGACGTTCCTCCGACCAGCCGGCGCAGCAAGGATTGACCTACCCACAGGCCGCCGTTTCCCACCACCAGGGCGACCTGCTGCAAGACTTCCGGAGCCGCATGAGTGTTGCAGCAACCGGAGGCACCCCGACCCAGCGCATCGGCCACGACCTCTTCGTCCGGTTCGTCGGCCAGCAAAACCAGCAACTGCCATGCTGCCAGCGCCGCCGTCGGCATGGCAGCATCAAGCGCTTCGCCGCTACGCTGACGAACCCAGAGCACGACTGGCTCGTCGGCAGGAAGCAAGACAAGCTGATCACGCCGCACAACCCTGGCCTGGGGAAAAGCCTCAAGCCAGGTCGATAACGGCAAGGCATCGCGATCCACAAAACAATGATTCATCAGCGCTCCGTCAGTGCCACGCTCTTGGCACGCAGCACCGGCTTCATCAGATAGGTCAGCACGCTCTTCTTTCCGGTCAGGATATCGACCTCTGCCACCATGCCCGGAATGATCGGCAGGTTGGCATCGCCGAATCCCGCCTTGTTGGTCCGCACGCGCACGGTGTAGAAGGCATTGCCCTTCTCGTCCATGACCGAGTCGGCACCGATATGTTCGAGCGTTCCCTCCAGACCGCCGTAGACCGAGAAATCGTAGGCGGAGAACTTGACCATGGCCGGCTGCCCCGGTCGCAGGAAGGCAATATCCCGCGGCTGGACCCGCGCCTCAAGCAACAGCGTGTCTTCGAGCGGCACGATCTCGATCATGTCCTTGCCCGGCTGGATGACGCCACCCACCGTGTTGACCAGCAGTCGCTTGACCGTCCCCTTGACCGGCGAGCGAATCGACGACTGCTTGACGCGGTCGGACAGCGCGACGCTGCCTTCGGCCAGGCTGTTCAGCTTGCCGGTCGTTTCGGACAATTCCTTGCTGGCGTCGTTGCGGAAGGTCAGCTCAACCTCCTCGATCTTGCGCTGCGCCTCGTTGATCGCGGCCTGGACCCGCGAGATCTGCGCCGAAGCCATATCGCGCTCGCCACGATAGCGCGACACGTCGCGTTCGAGACGCAACACCTCGACCTCCGAAATCGCCCCGGAGTTGATCAGGGGCTTGGTCACCGCCAGTTCCTTCGAAGTCAGCTCGTAGCCCTGGCTGGCTTGGGCGCGCCTGGCCTGCGCCTCGTTCAGTTCCTGATGGCGCTGGGCAAGCTGTTGCCGGGCGATGGATACCGAGGCATTCATTTCGTCGGTACGCGCCTCGTAGTACTGGCGCTCCTGGGCGACGATCTCGGGTGCGACCTTGAGCACCTCCGGCGGCGGCGCGAAAGGCTTGCCGTCGGCAATCGCCTTGAGGCGGGCCGCCTTGGCCACCAGTCCGAGATATTGGGCCTGGTTTTCCTTTACCGAGGACACGAATCGAGTCTCGTCGATCTTGATCAACAACTGGTTCTGCTGGACGACCTCACCTTCCCTGACCAGGATTTCCGACACCAGTCCCCCGTCGATGCTTTGCAGCACCTGAATCTGGCGCGATGGAATGACCTTGCCGTCGCCACGCGTTACCTCGTCGAGCTGCGCCACGGCCGCCCAGAGGACGAAGGCGGCAAAAACGATCCCGATCGATCGCAACAAAACCCGTGCGCGCAACGGCTCCTGGCGAAGGATGGCCAGATCGGCGTCGGTGGCGAAATCGACCGCGTCAATCTCCTCGCGACTGGGCAGGCGCCCGAGTACTTTCTCGACATGAGGCGCGCCCCGCTCAGCGGTCTTTTCCAGCCAGCCGTGAATGGCAGCCCCGATATTCTTCAGGCGGCTCATGCGGCCCTCCCTACCCGGCCGCTCTGCAGGGCCTGGATGACCTGATCGCGCGGCCCGTCGGCAACGATCTTGCCGTCATCGACGACAATGACCCGCGTAGCCAGGTCGAGCAGGCTGTTGCGATGGGTCACGATCAGCACGGTCTTGTGGGCGGCCATACTGCGCAGCCGTTCCTTGAACTGCTGCTCGGAAGAGAAGTCCATCGCGCTGGTCGGTTCGTCAAGCAGCAGAATCGGCGGATCCATCAGGAAGGCACGAGCAATGGCCACACCTTGCCGCTGGCCGCCGGACAGGGAATCGCCCCGCTCGCCGATCATCATGTCGAAACCGTCCGGGTGACGATTGACGAAATCGGTCAAGCCGCCCGCCTCGGCAGCGGCGACGATGGCCGCATCGTCAGCGTAAGGCGCCCCAATGGCGATGTTCTCGCGCAGCGTGCCGTAAAAGAGTGTCAGATCCTGCGCCACGTAACCCACATTGCGCCTCAGGTCGGCCGGGTCGAGCTGCCGCAGGTCGACCCCGTCGATGCTGACCGCGCCTTCGGTCGGCAGGTAAAGCCCGAGCAGCAATTTCTGCAAGGTGGTCTTGCCCGAGCCGACCCGCCCGATGACGACGACCTTATCACCGGCACTGATCTTGCAATTCAAGCCTTTCAGGGCGGCAATCTGGGAATTGGGATAGCTGAAGTGAACATCGCGGAACTCGATATCGCCACGCAACTCCGGCCGATGGACGAAATTGGCCTCGCTCGGCCGCTCCACCGGGTTGTTCATGATCTGCTCAAGCGAGGTCAGCGCGACCTTGGCATTGTGATACTGCATCAACAAACCGACCATTTGCCCGAGCGGCGCCACCGCGCGGGAAGTCAGCATGGTGCAGGCGATCAGGCCGCCCATGCTGAGCTTGCCGTCGGCAATCAGGTAAACCCCGGCAATCACCACCACCACATTGACGATCTGCTGGATTTCCATGGCACCGTTGGTTGCCGCAGCCGACAGGAAGCGCATCTGGTTGTTGACCCGCGCCACGAAGGAAACCGACTTTTCCCACTTGGACTGCATGACGCCCTCGGCCCCCTGCGTCTTGATTGTTTCCAGCGCGGTCAGACTTTCGATGAGCGTCGCGCTGCGCTGGGCAGAGGCCCGATAGGTCGTCTCCGAAAGCGCGTGCATCTTGTGTTGCAGCACATAGGCATAGACAACGACGATAACGAGCGCCAACAACACCGGCAGGACCAGGGGCCAGGCGATCAATGCGATGACCAGCACGAACAGCAGGGCAAACGGCAGGTCGATGAAGGCCGTTACCGACGCCGAGGTGATGAAGTCGCGCACCGACTCGAACGAACGCAGGTTGGACGAAAACGCCCCAACCGCCGCTGGCCGCGCCTCCATGCGAACGCCGAGAACGCGCTCCATGATGCGCGCCGACAACTGCATGTCGATCCGCGCACTAGCCAGATCGATGAAATAGCCGCGCAGCAAGCGCAGCATCATGTCGACGCCAATGACCAGAATCACGCCCAGAGCGAGTACCCAGAGCGTTTCTATCGCGCGGTTGGGCACCACGCGGTCATAGACGTTCATGGTGAACAAGGGCATGGCCAGTGCCAGCAGGTTGATCAGCAGCGCCGCGCCCAGCACATCCCGATAAACCGGCCATTGCTCGCTCAAGGTTCCCCAGAACCAGTGGCGCAACTTGACCTCGCCGACCTGTGGTGTGCGGCTATCAAAGCGGAAATGCGGGCGAGCGAAGATGGCGACACCGGTATAACGGGCTGCCAGGGCCTCGCGTGTCATCAGCACCGAGCCCTGCCCGGTTTCCGGGAAAAGGAGGCGGACATTCTCGCCAGCCTCATCCCCTCCGAGAAGCACGCAGGCCTCCTCGTTTGCCAACAACAACACGGCCGGCAACAGCAACTCGTCGATACGCTCAAGCGGTCGACGGCTCACTTTGGCCGACAGTCCGGCACGACCTGCGGCGCGGGCAAACAGAGAGGGCGAGAGAACACCATTTTGGAGCGGCAGACCCGACACCAACGCCGCCCGCGTGCTGGGGCGGCCATGGATACGGGTTAATTCGACCAGGCAGTCCAGCAGCGGATCATGATGCAGTATGTCTTCCCGCAATCCTGTCGCCCCAATCCCTGTAGACCTGCTTGTATCCTCGCTCATGCCACTCCCATGCAGTTTTTGCGATTCTAGCTTGGCTTTGCTCAACAAGCCCAAAGAAATGTAAAAAGGCGGCCGAAGCCGCCTTTTCGTTTGGGCGGAAGAAATCAGGCCATCAACGGCACAATCAGCAAGGCCACCAGATTGATGATCTTGATCAGCGGATTGACGGCCGGACCCGCCGTATCCTTGTACGGATCGCCGACCGTATCGCCAGTCACCGCCGCCTTGTGCGCATCGGAGCCCTTGCCGCCGAAATGGCCGTCTTCGATGTACTTCTTGGCGTTGTCCCATGCTCCCCCGCCCGTCGTCATCGAAATGGCGACGAACAGGCCGGTCACAATGGTGCCAACCAGCAGGCCGCCCAGCGCCTGCGGGCCGAGTGCCAGGCCGACAACGATCGGCACGGCGACGGGCAGGATCGACGGAATCATCATTTCCTTGATGGCTGCCACGGTCAGCATGTCGACAGCACGGGAGTAATCCGGCTTGGCCGTGCCTTCCATGATGCCCGGGATTTCCTTGAACTGGCGGCGCACTTCCATGACCACGGCGCCAGCCGAACGGCCAACCGCTTCCATGGCCATGGCACCGAACAGATAGGGAATCAGCCCGCCGATGAAGAGGCCAATGATCACCATGTGGTTCGACAGATCGAAGCTGATACCCGTCAATCCGGCAGCCTCCAGGCCGTGCGTGTAGTCGGCGAAGAGCACCAGTGCGGCCAGGCCGGCGGAACCGATGGCGTAACCCTTGGTCACCGCCTTGGTGGTGTTGCCCACCGCATCCAGCGGGTCGGTCACATTGCGGACATCCTTCGGCAGTTCGGCCATCTCGGCAATGCCGCCGGCGTTGTCGGTGATCGGACCATAGGCATCGAGGGCAACGACAATCCCGGCCATCGACAGCATGGACGTCGCGGCGATGGCGATACCGAACAAGCCGCCCATCGCGTAGGCGGCGTAGATGGCGATACAGACCGACAGGACCGGCAGGGCACAGGCCTTCATCGAGATACCGATGCCGGCAATGATGTTGGTCGCATGGCCGGTCTGGCACGACGAAGCGACGTGCTTGACCGGGGCGTAGTCGGTGCCGGTGTAATACTCGGTGATCCACACCAGCGCCGCCGTCAGTACCAGACCGACGACCGAACAGCCGAACATCGAGGCAGTCGTGATCTTGGCCGCTGCGTCACCTGCTCCGATCAGCCAGGAGGTGATCGGATAATAGGCAGCCAGCGCCAGCACACCGGCGACGATCAGACCGCGATAGAGGGCAGCCATGATCTTGCCGCCTTCGGTGGTCTTGACGAACATGCAACCGACAATCGAAGCGATGATGGAAACACCACCGAGCGCCAGCGGGTAGAGCACCAGGTTTTCACCGAGGCCGGCGAACTGCTTGATGGTCAGCGCTGCCAGCACCATGGTGGCGACAACGGTCACCGCGTAGGTCTCGAACAGGTCGGCCGCCATGCCGGCGCAGTCGCCGACGTTGTCGCCGACGTTGTCGGCAATCACCGCCGGGTTGCGCGGATCGTCCTCCGGAATGCCGGCTTCGACCTTGCCCACCAGGTCGGCGCCGACGTCGGCACCCTTGGTGAAAATGCCGCCGCCGAGACGGGCGAAGATGGAGATCAGCGAGGAGCCGAAGGCCAGACCGACCAGCGGTTCGATGACATGATGCAGGTCGGCACCACCCACCGTCGCCTTGAGGAAGGCGTAGTAGCCCGCAACACCGAGCAGCCCCAGACCGACCACCAGCATGCCGGTAATGGCGCCGCCCTTGAAGGCCACCGCAAGGGCCGGGGCAATGCCGCCGCGGGCAGCCTCGGCGGTGCGCACGTTGGCGCGTACGGAGACGTTCATGCCGATGAAGCCGGCAGCACCGGATAACACGGCACCGATCAGGAAACCGAAAGCGGTCAGCCAGCCCAGCTTGGGCACTAGGCCGATGACGAGGAAGAGAATGACACCGACGATCGCAATCGTCTTGTACTGTCGGCTCAGATACGCTTCGGCTCCCTCCTGGATAGCTTTGGCGATTTCCTTCATGCGGTCGTTGCCGGCCGACAACGCGAGAATCTGTTGACTGGAAATCCAGCCATACAGAACAGCCAACACGGCGCAACCGAGCGCCAGTAACAACGCTGTACTCATCACACTCCCCTCCGTGGCTTACAAAAAAATCACACGGCGAATGCCTCCAGCTTCTTCGGCACAGCCATATTTTTCAAGCGGATGTAATCCGGCAAACCGTCGCGGTAGGGCGGCGGCTCCTCGCCGGCAATCAAGGGCTGCAGGTAGGTCCGGCAGGCCTCGGTAATATGGAAGCCGTCCGGCGAGATGAACTCCGGCGGCATCTTGCGTTCAACATTGGCGATCTCGGCCAGCGGCGCATCGCCGATCTGCCAGCGATACGGCTTGTCGGCCAGGCGCTGGATCGTTGCCATTACCGCGTTCTTGCCCTGCAAGGCCAGATCGACGGCGGCAACGCCCAAGGCGTGCGCCTGCTCGATGTCGGTCTTTGAGGCCAAATGGCGAGCCGAACGCTGCAGGTAATCGGCCAGCGCCCAATGGTATTTGTAGCCCAACTTGTCCTTGATCAGCTGTGCGACAACCTGGCCGACGCCTCCCAGCTGCGAGTGCCCGAAGGCATCCTTGGTGCCGGACTCGGCGATCAGCTTGCCATCGGCATCCGACAAACCTTCCGACACGGCCACCGTGCAGTAGCCGTATTGTTTGACGCACTCATCGACACGGGCCAGGAAACGTTGCGGATCGAAGGGCACCTCCGGGAACAGCAGGATGTGCGGCGGCTCGCCGGGCTTGCCGGAAGCCAGACCGCAAGCAGCGGTGATCCAGCCGGCGTGGCGTCCCATCACTTCGAGGACAAAAATCTTGGTCGACGTACGCGCCATCGAGGCGACGTCATAGCCGGCTTCGCGAATCGAGGTTGCGACATATTTGGCGACCGAACCGAAACCGGGGCAGCAATCGGTATGCGGCAGGTCGTTATCGACCGTCTTCGGCACGCCGACGCAAACTACCGGATAGCCCATCTTTTCGGCAATCTGCGACACCTTCCAGGCCGTATCCATGGAATCGTTGCCGCCGTTGTAGAAGAAATAGCCGATGTCGTGCGCCTTGAACACCTCGATCAGGCGTTCGTACTGTGCCTTGTGCTGTTCGAGGCTCTTCAGCTTGTAGCGGCAGGAACCGAAGGCGCCACCCGGCGTATGGCGCAGGCGAGCAATGTCCTCGTCGGATTCGAGGCTGGTGTCGATCAGGTCTTCGGTCAGCGCACCGATGATGCCGTCGCGCCCGGCATAGACTTTCCCGATCCGCTCAGGATGGCGGCGTGCTTCCTGGATCAGGCCGCACGCCGTCGAATTGATAACGGCGGTAACGCCCCCTGACTGTGCGTAGAAGGCATTTTTCGCCGCCATCTGTCGCTCCTTATTTCAGGGCGTCGAAAACGCTCTTGGTGATCGCATCGACGTTGCCGACGCCGGCAACCTTGCGCACCTTCGGTGCCTTGGCATCGCCTTCGGCTGCCCATTTGCTGTAGAAGTCGACCAGCGGCTTGGTTTGCGAGTGGTAGATTTCCAGGCGCTTCTTGACCGTTTCTTCCTTGTCGTCGTCACGCTGGACCAGCGGCTCGCCGGTCACGTCGTCCTTGCCTTCGACCTTCGGCGGGTTGAACTTGACGTGATAGGTGCGGCCGGAAGCCAGGTGGGCGCGGCGGCCCGCCATGCGTTCGACGATGTCGCTGTCCGGAACATCGATTTCGAGGACGAACTCGATCGGCACACCAGCGTCCTTCATGGCCTGAGCCTGCGGAATGGTGCGCGGAAAACCGTCGAACAGGTAGCCGTTCTTGCAGTCGTCTTGGGTCAGGCGATCTTTGACCATGCCGATGATGACGGCGTCCGGCACCAGGCCGCCCGCATCCATGTGCTTCTTGGCTTCAAGGCCGAGCGCGGTGCCTGCCTTGACCTGGGCACGCAGCATGTCACCGGTGGAAATTTGCGGAATACCGAACTCTTTGCTGATGAAAGTAGCCTGCGTTCCCTTACCGGCGCCCGGAGCGCCCAACAAAATCAACTTCATGAATAGTCCCTCTGGTTTTTGACTCGGAATTCTTGTTGTCGGCCGTCATTGCGGCCGTTCGATGAAATTTCAAAATTACTCGCTATTTCCGGCACGGTCAAACAGTTTGCGCATCCGTTCGGCATCCTCCGGCGTGTCGACGCCGGGTGCCGGCGCAGCATCGATCAGCGTCACGCTTATGCGGTAGCCGTGCCACAGGGCACGCAGTTGTTCGAGCGATTCGAACTGCTCGGTGGGCGCCACCGACAGGCCGGCATAGGCCTTCAGGAAGCTGGCCCGGTAGGCGTACAACCCGACGTGGCGATAGGCCGGAAAACCGGCCGGCAGGGTTTTGCCGCCCCCCTCGCTGGCGAAGTGGTCGCGAGCGTACGGAATCGGCGCCCGCGAAAAATAGGCGGCATCGCCGTCAGCCCGGCAAACGACCTTGACCACGTTCGGATTGAAGAAATCGGCGGCGTCGGTGATCGGATGCGCCACCGTCGCGATATCGGCCCCGCTGACCGCCAGCTGGCGTGCCGTCTGCAGGATGACCTCCGGCTCGATCAGCGGTTCGTCGCCCTGCACATTGACGATGATGGTGTCGCTCCCCCAGCCACGCTGCTCGACCACCTCGGCGAGGCGATCGGTGCCCGTCGCGTGATCGCTGCGCGTCATCACGGCAGCCACTTCGTGCGCTTCGGCAGCGGCGCGCACCTCAAGGTGGTCAGTCGCAACCCAGATTTCCTCGGCGCCCGACAGGCGTGCCCGCTCGGCCACCCGAACGACCATCGGCTTGCCGCCAAGATCGAGCAGCGGTTTGGCCGGCAGGCGCGTCGACGCGTAGCGGGCAGGTATGACGACCTTGAAGGCCAGCCCGGACATTATTGCGCGTCCGCAGGCAACTGCCGTGCCTCGTCCTCGAGCATGATGGGAATGTCGTCGCGGATCGGAAAAGCCAGCTTGCACGGCTTGCAAACCAGCTCCTTCTCGGTCTTGCGGTGTTCGAGATTACCCTTGCAAATCGGGCAAACGAGAATATCAAGCAACCTGGCGTCCACGGACTTTCTCCACGATGTAATCAATGAGGGCCGACGACAGCTCGGCCTCGACGGGCAAGACCCATGCCTCGCCCACCGGTAGATTGGTGCATTTTACTGCATCCTTCTCGGTCATCAGCAGGATGCCGCCTGCGGCAAAGGCCAGATCCTCCGCTGTGTAGCGGTGATGATCCGGAAAAGGATGTGCTTCGCAATCCAGACCCAATGCCTTCAAGGTCGCGAAAAATCGTTCCGGATTGCCGATGCCGGCCAGGGCGAACAACCTGCCCCGCTGGCGCAGCGCTTCGGCTGTGCAAGTCCGAATGGGATCGTCCAGGCGATAAAAAGGCCCCGGGCTCAGAAGCATGTCGAAGACCGGAACGCAGGCACCGGAAGCAATGCTGGAAGCGCCGTTGCAAACGATTGCATCGACCGAGGCCAGACGCGACAGCGGCTCGCGGAGCGGCCCCACGGGCAGGCGCCAGCCGTTGCCTGCGCCACGGGCATCAAAGACAGCCAGTTCGACGTCTCGGGCCAATGCATGGTGCTGCAAGCCGTCGTCGCAGAGCACGATATCGACTTCCGGATGCGCCGCGAGCAAGGCTTCGCCGGCTACCGCCCGGCTGCGTCCGACCCATACCGGGAGGCCGCTGCGCCGGGCGATCAGCAGCGGCTCGTCGCCAACGGCCTCCGGCTTGGAATCAGCATGCACCGCACGCACCTCGTCCCCGGAGCGACCGTAACCGCGACTCACCACCCCCGGGTGCCAGCCACGCTGACGCAGTTGACCGGCCAGCCACAGGGTCAGCGGCGTCTTGCCTGCCCCGCCCACGGTGATGTTGCCAACCACCACGACCGGAACCGACAGGCGCCTTGGCTTGGTGAACAGGTGATTCAGGCAACTCAAGCCAGCATAGACAGCCGCCAGGGGAGCAAAAAGCCACAACGCCGGCGTCAGCCGGCGTCGTTCAAACCATTGCCGCTGCAACCAGCGCCCGAACATCAGCGATTCTGTGTCGCGAACGAGATATGGGGATAGCCCGCCGTTTGCGCCGCCTGCATGATATCGACGACGCTCTGGTGGGTCGCCTTGGCATCGGCATTGATGACGATCAACGGGTCTTCCCGACCGCCTGCGGCACGACGCAGGCCATCGGCAATGCTCTTGACGTCGGAAGCCGCCAGCGGCGATTTGTTGATCAGCACCTGGCCGCTGGCCGTCACCGCGACACTGACTTCGTTCGGCTGTTCGGCCTGCTTGCTGGCATCGGCCGTGGGCAGATTGATTTCCAGTCCCGAGAACTTGGCGTAGGTGGTGGTCAGCATCAGGAAAATGATGATCACCAGCAATACGTCAATCAACGGAATCAGGTTGATTTCCGGCTCTTCCCGGCCACGGCCGCGCTGAAAATTCATCGCTCAGGTCCGGTCGCCGTGCATGTATTCGACGAGACGGACAGCCTGCTGCTCCATCTCGACCACGAAGCCATCGACCAAGGCGCGGAAGTGGCGCCAGAAGATCAGGCTGGGAATGGCAATGACCAGACCGAAGCCGGTGTTGTACAGCGCCACCGAGATACCGTGTGCCAGTTGCTGGGGATTGGTTCCCGTCGGCGACTGGGAACCGAAGATTTCGATCATGCCGACCACGGTGCCGAACAGGCCCATCAGCGGGCTGATCGAGGCAATGGTGCCGAGCGTCGTCAGGTAGCGATTGAGGTCATGCGAAACGGCATTACCGGATTCCTCGATCGACTCCTTCATGATCTCGCGGGAGGCATTGACGTTGCGCAGGCCCGCCGACAGGACACGGCCGAGCGGCGAATGGCGCTCCAACTCTTCCAGCAGCTTGTCGTTGTTGGCGCCACGCTTGAACTCGCCCACCGCGCGTTGCAGCAAACCGGCAGGCACCACCTTGACGCGGCGCAAGGCAACCAGACGCTCGATGATCAGGGCTACGGAGATCACTGATGCCAGCAGCAGGGGCCAAATGGGCCAGCCGGCCGCCTTTACGATTTCAATCACGTGTGCCAATCCTCGGTGGAAATTTAGCCTGCAATTTTGCCCTGCCCCCCGTATCAGGGCAAGCGGCGGACAACCGGGGGTTCCGCGGCTTATCCCCAAAACCTGTGGATAAGTCTGTGAATCTCTTGTCATCAAGCGTGCTAAACCCCCTCTACCAAAGGACTTTGCCTGCTCTGCCAAAAAACGAGGCATATCGTTTGTCACATATAAAAATCAATCACTTAGATGATTCTCAATCTGTCAAGCCTGAACGCGTTTTACCGGTCACGCGCTACAATGGCGGGATGTCGATGCCAACCCCGCCTGCCGGCCATTCCGTACTCACCGTTTCCAGCCTCAATCGACTGGTCCGCGACTGCCTCGAAACTGCCTTTCCGCTCACGTGGGTCAGCGGCGAAATATCCAACTTGACGTACGCCGCATCCGGCCATGTCTACTTTTCGCTGAAGGATGCTTCGGCCCAGGTGCGCTGCGTGATGTGGCGCAATCGCGCACAGCTGCTCGGCTGGCGCCTCGAAAACGGCCAGAAGATCGAGGCCCGCGCGCTCGTCTCGTTCTACGAGCCGCGCGGCGAATTCCAGCTCAATATCGAAGCCATCCGGCGAGCCGGTCAGGGCGACCTGTTCGAGCGCTTTCTCAAGCTCAAGGCGCAACTTGAGGCCGACGGCCTTTTCGCCGCCGACGCCAAGCGCCCGCTGCCCGAGTTTCCCCGCCATGTCGCCATCGTCAGCAGCCCGCAGGCCGCCGCCTTGCGCGACGTGCTGACCACCTTGCATCGCCGGGCGCCGCATCTGCGCATCACCCTCTTCCCCACGCCGGTACAAGGTGATGGTGCTGCGATCCGGATCGCCGAAGCCGTCGGGCAAGCCGGCGCCAGCGATTGCGATGTCACGATTCTGTGTCGCGGCGGCGGCAGCATCGAAGACCTCTGGTCGTTCAACGAAGAATGCGTCGCCCGCGCCATACGCGCCTCCAAGATTCCGGTCGTTTCCGGCGTCGGCCACGAAACCGACTTCACCATTGCCGATTTCGCGGCCGATCTGCGCGCCCCGACGCCCACCGCCGCAGCCGAACTGGTCAGCCCCGACCGCGACGCACTGCTCGCCCATCTGGAACGGCTCGAAACCCGGTTGCAGCGACATACCGAGCGATCCCTGGCCGATCTTCATCAGCAGCTGGACTGGTTGGGTTCCCGATTGACCCATCCCGCCGACCGCCTGCGCCAGCGCCGGCAGGAAGTCGGCATGCTTGGCAAGCGGCTGGCGCACGCCTGGCAAGGCAAAATCGGCCGCCTGCACCTGCTGACCGACGCCCTGCAGCAGCGCCAGCTGGGCGCGCGCCCACGCCTATATCGACTCGACGATCGGGTAAGGCATGCCCGCTACCGACTCGGCAAACAGGTCGCCTGGCAAATTTCCGACTATTCCGGGAAACTTAATTCACTCGCCAGCGGTCTGAAGCAACTGGACCCGCATGCCGTTCTGCAACGCGGCTACGTGCTGGCCATCGGCCCGGACGGTCGCGCAGTCCGAAACGCCATCGATCTGACCCCCGGTGACACCCTTCGCTTGAGTTTTGCCCAAGGCGCCGCCATGGCAACGGTGGATCGGGTTGTCGCGGGACCGGAAGCTGACTAGAATTTTCGTTTCACCCCTTAAATACAACGGAGAATACCCATGGAACATCAACTGCCCCAGCTGCCGTACGCCAAGGACGCCCTGGCTCCGCACATGTCTGCCGAGACCTTCGACTACCACTACAGCAAGCACCACAACGCCTACGTCGTTAACCTGAACAACCTGATCAAGGGCACCGAATACGAAGCCCTCGACCTCGAAGCCATCGTCAAGAAGGCCCCGGCCGGCGGCATCTACAACAACGCCGCCCAGGTCTGGAACCACACCTTCTTCTGGAACTGCATGAAGCCGAACGGCGGCGGCGCTCCGACCGGCGCCCTGGCTGCCGCCATCGACACCAAGTGGGGCTCGCTGGACGCCTTCAAGGCAGCCTTCCAGGCCTCCGCCGTCGGCAACTTCGGCTCCGGCTGGACCTGGCTGGTCAAGAAGGCCGACGGTTCCGTCGACATCGTCAACATGGGCGCCGCCGGCACCCCGCTGACCACCGGCGACAAGGCCCTGCTCTGCGTCGACGTCTGGGAACACGCCTACTACATCGACTACCGCAACCTGCGTCCGAAGTTCGTCGAAACCTTCCTGAACAATCTGGTCAACTGGTCTTTCGCCGAAGCCAACTTCGCCTGATCGATCCGTTGAAGCAAAAAAAGGGAGCCGTCGGGCTCCCTTTTTTGTTCCCCCTGCCGCACCATCCCTTGCCCGTCTCCAGATGCCCCCACCGAACGCCCGCCGCCTTCTCGCCAAAGAACTGGCCGCCGCTGCCGCGGCCTACCAGACTGCCGAGATCATTCCGCACTGTCCGGGCTGTTCGCAGCCTTGCTGCAAACTTGAAACGCTGGTTCTCGACCTGGAGTGGAAGCAGATCAAAACGCTCTGGCACCTCCAGGAATCGCGGCCGACCTTTGACAAAGCGCTGTCTTGCGGCAAAGGTCCCGAGGAAATCCGCGAAAGTGGCGGGCGCTACTACGTGCACGGCAAACCCTGCCCGGCCTACGACGATGCCCATGGTTCGTGCCGAATCTACGGCCAGCACCTGAAACCTGTTGGCTGTACCGATTTCCCGGTCTACGAAGACCAGGGCGATCTCATCGCCGACCTGCGCTGCGAAGCGGTCGACCTCAAGGCGCTGAAAGCCCGGATCGCCACTACCCTCGGCCCCGCCTTTCGAATCACCCAGTCCGCAGACGATGAATTCCCGTTCCTGGTGACGCTATCCATCAAAAAGCAGGGCAACAGACGCAGCTAAAGCCCGGCCCGCCCCCCTGCACGCATGCTTCGTCGATCCACCGGAGAGGGCTGTCCAGCCTCACAACATCCCGCGTGGCAGCGAGCCGCTGGAATACAACCCGGTTCAGCCTCTGAGCGTGCAAGCCGAACACCCTGCGTCCTCATTTCCGCCACCATGGGTTGAAACAGGAGTTTCGCCCGGTAGGCCGGCGGCTTTTGCGATCACTTTTTTCGGTCGAGGGTGCCTTTTTTTGACGAGCGCACGTGTAACTTGCAACAGCGCCTGTTCTTCAGATGGCGATTTCGACAGAAAAATCGCCATTGAATTTATCTTTAGAACGGTTTGATTTGCGCCAACTCCAGGCCAGCATTTTTTGACAGGCTTTTTGCTGGACGCTAACCGAGGCCCAGTATGTCCGGCAAAAATACTTCGGTCACCAGAACCTGCTGACCATCCAGCCTGTGCAACGAACGTCGTGCCCAGAGATGCCGAGGCAGCGAGTACCGGGCAGCCGCTTTTCGATACAGCGGATGACGGTCGTCAAGGCGCAGGAATTCGATTTGTCCCCGGCTGAAACCTGGGTAGGCGAAAAGCAGCGAACCCAGCGAACGCGAGCCTAGACGCGCCATCCAGCGCGTCAGACGACCATTTCGAGAAGCAGCCAGCGTGGTGTGGGCGAAGATAACCGGTCGGCCATCGCAGATGAGCTCGACCTCGCGCACCCAGGCCAATGCTCCATCGCAGCCGCCATCGATGGCTTCGTCGGCAAGCGCCTTGCCCTTGCCGAATTGCAACAGGCGAACGCCGAAGCGCTGGCTGGATTGAAGGCAACGCGCGGTAAGCGAACCTGGCTCGGTCAGCCACGAACGCAAAACGGGGGATTGCGGCCCGCCGGCGAGGTGCGACCGCCAGTTGCTGCGCTTCATTACTGCGGACGCGGTGCCTTGTCGATGCCCGAAATCCTGGCGCCCGGCTTGATACCGCGCTGGGCGAACCAGCCAACATTCATTTCCAGCGCAAAACGCGCCGGGCGACGCGCGCAGTGGTTGTCCTCGGTCTGCGGCTGCATGTCTTCGATATTGATGATCGTACCGCCGGCATCCATGAAGGCCACCGACAGGGGCAGCAGAGTGTTGCGCATCCACATGCAGTGGGTGTTTTCATGATTGAATACGAACAGCATGCCGCGCTGCGGCGGCATGCTCTTGCGATTCATCAGGCCCAGCTGACGATGCGGGTCGGTCGCAGCGACCTCGGCCTCGATACGATACATGCCGCTGGTCAGTTCGAGCACCGGCATCGCCGATTGCGCCAAAGCGCCCCCGGCGAAGGTCAATACGGCCAGTCCGGCCATCACGATCTTGTTCATCACAACAGTCCTTGCAATTCCTTGTAGCCGCCGTCAATCCGGCGCCACTCCCCGAGTGGCAGGCCTTCCAGGGTGGCCGCACCGATCGCGGCCCGAATCAGCCGCAACGTAGGATACCCGATGGCGGCGGTCATCCGCCGAACCTGGCGATTCTTGCCCTCGGAAATCCGGATTTCCAGCCAGGAGGTCGGAATCGCCGCCCGGAAGCGAATCGGCGGATCGCGCTCCCACAGCCCCGAGGGAGTATCCACCCGGTGTACCTCGGCGGGCTGTGCCGTGAAGTCGGCAAGTTTTATGCCGCCACGCAAACGATCCAGTGCCGCCTCGTCCGGAATCCCTTCGACCTGCGCCCAGTAGGTCTTCACCAGCTTGTGTTTCGGGTCGGCGATCCTCGCCTGCAACTTCCCGTCATCGGTGAGCAGCAGCAGCCCCTCGCTGTCAGCATCGAGCCGACCGGCCACATAGACGCCCTTGACGGGAATGAACTCGTTCAGCGCCCGCCACTTTCCCTCCGGCGTAAACTGGCTGAGAACACCGTAGGGCTTGTTGAACAGGAGAAGGGAAGACACGACGCAGCGGCGAAAACCTGAGGAAACCCCGATTTTCGCCGATTTCGACAGCGAACAGTATCCTGCGTGCCATGCTCGCCGGAATCGGCAAAAGCAATTGGTGCCTTGGGCGAGACTCGAACTCGCACAGCTTGCGCCACTACCCCCTCAAGATAGCGTGTCTACCAATTTCACCACCAAGGCTGGAACAACCGGCATGGCCGGAATGCGGGATACATCGAAGGGGGCACGATTCTAACCAAAAACCGGCGGCACGTTAACAGGCTGGGCGCAAATTTCCGCTTTCCTCCGCCCACGCCTCCTGTAAACGAAAAAGCCCCGCCGTCGGCGGGGCCTTACCAAGCATAACGACTCGGGCAATGCCTCAGTGGCTGGTACCCTCGGACTTGGTAATCTTGTTCCAGACGTTGTACTTGCCGACCGGTTTCTTCATCGGCAGGCGCTTCACTTCCTTGAGCGTCACGGCATCGTAGATGATCAGCGCACCGTCCATTTCCCACAGGCTGGCCAGGACGTATTTGCCGTCACGGGTGAATTCGACATGGGCAAAGGTCTTGCCCGGCTCCGGTCTCAGTTCGGCGACAACTTCGAGCTTCTCCTTGTCGATCAACTGCATGGTGTCCTTGAACTCGCGGCTCATCATCGAATCGGTCCAGGCGTAACGGCTGTTTTCATGGCTGCGCATGAAGAAGCCGGGACCGCGCGTCTTGATCTGCTTGACCGTCTTCCAGGTATGCATGTCGATGATGCTGATGACGCCTTCGTTGAGGTTCGGGGTGGCCATCACCGTGCGCTCCTGGCCGCCCGAATCCTTCCATTTCCAGCTGATGCCGGAGCCGAGGTGCGGCATGCCGGGCAGTTCGAGATCGGCGATCTTCTTGCGCGCATCGAGATTGACGACCTGTCCGCTTACCGCGCTCTTCGCGTCGTTGCGCGATGCCCCCATCACTTCGTCGTAGCCCTGGGTGAAGTAGAAATCATCAAGGTAATCGTCCAGTTGCGTGCGCATCGGGTTCAGGAAGCCGGGGACGAAGGCACCTTCCTTGTACTTGAAATCGTGGATCATGCCGGCCGGAATGTCGTCAGTCTTGGGGTTGTACGACACCTCCCAGACCTCCTTGACGTCCTTCAGCGCGGCGACGAAGCTCTGGCGGGGGCTGGCGTCGTAGACAGCCGAGACGCGCGAAGTCACCTTGCCGTCCTTGTCGGCCACCGGCAGGATTTTCTTCAGATTCAGGTCGGCATCGAGGATGACCAGGCTGTGCGGCAGATAGTTGGCCACCGCCACCCACTTGCCGTCGCCCGACACCGCCGCGTTGCGGGTATTGATGCCGGCCCGCACCTCGGCAACGACCTTGAGATTCCACAGGTCATACTTGGTGATCCAGCCGTCGCGTGAGGCGAAGAAGACATAACGCCCATCCGGTGTGAATTTCGGGCCGCCGTGCAGCGCGAAACGGGACTGGAAGCGGTGGATGGGCTCGAGCTTGTCGCCATCGAGGATGGAGACATGGTGATCCCCGCTCTCGACCACAACGAAGAGGTTGAGCGGGTCGGCCTTGAAAACCGGCTTGTCGGGCAAGGGCTTCGGCTCCAATACCATGCGCGAGGCGGTGATTTCCTTTTCACCCCAGGCCGGCATCGGCTTGATCGGCGTATAGGCGTAGTCGACCAGCGCCTTGATCTCGTCGGCCGACAGGCGGTCGCCAAAACCGAGCATTTGCGTCGCCGGGCGACCATCCTTGATCACCTTTTCAGCTTCGCCCTTGCGCAGGCGCGCCAGGTTTTCCGGAATCAGCGCCGGCCCGAGGCCGCCCAGGCGGGCTTCGCCGTGACAGGAGGCGCAGTGCTGCTTGTAGGCGGCCGGCGCGTCGGCTGCCTGCGCCAGGTCTGCCATCGCGAACAGCGTGCAGGCCGCGAAGCCGGCGGGAATGAGCACTTTGCCCAAGGTCTTCAGATTCATACTGCAATCTCCTCGTCGCTCAAATAGCAGCCGGGGTCCTCGGCCCAGGGGTTACCGGTCAACTGCTGGGCGCGGACACGGGTATTGCCGTTGCAGATCGGCAGGTAAGCGCAGGTGGCGCAACGCCCCTCGACTGCGCGCGGATAGCGCTTGAGGCCAGCCATCAGGGCATCCGAGGTATCGGGCCAAATCTGCGAGAACGGCCGCTCCTTGACGTTGCCCAGGGTGTGGTGCCACCACATGGTGTCGGGATGGACATTGCCGAGATTGTCGATATTGGCGACGTTGATCCCCGACGAATTGCCGCCCCACTGGCGCAGCTTGGCCTCGACGTGTGCCGCCTTGTCGGGAAAGCGGGCCCGCACCCAGTGCAGGAAGTAGACACCGTCGGCATCGTTGTTGCCCGTGGTGAATTCCTTTTCCAGGCCGCGCTGCTGGTAGTCCCAGCAGGTATCGAACAGAAGGTCCATCGCCCAGCGCGTCAGCTTGTGCTGTGCGTCGTCCTTGCGGTTCTTGTTGCCTCGCCCGGCGTAGTTCAGGTGCGAAAAATAGAAGCGATCGATCCCCTCATCCTCGACCAGCCTGAGCAAGCCGGGCAGGTCGTGGGCATTGTCCTGGGTCATCGTGAAGCGGACGCCGATCTTCAGACCGAGATCGCGGCACAGGCGGATGCCCTTGAGCGAGGCTTCGAAAGCACCGTCCAGGCGCCGGAACTTGTCGTGGGTAGCCCCCAAGCCGTCGAGCGATACCCCGACATAGTTGAAATCGCACTCGGCGATCCGGTCGATGTTCGTTTCGTCGATCAGCGTGCCGTTGGACGACAGCCCGACATAGAAACCCATGGCCTTGGCACGCTTGGCGATATCGTAGATATCCGGCCGCAGCAGAGGCTCACCGCCCGACAGGATGAGCACCGGCACCCGGAACGCCTTGAGGTCGTCCATCACGGTGCAGACCTGCGCATAGGACAGCTCCCCCGGGAAGTTGGTATCGGCCGAAATGGAATAGCAGTGCTTGCAGGTCAGGTTGCAGCGCCGGATCAGGTTCCAGATCACGACGGGACCGGGTGGATTGCGTTTGGGACCGAGTGGCGACGGTGCCGCGATTTCCTGCATGTATTGGGAGATGCGAAACATGAAAACCCTTTGTCGAGAATGGATGCTATTGCAGCGCAAGGCCGCCCCGGTAACCTTGACGTGTATCAACGCTATGCCAGCAACCGGTTTCGTGCAAACCCCGACGAAAGATTCAAGGGCGGTCATCGCGATTCCGGTCCGGCCGTTAACAGGGTAGAACCATACGCGGTATACTTTTTCGATGACTTCGAACGTGCAAAACAATACCGGCAGCGAGCCGGTCATCCCCGGCCGCTGGGCGGCCGACGTGGAATCCCGCCTGGGCGCCGGCGAAGAGGTCCAGGCCTGCCTGGAAACCAACCTCGACCATGATCTGAAATTCGCCGACAGCCTGATCGTCGTCACCGACTGCCGCCTCCTGGCCCGCGATGCCGGCGGCAAGGACTGGCGCGAATGGCCGCTGCGCGCCGGCCTGAAGCTCGACCATCACGACCATGCCGGCGTCGGCATGCTGGAGTTGGTCGACGACAACGGACGCCTCGCCACCTGGCGCTATACGCTGTCCCGCAACCTGGCCGCGCTGCGCGTCATTGCCGAATTCGACCTGCACCGCGACAGCGTGGCGTCCGGCAAACCGGTCGCCCGTCCGGACGAGGATGTCTGCCCCAAGTGCAAGACGCCGCTGCCGCCGGGCGAGGACGAATGTCCGGCCTGCAACCGGGAATCGACCGTACCCCCGTCGACCTGGACGCTGTTCCGCCTGTGGCGCTTTGCCCGCCCTTATCGCTGGCAGTTGTTCATGGGCTTTGCACTGACCCTCGCCTCGACGGCCGCGACGCTGGTACCGCCCTACCTCACCATGCCGTTGATGGACAACGTGCTGATCCCCTTCCAGAACGGCAAGCCGATCGACTGGGAACTGGTATCGATGTACCTCGGCGGCCTGCTCGGCGCCGCGATCCTGGCCTGGGTGCTGGGCTGGATTCGCACCTATATCCTGTCGCTGGTGTCGGAGCGCATCGGCCGCGACCTGCGCACGCAGACCTATGAGCACCTGCTCGGCCTGTCGCTCGAATATTTCGGCGGCAAGCGCACCGGCGACCTGATGGCACGTATCGGCAACGAAACCGACCGCATCAACATCTTCCTGTCGCTCGACCTGCTCAATTTCGCCACCGACGTGCTGATGATCACGATGACCGCGATCATCCTGTTCACCATCAACCCGTGGCTGGCCCTGGTCACGCTGCTGCCGCTGCCGATCATCGGCTGGCTGATCCATTTCGTCCGCGAAAAGCTGCGCACCGGCTTCGAAAAGATCGACCGCGTCTGGGCCGAAGTGACCAACGTACTGGCCGACACCATTCCCGGCATCCGCGTCGTCAAGGCCTTTGCCCAGGAAAAGCGCGAGGGCGACCGTTTCCGTGCGGCCAACGAGCACAACCTGGCGATGAACGACAAGCTGAACAAGACCTGGTCCCTGTTCACCCCGACCGTCACGCTGCTCACCGAAGTCGGCCTGCTGGTGGTCTGGATCTTCGGCATCTGGCAGATCGCCAAGGGCGACTCCACGGTCGGCGTGCTGACCGCCTTCCTCGCCTACATCGGTCGCTTTTACACCCGCCTCGACTCGATGAGCCGCATCGTCTCGGCCACCCAGCGCGCCGCCTCGTCGACCAAGCGTATCTTCGACATCCTCGACCACGTCTCCAGCGTGCCCGAGCCAAGCAAGCCGGTGCACCTGTCCGGCGTCAAGGGCCGGATCGAACTCAAGAAGGCCGGTTTCCGCTATGGCACGAGGGCCGTCACCAAGGATGTCGACCTCGTCATCCAGCCGGGCGAGATGATCGGCCTGGTCGGTCATTCCGGCTCGGGCAAATCGACGCTGGTCAACCTGATCTGCCGCTTCTACGACGTCTCCGAAGGCCAGGTGCTGATCGACGGCACCGACGTGCGTTCGGTTCCGGTGGCCGAATTCCGCCAGCACATCGGTCTGGTGCTGCAGGAACCCTTCCTGTTCTTCGGCACCATCGCCGACAACATCGCCTACGGCAAGCCGAACGCGACGCGCCAGGAAATCATCGCCGCCGCCCGCGCCGCGCACGCCCACGAGTTCATCCTGCGCCTGCCGCACGGCTACGATTCGCTGGTCGGCGAACGCGGCCAGGGCCTGTCCGGCGGCGAGCGCCAGCGCATCTCGATCGCCCGCGCGCTGCTCATTGATCCGCGCATCCTGATCCTCGACGAAGCCACCTCGGCGGTCGATACCGAGACCGAGAAGGAAATCCAGAGGGCGCTCGACAATCTGGTCAAGGGCCGCACCACGATCGCCATCGCCCACCGCCTGAGCACGCTGCGCAAGGCCGACCGGCTGGTCGTCATGGATCGCGGCAAGATTGTCGAAATCGGCAACCACGACCAATTGATGGAGGCCGAGGGCCACTACCACAAGCTGTACATGGCGCAGGCGCGCAACGTCGATACCGAGGACACACTGCCGCGCGCCCCCGTACTCCCCAAAGCCCACGCGGAATAAGCCGAGCAAGCCATGTCCACTCTCAATTTCCAGCTGCATTGCGACAATTTCGGCCGTCTGGTGCTGACCGATGCCCAGGGCATCCGCCACGAGGGCGTCACCCCGGTACGCGCCTTCCCCATCGCCGCCCCTGACGAAGGCCTGTCGCTGATCAATTTCGAAGGCCACGAAGTGGGCTGGGTCGATCGTGTCGCCGACCTGCCGCCGGCCATGCGCGATATCGTCGAAGCCGACCTGCGCAGCCGCGAGTTCGTACCCGAAATCGAACGCATCCTAGGCGTCTCCGGCTTCGCCTGCCCGAGCACCTGGCAGGTGCAGACCAACCGTGGGCAGACCGAACTGATCCTCAAGGGCGAGGAAGACATCCGCCGCCTGTCGCAGACGCGCCTGCTGATCGCCGACGCCAACGGCATCCAGTTCCTGGTCCGCGACCTGACAACGCTCGACAAGCATAGTCGCAAGCTGCTCGACCGTTTCCTGTAACCGCCCGTGCAGATATGTGACAAATTTGCACGGCGGTCAGCCGCAAACGACATGAAAGCGTTAATAATGTCGTAATAACTCGCGATCATCGCCGGGGCCTCCGGCCAAAGCAGAACACATGAAAAAAAGACAAGACATCGTTTTCAAGGACTCGATCTCGCTCAAGGGGCCGAGCATCTGGACCTACCCGCCGTGCATCGAGACCTGGATCGACATCGGCGAACTCGAAGACTTTCCCTCGGACAAGATTCCTGGCCTGTACGAGCGCCTCGAAGCCTGGCTGCCCGGCCTGGTCGAGCATCGCTGCAACTACGACGAGCGCGGAGGCTTCCTGCGTCGCCTCAAGGAAGGCACCTGGGCTGGCCACATCCTCGAGCACATCGTCCTCGAACTGATGACCGTCGCCGGCCTGCCGGACGGTTTCGGACGCACCCGCGAAACGACGACGCGCGGCGTCTACAAGCTGGTGGTCAGCAATTTCCATGAGGAATGCACCCGCCTGGCGCTGGATATCGGCCGCGAACTGCTGCTTGCTGCCATCCACGACGACCCGTTCGATCTCGCCGAAGCCGTCAGGCCCCTGCGCCGCAGGGTCGACCGCAAATACCTCGGCCCGTCCACCGCCGCCATCGTCAACGCGGCCGAAGCGCGCAAGATTCCGCACATCCGCCTGCTCGACGACGGCAATCTCGTCCAGCTCGGCTACGGTGCCGCGATGCGCCGTATCTGGACGGCGGAAACCGACAGCACCAGCGCCATCGCCGAAACCATCTCGCGCGACAAGGACCTGACCAAGGAACTGATTTCCTCGGTCGGCGTGCCGGTTCCCGAAGGCCGCGAAGTCGATGACGCCAACGATGCCGTCGACGCCGCCGAGGACATCGGCTATCCCGTCGTCGTCAAGCCGACCGACGGCAACCACGGGCGTGGCGTGTTCATCGACCTGACCACTGCCGACGATGTCCGCAAGGCCTATGCGATCGCCGTCGAGGAAGGCTCGGGCGTACTCGTCGAACGATCCATCCAGGGTATTGAGCACCGCCTGCTGGTCATCGGCGGCAAGCTGATCGCGGCCAATCGCAGCGACCTGATTACCGTCACCGGCGACGGCAAGCAAACGGTCCAGGAACTGATCGACACGCAGATCAATATCGATCCGCGCCGTGGCTCGACCGAACTGCACCCCCTGTCGATCATCCGTATCGACACCGCTGCACAGATGGAACTGGATCGTCAGAAATTGACGGCCGATGGCATTCCGGAATCCGGGCGCGAGGTACTGATCCAGCGCAACGCCAACCATGCCTTCGACTGCACCGACGAAGTCCATCCCGACACCGCCGCCATTGCCTCGCTGGCAGCCCGCGTCGTCGGCCTCGACATCGCTGGTATCGACCTTGTCTGCCAGGACGTTTCCAAGCCGCTGGCCGCCCAGGGCGGAGCCATCGTCGAAGTCAATGCCGGCCCCAGCCTGCTCATGCACATCAAGCCCGGCGTCGGCAAGCCGCGCCCGGTCGGCCAGGCGATTGTCAACAACTTGTTCTCCGCCAGCCAGACCGGCCGTATTCCGCTGGTCGGCGTCTCCGGCACGCACGGCAAGACGGCCGTCGCCAAGCTGGTTGCTCACCTGCTCTACCTGTCCGGTGCGCATACCGGACTGGCCTGCAGCGACGGCCTGTTCCAGAACCGCCGGCAGGTGCAGAAAAGCGATGCCGCCAACTGGTCGGCCGGCCGCCGCCTGCTGCTCAACCGCGCCATCGAGGCTGCCGTCATCGAAAACGGCCCGGAAGTGATCCTCGGCCAGGGCTTGGCTTACGACCGCTGTTCGGTGGGCATCATCACCAATATCGCCTCCGGCGACGAAGACCTATCGCGCTGGGATGTGCAGCCCACCGGCGGCGAGTACTACACAACGCCGCGCTCGATCTATCGGACCCAGGTCGATGTCGTGCTGCCCGCCGGCTATGCCGTGCTCAATGCCGCCGACCCACTGGTTGCCGACTTCGCCGAACTGTGCGACGGCGAGGTCATCTTCTTTGCCGCCGACCCCTCCTGCCTGAAGCTGGCCGAGCACTTTGCCGCCGGCAAACGTGGCGTGACGGTCGCCGACGGCCGCATCATCCTGCGCACCGGTGCCGACGAAACCCGCATCTGCCGCCTCGGCGACGTACCGCACATCGGCAAGGGCAAGAACCCGGAAGACATCGCCAATGTGCTGGCTGCCGTCGCCGCCGGCTGGGCGCTGGGCCTGACCCAGGAAGTCATCGCCACCGGCGTCAAGACCTTCGGCCTCGACCTGCCGGAGCCGGAAGCCCTGTTGCCGATCCAGGCCAAGAAACCGCTGCGCGCGGCCCTACAGAAATAACAAGGAACATCGCGTCATGGACGTTTCCCGCATTCGTGCCCTGCGCGGCCCCAACCTGTGGAGCCGCCACACCGCCATCCAGGCCATCGTCAGCTGCGCCGACGCCGAAGTTGCCATCGCCGACCTGCCGGGCTTCGAAGCCCGCCTGCGCGAGCGCTTTCCGGAACTCGGCGACCTCATTCCCTCCGACCACCTCGACACGGTGTCGATGGCCCACGCCCTCGAATTCTGTGCCCTCGGCCTGCAAGCCCAGGCCGGCTGCCCGGTTACCTTCAGCCGCACGACGCAGACTGTCGAAGCAGGCATTTACCAGGTCGTCGTCGAATATTCCGAGGAAGACGTCGGCCGGCTGGCTTTCAAATACGCCGAGCAGCTCTGCCTGGCCGCACTGAACGATACCCCCTTCGATCTCGACGGTACGCTGAAGGAAATGCGCGACCTCGACGAGGACATCCGCCTCGGCCCCTCCACCGGCGCCATCGTCGCGGCCGCCGTCGCCCGCGGCATTCCCTATCGCCGTCTGACGCAGGGCAGCCTCGTCCAGTTCGGCTGGGGCAGCAAGCAGAAACGCATCCAGGCCGCCGAAACGAGCTTCACCAGCGCCATTGCCGAGTCGATTGCGCAGGACAAGGAGCTGACCAAGAACCTGTTGCACGCCTCCGGCGTTGCCGTTCCCTACGGCCGCCCGGTCGAGAACGAGGACGACGCCTGGGCAGCCGCCCAGGAAGTCGGCCTGCCGGTCGTCGTCAAGCCGCAGGACGGCAACCAGGGCAAGGGCATCTCGGTCAATCTGACGAGCGAGGAACAGGTGCGCCGCGCCTATCGCGTCGCCATCGAGTTCCGCGACGACATCATGGTCGAGAAGTACCTGCCCGGCCACGACTGGCGCCTGCTGGTCATCGGCAACAAACTGATCGCCGCCGCCCGGCGCGACCCGCCGCTGGTCATCGGCGACGGCAAGCACACGGTCCGCGAGCTGGTCGATATCGTCAATAGCGATCCGCGCCGTTCCGACGGCCATGCCACGTCTCTGACCAAGATCCGCTTCGACGAAATTGCCCTCGCCCGCCTCGCCGAGCAAGGCTATAACGCCGACTCGGTGCCGCAGCGCGGTGCCCGCGTCGTGCTGCGCAACAACGCCAACCTGTCGACCGGCGGCACCGCCACCGACGTCACCGACGACGTCCATCCCGACCTCGCCGCCGCCGCCGTCGCCGCCGCGCAGACGGTCGGCCTCGACATCGCCGGCATCGACGTGGTGTGCGACACCATCCTGAAGCCGCTCGAAGACCAGGGCGGCGGCATCGTCGAAGTCAATGCCGCGCCCGGCCTGCGCATGCACCTCGATCCGTCCTTCGGCAAGGGCCGCGACGTCGGCAAGGCCATCGTCGGCATGATGTTCCCGGATGGCGACAGCGCCCGCATTCCCATCGTCGCCATCGCCGGCACCAACGGCAAGACGACGACCAGCCGCCTGATCGGCCGTATCTTCGAAGCCAACGGCCAGCGCGTCGGCATGACCAGCACCGACGGCGTCTATGTCGAAGGCCGGCAGATCGACAACGGCGATTGTTCCGGCCCGCGCAGCGCGCGCAACGTGCTGATGCATCCGGACGTCGATGCTGCCGTGTTCGAAACCGCCCGTGGCGGTGTGCTGCGCGAAGGCCTGGGCTTCGACATGTGCGATGTCGCCGTGGTGACCAATATCGGCATCGGCGACCACCTGGGCCTCAACTACATCACCACCGTTGACGAACTGGCCGTGGTCAAGCGTGTCATCGTCGAAAACGTCGCCCCGCACGGCATGGCCGTCCTCAATGCAGCCGACCCGCAGGTCGCGCGCATGGCCGCCCATTGCCCGGGCAACATCATCTTCTTCGCCCGCGACAAGGCCAACCCGGTGCTCGCCACGCACCGCGCCCAGAACAAGCGGGTCGTCTACGCCAACGACGAAGGCATCGTCTGCCAGGAGGGTCGCAAGAGCTATCGCATTCCGTTCTCCGCGATCCCGCTGACCCGCAACGGCAGCATCGGCTTCCAGGTTGAAAACGCCATGGCGGCCACGGCCACCGGCTGGGCACTGGGTCTGGACTGGGCGGTGATCGAGAAGGCGCTGTCCGGTTTCATCAGCGACGCCGCCACCGCGCCGGGCCGCTTCAACGTATTCGATTACAAGGGTGCCACGCTGATCGCCGACTACGGACACAATCCGGACGCCATGCAGGCCCTGGTTCAGGCGGTCGAGGGCATGCCGGCCGTACGTCGCTCGGTGGTGATCAGCGGTGCCGGCGACCGGCGCGACGAGGATATCCGCCAGCAGACCGAGATTCTGGGCAATGCCTTCGACGATGCCATCCTTTACCAGGATGCTTGCCAGCGCGGCCGCGAGGACGGCGAAGTCGTCGCCCTGTTGCGCGATGGCCTGAAGGGCGCCAGACGCACCAAGCGCATCGACGAAATCACCGGTGAATTCAATGCCATCGATCGGGCGCTGGAGCGCCTGCAGCCGGGCGACCTCTGCCTGATCCTGATCGATCAGGTCGAGGAAGCGCTGGCCCACATCGCCGGGCGCATCGCCGAAACGGCCTGACCTTTCTTTCTGAAGAAAAAAAGCCCGGCGCAGGCCGGGCTTTTCACTTTGCGGACGTGCCGCGTTGCCGTTTTTCTCCCAAGCGGCTCAGGCGCGCCTGACCCTGGGTGCCGACGGCATGCGTCCTTCAATGTGACGGAAAGTGATCCGGCCCTTGCTCAAATCGTAGGGCGACAACTCAAGCGTCACTTTGTCGCCGGCCAGAATACGGATGTGGTGCTTGCGCATCTTGCCGGCGGTGTAGGCGATCAGCGAGTGACCATTTTCCAGATTAACGAGAAAGCGGGAGTCGGGCAGGACGTCAGCAACGACGCCTTGCATCTCGAGCAATTCTTCTTTGGCCATGGCGGCCTCCATTCAGGGAATGAGGCGGCCCGACGCAGGTCGGGCCACACAGGGACGCGGACGCCGGACGGGTCCGCGCCAGCGATCAGGCAGCCTGGATGTTGCTGGCCTGCTTGCCCTTCGGGCCGGTGGTTACTTCAAAGCTGACGCGCTGACCTTCAGCCAGGGTTTTGAAACCTTGCGACTGAATGGCCGAGAAATGCGCGAACAGGTCTTCGCCACCACCATCCGGGGTGATGAAGCCAAAACCTTTGGAATCGTTGAACCACTTGACGGTACCTTGTGCCATATCTTGAATCTCCGGGTTGGTTACGGGGCATAGCCCCTTGCATGGGGCGAGATCAAGACGGCGAGGTGGGAATGCGGGAATGGCGCCGCAGAAGTACGGGAACTAAACCAACGAGACAACAACACTACTTGAAATTCGCTGCGGTGCACAATACGCGCTATCCGCCTGAATGGCAAACGAATTCCTTTGCCAGCCGGCAATCAGGCACCGATACGCAAGCCGGTTTTCTTCAGAATGCGCGTCGAATACAGGATGTCGCTACCCCGGCAGGCGGCGCCGAGCAGGGCCTGGATATCCCGGGCCTTGGTCGCGCACTCCTCCCGCGAACTGCCGTGCACCATGGCGAAAAGGTTGTAGGGCCAGGCCGGCAGCGAACGCGGCCGGCGATAGCAATGGGTCACGAAGGGCAAGGAACCGACCAGGCCGCCCAGACGGTCGACCTCGGCATCGTCGACATCCCAGACCGTCATGCCGTTGGCCGTCCAGCCGATGGCGTAGTGATTGGGTACGGCGCCTATCCGCCGGATCAGTCCGCTCTCGAGCATCCGCCCGAGCCGTTCGATGACCTCGCTGGCCGAAATGCCCAATTCCTCGCCCAGCGCGCGATACGGCTCGCCGACCAGCGGCAGGCCGCCTTGCGTGGCCACGATCAGGGCACGGTCGATGTCGTCACCGATCATACCCGGGCCTCCAGTTGCATCTGCACGAAGTACTCCCGTTCCTTGGGAAAGGCATGCACCGGAAGTCCGGTCTCCGCCTCGATCTGCGCAATGGCTTCGGCAATCCCCTCAGGCTTCTCGGTCGCCAGGACAAACCACATGTTGAGCAGGTGCTCGCGCCGATAGTTGTGCGCCACCTGCGGCAAGGCATTGACCTGCGCGGTCACTGTTTCGTAGCGCGCCTCGGGAACGGCCAGCGCCGCCAGCACGAAGGCGCCGCCCATGCGTTCGATCTGAAACATCGGGCCGAAACGCGTCAGCACCTTGTCGGCCAGCATCCGTTCCAGACGCGCCAGAAGATCCGCCTCGGCAATGCCAAGACGTTCTGCCGCCTGCGCATAGGGATGCTCGGTCAACGGGAAGTCGCCCTGCAAGGTATCGATGATCGCGCGATCGATGGCGTCGAGCTCACGCATAGCGCGCCCCGTTCTGCTTGAAACGGGTGAGCGAAAACAGCGTTTCGTGCGCGCAGTCATCCAGGCCATGGCGCTGACGCAGGTTGGCGATGATCGCCTCGACTTCGTCGCGCGCCTTGCCGTGGATCATGCAGAACAGGTTGTACGGCCAGTCAGGCAGGCAACGTGGCCGCCGATAACAGAGGGTAACCGCCGGCTCGACGGCCAGGGCACGCCCCAATTCGCTGACCCGATCATCGGGGATGTCGTGCACCAGCATGGCGTTGGCCCGAAAACCGAGTTCGTGGTGACGGACGACGACGCCGAAACGCTTGATCGCCCCCTCCTCAAGCCAGGCCCTGATGCGGCCCAGCACGTCGCTTTCGGAACTGCCGACACGATTGGCAATCAACTGGAAAGGCCGGATGAACATGGGCAACCCTTCCTGCAGAACCGAAATCAAGCGACGCTCGATTTCACCGATCGGCTGCACGGGTGTGACCGGAACGGCGGCCACTTCGCGCTTTTGCCGCTTGCCATCGAGCGAGAAGCCGAGGTCGATGTGGAACTCTTCCAGCAAGGGCAGGGGCATCAGGCGGTAGCCGGCGGCCTGCTCGATGGCCCCCAGCGTCGCCTGCAGGCGCCCCTCGCTGGCTGCGGTGACGACAAACCACAGGTTGTAGCGATGTTCGCGCTCGTAGTTGTGGTTGACCTCAGGGAAGCGGTTGACCGCTGCAGCCACCGCCGCCAGTTTTTCCGGCGGCACAGCCATGGCCGCCAGCGTCGAGGCGCCAATCCGCTTGGGTGCGAAGACCGCGCCCACCCGGGATATTTTTCCTTCCCGGCGCAGGTTGTCGAGCCGCCCGAGCACCACTTTTTCGGCAACCCCCAGCCGCGATGCCAATTCGGCGAAAGGTGCCGGACAGAGCGGAAAATCGCGTTGAAAATCGTTCAGCAGGTGAAAGTCGAGTGTATCGTCCATCAGAAGCCAATGCGTACGGCGCGCGAGGTGAAGAAGATGCCGGAGGGACTGTCGGCCACGATCTCACCCTGCTTGGTGAAATTCTCGGTGTTGTAGATGACGACCTTGTTGTCGTCACGCGCCGAGAGCCAGATATTCTCGCCACGCGGCGCAAACTCCATGTGCAGGATGCCCTTGCCCGGCTCCATGTTATGCACGACCTTGCCCGCCAGCGTATCGATCACGTCGATCTTGCCATTGTCGGGGAAGGCGAAATTGACCCAGATCTGCCGCCCGTCGGGGCGCGCCATCACGAAGACCGGCTGGCCGCGCACCGGAATCCGCCCCACTTCCTTCCAGGTCGCCACATCGACAACCAGCACCTCATGTCGTCCGATTGCCGGCAAGTAGGCCTTGCCTTGTGCCACGGACCAGCCGCGCAGGTGCGGCATCTTGAACACCGGCAGCTTTTCCTCGCCACGACCGTACTTTTCGAGAATTTTGCGGGCGCCCTTTTCCGGCTGCCAGAGGTCGAGCATGGCGACACCGTCCTCGCCGAACAGACCGGCCAGGAAATAGCGACCATCAGGCGTTACCAGACCGTCGTACGGCTGGCTGCCAGCCGGGAAACGCTGGGTCTTGGGCTGCTTCGGGTCACTGAAATCGGTCACCCGGATTTCGCCCCCCTCGAACAAGGCATAGGCGAACTTGTTGCCTGCCGTATCGGCCAGGCCGACGACCTTGGAGAATTTGCCCGGCGCGTATTCGGCCGGCACTTCGGACAGCAACTCAAGCGTCTCGGCATCGAAGGCCTTGATGCCGCCCGGCGAATAGTTCTGGGCGACGACAATGCGGCCATCCTGCGAAATCGAGCCGCCGATGGCGTTGCCCGACTGGATGACGCGCTTGACGATCTTGGCTTCGAGCAGGTCGATCTTGGTCAGGCCGCCGTCACGGCCGAAAATGAACGCATAACGACCATCCCGCGAATAAACGGCGGAGGCATGGGAAAGATCGCCCAGGCCGGCAATCCGCGCGTAGGGCTGGCGCGTGGACGTATTGACCAGCGTGACGTGGCCACTCGACCGCTCGATGATCAGGCCCAGATCGCCGGTACCACGCAACTGTGGGCCGGCACAGGCATTGAGCAGGAGGACAAGGAACAGACTCAGCAACAGGCGCATGGTGATCTCGCAGGGGCTTATTCGGGAAAGGCAGTCATCAGTTTATCGACAATCCAGGCGGCTTCGGCTTCCGACATGAACTGCTTCCACGGCGGCATCGGCGTTCCCGGGCGACCGTAATAGATCGTTGCAGTCAGTCCCTCGGCCGGCTTGTCGCGCAAGTTCTCCGGCAGCAAGGCCGGTCCGAGCCCGCCTTTCAAACTCATCCCGTGACAGGAACCGCAATCCTGCCGGACCAGATGCACCAATTCCTTCTGGCGCGCCGCGTTGGGCTCAGATCCCCAGGCGACGCACGATACGGCGAGCAAGGCAAGCGCCAGCTTATTCGGAGACAACGACACTCCCTTTCATTTCCGGATGCGGACCGCAATGATAGTCATGGCGCCCCGCCTTGTCGAAACGGCGAGTCCAGCTCTCGTCCGGGAACAGGCGCTCGGATTCGAGGCCCTTGTCGGCCGGGAAAAGGACGGAATGACTGGTCCGCTTCTCGCGATTCGTCCAGCGGACGCTATCGCCGACCCGGATACGGACCTCGGCCGGCTCGAAACGGTAACCTTCGATCGTCACATCGACGGTCGTTTGGGCAGTCGCCGATGAAAAAAGGAGCGCCAGCACAGCCAGCGCCCCTCCCTGACAGGGCCACCCGGATCGAGCAGTCGGTCTTCCGGATGGCATGGGCAGGTTACTGCTTGGCAGCCTTCACGTCGCCGTCGGCACCGAGACCGATGGTGTGGCCGAAGGAGACGTGGTGGAAGCGGCCGGCCGCATTGTCGGCGTGGATGGCGATGCCGAACGGTACGGCCTTGCCGGGAGCGAGCACGGCATTGCCGGCCAGCTTACGGGTGAAGGTGACGGTGTAGGTATCGCCTGCCTTGGCACCCTCGGCGGTCGCACCGGCCTTGCCGCCTTCCATGTTGCGCTTGTCGGCGACAAAACCATCGACCGACTTGCCGCTACTCTTCCACTGCATCAGATCCATAACGCCAGCATTCACATGCTTGGTCTTGTCCTTGCCCTTCGGCATGCCCTTGGCATCTTCATGGCAAGCCGACCAGCAGCCCGCCTGATCGGCCAGAGGAACCTTGTCGTTCGGGAACATGATGGTCGCCTTGACCTCGTTCTCCTTGTCCGAATGATCGAAGCCACCGGTCGGTGCCTTGAAGGTCAGACGCACATAGAGGTTGGAAGCATCGAAGGCCGCCTGAACGGTAACCGGATAGGTCATGGTCTTCGGTGCGCCCTTGGGCTCCATTTCCTTGCTGGCCAACCGCTTGAGATCGAGCGACAGCTTGCCGTCCTCAACGTGGCAGCCGGCGCAGCTTTCACCCTTTTTCAGGCCGCTGGCGCCGCTGTGTTCGCCCTTGCCCTGCAGCCACTCGAGCGGCGCAGCACCCGGATGGAATACGTGAATCGTGCTCTTGCCCACCTTGGCCCAGTCCGGCGCGGCAATCGCCGCTTGCGAACCCAGCGCCATGAAGGCACCGGCGACTGCCAGGGAAACGAAATGCTTGTTCATCGTGGTCATCTCCACAAAAGTGATACGAATTCGGCTAAATCAAAACAGCTTCGTTTTGTGCTGCTTCATATGCTACGGGGGCTTGCGCCCCCGTAGCTTTGCCTCAAATCAAACAATCAACAGTCGATCAATAGATGTCGTGCTGGGTGTTGTAGACGTTGAACTTACCGGTCGGCGTGATCATCTTCGGATCGGTGATGACCTTCTTGACCTTCAGCGTAGCGTCATCATAGACCACAACGGCGGACTGGTCGGTCTTGCCGCCCCACAGGGAGATCCAGACTTCCTTGCCGTCAGCCGAGTATTCCGGATGGACAGCGCGCTTGACAGCCTTGGTCGGCGGCAGGCCGGAATCCTTGGCGACGTTCAGGATAGCCTTCGGCTTGGACAGGTCGGCCATATCCCAGACGGCAACCGACTCGGCCAGATCCTTGTCCGGGTTCTGCGGCGCGTCGGCCCAGAAGTGCTTGGACTTCGGATGGGTCTTGACGAACAGGTTGCCCGGAACGTGCTTCATTTCCTGAACGACCTTCCAGTTGTATTCCTTGTACTTGGCAAACTTCTTGTCGTCGGACGGCGTCGAGATCAAGGTCACGACATCGGCACCGAGGTGACCCGTTGCCCAGACCGGACCGAACTTCGGATGGACGAAGTTGGCGCCGCGACCCGGGTGCGGAATCTTGGCGGTATCGACCAGGGCAGCCAGCTTGCCGGTCTTGGTGTCGACCGCGGCGATCTTGTTGGAGGCGTTGGCCGCCACCAGGAAGTAGCGCTTGGAAGCATCCCAGCCGCCGTCGTGCAGGAACTTGGCGGAACCGACAGTGGTCGTCTTGAGGTTTTCGATGTCGGAATAATCGACCAACAGAATCTGGCCGGTTTCCTTGATGTTGATAACCCACTCCGGCTTGATGAACGAAGCGACGATGGAGGCAACGCGCGGTTCCGGATGGTATTCGCCATCGACGGTCATGCCACGGGTGGAAACGACCTTGCGCGGCTTCAGCGTATCGCCGTCCATGATCACGTACTGGGGCGGCCAGTAGGAACCGGCGACAGCGTACTTGTCTTCGAAGCCCTTGAACTTGGAGGTATCGACCGAGCGTGCATCGAAGCCGATCTTGACTTCAGCCACGACAGCCGGCTTTTCCATCCACAGGTCGATCAGGCTCAGACGACCGTCGCGACCGATCACGTATACATAACGGCCGGAAGCGGAGAGGCGGGAGATGTGAACCGCATAGCCGGTCTTGACGATGGAGCGGATTTCCTTGGTATCGCCGTCGATCAGGGCAACTTCACCGGTGTCACGCAGGGTGACCGAGAACATGTTGTTCAGGTTGAAGTTGTTCATCTGCTTCTTCGGACGCTGGTCGACCGGAACGATGACCTTCCAGGAATCCATCGTGTCCTTGAAGCTGTACTCTGGCGGAACGTCGGGGGTGTTCTGGATGTACTTCGACATCAGGGTGATTTCTTCCTTGGTCAGGATGTCGTCGAAGTTCACCATGCCACCGTCGGTACCGTAGCCGATGATCTTTTCCAGACGCTGCTGACCGAGCTTGAGCGTACCGCCTTCGGTGACGTTGCCGTCCTTGTCCTTCTTGGACCAGTGCGGCTCAAGGTTCTTGCCGGTGGCGCCCTTGCGCAGCACGCCGTGGCAGCCGGCGCAACGCTCGAAGTAAATCTTCTTGGCCTGCTCCTTCTCGGCTGCCGTCATTGCCGGAGCAGCCTTGGCGGCCTCCTGGGCAAAGGCGGAACCCATGGCGGCAGCCATGGCAGTCAGTGCAAGCATCCCCACAACAGTTTTTTTCATCTTTCCTCTCCTAGAACGAAAACGGGTCGCGTCCTTGTTCCCCAAACGCGATGTCCGCTAGGTTGCGCTTGAGCGCCTCCCGCATCCTTGATACTCATCAATCTTTTTTCCATAAGAAATCTCATACATTCAACGCCATGTAATCACTAGTAACTATTTAACTACAACTTTTGAACTATATTTACTCAATTCCTTGATCCACGCTATTGGCAGGTGCGAACGACCGCATTAGGATGCCCGCCCAAAGGAAGAGAAAAACCATGAATAATTCATCGCAATTACAAGGCGGGAAAGTCTGGCTCGTCGGTGCTGGACCAGGCGACCCCGATCTCCTGACCATCAAGGCTGCCCGCGTCATCGCACAGGCCGATGTCCTCGTCTATGACCACCTGGTCGGCAACGGCATCATGGACCTGGCCCGTTCCGATGCCCGCGTCATCTACGCTGGCAAGGAATCCTCCAAGCACACCATGCCGCAGGGCGACATCAACCAGTTGCTGGTCACCCTCGCCCGTGAAGGACTGTCCGTCGTCCGCCTCAAGGGGGGCGATCCCTTCATTTTCGGCCGAGGCGGCGAAGAGCTGGAAACACTGGTTGCCTCCGGCATTCCCTTCGAGGTCGTACCCGGCGTCACGGCAGCAGCCGGCTGTGCGGCCTACTCCGGTTTTCCGCTGACGCATCGCGATCACGCGCAAGCCGTGACCTTCGTCACCGGCCATCTCAAGGATGGAACGGTCAATCTCGACTGGAGCGCGCTGGCCCGCCCCAACCAGACCGTCGTTTTCTACATGGGCATCGGCGCTGCCGAGGAAATCTGCAAGCAGATGATGCATTACGGCCTGCCCTCGATGACACCGGCGGCGGTCATCCGTAACGGCACCCAGGCTGACCAGAAGACCGTACTGGCAACGCTGGGCACCCTGCCGCACCGCATAGCCGAGTCCGGCATCAAGCCGCCGGCGCTGATCGTGGTCGGCAGTGTCGTCGGGCTGCATGAAAAGCTCAGCTGGTTCGAGAAGCGATGAAATACCTGTTCTTGCTGGTAGCGCTGTTTTCGGCCTCCGCCTACGCCTACACGCCGGACGAATTACGCGGCGACTGCCAGGCCGCCGAAGAGCTGTATGCCAAGCAGAAAAACAGCGACCCTCTTCAGTCGATACGCAGCGCCCGCTGCATTGCCTACGTCGCCGGTTTTGCCGACGGCTACGCAGTCAGCGATTACCTGGCCGGGCAGGTCGGCATGAAGCTCAATGCCTTCTGCCTGCCCAACGACCCGGATTTGTCGATGCGTCTCGTCCGCGCCGTCGTCATTCATGTCGAGCGTGTGCCGCCGAACACCACCATGAGCACCGCAACGCTGGTTGCCGGAGCCCTTGCAAAAGCTTTCCCATGTACGGAATCGCTTGAATCGAAGAAGTGATTCAGGGATAATCCGGCCTCCACTCGCCCCGGTGGCGGAATCGGTAGACGCAGCGGATTCAAAATCCGCCGCCGAAAGGTGTGCCAGTTCGAGTCTGGCCCGGGGCACCAGTTTCAAAACAAAGCGGCTTTCCGTCAGGAAGGCCGTTTTTGTTTGTTCTTCGTGATTGGACAGCACCATGTCGATGACTGTCGACGACTTCGACTTCCACCTCCCCCCCGAACTGATCGCCCAGCACCCCGCCGCCGAACGCACGGGCAGCCGCCTGTTGCATGTGGATGGCTCCACGCATGTCGACCGCCGCTTCGCCGACTTGCCGTCGCTGCTGCAGCCGGGCGACCTGCTCGTCTTCAACGACACCCGCGTGATCAAGGCCCGTTTCTTCGGCCTCAAGGAAAGCGGCGGACGCGTTGAAATCATGCTCGAGCGCATCGTCGACGCAACGCACGCGATCTGCCAGATTCGCGCCAGCAAGGCGCCCAAGCCGGGCAGCAAGATGATCCTGGCCGATGCCTTCACGGTCACGATGACCGGCCGGGCTGGCGCCGACGACGACTTTTTCGCCCTCGAACTGAGCGATGGCGGCGATTTCTGGGAACTCGCCGAACAATACGGCAAGCTGCCGCTGCCGCCGTACATCGAACACCCGGCCGAAGGCGCCGACGAGGCGCGCTACCAGACGGTCTATGCCCGCGAACCGGGCGCCGTGGCCGCTCCCACCGCCGGGCTGCATTTCGACGAAAACATGCTCGAATTGCTGCGCGGGCAGGGTATCCATACCGCTTTCCTGACCCTGCATGTCGGCGCCGGTACCTATCGCCCGATGCGCGTGGAAAAAATTGCCGACCACCGGATGCACAGCGAACGCTTCGAAATTCCGGCGGCAACCGCCGAGGCCGTCGCCGCGACCCGCGCCGCCGGCGGCCGTGTCATCGCCATCGGCACGACCAGCCTGCGCGCCCTTGAGTCGGCCGGCAACGCCGACGGCACGGTGCGTGTCGGCGGGGCGGAAACCGACATCTTCATCACGCCGGGCTACCGCTTCAAGGTCGTCGACCGGCTGATCACCAACTTCCACCTGCCGAAATCGACGCTGATGATGCTGGTATCGGCCTTTGCCGGTTACGACGCGATCCGCGCCGCCTACGCCCACGCGGTCGCCGACCGCTATCGCTTCTTCAGCTACGGCGACGCGATGCTGCTCGAAAAGGCGCCGGACGCCGCCTAACGGTAGTTGGCGAACACGTTCGCGCCCCCGTCCCGGCGGACGAGCAGCACCTCGTAGGGATCGCGCCGGCCGCGATAGGCCGGGCCGTCCATGCCCGGCGAACCGACCGGCATGCCCGGTACCGCCAAGCCGAGGCCGGCCGGCCGTTCGGCGAGCAGGCGACGGATGTCGGCCGCCGGAACATGGCCTTCGAGCAGGTAATCGCCGACCCGTGCGGTATGACAGGAGGCATAGCGCTCGGGCATCCCCAGCCTGCGGCGGGCACCGTCCAGATCGCCGACCTCATGGACCTGAACCGTGAAGCCCTCTTTTTCGAGATGCGCGACCCAATCCTTGCAACAGCCGCAATACGGACTTTTCCAGACTTCGACCCGGGGAGCGGCCGGCGCCGCCCATCCGGGAACAGCGGCGGTAAGCAGCAGTGACAACAACAGGCGACGGCGCGCCGACAGTGATGAACTCATCGCATTTCCTTTCCCGAAATTCGCATCAAGGGGCCACGGCACGGCCCTGCAGGGGCTTGCGGCCGGGCCACTCGACCAGGATCAGCAGCTTGGCGCCGCTCGCCAGGCTACCTGCCGCTTCGAGGCGATTGGGGGCGACCGGGGCCAGCGTCAGTTCGCTTTTCGCCCCGCCAGCCAGCACGGACAGCTTGGCCTTCGCCCCCGCCGTATCGACCGGAGTGCCGTGACTCGTTGCATGGACAACGATCTTGCCGCCCTTGCCAACAATCTCGAATTGAGCCTCGCCGGCCTCGGCGACAACGCCGCCGAACTGTGGCTGGCCGTGCTCGGCATGCGCCAGAACAGCCGATGACGACAGCTGCAGCAAACCGGCAACGACGATGGCAACAATGGCTTTCATGGGTTTCTCCTATTACGGTTTAGAAATTTTCGCCGTCGTTGGCCGCCAGCAGACGCTGTGCGGCCGGCCGGCCAAAGAGCCAGAACAGGGCTGGCGTGACAAAGGTATCGAGCAGGGTCGAGCTGATCAGCCCGGAAAAAATGACGACGGCCACCGGATGCAGGATCTCGGTACCCGGCTGTTCGGCCTCGAAGAGCAGCGGCGCCAGCGCGAAGGCAGCAACCAGCGCGGTCATCAGCACCGGCGTCAGGCGCTCCAGCGAACCGCGCACGATCATCGGCACGCCGAAGGTCTCGCCTTCGAAGCGCATCAGATTCAGGTAGTGGCTGATCTTCAGGATGCCGTTGCGGGTGGCGATACCGGCCAACGTGATGAAGCCGATCAGCGCAGCAACCGACAGGGGCTGGCCGGACAGCCACAGGCCGATGACGCTGCCGACCAGCGCCAGTGGCACGTTGGCCATGATCAGCGCGGCCAGCACCGCCGAGCGGTAGCGGCTGAAGAGGACCATGAAGATCAAGGCCGCCGAACCGAGGGCGAGCACGGCGATCAAGCGCGCTGCCTCCTCCTGCGCCTGAAACTGGCCGCCCAGGGTCACGAAATAGCCCTCAGGCAATGAGAAATCCGCCACGACGGCACGCAGGTCGGCCACCACCTCGGACAGCGCCCTGCCTTGAGCATTGGCCGAGATGACGATGCGCCGCCGGCCATCGTCGCGGGTGATCTGGTTCGGCCCGTCGGCATCCTCGATGCTGGCCAGCCGGGACAGCGGGACGCGACCGGCCGGCGTCTCGACCAGCAGGTTGGCCAGCCCGTCGAGCGAACGGGCCGCCTCCGGCAAGCGGACGACCAGATCGAAACGTCGGTTGCCCTCGACGATCTGCGTCACCTTCTCGCCATCGACCAGGGTCTGCAGCGTGCGCGTCAGCTGCGCCGTCGAGATGCCGTAGCGCGCCGCCGCGTCGAAATCGACGCGTACCTTGATCTGCGGCGCCAGCACCTGCTTCTCGATCTCCAGGTCGGCGAGGCCCGGTATCCTGGCCAGCCGTTCGCGCAGCAGGCCGGCCTGGGCGCGCAGCGTGTCGAGGTCCTCGCCGACGATCTTGATGGCGATCTGCGCCCGCACCCCCGATAGCATGTGGTCGATACGGTGCGCGATGGGCTGGCCCAGGCTCAGGCTGGCCGGCAACTCCTTGAGCCGCTGGCGGATGTCGGCGTAGACCGCTTCCTTGGGTCGTCCGTCCGGTTTGAGCTTGATCTCGAACTCGGTGACATGCACACCCTCGGCATGTTCGTCGAGTTCGGCCCGCCCGGTACGCCGACCCATGTGCTCGATCTCGGGCAGGCCACGCAGCGCCTGTTCGGCCGCCGTGGCGACGCGGATCGATTCGGACAGCGTGGCACCCGGATTGAGGCGCAGGCCGAGGGTGATCGAGCCTTCGTTGAACGGCGGCAGGAAGGTGGTCGGGAAGAAAGGTACGGCGAGCGTTGCCAGCACGACGGCGATGCCGGCTGCCGCCACTGGCAGGCGCGGTGCCGCCAGCACACGCTCCAGAGCCTGCCGGTAGGCGGCCTTGAGACGGACGACCAGGCGCGTCTCGCCATGGTCGTGGCGCACCAGCGCCGGCAACAGATAGCTCGACAGCACCGGCGTCACCAGCACCGACACCGCCAGCGAAGCCAGGATGGCGACGATGTAGGCAATGCCGAGCGGCACGAACAGGCGCCCCTCGATACCGGGCAGGGCGAAGAGCGGCACGAACACCAGGGCGATGATCAGCGTCGCATAGACGATGGCGGTGCGCACCTCGAGCGAGGCGGCGATCACCGTTTCGCGCACCGAGTAGGGCTGGCCGCTGGCCGCCTTTTCGCGCAGGCGGCGCAGGATGTTCTCGACATCGACGACGGCATCGTCCACCAGCTCGCCGATGGCGATCGCCAACCCGCCCAGGGTCATGGTGTTGATCGACAAGCCGAACCATTTGAAGACCAGGATGGCGGTCAGGATAGAGAGCGGGATCGCCGTCAGCGAAATCAGCATCGTCCGCAGATTACCGAGGAAGAAGAACAGCACGCCGGCGACGAAGCAGGCGGCCATCAACAGCTTGAGCTGCAGGTTGCCGAGCGATGCCTCGATGAAGTCGGCCTGGCGGAAGATCACCTGCGGGGCGCTCAGGCCGGCCGGCACGCTGCTCTTGAGATCGACCAGCGCCGACTCGATGCGCCGCGTCAGTTCCACCGTATCCGCCGTCGGCTGTTTCTGGATGCTGAGGATCACCGCCGGGCTGCCGTCGCGCCCGTCGTCGAAGCCGCCGTCGCCGCGCTTGATCGCGGCAGCGAAGCCGACATCGGCGACCTGGCGCAGCAGGATGGGCTGCCCGTTCCGCGCCGTGAGCGCGAGGTTCTTCAGATCCTCCAGCCGTGCGCTGCGCCCGAGGTGACGGATCAGGTATTCGCGCCCGTTCAGTTCGAGAAAGCCACCCGAGGTATTGGCGGCAAAACCGCGTACCGCCGCCTCGATCTGGTCGAGGCCGACGCCCAGTTCCATCATCCGCCGCGTATCCGGCTGCACCTGGAACTGCCGGACTTCGCCCCCGATCGGAATGACCTGCGACACGCCGGCAATCGCCATCAGGCGCGGCCGCAGCACCCAGTCGGCGTATTCCCGCGCCGCCTTGGGATCGGCCCCCTCTCCACGAATGGGAATGGCGACCAGCATGATCTCGCCCATGATCGACGACACCGGCCCCATGCGCGGAACGCTGCCCGGCGGCAACGCGGATTCCATCGCCGCCAGCCGCTCGGTCACCATCTGCCGGGCGCGATAGACATCGACGCTCCAGTCGAACGTGAGATAGACGAAGGACAGGCCGGCACTCGAAATCGAGCGCACCGTCGCAATCCCCGGCAAGCCGCTCATTGCCGTCTCGAGCGGAAAGCTGATCAACTGCTCGACTTCCTCGGGCGCCATGCCGCCGGCTTCGGTCATCACCGTCACCGTCGGCTTGTTGAGATCGGGAAAGACGTCGACCGGCAAGCGCGTCGCCTGCACGGCGCCCCAGATCATCAACGCGGTAGCCGCCACCAGCACGAAGAGCCGGCTACCCAGACTTTTTTCGACAAGCCACTGAAACATGCTGTGCTCCTAGCGGATTTGCGCGATCAGGCTGGCGCCCTGGACGACGACTCGCTCGCCCGGCTCAAGGCCGCCAGTGACCAGTACCCGCAGCCCGTCCAGCGGCTCGCTGCGGATCGCCCGTGCCACGAAACGTTCCGGCGCGGTTTTCACCCAGACGATCACCTGATTCGCCGTATTGCGCGCCAGAGCTGTCGCCGGCAGCGGCAAGCCGGATACGGTCGACTTGAGCTGTACCTGGACCTTGACCGGCTGTCCGAGCGGGAGAGCCAGTCCGGCACCCGCGGCATGATTCTCGAAAATCAGCGGCAAGGCCTGTTCGCGCAGGCGGCGGGGTGCGCCGACAAAAACCAGCGGCACCGAGCGGCCACCGACGGCCACCGTCGCCGCCGCCACATCGCCGAGCGGCACGGCCTCGAAGGCAGTCGCCTCGATATGCAGGCTGTCCGGATCGATGACCTCGAAGATCAGCTCCTTTGGCTCGACGACCTGCCCGACCACCGCGTTGCTCGCCGCCAATACCCCGCCAACCGGTGCCACCAGCGCCTCGCGCCCGGACAAGCCGCCGCCTACCGCGGCCAGGCGTCCCTTCAGGCTGGCCACCTCGCTCTCGGCGCCATCGATGTCCTTTCTCGGCACCGTATCGGCCAGTTCGTTGAGCCGGGCCAGCCGCCGCTCGGCCAGGCCCAGCGCGGCCTTCAGCTCGGCCAGCAAGGCCGCCTGGTTAGACCGCTCGATGGCACCGGAGGCCGGCACAACCCAACCCAGAATCTCGCCTTTTTTCACCCGGCTGCCCGCCGCCGGCAAGCCATGCGGGCCGGCCGGCTCGATGCGGCCCGGAATCATGGCCTGCACGCGCCCGCCGAGATGCGGGTCCATGATCACGCGCCCCGGCAACTCCAGCGTTTTGGGCAGCGTTTCCGCCTGCATCTTGCGCGTCAGCACGGCCATGCCGCGCTGCGCCGATTTGGGCACGAAGACGGCGCCATCCGGCAGGCGCTGCGGTGCGTCGCCCAACGGACGGGCCATTTTTTTCTCGTCGGCATGGTCATGGCCTTCGTGAGCCATCGCCACCGGAGGAATGCCAGCCAGGAAAGCCAGCACGAGGAGTCCTTTTTTCATCATGCACCTCCTTTCGAGCGACGACGCCAGAGCCAGGCAAGCAACCCGCCCACCCCGAGGACCAGCGCCAGCCAGCCGGCCGGCTGCGATAGCATCGCCCCCGACGCAGCCGCATCCGCTGCCTCGACACGCAGTTCACCACTAAGCAGGTCGCTGTCTTCTCCGGCGATCAGCGTCAGCGCCATCGGGTACTCGCCAGGCCGACGCAGGGGCTGCAGCCACTTCTCGTCGGCCACCAGGTAATCGCCCCGCTCCGGGCGAAAGCGCGCCTTGACCGACTGGCCGCCGGCCTCCAGCTCCAGTTCGGCGTTGAGTACCGGCGCATTGCTATCGGCGTAATCGACATACCAGCTCATGCCCTCGGGCGTGAGCCGTCCCACCGCCTCGAAATGCTCACTTTCGGCCACGGCGACCGACATAGGCGGCGTCTCGCCGGCCACCGCGGCGGCCGACAGCACCAGGGCTGCAAGGAGGCCCATCGTTCGTATCAAAATCATCTTCTCTTCCTCACTCCGGCAACAGGCCGAGACTCTGGCGCAGTTGCGAAATACCCTGCCCCAGGGCAATACGGGCGCGCCCGAGCGCGCGCTCCGCCTCAAATGCTTCGGCTTCGATGCGCAACCGCGCCGGGAGATCGGTTTCACCCAGGCGGAAGGATTTTTCGTAGTAACCGCGGTTCTCGCGCGCCAGCCGGGCACGCTCCTCCGTCGCCGCCAGTTGCTGGCGCGCTGCGGCAACCTGCCTGCGTGAAGCCTCGGCCTCACGCCCCAGTCGTTCGCGCAAGCGCTCGAATTCCACGGTGGCTTCGATGGCCTCGGCATTCGCCGTGGCGACCCGGGCATCGTGACGCGGGCCATCCCCGAAAGGAATCCGCAAGGAGAGCGCCCAGGTCTGATCGGCGCGCTCTCCGCTGGCTGCCCGGTCGCTCCGCGTTGCCACGGCCAGCTCCGGGTTGCTGCGCGACTGCACCCGCGCCAGATCGGCATTGCGCCGCGCCAGGTCGGCCCGCCCCTGCCATTCGCGCAGCAGCGGATGAGCCTCGCCGACCTGCGCCGGAAATGCCTCCGACTGCCCGTCCGCCGCGGCTGCCGGGGCGCCGGTCAGGCTTTCCAGGCGATAGCGGGCGAGCGCTTCGGCGGCCTCGGTTTCAGCCTGTTGGGCGCGAACCTGCGACAGGACACCATCTGCCTGGTTGAGATCGGCCCGCGACAAATCGCCGGCGGCGAAACGCCGGGCAACGTCGTCGCGCAGGCGCCTTGCCGCGCCAAGACGATCGGCGGCAAGCGCGACCTCGTTTTGCTGGGCTTGCCAGCCCCACCAGGCATCGCGGACCAGCTGCGCCAGTTGCAGGCGCAGACTCTCCGCCCGCCCGGCCAGCGCCACGTCCTCCGCCTCTGCCGCCGCACGGGCGCCGCTGCGCTCGCCGGGCAGCCAGAGTGGCAGCACCAGGCCGAGATCGCTTTCAAGGGCGCCTCGGTTGCGATTGAATTGATCGCTGCGCACACCCAGCTCCAGGCTGGGCGCGGCAGCCGTCAAGGCCGACGCGGCGCCAAGACGGGCGGCAACCGCACGCTGGCGCTCGGCCAGCGCGGCAGTAGCCGGCTGACGCTGCCAGGCATCGGCAAAGGCCTTGGCCAACGGCGTTTCGCCGCGGGCCGGAGAGGCCAGACTGAACATCACGGTGATTGCGATGCAAAAAACGCTTCGCATGGGATTTCCTCCGGTTGCAATGGAACAACCGGCGGCATGCCGCACTGGGCCCGTCAGGGCCTCAAACAGAAATGGAAAGTGTCAGGACAAGCCGCCGCGACTCAGGCGGCAGCTCTGGGGGGGCGCTCGAGCCCCTCGGGAACGCGCGAGGCGAAGCGGTCCGCATGGCCATCCAGCGCAAACGAATCGGCCGTCACCATGACAGCCAGCCCCGATGCGCCCAGACCACCCGGCAGATGACCAAGAATATGGCCGGGGCAGCAATGGTGATCCTGCTCGTCGCAGGCCGCCTGCTCGTCATGCCCGGCGACCGCGGCATGCATGTCATGCCCGTCATGTCCGGAATGCTCCTCGCCCCCGGCGGACGACACGCCATGCTCGTGCGGCGCCACGCCATCCACGATTTCCCAGCCGAAACTCGGCGAGAAAACGGTCGATAGCATGACCAGCAACAACAGGCGGGTAATCAGGCGCTTGAACATGGAGATTCGAAGATTGAACGCACAAACTATACAATCTCGCACCGCACAAGCAAACAGCTGTTACAAAAACCCCACACATGCAATTCGAACTTTTGAAAACCGATGGCGCCGCCCGGCGCGGCACGCTGACGCTGAACCACGGCGTCGTCCAGACCCCCGTCTTCATGCCGGTCGGCACCTACGGCACGGTCAAGGCCATGACCCCCCAGTCGCTGAACGACATCGGCGCCCAGATCTGCCTCGGCAACACCTTCCACCTGTGGCTGCGCCCGGGGCTGGAGGTCGTCCAGGCGCACAAGGGCCTGCACGACTTCATGAACTGGCGAAAGCCCATCCTGACCGATTCCGGCGGCTTCCAGGTCTTTTCGCTCGGCGCGCTGCGCAAGATCACCGAGGAAGGCGTCAAGTTCTCGTCGCCGCACGACGGCGCCAAGCTCTTCCTGTCGCCGGAAATCTCGATGCAGATTCAGAAGGTGTTGAATTCCGATATCGTGATGATCTTCGACGAATGCACACCCTACCCGGCGACCCGCGACGAAGCCGCGAAGTCGATGCGCCTGTCGATGCGCTGGGCGCAGCGTTCGCGTGACGAACACAACAAGCTGGAAAACAGCAACGCGCTGTTCGGCATCGTCCAGGGCGGCATGTACGAAGACCTGCGCGACGAGTCGCTGGCCGGGCTGGACCAGATCGGCTTCGACGGCATGGCCATCGGCGGCCTGTCGGTCGGCGAACCGAAGGAAGACATGGCGCGCATCCTCGAGCACGTCGCGCCGAAAATGCCGGCCCACAAGCCGCGCTACCTGATGGGCGTCGGCACGCCGGAAGACCTGGTCTTCGCCGTCAAGCGCGGCATCGACATGTTCGACTGCGTGATGCCGACCCGCAACGCCCGCAACGGCCACCTGTTTACCCGTTTCGGCGACATCAAGATCAAGAACGCCCGTTTCAAGACCGACACCGGCCCGCTCGACCCGTCGTGCACCTGCACCACCTGCACGCAGTTCAGCCGGGCCTACCTGCACCACCTGTTCCGCTGCGGCGAGATTCTCGGCGGCATGCTGAATACCATCCATAACCTGCACTTCTATCAGACCATCATGGCCGAGATGCGTGCCGCCATCGAGGCCGGCACGCTCGACGAATGGTCGATCGGCTTTGCCCGCGACCGATCCTCGGGCCGGTGATAGAATCCCCCGTTTCGTTATTCAAGCAACCTGGAGTTACACAATGATCAGTATTGCCCACGCCCAAACCGCCGGCGCCGCTGCCGACCCGACCGGCGGCTTCATGCAGTTGCTGCCGATGATCCTGATGTTCGTCGTGCTGTGGTTCCTGATGATCCGTCCGCAGATGAAGAAGGCCAAGGAGCACAAGGCGCTGCTGGCCGGTCTGTCCAAGGGCGATGAAGTCGTCACCCAGGGCGGCATCGTCGGCAAGGTGACCAAGGTCGGCGAGAACTACGTCTCCGTCGAAATCGCCGAAGGCACCGAAGTCGTCGTGCAAAAGCCGTCGATCGGCCTGGTTTTGCCCAAGGGCACGCTGAAGTCGCTGTAATTCACCCCGAAAGGCGGCCGCTGGCCGCCTTTTTCGCTTCAAAGCCACCATGAATCGCTACCCACTCTGGAAGTACGTCACCGTCGCCATCGCGCTGGTGCTCGGCTTTATCTACACCCTGCCCAATTTCTTCGGCGAATCGCCGGCCGTGCAGGTTTCAAGCGCCAAGGCGACGCTCAAGGTCGATCACAAGACGCAGAACCGCGTCGAGGAAGCCTTGAAGGCCGCCAATATCGCTCACAATGGCATCCAGCTCGACTTCAACGGCGTCAAGACCCGCTTCAAGGATACCGACACCCAGCTGAAGGCCAAGGATGCCCTGGAAAAGGCATTCAACCCGGATGCCGCCGATCCGCAATACGTCGTCGCCCTGAACCTGCTGGCCGCCTCGCCGCAGTGGCTGACCTCGCTGCACGCGCTGCCGATGTACCTCGGCCTCGATCTGCGTGGCGGCGTGCACTTCCTGCTCCAGGTCGACATGAAAGGCGCGCTGACCAAGCGCCTCGACTCGACCTCGGCCGACCTGCGCACCCTGATGCGCGACAAGAACCTGCGCCATGGCGGCGTCAATCGCGAAGGCGACCGCATCGTCATCAAGTTCCGCGACGCCGAAACCCAGAACAAGGCACGCTTCGCCATTTCCGAGAGCCAGCCTGATCTGCAGGTCGTCGAAGCCGGCGACGCCAGCGAGCCGCGACTGATCGCCACGCTGAAGGTTCAGGCCCAGCAGAAGATCGGTGAATCGGCGCTGAAGCAGAACATCACCACCCTGCACAACCGGATCAACGAACTCGGCGTTGCCGAACCGGTGATCCAGCAGCAGGGCCAGGACCGCATCGTCGTCCAACTGCCGGGCGTACAGGATACCGCCAAGGCCAAGGATATCCTCGGCCGCACGGCGACCCTGGAAATCCGCCTGGTCGACGACACCCCGGGGGCGCTCGACGCCGCGTTGGCCGGCAATCCGCCGTTCGGCACCGAGGTCTATAGCGAGCGCGGCGGCCAGCCGCTGCTGGTCAAGAAGCAGGTCGTCCTCACCGGCGACCGCCTGACCGACGCCCAGCCCGGCTTCGACAACCAGACGCAGGAACCGGCCGTCCATCTGACGCTGGATTCCGCCGGCGCCCGCATCTTCAAGGATGTCACCCGCGAGAACGTGAACAAGCGCATGGCCATCCTGCTCATCGAGAAGGGCAAGGGCGAAGTCGTCACCGCCCCGGTCATCCGCACCGAAATCGGTGGCGGCCGCGTGCAGATTTCCGGCCGCATGACAACCAGCGAAGCCAACGATACCGCGCTGCTGCTGCGTGCCGGTTCGCTGGCCGCGCCGATGGACATCATCGAGGAACGCACCATCGGCCCGTCGCTCGGCGCCGAAAACATCCAGAAGGGTTTCCATTCGACGATGTGGGGTTTCGCCGCCATCGCCGTGTTCATGATCCTCTACTACCAGATGTTCGGCCTCGTCTCGGTGCTGGCCCTGGCCTCCAACCTGCTGTTCCTGGTCGCCATCCTGTCGCTGCTGCAGGCCACGCTGACCCTGCCCGGCATCGCGGCCATCGCGCTGACGCTGGGCATGGCCATCGACGCCAACGTGTTGATCAACGAGCGTATCCGCGAGGAACTGCGCGCCGGCATGCCGCCACAGGCCGCGATCTCGGAAGGTTACGAGCGCGCCTTCGGCACCATCCTGGATTCCAACATCACCACGCTGATCGCCGGCCTCGCCCTGCTCATTTTCGGCTCCGGCCCGGTGCGCGGCTTCGCCGTGGTGCACTGCCTGGGCATCCTGACCTCGATCTTCTCGTCGGTCGTCGTCTCGCGCGCGCTGGTCAACCTGATCTACGGCCGCCAGAAGAAACTGACCAAGGTCGCCATCGGCCAGGTGTGGAAGCCCGGCGTCGCCGCCGGCGCGCAGAAATAAGGAATCACGGACATGGAATTTTTCCGCATCAAGAAAGACATCCCGTTCATGCGCCATGCGCTGACGTTCAATGTCATTTCGCTCGTCACCTTCATCCTGGCCGTGTTCTTCCTGTTCACCAAGGGTCTGCACCTGTCGGTCGAATTCACCGGCGGCACGCTAATCGAGGTCAAATACGAACAGTCGGCCGACCTTGAAAAGGTCCGCGGCGCGCTCGGCAAGGCCGGCTTCTCCGATTTCTCGGTGCAGAATTTCGGTTCCTCGCAGGATGTCATGATCCGCCTGCCGCTCAAGGGTGACCAGAACACCAACCAGATCGGCGACGCCGTGATGTCCGCCCTGCAGGCCGATGCCCCGGGCGGCACCAAGCAACGCGTCGAGTTCGTCGGCCCGCAGGTCGGCAAGGAACTGGCCGAGAACGGCGCCATGGCCCTGCTGCTGGTCGTCATCGGCATCGTCATCTATCTCGCCTTCCGTTTCGAATGGCGCTTCTCGGTGTCGGCCATCATCGCCAACCTGCACGACGTGGTGATCATTCTCGGCTTCTTCGCCTTCTTCCAGTGGGAATTCTCGCTGTCGGTTCTGGCCGCCGTACTGGCCGTGCTCGGCTACTCGGTCAACGAGTCGGTCGTCGTCTTCGACCGGGTGCGCGAAACCTTCAAGAAGGTGCGCGGCCTGAGCACGCCGGAAGTCCTCGACCACGCCATCACCAGCACGATCAGCCGAACCATCATCACCCACGGCTCGACCCAGTTGATGGTGCTGTCGATGCTGATCTTCGGCGGCGAGACGCTGCATTACTTCGCCATGGCGCTGACCATCGGCATCTGCTTCGGCATCTACTCGTCGGTGCTGGTCGCCAGCCCGCTGGTCATGTGGCTGGGCGTGTCGCGGGAGCAGTTCATCCGGCAGAAGAAGGTTGTCGAAGGCGCCAACGAGGAAGGTGCCGTCGTCTAAGCATCCCTGTACCCAGGATGGAAGGGAGGGGCCTGCGGGCTCCTCTTTTTTTGCCACCACCCCAGAGGCGAGGCACTTCCACAAAACATGCCACAACCGTCATAATTGCGGCATATATCAGACACTCAAGGCGAATGTCGTGTACGGACTAGTCAATCGGGCATTGCAGGAGTTCATTTGCACCCACCATGGCGAGGCCAGTTGGGCAGCCATCAGGATCACGGCCGGAGTTGAGCTTGAATTCTTCGTCCGCATGGAATCCTACCCCGATGACATCACCTATCGCCTCGTCGGCGCGGCATGCGAGTCGCTGTGTATCGAGCCGGCCACCCTGCTACGGAACTTCGGTCGCCACTGGGTGCTGTTTACCGGGCAGGAAGGATACGGCTCGCTGCTCGACGGAGCGGGCAGTTCATTGCAGGAAATCCTGACCAATCTCGACGACCTGCATGTCAGGGTCGGCCTGATGTACCCGGCGCTCAAGCCGCCCTCCTTCAGCTGCAGCGATGTCCGCGAAGACGGGCTGACACTGCATTATTTTTCGGAACGTCCGGGGCTGGCCCCCATGGTGATGGGCTTGATCGAAGGACTGGGCGAGCGCTTCGGCAAAACCGTCACGATCCGTCATTCCTGTGACCGAAATGCGGGTGCCGACCATGACAGTTTCGATATCCGCATAGCCTGACATGGAACTGGGTTCTCCGTTGCCTCTCGGCGAGCTATTTCCCTTTCTGCTTGAATTGGACGACTGCCTGCGCATCGGGCAAACCGGACCGCTCATGCGCAAGGCTTACCCGGGATTGCAAACCGGCGATTTCTTGATCGATGTCTTCCAACCCATCGGCAAGAGCGGCGAATTCGTCAGTTTCGACCAGCTCTCGACAGAACATCGACGCCCTGCTGCGATTCGCCAGAAGCAGTCCCCGGCTCTGGTATTCCGGGGCGAATGGTTTGCCTGCAAGGCATCGCGCAAACTGTTTTTCCTTGGCTGGCCCTGGGTCACCGATCCGGACGAACTGACGAACCTGGGGATTCCGCTCCATGCCATCCCGGCCCACAATCCGCTCGGTGACCTGCTGTTGCTGCTCAAGACGAATCGCAATACGCTCGCCGACACCCATGCCCTGACCGAGGCGCTGCGCCAGCGAACGCTGGCACTGGAAAGCAGCAATCGCCGCCTGCAGGACGAAGCGGCGCTGATTCGCGCCGTCGAGGAAGCCAAACGGGCCAACCATGCCAAGAGCACTTTTCTGGCCAACATGAGCCATGAACTGCGCACCCCGCTCAGCGGCATCATCGGCATGGCATCGCTGCTGCTGAAACGCAGCGAAGAGCCGAAAACGCGCGACCAGATCGGAAAGATCCTCGCTTCGTCCAACCATTTGCTTGCCGTGATCAACGACATACTGGATCTTTCCAAGATCGAGGCCAATCGGATGTCGCTGGAATCGGCCCCATTCACGCTCTCGGGCGTCATCAACAACGTCCAGAACGCCCTGCTTCTGCGAGCCGACGGCCATCGCGGGATTGAGGTCCGGATCGCCATTGCGGAGGAGCTTCTCGACCGGGTGCTAACGGGTGACCCGCTGCGCCTGGGCCAGATCCTGATCAATCTACTCGGCAACGCGATGAAATTCACACCGCATGGTCATGCCACCGTGCGGGCCGACATCGTGAGCGCCGAGGGCGATGAGGTGATCGTACGCTTCGAGGTGGAGGACACCGGCATCGGCATTCAGCCGGAAGATCAGGAACGCCTATTTCTGGCCTTCGAACAGGCAGACAGTTCGACAAGCCGCCGCCACGGAGGGACCGGTCTGGGCCTGGCGATCTGCAAGCGCCTGGTCGAATTGATGGAAGGCAGCATCGGTGTCAGGAGTCAGCCCGGACGCGGAAGCACATTCTGGTTCACCGTCCGATTCAGCGACCCACATCAATCCTCGCTCCCCCTGCCCGCGAGCGCTTCTGGCCCGGCGACCGAAGAAACGATCCGCGTGCAATTCGGGGGAACACGCATACTGATTGCCGACGACGAACCGGTCAGCCAGGAAATTGCCCGCGAGTTGCTTGAGCACGCGGGCCTTGTCGTCGATGTCGCCAGTGACGGCCAGGAAGCGCTTGAGCTATCGCGCCAAAATGCCTACGCCCTGATCCTGATGGACATGCAGATGCCGCGCATGAGCGGCACCGAAGCCACACGATGTATCCGCGGCCAATCGCTGAATACCGCAACACCGATCCTGGCGACGACCGCCAACGCCTTCGATGAAGACCGCAAGGATTGCCTTGAGGCCGGCATGAACAGCCACCTGCCCAAGCCGATCAGCCCCGCGAAGCTCTACGAAGCCGTGCTGCACTGGTTGCAATACGACGCCAATCGGCGCGACTGAAGCCGCCCCCAACTACCAGGTCGGCACCTCGCCGACCGCCGGCGGCGGCACCTCCGGCAACCACGCGCCGCTGGCGCCGTAGATCGCCGCCAAGGCAATCGCCAGCGCAACAAGCAGCGCCAGGAAGCCGCCGCCGCGCGCGGACTCGCCGTCGGCATCGTCTTTCCATCCGGTAACCATAGGCTTGACCAGGTTCTGCTTCTTGACATGGGCGTAGAACGCAATGGCGGCGACGTGCAGGACAACGAGGCCGATCAGGACATTTGACAGCAGGTGATGCACGCCTGTCAGCCGGTTGCTGACCTCGCGGCTGACCAGATCGGCGAGCGGCCCGGTAAACGCGATGTCGTCATTGGCCAACAGCCCGCTGCCCACCTGAACCAGCAGCAAAGCGATCAGGCCGAATACCGACAGCGCACCGAGCGGGTTATGTCCCTCGCCACGCCATTGGCCGCTCAGGTAGGCCTTGATCTTGGCGGGCGTCGGAAAGAAATGGGCAAAGCGGGCGTAGGTCGAGCCGAGGACACCCCAGACCAGGCGAAAAACCAGCAGGCCAGCGATCAGGATGCCAATCTTTCCATGCCACTCGATCAGATTGCCACCTATTTGCCCGGTCACGACGGCAGCGACCACCGATGCCCCCAGAAGCCAGTGAAACAGGCGCGTCGGTAGATCCCACAGGAAAATCCGCTTGCTGTTCATACCCTGCCCTTCCTCGTTAAATGAAACAGGCGCCCCAAGGGACGCCTGCCTGCTCCAATCGAAGCGCCCGACCTTATTTCTTGGCCTTGAAATCGTCGTGGCATCCCTTGCAGGTACCGCCGAGCTTGCCCAACTGGACACCGACCGCAGCCGCATCGCCAGTTGCCGCAACCTTGGCCATTTCATTGGCTTCCTTGTTGAATTCCATCGCCACCTTGCCCAGCTTTTCCTTGTCCGTCCAGATATTGGCCTTCGCGCGAGTCGGCTCCCAGCCGGTGCCCTTGTCGGTGCCCGGCAGATACAGCGCCCCCATGCCGGAATTGGCGATGGCCTGGATGGCGTTGGCCGCCTTGACGACCTCTTCCTTGTTGAAGTTGCCGCCTTCGACGTTCATCTTGATGCGCTGCATGTTCCAGGCCATGAAGCCATAGCCGGACTGACGGAACTTGATCGCATCTTCCGGCTTGACCTGAGCGACAGCAGCTCCGGCCATGGTGATAGCCAGCAGGGACAGCAAAAGCTTGGATTTCATGAACTCTTCTCCGTTGTTGGGTGGGACACACTGGGTATACGCAGGCAGGGCACAAAATATTCCACCATTCATTTGACGCTGCCCAGGCGCGTTACTTTATCAGCCTCAACGCAAGCTTCCGTGACTCAAGTCACCGAGCGCACACCTAAACCGCGAATACGTGCTTCACGCGCAGCGCCGGAGCACCGGATTCGATGGCCAGCAGGCGAGCGATGTTCGGGTGCTTGCCCGGATTGGCGCGCTCGTCCTCGGTATGTTCGGCGAAGATTTCCAGGCCCTTCCTGGCCGCCTCGGCATTGATCGACCCATAGGTCTGCGCCAGATGGTTATAGACCGCCAGGGAACCCTGGCTGCCAGCCTTGTTCTCGATGCTGGCGACCAGCTGGCCGTCGGCGTCGAGCAGGTTGATGGCGGCCAGATGCGAAATGCCCGGCAATTTCTTCAAGTTTTCGGCAAAAGACATTTATTTCCAGTCCCGTTTGGCTTTGACCAGGCCGATGATCAGCCCGGTGGTGAAGGTGGCTATCGGCACGGTGAAGGCGATGGCCTTGATGCCGCGCTCGGCGCCGAATTGGAAGAGCAGCCAGACCGCCGGCAACATGCCGAGGAACAGCCCGATCGCCGCGCCCCGGATGCCGCCACGGATCACTTCGCGATCCGTGGTTTTCCGGTCGCCGGTGCAGTGCGGACAGTAGATGGCGTCCGCCGGCACGTCCTGGCCGCACTTGCTGCACTGCATGGCTTAGATACGCTTGGCCAGTTCGGCGGCCTTGCCGGTGTAGTCCCACGGCGTCAGCTTGAGCAGCTCGGCCTTGGCGGCTTCCGGGATGGCCAGCGTGGACACGAAAGCCTGCATGCCGTCGCGCGAGACGCGGGTGCCGCGGGTCAGTTCCTTGAGCTTTTCGTAGGCGTTCGGCACAGCGTAGCGACGCATCACGGTCTGGATCGGCTCGGCCAGCAGCTCCCAGTTGGCATCGAGGTCGGCCTTCATCAGGTCGGCATTGATTTCCAGTTTGCCTAGGCCCTTGAGCAGCGAATCGTAACCGAGCAGCGTGTAGCCCAGGCCGACACCCATGTTGCGGAGCACGGTGGAGTCGGTCAGGTCGCGCTGCCAGCGGGAGATCGGCAGCTTTTCAGCGAGGTGCTTCAACACGGCGTTGGCTAGGCCGAGGTTGCCTTCGGAGTTCTCGAAGTCGATCGGATTGACCTTGTGCGGCATGGTCGAGGAACCGATTTCGCCGGCTTTGACCTTCTGCTTGAAGAAGCCGAGGGAGATATAGCCCCAGACGTCGCGGTCGAGGTCGACCAGAATACTGTTGGCGCGGGCAAAGGCGTCGAACAGTTCGGCCAGCGCATCGTGCGGCTCGATCTGGATGGTGTAGGGATTGAAGGTCAGGCCGAGCGACTCGACGAAGCGCTTGGCGAAGCCTTCCCAGTCGTAGCCCGGGTAGGCGGCGAGGTGGGCGTTGTAGTTACCGACGGCGCCGTTGATCTTGCCGAGCAGCTCGACGGCGGCTATGCGGGCGCGAGCGCGTTGCAGGCGGTAGGCGGTATTGGCCATTTCCTTGCCCATCGTCGACGGCGTCGCCGGCTGGCCGTGCGTGCGGCTCATCATCGGGATGTCGGCATAGGCGTGGGCCAGTTCGACCAGCTTGGCAATGACCTTGTCCAGCGTCGGCAGCATGGCCTGGGCGCGGGCGCCCTGGCACATCAGGGCGTGCGACAGGTTATTGATGTCTTCCGAGGTGCAGGCGAAGTGGATGAACTCGCTAACCTTGACGACTTCGGCATTCGCCTTGGTCTTGTCCTTGATCCAGTATTCCAGCGCCTTGACGTCGTGGTTGGTGGTGGCTTCAATGGCTTTGACCTCGGCGGCCTGCGCCGGCCCGAAGTTGGCGACCAGCGCATCCAGCTCGGCAACGGTGGCCGGCGAGAAGGCGGCGATTTCGGCGAAATGCGGCTCGGCGGACAGCGCCTTCAGCCATTCGATCTCCACCTTGAGGCGGGCACGGATCAGGCCGAACTCGGAAAAATGCTCGCGCAGGGCGTCAACTTTGCCGGCGTAGCGGCCATCGAGCGGGGAAAGGGCAGTCAAGGGATCGAAGGTCATATGCACATCCTTTTCAGTAAGCCGGTAATTTTACCTTCCCCGCCATGCGCTGCCCATACGCTATAATCGAACTCCCCAAATCAGAGAGCGCACGATGAAGCTGATCGGCTCCCATACCAGCCCCTACACGCGCAAAGTGCGTATCGTGCTGGCCGAAAAGAAGATTGAATACGATTTCGTGGTCGAGTCGCCGTGGACACCTGGCAACAAGGTGGCGGACTACAACCCGCTGGGCAAGATTCCCGTGCTGGTACTGGATGACGACACGGCCCTCTTTGATTCACGCGTCATCGTCGAGTACATCGACAACGTCACGCCGAACAACAAGCTGTTCCCCGCCCCGAATCGCGAACGCATCGAAGTCAAGCGCTGGGAAGCACTGGCCGATGGCCTGTGCGACGCTGCCGTCGCCGCCTTGCTCGAAGGCAAGCGCCCGGCCAACGAGCAAAGCGCCGACTGGATCGAACGCCAGCTCGCCAAGGTAAAGCGCGCACTGGCCTTCATGTCCGAGGAGCTGGACGACAAGAGCTTCTGCATGGGAACGCATATTTCGATGGCTGACCTGGCGCTGGGTACCGCACTCGGTTACCTGAACTTCCGCTTCCCGGAAATCGCCTGGCAGGCCGACCATCCGAACCTGTCCAAACTGTATGACAAGCTGATGCAGCGCCCGGCCTTTGCCGACACACTGCCGCACGAATAAGCGAAAAAAGCGAACCACACGGTCAACACGGGGCGCCAAAGGCGCCCTTATCTTTTATACCTACTGAACCAAAATCCTTTTGGCCAGTCTCCCTCTTGCCGGGAACTCCCAAAGGAGGTCACACATGATTTCTCCACCCGAAACGGCAATACCGATCGATGCGATCGCCCAAGCGCTTACGGTAGCGTTGGGGGCGCGCGACCACTACACACGGGTCCACTGCGACCGCGTCGTCCAGCTGTCGGAAGCGCTGGGCAAGCATCTGGGCCTGACCAGCAAGGAACTGGAACACCTGTCGCTGGGGGCGCGCTTCCACGACCTGGGAAAAATCGGCATCCCCGACACCGTCCTGCGCAAACCCGAACCCTTTGAGGCTCATGAATGGGAATGCATGAAGCAACACGTAGTGATCGGCGAACAAATCGTTCTCGCCATCAACGGCGGCCGCGTCAGCAGCGTGGCACGCACGGTCAGACACCACCACGAGCATTTTGACGGATCGGGATACCCGGACGGACTAAAGGGGAGCGCCATTCCGCTCGATGCCCGCATCATTTCGGTAGTGGATAGCTACGACGCGATGATCGCCCGCCGCCCTTACCATGATGCGCGCGACCACCGGGCAGTCATGGACATACTGAACAGCGAGTCAGGCAGCAAGCACGACCCGGATCTGGTTCATGCCTTCGGTGCCGTCATCGAAAATAGCTGACGACACCGCAGCAACCCAAACGCTTAGCGGATGATGCCGCCACCCAAGCAGACACGGCTCTCGTAAAGCACCACCGACTGCCCGGGCGTGAGCGCCCACTGCGGCTCAGCAAACCGTATTTCGCAGGTTTCACTGTCGACGCGCTCGACTTCGCACGGCTGATCGGCCGTCCGATAACGCGGCTTGGCCGTGTAAACCCAGTGCGTATGCGGCGCCTTGCCGGAGACCCAGCTCAATTGCTCGGCCAGCAGTTCATCCTTGAGCAAGGCGGGATGATCGTGCCCTTGCACGACGTAGAGCACGTTCCTGTCCATGTCCTTGCCAGCGACGAACCAGGCATCGTGATCGCCGCCGCCCGGCGCCCCCTTCTCCTTCACACCACCGATCTGCAGGCCCTTGCGCTGTCCCAGCGTGTGGTACATCAAACCATCGTGCTCGCCGAGTACCTTGCCGTCGTCAAGACGGCGAATCTCGCCCTTCTTCGGCGGCAGGTAGCGCGACAGGAAATCCTTGAACGGCCGTTCGCCAATGAAACAGATGCCGGTCGAGTCCTTCTTGGCGGCGACATGCAGACCTTCCGCCTCGGCTATCTTGCGCACGTCACGCTTGTAGATATCGGCGAGTGGGAACAAAGTTTTCGACAGTTGTGCCTGGTTCAGACGATAGAGGAAGTAGCTCTGATCCTTGGTGCCGTCCTCGGCCTTGAGCAGCTGGAATTCGCCATTGAACTCGCGTACCCCGGCGTAGTGGCCGGTGGCGATCTTCTCTGCCCCCAGCTTCAACGCATGATCGAGGAAAGCCTTGAACTTGATTTCCGAGTTGCACAGGATGTCCGGATTCGGCGTCCGCCCCGCCTGGTATTCGCGCAGGAATTCGGCAAACACGCGCTCGCGGTATTCGGCGGCAAAGTTGACCACTTCGACGTCAATGCCGATCCGGTCGGCCACGCTCATCACGTCGACGAGGTCCTGCCGCGACGAGCAGTATTCCTCGGTGTCGTCGTCTTCCCAGTTCTTCATGAACAGGCCGATCACATTCCACCCCTGCTGCTTCAGCAACAGCGCAGCAACCGAGGAATCCACGCCGCCGGACAAGCCGACAACCACCGTTTTCTTAGACATCGGGACCAGCCCCTTTCTTCCATTCATCCAGCGGCAGGATCACCGCCGGCTGACCATTATCGACGAACCAGCTGTCGACGACGAATCGTCGCGGTTCGCCCTCCTGACTTTTTTCTTCAATCACGGCCGACCAATGGATCGGCACGATGCCGGCGAAATTGCGGCTTTGCGGCTCCTGAACAAGATGCCAGCGCAGGTAACCGCGCTGAGCGAGCAGACGCAGCAAACGGGTAGTCGATGTCGAATGATCGATACAGTCCATCTTGCCCGGCAGGTCGTCATCAGCATAGTTCCCACCGTGATCGTTGTAGATGTCCGACTGTTCGCCCCCCCAGCCATAAAGGCGGCCGATGGCCACGGCCAGCACCCCACGCTCCGTAGCGGCATCGGTCGCCGCATACATCATGCGCCGTATCTGCCCCAACTGCCCTTCGGTAAAACGAACGCGAACCTCATGGTCGCAACCATAACCGTGACAGATGCGCACCACCTCATCGGCAAAAACCGCCCCCGACCAACAGGCCAACAGCAGGTACAACCAGCGCAGCATCAGCAGTAGTGCACCAGCAGATCGAGCGGATAGCGTTTGCCGGCCAGCAAATCCTCGCAGCAGCGCAGGATCAGCGGACTGCGATGCCGCGCCTGCGTCGCCCTGACCTCGTCCAGCGTCAACCAGCGAGCGGCGACGATGCCGTCGTCCAGCTTCCGATCCGCTTCGAAACCGCGCAACTCCCCGGCAAAGGCGAAACGCAGGTAAGTCGTGTCCTCCTTGGTCGGATGCTTCCAGTGATAGACACCGACCAGATGCGTCGGCTTGAAATGGTAGGCAGTCTCTTCCAGCGCCTCGCGCACCACGGCATCGACCAGCGCCTCGTCTTCCTCCAGATGCCCCGCCGGCTGGTTGAAAGCCAGCCCGGCCTCGGTTTCCTCCTCGACCAACAGGAACTTGCCGTCGCGATAAACGACGGCGGCAACGGTAACGTGGGGCTTCCAGACCATGGCAAGACTCAAACGGCAAAACCATTATTTTACCGTCTGAATTCGGCTAGAATTATGGGCTTTTACACACGGCAACACGGAGAATCACCATGTCCATGTCGGATCGCGACGGTTTCATTTGGCAGGATGGCAAGCTCGTGCCTTGGCGCGAAGCGACCACCCACGTCCTCACCCATTCCCTGCACTACGGCATGGGCGTATTCGAGGGCGTCCGTGCCTACAAGACCGAACGCGGCACCGCGATTTTCCGTCTCAAGGAGCACACCGAGCGCCTGTTCCGTTCCGCTCACATTTTCCAGATGGCCATGCCGTATTCGGCCGAAGAGCTGAACGAAGCGCAGAAGGAAGTGATCCGCGCCAACAAGCTGGAATCCGGCTACCTGCGTCCGCTGGCCTTCTACGGTTCGGAAAAGATGGGCGTTTCGCCCAAGGGCGCCAAGGTGCACGTCATCATCGCCGCTTGGCCGTGGGGCGCCTACCTCGGCGAGGAAGGTCTGCAACGCGGCATCCGCATCAAGACCTCGTCCTACACCCGCCACCACGTGAATATCACCATGGTGCGCGCCAAGGCCTCGGGCAACTACATGAACTCCATCCTCGCCAACAACGAGGCAACTACCGACGGCTACGACGAAGCCCTGCTCCTCGATCCGGAAGGCTACGCCTGCGAAGGCGCCGGCGAGAACCTGTTCATCGTCAAGAACGGCAAGCTGTACACGCCGGACCTGACCGCCTGCCTGGAAGGCATCACCCGCGCCACCGTCATGCAACTGGCCGGCGAACTGGGTATCGAAGTCATCGAAAAGCGCATCACCCGCGACGAAGTCTATTGCGCCGACGAAGCCTTCTTCACCGGCACGGCCGCCGAAGTCACGCCGATCCGCGAGCTCGATAACCGCCAGATCGGCGTCGGTCACCGCGGCCCGATCACCAAGGCGCTGCAGGAAAAGTATTTCGACGTGGTCTATGGCCGCTCCGCTGCACACGCCGACTGGCTGGCCGTCGTCTAATCCCGGGAGATAACAATGTCCGACAAGAAGACCATCGAAATCACTGCCCACGATCTGCCGCTGCACTGCCCGACGCCGAATGCGCCGTTGTGGAGCCAGCATCCGCGCGTCTTCCTCGACGTGCTGAAGACCGGCGAAGTGACCTGCCCGTACTGTTCTGCCAAATACGTCTTCACGGGCGAAGCCCCCAAGGGTCATCACTAAGACACGGACGGCGGGCCGCAAGCCCGCCGTTTTCGCATGAAGAAAGCCCTGATCGTCGCCCCCTCGTGGATCGGCGACACCATCATGGCGCAGCCGCTGTTCGCACGGCTGTGCGCGCGCCATCCCGGTTTGCATCTCGATGCCCTGGCCCCCCGCTGGGTCGCTCCCGTGTTGCACCGCATGGCCGAAATCCGTGACGTCATCGACAGTCCGTTCGGACATGGCCAACTGTCGCTCAAGGCACGCTGGCGACTGGCTCGCCAACTGGCTGCGGGCGGCTATGACGCCGTCTATGTGCTGCCCAATTCGCTGAAATCGGCCCTTGTACCCTGGCTGGCCGGCATTCCGCAACGCGTCGGATTTACCGGCGAATCGCGCTACGGCCTGATCAACGTCCGCCACGACCTCGACAAGCAGGCACTGCCGCTGATGGTCGAACGCTTCATGCAACTGGCCGAAACCCCGGGTACCCCGCCGGCCAAGCCGATCGCCCACCCGCGCATCCACTCCAGCCAGGCCGACCAACAGCGCACCCTGGCCGAACTCGGCCTGAATAAACCTAGCCGCATCGTCGCCTTCTGCCCGGGCGCCGAATACGGCCCGGCCAAGCGCTGGCCGGCCATCCACTTCGCCTCGCTGGCCCGGCAACTGGCCTTGCAAGGCTGTGCCATCTGGCTGTTCGGCTCGCCCAAGGACCACGCCGTCGCCGAGGAAATCGCCCAGCTTGCTCCCGGCCTGTGCCGCAACCTGTGCGGCGCCACCTCCCTCGCCCAGGCGGTCGACCTGCTGGCCCTGGCCGATTTGGTAGTGTGCAACGACTCCGGCCTGATGCACGTCGCTGCTGCTCTCGACCGTCCCATCGTCGCGCTCTATGGCTCATCGTCGCCCGGCTTCACGCCGCCGCTGTCGAATCGCGCCGACGTCGTCAGCCTGAATCTGGACTGCAGCCCCTGCTTCAAGCGCGAATGCCCGCTCGGCCACCTGGACTGCCTGAACAAGCTGTCGCCCGAGCAGGTTCTCGCGCATTGCCAACAATGGATTTCACGATGAGCAAGCCAGGACACTTCGCCTCGCCCGACGACGTCGAACATGCGTTCTACGACGCCATCGCCCATGGCGATGCCGATTTGCTGATGCTGGTCTGGGCCGAGGATGAAGACACGATCTGCGTCCATCCGACCGGCGTCCGCCTGCGCGGCGAAGCGCCGATCCGCGAAAGCTGGCGCAGCATATTCAGCAGTGCCCGCATCAAGGTCCAGCCCGAATCGGTTGCCCATTGGCAGGGAACCGTCATGGCCATCCATCACCTGACGGAAATCCTGTTCGTCGGCGACGATCCCAGCCCGCACGGACCGCTTCACGTCACCCACGTCTATGTTCGTGGCGCGCACGGCTGGCGCATGGTCAGCCGACACGCCTCGGCCGCGGACGATGGCCATCAGGCGATGGCCGACGCCATTCCGCATACGCTGCATTGAAACCCTACCGCGCGCCCGGCTGGCTGCCCGGTGGCCAGGCCCAGACCCTCTGGCCCCTGCTGATCAAGCCGAAATCCATCCCCTTGCGCCGCGAGCGCTGGGAAACGCCGGATGGCGACTTCATCGATGTCGATCACCTCGATGGCCCGGCCGAATCACCCCTGCTGGTTCTCTTCCATGGCCTGGAAGGCAGTGCGCGCAGCCACTACGCCATTTCGACCGCCCGTGCCTGCAAGCGCATCGGCTGGCGCCTCGCCCTCCCGCACTTCCGGGGTTGCTCCGGCGAATTGAACCGCCGGCCGCGCGCCTACCATTCGGGCGATTCGGCAGAAATCGACTGGATCCTGCATCGCCTGCACCAGGGCAACGCCAGCCGTCGCCTGCACGCTGCCGGCATTTCACTGGGCGGCAATGCGCTGCTCAAATGGGCAGGCGAACAGCAGGAGTCAGCCGCCACGCTGGTCACCGGCGTGGCCGGCATCTGCGCGCCTCTGGATCTCGCTGCGTGCGGCCACCATCTGGCACGCGGCTTCAACCGGATCTACACCCGGCATTTCCTCGATACCCTGAAATCCCGCTCGGCCGCCCGCCTTGAGCGCTTCCCCGGGCTTTTCGACGAGACACGCATGCGCCGTTCGCGCAACCTGTGGGACTTCGACGATGCGGTAACCGGTCCGGTGCATGGCTTTGCCGGTGCCGACGACTACTGGGCCCGTTCATCGGCAAAATCCTGGTTGAAAACGATTGCGGTGCCCGCCCTGGTGGTCAATCCCCAAAACGACCCCTTCCTGCCAATATCCGCTCTGCCCGGCCGGACCGACATCAGCGCCAGCGTCCGCCTCGAGCAACCGGCAACCGGTGGCCACGTCGGCTTCGTCAGCGGCCCATTTCCTGGGAATCTGGACTGGCTGCCGCAAAGACTCTTACACTTCTTCACTTCGGAATTGCGATAACACACCATGAGCCAACTCCCAGCCGAGATTTTCAAGGCCTACGACATCCGGGGCATCGTCAACAAATCGCTGACTGCCGACGTGGTGCGCCAGGTCGGTCACGCCCTCGGCTCGCTGGCCGTCGAGCAAGGCCAGAAGGCCATCGCGGTTGGCCGTGACGGCCGCCTGTCCGGCCCGGAACTGGCCGGCGCGCTGATGGATGGTATCTGTGCCGCCGGCGTGGATGCCATCGATGTCGGCTGCGTACCGACCCCGCTGACCTATTTCGCCGCCTACGAACTGGGCTGCCACTCCTGCGTCTCGGTCACCGGCAGCCACAACCCGCCGGACTACAACGGCCTGAAGATGGTCATCGGCGGCACGACGCTGGCGCTGGAAGCCATCCAGGACCTGAAGAAACGCATCGAAGCCGGCAACCTGAAGCATGGCAAGGGCCAACGCCGCAGCGCCGACGTCAAGGCGGCCTATGTTGAAAAAATCGTCGGCGACGTCAAGCTGGCCCGCCCGATGAAAATCGTCATGGACTGTGGCAACGGCGTCGCCGGCGCCATCGCCCCCGAGCTGTTCAAGCGCTTGGGCTGCGACATCGTGCCGCTCTACTGCGAAGTCGATGGCAATTTCCCGAATCACCACCCGGACCCTTCCAAGCCGGAAAACCTGGCCGATGTGATCAGGGCACTCAAGGAAACCGATGCCGAGATCGGTATCGCCTTCGACGGCGACGGCGACCGCCTCGGGGTGGTGACCAAGGATGGCGAGATCATTTTCCCAGATCGCCAGTTGATGCTGTTCGCCGCCGACGTGCTGTCGCGCGTGCCGGGCGGCCAGGTCATCTACGACGTCAAATGCACGCGCCTGCTCGCCCCGTGGATCAAGAAACACGGCGGCGTGCCGCTGATGTGGAACACCGGCCACGCGCTGGTCAAGGCCAAGCTGAAGGAAACCGGCGCGCCGCTGGCCGGCGAGATGTCCGGCCACACCTTCTTCAAAGAACGCTGGTACGGCTTCGACGACGGCCTGTACACCGGCGCCCGCCTGCTCGAAATCCTGAGCCAATCGGCCGACGCCAACCCGGTACTGAAAAACCTGCCCAACGCGCCATCCACCCCGGAGCTGAACATCAAGATGGCCGAAGGCGAACCCTTCAAGCTGATCGACAAGCTGAAGGCCGACGGAAAATTTGCCGGCGCCGAGGAAATCATCACGATCGACGGCGTCCGCGTGGAGTACGCTGATGGCTTCGGACTGGCCCGCCCGTCGAACACCACGCCGGTTGTCGTTCTGCGCTTCGAAGCCGACAATGCGGCGGCACTGGAACGCATCCAGCAAGATTTCCGGCAAGCGCTCAACGCGGTGTGGCCAAGCATCCAGTTGCCGTTTTAAGGAGCTTTCGTGAGCGAATCAGCAGCTGACCAGCTGTTCCTCGGACGCCAGCCGATCCTCGATCGCGACCAGCAACTGTTCGCTTACGAACTGCTTTTCCGCAGCGGCAGCCAAAACTTCGCCGACGTAACCGACGGCGTCCAGGCCACGGCTACCGTCATCGCCAACGCCTTCACCGAACTCGGCGTCGCAGCGGCACTCGGCAAGCATCGCGGCTTCATCAACGTCGACGAGCAATTCCTGTTCAGCGACATGCTCGAATTGCTGCCCCGCCAGGCCGTTGTTCTGGAAATTCTGGAAACCGTGCCGCCGACGCCGGCCGTGGTCGAGCGCTGCCGCGCCTTGAAAGCTGCCGGTTTCACGCTGGCGCTCGACGACGTCGTCCAGCTTGAACCGGCATTTGCCGAGTTGCTGGCCCTGGTCGAAATCGTCAAGGTCGACATCCAGCCGCTATCGCGCGTCCAGCTGATGCAGTTGAGCATGAAGCTCAAGCCCATGGGCAAGCAACTGCTGGCCGAGAAAGTCGACTCGCGCGAGCAGATGGAACAGTGCCTGAAACTGGGCTTCACCCTCTTCCAGGGCTATTACTTCGCCAAGCCGACCATCATCGCCGGCAAAAAGCTGGATCATTCGCAACTCTCGTTGATGAAGCTGATGGGACTGCTTCTGGGCGACGCCGACACCAGCGAACTCGAAGCAGCGCTGAAGCCGGAGCCGGGTTTGACCGTCAACCTGCTGCGCATGACCAATTCCGTTGGCGCCGGCTGTACCGAGCGCATCACCTCGCTGGGCCATGCCATCACCGTTCTTGGCCGACGCCAGCTCCAGCGCTGGCTGCAGTTGCTGGTCTTCGCGTCGGGCAAGCAGAACGCAACCGGCAACCCGCTCCTCCTGATGGCGGCTACGCGCGGGCGGCTGATGGAGTTGCTGGCCGATGAATTGAGCCCCGGCGACAGCGGATTGGCCGACCGGGCCTTCATGGCCGGCATCATGTCCTTGATGCCCGCCCTCGTCGCTCAGACAATGGAAGAAATCGTGGCGCCGCTCGGCCTCGCCGGCGACGTACGGGATGCGCTATGCCACGGCAGCGGCCGACTGGGTGCCTTGTTGCGCATCACCGAAAGCAGCGAAGGTGGCAACATGCAGGACTTGAATGCGGCGCTGGCCGAGTTGCCCGGTCTGGGAGCGAAAGCCATCAATCGGGCGCAGACCATGGCGCTGCAATGGGCCAACGAAATCGGCCGGGAACAATCCCTTTAAGCATCGTTACAAAACCCCCACAGCCTGACACCATCCGGCCGGGCAGGCAGCCCCTATAATCGGCGGATCACTTATTTGACGATATTTCATGGACAGCGAACGCCCGTACCGGCCATTCGGATATAACGCGCTTGGCAGCCCTCCCCAGAGTCCGCTGGCCAAATTGTTCGCGTTCCTGTTGAGTGCCGCCTTCCTCGTCCTGGCTTTCATGTTCTCGCTGGTCGCCCTGGCGGTGGTCGCCGTCCTTGGCCTCGTACTCGGCGGCTGGCTGTGGTGGCGGACCCGGCAACTGCGTCAGCAGATCAATCGCCGACAAGCCGAACAATGGAGCGGCTCCGAGCAGGGAAATCCTTTCCGCGCCGCCGCATCGGGGAGCTCCTCAACCATCATCGACGGCGAGGCGACGCGCATCGTCGACGATGCGACAGGCAGCCCGACGCGCCGACAGGAAGGCTGACTGCCGCGAACGGGCGCGCGAGGCCAGGCTTAACGCAGCTTGGGATTCAGCGAGCCGCGGTTGTAGTCCTTGTCGCCCGGCATCAGGGTACGCCCGACACCGAACAATCCCCCTTGTGCCTCGGCGCTACGCACCTGGTTTTCCGGGTAATCGGCGGCAACCTTGCGGGCCGCTTCGGCCCTGGCCGTATCGACGAACTCCCAGCGTCCGTTCGGAAACAGACGCACCGGCACCCCATCGGACGTAACCGCCTCGATCGGCGGCACGCGATCCGGTTCGGCGGCGAGGCATAGCCCCGCCCCCAGCAGCAGCAAGGTGCCGACCAGCGTTTTCAAAGCTTGGCGTCGACCCAGGCCTGAACTGCAGCCAGCGCAGCCGGCAGGTTTTCCGGCTGGGTTCCGCCGGCCTGCGCCATATCCGGCCGGCCGCCCCCCTTGCCGCCGACCTGCTGGGCCACCAGGTTCACCAGTTCGCCGGCCTTGACCTTGCCGGTCAGGTCGGCAGTGACGCCCGCGATCAACGTCACCTTGCCGTCGGCGACCGAGGACAGGACAATGGCGGCAGACTTCAGCTTGTCCTTCAGCTTGTCCATCGTCTCGCGCAAGGCAGTCACATCGGCCCCTTCCAGGGTCGCGGCCAATACCTTGGCACCCTTCACGTCGACGGCCTGACCGACCAGATCGTCGCCCTGAGAAGCAGCCAGCTTCGATTTCAGGCGGGCCAGTTCCTTTTCCAGCGCGCGGACATTGTCCAGGATGCCGACGACACGCTCGGCAATATCTTCCGGCGTCGTTTTCAACAGTGCGGAGATTCCCTGGACACGGTTTTCCTGCGCCTGCACATAGGCCAGCGCATTGTTGCCGGTGATCGCCTCGACGCGGCGTACGCCAGCGGCGACGCCGGCCTCGCTGACAATCTTGAACAAACCGATGTCGCCCGTGCGGCCAACGTGCGTACCGCCGCACAGTTCCTTGGAGGAGCCGATTGCAACGACACGGACCTCATCGCCGTATTTTTCGCCGAAGAGCATCATCGCGCCGGATTTCTGGGCATCGTCGATGGCCATCACGCGGCTGTCGGTGGCTGCATTGGCCAGAATCTCGGCATTGACGATTTCCTCGACCTCGCGGATTTCCTCGGCCGTCATCGGCTGGGTGTGCGCGAAGTCGAAACGGGTCTTGTCCGGGTCGACCTGGGAGCCCTTCTGTTGCACGTGGCCGCCGAGCACCTGGCGCAAGGCCTTGTGCATCAGGTGGGTCACCGAGTGGTTGCGGGCCGTCGCTGCGCGTGAAACCGCGTCGACTCGGGCTGCGACCTCCTGGCCGAGAACCAGCTTGCCGGTCTTCAGGACACCGTGGTGACCGAAGACAGCCGCCTGTATCTTCAGCGTATCCTCGACGGCGAAGATGCCGCCGAGACCCTTCAGTTCGCCGCGATCGCCGCACTGACCGCCGGATTCGGCATAGAACGGCGTGTTGTCGAGGACGACGACACCGAGGTCGCCTTCGTTCAGTTCATTGACGGCGGCACCGTCCCTGTACAGCGCCAGCACCTTGCCCTTGGCTTCGAGCGATTCGTAGCCGTGGAAGGCGGTTTCCTGGCCGGCGTACTCAAGCGCAACGGCCATCTTGAACTTGCCGGCGGCGCGTGCCTGCTCCTTCTGGCGTGCCATCGCAGCGTCGAAGGCGGCGGCGTCGACGGTGAAGTCGCGTTCGCGACAGATGTCGGCCGTCAGGTCGAGCGGGAAGCCGTAGGTGTCGTGCAACTTGAAGGCGGTTTCGCCGTTGAAGACAGTGACGCCCTTGGCGGCCATGTCGGCCAGTTCGCCTTCGAGGATGGCCATGCCGTGCTCGATGGTGGCGAAGAAGCGGTCCTCCTCCTGCTTCAGCGTGGCAACGACCTTGGCCTGGCTTTCCTTGAGTTCCGGATAGGCTTCGCCCATCTCGGCAACGAGGTCCGGCACCATCTTGTGGAAGAAGGCGGCGCGGGCGCCGAGCTTGTAGCCATGGCGGATGGCGCGGCGGATGATACGGCGCAGGACATAGCCGCGGCCCTCGTTGCCCGGAATGACGCCGTCGGCGATCAGGAAGGAACAGGCGCGGATATGGTCGGCGAGCACCTTCAGCGACGGCGAATTCATGTCGGCATCGCTCGTTTCGCGGGCGGCAGCGGCGATCAGCGCCTGGAACAGGTCGATCTCGTAGTTGGCATGCACGTGCTGCAGCACGGCCGAGATGCGCTCCAGGCCCATGCCGGTGTCGACGGAGGGCTTGGGCAGCGGATGCATGACCCCGGCTTCATCACGGTTGAACTGCATGAACACGTTGTTCCAGATCTCGATGAAGCGGTCGCCGTCTTCTTCCGGCGATCCCGGGGGGCCGCCCCAGTGCTGTTCGCCGTGGTCGTAGAAGATTTCGGTGCACGGGCCGCAGGGGCCGGTGTCGCCCATCATCCAGAAATTGTCGGAGGCATAGCGGGCACCCTTGTTATCGCCGATGCGCACGATCTTCTCGGCCGGCACACCGACTTCCTTGTGCCAGATGTCGTAGGCCTCGTCGTCTTCGGCGTAGACCGTGACCATCAGGCGCTCTTTCGGCAGCTTGTAGACTTCGGTCAGCAGTTCCCAGGCGTACTTGATCGCATCGCGCTTGAAATAATCACCGAAGCTGAAGTTGCCCAGCATTTCGAAGAAGGTGTGGTGACGTGCGGTGTAGCCGACGTTTTCGAGGTCGTTATGCTTGCCGCCGGCACGCACGCATTTCTGCGAGGTGGTGGCGCGGGTGTAGGGGCGCTTGTCGAAACCGAGGAAGACGTCCTTGAACTGGTTCATGCCGGCGTTGGTAAACAGCAGCGTCGGATCGTCGTGCGGAACGAGCGACGAGGAAGCGACGATCTGATGCCCCTTCGAGGCGAAGAAGTCGAGGAATTGCTGGCGGATTTCAGAGCTCTTCATAAGCTGGCAGCCTTCGCGGCGTTGGAATTCGAAACCATCGATTTTAAATGAAAGTCCCCCCTTCAGTGCAGGAGCGTGAGCGCAACGACGGCCTCCGCACAAAAAGAAAAACCCGCTCGACGGCGGGTTCTTCGTATCAGCGTTCCGCAATCAACGCTGGCGTGGGCGGTCCTTGCGACCGTCGTGATTGTAGTCATGCTGACGGTCGTGCTTCTGGCGGTAAATGCGGTCGCTTTGCACCTCCTGTGCCTGATGGAGACGCGCGCGTTCCTGGCGGGTAACCACGCCGTCGGCCTTGGCCCGGTTTTCCATGTTATCGACACGCTGCTGGCCACGCTCCAGGCGGTTCGCCTCACGCTGGGTCAGGCTGCCCGAGGCAACCCCCTGATCGATACGGCGTTCCTGGTTGGCCTGGTGCTGGTCAATGCCCGGCGTATTGGCCTGGGCGAAAGCAAGGGTTGGCAGGACGACGGCGATGGCGGCAAGTGCTCTGATGGTCTTCATGTTTTCCTCCTGAGTGCGGGGCAAAATCCCTGAGCGCATTAGAAGTTAAATCCACTTCGAAATCAGCCGCCCAATTGCAAACCTTTGTAAGCACTTGTTTCGGATGCGAAGAGGTCGAGCCGGTCGGTGAATACGGCACTGACGCCCCGCGCGAACAAGGCTCTTGCCCGTTCCGTATCGTTGACGGTGTAACACAACACCGGAATGGCGGATTCCTTCAATGCGACAAGGGTATCGTCGGCCAGGTGCAAGGCATTGCAGTGCAGCGTGACCGCCTGCAAACGCTGCATCTCCTGCTGCCAATCGACGGGCACCCGCTCGAACAACAAGCCTCGCGAGAGAGCCGGCGCCAGGTCGCGCGCAATCTCCACCGCCTCAAGGGAAAACGACGAGAGCAAGGGCATCACCTCGGCCCCTTGCCACAGGACGTCTACCTGACGGGCAACCACCTCGGCTGTCTGTCGCTCGAAGCCACCAGCCGGCTTGATCTCGACATTGGCCAGCAGCCCGTACTGGCGACACAATGCGGCCGCCTCGGCAAGGCGCGGGATGCGCTCGCCATGGCCGGCATCGAGCGCGAACAGTTCGGCATCCGGCATTTCGCAGACACGCCCGACACCGTTGGTCGTCCGCTCCAGCGTTTCATCGTGAATGAGAACCGGCGTACCGTCCCCCGATAACATCACGTCGAATTCGACAGCCCGATAACCGAGCCGAGCCGCCAGCCTGATACCCGCCAGCGTGTTTTCCGGAGCGAGCGAACCGCCGCCGCGATGGGCAAACCAGCGCGGCAGCGGCAGCTCCATCAGAAGGGTTGCGCCTTCTTCAGGGCCGGCTTCGCATTCAATACGGCATTGCCGCGCGACACCGCCGTATCGAGCGCGGCCTTGGCGGGCTTCTTGTCCGCCCACACGGCTTCCAGCTCCTCGTTCGTGATGATGCGAACCGGGTCGGCATCGGCAACGTGCGGGGCATTCACCGTACCACGCCCCTTCATCGAGGCATAGGCCACTTCAAACGTCTTGTCGCCATCCTGCAGCAGTTTGCTCCGGGCTGCCGCGCGGGCCGCCGCGGTCAGCGGCAAACCGCCATAGATGCGCACCATTTCTATCTGCATTTCCGGAGACAGCAGGAAAGAAACGAATTTTGCCGCCTGCTTGTACTCGGCTGCCGACTTGCCCGCGCCCACCCACAAGGAGCCGCCATCGGCCAGCGTATTCTGGCGACCGCCGTAGACGTCGTCGTGGTACGGCAGCGGTGCCACGCCCAGTTCAACCCCCTTGGCATCGCGGAAATCAACGTGTTCGCGGGAGTTGGTCGTGATCATCGCGCACTCGCCGGCATGGAATCGGGCACTGGCTTCGTCGCGACGCCCGAACAGCTTGAAATAGTTGGCCTTGGCCCAGGTTGCCATCATGGCGATATGCTTGACCTGCGGGAGCCCGTTGAAGATCAACGCCCCCTTGTCGCTGACGGCAGGAACCCCCGAAACGGCGCTGACGTTATCGATATGGACCCAAACCGGCCACGACGACGTATAGGGGCAGGCATAGCCGGCATCCTGAAGCTTGTCGAGGACCCCCTGCATCTCGAACCAGGTCTTCGGCGGCTGCTCGGGGTCCAGCTTCGCCTTGCGGAAAGCATTCTTGTTGTAAAACAGAACCGGCGTCGAATACACCAGCGGCAGGGCGACCAGACGTCCCTTGCTATCCACCGCACCCGCCTTCAGATCAGGGGATAGATCGGCCAGTTGCAGGGGTTGACCTGCCTTGGTCATCATCTCGTGCAAGGGCATGAAGCTCTTCGGTTGAACCAGAATGTCGCTGATGTCGTAACGACGAACCAGATTAAGGCCAGCCGGCTTTTCGCCCTTTTCAAGGCGGGACAGCTTCAGATTCCCTCCCGTTTCCTTGTTGAACCGATCCACCACGGCCTGCAGCTGCTCTTCACCGGCCGGCCCCAGGTTGTGCGCGAGTTCAAAATCGGCAACCACCGCCGGCGCAGCTTTGGCTGCGGTCTTGGCGACCGGCTTGGCCGCTGATGCGTTGGCACAGACAAGGGCCAGGGAAATGGCAACAGCGGAAGGGAGAATGCGATGCTGCATGGGTACTCCGGGAGCGTAAAGCGCTTGATTATACCCGTCAAAATCAGTGCATCGCTTCTCCCTGTCTTTTACAAATATGCGAGAATCGCGAACATGAAAACGTACATCTTAGCCGCCGTCGCCGTCATCGCACTCAACGCATGCGACCAGATCGGCCAGAAGCTTGGCCTGGAAGATCCCGCCAAAAAGGAAGCTCGCATGGAGCCGGAAGCCAAGGCTGTCGGCAGCGCCTGCCGGCAATCGGGCCGTGCCATCGAGGACTGCTACTCGATCTATGGCTGGCTGCCGAAAGCGGGTATCTATGCTGGCTGGCGCGAAATGGACGAATACATGCGGGAAAACAAGCTGGAAACGGTCGCCCCGCAACTTCCGCCCCCGGAACCCCCGGGCGCAAGGAAAAAGGCAAAAAAAGACCCGACTGAAACCGCCTCGGCAAGCGAAGCCAAGGCGGAAAGCAAGGCAGAAGCCAAAGCCGAAGGGGAAAAGAAAGTGGACAAGCACTAAGCCGCCCGACACGCCAGGTTTCCTCTCGGAGAATATCGATGCCTTTCCCGGCTTTCATGGGCGGAATACGCGGAAAACTGATCATCATCTTCGTGCTGATCAAGGTGATTCCGCTTCTGCTGCTCGCCTGGTTTGCCTGGTATGCCACGAGCCATCTGGGTAACGACGTATCGGCCAAGGCCACGAGCATGGCCGATACCGTGCTGGTGACCATGAAATCCATGGGCAAGACCGTCACCGACGATTCGATACGCGCGCTGGACCTGCGTTCGCGCGAAGCGATCGAGGCTCTGACGACGGACACCGCCAAGGAAATCGCCAGCTTTCTGTATGACCGCGACGAGGATATCCGTCAGGCAGCCACCCTCCCCCTTTCCGAAGAGGCTTTCGGACAGTTTCTGGACCAGCACCAGCGCGACATCTATCAGCACGGACCGTGGCGCCTCGCCGACGACGGGAAATCCTGGGTCCCCGCACAACCGGTCGTGCGCGAGACAAAAGCCACTCGCACTCCCCTGCCCGACAACGCCCGGGATTTTCATGCGCGCCCCCGGGAATACCTCGGAGAACGCCGGCGCCGTCCGCTATTCATTGAAATCACCTTCGTCGACCTGGCCGGCAATGAAAAAATCAAGGTCACGCGAGGCGACCTGACCGACAAGCGTCGGTTGAACATTGCCGATCCGGCGAACACCTTCGTGAAGGCCGAAAAATATTTTGCCGAGCTAGGCAAACTCAAGCCAGGGGAAATACACGTCTCCAACGTGATCGGCGCCTATGTGTCGACGCATACCCTGGGCCCCTATCTTCCCGCAGTTCTCGAAAAAGCCGGAAAACCCTTCAAGCCCGAAGACTCAGCTTATGCCGGCACGGAAAACCCGGTCGGCAAGCGCTTCCGCGGAATTGTCCGCTGGGCCATGCCGGTGGTCAGGGGTGGCCGGATCACCGGCTATGTCACACTGGCCCTCGACCACGACCACATCCGCCAGTTCTCCGATCGCCTGATGCCGACCGAGGAACGCTTCACCCCGATCGCCGATGCGATCAAGGGCAACTATGCCTTTCTCTGGGATCACAACAGCCGCTCGATTTCCCACCCCCGCGACTACATGATCGTTGGCTACGACCCGCGAACCGGTCGCCCGGCCACGCCATGGATGGATGAAGCGCTTTACGCGGAATGGCAAGCCAGCGGCAAGCCCTCCGACGAATTTCTTGCCAGCGTACCGCCCTTCCGTGACCAGAATCTGACACGCAAGCCAGCCAAGGCACAAATTGAGGCCGGGAGCATCGGTCTCGACTGTCGTTACCTCAATTTCTCGCCGCAGTGCGATGGCTGGAACACCCTGACCGAACACGGTGGATCAGGTTCCTTCGCGATTTTCTTCTCAGGCTTGTGGAAACTCACCACGGCAGCCGCGATCCCCTATTACACCGGACAGTACGGCAAGACGCAGCAGGGATTCGGTTTCGTCACCATCGGTGCCAATGTCGATGAATTCCATAAGGCCGCAACCGACACGGCAATGCGGATCAACGCCCTGGTCGAGCAGAAGGATGCCGACTTCAAGAGTCATCGCAGCGCACTGCTCGATCACATCAGCGACAGCCTGACAAGCACCGCATTCGGCCTGTGGGGCTCGACCTTGCTGATGGTGATCATCGTCATCGGCATTGCCGTCTGGATCGCCGGACTGCTGACCCGGCGGATTACCGGGATGATCGACGGCATTCACGACTTCCAGCGCGGCAACCTCAGGCGACGGCTCGATTCGCGAGGCACTGACGAAATGGGCGAACTGGCCCGATCCTTCAACCACATGGCCGATTCCGTAGAGGAATCGTTCAAACGCCTCGATGACGCACGCGAAAAAGCCGAGGAAGCCAGTCGCCAGAAATCGGCCTTCCTGGCCACCATGTCGCACGAATTGCGAACCCCGCTCAACGGCATACTGGGTTTCGCCGAGCTCCTGAAACTCGAACTGGCCAATTCAACCCATCAGGAATACGCTACGATCATTGAGCAGAGCGGCAGTCATCTGCTCCGCCTGGTTAATGAAATACTCGACCTGGTCAAGATCGAGTCGGGAGAAATGGACTTCCAGTCCGTTCCGACGTCCATCCTGGGTCTTGTCGAGGAATGTGCCGCGCAACACAGGACTCACGCAGAAGACAAAGGACTCGGCTTCCTGGTCCGCCTTGCCGAAGGGCTTCCGGCCCAATTCCCGACCGACCCGATACGCCTGCGCCAGATTCTCGACAACCTGCTCAGCAATGCAGTGAAATTCACGTCACGCGGTGAAATTTCCCTTACTGTCAGCCGGATTGACGACGAAATTGCGTTTTCCGTATGCGATACCGGCATGGGCATCCCCGAGGACAGCCAGGAAACGGTTTTCGAGAAGTTCAAGCAACTGGAGCATTTCCTGACCCGGGAGCAAGGCGGAACGGGGCTTGGACTCGCCTTGGTCAAACAACTCGTCGACCGCATGGGCGGTCGAATCACGTTGGCCTCCGAGGTCGACATCGGCTCGACCTTTACCGTATTCCTTCCGATTGGAGCGATGAATGACTGATGAACTGCTAGCCCTGGTCGTGGATGATCAGCCCACCAATCGCCTGCTCGCATCGGCGCTGCTCAAGCGCCTGGGCTGGAACGTCAAGGAAGCTGCGGACGGATTGACCGCCCTGGCCCTGGCAAAGCAAAACACTTTCCGCCTGATCCTGCTCGACATCAGCATGCCCGGACTATCCGGCGAGGAGACCTGCGCCCAGCTCAAGGCCAGCACCCTCGCGCCTCCGCCGAAAATCATCGCCTACACGGCGCATGCTTTTCAGGAGGATCTGGACCGCCTGAGAAGCCTCGGCTTCGACGATGTGCTCGTCAAACCGATCAACCGGCAGCAGCTTGAAACGATGGTCGGCAGCCTTTGAACCCGAGCATTTTCCGACAAAGGCCATAAGCTCCCCACCCGACGGTCCACGTATTCTGACCGACGGTGGATGGTAGGCGTATAATTCCGGCCCATGTCTGAAATCAATACCTTAGCCGGTCAAGCAACCGGCACCCCGGCTGCCGAAACAGCCCCCGAAATCACCTTTGCCGACCTTGGCCTCGCGCCCGAACTGCTGCGTGCCGTTACCGACGAGGGTTACACCAAGCCGACGCCGATCCAGGCCAAAGCCATTCCGCTCGTCATCAGTGGCAAGGACATCATGGGCGGCGCCCAGACCGGTACCGGCAAGACGGCCGCCTTCACGCTGCCCATCCTGCAGCGCATCCTGCCCTTCGCCAGCAGCAGCCCGTCGCCGGCCAAGCACCCGGTACGCGCCCTGATCCTCGCCCCGACCCGCGAACTGGCCCTGCAGGTCTTCGAATCGGTCAAGGCCTACAGCAAGCACACGCCGATCCGCGCCATGTGCGCCTTCGGCGGCGTCGACATCAAGCCGCAGATCGCCGAACTGAAGAAAGGCGTCGAAATCCTCGTCGCCACCCCGGGCCGTCTGCTCGACCATGTCGAGAACAAGAGCGTCAGCTTCAATTCCGTACAGGCCCTGGTCCTCGACGAAGCCGACCGCATGCTCGACATGGGCTTCATCCCCGACGTCACGCGCATTCTGAAAATGCTGCCGGCCCAGCGCCAGAGCCTGCTCTTCTCGGCCACCTTCTCGGAAGAAATCAAGAAGCTGGCCGACACCATGCTGCAGGCGCCCGTACTGGTCGAGGTCGCCCGCCGCAATCAGGTATCCGACACCATCACCCACCGCGTCCATCCCGTCTCCGAATACGGCAAGCGCGGCCTGCTGACCAAGCTGCTCAAATCCGGTGAAATCCGCCAGTGCATCGTCTTCATGCGCACCAAGCAGGGCTGTTCGCGCCTGACCCGCGAACTGCAGCGGGCCGGCATCCACGCCGATGCGATCCACGGCGACAAGAGCCAGATCGACCGCATCAAGGCACTCGACGCCTTCAAGGCCGGCGAAACGCATGCCCTGATCGCTACCGACGTTGCCGCCCGCGGACTGGATGTCGACGACCTGCCCTACGTCATCAACTACGAACTGCCGCACACGCCGGAAGATTACGTCCATCGTATCGGGCGTACCGGCCGTGCAGGCAAGATGGGCAATGCCATCTCGCTCGTTAGCGCACACGAGGTCGGCTATCTGGTCGATATCGAAAAGCTGATCAAGCGCCCCATTGAACAGGTCGAAGTGGCCGGCTTCGAACCGGAACCGGAATACGAGTACCCGCCGGGGAACAAGCGCAAGCGCTCATCGGCACCGCCGCCGAAGGCGCCGCTGGCCAACAAGCCGGAACGCCATGAACGCGGCGACCGGCGCCCGCCGCGTCGCAACCCGATGATCGCTGCCGACGGTTTCGATTTCAGCAAGCCTTACGAGGAAAGCACCCCACGTGGCGAGATTCCGGACTCGCCCACGGCACCGCCCAAAGCCGACCCGCACAAGCCCAAACGCGTTGTGGCCGCGCTGCTCGGCGGCCTGGGCCGCAAGTAAGAGTAGCCAGCATACAAAAACGGCGCCATCCAGGCGCCGTTTTTCTTTTCATGTCCCGTCGATCAGGGCCGGGAACGAGGCACAAAGCCAGGCGGTGGTGCCGGTTTCTTGGGCGGCAGCGCCTCGATCAGTTTGATAACAGCCAGCGACAGGTTATCCCCGCCGCCATTGGCCCGCTGCCGCGCCTTGTCGATCAGGATTTCGCAGGCCTGGCGCGCCGAATTCTCGGCCACCAGCGTGCCCAGTTCGCGATCGTCGAAGTAAGCCCACAAACCGTCCGAACACAAGACGAAGGAATCGCCGGCAGTCAGTTCAGTCACCTCATCGAGCGTGATCTTGGGCTCATCCTGCCCCCCCAGCGAGGCCAGCAGGACATTGCGGTTGGGATGCGTAAGCGCCTGTTCGGCAGTGATTTTTCCTGACGCCAGGAGGTGCTCGACGTAGGAGTGATCCACCGTCCGGCGAATCAGTTGATTACCCCGGAAATGATACAAGCGACTATCACCACAATGCCCCCAGGTAACCCGCCCCGGCTGGAGCAACAGCATGACCGCCGTACTGTGCGGGTCCATTTCGTTGATGAAACGCGACGCCTTGATCATGGTGTGTGCCTCGGCCATGCTGTTTTCCAGCATGCCTTGCGGGCATTCGTCGGCACCGAGAAAGTGGTCCAGATTGGTTTTCGCGGTATGGATGACCTGCTCGGCAGCCAGGGCGCCGCCGGTGTGCCCTCCCATGCCGTCAGCGACCACGGCAAGCGCCACGCCCTTGCGGCGGGCATGAGCCAGAATCGCCACACGATCCTGCTGTTCCTTGCGATCCCCTTGATGTTGCGCAGCGCACGCGTCGACAGCTATCGACATCCCACCTCCCTTTGAAGCAACAGGTTATCACGAAAGGCAAAAAGCTCGATTAACACTGTTGCAACGTCGGTTTCCAAGCGCTCAGGAGGCATTGGCAACCCCCTGAAAACGCTCGAGGATGATATCCACGAACTCCGGTAAGGTATCGTCGCTCAGCCCCAGCTCGGGCAGCACATCGCCGCGAATGGCATCCCATTCCGGGTTGTCCATGCGCTGGTCGACGCAATGTATCTCGATGGCCAGCTGCAGGATGGCGACCATGCTGCGCGCCTCATGGGCACCCAGCTCGTTGATCGAATGATGGTAGCGAATGGCGTCGCAGATGAATTCCGGCAGGCACCAGTGGCGGGCGACCAGATAGCCGACCACGCAATGATCGGCGTTGAACTTGCGGTCCTCCTCGGCGATGTCTATCCACTGCCCCGGTGCACCGAGCTGCATTTCGGCGCAGTAGGTCGGGAAGCGCTGCATCAATAGCGGCACGCCGCAGTCGTGGAATATACCGGCCAGATAGGCCTGGTCAGGGAAGATATTGCACACGGCAATACGCTCGTCGGCAATCAGCATGGCCAGTTGGGCGATGGTATGCGAACGCGCCCAGAAAGCCTCGTAGACTTGGCGGTTCTTCTTGATCGCCCCAAGTCCGGCGAGCGAAATGGCCTGCACCAGATTGAAAGTCTGGCGCACGCCGACGGCATGGAGAATTTCCTCAACCGTACTCATCGGGGGATGCTGGCGATACGCGGAATTCCCCACGATCTTGAACAGTATCGCCGTCAGCCCGGGATCCTGGTTGATGACACGAGCCAGCAGACGGACATCCATTTCCTTGCGCGCCATCAGCTTGCGCAACTCATCAAGAACACGCGGCTGAGGGGGAATCTTCACACCGCCCTCAAGCAACCGCTTGATCCGCCCTACCCCCTGCTCATCCAGTGATTTCGTAATCTCGAAAACGGAATTTCCGACCTCAGCCATCACGCCAAACCCTCATCTATCAGTTCTATCCAGTGCCTGACCGGCAGGCTGCATCCAGCTTGCAGATGCGTCAGGCAGCCGATGTTCGCGGTCGCGATCCGAGCAGGCTCGCCGAGCTGTAGCGCATGCAGCTTGTTGTCGCGCAGACGGCCCGCCAACTCTGGCTGCAACACCGAATAGGTACCCGCCGAACCGCAACAAAGATGCGCATCGGGTACCGCGGTCAAAACGTAGCCAGCCGCCTGTAACAGCATTTCGATCACACCGCGAATTTTCAATCCATGCTGCAAGGTGCAAGGGGAATGAAACGCCAACCTACCCCGCTCGCCCGCACATGCAGCGAAAAGCGGCAACAGTGTATCCGTTTCTGCCGCAAGAATCTCGGCTGGATCGCGACAAAGCGTGCTGATGCGCTGCGCTTTTTCAGCATAGGCAGGATCATCGGCGAGGAGATGTCCATAATCCCGGACCTGAACGCCACAACCCGACGCGGTGACCACGATCGCCTCGACCCCGGCCTCGACATGCGGCCACCAGGCATCGATATTGCGGCGCATGTCGGCTTTGCCATCATCCTGCGCGTTGAGGTGAAAACGCACGGCGCCACAGCAACCGGCCTTGCCCTCTTCGAACAGCGTGACATCGAGACGATCCAGCACACGCGCCAGTGCCGCGTTGGTATTCGGTGCCAGCGATGGCTGGACGCAACCGGCAAGCACGAGCATCCGTCGGCTGTGCGCCTTGCCTGCCGGCCACGGGCGGGCTGCAGGCATCGCCGGCGGCAGTTTGTCGGCAAGTGCTGCAGGCAACAGCGGCTTCATCACCCGCCCCACGGCAACGGCCGAAGCAAACAGTGCCGGGTTCGGGAGGACCGTCTTGAGCAACGCGCGCGTCAGTCGGTCACCCAGGCGGCGAGGCAGTTTTTCCTCCACCACCATGCGGCCGACGTCAAGCAAATGACTGTATTTGACACCGGATGGGCAGGTCGTTTCGCAGGAGCGGCAGGTCAAGCAACGATCGAGATGCGTCCGTGTCTTCTCGCTGACCGGCTTGCCTTCAAGCACCTGCTTGATCAGGTAGATACGGCCCCGCGGACCGTCCAACTCGTCGCCCAGCAGTTGATATGTCGGACAGGTTGCCGTACAGAAGCCGCAATGCACGCATTTGCGCAGAATCTCCTCGGCCACCCGCCCGGCATGGGTTGCCCGCAGTTCGTCGGTGAGTTTGGTATCCATCAGAACTCCGCGTACAAACGCCCTGGATTCAGGATGCCCTTCGGGTCGAAGGATTTTTTGAGGCGCCGGTGCAGCGCCAGCATGGCCGGAGACAGCGGGGCAAATGCACCCTCCAGGCAGCGCAGCGACTCGGGAGAGCGATAGAGCGTCGCATGGCCGCCCAGACGAGCGGCCGCTCCTCGTGCGGCCTCCTGCTCCCCGGCATACCAACGCAGCGCACCGCCCCATTCGATGGCGCGCAAGCCGGCCAAACCGGGGTCGCCGGCAGTCGACGGCAGCGCCAGACGCCACAGGATGTCAGCGGTGAACGCCGGATGCGTCTGTTCGCGCACTGACGCCCATAAACTGCCGCCGTCAGCCACCTCAGTGCCGCCCAGCTTGCGCATCGCCGCATCGACCGCAGCCCTTGCGCCGGAGAGGCGCAGCCAGAGTTGCCCGTCGTGCCAGAACGAAGCGGATATCGGCAATGGCTGTCCACCCCAGAGATTCAAGCGGGAAATCGCTTCATCGGCATCCATCGCAAACACCAGCGTCTGTTCCGCCGTCGGACGTGGCAGTACTTTCAGGGTGACCTCGGCCAGTACTCCTAGGGTACCCAAGCTGCCGGCCAGCAGGCGCGAAACGTCATAGCCGGCAACGTTCTTCATGACCTGTCCACCGAAATTGAGCACCTGCCCGGCGCCGTCGACCAACCTGGCCCCGAGCATGAAATCGCGCACGGCCCCCGCTTGCGACCGACGCGGACCGGACAGGCCAGCCGCTACGCAGCCGCCAATGCTTGCTCCCGAAAAGCGTGGCGGCTCGAACGCCAGCAACTGCCCTTGCTCCGCCAGAGCCGCTTCAATCTCGGCCAGCGGCGTGCCGCAGCGGGCCGTGATATACAGTTCGGTCGGTTCGTAAGCCACGATGCCACGGTATCCGCCGACATCGAGGAGTTCTCCGGACAGCATCCCGCCATAGAAATCCTTGCTGCCGGCGCCGCGAATACGCAAGGCGGACTGGCTGTCGTGCGCCGTCCTGACTGCCTGAACGATCTCGTCGAGTGTCATCAGAAACGCTCCAGTTCCGGAAACTTGAGTTGCCCGCGATGCACGTGCATACGGCCGTACTCGGCGCAGCGATGCAGGCTGGGCACGGCCTTGCCTGGGTTGAGCAGCCCCTGCTCATCGAAAGCGTGCTTGATGCCGCGAAAGGCATCGAGTTCCGGCGTCGCATACTGGACGCACATCTGATTGATTTTTTCGATGCCCACGCCGTGCTCGCCCGTGATCGACCCGCCCAGCGCCACCGAGAGCTCGAGTATTTCGGCGCCGAAAGCCTCGGCCCTTTCCCAGTTTCCCGGTTCCGAAGCGTCGTACATGATCAGCGGATGGAGGTTGCCATCCCCGGCGTGAAAGACGTTGGCACAGCGCAGTCCGTATTTGCGTTCCATGTCGGCAATGGCCGACAGCATCTCGGCCAGCCGCTTGCGCGGAATGGTGCCGTCCATGCAATAGTAGTCCGGCGTGATCCTTCCAACCGCCGGGAAGGCTGCCTTGCGTCCGGCCCAGAAACGAAGGCGTTCGGCCTCCGACTGCGAAACGCTGATGTTGCTGGCCCCCGCCTCTTTCAGCACATTGGTGACGCGGGCGATCTCCTCAGCCACCTCTTCCGGCGTACCGTCCGATTCGCAGAGCAGGATGGCCTCGGCATCCAGATCGTAGCCGGCCTTCACGAAGGGCTCGACCGCCGCCGTCGCCGGCTTGTCCATCATTTCCAGACCGGCCGGAATGATGCCGGCGGCAATAATGGCGGCGACCGCGTCGCCGGCCTTGGCCACATCGGCAAACGAGGCCATGACAACCTGCGCCAGTTCCGGTTTGGGAACCAGCTTGACGGTCACCTCGGTCACCACGCCCAGCATCCCTTCCGAACCGATGAACAGCGCCAGCATGTCGTAACCCGGCGAATCGGGACCTTCCGAGCCCATCTCGAAAACTTCGCCCTCGATACTGACCACGCGGATACGCAGTACGTTGTGGACGGTCAGGCCGTACTTCAGGCAGTGCACGCCGCCCGAGTTTTCCGCCACATTCCCGCCCAGCGTGCAAGCAATCTGAGACGACGGATCGGGGGCGTAATACAGGCCATGCGGCGCCGCCGCCTCGGAGACGGCAAGGTTGCGCACCCCGGGTTGGACCACGGCCAGCCGGGCCAGCGGGTCGACGCGCAGAATCCTGTTGAAGCGTGCCAGCGACAGCACGACACCGTGGGCGTGGGGCATCGCACCGCCCGAAAGCCCGGTACCGGCACCGCGAGCCACTACCGGAACGCCCAGCTGATGACAGGTGCGCAGAATGTCGATCACCTGCCCTTCGTTCTCGGGCAAACAAACCACCAGCGGCAGTTCGCGGAATGCCGTCAGTCCATCGCATTCATACGGGCGCAAATCCTCCTCGTCGGCGAGCAGGCAACGAGGAGGCAGATAGAGTCGCAGGCGCCTGAGCAGAGCATCCTTGTCGACCGAAAACGGGGTGTCGTTCATTGCACTCATCATGGCGGCTTCACCTGATCAGAAGGGGATGAGGATCATCGGCAGTGGTAGGTTTTGGCCCGGACGAACGGCAGATCGCCCGGAGCAGAAAACAATAACACGCATCACTATCGGCGAGCCTCCCGCCGCCGTCGCGAAGTATCGTGCCCAAGCTCACCGAGGCAACCAGCCGAGCCCGGCTTCGGTCGTGGCCAGTGGTTTGTATTCGCACCCGACCCACCCCGCATAACCCAGACGATCCAGCAGCGAGAACAGGAAAGGATAGTGAATCTCGCCCGTGCCCGGTTCGTGGCGTCCGGGATTGTCCGCGATCTGGACATGCCCGATCAGATCGATATTCTCTTCTATCGTGCGCGCCAGATCGCCCCGGATAATCTGTGCGTGATAAAGATCGAGCTGCAGCCTGACGTTGCTGCGGTCGATACGTTCGATCAGCCGGAGGGACTTGTCGATATCGTCCAGCCAGTATCCGGGAATATCGATCCGGCTGTTGATCGGCTCGACCATGACGGTGGTTCCGACAGTTGCAAAACGGTCGGCGGCATGGCGCAAGTTGGCGATATAAATCGCCTCCAACTCAGCCTCGGCAACACCCCATGGACGCAAACCCGCCATGCAATGAACCCGCTCGCAATCAAGGAGCATCGCATAGTTCAAAGCCTGTTCGACGCCTTCCGAAAACTCTCCCTGACGTCCGGGCAAACATGCCAGTCCACGCTCGCCATTGGCCCAATCGCCGGGAGGAAGGTTAAACAACACCTGTTCCACATCAGCCGCCTTCAAGCACTCGGCAAGCTCACGGGCGGGCCAGTCGTAGGGGAAGAGATACTCGACGCCCTGAAAACCGGCCGCGGCGGCAAGACGAAAACGCTCCCGGAATGCATGCTCGGTGAACAGGAAACTGAGGTTGGCAGCGAACTTTGGCATGGGCAGGACGGTCTCTCGCACGGCCTGTCAGTATAATCTGCACCTACAAGGAGAAACATCGTGAGTGAGAAGAGCAACGCCAACGAACGCAAGGGAAACCGCCTTTCCAAAATTGTTACCCGTACCGGAGATGGCGGAACCACCGGGCTAGGCGATGGTAGCCGAACCACCAAGGACAGCCTCCGTATCGACGCCATCGGCGAGGTGGACGAACTGAATTCGACCATTGGACTGCTGCTCTGCGAAGAACTGCCAGACCCTGTCCGCGCTGCCTTGCTCGATATTCAGCATGACCTGTTCGATCTGGGCGGCGAACTTTGCCTCCCCGGCATGGCCATCATGAAGGAGGCTCAAGTTGCCCGTCTCGAGGAACTGGCTGAAACCTTCAATCGGGATCTGCCCATGCTCAAGGAATTCATCCTGCCAGGCGGAAGTCGCCCGGCCGCCGTTGCCCACCTCTGCCGAACCGTGTGCCGACGTGCAGAACGTGCGATGGTTCGACTGCATGGAGCAGAAGCACTTTCGGAAGAAGCCCGGCGCTTCATCAACCGACTATCCGACCTGCTGTTCATTCTTGGCCGACTGCTCAATCGCGCCAGCGGACGGGGCGACGTACTCTGGCAGAAAGCCAAGAACGCCGAGTAAGCTCACCGTCAGGGCTGCACACTCCGCATAGAACTCCGAGTTGAATCGTGTACCGCGTTGTCACCCGCTACCGCAATGGAACCGAGCGCCCCATCATTGAGTATGGGCCATGGCATCCCTCTCGGCAGCACACCGAATATTGGGCGGAACAGTTGCGCCTTGCCGGATATATCGTGGAAATAGACAGTCAGGCCGGCAAGGTCCCAGAGGACAACGCCGACCTTGCCTCTGCGCTTGCCAGCATGGCGTGATCCCTAGGGTTGTAGGGAACCCAATCGATTGGCGTATCATCCAGGAATAAAAACCTAGGAGACAAACCCCAATGAACCTTCCTGCGTTCAATACGATAGCGCTTGCTCTCAGCGACCATGTCGCTGACATCCGGCTGAACCGCCCGGACAAGTCGAATGCCCTCAACGAGACGATGTGGCAGGAAATACGACAGGCCTTCGAATGGGTGGATTGCTCGCCAGAGGTACGCGTTGCCATATTGAGCGGAGAAGGCAGGAACTTCTGTTCCGGCATAGACCTCAGCATGCTGGGCGGAATCCAACAACAGATAGCCAATCCGGACGGTGCCCGTAGCCGGGAAACCCTGCGCCGCATCATCCTTGACCTCCAAGGCTGCCTGAGCAGCATCGAGCAATGCCGAAAGCCTGTTCTTGCGGCCATCCATGGCGCCTGTATTGGTGGAGCACTCGACCTTGTCACCTGCTGCGACATGCGTTACATCACCAGTGACGCCGTGTTTTCCATCAAGGAAATCGATATCGGCATGGTTGCCGATGTCGGAACGCTTCAACGACTTCCACGACTGATCGGCGCCGGCATCGCTCGTGAGCTGGCCTTCACCGGACGCACGGTCGACGCAAACGAAGCCGTTTCCCTTGGACTGGCAAACCGGATGTTCCCGTCCCGGGAAACGCTACTGGCGGGCGTACAGGAGATAGCGGCAAGCATCAGTCGCAAATCCCCCCTTGCCATTCGCGGCACGAAGGAAATCCTGAACTATAGCCGTGACCACAGCGTCGCCGACGGATTGAACTACGTCGCAACCTGGAATGCTGCGATGCTGCTATCGAGCGATCTCAGGGAAAGTATGGCCGCACAACACGAAGACCGCCGACCAACCTTCCAAGCCTAATCGGACGGGGAGTTGTTCCACAGCTGCAACCAGAGTCTGGCTTTTTTTTAAAGCGTAAAAACCCCGTTACTGGATTAGTAACGGGGTTTTTGAATGGGAGTCTGGCGTTGACCTACTTTCGCGAGCGGAAGC
>NZ_VUYQ01000032.1 GCF_008711155.1 Dechloromonas sp. CZR5 | reverse complement strand
CCGGGGTGGCGTTGGTGTCGGCACCGACCGTGTCGGCACCCGCACCGGTCAGCACGCTGCCGCTCACCGTGTTCGATACCGCGTCTTCAGTGATGCTCGCCGTGTCAGCAACCGCCACCGGCTTGCTGTCGGTGATGGTGATGCCCAGCGTGCCGCTGCTGCTGACGCCGTTGGCGTCGGTCAGCGTCAGCGGAATGTTGGCCAGAACGTCGTTGTTGGCGCTGTGTACCACCGGGTCGTAGGTGTAGCTGACGACGCCGGTCCCGGCGTCGTAGCCGGTCAGGGTCAGGGTGCCGTCCGCCGTGGTGTAGCTCTTGGATACGGTGCCCAGGTTGTTGAGCTCGGCCAGGCTCACGCTGACCGCGCTGCCGCCGCTGCCCAGCGTCACGCTGGTGATGCCCGCCTGGGCGCTGATCGTGAAGGTGCCCGCCATCGGCCCGTCGGTTTCGGCAACGGTCTGTTGGCCCGGGGTGACGCCGTTGGCGTCCGGGATGCTGATCACCGGCGTGCCGTCGGTGTGGCCGTTGATGGTGATGGTCAGCGTCGCCGT
>NZ_VUYQ01000031.1 GCF_008711155.1 Dechloromonas sp. CZR5 | reverse complement strand
AATGAAAAGGCCTTCGCTGCGGGAGCCGATATCGGCTTCATGAAGGACTTCGATTACATGCATGCCTACAAGACCGACTTCATCACCCGCAACTGGGAACGCATCAAGACCGCCCGCAAGCCGGTGATCGCCGCGGTGGCCGGCTTCGCCCTCGGTGGCGGTTGTGAAATGGCCATGATGTGCGACATGATCTTCGCCGCCGACACCGCCAAGTTCGGCCAGCCGGAAATCAAGCTCGGCACCCTGCCTGGTGCCGGGGGGACGCAACGCCTGCCGCGCGCCGTCGGCAAGGCCAAGGCCATGGACCTGTGCCTGAGCGCCCGCATGATGGATGCGGCCGAAGCCGAGAAATCCGGTCTGGTCGCCCGCATCTATCCGGCCGACCAGCTGCTCGACGAAACCCTGAAGGCCGCCCAGACCATCGCCGGCTTCTCGCTGCCGGTGGTCATGATGATCAAGGAATCGGTCAATCGCGCCTTCGAGTCCAGCCTCAACGAAGGGCTGCTCTTCGAGCGCCGCGTCTTCCATTCCGCCTTCGCGCTGGAAGACCAGAAGGAAGGCATGGCCGCCTTTGCCGAAAAGCGCAAACCGACTTTCAAGAACCGCTGAG
>NZ_VUYQ01000030.1 GCF_008711155.1 Dechloromonas sp. CZR5 | reverse complement strand
CACCGACGGCGTGCCGAGCATCACCCCGGTCGATGGCAACGGCGCAGCGACGGGCCAGGCGACGGTCAACGAAATCGGCCTGATCACCGTGGCGAACACCTCGGAGAGCACGAGCGGGACGATCACGGTGACGGCACCGGACGGCCTGAGCAGCGTGACGGTTGGCGGCACGACCCTGACGGCCGCCCAACTGGCGACCCTGGGCAGCACCCCGGTGACCATCAACACGGGCGAAGGCAGCCTGGTACTGACCGGCTACAACGCCGGGACGGGTGCGCTGAGCTACACCTACACCCTGACGGCCGCCCAAAACCAGCCGGGCGCGACGGAAAGCAGCGACACCATTACGCTGAGCGTTGTGGACGCCGGCGGCGCCACATCGAGCGGCACGCTGACCGTACAGATTGTTGACAGCACCCCGACGGCGGTTGCCGACACGGCGAGCATCACCGAAGACGCCGCGCCGAACACGGTGAGCGGGAACGTCTACAGCAACGACAACCTGGGCGCGGATACCCGCGCCACCCCGGTGACGGCAGCCAGTCCGACACTGACCTACGGCAGCCTGGTCCTGAATAGCGACGGCAGCTACACCTACACGCTGAACAACGCCAACCCG
>NZ_VUYQ01000003.1 GCF_008711155.1 Dechloromonas sp. CZR5 | reverse complement strand
GCAAATCCAGCCCTTGCATTAAGACCTGATTATACCAAAGACATATCCGTGGCCGCCGATTTTTCACAGCCTCTCAGGGGTGCCAGCCATCAACTCCCGAATCCATTCAATAACGGAAGCTCTGTGGATGCGCTCGATTGTCCTGAAGTGTTCGACCAACAGAGTGACATCCTTCTTCATCTGGTCGATTGTCTTGGGCGCCTGAGTGAGGTGCCCGGCCCATTCGTCGTAGTAGCTGGAAAGAAGGGTTTCTTTACCTGTGGCAATCGCACGGAAGAGGTCTAGCTCATCATTGTCCTTGGCTACCTGAGCGGCAATCTCTCTAACCGCTTCTAACTCGATGTCTCGCTGAGAGTGCTGGCCAGGTTCTGCGTCGGTGGTTGCCTTCTCGATGATCGTGCGTAACCGCAAGGCTTCTTCAAGAAATGGGTCGCTAGTGCCACGGGCAGCGGCAATCTTGGCTTTCCAGTTGGCAACAATGGGGGCAGCGCGTGTCTCCGCAATGCGCTTGTCAGTTGTTTTTAGTGACTCGAAAAACTTGGACTTGCCGATGATGTGCCGAACATCGAGGGGGACATGAAGGGTGGCGTACCAAGTATTTCCTCTGCGTTCGATGTTCTTCAACATGGTGGCTTTTCTTGTGGCGGAGATTGCATGTTGCCACATCGAGTTACCACATGTATTTACCACTAGTTTATCATTTAAGCTATTGGTTTTTAATGAAAATATTGGATTGTCTACGACATGCGGAATCTCCCTCCGTCTCCGCCAGTGCTGCAACTGAAAACAAGCGTCCTTCGGGGCGCTTTTTTGTTTTCAGGGTTTCTGCTTTGTTGCCAGCAGCGCAGCGTAGCGACGTTTTTCGACGGAGCTCAGGCGTTTGATCCGATATTCCGCCTTGGAGGCCGAGGAGCGGTCAGGGTGGGTTTCGAAGCCGACCAGGCGGGCCGGTGGGTGCGAGCGGGTGTAGCGTGCGCCGGTGCCGTTGCAGTGGGCTGCGTAGCGTGCCTCGACGTCGACGGTGATACCCGTGTAAAGACTGCCATCCGTGCATTCGATGATGTAGAGAAACCAGGTCTTGCTAGTCATGCTTCGGTGCTCGGGCCAGGGCGGCACGAATACGCCGGATGGTCTCGTCGGGTTGCGCCCGCGTCGAAATCTCCAGGCCGAGGTCGCGGGCGATGGCATTGATTCGGGCAACGTTAAGGGGAATTCCCCCTCGGTCAATCGCCGCGATCAAGCTTCGAGCGCGATCATATTCGCCGGGCGCTTCCGGTTTGTGGAATAGACGAGCAAAAAGTCGAGCAAAAATTCCGGGCTGGCGGCGTGATCCCATACACTGGCGGCTGTTTGAAAGTGCGAAGGATACCGCGATGGATTTGTGGGCGTCGAACGCTCGTCGCCGGAAAGCGATGCGATGAGCGATGTGATATTCAGTCGTCGTCAAGTTGCCGACAGTGAACTGCCGCTTTATCGCGGTGTCTCGATGGGCGAAATCACCGTGGTCGATAATCCGGACAAAGCGCGATCCGTGCGCGCTATCCTGCTCGCGGAAGCGGTCGTCGGTTTCGATACGGAGTCCAAGCCCACCTTTCGCAAGGGCGAGATATCGACCGGCCCGCATCTGGTACAGCTGGCCGTCGAGCGGCAGGTCTATCTCTTTCCGGTGGGGTGCGAGGCAACGCATGCTGTCTTGAAGGACGTGCTGGAAAGCCGGGATGTCATCAAGGCCGGCTTCGGCTTGGGTAACGATCGCAGCGCCTTGAAGTCACGCATGGGTATCGAATTGAACAACCTGCTCGATCTGGGCGAGATACTGCGCGGCCCGGGGCATCGTGGAACGGTAGGCGCCAAGGTTGCGGTGGCCCACTATTTCGGAGAGATACTGCTCAAGTCGAAAAAAATCGGAACCAGCAACTGGGCCAGCCGGCATCTGGACGAGCGCCAGATGTTGTATGCCGCCAATGATGCCCATGTGGCCTTGAAGGTTTACCATGCCTGGTTGCTCGACGCGTCACGCAAGGGCGCCATCTCAATGCATTCCGCCAATGCTCAGGACCACTCATGATCGACTCGCTGCCCGAACTTTCGCTGCTTGAAACCCGCATTCTCGGAACGCTGCTGGAAAAGCAGCGCACGGTACCCGATACCTATCCGCTTTCGCTGAATGCCCTGCAGTCCGGTTGCAACCAGAAAACCAGCCGAAATCCGGTGATCGAAGCGGGCGAGGCGGAAATGCTCGTGGCCCTGGATGCCTTGAAAGACCAGGGTCTGGTGCGTGAAGTGAGCGGCGGCCGGGTCAGTCGCTTCGAGCATCTGCTGGAAAAGGCGCTTGGCGTGCCCTCACAGGCTTCTGCCTTGCTTGCCGTACTGATGCTCCGCGGTCCGCAGACGGCGGGCGAACTGAGGCTGAATTGCGATCGCCTGCATCGTTTCGCGGACATATCGTCCGTCGAAGCCTTTCTGGAAGAGTTGGCATCCCGGACCGAAGGTCCGCTGGTTGTTCTGCTGCCTCGCTTGCCCGGAGCGCGCGAGAGTCGCTGGATGCATTTGCTCAGCGGGCAGGCGAGTCTCGAAGCCGTTCCGGCGGCTAGCTCTGCCGTTGTCGGATCGGTTGAAGAGATGGACGCGTTGTGCGCTCGCGTTGCCGCGCTGGAGGCTGAGGTGGCGGAGCTTCGCCGGCTGATCCGTGAGGGGGCTGGGCAGCAGTGGCATGGCTGAACGATAATTCCCCCAATCCCTGTATTGGCTAGCGACATGAGTATCCTGGTAACCGGCGGAGCCGGATTCATTGGCAGCAATTTCGTTCTCGACTGGTTGGCTGACCGTGACGAGCGGGTCATCAATGTGGACAAGCTGACCTATGCGGGAAATCTGGAAAACCTCGCTGCGCTGGACGGGGACGGGCGCCATGTTTTTGTGCATGGCGATATCGGGGATACGGCTCTGATCAGTCGTTTGCTGACGGAGCATCAGCCTTGGGCCGTTGTGAATTTTGCGGCGGAGTCCCATGTCGACCGCAGTATCCAGGGGCCGGATGATTTCATTCAGACCAATATTGTCGGTACGTTCAGGCTTCTGGAAGCAGTCAGGGCGTATTGGAGCGGACTGCCGAAACAGGAGCGCGAGACTTTCCGCTTCCTGCATATTTCGACGGACGAGGTTTATGGTTCGCTCGCGGCGGATGCGCCAGCGTTCCGGGAAGACACACGCTACGAGCCGAACAGTCCGTATTCGGCGAGCAAGGCGGCCAGCGACCATCTGGTCAGAGCCTATCGCCAGACCTATGGCGTTCCGGTATTGACGACCAATTGCTCGAACAATTACGGGCCTTTCCAGTTTCCGGAGAAGCTCATTCCGCTGGTCATTCACAACGCCTTGGCAGGCAAGGCCTTGCCTGTCTATGGCGACGGGTTGCAGATTCGGGACTGGCTCTACGTCAAGGACCACTGCAGCGCCATTCGCCGGGTGCTCGAGGCGGGTGCGGTTGGCGAAACCTATAATGTCGGCGGCAGGAGCGAGCAGACCAATCTCGATGTCGTGAGCACGGTGTGCGAACTGCTCGATGAATTGAGTCCGCGTCGGGATGGCGAGTCATATGCCTCCCTGATTACCTATGTGGCCGACCGTCCGGGACACGACCGACGGTATGCCATCGATGCCGGCAAGATCGAGCGTGAACTGGGCTGGCAGCCACAGGAAACTTTCGCGAGCGGGATACGCCAGACGGTGCAGTGGTATCTCGCGCACCGGGAATGGGTCGCCAACGTGACCAGCGGCGCCTATCGCGACTGGATCGTTCGGCAATACGCTTCATGAGCGAAAGGAATAGCATGCGCAAAGGCATCATCCTGGCCGGTGGCTCCGGTACCCGTCTGTATCCGGTGACCTTGGCAGTTTCCAAGCAATTGCTGCCGATTCACGACAAGCCGATGATCTATTACCCGCTGAGTACGCTGATGCTGGCGGGGATACGGGATATCCTGGTCATTTCGACCCCGCAGGACGTACCTCGTTTTGAGCAATTGCTCGGCGATGGAAGCCGCTGGGGCCTGAACCTGACGTATGCCGTTCAGGCATCCCCCGATGGCATCGCTCAGGCATTCGTCATTGGTCGGGATTTTGTTGGCCGTGACGATTGCGCGCTGGTTCTCGGCGACAATATTTTTTACGGTCACGAGTTTGCCCACGATCTCGAGGCAGCCAGTGCCCAACGGGCTGGCGCAACGGTCTTCGCCTATCACGTGCAGGATCCGGAGCGCTATGGCGTCGTGGCATTCGACAAGGCAGGCCAGGCGCTCAGTTTGGAAGAGAAACCACGGAATCCGAAATCGAACTATGCGATCACCGGGCTTTATTTTTACGATAACCAGGTACTCGACATCGCGCGTGACCTGAAGCCTTCTGCACGTGGCGAACTCGAGATCACCGATGTCAATCGGGCCTATCTGGAGCGTCGGCAGTTGACGGTTCAGGTCATGGGGCGCGGCCATGCCTGGCTGGATACCGGAACGCACGAGAGCTTGCTGGAAGCAGGGCAATTCATCGCGACCATCGAGAAGCGGCAGGGCTTGAAGGTGGCTTGCCCGGAAGAAATCGCCTATCGCAAGGGGTGGATCGACGCAGGGCAACTGGAAGCGCTGGCGCAACCGATGCTCAAGAATCCCTACGGCCAATATCTGCTGTCGCTTCTTCAGGAGCGTGTCTTCTGATGCGCGCAGTCCCGACAGCCATCCCCGATGTCTTGTTGCTGGAGCCGAAAGTCTTCGGCGATGAGCGTGGTTTTTTCTTCGAGAGCTACAACGAGAAGTCTTTTTTTGAGGCGACGGGCGTCAGGGCGCATTTTGTGCAGGATAACCATTCGCGTTCGGTTCGCCACGTCTTGCGCGGCCTTCACTATCAGGTCGAGCAGCCGCAAGGCAAACTGGTTCGCGTTGTACAAGGCGAGGTCTTTGATGTCGTGGTCGATATTCGCAAAGGCTCGGTCACTTACGGCCAATGGGTCGGGCAGCGGCTTTCCGCCGAAAATAAGCGGCAGATATGGGTTCCCCCCGGGCTTGCCCACGGATTTCTGGTGTTGTCGGATGCTGCCGAGTTTTTATACAAGACGACCGCGTTCTATGCCCCCGAACATGAGCGCTGTATCGCCTGGGACGATAGCGATCTGGCCATTGCATGGCCGCTTGAAGGGCTCCCGCGGCTGTCGGCCAAGGATCGGCAGGGGATCGCGTTTCGGGACGTGGAATGAGTTGGCCGAGCGTGGTTGAACTCTTCGTGAAACGTCGCCTGTCCGTTGCTTGTCATGTCTCTTGCAGGATTCCTGTGTGAGCCTGTCGGCAATGGAAGTCGATCCTTTCGATGTGCTCGGCGTTGCGCGGGATTCCGGTCCCGATGACTGGAAACGCGCCTATCGCCGGTTGGCCATGCGCTGGCATCCGGACCGCAATGCCGATCCTGCCGCAACCGACCGCTTCAAGGAAATCAGCGCAGCCTACGAGCAATTGATGACGGCCGATGATCCGGAGATTGTCGACGAGGATTCAAGGGAGCATGAAGAAGCCGCCGGGGAACCGGAGCAGCCGATTCTCCGGGCGGCGGACATTCGGCTGAATATCGAGCTCAGTCTCGAGGAGGCGGCTACAGGCTGCCGGAAGCCGGTGCATTATTCACGCGGCAAGCCTTGCGGGACCTGCGATGGCAGCGGGGAGGCCGGCATGTCCAGAACGCGGTTTTGCGACGCCTGCCATGGCAGCGGACGCGTTCACGACGCCGACCGGGTTCTGGTGCGCTGTGGCGATTGCAACGGGCGCGGCCTGTTCACCGAGCGGATTTGCCCTGCGTGCGACGGCAGCGGTCGCGATGCCGACGATGTCAGCCTCGAAATGACCATCCCGCCGGGGATGTTGCCGGGCGACGAGTTGCGGCTGGCCGGGCAGGGCGAGCCGGGCGACGAGTTGCGACAAGCGGGCGATCTCTACCTGACGCTCGTCATCCGATCTCACCCGTTGTATCGGCTGGATGGCCGCGACCTGCAATTCTCGATGCCGGTCAGCGCTGTGGCCATGATGGCTGGGGCCGCCATCGAGCTGCCGTCCTTGACGGGGCTTTTCGATTATTCGCTGGCGGCCGGTTCCCCGGAATCTCGCCTGGTGCGGATTTCCGGCAAGGGCTATCCCGGCCGGGGCAAACACAAGGCGGGCGATCTGGTGGTCGAACTGATACCGATTTTCCCCCGGAAATTAAGTGCCAGGCAGCGCAAATTGCTCTTGCAGGCCGATGCCGCGCTGTACGAGGATGCCGAAAATTCCCTGCCGGAAATCCACGCCTGGCAACAGACACAGGGCCGGAACTGACGGTTGCTCGCCTTGCCTTTTGCCGGCCAGAGCCGAAAAATGATCGGTGTGGCATGGGTATCCGGCGTTCGCGCCGATCAGGACGATCAAGTCGTCCATGCCGGCGTCAAGCCGGTCCGGCGCGCGCCGCACTCCCCGGCAGAACCTGCCTTGGGGGAGCTTCAGGGTTTTGGGTCGGGATTGAAAGTGTAGCGCGCTGCTACGCTGTCAGAGCGGACGGGCTGGATGAGAATACCCTTCCAGAACACCCTTCCTTCCTTGCCCTGCATCAGGTCGGCAAGGAGATTCTCGTCGGCGGGGTTCCCGTCCCGGTCGCGGCAGGCTGACAGAAAGCCGGCCAGGTCACGGTCGTCGAGCAGGCCGATGCCGAGCGGTGTGTCGAGGAGGACGTTGCCGTGCTCGTCGAGCAAGGCGGCAAGCGCTTCTCCGGTTGTTTCTCCAGTGTGGCTGATCAGCCCGCCGGTGTCGCTGCGGAAAACCCACGGCGTGTAGGCCAGATTGACATAGACCCGTTGCGGCCCGTTCTGCAGAAACCAGTTACCCGATTCATCAACCCCGTACTGGCGGTTGATGAAATCGATCAGGCCGCGGTGCGTGATGCGCTCTCCCTGCAATCGCCAGTCGCCCCGCCTGTCGAGCGACAACCAGTCGTAGCAGGCGGGAACGTTGGGCCACCTGGCGATGGCAGAGAGATCGACAGTCATCAGCTCGCGTAGGCTTCCATCGGCGGGCAGGCGCAGTTCAGGTTGCGGTCGCCGTACACATCGTCGATGCGATTGACGCTCGGCCAGAACTTGTTGGCCGCCACCCAGGAAAGCGGGAAGACGGCTTGCTGACGGCTGTACGGATGCGCCCATTCGCCATCAATGACGTCCGCCTGAGAATGCGGGGCGTTCTTCAGCGGATTGTTGTCGGCCGACCAGACGCCGTTCTCGATCTGGCGGATTTCCTCGCGAATGCTGATCATCGCCGCAATGAAGCGGTCGAGCTCGGCCTTCGATTCGGATTCCGTCGGTTCGACCATGATCGTGCCGGCGACCGGGAAGGACACCGTCGGTGCGTGGAAGCCGTAGTCCATCAGGCGCTTGGCGATGTCGATCTCGGCGATGCCGGTGGCAGCCTTGATCGGGCGGATGTCGAGAATGCACTCGTGCGCGACGCGACCGTTCTTGCCGACGTAGAGCACCGGGTAGTGCGCATTCAGCTGCTTGGCGACGTAGTTGGCGTTGAGGATGGCGACCTGGGTTGCCTTCTTGACGCCGGTGCCGCCGAGCATCGCCAGGTACATCCAGGAGATGGTCAGGATCGAGGCCGAGCCGAACGGGGCAGCGGAAACAGCGCCCTGGCCGGCGTTGACGCGGTTGGCATCGCCGGTCGGCTGGATCACGTGGTCGGCCATGAACGGTGCCAGATGCGCCTTGAGGCCGATCGGGCCCATGCCCGGTCCGCCGCCGCCGTGCGGGATGGCGAAGGTCTTGTGCAGGTTCATGTGGCTGACGTCCGCGCCGATGAAGCCGGGCGAGGTCAGGCCGACCTGGGCGTTGAGGTTGGCGCCGTCCATGTACACCTGGCCGCCGTTGGCATGGACGATGGCGCAGATCTCGCGAACTGCTTCCTCGAACACGCCGTGCGTCGACGGGTAGGTGATCATCAGGCAGGCCAGGTCGTCCTTGTGTTCCTCAGCCTTGGCCTTGAGGTCGGCGACATCCACGTTGCCGTTTTCGTCACAGTCGACGACCACCACCTTCATGTTGGCCATCTGGGCGGTGGCCGGGTTGGTGCCGTGAGCCGACTTGGGAATTAGGCAGACGTTACGATGCGCCTCGCCACGACTGGCGTGGTAGCGGTCGATAGCAACAAGGCCGGCGTATTCGCCCTGCGCACCGGAGTTCGGCTGCATGCAGATGGCGTCGAAGCCGGTGACGGTCTTCAGCCACTCGGTCAGGCTAGCGATCATTTCGAGGTAGCCAACGGCCTGGTCGCGCGGGGCGAAGGGGTGCAAGCCGCCGAATTCCGGCCAGGTGACCGGGATCATCTCGCTGGTCGCATTCAGCTTCATGGTGCAAGAGCCGAGCGAGATCATTGAGTGGTCGAGTGCCAGATCCTTGTTCTGCAGCGACTTCAGGTAGCGCAGCATTTCGTGCTCGGTATGGTGCGTGTTGAACACCGGGTGCTGCAGCACGGCGTCGGAGCGGATCAGCGCTGCCGGCAGTGCGGAGTCGGCGGCCACCTGGGCGTCGATGACTTCCATGTCGAGCGTGACCTGGGCGATCAGCTTGAACAAGGTAGCCACGTCGTCGCGGGTCGTCGTTTCGTCGAAGGAGATGCCGAGCACGCCGGCCGAAACGCGGCGCAGGTTGTAACCGGCAGCCAGGGCGTCGTTGTAGACCGCTTCGGCGCGGGCGCCGAGGTCGAAGTGCACGGTGTCGTAGAACTGCTTGGTCAGCAGGTTGACACCGGCCCGTTTGAGGCCTTCAGCCAGGATAGCGGTCAGGCGGTGGATGCGGCCGGCGATCAGGCGCAGGCCTTCGGAACCGTGATAGACGGCATACATGCCGGCCATGTTGGCCAAGAGCACTTGCGAGGTGCAGATGTTGGAATTGGCCTTCTCGCGGCGGATATGTTGCTCGCGGGTCTGCAGCGTCATCCGGTAGGCGGTGTTGCCGCGGGCGTCCTTGGAAACGCCGATGATGCGGCCCGGCATCGAGCGGACGAAGGCTTCGCGGGTGGCGAAGAAGGCGGCGTGCGGGCCGCCGAAGCCCATCGGGATGCCGAAGCGCTGGCTGGAGCCGAGCGCAATGTCGGCGCCCATGGCACCCGGCGACTTGAGCAGGACCAGGGCCATCAGGTCGGTGGCGACGGCCACTGTCGCGCCCTTGGCCTTCAGGTTGCCGATGACGTCGGTCAGGTCGCGGACTTCGCCGTTGTCATTCGGATACTGGAGCAGGGCGCCGAAAAATTCCTCATCCCTGGCGGCATCGAGGTTGGCGATGACCAGTTCGAAGCCGAAGTAGGCGGCGCGGGTCTTGACGACGTCGATGGACTGCGGGAAACAGGCGGCATCGACCAGGAAGCGGTTGGACTTGGATTTCGAAACGCGGCGCGCCATGGTCATGGCCTCGGCGGCAGCGGTAGCTTCGTCGAGCAGCGAGGCGTTGGCGATTTCCAGACCGGTCAGGTCGACGACCATCTGCTGGAAGTTCATCAGCGCTTCCAGTCGACCCTGGGCGATCTCGGCCTGGTAGGGCGTGTAGGCGGTGTACCAGCCCGGGTTTTCCATGACGTTGCGCAGGATGACCTTGGGCGTCAGCGTGTCGTAATAGCCCATGCCGATGCAGGACTTGTTGACCACGTTCTTGCTGGCCATGGCCTTGAGGTCGGCCAGTGCTTCGTGTTCACGGCGCGGTGCCGGCAGCGGCAGGTCGGCCGGCAGGCGGATGGCGGCCGGGACGGTCTGGTCGATCAGCTGTTCCAGGCTGTCGGCACCGATGGTGGCCAGCATGGCGGTCATTTCGGCAGCGCACGGGCCGATGTGGCGGCCGATGAACTCGTCGTGCTGTTCCAGTTCGGAGAGCGGTTGATTGAGCGGCATGGGCAGTCCTTGCTTAGGCAGCGTCGGCGACGGCCTGGTAAGCAGCGGCGTCGAGCATCTTGTCGAGATCGGCGACGTTGTCCGGCGTCATCTTGAACAGCCAGGCGGTGTAGGCGTCGGCATTGACCGATTCCGGTGCGTCGGCGGCAGCCTGGTTTACTTCGGTGACGGTGCCGGCGATCGGGGCATAGACGTCGGCAGCGGCCTTGACCGACTCAACGACGGCGATTTCCTTCTCGGCGTCGTAATGGGCGCCGGCTTCCGGCAGTTCGACGAAGACGAGGTCGCCGAGGGCTTCCTGGGCGTGGTCGGTAATGCCGACGGTGACGGTGCCGTCAGCGTTGAGCAGCATCCATTCGTGGGAGGCGGCGTACTTGAGATTGGCGGGAACGTTCGACATGGTTTTCTCCTGAATGGGCGAATTTATTGAAAAGAGATTAGATGACTGCTTTGCCGTTGCGGGCGAATACGGGTTTGGTGACCTTGGCCTTGAGCAGCTTGCCGCGGATATCGACTTGAACTTCGTCGCCGATGGCCACGCCCATGGGCAGGCGAGCCAGTGCGATGGATTGTTGCAGCGTCGGCGAGAAGGAACCGGAGGTGATTTCGCCGTCGCCCTGAGCGGTGACGACCTTCTGGTGGCCGCGCAGCACGCCCTTGTCGAGCAGGATCAGGCCGAGGAACTGCTTCTGCTGGCCGTTGGCGGCCAAGGCGGCACGGCCGACGAAATCGCGCTCGTCCTTCATGGCGACGGTCCAGGCCAGGCCGGCGTCGAGCGGCGACACGGTTTCGTCCATGTCCTGGCCGTAGAGGTTCATGCCGGCTTCGAGGCGCAGCGTGTCACGGGCACCGAGGCCGCAGGGGGCGACGCCGGCATCCTTCAGGCGGTTCCACAGGTTTTCGGCTTCGCCGGCCGGCAGCATGATTTCGTAGCCGTCTTCACCGGTGTAGCCGGTGCTGGCGATGAAATACTGCTCGACTTCAGCGGCGAAGAAGGCCTTCAGGCCTTCGGTCGCGGCCTTGGCCTGCGGCAGAACCGACCAGACCTTGGCGCGGGCGTTCGGGCCCTGCACGGCGATGATGCCGAGGGCGTTATCGCCATCGCGGCGCTGGGTGAGGGTGACGTCCATCTTCCACTCGGCGGCCTTGGCCTGCATCCAGGCCAGATCCTTGTCGGCGGTGCCGGCGTTGACCACGATGCGGAAGCGGGTGTCGGTCAGGAAGTAGATGATCAGGTCGTCGATGACGCCGCCGGCCTCGTTGAGCATGGCGGAGTAGAGCGCCTTGCCGGAAACGGTGAGCTTGGCGACATCGTTGGCGAGCAGGCGGGAGAGGAAGGGGCGGCAATCGGCGCCGACGACATCGACCGGGCACATATGCGACACGTCGAACATGCCGGAATCATTGCGTACGGCGTGGTGTTCCTCGATCTGGGAGCCGTAGTTGACCGGCATGTCCCAGCCACCGAAATCGACCATCCGTGCATTGAGCACACGGTGGGCAGCATTCAAAACCGTTTTCTTCAGCATATCAATCCTTTACAGACGTGTTATGACGTCAGTTCTAGAAACGGAAAAGGGGTGAAACGTAAAACTCGCGTCTTGCGTTTCACCCCTCTGTCCTCGATACCTGAGAGATTTGCCCCATCGGTGGGCGCTGTTGACGCCGCTCTCCAGAGTTTCGAAATGGCAAGCCATCTCGGTTTCGTGGTCCTTTTGCCTGAGCGTTTTCGGGTGAAATTGCGCCTTCGGCGGCAGACGGATCTGCGCTCTCCCACGGAACGGGAGGCACTATAACGGGATGCGGCAGTCTGATCAATATGCTGCGCCGCACAAGGAAAGCCGGGCGGTGCCGCCTTCGTGATAAACTCGTCGTTTGCTTTCAAACGCTTGCCCGTGACACCTGCCAATTTCGATTTCCACTGTCATTCCATCGTCTCCGACGGTTTGCTGCCGCCCCAGGTGGTTGCCCGGCGTGCGGCGGCCAATGGTGTCGACCTGTGGGCACTGACCGACCATGACGATATCGGCGGTCTGGTCGAGGCCAGGGCTACCGCCGAGGAAGTCGGCATGCGTTTCGTCAATGGCGTCGAAATTTCCATCGAATGGCGCGGTACCCCGATCCATATTGTCGGACTGGGTTTCGATGCGGCCAACGCGGAACTGGTCAATGGCTTGCGCGACCTGCGGCAGGGGCGGGTCGAACGCGCACGGCGCATGGGCGACGCGCTCGCGGCCATCGGCATTCCCGGCGTCTACGAAGGCGCCCTGTGCTTTGTGACCAACCCGAGCCTGATTTCGCGCGCCCACTTTGCCCGTTATCTGGTGTCGATCGGTATCGCCCGCGACGTGCCGGGCGTGTTTCAGCACTATTTGACGCCGGGCAAGCCCGGCTATGTCGATCACCAGTGGGTGACGCTGGAGAACGCCGTCCGCTGGATCAACGGCGCCGGCGGCGCGGCGGTCGTCGCGCATCCCGGCCGCTACAAGATGTCCGGTGCCGAAATGCGCCGCTTCCTGGATGATTTCAAGGATGCAGGCGGGTGCGGCATCGAGGTGACCTGCGGCAGTCATTCCCCGGACCATGTCATGCATTTTGCCCGTCTGGCACGGCACTACGCGTTCCATGCATCGCGCGGTTCCGATTTTCATGGGCCGGAGGAGAGCTATGTCGATCTCGGCAAGCTGCCGCCGTTGCCCGAAGATTTGAAGCCGATCTGGCGTCTGGTGGTCTGAGCATGGCACGCGTTGTCAATATCCATCCCGATTCGCCGCAGCAACGACTGCTGGTGCAAGCTGCGCAGTTCATTCGCGAAGGCGCCATTGTCGCGCTGCCCACCGACTCCTGCTATGCGCTCGGTTGTCATCTGGGCGACAAGGACGCGCTGGATCGCATCCGCCTGATTCGCGGCATCGACGATCGCCACCACCTGACATTGATGGTGCGCGACCTGTCTGAAATCGCCACCTACGCCCGTGTCGACAACAGCCAATACCGCCTGCTCAAGGCGGCGACGCCCGGCAGCTACACCTTCATCCTTGAAGGCAGCAAGGAGTTGCCGCGCCGGGTCATGCACCCGAAACGGAAGACAATCGGCTTGCGCATTCCCGACCATCCTGTCGCACTGGCCTTGCTCGAAGAGTTGGGCGAGCCGCTGCTGACGACGACGCTGCAATTGCCGGGCGACGAGTTTTCGCTCACCGAAGGCTGGGAAATCCAGGACAGGCTGGAAGACCAGCTGGAATTGATCCTCGATGGCGGCCCTTGCGGTACGGAACCGACGACGGTCATTGACCTGACCGGTTCGGCGCCCGAAGTGATTCGCGTCGGGCGCGGTTCGCTTGCACCTTTCGGGCTCGACTGAACCCATGCTGGAAAGCCTGATCCAGACGCTCGCCATCTCGGCCTTGCCGGTGATCTTCGCGATCACCCTGCACGAGGCGGCGCACGGCTATGCCGCTCGCCACTTTGGCGACCCGACGGCCTGGCAGATGGGGCGCATCAGCCTGAATCCGCTGCGCCATATCGACCTGGTCGGCACCATCATCATCCCGATCGCCATCCTGCTGTTTTCCGGCGGGTCCTTCCTGTTCGGCTACGCCAAGCCGGTTCCGGTCGATTTCAGCCGTCTGCAGCACCCCAAGAAGGACATGTTCTGGGTGGCCGCTGCCGGGCCGGGCGCCAATCTGTTCATGGCGCTGTGCTGGGCCTTCATGCTCAAACTCGCCTGGTTGATGCCCTCCACGGAATTTACCCTGCCGCTGTCGGAAATGAGCAAGATCGGCATCATGGTCAATTGTGTGCTGATGGTCCTGAACCTGCTGCCGTTGCCGCCGCTCGACGGTGGCCGGATCGCGGTCAGCCTGCTGCCGCATTCACTTGCCTGGAAGTTTGCCCAGCTCGAACGCTGGGGCTTCCCCATTTTGCTGCTCCTGCTGTTCACCGGTATTCTCGGTGCCATCATGAACCCGCTGGTGATCACCTCGGCCCGGGTCATCGAATTCATCTTTGGTCTCTATTAATCGCTTATGTACGCTGAACGTGTTCTCTCCGGCATGCGCCCGACCGGCGCCCTGCATCTCGGTCACTATCACGGGGTTCTCAAGAACTGGGTCAAGCTCCAGCATGAATATCCCTGTCTGTTCTTCGTGGCCGACTGGCACGCTCTGACGACGCAATACGACAACCCGCTGGGTATCGAAAAATCGTCGATGGATATGGTCATCGACTGGCTGGCGGCCGGCGTCGATCCCAACCAAGCCACGCTGTTCATCCAGTCCAAGGTTCCGGAGCATGCCGAACTGCACCTACTGATGTCGATGATGACCCCGCTCGGCTGGCTGGAGCGCGTGCCGACCTACAAGGATCAACAGGAGAAGCTGGCCGGCAAGGATCTGACCACCTACGGTTTCCTCGGTTACCCGCTGCTGATGAGCGCCGACATCCTGATCTACCGCGCCGACAAAGTCCCGGTCGGCGAAGACCAGATTCCCCACGTCGAATTCACCCGCGAACTGGCGCGCCGCTTCAACCATATGTATGGCCGTGAGCCGGGTTTTGAGGACAAGGCCCGTGAGGCAGTCAAAAAGTTGGGCAGCAAGAAGGCGCGTCTGTACGAGGAACTGCGCACCGGCTTTGTCCAGAATGGCGACAAGGAAGCGCTGGAGCAGGGCAAGGCGCTGCTGAACGAAGTCCAGCATCTGTCGGCGCTGGATCGCGAGCGCCTGTTTGGCTATCTGGAAGGTTCCGGCAAGATGATCCTGGTCGAGCCGGGTTATCTGCTGACACCCGAATCGAAGATGCCGGGTCTCGACGGGCAGAAGATGTCCAAGTCGTACCACAACACCATCACCATGCGCGAATCGGAGGAGTCGGTTGCCAAGAAGGTGAAGAGCATGCCGACCGATACCAATCGCGTCCGCCGCACCGATCCGGGCGATCCGGCGCGTTGTCCGGTGTGGCAACTGCACCAGGTTTATTCCGACGACAGCACCAAGGAGTGGGTGCAGCAAGGTTGCAAGACGGCGGGCATCGGCTGTATCGAATGCAAGCAACCGGTGATCGACGGCATCCTGAAGGAGCAGATTCCGATGCGCGAACGTGCCCAGATGTATCTGGACGATCCGACTCTGGTCAAGAACATCATTGCCGATGGCTGCGACAAGGCGAGAGAGCTGGCGCGCGAGACCATGCGTGACGTGCGCGAAGCCATGGGGCTCGAGTACCACTGATGTTCGGCATGGATTGGGAAAGCCTGATCTGGATCGCCATCGGTTTTGGCGGCCAGGGGCTGTTCATGATGCGCTTCGTCGTCCAGTGGTGGTCGAGCGAAAAGGCCAAGCAGGTCGTGGTGCCGGTCGCGTTCTGGTATTTCAGCATCGCCGGCGGGCTGGTGTTGACGGTCTATGCCATCCATCGCAACGACCCGGTGTTCACCTTCGGGCAGGCGCTGGGTCTGGTGATCTATTTCCGCAATCTGCATCTGCATTACAAGGGGAAGGGCCGCGCAGCGGCCTCCTGAGATGACGGTTGCCGGAGACGTGGTGGATGTGCTGGAGGTCGAGCCGGCCGCTCAGAGCGAGTTGTTCGAGCCGGTGGCGCGGATTTACGGTCAGGCCATGGAACAGTTGCCGCTCGACCTGTATATCCCGCCCGATGCGCTGGCGATCATGCTCGATGCCTTCGAAGGGCCGCTCGACCTGCTGTTGTACATGATCCGTCGTGCCAACATCGACATCCTCGATATCCCGATGGCACCGCTGACCCGGCAATATCTCGATTATGTCGAGGCGATGCGGGCGCAGAATCTGGAGCTGGCGGCCGATTACCTGGTGATGGCGGCGCTGCTCATCGAGATCAAGTCGCGCATGCTGTTGCCGCGCCCCAAAGTGGCGGAGGGTGACGAGGCGGAGGATCCGCGTGCCGAACTGGTGCGTCGCCTGATGGAATACGAGCAGATGAAGCTCGCCGGCCAGAAGCTCAACGAGATGCCGCAGGCCGAGCGGGAATTCTTCTGGGTCGAAACGTTGGTCGAGAAATCGCTGCTCGTCCGTCTGCCCGAGGTATCGGTCGACGATCTCAAGGATGCCTGGATGGCCATCGTACGCCAGGCGGGCCTGAAGAAGCACCACAAGATTGGCCGCGAGGAATTGTCGGTGCGCGAGCACATGGGCATCATTTTGCGCAGCTTGCAGGAGCAGGGCGGGTTCGTCCGTTTCGAGACGCTGTTCGATCCCGAGATGGGTGTTCCCGGGCTGGTTGTCCATTTTCTGGCGATGCTGGAACTGGGGCGCGAGAAGATGATTCGCATCACGCAGACGGAAGCCTTTGCGCCGATCTATATCAATATCAGTTCGGGCGAACCGGAAACTGTCATGGAGGAAGGCGATGGAGCCGAGCCAGGTCAAGCGGGTGCTTGAAGCCGCCTTGCTCGCGGCGCGCGAGCCGATGTCGCCGCATGATATGAAACGCATGTTCGACGAGGAGCTATCGACGGACATGCTGCGCAAGCTGCTCGACGAACTGCGCGAGGAATGGGGCGAGCGGCCGGTCGAATTGATCCAGCTGGCATCCGGCTGGCGTTTCAGGACGCGGGCAGAATACCTTCCCTATATCGAGCGCCTCAATCCGGAGCGTCCGCCCAAGTATTCGCGGGCGGTGCTGGAAACCTTGGCCATCATCGCCTATCGTCAACCGGTGACCCGGGGCGACATTGAAGAAATCCGCGGGGTCGCGGTCAACGCCAACGTGATCAAGACACTCGAAGAGCGCGGCTGGATTGACGTGGTGGGCCATCGCGAAACACCCGGGCGACCGGCCCTGTTTGCCACGACCAAGCAATTTCTCGATGATCTTGGGCTACGTAGCGTCAGCGAACTGCCGCCGCTTGAACAAATCAGCCAGACACTGGAGCTGGAATAATGAAAAACAAACGCACACCATTCCGTCAATCCTCACCCAATTCCGATCCGGCGGCGGATCGTCCGCCGGAGGCTGGTCGCCGCGGTGCTGCACGTTCGCAGCGTGGTGCCGCACCGGTTGATGCTGCCGAAGCCAAACCGGCACCGCGCCGCAAGCCGGCGCCCAATACCGGCGGCCGTGCCCATCGCGGCCAGGTCGCCCGTGATGGACGCCCGCTGGCCGAAGCCAAGCCGGTTCGTCTGCAAAAGGTGCTGGCCGAGGCCGGCGTGGGTTCCCGTCGCGAGATGGAAGAGTGGATCGCGGCCGGCAGGGTCAGCGTCAATGGCGTCGTCGCGACGATTGGCCAGTCCGTGGTGCCGACCGACAAGGTCAAGGTCGGCGGTCGTCTGATCAATATCCGCTTCACCGGCAGTTCGCGACCGCCGCGCGTCCTGATGTACCACAAGCCGGAAGGCGAAATCGTCTCGCGCGACGATCCGGACGGCCGGCCGTCGGTTTTCGCCGCGTTGCCGCGCATGCGGGGCGGGCGTTGGATCAATGTCGGGCGCCTCGACTTCAATACCTCAGGCTTGCTGCTGTTCACAACCTCGGGCGAACTCGCCAACAGGCTGATGCACCCCAGTTCCGAGCTGGTGCGGGAGTACGCTGTGCGTGTCCTGGGTGAGCTGACCATGGAGGCTCAGAAGGAGCTCCTTGCCGGGGTCGAGTTGGAGGATGGTCCGGCCAATTTTGCCAGTCTGGTCGATGCCGGCGGAGAGGGTGCGAACAAGTGGTATCGCGTGTCGCTGTTCGAGGGGCGCAATCGCGAAGTGCGGCGCATGTTCGAAGCGGTGGGGTGTACCGTGAGTCGTCTCATCCGTGTGCGCTACGGACCGTTCATCCTGCCGCCGCAATTGAAGCGCGGTCGTTCGCACGAGTTGACCGAGGATGAGGTCAAAGCACTGATGCGTGAGCTCGGGAAGACGGTCGCAGCCTCGAAAAAGGGGGCGGAAAGCACCTAAATTGATTTACCGGGGGGAATAAACTCGTTATAATTCACGGGTTTGTTTCTCCCGCCATTTTTTGGTGGGCATCTTTTTTTCAAGGTGGGCGTTTCGCCCATTTTTTATTTGTGGCTATGGATTTAAACGCGCTGCTGGAAACGACCGTTGTCGGTCTGGGTTATGAACTCGTCGATGTCGAGCTGTCGCCGCGCGGCCGTACGATTCGTGTCTTCATCGATGCGCCGGCCAAGGAGAGCGGTGTCGATGTTGAGGACTGTGCCAAGGTCTCGAATCAATTGACGCGTGTTTTCGAAGTTGAGAACGTCGATTTCGACCGGCTTGAAATCTCTTCCCCGGGCATGGATCGCGTCGTCAAGAAGGCAGCCGATTTCGAGCGCTTTGCCGGGCAGGATATCCAGATCAAGCTGCGTATCCCGCACAACGGCCGCCGCAACTTTCAAGGCGAGCTGCTCGGTCACAAGGACGGCAAGGTTGGCTTGCGTCTTGAAAAAGATGATGTGGAACTGGAATTTACCAATATCGAGAAGGCACGTCTGGTGCCCCGATTCGACTGAAGGACTAGGAGGTTTTAGCCCATGAGCCGTGAAATGTTGCTGCTGGTCGATGCACTGGCCCGCGAAAAGAACGTCGCCAAGGAAATCGTGTTCGGTGCCCTTGAGCTGGCGCTGGCTTCCGCGACGAAAAAGCGTATCCACGACGAGGCCGAAGTACGCGTCTCGATCGACCGCAATACCGGTAACTACGACTCCTTCCGTCGCTGGCAAGTCGTCGCCGACAGCGAGTATGTCAACGAATACCTGCAGGTTCCGCTCTCCGAGGCCCAAAAGGGCGACCCGGACGTCGAGGCCGGCGATTTTCTCGAAGAGCCTCTGGAACCCATCGACTTCGGCCGTATCGGTGCCCAAGCGGCCAAGCAGGTCATCCTGCAGAAAATCCGCGACGCCGAGCGCGAGCAGATCCTCTCCGACTTCCTGAGCCGCGGCGAGCACATCGTCTCCGGCACCATCAAGCGCATGGAGCGCGGTAACGCCATCATCGAGGCCGGCAAGATCGAAGCCCTGCTGCCGCGCGACCAGATGATTCCGAAGGAAAACCTGCGTATCGGCGACCGCGTCAAGGCCTATCTGCTGCGTATCGACCGCAACGCCCGCGGCCCGCAGATCATCCTGTCGCGTACCGCACCCGAGTTCGTCATCAAGCTGTTCGATCTCGAAGTGCCGGAAATTTCCGATGGCCTGATGGAATTGAAGGCTTGTGCCCGCGACCCCGGCCTGCGCGCCAAGATCGCCGTCAAGTCCAACGACCCGCGTGTCGATCCGATCGGCACTTGCGTCGGCCTGCGCGGTTCGCGCGTCACCGCCGTGCGCAACGAGATCGGCGGCGAGAACATCGATATCGTGCTGTGGTCTGCCGACCCGGCACAATTCGTCATCGGCGCCCTGTCGCCGGCCGAAGTGTCCTCCATCGTGGTCGATGAGGAAAAGCATGCCATGGACGTGGTGGTCGATGAGGACAACCTCGCCATCGCCATCGGTCGCAGCGGCCAGAACGTTCGCCTGGCTTCCGAGCTGACCGGCTGGACCATCAACCTGATGACCCAGGACGAATCGGCCAAGAAATCCGAGGCTGAGCATGCAGTGACCCGCGTTGTTTTCATGGAAAAGCTGGACATCGACGAAGAACTCGCCGACTTGCTGATCGAAGAGGGCTTCTCGACCTTGGAGGAAGTGGCCTATGTGCCGCTGGCCGAAATGTTGGAAATCGACGGTCTGGACGAGGAAATCGTCAACGAGCTGCGTAACCGCGCCCGTAATGTCCTGCTGACCGAAGCGATCGCCACCGAGGAAAAGCTGGAAAATGTCTCCGAAGACCTGATCGGTCTTGAAGGCATGACCAAGGAACTGGCCGCCAAATTGGCCGAACATGACGTCAAGACCCGCGACGATCTCGCGGAACTGGCGGTTGATGAACTGACGGAAATGACCGGCATCGACGACGAGCGTGCCAAGGAACTCATTCTGAAGGCACGGGCTCACTGGTTCGAGTGAGCGGGAGGTAGCAAAGTATGTCCGCAACAACAGTTTCACAATTTGCCGTTGAACTCAAAATGCCGGTCGCGGTCCTGCTCGAGCAATTGAGCAAGGCTGGCGTCAGCAAGGGCGGTTCCAACGATACCCTGACCGATCAGGATAAGGCGAAGCTTCTGGATTATCTGCGTCGTTCGCATGGTGATGAGTCGCAAACCAAAATTACCCTGACCCGCAAGCAAACGTCAGAGATCAAGGCGACTGACTCGCATGGTCGTGCGCGTACCGTTCAGGTCGAAGTCCGCAAGAAGCGCGTTTTGGTTAAACGAGACATTGGCGAGCATCTTCCGGGTGCCGAGCATGAAGTGCAGCATCTGCCTGTCGAGCCAGAGGCGCCGGAAGTGGAAGTGATTCCCGAGCCGGTGGTTGAAGTTGTGCCCGAGCCCATCGTCGAGGTGATTCCCGAGCCGGAAATCATTCCGGAACCGGTGGTTGAGGAAGTTCCTGAACCGGTGGTCGAGCAGCCTGTCGCTCCGGTCCTGGACCGCGCCGCGATTATTGGCGAGAAGGAATTGAAGGCACGCCAGGAAGCGGCAGCCCGTTCCAGCCGCCTGCGCGAAATCCAGGAACGCGAACTGCGCGAAAAGCAGGCTCGCGAAGTCCAGTTGGCGCAAATGCGTCAGCAGGCCGAAGCTGCCGCTGCGGCTGCCAAGGCGGCCGAACTCGCCAAGCAGCAAGCCGCTGCCCAGGCCAAGGCCGGCGAAGGCGAGAAGGGAACCCTGCACAAGAAACCGGAGACCGGTGTCAAGAAGGGTGATAAGGGTGGTCGCGCGGCCGATGACGGCAAGAAGAAGGGCGGCATCAAGACGCGTGGCTCCGACGGCGCAGGTGGCTGGAAGGACAACCGTCACGGCCACAAGAAGTCGCACAAGTCGGACGACGGTCAGGGCAGCTTCCAGGCGCCGACCGAGCCGATCACCCGCGAAGTACACATTCCCGAAACCATCTCCGTTTCCGATCTGGCCCACAAGATGGCCGTGAAGGCGACGGAAGTCATCAAGGCGATGATGAAGATGGGGTCGATGGTGACCATCAACCAGGTGCTGGACCAGGAAACGGCCATGATCGTGGTCGAGGAAATGGGCCACAAGGCGGTTGCCGCCAAGCTGGACGATCCGGATGCCTTCCTCGAGGAAAATGCCGAGCACAAGGACATTCCGCTGGAGCCGCGCGCCCCGGTGGTGACCGTCATGGGCCACGTCGACCACGGCAAGACCTCGCTGCTCGACTACATCCGTCGTGCCAAGGTCGCAGCTGGCGAAGCCGGCGGCATTACGCAGCATATCGGTGCCTACCACGTTGAAACCGGGCGCGGCATGATTACCTTCCTCGATACGCCGGGCCACGAAGCCTTTACGGCCATGCGTGCGCGCGGTGCCAAGGCAACCGACATTGTTATCCTGGTCGTCGCCGCCGACGACGGTGTGATGCCGCAGACCAAGGAAGCGATCCACCATGCCAAGGCAGCCGGTGTGCCGCTGGTCGTGGCGGTTAACAAGATCGACAAGCCGGACTCCAATCCGGATCGCGTGAAGCAGGAACTGGTCGCCGAAGGCGTTATTCCGGAAGAGTACGGCGGCGATTCGCCGTTCTGCCCGGTGTCTGCCAAGAAGGGCACCGGCATCGACGAACTGCTCGAGCAGGTTCTGCTCCAGGCGGAAGTCCTTGAACTGACGGCGCAGAAGGATGCACCGGCCAAGGGCCTGATCATCGAAGCCCGTCTCGACAAGGGGCGCGGTGCCGTGGCGACCATGCTGGTCCAGTCCGGCACCTTGAAGCGCGGCGACATCGTGCTGGCCGGTCAGGTCTTCGGCCGCGTTCGCGCCATGCTCGACGAGAACGGCAAGCCGATCAATGAAGCCGGCCCGTCCATCCCGGTCGAAATCCTCGGTTTGTCGGATGTTCCGGCGGCTGGCGAAGAGGCTATCGTACTCGGCGACGAGAAGAAGGCGCGTGAAATCGCCTTGTTCCGTCAAGGCAAGTTCCGCGACGTCAAGCTGGCCAAGCAACAAGCAGCCAAGCTGGAGAACATGTTCCAGCAGATGGAAGAGGGCGAGGTCAAGACTTTGCCGCTCATCGTCAAGGCCGACGTTCAGGGCTCCCAGGAAGCACTGGTGCAGACCCTGGCCAAGCTGTCGAACGAAGAGGTTCGCGTCAATGTCATCCACGGTGGTGTCGGCGCGATCAGCGAATCCGACGTCAACCTGGCACAGGCATCGGGTGCAGTCATCATCGGCTTCAATATCCGTGCCGATGCGGGTTCCCGCAAGCTGGCCGAGAACTTTGGCGTGGATATCCGTTACTACAACGTGATTTACGATGCGGTCGATGAAGTCAAGGCAGCCCTGTCCGGCATGCTGTCGCCCGAGAGACGCGAGCAGATCACCGGTATGGTCGAGATTCGCCAGGTGTTCCATGTCTCCAAGGTCGGCGCCATCGCCGGTTGCTACGTGCTGGAAGGCCTCGTCAAGCGCAATTCGCGTGTCCGTCTGTTGCGCAACAACGTCGTGCAGTGGGACGGCGAGCTCGACTCGCTCAAGCGTTTCAAGGACGACGTCAAGGAAGTGCGCTCCAATTTCGAGTGCGGTCTGTCGCTGCGTGGCAACAACGACATCCAGGAAGGCGATCAGCTTGAAGTTTACGAAATCCAGGAAGTGGCGCGTTCGCTGTAATGAAGAAGCAAGGCCCCAGAGGATTTCAACGCAGTGACCGGGTCGCGGAGCAGGTGCGCCGCGACCTGGCTGATCTGATTCGTACCGAACTGAAGGATCCACGTGTCGGCATGATCAGCTTGACCGATGTCGAGCTGACGCCGGATTACGCGCATGCCAAGGTTTTCTTCACGACGCTCAATGCAGATCATCTCGATGAAATCGAGCGTGGCCTGAAGCGGGCATCCGGCTTCCTGCGCCGTGAATTGGGGCGTCGCATCCATATTCACACCCTGCCGGAACTGCACTTTGTTTATGATAATTCGCTGGAGCGCGGCTCCAGTTTGTCGCAACTGATCGACCGGGCCAACGCACTGTCCGATCAGACGCCCGAAGAGTAATTCTCCCATGCAGCCCAAGGTCAAGAAAACCTGGAAACAGGTTGATGGCGTGCTTTTGCTCGATAAACCGCTAGGCATGACCTCAAACGATGCGCTGCAAAAAGCGCGTCGGCTCTTTTCCGCCGCCAAGGGTGGGCATACCGGTACCCTCGATCCGCTGGCCACCGGGCTGCTGCCTTTGTGCTTCGGCGAGGCGACCAAGTTTTCCGCTGACCTGCTTGACGCTGACAAGACCTACGAAGCGGTGCTCAAGCTGGGTGTGATGACCGACTCCGGAGATGCCGAAGGGATAGTCACCACAACGGCCGAAGTGAATGTCGATGCGGCTCGCATTGCGGATGTGCTGCTGCAATTTGCCGGTGCTATCCAGCAGGTTCCGCCCATGCATTCGGCGCTCAAGCGCGATGGTCGACCGCTCTACGAACTGGCGCGCCAGGGTATAGAGGTTGAGCGCGAGGCAAGGGCGGTGACCATTCATGCCATCGAATGCCTGGCCTTCTCCGGTGATGCGCTGACCTTGCGGGTGTCTTGCAGTAAGGGCACCTATATCCGGGTGCTGGCTGCCGATATTGGCAATGCACTCGGTTGTGGCGCGCATTTGACGGCCTTGCGGCGTACGGTTGTCGGCAATTTGACCTTGGACAAGGCAGTGACGCTGGCCGAGCTGGATGCTGTTGACGAGGAGGATCGGGCAGGTCGGCTGCTACCTGTCGATGCGCTGTTGCAGTCTTTGCCGATGGTCGCACTTGGAGGGGGCGAGGCAAACCGTTTCAAGCATGGCAACCCGGTGGCGCTGCCGGCGGGGATGGCAGGAAAGATACGCGTTTATGCCGAAGATCGATTGATTGGCGTTGGCGAGCCCGGGCATGGCGGTTTGCTGTGGCCGAAAAGGCTGGTGCAGCTTGCAGGTTAAACTGATATAATCTAATGCTTTCCATCGTCGATGGAATATTCCAACTGGCGCTGGCTCTATCAAACTGGGGCTGCGTCGCAACAATGAAAGAGAGTTTGAAATGGCAATGACCACTGCAAACAAGGCGTCCATCGTCGCCGAATTCGCTCAAGCCAAGGGTGACACCGGTTCCCCGGAAGTTCAGGTTGCTCTGCTGACCGCCCGCATCAACGATTTGCAGCCGCACTTCAAGGAGCACACCAAGGATCACCACTCCCGTCGCGGTCTGCTGCGTCTGGTTTCCCAGCGTCGCAAGCTGCTGGACTACTTGAAGGGCAAGGATGTCGAGCGTTACCGCACCCTGATTACCAAGCTCGGTCTGCGCAAGTAAGGCACGACTGAAGCAAAGAAAGGGCGGCCCGGAGATTTCCCGGCCGCTTTTTTGCTTTTTGTTGCGCCGTTGTTCTTTTGTTGTGTCGTAAGTTGTTGTTATTGTTGTCTAATGTGATGAGAGTGAAAGGAATTTATGTTTAATGTCGTGAAAAAGACCTTCGCCTATGGCGACCATCAGGTCACCATCGAAACCGGCGAAATCGCCCGCCAGGCAGGCGGTGCCGTTCTCGTTTCCATGGAAGAAACCGTGGTTCTGGTTTCCGTTGTGGCAGCCAAGAGTGCCAAGCCGGGCCAGGATTTCTTCCCGCTGACCGTCGATTACCAGGAAAAAGTCTATGCTGCCGGCCGTATCCCCGGTGGCTTCTTCAAGCGTGAAGGTCGTCCTTCCGAAAAAGAAACCCTGACCTCCCGCCTGATCGATCGCCCGATCCGCCCGCTCTTCCCGGACGGTTTCTACAACGAAGTTCAGGTCGTCGCGACCGTCATGTCGCTGAATCCGGAAGTCGATTCCGACATCCCGGCCCTGATCGGTGCTTCTGCTGCCCTGGCCATCTCCGGTGTGCCTTTCAATGGCCCGATCGGTGCTGCTCGCGTCGGCTACATCAACGGCCAGTACGTTCTGTGCCCGACCCTGAGCCAGCTGAAGGACAGCCAGCTCGACCTCGTCGTTGCCGGTACCGAAGCTGCCGTGCTGATGGTGGAATCGGAGGCCGACCAGTTGTCCGAGGAAGTCATGCTCGGCGCCGTCGTTTTTGGTCACACCGAAATGCAGAAGGCGATCAACGCCATCAACGAACTGGTTGAAGAAGCCGGCAAGCCGGAATGGGATTGGCAAGCTCCGGCCAAGGACGAAGTGCTGGTCGCCCGTCTGAAGGAAGTCTGCGGCGCCAAGCTCGAAGAAGCCTACAACATCACCGTCAAGCAAACGCGCAGCCAGGCCGTCAAGGAAATCCGTGCCGAAGCCGTTGCTGCCTTGTGCACCGGTGAGGAAGGTTCCCCGGATGAAAACACCGTCGGCAATCTGTTCTTCGAACTCGAAGCCGGCATCGTCCGTGGCCGCATCCTGAGCGGCGCGCCGCGTATCGACGGCCGCGACACCCGCACCGTACGCCCGATCACCATGCGTTCCGGCGTCCTGCCGCGCACCCACGGTTCTGCTCTGTTCACCCGCGGCGAAACCCAGGCTTTGGCTGTCGCCACGCTGGGTACGAACCGTGATGAGCAGATCATCGATGCGCTGGCCGGCGAATACCGCGACCGCTTCATGCTGCATTACAACATGCCCCCGTACGCTACGGGCGAATGCGGTCGTGTCGGTACCCCGAAGCGTCGCGAAATCGGTCACGGCCGTCTGGCCAAGCGTGCCCTGCTGGCCGTTCTGCCGAAGCCGGAAGACTTCTCGTACTCGATGCGGGTCGTTTCGGAAATCACCGAGTCCAATGGCTCCTCGTCGATGGCCTCCGTCTGCGGCGGCTGTTTGGCTCTGCTCGATGCCGGCGTACCGCTCAAGGCGCACGTCGCCGGTATCGCCATGGGTCTGATCAAGGACGGCAATCGTTTTGCCGTGCTGACCGACATTCTGGGTGACGAAGATCACTTGGGTGACATGGACTTCAAGGTTGCTGGTACCACTGGTGGTGTTACCGCGCTGCAGATGGACATCAAGATTCAGGGCATCACCAAGGAAATCATGCAGGTTGCTCTGGCTCAGGCCAAGGACGCCCGTCTGCACATCCTCGGCCTGATGCAGGAATCGGCTTCCGGTCCGCGCCAGGAAATGTCCGCCTACGCTCCGCGTCTGTACACCTTCAAGATCAATCCGGAAAAGATCCGTGACGTGATCGGCAAGGGTGGCGCCGTTATTCGCGCGCTGACCGAAGAAACCGGTACCACGATCGATATTCAGGATGACGGTACGATCACCATCGCCGCCACCTCGGGCGACGCTGCTGCTGCGGCGCGTGCCCGTATCGACGCTATCACGGCAGAAGTCGAGATCGGCAAGATCTACGAAGGTACTGTGCTGAAAATCCTCGACTTCGGTGCCATCGTTCAGGTCCTGCCAGGTAAGGATGGTCTGCTGCACATTTCCCAGATTGCCCAGGAGCGTGTCAATAAGGTCGAAGACTACGTCAAGGAAGGCCAGGTTGTGCGCGTCAAGGTTCTGGAAACCGATGACCGTGGCCGCGTCAAACTGTCGATGAAGGCTGCCGCTGCCGAAGAGGGTGCTGCCGCTCCGCAGGCTGCAGCTCCCGAGGCTGTCGCACAGCAACAGCAACAACAGCAGCAGTAATGGCGGAGTAATCTCCAGAAGCACAAAGGGCACCGCAAGGTGCCCTTTGTTTTCGGCTGTCAGATTGCTCTCAACAGCCTTGGATGGTGCGAAGGGCCTTATTTGGCCATCTGCTTTTCCTTCAGTTCGTCCAGCGTCTTGCAATCGATGCACAGGGTCGCCGTCGGGCGGGCTTCCAGGCGCTTGATGCCGATCTCGACGCCGCACTTGTCGCAGAAGCCGTAGTCGCCGCTCTCTATGCGGCCTAGAGTTTCGTCGATCTTCTTGATCAGCTTGCGCTCGCGGTCACGGTTGCGCAGTTCGATGGCCATGTCGGTTTCCTGGCTTGCCCGATCATTGGGGTCGGCAAACACCGTGGCTTCATCCTGCATGGTATGCACCGTGCGGTCGATATCCTCGCTGAGTTCCTTCTTGAGGGTTTCGAGAATCTTGCGGAAATGAGCCAGCTGCTTGTTGCTCATGTAATCCTCACCAGCCTTGGGTTGGTAGGGCGTGAAATGCTTGTGGAGCAGGTCTTCTGCCATATTCTTGTGCCTTGTGCGCCTGATGACGAAAAAACGATTAAATATCATGAAGCCTGCCATGAGGCAAGATTTGTTTGTTGCGGAAAGATAGTTCCTTGATCTGGCGCGTGTTTCCAGGTGGTGATAGAATCCTCTCTCTCGTGTCGGGGCGTAGCGCAGTCTGGTAGCGCATCTGCTTTGGGAGCAGAGGGTCGTGAGTTCGAATCCCACCGCCCCGACCAATTCCTCTTGCATCACCCTCAAGTGCCCGTAGCTCAACTGGATAGAGCAGCTGCCTTCTAAGCAGCAGGTCGGGGGTTCGAGTCCCTCCGGGCACGCCAACTATACATAATTAAATCAAGAACATAGTGCGTTCTTGTGATTGGTGTGTGATGCTGATTTATTGTCGTTTGACTTATCGGGATCACGATTTTCGAATGTGATGACAGTCTCTCCGATCATCATTGAATCGATATTTTTATCCTTTTGGAATTGATTGCCGAGCGCGGTCAGCTTGCTATGTCCCAACTGCTGAGCGGCATCCCAGTGTGCGAATTCCTGCTGTTACTCACTTCCGTCCTGCTTTTCGTAGGCAAATTTAGGCCGATTGGCTTTGCTGTTTCAGATGCTCTTGTCTTGGCGGCTGTACTTCGTGATCCTTTAACGCAGCATCGGCGGTGATCTTGAATTCTTCCGGGTGTCGGTTTTTTTTTACATCGTGCTGTTTGGTGGATGTTTTCTGGTTAATTAATCTTTTAAAATCAGTTTAATGCATTGCTTTTTTTATCTGGTTTGATTATTGCTTTGGTGTTGTTGTCGAGAGTTTTTTCACATCTTTTTGTGCGTAGTGCTGTTACCCTCTCTCGGAAAGATGACTACAGGATTTGGTGATAATGATGAATGACCACAATAACCCGGATACTCAGGAGTCAAAGGTAGTGTCCAAAGAGGTTTCGGCAGGGAAGTCCGATATCCGTAGGCGACTTCTGAAGCGGGGTGCTTCGGCAGTTGTTGTTACCATGGCGAGCCGGCCTGTATTGGCTTGGCATTGCAAATCGCCTTCGGTGACCGCCTCAGAGGCACTCAATCCTTATACAAGCCTTGCGAAGAAGAATGCCAGTACGCGTATATGGGCGGACGAGACGTGGGGCTTGCGTGAATGGATGGGGAATTTGGTTCGGACTTCGGATAATAATGGGGTTACCGAATGGTGGGAGTCATCGAAGCCGTGGAGCGTTTTTTTGCAACGCGCTTCGCTTGGTATTGCCTATCAGAATGTGAAGTTTGAGCATTTGGCGGCAGTAGGCATATCTCCGCCTGCAGGTATGGGGACGATGTCGGCGGTAAGGTACTTGAGTTCTTCGTCTGTACCTACATGGAAAAAGCGGGTGCTTGTTGCCCAGCTCAATTTGTTCACCTTGACAGGCCCCAATAGTGGTTGGCTGTCCAATGATCTTGATAATTGCGTCACGATGCAACAATTGAACGAGATGGCTACCGGGAGCTATCTTGTTGCCGGCAAGACTTGGAATTCAACGGATATTAGCAACTACCTCTTCAACAACTGGATGGCACGTTGATCCTTGTTGATTACTGATCTGGGTGCTCAGAGATATCATTTCTGGCGTTTTTCTTCAGATAGTGAGGTCGTAGTCTTTGATTTAAGGACTGGGGCTACTCACGTGCTTGACGAGGACTCTGCTGACCTTCTTGTGTGCTTGCAAGAAGGTGCAATGCCTTCATCTGTTCTCGTGGAAAAAATGCAATTGGTTTTTCCTGAGACACCTCAGCAAGAGCTTGAAGAGTTTGTGACAAATACTCTGGCTGAGTTTGAAATGCTCGGCTTGCTGGATACAACGGGGTGGGGCGCTTGAGGATTGCTTCGCTTTCATCCGGTGAGTTGAGGCGGCGGCTCCAGAATAATGACCTCGTTGTGAGCATGCCACCCTTCGTGGTGCGTTTTCGCTCCAATGTACCCTCGTTGACGCCGGATTTCCTGATGCTCTACGGGGAATATGAGCTCGCAGACATGAATGGTTTTGCGGATTTTCATGTCGAGATCCGCTATGTTCCGAATCTAAAGCGCCTGTTTGATCCGGAAATTCGCTTTTATTTTGACGGGATGCCATCATTTTCGGTCTTGCCTGCACAGCAGTCGTTTCCAACGCTGGAATGGGGCTTGAATTGGTGCGTCGCTGCGCATTCACATCACTATCTGGTGGTTCATGCTGCTGTTCTGGAGCGGAATGGTTTTGCATTGATCATGCCCGCACCGCCGGGGTCCGGAAAAAGTACGCTTTGCGCTGCGCTAATGATGAATGGCTGGCGATTGATGTCAGATGAATTGACTTTGTATGATCGTAATACAGGTCATATATACGGCCATCCGCGCCCTGTCAGCCTGAAAAATCGTTCCATAGACGTGATTTCGAGTGCATTTCCAGATTCCATCATGACGACTCCCGTCATGACGGAATCGAAAGGCATGGTTGCTTTGCTCAAGCCACCGGAATCGGCTGTTGTTTCTGCGACCGTTCCTGCCAAGCCGCGATGGCTTGTTTTGCCGAAGTATGAGCAGGGGACGGAGGCCCGGTTTGAACGCCAAGGTTCTGCACGAACCTTTGCGCTGATAGCTGAACAGTCGTTTAATTATGATCTGCTTGGCCTTGATGGTTTCAACGCGGTTGGATCCTTGGTCGATCAATGTATTTGTGCAAAGTTTACGTACTCCGATCTGGATGAGGCGATGTCACTCTTCCAGAATATCGAGGCGCATCTTCACGAGGTAGCCAGTGCTACTCCTTGAGGTTTTGCGTAAGCCGAAGCATATTTCGTCGCTCCGCTTGAGTGAATGGGATCTGCTGATCAGACAGGCAAGAAGCGCCGATCTCTTGGGGCGGCTTTGGCGGGAGGTTGAGCTTTCCGGTCAGGTGGATCGGGTGCCTGAGGCGCCCAAACGTCACCTATTGGCCGCAAAATTTTTGGTTGAACGGCAGCATGATGCTGTTCGGCGGGAAATTGGCTACATCGATGAAGCGATGAGGGCCGCGGGTCTGCGAGCAATACTATTGAAGGGAGCTGCCTATGTGGCTACCGGAAAAGCGCTGGCGACAGGTAGAACGTTTTCCGATGTGGATATTCTGGTTGACTCTGATGATCTTGCGGCAGCGGAGAGTGCGCTGTCGATCTACGGCTGGCAACCGGTCAAGCAGTCGGCCTATGATGAAGCCTACTACCGCGAATGGATGCACGAAATTCCGCCGTTGGTTCATGTCAAGCGAAACACGACGCTGGATTTGCATCATGCGATTCTTCCCATTACTGCAAGAATCAAGGTAAATACCCAAGGACTCCGAGAGGGTAATGCCTTGGTTGATGGGTGTACAAATCTCTATGTCCTTCAGGATGCAGACATGCTGCTCCATGGCGCGACCCATCTGTTCCACGAGGGGGAGTTAGCGCATGGATTGAGGGATTTACATGACTTGCACCTCATGTTTGGGGAGTTTGGTGCCTTGCCATTATTTTGGGATCATCTGTTGATTAGGGCTCGGTACTTGGGGTTGATGACTCCTCTTCTCTACGCAGTACGCTACTCTCGGCGAAAGTTTCATACGGCTTTTCCACAGGAATTTTTGGGGCAACTCAAGAACCAGCCGGGGCAGGGCTCGATACTGATGGACTTTTGTTACGACCGAGCCTTGCTCCCGAAGCATGCTTCTTGTGAGCAATTCGGAAGTGGGCTTGCGCGAGTGATGGTCTACCTGCGGTCCCACTGGCTAAAAATGCCATTGGGTTTGCTTGTCTATCATCTATCCGTCAAATCGTTGGCCAGACTTAGGGCAAAAGAGGACAAGGCTGCAACAGCGTAATTGAATTCCGGTCCTCATCAGTAGCTCGAAATTACTTTAGATGATCTGCCGGAATTGCATAGGTTATCCCTGAGGGGGACGTAATCGCTGCCTCTTTACTCCCTTTGATGAAGACCATATTGATTACCCCGATCACGGTTCCGGATTCGATTTCATATACCGGACTTCCACTATTGCCAGGATAGGCGGTTGCATCCAATTGGAAGATATCGAAAGCACCGCGCTTTAGTTGCTGAATCAGTTGCGGGTTCAATTGGCTCGCATTGCCACCGGGTATGCCGATAGGCGTGATTGCCGAGACGATGCCTCGATGGGTAACCGGCGAGTAGCCAAGCGCGCCGCCAATGGGAAAACCGGTGAAGGCGATACTCTGGCCTTCGCGTACTGCGGTTGAATCACCTAGCTTTAATGCGGGCAGGGGAGGTCCGTCGATGCGGACGACGGCAAGGTCGCGTTCTTGAATGCGTTGAACAATTTTGGCAAGACGCAGCGTGCCTTCGCTACCTTTGCTGCGAATCAATACAGCGAGAACCGGGTCATCGGGGCCGCTCGTGTTAGGTAGCACATGGGCGTTGGTAGCGACCTGATTGCCATCGCCGAAAACAAAGCCGGTGCCGCGGAAAACGAAGGGGGGGCTCTGGGTTTTCTTATAAGTACCGATAGCGACGATTGACGGCCTGATCTTGTCGACAAGATCAGGCAGGTCGGCACGGGGTGTGCTCGTGACGGATAGCAAGCAACAAATCGCCAGTGCACGACAGGTGGAAGAAGTCACATCAGCCTTTTGGCATTCAGGATGCGGGAGAGATTCGGCGATGGGGGGGTTATATGGGCATCGAAGGGATGCTCCTCCTTCTTGAATATCTCCCTGATTCGCTTTACATAGCCTTGGGTTTCTGCGTAAGGCGGGATGCCGGCGTAGTGATTCACCGTACCTTCGCCAGCATTGTAAGCGGCAGCCACTAAAGCAATGTTGCCCTCAAAGTATGCAAGCAGCCAGCGCAGGTAGGCGAGGCCTCCGCGGATGTTCTGCTCGGGATCGAAGGGCTTCTTGACGTTGAAGCGTTCCGCTGTTTCCGGAATCAGCTGCATCAGACCCTGCGCATTTTTGGGTGAAACCGCAGTGGGGTTGAAGTTTGATTCGGCGCGAATAATGGCCATTGCCAGCCGTGGATACACGCCATATTCCGGAGCAAGGCGTTGTACCAGAGTCATCACCTTGCGGTGCTCGGGAACTGCTTTGGCGACGATGTCATGGCCTTGTGCGTCAAATCTGGCAAGAATATTGGCAACGCAATCGGGGGGCTTGTTCGGAGGGTCCCCAACCTGTTTAAGCATTCGTGCCGCCAAGGGGTCACCCTGCTGGGCGGCGAGCGTAAAGAAATAGGCTGCTGCGGAGTCGTTGCGATCAATGCCACGCCCCATGGCGTACATCCAGCCTAAACTATATTGGGCTTCCGCATCGCCAAGGTGAGCGGCTTCGCAATAGAGTTCTACGGCTTTGTTGGGATTGCGGGGTTGCCCGTTGCCGTACTCATGGGTTTTTGCTTCAGTTCGTAGTGCGACGATCCTGTCATGATCGGAGTGCGAATCGGCCTGTGCAGATTTGCACAAAAAGGCGGTTACCAGCAGCGCGCAGGTTGCCAAAGGAGCAGCATGGCGAATAAAGCAATGCCTTGCGCGCTGCATGATCCCTCCTTTATAGACGCCAGACAGGAACCTCTGCCTGTTTGAGGGCTTCGTGGTCCAGCATGCTCTTGACGTCGGTAATGACGCCACCTGATTCCAGTTTAGTCTTCAATTCGGTAACTGAAAGGGCCTTGTATTGCTTATGGTTGACTGCAGCGACAATAGCTGCCGCTTTGGGAAGCTCTTCCCAAGCGACAAGATCAACGCCATATTCATGACGGGCTTCGGCGGCATCAGCGACCGGGTCATGCACAATGACCTTGGCTCCGTAGGACTCGAGCTCACGGATGACGTCGATGACGCGCGAATTACGGAGGTCCGGGCAATCTTCCTTGAACGTGAGGCCGAGCACGATAATAGGAGAATCCTTGATCGGGCGGCCTGCGCGCACCAGCATCTTGATCGTCTGTTCGGCCACGAACTTGCCCATGCCGTCGTTGATACGGCGCCCGGCAAGAATGACTTCAGGGTGGTAGCCGAGTTTCTGGGCCTTGTGTGTCAGGTAATACGGATCGACCCCGATGCAATGACCACCGACGAGACCGGGACGGAAGGGCAGGAAATTCCACTTGGTGCCGGCAGCCTGCAATACCTCCAGCGTATCGATGCCAATTTTGTCGAAAATGATCGCCAGCTCGTTCATCAGGGCGATGTTGAGGTCGCGCTGCGTGTTCTCTATGACCTTCGCTGCTTCGGCAACTTTGATATTGGAGGCAGGGTAGACGCCTGCGGTGATCACGCTGCCGTAGATTTCAGTTACTTTGGCGAGTGTTTCCGGCGTATCGCCTGAAACCACCTTGACGATTTTGGTTACGGTACGTTCCTTGTCACCTGGGTTGATACGCTCAGGAGAGTAGCCGACGAAGAAATCCTTCTTCCAGGTCTTGCCGGATTCCTTTTCAAGGATGGGAATGCAGACTTCCTCGGTTGCGCCCGGGTAAACCGTAGACTCATAGACAACGATGGCACCTTGCTTCAGATTGCGGCCGACTGCCGTTGACGAACCGACGAGAGGGCTGAAGTCCGGTTGATGCGCATCGTCGACTGGCGTCGGGACGGCAACAACGACGAAATCAGCTTCCTTTAGTGCGCCTGCATCGGTTGTGACCAACAATTGCTTGGCTGCCTGCAGGTCTTCGGTACTGACCTCTCCGGTTGGGTCGATAAATCTCTTGTAACTTTCTACCTTTTCGTGTGACAGATCCACACCTATGGTGCGGAATTTCTTGCCGAACTCCACGGCAAGGGGCAAACCGACGTAACCTAACCCAACGACTGCAATAGTGGTCATGTGTATTTCCTGTATGTAACGACTATCTAAAAAATCTATCCGGTATGGGATCATGTCAATGTGAATTTTGACATGCTCACAACCCGGAAAATATCCAAATCTAAATCATAGGGCCTTCTGCAGACGAATGACTTCGTCCTGCTCCGGGAATTTTTCACCCAGTTTGGCCAAGGCCTCGAGTTCCTTGCGTGCTTCATCTTTCTTGCCGGCGCTGACCAATACCTTGGCGAGGTTTAGCTGAATGGCCGCAGCTTGCGGTGCCAGAGTCATCGCCTTCCGCAATATTTCTATGGCTTTACCAGAGTCACCTTTCGCCGCGATCAGCATGGCCAAGGTATCCATGAGCGCAGGTTGATTGGGGGCCAGTTGATTGGCCTTCTCAGCGTACTCCAGTGCCTTGGGTTGTTTTTGCTCTCCCAGGGCCCAGGCCAGGTTATTTAGGACCATGGCGTTGTTGGGTTGCAGAGCGAGTGCTGCATTGTAGTGCTGAGTGGCAATCTGATAATCCTTGCGCGCCATTGCAAGGTCACCTTGATGCATGCGGAAGGTGATATCTTTCGGGTGATCCTTGCTCCACGAAGCCGCAAATTTGTCAGCTTCCGCAGCATTGCCCGAGGCAAGGATGGTGTTATGAGTCTTGACGGCAAGTTCAGTTGCTGGCGTTGTCTTCAGAGCATTTCGGTAGCTTGCGATCGCCTCATTCCAGTTCTTCTGGGCGGCATGGATATCACCTTCGAAAACCAGGCCTACGGCTTCCTTGGGACGTTGTTTCTGTACCTCGCGGGCGATGGAGAGTGCTTCTGTCGTGCGTTTCCCATCCATGGCGAGAAGGATTAGAGCGCGCTGTGCTTCAATCAGATTCGGCTTGATCTCCAAGGCCTTCTTCAGGCTCTTGACCGCTTCTTCCTTGTTTTTGTTGGCGACATGCACTTCAGCAAGCCGCAAGTGCGGCACGGGCGACATTGGCTGCAGTCCAGCCAGTTTTCCGTAGGTGCTGAGAGCTTGATTCAGATCGCCGGAGATTTGCTGGACACGGCCCAATGCATCAAGGACTTCCGGCTTTTCCGGGGAGGCGGCGACCGCATCGTTGGCTGCGGTCAACGCCTTCTTGTTGTCTTTCTGCTGTAACCAGTATTGGATCAAGGCGAGACGCGGTGCCACCTCGGTGGGGTTTGCAGTCACCGCCTTGTTGATCAGGCCCGAAACTTCATCTTGCGTGCCTCCATTGTTGGCGCGGAGTTCTGCAAGCGCCAGCATGGCTTGGATATGCTTCGGATCGGCAGCAAGCACGGCATCAAAACGTTTCCGTGCGTCGTCAGGCTTTTTGTCGGCCAGATCAAGCGTCGCCAGGCTCGCCGCGGCAGGAAAGAAGGAAGGATTGAGCGAGAGCGCCTTGTCGAAAGCAGCACGGGCTCCAGCGATATCGTTCTTGGCCAGCAGGGTGCGTGCCCGCAGATTGAACGTAGCCGGGTTATCCGGTTGTTTTTTCTCAAGCGCATCAATCGCCTGCAGCGCCTTATCAATCTGGTTGTTACGCAGATGAGCGGCGATCAATGCGAGGTCGGCACTGGTGCCCTTGTCAGTCGTGGCAATCTGTTCCAACTGATTGAAGGCCATCTCAACCTGGCCTTGAGCCATTTGGGCCAAGGCCAATGCGGTCTTTTTGGCGGCATCGCTCGGATCAAGCTTGCTGGCTTTGGCAAAATACTCTGCGGCTTTTCCGGCGTCGCCATTCTGCAGATAAACCTCGCCTGCAAGAGATAGCAATGCCGTGTCCTGGCCAATGTGTTCGAGCGCTGGTTGCAGGGTAGCCAAAGCCTTCGCAGGCTGCCCCGCACGCAGGTGGCTGGCGACCAGGATACGGCGGGCAAGCGGCAATTGCGGTGCTATTTGCAGGGCTTTGGCCAGATAGGTTTCTGCCTGGACAAAGGACTGCAGTTGATACTCGATGGCACCGGCCAGTTGCAAGGCCAAGGGGTTGTTCGGCGCAAATTTGATCAACTGCTGAGCCAGTTCACGTGCAGCTTTGAAATCCTTGCGCTGGTATGCGAGCTGGGCATCAAGGAAGAGTGTTTGCGGGTGTTTGGGTGCCAGTTTCTTGAGGGCATCGAATTGCTTGATCGCATCATCCAGCTTTTGCTGCTGCTGCAGTTGATTGATCGCCGCAACATGGGCAGCTATGAAATCAGGCTTGGCTTCGATGGCCTTGCGGAAGTCAATCAGAGCCTCATCCGGTTGACCGTTGGCAGCGGCCAATACTCCGGCGAGGAGCAGGGCATCATGGTTTTTCGGATTCGCACCCAGAACTGAGGAAACGATGGCTGCTGCACCCGCCATGTCCTTGTTGCTTGCCTTTATCCGTGCGTTCGCCAGTTGAGCGGGTGCGTAATCTGCTTTTTCCGAGAGTGCTGCTGCTAGTTCATCGCTGGACTTGTCTTGCTTTCCCTGGGCCTGATAAGCAATGCTCAGCGTGGTTTTGAGGTCTGCAGCCGGCTCTCCGGAGGGAAGATTGATATCTCCAAATTCGTCCGTGACTTTTTTGGCCTGCCCGGTTGCCAGTATGACTTTTGCCAGGAGGGGAACTGTTTGCTCCGGGGCATATTTCTGATCGAACGCCTTGCGCAGTTCCACTTCAGCACCAGCAATATCACCGCTCTCAAACAGCGCTTTGCCGAGCAAGAAGCGCGCTTCTGGGTGATTCGGGTTCTGTTGAATGGCATTTTTCAACTGAATGATGGCAGCGTTGCCATCGTTTTTGGCCAAGTAGTCCTTGCCTGAGGCAATCAGCTTTTCCGGGCTGTCACCGCCGCATGCACCCAAGGTGGCGGCAAGCAATGCAGCAGAGACCAAGGCCGCAATTCTTGATTGGTGAAAAGTCATGATATTCTGGTCCGCGTAAAGTTATTTGAGTCCAAGGCGGTGCATCAGATCGTAAAGTGTTGGACGACTGATCCCCAGTATTTCTGCAGTACGAGCAATGTTGCCGTCAGCGCGGGAGATGGCGAGGGTGACTGCACGCCTTTCAGCATCCTCGCGAACCTGGCGCAGGTCAATGAAGTAGTTGCCACCCTCAAGGTGCTCCAGTCCGATGTCTTCACGGGTAATTTGTTGTCCATCGGCCATGATCACTGCGCGCTTGACTGCATTTTCCAGTTCGCGGACGTTTCCGGGCCATGAGTAGGCTTCGATTCCTCGTACCGCATCCTCGGTCAGGGTCATGCTGCCCCGCTTGTGTTCATCGGCAAAACGATGGACAAAGGCGTGGGCCAGCAGCGCTGCATCACCATCGCGCTTGCGCAGCGGCGGAATGTCTATGACGATCTCGGCAAGACGGTAGAAAAGATCTTCACGGAAGCGACCTTCCTGGATGTGTGCCTTGAGATCCTGATGGGTTGCACACACAATCCGCACATCAACGGCGATTTCCTGTCGTCCACCCAGACGTTCAATCACCCGCTCCTGAAGGAAACGCAGCAGCTTGGCCTGCAAGGCTATCGGCAGATCACCGATTTCATCCAACATGAGCGTCCCGCCATTCGCAGACTCAATCTTGCCTGGCGTTGTCTTGGCTGCACCTGTGAAAGCGCCTTTTTCGTAACCGAATAATTCGCTTTCAAGCAAATTGTCTGGAATTGCCGCGCAATTGATGGCAACAAAGCGGGCGTTTTTTCGTGGTGAAGCTTCATGCAGGCCGCGTGCCAGAACTTCCTTGCCTGTACCGCTCTCACCTAGCAAAAGCACCGTTGCGTTGCTGCTGGCGACTTTTTCGATGGTGCGGCAAATTTTTTGCATGCCCGCGTCTCGCGTCAGCAGGCCGCGCAGTGCTGTTGAGTGCTGAAGGGATTGCAACCGCCGGTTCTCTTGCTGAAGTTCGTGGAGGCGAAAGGCACGGTCGATGGTCAACGACAGCAATTCGGGTTCAAACGGTTTGGCAAAAAAATCGTAAGCACCGAGCGCGATCGCCCGCAAGGCATTGGCCTGGTCATTTTGTCCGGTAAGTACGATGACCTTGGTGTCCGGTGCGATGGAAATGATTTGCTCAAGCAGGCGAAAGCCTTCAGACACCGAGTCTGCGTCCGGAGGGAGCCCCAGATCCATCGTCACCACGGGTGGTTGGTGCCGATGAATCTGAGCCAGAGCACTTTCACGGTCGCCGGCGGTCAGTGTTTCGTATTGATCAAATGACCAACGTAGCTGTTTTTGCAGCGCCGGATCGTCTTCAACGACCAGAAGAGGACGAGTTTTTTCCCCGCTCACGCAGCCTCCTGAGCATGTAGATCGGAGTGTTGCTGGATTTCCAGTAGGGGTAGAACGAGAGTTATTTTCGTGCCGACATTCGGTGTGCTGTCCACCAGCAATTCTCCTCCGAGTTCGCGGATGTATTGGGCGCTTTCATATGCACCAATGCCCATTCCAGAATCTTTCGTGGTTTGGAACGGTTTGAACAAACGGTCACGGATGAATTCTGGGCTCATGCCTTGTCCCGTATCGCCAACCACAAGATGGGCTCGGTCGCCAATACGATCAAGGCTAATCCACACAGCACCGTCTATCGGCGTGGCGTCCAATGCGTTTTGAACCAAGTGTCCGATCACTCTTTCCAGCCTTTCGCGATGTCCGCGTGTCGTCAGCGAAGTATCGCTTTGCGTTGTAACGATGCGACCCTGTCGCGCCTTATCACTGCGAATCTGTTCAATGACATCGGGAAGATTAACACCAACAGCCGATCCAGGGGGAGTCGCCCCCTCGCGCAACTGCATCATCAGTTGCCGCATCCGTTCGACCGAATGCTCGACAGTCATTAGCATGTCATCCTGAAACTCCGGATTGTGTCGGTGTTTCTCGGCATTTTTGAGCATGAGAGCCAGTTGGGTCACGATGTTCTTGAGATCGTGTACTACGAAAGCGGACATTTTGTTGAATGCATCGAATTTTCGCGCTTCGAGTAGGGCTTCCGTGGCCTGCATTTTCGCGATGAAGCTAGCCGCCTGGCAGCCTGCTGTTCGCAGGAGGTCATTCACCTCCCAGTTCACATCCATTTGCGTGCGCGAACTGGCGAGAATGACAAAGCCTTGCAACTCCGTGCCGACCGTCAGAGGAATGATGAGCCACGCGTTGGGTATGTCGGAGAGCCATGCCGGAATTTCCAAGTCGCCGTAACGGGCTGGGTAAGCACGAAACTCTTCCAGATTGACAACCCAGCCACTGTCCACAAGAAACCGGATAAAGGCGGTGTCGGTACCGGCTGTTCCTTCACTGGTGGGCAGGTTCCAGCGTGCCGCTTGGCGGAACATGCCCTGTGCATCGTGAAGCCATAGACTTCCCGCGGGACTTTCGACCATATAGGCCAACCCGCGAATAACCTGTTCTCCCATTGCCTGGGGATTGTCCTGTGCCGCAAGGGTTTGAGTAAAACGCAGCCATTCCTCACGGTAGTCGTAGCGGTAGGCAAAAAAATGCTTGCCAACCAATACGCGAATTTTCGCGCGCATCGACCCCGAAATCAGCATGATGCCCAGAGTCATCAGGCCTGCAAATACGAGCGCATATTGGAATGCGCGCCCCCATTCGCCACCAAAATAGCGGACGTAGTAACCAACCACAGACATCAGCAGCAGATAAAGACCTGCGGCCAGCAATGTGGCCGAATGGAAGGCTGCGCGCTGCGAGAGGCGGATTTTCGAAGTCCAGTCGCGGCCACGCTGTGACGCAATGAATAGCAGGGGCAGGGTAATGGTATGAACCAAGCCCTTCGCCATCGCTGCGTCTGTATCGATGCGCTGGAACATCAAGGCATCCGAATATAGATAGACATCGAACATCATTTGTCCAGCAAGAGCCAGACACAAGGGTTTGATATTCCAACGGGCGTCATCCGCAACATTGCGGAACAGTTGTTCAAGGAGAATCAGTCCGAGAACGGGTTTTGCCAAGCTGTGGAAGTAATAGATTCTGCTCCAGTCAGCACCTTCCAGCAGTCCGCCGATGAATAGTAGATGGAGTGTGAGACCGCCGATGATTGCCAGCGCGCAAGCGGGTATCAACCAGTTCGGCAACGATACGGCTATTGCCTTGTCTGTTGCTCCGGGAGTCAGCAGGAAATAGACAAAAGCATACCAAGCTGCGTACAGAGCGATGTCGGTTGCGGATGCAAGGAATAGGATGCCTGACTCTCGCGTTGTCAGGGCGACAAAGCTACTGCCAGCCCAGAGAGCTCCGAAAACAACCGCCACGAGCATGGCACGGGCACGGCGGCCAACGCGCCATTGCGCACCAAGTGAAACAAGGTAGCCTGCCAGGAGGCAATACCCTACGCCAGCTGTTCCGAAACTCCAGGCCAGCAAGGATGCGGTTTCGCTGTCCATACCTGTCTAGTGTGTTTCGAAATGGTGGGGCGAGAGCGAGACTATTGGGCACCCTTGCCGGTCAGAACTACGCCGACCGTTTCGAAAAGAACCAGTAGATCAAGGAACAGCGAGTGGTTCTTTACGTAGTAGAGGTCGTACTGCAGCTTTTCGGCAGAGTCTTCGACGGTGGCACCATAGTGGTAGCGCACCTGGGCCCAACCGGTGACCCCGGGTTTGACGCTGTGACGAACGGCGTAAAACGGGATTTCCTTTGTCAGCTGGTCGACAAAGAAAGGGCGTTCCGGACGTGGGCCAACCAAGCTCATGTCACCCTTTAGAACGCTGAAGAGTTGCGGCAACTCATCTACACGGATCTTCCGAATGATTCGGCCAACCTTGGTGACCCGATCGTCCTTGGCCTTGGCCCATACCGGCTTTCCATCCTTTTCCGCGTCGTTACGCATACTGCGGAATTTGATGACCTTGAACAGACGCCCATTCAGCCCAACACGTTCCTGACGATAGAGGATAGGGAAGCCATTCTCAATCACGATGGCAAGGGTTGCAATCAGCATGACCGGCAGGGCCAGGGTGATTAGGATCAAGGCACAGACGATATCGAAGAGACGTTTAACGACTGTGCGTAGTGTTCCTTGCTGAAAGCCATCTCCGAAGATAAGCCACCCAGCATAGAGGGAGTCCAATCGAATCTGGCCAAGGGTCTGCTCAAAATGGCTGGCCAGATCCAGTACCTTGATGCCATGAAGCTTGCAATCCAGCAGTTCGCGCAAGGGCATTGCACCGCCACGCCGCTCGGTGATCGCGACCACAATTTCATCGGCCTTGAGTTGTTTGGCAGTGTCTGTCAGTGACGTCGTGCGAGAAAGGACCAGATCGCTCGGAATTGCGTGCTCTTCTTCGACCGGGCTCGGGAAAAAGCCAACGATTTCTGCAGCCGGATCTGACTTGTTCAGTGCGCGCTTGACATCAAGGGCACGCATTCCAGTTCCAAAAACAAGGATTCGGCGGCTGATTGCCTTGGAGGCATTGGCACTATGAGTGGCGCTGACCCGCGTTACCAGCATGCCAAAAATGGCGGACATGGCAGACAGTTGAACGAATTCCTTGTTCAGCGAAGTCATCGGCAAGAGCGCAAAGATAGCGTAAGCCAAGGGGACGGCGAGGTAGAGCGAAAGCACTGCCCTGGCGCGGGTTTCACTGACATTACGGTTGTGGTGCCGTTCATAGAAGCCCAGCCATGCATTGACCAATAGCATGACAATCCCAAGTAAGCCGCCATAGACGACCACTTGCCTGAAATTCACAGGTAGCCCGTGACCAACCCACATGATAGCGATGATCAGACCGACGATAACAAATGACAGGTCGAATAGCATCTGCCCGACGACTCGGGCACGCATCCAGTGGTTAAAGATTCGAATCATATCGATTCTCTGACGTAGTGATTTGGCTGATTATATGGGGCACTGATCAAGATGCTCGTGGAGTATTTCACGCTGGGCTGACAGGTGATGATGGAAGCAGCGTACAGCGAGAAAGTTCTTGTTTACCGTGTTGGTGCGTTGCAGCAAAAATGAGGTCGCATTTTAGCCTGATCATTTCCCTTTGGCATTACAACTCTGTGTAGGTGTTCCTACAAACTGGGCCTGCTGGTACATGTTATCGGGGCGATTCAGCCTCCTGTTTCTCGAACTCCCTTGTCGAACAAGCCAGTAGAGTTGTGCCACCAGATCTGGTGTGGAGGAAAACTGTCATCGTGCCTTTCCGGGGGGCGCGACATGAAAAGCTGGAGTATCGATGATACTCACCGGTGTCAATTACACAACGACCTCAAGGACCGGTGGATGACCCAGAAACCCTTGGGGACTGGCGCTGGCGCCGTAGGCACCCGATTGGAAAATAACCACGAGATCGCCTATTTCGGCCTTGGGCAGCATTGCTCGGTCAGCCAATAGATCCAACGGTGTGCACAACGGGCCGACGATGCTGACGATCTCCCGAGCTTGGTTGGCCGTTCGATTGCCGATGGTCACCGGGTAGTTCTTGCGAAGCACCTGGCCGAAGTTACCCGAGGCAGAAAGGTGGTGATTGAGCCCGCCATCAACAACGAGATACGTCAGGCCGCGAGATTCCTTGCGGTCGATAACACGGGTGACATAGATACCAGCCTCGCCGACCAGATACCGTCCGAGTTCGAGCACGATTTCCGCTTGTGGCATCTCTTTGGCAGTGCGTTCCGCAAGATTGCTCAGATTATCCCCAATGCTTGCTAATCCCAGTCGCTGATCGCCGGGGAAGTAGGGAATGCCGAAACCACCACCCAGGTTCAGGAAACGCACGGGTGATGGCGCGTGGTCGGCCAAACAGCGGGCGAGTGTCCAGGATTTTTTCTGGGCTTCGCAGATGGCTTCTGCCTTGAGGTTTTGCGAGCCGGCGAAGAGGTGGAAACCTTCAAATTCGAGACCGGCAGCACCAATCTCCGCGAGCAGTTGCGGTACCCGTTCAGCGTCCACGCCGAATGGCTTTGGTCCTCCGCCCATCTTCATTCCCGAGCCTTTTAGCTCAAACTCGGGGTTGACTCTGACCGCTACGCGCGCCGGGTAGCCAAGTTCCTCCGATATGGCAGCAAGCAAGCCAACTTCCCGAAATGATTCGATATTGACCAGTATGCCGGCAGCGACCGCTTGTCGTAATTCAGTATCCCGCTTCCCTGGGCCGGCAAAGCTGATTTCATGCGGATTGGCTCCTGCATCGAGCGCGACCTTCAATTCTCCGGCGGAAGCGACGTCTATGCCATCCACCAGTCCCGCCATCAGGCCAACGACTGCGGGCATGGGATTGGCCTTCATGGCGTAATGCAGCTTGATGCCGTTGGGCAGCGCAGCGCGAAGTTCCGCCACACGTGCTTGCATTAAGCTTCGATCATAGGCATAGAACGGGGTTTGGCCGACGCGGGCGGCGACTCGCGAGAGGGGTAGCCCGTTGATCATTAACTCGCCATTGGCTTCGGCGAAATGTGTCATCGGTACGTGGGCCGGGGGAGGGAGGGTAGAGTTGTTGGTCATGGGGGGCTTGAGCGGGTGTCTGTTAGGAAGCGTTATTCTCTAGCCAGTCGATTTTCAGCGCTTTCCGGTCGATCTTGCCGTTAGCGTTTCGGGGCAACCGGTCCTCTTTGATCTCTATGCCGATAGGTACCATATATGCCGGCATACGCGATTTGCACTCGGCAAGCAGTGTTGCTTCATCCAGCTTTGTGCCGGTTGTCGGTGTGGCAACAACCCGGATGGCTTGGCCGAGGCGCTCATCATCTACACCGAAGGCGACGCACTCGCTGACGAGTTGGGTGGCATAAAGTACCTCCTCCACTTCGGTCGGGCTGACTCGATAGCCTGATGTCTTGATCATTTCATCCCGGCGACCGATGAAATATAGAAATCCCTCTTCGTCGGAACGCACGGTGTCGCCGGAAAAAACGGCAATCTCCGGAAGCACGAGTCCAGGTGCTCGTCCAGGAATGGCCATCGGCAGCGGCTTGAAACGCTCAGCCGTTTTTTCCGGGTCGTTCCAGTAACCCATGCTGACAAGGGCTCCCCGGTGAACGAGTTCTCCCGGCTCGTTTGGTGCACAAGAACTCCCATCCTCGCGGAGCACCAGGATTTCGGCATTCGGGATGGCCTTGCCAATCGAGTCCGGTCTGCGCTCGACCTCGGAGGGCGGCAAAAATGTCGAGCGGAAGGCTTCTGTCAGGCCATACATCAGGAAAGGCTTGCTGCTCGGCAATTGCCGCCGTAGGGCATTCAGTATTTCGAGCGGCATGCGCCCGCCGGTGTTTGCAAAATAGCGTAGTTGACTGGTGGCGCCTTCAGGCCAGGAGGTTTGTGCCAACTGGATATAAAGCGGAGGCACTGCTGTCAGTCCGGTGACTTTTTCGCGTTCGATGGTCTTCACTACGTCGCGGGGTAGCAAGTAATTCAGTAGCACGACCCGGGCGCCAACGTGGAAGGCAGTTGTGAGTTGGCTGAATCCTGCATCAAACGACAAGGGCAGTGCTGCGAGGAGGGTATCTCCGGCATGGTTCTCCAGATAGCTGGCCACACTTTGGGCACCGACCACCAGATTTCGGTGTGACAGGACCACGCCTTTGGGTTTGCCTGTGCTGCCAGATGTATACAGAATTGCTGCCATATCCGTGTCGATTACGCGATGCACAGATGTCTTCGGCTGCTTGATGAACGCCTGCCAAGGTAGAACAGTCAGCGTTTTTGGCAGTTCATCGATGGGGTCTGAGTATTCTGGAACGATCACGTGTCGTACCGAGGAGCAGGCATTTAACTGGTTAGCCAAAAGCGAAAGCCGTTGCGATGAGGTAACCAGGCACTGCGCTTCACAGTCTTTCAGAACGTGGGCAACCTGTTCGGGTTTCAGCAAGGGGTTGATCGGCACAAAAACGCAGCCGGCCGCTGCTGCCCCAAAGCAGGAGACTACCATTTGGGGGCATTTTTCCAGGTAGATCGCAATCCGGGCAGACCGAGGGATACCCAATGAAATCAGGCTGCTGGCGAATTGTTCCATTTGCCGGGCCAGATCCGCGTAGCAGACCGACTCGTTGCCGTAAGTCAAAGCGATTGAATCCGGGGAACGGCTGGCCGAAGCCAAAGGAAGGTGGTGTAGCAAGTTGGTCTCAAGCATGGCGAGGCGATGACCTGTGGCAGGACAAGCAGGTAATGGCCCTATAATGCCGCGTCTCAAACAAAATGTCTTGGAGCTGCCTTGAACATTGAGCAGGAAGTATTGGCCATACTTGACGATGCGATGAGCTTGAAAGGGCGGGGCTTGCAGTTCTCCCGCAACACAGTGCTGCTTGGGGCTCTTCCCGAGCTCGATTCCATGGCTGTGCTGGCCGTTGTCAGCGGACTTGAAGCGAGATTGGGCCTGACGATTGACGACGATGACATTGACGGTGCTGCATTCGCCACTGTCGGAACGCTGGTGGATTTCGTCCAGGGGCGTTTTTCGGGGTAAGTCCGTTGATACAGCGCCAAGCCTTTTTTCTCACCGCCGAAAAGGGGCAGCGCTTTTGTATTTTTACTCCATCGCTGCAGCAACCCGCGAGAGCGGCGGTGCTTTATCTGCATCCGTTCGCCGAGGAACTCAACAAGAGCCGGCGCATGGTCGCCCTGCAGGTTCGTGCCCTTGCCGCGGCGGGCTTCGATGTTCTGCAGATCGATTTGTTTGGTTGTGGCGACAGTTCCGGCGACTTCGCGGACGCAAACTGGGCGGATTGGTTGGCTGATGGCCAACTCGCGCTTGATTGGTTGCGGGAAAACTCCCGGGGGAGGCTGTGGTTATGGGGGGTGCGATGCGGAGCCCTCCTGGCTTCCGATATTGCACGCAGGCAGGGTTCCGAAACATCGTTGCTCTTCTGGCAGCCCGTTCTTTCAGGGGCAAATGTCGTCAGGGATTTTTTGCGTCTTGGCGTCGCTGGTGAGTTGATGTCCGGGCAAGGCAAGGAAAAACTCTCTGACATGCGGTCCCGACTGGCCGCAGGGCGAACTATAGAAGTAGCAGGGTATGGCTTATCCGCAGCGATGGCGGATCAATTGTCATCTGTCTCGCTGGCCTGCGGTTCAGACGGTCGGTCGAAGAGCGTTTTCTGGTTGGATATCGGCAGCGCCACCCAATTGTCGCCACCGCCTGCTGCCAAGGCTGCGCTCGAACAACTGCAAGCAGCCGGTACGGCTGTACGCTACCGTGCAATGCCGGGTGCGCCGTTTTGGCAGACCAGCGAAATAGAGCTTGTGCCTGCGCTGATCGGTGAAACGGTGGCGCTGATGACCGGAAGCGAAAATGCTTGAAGAGCGCCCGCTCGCGTTTCATTGTGGCAATGCCGAACTTCTCGGCATATTGTCCCAGCCGGGAAGCGTTACCCGGATTGGTGTATTGATCGTCGTTGGTGGGCCGCAGTATCGAGTCGGCAGTCATCGGCAGTTCACCCTGTTAGCGCGCGCATTGGCTGATGCTGGGTATGCGTGCCTGCGTTTCGATCATCGGGGGATGGGCGATAGCGATGGCGTACATCCAGGCTTCGATCAGATCGACGACGATGTACAGGCGGCCATCGACGCATTTTTTTTGGCGCTTCCGGCACTTGAACAGATTGTTCTGTGGGGGCTTTGCGATGCGGCATCTGCTAGTTTGCTGTATTTGCAGCGCAAAAATGATCCCCGAGTGGCGGGGGTGGTATTACTCAACCCTTGGGTGAGATCCGAGCAAACGCTGGCACGGACGAGAATTCGGCACTACTACGCCCAGCGTCTGCTGCAGCGTGAATTTTGGTCAAAACTGTTCAGCGGGAGGTTGTCGTTAGGTTCAACTCTGGCCGGTATTTGGTCGACGTTAAGTGCAGGATCGGGTGTTGAGGCAAAAGAGAGCGATAGCTTCCAGCAAAAAATGCGGAAAGCGTGGTGCAAGTATCGAGGTGAAACCTTGCTCCTTTTGAGCGGCGAGGATTTTACCGCGCGCGAATTCATGATTTGGTGGAATGCATTTCGTGCCGATATGCCGGGAAGGGATCGAGTAACACTGATCGAGCTGCCCGATGCCAACCACACTTTCTCGTCGCAAGCGCACCGGCAAAGTGTTGAGCAGGCAACAATCGCTTGGCTCGATACACGATTGGGCAGATCGTGAGTCCTCCAGCTTTTGTTACTCCCCTTGAGTTCTCAAACAACCTGGCTGCGCCTGACAGTTTGCGCGTCGCCAATGATCCTCATCTAACCACGGCGTGGTTTTCCTTGCTGGCGCAAACGGCTTTGCCCGAAGGTGCCGAGGTCACAAGTTTGGGTTGTCGGTCGTCGGAAAATCTGTTTTTGATGCGTACCCCGGCACAACCCGGAAAATTGCTTTCGCTGGCGACGTACTACAGCCCACTTTTCGGCTTGTGCGGTGATTCACCGGTTGATGAAGATGTTCTAAAGGAGCAGTTATCCAGCCTCCGTGGACGCAGATTCGGTTTCCATGAAGCGAGAATTCAACCGATGACGCCGGGGGCCCAGGATTGGGAGGTCGTATCCAAAAACCTGCAAGCAGCCGGCTGGATTGTTGATCGGTTCTTCTGCTTCGGAAACTGGTATCTCCCAGTGGGCGCCTTGAGTTATCAGGAATATCTCGCTCAACGGCCGGGGGCTTTACGCAGCACTATCCGCAGGGCGTACGCAAAGCTCAAAAGGCACTCGGGTTTCCAAATAGACATTATTACCGGAGGGCAAGACTTGTCCGCTGCAGTTTCGGACTACTCGACGGTATATCAAAAGAGTTGGAAGGTTCCCGAGCCGTATCCGGCGTTCATTCCTGGATTGTGTCAGCTTGCAGCCGAACAGGGGTGGCTGCGCCTCGGTATCGCGCGTCTTGACGGTAGGCCGATAGCCGCGCAGCTCTGGCTGGTAGCTTCCGGCAAGGCAATGATCGTGAAACTTGCTTACGACGGCGAATATGCCCATACGTCGGTCGGGACGGTACTCACGGCCCATTTGATGCGCCATGTGATTGACGTGGACAAGGTATCCGAAGTCGATTACCTGATGGGCGACGATCCTTACAAACGGGATTGGATGAGCCATCGTCGGGAGCGGTACGGTCTCATCGCGTTTAATCCCCGCTTTGTTGCCGGCATCGCAGGTTTGGTTCGGCATCGTTTGGGCATACTGAAAAAAGAACTTTTTCGGTAATGTGCTTGTCAGCCAACAATGCACCGGGGAGCAGCATATGATCAAGTCTCTGAGGCGATTCGCCGTTATCCTTTTCGCTAGCTTGTTTCTGCTGTTGGCGCTGATTTTTTCGGTATTTTCTTTTACCGATTTGGTGCCCAACGATATTCAGCGATACATAAAAGATGTCCTGATGCTGCGGGCGTCGCCAACGCTGGATCGTACTCCGGGAGAGCTGATTCGGCATGCGCGGCAACGATTGGCAGGGCATCCCAAGCTGGAGTTCATTGCCTTGCCGGTGCTCGACTTCGTGCAGCCATTCTACGAGCGCCCGATTCCGAACAGCATGCTGCCAATACTGGGAAAGGGCTGGAGTTCACAGGCTCGCATGGAGTCGGAGCGAGCTGATTTTCGCGTCGCCAGCGTTGCCGAGTTGCAGGGTGCGATGAAACAGGCGGTAGCCGGGCAGCGCATAGAGATTCTTCCCGGTACCTACCGCGTCAATGCAATTCTCGGGGTCAATAATCCGGGATCGGCGGAAAAGCCGATCCTAGTTTTTGCATCTCAAGCCGGTAGTGTCCTGATCGAGGTTGTTGTCAGCGAGGCATTCCAGCTCAATCAACCTTACTGGCACTTTGAGAATCTGCATATACGCGGTGTTTGCGATAACCATGACTACTGCGAGCATGCGTTCCATGTCACGGGTAAGGCCCGGAACTTCATCCTGCGAAACAACCTGATTGAAGATTTTGCAGCGCATGTCAAGGTCAATGGTTACCGCGACGACTGGCCCGACGATGGCTTGATCGAGTTGAACACCTTGCGCAATAGCGGGCCGCGTCACACCCAACGACCTGTGACCCCGATCGACATTGTGGGAGCGAGTCGCTGGCGGGTGCAGGATAACTATGTGGCGAATTTTGCAAAGAGTGATCCGCGAACGAGCAGTTTCGGTATTTTCATGAAGGGAGCAGGGTTTGGCGGGCGCATCGAGCGCAATCTGGTCGTTTGCAGTACCAGCGAGATATCAGCCCCGGGAACGAGGGTCGGGATTTCGTTCGGGGGCGGGGAGAGCGGGCAGGAATATTGTCGTGACAGGCAATGCGTTACCGAGCATGAAGGAGGACGGGCAATCAACAACATCGTGGCGCATTGCAATGACATGGGAATTGACATTAACCGAAGTGCCAACTCTTTCGTGGCACACAACACGTTGATCAATACTGGCGGGATCGATGTCCGCGGGGAGAAATCGAGCGCCATGCTGTTTGGGAATCTGTATGAGGGCTTGGTGCGAGCCAGGAAGGGCGGCAGCTTGCGCGAGGAATTCTCCGAACGCCGCAGCATGAGTGAAGTTTTTCGAAATCCCGACGCGCTCGATTTGAGCTGGGCGACACGCCCGGATCGTATCCCGAGGCACAAGCATGTTGCTGACGATTTTTGCCGAAAATCGCGCGCAGAAGGAACGCAACCGGGAGCTCTTGAAGATGGATCGGCCTGTTGATGCCGGCGTGGTTTTTTTCACGACGATTTGATCGTCATGAACGTACAATACGCCCTCGTTGCTTCAAACCTTCTGCAGGCCTGGCCGGGTATTTGGCAGGGAAACTCTATTGTTCATGGCATCAACGTTCAAAACCCTCCTGTTCTCGACCTTGTACCCCAGCAGTATTCGACCTGTTCACGGAGTGTTTGTTGAAACGCGTTTGCGCGAGTTGCTGAAGAGCGGTCGTGTCCAAAGCAAGGTTGTCGCACCGGTCCCATGGTTTCCCTCCTCAAATCCGGCTTTCGGCAGTTACGCGAAAATGGCCGCGACGCCTCGTTTCGAGCAGCGGAACGGGCTGGAGGTTTTCCACCCGAGATACTTTCTTCCTCCAAAAGTCGGGCAGAACATCGCGCCTTATGTGCTAGCCGCAGGCGCTTTGCCGACGATTCGGAAAATTATTCGCGACGGGTTTGATTTCGACCTGATCGACGCACATTTCTATTATCCCGATGGTGTCGCAGCATCAATCATTGCGGAGAAAATCGGAAAGCCGTTTATCTGCACCGCGCGAGGATCGGATATCAACCTCTATCGGCAGTTCAGGGCGCCTGCCAACTTTTTGCGCAGCACGATCACCAAGGCCAACGCCAACATTGGCGTGTGCCGAGATTTGGCCGAGCAGTTGATTGAACTCGGCGCTGATCGTGAACAGGTACACAGCATTCGGAATGGTGTCGATCTGCAGCGTTTTTTTCCGGTTAACCGCAGCGCGGCACGTCAAGCCTTGGGCATAAGGCATTCCGGGATGCTCTGGATTTCGGTAGGTAATTTGATCGAATTGAAGGGGCATCATCTGCTGGTCGATATGCTGGCAGCGCGTACTGACGCCCATCTGCTTATCGTCGGTGCAGGGCCGATGCACGCTGAACTCGAAGCGCGCGCGAAATTGCTCGGTGTTGAGGATCGTCTGCAACTTGTCGGGCAGCAGCCCAACGACAAGCTGCACTTGTGGTTTAGTGCCGCAGACGTGACCTTCCTTGCCTCCAGTCGGGAGGGCTGGGCCAATGTCCTGCTGGAGTCTATGGCATCCGGGACACCGGTCGTTGCAACGGCCGTTAACGGTACGCCGGAGGTCGTCGCCAGTGCGGATGCCGGCCAACTTGCCAAGTCGCGCGATGTGCCGGGCTTGATGGCAGCACTTGATCGACTGCTTGCGAACTATCCGGATCCTGCCGCAACACGACGCTATGCCGAGGGTTTTTCCTGGGAGGAAACCACACGGCAACAGTTGGCACTCTTCGACAAGGTTTGTGGGAGCAGGGATTAATGGAAGGCTTGCTTTACCTCATCGACGTAATCTGCGTGATTTGGCTACTGATTCTGGTTAATCGAAATGACCGTGATAATGAGGCGATGAAGCACGCCCAGTTGGGAATTTTCAGCATGAAACTGCCTGTCAACAAGACTGCTACGGTCAACGGTAACGGGGCCAAAAATAATGATTGACGTATCAGCCGTCGTTCTATCGTTCAATTCGAAGCGCTACATCGAAACCTGTGTTTGTAGTCTGATGGCAAGCTATGACGCTGCAAGCCTCAAGGGCGAGGTATTTGTCGTCGAAAATGGCTCAATCGATGGCAGTGTCGATATCCTCAAGGGCTTGCAGGCGCGGTTTGGTGAGCGTTTGAAGGTTTTTTACCTCACCGAGAATACCGGTACGACGCGCTCCCGCAATCTTGCCCTCCGTGCGGCCCAGGGTCGGTCCGTTCTCGTGCTCGATTCGGATGCCTATATGAATCCGGAGGCATTGCTTGCCATGCTGGCCTATCAGGCGGGTAACCCGAAAGCCGGACTCGTCGCGCCAAAGCTTATTTATCCGGATGGGCGTTTTCAATTGAGCGTCGACGTCTTTCCAACCGTATCGCGAAAGATCAAGCGGTACTTCGCCTTGCGTGAGCTTGAGAAGCGCGAATCGCCGGCGGAAGCCGGCCCGGTCGACTACGCCATTTCAGCCTGCTGGTTGCTGAGCAAGGCAGCCGTTGAAGCAACGGGGCTACTCGATGAACGCATCTTCTACTCACCCGAAGACGTCGATTATTGCATTCGCCTTTGGCGTGCCGGATATCAGGTTCACTACTACCCCGGGGTTTCTGTCGTCCATGACGCGCAGGAAATATCCCGGCCAAAGGGCCTGGCCGGGATAAACAAATTCACGATCCGACACGCCAAGGGGTTGTTGTATCTTTTCCTGAAGCACCGCTACGGGTTCGGGTTGAGCGCTCTGTACCGCCGGCTCCGGCGTTTTGCCTGATATCTATCCCATGAAAATTCTGCACGTTTTCGATCATTCGCTCCCTTTGCAGGATGGTTATTCCTCCCGTAGCTGGGCCATCCTCCAGCAACAACGAGCGCGTGGCTGGATTGTTTATCCGGTCACAGGTCCCCGACAAAACTCGACAGCCGACGCTGAAGAAGTTGTGAGCGGCATGACCTTTTACCGCACTGCAGATCGCCCCTCAATCTGGGGACGCTTGCCTGTCATCAAGCAATTCTGGACGATATGGCTGGTTTACGCCCGCTTGTGTCAGTTGATTCCGACTCTCAAGCCCGATGTGCTGCACGCACACTCGCCGGCATTGAATGGTGTTGCAGCCCATCTGGCGGCGAAGCGTTTTGGCTTGCCACTTGTTTATGAAGTGCGTGCTTTCTGGGAGGATGCTGCGGTAGACCAAGGTACCAGCAGCGAAGGCGGATTGCGTTATAAGCTGACCCGCGGCCTGGAAAACTATGTTTTCAAACGAGCCAACCGTGTTACGACAATTTGCGAAGGACTCAAGCGTGATATTGAAGCGCGTGGGCTTTGCAAGGCACCGATTACAGTCATCCCCAATGCTGTCGAATATGAGAGATTTTCCAAGGAAATGCCTCGGGATGAAGCTCTGGCCGCGCAATACGATTTTGTGGCCGGAAACACATTGGGATTTATCGGTTCCTTTTATGATTATGAAGGGCTGGATCTCCTGATCGCAGCCATGCCGGACCTCCTGCAGCAGAATCCGAACATCAAGTTGTTGCTTGTCGGTGGGGGCATGCAGGATCAGGTTCTACGCCAGCAAACTGAACGATTGGGGCTGCAGAGCGCAGTGATCTTTACCGGCAAAGTCCCCTTTGCCGAGGTTGAGCGCTATTACTCGGTGATCGATATTCTCGTGTATCCAAGAAAATCCCTCCGTCTCACTGAACTGGTGACACCGCTCAAACCATTGGAAGCCATGGCCCAACGCAAGGTGTTTATCGCATCTGATGTTGGTGGTCACCATGAACTGGTCGAGGATGGCGTGACCGGTGTGTTGTTCAAGGCTGACAACCGTGAAGCCTTGATCGAAGCGATTAATGGGCTCATTGGTCGGCCAGATTTTCAACAGACCCTCTGCGAAAATGGGCTGTCATTTGTTCGCAACGAGCGCAACTGGACAAATAGTGTTGCCAACTACGTACAGGTCTACGGCGGCGCTCGTCGAGTAATGGGGCGTGACGATGCGTGACATTGCGATGTTCTTCGCAATGCTAGCCTTGGTGCCACTCGCATTCAAGAACAGCTATAACGCTTATCTTTTGTGGGGTTGGACAGCGCTTTTGTCGCCTGTTTATTATCTATTCGGATTTATGCAGGGGCTGCGTTACAACCTGATTTTTGCAGCGATCGCAATCGGACTTTGGCTATTAGGGAAAGTGGATTTAAAGGGCAAGATCAGTGCCAATAGCTCTACGTTATTGTTAATTGCTTTCATGTTCCATGTGAGCCTTTCTGCTTTGTTTGGCTACGATAATAATCCGTGGAACATTCAGGTTTACGAAGGATTCATCAAGGCAATGTTTTTTGTGTTGATGATGCCAATTTTTGTCAGCACACGTCTTCGAATCCATGCATTAGTCCTGGTTATATGTTTGGCGTTGGGTTTTCATGGTGTAGTCGAAGGTCTAAAGCTTATTTCCAGCGGGGGGGCTCACAAGGTTCGTGGTATCGAAACTTCAATGTTGAGTGATAACAACCATTTTGCCGTTGGTATGGGAATGGTCCTGCCGTTGCTGATTTTTTTGATGATTCACCTCAAAACACAGATTGCAAAATATGCTGCCACTGCTGGGCTGGTTTTGACCGTACTTGCAATTGTTGCCACCCATTCTCGCGGAGGCTTTCTCTGTCTCTCCGTTGTCGGTTTATGGTATGCATTCACCGCGCGCAGAAAGGTGTTTTCCTTTTTTCTTCTGGCGGTTATTTCATTTCTGGCATTTCAAATGGCGCCTGAAGAGTGGTTCAGTCGTATAGAAACAATAAAGACTGCTGATGCTGACGAGTCATTCATGGGGCGAGTTATTGCATGGAAAGTCAGCACCGCTGTTGCACTTGCAAACCCGGTATTTGGTGGCGGCTTGCACGCAATTCAAGCTGCTCCAGTATGGCAGGAATTCATTTATAAACTGGATTTTCTTTCGTTTATATCAACACCTTTGCCGGATGCTCAGCATCCGAGAGCCGCTCACAGCATCTACTTTGAAATACTTGGTGATCTTGGTCTGGTTGGATTTTTAATTTTTATTTCAATAATCATAAATGGATTTTTGACTGCAGGTCGAATTCGGAAGCTTACGGCTGGAGAAGAGAATTTAATTTGGGCTCGAGATCTTGCCGATGCATTGAGATTGGCGCTTGTTGCTTACTGTATTGGTGGGGCTGGCGTCAGTCTGGGCTACCTGGAGTTGTTTTATGTTATTGTCATGCTGTTGGCTGTGCTCCACAAGCATATCCAGGTCTTTTCTGATGCGGCGTCGAAAAAAAGTGCCCAATCTAGTCTCTCATTGAACAGAAAAATAAATTTGGATGGTTGAGGCTATGTTCAATGCGGTAATTCGACGAAAGTTAAATAGTGCATCGAATGGTGCATTAACAATACTTCAGTACCATAAAGTCCCACTTTGCGCGCCAAAATATATTGAAGGGGAGGTACTGGCTAGCGATTTTTCCTGGGGGTTGGAGCAGTTCAAGGAGTGGTTTAATTTCCTGCCGCTTGAAGAAGCCATTCACCGTTTAAAGAGTCACGATTTACCACCGCGATCAGCGGTTCTTTCTTTTGATGATGGCTATGCTGATTGGTTCGATCATGTCGTACCAGCACTCTTGGCGCACAAAGTTCCAGCTACGTTTTTTGTAACCAGTGCTCAACTTAACTGTTCGAAGCCGTTCTGGCACGAGCGTGTCGCCGTTGCCTTGGCGAAGCGTGGGGTGGATAGGCTGCCTCATGGATTTAACTTCGCTACCGGCACAGGCGCGGAGATTGGTTTGGCTCAAACGATAATTGCAGTGCAGAACCAGCTCAAGTATTTACCCTTAGCAGAACGAGAGGCGGCAATTGCTGTACTTGAAGCCGACTTGCCATTGAGCGGAGACTATCGGCCTTTCAGATCGGCAGATCTGATTCGTCTACGCGACGCGGGCTTTCAAATCGGTGGACATTCTCGGCATCATCCTATTCTTACCTCTTGCGATGCCACTCAGGCCAAGGACGAAATTGGCGGCTGCAAAGAAGAGTTGGAAGGCATCCTCCGGGAGCCGGTAACGGCATTTGCGTATCCAAACGGCCGCCCGGACTGTGATTTCAACGCCAGTCACGTGGCGCTTGTTGAAGCTGTTGGCTACCGCTACGCAGTCACTACGGCCCCGGGCGTTTCTCGCAGCGATACAGACCTTTTTCAACTGCCACGCTTTACCCCTTGGGCGCGCTCTTCATGGAGAAGTGCATTGCAGTTTTTACGCAATATGCGTGTCTCACCCCAAATGGTGAAGGTATGAATAACAATAAAGTATTGATGATAGCTTTTCACTTCCCGCCTCAGGCTGGGAGCAGCGGGATTCAGAGGACACTCAATTTTGTCAAATATCTCCCAAAGAATAATTGGACTCCCTTGGTGCTCTCGGCACATCCCCGGGCTTACGAGAGTTGCAGTGATGATTTGCTGGCGAGTATTCCGCCTGAGGTTCAGGTCGTACGGGCATTTGCGCTGGATGCGGCCAAGCATTTTGGAATCAAACGCAAATATCCCGGGATTGTGGCCTTGCCGGATCGTTGGTCTGCATGGTGGATTGGTGGGGTGCTAAGTGGATTGCGGCAAATTCGCCATGAGAAACCCAGCGTTATTTGGAGCACTTATCCGATCAGTACTGCGCATCTGATCGGATTGACACTGAGTCGTTTGTCCGGTTTGCCTTGGGTTGCTGATTTCCGCGATCCGATGATCAATGGTGACTACCCAAGCAACCCGCTGCAGCGTCGTGTATGGCAGTGGCTGGAGCGAGAAGTGTTTCGCCATGCCAAACGCTGTGTATTCACGACCGAACGTGCTGCTGAAACCTATCGTCAGCGTTATCCGGATTTTGCTCAGAAATGTCACGTGATCGAGAATGGTTATGATGAAGAGGCATTTGCCGGGAACGTGGCCAAGAGAGATGGCGTGGGCAAAGGGCAGTTGCTGATGCTGCACAGCGGGATCATCTACCCTCGCGATCGAAATCCTGCTGCATTTTTCCAAGCCATTGCCCAGTCAATCAGTAGCCGTGCAGTTGAGCGTAGTCGATTGAAAATTCGATTTAGGGCACCGCATCACGGTAACGAAGTTGCGCAGTTGGCAGCAACTTTTGGTCTTTCGGATGTTGTCGAGATTGCTCCGCCGATCCCGTACAGGGAGGCTATCAGCGAGATGCTAGGGGCAGATCTCCTTCTGGTGTTTCAGGGAAAGCAGTTCAATGCCCAGATACCAGCCAAAATATATGAGTATCTTAGGACTGGGAAGCCAATTTTGGGCTTGGTTGATCCACAGGGAGACACGGCACGTATTCTTGGCGATTTCGATGCCTACATCGGTGCGAACATTGATTCAGCTGCCGAAATCCAACATTCTGTGGGCGTGTTCCTGGAAAGATCATCAAGCCCGGATTTCCAGCGCCAGGAAAGCGCCCGCGCATCAAGTGCATTCCGTTTCTCGAGAGGTAGCCAAGCGGTGACCTTGGCCTCCTGTTTCCAAGAGTTGGTTAGTGAATAGAACTGAAAGTAGTCCTGTTTTTCTGGACCGGAATTTATCCGTCTATCTTGACTTGGCGCGATTCATTGCTGCGATGGCAGTTCTGCTTGATCACATGAAGCAATTTGGACTTTATCCTGAGGATGGATTTTTTTCAGGATATGCACACAGTGCAGTAATCTATTTTTTTGTGTTGTCAGGATTGGTAATCGCGAATTCGACCGCAAAAGGATATGACGGGAAATCATATATTTCAGCAAGGGCTGCTCGAATATATTCTGTTGCAATCCCCGCTTTGCTTCTAAGTTTTATTTCAAAGGGGATTTTTAGTTACGGTTCTGGCCAATTTCCTGATTATTTGTCTCAGGATGTTACTTGGGTGAATTTTTTAGGCCCCATTTTGTTTTTGAATGAGTCTTGGGGGTTGGGGGCAAAGGTACCCTGGAATGGCCCCTATTGGTCGCTATGCTACGAAGTATGGTATTACATTCTGTTTGGGTGTTTCGTTTACTATAAAGGCGTTGCGCGTATTTACATTCTAGGCTTGGTATGTTTGATTGCTGGGCCAGCTATTCTGTTGCTCATGCCTATATGGTTGCTTGGGGTACGTTTGTCATCCTTAAGAAATAGCTGTTCATTGAAACGTCCGGTCTTGGTTGTGATCTTTTTTGGTAGCTTTTTCGCGGGTTATTTTATAATAAATTCAGGTGTGGATCATTTTATAAAAGATTATTTGCATAACAACATACCTGGCTTTTGGCGGTTAGGAAATTCGCAGCGGTTTGTTACCGATTATATTTTGGCGTTATGTGTTGCTGTAAACATATTTTCTACTCGATTTTTGATGGGAGGCAATTGTTTTTTTTCTGATCGCATGGTTCGATATGTTTCGGCAATTGCCGCTATGACATTCTCTCTATACATATATCACTTTCCGCTATTGAATATCCTGAAGAGAATGAATATTCATGTTGGTCAGAATGAATTTTCAGCAATTCCTGTTGTGATTTTTGTTCTAATGGCTTGCTTCGTGTTTTCGTTATTTACAGAGAAGAAATATTTGATTTTAAAGCGATGGATCGAGTCTAAGTTGGCGTAATAATATTATTAATGGCTGGTTAACCTTTTAAGTCATTCTATGCTCAATCATTTTTTTGGTTACTTTGATTTTTCAGGATCCGAAGATTGCCGCGGTAAAATAAAGGACGGGTTGCTGCGGGAAGCCACTCAAATAGTTGGCTGCTTTCAGATGGAATCCTGGCATCAGGACAGAGCATTTCTGGTTTCCAATGCGTTTACGTCTAGTAAGAAAAACTCCAAAGTCAGTGTTGCTCTCTGTGGTGATTTGGTAGACAGGGAGTCTCAAAAAGCGGTTACCGAACTTGCTTTGGGAGTAGCTGATCTTTCTGGCGAACTGATCAAATCGATGCTCAAGAAAGCAAATGGAACGTTTGCTTTCGCGGCATTAGGTGACGAGTTATGGTTAGCAACAGATTTTCTCGGAGGACGACCGCTTTTTCACACAGTTTATGAAGGAATACTAATCTTTAGTACTTCCTTTGAGCTGATAAGGTGTCTTATTCCAAAGCCTTGTACGCTGGATTTTCAGGCGGCTAGCGAAGATTTTTGCTTTGGGTATCCGTTGGCCGATAGAACGTTGGCTAAGGAGATCAAGGTTCTTCAGGGTGGAGAGTATATTCGCTGTTCTCGAGGAGAGTTTGAAGTTGCTTATTACGAGCGCTTTCCCGCAGAACTGGAGACATTTAAGACTGTCGAATCCAGCTTGGAAGCCAGTGCTTTGGCCATCAAGGCGGCTATCAATGATCGAATTCAACCAGGAGATACCCAAGCGGCCTTGCTCAGCGGGGGGTTGGACTCTCGTGTGATTGTCTCGGAGTTAGTTGATGCAGGTCATCAAGTGACTGCAGCGAATTACTCGCTTGCCGGGACATTGGATCGGATTTTCGCAGAAAAATTCTCGGAATTATCAGGTATTAATCTTCGTGTTAACGAATTCAAAAAACAATACCACTGCCTTTCTCAGGGTGAAACAACGTCATTTTCCCTGAACTCTGCCCAGCGTGGTTTGCCGCCCAAAAAAATTTTTTCCGGAGATGGTGGTGGAGAAATTTTTGGCTTTATCGAGATAAAGCCCCAGATTTTTCAGTGTACTGGTTTGAACGATTTCGTTAGTTTGATGATCCATCAGCAACCGTCCAAATATATCGCCGGCAACGAATTTAGAACTCAGGTTATAGATGCATGTCGAGATGGGTTGCGTGTTCAACTTGAGCATATTGGTTTGGAACGGGAAGTTAAGGCAGTCTATATTCTCTATATAATTAATGATCTCAGGCGACATTTGCACGAGTATTTTTCCGGGATGCTCGGTGAAACGAGGGAGTTGTTATTGCCCTATTATGATCGCCGAGTAATCAATGCAGCCCTCCGTATTCCAGTAATTAGTAAAGAAATGATCGGGCATGGTTATTATTATCGCTTATTGGGGCGTTTGTCACCTATTATAAAAATTGTTCCTTGGCAGTCCTACCCAGGTTCGATCGCTTGTCCAATCCCAGATGATGAGAATCGTGGAATTTCTCAGTGGGGATATGAGCGTGAAAATAACAAGCGTGATGCAGGCCGATGGGCGTTTTTTACCTTGAAATCAATTAATCTGTCGACGCGGAGGAATGGGGTTCATGGGATTATATTAATTATATTATGCTGTGGTGCGTTTCTTGGGTTGTATAAAAATAGTTATATATTTAAACAGCTTTTGAGAATTAATAGGTATTTTTCTTCATTCAGGTGGAAGTGATCTGTTTCTCTTGGTGAATTTTATGCTTAAGAATGTTTTTTATTACTTTAGTCGTCTTGGCTTTGTGTTTAAGATTGGCGGATATTCTTTTTTTTGTTTGGATAAAAAAATTGATTTAGTTCATGATTCGAATACTATGAATCTGCGCGAAGTTGAGAACGATGTTTCTGATAATGAGATTTTTGGATGGCTAACGATTAAAGAAGCGCGTCAGCTTATTAATAATCCGTTGCATCGCTTTTTCTTGCTTCAAGACAGTGGTGTTGTTGTTGCAAGTTGTTGGGCGCAATTCTGCGATATTGATCTAGAGTTTATTGATATCAAGGCGGCGATCCCGCAAAAATCTGTTTATTTATCGCATGTTATAGTGAAAAACGAATTCCGAGGAAAAGGCTATTCAAGCCGGTTATTGGAGCTTGTTTCGGATAAATTGCAGAGAGAAGGGTTTTGTCGGATATATATTTGTTGTGATAATCGTAATGTGTCCATCAGAAAAGTATTTGCTCGGCTTGGCTTTTATTATTATCTTGGCGTTAGATTTTTCAGACTTGGGTTGTTTCGTTTTTATACCTATTTTTCAGAGTCTGGCTGTAGCCATTCCTGCGCTAGCGTGAACCCTTTTCCGCTTGATGTTCGTTTTCTAGGTCGCACAGACAAACATGTTGCGGCTCGTGATTGAAGGGGCTGCATCTTGAAATTAGGGGATTCGCCTCTGAAGAGTGCCATTATTGTTGTTTCGTTGCGCTGGATTGATCGCCTGATCGGCTTTGTTAGTACCTTGATTCTCGCGCGATTATTGATGCCGGAGGATTTCGGACTCATTGCAATGGCATCCATAGTCATTGGTTTGGCTGAAGCGATGCTTGACGTCGGTGTCAATGTCTTTCTAATTCAAGCAAGAAATCCATCATCAGCTCACTACAATACAGGTTGGACGGTGAGAATTCTCCAAGGGTTTCTCCTGTTTTTACTTCTATCGTCGGCCTCTCCATTTGTAGCACAATATTTTGGTGACGAACGCGTTCAGTTTGTATTAATCGGTTTGGCTTTCGCAGGTTGGGTGGCTACATTTGAAAACGTTGGTGTAGTTAATTTTCAAAGGGAGATGCGTTTCTCTCAGGAGTTTCGCTACCTATTCACTAGGCGAATTTTCGGTTTTTTTGTCACCATCGGACTTGCGCTAGCGCTTCGTTCCTATTTTGCGCTTGTAATTGGTACGGTCACGATGCGTCTCTTTGGCGTCGCGTTGAGTTTTTGGATGCACCCGATGCGTCCACGGCTGAGTTTGGAAAAAGTATCGGAAATGATGGGGGTGTCGATATTTTTGATGCTTAAGAATATTTTTATGTACGTTGATGGCAATTTTCACAAGGTTCTTCTGGGAGGGGGAACAAACACGACTTCTATGGGAGGCTATACAGTCGCTTGCGAAGTGGCCGATTTACCAAGCTCGGAAGTATTGAGTCCTATCAATCGAGTCCTGTTTCCAATGCTCACCAGAGCGCGCGATGATATACACGAGCAGCTTAGAATAATGAACCTGACACAAGGGATTCATTTGTTAATCACGATTCCAGTTTCTATTGGTTTATGCTTGTTGGCCGATGAGACGGTGCGCATTCTTTTAGGTGAGAAATGGATTTTTGTCGTAGGGGCACTTCAGATCGTTGCATTTTTTAATATAACCTCTTCTGTTATTAGTGCGCCAAATTATCTGATGATGGCGAATGGTTTTTTTAAAGTAGTCATGTGGATTTCGTTTGTTCAGCTTTGTTTGTTTGGTTTTGCATTTTCGTTTAGCCCATGGCCGATTACGATGGAGAATGTCGCTTTGATGCGCTTGGTCTGTCTTGGACTTGGTACGATTTTTGGGTATTACGTATTCAAGAAGCTTGTTCCTCAAGCGCAAATAAAAGATCTTTTTGCCAATTCTATTCGTCCTGTTCTTGCGTCAATTGCAATGACGTTGTTTATCGTTTATTTTGTTTTTGGTGCTATTTCAGATCGCAACGAAGTTTCCAGATTTATGATTACAGCTTTAACCGGGGCGTTGGTATATGGTGTCACAGTAGTCTTTCTCTGGTTGCTGCAGTCAAGGCCGGCAGGGCCTGAGATGTATGTCTTTGAGCGCCTCAAGGAAAGGTTTGGCAAGTGAACACGAATGCATGCAATTTTGCTTGGCTTGAAAATAATTTCAAGGATGTTGAGTTTTTTTTCGTTGCCATGGCTATCGATGGCACGGAATTACAACTTGATATTGCAGACAATGCATGTATAGATTTAGTCAAAACGCCTGGTTTCGTTTGTTTGTCTTCGTTATCCAAACACCATTCGTCATCCTTGGCTATTGAATCAAGCGATGCTGTCACGATTTTTCGTGGCTACGAATTAGATGTTTGTATTTCGAGTTACGATGGTCGTATAACAGAAATTCATCCAAAATCGTTGGAGAATGGTGTTTTTGCCTTCATTCGTTACTGCAAGCATTCGAGATCGTTGATTGTACGATCAGATTTGTTTGGTGTATCACCTCTGTTTTATCGAATCGATAATGGCATATTTTTCCTGTCAAGCCACAACGTTCTTTTAAGGCAGCCTGGTGATGAGTTGGATACCAGTGGCGAGATTTCGCTACTCAATTATGGTTTTTCTTTTGATCAGCATACTTGCCATGTCGACATAAAACGCTTTCCTCCTGCTATGCAGGCTCGCATTGATGCGAGCGGCCGTGTTATCTGGCAGCCTTGGGGCAGTTGGAATGACTTGGGGCAAGGTGATCGTTTAATCGACGATGAGGCCGCTCAGGAGGTAGAGTCAGCTTTTCGAGAGTCCATGCAGCGTTGCATTGCGCTGACGCATGGCGATATTGTTTTGCCGCTGTCCAGTGGCTATGACTCAAGGCGGATATTCGGCTATTTGAATGAGTCGAATGTTGATTTTGAAACCATTACAGCTCAGGCCTTCAAGCGTATTGGCGACCGATACTTTGATATTGATGGCCGGTTTGGCCCCGAAGTGGCGAGGCGATTTGGACGACCAAATCGCTTGGTTCCTGCTCGGACTCCCGAAGGATTGGCGGCAGATTTGGCGCGGCGTGACCTCTTGATCGGTAGCGAAAGTCTCATGCATGGATGGTCCATGGCTCTCTTCGAGGCCTTGAGAGAGAATAGTACTGCTGCCTGTATTTACGACGGCTTGGGTGGCGACGCCTTGGGAAACTCTGGCTTCGTGTTTCCAAGGTTTCATGTCGACTATAAAAATAATATTGATATCCTGTTCAATGAGACGGCGAAGCCGGGCTTTGCTCGTGCCTTGGGATATCAGGGAGCGGTCTATGACGACTACAGAAAGGGGTATCGAGATTATTTGGATTCGCTCCCGTCGGGGCCGAATCAGTGTGAACTGGCGTTCTTGTTGCTCCGTACTCGCCGTTCGATTTCGCCTTGGATTTTAATGAACCAGGCACCTGGAAGTCTGGTTGTTTTTCCATATCTAGAACTTGGACATGTCAGAAAAACTCTGGAGTTTTATCCAGGAGAGAAATATCGGGTTTTTTTCCAAAAATATTGCCTAGAAAAATATTATCCCGATTGTTTTTCCATTCCGGGGTCACGGGCAATGCCTGCAGTCCTTCCTCCAGTTCCACAAGATTTCGCCAATCAACTTGATGCCGCCGAACGCCAATATTTATTTTCTGAAGAGATTATTGAATTAATTGGATCTCGTGTTAATGATAGAAATAAATTTTTCTTTTCTCTTTTCAGAAGCCGTTTAGCAACTAGATACAGTAAGCCGTGGCTGTTTGAGACGTTGGCGAGATATCTACGTTCAGAGACCAGAACAGGTTATTTCTTACAATAATTTATGTGGTAGAGGTGGATATGTTGCAGACAGGCATTGTCAAGACATCAAGAAAGTTATTCGAGCGGAGAGTACCCATATATCCCGAACACCTGCCATGGATAGCGCCTGAGCTACGGGAGTTTTTGGTGTTCGAGAGAGGGTATGGCCTTGATTTTGGTTATCCAGATGAATACTTTCTCGATTTGGGAGCCAAGATTGATTCTCGACAAAAAATATTGGTAAATTCGGATTTGCTGATATTTCCCAAGCCGCTTCCCGAGGATTTGCTGGAAATGCGTGAAGGGCAGGTTCTTTGGGGCTGGCCGCATTGTGTTCAGCAACATGCAATTGCCCAAGCAGCGATTGACCGAAAATTGACACTGATCGCATGGGAGGCTATGCACAGCTGGAGTCGTGGCAATGAAAAGCAGATGCACATTTTTTATAAAAATAATGAGCTAGCAGGTTATTGTGCCGTTCACCACGCACTGCAAATCAAAGGAATTGATGGTTTTTATGGGCCCAGGCGATTCGTTCTGATCCTGGGTTATGGTTCTGTGGCGCGTGGGGCAATTCACGCACTTCATAGCCGTGGTTTCAACAACATTCTGGTTTTAACGAGAAGACCTAGCCATCTGGTAGCGGACAAGCACCCGGATGTATATTTTTCAACACTCAAAAGTGTTGATGGAGTGCTTTACGCGGTTGATTCAAGCCAACAGCAGACCTTACTCAAAAAATTGATTTCGGAAGCGGACTTGATCTGCAACTGCGTGCTCCAGGATACCAATGACCCGATCATGTATGTTCAGGCCGATGAACTGGGGTTGTTCAAGAAAAATGCCATGATCGTCGATATAAGCTGCGACAAAGGGATGGGCTTCCCATTTGCGGAGCCAACTACCTTTGGCGATCCTGTCTTTACCGTTGGGGACGGGATTACCTATTATTCTGTCGATCACACACCAAGCTATCTTTGGAGCGCTGCATCGCGGGAGATTTCCAAGGCGCTTCTACCCTATCTACCGGCAGTGATGGCCGGACAAGCCGCTTGGGACGAGGTTAGCGAGCTAAGGAACGCTATTGAGATCAGAGATGGCAAGGTGTTAAACGAAAACATTCTGCGTTTTCAACACCGCGATGCGGAGTATCCCCATCGCTATCGAACCTGAAGACTATTGCACGATTGTGTCAGGTTTAATTCGAGCTAGAGTCTCTGGCGGCGTATAAATCGTGATTCCTTTTTGGGACAGCTTTTCAAGCTGTCCATAGAAATGTTCTGCTCGAATAAACCATGCTTTGGCTAGCCCAACTTGTCCGGAAAAGAGTAGCCCGCTGCACTTCAGGGACTCGTACATGAAAGACCGAAGATCGTCGCGCGATTTATAGTCGATACGGTGCGGAGTGACCTCGGGGCGATAGGGGCGTACCGGGACAAGGTAGTCCTCTCCGTTCCAGCCTTTACACGGGATTTGGTAGGTATTTTCCATCCAGACAGAAACAGGAAAGGCGTCGCCCAAGGTATCTTCAAGCAGGTGATAGAAGGTGACCGGCCCCATGGAAATTCCAATGCCGAGTACTTTGCCATTCAGCTCATGAAACCGTTGCCAAGGGGATCCTTTGCCGAAGACGGAGGGGGCCTGCTGGTGGGCTTCAGTCAGGTACTTTGCGTGCTTGCCGATGGCCGATACCGAGTGGGTCGGATGAATGCTGCGGTGAACGCCTGAAAACTGCAAAAATGCCTCAGGCAGCGCCCCCATGTTGGTGCCATGGATGCGTGGGTCAAAGACGTAGCTCTCCAGTTGGCAAGTGCCGAGGATAGAGCCGCCGGGCATGTAATAGGTCGGCAGGAGCAGTGTCCCCTCCGGGCCAACGGCATCCAGTAGCCCCTGAATGACGGCCTTTGGGCCACCGTCGACGTAGCCCAGACTTTTTAGGGACGAATGGATGAAGAGGATGTCGCCTGGTTCAATGCCCATCGTTTTCAGGTCGGCAGTGATCTGGGCGGCAGTAACGTGTGGCTGGCTTTGTTTGAGTTCTTCTTCACGACGCTTTTGCTGGACCTTGCCGATGATGCGCTTGATCGTCTTTTTCAGCCCATCAAGCATGGTCCTCTCCTTGTATGTCCATTTCGAGCAAATTGGCATCAATGAAGAATTTTGCTGCCCAGTTCAGATACTCCCACTGACCATAGTCTCCATTCACCGGGAAAGAGCCTTTGATCCCGCCCTTCTGGTCGGAAGCGCCGTCGAGTCTGATGGTGCTCCGGACGTATGCCGTGAGCTTGCGTCCAGCCTCCAGATAGGCTTGCTTGCCAGTTTCCCGGTATAGCAGGAAGAGACAGTGAGCAATCTGAACGGACCCAGTCAGACAGACGTAGTTGACCGCACCTTGCCATGATGCATCCAGCCGGCCGGGAAGACGGCCATCGGCCTGGATGGCCGGTAGCAGACCATCGGCCGTTTTTCTCGCTGCAGCCAGCAAGTCGGGACGACGGGAAAGCAGGTAGCCCTCGATGACGCCACGCAAAACGTATCCGATGGTGTGGGTCAGCGGTGCCTTTGGATTCGTCAGGCAATTGGATGCAAACCAGCCATTCGCAGCCTGTTTGGTGAGGGCCCAGTCGACTTGGCGCAGTCCCGCTTCGCCATAGCCCTGGCCAGGAGCAACCCGTTCAGCTTCAAAGAGCCCCCAGGCCACATGGGTCTCGTAGGCTTTTTCACCGGGTGCGGCAAACGGTGTCGGATGTTTGCGCCAGCAGCCGTCTGTATCGAGATCATCGCGCAGCCAGGCAGCAGCTTTGTGCATGGCTTGAAGATAGCTAGGCTCATCATATTGACGGGCGCCGGCGGCGAGTCCGAGCAGAATCTGGCCGGTGTTGAAGGTGACCGGAACCTTTGGTGTTGCATCGATCTTGCCACCTTGAAATCCACCTTCGGGAAACTGGATTTTTACGCACCAGTCGAGCATGCGACGGGCGCGTTCGTGCAGCGTTTCGTTGCCAGTACGTTTGGCAAGGTCAATGAAGGTAGGAATGATGTAGCCGGTTGTTTCGGGGTAGGAGGTTGCCCAGCCCTTGATCAGACTATAGTCGCGGGCCACGCCACCGTCGGCAGAAGCGGAGTTGTCCTGCGCGGTACAGAGCCAGGCCAGCGCCGCATTGATAGCCTCTTGATGATGAGGTGGAACGTCATGTGGCAAGCCTTGATGATCGAGTTTCTGCTCGGAAACGGCGAGTTCGGTCAATACAGGCTTGGCGGAACCGAAGAGGGCAGATTTGAGTTTGTTCAGCATGGGGGTACGGGGAAAATTGTTGAGTGGAATCTTGAGGTAGCCGGTCTGGATTTGGTAGGGGGTTTTTCACAGAGCGCTATTCTGATTCTGCGCGTTAGTATCAATCTGGATGGCCCCTGGATGGCGAACCGGCTTTGAAATATCCATCAGCCCCATGGGGTGCCGGTACTGCTGCTTTACAGTCAGGGCAGGTTTGCCTACCGCGATGGCTGTATTACGCAGGCGTGAGGCTGGTTTCAGGGCGTAATCATAGTTTTCGGGGTGGACGAACTCATCTAGCCTGACTCGCTGATTGTTCTCGTAGATGCCAGGTAGTTGGCCATCAGGTTTGGTTTTGGCGTTGGGGCGATCGGCGGGGTTCAGGGTATCGGGGCCGTGGAGAAGGTTGTTGACGGCATGGACGCTGGCCGGGCCGGATTTGAGTAGCAGGAACCAGCCGCCACTGGGACGGTTGTCGATGAGCGTATTGTTGATCAGGTAGAGGGTGTTCTCATTCCATTTGTAGCCTTCGACACCGAATGAGATCAAGTGCCCGTTGGTGGCGTTGGGGCCTTGTTGAATGATGTTGCCGATAACGTAAGCAATCCCGCCGCTGGGGAGATCGATTTCATAGCTGGCTCGACCGGTTTCGTCGGTGAGGCGATTGTAGACAATGTGGCTTTCACGGGCGCGGGATTTGACGAGCTGGCCTACATTTGCGTGATGGGAGTAGCTACCGGTCATGCGAAAGCGCTTGATACTGCCGACGTAAATATTGTGGGTCTGACCATCGCCATAGCCGTTGCGGGCAAATTCGCTATTTTCGATGTCGAGTTCCGACGTTTCGTCATTGTGGGTGAGGATGCCGTTCTCGTTGTCGAAGAATCCACAGTTGCGGATGATAAGGTGGCCTTTTTCAAAGCGGATACCGGCGCCGTTCCTGTGTTCGACCTTACTGTCGTGAAAGCTGAGATTCTCGACCGTGATGCGGCCACCGCGCACGATCCAGATTCCTTTGCGTTCAACGTGGCGCCCATTGGCAAAGAGACGGACGGGGCCGCCAACGCCGCGAATGATGAGGTTATCCTGATTCCAGATGGCGACGTCGCCTACATAGTCGCCACTGTCGATTTCGACGGTATCACCGTCACGGGCTGCACGGGCTGCAGCGGCAATCGTGGCGTAGGTTTGTCGGAGACCAACACGCAGGACTCGCTGGCCAGGGGCTTCAGCCGTACTGCTGTTGTCCGACGGAGTGACAGTGAGATTCCCATCGGTACCGCGCCGGATTTCACCCAGGTAGGCGGGCTCCGGCGGTAGACCACTGTGGGCGTTGGCCAGTTGCGGTGACAATGCAACGAAGCCAAGGGAAAACGTTAGCAGTAGGCGGGGAAGAAGTATGTCGGCAAGCCGCATGGAGGCCACATCAGGCGTCAGGAGAACAGGCGAGCATAGTCGCGCATCATGCCGTTTATGGCAAATGAATCGAGCGCTGTTTGACGCGCGGCGAGGCCGAACTGTCGCGCAAGGTCGGGTTGGCTGTGGAGTTGCCAAAGTGCGTTGGCAAGCGCCTGGTCGTCATCCGGAGAAATGAGGCGTCCGTTCTGGCCATCCTGGATGAGTTTGGGTGTGCCTCCGACAGCAGTGGCGATACAGGGTAAGCCGCTGGCCATCGCTTCTTGCAAGGTACAGGAGGTGCCTTCTGCTTGCGATGGCAGGACAAAACAATCGAGCTGGCGCAGGAGGTCGGGAATGTCATCACGTGGGCCGGGGAGCCACGCAGCGTCAAGGGCATTGCCTTCGCGCAGGATGCGTTCGACTTCACCTCGCAGGGGGCCTTCGCCGATGAGGACCAGGCGCAAGCGGTCGATGGCTTCAGGATGTTCGTGACGCAGCCGAATGAAGGCACGGGCGAGATAGGGTTGATTCTTGACGGTTTGCATGCGCCCGACGGTGCCGAGCAGCCAGTGTTTGCCGGGTTGAAAGGGGCACCCGCGAGCTGCCGGCGGTGTGCATTCGGCCGGTCGGAAGATATCCGTATCGACGCCATTGGCAATCAGCGAGCGGCGTGTGGCCGGGATGCCGATGGCGTGTTCCAGATAGTCGTTGAGATCCTTGGAGACGGCGATGTAATGGCTGACGAAAGGCTTGTAGAGTTTTCTGACCTTGATGTAACGGGGATTTGTGCCGTTCGGGTCGTGCGCATCCCAGCCATGTTCGGCGTGGATGCGTGACGGAATGCGAGCAAGCCAGCCGAGCGGAACGAGTTCAAGCGCAGCAAGGTTGCAGGTATGAAGGACGTCTGGTTTCAGTTGCCTAAGCAAGCGGTAGATCTTTGGGTACAGCGGAATGGCATGCCCCGGTTGCTTGTTCAGCGCAATGAACTGCACATCAGGACGTTCGATGCGGTCCTTGAAGTCGCTGATTGTCGTTAATGAGAGGACGATGTGCTCGTAGCGCTCTGCCGGGAGACGGTTGATGAGTTGAACGATGACGTTCTCCAACCCTCCGATGGCAAAGCTGTAGACGACGTGGACGATTCGGCGGCGCTTCATGTTCAGGCGAAGGAGTGACTCAGGAAGGCATCGAACATGAGCAGCGACCACAGCGGGGCCGAGAAGTCTCGTTGGCCGCTCTGGTGCTTTTCCAGCATGAAGCGGAGAGTTTGGGCGTTGAAGTAACCGGTTTCGGCGAGACGAGGGCCCAGAATGGCATTGCGTGCACGTTCTGCGAGCGGGCCGCGAAGCCATCGGGCAAGCGGAACCGAAAATCCCATTTTGGGGCGATACAGCACATCATTCGGCAAATGAGGCTCCATGGCTTTCTTGAGCATCCATTTTCCTTCTTGTCCCTTGATTTTCAGGCTCGATGGGAGCGTCGCCAACCATTCGACCAGGACATGGTCCATCAAAGGCTCGCGTACTTCGAGAGAGTGCGCCATGCTGGCTCGGTCTACCTTGGTGTTGATGTCACCAACAAGCCAGGTTTTGTAGTCCAGGTACTGGATGATGGCAAGCGGATCGTCCGTCTGAGCCTGATTTGCTTGTTGGCGAAACAAGTCCAAGGTGCTGTAGCCGGCCAGTTGCTGCTTGAATTCGGCGGTATAGAGCTGATCGCGCTGTTCGCTGCGCAGTAACGACACCGTACGCAAGTAAGCTTCCACAGGATCGCAGGCGAGGGACTGGAAGGTGGTTTTGGCCCGCAACGGCCGTGGAGCCCAATCGGCTTTGGGGTAGAGTCTTCCAAGCGTCCCGAACAATGGTCGACGCAGGGCAAGCGGCAAGGCACTGCGTGCGCGTTCTTCCATCATGTGCAGGCGGTATCGGCGGTAGCCACCAAAGCTTTCATCTCCGCCGTCCCCGGATAGGGCAACCGTGACATGTTGCCGGGCCAACTGGCAGACCCGATAGGTCGGAATTGCCGAGCTGTCCGCGTAAGGTTCGTCGTAAAGCCAGGCTAGATGATCAATGAGGTCGAAATCGTCGCTGTCGACAATGTCGAGATGATGTGCCGTGCGGTAGCGTTCCGCCACCATGGCAGCAAAACTGGACTCATTGAATTTGGGATCCTTGAATCCGATGGCGCAGGTGCGAACCGGGTGGGGCGAGATTTCAGCCATCATCGCAACCACCGTACTGGAGTCCACTCCTCCGGAAAGGAAGGCGCCCAGCGGCACGTCGGCAATCATCCTTAGCTGGATGGATTCCTTGAGATGTTGTTCCAGTTGGGCCAGCGCATCCGTTTCAGTGATGGGATTATCGAGGCTGAACCGGACATCCCAATAGGGACGAGGGGCCGGAATCGATTCGCCGCGTCGGATGGTGAGGGTATGGGCAGGCGGTAGCTTTTTGGCCGTCGTGTAGATACAGCGTGGGTCGGCAACATAGCCGAGGGTGAAGTATTCTTCCACCGCGAGAGGATCGATCTGACGGCGAAATGCCGGATGGGCAGTGACGACTTTCAGTTCCGAGCCGAAGATGAAGGTCCCATCGTCCAGGAGGGCATAGTGGAGCGGTTTGACACCCATGCGGTCACGGGCAAGAAATAAAGTCTCCTTGTTCCTGTCCCAAAGTGCAAAGGCAAACATGCCGCGAAAGCGATCAACGCAGGCTGGGCCCCAGCTTTCCCAAGCGTGTACGATGACTTCCGTGTCGCTTCGGGTGTGAAAACGATGGCCAAGTGCCTCGAGTTCTGGAACAAGCTGCTGGAAGTTGTAAATTTCGCCATTGAAAACGACGCAAATGCTGCCGTCTTCATTAAAGAGAGGTTGCTGCCCGGTTGCCAGGTCGATGATTGACAGGCGACGGTGACCAAGCGCAAGGCCTGGTTCCAGATGAACCCCCGCTTCGTCGGGGCCTCGATGCGATTGGATGTCGTTGATGCGGGAAATCAAGTCGCGTGAATAGTCTTGCTTGCCGCGTGTGTCGAAGAGACCGGAAATGCCGCACATGCTTATGGTGCTCCTGAGGCGTTTGCCATTTTTTTGATTTTTTCCGCGTTGGCCGTAGCAAAGCGGGTGAGACGTTCCAACGCAGTGGTGTCCATTGGGGTGTAAAGAACGACTACTGCGCCTTGATCACCTTGACCAAGAAGTTGATTGCGCGTGGTGAACAGTTTGCCTTTGACAGGACTGGCTGTGGCTTCGCCGCCGATCAGATACCAATAGATCGCCTTCAGCTTGATAGGGTTTCCGCTGGTTTGTTGGGTGAGATCTGCAATTTGAACCGGGAGGGTATTGTCACCCAACGCGATATCTCCAAGCGATTGCGAAGTGATTCGCCAATCAGGATTCTGGTAGGTTGCCAGCATGTTGGTGGAGGAGATCAGCTTTCGCTGCGGACTTTGATTCTTGTATTGGGCAATGTACAAGCCGAGAGACAGACCCTCAAACTCGACCTGTACGTTTCCTTCTGCACTTGGGTTTTGCCAGTCCGGTTTGAATTCGAAAGTCTTGGTGTTTGGAGTGGGAAACTCTGGAATGGAAAATTGCAGGGCACGGGTGGGGCGAGTATCGACATCAACCGTGAATTGACGGTAGGTCAGCGGCCCGATAACGACGAACGCTGCTAGCAGTATCGCTGTCTTGGCAAGTGCCAAAGAAGATTGCCGGGAGCGTGGCGTGGTGTTGTTTGTTATATCGGCTTCAGTCGCCATGGGGCGCACTTGTGCCCAGCGCATGGACAAGGCAAAAAGTGCCCCGATCACCAGTCCAAAAAATACCCAGCCATAGATCAGATGATCTACTCCGGCAGCCAATTTGTTACCGGAGATGTGACCCAGCATGACGATCAGGTACGCTCTGAGCCAATTAGCAATGATCGGAACGAGGAGTGCGGCCAGCATGAAAATGAGGCGGCGCTTGGTACTCGTGAAGTTAAGATAGGCAAAGAGAGTTCCAACCATGAGTGAGGCGATGATGTAGCGAATGCCGCTACAGGCTTCAACGACCGACCAGTTGCCGGAAGGAATAACAAACTGCAAACCTTCCCGGTAGACCGGAATGCCCGAGACTCGAAGGGCCAGAACGGTGAAGTCGGCAGTCCAATTCATGAGCTTTGGCATCATGAACTCGCCAAAGGGAATGGCGAACAGCAAAAAAAACAATGGGAAAGCAAGCCTTTTGGCAAGCGGTATACCAATCAGGGAGACGATGGTGACGATGACGATCAACCCGAGTGCTGGTTGGGTTACAGCGTTTACCGCTGCCAACTCCCCCAGCAGCCACAGAAAAACAAGCGGAATTGTGAGAAGCGTCAGGAGATGGCAGGGTTCGGGGGAATGCCTGGAAAGTTCCTTGCGCTCACTCCAGATCAGCCAAAGTGCGATGGGAAGTACTGCATAGCCATGCGCATAGGTATCCGAGGTATCCCAGAGGTTGACGATGCTACTGAAGGTATCCAGATACCAGTATCCCAGCCACAAAAAGAGCAACAGGGAAGTGGCAATGACTGGTGCCCAATTGAGGGAGCGAGGTCTGGCGGAAGAAGTCAACAGGGAATCCTCAAGGGAGCGGCAAGTAAGGCCCGATTATGCCAATCTGATGTTCCCAATTGTAGTTGCTACAGATGCGTAATCTGGCGTTTTCGCCGGCAACCTGAGCGGCCCCTGGCGATTGAATGAACTCGTCTATGATTTTTGCGTAGTCATCCGGAGTTGAGGCGCGCCGTAGCTCGGAATCGGGAAAGTCGCTGAATACTTCATCGCATTGTCTGTCCAAGACGACGGGTTTGCCCATGGCCAAAGCCTCAAGGACTTTGTTTTGCAGGCCGCGGGAGGTTTTGATCGGGGCGACGATGATCTTTGCGTGTTTCAAATAAGGGCGGACATCGTCAACTGTTCCCGTAACCGAGACATGCTGACTTTCCAGGGCTTGGAGTTGTGAAGTAGGGGAGCGCCCGACAATATAAAAGCGAATAGCCGGATGGCGACTGACCAACAGTGGCATAACTTGATATATGAACCACTGGGCTGCCTGATCGTTGATCCAATAACTCATGGTACCGGTGAATACGATCGGGATTTCATCTTCAGCGTAAGGCGATGGGAGTTCGTGCCTCGCGTCGAAGTAGGCGGTGTCAACGCCATTTCGAATTACATCAACGTGGAAAGCATTTTCTGGCGACAATCTGCAGAATGCGCGTTTTTCCTCTTCGCTGACGAAGAAGGTACGAGTCGATTTTGCAGAAATTCGGCGTTCGTAATTGAGCAGAACTTCACTTTCCCGGGAAAATAGCCATTTCATTACGCCACGCTGGGTTTTTGAATAGGCTTTCCATTTGAGCGAGTCAACATCGACGAGGTCCAGAAAGATTGGCAAGCGTGTCTTCGTTTCGACGTATTGAGCCATTCCTGAACAAAAAACGATTGCGGCTTCAATGTTGTGATTCTGGATCGTTTCGGATACCCAACGTTGCATTTTGGCATCACGAAAGTAACGGACTGTTAGAGGGTCGCCAGACAACAAGCCATTGAGTGCTCGTAGGCGGGCCGCTGCCGGGGACAATTGGATCGCCTTGATATCTGCGCAGAATTCCCGCAAGGCCGGGATATAGCTCAGATCGGCCGCATCGTCGACGAACGTCCCCAAAAATATCTTGTGATCTCGGGATAGGTATTTTAGAAGGTGAAAGGAGCGAAGCTTGTCACCTTTGTTCGGCGGATATGGAATACGGTGAACAAGGTACAGCAGATTTGCCATGTTCAGCCAAGATTACGCACAAGATACGGGCCAATGGCATTGGCAATGGGGATCGGCAAGCGTTGCCACAGGGCGATGAACAGACGATATTTAGGATTCATCGGATTGTTTTGGGGAATGCCATCACGATTCAGCAGCACATACTCGTAGTTCAGTTGCTCAGCTTCGAATTCCCACAGTCTTTTGAATTCGAAAGATCCTGTCCCTTTTTTGCTGCGTCCGAGATCGAAAATACGACATCCGCGTGTGGCTGCACGCTTCATGAGCTCCCAGTACTTGAGATCGTTAGCCGCCAGGTTTCGCGCTGACGCTTTTTCTCCCGCATAGTAGGCCATGACGCGATCCCGGAAATAGAACGAAAGAATGGCCGAGACAGGTGCTCCGTCCTTGCTGCGGATAGTCAGAATTTCGCACTTGTCCTGAAAAACCCGTTTCAGCTCGGAAAAGTAGCGTTTGGGTAGGGCGGGCGTTCCGTGGTCACGAACGTTTTCAGCGTAGACAGGGAAGAACTCATCGACGCTGTCATCCTGTGTGGCATACAAGCCAAGCTTGATAGCTTTTCGCACCATATTGCGGCGTTTCTGCGGGATACAGAGCATCTTTTCGTCAAGAACGCTCGGGATTGTCCTTACGAAGGTGACGTAAAGATCCTGCGTCGGCCAATCGGGATGCTTGGGCTGAATATTGCGAAACTCTATGTGCTCCACGCCAAGTTGATTACCCAGATCGATTGCAGCCTGCTCCAGTGCTTGCGATGCTTCAGGAGAAGTAGCTGCAACGCCACCGTAAACCGCAAAAGGCAGTGCAACGAGTGCATTTCCAAACAGTCGGCTATTGACGTGTGCCAGCGGGAGGACGCCCACAATTTGGCTCTCCGTTTCCGCATACAAGAAATAGCATCGATGGCGGAAAACGCCGGAAATCAATCGTTGCCACCCGGACAGATGAAAAAAGGTGGCATCGGGGCAGCTTTCTACGAAGCTATCCCAAATTTGCGCCTTGGCGGCGTCATCTTGCTGAAGTTGCCGGACAATCATTGGTGAGAGGTTGGGTCAAGATAGATATGATCCATCCTTCCCCATTCGAAATCAGCCAAGAGGCGACGTAGCTTCCCTTCCATTCTGTCCAGATTTACGTAATGACGAAACCTGGTTTTTGCGCTGACTCCCGGAACACGGGGTTGGTGGGCATCGATTTCCCAAGGGTGGAAGTAAAACACAGCGGATAGATTCTCCGTGGTGTTTATGCGCCGTATCATCCAGGCAGAGAGGTTGTAGGGCAGAAGCCGGAAAAAGCCGCCTCCGCTGGCTGGCCAGTTTTTTTCAAACATCCTCAGCGTGGTGGGAGGTATCTCCAACAGGCTGCCCCTTTTGTGGGCCTGCCGAGGCGCATCGGGCATGCCATAGTGGTCATGCTTGACCGGGTAGATGCTTGAACTGTACAGGTAACCGGCACGCTCCAGACATTCGAATGCCCAAAGGTTCTTTTCCCCAATTGAGAAGCTCGGGGCGCGATAACCCTTCACGACGACACCCGACAAGTCCTCAAGAACAAGTTTTGCGACGTGGATATCGGAGTAGAAGCTCTCGGGGGTTTGGTCACTTGCTCGTTCATGACCATAACCATGACTGGCTATTTCATGACCGGCAGAAACGATCTGGCGAACGATGCCTGGATAGCGCTCCGCAATCCATCCAAGCGTAAAAAAAGTCGCTTTGGTTGCGTGCTCATCGAGCATGGCGAGAATGCGGTCAATATTCTGCTCAACGCGGCATTCCCTGCTATTCCATTCGCTTTTGGGAATGTGAGGTGCCAACGCCGATACCTGGAAATAATCCTCGACATCGATCGTCAGCGCATTGACAGGGGAGGCTGACATGTCAGGCGGTTGCGACAGATCTGGCCAACAGCCAATTACTTAGATCTTCTGCAATACGTTGCGCAGCACGGCCATCCCAAAGTTCCGGGATACGTCCGCGCTTGCCGTGTCCAGAGAGGGTTTCTTCGGTCATGCGACGAATGAGCGGAATGTCACGCCCGACCATGGTATTGGTGCCCTGTTCGACCGTGATCGGCCGTTCCGTATTCTCGCGCATGGTGAGGCAGGGAACCCCTAGCGCAGTGGTTTCTTCTTGCAGGCCGCCAGAGTCCGTAAGCACAATCCGGGCTGAGGCCATCAGGCCAAGCATTTCAAGATAGCCCTGTGGTGGCAGCATGATCATGCTGGGCGTATCAATCAGCTGCTGCAGGCCAAAACGCTCAATGTTGGTCTTGGTACGCGGGTGTAGGGCGAAGACCAACGGTAGTTTCTCGGAAATCCTTCGCAGTTCGGTCAGAAGCGATGAAAGGGTATCTGCGTGATCGACATTGGATGGGCGATGCAGCGTCACCAGCCCATAACCTTCAGATGTTGCGATGCATTCCGGGTCAATGCCATGCTCTTGTAAAGTGTTCGCAGGATCTCGCGCGAATTTCTTGTTCTCCAAGAGTGAGTCAATCATGACGTTGCCGACGAAACGAACCCTGTCAGCGGAAACTCCCTCAAGCTTGAGATTGCCTTCGGCACTACGTTCCGTGGTGTATAGAAGGTCGGCGATCTGGTCGGTTAGAACGCGGTTGATTTCTTCCGGCATCCCGCGGTCATAGCTACGTAGTCCGGCTTCGACGTGAACGACGGGAATGTTTTTCTTCACTGCAACCAAAGTGCAGGCAAGCGTCGAATTGACGTCACCTACGACCAGAATGCAGGAGGGTTTCCTCTCATCGATAACAGGTTCAAACCGCTTCATCACTTCAGCTGTTTGAACAGCGTGAGACCCCGACCCGACTTCCAGATTGATATCCGGCTTGGGCAGTCGGAGGTCATCGAAAAGCTTGTCGTTCATGTCTTTGTCGTAATGCTGGCCGGTGTGAACCAACAGCGTCGGAATGGCGGGCACATTCTCCGAAAAGGCTCTCAGGATTGGGGCCATTTTCATGAAGTTGGGACGGGCTCCGACTACACAGATAACGGGGCCCAAGCCTTGGGGCCACTGGTCAGGTTTCGACATTTTCTTTGACTTTCAAATTATCGGCAGAAAGGTTGCCGCTATGAAGCAGCCTCTCCATCAGATTCAGGGTGGCGCTATTGATTCTTTCGAGTTGCAGCAGACTTTGCTCGAGACGGGCAAGCCGTTCCGCAACATGCTCGGCATTGAGGACAGCCAGCAATTGTTCGGGGGGGAGGGCTGCCGACATGCCTGATCCGAGCGACGCGTTGTTGACGAACTGCGCGTTGGTGCTGGATGGCGAAACCAGATTGGCTTGTGGGGAAATCTGGGTTTCCCCGCCGATTGTCTCCTCAAAAATCTCTCTGGCTACTTCTTCTACATCCAGAGCATTGAAACTGTCTTGCTGGTTGAGGAAACCAAACAACAACAGGCGGTCGCACACGGAATTGATACGACGCGGAATGCCACTGCTGGCCTTGAAAATTGCCTCGAAGGCCGAGGTGGCAATCTTTGGACTTTCCTTGGCACCTGCTAATTTGAGGCGATGCTCGATGTATGCTTGGGTCTCAATGACATCCAGAGGGCCGATATGGCAGGCTGCGATGACGCGTTGACGAAATTGCATCATGTGCGGACTTTGCAGAATCTGACGAAATTCCGGCTGGCCGATCAAGAAGCTTTGCAGTAATGCCTGATTGCCGTACTGGAAATTGGACAGCATGCGAAGTTCTTCGACCGCACGGGTAGTGAGATTCTGTGCTTCATCCACAACCAGCAAGCATCGCTTTCCCTTTGTCGCCATGCTGATTAGGAAGGCTTCCAGCGACATCAGGACGTCCGATTTGGCTACATCCTTGGTACGTAGCCCAAATGCCGCACCAACCAGACGCAATGTATCGTCAGCATCCAGTTGGGTACTGACCAGTTGAGCCGCGACCACTTTCTCCGGATCCAGACTTTCGAGCAATCCACGGACGATAGTCGTTTTTCCGGCGCCCACTTCACCAGTAATTACAATGAATCCTTCATTTTGGTGCATGCCGTATTCGAGATAAGCCTGCGCCCGGCGATGCTGCTTGCTGCCAAAGTAGAAAGTGGGATCTGGATTCAGCTGAAAGGGTTTGCTGTTCAGGCCGTAAAAAGCTTCGTACATGCGTTCAGTAGGTGTAGGTCACGGTACCGATCAGAGCGTTTTCCTTGAAGGAAATTGTCCCATCGGATTGTGTGTGGCGAATACTCACGGAGCCAGTGGTTTTTGCGCCGAGTTTAGTAGCCAGATTCAACTGGTATTGGTTAGTTTTTGTTCTGAGAGAGTTGCTACCTATCCCTGTGCTTTCCTGGCGAGACAACAACGCATTCAGCGTGGATAGCGAACTGACCTGGTGGGAATAATTGATGATGAAACCCTCCTGCCGAATCTCCGATGCACGGGAGAAGTCGTCAGTCGTTGCCGCGGCAGCCAAGGTTGATTGGCTCAGGTTACGATTTAACAAGAGGGTGATGGAGTTGCGTGCGCCGAGAAGAACAAGCGCCAATTGTTGCCGACGCTGGATGGTGGCCCGTGAAGCCAGAAAACTGCTGGTGACCTGCGCATTGGGGTCGAGCGTTGGACGTGTCAGGAAGAAACTCTGAATTGCAGCAGTTCGAGCAGGTTCCGGCAGGCCGGCATATTGCGCAGCAATCACGCTGTAGAGGCTACCGTAGCCTTGGCTGGCAAACTGGTTGGGTAGCACCGAAACATCGCGTGTATCGCTGAACTGAATGCTACTCTGCGGGAAACGGTGCGAGATGTTGATGTTATGACCATCACCGAAAAAGCGCCGTTCCTTGAATGCGGAAAGCTGGGTTCGTTCGGTGGGATTCCAGTCAAATCCGTAACCGTGCGTGGTTCGGTCCTGTTGATCGATTGAAGCGTAGTTGTTTTGTTCCCAGCCACCAGAGCCAACGATACGGAACTGCGGTGTGATTGCGTAGGTAAGTCGAGCGTTCAGGCGACTGGCATCGGTTTGGCGTCCAGTGCTGTAATCGACGCTCTGAGTACTAGCGTCTCCAGACCACTGTAGGTTACTGAATGGTGTGCTTCCCTTGACTTGGCCGGCCCACTCGGAGACATCGATGTTTGCAACCCTGCTGGCATCGGAACGGGTGGTTGATCGGTTGTAGCGCAGCGAATAATCAACCATGCCTCCAAGTTGGCCTCGCAAAGACGGGGTGAGGCCGAACGTTCGGGTTTCTGTCGAATTAGCGTTGACTGTGGTGGTGCCGGGCGATTGTGCGCCGAACGCCGATATCGATTGTTGCGCAATCCGGGCATTGGCGTCTATGAACACCCAGTTGTCGACCGCCTCCAAGGTGGCGAAACTGTTCAGGTTATTCTGTGTGCGACTGTGATCCGATTTGGCATACATCTGGGCATTTAGGGCGTAATCCAGATAAGCCTTGAGCCGAGCCGATTGACCCTCAATGCGTATTCCTGGGGTCAGCTGAGTAATCAGGTCCCCTTCCTTGTTTCCCTGGGCTCGATTGAGGGCTGCATTGTCGGTTAGCGTTTCCGTCAAACCAATTCTCGGTTTGATCGACCATGCACGAGTCAAGGTGCCGGTCTCATTGGTCTCCGATGCCGGCGCGCCAATGGTCTGATTGGTCTGTGGGGCACTACCAGCGGGGATTCCACCACCGAGGTTGGTAATTGTTCCTGGGGTGGTTTGTGCAAAAACCGAAGTTGTTACAACGCCAAGTACCAGCACGGTAAGCTGATTGATTTTTGTGCTAACCATTCTGACCATATCCGTAGCCATACCCATACTCATACCCGTAGCCAGCAGAAGCACTCTCTCTGGATTGATTGAGGACCATCATTTTGACCGGACAGGATTCAATCGTCCCTACAGCCTCCCTGACAGCAGATTGGGCTGTCTGGCCGGCATGAACAACCAGGACCACTTGCCCCATATGAGTTGCCAATGCCCTGGCTTCGGTTGTCAGGAGCAGAGGAGGGGAGTCGAAAATGATAATCCGGTCCGGATAGCGATTGGCCATGTCATGCAGCAGTCTGACCATGGCAGCACTGGCAAGCAATTCTGTCGCCCGCTGGTGTTGAGTGCCACTAGGGAGAAGAGAGAGTTTTTCAATGTTGGTCCGGAGCAGGACGTCAGAGATGTCAACCGAGTCCTGGTCAACAACATCCAGCAAACCAGAAGCGGGTGGGAGTCCGAGCATGTTTAGGACTGACGGGCGAGCAACGTCAGCGTCGACCAGCATGACCGTATTGTCCAGTTCCATCGCGATACTGATGGCAAGGTTGATGGCCGTAAAGCTCTTGCCCTCCCCAGGTAGTGCACTCGTTACCATGATCAGGTTGCCATTTGGGACACGCGGTACACCCTTGCCCATGGCGTTGGCGATCAGTGGCCGCTTGATTACCCGATACTCATCGGCCATCTTGCTGCGAGTTGCATTGGGAACCAGAAGTCCTGCGCTGGCGATGGCGTCGAGATTGATATCGACTTTCTTTCTGAGGCTGGCTTTAGGGGGGGGCGAAGGAAGAGGGGGCTCCGGAGCCTTTTGAGGCTTGAACAGCGGAGAATCCGGTCTGTTTGGCGAACCATCTTCTAGCCGATAGCGGTCAGGGCGATCGACCGGAAGTGGTGCATTGATTTTTTGCGGCTGCTCTGGAAATTCGGCGCCTGCCTGACGCAGTTGTTCCAGACGTTTCGCAGCTTGTTCAATGAGGCTCATGGTCAGGCTCCTGCTGCGCGCTTGGCAAGAAAGCTCAGGGCGGCAACGCCAGCGCCATAGCTGACGAACAATCCGGCCGTGGCCGCGATGAAGCGGCGGAGACTTGCACGCTCCTGCTTGATACGAGCCTCATTGGGTAGGAGTGAAACAGTACCGAGGACCTGTAGTCCTGTCGCATCACGAAGGGTTTTGGCGTCGAAAAATACTGGTCGAATCTGGCTGGCAGCAAAGGCGGCAAACAGTCCTGCAACAAGGGCAGCTACCAACCCTCCCGGAAAAAGAAGCATACGGTTGGGAGCAACAGGGTTATTCGATGCACGCGGTGGGTCAATCAGGCGGAAATCTGCTACAGAGCCGGTAGAGTCGAGATCGCCAGAAAGCTCGGCACTTTCTCGCCGGCTTACCAGTTGTTCATAGTTTTTCTTATGCACGTCGTAATCGCGATTTAGCTGAACGTATTCAGCTTCGATCTGGGGGGCTGTCTTCATCATTTCTTTCTGACGTGATGCCCGACCTTCGTATTCGCTGACACGGGCACGAAGCGATGCAACGGCTGCTTCTGAGGTTGCTAGTGAGCGCTTCAGTTCCATACTGGCAGCACCACTACCGGCGAGAAGAGAAGGATTCGTCGCGGCAGCCTTGCGTAATTCAGCTACTTCTCGGCGCTTTTGATCCTCGAGTTCCTTGATCACGCGGCGGGTGTTCAGTACATCGGGGTGCTGCTCGGTATATTTCTGTAGGAGCGTGTCCAGATTCCGCTTTTGAGTTTCAATGCGGCCATCCAATTCAGGCATCGATACTCCTGCACCATCGGAGTCTCCGCCACGCCCCATACTGTCGCCGAGAATTTGTCGTTTTAAGGCGTCGCGGGACTGTTCTGCTTCGCGCAATTCGAGTTTGGCCTGGGTCAGCAGATTGTTCGTTTCCGCAAAGCGACCCAACGAGTCCTTGCCTTCTGTCGTCTGAAACTCGATGTTCTTGACCTTGAACTCTTTGAGGCGTGTCTCGGCTTCCGTCAGCTTGGCTTCAACGGACTTGATCTGATCATCAATGAACTTGCGTGCCGACTCGGAATCCTGGCGCTTGTTTCCCAGACTCGACTCGACAAAAATCGAAACTAGCGCTTGTACGACTCTTTGCGCACGCGCCGGGTCGGTATCGCGATATGAGAGGGTGTACAGGTTATCGCGGCCTACACCCTGAATCTTCAAGGATTGGGTGAGCGACTCGATGAGTTCCTCCTGCTCCGCTTTCCCTTTGATGTTCAGATCGAGATCCGCCATCCGGATAACTTTCTCAACGTTGGGTCGGCTGATCAGGGTGCGGCTAAGCATCATAATCTGCTGGTCAACGTTTGGCTGTACAGCTAGACCAGCCATCAGCGGCTTCAGAATCGACTGAGTATCGACAAAAATTCGTGCAGAGGCTTCATAGCGGTCGGGAATGCGGAGGATGACGCCGGCGGCTACTGCTCCGACAATCCAGGCTGCCAGCATTCCAAGCCGACGATGTTTCCAGGTCGCACGCAATATCGCCGATAGCTGGCGAAGAATCTCATCCATCTAGATGTCCAGAATCAAAGCCGCTCTCGATCACGTGATCGGAGCGGCAAATTTAATAACTGAGAGTTAGAACCAGCTTTGCGGAATGATCAGGACATCGCCCGGCTTCATCTCCACGTTGGCAGACACATCGCCACGTTTGACGAGGTCTTTCAGTCGAACGCTGTATTGGGCGTTGTTCTCAGAGGTACGCAGGATGGAAGCCTTGTTTCCGTCAGCAAAATCGGTAATGCCGCCCACGGCAATCATGACATCCAGGAGGGTCATCTTCTGCTTGTACGGGAGAATTTGCGGTTTGGTAGCTTCGCCAATAACGCGAATCTGCTCGCTGTAGGGGCCGACAAAGCCAGTGACAATCACAGTTACCACTGGGTCACGGATGAACTTCGCAAGTTCCTTTTCGATTTCCCGGGCGAGGGTGGTGGAGTCCTTGCCCATGGCATTCAGATCGTCGATCAGCGGTGAAGAAATCTTTCCGTCGGGGCGAACCGGAACCGACATCGACAACTCGGGGTTGCGCCATACGACAATATTCAAATTGTCACCGGGGCCGATTTTGTAGCTGTAATCGGCGGATGCCGCTGCAGATGGTGCTGCCGGGTGAGAACCGCAGCCGACAATTGCAAGTGATGCGGCAGCGATCGCCAGCCATTTGAGTACATTTTTCATGGGATTCATCGTATTGGACATTTCATTTTCCCGGGCAAAGATGATCGTTAAGCTGGATCAGGCAACCAACAGGCATAATGATAGCGGAACTCCGCTAGGTTGTAGTGAGGGTAAAACGATTCAATCGGAAGTATTTCACGATCATGTTAGATGCCGTGACGCAGTGCTTCGACGATGTCCGCCTTGGCGGCTCGTCGTGCAGGAATGATGGCGGCAAGCATGGAAGCGATAAAACCGACGGCACCAGCGGTTAGCACCGAGGTCGAATCCAGTCGAATCAGTGCGGTATAGCCGAGATTTGCATTCGGTGGGGGCGGCATTGGAATGCCAATTGCCGAAATGCCTAACGCAGCAAGGCAACCCAGGATGATGCCCAGGAGGCCGCCGAGAAGGCCCAGCCAGAAACTTTCAATCATGATCAATCGGAACACCCAATCGGAACGGTCCCCAATCGCCCGCATGGTGCCAAACTCCCGTGTTCTCTCAAAAAGGGTCATGTTCATGCTGTTTATGACGCTGAGCAGGACCATGATCAGGATGATCAGGCGCAAGACACCAAACTGCCGGTCATACAGATCGACTGTTTTTTCGTAGAAGTCGGAAAGCGCATACCAAGGGGTTACGTCAAGCCCCTGATTGGCTAGTTGTTGCTTCATTGACGCCACAGTAGAGCTTGTTGACTCCGTATCGCTTAACTGAACCACCAGCAAATGTATGCCGTCGGTATCCATGAGTGTCTTGGCGACGTCGAGTGGAATACGTACTGCGCGGGAATCAAATTCTTTGGAGAAACTCTGAAAAATACCGACAAGCTCGAAATCCAGTGTGTTCACTGCCCCGGCTGCCAAAGTCATAACGATGGTGACGCGGTCACCGATTTTCAGGCCCAGAGACTTTGCAACTCCGTCGCCGACGACAATGCCATCATGGTCGGTGCCGGTAAGTGCCCGTCCCTCAATGTAGTTCAGGAATGTGCCGAGCTTCGCTTCGCCATCCGGTTCTATTCCTTCGCCGACAATACCCAGGTCGCGCCGCCCATTATTGATTACTCCAGTAAAGCCAAGTCGTGAAATGGCTTGATCAATTCCCGGTATCTGGCTTGTCAGTTTTGATTTGAGTTCATCACCATCCTTGATCAGGAATTTTTCCGGTGCCCGCGTTTTGTTCTCGCTGTAGCCGACGCGTGTAATCTGAATATGACCTGTTTGGGAATGGATAATCGCCTTGCCCAGTTGAACGAAGATATCGTTGACGAAGCCACCGGCCAGGATTAACCCTGAGACGCCAATGGCAATTGCTGCCAAGGTGGCAGCGGTGCGCACTTTCTGGCGAAAGATATTGCGGAGAGCTAAAGAGAAAAGAGTTTTTTGCACTACTGATTTGTGCGCAATGCGTCAACAATATTTAAGCGGCTCGCTTTCCATGCAGGCATGAGACTGGCAAGCAAGGTGGTAATGGTCGAGAGGGCAAGGGCATCAAGTACTAACTGTGTGGTTATTATGATTTGGCCGGTAAATCCCCGGGCCATCCCGGGCGGTGGGGGCATTGGTATGCCAATGAACGAAATCAATTCTGCCAAAAAAATAGCCGACATAACACCAATCAAGCCGCCTGCAATACCAAGCAATAAACCTTCAAGCAAAAATTGCATCCATATCTCGCGACTGCGCACACCAACGGCAAGGATGGTGCCGATCTCTGTTGTGCGCTCAAGTACGCTCATGGTCTGGATATTGGATATCGTCAGTACGATAATGAGCCCGATAATGATTTTGATGATCTCTACCTGTTTGCTGAACAGCACCACGGTTTTGTTATAAAAATCAGCTAAATCACTCCATGGGACCAGTTGAAAGGTTTCTGAAGGCAAAACCGATCTGATTTTCTTGATTGTGGTTGCAGTGCCATCGGTATCTTCCAGAAGTCCCACCCAGGAAGTTGCACCATCTACACGCATTAATTTTCGAGCTAAAGGAATCGGAATACGCAGAGCGTAATTGTCGAATTCTTTGTTGATCGTGTAAAAAATCCCTGCGACGGTAACTTCAATTGCGTTGGCGCCACCGTTGGCAGCGGTAGCCAAGAGCACAATCTGTGAGCCTGGCTTGGCTCCCAGGTTTTTGGCTAACCCCTCCCCAAGAATGACCGATTTGTCCTCCAAGCCACTCAGATCATTGCCTTCGGAGATAGTTATTCGGCTACTAATCGGTCGCTCACGAACCGGATCAATTCCTTCTCCGGAGAAGGTTACGGTTGTATCACCGAGACTGGCAAGTCCAAAAAAAACAAGGCGCGGTGTCAGGCTTGTTAATCCTGGGTGCGCAGCTACCAATGATTCCTGTTCCGACTGGGCTGGTAACAGGAAATTGTAGGGATCAGACAGGCCTTTTTCAAAATAGCCTGGACGTACAATTTGAAAATGTCCGAGTTGGGAGTGAATTGTCGCCTCCCGCATGTCCTGGAAAATCCAGTTGATAAATCCCCCTGCTAGCAGAAAGGCTACTACGCCCCCGGCGACCGTTAAGGCAGCCACGGTTGTCCGGCTGCGATTCCGGAGTAAATTCAGAACTGCAAGACGAATAAGTGTCTGGAGCACGGACGCAGCCTGCGATTAAGGGTAAGGCGATTGTATCGTGGTAGAGATAGAATGCCAGTGTTCGGATTGAATTTGATTCTTTTGTGATGCTTGAGCAGAGGGGGATTGCATGAGCAACTTTGATTACGCGCAGGCTTTTTCCAGAAATATTGGTTGGGTTACTGAGGCGGAGCAAGCGCGTCTCCGAGAAACGCGGGTTGCCATCGGTGGTCTTGGCGGTGTCGGCGGGGTGCATTTGTTGACTCTTGCCCGCTTGGGTATCGGCAAGTTTTCAATCGCGGACTTCGATGTCTTTGATATCGTTAATTTCAATCGCCAGGTTGGTGCGCTGACCTCGACCATTGGCCGGTCGAAACTGGAGGTCCTTTCGGAAATGCTTCGCGACATTAATCCGGAGGTCGATCTCAAAGTATTTCCCGACGGTATCAATCAGAGCAATATCGATAGCTTTCTCGAGGGGGTTGATGTCTACGTCGATGGTTTGGATTTCTTTGTTTTTGACGCTAGGCGTGCCACTTTTTCTGCTTGTGAGTCGAAGGGGATTCCGGTTGTAACGGCTGCACCGCTTGGCTTGGGGGCTGCGCTGGTTGTTTTTGGTCCGGGGAGTATGTCTTATGAGGAGTATTTCGGTTTCAAGAGCTGCCGAAATGAGCTTGACCTTGCAATAAATTTTCTCATTGGATTATCTCCCGCGATGCTGCAGCGAGGCTATGTTGCTGACATGAGTCGAATCAACCTTCGGGAGCGGCGAGGCCCATCATGCATTGCTGCTTGCCAGCTCTGTGCGGGCGTGGCGGCGGTTGAGGTCCTCAAGCTGGCGTTGAGGCGTCCTGGTATTCGGATGGCACCTTGGGCAAGCCAATTCGATTCATATCGAATGAAATATATTCGTACATGGCGTCCGTGGGGGGCTAAAAACCCCATTCAGCGGCTAATGGGTTTTCTGGTCAGGCGGCAGTTAGGGCTGTAACGAATCGAACTGGGATTCGAGTATGAACGAGTCTGCGTTCTTGCGCTTCGAGCGCTCGGGATGGGCGGTGGGGTATCCGATACGCAGGACGATATGTGGTAGTTCATCAGCCTCAAGATTCAAACCATTGCGAGAGAGAGCGAGAGCTTTCTTCGCAAGTCCAACGGCCGTTTCGTCAAGTTCGCTTCTTTGCAAGCGGTGCGCAATGTCAGTGATGACATAGTAAGGGTGTACCGCCAGGCCTGCTTGGTTGAGAGTTGTCCAAATCTCGGCCAGCGTATGGCCCGCTTGCCAAGTTAGCGCCGGTTCTTGTTTGCTGGAGATTACGATCAGAGCGGGTGCGTTTCGCACTGGCAGGCTATCGATAAAGGCCATGATCTTTGAAATCCCCAGCAAATTCAGGGCTGACATTCGCGGCCAAGAGGAAATAAATTTCATGAACGCCTTTCCGCCGGGGGGAAGATGTAGCGTCCTCAGATCTAGGCCATCGCCTGTTTCGACTTCAGATGGTGACCACCGTAGGCTGGAAAACAACCATTTGTGAAGTTCTTCGTTTTTGAAGCGAAGTTCTGAACAGATTTTTATTGCCTCAGCAATTTTCCGGATAGAGGCGGGCTCAGAGATGAATTGGAGTCTGATTTGATTGTCAGCTGCAATTTGCTCGATGGGTGAGTTGTTTATCGAGCCGATAAAAGGGTGTCGGTTGGTGTGTCGCTGGCGAAGTGCACTTTCCGTTGACTCATTAATCCAGTCTGGTGGTGCAAACGATAGCCGCCAGTTTCCGGCTGTATCAATTGATGACAATGTGTTATTCGTTCCACAGATTTGCTCAAGGTTGTAGCTGAGGGCACCGGTGCTCAACAAGGTTGCATGGCCTGTCGGACCGAACAAATCCTTCGAGCCTGCGTGGTGATAGACAACCTCCCAGTGGTCGCCAGCGTTTACAAATCGCCAGGGTTGCGAGTTGTCTGCTGACGGTGCGGTCACTGCCAGATCAATGGTGCGCTTGACGATTTCAGAGATCATGGCCCATTGTATTCAACGTACTGATAAAGAAAAACCCCCTGTGTTTGCACAGGGGGTCTTGATAAAGCCAGGCGGTAGTTGGGATTATTGTTGCTTGCGGCGGCGCGTTGCAACAAAGCCCAGCAGGCTGGCGCCAAGAAGACCCAGCATTCCCGGCTCAGGAACCTTCTGAATAGACAGAGAGGCGCCTTTTGTCGTGACTTGATTTTCCTCGGTGGTGAAGCCGAGGCAACCATTGGCGGCACCAGCTGCAGCACACTCTGCGTTGGTGAGCAAACCAAATCCATCGAGCTGCAACTTCACGTTGTACCAGTCGTCAGGAGAGGCGGTCAGTTTGATCAATTGGTTGAGGCTGTAGTCGGCGCCAATTGTCAAACCGGTTCCTGTAATGTCAAGCGTAAAGATATCGCGGCAAGGAATGGCACTTGCCGATGCGCAGGTGCCGGCAACGTTTTCCGTTTCCTTGAAGTGGATTGCAAAAGAGAGCGAGGTGCCGAGGTTCGGGCCAACAAACGGGCTAATCGGCTGCAGCGTGATGACATCGAACAGCGTCGCTTGCTTGAGGTATGCGCCGGTAACGGGCATGTTGGTATGGCTGAATTCCACAGTCTGAACCGGAGCTGCTCCTGTGTTCAGGTTGCCTGCCCATTGGCCGTTGGTTCCACCGGACACCGAAATCGAACTGGGGGTGTACGGTGCATTCCAGTTGCGGCCCCAAGACAACGTGGAGGGCATGTTCAATACCGGATTGATGTCGGATGAGTCGGTCGGGGTGACGCCATTCTCCCATGTCCAGCTCTGGAAGCCGGAGTTTACGGATGCAGACCAGGTTGTAATAGCGGGTAGCGCGTGTGCGCTCATGGCAGCAAACAAGCCTGCCAGCAACGAAGTGCCGATTGCGATGCGCTTCAGGGGGGTGGAAGAATTCCGGATCATGATCGCTCCTTAATGTTGTTTAAAGCCGACTTAGTCAGTCTGTGCTCTGGTCTCTATTAAGCAATCGGCATGCCATGTTTTTATTTTATTGATTTTAAAAGAATAATTTGTTTGTTTTTGGAGGTGGTGTGGTGTGGTGTAAAAAAAATCGACACTTACCGCTATGTCTTCAGAAAGAGTGGCGAACCTCTGAGTAGACTCTATCTTTTTGGTCATATCGCCCGAACAAGCCCGTGGCGGCCCCGTTAAAAACGTCAGCACCAAATACCCAACGCCAGTTACGTTGGAAGTTCCAGGTCATTCTCGGTCGGAAAAGCCAGTCGGTCCGGTTCAGGCTGGAGATGAAAAGGGCCTGAGCTTCCCAGTTGGGCACGACCTTGGTATTTACCAGCAGGCTGTAACCGTTTTCGCGCTTGTCTGAAACGATGGTTTCGTTGAAGCCGAAATACTGACGCTGGAAGATCTGAACGTTTAGGCGGCTTTCTGCGGGTAAGGTGAAATCAAGTCCGGTCGCCCAATCAAGGGTGTTCTGTTGGACAACGCCATCGCTGTCCAATGGATTTAGCGAAGTGAAACTGCGGCCACGGGTGTATACGCCTTCGGCCTTCCAGACGATATCGCCAAAGTCCTTGGCGAGTGTGCTGCCGTACTGGTGAATACGGTCGTGGCGGGCTTCGTAAATGAAGGTCTGCGACGACAAGTCGATGTTGCGATAGAAAGTCGCGTTGTTGTCAGTGCTGCGGTAATAGAACGCCGAAACGTCCCAGCCGTTCTTGAGTGTGGAAATGCGCGCTCCGTAGTTCATATTGTCGGCAGCATTTCCCGAGCGTCGTTGTTCCGGGAGGTATTTGGCTCTGAAGCCCGGCGCAACAGGTTGGTTCGGGAAAAACTCCGCCCCGGGTTTGCCGATGTTATCTACCGTCGCAACAGGAATCCACAGCAGTTCGGCATGAATGTCATTGACGAAGTACTCTGCGCGGGCGGCCCACTGCGGGGTTCTCAGCTGATCGAATTCCGGCAGGATGAATTCACGCATGTCACGTGCAGAGACAACGTCTGCAAAGAAGAGACCAACCATTTCACCCCAGACAACATGCTGGCGGCCAAGGCGAAAATCCCAGTTGCCGGCGCTGAAATCTACATAGTTTTCACGCAGCTGCACGTCCCAACGCTGGTTTTTTGCAACGTCCGGGTTGTAGAAATCGTTGATGCCGTAGGCGAAGTCGTAATCAAGACGAACGCCCAGTTTCCATTTGAGGTCGCTACCGAATTTTCCGTTGCTGTTGAGATCGGCTCGGGTACGTAATTTGGACCAGTGGGCTGGGTCCGGGGTGGTTCGTGCACCTTCGAATTGGACGAAGCCCTTGATGCCGCTACCGGCATCCTTGGCTTTGGCACCGGGGTTTGGCAAGTCGTCGCCAAACAGTGCGTCCCGGCTGAGGAGGTCGTCCTCGGCGGCTGTTGCGCCTAGGGAAAGGCAAAATGCAGCAATCAGGGTCAGATAGCGTGGTGGCATTGAGGAAGTCACGATTGTTCAGTTCCGTGCAACAGAGGAGGGGTTGAGGGGCGTTGACTGAGAATGCGGGAGTTCCGGCAGTGGGTCATCCGGGGGCTCTGGCAGGGTACGAATCCTGGCTATGTTCCAGGTTTTTTCTACTGCGTCACGGACCCCGAAGGCGGTAATGTAGCCATCTTCAATCTTCACCAAGCGATCCGCCTGATCGATCACTTTCTGGTCGTGGGTCGAGAAGATGAAGGTGGTTTTCAGGTGGCGGTTGATTTGCTTCATCAAGCGCAGGATTTCTATGCCGGTTGCCTTGTCTAGGTTGGCGGTTGGCTCGTCTGCCAATACGATGGTCGGCTTAACTGCCAGCGCGCGCGCTATGGCGACCCGTTGGCGCTGACCGCCGCTCAGTTGGTTGGGGCGACTGTTGGCGCGGTCGCTCAGACCAACGATATCGAGAAAGTATTTGACCCGTTTTTTTCGCTCGTCCGCCGAGATATCCTTGCGGCGCAGCAGGGGGTATTCAACGTTCTCTGCTGCGGTGAGTACCGGCAGCAGGTTGAAGGTCTGGAAAATGAAGCCTATCGAATGCGAACGCAGGTCGGCGAGCTGATTCTCCGTCATGTTGGAGACGTCCTGGTCGTTGATGTAGATTTTCCCCTTGTTGGGGCGATCAATGCAGCCGATGAGGTTGAGGAGTGTTGTCTTGCCGCTGCCCGATGGGCCGGAGATTGCCAGAAACACGCCAGGGTCGAATGAGCATGTAATATCATGCAAAGCCTGCACAGTCTGTTCGCCGAGCTTGAAATCCTTATATACGTGTTCGATGCGGACAACGCTCATTGGCAGTCCCCCTCGGGTGGATTTGGCAGATATTTTGGGAGAATGCACATGATTCGCTTAGGCCATCGTCGGGTGTCAACTTGGGTGTGGGTGTTGGCTTCCGGCATTCTGTTTTTGCTCCAGTCAGGGGCTGGTCTGGCGCAGGATACTACCGCTGCGTCAGCGGATGAGGCTCTTGCCCGCAGTATAGTGGATAAGGCGGACAAGGTTCGCTTTCCGGCTGAAGGCTTTCAGGTTGACATTGTAATTAATTCGCTCAAATCGGACAAAGATGCCGAGATGAGGAAATACCGTGTGCTATCGAAAGGAAATGAGAACACGGTTGTTCAGGTGACGGAACCGGCGGCGGAGCGCGGGCAGATCATTCTGATGAAGGGTCGAGATCTGTGGGTTTTCATGCCGGAGGTTTCTCAGCCTGTGCGTATTTCCCTGGCGCAGCGCTTGACCGGCCAAGTTGCGAACGGCGACTTGGCGCGAGCTAATTTTGCCGGTGACTACAACCCCAAAATTCTACGTAGCGAAACGATCGGTACCGAGCGCTATCACGTTCTTGAGCTGACGGCAGTTGATCGCAGTGTGACTTATCAACGAGTCATTTATTGGGTAAATGAAAAATCTGGGTGGCCTTTGAAGGCCGAGTTTTATTCCCTGTCGAATCGTTTGTTGAAGAAGTGCAGCTACGAAAATTTCCAGACGCTGGCAGGTCGCCTTCGTCCGACGCGTTTGGTCATGGAGGATGCCTTGCGCAACGGCGATAAATCGATTCTGGAATATAGCGAAATGAAGCTGCGTGAGTTGCCTGACAAGATTTTTACCAAGGAATATTTGAAAAAAATCGATTAATTGATTTTTTAGTTGATGGGTTTTCTCAAGGTGATTCCGGTCGTTCTTTCCGGTGGTTCGGGAACCAGGCTTTGGCCTTTGTCGCGCGAGAACCATCCCAAGCAGCTACTGCCGTTGGTGGGCGAAAGAACTATGCTGCAGGAAACGGTGGCCCGTCTTGACGGGGTGCCCGGCTTGGGCGAGCCGTTTCTGGTGTGCAACGAAGAGCATCGTTTTGCCGTGGCGGAGCAGTTGCGGCTGCTCGGCAAGCGGGGGCAGATACTGCTCGAGCCATACGGCCGTAATACGGCGCCTGCCTTGACGTTGGCGGCGCTGTGGGCGCAACGAGACGGCGATGACCCGGTTCTGGTGGTGATGCCGGCCGATCACGTCATTGTCGAGCGCGCTGCGTTCAGGGCTGCCGTTGTTCGTGCGGTTGCGCTTGCAGATCGAGGCGTAGCGGTCACCTTCGGTATTACGCCGGATTGCCCGGAGACCGGCTATGGCTACATCCAGCGAGGTGAGAGGAGTACGCTCGACGACGCGGCCTATGCCTTGGCTCGTTTCGTCGAAAAACCCGATCGCGATACTGCCCAGGCGTATCTCGATGCTGGCGACTACCTGTGGAACAGCGGAATTTTCGTGATGAAGGCGTCAGTCTGGCTCTCGGCGCTATCCGTGTGCCGTCCGGATATTCTGGCGGCTTGCCGGAAGGCATTGGGCGCGGTCAGCCAGGATGGCGATTTCGTGCGCGTTGATCGTGCAGCCTTCGAGCTGTGTCCCCCTGATTCGATTGACTATGCGGTTATGGAACGTTTGTCGGCAGGTCTGCCGGGGCTTCCCGGGGCTGCCGTGATTCCGCTGTCGGCTGGCTGGTCGGATGTTGGAGCATGGGATGCCTTGTGGAAGGTTCTGCCCAAGAGCGGCACAGGGAATGCTTGGCGGGGCGATGTCCTGCTGGAAGGGTGCTCCAACACTTTGGCTGTGTCGGAAAGCAGGCTGGTTGCCTGTGTGGGGTTGAAAGATGTCGTTGTCGTCGAAACCGATGATGCGGTTCTGGTGGCCCATCACTCGGCAACTCAGAATGTCAAGAAAATCGTCGATCGCCTGAAGGCCGAAAAGCGTGCCGTGGCGCAGTGGCACCGCAAGGTGCATCGGCCCTGGGGCTGGTATGACGGAGTCGATGCCGGCGAGCGTTTCCAGGTCAAGCGAATCTGTGTCAAGCCCGGGGCTTCGCTGTCCCTGCAAATGCATCATCATCGTGCCGAGCACTGGATCGTGGTGACGGGTACTGCCAAGGTCGTCAGGGGCGATGAAACATTCCTGGTTTCGGAGAACCAGTCGACTTACATTCCGCTTGGCGTGAAGCATCGCCTGGAGAACCCGGGCATTGCCGTCCTCGAGATGATCGAGGTGCAATCCGGGAGCTATCTGGGCGAGGACGACATCGTGCGCTTCGAGGATACCTACGGGCGCGGCTGATCAGTCGAAGAGCAGGGCGGCGGCGACCTTGCGACCCTCGGCGGCCAGGATGTTGTAGGTGCGGCAGGCAGCCTTGAGGTCCATGACGTCAAGTCCGATACCGGCGGTGGCAAAGGGGCGGAGCAGGTTGCCCGCGGGGAAGCGCAGGCGCTTGCCGGTGCCGAGCAGAATGATTTCCGTTTTCAGTGCCAGCAGTTTTTCCATGTCGGCTTCCGTGAGCGTGGCAAGCGTTGTCGACGTCCACGCCGGAACGATGGCGTCGGGCAGAAGAACCACGTTTTCGAAATATTTTTCCTGGTTGATGGTCACGAAATCGTCGCCATAGGCCGAGAAGAGGTTGATGCCGTCGGTGGTCGAAGTATGAAGTTTCACAGCTCAGGATTCCGGAAAGCCCGCTCAAATTGCGGTGCACCATGGGTATAAAGTAGGATTATACCTTTGGCCTGAATGGCCTATACGCCGCTTCGCGGGAACCATCATATGAAACACGTCAAGAAGTCCGCCAAACTCGCCAACGTCTGCTATGACATTCGCGGCCCCGTGCTGCAGAAAGCCAAGCAGATGGAGGAAGAGGGCCACAAGATCATCAAACTGAACATCGGCAACCTGGCCGCGTTCGGTTTCGATTCGCCCGAGGAAATCCAGCAGGACATGATCCGCAACCTGCCCAACGCGGCTGGTTATACCGATTCGAAGGGGATTTTTGCGGCGCGCAAGGCGATCATGCATTACACCCAGCAAAAAGGCATCAAGGGTGTGACGCTGGATGATATCTACGTGGGTAACGGCGTTTCCGAACTGATCGTGATGGCGATGAATGCGCTGCTCGATGCGGGCGACGAGGTGCTCGTGCCTGCACCGGATTATCCGTTGTGGACGGCTGCGATCAGCCTGTCCGGCGGTACGCCGAAACATTATCTGTGCAACGAGGAAAAGGGCTGGCTGCCCGATCTCGACGACATCCGGAGCAAGATCAACGCCCATACCAAGGCGATCGTGCTGATCAACCCGAACAATCCGACCGGTGCGCTGTATCCGGACGACCTGCTGTGCGAGATCATCGACATCGCCCGCCAGCATCACCTGACCATCTACGCCGACGAGGTGTACGACAAGGTGTTGTACGAGGGCGCCACGCACACATCGATCGCCTCGCTGTCGGAAGACGTGTTGACGATTACCTTCAACGGCCTGTCGAAGAACTATCGGTCCTGCGGCTACCGTGCCGGATGGATGGTCGTTTCGGGCGACAAGCGCCACGCCAAGGATTACATCGAAGGCCTCGACATGCTGGCATCGATGCGCCTGTGCGCCAATGCGCCGGGTCAGCACGGCATCCAGACCGCGCTTGGGGGCTATCAGAGCATTGACGACCTGATCAAGGAAGGCGGGCGCCTGCGTCGCCAGCGCGACATCGCACATGAACTGATCACCGCCATTCCCGGAGTCTCCTGCGTCAAGCCGAAGGCGGCGCTGTACATGTTCCCGAAACTCGATCCGAAGATCTATCCGATCAAGAACGATCAGCAGTTCATCTCCGAACTCCTGCAGGAAGAGAAGGTTCTGCTGGTGCAGGGAACAGGCTTCAACTGGGTCAATCCCGACCATTTCCGGCTCGTCTTCCTGCCGCATGAAGACGATCTGCGCGAGGCGATCGGACGCGTCGCCCGCTTCCTGGAAAACTATCGCAAGCGTCACAACACCAACCATCTCGTTAGCAAAGACTGAACATGAAACCCATCAATGTTGGCCTTATCGGCATCGGCACCGTCGGCGGCGGCACCTGGACCGTTCTCAATCGCAATGCGGAAGAAATTACCCGTCGCGCCGGCCGTCCGATTCGCATCACGGCCGTGGCCGACAAGAATGTGGAACTGGCCAAGCAGGTAACGGGCGGCACCGCCCGCGTCACCGACGATGCTTTTTCGCTGGTCAATGACCCGGAAATCGACATCATCGTCGAACTGATCGGCGGCTATGGCGTGGCCAAGGAAGTGGTCATGCAATCCATCGCCAACGGCAAGCATGTCGTCACCGCCAACAAGGCGCTGCTCGCCGTGCATGGCACCGAGATTTTCACCGCTGCCCAGCAAAAGGGCGTCATGGTGGCCTTCGAAGCCGCCGTGGCCGGTGGCATCCCCATCATCAAGGCGCTGCGCGAAGGCCTGACCGCCAACCGCATCGAATGGGCGGCCGGCATCATCAACGGCACGACCAACTTCATCCTGTCCGAAATGCGCGACAAGGGTCTGTCCTTCGACGACGTGCTGAAGGAAGCCCAGCGTCTGGGCTACGCCGAAGCCGATCCAACCTTCGATATCGAAGGCGTCGATGCCGCCCACAAGGCCACCCTGATCGCTTCCATCGCTTACGGCATTCCGGTCCAGTTCGATAAGGCCTACGTCGAGGGCATCACTAAGCTGGAAGCCTCCGACATCAAGTACGCTGAGCAGTTGGGCTACCGTATCAAACTACTCGGTATCGCTAAGCGTCGCGAGAAGGGCATCGAGCTGCGCGTGCATCCGACCCTGATTCCGGCCAAGCGCCTGATTGCCAACGTCGAAGGTGCGATGAACGCCGTCGTCGTCAAGGGCGATGCCGTCGGCACCACGCTGTACTACGGCAAGGGTGCCGGCGCCGAGCCGACCGCCTCGGCCGTGATTGCCGACCTGGTCGACGTCACCCGCCTGGCCACGGCTGATGCCGAACATCGCGTGCCGCACCTGGCTTTCCAGCCGGATGCCATGTCCAGTCTGCCGGTCCTGCCGATGAGCGAGATCGAAACCGGTTACTACCTGCGCCTGCGTGTCGAGGACAAGCCGGGCGTGCTGGCCGACATCACCCGCATCCTGGCCGATCAGGGCATCTCCATCGATGCGCTGCTGCAGCGTGAGCCGGAAGAGGGCGAGGGCGAAACCGACATCATCATCCTGACCCATGTCTGCCAGGAAAGCGCTGCCGATGCGGCGATTGCCAAGATCGAAGGCTTGCCGGCCCAGAAGGGCAAGGTCAAGCGCATTCGTCTGGAAGAGTTGCAGTAAGCGAGTCGCTTCCTGTCGATCCAACGGGCGCTGCGGCGCCCGTTTTGTTTTGCGGCTACCGGCTCAATGGCTGGCCAACTGTGCGCACAGCTCGCCGAGGCGTTTGATGGCCGCGTCGATCTCGGCGGTGTGGGGCCAGCCGCAATTCAGGCGGATGAAATGTTCGTAGCGGTTTGAATTGGAAAACATCAGTCCCGGCGCCAGCAGGATGCCTTCCGGCAAGGCTGCATCGAACAGGTGCTGCGATGAGAGGCGATCAGGCAATTCGACCCATAGCGCCAAGCCGCCATCAGGGCTGTTCATCCGGGTGCCGGGCGGGAAATAGGCCGTGATCGCTTCGCTCATCTGCTGGCGCTGTACCCTGAGTGCGCTACGCAGGCGGCGCAGGTGGCGGTCGTAAGCGCTGGAGCCGATGATCTCGGCAACGGCAAGTTGCGGCAGTTCCTCGTTGTAGTGGGTCTGGGCATGCTTGAACATCTCGACACGCGCCTGCCAGCGTCCACCGGAAATCCACCCAAGGCGCAGGCCGGGAGCCAGAACCTTGTGGAATGAGGCGCAATGGATGACGTTGCCGGTCTTGTCCCAGGATTTGAGCGCCCGCCGCGGGGTGTCCCCTTCGCAGAGCGCGCTGTAGGTATCGTCCTCGATCAGCGGGATGGCCTGCTGTTCGCAGAAATCAACCAGCCGGGCCTTGTGGCTGTCGGGCATGATGCTGCCAAGCGGATTCTGGAGATGAGGAACGACGATCATCGCCTTGATGCCGGGATGGGTTTGAACAGCCAGCTCCAGTGCTTCGAGCGATATGCCGGTGTGCGGGCTGGTGGGGATTTCCAGTGCCCGCAAGCCCAGGCTTTCGAGGATTTGCAGGATGCCGAAGAAGGTCGGCGATTCGACGGCGACGATGTCGCCTGCCTGGGTCACCGCCCGCAAGGCAAGGTTCAGTGCTTCGGTACAGCCTTGGGTGACGACGATATCGTCCGGAACGATCAGCATGCCGGCGCCCAGCGCACGCTTGGCGAGAATACCGCGAAAGCCCGCATTGCCTTGATGCGGGCCGCTATTGACCAGCAAGTCGGGGTTGCGACGCAAGGCCCGGGTGGCGGCATTCTTCAGGGCTTCGCCGGGATACAGGCCGGGTGCGCCCCGAGCCCGGGAAAAATTGGCCTTGACCGGACCTTGGCGCGTACGAGCGATGAATTCCGAGACCCGGGTATGGACACCGACATACTGGGCCGGATCGATCGGCAGGCCGGGTAGTGGCTCGGCAAGCGGCCGGCTGGCCGTTCGTTGCGGCTGCCGCACGAAGTTGCCGGAGCGCGGGCGGGATTCGAGCCAGCCCTCGCTTTCCAACTGACGGCAGACTTGCAGCGCGGTACTCAGGCTGACCGAATGGCGATCCATCAGCGTACGCACTGCCGGAAAGCGGTCGCCCTGGGCGAGCGTCCGGCTCTCGATTGCATCGCGATAGTGATTTGCCAGGCGGCGGTAGAGCGGTAGTGGGTCCATGTTTCATTTTCCTTCGGGCTGCGTCTCGCCGACAGATATAGATTCAGGAAAAATGAACCATAACAGATGTGGAATACAGGTATTTGTTTCGGTTCAGATTGCTCATTTCTGTGGCTGTTACGGTGCTCCTGCCGCGCCTACGATAGACCTGTCTCCTGGCGTTTCGGGAATCTGGACAAGGAGAGCGGAAATGGAGGACAGGCGGATGATCGGGCTGTCGGTCGGTCGAGGTGAAACAAGGCAATTCCTGCTCGAGGCCGGAAGCATGGTTATGGTCGTATCCGGGGAGGTGAACGTCGGGCAGACGACGGGCTGGCTGTGCGGCCAGGCGGTGCGGGTGAGCCAACGCCTTGTCGGCGAGGAGGTGTGGGTCGCCGAGTCTGGCGGCTGGGTTGATATTGTCGGGAACCGGAGCAGCGAACTGGCCGTCATCCCGCCAGATCGAATTTCCTTCTGGTGCAAGGCGGGGGCTTGCCTTGAGTCCTGGATTGCCCGCGTGCGGACGCGACAGCGGTCGGCGGGATAACCTCTGGCGCGGTAAGCCTATTGCGATACGGATCAAGGAATTAGCCTGCGATCCTCGGCAGAATCGCTACCGATTGCCATTCCGGCAAGCCACTCAAGGAGTTATGATGCAAACCATTCATCCCGTTCATGCCTGTGACCGTCCCACTGCCGAAGCTCTCTATCCGTTCGACGCACGCGGTATCGCCAAGCGCTTCCGTCATGCCGCCATCTTTGGCGCCCTGGATGCGCTGATGCCGGGCGAAACCATGCGTTTCTGCAACGATCACGACCCGCTGCCGCTGCTCGCCCAACTGCAGCAGCGTTATGGCCAGCACCTGAGCATCGAATACCAGCAGCGCGAGCCGGGCGCCATCGTCATCGACTTCAAAGTCATTGCCTGAGTGATACGGACAGCGAGCCTCAGCCTTCTTGCCCTGATCGCCAGCGTTGTGCTGGCACTGAGCGGCTGGGGATCGCCTCTGGCGGTGGCGCATCTGGCGTTCGCCGTCGGCATCGTGCCGCTGATCTTCGCGGCCATGATGCATTTCGTACCGGTGCTGACGCGTACCGGTGATATCGATTTCCGCATGTCCCGGCTGCCTACCGTGGTGCAGCTTGTCGGCCTGCTTGCCGTCAGCGGCATGCAGGGTTGGCTGCCCTACGATGCCGTATATGTCGCGGCGGCGTGCGATGTTGCGGCAGCGGCTGTGTTGATCCACTGGATCGCTCTGCGGGTCAGGGCGACCCTGGGTACGCCGCATCCCGGCTGGCGGTGGTACGGCGTTGCAATCGGCTGCCTGATTCTGGCGCTGGCCAGCATCCTGCTGATCCCGCTTTGGCCCAATTACTGGCATGCCCTGCGGATATTCCACCTTCACCTCAATACCTTGGGGCTGATTGGGCTCGCCGCGCTGGGGACCTTGCCGGTGCTGCTGCCGACCGCGTTGGGAAAGCCCGACCCGGAGGCTGCCGGCTGGTTGCGCCGCCGCTTGTGGCTGGTTGCTTCCGGGGCCCTGGTGGTGGCGACCGGTGCAGTGATCACCTGGCCTTTTTCGGCACCCGGCGCCATGCTGATTTTTGTCAGTGTGCTGGGTCTGGCAGGTCAGTGGGTTAGACGTTTCGGCATGCGAGCGTTGTTGAATGACGGGGTTGCCGCATCGTTGCTGGCTTCCCTGTTCGGCTTGCTGCTGGCGCTGCTGGCCGGGCTGCTGCATGGTGCCGGTTTCTTGTCGGCGCGTGCGTCTTTGTTGGCTTGGGGGGCGGGCTTTTTGTTGCCGCTGGTCAGCGGGGCGCTCAGCCAACTGCTGCCGGTCTGGCGGTGGCCCGGGCCTTCGACTCCGGAGCGCTTGGCCATGCGGCAGCGCCTGGCAGCCACCGGAGCGCTGCGCGGTGCGTTGTTCATCGCTGCGGCGCTGGCCTTGCTGGCTGGATTTCAACGTCTGGGTGGCGGATTGTTGCTGATCGCTGTTGGCCTGTTTGCCGTCGCGTTGCTGCAAGCCGTGCGCGTCCAGCGTTCAACGCGGTAAAATCGCCGTTTTTCGCTTTTCAGGTTTTCGCCATGCGCTATATCTCGACTCGCGGTCATGCCGCACCCCAGGCTTTCTGCGACATCCTCCTCGGCGGCCTGGCCCCGGATGGCGGCCTCTACCTGCCGGAAAGCTATCCGCAGATCACCCGCGCCGAACTCGATGCCTGGCGAAAGCTGTCGTATGCCGACCTAGCCTACGAAATCCTGTCCAAGTTCATCACCGACATTCCGGCTGCCGACCTGAAGGCGCTGGTTGCCAAGACCTATGCGGCGCAGGTGTATTGCCATACCCGCAACGGTGGCGATGCTGCCCAGATCACGCCGCTGACCAAGCTGGAAGACGGGCTGTATACGCAGGAACTGTCGAATGGGCCGACGCTCGCCTTCAAGGACATGGCGATGCAGTTGCTCGGCAACCTGTTCGAGTACGTGCTCGACAAGCGCGGTCAGTCGATCAACATCCTCGGTGCCACCTCGGGCGATACCGGCTCGGCCGCCGAGTACGCGATGCGCGGCAAGCATAACGTCAAGGTCTTCATGTTGTCGCCGGATGGCAAGATGAGTGCTTTCCAGCGCGCCCAGATGTATTCGCTGCAGGATGCCAATATCTTCAACATTGCCGTCACCGGCATGTTCGATGATGCGCAGGACATCGTGAAAGCAGTCTCCAACGATGCCGAGTTCAAGGCCAAGTACAAGATCGGTGCCGTCAATTCGATCAACTGGGCACGCGTCGCGGCTCAGATCGTCTATTACTTCCAGGGCTATTTCCTGGCGACCAAGTCAAACGACGAACAGGTTGCCTTCTGCGTGCCGTCCGGCAACTTCGGCAATATCTGCGCCGGCCACATCGCCCGCATGATGGGTTTGCCGATCGCCAAGCTGGTCCTGGCCACCAACGAAAACGACGTGCTTGACGAGTTCTTCCGCACCGGCGTCTATCGCCCGCGTACCTCGGTCGAAACCAGCGTCACGTCCAGCCCGTCCATGGATATTTCCAAGGCCTCCAATTTCGAACGCTTCGTGTTCGATCTGGTGGGGCGCGATCCGGCTGTCGTCAGCGAACTGTGGGCCAAGGTCGACAAGGGGCAGTCCTTCGACCTGTCTGCAACGCCGCACTGGGCCAAGATGCCGGAATTTGCCTTCATCTCGGGCAAGAGCACGCACAACGACCGCATCAAGACCATCCGCTTCGCCCAGGGGCGCTACAACGTGATGCTGGATACCCACACCGCCGATGGCCTGAAAGTGGCCATGGAGAATCGCCAGGAAGGCATTCCGATGATCGTTCTCGAAACCGCCCAGCCGGCCAAGTTCGAGGAAACCATCCGCGAGGCGCTGGGTACCGAGCCGGTCCGTCCCGCCGATCTCAAGGGGATCGAGAACCTGCCGCAACGCGTTGTGGTCATGGCGCCGGACGTTGCCGCCATCAAGCAGTTTATCGTCGAACGCGTCTGACCCTCGACTGAAACAATACCGAATCGCCCGCCATGATCTGGTGGGCGATTTTTTTTGTGCCTCGCAGGAAGTAGGGGAAGGTCAGCCGGACAAAAGTGAAGTCACACCGTTCAAAGGAAATGGCGTAACGGTATCCGGGATGGGGCGACGTTGGTCGATCGGCTGCTGCGAATTACAGGTAGATAACGGCAGGGAAAACGGCTACGGCGAGAACCAGCACTAGCCATTCGAGGTTGTGACGGGCCAGGAAGCCCGTGAAATGCAACACCAGAATCGAGATCGCGACGACATAGAACAACGCGAACAGCATGTGGTTACCCCTGAGTTTTTATATTCGATTGTCCCGGGCAATTATGACGGCAATTGCCTGAAATGCCTAGCCGACGAAGCGCATCGACAAGTCGAGGGCCTTGATGTCCTTGGTCAGGGCGCCAACGGAGATGCGATCCACGCCGGTTTCGGCGATACCGCGAATCGTTTCGAGCGTGACATTGCCGGAGGCTTCCAGAATCGCGCGGCCGGCATTGATGCGCGACGCCTCGCGCATCATGTCGAGGCTGAAATTGTCGAGCAGGATCATCGTGGCACCCGCGTTCAGCGCCACATTCAGCTCATCCAGACTTTCGACTTCGATCTGGATGAATTTGCAGCGATCCTTGGCCTGTTCGGCAACCCGCTTCGCTGCGGCCATGGCCTCGGCAATGCCACCCGCCGCGTGAATATGGTTTTCCTTGATCAGAATCGCGTCCCACAGCGCCAGGCGATGATTGCCGCCACCGCCGGCACGAACGGCGTATTTCTGGGCAATGCGCAGGCCGGGCAGCGTTTTGCGGGTATCGACGACTTGCGCCTTGGTTCCGGCAATGGCGTCCGAGTAGATGCGAGCCTTGCTGGCAACGGCGGAAAGCAGTTGCAGGAAGTTCAGGGCACTGCGTTCGGCGGTCAGCAGGGCGCGGCCGTTGCCATCGATTTCGCACAGTAGCTGGTTGGGGGCGATGCGGTCGCCATCGACACCGTGCCAGGTAACCGTTGCCGTCGGATCGCAGCGGCGCACGCATTCGTCGAACCAGGCCGTGCCGCACAGGACGCCTGCTTCCCGGGAAATCACGGTGGCCTTGACACGGCGTTCGCCCGGAACAAGGCTGGCAGTCAGGTCGCCGGCACCGACATCCTCGGTCAGGGAGGCGTCTACGTTGCGATTGATTTCGGAGGTGAGCGGGTAGTCGAATTCAATGGTCATGTCGGGCAATCGGCGGCAATGGAGGCCGCATTTTACAGGCTGTTGCCCGGGCTGACCCAGGCGTTGTAGAGATGACGGGCCGCGTCGACGACTTCCCCGGCGGTCATGCCGACCGGACCAATGCCTTGCGCGACGAGGTGGTCGGCAGCAGCGCCGTGCAGATGGACGGCAGCGAGCAGTGCAGTTTCTGCAGGCCAGTTCTGGGCCAGGAGCGCGACGATCAGGCCGCACAGGACATCCCCCATGCCGGCGGTCGCCATGCCGGGGTTGCCGGTCGTGTTGATCCACCAGCGACCGTCGGGCGCCGCGATGACGGTGCCGCAACCCTTGAGCGCAATGTAGCTGCGATAGCGATCGGCCAGATCGAGTGCGGCCTTGATGCGGTCGTTCTGTATGTCGCGCACCGAGCAGCCCAGCAGGCGGCCAGCCTCGGCCGGATGCGGCGTCAGGATGGCGGGGCCGACCCGGTTGTAAAGATTTCCTTCGAGGCGACCGTCCTCTGCCAGCAGGTTCAGCGCGTCGGCATCGAGGACCAGTTGCACGGGCGCCTTGAGCGATTGTTCGAGCAGGCGCAGCGCCTCGGATGAACGTCCGAGGCCCGGACCACAGGCCAGGGCCTGAAGATCGGCGTGCAGTAAGCTATCGGCACGGCGCAGCATCAATTCAGGCTGCTGCAGGTCAACGGCCGGGGCGTCGGAATCGAGCATGCCGAGGTAGACGCGGCCCGCCCCCAGTTTGAGGGCTGCTCGTCCGGCGAGGAAAATGGCGCCGACCATGGACTTGCCGCCGCCAAGAATGCCGGCACTACCGAAACTGCCTTTGTGGGTATTCAGGCGACGCGGCCGGAGACGGTCGGCAAAGTGACCGCGATGCAGAAGGTAGCCATCGGGTGTCGCTTCCGCAGGCGCATCGAGATCGAGGCTGGCGACACGGATTTCGCCGCAGTGATCCGGACCGTCGCCGGTGTGCAGGCCCGGCTTGTCGGCGATGAAGCTCAGGGTATGGCTGGCCTCGATACAAGGGGCATGGCCGATCCCGGTGTCGGCATTCAGCCCGGAAGGGCAGTCAAGTGCCAGCAGGGGGCAGGCATCGCGCTCGGCCAGTCGATTGGCGGATGCTATCCAGGCGGCGTACAGCCCTTCGGGCGCGCGGGCCAGCCCGATTCCGAACAGGCCATCGACGATCAGCGACCAGTGCCGGTCAGTCGGTATTTCGTCGCACGTTGTTCCACCTTCATCCGTGAAGCGCCTGTAGGCAGCCAGTGCATCGTCGGGCAGGCGCTCAGGGTTTGCGGCAAAGGCGACGCACACGTCGAAGAAGCGCTGGCGGAGCAGGCGGGCCATTTCCAGTGCGTCGCCCCCGTTGTTTCCGGGCCCGGCCAGAACCAGTATCGGACGGTTCCTGGTACTCGCCAGTTGACCGGCCCAGTCGGCAGCTGCGGCACCCGCTCTCTGCATGAGCGGCAGGTCGGCATGCCGGGCTTCGAACTGGCGTAGCGCCGGCGAGCGATAGAGGGCATCGGAAGTCATGCCCGGATTCTATCCCCAAGTGCGTTTGGCATGACGGATGGTCGATGCATGAATCCGCACCGTGTCGTCGATCTGGCGGGCATAGCCACCCGCCATGGCGATGGCGACCGCTACGCCCTCGGCGCGGCAACGGGAGAATACGCGGCGATCCCGTTCTTCCAGTCCTTCGAAAGTCAAGGCGAGGCGCCCCAGGCGATCGTCGTGATAGGGGTCGGCGCCAGCCAGGTAGATGACGAGGTCGGGGCGCGCCAGGTCGAAGGCGGTATTCAGCCCCTCGTCGAGGCGCAGCAGGTAGGCGTCATCGGTGCAGCCATCCGGCAGTTCGATGTCGAGGTCGCTTTCCTCCTTGTCGAAGGGGAAGTTGCGGGCGCCGTGCATCGAGAAGGTGAAAACGCTGTCGTCGTTGCGCAGGATGCTGGCCGTGCCGTTGCCCTGATGGACGTCGCAATCGACGATCAGCACACGCTGTGCTTTGCCCTCGGCCTGCATGGTGCGGGCGGCAACGGCGGCATCGTTGAAGACACAAAAACCTTCGCCACGGTCGCGGAAGGCATGGTGGGTGCCGCCCGCCAGATTGGCTGAAACGCCATCTAGCAGCGCTGCGCGGCAGGCGCAGATGGTGGCTCCAGCCGAGCGGCGGGAACGTTCGACCATGCCGGCGCTCCACGGAAACCCGATGGCCTTCAGGGCTTTGTCCGGCAGCTGGCCGTTGGTGATGGCCTCGATATAGGCGAAATCGTGGGCCCGCCCCAATTCCTCGTCGGTCGCGGCATGCGGCAGGTGGAAATCCGCTGCGCTGAATTCGCCGCTGGCGAGCAGGCTTTCGCGCAGCCGGGAATATTTTTCCATCGGGAAACGATGGCCGGACGGCAGCGGCAGGACGAAGACATCGGTGTAGAACAGCTGCACTGCCGATGCCTTGGCCGGGCGAAATCAGTTCAGGGTAGCGGACAGCTTGCGACGGAATTCGCGGACCAGATCGTCATACTGTTCGCCGGAAAGCGCTTCGAAGAGGGCCAGGATGGCCTTGCGGGCAGCACCTTCGTTGAAGAAGCGGTCGCGGCGAGCAACTTCGAGGGCTGCCTCCAGCGCTTCGCGGAAGCGGCTCTGGGCGGCGTAGGCCTTCGATAGTTCGAGGCGGGTGGCGTGATCGTCTGGGTTGGCTTCCAGCTTGGCTTCCAGCGGCGCTGTATCGGCGGCGCCATCAAGCAGCGCGAGGCGGGCACGCAGGGCATTGGCGCGATCGGGTTCGTTGGCGTATTCGCCGCCCAGCAGCTGCTTCGCTTCGTCATTGCGGCCGAGTTGCATCAAGACATCGACGGCATCGAGCTGAATCGCCTGATCCTGGGGATTGGCCTGGCTGGCCTGCACCAGCACTGCCAGTGCTTCTTCCAGCTTGCCTTCGGCGACAAGGGCGGCAGCCTGCTCGCGCAGATTGATCTGTTCGGGGCCTTCCGGCAGAGCGATTCGGTCAAGGAAGGCGCGAATCTGGCTTTCCGGAATGGCGCCGTTGAATTCGTCGACCAATTGGCCCTGGAAAAGCACCTTGACCGACGGAATGCTGCGCACGCCGAAGTGCTGGGCCAGTTCCGGGTTCTCGTCGGAGTTGACCTTGGCCAGGATGAAGCGGCCCTTGTATTCCTCGGCGAGCTTCTCCAGCATCGGCTTCAGCACCTTGCACGGTTCGCACCATGGTGCCCAGAAATCGACGACGACTGGCACGGTATCCGCCTGGACGAGGACTTTGGCTTCGAAATCTTGTAGGGAAACGTCAAATGCAAACTCGGACATGGTGAAGGCCTGAAAAAATTATAGTCGGGCGAATTCTACCGCCAGTCGGGGAAGGGCGGCGGATTGCAGGGTGAGGTGTGGAGATCGGCCGTCATTCAGCCATTCCCTTAAGCCTGCTGGAAAATCCGCATTATCCAGCGCGGTGGCTGTCGCATCCTCTCTCGCTATCTGGAGGCTGGCGAGTGCGGTTTCAAGAGGCCGGTCGGTGACGGTCAGCCATTGACCGCTGGCTGAATCGGACCAGTGGTCGAGTTGGGCGCAAAGCACTTGCGCGCAGCGTCCCTGATCAAGCCAGGTACAGGCCAGGCCGAGCATCAAGGCCCAGTGGCTGGCCAATTCGTTATCCAGTGGCAGGTGCGTTGCTGATCGGAGCCCCGGCAGGAATGGCTGAATCTGGGCTGCAGCAAGGGCCGGTTGGGTGGCCAGGAAGTCGTAGGGCATCGGTTCGCCGCCACCCAGGCAAACTTCATCCAGCAGGTTCTGCGTTTCCTGTCGCGGGCCGCTGATCGATTGCCAGAGCAGCAGGGTGGGGTGCTCGCGTTGCGCCTCGGGCAGGCTGGCGCAGGCGCCGACCAGTGCCAGTTGGGTCAGCGCGGCTGCGCGGCGAAGGGGTTTTCCAATGGCCGAACGGACAGCCGCGGGTATGGCATCCGGTGCGAACTGCTGGGTGACGAGGGCATTGAGGAATGCCATTAGCAGCGCTCCACGACCAAGCTGGCCAGGCCGCCACCAAAACCGATCAGATTGAGTAGCGCACGTCGCACGTCGGCGTTGCTGCGGACGGTGGTGGGGGCCAGTCCGATATCGGCATCCAGGTCCTCGTAGTTGGTAGTGGCCGGAATTTGTCCGGCGTCGAGGCTCGCCAGCAAAGTAGCCAGTTCGGCGATCCCGCTGGCGCCGAGCGTATGACCAAGGGCTGGCTTCAGCGACAGCAGGGGGGGCATGGCCTCGGTAAAGACCTGACGTAGCGCGTTGGCTTCGGCCAGGTCGCTACCCGGCGAACCGGCTGCTTGCAGCTTGATCAGCTCGATGTCGGCTGGATGGGCGCCGGCTACGCGCAGGCAATCGGATATCACGCCGGCAATCGGCCCGCCTTCCGGATCGGGGCCGGTGGTCGAATAGGCATCCAGACCATTGGCGACGCCGGCGATTTTCCATGGGCCAGTCGCGGCAGACAGCTTGATGGCGGCAACCGCTTCACCCAGCACCAGGCCATCGCGCCGGGCGTCGAAGGGCCGGCAGGCGGTGCGGGAGAGTAGTTCCATGGCGGCAAAGCCGGCCAGTGTGCTGTTGTTGGCCAGTTCGATGCCGAGGACGATGGCGTCGTCGATCAATCCAGCCGAGATCAAGGTGGCGGCCGCATCGATGGCCGAAAAGCCGGAGGTACAGGCTGTCGAGAAGCTGGTGCGCGGACCGGAGAGGACCATCCAGTCGGCGATCTGCCGGCTGAATGAGGCGCTGCCGATGGGCATGTCGAACGGGGCGCTGCGTTGTTCGAAAAGCCCGATCTGGAAGGATGACGAGGCGACAAAGAGTGGCGTATTGGGCGCGTATGGGCCGAGTTGTGCTCCGACGTGGCGTACCGCCTGCTCGGCGCGTGAGGACCAGTCATGTCCATCCAAGGGCAGGGCGAAATAGGGAAAGTGCCGTTCACCCAGCTGACGCGGGTCGGAAGAGCATTCGCCTGCCCACAGCGCCTCGCCGACGGTGCTCGGCGATGTGCCGCGAGCGCAGAGCAGGCCGCTGGCGACGATGTGGACCGCTCGCTTCATCGTTGCGTTCAGCCCCGGCTGGCCAGCCAGCCTTCCAGATGTTCGGCCAGGTTGGCGACGTTGGTCAGGATCCGCCGGGTTTCCTTGCTGTCCGGCAGGCGCAGGCCGTATTGCTTCTTGATCGCCATCGAGACTTGCAGGGCGTCGAGCGAATCGAGCTGTAGCGGTGCTTCCGGGCCGAACAGCACTTCGTCGTCGGTGATGCTAGATGGGTCGCAATCCTTGTCGCAGGCTTCGACGATCAGGGCTTTCAAGGCAAGACGGAGTTCGGCGCTCATGCGGATTGACGATGGTTGAGCCAGGTTGCGGCGGCCAGGGCGGCCACGGCGAAGGCGAGCAGTTGGAGAACGGGAGGCAGGATGGCGGCGAACCCGCCATGGCGCAGCATGACCGTGTGGAAGCCCTGCAGCCCCCAGGCCATGGGCGAAAACTCGGCCAGTGTTTGCATGGCGGCCGGCATCATGAACTTGGGCACCATGATGCCGCCGATGGCGCCCATCAGGATGTTGCCGACACCGCCGATGATCGTCGCCTGCTGGGTTGTTCTGGCCAGGCTGGCGACGAGCAGGGCGCAGGCGACGGCCGCCAGGCTGACCGCCATCGATACCAGCCACCAGTTCAACAGGCCGATGCCCTGTGGCATGACCAGTGCTTCGCCACCGAACAGCGGCACGACATAGAGCCCGACACCGACCATCAGCGCTGCCTGGATCTGGTTGACGATGAAGAAGGGCAGCAGCTTGCCGAGCAGTACCAGGCGGAAGGGCAGGCCCATGGCGGCCAGACGGCTCAGGGTGCCTTGCTGGCGTTCGACGATCAGGATGGCGGAAATCGGGATGACCACGAAGAACATGGCGAAGACCAGCCAGGCCGGCACGTTCTGCTGCACGGACGACGGCGGACGGATGCTGTGCTCGTTCTGCACGGCGACGGTGACGATCTCGTCCGGCCAGTCGCGGTCCGGTGCGTTGGCGGCGCTGGGCAGGCCGAACAGCTTGCCGGCCTGGCGCGTCAGTTCGTCGGCGCGCAGGGTGCCCAGTGCAGCGCTGGTCTGGGTTCGGAAAGCCAGTTGCAGGACGGGGTTCAGGGTCGGGTCGACGAGCAGGCCGAGCGGCTCGGTCGGCTGGCCATCGGCGCCCGCCGGGGCGAGCAGGCGTTCGCCGAAACCCTTGGGCAGTACCAGGACCAGGGCGTAGCGCCCGTCGCGAATGGCTTGCCGTGCCGTGTCAGGGTTATCGACACTGGCGATGTGGCGGAAACTGCCGGCCTTGTTCAGGCGTCGGATCAAGGATTGCGAATGCGGGCTGTTGTCGAGATCGACGATGGCGTAGCCGACATCGATGGCCGCACCGGGCATGAAGGCGTCGTGCAGCGCCATGGTCATGACCAGGATGAAAATCACCGGCATCACGAACAGGGCGGCCAGGCCGTGCCGGTCGCGCAGCAGGGCCAGGGTTTCCTTGCGCCACAGTGCCTTGAGTCGGGTCATCATCGCTTAGTCCCGAAGCGAGCGCTTGGTGAGGCGCATGAAGAGGTGTTCGAGGTTTTCTCGACCGACTTTCAGTTGCTGTACGGAGCAACCCGCATCGGCCAGGGCGTCGAGCAGGCCGGAGAGGGCCGTCGGTGTGGCCAGTTGCAGGCGGTATTTCAGGTTGCCTTCGGCGATGGCGGCATGTCGGGCAGCCAACTCCGCTGGCAGTTCGGCGCCCAGTTCCAGTTCGACGATCGATTCCTCGCAGCGCAGCAGGGCATCCAGCGCGCCTTCGGTCAGGACCTTTCCCTGATCAATGATGGCCACCCGCTGGCAGATGGCTTCGACCTCTTCCATGTAGTGGCTGGTGTAGATCACGGTGGTGCCGCTGGCCGGCAGGCCGGCGATGGCGTCGAGCAGGAAGCGGCGCGATTGCGGGTCGACGCCAACCGTGGGCTCGTCGAGGAGCAGAACCTGTGGTCGGCCGAGCAGGCCGATAGCCAGGTTCAGGCGCCGGCGCAGGCCACCGGACAGTTGTTCGGCCGGTTTGCCGGTGACTTGTTCAAGGCGGGCGAAGGCAATGGCCGCGGCGATCTGCGCCTGCCGTTCGCGTTGCGCCAGGCCCAGCGCGCCGCTGAAGAAATCGAGGTTTTCGGCGACGGTCAGCATCGGGTAGAACGCGTAATCCTGTGGTACCAGCGCAATGGCGCGCGGCTCGGCGGCACGGGCTTCGGTCAGCGGACGGCCGTTGAAGGTGATGCTGCCGCTGGTTGCTGTCTGCAGGCCGGCGAGGATGGAGATCAGGGTCGTCTTGCCGGCGCCATTGGGGCCGAGCAGGCCGAAGACGCCGCCGGCGGGGATGTCCAGGGTGACGCCATCGAGTGCCGGCGTGTCGGCATCCCGGTAGGAAAAGGAAACGCCTTCGATGCGCAGCATCACGCGGCGCGGCGCAAGTCGCGGAAGAAGGCCTGCTCGCGATCGGCGATGGCACGCAGCTTGTCGGCCAGTTTCGGTGGGTACAGCGGGTCGCGGTCGCGGATCATGCGCGCCGTGGCCAGCGCGAATTCACGCCATTCATCGCCGATGTCGATCAGTTGTTCGGCGAGCTCACCCAGCGCCGGGCGGCCGAGCAGGTCAGCCGCCTCTTGCAGGAAGCTGGCATAGATGAAGCGGAAGCCACCGCCGCCGGTGCCAATTTCTTCCTGCATGCGGACGACCTGGCCGATGAACATCTTGCTGTGGGCGGCATCGGCACCCGTATCAAGCTTCTCGATGGCCTTGGCCAGCCAGCGGATGCCACGCACGCCGATGATGGGCAACGGCGCATCGAGCATGATGCGCGTCGTCTTCGTGATGGCGGCCGGCAAGACCTTCTGCCAATCCGGCGTCTGAGGCGTACCCACCGGGTAGTAAAGCAGTCCCTTCGGCGCCAGCGCCCCCTTGGCAAAGCGGGCGCGTTGCAGGTCAGCCGGCGGGCAGGTGACGACTGTTTCGGCCACCGGGTCGGAGAGGCGGTAGTCGCCCGACGCCTCGCGGCCAAAGGCCAGAACGTTGTGGGCGTTGAAGTGGAAGCGCAGGTCTTCCGGCAGGTAGGGTAGCCAGAAGACGGAGGTCTGCAGGCCAACCAGCTTGCCTTGGTCGAGCAGTTCGTTCAGACGGGTGACGCCGGCGGCCGGGTTGCCAAAGGTCTCGAAGCGCATTTTCAGGCCGAGCGGCTTTTGCAGCCCCTTGATGATGGCTTTGGGCGGCATCCGGTAGGCGACCAGCGGCAGGCCGTTGATCTTGATGATCGGCAGGTAGGCGAAGGAAAGCGCCGAGGACAGCCCGAAGGTCATCGGCTCGGAGAGTGGCAGCCCATGGTGGCGCAACATCGCCGACATGACGCCGCTTTCGCAGTGGGAGGCCTGGCTGTGCTGGAATTCCATCAATCAACCTTCTTCAATTGCTCGACGCTGAGTCCCATGGCATCGGCGTAGGTCGCCAGCAGGGCCGGCGAGAGCCTGGCGAAAATGGCCGGGCGGAAATGGCGGCGGATGCGCCATTGCCAGATGCCGCTGGCCTGCGCCAGTAGCGGCACGTCCATGCGCACCCGGTACATGTGGTATTCGAGTGGCGAGGTCTGGCCAGCCAGCACACGCTGGCGGGCCTCTTCGGTCAGGCGCAGCAGGTCGTCGACGGCCTGTTTGGTGACGATTTCCTCGACTTCCCAGCCGGCCGACTGGACGATGTGCAGCTTGCCGTCGGCACCGCGGGCGTACATCGCCTTGCGGTGGCCGCCGAGGGTACTGTTGCCTTCCTGGGGGACTTCGCTATCCAGCATGGTCGACGGCCGTCAGGTGCATCAGCGAACCGGTGAAACGGCCGCTCTCGGGGACGAAGCAGAGCAGGCGGTCGCCGGCCTGCAGGCGACCGCTGCGGAAGAGTTCGTCGAGGATGATGAAGATCGATGCCGAGCCGGTATTGCCCTTGGTTTGCAGGTTGGTGAACCATTTTTCCGCATCGATGGCGAAGCCGGCATCGGCCATGTAGGCGGCCAGCGGCTGCCGGAAGTATTCGGAAGACATGTGCGGCAGGAACCAGTCGATCGCTTCGGCAGCCAGGTCGCGTTCTGCCCGCGCCTTGGCCAGCGGCTTGCCGAAGGTCTGCTCGACGATGGCTTCGTTGAGCAGACGGACATCCTGCTTGACCATGAAGATGGACTGTTCGGTCCATTCGTTGGCGGCGAATTCCTGCCAGCCGCGGAAGCGACCGTCGGGTGTTTTGTCGCCACCGGCATACATGCATACCGGCATGCTGTCGGCCTGCGACTGGATGTCGATCCAGTCGATGCGCAGCGACAGGCTCTCGCGACGCGGTGCGTTCTCGACCAGGAAGGCACCGGCACCGTCGGACAGCATCCAGCGCAGGAAGTCCTTCTCGAAGGCGATCTCCGGGTTGTCTTCCAGCTCGGCCACCCGATGCGTCGATTCCGGTTCGTAGTGGCGGGCAAGGAGGCCGCCAGAGGCGCGTTCCGATCCGCTGGCCACCGCTTTGCTGGCCAGCCCTGCCATGACCGCCATCGCCGCATATTTCAGGGCGCTGATTCCAGCCGCGCAGATGCCGGCCGTCGATACCACCTCGCAAGGTGGAATACGCAACTCGCCGTGCACCATCACCGCATGGCTGGGCATCAGCTGGTCGGGGCAAGAGGTGCCGCAGGCCAGCACATCCGGCGCGCCGGCGTCCAGGCGGCGAATGGCCTCGGCCGCGAGCGCCGCGTTCGAGTGGGTGAAGGTGCCGGTGGCCGGGTCGATGGCGTAGTGCCGGCTGCGGATGCCGTTGTTGCGCAGCACGACGCGCCGGGCGCGCGACGGCTTGCCGGCGATCAAGCCAAGCACCTGTTCGATCTCGTCGTTGCCTACCGGCGCGTTGGGCAAAAAGGAAGATGTGCCGGTTATATAGGCACTACCGCGACTCGTCATATTTTTCTAGATTGAATTCCTCGGACCCGCTCGGTAGTTCCAGCTGAGCGCGCAGCCCCTCCAGGCGCGATTTCAGCAGCGGGGAAAGCAACCATTGTAACAATAGGCTGGTGGGAACGACCGTCAAAACCATCACAATCAGATAAACGGAAAATACCAGCAGGATGGGGCGTCGCTGCCAACTGCCGCGTTGGCCGAAGGCGCGGATCAGCCGCGACCAGACGCCGAAGGCGCGCCGTCCGGCGCGTTCGCTGATTGCCAGCCGGGGATTGACGGTGACGGCGCGCAAGCCGGCAAGCATGGGTTGGCCGGATTTTTCGGCATTCCGGTCCAGCGCATCGGCCATGGCGCGGCCAAAACGGCTGGCGCGCCGGATTTCGGCCGGGGCGATGCCGGCGGGCGGCATCCCGAGAAAAGAGTCGCGCTTGCCGGTCAGCACCCAGCGCGGCGTCGTGATGAATGTGGCCAATGGATGCCCGCGGTCGATCAAGGCAATATGGTCGCGCAAGTTGCCGTCGGCTTCGGCAATTAGCTTCTGCATGGTTTCCTGCGCCGACAGCCACATGTTGCGGCAGGCGACCAGCGTGACGACCGGTTTGCCACGGATCAGGCATCTGCCGGCCTCGCTGCGCAGGAAGGCTGTCATCGGCAGCGCGGGGGACAGGAACCACACCTGGTAGCACAGGATGACCAGATCGAAGTCGGTGTCGGCAGCAACGCTCAATGGTTTGAGCGGCGGTGCGTCGAGTTGCACGCATTCGGGCATGGCGTCGACAAAGTCGACGATGGGCCATGGGAAGGGGTAGGGTGTGGCCGGAACCAGTGTTTCCAGATGCACGCGATGGCCGGCTTCGCGCAGTGGGCCGATCACTTGCGCGGCGATGTCGGAAAGCTGTCCGGTTTGCGAGTAATTGACGACGAGAACGTGCTTCAAGTTGGCTTCTGGCGGTGGATTCAGGGCGGATTCTAACAAACGGAAAGGGGGCGTTGTCGCTCGGTATCTATTCGATTTGAATGCCACGAAAAGTCGACGTGCTTGGGGATTTCCGAGCTTATCGGCTATGATTCTGCTTTCCCGCAGCCTGTCTTTCCATGACCAAATTTGTTTTCGTTACGGGTGGTGTCGTGTCCTCTCTGGGCAAAGGCATCGCCGCCGCGTCGCTCGGGGCCATTCTGGAATCCCGCGGCATCAAAGTTACCCACCTCAAGCTCGACCCCTACATCAACGTCGACCCCGGCACGATGAGTCCTTTCCAGCACGGCGAAGTGTTCGTGACGGAAGATGGCGCCGAGACCGATCTTGATCTTGGCCACTACGAGCGCTTCACCAGCGCCAAGATGACCAAGCGCAACAACTTCACGACCGGCCAGGTCTACGACACCGTGCTCAAGAAAGAGCGTCGTGGCGAGTACCTCGGCAAGACGGTGCAGGTCATCCCGCACATCACCGACGAAATCAAGGGCAAGGTCAAGGCCGGTGCCGAAGGTGCCGACGTGGCCATCGTCGAAGTCGGCGGTACGGTCGGCGACATCGAGTCCCTGCCGTTCCTCGAAGCCATCCGTCAGATGGGTATCGAGGAAGGCCGCAACAATGTCTGCTACATGCATCTGACGCTGCTGCCCTACATCCCGACCGCCGGCGAACTGAAGACCAAGCCGACCCAGCACTCCGTCAAGGAATTGCGTGAAATCGGTATCCAGCCGGACATCCTGCTCTGCCGCGCCGACCGTTCCATCCCGGTCGAGGAACGCCGCAAGATCGCCTTGTTCTGTAACGTGATGCCGGAAGCCGTCATCGAATGTCTCGATGCCGACTCCATCTACAAGATTCCGGGCATGCTGCACGAACAGATGCTCGACGAGATCGTCTGCCACAAGCTGAACATCCTGGCCAAGGCGGCTGATCTGACCGTCTGGGAAAACCTGATCGTTGCCCTGGAGCACCCGCTGCATCAGGTGAAGATCGCCTTCGTCGGCAAGTATGTCGATCTGACCGAGTCGTACAAGTCACTGATCGAAGCGATCAAGCACGCCGGCATCCATACCCGTAGCCAGGTCGATATCGTCTATCTCGATTCGGAAGAAATCGAAAAGAACGGTACCGGCGTTCTTGAAGATCTCGATGCCATTCTTGTTCCGGGCGGTTTCGGCCGTCGCGGCACGGAAGGCAAGATTGAGGCGATTCGTTACGCTCGCGAAAACAAGGTGCCGTATCTGGGTATCTGTCTCGGCATGCAGATGGCCGTCGTCGAATTTGCCCGTAATGTGGCCGGTCTGAAAGATGCTCATTCAACGGAATTCGTTGCCGATACGCCTTACCCGGTCATCGGCCTGATCACCGAATGGCTGGACGCTTCCGGCAAGGTGGAAAAGCGCGGCGAGGATTCGGATCTTGGCGGAACCATGCGCCTGGGGGCACAGGTCTGCAAGTTGAAGGAGGGTAGCAAGGCACGCGAGATTTACGGCGCCGCCGAAATTACCGAGCGTCATCGTCACCGCTACGAGGTGAACAACACGCTGCTTGCCCAACTGGAAGAAAAGGGCCTGATCGTTGCCGGCCGTGCACCGGGCACCGAGCTGTGCGAAATGGTCGAACTGCCGGCCGAGATCCATCCATGGTTCGTCGCTTGCCAGTTCCACCCGGAATTCACCTCCAACCCGCGTCAGGGTCACCCGCTGTTTACGTCCTACGTGAAGGCGGCGCTGGCCAATAAACAGGGCAAGAAATAATGAAACTTTGCGGTTTCGAGGCTGGTCTTGACCAGCCTTTTTTCCTGATTGCCGGCCCTTGTACCGCTGAATCCGAGCAGCTTTGCCTGGATGTGGCCGGGTATATGAAGGAAGTTTGTGCCCGGTTGGGTATCAACTACATCTTCAAGGCTTCCTACGACAAGGCCAATCGCAGCGCCGGCACCTCGGTGCGCGGTCTGGGTCTCAACGAAGGCCTGCGCATCTTTTCGGAAGTGCAGCGCCAGATCGGCGTGCCGGTGTTGACCGATGTCCATGACATCGACCAGATCGCCCCGGTGGCGGCAGTCGTCGATGTTCTGCAGACCCCGGCCTTCCTGTGTAGGCAGACCGATTTCATCCATGCCGTGGCCTCCTGCGGCAAGCCGGTGAATATCAAGAAGGGCCAGTTCCTGGCGCCGGGCGACATGAAGAACGTCGTCGCCAAGGCGCGCGAAGTGAACAATGGTGCCGACAACATCCTGGTCTGCGAGCGCGGCGCGTCGTTCGGCTACAACAATCTCGTGTCCGACATGCGCTCGCTGGCGATCATGCGTGAAACCGCTTGTCCGGTGGTGTTCGATGCCACTCACAGCGTCCAGTTGCCGGGCGGGCAGGGTACCTCTTCCGGTGGGCAGCGCGAATTCGTTCCGGTTCTGGCGCGCGCTGCCGTTGCTGTCGGCATTTCCGGACTGTTCATGGAAACCCACCCGTGTCCTGAAAAGGCATGGTCGGATGGTCCGAACAGCTGGCCTCTGGATCGCATGGAAAGTTTGCTCGCTACCCTGGTTGCATTGGATAAGGCGGTGAAATCAGCTGGATTCGAGGAACTGAAGTAATGTCGGCCAAGGGCTATGTCGTGGCTGAGGTGAAGGTGCATGACGCCGACGCCATTGCCCGATATCGCCAGTTGTCTACCGCCGCCGTCGAACAGTACGGCGGTCATTTCTTGGTCCGTGGAGGCGCTTCCGAGATTCTCGAAGGAAAGTGGTCGCCGCCCGAGCGGATGATCGTTGTTGAGTTCGAGTCGGTAGCGCAGGCCAAGCGCTTCTACGATTCGGCCGAGTATCAGGCGGCCCGCAAGGTCCGCGAACATATTGCCGAAATGAACATGCTGGTCATTTCCGGTGTTGATAATCAAGTTTAATTTGTTCTTTCAACCTTCTGAAAATAAGGAAGAAATATGAGTTCTATCGTTGATGTTGTTGCCCGCGAGATTCTGGATTCCCGCGGCAATCCCACTGTCGAAGCCGACGTTCTGCTCGAATCAGGCGTCATGGGCCGTGCGGCGGTTCCGTCCGGTGCCTCCACCGGCACCCGCGAAGCCATCGAACTGCGTGACGGCGATGCCGGTCGTTACCTCGGCAAGGGCGTGATGCAGGCTGTCGAGAACATCAACACCGAGATCTCCGAAGCCATCATCGGCCTCGATGCTCAGGAACAGGCTTTCATTGATCAAACCATGATCGATCTCGACGGCACCGACAACAAGTCGCGTCTCGGCGCCAATGCCATCCTGGCTGTCTCCATGGCCGTTGCCAAGGCCGCTGCCGAAGAATCCGGCCTGCCGCTGTACCGCTACTTCGGTGGCATGAGCCCGATGCAGATGCCGGTGCCGATGATGAACATCATCAACGGTGGCGAGCACGCCAACAACAGCCTGGATATCCAGGAATTCATGGTCATGCCGGTCGGTGCCGCCAACATTCGCGAAGCCATCCGTTGCGGCGCTGAAATCTTCCACGCACTGAAGAAGCTGCTGAACAAGAAGGGCCACTCGACCGCCGTTGGCGACGAAGGCGGTTTCGCCCCGAACCTGGGCAGCCACGCCGAAGCCCTGCAGATCATCATGGAAGCCATCGAAATGGCCGGTTACGTGCCGGGTCAGGACGTGCTGCTGGCGCTCGACTGCGCCGCTTCCGAGTTCTACAAGGACGGCAAGTACAAGTTGGCTGGCGAAGGCCTGGAGCTGACTTCCGCTCAGTTCGTCGATTACCTGGCCAACCTGGCCGATCAGTTCCCGATCGTTTCCATCGAAGACGGCATGTCCGAAGCCGACTGGGACGGCTGGAAGCTGCTGACCGACCGTCTGGGTGACAAGGTGCAGATCGTCGGCGACGACGTTTTTGTCACCAACACCAAGATCTTCAAGGAAGGCATCAAGAAGGGCATCGGTAACTCGATCCTGATCAAGATCAACCAGATCGGCACCCTGTCCGAAACCTTTGCTGCCGTTGAAATGGCCAAGCGCGCCGGCTACACCGCCGTGATCTCGCACCGCTCCGGTGAAACCGAAGACAGCACCATCGCCGACATCGCCGTCGGCCTCAATGCTGGCCAGATCAAGACCGGCTCGCTGTCGCGTTCCGACCGTATCGCCAAGTACAACCAGTTGATCCGCATCGAAGAAGACCTGGGCGATACCGCTTCCTACCCGGGCCGCGAAACCTTCTACAACCTGCGTTAATCGCGCATGCGTTGGCTGACGGTCGGCCTTCTCGCAGCCATCGGCCTGCTCCAGTACCCCCTATGGGTGGGTAAGGGGGGCTGGCTGAAGGTGTGGGAATACGACCGTCAGTTGCAGCAGCAAAAGGAAGTCACCCGCAAACTGGAAATCCGGAATGCGGGTCTCGATGCCGAAGTCCGTGACCTGAAACAAGGCTACGACGCCATCGAGGAGCGTGCCCGCTTCGAGCTGGGCATGATCAAGCAGGACGAAACCTTCGTCCAGATTCCGGAAAAAATTTCCGGGAAATAATTCTCGAATTCCCGCCAGACGCAGTAGCCACCGGTATTTGCCTCCGCTAGAATCGTTCTCAGCCGTCCCCCCCGAGGAGAACAAAATGGTGCTCAAGGTTGGCGAACAAGCCCCTGTGTTTTCATTGCCGGATGCCGACATGGAGACGATTGACCTGGCACGGTATCAAGGCAAGCACATCGTTATTTTCTTCTATCCCAAGGATGGAACGCCTTGCTGCACAAAGGAAGTCACTGATTTTTCGGATCATGAAGACGACTTTCTTCGTCATGATTGCGTTCTGCTCGGCATCAGTCGGGACGATTGCCTGAAACATGCAGAGTTCCGGGACAAGGAGGGCATCGGAATTGAGTTGTTGTCGGATACCGAAGGCATCGTCTGCAAGCAGTACGGTGTCTGGCAGGCCAAGGAAGTCGATGGCCATAAGAAATTCGGCGTTTGCCGCTCCACCTTCGTGATTGACCGCGCCGGAACCATCCGGCACGCGCTGTATAACGTCAATTACAAGGGACATGCCCTTGATGTTCTGCGTCTGGTCAAGGAGCTCAACGCCTGAGCTTTTTGGGGGCAATGTTAAAATACGCCATTAGCGCAGATTCAAGGCTTGGCAGAAGCAGGTTGCAAGACTGGCGAGTTGCCGAGAATATCCATCAATACTAGGAAAGCCACAGAATGAACATGCTGGTTGCGAAGAACACCGTTATTACGCTCGATTACCACGTCAAGGATCCAGATGGCGAGGTGGTTGATGAAGGCCGCGAGCCGCTGGTTTACCTGCATGGTGGTTATGACGATATCTTCCCGAAAATCGAGGAAGCGTTGCAGGGCAAGAAGGTCGGCGAGTCGGTTCAGGTCAAGCTGCAACCGGACGAGGCATTCGGCGAATACGATGCCGAGATGGTCCAGATCGAGCCGCGCAAGGATTTTCCGAAGGAGCTCCAGGTCGGCATGCAGTTCGAAGGAGGCCCGGAAGACGGTGGCGAAGACGATTTCGTGATCTATCGTGTGACCGATATTGCCGACGACAAGGTCGTGCTCGATGGCAATCATCCGCTGGCTGGCATGGCGTTGTTGTTTACCTGTACCGTGACAGCGATTCGCCCTGCCAGCGAGGAAGAAATCGAGCATGGGCATGTTCACCATCCGGACGAGGACGGTGAAACCTGCCACTAAGGCTGCTTTTGGGCTGGCAGAAATACCCGCTGCGGCGGGTATTTTTTTGTCTGCGATTTGTCCAGCATGCATGTGTTTGGCAGCAGGGAAATATTGCATCAGAATTATTTATTGATAAATCAATTTAACAATATGTGATTATGTATTTTGCGTTATCTATTCGCGTTATAGTCTCTGGGCGTTGTTTAACGCCTTTCCACGGATGTCCCAACACGGCATCCGTTGTTTTTGCCAGTATGTAATTAATAATTATGTGCAAGGAGCGGTAATCATGAGCAAAAAAGTTGCCTACGTGACCGGTGGCATGGGGGGGATCGGAACGTCGATTTGCCAGCAGTTGGCACGGGATGGTTTTACCGTTGTAGCCGGCTGTGGCCCGAACTCGACGCGCAAGGACAAATGGCTCCAGGATCAGAGAGCCCAGGGGTTCGATTTCATCGCCTCCGAAGGGAATGTTTCCGACTGGGATAGCACCAAGGCGGCGTTCGACAAGGTCAAGGCCGAGGTTGGCGAGATCGATGTCCTGGTCAACAATGCCGGCATAACCAAAGATGGCGTTTTCCGCAAAATGAGTGTCCAGGATTGGATGGCGGTGATCGATACCAACCTGAATTCCCTGTTCTTCGTAACCAAGCAGGTTGTCGACGGCATGATGGATCGTGGCTGGGGGCGCATCGTCAATATTTCGTCAATGAACGGCCAGCGCGGCCAGTTCGGGCAAACCAACTATTCGACTGCCAAGGCCGGCATGCATGGGTTCACCATGGCTTTGGCACAGGAAGTCGCCAGCAAGGGCGTCACCGTCAACACGGTCTCGCCGGGTTATGTCGGGACCGACATGGTGCGCGCGATTCGTGAAGATGTGCTGGAAAAGATCGTCGCCACCATTCCGGTCAAGCGCCTCGGTGAGCCGGAAGAGATTGCCTCGATCATCGGCTGGCTCGCTTCCGACAAGGCTGGTTTTACGACAGGTGCCAATTTCGCCTGCAACGGCGGAAATTACATGAGCTGATGCCTGATCCGGCGCGGCGTTCCGCTGTGGATGCCGCGCTATTCGTGCCTTGCCGGCCAGGGATGGTTTTCGAAGCGGATCGAGGCGGGCGAGTCGGAATCGATGATTCCGGTAGTCCACCCCATGAAGGGCGAGCCGAAGGTTTCCACGCGAACGAAATTGCTCAGCAGCCGACCGGTTTGATCGCGCATCGGCTGATCGATCCGGTTCATGTGCGTATCGCCATGAACGGCGACCACCTGCCCCTGGAAACCTACTGTCTCGTCGCGCAGCGTATCGAGAAATTCGCGGTATGCGCGATGCGCCAAGCCTTGCGTATGGTGCTTGAAGCCGGGATTGGCTTGAAACAACAGGACCAGGCTTCGCATATTTTCGCGTCGGGCCAGCGCAAAGTTTTCCTTGAGCCAGGCGATGGTGGCTGGATGGCGGGCTGCATAGTCGGCACGCGGTATGTCGGTCATTCCCCAGTTATTGTTGCCGCCTGGCAGATTGAAGGTGACAAAGAGCGTCGGTCCCAGGCGAAAGCGGGCGTGCTCCGGGTAGGCGCCGGGTTGCCGTTCGAGTGTCAGCGTTGTCCGGCCAAGCGATTGATTCTTGCTCCAGAACAGACTGCGCAGCTTTGCCAGTCGTTCCTGCGGGTCGTAGCCACCGTTGCTGAGACGCTCGCAGTCTGTCCATTCGTTGTCCCCGGGAACGAAAAAGAAGGGCGCGCGACTGCTGTCGAATAGCTGGAAACGATCCGTGAATACCTCATCCGAGCACGGGCTCGAGCCGGACTTGAAGTCGCCGATATGTACGATTGCGTCGACCTTGCTGTCGGCAATGGCGGAGAGCATCTTCGGCAATTCCCCCCGCTCGTGGCTGTTGTAGGGCGTATCGCCGATCAGCGCGAATCGCCAGGTTTCGGCGACGGTGGGCAAGGAGATGGTGGCAAACGCCAACGCCGGCAGCAGTCTGCGGATGATCGATCCACCAGTCTTTGCCCGGCGATTGCCGATCAACGCAGTAGCCCTTTCAAGGCGTACAGGGCGTCGAGGGCTTCGCGCGGGGTCAGGCTGTCAGGGTCGATCGTCGCCAACCGGTCGACGACCGGATGCGGTTCGGGCTCTACCGGTTCCGGCTCGCCCTGGGAAAAGAGGTCGGGCTGCAGCGGATCGATGGCGGCGCGCTGTTCGAATTCGCGCAGCTGCTTGCGGGCGGTGCGGACGACGGCAGCGGGGATACCGGCCAGTGCGGCGACCTGTATCCCGTAACTCTGGTTGGCCGGGCCTTCTTCGACGGCATGCATGAAAACGATGCGGTCGTTATGCTCGACCGCGCCGAGGTGGACGTTGGCAAGTTCCGAATACTCGTGCGACAGCCGGGTAAGCTCGAAATAGTGCGTGGCGAACAAGGTCAGGCTGCGGTTTTTCTCGATCAGATGGCGCAGGATGGCGAAGGCGAGCGCCATGCCGTCGAACGTCGAGGTGCCGCGGCCGATTTCGTCCATCAGCACCAGGCTTTGGTGTGTTGCGTGGTGCAGGATGGCTGCGGCCTCGGTCATTTCGACCATGAAGGTCGAACGCCCGGAAGCGAGGTCGTCGGAAGCGCCAATGCGGGTGAAAATACGGTCGAGCGGACCCAGAACACATGATTCGGCCGGCACGTAGCTGCCAATGTGGGCAAGCAGGGCGATCAGCGCCACCTGGCGCATGTAGGTCGACTTACCACCCATGTTCGGACCGGTGATCAGCAGCAGGCGGCGGTTGTCGGCGAGCAGGCAATCGTTGGCAATGAAGGTTTCGGCCTGATTCACCAGTTCGCCCTCGACCACGGGGTGGCGACCATTGACGATATTCAACTGCGTTTCGACGGCAAATTCGGGCTTGCACCAGTTGCGCTTCAGGGCCGATTCTGCGAATCCGGCCAGCAGGTCGAGCTGGGCCACCGCGCGGGCAATGCCTTGCAGGGCCGGGACGACCGGCAGCAGGGCATCCAGAATCGCCTCGTAGAGCAGTTTTTCCCGCGCCAGCGACCGCTCCTGGGCTGACAGGGCTTTGTCCTCGAAGGTCTTCAGCTCGGGGGTGATGTAGCGCTCGGCGTTTTTCAAGGTCTGGCGGCGGCGGTAGTCGTCAGGAATCTTGTCAACATTGGCGTGGGTGACCTCGATGTAGAAGCCATGCACCTTGTTGAATTCGACCTTGAGACTGGAAATACCGGTCCGCTCACGCTCGCGAGCTTCCATGTCAACGAGGAAGGCGCCGCAGTTGTCGTTCAGCGAGCGCAGTTCATCAAGATCGGGGTCGTAGCCCGAGGCGATGACGCCACCGTCGCGCACCTGGGCACCGGGTTCGGCGGCGATGGCACGGACCAGCAATGCGAGTGCGGTGGTGGGTACTTCCAGTTCGCCGAACAGGTGCTCAAGCAATGGCGCTGATTGTTCAGCCAGGGGGGCGCGTAGTTCCGGCAGACGAGTCAGCGACTCACGCAAGCTGGCGAGGTCGCGCGGCCGAGCATTGCGCAAGGCGATGCGCCCGGCGATACGCTCTATATCGGCCATGCCGCGTAGTGACCTGCGAACGTCGCCGGCGAGTCGGCCATAATCTTCGAGCAGCCCTTCGACCGCGCCATGCCGCAATGCAGGGATATCCCGGTCGCGCAGCGGGTGGTGCAGGGTATGCCGCAGCAGTCGCGACCCCATGCTGGTCACGCAGTTGTCGAGGAGCGAGTAGAGGGTCGGGGAGGGCTGCCCGCGCAGGGTTTCGGTCAGTTCCAGGTTGCGTCGGGTGGCGAGGTCCAGGCCCAGGAAGGCACCTTCCAGTTCGACCGTTAGCCCGCGCAAATGCGTCAGCTTTCCGGATTGCGTGGCCTGGGCATACTGCAGAAGCGCCCCGGCGGCAGCGATGGCCGGCCTTAGGCCCTCGGCACCGAAACCTGCCAGCGAGGCGACTTCGAACTGGTCGCATAGCAGGCGTCGTGCGGAGTCGAAATCAAAATACCAGTCCGGTTGCCGGGTCCGGGCCGCGTCGCTGGCGAAATTCGGCGTCCAGCTTTCGGGATAGAGAATTTCCGCTGGACGTATGCGTTCGAGCGTCGCGGGAAGCTGCTCGGCTGCTACCTCAATTAGGATGAATTCACCGCTGGCCAGGTTCAGCCGTGCAATCCCGGCTGTATTCCGGTGTGTGGTGAGGGCAAGCAGCCAGATATCCTGCTTGTCGTCGATCAGGGCAGCATCGGTCAGCGTACCGGGCGTCACGATGCGCGCAACAGCGCGTTCGACCGGCCCCTTGCTGGTGGCCGGATCACCTATCTGCTCGCAGATCACCGCCGATTCGCCCATCTTGACCAGGCGCGCCAGGTAGGGTTCCAGAGAATGAAAGGGAACACCGCACATCTTGATCGGTACGCCAGCAGACTGGCCACGCGTGGTCAGTGTAATGTCGAGCAGTCGCGCGGCCTTTTCGGCATCTTCATAGAACAGTTCGTAGAAATCACCCATCCGGTAGAACAGCAGGGTATTCGGATGGTTTGCCTTGAGCGCCAAGTACTGCTGCATCATCGGGGTATGCTTGGGTTTTTGTGTTCCTCCAAGATCCTGATTTGCGGTGGTTTTTTTATTCATTGCTCTGATCTTATTGTCTTATTTCCTGATTTCTTATTGTCAGGATTTCTTTTCCGCTCTTGTCTGCACATGACTAAACTTGCTTGTTGAGTGTAGGTTTTTCGGTGTATTTTTCGCAACCTATACCGTTGTTTCGGGTTGTGGTTAAAAACTATACCGGAGAAGCCTATGACGTTCGATGCCAGGGCAATCAAGTTGCTCTTGCCTGGCCAGCATATTACCAGTTCAGATTTTCCAGGCCTGCGCATTATTGCCGGGGCTGATGATTTGCGCACTTGGATCTATCGCTACCGCTCTCCGGTCGATGGCAAGTTGCGCCAAGTGAAAATTGGAAATTGGCCGGCTAAGTCTCTTCATCTAGCCATTGCGGATTGGGACGGTCTGAAGAAACGGCGCGATGCTGGAGAAGATCCTGCGCTTCAATCCAGGATTGCGCGGAATGAACGTCGCCTTGAGGAACAAGCCAGGCTAGAAAATGTCAGGCTGTCATCCTATACCGTGCGCGATGTTGCCCTCGACTATTGGGAGGGTCATGTCCTCAAGACCAGGAAGCAAAAAGGGGCGACAGAGGTAAAGCGCATGTTCGACAAGATGCTTGGTGAAACCGGAAATCTCCCGGCTGCCGAGATCACGCGCGCCCAGGCATTCGACCTGATCAGCGAACACGGTGCGGTAAAGCCCGTTGTGGCCGGATATCTGCGATCAGAGTTGGGGGCGGCGTGGGATTATGCTATCGACGCCGGCCGGCTGCCTGGTGAAACTCCAAACTGGTGGCGGGTTATTCTGCGCGGAAAATTGAAATCTAAGGGAAAGCGCATAGGCGGTGAGAACATTGGTACCAAGAAGCGCGTATTGACGCCGGAAGAGACTGGAAAGCTGATCAATTGGCTCCCCAATTTCACGCGCTTGATTGATGACACTCTGACGCTATACCTATGGACAGCATGTCGCGGTGTTGAAATCCTGGGGGCGGAGGGAAAGGACATCATCCAGGAGTCTGACGGCCTGCATTGGTGGGTGATAAGCGCCAGCTTGGTCGGCAGCTTGCCGGCTGCCAGGTGCGATTTGATTTCGGCATGAACTTCATCGCCGAGCGGGTGACGCTTGAAGGCGACGACGGCCTTTTCCTCGCCGCAGGCCTTCAGTTCGCAGTCGCGATCGATGGTGAATCCTTGCGGCGCATCGCCGCCAGCCAGCCAGTCGGCCATCGCCGACATCGGCGATATCTGCGTGTGCAACGGCTTGAGCGGGAATACATCAAGGCAATGCCGCAGTTGTTCGATGACTTCTTCTGCCTTGGCCTGGCTACCGGCATCGACGACAAACCATCCATTCGTCTGGTCGATCCAGACAAACGCGGTGCGCTTCTTTGTGAAGGCGCGCGGCATCAGTTCTTCGGTGACGCGCTCCTTGAGTTCGCGCATGGCTTTTCGGCCAGGCTTGAATCCTTGCTCTTCTTCCAGCTTGTCGGCGCGCTCGCGCACTTCGTCATTGACCACGGACGAGGGCAGGATGCGTTCTTCTACCTGAAGCGCGATCATGATCTGGCGGTTTCCGGAATACACAAGGGCGCCGTCGTTACGCGGCGCTATCCATCCGCGCGACATCGGCTGGTTGCTGGCGCATTTCTCGAATGCACCGCGCGCCAGTTGTTCTTCCAATTCAGCGATGCTGATATTCCAGCCGGCATGCAGGCGGTAGATTTGCAGGTTCTTGAACCACATTTTCTTGATCCTGTTTTGATGGGGTGGGGCTACTGACGGCGGGGGTGTGGAGGGAGGAGGTTTGCCGCGTTCGCCCCGTTGATCATTAATTAAGATTTTGAAATTCGAGAATCTTTGCGAGGACGTTTGTTGCTGTTCTGCTCTTTGATGGTTGACCGCCTTCGCTGCTTCAGCCTGGGAGGCTACGATCTGCTCATTCGCCTTGGCCTTGGCCTTGGCCGCGGCCTCCGCTTCGATCTTCTGGCGGTGCTCGGCAACGCGCAGCTTAATGATGGCGGAGAAGGCTTCCGGTTCCTTGGTGACGATGTGCTTCAGGTCATAGAACAGGACGTCGCCGAACTCATCAATGAATGGCGTGGCGAATTCGATATTGGTCGCGATCAGGGCAGCAAAGCGATCTGCTTCGACCTTCCCATTGGCCAGCGCCGTTTCCATTGCATCGCGCAGCGTGGCGACGGTGCGCTTACCCTTCATGCGGCCGAAGAAGTCAGCCTTGATGATGGGCATGTAGCCTCCGACCTTGACATTCAGTTTCGCTACGTAGGCGGCAAGGGCCTGCTGTCCTTCCTGCTCGATTTCGTTGCGGATGGATTGCTTCTTGTTTTCGACGGTGCGACCCAGCTCCAGGCGCTTGCTACGCATTTCCGCCTTGATGTTGTCGATCGTGCGGAACAGTTCGTCGATAGTCGATGTCTGAGCTAGTGCTTGAGACTTGACCAGTTCGAGCGTCTTCTCGCCGTTCTCCAGGAACTTGACCATGTTTTCGGCATCGGCGAAATCCTGGTCCGTCTTCAGTTCGGTGTTGATGGACTGGATACGATAGGTGACGACGGCCTGCCAATCCGTGAGGTTGGTATTGGTCACCTGGCCGACCAGTTCAACAGTCAGCGCCGGCAGGTCAGCAATGGGGGCAGCGACAGGCTTGGGCGGTTCGACGGTCGGGACGTAGTCAACCAGGTCATTCTCGAACTGATTCCAGCCTGCATCGAGGCGTTCAAACCATTCGGTATCAGGACGAATTTCAAGCCATTCGAAGTTGTCCGTAGTGCCATCGGAGCATACGAAGATCACGCGCTTGGCCCCTGTCACTTTCATGATCTGCTGGCACTGCGGCTGATGTTCTTCGGGGAGGACGCCATTGCGGAGCGACTGAGCCAGTTCGGAATTCCATTGCTTATGCTCAAACGCAGTTTCGCCATCCATCGTCAAGCCATCGCAGGAGGCCGACTGCTTGCCGAGCGAATAGGTTTCCGGGTACAAATCGTCGCCAATCATCTTTTCGACAATGGGGCGAGCCATGGCTTCAACGGCATGGCCGCGATCGAGTACGTGTTCCTGAACCCAATCGCTGAATTCCTTGGCGAGGCCGGTGTGCTTGATGCGCAGCAGTTCGCTGCGTTTCACCTTGGAGGAAAGCCCCAGCATGGCGGCTGCTTCGCTGGCGCCGTTATGTTCGAGGCGGAACTGATGCCATTCGGCAGTTCCTTGGGTGAGTGCGTGACAAATGCGTTCCATTTTGGACTCCGTAGTGGGTGGCGTTAGCCGGCGAGCTCAGCCCGGCGTTGCTTGTAGAGATTGCCGAGTTCGGCGCGCTGTTGCGGGTCTGCGACTTCGCCGATCAGGTCCGCCGCTGCATCGAGCAGATCGATATCGCCGGCCTTGTTCAACTTGTCGGATACCTGGGCGTAGGTGACGACGATTTCACCGCTGGATTGCGCGGACGGACCGGGGAATTCGAGAATCTTTTTCTGCTGATCGGCGGTCAGTGGTGCCTTGGAGTTGGCTGTAGCAATCACCTGTTGCGGTGTTTTCTTGCCCTCGGCGATCAACTTCTTCCAGCCCGGCAGGTTGCGATTGAAATCATCATCCGAGTAGCACAGCGTCTGCTCTTCGCGCATTTCCGGCTCGGTATCCAGAACGATGCCGTTTTCAATGATGGCGGCGCGGCCGGCCTCGCTGGCATGGCTGATAGCGATAGCATTGGATAGCTCGATCGACTGCGGCATGTACTTCAGCACCTGGAGCAACGGGATTTTTCTGGCGTACATTTCCCAGTCACGGAAGCTGTAGTGGCTCTTGCCAACCTTGTTGTATTTGTCGCGGTGCTTGACGATTTTAGAAACACGCCAAAGCTCGATAATCGGCATAGAGGAATCCTTTACCCAGCCGATTGAATAGGCATGCGTGATGTCATCCGGATCATCAAGGTCAGTTTCGTTATGAATGATCAGGTCGCGGCGAGCCCCATCCAGCCATGTATATTCCTGATCCTTGAAGATCACGCCGGTATATACCGTTCCACGACCAGAGCGTGACACCAGGTCGACCAGACCTTTCCAGCCTGGGACGAAGGTGCATGTGCGGCCATAGGGAACGAGAAATCCCTGGCCATTAACGCCGGGTTCCAGGCCAAGCTGGCCAGCCGTCATGATCGATGCGGCGATGCTCTTCGGATCGCACTCCTGCAGCTTTGAATTCGTGCTGAAGGAGGTGAGTGCCAGGCGTGACATGCGATCAGCGGAAAGGTGCTTGGGAATGGCCAGGGCAAGTTGGGGCTTGAACTTGTCCATGAAGCCGCTGAATGCGGCAATGGGGTTTTGGGTTGCGACACTGTTACTCATATGTTCCTCGCTGGTTGATTTTCCGATTGATCCATTTGAGGGAATCGTTTGTTGCGTTCCTTTTCCCACTCTTCAGGTGTTTGCATCCTGAAACCATTGCCAAGACGACTCGCCGGCATGGTCAGCATCGCTACCTGACCAAGCATTTCGTCCCATGACAGACCGTTGCAGCACTTTCCGTTTTCGTGAACGTCGTATCCGCACGCCCCATCTTCTACGGTGATAGTTATTGTTCTCATGATCTGGCTGCCATCGCGGAGGCCTTGATTTCCGCCCTGGCAAAACGCGCGGCGGTATCCGTGTTGGTGTAGATGCTGTACAGCGCCCGGGTCATCGCCATGTCGACGCGCTCGTCCAGACTGGCAACGTCGGAAACCCCGAACGACTTCTTCTTGCGCAGGTTGGTCAGTTGATGACCTTCCGGGGGGCGGCGAGTGGCAATCGCATAGGCTACGGTGCGGTTCGGCGCTTCGATCTCTTTGCGTACCAGGCCGAAACCATCGGAGTAGGTCGCGGTATAGACCGCTACCCGGGAAACGCAGGGGGCGCTCAACATGCCGGTGAAGTTGCAGACCATCACGCGATCCTCCACACGTTGCAGCTACGCTTCAGTTCCAGGTAGCGACCGCGAACACGATGCCATTCGCGGCGGCAGGCGATGCGGGCCAGGGTGATACGGTTGATGGTTTCCGGATCCCGAACGACGGCAAGCGCTTCTTCTTGACCGTACATCGTCACTTCGAGAGCGCGAAGTTGGAGCAATAGAAAAAACAGGGTGATCAATTTCATGACTTCCTCCTGATAGGCGCCGGATACGACCCCCGGCCTATTGGCACCTTCACGCGTGCCGTTAGCGTTGTGAGACATGGGTTACTCGCCGGTGATGCTTAGGTTGCTGCCCACAGTGATCTCCTTGGCGGGTGACTTCGGAATCAAGTTTATAAAACACTTAACCGACAAGTCAAGTGTTTGTTAAACATTTTGTGATGGGCGAAAAAAAACCGCCGAAGCGGGTTTTGGTTTTTGCGACTGGCAGGGATAATGCCAATGACACATTCAGGAGGTTGCTATGAAGTTAATCCCATTGGTCTTTGCTGTCTTACTCGCAGGGTGCGCATCTGCCACAGTTGTTCAGTCGACCCATAAGGGCGTTGTTATCAAGCACGGAAACTCGCAACCCGGGATGGATTCTGCCTTTTCCAAGGCGGCTGAAGAGTGCGGGCGTTATGGGAAAACGCCGTTCATGGTCAGTCAGTCTTGCCGAGGTCAGTGCAATACGCAATTCCGGTGTGAAGACTGATCGATATGCATATATACTTAGGCGTCTATGCCTTTAGTCTAATTGCATGTCATTCAACTATGATGTAAAAAGCAATAAAAACCCCGCATAAGCGGGGTGGGGGAGGGGAACGTACCGTCGTACATTCCGGAGTGTGATGTCGCACACTCAGGGCCGAGTGTTCTTAGCTCCTCGGAATTTCCCAGTTTTAATCGTCAAGCGCCATTTTGAGTTTGAGTTTAAAAAGCTCAAGGTTTGCTCGCTCATGTTTGACGGCATTGCCGGCCATGATAACCGATGAATGACCGTCATTGCGCTTTGTCAAAATGACTATTGCACCTTCAAATTCCCTGTCTTTTGCCTGCCGCAACGCATCTCTGATTGCATCTTTGGTTGCTTCGTGATTTGCGCGCGATAGATCGTACAACTTGACGTTCGAGGCCATTTAACAGCTCGCAGTATATTACCTAGGTAATATACCACGCGCCAAAATATTTGTGTTTTTGTTACATTTCGAGAATTATATCTTTCGTCTGTCACTTTTCCGGCGATCTGTAGATACGTCGCTGCTTTCATATTTTTTGACCAGCCCAAGGAACTCATTTTTCCCTTCCTTGTTGACGTCTTCTGGTTCGGTGTCGGATTGATCTTGCGAGCCGTTAGATTCGTTTTTGCTCGCGTATAGGTCTAGGCCAAGAATTCCATTGAGCGCATCCGGCCCTAGAGCGGATTCGTTAGACGGAAGCGATTTTCGTAATAGCAACTCCGCAGCGGTTAACACATCCTCCATGCCGCCGGCCTGATCAAGTCTTGAAATCACGGATATGAGTTTTATGGCCTGGGGCGACAGTGAATAGCTGTTTTCGGTGCCGCCTCCTGTGACTGCGTTATCAACGTCCTTGTCGAGATAACCATCACCCATCCCGTATTGATTCTCAAGCCGCCTAGCGGCTTTTTCTCCGAACGGTGCCTTACCTCTGATCAGTTGCGATAGGTAGCTCTTTTCGGCAGCCGGAATAGGCCTCTTCGAGAACCATTTTGCAAGGTTATTCCTGCGGGTGGCGGCGATTAGTTGCTTGGTCATGGGGCAAGTTTGGTTAGTGATTTCTAAACAAGCAAACACTTGACTCCGCGTTTAGTGTTTAATAAACTCCGTGGCATCTGATACGGAGCGTACATTCCATGGACTTGAAGAGCCATTTTTCGAATCTAGAACGTGGTGAAGCAGCACGAATCGCCCGAGAAATGGGTATCTCAGCATCGTATTTGTCGCAGATGGTTTCCGGTGACGCGCCGATTTCTCCTCAACGTGCTGTGACGTTTGAGAGGGTTCTTGGGGGAGCAGTCACCCGCAAGGACATTTACCCGGTTAGCCAAGGAGGCCGGAATGCCGCTCGCTGAATGGGTGCGCAACCTGGTCATGATTCGTGTGTGGGGCGTTGATCGTGTGGCCAGTATGCACGCCGATCGACTGCGCGTCGTTGCCGGAATCGGGAGAGATTGAGGCGTGACGAAACCCCGTAAAAGCCACGGCTATACCGAAGAGGAATTGCAGCGCATGTGCCAGGGAAAGCATCGCTGGCCGGATGCTATGTCCGCGCGTGCTGGTGCCATGCAATCCCTCGAGCGCCGTCCGGAAACCAAGCGCCTGTTTCACTATCGCTGCCCTGCGTGCGGCGGGTACCACCTGACGCGCACAAAGCAGTTCAACCAAGAGCCCGTCGTGGCGGAGAAATAGCATGGGTTTCGATATCGCAAAGCGCGTGCTTGTTACGCTATTCGACAGGGTTCATGTCTTGATCCTGGTGCTGTTTTCAGTTCACCCGGATGGTCGGTTTGAAGGGGCGGGTGAGTGACAACTGAACCACTGACGCCCAGCGGTTGCGACTTGCGTGGGTTCCCGTTCATGCCTCTTGATGTGGTCAGGCTTCGAGACAGCGACATTGCCGCCATTTCGTCAGGCGATGAATTCCGCTGTGCCGTGCTGTTGTGGTGCGCTTCATGGCACCAGATCCCGGCCGCTAGCCTTCCGGACGACGACATTATCCTGGCGCAACTCGCCGGTTTTGGTCGCGTCGTCAAGGAATGGAAGAAAGTCCGCGAGGGAAGTCTGCGCGGCTGGGTGAAGTGCAGCGATGGACGACTATATCACCCCGTTGTTGCGGAAAAAGCCAATGAAGCATGGGCTAGAAAGCTCGAGCAGGCCTGGAATACCGAGTGCGCGCGGATCAAGAAAATCAACCAAAGACATGAACTGACGGGCGATTCAGCCATTCCGTACCCAACTATCGAACAGTATTTGTCCCCCAACTATGAGCCTCCGAAGGCACCGTTCAAAACAACGGCGTCCCCAGGGACAAAGAAGGAATGTCCCGAGGGACAAGGTGCCGATGTCCCGGATACGTCCCTCGGGAAACGCAATCCAATAGACAGAGACAGTGGACAGAGACAGGGACAGGGAGAATTAAGTAAACAATCATCACCCGAACTTCAACCATTGGAGGGGCAGCTTGAGCCGGATGTGACGAACATTCCGGACCCGCCCCGGGCAGAAAGCCAGTGGATGATATGGTTCAATCGCGTGGCCGGTACCAGCTTCGATGCCGGCAGCCGTTTCGATCGGGAATCGTTGTGGCCGATCTTCAGGCGCTGGTGCGATAGCGGCATCACCCAGCAGCAGATGCGCGATGCGCTGACCAAGGCGCATGCCGAGGCGACTGAGCCCATTGCCTGCCTTCCGAAGTACGTCGATCGCGTCCTGGCGAACAGCCAGGCACCCAAACGTCAATCCGTACAGCGTCAATCACCAGGGCAGAAGACTGCCGAGGCGGCTGAACGTTGGCTGGCATCCCAAGGAGTCACCCCATGACGCAAGCCCGTAGCTCCGTGCGCTTTGCGCGAGCCCTCGCTGCCCTGGCCGAGTATTACGTCCGCGACCTGTCCGAAGGCGTGATCGCGCTTTACTGGCAAGGCTTGAGCAAGTATCCGGTTGAGGATATCGAAGCCGCGATCATGCGCCATCTGCAAAATCCGGACAGCGGACAGTGGATGCCGAAGATCGCCGATATCGTTCGGATGATCGAAGGGACGACGCAGAGCGCGGCAGCCCTGGCGTGGGCCAAGGTGATGCGTGCGGTTGGTGCGGTCGGTATGCACCAGTCCATTGTCTTCGATGACCCGGTGATTCACCTGGCGATTGATGACCTGGGCGGATGGCCGAAGCTGTGCCAGTGCCGCGACGATGAATTGCCGTTTTTGCAGAAGCGGTTTGAAACGAACTTCAGGGCGTACAAGACGCGCGGCGATGATATCCCGCCACACCCTCGTTACCTGTGCGGATTGAGCGATGGGGAGAATCGCATTGCCGGCTTCCCGGTGGATCCTCCGCGCCTGGTCGGTGACTTGCAGAAGGCCAAGCAGGTTTTCAGCGGTGGATCCGATGCGTCACGGCTTGCCGTCCATGTCTCGGAAGTACCGGCCTCTACGTTGTTGCGCTTGGTCGGTAAATCGGCGGCATGAATGACCGAGTATCGATCACGGAATCCGACCTTCAAGGAGGCGGTGGAGATCATCACGAATTGCTCGAGCCGGCGCGAGCAGATCAGGCAACTTCAGTTCATGGAACAAACGCAGGGCAGAGAGTTTGCCGAAGGGGTAGCGGCAAAGGTGAAGGCTTCCGGGTGGGTAAAAAAGTCGTGAATCAATCGATTTCGTTTTCCGTGGTGTCGATGTTGAGCGATATCGCCGAGTCCAGGCAGCCATCGAAGAAATCTCAGAAGTTCAACCCAAGGCCGGCCGGCGTCATCCAGCCAGGCAGCGCAACGGAAGCCGTGCTTGGTTTCCTGAAAGACTCACCGGGACTGAAGACGGAAGCGCAGATCATTTGGGCCACGAAGTTTTCCCATTCCGCTGTGTCGTGGGCGCTGCTCCGCTTGCGGGCCTGGGGAATGATCGATGCTATTGCCGATCCATCGCGGAATTCACGCTACCTGCGCTACAAAGCCACGGCCGAAGCGTCGAACCAGGTGAAATCCAATGGGTAGAAACGCGATACGCATGTCTCCCGAGCAGCTTCTGAACGTCAGGGAGCGTATCGCGGGTCGAATGACGGCGATCCAGATGCGCGACACGCCAGCCGAGAAGGTGCAGCGCAAGGGCCAGAAATACGGAAACGAGAAGGTCATCGATCGCGGACAGAAATTTGACTCGAAAGCCGAGCATCGCCGCTTTCTGCACCTCGAGCTACTTCAACGGGCCGGCGAGATTTCCGACCTTAAGTCACAGGTTGAGTTCTTGCTGATCCCCGAATTGGAAAAGCCAAGCGGCGGAAAGGAGCGGCCGACGAAATACCTGGCCGACTTCACCTACAACGACCGCCAGGGGCGATTGATTGTCGAGGATGTGAAGGGCGCTGTGACGCCTGAGTTTCGGCTGAAGCGAAAGCTGATGCTGCACGTTCATGGGATTGAGATTCAGGAGATTCGATCGTGAGTGCGAAGAACGAACACGGACTTACGCCGCAGCAGGAGAAGTTCGCTCATGAGGTAGCCAAGGGGAAGAGCCTGGCCGATGCGTATCGGGCGAGCTACAAGGCCGAGCGAATGAAGGCGGAAACCATCTATGCCAGGTCTTCCGAGCTTGCCGCCGACAGTAAGGTTTCGGTAAGGGTGCGCGAAATTCAGGCAGCCGCCGCCGATCGCGCCGAGTTGGATTCGGCCGAGATCATCCGCGAGATTCGCCGGGTAGCGATCTCCGATATCGCTGGGATCATGCACCAAGACGGCCGCGTGAAACTACCGCACGAACTGGACCCGGTAACGCGCGCCGCCGTCGCATCCTTCGAGATCGATGAATACGGGCGGATCAAGTACAAGTTTTGGGACAAGGGAAACGCCTTGGAGAAGGCGGCGAAGATCCTCGGGCTATTCGAGAAGGACAACAAGCAGAAAACCGATCCGCTCGCCGATTTGCTGGCTTCGTTGAGCGGGAATGTATTGGGACCAGTCAAGGAGTGAAAATGAACATTAGCAGAGAGCAAATACTGGCGCTTGCCGAGGTCAAGACGACCAACGTAAGCGTTGAGCTCTATGTAGCAGGCGTGAAAGCCCGTGAGTGGCTGGGTTGCGGAGACTGGAATGTTGATGCCGCACAGAAGATTGCGGATGAAATCAACGGGAAGGCTGTGATCCGCGATGAAGCGGCTATCGAAGCCTACAAGGCGGAATTGCTGAAGGGAGCCGGGGAGCCGGTTGCTTGGCTTTGCTGGTTGGACGGCGATGATGAAATGCGGATACCGGACGCCGCAATAACTGGCTACGAGCCGAAAGCGTATAAAAACAGGACTCCGTTATTCACATCCGACCAAGTAGCCACAGCAGTAGCAAGGGCAACTAAGCCGCTGGTAAGTGAGATTGAGCGGTTGAAGCGTGCGTTGAAAATTGCAAACGAACTGCTTGATCTTGACGGCCCGAGGGACGCCTTCGACGTAATAGCCGAACTCCGCACCCAACTCGCCGCCGCGCAGGAAGAAATAGCCGAGATGCGTGCCGACCATCTGAAACTTGTCGAAGAAAACCACTCTCTACGGGATCAACTCGCCAAGGCAGAGCAGCGAGTCGCTGAGGCTTGCGCTTTGACCTATCTGGAAGATTACGACCTAACAGATATTGCTGAGCGCGTCAGAGCCGGCGAATACCGCAAGTTCATGAAGGGAGTCTATCTTATCGCCGGCAATGGTCAGTATGTACGGTTTGACAAGGTGAAGCCGTGAGCAAACGCATCAAGCCTCGTTGGCTCGATCGCGCCCTGGTTATTTCGTCGCATTACCTCACGCTCTGCACGACAGAACGCGGATACCGAAAAGTGCTGAAGCACTTGAAAATCCCAAAGGAAAGCCGCCCGGCATTCGTCATCAACGACCATTCTCATGCGTCGGTTCATTTCTTCTGCGGACCTCAAGGCAAGCAAGCTGCCGTCGTCTGCATCCGTGACTTCGATGGCAAGGATACGGAAGCGGTTCAGGCCTTGATCGTCCATGAAGCCGTGCATATCTGGCAGGAGATTCGGGAACACTACGGTGAGAAGGCGCCGAGTAGCGAATTCGAGGCATACGCGATCCAGGCGCTGACCTTGAACCTGCTGACTGAATTCAACCGGCAGACGCGGGGTAAGTGATGGCCGTTTGTACCTATGACAATCCGGCGACGATGGCCAGGGAATGCTGGGAAGACGGTGTATTGCTATGCCACTACCAGTTTGATCTTCTGCGCCCATTTGCAAAAAATCCGATTCCGGCCAAAAACTTCTTCTTCGGCGCAAATATTGGTCCTTGGAAGTTGGGTCAGATGGTTGGCGATCCTGAAGCAATGGTTGGGTACCAGCTGTTCGAAAAGCTGGCCGCACTGTGGCGGGAAAAGAATCCGGCCGATGCGCTGCTGTCGCGCAATATCAATCAACAATCGGCTTCCCAGCGCGCCGAAGAAATCATCCAGAAACCGTCGGCTACCTGGCGTCCTGTCGACGCCGTGTTGCGTACCGTGACGCATGCTGTTCGCCTCGATGCGATGACTGGCACGCTCTACGACAAGGCCGGCGCGCTGATCGATCGTTTGACGCCGGAGATCGTCAAGGCCGGCGTGATCTCCGATTACGGGCTGCCTGAAGCGGTAGTTGACCGGCGTGTGATGATGCAGGGAAAGATGCGCGTTCAGTTGCGCCAGACCGGCGAACTGCTTGAAAACCTCTCGACGCTGACGCGCGCCGAAAGCCGGGTTGCCTATGAGTGGATGAACAACGCAGATCCACAAGCTGCCGCCTATTTTGAGGCGCAACTGCCGCCTGAATCGCTCAAGGTCATGGAAGAAGTAAAAGGCATGATCGATAACCTGTCCGAAGAGGCTGTCAGCCTTGGCCAACTGGATCAGGAAACGTTCAACCGCAACCGCTTTGAATACCTGCGCCGTTCCTATATCAAACACACGGCAGAACTGACCAAGAGCGAAACGGCCAGCCGCAAGCGCGCGATTGCCATCATGGGCGATCAATACAAGGGTCGCGGCATGACCGATGCCGTGGACATGGCCAAGTTCAAGAACATCGCGCCGGAATGGTGGAATCGCAAGCTGAAGAATGGCCAGGCCGACAAGCAACTGCGCGGCGAGAAGTTCGTCCGCCTGGAGCGTCGTCAAGCGTTCGGTGCCGGCGTGATGGATCTCGAGCAGGCTGCAGGTCCAGGGGAAACTAATCGTCAGCAAAAGGGCAGGCTGTTGGAGGTGATCTATTGGCCGGCGAATGAGGCTATTCCGGCCAAGTTCTCTACCTGGGAGCATGCCGGAACTTGGGAGGTGCGCGATACCAAAGGCGGAAAGCTGGTGGTGTGGCGCGACTTCACGAAGCAGGAGCGGGTGACGATGGGCGAGATTGACGAGGCGCGCTACGCGATCGCCAAGACGCTGCATGGCATGATTCACGACGTTGAAACAGGTCGTTACCTGGAATGGCTGGCCAACACCTACAGCAAGCAACTGGCTTCCGATGTGCCTGGCGATCTCGTTGAGGCATCCGAGCGCATGCGCGATACCTTCAAGCCTGGCGAGTGGGTTCAAGTCCCTGAAACCAAGATCGCCGGGACTCAGGTGCTGAAATACGGCAAGCTGGCCGGCCGCTACATTCCGGGTCCGATCTGGAATGATGTCCGTCAGACAGTTGGTTTCCGCTTCAAGCCGCTGGGAGAAACCTACGCCGCTATCCTGAGTGCCTGGAAGACGGCCAAGACGGCGCTCTCGCCGGCCGTGCATACAAACAACGTCATGGCCAACTTCGTCATGGCGGATTGGCATGATGTGACGGCCGGCCATATCGCCAAGGCCTTGCGCATCATCCTGGGGGCCAGCCAGCGCGAAGGGCGCGGGTTGATCGGACGTACAGGAAACGGACTATCGCGTGCCGGCATGCGTGATGCCGAAGCTGCGCGCGAGATCATCAACCGTTACCAAGAATCCGGGGCCAATCTCGGTAGCTGGGTTACGGCCGAAATCCAGAAGGATCAACTCGAGCCCTTGCTGGAAGCGATGGAAAAGGAACTCGGCACGCTGGGCGAAACGCAGGGCGGGCAGGTTGGGGTAATGGTTGCTCTGCAGAAGGCGCTACAACTACGCTTCCCGTCAGCCTGGGAGGCGTTCAAGCCGACCGCGGCCGGCAAGGCGATTCGGACCGAAGCAGGCTCCCTGATCGATCTCTACGAGGCCGAGGACCAGGTATTTCGCTTGGCTGCCTGGCTGCGCGCCAAGGAAGAAGGGGCCAGCGATATCGCAGCCGGCAAGGTGGCTCGTCGGTCGTTCCTGGATTACCACATCAATGCGCCGTGGGTTCAGGCTATGCGCAACACGGCATTCCCATTCATCAGCTTCACCTATCGCAGTATTCCGATGCTGCTCGAGGTCGCAGCCAAGAAGCCGCACAAGATACTGAAGCTGGTCGATCATCTGTACAAGGCTTTCGCGCCGAACATCATCATCCTGCCGGGCACCTACGCATTCTCTGGCGTGGTTGATGCCGGGTCGGGGCGTACCGATTCGTTCGGGCGTGAGCAGTCGGTACCGCAGGCGATCGGTGCCGGGTTTGGTATCAAAGTCGGCAGCTATCCAGATGATGTGCTAACGCTGAATGCTAAACGCGCCGCTGAAGCAAAGATGATGGAGATTGAGTCCAACATCACGCAACTGAAGCGCGAGTATGCCCGTAACGGCATGACGGCTGATGAATTCGCCCGCAAGGTGGATGATCAGAACCAGAAGAAGCTGAAGATCGCAAACGAGTTGCAGGAAAAATTCACCCCAACACGGAGGTAGTTGCCATGCCTGGACAAGTCATTAATCTCAACGAGTGGAAGGCCGGTCATCATCCAGTAGTGCGTTGTGCGAACGCCATGATTCGCTGCTGGTGGAGTTGGGCAAATTTATTTTGTTCGCCCTGGTACCTGAAATATAGAGGTATAGGAATTGGTGTAGGTTTTGACTTACACCGTCCTGAAACGACCATATAACGGCGTTAAGCACTCATGCATCATGGGGGTATGCTTGGGCTGCTCTTTTGATTCTTTAACCATTTGATTTTATGTAATAGTTTTTATGTTTTCCTGTGGTTTCCGGAGGGCTTCCTGAAACCAGGAAAATCTTAACGAAGATGTCTTTCTGGAATAGGGTGATTATCCCTTCAATACAGGCATCGCCCAAGTTTTGGCGGTGATTTTAAGGGCTGATCCCGGCTACAGGGGAAGCAATGGACGTTGTTTCATGTCAGTGGGAGGCGGAAAAAGAAAAACCCTGCCGGAGCAGGGTTTCGAGACTTCGTTGTACTTTGGGAGAGGACCGCTTGGTGGGTGCTGACGGGGTCGAACCGCCGACATTCGCCTTGTAAGGGCGACGCTCTACCAACTGAGCTAAGCACCCGCTCCATCAACGCAATACGTAGCCGGCTTTGTCCCGTCTTTGCGTATTGCGCCGGTGACGATTAGTTGCAGGCGTCCTTCAGGCCCTTGCCGGCGCGGAACTTCGGCGACTTGGCGGCCTTGATTTCCAGGGTCTTGCCGGTTTGCGGGTTGCGGCCGGTGCGGGCAGCGCGCTCACCGACGTAGAAGGTGCCGAAACCGATCAGGCTGACCGAGTCGCCCTTCTTCAGTGCACCGGTGATGGCTTCAACAGCGGCATCCAGAGCACGGCCAGCGGCAGCCTTGGAGATGTCGGCTTGGGTGGCGATGGCGTCGATCAGTTCAGATTTGTTCATATTGAAGTCCCCTAAAAATAGGATTTGGAGTGGTGAAAACTTTGCGAGGACGGATTTATATCTCTCGCGAAATCCTTGTGTCAAGCGGATTTTCGGTCATTTCACCGCGGGGAGGAAGGAGGGAAAGCTGCCAGAGCGCACGCCGCTGGCATCCTTCCCTTCAAAATCAATGAGTAACGACGGTCGAGGCCGCAACCGCATCGGTGGCGGCCTGGACGCCTGAATTGGCGTCGCTTTCGGCCGGCAGCGCTTCCGGCTTGTGTTCCAGTGCTCTTTCCAGAACCTGGTCGATCCACTTGACCGGTACGATCTCGATCTTGTTCTTGATGTTGTCGGGGATCTCGGTGAGATCCTTGACGTTCTCTTCCGGTATCAATGCCGTCTTCAAGCCACCACGCACGGCCGCCAGCAGCTTTTCCTTGAGGCCGCCGATGGCCAGTACCTCGCCGCGCAGGGTAATCTCCCCGGTCATGCAGACGTCGCAGCGGACCGGGATGCCGGTGTACGAGGAAACCAGCGCGGTGGTCATGGCGATGCCGGCGGACGGGCCATCCTTCGGGGTGGCTCCTTCCGGAACGTGGATGTGGATGTCGGTCTTCTCGAACGCCTCGTCCTTGATGCCCAGGCGGTGCGAGCGGGCTCGAACCACCGAGCGGGCCGCTTCGACCGATTCCTTCATCACGTCGCCCAGCGAGCCGGTGCGGATGATGTTGCCCTTGCCCGGCATGTTGGCGCATTCGATGGTCAGCAGTTCGCCGCCGACTTCGGTCCACGCCAGCCCGGTGACCTGGCCGACCTGGTTTTCCTTCTCGGCCATGCCGAAGCTGTAGCGACGGACGCCGAGGAACTTGTCGAGATTCTTGGCGTTGACGGCGATCTTCGAATCCCGTTTCTTGAGCACGAGCGTCTTGACGATCTTGCGGCAAATCTTGGAAATCTCGCGCTCGAGCGCACGAACGCCGGCCTCGCGGGTGTAGTAGCGGACGATGTCGCGAATGGCGCTCTCGGCGACCATGGCTTCCGTCTTCTTGACGCCATTGTTCTTCAGCTGCTTGGGCAGCAGGTAGCGCATGGCGATGTTGACCTTCTCGTCCTCGGTATAGCCGGACAGGCGGATCACTTCCATGCGGTCGAGCAGCGGCGCCGGGATGTTCAGGGTATTGGCCGTGGCCACGAACATCACGTCGGACAGGTCGAAATCGACTTCGACGTAATGATCCTGGAAGGTGTTGTTCTGCTCCGGGTCGAGTACTTCGAGCAAGGCAGATGATGGGTCGCCACGGAAGTCCTGGCCGAGCTTGTCGACTTCGTCGAGCAGGAACAGCGGGTTGCGGACGCCGATCTTGGTCAGGCTCTGCAGGATCTTGCCCGGCATGGAGCCAATGTAAGTGCGACGGTGGCCGCGGATTTCAGCCTCGTCACGTACACCGCCCAGGGCCATGCGGACGAACTTGCGGTTCGTCGCCTTGGCGATGGACTGGCCGAGCGAAGTCTTGCCGACACCCGGGGGGCCAACCAGACACAGGATGGGGGCCTTGACCTTCTCGACGCGCTGTTGCACGGCGAGGTACTCGACGATGCGTTCCTTGACCTTGTCGAGACCGTAGTGGTCCTGGTCGAGAATCGACTCGGCGGCGCGCAGATCCTTGCTGATACGCGTCTTCTTGCGCCACGGCAGGCCGATCAGCGTTTCGATGAAGTTGCGGACGACGGTGGCTTCGGCCGACATCGGCGACATCAGGCGCAGCTTCTTCAGCTCACTCTGCGCCTTGGCCAGGCCTTCCTTGCTCATGCCGGCGGCGGTGATCTTCTTGTCCAGTTCCTCGAGATCGGCACCTTCCTCGCCTTCACCGAGTTCCTTCTGGATGGCCTTGACCTGTTCGTTCAGGTAGTACTCGCGCTGGCTCTTTTCCATCTGGCGCTTGACGCGGCCCCGGATGCGCTTTTCGACCTGCAGGATGTCGATTTCGGCTTCGAGTTGGGAGAGCAAGCGGTCGATACGGTCGCGGATGCTCTCCATCTCGAGCACTTCCTGCTTCTGCTCGAGCTTGAGCGGCAGGTGGGCGGCAATGGTGTCGGCCAGGCGGCCGGCGTCCTCGATGCCGGCGATGGAGGAGAGAACCTCCGGCGGAATCTTCTTGTTCAGCTTGACGAACTGGTCGAACTGGGCGACCACGGCGCGGCGCATGGCCTCGATCTCGTGATCCTCGATGCCCGGCTGGACGAGCGGGGTAGCGGTGGCCATGAACACCGAAGCCTGGACGTCGATGGCTTCGACGTGGGCACGCTGGGTGCCTTCAACCAGCACCTTGACGGTGCCGTCGGGCAACTTGAGCATCTGTAGGATATTGGCCAGGCAGCCGATACGGTACAGGTCGTCGGGTTCCGGCTCATCCTTGGCGGCGGATTTTTGGGCCAGCAGCAGGATGTTCTTGCCCGACTCCATGGCCATTTCGAGGGCCTTGATCGACTTCGGACGGCCGACGAAGAGCGGGATGACCATGTGCGGAAACACGACGACATCGCGCAACGGCAGCAGCGGCAGTTCGACGGTTTCCGGGAGGGTGTTGGGGTTCGACATTACGAAGCCTTTGAAATAGGTATGTTCCCCCTAAGTGGGGGCGGGAAACCGGGTTTCAAGAGCCCCCGGCTCAGTTCGAGCCGGAAACCTTGGGCTGGTCAGCGTAAATGAGCAGTGGCGGGGTATCGCCGGTAATCATGTTCTCATCGATGACGACCTTTTCGACATTCTCCATGCCGGGGAGTTCGTACATCGTGTCCAGAAGGGCATGTTCGATGATCGAGCGCAGGCCGCGCGCGCCCGTCTTGCGTTCCAGCGCCTTCTTGGCGATGGCCGAGAGGGCGGGCGGACGGATTTCGAGCTCGACATCTTCCATTGCGAACAGCTTTTGGTACTGCTTGACCAGTGCGTTCTTCGGCTCGGTCAGAATCTGGACGAGAGCGGATTCTTCCAGCTCCTGCAGCGTGGCGACGACCGGCAGGCGGCCGATCAGCTCCGGAATCAGACCGAACTTGATCAGGTCTTCCGGCTCGGCGTCGAGCAGGATCTTGCCGTCGTCCTTGCTCTTCACTTCGGCGCCGAAGCCGATGCCGCCGCGTTCCGAGCGGTTCTGGATGACTTTTTCCAGGCCGGCGAAGGCGCCGCCGCAAATGAACAGGATGTTGGTGGTGTCGACCTGCACGAAGTCCTGGTTCGGGTGCTTACGACCGCCCTGCGGCGGAATCGAAGCGGTGGTGCCTTCGATCAGCTTGAGCAGGGCCTGCTGCACGCCTTCACCAGAAACGTCGCGGGTGATCGACGGGTTGTCGGACTTGCGCGAAATCTTGTCGATTTCGTCGATATAGACGATGCCCTGCTGCGCTTTTTCGACATCGTAGTCGCACTTCTGCAGCAGCTTCTGGATGATGTTCTCGACGTCCTCGCCGACGTAGCCGGCTTCGGTCAGCGTGGTGGCATCGGCCATCACGAAGGGGACGTTGAGCAGACGGGCCAGCGTCTGGGCGAGCAGGGTCTTGCCCGAGCCGGTCGGGCCGATGAGCAGGATATTGCTCTTCGACAGCTCGACATCGCCGGCATTCTTGGCGGTGTGGCGCAGGCGCTTGTAGTGGTTGTACACGGCGACGGACAGGATACGCTTGGCGACTTCCTGGCCGATCACGTACTGGTCGAGAATCGAACTGATCTCGCGCGGCGTCGGCAGGTCCGAACGGCCGGCCTTGGCCGCTTCTTCCGGCAGCTCATCGCGAATGATGTCGTTGCACAGCGCGATGCACTCGTCACAGATGAACACCGACGGGCCGGCGATCAGCTTCTTGACCTCATGCTGGCTCTTGCCGCAGAAGGAGCAGTAGAGCAGTTTTTCCTGGCTGCCTTTGGTCATCTGTCGTTCTCCGTTAAGCCGCTTCGCGGCGGGTCAGAACCTTGTCGATCAGGCCGTATTCGGCCGCTTCGGCCGACGACATGAAATTGTCGCGGTCGGTGTCGCGTTCCAGGCGTTCCAGCGGCTGGCCGGTGTGCTCGGCCATGATCCGATTGAGCTTATCCTTGATCGACAGGATTTCCTTGGCGTGGATGGCGATATCCGAAGCCTGGCCCTGGAAGCCGCCCAGCGGCTGGTGGATCATCACGCGCGAGTTGGGCAGGGCGAAACGCTTGCCCTTGGCGCCGGCGCAGAGCAGGAAGGCACCCATCGAGGCGGCCTGGCCGATACACAGCGTCGACACGTCCGGCTTGATGAACTGCATGGTGTCGTAGATCGACATGCCTGCCGTCACGGAACCACCCGGCGAGTTGATGTAGAAATAGATGTCCTTGTCCGGGTTTTCGGCTTCAAGGAACAGCAATTGGGCAACGACCAGATTGGCGCTGGCGTCGTTCACCGGGCCGACAAGAAAGATCACCCGCTCTTTCAACAGGCGCGAATAGATGTCGTACGCGCGTTCGCCGCGTCCGCTCTGTTCCACCACCATCGGGACGAGGCCCAGAGCCTGCGGATCCCAGTTGCCTGCGTTGTCGATATTCATGTCAGCCCTTGTGTGTTGCTTGTTGATTACGTTCAGGACGCTTGCCGCATTTGCGACAAGGTCGAGATTACTGCTTTTGGCCCATCAGTTCATCAAAAACGGCAACCTTGTCGGACACCTTGGCCTTGCTCAGTACCCAGGTGACCACGTTGTTCTCGATGGCGACGCCTTCGACTTCCTGCAGGCGTTGCGGTTGCGCGTAGTACCAGCGGATGACTTCTTCCGGCTGCTCGTAGGAGGCTGCGGTTTCCTCGACCATCGCACGAACCTGCTCCGGGGTTGCCTGGAGCTTTTCGGTCTTGACCACTTCGGCCAGGATCAGGCCCAGGGTGACACGGCGCTTGGCCTGGTCGGCAAACCATTCCGGCTGGATCGGCAGATCCTTGACCTTCATGCCGCGCTGTTCCATGTCCTGGCGGGCAGCCTGCATCAGGCGCTGGATTTCCATGTCGACCAGCGCGACCGGTACGGTGATCGGGTTGGTGGCGAGCAGGGCTTCCATGACCTGGTCCTTGATCTTGCCTTCGATACGGCGCTTCACTTCGCGCTTCAGGTTGGCTTCGATCTCGGCGCGCATCTTGGTCACGTCGCCGTCGGCGATGCCCATGCCCTTGGCAAATTCGGCGTCGACTTCCGGCAGTTGCGGGGCTTGAATCTGCTTGACGGTGATCTCGAACTGAACTGTCTGGCCTGCCAGGTCCTTGGCGTGGTAGTCAGCCGGGAAGGTCAGGTCGAACGTCTTGGATTCACCAACCTTGGAGCCCTCGACGGCGTTTTCGAAGTCCGGCAACATCATGCCTTGGCCGAGAACGAACGGGTAATCATTGGCCTGGCCGCCCTGGAACGGCACGCCGTCCTTCTTGCCGAGAAAATCGATGACGACGCGGTCTTCCTTGGCGGCGGCACGGTCGGCGTCGACGTAGGAAACGCGTTGCTTGCGCAGGATGTCGAGGGTCTTGTCCACTTCGGCGGCGCTGACTTCCAGCGTCGGACGCTCGATGTCGGAGGCGGACAGATCACCAATGGCGAATTCCGGGTAGGTTTCGAAAATCGCGGTGAATTCGAGGTGAGTGGTGCTTTCGGTGGTCTTCGGCTCGATGCGCGGATAGCCGGCAACACGGGTCTTCTGGGCGGTGACGGTCTCGCCGAAGACGCGGTCGAGTTCCTCGGACAGGACTTCGTGGCGGGCCTGGTCGCCATACTGCTGCTTGACGATGTTGAACGGCACCTTGCCCGGACGGAAGCCAGGCATCTTCATATTCTTGCCCATGCGCTTCAGGCGTTGTTCCATTTCCTTCTCGACATCGGCGATGGCGATGGAGAGATCGACGCGGCGTTCGAGTTCGTTAGCTTGTGCAGTGGTTGCTTCCATGAGTATTCCTTGTGACTACGGAGCCGAGAAAAAAATTAAGCCGATAATAATATCACGGTCGATCAAATGCCGCGCTGCCGGCGCCAATTCGGATAAATGTCGATTTTCTGCAAAAGCCTGTAGACAGAAGCGAATGAGCATCGTACAATGCGCGCCTTCTTCGACGGCGGCATTAGCTCAGTCGGTAGAGCACTGGATTGTGATTCCAGGTGTCACCGGTTCGATCCCGGTATGTCGCCCCAGATTTAAACCCCCGAAAGTCGAAAGACTCTCGGGGGTTTTCTCTTTGGAGTTTGGCGATGCCTCAGTCCTCAACTGTACCCCCGGTATTTGCCGGACTTCAGCCCGCTGCCGTGTGGGCGCATTTCGCTACCCTCTGCCGCATTCCACGGGCTTCCAAGCATGAGGCGGCCTTGCGCGCCGAGTTGCTGGCCTGGGCGCATGAGCGAGGATTGGCGGCGGAGGTCGATGCGGCAGGTAATCTGCTTGTTCGCAAGCCGGCAACGGCGGGGCGAGAACATGCTCCGGACGTAGTGTTGCAGGCGCATCTGGATATGGTTTGCCAGAAAAACAGTGACAGCGCTCACGATTTCCTGCGCGATCCGATTGTTCCGGTTCTCGAGGATGGCTGGCTGCTGGCTGAGAAAACCACACTGGGGGCCGATAACGGGATTGGTGTGGCACTGATTCTGGCCGTTCTCGACAGCCGGGATATAGCGCACGGCCCGATCGATGCCTTGTTGACGGTCGATGAAGAGGCCGGCATGGGCGGTGCGCGCGGCTTGGCCCAAGGGGTATTGCGGGGCCGCTTGATGCTGAATCTGGACACCGAGGAATGGGGTGAGTTTTATCTCGGCTGCGCCGGCGGACTGGATGTCAACGTCGAGCGTCCGGGCCGGCCGGATGCGATGCCTGACGGCTATCAGGGTTGGCAGATCGCGTTGAACGGCTTGCGCGGCGGGCATTCCGGTGTCGATATCCATGAGGGGCGCGGCAACGCGATCAAGCTGCTGGTGCGCGTGCTGCGCCGGCTGGAATCGGATTTTCCCCTGCGACTGGCGGAGTTGCGGGGTGGTACGGCACGCAATGCCTTGCCGCGCGAGGCGGCCGCTTCATTTGCGCTGCCCCGGGGGATGGGCGATAGTCTGGCTGTTGCCGTGGCGGAACTTCAGGCGCAGCTGCGCAGCGAGCTGCAAGGGATTGAGGATGAGCTGGTGCTCGCTGTTTCGCCGTGTATGCCGGATTCGCTGTTGATGCCTGACGAACAAGCGCTCTGGCTGGCGAGCTTGCATGCGGCACCGCACGGCGTGCGCTCGATGAGCCGGCAGGTGCCTGGCGTGGTCGAAACGTCGAACAATCTTGGTATGGTCAATCTGGGGCCGGCGGGCGGTTCATGCAATTTCATGGTGCGCTCGTTGCGCGATAGCTGCAGTTTGGCCCTGGCCGACGAGATCGCCAGTCTGTGGGCGCTGGGCGGTACGGCGGCGGTGAAGGATGGCTACTATCCCGGATGGGCACCGAATCCGGTGTCAGCGTTGTTGAAGGTTTGTCAGGCTGTCTATAAGCGCGATTTCGCTGCCGATTCGAGCGTTCAGGTGATTCATGCCGGCCTGGAGTGCGGCATCATCGGCGCCAAATATCCCGGGCTGGACATTGTTTCCTTCGGGCCGACCATACGCGGTGCGCATGCGCCGGGTGAGCGGGTCGAGGTGGCGTCGGTGGCCCGCTGCTGGCAACTGCTGACGGCTATCCTGGCCGAATTGCGCTGAACGGAGCGTTCAGCGCCGCCGGATGGCTTCGCGGCGGGCGAGGCCCAGCTTGCTGGAACGTTCCATCTTTTGCACGAAAGCCGGAAAGTCCAGGCCGAACTTGGCGCGCAGTTCCTTGGCGTAATTGTGCAACCAGCGCCAGCGTGGCTCGAAGTAGCTTTCCTTGAAGGCATATAGCACGTGGTTGCCGTCGTCCGGCACCGAAATGACGATTACTTGGTCGTCAAAAACGTGCATGACCTCGCCGATCAGTCCGGTGTAGCTTTCCTTTTCGCCGGCCAGGTTGATCACCAGCACCCCGTTGCCGGCCAGCTTGGCGTAAGCGTTCTCGAAGAATTCGCGGTTGGCCAGGCCGGGTGCGAAACCGGTCCTGTCGAAAGCATCGACAAGCAGGACATCGAGGCCCTTGTCGGCTGTTTCGAGAAACTCGGCACCGTCCCCGTTGATGATCTGCAGGCGGTCATTGTCCGCTGGCACCAGGAAGGTATCGCGGAAGGCAATCACCTCAGGGTCGAGTTCGACGGCGGTCATGTGCGTGCCGGGCATGCGGTGGTAGCAGAACTTGACCAGCGAGCCACCGCCCAGGCCAATCAGCGCAATGCGTTTCGGACGTGGCTGAAAGAGCAGGAAGGCCATCATCTTTTGCGTGTAGCGGATGGCCAGGTCGTTCGGTGCCTTGAGCGACATTTCGCTCTGCATCAGGCGGACGTTGAAATACAGGAAGCGCGATTTCCCGTCGTCGATGACAAAAGGCTTGGGATAGCTTTCGTCGAGCAGCTGGGCGCGCAACTCGCCAGCCCGTGCCCAAGGCGGTTCGTGCAGCAGCACCGTGCCCGTTTCGACTTCGAACGGGCTGGGCAGTTCGTACAGCTTGCTCAAGCGGCGAACTTAATCGGGCAAGTCCGCGGCGTGGAGCAGAAAGACGTATTCGTCACCGGCGGCCGTATCGAGCCAGGTAAAGGGCAGGGTCGGGTAGGCAGCTTCCAGGGCGTCGCGGTTGTGACCGATTTCGACAATCAGGATGCCGTTCTCGGTGAGATGCTTCTTTGCCTCGCGCAGGATGATGCGCGTGAAATCGAGACCGTCTTCACCCGAGCCCAGTGCCAGTTCCGGCTCGTGCAGGTATTCCGGCGGCAACGCGGCCACCGATTCGGCATTGACGTACGGCGGATTCGAGATGATCAGGTCGAACTTGCGTCCATCCAGATTCTTGAATGCGTCGGAGCGAATCAGCTCGATGCGTTCGTAAAGCCCGTAATCGGCGACATTGCGTTCGGCGACGGCAATGGCATCCGGAGACAGGTCGACGGCGGCGACTTCGGCGTTGGGGAAAGCGATGGCCGTCAGAATGGCCAGGCACCCCGAACCGGTGCATAGATCGAGGGCTGATTCGATGGCCCACGGATCGTCGATCCACGGAGCCAATTGTTCCTCAAGCAGTTCAGCGATAAAGGAGCGCGGGACGATGACTCGGTCGTCGACATAGAAACGGTGTTCGCCGAGCCAGGCTTCGTGCGTCAGGTAGGCTGCCGGCAGGCGATCCTGGCAGCGGCGATGGTAGATGTCGAGCAGTGCCTCGCGCTCATGGGGGAGCAGCCTGGCATCGAGGAAGGGTTCCAGGCGGTCGAGCGGAAGATTCAAGGTATGGAGCGTCAGGTAGACCGCCTCGTCCCAGGCGTTGTCGCTGCCATGGCCAAAGAACAGCTTGGCGGCGGTGAAACGACTGACCGCGTAGCGGAGATAGTCGCGGACGGTGATCAGTTCGGTGGTGGCGGTGGTGCTCATGCGCTCAGCGTTTGTTCGAGAATGCGCCGATAGACGGCAGATAGCTTGGGATAAGAGTCGACGGTGATGCACTCGTCGATTTTGTGGCTGGTGGCGTTGACCGGACCGATCTCCAGCATTTGCTTGCAGATGTCGGCGATGAAGCGTCCATCGGAGGTGCCGCCCGTCGTCGATAGCTCGGTTTCGATACCGCAGACCTCGCGGATGGCGGTCGAGGCGGCATCGGCCAACGGTCCGCGTCCGGTGAGGAAGGGGCGGGCGCCGAGCGTCCATTTGATCTCGTAGTCCAGCTTGTGCTTTTCCAGAATGGCGCACAGACGGGCTTGCAGCCCTTCCGGCGTGCTCGCCGTCGAGAAGCGGAAGTTGAACTTGACCTCGACGCTACCGGGCACGACGTTGGTGGCTCCGGTACCGCCGTGGATGTTGGAAATCTGCCAGGTGGTCGGCTGGTAGTACTCATTGCCCCGATCCCATTCGGTGGCGGCCAGTTCCGCCAGGGCTGGCGCAGCTTCATGGATGGGGTTGCGACCTTTTTCCGGGTAGGCGATGTGGCACTGGATGCCCTTGACGGTCAGTACGCCCGACAGTGAGCCGCGACGGCCATTCTTGATCATGTCGCCGAGGGTGTCGACCGACGTGGGTTCGCCAATGATGCAGAAATCGATGGTTTCGCCGCGTGCCTTCAGGGCTTCAACAACGATGACGGTGCCGTCGGTGGCATCGCCTTCTTCATCGGAGGTCAGCAGGAAACCAAGCGAGCCCGGAAAGTCCGGGTTGGCGGCGAGGAAAGCTTCCACGGCGGTCACCGAAGCAGCCAGCGAGGACTTCATGTCGGCCGTGCCGCGGCCATAGAGCATGCCGTCACGGATTTCCGGAGCAAAGGGTGGCGAGGTCCATTTTTCCAGCGGGCCAGTCGGTACCACATCGGTGTGGCCGGCGAAGACGAAGAGTGGTGCCTGGGTACCGCGTCGTGCCCACAGGTTGGTGACGCCATTACGGTTGATGTATTCGAGGGTAAAGCCCAGCGGTTTCAGGTGGGCACCGATGATCTCCATGCAACCGCCATCTTCGGGCGTGACGGAGTGACAGGCGATCAGATTTTTCGCCAGCTCAAGTGTGGGGTCGGACATTTATCGGGTTTCTTCGTCGTGATCGGCGAGGCTGAGCGTGAACTCCTTGAACGATGCGCCGCCTTCGTTGGTGCTGTCGAATTCCAGCGCAACGTCGGATTTCTTGTCATCCTTGCCGTTGGCCGATCCGAACTCGGAGTTGTTGATGAGCCATGACAGGTTGGTCGGCGAATCGGCATTGGCCAAGGCTTCGTCGATGGTAATGGTGCCGGCACTGTACAGATTGAACAGGTCCTGCTCGAAGGTCTGCGATCCCGGCGCGAGTGTTTGTTCCATCGCATCCTTGATGCCCTGGACTTCGCCACGCTCGATCAACTCGCTGATGTGGCGGGTGTTGAGCATGATTTCGCAGGTCGGGATACGCTTGCCGTCGGGTTTCTTGACCAGGCGCTGCGAGACGATGGCACGCAGGGCTACCGAGAGATCGAGGAATAGTGCCGGGCGGTTCTCGGCCGGAAAGAAACTGATGATGCGGTTCAGCGCATGGTAGCTGTTGTTGGCGTGCAGCGTGGCCAGGCAGAGGTGGCCGGTTTGTGCATAGGCGATGGCCGCCTGCATGGTGTCCTTGTCCCGGATTTCGCCGATCAGGATGCAGTCCGGTGCCTGGCGCATGGCGTTCTTCAGCGCCGAATGCCAGTCCTGCGTATCCATGCCGATTTCGCGCTGGTTGACGATCGATTTCTTGTGCTTGAACAGGAATTCGATCGGGTCTTCGACGGTCAGGATGTGCCCTGAGCGGTTTGCATTGCGATGGTCGAGCATGGAGGCGAGGGTGGTCGACTTGCCCGAGCCGGTGGCGCCGACGATCAGGATCAGGCCGCGCTTTTCCATGATCAGCTCGCCGAGGATGTTCGGCAGGCCGAGTTCGTCGAGGGCCGGGATATTGCCCAGGATAAAGCGGACGACAATGCTGGTCGAGCCGCGCTGGCGGAAGATGTTGACACGGAAGTTGCCAACGTTGGGGACGCCGAAGGAGAGGTTCATCTCCCAGTTCGTCTCGAAGGTCTTGATCTGGTCCGGCGACATCAGTTCGTAGGCAATCTTCTCGATCATGTCCGGCAGCATGATCTGCTGATTGACCGGGATCGTATTGCCCTGAATCTTGATGTGGATCGGCGCGCCTGCGGAAATGAAGATATCCGAGGCCTGCTTTTCGGCCATCAGCTGGAACAGTTTGTCGAGGATCATGACAAGACCTTCGTGGATTGACGGAACTTAGGCGCGCAGCAACTCGTTGATGCTGGTCTTGGAGCGGGTCTGGGCGTCGACCTTCTTGACGATGATCGCGGCGTACAGGCTGTACTTGCCGCCATCCTTCGGCAGGTTGCCGCTGATCACGACGGAGCCCGGCGGGATCTTGCCGTAGGTGATTTCGCCAGTTTCGCGGTCGTAAATCGGGGTGCTCTGGCCGATGTAAACGCCCATCGAGATAACCGAGTTCTCACCGACGATCACGCCTTCGACGACTTCCGAGCGGGCGCCAATGAAGCAGTTGTCTTCGATGATGACCGGGCCGGCCTGGATCGGCTCGAGCACGCCGCCGATACCGACGCCGCCGGACAGGTGAACGTTCTTGCCGATCTGGGCACAGGAGCCGACGGTGGCCCAAGCATCGACCATGGTGCCTTCATCGACATAGGCGCCGATATTGACGAATGAGGGCATCAGCACGGCATTCTTCGCGATGAACGCACCTTTGCGGGCGAAGGCGCCCGGCACGACACGGAAGCCGCCGGCCTTGAACTGCTCTTCGGTCCAGCCCTGGAACTTGGTATCGACCTTGTCGTAGAAGCGGACGTCGCCGGCTTCCTGGACGCGGTTATCGCGGGTGCGGAAGGAGAGCAGCACGGCTTTCTTGGCCCACTGGTTGACGACCCATTCGCCGTTGACCTTTTCAGCGATGCGCAGCTTGCCGGCGTCGAGGTCGGCAATGACCGATTCGATGATCTTGATAGCGTCGGTCGATTGGGTGGTCAGCTCGGTGCGCTTTTCCCAAAGTTCGTCGATGGTGGCTTGCAGCGGATGGCTCATGTGAAGTTCTCTCTTGGTTACAGTTGTTGTGCGAATTGGCGGATGCGCTGGGTTGCTTCGAGGCACTCAGCCAGCGAGGCAACCAGTGCAATGCGGATGAAATTGGCGCCCGGATTGACACCCTGCGATTCGCGGGCGAGGAAGCTGCCGGGTAGAACCACGACATTATAGTGTTCGAGCAAGCCGCGGGCGAACTCGGTGTCGGTGATCGGGGTTCTTGCCCACAAGTAGAAGCTGGCGTCCGGCATGCCGGTATCCAGTACCTCGGAAACCAGCGGCGTGCACGCCGCAAATTTCTCGCGATACTGGTTGCGGTTGTCTAGGACGTGGGCTTCGTCGTTCCAGGCAGCCATCGAGGCGGTCTGCACCGGGGGCGACATGGCACAGCCCTGATAGGTGCGGAACAGCAGGTATTTCTTGAGAATGGCCGCATCGCCGGCGACAAAGCCGGAGCGCATGCCCGGCACGTTCGAGCGCTTGGACAGGCTGGAGAACATGACCAGGCGTTCGTTTCCACGGCCAAGCAGCTTCGCGGCCTGCAGCCCGCCAATCGGCGGGTTGGCTTCGTTGAAGTAAATTTCCGAATAGCACTCGTCGGAGGCAATCACGAAACCATATTTGTCGGACAGCGCAAACAGCGTTTTCCAGTCCTCCAGCGACAGCACCTTGCCGGTCGGATTGCCCGGCGAGCAGACGTAGAACAACTGGACGCGCGCCCATTCGGCTTCGCTCAGCTGGCCGTAGTCGAAGGCAAAGTCGTTTTCCGGCAGGTTGTTCAGGAAGCGGGGCTCGGCACCGGAGAGGTAGGCAGCCCCCTCGTAGATCTGGTAGAACGGGTTCGGACTCACGATGAGCGGAACGTGTCCGCGACTGGGGTCAATCACCGTTTGTGCAAAAGAAAAGAGGGCTTCGCGGGAGCCGTTGACCGGGAGAATCTCCGTTTCGGGATTCAGATCGAGGCCGTATCGGCGCTGGCACCAGCCGGCAATGGCCTGGCGCAATGCCGGCAAGCCCTGGGTGGTCGGATAGTTGGCCAGGCCTTTGAGGCCGCCAGCCAGTGCGTCCATGATGAAAGCAGGGGTGGCGTGCTGGGGCTCGCCGATGGATAGCTTGATTTCCTTGTGTTGCGGGTTCGGCGTTACACCGGCAAACAAGGCACGCAGCTTTTCGAAGGGATAGGGCTGGAGTTGGGCGAGATGCGGATTCACGTCGGACATCGAATAGGTGTAAAAAGCCGATTATCGCCGAAAACGACTTGCCTGCCTCATGAACCGACGCGTTATGCTTTCCGTTGTCCTGCCGCTGCTTTTGGCGGCTTGCGCCTTTGGTTATCACGCCCGCGGCACGCTCAGCGGCATTTCCGGCGAGTTGCGCGGCAAGGCGTTTCCGGGCAATGCGCAGGGCGGCGGGCGCTTTGCGCTGGCCGATCCGGAAGGGCGACTTCGCTGCGAGGGCGAGATGGCGCCGTCGCAATCCGCAACGCCTTCAGGGAGCTGCGAGGGCGAGACGGGGCATGGGATTGTCCGCTGTAGCGACGGGCGCGTGATGGCTGCACGCTGGACTGCCATTTCGTGTCGGGCTTTTCGGGGAGATGCCGAGGATGAACAGGGCAATCGCCTTGAGTTTCGCGTTGAACGTCGGCGGTGAGGCTATCCCTAAAGGAATATTGTCAAAATTGTAATATTCGTCTAGATTTGGCATGAATCTGGCCGCGTATATAGGCGGAATTCGGGATTGCTAGCTGGGGAGGAGCATGCGTAGTTCATCACTGTCTTATTTGCCAAGCACGCTGGTGATCGATGTCCCGGAAATCGACGAGCAGCACGCGGGTCTTTTCGAGCAGCTCGAAACATTCAAGGTCTCCTGCATCGACCATAACGCCTATCAAGCCGACGAGGCCGAGGCGCTTTTTGCGACGCTGGAGGCCCATTGCCGGACCGAGGAGCGGCTCGCTCGCCAGTCGGGACTCGATTTTAGCGGGCATGGCGAAAAGCACCGGCTCATGCTGCGCGGTATCCGGAAAATGCTCAATGACATGGAAAAACCGGGGGCCGACGTGTTCAGCCTGATCCGCTATGTTGATTACTGGTTTGAAAGGCACATCCAAGAAGAGGACAGGAATCTCGGCATCAACCTGAGGCAGGTGGCATTTGCCGAGGTCGGGGAGCAGTTTGCGGATGAACTCCTGGAGCAGCGCGTCTCGGGATGAGCGCTGCCGTCAGCCGAGCAAGGTGACGCGTATTTTCTGGAACAGGCTCAGACTCGCCCACCAGAGCAGCCCCTTTTCACGAAACAGATCGCCGCTGGGCGTAAGGGTCAGTTTGCGTGCCCCGAACTCGGTGCGGCCCGTTTCGGCGATAAAGCCCGATTCCATGAGGTAACGGGCGATGGCGGGCTGGATCTGCTGCCCGCCCAGCGTCCAGCGCGACCCGTATCCTTCGTCGTCGCCGCTCAGCATCAGCATTGGTTCGCGGGCAATGAAACGCAGGACTTGCAGGGTTTCTGCGCGATGAGGGATGGTTTCGGGCAGCATCGGAATGCTGGCTCAGTAGGTAATGCGTGTCGGGTTTGCAGACCAGGCGATCAGCGGTTCCAGGGCACCCGGTAGCGGACGGTGTTCCATGACGATGCTGCGCTCGGAGAAATGCCGGTTCAACTCACCATATAAAGTGTCATCGCAAAAACCGACGGATGCGGCTTCGATCCGGCTGTTGGCGAAAACCACGCGGCCGATGCGCGCCCAATAGGTGGCCGCCAGGCACATCGGGCAGGGTTCGCTGGAGGCGTAGAGGGTGCAGCCGGTCAGGTGAAAATTGCCCAATTGCGCGCAAGCCGAGCGGATCGCGGAAACTTCGGCATGAGCGGTGGGATCATGGCTGGCGACGACCCGGTTCCAGCTTTCCGCGATGATCCGGCCGTCGCGGACAATGACCGCACCGAAGGGGCCGCCTTCGCCGGCTTCGCTGCCAAGTCGCGCCAGTTCGATGGCACGGGTGAGGAAAACATCGTCGGAGTGCATGCGCTTGCCCTCGGGGTGGCGACCGTGAAGCGTTTAAGGCGTCGGTGTCATGGATGCTATCATATGGCCCCCGCTGCGGTGCAGCATGGTGCCCCGGGCGGAATAATTCATGCGTCTGACAAAACTCAAACTCGCCGGTTTCAAGTCCTTCGTCGATCCGACTTCCGTTGCCCTGCCGGGGCAGCTGGTCGGGGTCGTCGGTCCCAATGGCTGCGGCAAATCCAACATCATGGATGCCGTGCGCTGGGTGCTGGGCGAATCCAAAGCCTCGGAACTGCGCGGCGAGTCGATGCAGGATGTCATCTTCAACGGCTCGACCAACCGCAAGCCGGTGTCGCGGGCCTCGGTGGAACTGATTTTCGACAACTCGCTGGGCCGCGCCATGGGGCAGTGGTCGCAGTACGCCGAACTGTCGGTCAAGCGCGTGCTGACACGGACCGGCCAGTCGGACTATTTCATCAACAACCTGAAGGTCCGCCGCAAGGACATCACCGATCTTTTCCTGGGGACCGGCCTCGGGCCGCGTGCCTACGCCATCATTGGCCAAGGCATGATCTCGCGCATCATCGAAGCCAAGCCGGACGACCTGCGCGTCTTTCTTGAGGAGGCTGCCGGCGTCACCCGCTACAAGGAGCGGCGCAAGGAAACGCAGGGTCGCCTGGAAGATACCCGCGAAAACCTGCTGCGCGTCGAGGATATCCGCGAGGAACTCGGTCACCAGATCGGTCGCCTGGAGGCGCAGGCCGAAGTGGCGCGCCGCTATCAGGGGCTCAATGAACAACTGGTTCGGCGCCAGCAGCTGCTCTGGCTGCTGAAGAAGCGCGAAGCGGAGGCGGAACGCCAGCGTCTGGCGCTCGAAGTCGAACGCGCGACAACCGACCTTGAAGCGCAGAGTGCGGCATTGCGCGAAACCGAGGCGCGTGCCGAGGAGACCCGCGAGGCGCATTTTTCTGCCGGCGATGCGCTGCATGCGGCACAGAGCGAGATGTATGCGGCCAATGCCGAGGTGGCGCGTATCGAGGCCGAGATTCGCCATCGCCGCGAGTCGCGCAGCCAGCTCGAAGCGCGCCTGGTGCAGTTGGAAGGTGAGTTGGCGCATTGGACGGCGACCGCCGAAAAGCTGGCCGAAGATCGCCTGCGCTGGGAGGAGCAGCAGGAGATGAACCGGCTGCGCGTCGACGAGGCCGAGGAACGTCTTCATCAGCAAATGAATCTGGCGCCGCAGGTCGAGGAAGATCACGCCCAGGCCCAGGAGGAACTGCAGCGACTGAAAACGCGCACGACGAACGGCGAGCAGAAGCTGGAAGTCGAGTTGACCAACAAGTCCCACGCGCAGCGCGCCCTGCAGGCCATCACCCAGCGCCGCGAACGCCTCCGTGAGGAAACCTTTGGCGATGCGCCGGACGAGCTCGAGCTCGCCGAGAAGGAAGAAGAACTGTCGCTGTTGCGCGAGGAACTTGCCGGCGACCAGGACCAGTTGCAGCAACTGCAGCAGGAGATGCCACAGCTTGAGGCGCGCCGCCGTGAAGCCCAGGCCGAATTGCAGCGCATCGAACGGGAGCTGGCTGCCGGCCAGGCCCGCCGTGCCGCCTTGGAACAGATGCAGGTCAAGACCCAGGCGGCCGGCAAGCTGCCGGAATGGCTGCGCCGCCATGGTCTGGAGACCGCGCCGCCCCTGTGGCAGAAAATTCATGTCGAGGCCGGCTGGGAGGATGCCGTCGAGGCAGTGCTGCGCGAACGCCTGTCGGCCATTGCCTGCGGCGACCCGGCGAAGCTCGACGAATGGCTGCACGACCGTCCCGAGGCGCGGCTGGCCGTGGCCTTGCCGGGGGGCGTGGATACGGAGCGGATTTTCCGGGCGACCGGCGGGTGTCTTGCCGAACGCATACGCTGCGTCGATGCGGGCTTGTCGGCCGTCCTCGCCGATTGGTTGTCGCCGGTGCGTACCGCCGAAACGCTGGCCGACGCGTTGGCCGGGCGTGCCGGGTTGGAGGCCGGGACGGCGATCGTGACCCGGGGCGGCGATCTGGTGACGGCGACCAGCGTCACCTTCTTTGCACCCGATGCCGGCGAACACGGCCTCCTCGAACGGCAGCGCGAGATCGAAACGCTGGCCGAGGGCATTGCCCAGGCCGAGGATCGTTCCGAGTCGCTGCGTGAGCAGCTGGCGATGTTCGACGAGCAGGTTGGCGACAAGCAGGAGGAGATGGACGAGATCCGCCAGTACGTGACGGATCGCCAGCAGCGCGTGCATGTCGTGCAGATGGATGTGTTGAAGATGACGCAGGCCATCGAGCGCTACAAGGAGCAGAAGGAAAGAATCAGCGAGCAGCTGGCCGAACTTGCCGAGGAGGAAGAGGGTGAGCGTGAGCGCGAAATGTCGGCCGACGAGCGTATCGAGGAAATCCGCGACGGTTTGAGTCGCATTCGTGTGCTGGTATCCGGTGCGCAGTCGCGCCTCGATGAGTGCGAACGGGCGGTTCGCGCCGAACGCGAACGCAATGCCGATCTCGACCGGGCACTGCGCGAGGCACAGTTCTCGCTGCGCGAGGCGGACGGCAAGCTGCAGGATGTCTTTGCCCAGCAGGCCGTGGCCCAGCGCGAGCTGACCCGCATCGAGAAGGACCGCACCCTGTGCGCCGAGCAGGTCGAGGCGGCGCCGCCGGATGTCATGGAAGGCCAGCTTCAGTCTGCGCTGGAAGCACGGCAGGCTGCCGAACTGATTCTGGCCGGAAAGCGGGACGAACTCGAAAATGCCACCAATGCCTTGCGCGCCCTCGATGAGCAGCGACTGAAGATCGAGCAGGGGCTGGAGCCGCTGCGCGTGCGTATCGGCGACCTGAAGCTGAAGGAGCAGGCGGCGGCGCTCAATACCGAGCAGTTTGCCTTGCAGTTGCTGGAGGCCGGGGCCGATGAGGGCTTGCTGCAAGCGGAGCTTGGCACGGCGCGCGCGCCCGCACTGCAGGGCGAAATCACCCGCCTGACCAATGCCATCGCCGAGCTGGGGGCGGTCAACATGGCTGCCTTGCAGGAACTGGAGACGGCCACCGAGCGCAAGGGCTACCTCGACATGCAGGCGGCCGACCTGAACGAGGCGATGGAAACGCTGGAAAACGCCATCCGCCGCATCGACCGCGAGACCCGCGATCTGTTGCAAAACACCTTCGATACGGTCAATGGGCATTTCGGTCAGCTTTTCCCGGAGCTGTTCGGCGGTGGCCGTGCCGAGTTGGTGATGACCGGTGACGAGATTCTCGACGCCGGCGTTCAGGTTATCGCGCAGCCGCCGGGCAAGAAGAACTCGACCATTCACTTGCTGTCGGGTGGTGAGAAGGCGCTGACCGCCATCGCGTTGGTCTTCTCGATGTTCCAGCTCAATCCGGCACCGTTCTGCCTGCTCGACGAGGTCGATGCGCCGCTCGACGACACCAATACCGAGCGTTTCTGCGGCATGGTCAAGAAAATGTCGGGAGCAACCCAATTCCTGTTCATTTCCCATAATAAAATCGCGATGGAAATGGCCGAGCAGCTGGTCGGCGTCACCATGCAGGAATCCGGTGTTTCGCGCGTGGTGGAAGTGGATATCGAAGAAGCCTTGAAGATGAGGGATGCTGCCTGAGGCGCTCCCGGGAAGAGATCGAGATGACCGAATTGCAGATGGGTTTGATTGGCCTGGGCGTTGCCGCGGTGGCGGGCGTGTTTGGCTACAACAAGTGGCAGGAATTCCGGCAGCGCAAGATTGCCGAGGCGATCATGAAGCCGCAGCACGACGATGTGCTGCTCGCCAGGAGCGCCAAGGCGGAGCAGGCGTCGCCGGCAGCCCAACCCACGGCGCGCAGCGAGCCGGAAATCAGGATCGACGAACCGGAGACCGCGACGCCGGCCGCGCGAGTCGAACCGATGTTCATCGATCCGACGCCGACGGAACCGTGTGACGACATGCTGCAAGCTTCGGCGGCGGATCCGATGCCCGAGCCCCCGGTGATCGATACCCCGGCCGAAACGGTCGTCGTGCCGCCTGCGCCTGTCGCCGCCGAGCCTGCCGCACCGGTCGAGGTCATCCAGGAAGTGGACGCCGGCGACGTGCCCGCCGAACTGCTCGACTCCCGCCTTGAATACATCGTGGCCATGGAGTTGGTCGAGCCGGTGTCGTCGCTCCAGATCCTGCATTCCCAGCGTTCGGCACTGCAGCGTTTGAACAAGCCAGTTCTTTGGGTCGGCTTCAACGAGAAGGCCCGCGAATGGCAGCGTCTTTCGCCGGACAGCGAACTCGATGTGCGTCGCCTGCGTGTCGGACTGCAGCTGGTCAATCGTCTCGGTCCCGTCTCCGAAGGCGATATGGTGATTTTCAGCAACGCCATGCAGGCGCTGGCCGATGAGCTGATGGCGGTGGCCGACTTGCCGCCGTCGCGCGTGCTCGATCAGGCTGCTGAAATTGATCGCTTCTGCGCCGCCGTCGATCTGGAAATAGGCCTGAACCTGGTCAGCCGCGGGGCTGCCTTTCCGGGAACCAAGATTCGCGCCCTTTCCGAGGCTGCCGGCATGGTGCTTGGCGTCGATGGTCTGTTTACGCGCTACGACGATGCGGGCCGTGCCCAGTTCAGCCTGCAGAATTTCGAGAGCACGCCATTCTCAGCCGAGGCCTTGCGTGGCATGACCACGCATGGCCTGACCTTCCTGCTTGACGTGCCGCGCGTCGATCATGGCGAACGCGTGTTCATGCAGATGGGGGAGGTTGCCAAGCGCTTTGCCGATACCTTGCACGGGGCGCTGGTCGATGACAATCGCCAGCCGTTGTCCGATTCGCAACTGGACCATATTCGTCGCGAATTCATCGGCAAGCCGCAGGCCACGATGGCCGGCTTCGGTCTGGCCGCCGGTTCGCCCCAGGCGCTACGGCTGTTTTCCTGATGGCGGCACCGCTTGCGGCAGCCGAGCGGGCAGCCTGGCTGCGCGCCGAACTGGAACGGCACAATCACGCCTACTACGTCCTCGATGCGCCGACCATTCCGGACGCCGAGTACGACAGCCTGTTCGGCGAGCTGCAGGAACTCGAGCGGCAATACCCGGTCCTGCAGGGGGCGGATTCGCCCACCTTGCGCGTCGGTGGTATGCCGCTGCCGGAATTCGCTTCGGTTCGGCATGAAGTGCCGATGCTGTCGATCCAGACTGAAACCGATACGCAGGCAAGCGGAGCGGGCAATTTCGATGCACGGGTACGGCGCGAACTCGAGTTGCCGGAGTCGGCGCCACCCATTGAGTATGCGGCAGAACTGAAATTTGACGGCCTCGCCGTCAGCCTGCGTTATGAACAGGGCGTTTTCGTGCGGGGAGCGACGCGTGGCGACGGTTCGACCGGCGAGGACGTGACGCAGAACCTGCGCACCTTGCGGCAGATTCCCCTGCGTCTCGACGGCGATGTGCCGCCGGTGCTCGAGGTGCGTGGCGAGGTCTATATGCGGCGCGACGATCTGGCTCGATACAACGCCCTGGCCGAGTCACGCGGTGACAAAACACTGGTCAATCCGCGCAATGCGGCGGCCGGCAGCATTCGCCAGCTCGACCCCGCCATCGCCGCGAGCCGGCCGCTGCGCTTTTTCGCCTATGGGGTTGGGGCTGTCGAAGGCTGGGACATGCCGCAGACCCACGCTGGCGTACTCGATGCGCTGGCCGCTTTCGGTCTGCCGGTCTGCGAACACCGAGCCGTGCTGTGCGGGGCGGATGCGTTGGCGGATTTTCATCGCCGCGTGGCGGCCATGCGTGACAGCCTGGGGTTCGATATCGACGGCGTCGTCTACAAGGTCAATAGCCTGGCCTTGCAGCGTCGCCTGGGCTTTCGCACCCGCGAACCGCGCTGGGCGGTGGCCCACAAATACCCGCCGCAAGAGGCACGGACCGTGGTCGAGGCCATCGATATCCAGGTTGGCCGGACCGGCGCGCTGACACCGGTAGCCCGTCTGGCACCGGTTTTCGTCGGCGGCGTCACGGTGACCAACGCGACGCTGCACAATGCCGACGAGGTTGCGCGCAAGGGCGGACTTTGCGTCGGCGATACGGTGATCGTGCGGCGCGCCGGCGACGTGATTCCCGAAGTGGTCGGCGTCGTTGCCGAGCGGCGACCGGCTGCCGCCCGGCCTTTCACGATGCCGGACGCTTGCCCGGTGTGCGGCGCCCACGTCGTCCGCGAGCCGGGCGAGGCGGTCACCCGCTGCTCGGGCGGTTTTTCCTGCAGCGCCCAGCGTATCCAGGCCATCCTGCACTTTGCCAGCCGGCGAATGATGGATATCGACGGTCTGGGCGAGCGCTATGTCGAGCGCCTGGTCGAGTTCGGCTATGTTCATGGGGTTGCCGATCTCTACCGGCTGACGCTGGACGACCTGCTGGAAATGAAGCGCCGGGCCGACGAGCGCGACGGGACGGTGCCGGAAACGGCGAAGGCCGGCCAGGTGCCGACGCGCTGGGCGGAGAACCTGCTGGAGGGCATCGCCGCCAGTCGGCGGCCGAGCCTGGCCCGGCTGCTTTTTGCCCTGGGAATTCGCCATGTCGGCGAATCGACCGCCAAGACTCTGGCCGACTGGCTGGGTAGCGTCGAGCGCGTGCGCCGGGCACCGGCGCCGCTGCTGGCGGTATTGCCGGACATCGGCGCAACGGTGGCGACGGCCATTGCCGATTTTTTTGCCGAAGAGCGCAACGCGCGCGCGGTGGACGATCTGCTGTGCCCGGAAGTCGGCGTGGCGCCTGCCGACGAGCATCCGCCGCACCCCGGCCTGGGCGAAAAACTGGCCTGGCGCGAACTTTATGCCGCGCTCGGCGTGCATCGCCTGACGCCCGTGCGAGCCAGACAATTGGCGGCCGTGGTCGACGGGGATACGCTGGCGGCAGAGGGAATCGATACGGCGGCTTTGTCGAGCGCCGGCATTTCCGGGGATGTCATCGATGCCTTGGCTGGATGGTTGAAAGAGCAAGGCAACCGCGGCTTGCTGGCGGCGCTGGCACGGCGTCGCAGCGAATTGCTGTCGGCCTTGCCGGCGACCCCGGCGGGGGGCGTGGCGGAGGCGCTTCTGGCCGGCAAGACCTTCGTGCTGACCGGCACCTTGCCGACCCTGAAACGCGACGAGGCGAAGGATTTGATCGAGGCAGCCGGCGGCAAGGTGGCCGGCTCAGTGTCGAAGAAGACGAATTATGTGGTGGCCGGCGAGGAAGCCGGCTCGAAGCTGGAAAAAGCCGTCGAACTGGGTGTTGCCGTGATCGATGAAGCGCAATTGAAAAAAATGCTTGAAGAGGGAGTCGAACCATGAAAAGAGTAAGAAAAGCGGTGTTTCCCGTCGCCGGTATGGGGACCCGTTTCCTGCCTGCCACCAAGGCCAGCCCCAAGGAGATGTTGCCCATTGTCGACAAGCCCTTGATCCAGTATGCCGTCGAAGAGGCGGTTGCCGCCGGCATTACGGACATGGTTTTCGTGACCGGGCGCTCGAAGCGGGCCATCGAGGATCATTTCGACAAGGCCTACGAGCTGGAAAGCGAACTGGAAGCGCGCGGCAAGAACGAGATGCTCGACTTCGTGCGCAACATGATCCCCAAGAACATCAACTGCATTTATATCCGTCAGGCCGAGGCGCTCGGTCTGGGGCATGCCGTGCTGTGCGCCAAGCCGGTGATCGGCGACGAGCCTTTCGCAGTCCTGCTCGCCGACGACCTGCTCGACGGCACGCCGCCCGTCATGAAGCAGATGACCGATACCTACGATTACTACCGTTGCTCGGTGCTGGGCGTGCAGGATGTGCCGCGCAGCGATACCAAGAGCTACGGCATCGTCGATGCGCGTCCGGTCGCCGAACGGGTGGAGCAGATCAACGCCATCGTCGAGAAGCCGAAGCCCGAGGAGGCACCGTCCACGCTCGCCGTCGTCGGCCGCTACATCCTGACGCCGCGTATCTTCCATCACCTGGAAAACATCAAGCCCGGCGCCGGGGGCGAAATCCAGCTGACCGATGGCATTGCCTCGCTGCTCAGCGAAGAGCAGGTTCTCGCCTATCGCTATCAGGGTACGCGTTACGATTGCGGTTCCAAGCTGGGTTACCTGCAAGCGACGGTGGTCTTCGGCCAGCGCCACCCCGAGGTCGGCCCGGCTTTCGACGCGTATCTGAAGAGCCTGGAGCGCTGAATGGACCTGCAAAAAGCCAGAACGATGCTGGAAAACGCCGAAGTCATCCACGACGAAGCGACGGTACAGCGTGCGGTTGATGAAGTGGCGGCGGCGATCTGCGCGCGTTTATCCGACAAGTATCCGCTGGTCCTGTGCGTGATGACCGGCGGCATCGTGTTCTGCGGCCAGTTGATGACCCGGCTGGGTTTCCCGATGGATTTCGACTACCTGCATGCGACGCGCTACGGTCCGGAAACGCAGGGCGGCAAGATTTCCTGGCGCACGGCGCCGTGGACTTCGGTCAAGGGACGATCCGTCCTCGTTGTCGACGACATCCTCGATGAGGGGGTGACCCTGGCTGCGGTCAAGGAAAGCCTGACCCGCATGGGCGCGGCGGAGGTTCTGACGGCCGTTTTCGCCGACAAGGCCAATGGCAAGAAGAAACCGATCAGCGCCGATTTTGTCGGCCTGAGCGTTCCCGATCGTTTCGTGTTCGGTTATGGCATGGATGCCGGGGGTGTCTGGCGTAACCTGCCGGCTGTCTATGCCATGAAGGATGCGGTGTGAGCGGCAAGAGCGTCGCTGAATTCCTGGCCTATTGGGAAGCCGAAGGCCAGGCCTGTGTGCGACGCGGAGATTACGACTGGATGGCCGCCCAGCTGCCTGGCCGGCGGGTTTTGGAAATCGGTTGCGGGGTCGGTTATTCGACGGCGGCACTGATCGCCCGTGGTCTCGCCGTGCTGGCGCTGGATTCGCTACCCGAATGCCTGGCGGCGACACGGGGACGCACATCGTCCAACGAACTCACCTTGATGGAGGCCGACTTGTCGGCCCTGTCCGACAGCCAGAAGGACGATATCGCGCAGTTCCTGCCCGATACGGTCGTCTGCTGGCTGATGGGGGCGCCGGCCGAGGTAACCGGCGCGACGCCGAGCGCGGCGGGGCAGCAGGCTGTGGCCGCTTATCGCGAAAGGATGCATCGTCTGGTGGCCGAACTGGCTGCCGGGTTGCCGACGGTACGCTATCTGCACTTCGTCGATCGAACGGCCATTGCCTGGCAGGCCAAGGATATCGGGCGCGACACGCTGGTTCGCTATCACAATGACAAAACCTTGGGCGGACTGCCGTTCGCAGGCGAGCGGCGTCTTGCGCTGTATCGAAAAATCGAGGAGGGCGCCGCCGGCGTGGCGCTTCTCCGCAAACCGCACCCCTCGCTGAAGAGCGTGGTGCCGACGCTGGCTTCGTTGCTGGCGGAAAGGAAGAAATAACATGTTGGCAATCATTGGTGGCAGCGGACTGACCACGCTGTCCAATCTCGACGTTTCGCATCGGGAAGTCGTGCGCACGCCGTACGGGGAGGCCTCCGGCGCTTTGGTGTTTGGACAGATCTGCGGCCAGTCGGCGGTTTTCCTGCCGCGCCACGGGTACGGTCACACGATTCCGCCGCATAAGGTCAATTACCGGGCGAATTTGTGGGCCTTGCAGCATCACAAGGTTTCCGGCGTGATTTCAGTGGCATCCGTGGGGGGGATACGGGGCGACCTGCAGCCCGGCGATATCGTCCTGCCGCACCAGATACTCGACTACACCTGGGGGCGAAATTCGACCTTTTTTGACGGTAACGGAACGCCGGTTCACCACGTCGATTTCACCGAGCCCTACGATGCCGAATTGCGTCGGCGGATTCTCGAAGCGGCGCGGGAACTGAGTATCGAGATGAAGCTCGATGCCGTCTATGCGGCAACGCAAGGGCCTCGCCTCGAAACGGCCGCCGAAATCAATCGCCTCGAGCGGGACGGTGCCGATGTGGTGGGCATGACCGGCATGCCGGAAGCGGTGCTGGCGCGCGAACTGGGCTTGCCTTATGCGGCGATCAACGTCGTTGCCAATCATGCGGCGGGTCGCGGCGACAGCGTCAACGGCATCCATTTCGAAAGCCTCGAACATGTCCTGCACGAGGCCATGGGGCGAGTGCGGACCATCATCGAACGCCTGGTCGGCTGCCAGGAGAACTGCCCGCCGATCGGCTTGTCCGTTTAGCCTTTGCGATGTTCCGGCGCACGTCCCGGCGGTGGCAAGCGTTGACGCGGCATCACCGCATAGCCCGGAGCGCCTGGAAGTCACCGGTCATTTTTCTCTATACTGTCAGCGGTGCTTCGGCATCGACACAGCGCGGAGGATCGAACGATGAAGAAAATCATGTTCACCGGTATAAAGCCGGAGGTGACCGTAGAAGCCATCGCCGCGGGCTTGGAGAAAGTCGGGCCGGTGGCCGGCGTCTCCATTATCCGCGACGGTGATCCGCAGGCGCCGGTCGTGATCGTTGAAATGGACATCAGCGACGTGCGGGCCTATCAGTTGACCACCCGGGTAACCGATCTGTGGCACGACGGCCGCATGATCAACGCCACCCTGCTGTTGCATTGATCGGCAGCCGAGCGCGTGCGCTGCCCTGAATTCTCGCCGATCAGCCTTGGCCGGCAGGCGATCTGCCCGTTGGCGCAGCGCTCTGCAGGCTTTGCCCAGGCTCAGTTTGCCTTGCCCGGTGGCGCCCGGGCCAAGGCGCCGGCGGAAAGCCCGTTGAGCGAAACGCGGCGCCGGTGCCAGGCCGAGGTGGCGGGGTGAGTACATTGCCCATCGCCTGTCATGAATGCGATCTGCTCCTGCACAAGGCAGAAGTGCCGGATGCTCGGGGCGTCATGCTGTGCCCGCGCTGCGGCGCCGAGTTGTGCCGGGTCGGCCCGGACAATTTGCAGTTCTTGCTGGCGCTGACTTGTACGGCCTTGATCCTGCTTTTGCTGGCCAACCTGTTTCCCGTCGTCGGCCTGAATATCCAAGGCCATCATGTAGACACGACGGTTTTCGGGGCTGCGCGGCAGTTGTGGCGTGACGACACGCCGATCGTTGCCGGCTTGCTCGTCGCCACGACGGTCCTGGTGCCGCTGGTCGAGTTGTCGGTTCTCGCCTGGTTGCTCTTCCCGCTCTGCTCGGGACGACGGCCGGTCGCTTTCGTGCCGCTTTTCCGCAGCCTGCAGTTGGCGCGTCCGTGGGCGATGGTCGAGGTATTCATCCTCGGCGTATTGGTCTCGCTGGTCAAACTGTCGCACATGGCCGATGTGCTGCTCGGCACCGCCATCTGGTGCTTTGGCGGCTTGATGCTGGTGCTCGCCGTGCTCAGCACGGCCTTCGATCATCGCGCCCTGTGGCAGGCCTGGGAGGAGGCGCGGGTATGAGCTGGGTGACCGCCGCCGACCGGGGCCTCGCCGTATGCGAGGTGTGCGGGAAAGTGGGGGAAATGGCGGAGAATGCCCGTTGCTCACGCTGCCAGGTACGCTTGCACAGCCGCAAGCCGCACAGCATCGAACGAGCCTGGGCCTTGCTACTGGCTGCCTTCGTGCTCTATCTGCCGGCCAATCTGCTGCCGATCATGGAAACGCGCTCCTTGTTCGGCGTGCAGCGCGATACGATCCTCAGCGGCGTGGTTTACCTGTGGGGTTCGGGCTCGTGGGTGCTGGCGATCATCGTATTCATTGCCAGTATCGCCGTGCCGCTGCTCAAATTGTTGTCGCTGAGCCTGATTCTGCTCGGCGTGCAGCGTCGGTCGCCGGAGCAGTCCCTGCAAAGCGCCCGCCTGTATCGGCTGCTCGAACTGATCGGTCGCTGGTCGATGCTCGATGTCTATGTCGTTGCCATACTGGTTGCGCTGGTCCAGGCCCAGTCCCTGGCGACGGTGGCGCCCGGCCCCGGTGTGGTGGCTTTCGCCGCCGTCGTCGTGCTGAGCATGCTGGCCACCATGGCTTTCGACCCTCGTCTGATCTGGGACGCCGGGTCCGCCCAACAACCTTCGGAAAGAACTTGTGAATCCAAGCCAAGCACAACCTCCTGAAGAACTGCCCAATGCCAGGCTCGTCCAGCGCTCGCGCTGGCACTTCGGCGTGATCTGGATCGTTCCGCTGCTCGCCATCCTCGTCGGCATTGGCTTGGCCGTGCAGGCAGTCCGCGCCCGCGGGCCGGAGGTGACGCTGCAATTCGTTGCGGCGGAGGGGCTTGAAGCGAACAAGACCCGCGTCAAATTCAAGGATGTCGCAATCGGGACAGTAACGAGCATCGCGCTGAGCGAGGATCGCAAGTCGGTGCGTGTCGTCGTGCAGATGGACAGGCAGGCGGAAGAGTTGTTGGTGGCGGACAGCCAATTCTGGGTGGTCCGCCCACGCGTCGCGGCGGGCACCATCTCCGGTCTGGCCACCTTGTTGTCAGGGGCCTATATTGCCATCGACCCCGGCAAATCCGGACAAAAGCAGCTGGATTTCATCGGCTTGGAAGTGCCGCCGCTGGTCACTTCCAATACGCCGGGTCGCCAATACGTGTTGACGGCCGACGAACTTGGCTCGCTGGACATCGGCACGCCGGTATATTTCCGGCGCATCCCGGTTGGCCGGGTGGTCGGCTACGCCATGCGCCAGGACGGCAGCGGCGTGGACGTCAGGGTATTCGTCGATTCACCTTACGATGCCTTCGTGACCAAGGCATCACGTTTCTGGCACGCCAGCGGCATGGACGTTTCCTTGAACGCCGATGGCGTCAAGTTCGACATGCAATCGCTGCTCAGCCTGGCCTTGGGTGGCGTCGCCTTTTCGTCGCCGAACGACGAGGACGACCGGCCTGCTCCACGCGCCGAAGCCGAGGCTTTGTTTACGCTGCACGCCGACCAGGCCGCTGCGTCGCGTAAACCGGAAACGCGGGTCGAGAAATATGTGCTCCTCTTCAACGAATCAGTGCGCGGCCTGACCGTGGGGGCGCCGGTCGATTTCCGTGGCTTGGTGGCTGGCGAGGTGTCGCGCATCGACCTCAACTTCGACAAGAAAAAGGCCGATTTCTACATGCAAGTCGAACTGAGCATGTATCCCGATCGTTTTGCGCCGCCGACCAGCAACAATGGGGGAGGGGTGAAGGGAGAGCCGATACGGGAGGAGATCATCGATCGCATGGTGGCGCGCGGCTTCCGCGCCCAGTTGCGCACCGGCAACTTGCTGACCGGCCAGCGCTACGTCGCGCTTGATTTCTTCAACAACGCCAAGCCGGCCCGCGTGGACTGGAGCCGGCGGCGGCCTGAGTTGCCGGTGCAGCCGGGTACCTTGGATTCGATGCAGGACCAGCTGCTGACCGTCGTCGAAACGCTGCGTACGACCTTGCAGCATGTCGATCAACTGATCGTCAAAGTCGACCGCGAAGTGGCGCCCGAGTTGACGAACACCCTGCGCGATGCGCGCAAGACGCTGGATAGCGCCGATCGCATGCTTGGCTCGGCGGACAAACTGATGGTCAACGACGCGCCCTTGCAACTGGAAATGCGCGATGCCTTGCGTGAAGTCGGCAAGGCGGCGACCGCCGTGCGCAATCTGGCCGATTTGCTGGAGCGCCAGCCGGAGGCCCTGCTGAAGGGCAAGAAGGGAGAGGACAATTGAAGCTTGAGCGCATCGCCTTGGCCGCTGGCATGCTGGCCCTCTTGGTCGGCTGCGGCACATCGCCGGCTCCGCGTTATTTCACGCTGGGCGATAGCAGTCTGCTGAGCGTTCCGCAGGGGCAGACACCGAGCATCGTCATCGCGCAGACCAACTTGCCGGAGTTGATCGACCGGCCGCAACTGGTGCTGCGGCAAGCCGACAACCGTGTCCGTATCGACGAGTGGATGCGCTGGGCCGAACCGCTCCGCCGCGATATTCCGCGCGTACTGGCCGACGAATTGGGGCGCCTGCTCGATTCGGGCCGCGTGTTGTCGTTGCCCGTGGACGGCCAGGGCTTCGATGCCGATTTCCGCTTGCTGCTCGACGTCCAGCGCCTGGAAGCGGTCGAAGGGCAGGGCGCACAGGTCGATATCGTGTGGCGCCTGCTTCCGCGGCAGGGAAAGCCTATTTTCGGACGTAGCACGTTACGCGAGAGCAGCGTGTCAAACGAGCCGGAGCAATTGGTGGCCGCTCAGCGGCGCGCCTTGAAGGCGGTGGCCGAGGATATCGCCCGGCAGGTGCGGCTGACGACGGCAAATAAATCCTGAGCCGTGCCGGCGGCGCCATTAACCCGATGCGGGGCTAGATCTTGAGCCGCTCCATCAATTCGGTTTCCAGGCGTATCCGGTTGTTGGTGTCCCGCAGATCGCCGCCGCTGATCAGAAAGACGTCCTCGGCGCGTTCGCCGAGCGTCGTGATCTTGGCGGTCTGCAGGTTGGCTCCATGTTCGGCCAGGGTGTTGGCGACCGTGTAAAGAAGGCCGGGACGGTCGGCGGCAATCAGCGAGAGGATGAAGTGTGTTCCCTTTTCATCGCTGCGGATGCTGACGTCCGGCTTGATCGGGAAATGCTTGACCTGGCGCGAGAGACGACCGGCGGACGGGATGTCGGGCGGTGACTGATGCAGCAGGCGCTGCTCCAGTTCGTGTTCGATGAACGGAACCATTTCGCGTTCGTTTTCCCGATTCTCGACATCGAGGACGACAAAGCTGTCCAGTGCGTAACCATGTGCCGTGGTGTGAATCTTGGCGTCGACGATGCTGTAGCCGGCACGGGCGAAAAAGCCGACGATGCGGGCGAACAGGTCGGGCTGGTCCTGCGTGTAAACCATGACCTGCAGGCCCTGACCTTCCTGATAGGGGCGGGCGCGGACAACGGGCTGGTTGTTGAATATCCGGTAATGCAGCGAACGGGTATGCCAGGCGATTTCCTCGGCGGAATGGCGCAGGAAATAGACGGTATCGAGCTGTTTCCACAGCCGTTCATGCACGGTGTCGGATAGCGCGAAGAAGCGCAGCAGGCGCATCGCCTCAGCCTGCCGGTCGGCAATGACACCGTGCGCTTCCGGAGTCTTGCCCTGCGTGATGTGGTGTTGGGCCTGGTAGTAGAGATCGGCGAGCAGCTTGCCTTTCCAGTGATTCCAGACCTTCGGGCTGGTGCCGCGGATGTCGGCATGGGTCAGCAGGTAGAGCGCCTGCAGGTGGCGCATGTCGCCGACCAGCTTGACGAAGCGGGCTATCACCTCCGGGTCGGTGAGGTCTTCCTTCTGTGCGACCTGCGACATGACCAGATGGTTCCGGACCAGCCAGACCACCAGTTCGGTATCTTCTTCGCTCAGTCCGTGATCGACACAGAATTCGCGGGCATCGACCGTTCCGAGTTCGGAATGGTCTCCTCCCCGTCCCTTGGCGATGTCGTGGAACAGGGCCGCGACATAGAGCAGCCAGGGGCGTTCCAGTTCGCTGACGATACGCGAGCACATCGGGTACTCGTGCGCGAATTCGCTCATCGTGAAGCGGCGGATGTTGCGCATGACCTGCAGGATGTGCTGATCCACAGTGTAGACATGGAAAAGATCATGCTGCATCTGGCCGACGATGCGTCCGAAATTCGGCAGGTAACTGCCCAGTATGTCGAGCTGGTTCATGCGCCGGAACTCGTGCACGATGCCGCGCTCGCTGGTCAGCAGCTTCAGGAAATTCGCCCGGTTGTCCGGATCGGCGCGGAATTCCGGCGTGATCAGGTCGCGTGATCGCCACAGCGCCCTGAGTGTCCGTGTCGTCATGCCGGAGAGCTCATGGCTCTCCTGCATGGCCAGGAAGCAATCCAGAATGGCCGCCGGGGTGCGCTCAAAGAGCTTGTCGTCGCGAATGTCGAGCAGGTTTCCCACCATCTGGAAATTGTCGTCGAGCGGCTGCGGTACGAGATCGATTTCCGGTGTCAGCGCCGCACCGATGTTCTGCACGATCAGGGTATTGAGCACGGTGACCGATTTTGCGTGCCGGTAATACACCTGCATCAGTTGTTCCGACGCGCGCTTCGCTTCGTTCGTGACAAAACCGAATTTCTCGGCCAGGTTGTTCTGGTAGTCGAACAGCAGGCGGTCATCGCGACGGCCGAGCATGAAATGAAGGCGGATGCGCAGGTGTCTCAGATAGTCTTCGCAGGCATCGGTCAGGCGCATGCCTTCTTCGCTGATGACGCCGTTCTGTTGAAGTTCTGCCCAGCTGGAGCCAAGCCCGGCCGCTTTTGCCATCCAGAAGATGACCTGCATGTCGCGCAGGCCGCCGGGAGATTCCTTGCAGTTCGGCTCCAGGCTGTAGGGCGTTTCGTTGAAGCGCAGGTAGCGCTCCTGTTGCTCCAGTCGCTTGGCTTCGAAGAATACCAGCGGGTCGAGGTTGCCGTGCAGGCGCTTCTGGAAGGTGGCGAACAGCTTCGCATTACCGGTCAGCAGGCGGGCTTCGAGCAATGCCGTCTGAACGGTGATGTCGCGCGCCGCTTCATCCAGGCACTCCTGGACGGTACGAACGCTGTGGCCGATCTCCAGACCGATGTCCCAGAAATGTCCGACCAGTTGCTCAAGCTTTTCCTGGGTGGTCTTGCTGACTTCCTGAGGCAGGAGGATCAGCAAATCGATGTCGGAGGCGGGAAAAAGTTCTCCCCGGCCATAGCCGCCAACGGCAGCCAGGGTCATCGAGACGGGAAAGTTGAAGGAGCGCCAGAGCTTTTCCAGGATGACGTCGACCTGGGCGCATCGGTCGCGAAGCAGGGCACGTGCGTCGTGGGTGAGTTCGTATTGTTGCTGAAGCTGCTGCTGGGTGGCCTTGACTTCCGCGCGCAGGGCAGCGACATCGCAGTTCATCAGGCGATCCAATCGGGCTTTGCCCGGCAGGCCGCCGATAGCGTCAGGACTTCGTAACCCGTCTCGGTGACCAGGATGGTGTGTTCCCACTGCGCCGACAGGCTGCGGTCCTTGGTGACGATGGTCCAACCGTCGGCCATTTCGCGAATGGCCGCCTTGCCGGCATTCACCATCGGTTCGATGGTGAAGATCATGCCCGGTTCCAAACGTGGTCCGGTGCCTGCCTTTCCGTAGTGCAGAACCTGCGGGTCTTCATGGAACTTCTTGCCGATGCCGTGCCCGCAGAATTCGCGAACGATGGAGTAGCCGTTCTTTTCGGCATGCTTCTGGATGATGGCGCCAATGTCCCCCAGGAATCCGCCGGGTCGAACTACTGAAATGCCCAGCCACATGCACTCGAAGGTGATCTCGCACAGCCGGTTGGCCTGGATTGAGCCTTCGCCGACCACGAACATGCGGCTGGTGTCGCCGTGGTAATCATCCTTGATGGTCGTGATGTCGAGATTGATGATGTCGCCGTTCTTCAGGACGCGTTCGCCGGGGACGCCGTGGCAAACCTGCTGGTTGACCGAGGTACAGATCGATTTCGGGTAAGGGTCGTAGCCCGACGGGGCATAGTTGAGCGGGGCCGGAATGCAGCCTTGGACATCGACCATGTAGTCGTGACAGAGCTTGTCGAGTTCGTCGGTGGTGATGCCGGCCTTGACGAAGGGTTCGATGTAATCGAGAACCTCTCCGGCGAGACGCCCGGCAATGCGCATTTTTTCGATTTCTTCCGGGGTCTTGATGGTGATACTCATGGTTTTTTTTCGGTACGTTAGGGATAAAGAAGGATAAATGATGGGGCTGGTTTCGCAAAGCGCAAGCCCGTGGAGATGGCATACTGTGCGGGTTTTCAGCCCATCGGGATCATGATGAGGATTCTCCTGCTCGGTAAGGATGGCCAGGTCGGCTGGCAGTTGCAGCGTTCGCTGGCGCCGCATGGCGAGGTTATCGCCTGCGGGCGTGCGCAGTGTGATTTGGCCGACTTGGGGCGTATTCGTTCCATCGTTCGCGAGTTGCGCCCCACCATCATCGTCAATGCGGCGGCGTACACCGCGGTAGACAGGGCCGAGTCCGAGCCGGATCTGGCGCATCGGATCAATGCCGAGGCACCGGGCGTGCTGGCCGAGGAGGCGGCGCGTCTTGGTGCTTTGCTGCTGCATTACTCGACAGATTATATTTTTGACGGTGCCAAGGCGGTGCCCTATGTCGAAGGCGATCTGACCGGGCCGCTGAGTGTCTATGGGCGCACCAAGCTGGAGGGCGAGGCGGCGATACAGGCCGCGGGCGGAAAATCGGTGATTTTCCGCACCAGCTGGGTATTCGGTGCGCGCGGCAACAATTTCGTCAAAACCATCCTTCGCCTGGCGCGCGAGAAAGAGACGCTGAGCGTGGTCGACGACCAGATCGGTTCGCCGACGCCGGCCGCCATGCTGGCGACCGTTACCGGTGTCGGGCTCGCCATGTTGCGCCACGGTGCTGCTCTGGAAGAGGGAGAAAGCCGTCTGTATCACCTGGCGGCGGCACGACCGGTAAGCTGGTGTGAGTTCGCCCGCACCATCGTTGCGCTGGCCGGGCAGGCCCCGGGCTTCGATCTGCGCCTGAGGCCGGAAGCGATCAATGCCATCGGCTCTGCCGACTATCCGACTCCGGCGCGTCGCCCGATGAATTCACGGCTCGACTGCCGTCGCCTGGAAAAGGACTTCGGGTTGCAAATGCCCGACTGGCAGCCCTATCTGGAGCGCATGCTGCAGTTGCTCGCCTTGAAGCAAAATGGTTATTGAGGCTTTTGGCTTCTCCGTTCTCCTGCTATAATCCGCAGGTTTTTCTCGGTCGTTTCGGCTGCGAAAAACGGTTGTCTGCATGGTGCAGGCAACCAAAATCCACACATCCGCCGATTAAGGGTGTCCGTCAAAACTCAATAATGACGGGCGTTTCCGGCGGGTGGCGGTTCAACCCTTAAAAGGAAATTGCTATGTCCGTTACCATGCGCGAAATGCTGGAAGCCGGTGTTCACTTCGGCCACCAGACCCGTTTCTGGTCCCCCAAGATGGCCCCGTACATCTTCGGCGCCCGCAACAAGATTCACATCGTCAACCTCGAAAAGACCCTGGTCAAGTACAACGAAGCCATGGCTTTCGTGAAGAAGCTGGCCTCCAATCGCGGCACCATCCTGTTCGTCGGCACCAAGCGTCAAGCCCGCGAAATCATCGGTGAAGAAGCGCTGCGCGCCGGCGCTCCTTACGTCGACCAGCGCTGGCTGGGTGGCATGCTGACCAACTTCAAGACCGTCAAGACCTCCATCAAGCGCCTGAAGGACATGGAGCTGGCTGTTGAGGCCGGCGAACTCGAGCGCATGCCGAAGAAGGAAGCGCTGACCTTCCGTCGCGAACTGGAAAAGCTGCAGAAATCCATTGGCGGCATCAAGGATATGGGCGGCCTGCCGGATGCCATCTTCGTTGTCGACGTCGGCTATCACAAGATCGCCATCACCGAAGCCGAAAAGCTGGGTATCCCGGTCATCGGTGTGGTCGATACTAACCACTCTCCGGAAGGCGTTTCCTACGTCATCCCGGGTAACGATGACTCTTCCCGCGCCATTCAGCTGTACGCCCGCGGCGTCGCTGATGCCATCCTCGAAGGTCGCAGCCAGGTGGTTGCCGACATCGTGGCAGCCGGCGGTGACGACGAGTTCGTCGAAGTTCAGGAAGCGGCTGAATAAATAAAGATGTAACGGCGGAGCTCAGGCTCCGCCAGTTTTATAAGCTCAGGAGAAAGAAATATGGCGGCAATTACCGCAGGTATGGTTGCAGAGCTGCGCGGCAAGACCGACGCACCGATGATGGAATGCAAGAAGGCGCTGACGGAGGCTGATGGCGACATGGCCAAGGCCGAGGAAATCCTCCGCGTCAAGCTGGGCAACAAAGCCTCCAAGGCCGCGGCCCGTATCGCTGCCGAAGGTATCGTTGCAGTCAGCATCTCTGCCGATGGCAAGACCGGCGCGATCATCGAAGTGAACTCCGAAACCGACTTCGTTGCCAAGAACGACGAATTCATCGCGCTGGCCAATGGCTGTGCCGCACTGGTTGCCAATCAGGGTCCGGCTGATGTCGCCGCTCTGTCTGCCCTGCCGATGGGCGAAGGTACCGTCGAATCGACCCGTTCTGCTCTGGTTGGCAAGATCGGCGAGAACATGTCCATTCGTCGCTTTACCCGCTTCGAAGCCAAGGGCAAGCTGGTTCCCTACATCCACGGTGGTGCCAAGGTTGGTGTCGTGGTCGACGTGATCGGTGGCGACGAGCAGCTTGGCAAGGATTTGGCCATGCACATCGCTGCTTCCAAGCCGAAGGCCCTGGATGCTTCCGGTGTTTCCGCCGAACTGCTCGACACCGAGCGTCGTGTCGCCATCGAGAAGGCGCGCGCCGACAACAAGCCGGAAGCCATGCTGGAAAAGATCGCCGAAGGTACCGTCCAGAAGTACCTGAAGGACGTCACCCTTTTGGCGCAAGTCTTCGTCAAGGCTGAAGACGGCAAGCAAACCATCGAACAGCTGCTGAAGGCCAAGGGCGCATCCGTCGCCGGCTTCACACTGTACATGGTTGGTGAAGGCATCGAGAAGAAGGTTGACGACTTCGCTGCCGAAGTGGCCGCCCAGGCTGCTGCTGCCGCTGCCAAGAAGTAATTGAAAGGAAAGCCGATGACCACACCCAAATACAAGCGCATCCTCCTGAAACTCTCCGGCGAGGCCCTGATGGGCAATGACGCCTACGGCATCAATCCGCAGACCATCGCGGCGATTTGCGGGGAGATCAAGGCGGTCGCCGATCTGGGCGTAGAAATCGGTGTCGTGATCGGCGGTGGCAACATCTTCCGTGGCATGGCCGGTACGGCCACCGGGATGGATCGCGCTACCGCGGATTACATGGGCATGCTCGCCACGGTGATGAACGCCATGGCACTGTCCGACGCGATGCGTCAATGCGGCCTGAATGCCCGTGTGCAGTCGGCCCTGAATATCGAGCAGGTGATCGAGCCGTACATTCGCGGCAAGGCCATCCGCTACCTCGAAGAAGGTAAGATCGTGATCTTCGGTGCCGGAACCGGCAACCCCTTCTTCACCACCGATACTGCTGCAGCACTGCGCGGTTCGGAAATCGGCGCCGAAATCGTGTTGAAGGCGACCAAGGTCGATGGTATCTACACGGCTGATCCCAAGAAGGATCCTTCGGCGACGCGCTATGACAAGATCAGCTTCAATGAAGCGATCTCGAAGAATCTCGCGGTCATGGATGCGACGGCTTTTGCCTTGTGTCGCGACCAGAAACTGCCGATCAACGTGTTTTCGATCTTCACGGCCGGCGCGCTGAAGCGCGTGGTCTGTGGTGAAGACGAAGGCACGCTGGTCTATTGCTGAGGAGAGCCAAATGATTGCAGAACTGAAGAAAAACGCCGAAAACAAGATGCAGAAATCGCTGGAGGCGTTGAAGAACGACCTCCTGAAGGTTCGCACTGGCCGTGCTCACACCGGCCTGCTCGATCATGTTCAGGTCGACTACTACGGTTCCATGGTGCCGGTGAACCAGGTCGCCAACATCACCCTGGTCGATGCCCGCACCATCGGCGTCCAGCCGTGGGAAAAGAATATGGCGCAGAAGGTCGAGAAGGCGATTCGCGACTCCGATCTTGGCCTTAATCCTGCTTCACAGGGCGAACTGATCCGCGTGCCGATGCCGGCTCTGACCGAAGAGCGGCGCAAGGAAATGATCAAGGTCGTCAAGCATGAAGGCGAGGGCGCCAAGGTTGCCATCCGCAACCTGCGTCGCGACGCCAACACCCATCTCAAGGATGCGCTGAAGAAGGGCGAAATTCCTGAGGACGACGAGCGCAAGGCGCAGGATGACATCCAGAAGCTGACCGACAAGTTCATCGTTGAAGTCGACAAGATGCTCGCCACGAAAGAGGCCGAGCTGATGCAGGTTTAAGCGGTTTCTGTCTAGATAACCGGCTGCATGGCCTTTTTTTCGAGTTCAACGCGAGACGTACCGCAAGAGGTTGTCATGCCTCGGCACGTCGCTGTCATCATGGACGGTAACGGCCGCTGGGCGAAAAAACGCTTTCTCCCTCGCGTGGCCGGCCACGTCAAGGGTGTCGAGCTGGTCCGCGAGATGGTTCGCACCTGTCTCGAACACGGTATCCAGTACCTGACCCTGTTTGCTTTTTCGTCCGAAAATTGGCGGCGTCCTCAGGATGAAGTGACGCTGTTGATGCAACTTTTCGTCAAGGCGCTTGAGCAGGAGGTAGAAAAGCTCGATCGCAATGGCGTTCGTCTGCGTGTGATTGGCGATCTTTCACGTTTCGAGCCGCGTCTGCAGGAACTGATCGACAAGGCTCAGGAGCAGACAGCAGGCAATGCGCGACTGGATTTGACCATTGCGGCCAATTACGGCGGTCGCTGGGACGTCATGCAGGCGGTTAATCAGATGGTGACGGCGCAACCCGACAAGCGCGATGGCTGGCAGGAGTCTGACCTCGAGCCCTATTTGTCGATGAACTTCGCTCCAGAGCCGGATTTGTTCATCAGAACCGGCGGTGAAGAGCGGATCAGTAATTTCCTGCTCTGGCAGCTAGCCTATACCGAACTGTACTTTACTTCGACACTGTGGCCAGACTTCGATTCCGCAGAATTTGGCAAGGCCATTGCCTCCTTTCAGCAGCGGGAACGCCGCTTTGGCCGGACCAGTGAGCAACTGGTGAAGCCGCATGCTTAAGACCCGCGTCATTACGGCGCTTGTGCTGGTGTCGTTTCTGTTGCCCAGCTTGTTCTGGTTGTCGCAATCGGCCTGGGCCTTGCTGGTTGCGGTCTTTATCGGCATTGCTGCATGGGAGTGGGGGGCGTTGCTTGGCTGGAAGTCTCCATCCCGGATTGTTCTCGGCGTGCTGTGCGGGGCGACCTGTGCGGGGCTTTCGCTGCTCGATCCGGCCGCTTTGGAGTTTCGTCTGGGGTCGGCCTGGATAGCCACGGCCTACGGACTTTCTGCCGCCTTCTGGCTCGTCCTCATGCCATTCTGGCTGAGAAGCAAGTGGGCTATCGGCGGCGTGAGCGGACTGTTGGTCGGCGCTGTCGTCCTGATTCCAACGTGGCTTGCCATGGTCCAATTGCGGGCGTTGGGTGCTGCGGCCTTGCTCGGTATCTTTGCCGTGGTCTGGATGGCGGATATTGCTGCCTATTTCTCGGGTCGAGCCTTCGGTAAACACAAGCTGGCGCCCACGATCAGCCCCGGAAAAACCTGGGAAGGTGCCGTCGGTGCCGGTATCGGTGTTGTTGTCTATGGCTTGGTGGTTCGCCAGATTTTCGATATTCAGGTACTGTCGCTGCCGCTCTGGATTGCCCTTCTCTTTGTCGTCACTGGCGTCAGCATCGTGGGCGACCTGTTCGAGTCGCTGCTCAAGCGCAAGGCAGGTATCAAGGACAGTAGCAACATCCTGCCGGGGCATGGCGGGGTGCTCGACCGTATCGACAGCCTGACGTCCACGCTGCCGGTCGCTGCGCTCTTTTTGCTGCTGCTTCAGCGTTCGGCATGACAGTTCAGAACATCACAGTTCTGGGTTCGACCGGATCGATTGGCGTCAGTACCCTGGATGTCATACGCCGGCATCCCGAGCGCTATAGGGCCTTTGCCCTGTGCGCGCATAGCCAGGTCGACAAGCTGTACGAGCAATGTCTTGAGTTCCGCCCGCATTTTGCGGTGTTGCGCGATGTCTCTTTGGCGACGCAGCTGGCAGAGCGTTGCCGTGCTGCCGGCTTGCCGACAGAGGTGCGCCATGGTGTCGAGTCGCTGGTCGAATTGTCTGCTTTGCCGGAGGTCGATTCGGTCATGGCGGCCATTGTCGGCGCTGCGGGTCTTGAGCCTACGCTGGCCGCGGCGAGAGCCGGTAAACGGGTCATGCTGGCCAACAAGGAAGTCCTGGTGATGGCGGGCGAGCTGTTCATGCACGCGGTGCGCGAGCATGGTGCCCGCTTGCTGCCGGTTGATAGTGAGCACAACGCCATCTTTCAATCCTTGCCACCGGATTTTTCTCACGGCTTGCAGGCCTGCGGTGTCCAGAAAATCTTGCTGACTGCTTCGGGAGGACCGTTCAGGAACGTGGCGCTTGCCGATCTGGAACACGTCACGCCCGAGCAGGCTTGTGCCCACCCGAATTGGGTCATGGGACGGAAGATTTCGGTCGACTCGGCAACCATGATGAACAAGGGGCTGGAGGTCATTGAGGCGCGCTGGCTCTTTGATGCGCCGCCCGAGATGATCCAGGTCGTCGTACATCCGCAAAGCGTCATCCACTCTGCGGTTCAGTATCAAGATGGCTCGGTGTTGGCGCAGTTGGGCAATCCGGACATGCGGACGCCGATTGCCTATGCCATGGCGTGGCCTGAGCGAATCGCTGCCGGCGTGGAACCTTTGGATCTGTTCAAGATTGCCCGTCTGGATTTCCAGGCGCCTGATTTCGAGCGCTTCCGTTGCCTGCAACTGGCTTACGACGCATTGCGTGCGGGAGGCACGGCACCGGCTATTCTGAACGCTGCCAACGAAGTGGCGGTGGCGGAGTTTTTGGCAGGTAAGCTATCGTTCCGCGGTATTGCCCGCCTGAACGATCAGGTTCTGCAATCGCTTCCGGCCGGGCCGGAGGGGAGCCTGGCGGATGTGATCAGTGCCGATGCCGAGGCGCGCCATCTCGCCGCCCGTCTGATACGGGAACGTAGCTTCGCGTGAACGACGTTCCGTTCTATTTGGCCGCGTTTGCGGTTGTCCTGGGTGTGCTGATCGTTGTCCACGAGTTGGGCCATTATCTTGTTGCTCGGTGGTGCGGTGTCAAGGTGCTCCGTTTCTCTGTCGGCTTCGGACGTATTCTGTGGAAGAGGCGTCTCGGCAGGGATCGTACGGAATGGGCGGTAAGCATTTTTCCGTTGGGCGGCTATGTCAAGATGCTCGACGAAAGAGAGGGGGCCGTTCCTGCGGATGAGGTGCATCGAGCATTCAACCGCCAGGGTGTGGGCAAGCGCAGCCTGATCGTGGCGGCCGGGCCGCTCGCCAATTTTGCGTTGGCCATCCTGCTCTACTGGGCCGTGTTCATGCACGGCAGCGACGAATTGTTGCCTGTTCTGGGCTCGCCCCCCGACGGGTCGCCGGCGGCCATGGCGGCCATCCATAACGGAGAGCAGGTTCGCCGGGTTGATGGACAGCAGGTTGCCACCTGGAACGATTTGCGCTGGCTGTTGCTGCAAAAGGCAGCCGATCAGTCGAGCGTCGAGCTTGAGGTGATCAACGCCAAGGAGGAGATTTCATTCCGTCGCCTCGATTTGGGGGCCGTGGCCGAGCAGGGCTGGGAGGGCGATGCGCTGGAAAGACTGGGTATTCGCTTTTATCGTCCGGATACACCGCCGGTGTTCGGCGAGGTCATTCCCGGTGGGCCGGCCGCGCGTGCCGGGCTCCAGTCCGCAGATCGGGTGTTGCGCATCGACGGTCGCGAAATCGACTTGTGGCTTGACTTTGTTGCCGTCATCCGTGAATCGGCGGGCAGGGCCGTTCAACTGGAGGTGCGCCGGGGCGATGAGATTCTCGTCGTTGAACTGGTTCCCGATCCGGTCTCCGAAAAGGGGCGAACGGTCGGCAAGATCGGTGTTGCAGTCAAGGTGGATTCGGGAAGCAGACGCGAACTACGCACTTTTGTTCGTCATGATTTCTTCGAGTCGGGCCGTCTTGCGCTGATCGAGACTTGGGACAAGTCGGTATTCAGTCTGGTCATGATGGGCAAGATGCTTACCGGGGAGGTGTCGTGGAAGAACCTCTCGGGACCGGTCACGATTGCCGACTATGCAGGGCAATCGGCCCGACTGGGCCTCGACTATTATCTCAAGTTCATGGCGCTGGTGAGCATCAGTCTGGGCGTCCTGAATCTGCTGCCCATCCCGGTGCTGGACGGTGGGCATTTGTTGTATCATATGCTAGAAGTCGTCAGGCGCAGGCCGCTCTCCGAGCGCGCAATGGAAATCGGCCAGCAGATTGGCATGTCCATTCTCTTCGCTCTGATGGCTTTCGCCTTTTTTAACGATATCTCTCGCCTGCTCCACGGCTGAATAATGAAGAAAACCCTGTTGTCCGTCATGATTGCCAGCGTGTTTGCCTCGCCGGTGCTGGCATTCGAACCCTTTACGGTCAAGGACATCCGGGTTGAGGGCATCCAGCGCACCGAAGCGGGCACCGTATTCGGCTATCTGCCGGTCAAGGTTGGCGAAACGCTGAATGACGAAAAGGCTGCACAGTCAATCAAGGCCTTGTTTGCTACCGGGTTTTTCAAGGACGTCAGGGTTGAAGTCGAAAAGGACGTGATGGTCGTCGTTGTTCAGGAACGACCAGCTATCGCAACCATCAACTTTGTCGGCCTGAAAGAATTCGACAAGGATGTCATTATCAAGGCACTGAAGGAAACCGGTATCGCCGACGGGCGGATTTTCGACCGGGCATTGCTCGAAAAGGCCGAGCAGGAATTGAAACGGCAGTATCTGACGCGCGGCAAGTACGCTGCGAATATTACGACCACCGTTACGCCGCTGGAACGAAATCGCGTCGGCATCAACTTCAATATTGAAGAAGGTTCTGCTGCCAAGATCAAGCAGATCAACATCATCGGAGCCAAGTCCTTCCGCGAAAAGGAGTTGCTTGGCCAGTTCGAATTGACCACGCCGGGTTTCCTGACGTGGTATACCAAGAACGATCAGTATTCTCGGCAGAAACTTTCGGCAGATCTCGAGAAGCTCAAATCCTTCTACATGAACCAGGGCTATCTGGAGTTTGCTGTCGAATCGACTCAGGTCTCGATCTCTCCTGACAAGCAGGATGTCTATATCACGGTGAACATTGCCGAAGGGGAGCGCTATCAGGTTTCGTCGGTCAAGGTGGCCGGAGATTTCACCCTTTCCGAAGAAGAGCTGAAAAAGCTGCTCAAGATCAAGACGGGTGACGTGTTTTCGCGTGAAAAACTGAACGAATCCACCAAGGCCATCAGCGACCGGCTTGGCAAGGAAGGTTATGCGTTTGCCAACGTCAACGCAGCACCGGAGATCGACAAGGAAAAGAACAAGGTCGCCTTCACGATTTTTGTCGATCCGGGCAAGCGGGTCTATGTGCGTCGCGTCAATGTGACCGGCAACACCAAGACGCGCGACGAGGTGATTCGCCGCGAAATTCGCCAGATGGAAGGCGGATGGTATGATGCAGACAAGGTGACGGCATCCAAGCAACGCGTGGATAAACTGGGCTTTTTCTCCGAAGTGGCCGTGGAGACACCGGCCGTCAGTGGCACCTCAGACCAGCTCGATGTCAATCTTAATGTCACTGAAAAGCCGACGGGGAACCTGATGCTTGGCTTGGGTACATCCAGTACCGACAAGGTCATCCTCTCCGGTTCGATCGCACAAAACAACTTCATGGGCAGCGGGAACAACGTTGCGATCCAGGTCAATTCGGCCAAGACTTACCGGACCTACGTATTCTCGTATACCAACCCCTACTTCACGCAGGATGGGGTCAGCCAAGGCTTCGACGTCTACCATCGCACATTCAATACCACCTCGACGACCTTGGCATATTATTCGTCATCGTCGACGGGCGGGGCGATCCGTTTCGGTTTTCCGATCGGTGAAAAGGAGTCGATCGGCGTCGGCTTGGGTCTCGACTCGACCAGCATCAAGACGTATACGCAAACGCCGCAGTATTACAAGGATTACGTCACCAAATTCGGGGAAACCAATCTGTCGGTCCCTCTGACACTGAGTTGGGCCAGCGACGGCAAGGACAGCTTCTTCTTCCCGACCAAGGGTACTTTCCAGCGTGCTTCGCTGGAGGTTGCCCTGCCGGGTGGCGATCTGACGTATTACCGCGCCAGTTACCAGCTCCAGCATTTTGTGCCGCTCAATTCGAAGTTCACCCTGATGCTCAATGGTGAATATGGCATGGCAAATGGTTACGGCGCATCCGGCCTGCCTTTCTTCAAGAACTACTACGCAGGCGGTGTGACCTCGGTTCGCGGCTACAAGGCCTCATCCCTTGGCCCGATCTATACCGATCCTTCGACGACGACCCAATACCGCTTGGGGGGTAATCGTCGCGTTATCGGCAATGCCGAGTTGCTGTGGAGTTTGCCCGGCATGGACAAGTCGTTCAGAATGGGATGGTTTGTTGACGGTGGTCAAGTATATGGCAGTGATGAGAAAGTCGACTTTGCCGATCTGCGCTATTCGACGGGCTTGTCTGCTGCCTGGATTTCGCCGATTGGTCCGCTTAAGTTCAGTATCGGCAAGCCGTTGAACAAGAAGGATACCGACAAGACCGAAGTCTTCCAGTTCCAGATGGGCACTACGTTTTAATTCAGGAGTATCAAGTTGAAAGTCAAATCCGTTGTCCTGGCATCGCTGATGTCTGCATTGTTCGTGACGGGTGCTTACGCCGCCGAACTGAAAGTGGGTTATGTGAACACGCAGCGTATCTTCCGCGACGCGCCGGCTGCGCAGAAGGCTGCCAAAAAGCTGGAAGGTGAGTTCGCCAAGCGTGATCAGGATTTGCAGCGCATGGCGAAGCAATTGCAGGGGCTGCAGGAAAACCTGGAAAAAAATTCCGTGACCATGGCGGAGAGCGAGCGTCGTTCCAAGGAAAAGGAATTCGGCGAGCTTTCTCGTGAATTCCAGCGTCGCCAGCGTGAGTTCCGCGAAGACCTGAACCTGCGCCAGAACGAAGAAAACGCTGCAGTCATCGAAAAGGCCAACAAGGCCATCAAGCAGATTGCCGAAGCAGACAAGTATGATCTGATTCTGCAGGATGTGGTGTGGGTCAGTCCGCGCCTGGATATTACCGAGCGCGTTATCAAGGCACTGTCGGAAGCGAAGTAATGGGTGTGAACGGCATATCGTTCACGCTCGCCGATATCGCCGCCCGTTTGGGCGGCGATGTGCTTGGGGATGCGCAAACACGCATCGATCAGGTCGCTTCGGTAGGCAACGCCGAGGCTGGCGATATCACTTTCCTGTCCAATCCTAAGTTCAGGGGGCAGTTGGCGAGTTGCAAGGCATCGGCAGTCATCCTGCGCGCCGATGCGGTCGACGATTTTGGCGGCGCACGCATCGTTACCGCCAACCCCTATGCCTATTATGCGCGGGTGGCGACCCTGCTGAATCCCTATCGGGCAGGTTTCTCCGGCATCCATCCTTCGGTGATTGCCGAATCGCCCATTCCGCAGAGTGCATCGCTGGGTCCGAATGTCGTGATCGGCAAGGGCGTAACCCTGGGTGAAAGCGTCGTGCTCGGTGCAGGATGTGTCGTGGGTGACGGGGTGAGCATTGGCGATGGAACGGTGTTCCATCCACGGGTGACTGTCTATGAAGACTGTCAGGTCGGCGCTCGCTGCATCGTTCATTCCGGTGCGGTGATTGGCTCCGATGGCTTTGGATTTGCTCCCGATGGACAGGATTGGGTAAAAATTCCCCAGATCGGTCGCGTGCGGGTCGGTAACGATGTCGAAATCGGCGCCAATACCACCATCGACCGGGGAGCGATCGACGATACCGTTATCGAGGATGGCTGCAAGCTTGATAATCTGGTTCACATCGGACACAACTGCGTCATTGGACGGAATTCGGTGTTGGCTGGCTGCGTTGGGGTTGCCGGCAGTACGGTCTTCGGGGAGCATTGCATCGTCGGCGGTGCCGGGATGATTTCCGGGCATCTGAACATCGTCTCGGGAACGACGATTTCCGGCGGATCGACGCTGATGAAGAGCATTGCCAAGCCCGGTGTATATACCAGCGTGTTCCCGATCGATACGCACGAGGAATGGTTGCGCAACGCATCGCATCTTCGCCGCCTGTCAAAGCTCGCAGATCGCATTTCCGATCTTGAGAAACAACTTAAACAAAAAGACATAGAGGGTTGATTAAATGGATATTCATGAAATTCTTGATCATTTGCCGCATCGCTACCCGTTTCTACTGATCGACCGTGTGGTCGAAGTCGTGCCTGGCAAATCGATTCATGCTTACAAGAACGTGACTATCAACGAGCCCTTTTTTGTCGGCCATTTCCCGCACCATCCGGTCATGCCGGGCGTGCTGATCATGGAAGCGCTGGCCCAGGCTGCTGGCATCCTGTCGTTCAAGACTGAAGGCAAGAAGCCGACCGAAAGCGACGTTTTTTACTTTGCCGGTATCGATGAGGCCCGCTTCAAGCGCCCGGTCATGCCGGGCGATCAGCTGCATCTGCATGTCGAGATCGAGCGCCAGATGCGCGGCATCTGGAAGTTCAAGGGCGAGGCCAGGGTCGATGGCCAATTGGCGGCCGAGGCCCGCCTGATGTGTGCCAAGCGGGATCTGTAACATGATCCACCCGACTGCCATTGTCGATCCGGGCGCCAGGATTGGCGCCAATGTCGAGATCGGCCCCTATTCGATTGTCGGCCCTCACGTCGAGATCGGCGACAACACGGTCATCGGTCCGCATTGCGTAATTCGCGGCCATACGCGGATCGGTCGCGACAATCGCATCTTCCAGTTCTGTTCGCTTGGTGAAGTGCCGCAGGACAAGAAATACGCCGGCGAGCCGACCCGCCTGGAAATTGGCGACCGCAACACTGTTCGCGAGTTCTGTACCTTCAATCTGGGTACTGTTCAGGATCGGGGGGTGACGTCGATTGGCGACGACAACTGGATCATGGCGTATGTGCATATTGCCCATGATTGCCAGGTCGGCCACAAGGTCACCTTTGCCAACAACGCCTCGCTGGCGGGACATGTGGTGGTCGATGACTGGGCGATTCTCGGCGGTTTTACCGGCGTTCACCAGTTCTGCCGCATTGGCGCGCACGTCATGACGGCGGTCAGCACGGTCATCCTTCAGGACGTTCCGCCGTACCTGATGGCGGCCGGCAACACGGCCCAACCCTACGGCATCAACGTCGAGGGGCTGAAGCGACGCGGTTTCAATGCCGATGCGATCACCTCGCTCAAGCGCGCCTACCGGACGCTCTACAAGTCGGGGCTGCTGCTTGAGGAAGCCAAGGCCAAGCTGGTCGAAGACGCCAAGACCCAGCCGGATGTTCAGCGTTTCGTCGATTTCCTCGAGGTCTCGAAGCGCGGCATCATTCGCTGACATGGGTAAAGCAGTAAGAATTGCCGTGGTGGCCGGGGAGGCCTCCGGGGATCTCCTCGCCAGCCATCTGATCGCGGCGTTGAAAAAGCATCTGCCGGATGCCGTCTTCTACGGTATCGGTGGGCCGAAAATGCAGGCGCAAGGGTTCGATGCCTGGTGGCTGATGGACAAGCTGTCGGTCATGGGTTATTGGGATGCGCTGAAGCACTACCGGGAAATTGCCGGTATTCGCCGCCAGCTGAAGAAGCGTCTGCTCGAATTGCGGCCGGATGTCTTCATCGGCGTCGATGCGCCGGATTTCAATCTGGGGCTGGAGACCGATCTCAAGGCGGCCGGTGTGCGTACCATTCACTACGTCAGTCCGTCGATCTGGGCGTGGCGAGGCGGGCGCATCAAGAAGATTGCCCGTGCCGTCAATCGCGTGCTGGCGCTGTTCCCGATGGAGCCGCCGCTTTACGAAAAGGAGCGGATCCCGGTGACCTACGTCGGGCATCCGCTGGCCGACATCATTCCACTGGAAACCAGCAAGGTCGCCATACGCGAAAAGCTCTCGTTGCCGAGGGATTATCCGGTCTTCGGCATGCTGCCGGGCAGCCGCCGCGGCGAGTTGGAGATGATGGCCGACACGTTTGTTCAGACCGCCAGGATCATTCGCGAGCGCTTCCTGCCGCAGGCGATCTTTGTCGTCCCGCTGGCCACCCGCGAAACGCGGCTTCAGTTCGAGGCTGCCATCTATCGGCAGCAGGCTGGCGATGTACCGTTCCGCCTGCTGTTCGGCCATGCCCAGGATGCGCTGGGTGCGGCCGACGTATCGCTTGTTGCCAGCGGCACGGCAACGCTCGAGGCGGCGTTGATCAAGCGTCCGATGGTGATCACCTACAAGATCGCCAAGTTCTCCTACTGGCTGATGAAGCGGATGGCCTACCTGCCGTATGTCGGCCTGCCCAACGTGCTGGCCGGGCGCTTTGTCGTGCCGGAAATCATTCAGGACGAGGCAACTCCGGAGAATCTTGCGGAAGCGCTGGTCAAGTTGTATGGCGACAAGGAAAACGCGGAAGCCGTTGAAGAGGCGTTTACCGATATCCATCTGCAACTGCGCCAGAATACGGCCGACAAGGCGGCGCGGGCGGTTATCGAATGCCTGAACTGATCGTTCCCGAGGGGCTCGTCTGCGGCATTGATGAAGCGGGGCGCGGACCCTTGGCCGGCCCGGTGGTGGCGGCCGCAGTCATTCTCGACCCGGCGCGCCCCATTGCAGGCTTGAACGACTCGAAGAAACTGAGCGAAAAGAAGCGCGACGCGCTGGCCGTGTTGATCCGCGAAAACGCGCTGGCCTGGTGCGTTGCCGAGGCCACGGTCGAGGAGATTGACCGCCTCAACATCCTGCATGCCACGATGCTGGCCATGCAGCGTGCGGTTGCCGGTCTGGTGCCGAGGGCGGAGCGTGCGCTGGTCGACGGCAATCGTTGCCCCCGGCTCGACATTCCAGCCGAGGCCGTGGTCAAGGGTGACGGCAAGATCGCGTCGATCGCCGCTGCATCTATCCTGGCCAAGACCGTTCGCGATGCCGGCATGCTGGCCTTGCATGCGGCGTATCCGCAGTACGGTTTCGACCGCCACATGGGCTATCCCACCGCCGCGCACTTTGCCGCACTGGAGGCGCATGGTGCGTCGCCGGTGCATCGCACGAGCTTCGGGCCGGTGGCAAGGCAGCTTTCCCTGCTGTGAAACACATCCAGTCGCGCGACAACGCTCTGTTCAAGCAGCTCAGGAAGCTGGCGGAATCCGGGCGCGAGCGCCGCAAGTCAGGCCTGACGCTGCTCGATGGCGTACATCTCGTTCAGGCCTACGAGGCTGCCTTCGGTCGTCTGGAACCCTTGATTGTCGCCGAGTCGGCGACAAGCGGCGAAGTGGCCGACTATGCCGCCGGCCGGGAAGTCGTCGTTCTGGCGGATGCCCTGATGCGCGATCTGGGTTTGGTGGATACGCCGAGCGGTCTGTTGGCCATGGCTCCGATCCCCGCTGCCCGCGAGGGTTTCCGCCCGGATCGCGATGCGATTCTGCTCGATGGCGTGCAGGATCCGGGCAATCTCGGCACGCTGCTGCGTACCGCTGCTGCCGCCGGTATCCGGCAGGCCGTGCTCTCACCGGGGTGCGCTTCGGCCTGGTCGCCCAAGGTGCTGCGTGCAGGGCAGGGCGCCCACTTTGCCCTGAGCATCCATGAGGAAGCCGATCTCCAGGCGGTGATGTCCGACTATGCCGGAACGACGGCCGTCACTTGCCTTGACGGCGCGACGTCGCTCTACGAGGCCGCCTGGTCGGGGCCTGTCGCCTGGGTATTCGGCGCCGAGGGGCAGGGCGTCAGCCTGCCGTTGATTGAATCAGCAGGCTTGCGCATTCGCATACCGATGCCGGGGGATGTCGAGTCGCTCAATGTCGCTGCCGCTGCGGCGATCTGTCTGTTTGAAGCGGTACGCCGACGGCTTGCCTGAACAGGTGTGGTGCCAGTGTTTCCGGGCTTGTTGACGATTCTTCCGGCAGTGCCGGGAAATCCTGCCTTCCCGGCACTGCCGATCGGAATCACAAGCTGTTCGGGTACTCGCCGCGCGCCGGATAATCGTTGGCGATGACGAAATCGACGGCACCCAGAAGGTCGGCGAACTGGGGGCGCGCGAAGGGCATGGTCTGCACGGCACCGTAATACAGCGTTCCATCCGGGCGGACAAGGAATACGCCGGGTTCGCTGAACAATGCAGGCTCCTCGAGTCCAATCGAGGTCTTTCCCCGCGATTCGCTGATATAGAGGCCCCACTGGCGGGCGCTCGCCATCGTCAATCCATATCCGAATTGCAGGGCGGTGGCATGGACCTTGTCAGCCATTGCCAGGCCGCGTTCCTGATCGTCGCTGCTGACTGCAATGACCTGTACCCCGCGTTTGTTGAATTCCGGGGCAAGCCGTTCCAGCTCCATCAGATATTTCGCGCAAATCGGGCAATGCAGGCCGCGATAAAACACGATCAGATCAAAGCGCTCGCCGGGATGGGCGCCGAGGACGAAACGTCCGCCCGTTGTGAGCGGGACGTTCAAGGCGGGAACTGGCTTGCGGGGCATGAGGGCTTGTGCGTTCATGATGTTTCCTTTGTGAGTGGTCGCGGTGAGTGAAGGTCTTGTCGACAGGCCCCGGGTTGGCGGACAACCCGGGGTCTTGATCGTCAGGCGTAGTGTGACGTACGATTTGATGTAATATGTTCAAAATAATTTGCAGATCGTACAAATGTCCGTTTCCTCCCGCCTCGACCGCTTGTCGGCCCTGCTTGAAGCCCTGGCTCCCCGGGTCGAACTGATCCGGGCAGAAGAATGTCCTGCCGATCCAGGCGGGGCAGCCGATCGATCGGCAACGCGCTTTCTGCAACTATACCTGCTGACCCGGGGGGAGTTGGTCCTGACCCTGCCGAATGCCGTTCGCAGCATTCCTGCCCCATCGCTCGTCATTTGTCGTTCGGATATCCGGCACCAGGTGTCAGCTGGCGAAGGAGAGGATTCCGGGCATCTGGTACGCGCCAAGGTTGTTATCGAAGGACCGGCAGGCGTATTGCTGTTCAACGAATTTGCCGAACCGGTCGTCCTGTCGCTGGCGCAGACGGATACGGCACTGAGCCAGGCTGTTGCGCTGATTTCGTCCGAGCTGGCGGCGCCGCGCTGCGGTCAGCCCGCGCTGCTGAACCGGGCCGGGGATATTCTGTTCATCGGACTGCTGCGCCACCTTGTCGCCCATCCGGCCACCGACAGCGGCCTGTTCAACGGACTGGCCGACCCGCGTATTGCACGGTCGCTGGTGGCGCTGCATAGCGCGCCACAGGAGGCCTGGACGCTGGAACGGATGGCCGCCGAGGCCGGCATGTCCCGCACGGCGTTTGCCAATACGTTTCGCGATGCCATGAACCTGACGCCAGGCAAGTATCTCGGGATACTGCGTCTGGCCATCGCGCGATCCGCCGTGGAGTCCGGGTACGGTTTGAAGAGGGCCGCCAGGGAATCCGGGTATGCCAGTTCGTCGGCGCTTTCCCGGGCGCTGTCGCGTGCGATGGATGAGGAATCCGCAAGCAGCCCGGCCTGAGCCAGCCTTGCTTCGGCACAACGGCGGGGCGGTGGCCGGTTGTGAGTGTAAGAAATTCATGCGTCGAACGACTGATTGTCGACGCTGTGTCTTTTACCTCACGGAGAAACCTCATGACCCTGTGCAAATCCCTACTCGCCATCTCGTTGCTGGCATCGGTCAATCTGGCTGCGGCGCTGGAAATAAAACCCTATTCGGCCCCTGAGCTGGCCGATCTTCAGGGAGCCGGCAAACCGGTGGCCCTGCATTTTCATGCCGACTGGTGTCCCACCTGCCGAGCCCAGGAAAAGGTCTTCAACGGCTGGAAGGGCGATCCGGCGGTGCCCGGTACGCTGCTCGTCGTCAATTATGACAACGAACGCGAGTTGAGAAAGAGCATGGGCGTGCGCAGCCAGTCCACCTTGATAGTTTTCAAGGGCAAGGCCGAAACGGCACGACTGGCCGGCGAGACCGATCCCAAGGCGCTGGCGAACGCGCTTGGCAGCGCACGGTAAGCGGTCATGGATATTTCCGTCGGCCATCTGGGACTCAGTGTGCTGGCAGGCAGCCTGACCACGCTGTCGCCCTGTGTCTTTCCGTTGTTGCCCCTGGTGGTCGGCGGGGCGGTGCAGAACAACCGTCTGGCGCCCGTCGCCATGGGCCTTGGCATGGCCACCTCGTTCGCCCTGATCGGCATCTTTCTGGGCGCCCTGGGGCCGGCGCTCGATATCGACTCGGAGAGTGTGCGCCTGTTCGGCGCCTGGATGTTGATCGTCTTCGGTCTGGCGATGCTCGTTCCCGCGCTCAATGAACGCTTTACGCAGTGGCTGGCACCCATCGCTTCCCGTGCCAACAGCGCTTCGGCCACACTGGACGGCGGGTCGCTGGGTGGTGCGCTGCTGCTTGGGGCGCTTCTCGGACTGGTCTGGAGCCCGTGTTCAGGGCCGCTTCTTGCCTCGGCGCTGACGCTGGTGGCCAGCGAAGGCGGGGCAACGCGCGGCGGGATCGTCCTCGGGTTGTTCGGGATTGGTGCGGCCATACCGCTGGTTGCCGTCGCCTACGCCTCGCAGCGGGGATTCAATGCGGCGAGGGCCTGGGTGCTGAGCCGAATCGACGGCGTCAAGAAGGCTTTCGGGGGCTTGATCCTGGCCACCGGCCTGGCGATCCTGAGCGGTGCCGACAAGTGGCTGGAGGCCAGGGTGGTGGCCATGCTGCCCGATGCCTGGGTGCGCGCGACGACGCTGTTTTGATCGCTCCGCCCCGGTTTCGGCATAAAAAAGGCGCAGTCAATGCGCCTTTTTTGTCTGATGCGGCCAGCAACGGCTCGCTTATCTCAGTTTCAGTTCCTGCAGGATGGTCGTCGAAATTTCCTCGATCGACTTGCTGGAGGAGTCGAGCCAGCGGATGCCTTCGCGGCGCATCATCTTCTCGGCTTCGGCGACTTCGAAGCGGCAATTGGCCAGCGAAGCGTACTTGCTGCCGGCGCGGCGTTCCTCGCGAATCTGGGCCAGGCGCTCCGGCTGGATGGTCAGGCCGAACAGCTTGGCGCGGTGCTTCTCCAGCGTGCCCGGCAGGCGGCCGCGGTCGAAGTCTTCCGGAATGAGCGGGAAATTGGCCGCCTTCAGGCCGAATTGCATGGCCAGGTAGAGCGAGGTTGGCGTCTTGCCGCAGCGCGACACGGCGACCAGGATGACATCGGCTTCCTCCAGGTCGCGGTCGGTGATCCCGTCGTCGTGGGCCAGCGTGTAGTTGATCGACTCGATGCGCTTCTTGTAGTCCGAGCTGTCGGCCGAGCCGTGCGAGCGGCCGACGGTGTGGTTGGACTTGCGCCCCAGCTCGGCTTCGAGCGGCGCCAGAAAGGAATCGAAATAGGACAGGCAGAAGGCGTCGGCCTGGTGCACGATGCCGGACAGGTCGGGATTGACCAGCGTCGTGAACACGATCGGGCGCATGCCGTCGGCCTCGCCCTGGGCATTGATGCGGACTACGGCATCCTGCGCCTTTTCCACGTTGTCGAGAAAGGGGATGCGAATCTGCTTGAATTCGACATCCTCGAACTGGGTCATCAGGCTGTGGCCCAAGGCTTCGACCGTCAGGCCGGTGCCGTCCGAGACGAAAAATACGGTGCGTTTGATGGGGGTAGGCATGGTGATGGATTTTAACCGCTGTTGCGCAATCCGGAGGCGATGCCGTTGATGGCCAGGTGGATGCCGCGGGCCACGCGCTCGTCGGTTTCGCCGGCGCGATAGCGCTTGAGCAGTTCGACCTGCAGGTGGTTCAGCGGGTCCATGTACGGCGCGCGCAGCTTGAGCGAATTGCGCAGCATGGCGTTGTCGGCCAGCAGTTCATCCCGTTCCTCGATGGCCAGCAGATGCTTGCGGGTGAGTTCCCATTCGGCCTTGATACGGCTGAAGATGCGCTCGCGCAACGCCGCATCGCTGACCAGCTCGGCGTAGCGCGAGGCGATGGCGAGGTCGGTCTTGGCCAGCACCATGTCCATGTTCGACAGCAGGGTGCGGAAGAAGGGCCACGACTTGAGCATCCGGCGCAGGGTGGCAAGGCCGTCGGGGTTGGCTTGCAGGTAGCCATCGACGGCCGAGCCGAAGCCGAACCAGCCCGGCAGCATCAGGCGGCACTGCGCCCAGCTGAAGACCCAGGGAATGGCCCGCAGGTCCTCGATGCGGTCGGACGCCTTGCGCGAGGCCGGGCGGCTGCCGATGTTCAGCGAGGCGATTTCGGAAACGACCGTCGATTGGCGGAAATAGGTGGTGAAGCCTGGTGTTTCATAGACCAGCCCGCGATAGGCGTTGAAGGCGCGGGCCGACAGGTCGTCCATCACGGCATGGAAGGGCTGGGCCGGCTCGATCTGGTTCTCGTGATCGGTCAGGCTGGCTTCCAGCGTGGCGGCAAGCAGGACTTCCAGGTTGCGGCGGCCGGTGTCCGGGTTGCCGTACTTGGTCGAGATGACTTCGCCCTGTTCGGTCAGGCGGATCTGGCCGGACACCGCGCCGGCCGGCTGGGCGAGGATGGCATGATAGGTCGGGCCGCCACCGCGGCCGACCGAGCCGCCGCGGCCATGGAACAGGCGCAGGCGGACGCCGTGCTGCTGGAAGACGCGGGTCAGTTCGATCTCGGCCTTGTACAGTTCCCAGCCCGAGGTCAGGAAGCCGCCATCCTTGTTGGAATCGGAATATCCGAGCATGACTTCGTGCTCGTCGCCGCGCCCGGCGATCAGTTCGCGGTAGGCCGGCAGCTGGAAGATGCCGTCCATGGTGGCGGCGCTCTTCTGCAAGTCCTCGATGGTTTCGAACAGCGGGATGATGTTGACGTCGAGGCGCGGCTTGGTTTGCGTGCCATGGCCGGGCAACAGGAGGCCGGATTCCTTGAGCAGCAGCGCGAGTTCGAGCAGGTCGGAAACGCCATCGGTCTTCGAGATGATGCAGTTGGGCAGGGCGGCGGCACCGTACTTGCCCCGCAGTTCCCGGGCGGCGAAGAAGATGTCGAGTTCGCCACGGGTTTCCTCGCTGTAGTCGATGTACGGCGAATACAGCGGGCGCGGGGTGGCGATTTCCTCGGTCAGCAGCCGGATGCGATCGCTTTCCGACAGCGCCTCGTAGTCGGGGCAACGGCCGGCCTTGAGCAGCAGTTCGGCAACCGAGCGGGCGTGCACGTCGGAGTTCTGGCGCAGGTCGATCGGTGCCAAATGGAAGCCGAAGACCTGCACGGCGCGCAGCAGGCGGCGCAGCCGGCCGCCGGCCAGCGAGGCGCTGCCGTTCAGCTTGAGCGAGATGTTGAGCACCTTGAGGTCGGCACGCAGGGCATCCGGCGTGACGTAAGGCTCGGCGCTGCCGATTTCGTGGCGGACCGGTTCGATGCCGTCGAGGAAGCGCGCCGTTGCGGCGAGGCGGGCGTAGATGCCGGACAGGGCGCGGCGGTAGGGTTCGTCCGAACGCTGCGGGGAGTGGTCGGTCGAGTGTTCGGCCAGCGCCAGCAGTTCCGGGCTCACCTTGACCAGCAGGTCGGAGAGCGGCAGTTCGCCACCCAGTTCGTGAACTTCATCGAGGTAGTGGTTCAGCGTGGCGGCCGATTGCAGGCGCAAGGCTTCGCGCAGGATGCCGGCGGTGACGAAGGGATTGCCGTCGCGGTCGCCGCCGATCCAGGAGCCGACGCGGAAGAAGGGCGGCAGCGCCCATCTTCTTTCCGGGTAGCGCTTCTGCAGCTGCTGGGTGGCCTGGATGTAGAGGCGCGGCAGTTCGGTGAAGAAGGTTTCCTTGAAGTAGGTGATGCCGTTCTTGACCTCATCGATGACCTTGAGGCGGACCGGCCGCAGCATGCGCGACTGCCACAGGGTGAGGATGGCGTTGGCCAGGGCCAGGTCGTTGTCGGCTTCCTCGTCGGGCGTCATTTGCAGCCGTTCGCGCTGGTCGAGCAGGCGGGCGACGTCGCGGTGGTTGCGGATCAGGCTCTGGCGCTGGACTTCGGTCGGGTGGGCGGTGAGTACCGGAGCGACGACGGCGTGGGCAAAGAAATCGGCAATGGTCTCCGGCGACACATCGGCGCCGGCGAGCGCGTCGAGGGCATGGACCAGGCTGCCTTCGCGCGGCGGCGAACCGGCCAGGTCGTGGGCGCGGCGCCGACGGATGTGATGCTCGTCCTCGGCGATGTTGGCCAGTTGCAGGAAGTACGAAAAGGCGCGGACGACGGATTGGGTTGTCTCGCGCGGCAGCGGGTCGAGCAGGGCGGCGAGTTCGGCCCGGGCGGCCGGATCGTTGTCGCGGGCGAAGCGTACCGCCGTCTGGCGAACGCGCTCGACAATGTCAAAAACGGCTTCGCCTTCCTGTTCGCGCACCGTATCGCCGAGGATGCGGCCCAGCAGGCGGATGTCTTGGCGAAGGGGTTCGTCCTTATTGGTGTCGAGCGCGTTCTGGGGCATTAGTGTTTCCTGACGAGAAGTACGGAGGCGTTGGAGATCTTGGCGAGTTGTTCGGCGACCGAGCCCAGCAGCAGGGTGGCCAGGCCGCGTTGGCCGTGACGGCCGATGACGATCAGGTCGACGTTCAGTTCCTTGCCTTTGTCGGCCAGGGTTTCGGAGATGCGGCGTTTCTGCGCTTCGAGCAGCAGCGCTTCGGCGTTGATGTCGCCGATATCCTTCATGGCGCTGTCGAGCAGCGACTGCCCGGCCCGCAGCAGATTGGCGATGGCCGATTCTGCACCGCCCATGTCGATCATCGCATGGCCGTGCATGTTGAGGAGCACTTCATCGACCACGTGGACAATGTAAAGCTTGGCCTGGCTGGTCTTGGCGATATGCTTGGCTTCGGCCAGTGCGCAACGCGAGGTTTCGCTATCGTCAATGGCGACCATAATGTTCTTGTACATGGCGATACTCCTTGGAAAGATGTTTAACAGGATAAAGGTACCAAGTCGTACCCTTCGGCGCAGTTAGGGAAATCCTGAGGTCAGCAGGTCGGTTCGGGGCCGGCGAGCCCCGAACCGATGTTCCCGCTTTAGTGGAAATGTACCTCGTCGTGCCCTTCGACCGGCGCTTCGAGGTCGGCGCCGACGCGACGGGCCACCAACGTGACGCAGGTGATGATGCCGACGAAGATGCCCAGCCACATCAGGCCATCCGGATTGATCGCGGCCTTGGCACCGGCGGCGACGGCAGCCGCCGCCGCGGCGACCGGCTTGACGTAGGCCGGCACGATGCCCGGGAAGACGTAGGCCCACAGCAGGTGCAGCACGCCGACGATACAGGCCATGATGATGGAGTGCTTGAAGGTGAAGCGGAAGATTTCCGATTCACGACCAACCATGCCGGTGGCGCCCGTGGCGACCGAGATGGACTGCGGCGAGATCATCTTGCCGCACACGCCGCCGCAGGTATTGGCGGACATGGCGATGACCGGGTCGATGCCCAGCTTTTCGGCGGTGACGGCTTGCAGCTTGCCGAACAGCGCGTTGGTCGAGGTGTCGGAACCGGTCATGAACACGCCCAGCCAGCCGAGGATCGCGGCGAAGAACGGGAAGGCGACGCCGGTGGTGGCGACGGCATAACCCAGCGTGATCGCCATGCCGGAGAAGTTCATGATGTAGGCGAAGCCGAGGATGGTGGCGATGGTGACGATCGGCCACTTCAGCGTCTTCAGGGTGTCGCGGGCGACGCCGCCGGCAGTCTTCAGCGAAGCGCCCATGACGACGATGGAGAAGAACCAGGCGAACAGGATCGCGGTGCCGGCAGCGGACAGCACGTTAAACTTGTAGGCGGCCGGCTTGGCCTTGCCAACCTGGTCGATGACCATCTTGTCGAGACCGGCGATCGGGAAGGTGAAGTCGAAGACCGTCTTGGTGATCTGGTCGAGAGCCTGATTGACCGGCTTGATGCCCCAGGCGCAGACGAACAGCGACAGGATGATGAACGGCGCCCAGGCACGGAAGACCTGGCCGCCGGTGTACATCAGCTTGGCCTTGCCTTCGCGTTTCGGTTCATGGTCGAAGTGCCAGCTTTCCTTCGGGTGCCAGAATTTCAGGAAGGCGACGGTGCAGATGATGGAGGCGATCGAGGCGATCAAGTCCGGCAGCAACGGGGCGGTCAGCGGCGAGTTGGCGGAGAAATACTGGGCGATGGCGAAAGAACCGCCGGAAACCAGACAGGCCGGCCAGACTTCCAGACCCTTCTTCCAGCCAGCCATCAGGACGACCAGGTAGAGCGGGACGAAGACCGAGAGAATCGGCAGGGTGCGGCCGACCATCTGGCTCAGCGCCAGATCGGGGATGCCCGATACCTGGCCGCCGACGACGATGGGGATGCCGATGGCGCCCCAGGCGACCGGCGCGGTGTTGGCCAGCAGACAGATCGAGGCGGCGTACAGCGGGTTGAAGCCGAGACCGGCGAGCATGGCGGAGGTGATGGCGACCGGGGTACCGAAGCCGGCCGCGCCTTCGATGAAGGCACCGAAGGAGAAGGCGATCAGCAGGGCCTGCAGGCGGCGGTCGTCGGAAATCGAGGCCAGCGAGTTCTTGATGACCTCGAACTGGCCGGTCTTGACCGACATGTTGTAAATGAACAACGCGGTGATGACGATCCAGCACACCGGGAAGAGGCCGAAGGCACCGCCGTACAGGGTGGCCAGACCGGCCAGTTCGAGCGGCATGCCGTAGACGAAAACGGCGATCAGAATGGCCAGGCCGGTACCGCCGAGTGCGGCGAAGTGGCCCTTCATGTGCTTGATGGCCAGGGCCCAGAACAGGAAAAGAATAGGAATGGCCGCGACCAGCGCGGACAGGCCGATGTTGCCGAGCGGGTCGACATTCATTTGCCAAGTCATACAATACACCTCATAACAAAAATGGTCAGGTTGCCGTCAGCAAGATTTGCCGATCCCTGGCGGCGACCGAGAGTTGTCACTTCTTTTTCCGGCCTTGAGTTCGCAGCTCAGGGCCGGAGTTTCTTTTGCCGCCCCCTCCTCAACAGGCCATGACGTCCTCCTTGCGCGAGCACGCTTCGAGCAGGTAGGCCACCGAACGGTAGGTCCGGCCGGTTTCGGCCGTCAGTCCGATTTCGCAGGTGCGGTTGGTGGAAACGCCGCAGGCACAATTGGCCGGCAACTCTTCGTGGATATGGCGCAGGGCGTGCTGGTTCAGTTCCGGCACGGCAAACCCGCGGTCGCCGCCAAAGCCGCAGCAGGAGGTGCTGGATGGCTCGACCACTTCCTTGACGCAAGCCTTGAGCAGGGCACGCAGCTTGCCGTCGGCACCGGTGCGCTTGACGCTGCAATTCACGTGCAGGGCGACCGGACCGGGTTGCTGGGTGATCATCAGGCGTGGCAGCAGGGCATCGTGGGCGAATTCGTGGAAGTCGTAGACCTTCAGTCGCTCGGCCAGATGTTTCTGCATGCGGGTCGAGCAGGCGCTGGCGTCCATGATGACCGGGATGCGGCCGTTGTCGGAGGACTTCATCAGCGCAGCTTCCAGCGTGTTCGACAGGTCTTCGGCTTCTTCGAGCATGCCCTTGCTGGCCAGCATCTGGCCGCAGCACAGCTTGTCGAATCCCTCCGGCAGGATGGGGGCGTAGCCGGCCCGGATCAGCAACTCCTGGACGACGTCGCCCAGTTGCTGGTCGGCACTGTCGGCCGGTCCGAAGATGCGGGCGCCGCACGTCGGGAAATAGACCACGGGATCGCCTTTGGCCATGCGCGGCGTCGGATTCTTGGCGGGCGGCGGCATTTCCTTGCGCCATGCGCCGCCGGTTACCCGGTTGACCAGGTTGTCGCCGAGGACGCCGGAAACTGCGTGGCCGATTTTCAGACCGGTACGGCTCAGGCCGGCAAAGGTGCCGAAGTAGTCGCCGGTCCACTTGTGCAGGCTGCGGGCGCGGTCGCTCAACTTGCGGCCACGCAGGCGGCGAGTCAGGTCGCCGGTGTCGATGCCGACCGGGCAGGCTGTCGAGCACATGCCGCAACCGGCGCAGGTATCGAGGCCCATGTAGGCGTAGGCTTCGCTCAGGGCTTCGGCATGTTCGCCGGCGGCAGCGCGGCGCGACAGTTCGCGCACGCTGGTGATGCGCTGGCGGGGCGAAAGGGTCAGGCGGTGAGAGGGGCACAGCGGTTCGCAGAAGCCGCATTCGATGCAACGGTCGACGATGTCTTCGGCGGCCGGCATCGGCTTCAGGTTTTCCAGGTGGGCGTGCGGATTGTCGTTGATGATCACGCCGGGGTTGAGCAAGCCGGTCGGATCGAACAGCGCCTTGATATGGCGCATCAGGTCGGTGGCCTCCTTGCCCCATTCCATTTCGACGAAAGGCGCCATGTTGCGGCCGGTGCCGTGCTCGGCCTTCAGCGAGCCGTCGTACTTGTCGACCACCAGCTTGCACAGGTCGTCCATGAAGCGGGCGTAGCGGTCGATCTCGGCCTTGTCGCCGAAATCCTGGGTGATGACGAAGTGCAGGTTGCCCTCCAGCGCATGGCCGAAGATGATGCCTTCGTGGTAGCCGTGGTGGCGCATCAGGGCCTGCAGGTCGAGGGTGGCGTCGGCCAGCGAGGCAATGGGGAAGGCGACGTCCTCGATCAGCACGGTGGTGCCGGTGCGGCGCATGGCGCCGACGGCCGGGAAGGTGCCCTTGCGTACCTTCCAGTACATCTCGCAGGTGGCCGGATCGGTCGAGAACTGTACCGGTTCGACGGTGGCGATGCCGTCCATGGCCGCCAGCACGGTGGCGATCTTTTCCTGCAGCCCGGCCGGGTTCGGTGAGCGTACTTCGATCAGCAGCGCCGCGGCTTCCTCGCCCAGTTCACGCATGATGCTCGGCAGGCCCGGCTTGTTTTCGACGGAATGGATGGCCGGACGGTCGAGCAGTTCGACGGCGGCGACCGGCTGCGGCTTGAGGCGGATCACCGCCTCGCAGGCCGAGCGGATATCCGGGAAGAAAACCAGCGCCGAGGCCTTGCACGGGTCTTCGACCACCGTCTGGTAGGTGATGCGGGTCATGAAGCCGAGGGTGCCTTCGGAGCCGATCATCAGGTGCGACAGGATGTCGATCGGGTCTTCGAAGTCGACCAGGGCGTTGAGGCTGTAGCCGGTGGTGTTCTTGATCTTGAACTTGTGGCGGATGCGGTTGGCCAGCGGGATATTGGCCCGTGTGTCGCGGCCCAGGCGCTCCAGTTCGCCGAGCAGCACGGCGTGCGATTTGGAGAAGGCGGCAATGCTGAGCGGGTCTTCGGTATCGAGCAGGGTACCGTCGGCGAGCATGACGCGCAGACCGGCCAGCGTCTTGTAGCTGTTCTGCGCCGTGCCGCAGCACATGCCGGAGGCGTTGTTGGCAGCGATGCCGCCGATCTTGGCCGCGCCGATGGAAGCGGGGTCGGGGCCAATCTTCTTGCCGAGCGGGGCCAGGCGGCGATTGACCTCGCCGCCGACCATGCCGGGGCCGACGCGGACCTGGCTGGCATCGTCGGCCAGCTCGAAGGTGGCAAACCCCTCGCCGATCAGGGCCAGTACGCCATCCGAAAGGGCCTGCCCGGAGAGGCTGGTGCCGGCGGCACGGAAGGTGATCGGCGTCTTGTGTTGACGGGCGGCAGCGAGGACCTTGCGCGCCTGGTCCTCATTTTCGATCAGCGCGATGACCTGGGGTATCAGGCGATAGAAGCTGGCGTCGGTGCCATAGGCGAGACGGCGCAGATCGTCAGCCATCACCTGGCGGTCGGGCAGGGTAGCTTGGAGGGTTTGGATCAATGCGTTCATTTCTCTTGTGTCTTATAGAGGACTTGCGGTTGCGAGCGGCGTCGCCGAGACAAAAAAATCCCGGAGGCCGGTGGTGCCGGCGCTCCGGGTAAGAGGGATTAGGGACGTTCCTTGATCAGGTCGCGCAGACGCTTGGGGGCGGGCTGCAACGGGGTGCGGACCGAAGTCCAGCCGGCCTGCCGGCGCGGGGTAAGCCAGCGGAAGCGGCTGGCCAGCCAGGAAGCGGCGCGGTACAGCGCGGGGGAGGCGTAGATTGCACTCCAGGCGCGCCAGATCGCCGAGATTCGCGCATTGTGACCGGCGCCCTGGCCACGCATCGTGGGATTGGCATGCGGTGCGGTGAAGGACTCTTCACGCAGACGGATGAGCAGTTCGGGAATGGGAATCTTGACCGGGCATACTTCGCCGCAGGCGCCGCACAACGACGAGGCGGTGGCCATGTTGGCCGTCGCTTCCAGGCCGAGCATGTGCGGCGAAATGATCTTGCCGATCGGGCCGGGGTAGGTCGTGCCGTAGGCGTGGCCGCCGATGCGGGTGTAGACCGGACAATGATTCATGCAGGCGCCGCAGCGGATGCATTGCAGCGTCTTGCGCAACTGTTCGTCGGCGTAGGCCTGGCTGCGGCCATTGTCGAGCAGCACCAGGTGTACCTCGCCCGGACCGTCCTTCTCGCCCGGCTTGCGCGGGCTGGAGATCATGTTGAAGTAGGTCGAGATGTTCTGGCCGGTGGCCGAACGGGTGAGCAGCGAGAGCAGCGGCGGCACGTGTTCGAGCTTTTCGACGATCTTCTCGATGCCGGTGATGGCGATATGGACCGGCGGTGCCGTGGTGCACATGCGGCCATTGCCTTCGTTTTCCACCAGGCACAGGGTGCCGGTTTCGGCGACGGCGAAATTGACGCCGGAGAGTCCGATGTCGGCTTCCAGGAATTTCTGGCGCAACACGTTGCGGCCGATCTGGATCAGTGCATCGACATTGTCGGTGTAGTCGACGCCCGGCACGTTTTCGTGGAACAGCTTGGCGATCTGTTCCTTGGTCTTGTGAATCGCCGGCATGATGATGTGCGACGGCTTTTCATGCGCCAGCTGGACGATGTATTCGCCCATGTCCGATTCCAGCGCGCCGATGCCGGCGGCTTCGGCGGCGTGGTTCAGCTCGATTTCCTCGCTGACCATGGACTTGCCCTTGACCATCAGCTTGGCCGAGTGCTTCTGGCAAATGCCGAGGATGATGGCGTTGGCTTCTTCCGGCGTTTCGGCCCAGTGCACCTGGATGCCGTTGCGGGTCAGGTTGCTTTCCAGCTGGACGAGCAAGTCGGGCAGCTTGGCCAGGTTGTACTGGCGGATGCGTTCGCCGAGGCGACGCAGGCTTTCCAGTTCCTCCGGATCGGGGAACTGGGCGGCGCGCTTGCTCATCAGGAAGTCCATTGCGCCTCGGAAGCTCTGGCGCAGGAACGGGTTCTCGACGACATCCTTGGCGCGGGCGCGGAAGCCGGCCGACGGCATGAAATGCAGGGCGTGCGGGGTCTGGGGGGCGTTCATCAAACGTTCTCCTCGATCATCAGCACGACCAGCTCTTTCGGGCCGTGGGCGCCGTAGGCCAGCGTCTGCTGGATGTCGGCGGTTTTCGACGGGCCCGAGATGAGCAGGGAATTGGTCGGCAGGCCGTCTTGCCAGCCTTCGGTCTGCATGGCTTCGTGGAAGGTGTTGTAAATATTGGCGGCGTCGAGCAGCACGATGTGTACTGGCGGTACCAGCGACATCAGGCGCGGCTCGTCGGCGTTCGGCCACAGGATCAGCGTGCCGGTCTCGGCAATGGCGCCACGGGCCGCGGTGAAACCGGCCGGGGTGTCGTTGAACATCGCCGGTTTCCAGTTTTCGATGGGCGTGTCGTAGCCGGGGCAGGCGATACCCAGCGGCGGCAGATCACTCTGGGCGCGGGCGCCATGCACCGTTCCCGGGGCGACCAGCAACTTGTCGATCTGCTTGGCGCTGAGCACCTCGTACAGCTTCTGCAGCCAGCCGCCGCGCGATACCGAATACACCTCGGCGTGGGCGAGCTCGATGAAGTGACGGAAGCGCTTGGCCTTGTCGGCCGTGCTTTCCTGGGTGCGGTGGTCGGCGTACCAGCCGCCGACATCGGGCAGGTCACCGGCGCTTTCGGGGGCTGTGGCCTTCAACTTGGCCAGGATACGGTCACGGGCGCTCATTGGGTGTTCTCCTTGGCGGTGCGACGGAGCAGGAAGGTGGCAATGTGTTCGCCGGGCAGGCTCGGCGTCTTGCGGCCTTCCTGCTGGTCCTTCCAGGCAGCGTGGCCGAGAATGTTCATCAGGCAGCCGCAATCGGCGCTGACCACGCGCTCGGCGCCGGTGGCCTTGAGTGCCTTGACCTTGTCCTCGACCATGGCGGCGGAGATTTCCGGCTGCTTGACCGAGAAGGTGCCGCCGAAGCCGCAGCATTCGGATTCGTGATCCTGCTGGGCCAGCTTGACCTTGGCCAGATCGCCGATCAGCTTGCGACCGGTGACATGGACGCCCATTTCGCGGCGGGCGGAGCAGGAGGTATGCAGAACGACCGTGCAGTCGCTGCCGCAGTCTTCCGGCTTGAAATTCAGGACGTCGACCAGGAACTGGGTCAGTTCATAGACGCGGGCCGACAGCTTTTCGGCGGCCGCCTTGCGTGCGGGATCGTCGGCGAAGAGCGTCGGGTAATGGTGTTTCATCATGCCGGCACAGGAGCCGGAGGGAACGACGACAGGCCAGTCGTTCGGGAACAGCGACAACTGCAGTGCGGCAACCTTGCGTGCCTCATCGGGAAATCCGCTGGTATAGGCCGGCTGGCCGCAGCAGGTTTGCTCTTCTGGAAAATGCACGCGGATACCCTGGCGTTCGAGCAGGGTGATCGCGTCCATGCCGGCGCCGGGGAAAAACTGGTCGACGACGCAGGTTGCGAAGAAATAGACGTCAGTAGGGTATGCAGATCGGCTATGCATCTTGTCTCCGTTAAAATTATTTACCGGTCAAATGGTAAGACCAGTTTTTGATCTTGGCGAAATTTTGCGTGAATACCGGTACTTAGTCAATCCTGAATAGGGAAATCCCTAGGCTTGCACTTTGTCGGATCGATGATTAGAATGCGCTGGTCTTACCAATCAATGTGGTCTTACCAATGCCGAGCAAGCTGCAGGTCCCACGCATTTCCGATGCCATCGCTGCCACGCTGGAGCGTCGCATCCTCGAAGGCTCGCTGAAGCCCGGCGATCGCCTGCCGCCGGAGCGTGAACTGGCGGTCGATCTGGGGGTGTCGCGGCCGAGCCTGCGCGAAGCGATCCAGAAGCTGGCCTCGAAGGGCATGGTGACCAGCCGCCAGGGGGGCGGAACCTATGTGACCGATGTGCTGGAGTCGAGTTTTTCCGACCCGTGGCAGGACATGATGGGCAAGCACCCGAACCTGCGCGAGGACATGCTCGAATTTCGCCGCATGCTGGAGGGTCAGGCCGCTGAGTGGGCCGCCGAACGAGCCACCGAGGCCGATCTGCAGCGCCTGGAACAGACCTTCGGCACCCTGATGGGGGCCTTCGAGTCCGATGATGCGCAGAAGCGTTCGGATGCCGACATCGCCTTCCATCAGGCCATCGGCGATGCCGCCCACAATGTGCTGATTGGCCACCTGTCCGGTGCCTTGCTCAGTCTGATGCACGACAATATCCGCCTCAACCTGGGTGAGCTGAAGAGCGTGCCGGCCGCCAACCGCCTGCTGATGAGCCAGCACGAGGCGATCTACAAGAATATTCGCGAGAACAAGCCGCAGGCCGCCCGTTCCGCTGCCGAAACGCACATCGATTTCGTCCGCGAGACCCTGGCCCAGACCCTGCGTTCCGTCGCCCGGCGCGAGACAGCCGAGCGCCGCCTGAGTACCGATTTCTCTGCTTCCTGATTTTTTGATTCGACCCCCGAAAGGACCTCTCCTCATGGAACAGCTTGTCATCCCCTTTGAAAAACTGCGCATGACCGACGTTGAACAAGTCGGCGGCAAGAATGCTTCGCTTGGCGAAATGATCAGCCAGCTGGCCGATACCGGCGTTCGCGTACCGGGTGGTTTTGCCACCACGGCGCACGCGTACCGGGTTTTCCTGGGCCAATCCGGTCTGGATGCCAAGATCAATGCGGCGCTTGACGCGCTCGACGTCGAGGACGTCAACGCCCTGGTCAAGACCGGTGCTGAAATCCGTCAATGGGTGCTCGACACGCCGTTCCCGATGGAACTGACCATCGCCATCACCGAGCAGTACCAGCGCCTGGTGGCCGAATCCAATGCCGACATGTCCTTCGCCGTGCGCTCGTCCGCCACCGCTGAAGACTTGCCGGATGCTTCCTTTGCCGGTCAGCAGGAAACCTTCCTGAACATCGTCGGCCTGGAAAACATCATGCACGCCATCAAGGAAGTGTTTGCTTCCCTGTATAACGACCGCGCCATCTCCTACCGCGTCCACAAGGGCTTCCTGCACGCCGACGTCGCGCTGTCCGCCGGTATCCAGCGCATGGTCCGCTCCGACAAGGGCGCTGCCGGCGTGATGTTCACGCTCGACACCGAATCCGGTTTCCGCGATGCCGTCTTCGTCACCTCCAGCTACGGTCTGGGCGAAACGGTGGTGCAGGGCGCCGTCAATCCGGACGAGTTCTACGTGCACAAGCCGATGCTGGAAGCCGGCAAGAAGGCCGTCGTCCGCCGCAACCTCGGTTCCAAGATGATCAAGATGACCTTCTCGCCCGAGAAGGTCGCCGGCAAGTCCACGATCACCGAGGATGTCGAAGAGTCCCTGCGCCATCAGTTTTCGATCAATGACGAAGAAGTCATGGAACTGGCCCGTTACGCCCAGATCATCGAAAAGCACTACGCTCGTCCGATGGACATCGAGTGGGGCAAGGACGGTGTCGACGGCAAGCTGTACATCCTCCAGGCCCGTCCGGAAACCGTGCAGTCCCAGGCTCACGCCGGCAAGCAGGAAAAGTTCAAGCTGAAGTCCTTCTCCAAGGTGCTCGCCTCCGGCCGCGCCATCGGCCAGAAGATCGGTGTCGGCCCGGTCCGCATCGTCAAGGATCCGAAGGAAATGGATCAGGTCAAGCCGGGCGACGTGCTGGTTGCCGACATGACCGACCCGAACTGGGAACCGGTGATGAAGCGTGCCTCTGCCATCGTCACCAACCGTGGCGGCCGTACCTGCCACGCCGCGATCATCGCCCGCGAACTGGGCATCCCGGCCATCGTCGGTTGCGGTGACGCCACCGAAACCCTGAACGAAGGCGAAGTGGTCACCGTCTCCTGCACCGAAGGCGATACCGGCCACGTCTATCGCGGCAGCCTCGATTTCGAAGTGACTACCCGTGACATCTCCGCCATGCCGGATGTCCCGGTCAAGGTCATGATGAACGTCGGCAACCCGGAACTGGCCTTTGAGTTCGCCCAACTGCCGAACGCCGGCGTCGGTCTGGCCCGTGTCGAGTTCATCATCAACAACGTCATCGGTATCCACCCGAAGGCCATCCTCGATGTCGAGCGCCTGCCGGCCTCGAAGCGCGAGGAAATCAAGCGCCGCGCCCGCGGCTACGCTTCGCCGAAGGCCTTCTTCGAAGAGAAGCTGGTCGAAGGCGTGTCCACCATCGCCGCCGCCTTCTGGCCGAACCCGGTCATCGTCCGTCTGTCCGACTTCAAGTCCAACGAATACCGCAAGCTGCTCGGCGGCGAACTGTACGAGCCGGAAGAGGAAAACCCGATGCTCGGCTTCCGTGGCGCCTCCCGCTACATCGCCCACACCTTCGAAGACTGCTTCGAAATGGAGTGCCGCGCGATGAAGAAGGTGCGCGAGGAAATGGGCCTGACCAACGTGCAGCTGATGGTGCCGTTCGTCCGTACCGTCGGCGAAGGCAAGGCCGTTGTCGAACTGCTGGCCGAACATGGCCTGAAGCAGGGCGAGCACGACCTGAAGTTGATCATGATGTGCGAAATCCCGTCCAACGCCCTGTTGGCCGATGATTTCCTGAAGATCTTCGACGGTTTCTCCATCGGCTCCAACGACCTGACCCAGCTGACGCTGGGCCTCGACCGCGACTCCGGTCTGGTCGCCAACCTGTTCGACGAACGCGACCCGGCCGTCAAGATGCTGCTCGCCATGGCTATTTCGTCCGCCAACAAGGCTGGCAAGTACATCGGTATCTGCGGCCAGGGCCCGTCCGACCACCCGGATCTGGCCGAATGGCTGATGGATCAGGGCATCGACAGTATTTCGCTGAACCCGGATACCGTGGTCGACACTTGGACTCGTCTGGCGAGCCATAAGAAGGCGTGATTGGTAGCTGACCGGATAATCCGGTTCAAATGAAAAGGCCGGGATCGCTCCCGGCCTTTGTCTTTCCAGCGTTTGCGTGTCAGCGTTTTTCCAATGAAGTACTGCCGGTGTATTCCTGCCACAGTCGCTCGACCATGGCCTTGAATGCCGTATCTTCGGGAATGGTGTGCAGGGCGATGTCGTCAAGCGTTGCCTTGTACAACTGCTCGCCCCCGTCGTCCGTACTCTTGAGTGCAGCGCGAAAAACGGTTTCCGACTCAGCAGGGTGTAGCAACAGCCACCGTACATAAGCCAGATTTCCCAGGGCCATGCCCCAGTGTGGCCGGCGGGCCAGGCAGGTTTGCAGATCTGCCTCAGCACGTTTCAAGGCATCGAGTGCTTGATCACGATTCGACCAGCCTTGCTTGGCCGTCATCAGGCGAGTAAAGCCGGCTCCATTCACTGCGTTGGCTACTATTTCGATGATTGCTGGGGCGGTGTCATCGGCGTAGGCGGCGATCAACTGGTCGTAGAGGGCGATTTCCTCGTCGTTTCTCCCCATTTTTCCGATCGTGATCGCCTTATTAAGCATAGCTCTGGCAACCGGTTCGCATAGGGCGGTGGCCTTGTCGTCGGCGTATGCAGCGATCAACTGGTCGTAGAGGGCGATTTCCTCGTCGTTTTTCCCCATTTGTCCGAGCCTGACCGCTTTGTTGCCCATGGCCTTGGCAACCTGTTCGCGGAACGCTTGTGTCTTATCGTCGGCGTAGGCGGCGATCAACTGGTCGTAGAGGGCGATTTCCTCGTCGTTTTTCCCCATTTGTCCGAGCCTAACCGCCTTGTTGCCCATGGCCTTGGCAACCTGTTCGCGGAACGCTTGTGTCTTATCGTCGGCGTAGGCGGCGATCAACTGGTCGTAGAGGGCGATTTCCTCGTCGTTTTTCCCCATTTGTCCGAGCCTAACCGCCTTGTTGCCCATGGCCTTGGCAACCTGTTCGCGGAACGCTTGTGTCTTATCGTCGGCGTAGGCGGCGATCAACTGGTCGTAGAGGGCGATTTCCTCGTCGTTTTTCCCCATTTGTCCGAGCCTGACCGCTTTGTTGAGTATGGCCTTGGCAACCTGTTCGCGGAGCGCTTGCGTCTTATCGTCGGCGTAGGCGGCGATCAACTGGTCGTAGAGGGCGATTGCCTCGTCGTTTTCCCCCATTTGTCCTAGCGTGACCGCCTTGTTGAGTATGGTTCTGGCGACCCAAGTGCGTAGGGCGGGTGCCTTGTCGTTAGCGTAAGCGGCGATCAGTTGGTCGTATAGGGCGATTGCTTCTTCGTCTCGCTTGAGGTCGCTCAGTGCCACGGCGCGATTGAATAGGGCCTGGGCCGTATTTGCTGCCCCGGCGTTGGGGACCTCGGCGGCGTATTTCCAGAATAGGGCGGCATCTTCAGATTGCTGAGCTTGGTATGCGGCAAAGGCGCGTGTGTTCCAGTCGTCAAACGAGTAATTGGCTTCTGGCTTGTCCTTGAGTTGTTTGACGCTTGCGCGTAGGCCTTCCTCATCTTCTGGACTAAGTTTGGGATTGCTGTCGGTGCCCGAGGAAATGCCGTTTTGTATGGTGTTGATGGCGGATTGGCGATGCATCTCGACATCGGCCACCGAATGAGCAATTTTTTCGAGAGCTTGCGCCACGGCATTCTCAAGGTCTCGAATTCGCTCGCTCAGTTTCTGATGGTTGTCGTCAAACCACTTTTTGCTGGTGGTTTCCGAGACGACCTCTGCTTCTTCGCGGGCTTTTTTGGTGACGGATAAATAACCAAGCAAGCCACCCAGGGCGAGAACGCCGGTGATCAGAATAGCAATCCAGCCGGTGACGACAGAAAAACGATCGACTGCGTTGCCAATGTCGCTGACCCGGCTGACCTGATCGTCAATTCGTTTGTCGAGGGCATCGAGGCGCTTTCCTTGGGCTTCGATATCTTTCTGCGCCAACTCCTTTCCGCTGTCGATCTTCAGTAGCAGCCATTCCTTCTGTGCGTCGAGTTCATCTTTGCCTATGCCGTTGCCAGAAATGGCCGGGAGGGAGAGATGGAGGAGCAGACAAAGAGCTAAAAAGCGGAGGAGCGGGGCCATGATTGCGGGTGGGCTATGACAATGGCTGCGGATTATGCCAGTCGTTCCTGGCGTTCGGATTGTCTTGGTGCAAAAGCTGCGCGGTTTGCCTTGATGGCGCGGTGATCGCCGGGATTGTTGCGTTGCTCTGGCGACGGCCATGGTCCAAGAGGGGGGGCACTTTCGGGGCGGTGCGTATGTCTGCCTTCTTCTGTATGACGGCGGTTTCGTCCTTGTTTGGGACAAAGTGTAAGTTGGACCTACGGCTAGGAAGCCTTGTAATCGTCGTGGCAATTCTTGCTGGTTGTTTGTCTGATGGAAACGAAAAGGCCGAGATCAATCCCGGCCTTTTTTTGAATGATCTTCTGATGGATCTGTTTGACTCGGGATGTCAACTTCTGGTGGTGCGGGGCAGCGAAAAAAAAGCCAAGACAGCGCGTCTTGGCTTTTTCTTTGGAAAAATTGCGGTCAGGCGACAGCGTATTTTTGTTTGAGTTTGCTGTTTGCGCCGAGCCCGATGAATGCCAAGGCAAGCAGAGCCAGGGTGCCGGGTTCCGGTACGTTGTTGTCATCACGCGTGCCAAACGGTTGAATCCAGGCGGTCTCGCCGCCCCCATTGATGTAGGCCATTTGCCAATCAATTTGCAGGGTGTCGAAAATCGTATTCTTGTTGTGAATTTCGTCATCCAGCTGCTGGTTATATATCGCGAAGGCCGCATTGTTCTGGCCGGTGTTGGTCTGTGCTTTCGGCTGACCGACTGCGCAAACCCCGTTGGCGTCCGGGAAGCCGGTAAAAACGCCACCGTTCATGCAGATAGAGCCGTGAACGTAGGCCCATGGTCCGGTATCGCCAAAGCCGGTCGCATTGGATGGCGGGAGCGGATTGGCGAGAGGATCATTGCTCAGCGCGGATCCGGTTGGCTGGAGGTAGAACGACTTGTTGTTCAGGGTGTTCTGAATGTCAACCAAGGTTATCTTTGCCCAGACGAGCAAATCAGGACCACCGTCAAGCAAGTTGGTCGCGGTACTTCCGCCCTGTGTTCCCGTTTCATTGAAGGCAAAGAAACCGACAAACTTGCTTCCGACAAACTGGGAAGCCAAGGTGCTGATGCTGGCTTGCCAACTGTTCCCATCACCGCTGGCCGGACCGTTGGTGGTATCCGTGGTCATATTGGTGAAGGTTTTGATATTGTTGGCCGACGGGGTGTTGTAGGCGTTGTCAACGCCTGCAATGTTTGTTTGGGCCTGTCCGCCGTTATTGACCCCGACGACGACGTAGTCCTTGATGCTGCCCGGTGTGGCGTCAACCGCGTAAGGGCCGGAGTTGGAGGAGCCGCCGTTCAGTAGTGTCAGGGAGTAAACCTGAAAGTCGGTGAATTGCAGGCAGTTTTGCCCATTGCAGGGGCCGGTCGGCAGGTTGATGGCGAATGCAGCTTGTGACGCCAATGCCAGTGCGCTCATCACGATGCTTTTGTTCAGGAAATTTTTCATGGAGTTCACCGTTCAAGTGATTTTTGATTGCAGATGACCAAGTGAATGCAAATACTGAACCACTTTTACAATGCATTGAATTCAAATAATAAATTAATTTCATATATTTCAAATTCGTGTTGACTGTAAGGAAATCCGACAAATGTGACATAAATTCGTAAACCGGTTACTGAGTGTTGGGTGGTCAGATTACCGTGCGTGGCAAAAAAGCGGCGTAGTTGGCCTTGAACCGAACGAGATTTTCCAGATGCGACCGAGATGGGCTTTCTTGCCGGCTCTGGCTATTTCAAGTTTCAGAGATAACCCCCGGGGAACTTCTAGGGGTAGAATCATTCAAATAAACCCAACGGTTGGATTATCTTGAAAGTCTGCACACACGACGGGCTGGACATTGCGGTATTGACCCGGAACGAGCACTGTCCGCCGCATGTCCATGTGGGAACGGAAAAATGGGACGCACGTTTCGAGTTCAGTTTCTGGCACGACGGCGTACGGCTTTGGGACGTGACGCCGGAACAGAACGAACCGAAGGCGGCAATCCTCGAGGATTTGCGGCAAGCACTCAAATTGCCGGCGAATCTGCGTCGAGCCCGAGAGCATTGGTGGTACAGCCGTTCAACGGTGTGCCTGGACAATCAATTGTGGGATACGAAGGACGACGAGATTGTGGCGCCGAAAGATAAACGCCCGAATGCGAAGAAGATTTTGTCGGCACGTTTCGACGAGCAGCGCTACAGAACGGTGTTGTGCTTGGCAGGAGAAGGAACCCCCTTGGAGATTGAGCTATGAAGACGATCAAGGCGAAAGTCCGGTTCGACGAACCGGTGACGGAGGAGGTCCTCACGCAGGCAATCGAACGCGGCCGCTTGCGGCGCAGTGCCGGCTTGCATGCCACGGGCGTGCATTACCTGCAGGCGCACCGGTCGCTGATGGTCAGTTTTGCCGATGACAGTGCGGTGGTTTTGCCGGTCAGCAATTATCCGGAACTGGCTGCGCTGAAGCTCGCCGAGTTGAAGCATCTGTCAGTCGGTTTTGGCGGTTCGGCACTCTGCCTGGCGGAACGTGACTTGCATGTTTCTATTGCCGGCCTGGTGTCGGCCAGCAAGCCGCTGATGGAGATGGCGGTTTCCATGGTTGCCGTTCAGAATGGCGGCAGCCGTAGCGAAGCCAAGACCCGTGCTTCCCGCGAAAACGGTCTGCTGGGTGGTCGTCCGCGCAAGCTCGCTGTTTCCTGAACATCCCGTACGCCTTGCCGCCGCGAAACAGGCTTGATTGTGGCCAGCACAGGGGGCATCTGCACGGATTTGTCGGTGTGCCTCAGGACGGAAAGATCGCTTTCAGACCAAGCAGCACCGCCATGCCAACGATGAACGGCAGCCACGGATTGCGCCAGCGGGTAGCGACAAGGATGGCGGCGATAGCGGCGGCGAGTTTGGGGTTGATCGGCTCGACACTGCCGCCGACCAGCAAAACATCGGGCACGACGATGGCGGCCAGTGCGGCGGCCGGGGCGTAGCGCAGTGCACGTTGCAGCGTCGGTGGCAGGCTGAAGCGGTTGCCGAGGACGATGAAGCCGGCGCGGGGCAGGGTGGTGGCCAGCCCAAGCAGGATGAAAATCAGCCACAACGACGCGTCGTAGTTCATGCGGTCTTCTTCTCCTGCCAGTGTTCGGCGGCAAATCCGGCGGCAATGCCGAGGCAGATCGCGGTGACGACACCCAGGCGCAGCGGCATGCTGCGCAGCAGCACGGCGCTGCCGCCGCCGACGATGGCAGCGACGAGCATGGGGCGTGCTTTTGCCATCGGTACCAGCAGCACGATCAGCGCGATGGTCGCCATGAACTCCAGCGACCAGCTCTTGGGAACGATACCGGCTGCGAAGATGCCGGCCAGCGTAAAGGTCTGCCACAGCAGCCAGGTCCAGACGCCGGTAACCAGATAGAAGCCGAGGCGCCAGCGCGGGTTGTCGACCTGCATCAGCTTGTCGTAACAGACCGCGAAGCTGCCGTCGGTCAACAAGTGCCCGCACAGCCAGCGCCAGCCGGTGCCGATACCGCGAAACCCCGGTGCGATGCCGGCGCTGAAGATCAGGAAACGCAGGTTGAGTGCCAGGCCGGTGGTGACGATCAGCCACAGCGGGGCGTTATCGACGATCAGCGGCAGGGTGCCGAGTTGGGCGGTGCCGGCGAAGACGATAATGTTCATGCCCATCGCCTGCAGGGGCGTGAAGCCGGCGCTGGTCATCGCCATGCCGACCACCAGCGCCCAGGGAATCAACCCGACGGATACCGGCAGGAAGGCGACAAAGCCTTCCCGCATGCCGGCGGCGAAGCCGTGGCGTTCAAAGTCCGACGGCTGCATGGGTGACATGTTTGGTATTCAAGGGCAGGGGGCGGCAGAAAGTCAGTGCGCATCAGACGATTTCGGCAGCAGGAAGTTCAGCGCCACCGCCAGCACGCCGCACAGGCTGATGCCTTGCAGCGAGAAACTGCCGATATGCACGCCCAGGCCGCCGATGCCGGTGACCAGCGTCACCGAGACGATGCACAGGTTACGCGGGCTGGCCAGGTCGACCCTGGCGTCCATCAGCGTCTTCAGGCCGATACCGGCGATGGAGCCGAAGAGCAGAACCATGATGCCGCCCATCACCGGCAGCGGGATGGTTTGCAGCAAGGCGCCGAATTTGCCGACGAAGGCCATCAGGATGGCGAAGCCGGCGGCCCAGGTCATGATCGCCGGGTTGTAGTTCTTGGTCAGCATGACCGCGCCGGTGACTTCGCCGTAGGTGGTGACCGGCGGGCCGCCGAACAGGCCGACGACGTTGACCGCCAGGCCGTCGCCGAACAGCGTGCGATGCAGGCCGGGGTTTTCGGTGTAGTCCTTGCCGGAGACCGAGCCGATGGCGAGGATGCCGCCGACGTGTTCGACAATCGGGGCAATCGCCACCGGGATCATGAACAGGATGGCGGCGAGGTTGAACTCCGGCTTGCCGAATTCCGGCACGGCGATCCAGGCGGCGTCGCGCACCTTGCTGAAATCGACGATACCGACGAACAGCGAGGCGATGTAGCCAACCGCCACACCGACCAGAATCGGCACCAGCTTGAGCAGGCCCCTGGCGCGAATGGCGGTGAGCATGGTTGCCAGCAGCGAGATCGCGGCAATGGCGATGGCGGTTTCGTAGGGGACGACCTGGGTCTCGCCCGCCTTGCCGGTCGCCATGCCGACTGCGACCTGGGCCAGACCGAGGCCGATGACCATGACCACGGGGCCGATGACGACCGGCGGCAGCAGGCGGTGGATGAAATCGACGCCACGCCATTTCACCAGCCCGGCCGCGACGTAATAGAAAAAGCTCGCCGAAGCCAGCGCACCGAGGGTCGCCGGCATGCCCCAGGTCTGCACCGAGTAGATCACCGGAGCGATAAAGGCAAAGCTGGACCCCAGATAGATCGGCACCTGGCGCTTGGTGCACAGCTGGAAAAGCAGGGTGCCGACGCCGGCGCCGAGCAGCGCTAGGCTGGGGTTGAGTCCGGTGAGCAGCGGCACCAGCACGGTGGCGCCGAAGGCGACGAAGAGGATTTGCGCGCCGGACAGCGCGGTGCGCCAGGTGGGTTCGTGGGCCTGGCTCATCACGCTTCCTTGGTGCCGAAGATCTTGTCGCCGGCGTCGCCGAGGCCGGGGATGATGTAGCCGACCTCGTTGAGGTGGCTGTCGACGGCGGCGGTATACAACTGCACGTCCGGATGGGCGGCTTCCAGCGCCTTGATGCCTTCCGGCGCGGCGACCAGCACCAGCGCCTTGATGTGCTTGCAGCCGTTGCGCTTGAGCATGTCGATGGTGGCGATCAGCGAGCCGCCGGTGGCCAGCATCGGATCGATGATCATCGCCAGGCGCTCGTCGAGCTGGCCGACGAAGCGCTCGAAATAGGGCTCGGGCATCAGCGTGTCGTGGTTGCGGGCGATGCCGACGACGCTGACCTTGGCGTTGGGGATCAGGTCGAGCACGCCGTCGAGCATGCCCAGGCCGGCGCGCAGGATGGGCACGACAGTGACCTTCTTGCCCTTGATCTGGTCGATTTCAACCGGCCCGGCCCAGCCGGCGATGGTGGTTTTTTCCAGCTCGAAATCGGCGCAGGCTTCGTAGCTGAGCAGGCGGGCGACCTCGGCGGTCAACTCGCGGAATTTCTTGGTGCTGATGTCGCCTTCGCGCATCAGGCCGATTTTGTGTTTGACGAGGGGGTGCTGCAGTTCGATGACGGGCATGGCTGTTCCCGGGCGGAAGAATAACCGCGCGAGCTTAGCCGATTCGCCTTGTCCTGCCTATGCGGGAAATCGTCAGGTGGCGCATGCGACGAACGTCGGCCGGTCAGAAAACGCCCAGCGCCAGGCCGGCGGCGATGGCACTGCCGAGTTCGGCGCAACGCGCCAGCTCATCGTCGGCGATGATCTTGGGAGCGAGGATGGCCGACGGTGTCTGGGCGTGGGTGCATACGATGAGTGGCGGTGCCACCGGCTTGAGACGCCAGCCGGTGGCGATGCGCTCGATCTGCCGGGCGGCACCGGCGCCGTCGCTGCCGGCGCAGATCAATGTGGCATAGGGCCGGCCGTTCACGCGGTCGAGCGCCGCGTAGTAGGTTCGGTCGAAGAAATCCTTGAGCATCCCGGCCATGCTGGCCAGGTTTTCCGGCGTCGCGAAGAGGAATCCATCGGCTGCCAGAACGTCATCCGCCACCGCATCGGCCGCCTTGCACAGACGCACGGCGACGCCGGGTTCCGCGCCGGCGGCATCGGCGGCGGCACGGGCCATCTGCAGCGTGCCGCCGGTGTGCGTGTGATAGACGATCAGCAGGGTCTTCACGGGCGCTTGTCTTCGTCCGGCAACGCGATCAGCGGACGACCTTCAGCAGTTCGACCTCGAAGGTCAGCGTCGCGTTGGGCGGCACGGCCGAACCGGCGCCGCGGCTGCCATAGGCGATTTCCGGCGGGCAGGTGAGCTTGGCCTTGCTGCCTTCGCGCATCTTGGCAACGCCTTCGGTCCAGCACGGAATCACCCGGTTGAGCGGGAAGGTTGCCGGCTCGCCGCGCTTGTAGGAGCTGTCGAACTCGCGGCCGTCGGCCAGCGTGCCACGGTAGTGGACCTGGACGTTGGACTGGGCGTTCGGCTGTGCGCCGGTGCCGTCCTTCAGCGATTCGTAGACCAGTCCGCTGGGCGTGCGTTCGCTGGAACCGGCGAAGGCGGAACAAGCGGCGAGGGCGATCAGGCTGCCGAAGGCAAGGGTGTGCAGGGTGTTTTTCATGGGATTTTTTCGCTATGAGGTCATGGTTACGCCGCTTTGATGGCCTGGCGCAACGCCGTGGTTAATGCGGACGCACGTTTTAACACGTCCGGCGGCTGGCTGGATATCCCTTGTCGTCCCGATGGCAGGGAATCGGTTAGAGTGTTGCCCCGATCAGATTCCCCTTCGTGCCTGACCATGTCTTCGTCCGACGATCAATCCCTTGCGCGGCTGTCCGCTTTTTTACGCGACCTGGGGCTGGCGCTTCATGTCAGCGGCGCGCCGGCGCATGATCTGGAACGCAACCTGAAAACGATAGGCGCGCGTCTCGGCGTACGGGTCGAGGGCTTTGCCGTACTCACCTTCCTCGCGCTGACCGTGGTGGCCAGCGACGGAACGCGACGAGTCGAGATGCTCCGCCTGCCAGCCTACGATTTCAACATGGCGCGCCTGATCGCCTTGCAGTCACTGGCCCGCGACATCAAGTCGGCGGAAGGGATCGACCACTACGCGGCCCGTCTCGGCGACATCATGCGCCAGCCGTCGCCCTGGTCGGGCTGGGGCATGGCGGCGATGGGTTTTTTGCTCTCGGGAGCGGTCGCGCTGCTGTTGCGCGGCGCCTGGTGGGAGATGCTCTGCGGCGGCTTCATCGGCATCCTGTTTGTCGGCGGCTACATCGGTTTCTCGCGTTACCCGCGCCTCGCGCCTGCCGTGCCGGTCATCCTGAGTGCGCTGGCGGCATTCCTGGCGCAGGCGCTGGCGCTGGTCTTTCCGCAGCAGGTGCCCTTCGTTTCGGCCGTGGCCGGCATTGTGTTCCTGTTGCCCGGCTTCATGCTGACGGTGGCCATGTCGGAGTTGGCAACCCAGAACTACCTGGCCGGCACCGGCCGCCTGACCGGGGCTTTCGTCCTGCTCTTCCTGCTGGGGGCCGGATTGGCCATCGGCACCCAGGTCGCGCTGGCTTGCCTGCCGGTCCAGGCGCAGGGGGTGCCATTGCCGCTTGCCCCGTGGGTAATCTGGGTGGCTATTGCCGCACTCGGGGTTTCCCTGCTGGCTGTGCTGCAGGCGCCGGCCTCGGCAGTGCTGGTTTCGGTTGGCGCCTGCCTGCTGGCCTGGGCCGTATTTTCGCTGCTCGACTCCCGCATGGGCGGCGTTGTCGCCGCCTTCGCGGCCGCACTGGCGGTGGCCTGCGCCGGCCATCTCTACGAATACCTGAGCCAGCGGCCGGCGGCACTCGTCCAGATACCGGGACTGATCACGCTGGTGCCCGGCAGCATGGGGTTTCGCGGAGTGCACGCCCTGATGCAGCAGGACAGCGTGGCCGGCATCGGACTGGTCACCGATATGGTGATCACCGGCGCCGTGCTGGCCGTGGGCTTGCTCCTGGCCGACAACATCATGCCGGCGCTGTTCGAGCGGTCGAGCAATGAACGGGAAACAGCCATCCCGGAAAAACCTTGATGCGTGGAGAGCCGTCGCAGCCGCCCATTCGCCGGGATTTCGCCTGACGGGATCATGGCCCGGCGCTGATTTTCCGCGTTGCTTGGGGCAAAATGACGGCACGGAGGTGAATCATGGTGGCTGGAAATCTGGTCGACAAGCTGCGCTCCCTGATGGGCGGCGGCGCTGAACGTATCGCCCTGACCGCGCGGGGTATCGAGCAATTGCGCGCGCAGTTGCGCGAATGCGCCGAAAGCCTCGGCGGCGAGGTGTCGGCAAGGAGTCGGGCGGCACGTCTGGCCGAAACTTACCTGCGCCTCAACGATGAAGGCCGGCAGCGTTTCCTGAAGCTGATCGCCCTCGAGTTCGGCCCCGATCCGGCCAAGGTGGCGAATGCTCACAAGGAGTACCAGAAGGCGGTCGGCACGCCGGACCAATGGAAGGCCGAGGCCGCCCTGCGCGGCGCCATGCGCTCGTCGCGCATCCGCATCCTGACGCAGTTCAACGCCATGCCGCAGGGGGTCAAATTCCTCGTCGATCTGCGCGCCGATCTGCTGGGCTACCTGGAAAAGGACCGGGAACTGGCGGTGCTCGACCGCGAGCTGGAATCGCGCCTGTCGGCCTGGTTCGATGTCGGCTTCCTCGAACTGCAGCGCATCACCTGGAATTCGCCGGCTGCCTTGCTGGAAAAGCTGATCGAGTACGAGGCGGTGCACGAAATTCGCTCATGGACCGACCTGAAGAATCGCCTCGATTCCGACCGCCGCCTGTATGCCTTCTTCCACCCCCGCATGCCGGCCGAGCCGTTGATCTTCGTCGAGGTGGCGCTGACCGATCACCTGGCCGACAACGTCCAGGCGCTGCTCGACGAGAGCGCGCCGGTGTTCGACAACCGCAAGGCCGATACGGCGATCTTCTATTCGATTTCCAATACCCAGATCGGCCTGCGCGGCGTGTCCTTCGGCAATTTCCTGCTCAAGCGGGTGATCGACGACCTGAAGCGCGACTTTCCCAAACTGGCCAATTTCGCCACGCTGTCGCCGATGCCCGGCCTGGCAGCCTGGGTGCGCAGGAACCCGCAGGTGCTGGCCGACATCGGTATCGAGCACTCGCTCGACGAATTGTCGAATGGCGCCTGGGCACAGGACAAGAAGCTGGTGCGCAGCCTGCGCGATCCGCTCAACCGGCTCGGCGCCCGTTATCTGGCCACCGCCAAGCAGGGCGGCGCGGAAAGCGGGCCGCCGCTCGACCCGGTATCGCGTTTCCACCTCGGCAACGGCGCCCGCATCGAGCGTCTGAACTACCTGGGCGACAGCTCCGCCAAGGGATTGCGGCAATCCTTCGGACTGATGGTCAATTACCTGTACAGTCCGGAAGAAATCGAGACCAATCTGGAAGCCTTTGCCGGCCAGGGCACGATCGCCATGTCGGCCACGGTGCGGCGCCTGGCCAGGGCCAAGTAAGCGGTGCCGGGCCGTCGTCGCTACAATCGGTGCTTGAGCTTGCACACGAGGAAGAAATAATGGCTGTTCGCGACATCCTGCGCATGGGCGATCCACGTTTGCTGGTGCCCGCCGAACCGGTTGCGGCTTTCGATACCCCCGGGTTGCACAACCTGATTGCCGACATGCTGGACACGATGGCCGCCGCCGGCGGCGTCGGCCTGGCCGCTCCGCAGATCGGCGTGGGCCTGCAGGTGGTGATTTTCGGCTTCGAGCGCAGCGTGCGCTACCCGGATGCCCCGGCGGTGCCGATGACCGTGCTGATCAATCCGTGCATCGTGCCGCTCGGCAGCGACGAGGCGCTGGCCTGGGAAGGCTGCCTGTCGGTGCCCGGCCTGCGCGGCGAAGTGCCCCGGCCCGAGCGTATCCGCTACAGCGGCTACGACCCGCTGGGCAATCGGATCGAGCGCGAGGTGGATGGCTTTCATGCGCGCGTCGTCCAGCACGAGTGCGATCATCTCAACGGGGTTCTCTACCCGATGCGCGTGCGCGATTTCTCGCGCTTCGGCTTTACCGACGTGCTTTTCCCCGAGCTGGCTTAGAGGGCCACTCAGGGCGATGGCTGGCTGAATAGCGCCAGGGCGACCACGCCGGCGATCATGAAGAGGGTCCCGATCAGCCGCGACGGGAGCAGGGTTTCGCGCAGCAGCCGCGTGCCCAGGTAAACGCCGATCAACATCGACAACTCGCGCATCGGCGCGACGTAGCTGAGCGGGGCGCGCTGCACGGCGAAGAGCACGAGCAGATAGGCCAGCGGCGACAGCAGGCCGACGGCGATGATGTACCGGCGGCTGCGCAGCCATTCGGCGTGCAGCGCCGGCAGGTTGCGCAATGCCTGCGGCGCGAGGATGACGGTGCGCAGGCCAAGGCACAGCACGTAGAAAAGCAGCGGCGATAGGCCAAGCACCTTGATGGCCCAGCCGTCGAGAACCGTATAGGCCGCGATGCACAGGCCGGTCAGCGAGCCCCAGAACAGTCCGGCGCGGGCACGTTCCGTCGCGGCGCGATGAATGCGGTGGGCGCCGGAGATCAGGAATATTCCCGTCAGTAGCGCCAGGATGCCGATCCAGCCGGCCCGGTTCGGCATTTCGCCGAGCAGCAGGATGGCTGCGGCGACCGAGAAAAGCGGCCCGGTGCCGCGCGCCAGCGGATAGACCACCGAGAAGTCGCTGTTGCGGTAGCCCTGTTGCAGCACCAGCGAATACACCGCATGCATCAGCGCACTTCCGGCGATGGCTGCCCAGGCCAGCCATGTCAGCGGCACCTGATTCTCGTGCCAGGCCCAGACCGCGAACGGCAGGGCGCCTACGCTGCTGACCACGCCGAACAGGAACACGAAGGGCAGGCCGCCCGAGGCCTTCTTGGCGAGCAGGTTCCAGGCGGCATGGCACAAGGCGCCGGTAATGACGAGGAGGAGGGCGATCGAATCCACGAAGGGGGCAGGCAGGGCAAAACGGCAGGGTAGCAAATGCAGCGATAACCGGCACCGGGAAAAGCACGCGGGCCTATGCCGGACAGAACGGGGGGCGGTGGGAAAAGCCTCGCCGGCAGGGGCCATCTGCTAGAATTGCGCCTGCTTTTTTCGGCCTTTTTCCTTGTCCTCCCTCCTCGAAATCTTCTCGCCCGACGGGCCGTTTGCCCGTGCCATCGGCGGCTATCGCGTCCGTCAGCAGCAGGTCGACATGGCCGAGCGCATCGCGGCCGCCATTCACGGCAATTCGGTCTTCATCGCCGAGGCGGGGACCGGCACGGGCAAGACTTTCGCCTACCTGGTGCCGGCGCTCAACTCGAACGGCAAGGTCATCGTATCCACGGGTACCAAGACCCTGCAGGACCAGTTGTTCAACAAGGACCTGCCGATGGTCCGCGACATCCTCAAGGTGCCGGTCAAGATCGCCCTGCTCAAGGGGCGCGCCAATTACGTCTGCCCGTATCACCTGAACCGGGCGCTGGCCGACGGCCGTTTCCTGACCCGCGAGGATGCCGCCGATGCCCGCCGCATCTCGGTCTTCACCAAGACCTCGCAGACCGGCGACAAGGCCGAGTGTGTCGAGGTCAACGAAAACTCGCCGGTGTGGAACAGCGCCACCTCGACGCGCGATAACTGCCTGGGTCAGGACTGCCCGGACTACAAGGAATGCTTCGTCATGCAGGCGCGCAAGGAGGCGATGGCGGCCGATCTGGTGGTAGTCAATCACCACCTGTTCTTCGCCGACGTGATGCTGCGCGACGAAGGCATGGCCGAACTGCTCCCCGCCTGCAACACGGTCATCTTCGACGAAGCGCACCAGTTGCCGGAAGTGGCGACCCTGTTCTTCGGCGACAGCGTGTCGACCGCCCAGGTCGTCGATCTGGCGCGCGACGCCAAGGCCGAGGGCCTGACCAGCGCCCGCGATTGCCTCGATATCCAGAGCGGCGCCAAGGCCATGGAAAAGGCGGCGCGTGACCTGCGCCTGTCGGTCGGCGTCGATGCCGGGCGCTTCTCCTACGACCAGTTGCAGGAGCGGCCGGAATTCGCCCCGGCGTTGAAACAGCTCGATGAGGAAGTGGCCAAATTCGCCGCCATCCTCGAAACCCAGGCCCAGCGGGCCGAAGGTATCGAGAAATGCTGGCAACGTGCGGTCGAACTGCAACAGCGCCTCGCCCAGTGGCAGAACCTGGCCGATCTCGGCTACGTGCGCTGGGGGGAGGCCTTCAGCCAGTCACTGCAACTGAATTCGACCCCGCTCAAGGTCGCCGACATTTTCCGCAAACAGATGGGTGGCCATCCGCGGGCCTGGATATTCACGTCGGCCACCCTGGCGGTGCAGGGCAAGTTCCACCACTACTGCGCCGAACTCGGCCTCGGCGATCCCGATTCCGCCTGCTGGCACAGTCCCTTCGACTATGGCGAGCAGGCCGTGCTCTACGTGCCGCTCGGCATGCCCGACCCGAACGCCTGGAACTACACCGAGTCCGTGGTCGACGCCGCCTGGCCTGCCGTCAAGGCGGCCAACGGCGGCGCCTTCTTCCTGTGCACCAGCCTGCGTGCCATGCGCCGTACCCACGAGCTGCTCAAGGCCAAGATCGAGGATGAGGGGCTGGACATTCCGCTGCTGGTCCAGGGTGAGGGCAGCAAGAACGACTTGCTGCAACGCTTCCGCAGTCATGGCAACTCCATCCTGGTCGGCAGTCAGAGCTTCTGGGAAGGCGTCGATGTGCGCGGCGAGGCGTTGTCGCTGGTCGTCATCGACAAGATTCCTTTCGCGCCGCCCGACGATCCAGTGCTGTCGGCGCGCATCGAGCAGATGAAGCGCGAAGGCCGCAATGCCTTCATCGAATATCAGTTGCCGCGCGCGGTGATCAACGTCAAGCAGGGTGCCGGTCGCCTGATCCGCGACGAAAGCGACAAGGGCGTGCTGATGATGTGCGATCCGCGACTCATATCAAAGCCGTATGGCCGCAAGGTCTGGCAAAGTCTCCCTCCGATGAAACGGACCCGCGAACTGCAGGTCGTCCTCGACTTTTTCGCCAATCGATGAAAACCACTTTCGATCAACTTCGCGAACGCCAGCCACAATTGTTCTCGGCGTCGGCGATCACCATCGACTCCCGTGCGATGCAGGCGATGGCCGACCTCATCGTCGCCATCGAGTCGGTCATCGCGCTGCCCGCCTTCCAGGCCCATGCGCTGGCCCAGTCGCCGGAAATCGCCCGGTTGCCGGTTGCGCCGCACAGCGTTTTCATGGGCTACGACTTCCATCTGACCGCCAGCGGCCCCAAGCTCATCGAAATCAACACCAATGCCGGCGGCGGCCTGCTCAACGCCTACCTGTTGGCGGCCCATGGCAAGGCGTCCGAGGGAGCGCGCATCCGCGATGAGTTCGTCGCCATGTTCCGCGAGGAATGGCGTTTGGCGCGTGGCGATGTTCCGTTGCGCCGCATCGCCATCGTCGATGAAAAACCTGCCGAGCAGTTCCTGGCACCGGAATTCATCCTGTTCAAGGAACTGTTCGAACAGCACGGCATCGCCGCCGTGGTGTGCGACCCGGCCGAACTGGTGCGTGACGGCAATGGCCTGAGCCACGCCGGCCAGCCCGTCGACCTGATCTACAACCGGATGACCGATTTCGCCCTTGACGCCACGGAAACCGCGACCATCCGCGCCGTGTTCGAGCAGGGCGGCGTCGTGCTGACGCCGCATCCGCGCGCCCACGCCCTGTATGCCGACAAGCGCAATCTGATGCAGCTGTCCGACGATGCGGCGCTGCAGGCGCTGGGCGTCGGTGAAACAACGCGAAACATCCTGCTCGCCGGCATTCCGCAAACCGTGGCGGTGACGCCCGAGCAGGGCGAAGCCTTCTGGGCCGAGCGCAAGCGCTGGTTCTTCAAGCCGCCGGCCGGTTTCGGCAGCCGCGCCGCCTATCGTGGCGACAAGCTGACCAAGCGGGTTTTTGAGGAAGTCCTGCATGGCGGCTATATCGCGCAGGAAATTGCGCCGCCTTCGGAGCATACGGTGGGTGAAACCATCATGAAGGCCGACATCCGCTGCTACGTCTACAACGGTCGTATCCAGCTGGTTGCCGCCCGGCTTTACCAGGGACAGACCACCAATTTCCGGACGCCGGGGGGCGGATTTGCCCCGGTCTTTACCGTTTGAACGAGTAAAATCGCGCCATGAAAGTTTTTGGCATCGCCGGTTATTCCGGTTCCGGCAAGACGACCTTGCTGGAAAAACTCATTCCCCAGCTAACGGCCCGCGGCCTCAAGGTATCGGTGATCAAGCACGCCCACCACGGCTTCGACATCGACCGACCGGGCAAGGATTCCTATCGCCACCGCGAGGCCGGTGCCAGCGAGGTGCTGCTGTCCTGCGGCGACCGCTGGGCCTTGATGCACGAGCGGCGCGAGGAGCCGGAGCCGACGCTCGGCGAACTGCTCGGCCACCTGTCGCCGTGCGATCTAGTGCTGATCGAAGGCTTCAAGCAGGAACCGGTGCCCAAGCTGGAGGTCTATCGGCCGGAAAACGGCAAGCCGCTGCTCTTTCCCGAGCGTGCGGATATCGTCGCCATCGCGACCGACGCCGATCTCGCCACCGATCTGCCGAAATTGCCGCTGAGCGATTACGCGGCGATTGCCGATTTCGTCATGAACACCATGCAATTGCAGGAACGCCCATGCTGACCTACGAACAAGCCTTGGAAAAACTTCTGGCCGCCGCCCAGCCCGTCGAGGAGGTGCGCCGCGTCCCGCTGCTCGCCGCCAGCGGCCGCGTGCTCGCCATTGCCCAGCATTCGACCGTTGCCGTGCCGCCGCTCGACAACTCGGCGATGGATGGCTATGCCCTGCGCTCCGCCGACGTGACGGCCGCCGGCGTTTGCCTGCCGGTCAGCCAGCGTATTCCGGCCGGTACGGTCGGCGTTGCGCTGCAGCCGGGAACGGCCGCCCGCATCTTCACCGGGGCGCCGATTCCGGTCGGGGCCGACGCCGTGGTCATGCAGGAGCGCTGCGAGCAGGGCGAGGGCGGTGTGGTCGTCAATCAGGTACCGCACTCCGGCGAGAATATTCGTCGGGCCGGCGAGGATATCTCCATCGGCGCCGAAATCCTGGCCGCCGGCCTCAAGCTGCGTCCGCAAGACATCGCCCTGGCCGCCTCGGCGGGGCTGCCGGAGCTGCCGGTGTATCGCCGCTTGCGCGTCGGCATGTTCTTTACCGGCGATGAGCTGGTGCAGCCGGGCGAACCCCTGCCGCCCGGCGCCATCTATAACTCCAACCGTTATGCGCTGCGCACCCTGCTCGAAGGCATGGGCTGCGAAGTGCGCGATCTGGGCGCCGTCGAGGACACGCTCGACGCCACCCGCGATGCCCTGCGCCGGGCCGCAGCCGAGAATGATCTGGTCATCACCAGCGGCGGCGTTTCCGTCGGCGAGGAAGACCATGTCAAGCCAGCTGTCGAGGTCGAAGGCGAGCTCGATATGTGGAAGATCGCCATCAAGCCCGGCAAGCCGCTGGCTTTCGGCAAGGTTCGGAAAGAGGGCGGCCATGCCTGGTTCCTCGGCCTGCCGGGGAATCCGGTGGCAGCCTTTGTGACCTGCCTGACGATGGTGCGGCCCTTCGTTCTGCGCCTGCAAGGCGTCGCCCACGTCGCGCCGCGCGTGCTGAACCTGCCCTGCGCTTCGGCGTGGACCAAGGCCGACGGCGCCCGCCTGGAATTCCTGCGCGCGCGCATCAACGAAGCCGGCGCCGTCGATCTGTATCGCAACCAGGGGTCGGCCGTGGTCACCTCGCTGTGCACCAGCGACGGCCTCGTGCTCAATCCGCCGGGTAACGTCATTGCGGCGGGCGACACCGTGCGTTTCGTCTCCTTCGCGGAGTTGCTGGCATGAGCCTCAAGATTCTGTATTTCGCCGGCCTGAAGGAAAAGCTCGGCATGCCCGGCGAAAGCATCGACTTGCCGGCCGACGTGGCGACAGTTGGCGCCTTGCGTGACTGGCTGGTCGGGCAGGGACGCGCGGCGCTGGGGACTGCCAAGAACCTGCGCTGTGCCGTCAATCAGGACATGGCGAAGCTTGATGCAGCCATCAAGGATGGCGACGAAATCGCCTTCTTCCCGCCGGTGACCGGCGGCTAATTTCAGGAACAACAATGTCCATCCAATGGTATCCGGGGCACATGACCTCGGCGCGCAAGAAGGCGGCCGAGACGCTGGCCGTGGCCGACGTGGTCGTCGAGGTGCTTGACGCCCGCCTGCCGCAGGCAAGCAGCAACCCGATGATCCACGAACTGCGCAGCTTCCGTCAGCGCCCCTGCCTGAAGCTGCTCAACAAGGCCGATCTGGCCGACCCCGAGGCGACCAAGGCCTGGCTGGCCTATTTCGACGCCCAGCCCAACGTCAAGGCCGTCGCCATTTCGTGCAAGAAGCCGGGCGATGTGGCCAGGATTCCGGCGCTCGCCCAGAAACTGGCGCCGCACCGCAACGATGCTGTCAAGCCGCTGCGCCTGATGATCATGGGCATACCCAACGTCGGCAAATCGACGCTGATGAACGCGCTGGTCAAGAAGAAGGTCGCCGCCGTTGGCGACCAGCCGGCCGTGACCAAGAGCCAGCAGCGCATCGACATCAGCAACCGCCTGACGATCTACGATACCCCCGGCATGCTGTGGCCGAAGATCGATCACCCCATCGACGGCCTGATGCTCGCCGCCAGCCACGCCGTCGGCGTCAACGCCTACATCGGCGAAGACGTCGCCACCTGGCTCGCCGGTTTCTTGCTCGAGCAATACCCGGCCCTGCTCAAGGCGCGCTACGGATTCACCATCGACGACATGGATGCCGTCGCAGTCCTCGAAGGCGTAGCGAAGAAGCGTGGCTGCATCATCAAGGGGCGGGGCGGCGAACTCGATCTCGAAAAGGCTTCTGGCATCCTGCTCACCGACTACCGTAGCGGTACCCTGGGGCGGATCAGCCTCGAAACCCCGAGCCTGCGTGCCCGACGTTCAGAGGAACTCGCCAGGCAAGCCCCCGTGGAGCCAGACGAGGCCTGAGTCTTCATTGTTTCGTGCGGGTAGATGCTTGTCGTTGCATCATCTCCAAAGTTTTGTATATAATGCGCGCCCTGTCAGCAGCAATTGCCGACAGTACCGATTCCCCGATAGCTCAGTCGGTAGAGCGCCGGACTGTTAATCCGTAGGTCCCTGGTTCGAGCCCAGGTCGGGGAGCCAACCCAATACAGATTTGGGCACTTCGCAAGAAGTGCCCTTTTTTGTTTCTGCGATAACCGCAGCCAAGGCTGCATTACCGCCAGCCATCGCCACCTGATTGCCGGTCACGCCAATCACGCTCACGAAGTGGCGCAGATACTGTTTGGCAAATCCCGCTATTCCTTCTTTCCGCTTCATGCGCAAGGCCAGGCAGAACACGTCGATTCGCTTTGGCTTGATCGTCGGTGCCGGCATTTTTCTGACGGCGCTTGTAGTCTGCCATTAGCCTTTTTGATGCTTTTCCCTTGAGGATGGAATGCAAACAGGGTACTCTTTTGTCCTAAATTAATTCCAAAACTATCGAGAGTTTCATGCGCTGGTTGCTGCTTCTAATCTTTGTTATTGTTGTTATTGGCTTTTTTGCCCTCAAGCGCCGCAACCAGTCTTCATCTGGGCAGGATGTTGAATTGCCCTATGTCTTGGGCGATAGATTGTTTACCCCGGCAGAACGCTCTTTTCTCGGCGTTCTCGATCAATCGGTCGGCTCGGACTTCCGGGTGTTCGGCAAGGTGCGCGTGGCCGATGTCATCGGTGTGGAAAAAGGAAAGCCGAAATCCGTCTGGCAACGCGCGTTCAACCGGATCAATGCCAAGCACTTCGATTTTGTCTTGTGCAGTCCAACCGACCTCAAGCCAGTCTGTGCCATTGAATTGAATGACAGGTCACATGCCCAGGAAGCCCGGAAGGGCCGCGACCAGTTTCTCGAAGATGTCTGCAGGAAGGCCGGATTGCCGCTGGTGTTCTTCCCCGCGCAACATACCTACTCATCCGTTGACGTGTGTGGAGCGATTGCATCGGCGATGCGTGGCAATGTGGAATTATCACTCGTAGAAAATCAAGCAAAGCCTTAAGGAGGGCTGGTACGGTTTTATTAAAGATCATTATTAATCCTATAGCCCCCCGTGTTACTTAGATGGGGAGCTCGAAGCTCTCTGCAGACACTATGCTAAGGAGGGTTGACTGATTACTCTTAAATAAGCGGGGCTCTAGTTGAAAAGAAAGCTACAAGTATTTATCTCTAGTACATACAGTGACTTACTAGAGGAACGCCAAGCCGCTGTCAGTGCGATATTGAAGTCAGGCCACATACCTGCCGGCATGGAGCTTTTTACTTCTGGGGATCGTTCCCAGATGTCCACCATCAAAGAGTGGATTGATGAGTCAGATGTTTACATGCTAATTCTGGGCGGACGCTACGGTTCAGTTGAAAAAACGTCTGGAATTAGCTACACCGAACTCGAATATGACTATGCACAGGAACAAGGAAAGCCGTCTTTCGCTGTCGTTATTACCGAATCAGCCTTAGAAGCTAAGATTTGTAGCAATGGCACCAGATGGGGGGAAAAAGAAAATCCAAAGGAGCTATCGCTTTTCCGCGAAAAAGTACTAAGCAATATCTCGTCATTCTTTGAAGATCACAAGGATATAAAACTGTGCGTCCACGAAAGTTTGGCAGACTTCGCAGCGAATCGGGATTTAAAGGGGTGGGTGTCAGCAGATGAGATTATTGATACAAAGCCACTCTTTGATGAGATAAAAAAATTATCGGACGAAAACAAAGCTTTAAAAGAGACTATAGCGAATTTAGAACGACGTGCTGCTACGGTTAACAAACAGGATGTCCAATCCGAAAAATTTACCGAATTGCAGAAAGTTCTAAACAAGATTGACATTAAAATTCCCGCAAACCTAGCAGACGGTGAGGAAAGAACTGTAGATCTGCTTTCTCTTTTCTTTAAAAACAAAGAGGCGATCGTAAACGGTGTCACTAACTCAGGCCAAGCATCTGAAGCGGAGTCGTTCATGTATCACAACGTCTGTCCAAAGTTGCAGGTTCATGGTCTCACCATTAACGAAAAGGTATCTGGCGTGCGGTATCGACGGAGTTGTGTATCTGCGTTGGGAAATGCATTCTTGGCGCAGATGGAACGTAAAATCGTTCTTGCAGAAAAAAAGACCGAAGCAGCGGAAGAAAAAACGTTGAATTCAGGAGAAAACGAACCTCTAGTAAATGCGCCAACCAAGAAAAAGGTGGCGAGAAAAGCCAAAATAACTCCAAAAGCATAAATTAAATTGCTGCCTTACATGAGTTATTGATGATTCTTATCATTGCCTCTTCATCTTGCGCGCCCTACAAAACTGTATGAGTTGGCGACCCAAAGTATCAATGATCTAGACCGCCCAGGCGGTCTAGATCATTTCTGGCTATGTGGGAATTTGGCTCGCATAAAAATATCTTTCAGCCATCAAGCTGAGAGCAAGATCCCGAATCCGCTCAACCCTCGTCATGCGAATGCGCGATGGCTGTTTGACGGTATTTGACCCTAGGCGGAAATTGCAGGACCCATAACAGGCGACTGCGTTTGCCTTGCTAATCGATGGAGATCAGGATCGGGTTGGCTCAAGACATGCCGGCCTGCTATGAGGTATTCCAAAGTCGTTAGCAGGCAATTGCTCCGAGCCATGCACGCGCTTCTTGCTCACTCGTGAAAAATCTCATTGGCCTGCTCTTCATCAGAGAGGAATTGCGATGAAGCTCGATCAACTCCAGATCTTCGGGGCGTTGCTGGGAGTAGATGACGGCTAGAGGAACCGATTTGAGGACCGAATCGGTTGCGGCAGCAAATAAAACGTCAGAGCGTTTTACGGTATGGTCTTCGATAGCTGTGAAATCAGAGATTTGATAGCTGAGTTTCGAAACCCGCGGATCATTGCCGATGCGTTTCGCATGCGCCAGCACATCTTCGCCGGTAACTACGCCGAAGAATCTTGAATAAACTCCGCGCTCTTCCCATTTCATTTCGTATGGCATCGATAACTCCTAAAGGATGGCAAGTTCCTTGGCTACCTTTCCAGATTCACGGCGAATCAATGTCGATGGTGCTGCTTGATTGATGAAGCATACTCTGGAGGTATCCGTGTTGTCAGGTAGTGGCTACGGCAAGTGTTTGAGCTGTGCAGGGCAGTTGCCGCTACCGGTTTGCCCTCCGGTGTTCGCATCGTCAACTTTCGCTTTTGGCTGCCGTTGCCGAATCCTGTCCCGGTGAAATTGCACTGATTGGATTGTTTTTGGTCGGGTGAGGCCAGATTTATGCCATTTGCTTGCTGTTATCGCTTGTTCAATGTCTTGCATGCTTGTAATCTGATAAAAATTCCAGAAGGAGCGTGCATGGGCGTTTTTGGTGATGGCCGATGGTTTATTGCGATAATGGCGTTTGTGATGTTTTTGCCATGTTCGCAGGCTTTCGAGTCCTATGTCGACAAATATGGCCTGAATCGGAATTCGCCGGCCATCGACATGGGCGTGCAGCCACTTGGCGTGCCTTCCGGTGTCTTGAGTTCAGTCATGCGACGGGATCGGATTCTGCTCGAGAAGCTCAAGGGCATGGGGAATCCGCTGCTGACCTACCCTTTCCAGCGTGGGGCCGACATGTTGCCCGCGCTGGCCGACGGCCGTCTCGATGCCGCCTTGCTGGGTGACATGCCGACCTTGATGTCCGCCGCTTCCGGCAAGGTGTTGATCGTCGGGCTGGTCAAACAGTCGCCGACCGCGATTGTGGCGCGTGGCAGGGCGCAAGTCGGTGCATTGGCCGGCAAGCGTATTGCTTATGTCGAGGCCTCCAGTGCGCATCAGACGTTGTTGCAGGGCCTGTCTTCTGCCGGGTTGTCGGAAAAGGATGTCAAGTTGGTTCCGATGCGCGTGGATGAGATGCCGGCGGCGCTGGAACGCGGCGAGATCGAAGCGTTTGCCGCCTGGGAGCCTGCCCCGTCTGTCGCGCTTGCCAATAGTGGCGCCAATCGGATCGTTTTTCGAGGTTCCAGTACCGACTATTTCGTGATTTCCAGGGTGGCTGCCCAGCGCTCGCCGCAGGCTGTGAACGTCTTGGTTGCGGCCTATGTTCGCGCCATCGAATGGTTGCGTGTCTCTCGGCATAACCAGGAAAAGGCGGCGCAATGGGTCAAGGACGATGCCGAGGCGTTCTCCGGAAAGAAGAGTGACATTTCCCTTGAGCAGATTGCCGGAATTACCCGAAAAGAGTTGTTGAGCATTCCCTCGGCGCCGCGCATCATCGTCAATCCGCGTGCACAACCGCCGTTGAAGGTTGCCTTCGATTTCCTGAAGGGCTTGGGTAAACTGCCGGCCGATGCCAGTTGGGCCAATGTCGAGTCGGCCATGGACAACGATATCCTGCCCAACATCATGGCCGATGCCCGTTTGTCCGAAACAGGGCGTTTCGATTATCCGGAGTAAGCGGCGAGTTTCGATGCAACAATCTTTCTCGGTACGTATCACACGATATTTTGGCGCGCTGTTTGTCGTGCTGATGGGCTGTACCCTGATGTTGTGGTACTTCGGATTCCCATTGCTCGGCATGAACGGTGCCAGTACGCAGCGCCTGATCGAGGCCAGCCGCTTGCTGGAGATTTCAGCTGACCATGCACAGCGGAGTTTCGGCAGCAAGCTGATGGAGCGACGCGGTGACATGATGGTGTTGTCGGAGAATTCCGGGCTTGGCCAGCAGTTTACCCAGGGCTCCCCGAACATTCAGGCAACTCTCGACCGGTTGTTCGACCGTTTGCAGCGCGCCTATCCGGACCGCTACGTCGAGTTGTACGCGATTGATCCTGCCAGCCTGGAGGTAGTCGGCTCCGGTTCCGGAAAGGGGCTGGGTGAGGTTTTCTTCGATCCGGAGCTGGCTCGTTCGGTTACTCAGGTGGGTATTAGCGAACTGATCGATCAGGTCATGTGGAACGGGCGCAGCCATCTGATCATCATGCGGCAGGTTCGGGGTGTACAGAGCGATGGACCGAATACCGGCCACCCGGTGGGCATTCTGGTTGCCATCCTCGATGCGGCCTATTTGATTTCCGGTAGCGAAGAGGCTGTTTCGACCCTGCAAGGCAGCGAAACCATCGTATTCGACGGTCAAGGGCAGCCTATTGTTCACGCTCGGAAACACACGAACCTGGTTGAGGCGATTTCCCGCGTGGCGCCCGGTTTCGAGGGCAGTCTGACGCTGACCGATGCGAAAGGAAATGACTATCTGGCGGCGTTCAGGTTTTTACCGCTCAGCGGAACGCAGGGAAACACGTTGGTCATGGTCCAGAGCAAGGCGCAAGCCCTGGCTGGTTTGAAAGGCGGAGCGATCAACCTGGGCATAGCCGGGTTATTGCTGTGCCTTGGGGCGCTGCTTCTGGTGCGGATAGTGGCGCAGCGGATGGCCGCACCCATCGCCCAGCTCGCGACGGACGCCCATCGCTTGGGCGGTGGCGAATTGGCAGTACGCACGAACGTCAATTCCGGCGATACAGCCGAAATCCATCAGCTGTCGTCGGCATTCAACCAGATGGCAGAAGCGATCCAGCGGTCGCATGCGTCGCTTGAGGGGAAAATCCACGAGCGCACGGAGGCGCTGCGGCACGAGCGCGATAACGCCCAGCGTTATCTGGATGTCGTCGATGTGCTGATTCTCGCTCTCGACGTCAATGGCCGGATCGCGATGATCAACCGCAAGGGTGCCCAGATGCTCGGCCTGCCGGCGGAGGATCTGGTCGGCATGGACTGGTTCGAACACTTCCTGGCGAACGATCATTCGGCAGCGCCCCGTTTGGCCTTTGATCGGCTGATCTCCGGCAAAGGGGTTTTGCTCGAGCAGTATGAGAACAGGATTGTCGATAGCCAGGGTCGGGAAATCCTGGTTGCCTGGCGTAGCGTCCTGCTGCATAGCGAATCGGGAGAAATCGTCGGTGCGTTGTCGTCAGGCGAAGACATCACCGCCCGTCGGGCAGCCGAGGAAGCCTTGCGGGAGAGCGAGCAGCATTTCCGTAACCTTGCCAACAGCGGTTCGGCGCTGATCTGGACGTCGACGCGTGACAAACTGTGCGATTACTTCAACGATTCGTGGTTGCGCTTTACCGGCCGAACCTTGGAGCAGGAGCTCGGGTACGGTTGGGCAGAGGGGGTTCACGCGGAGGATTACCAGCGCTGCGTGGATAGCTATGTCACGCACTTTGACCAGCGATTGCCGTTTTCGATGGAATATCGCTTGCGTCACGCCGATGGCAGTTATCGCTGGCTGGCCGATCTGGGGAGTCCGCGCTTCAACAGCCGGGGCGATTTCATCGGCTATATCGGGTTCTGTTACGACATTACCGAGCAAAAGGCGGCCGGCGAGGAACTGGAGCGCTACCGGCATCATCTGGAGATACTGGTCGAGGAGCGGACGGCCGAATTGGTTCGAGCCAGGGATGCGGCCGAATCGGCCAGCCGCGCCAAGAGCACCTTCCTCACCAACATGAGTCACGAGTTGCGCACGCCACTCAACGGCATCATGGGCATGATTACGCTCGCCAGGTCGCACATGATCGATCCGGTTGGCAGGGAGCAATTGGACAAGGCCAAGGTCGCAGCGGACCATCTGCTGTTGGTGATCGGCGATATCCTCGATATTTCAAAGATCGAAGCCGAGCGCATGACCCTGGAGCGGGTCGATTTCAAGCTGATACCGGTGTTCGAGAACCTGATCAGCCTGATGGGCCACAAGGCGCGGGCGAAGGGCTTGGAGATGCTGACCCATGTGCCGACGGAGCTGTCCGACCAGGTGTTGCAGGGCGATCCCCTGAGGTTGGGGCAGGTGCTGATCAACCTTTCCGGCAATGCGGTCAAATTCACCGAACAGGGATCGATCTCCATTGATGTGACTATTCTCGACAACACACCCGACGACATGCTGTTGCGCTTTGCCGTGCGGGACACCGGGATCGGCATTTCGGAGGCGGACAAGGGGCGGCTGTTCTCGGCGTTCGAGCAGGCCGACAGCTCGATGACGAGGCTGTATGGAGGTACCGGGCTGGGGCTCGCCATCAGCCAGCACCTGGTCAATCTGATGGGGGGGCAGATCGAGGTTGAGAGTACGCGCGGGAAAGGCAGCGTATTCCAGTTCGCGGTCCGTTTTCCCAAAGGTAGCCAGATGCCGGAGAAGGGCGGGAGCGACGAAACCGCGGCCCTCGATCGTCTGCGCCGCGATTATTCAGGCACCTCGTTGCTGCTCGTCGAGGATGAACCGATCAATCAGGAGGTCGCCAGAATTCTGCTTGAAGAGGCGGGAATGCGCGTGGACATTGCCGAAGATGGCCGGCAGGCTGTCGATATGGCAGGAAAGCATGCTTACGCTGCGATCCTGATGGATATGCAGATGCCGAAGATGAGCGGGGTGGAGGCAGCGATCGCGATTCGCGAGCAGGGAGGAAAGGTGCCCATTGTCGCGATGACCGCCAATGCCTTTGCCGAAGACCGCGCGCAGTGCCTGGAGGCGGGCATGAACGATTTCCTGACCAAGCCCGTCGATCCGGAACATTTTTACGAAATCTTGCTGAAATGGCTGGCCGCTGACCGGGAGGCGTAAGCCCGGTCGGTGGCAGTGCCGCTAGCAAGCCCGGGGAGGGCTCGTCAGGCGGGTGCCGTGGCGATGCTGGCGGCCGGCAGCCAGCATTGCCAATGACCGCAGGCGGAACGTGCGCGGCGTTCCGAGCCATTCCAGGGGCCGCCCTGGCAGAGTCCGGTGCTGGTTTCGGATTCGATGAGGACGATATCCGGTGTCTGTCCGGGGTAGCGCAGGCCGCTCCAGCGTTGGCAACTGGCGCAGCGCTTGCGTTCGACAGCCTGGGCTAGCAGGTCTTTGCCGTCTTGCATGAGGCAATCGTCGGCGCAGCCGGCGAAACCGGACCGCCGGCCCCGATCCAGCCCTTGATCCCCTGCTTTACGTTGTAGACGGTGGCGTAGCCGGCTTGCTGCGACAGGAATTGGCTTACTGGCTTGGTACGGTTGCCGGTGCGGCAGATGACGATGACCGGTTCGTTCGGCTTGGCGATGGGTTTGACCTTTTCCAGCCAGGCTGCGGCGTCGTAGCGCCCCTTGTCGTCGAAGAAGGTGAGGAGCTTGCTGCCGGCCACAATGCCGGTCTCCTCCCATTCGCTCTGCAGGCGAATGTCGATGACCGGTACTCCGCTACGGCTCAGTTGTTCGAGCTGGGCGTTGTCGATGTCGATCACCTCGGCGCGGGCAATCGTGCAGAAGGCGAGCAGGCAGGCAAGAATCGACAGGCGCATGGAAAAACCCTTTTCATCAGGAAACGCTGATTGTACCGGTTTCCATCCTCTTTCCATTGAGTCGTTTTTGCCTGCCAGGTTCCCGGCTCGTGGGATAATCCGCCCTTTTTCCGGGGCTGGCATGGCGCTCAAATCCACGATTTTCAAGGTAGAACTTCAACTGGCAGACCTTGATCGCTCGCATTTCGGCGACTATTCGCTGACCATCGCCCGTCACCCCTCGGAAACCGACGAGCGGATGATGGTTCGTCTTCTTGCCTTTGCCCTGAATGCCTCGGAGGCGCTGGTTTTCGGGCGCGGTCTGTCGACGGAGGATGAGGCCGATCTCTGGGAAATGGATCCCACGGGTGCCATCGAGCGCTGGATCGATGTCGGGCTGCCCGATGAAAAGGATGTTCGCCGCGCCTGCAACCGTTCGCGCCATGTGGTCGTGCTCAGCTATGGCGGCCGTTCCGCCGAAATCTGGTGGCAGCAGACTTCCGGCAAGGTTTCGGGCCAGAAAAACCTGCGCGTCCTGGCGCTCTCGGTCGAGGAAGGGCAGGCACTGGCTGCACTGGCCGAGCGCACCATGCGCCTGCAGTGCACCATTCAGGATGGGATCGTCTGGCTGGGCGGCGACGAAGGCCATGTCGAACTGAAGCCGAAAGTCCTGCTGGCACCCGAAGCGGCCTAGCGCATCTGGGAGGCTTTCTGCTGATTCTTGCCATGGCCTTCATGGCCGTAGCGTTATCTGCAGTCAGTTCCTCGGCGGGAGTTTCTCGCTCACTTCCTTAAGGACCGAGGCTTCACCACGGACCCGGAAATAGGCGCCGTCGGCGTCGGCCCGTTCCTCAAGTACCTCGCATTGCGCGTAGATCTGCCCGCGCAACTGCTGGGCCGACCAAGGCAGGAAGAGTTCCGCCTCGACCAGGTCTTGCTGGAAAAAAGCGACGATGGCGGCCCGCAGCCTGGCTACTTCGTCAGGGCGCCGGGCGCTCATCACGATGCAGTCGGGGTATTTTTCGCGCAAGGTGGCCGTGCATTCCGCCTGTGCAGCCTCGTCGCCGACATGGTCGATCTTGTTGAAGACGCGAAGGCGCGGCACGTCATCGGCGCCGATCTCGGCCAGGACGGCGTTGGTGACTTCCAGCTGGCGTTCGAAACCGGGGTCGCTGGCATCGATGACATGCAGCAGCAGGGCTGCATCCAGCGCTTCGTCGAGGGTCGATTTGAACGAGGCAACCAGACCGTGCGGCAGGTTCTTGATGAATCCGACCGTATCGCTGACCAGTACGCGCGGTACGCTTTCCGGGTGCAGCGCGCGTACCGTGGTGTCCAGGGTGGCGAACAGTTTGTTGGCGACGAGCACTTCGCTGCCGGTGAGCGCGCGCATCAACGTGGATTTGCCGGCATTGGTGTAGCCGACCAGCGCTACGCCGGCCAGGCCCTGGCGTTCCTGGCGTCGGGCGCGTTGCGTCTTGCGCTCGACTTCCATGGCAGCTATTTCAAGCTGCAATTCGGCGATACGGTCGCGAATCTTGCGGCGATCCATTTCCGTGTGCGATTCGCCGGCCCCGCGACCGCCGACACCACTGCGTTGCCGGCCTTGCGGTCCCGCCAGCTTGGCCATTTCGCGCAGGCGCGGCGCCATGTAGCCGAGACGGGCAATCTCCACCTGGGCCTTTGCCGCGCGCGAACGGGCATTGCGATGAAAGATCTCGAGGATGACCATGGTCCGGTCCATGACCTCGCAACCGGCTTCCAGTTCGAGGTTGCGTGCTTGCGACGGCGAAATTTCGTGATCGACCAGGATGGCTTCGATGGGCCCCAGGTGCGGCGTGGGCGGGTAGGAGGTGTCGCCGATGGCGGCTTCGCCGCGAATGAAGTGATGTATTTCCTGGCGCTTGCCGATGCCGAGGTAGCCGGTGGTGTCGAAGCTGCCGCGTTTTTGCGTGAAGGTGTGGATGACCTTGTAGCCGAGCGTCTTGGCCAGTTCGCGCAGTTCGGCAATCGATGCCTCGAACTCGGTATCGCTGACGTGGGGCAACTGTACCGCTGCCACAACAGCGTAGATGGGTTTTTCCTGGACTTCTTTTTGCATGCGGGGATGGCTGTGCCGAAAAAGGTAAGGGCGGAGTGTAACCGCCATTCCCCGGCTTTCCGCATTTGTTGGCGCCGGGTGCCGTCAGGCACGCGGGGTCAGCGTCGAATCACCTGCCAGACCAGCTCGAAACCGGCCGATACCAGGTCGATCACATCGACGAGCCCGGTTTCCGTCTCGGCATTCTGTCTTCGCTGGCGCGATTCAGCCCGTTCGCGCATCACGATGGCGTCACCCAGGGCCTCGACATCGCGTGTCGTGCGTCGCGTTTCGGCATGCTGGAGGCGAGCCAGCGCCTTTTCGACGGCATCGGCATCGAGAATCGCAATCGGGGCGGAGCAGTGCCTGCACGCGTGATCCTGGCGGATATCGACCGGTGCGCCGCAGCCGGTGCAGCGCACCACGCCCACCTTGGCCGACAGCTCGTTCACCTCGGCAGGCGACAATTGACGGACAAAACCCTTCTCGATCATGAATTGCGCGAAGGTCGTGAAGCGCCCATGCTTTTGCAGGCAGCGATGGTAGTTGAATTTGCCGCCATGCTTGGCGACATCCAGCCCGTGCAGCAGCTTGTCGTCGCAACGCGGGCAATTCAAGGGCGCACGCAACGGCAGGCGTTGATCGTCGCGATGCTGATGGATCAGCTTGAACAGTTCGACGATGCCCCCCGGCGTCAACTGCACGCTCTCGAATTCATCGAACCAGATGCCCTGGCAGGGGAAGCACAGATCGATCGTCACTTCGCCATGGTGCATCCGCTCGAAGCGGTGCTTGGTCATGGTTTGGCGGCAGGAGGGGCAGGGTAGCGGTTTCATGGTGACGGCAAAACGGTTAGCGGCGGGGCTTGCGCCATTCGGGAGCGAGATCGTGACTATAACGCAAGCATATGGCCGGCTTGTCGCCAATGAAAATGGACGGAATACTCAGGATCATCATCCGTTAATATTCCGGTTCATCTCTCCCGTATGGAAATACCATGAAAATCGCCGATCCCGACCAGGCCGACTTGGTCAACGAAATCAGACTGATGCTCGATGAACTGCCGTTCGATGCAGCGACGGTTCTCGAATTGGGCTGCGGTCGGGCCGAGAAGACCCGCTTGCTGGCGGAAACCGGCCGACCGCGCGAGGTCGTGGCGCTGGAGGTCGATAACATCCAGCATGCCCGCAATCTGGAAATCACCGACCTGCCTACGGTGAGTTTCCGCCACGGCGGTGCCGAGGCCATTCCGGCCGACGACAACAGTGTCGATATCGTGCTGATGTTCAAGTCGCTGCATCACGTGCCGATGGAACATATGGATCAGGCCCTGAGCGAAATCGCCCGTGTGCTCAAGCCCGGCGGCATGGCCTGGATTTCCGAGCCGGTCTATGCCGGCGATCTGAACGAGGTTTTCCGGCTGTTCCACGACGAGAAGATTGTGCGCGAGGCCGCATTCGCAGCCATCTGTCGCGCCGTGGAGGAGGGTCGCCTGCTGCTGGAAAAGGAATTGTTCTTCAACACCCGCAGCTTCTTTGAAAACTTTGCGCAGTTCGACCAGCGCATGATTCAGGTTACCCACTCCAACCATCGGCTTTCCCCGGCCCTCTACCAGCAGGTCCGGGAAAAGTTCGAAAGCTACCTGACGCCCGAAGGCGCGACCTTCCTCAATCCGCAGCGGGTGGACCTGCTGCGCAAGCCAGGCTGAGCGCCGTTAGCCGCAGGAAGCCTGGCGGATGGCGCCGAGGTTGAGCTTGACGCCTTTCTTCATCTTGCCGATGACGTGCATCTCGCAGGCCTTGCAGTCGAACTTGAGGATCAGCTTCTCGCTGCCGTTCATCAGCGTCATCGGGTCCGGCTTCAGGTGCTTCACTTCCTTCGGGCACAGGTTGAAGCTGTAGCGCAGGCAGTGGCGGGTGATCATCAGCGACACCATGCCCTTCTCGTTGCCAGCCTCGTAGGCTTCCTCGATCAGCTTGACGCCATGCTTCTCGTAGAACTGGCGGGCCTTGGTATTGAACACGTTGCCGAGGTAGGTCAGTTCATCCTGCGGGTAGGGCACCGGGTCGGCTGCCGGTTGGGCGCGCGGCGGGCGCTGGTAGCCGGCTTGGCGGGCGGCTTCGAGCTTCTCGGTGGCCTCCCGGCGTAGTGCGTTCACGGCACCGACCGGCAGGAACCAGGCCTGGGTCAGATCCAGTTTGACCGGCTCGGCGACAAACATGGTGTTGCCGAACTTGCCGAGGTTTTCCTGTAGCTTGGCCAAGGCCTGTTCCGGATTCTGGGCCAGTTCGCTACCGATCTTCTCGCTGCGCGGCAGTTCGGCAGTGGCACTTACGCCGTCCTCATCGGTCAGGGTCAGGACGAAGGTGGTGTCGGTTTCCGACAGCACCGGCTTCACCGACACGCGACGGTCAGCCGAATTCTTCTCCAGTGCGCGTTCGAACTCCTGGTCGCGGTTGCGGAACAGGGTCGCGCCTTCAGTTAGCTCTTCCGGAATTTCAGCCGGGAAGAGCTTGTCGCCCTCCGCACGGTTGATGCGCATGCCCATCACGTCGCCGTTGGCATCGTGGAAGCAGACGCCATCGCCGTTGTGGAACGCCTGTTCGCTATTGACGACGATCCAGCCGTCGCCGATTTCGACAACTTCGCCGATCAGTTCGCCGACGAAGGCCGGCGTGTCGAAGGCGCCGATATCGTCCTGGCGGCCACCAGCGAAGTAGTCGGTGTAGCCGCGGTTGAAGGTCTTGTCCGGCTGCGGTTCGAAAGTGTAGGTGCTGCGGCCACTGGAGGCACGGCAGTATTGCGGGTTGGCGGAGATGATTTCGTCGAGCAGCTGGCGGTAATGTGCCGTGATGTTCTTGACGTAGGAGAGGTCCTTCAGGCGGCCCTCGATCTTGAACGAGCTGACGCCGGCCTCCACCAGGGCGAGCAGGTTCTCGGTCTGGTTGTTGTCCTTCATCGACAGCAGGTGCTGGTTCTCGGTGATGACCTTGCCTTTTTCGTCGACCAGCGTGTAGGGCAGGCGGCAGGCCTGCGAGCACTCGCCGCGATTGGCGCTGCGTCCGGTATGGGCATGGCTGATGAAGCACTGGCCGGAATACGCGACACAGAGCGCGCCGTGCACGAAATACTCGAGGGCCAGCGTCGTTGCATCGGCCACTTTCCCGATTTCGTCGATGCTCATCTCGCGGGCCAGCACGATCTGCGAGAAACCCGCGTCTTCGAGGAACTTCGCCTTGGCCGGGTTGCGGATGTCGGTCTGCGTGCTGGCATGCAGCTGGATGGGCGGCAGATCGAGTTCGAGCAGGCCCATGTCCTGGATGATCAGCGCATCGGCGCCGGCCTCGTAGAGTTGCCAGGCCAGTTGCCGGCTATCTTCGAGTTCCGAGTCGTGCAGGATGGTGTTGAGCGCGACGAAGACCCTGGCGCGATAGCGGTGGGCGAAATCGCACAGGCGTTTGATTTCGGCGACATCGTTGCCGGCACCGTAGCGGGCGCCGAAAGACGGGCCGCCGATATAGACGGCGTCGGCGCCGTGCTTGATGGCCTCGATGCCGAAGTCGGCGTTCTTGGCAGGGGCGAGGAGTTCGAGCGGGTGTTGAATGCGAGTCATGGCGCCTTAGTACGTAAAACGCGGGGCAAGTTCTTGAATATTGAACTCGCGCAAGATGGCTTCGGCGCGTTCGCGGGCATTTTTCCGGGGATGGTTGCGCTTCGAGGCGATGATTAGTTCGTTCTTCATCGAATGCTCCCAGCCGACCAGTTCGGTGACGGTGACGTCGTAGCCGTGCGACTCGAGCAGCAGGCAGCGCAACACGTTGGTCAGGTGGCTGCCCAGTTCGCGCGTATGGATGGGGTGTCGCCAAAGTTCGGAGAGCGGAGTTTTGCCCAGCGAATCGTTCTTTTTGGCCCGCATCGTGGCGGCCACTTCGGCCTGGCAGCAAGGGACGAGGACGATATGGCGGGCATTGCGCGTCAGGGCGAAACGGATGGCATCGTCGGTCGCCGTGTTGCAGGCGTGTAGCGCGGTGACGACATCCACGGCGCCCGGCAGCTCGGTCGACGACAGCGAATCCTCGACTGTACAGGCCATGAAGCGCATTCGTGGAAAGCCAAGCCTGGCGGCCAATTCGCGGGATTTTTCGACCAGTTCGGCACGTGTTTCGATGCCGACGATCTCGCCGCTGGCACGTTCCTTGAAGTAGAGGTCATACAGGATGAACCCGAGATAGGATTTTCCGGCACCGTGATCGACCAAGGTTTCCGCATTTTCGAGCAGTGGCTCGATGAACTGATAGAGGTGATAAACCTGCTTCAGCTTGCGGCGCGTGTCCTGGTTGAGCTTGCCGTCGCGCGTCAGGATGTGCAATTCCTTCAGCAAATCAATGGATTGGCCGGCGCGGATTTCCGGAATGTCGGCGGGGGTGTTCTGCTTTTTCATAGGCGTGATTATCGCATTTCGAAAGCTATAACTTTTGTGTCAACCGAATCGAAATTGCGTCGTTATTAGGCTCATGGTGATCAAACACCGCATACCTACGGAGATAGTCAAATGGGCAGTCTGAGCAACGAATCCTTCGAACAATTCCTGGATTCCCTGAAGAAAGCCGGTATCACGATTTCCAACGAAGCCGAGCTGCGTGAGCGCCTGGCTGAAGCACAACGCTGGCGTTTCGCCTTCCAGACTCTGGCTGCCAATGGCAAGACCATCGGTATCTGCTTCGAGGATCATTCCGAAGGCCGCAACGGCGCCGAGATCGATCGCGCGTTCAGCGAGTTCCAGTTTTCCGAAAAGACCAAGGCAGTTTTCTCTGCCAGCTTGAAGCACTAATAAAAACTTAGTACATTCCCATACGCAGCTTTCGCTCTTCGCGATGGCGGGGAGCAAAAAAGGACGGGCGCCGAAACGGCGCCCGTTTTGCGTTCTGCCGCCGCTGTTCTGCGAACCGTACATCAAGCCGGCATGTCCGACAGGCAAGCGATGCCTTCAGTTTGTGGCAAGTATGCATAAACCGGCAACGCCCTCGGGATTCGATTGAGTGACGCACCGGGCGGTTCGTTCTGATCCATGAGAGGATTTCGTCTTTGATGGAGGAAGAAGCGATGAGTGACGAATCGAAAGAGGCCACGGATGCGAAAGCTGAATCCAAATCCAAAGGGGCCATCCATAACCTCGAAAAACCGACCCTGATCATTGCGGCGGCAGCTCTCGTTTTTTCGCTCGCCAATACAGTCCTGCTGGTGTTGAATCCGACCGCCAAGAAAGTCGAGCAGTTCAACGAGGAAATGAAGACGGAGGTGGCGGATAGCATCAATACTGTCCACAAGAAAATCGACGGGTTGCGCAGTGCGGAAGTGGAATGGCAGTCGGTGCTGAAAAAAGCCAGTGCCAATCCCGACGCGGTCTACAAGATCGTGAATACCAAGGACGGCTATCTGACGCTGACCGAGATCAGTTCGCCGGCGGGCGAGGGCAAGTAGCCTGAGCGCTTCGGATGACACAAAGCAAACAGGGCGCCGGAGGGCGCCCTGTTTGTTTGAAGCCTGATTATCCCGCAGGCGAGGGTCAGCGCGTGATCGGCTTGTAGCGGATGCGCTTCGGCTTGGCACCTTCCTCGCCCAGGCGCTTGCGCTTGTCTTCCTCGTATTCCTGGTAATTGCCCGGGAAGAAGGTCCATTGCGATTCGCCTTCGGCGGCCAGGATGTGCGTACAGATACGGTCGAGGAACCAGCGATCGTGCGAGATGACCAGTGCGCAACCTGGGAATTCGAGCAGGGCGTCTTCCAGCGCGCGCAGGGTTTCGACGTCGAGGTCGTTCGACGGTTCGTCGAGCAGCAGGACGTTGCCGCCGGCCATCAGCGTCTTGGCCAGGTGCAGGCGGCCACGTTCGCCGCCGGAGAGGTTGCCGACCAGCTTGCCCTGATCGGCGCCCTTGAAGTTGAAGCGGCCGATATAGGCGCGCGACGGCATCTCGAACTTGCCAATCTGCAGGATGTCGCTGCCCTGGGCCAGTTCGTCGAAGACCGTTTTCGAGCCGTCGAGGCAGTCGCGCGACTGGTCGACGTAGGCCATCTTGACCGTCTGACCGATCTTGACTTCGCCGGAGTCCGGTTGCTGCTGGCCGGTGATCATCTTGAACAGGGTCGATTTACCGGCGCCGTTCGGACCGATGATGCCGACGATGGCGCCCGGCGGGATGCTGAAGCTCAGGTTGTCCATCAGCAGCTTGTCGCCGAAGGACTTGGTGACGCCGTCGAATTCGATGACCTGGTCGCCCAGGCGCTCGCCGACCGGAATGAAGATTTCCTGGGTCTCGTTGCGCTTCTGATATTCGTGGCTGGACATTTCTTCGAAGCGGGACAGACGGGCCTTGGACTTGGCCTGGCGTGCCTTCGGATTGGAGCGAACCCACTCCAGTTCCTGTTTCATCGCCTTCATATGGGCGTCGATCTGCTTGTTTTCGGTTTCCAGGCGGGCTTCCTTCTGCTCCAGCCAGGAAGAGTAGTTGCCCTTCCAGGGGATGCCGTGGCCGCGGTCGAGTTCGAGAATCCACTCGGCAGCGTTGTCGAGGAAGTAGCGGTCGTGGGTAACGGCGACGACGGTGCCCGGGAAGCGGACGAGGAACTGTTCCAGCCATTCGACCGATTCGGCGTCGAGGTGGTTGGTCGGTTCGTCGAGCAGCAGCATGTCGGGTTTTTCGAGCAGCAGCTTGGCCAGCGCGACGCGGCGCTTTTCACCGCCGGACAGGTTGCCGATCACGGCATCCCAAGGCGGCAGGCGCAGTGCATCGGCGGCGATTTCCATCTGGTGCTCGGTATCCGAGCCGGCGGTGGCGATGATCGCCTCCAGGCGGGCCTGTTCCTCGGCCAGTTTGTCGAAGTCGGCGTTCTCGTCGGCGTAGGCGGCATAGACCTCGTCCAGCTTGGCCTGTGCCTGCATGACTTCGCCGAGGGCGGATTCGACTTCTTCCTTGACCGTCTTGGCCGCGTCGAGTTGCGGTTCCTGCGGCAGGTAGCCGATGGAGACGCCAGCCAGGTGCTGGACCTCGCCGTCGTATTCCTTGTCCACGCCGGCCATGATGCGGAGCACGGTCGATTTGCCGGCGCCGTTCAGGCCGAGCAGGCCGATCTTGGCACCGGGGAAGAAGGACAGGGAAATGTCCTTGATGATCTGACGCTTGGGCGGGACGATCTTGCTGACCCGCAGCATGGACATGACGTATTGAGCCATTTGCGCTTGCCTGAAAGGAAAATAATCAAAGGGCGAAGTCTACGGGGCTTCAGCGCAAATAACCAGCCTTCGTTCAACGAAGGCTGGTGATACAAGGGCGGTAGGCGGGTCAGTAGTGGAAGTTGGCGAGCGTACGATGGAGAAGTACGGCAGGCGCATCGACGCGGGGACAGGTGCGCAGGCTACCGATATGCTGGAAGCCCATGGTTCGCCGGTAGTAGCCGGCGTGGCGCGGATTGACTTCGATGACCACTTCGGTGCCGCCAAAAACTGCGCGTACGTACTGGTAGGTGGCTTTGAACAGGGCATTGAGCAGTTCGGGGTCGTGACAGTCGAGGTCTACCGCCAGGCGAGTGACTTCGCAGACCACCCGCGACGGACCGCGCAAGCGGGTCAGTTCGTCCTGGTAGAGGCCATCGGCGAGCAGGCCCGCGGCCGAGTCGCGGGAAGCGGTCGCCGTGGCGACCAGTTCGCCAGCGAGCCAGGCACCGATGGTGACATGGTTGGGGTCGGCTGGCTGCAGGCGGTTGGGCGCGAGGCGGTAGCCGCGCCAGGTATACATACGACGGACCAGACTGCTGCAGGCGCGAAGTTGGGCGTAGGTGACGGCGGGTGCGATGATCAACTCCGGTACGGCGACCGGAACTGCGATGTCGGAAGAGGGGCCTGCTTCGTCTGCCAGGAGCTGGGTGCCCAACAGATTGGGAAGCAGGGTGTGGAAGGATAATGCATCATGCATAGCGGTCATTCTATGGGGAGCCTATAAAGTAATCAACCGGCGACTGCGCTGAGCGGCAGGACCGGTTCGTCGCGCTGCTGGCGCTGGGAGGATCTTTCGGAGGAGAGCGCGTTGATGTCGCCGCACAGCTCGCCGCCTTCGTCGATGACCAGCTTGCCGTAGCGAATCTTGCCGCTAACCTTGCCGGTGGCGTGGATGATCAGTTGCGAGCGTGCCGTCAGTTCGCCTTCGAAGCTGCCGTGAATCTCGGCTACGTCGATGCTCACCTTGCCGGAGAAGGCGCCTTTGTCGGCGATGCGGATGACCCGGCTGTCCATGGTGGCTTCGACGCGGCCTTCAACGACCAGTGTGTCGCAGTCGAGTATTTCTGCGCCCTTGAGCTTGACCTCGGGGCCGACGATCAGGCGGGCAGCTACCGGCGTTTCGGTTTCGCCGGCGGTCGTTTTTCCGTCCTCGGAGGCGGCGGGAGCATCGGTAACAACCTTGGGCTCGGGCACGGCACCGGCGAGACCGTTGCCCGATCCAAGAACGCTACGGACGTCCTTGCGGGTGATGCTGTCGTTGCGGGTGGTGATGGTCGGTTTGCTGAACATGGAAACTCCCGTGATGAGGTTTTTGACAAAAAATCGTCCCGACCTCCATTGCGATATCCGTGCCATGTCAATAAATTTCAAATAAAACAGTTGATTAGGTTGTTTAATTAAACTCGATTCAAGAAAAAAACGGTGTGGATGTCGGCAAATGGCGACAGTTTTTTTTGGCCTTTCCCGGAAAGTCGTCTAGGCTTGAAAAATGTCTTGTCGTTAAAATGCGACACGATCTTAGTTATTTGATTCGTATAAGAAATTTTTCTGTGTTTCAAGGCTTTGTCCAAGTCGGGCAAGCGCTGTCGGCCGCTAAACTGGGTGGGAGTTTTCAAATCAACACACAAATGAATCGCATTTCCTTCCGCCAGGGCATGTTGCTCGGCTTCACGCTGATCGTCCTGCTGCTGGGCGGGGTGGCGATACAAAGCTGGCTGGTTGTCGAAAGACTGGTCGACCAGAGCCGGCGCAGCAGCGATCAGGCCATACAGCTCACTGCGGCCATTCAGGAATTGGGCGAACGGACAGTCGATATCGAACGGAGCGCCCGCCAGTATCTTGTTCTCGACAATCCGGTATTTCGCCAGCGTTTCGACGAGTATCTGGCGCAGTCGTTGACGCTGGTCGATCGGCTCGACGGCATGGCTGCCGAACCCCTGCCGCCCTTGCTCGGCGGCTGGCGCATGGTGGCCGAGGCGCTGCGCAGCGGGCTGGAGCAGAGCATTCCACAGGGCGAGATCATTCCCCTGTTGTCGCGCATGGCCGAATTGAACGGGTTGCTCAAGCAGGCGGGGCAGCGCTGGGTCGAGGAGCAGAACCGCAGGACGCTGGATGAACTGGATGCGGCTCGTCTCAAGCTGGGAGGGCGTATCGGGCTGGCACTGCTCGGCGCGCTGTTGGTCGCGCTGGCCATGGGCTGGTGGCTGGTGCGCCCGGTGCGCCATCTTGAACAGGCCATCGTGCGCCTCGGTGCCAGCCGGTTCGATGCGCCGATCACTGTTGGCGGTCCGGACGACTTGCGCCAGCTCGGCAAGCGCCTCGACTGGTTGCGCCAGCGTCTTGCCGAGCTGGAGGCTGATCGCGAGCGCGCCTTGCGCCACGTGTCGCATGAACTCAAGACCCCGCTCACCGCATTGAAGGAGGGCGTTTCTCTGTTGCGAGAGGAGGTCCCGGGGCCGCTCGAGGAAGCGCAGCGCGAGGTGGTCGATATCCTGCAGCATAACGTGCGGGGCCTGCAGGAGCAGATCGAAAGCCTGCTCACCCTGAATGCCGCGGCCTTCGAGGCGCGCCGCCTGCAGTTGGCGCCAGTCAAGCCCAGAAAGCTGCTGGCCGGTGTCGTTCAGCGTCGGGAGCTGCACAGCCAAGCGCGCCAGTTGAAAGTTGTGGTGGAGGCGTCCGAGCAGGCGGTGACGCTGGATGCCGAGAAAATGGCTGTCGTTCTCGACAACCTGTTGTCGAATGCCATCGACTTTAGCCCGGACAATGGCGAAATCCGCCTCGTGGTCACTCGCGCCGACGGCCTGTGCCGCTTCGAGTGCATCGATCAGGGGCCGGGGATTGCGGAAGAGGACCGCCAGCGAATCTTCGATCCGTTTGTTCAGGGCCAGCGTGTTGCTCCGGCGCCGCGTCAGGGTAGCGGGGTGGGCCTGTCCATCGTGCGCGAACTGGTGCGTGCGATGGGGGGCAGGGTATATCTGGTGCCGCAGGAAAGCGGTGCCCATTTTTGTGTGGAAATTCCCGATGAGCAGTAAAACCGAATTGATGCGTCGCGGGCTGTGTGGCCTGTCGATGGCCGCCCTGCTGGCAGGTTGCATGGCATTGCCGATCAATGCCAAGAAGACGGCCCGTGCCGACGAACCCACCCTGGAAGCGGCTCTTGGCTATTACCAGGGACTCGCCAGAATGACGCCGGCCGAACTAGGGCGTGAGCGCTCCATCCTCGTCGCCGTACCGCAAACGCCTTATACCCAGGTCCGCATGGCCATGCTGCTCGGCCATCCCCGTGTGCAGCAGGACCTCAACAGAGGGCTGGCATTGCTCGACAGCGTACTCAAATCCAGTGATCCGGCAGCAGCCCCTTTCCAGCCTCTGGCTCGGCAGGTGGCGGACAATTATCTTGAACGCCTGAAACTCGAGAACCAGATCGACAGGCAGGGGCAGCAATTGAAGGACAGCCAGCGCAAGGCCGGTGAGCTGCAGGACAAGCTCGACAGCCTAGCCGACATCGAGCGTACCCTGACGCCTCGGCAGCGTTCCGGCAAACCGGACGGGAGCAAGCGATGAGGCAGGTATTGCGCGGCGAAGGGGCCCATGTGCTGGTTGTCGACGATGACGAGGATATTCTCCGCTTGCTCACCATGCGCCTGAAGGCGCGCGGCTTCAGGGTGACAGCGGTTGGTTCGGCCGAACAGGCGTTGGCGCGGGTGGCTGTCGATTCACCGCGCGTCGTGGTCAGCGATATCCGCCTGCCGGGGCAGGATGGCCTGGCACTATTCGAGGAGATCCGCCGCACGCGGCCGACCTTGCCGGTCATCCTGCTTACTGCACACGGCAATATTCCGGATGCGGTCGATGCGACCTCGCGCGGTGTTTTTGGCTACCTGACCAAACCCTTCGACAGCCAGATACTGCTTGAAAAGATCGACCGTGCCCTGCAGCTCTCCGAGCCGACACAGCCGGTCGGCGAGGCGGCGATGGCGGCCGGCGAGGGGGGCGATGCGTGGATGGAGGGCGTCATATTCCGCAGCAGCCGAATGGCCGCCCTGATGGCCGATGCGCGCATGGTCGCCACTTCGGATGCCAGCGTGCTGATCCGCGGTGAAAGCGGTTCCGGCAAGGAGGTGCTGGCGCGCGCCATCCACCGGGCCAGTCCGCGCGCCAAGGGGCCGTTTGTCGCCATCAACTGTGGCGCCATTCCGGAACAATTGCTGGAGTCCGAACTCTTCGGTCATGCCAAGGGCGCCTTCACCGGTGCTGCCACCAGCCGCGTCGGCCTGTTCCAGACCGCCAACGGCGGCACGCTCTTTCTCGACGAAATCGGCGACATGCCGCTCGCCCTGCAGGTCAAGCTGCTGCGCGTGCTGCAGGAGCGTGTCGTACGTCCGGTCGGCACGACCAAGGCCGAGCCGGTCGATGTCCGCCTGCTCTCGGCAACCCATCGCGACCTCGATAGCGCCATGGCGCAGGGCTTGTTTCGCGAGGACCTCTATTACCGTCTCGATGTCGTGTCGTTGACCCTGCCCCGGCTGGAGGAGCGGCGTGAGGATATTCCGCTGCTGGCGGCCCATTTTGCCGGCCTGCTCGCCGTCAAGTACGGCAAGCCGATCAACGGTTTCGCGCCGGATGCCCTGGAGGCGCTGGCCACCGCTTCGTGGCCCGGCAATGTCCGGCAACTGTTCAACGTCGTCGAACAAAGCTGCGCGCTGACGTCGACGCCGCTGATCCCTGCCGCGCTGGTCCAGCGTGCGCTGCGTGTGCCGGCCATGGATGCATTGACCTACGCCGACGCCAAGCAGCGTTTCGAGCGCAACTACCTTGTTCAGCTGCTCAAGCTGACCGATGGCAATGTCGCCGATGCCGCCCGTATTGCCGAGCGCAACAGGACCGAGTTCTACCGCTTGTTGCAAAAGCACGACCTGACTCCGGCCATGTTCCGTAGCGAAGGCGACTCCCAAGCCGAGCGCTGATTTCGCCGCTGCACCCTTGTCGAGAAAAAACGCCGTGCGGCGATATGTCGCCGGCGCACGACGCCAGGTGCGTCTTGTTACCCTCAAATATTTCACTACCTATTGAATTTATTGAGTAATTTTATTCTGGCACGAAGATCGCGATAGGGCTGGGTACTCACTACAAAAAGGGAATCAATATGCTCAAATCCAACATCTATGTCGTCGCGCTGGTTGCCGCAGCGACTTTCGCCGGGCTCGGCCTGTCATCCGCAGCAACCGATGATCCGCAAGTGCTCGCCGCGATGGTGGCCAATAACGAAGCGCAGGACGCCGCACTGGGCGAGCGGGTCGAAACCCTGTTGCGTACCGACATCGGCCTTGCCGGTTCGAAAATACGCGTCTTCTCCAATGCGGCTGTGATCACCGTGGCCGGCACGGTTCCCGATGAACACGCCTTGCGTCGGGCGCTCGATCTGGCCAGCGGAGTGCGGGGCGTGCGCGAAGTACGCAACGCGATGGAGGTCTACGTCCCAAAGTGAAGAAAGAGGGTGGGACGGGGTGGCTGGCCGCGTTGTTCAGGCAGTTTCCAGCGTTATTAGCAGCGCGTCCTCATCGACCGTATCGCCCTCTGTAACGTGAATCGCCACGACGCGACCGGCGTAGGGGGTAGGAATGTCCAGTGCCACCTTGCCGGTCTCCAGCGTCAGGATGTTGTCGTCGCGCTGGACTTCTTCGCCCACGGTAACCAGCAATTCCAGAATGAACACGTTGCCGCTGGCGCACGAACCGCAACTTGACCAGCATTCGGGGTACTTCGGCATTCGGACTGAAATGGTGGACATCGGCTTTTTTCCCGAAAACCCTTGCATTCTACGCCTGGCCACGTATAATGCGCCGCTCTGTCAGCGCGCCCGTAGCTCAGTTGGATAGAGTATCTGGCTACGAACCAGAGGGTCGGGCGTTCGAATCGCTCCGGGCGCGCCACAGAACCTTTTCAAGCCGATCTTGTTCGGTTTGATTTTTGGCAGCGCGCCCGTAGCTCAGTTGGATAGAGTATCTGGCTACGAACCAGAGGGTCGGGCGTTCGAATCGCTCCGGGCGCGCCACAGAACCTTTTCAAGCCGATCTTGTTCGGATTGATTTTTGTCAGCGCGCCCGTAGCTCAGTTGGATAGAGTATCTGGCTACGAACCAGAGGGTCGGGCGTTCGAATCGCTCCGGGCGCGCCACAGAACCTTTTCAAGCCGATCTTGTTCGGTTTGATTTTTGGCAGCGCGCCCGTAGCTCAGTTGGATAGAGTATCTGGCTACGAACCAGAGGGTCGGGCGTTCGAATCGCTCCGGGCGCGCCAAACCAAGATGAAATAAGCCACTTCGATTGAAGTGGCTTTTTCATTTGTGCGGCTGGATTGTTCGCGTTCGCGGCTATTCAGGCATTCCGGGCTTCCGGCAATGCGAGTCCTGAAACGGCCCCTTGACGATTTCCCAGCCATCGCCGGGAGAGGTTTGGGAGCATATGTCGTAGTCGGCCGAGTTGCTATGCCATTTGTACCAGGGGGCGGGGCCGGCCCAGAGGGCGAACGAACTGCATAGCGCAGCGAAAAATACGGCGATCTTCATGGGCTCTTCTCTGGTGGTCAATATCTGGGCGGGAACTATAGTGTGCCAGATTGTTTTCTGGCTTGCGTGTTGCTCAGGTTTTGCCACGCCAGGCGAGGCGATCGATGCTTGTCGGCCGCCGAGCGAGAGAAAGCCAGCTGCTGAGGCTGTTGCTGCGCTTGCTGGCGCGGTTGCTGGCGACGATCGAATGACACTTTTCCCATGCGGTCTCCCAAATACTTTTTGAGTGTAGATCGTCACGACAAGTTTGCAAGCTTACCGTCGTACGATGCTAACAGCGGAGACAGCCGTTCCCGGCGACAATCAACAATCCGTGGCGGCGTAGATGTCGCTTCGTATCGGGTTGCTCAACGGACTCGGGCCAGCTGCCATACCGAGCAGCGATCAAAGTCAGCCGAGCAACGCTTGTTGGCGCAGACCGATCAGACGATCCCGCGCGTCGCGATCAAGCTTCGATGCGGGAGATGACGACAGCGCTTTGCGGAATCTGGTAGTCGGCCGCCAGCTGGGTGCGGGCGATATCCTCGATAGCCTGGTCTTCGCAGGCGATGAAGTGGCGGGCGCCGCAGAAATCCTGCGGAATGCCGGCGCGATCCTGGGTGATGCGGTAGTGCACCTTGACGTTCATTTGCTGTTTACCTTTTATGTCTGTTTTTTGATCCTGCGCGCGCAGTTTAGGCGCGATTTTTTGCGACACAATAAGGGTTTTCCACAGGTTGGAGAGTCGTTTATGCGACGTGCTTGCACGGTCCTTGGCAAGTGTTGTGTACTTGCATTTCCGTCGCTTAGCGCGGGGCGTCGAAACGCTGCAATTCTTCGCGGGTATTGATGTTTTCGAAGGCCGAGGCAGCGTCGTCGAAGGGAACTTCGACGGTCTTCAGGGTGGCGTACCAACGATCGAATTTACGCTCGCCACTTTGCAAATAGGCCGTCAGGTGCGGTAGAACGTCACGCTTGCACAAGCAGAACACCGGGTGTGGCTGGTCGAAGGTGCGGGCAACGGCCAGGTCGGCATCGGCGGTTCGCATCGCTGCGGCGAGCCGCGACACCAGATCGCTCGGTAGAAATGGGGAGTCGCAGGGGGCGGTGGCAACCCAGGGGTGACTGGCTGCCGACAGGGCCGCATGCAGGCCTGCCAATGGGCCGGCGAAGTCAGGAATCTTGTCGGCGACGACACGGTAGCCAAATTCGGTGTAGCGTTCAGCATTCCGGTTGGCATTGATGAGCAGTTCATCGACCTGGGGCGCCAGGCGTTCGACCACCCAGGCGCTCATCGGGCGCCCCTGGAGTTCCTGCAGTCCTTTGTCGACGCCGCCCATGCGGCGCCCCTGTCCGCCGGCGAGAACAACACCGGTGATGGGCGGGCAGGTCATCAATAGATCAGCGTGCGCCATGCCGGGTCGAGTGCGCGGGCAACGAAGGCGGTGGCGCCGGCAGCCCGCGCCTGCGGAATCAGCGCCTCATTCTCGGCTATCCATCCGGCACGGGCCATGCCGCAGGCGAAGAGCGGGATGTCTTCGGCGATGACCTCGCGCAGGAATTCGCCGATCGATTTTTCACGGGCTGCCGTGGGATAGAGCGTGTCGGCCACACCGTCAGACAGCAGGCGTACCGCCGGGCCGGCGAAATGGATTTCGACCTTGGCATCGAGGGCGCGCGCAGCCAAGGCGTGGACCAGCGGTGTCGAATACAGCTCGGGGCGTTCGGTGCTGGCTGTGCAGATCAGGATGGCCAGCTGGTCACTCAAAGCAGGCATCCGGCTCGATCTTGAGGATGTGTCGGCGATAGGCTGCCGCATCGACGAGGGTTGCCTTTTCGGCTTCCCAGTCGGTTGGCTGGGCGCGCACCATCCAGCCGTCGCCGTAAGGCTGCTTGTCCACCAGGGCCGGATGTTCTTCGGCGGCCTCGTTGCCCTCAAGCAGGATGAAGGAGATGGGGGCGTGGACGGCGAGCACGGTCTTGCGGCATTCGACCGTGCCCAGGCCCTTGCCGAGGGCAACCTGCGCGCCTTTCGGCTTGGCGGTAAATGCGATGATTTCGCCCGCGATAAAGATGCCGAAACTGGTCGCTCCGATCAGTACCTCGCCGTTTTCCTCTTCCCGGACCCACATATCGTGGGCGGGGCAGTAAAGACGATCGTCGGGCACGCTGCCGTGGAAGGGATGGTGAGCCATTGGCGAAAGGGAATTGGATGGATGCGGAAGTTTAACCTTACTGCAGCCTGCCACGCAGCTTTCCAGCGCTAGAAACGGACACCCGCAGTCGGGGTGGCAGTGATTTTCGCGAGAACGAACCGTTGTCGAGCAAGCAGAATGTTGACGCAGCGCAATACGTCACCCCGAGTTGCCTGCTAGGGTGAGGCTGTCTGTTTCGAAATCATCAACCATGAGAGTTAGCCTATGTTTCCTGAGTATCGTGATCTGATTACCCAACTGAAAACAACTGACCGCCACTTCCTCAACCTGTTTGAGCGGCACAACGATCTGGATCAGAAGATCAAGAATCTGGAGGCGCATATCGAACATGCGACGCAACTGGAAATCGAGGCGCTGAAGAAGGAAAAACTGGCGCTGAAGGACGAACTGTACGGCCTGTTACGTCGGGCCGCTACGGCCTGATGCATCCGAAACCCCGCTGCGGCGGGGTTTTTCTTTTATGTACCGGCAAATTACCGGTGCATGGTTATTGGCGGAAGAGAGCAGGAGTCGAACCTACCCAAACCTGTTTGACAGGTCCTGCCGGTTTTGAAGACCGGCCGCCCCACCGGGGAACGATCTCTTCCGTTGTTCATGCGCCGAATTGCTGCGGATTGCCGCGCAATACGTGGGTATCGCGGACCCGGCGAGTGTAGCCGATACGATCGAAAAATTCGAGGATGTGGATGGCGACTTTTCGGCCGCCGCCGATTTCGTCGCGCAAGGGAGCGGCGCGGGCCATTCCGTCCCGGGCATTGATGGCGGCGACCCGTTTCGCCAGGTCGGCGACCGCGGTTGCGGTGAAATAGTGATCGTGCGCTACCGGGTAAGCCTCGCCGATGCGGGCGACGCGCTTGAACAGGGCGCGTACGGTGTCTTCCGGCACGCCGGTGGCCTTGGCCACGTCGCGTACGCGCGGCGGGCCATAGGGGGTGGCATCGAGGAGCGGCTTGAGCGCTTGCCACAGGTCGCGGTCGGTGGCGGCCATCTGAACGCGGTGCTCCGGAAGGTGCAGCCAGGCGTTCGTCTGGGCGATACGCGCTTCGGCCAGCGGAGCGGCGAGCAGTGCATCGAAGGCCGGACGGCCGAGGGTGGGCAAGGTCAGGCGGCGCAGGCGGTCGCGCTCGACACCGGGCATGTCGGGAGCGCGCTCGTGCTCGGCGGCGAGGGCGGCCAGCAGGCGCTCCTCCAGGGCTTGCCAGTTGCTTGCCGAGAAGGCGGTGTTGCCGACCAGGCGGAGACCCAAATCATCGGCCAGGATATGCAACGCGGCCGCGTCGAGATTGCGGTTCTGTGCGTAGGCCGAGAGTTCGACGCCGGCTGCTTGCTGGCTGGTGGCCAATTGCAGGGCGGTCGCCGGATTGTCGTCGGCCAGTGCGGCAAGCATGGCCAGGCGTTCCGGGCTGCGTTTCTTGCGATGGGGCGGGAAGATGTCGAGAACGCGGCCGCCACCGATGGTGTGGCGGGCGGAGGCGTCGCGCAGGATGAAGCGGTCGCCGGACAGCGCGCCGATATCGCGCTCCAGCGTGATTTGCGCCCAGTGTTCGCTGCCGGGCCGAATCTCGTCAGCGCCAAGCAGGGCGATACGAGCAGGTACGTCTTCGGCGCCGAGATGGAAGTGGACTTGCGTCCAATGCTTGAGCGGCGGCTGACCGGGGAGGATGCGGATCGTCGCGTCGAGACGATGGGTCGGCGCATGCAGCGGAGGCGCGAGCAGCCACATGCCGCGTTCGACCTCGGCCTTTTCGATGCCGGCCAGGGCCAGCGCTATGCGTTGGCCAGCGTGGCCCGATTCGGCGGGCGCGTCCTGAACGCGCAGGCTGCGGACGCGAGCCGCCTTGCCCGGTGGTGAGAGCAGCAGTTGATCGCCGACTTTTACCGCGCCGGAAAAAGCGGTGCCGGTGACGACGGTGCCGGCGCCGGAGAGTGTGAAACAGCGGTCGATGGCAAGGCGGAAGCCGCCTTGACGGGTACGTTCTCCGATTTCCGCGGCCACCTCGTCAAGATGGCCGCGTAGCGCTGCGATCCCCTGGCCGGTGACGGCGGCGACCGGGAAGAGCGGTGCTTCGGCCAGCGTCGTGCCGGCGAGCAGGTCGGCAATTTCGGCCATGGCCTGCGCCTGGCGTTCGGGCGACACGCCATCGATCTTGGTCAGGGCCACCGCACCCCGGCGGATGCCGAGCAGCTCGATGATGTCGAGGTGCTCGCGGGTCTGCGGCATGGGGCCGTCGTCGGCGGCGATGACGAGCAGTGCGAAATCGATGCCGGTGGCGCCGGCGAGCATGTTGTGGATCAGCTTTTCATGGCCGGGAACGTCGATAAAGCCGAGCGTGCCGCCCGTCGGCAACGGGGTGTAGGCATAGCCAAGGTCGAGCGTGATGCCGCGAGCCTTCTCTTCCTTGAGCCGGTCGCAGTCGACACCGGTCAGTGCCTTGACCAGCGTGGTCTTGCCATGGTCGATGTGGCCGGCGGTGCCGATGATCATGGGTTCAGGTGGCCTGGAAGAAGGTGCCGGCGGCAGCGAGCGCGGCTTCGTCAGCCAATACGGCGTCCGGCGCGCCTCCCTTGCCCCAGAGCGGTTCCTGCCACTGCATGCCGAGGAATTCGGCGCACAGGCGGTAGCTGTCGAGCATCGGTTGTGCCTTTTCGCGGTTTCCACTGGTGGCGATGACCCACAGGCGCTTGCCGGCCATGCCTTCCTTGAAATTGAGGCCGGGTATGCGTAGCCAGGCGCTCCAGTGGTCGAGGTAGGTCTTCAGCGGCGAGGGCGCGGAAAACCAGTAGACCGGTGAGACGAAGACCAGATCGGTCGCCGCCAGCGTAAGGTCGAGTAGCGGCTTGGCCTCGCCGACAGGCATCGGGTAGGTGCCGGCGGTGTGGCGCAGGTCTATGAAAGGGGGAAGTTCCAGATCGGCGAGCTTGCACCAGGTTTGCTGCGCGTCGGCGGAGAGCGCTTTGGCGGCGTGTCTGGCCAGTTTCTCGGTATTGCCGATATGACCGGGTTCGCGGGTGCTGGCGTTGAGAAAGAGAAAGTGGGACATGATGGAAGGAGGGGAGGGCTGGCGTGGGCTCTATTGTGTCAGCTTGTTGCCGGTTGTAGTGCGATGATCGCCATGCCGCACAGGGCGACGACGGCCCCGGCGATATCCCAGCGCGTCGGCGTCAAGCCGTCGACGCAATACAGCCAGGCCAGCGCAACGGCGATATACATGCCGCCATAGGCCGCGTAGGTGCGTCCGGCGGCGGTCGGATGCAGGGTCAGCAGCCAGGCGAAGACGGCCAGCGAGAGCGCCGCCGGGAGCAGCAGCAACGCGCTCTTTCCTTGTCGCAGCACGAGCCAGGGCAGGTAGCAGCCGACGATCTCGGCCAGGGCAGTGACGGCGAAGAGGCCGGCGATGCGCAGCAATTCCACGGTTTTCTCCATAAGGCGGGGCGACGGTGGAAAGACCGCCGCCCGCGGCCCGGGTTCTCAGCCAAACATGTCCTCGTACATGCGTCCGGCCCAGGCAAAATCCTCGGTGACCAGTTCGTCGCGACGCAGGTTGTCGTCGTCCTGATCCTGAATGATGACGCCCTTGTCGTTGACGTAGTACTTGAAGCGGACGGCAATATCTTCGCGCGGTTCGGTATTGACCATCATGAAACAGAGGTTGTCCGGCAGATCGTACTTCGGCGTACGGCCCTTCACCCGTTCGGCGATGTACTTGGCCACGATCCGGGCGTGGGCGTTGGCGACGTGCCCGGCCTTCGGATAGAAACGGAACTGGGGCGACACGATGCCGACCGAGTCGCCGATCACGTAGACGTCCGGATCGTCCTTCATGTTCAGGAAGAAGGGATCGACGCCGGCCCAGCCCGTTGGCTTGCCTTCCTCGTTCTTGCCGATGACGCCGGCCTTCCAGGCCATGTCGCCAGCCTGGTGCGGGGCCATCAGGATGGCGTGGTCGAATCTGAAGTCGCCGGCGGCGGTCTTGATCTTCTTGTTGAACGGATCGACTTCGCTGATCGTTGCCTTGGGCACGTAGACGATCTGGTCCTTGTAGAGGTTGGCAAAGGCTTCCTGGAAACCGCCGGTAATCGGCGCCGGGCTGGGTTTCGGATCGAGGATGATGACCTTTCCGTTGATCTTGCGCTGCTTGAACAGGCCGGCGATCAGGCAGGCGCGCTCGTAGGGCGATGGCGGGCAACGATGGGGCGGCGGTGGCAGCGTCATCACCAGGTCGCCGCCCTGGAAGTTCTGGATGCTCTGCTTGAGCCGGAAGTGCTCGGCGCTCGGAATGTAGGCCGCCGGGAACATCGCCTTGGTGTAGTCAGCCGCCTTGCGGTCGTTGCCGAACCAGGTTTCGTAGTTGTAGCGGATGCCGCTGCCGAGGATCAGGTAATCGTAGTCGATCCAGCCCTGGGCGGTGATCACGCGCTTTTTCTCACGCTCGAAAGCGGTGACTTCGGTCTGGATGAAGGTGTAGCCGTACTTCTGGGCGACCGGCAGGTAGCTGAAGGTGAGGAACTGGGCGTCGACGACATCGACCAGCCATTTGTTGCTCATCGGGCAGGAGAAGAAGACCGGATTGCGCTCGAGGAGAACCACATCCAGGCTCGAGTCGAGCTTGCGCAGGTGCTTGGCCGCGGTGACGCCGCCCCAGCCGCCGCCGCAGATGACGACGCGCTTGCCGGTGGCTTTCGGCAACAGCGGGTCGGACTGCATCTGGATCAGGAAGGGCAGCGGGCTGGTCGGCGCGGCAATGCTTGCCGTTGCGCCCAGCGCCGCACCGGCGGCGAGGAACTGTCGTCGATTGATGGTCATGATGTCGTCTCCATTGGTTGAACCATCCGGGCACGGAGATGCCAGGATTTACAGGTGCGCCGTTGCCGACGCGGGTGAGGACGGCAGGCGGTACGCAGACCGCCGTGCGAGGCCGTACTCAGAATTGCAGCGCTTGCAGCTGGGCGACGAAGCGCGCTTCGTCCTTCGCCTCCAGGCAACGCAGGTCGAGATGATAAGCGTCGTTGCGGATATAGCCGATGACCGGGGTCGGCAGGCCACGGAAGGCGGCTTCGATGGCGATCAGCGCCTTGCCCGGTTTTTTGGCCGTTGGCCGGCAAACCAGTGCGGCGGAGGGCAGGCGTTCGACAGGCAATGCACCGCTGCCGATCTGACTGCTGCACGCGTCGATAGCGACCACGGCCTGGCCGGCGAGGGCGGCTTGCATGGCGGGGAGTACCCGTTCGGCGAGCGCCGTGATGTCCGGCAGCGGCCGGGTGAGCAGGCGCAGCGTCGGCAAGCGCTCGGCCAGGCGATCGGGGTCGCGATAGAGGCGCAGGGTGGCTTCCAGCGCGGCCAGCGTTGTTTTGCCGACACGCAGGGCGCGCTTCAGCGGATTCTTCTTGATCTTGGCGATCAGGTCCTTGCGACCAACAATCAGCCCGGCCTGAGGTCCGCCGAGCAACTTGTCGCCGGAGAAGGTGACAATGTCGGCCCCGGCGGCCAGGGCCTGTTGCGGCGTCGGCTCCGGGGGCAGGCCGTAGGCGGCGAAGTCGGTCAGGGTGCCGCTACCCAGGTCAACGACAAAAGGTAGGCCGGCCGCGTGGGCGATGTCGGCTACGGCCTTTTCATCGACCGACTTGGTGAAACCGGTCACTGCATAGTTGCTGGTGTGGATCTTCATCAGCAGGGCGGTTTTCGGGCCGATGGCTTCGGCGTAGTCCTTGTCGTGCGTGCGGTTGGTGGTGCCGATTTCGTGCAGGCGGACCTGGGCACGGCGCATCACGTCAGGGATGCGGAAGGCACCGCCGATCTCGACCAGTTCGCCGCGCGAGACAACGGCTTCCTTGCCCTGGGCCAGCGCGTTCAGGCACAGCAGAACCGCCGCCGCGTTGTTGTTGACGATGGTGGCAGCGACGTTCGGGTCGCCGCCGGCCACCAGCTCGGCGAGCAGGCCGGAGACGAGGTCGTCTCGGTCGCCGCGACCGCCGGAGGCAAGGTCGTATTCCAGCGCGCAGGGCGCTCGGGCAGCGTCGACCATCAGGGCGATGGCTTCCTCGGCCAGTTGGGCTCGGCCGAGGTTGGTATGGAGCACGGTACCGGTCAGATTGAAGACCGGGCGCAGATTGGCACGGCCGGCATCGCCGGCCCGGCGCCTGATGGCGGCGAGCAGGGTGCTCTCTTCGGGTAGCGGCAGGCCGTGTTTCAAGCCTTCGCGGGCGGCGGCCAGTTCGGCGCGGACGCAGCCGGTGACCAGCTGGCGGCCGTGGATTTCGATCAGTTCAGGGATTTGCTGCAGGACGCGGTCGACCGCGGGAAGGCGTTTATTGTCGTTCATGGCTTTCACCCGAACCGGGCAGAAAGGTTAAGAAAATGGCCGTGGTCAGCCGCTATGGGCGCCGATCAGCAGCAGGTTGGGGCCGGAGCGCTCGTACCCCGCTTCGTCGACCAGCATGTCGAGGGGCAGGGTGGCAAGGTCGTCGGCGACCGGATCGACATTCGGGTCTTTTTCCTGATAGACGATCTTCAGGTAGCTCTTGCAGGCGTCGCAGGTTTCGGCGCGGACGGCGCCCTTGCTGCCTTCGATCTCGTGCAGGGAGACTTCCTTGTCGGTATCACAGGTTGTGCAGGTAGCGCGTGGCACGTTCCATTCGGTGTTGCACAACGAACAGTGCAAGTAGCGCAGGTTGTTGATGGTGGCGCCGAGGCGAACGACGCTGGCTACCGGCAGGCTGCCGCAGCAGGGGCAGACGCCATGGGCATCGAGTTTCTGCAAATGGCGGGCGTCGAGCTGGCTGGCCATTTGGGTGAAAACGACTTGCAAGGCCGCGGCAACGAAGGGCAATTCCGCAGCATGGGCCATGTCGGGTTCGCCCTTGAGCAGCATGTCGGCCAGCTGTTCAAGTTCGGCTTCCGAGGCGGCAAAAATTTTCTTCAGCGTCGCTTGGGCGCCTTCCGGGGCATCGGCCTCCAGGCGTTGCACGATTTGCTGCAGGGCAAAGCGCCAGGCAGCGGGGCGGACCAGCGAAGCGGCGTTCAGGGGCGGCATGCCATGCGTGCGCGATTGTTCGAGCGCTGCGGCGTCGGGCAGGGCGATGGTGGGCAGACCTTTGAGGACTTCGTGCTGGGCCTGGCTCAGGTCGCCCAGAAACAGCAGCCAGTCGGCGAGGCTGTGCTGGTCGGCCAGCGCGTTGAAGCGGGCTGCCCGGTCGGCGAACAGGGTGGTGGTGACCGGTAGCAGGATGGGAGCGGCTTCTTCCGCCGGGGGATGGAAATCGATCGGTTGGCTGTGCATGGGGTCGTTTTGTTCTGTTTATCCGGTCAGTACCGAAAGGGAGTATTTCAAAAAAACCGGGGGATGCGAATTGTTTTTCGCAGAGCCCCCAAAACGCAAGGTAAAACGGTAAGGTCTCTCCCGTCTGGGCGGGAGAGACCGGTGTGGCTTATTTGCCGGTGACCTGGCGGTACCAGCCACGGTGATGTTGCTTGGCCCAAGCGCGGGTGACCGTGCCGTACCACATGGCGCGGATGGTGCCCTTGACCCAGATGGCGGCATAGACGTGGACCATGATCAGGGCGATCATGACGGCGCCGGCAGCGGCATGCACGACGGCACCGAGGCGAACCAGGGTGATGTCGAAGCCGAACCAGGCACGCCAGATGAACAGGCCGGAGACCGTCATCAGCAGCATGCACACGGCCAATGCCCAGAACATGACTTTCTGGCCGCCGTTGTACTTGCCCTGTTCCGGCATGTCGTGGTCGTTGCCGTCCACCATGTTCTTCGCCTTGGCCAGCCATTCCTTGTCCGCCGGGGTCATCTTGTTCAGATGCTTGAAGCGGATGAACAGCCCGAGGAAGGACAGCGCCATCAGCACCCCGAGGTAGGGGTGGATGATGCGGGCCCAGGTCGGGCCGCCGAACAGCTGGGTCAGCGGGAAGAACGCCGGGTGGAAGAAGGCCAGTCCGGAGAGGGCGAGCAGGATGAAGCTGATGCCCACCACCCAGTGATTGGCCCGTTCCTTGGGCTCATAGCGCTTGAGGTCTTTCGGATCGCGGATCATTTTGCTTCCTCCTTGTCTTCAGCCTCGATCTCGTCCTCGATCTCCTTCGAGACCTCGTTCGGACCCTTGGTGACGTAGTGGAACAGGCTGCCCAGTGCAACGCCGGCCAGGGCCAGCGTGGCGAGCGGCTTGGCGAAGCCCTTCCACAGGGAGACGAGCGGGCTGATCGACGGATTTTCCGGCAGGCCGGCATACAGGTTCGGCTTGTCCGCGTGGTGCAGCACGTACATGACGTGCGTACCGCCCACCCCTTGCGGGTCGTACAGGCCGGCCTGGTCGTAGCCACGTTCCTTGAGGTCGGTGACGCGCTTGGCCGCGTAGTCCTTCATGTCCTCCTTCGAACCGAACTGGATCGCTCCCGTCGGGCAGGCCTTGGCGCAGGCCGGAGCCTGGTTGACGGCCACACGGTCGGAGCACAGCGAGCACTTGTAGGCCTTGCTGTCTTCCTTCGAAATGCGGGGGACATTGAACGGACAGCCGGTCACGCAGTAGCCGCAGCCGATGCAGTTTTCCTGATGGAAATCCACGATGCCGTTGCTGTACTGGATGATCGCGCCCGGGGCCGGGCAGGCCTTCAGGCAGCCGGGGTCGGCGCAGTGCATGCAGCCGTCCTTGCGGATCAGCCACTCGAGCTTGTTGTTCTGCTCGACCTCGGTGTAGCGCATGACCGTCCACGACTTGGCCGACAGGTCCATCGGGTTGTCGTACACCCCGTGGCAGTTGCCGACTTCGTCGCGAATGTCGTTCCACTCCGAACACGCTACCTGGCAGGCCTTGCAGCCGATGCAGGCGGACACGTCGATGAGCTTGGCGATTTCGATGGTCTCCCGCACGTGCGTGGAGGGCGTCGTCGTCGCGGAGCGCTGTTTGATATCTAGCGATTGCAGTGCCATATCAGCTCTCCCTTACGCTTTCTCGATGTTGACCAGGAACGCCTTGTACTCCGGCGTCTGCGTATTGGCGTCGCCCACGAACGGTGTCAGGGTGTTGGTGATGAAGCCGGGCTTCGTCGCTCCCTTGAAACCGTAGTGGATCGGAATGCCGATGGTGTGCACCTTCTTGCCATCGACATCGAGCGCCTTGATGCGCTTGGTCACTACCGCCACACCCTTGATGAAGCCACGGTTGGAGCGGATCTTGACCTTGTCGCCGACCGCGATACCCTTTTCCTTGGCCAGTTCCTCGCCGATTTCCACGAACTGTTCCGGCTGCATGATCGCGTTGATCTTGCTCTGCTTGGTCCAGTAGTGGAAATGCTCGGTCAGGCGGTAGGTGGTCGCTACGTACGGGAAGTCCTTGGCCGTGCCGAACGCTTCCATGTCGCCCTTGTACACGCGGGCCGCGGGGTTGGCGCGGGCTTTCGGGTTCTTCGGGTGCATCGGGTTGGTGTCGAGCGGGCTTTCGAATGGCTCGTAGTGCTCGGGGAAGGGGCCTTCGGCCATCAGCCCGAGACTGAACAGGCGGCCGACGCCTTCACCGGTCATGATGAACGGCATGACATTCTGGTCGGGCGCGGCATCCGGACGCATGTCGGGGATGTCGTTGCCCCCCCACTTGTCGCCCAGCCACTTGAGTACGGTGCGCTTCGGATCCCACGGCTTTCCGGAGAGGTCGGCCGAGGCGCGGTTGTACAGGATGCGGCGGTTGACCGGCCAGGCGAAGCCCCAGTTCAGCGTCTGGCCGAGGCCGGACGGATCGCTGTTGTCGCGGCGGGCCGAGTTGTTGCCGGCCTGCGACCAGACTCCGCAGTAGATCCAGTTGCCACAGGTGGTCGAACCGTCGTCGCGCAGCATGGCGAAGCTCGGCAACTGCTCGCCGGCCTTGACCAGCACCTTGGTCGGATCCTTCGGGTCGAGCACGTCGGCCAGCGCCTTGCCGTTGAACTCCATCATCAGTTCTTCCGGAGACGGCTTGGTCGGGATGCGGTAGGCCCAGGTCAGCTTCTGGATCGGCTCCGAGTAGGCGCCGCCATCCTTGGCATACATCTCCTTCAGCTTCAGGAACAGGTTGGCCAGGATTTCGGTATCGTCCTTGGCGTCACCCGGACCGTCGGCAGCCTTCCAGCGCCACTGGATGACACGGCCGGAGTTGGTGAAGCTGCCGGTCGTTTCGGCAAACAGCGTGGCCGGCAGGCGGAACACCTCGGTCTTAATTTCCTCGGGCTTGACGTCGTTGAACTCGCCGTGCGGCTTCCAGAACTCGGAGGTATCGGTCGCCAGCGGATCCATCACCACCATGTACTTCAGCCTGGCCAGCGCGTCGCCGACCTTCTTCTTGTTGGCGACGGAGGCGAGGGGGTTGAAGCCCTGGCACAGGAAACCGTTGATCTTGCCCTGGTACATCTGGTCGAAGATCGACAGCACGTCGGAAGCACCGCCCAGCTTGGGCATGAAGTCGTAGGCGAAGCCGTTGTCCTTGTTGGCTGCATCGCCCCACCAGGCCTTGTGCAGGCTGACGTACCACTTCGACAGGTTCTGGCCGAAATTCATCTGGCCCGGACGCAAGAGCTTCGGCGTCTTCTTGTCGAGGAAGGTCTTCAGGTCGGGTTCGGCATCGGTCGGCACCGCCAGGTAGCCCGGCAGATTCTGGGCGTACAGCGCGAAGTCGGTGATGCCCTGGACGTTGGCGTGGCCGCGCAGTGCGTTGATGCCGCCACCGGCCATGCCCATGTTGCCGAGCAGCAGCTGGATGATCGCCATGCAGCGGATGTTCTGGGAACCGACGGAGTGCTCGGTCCAGCCCAGCGCATACAGGTTGGTCATCGTCTTGTTCGGCGCAGCCGTTTCGGCGATGTACTCGCAGACTTTCAGGAAGGCTTCCTTCGGCGTGCCGCAGACCTGTTGCACGACGTCCGGCGTGTAGCGGGCGTAATGGGCCTTGAGCATCTGGAAGGCGCAACGCGGATCCTGCAGCGTTTCATCGACCTTGACGAAGCCGTCGGCGCCCATCTGGTAGGACCAGGTGGCCTTGTCGTAGCTGCGTTTTTCCTCGTTGTAGCCGGCGAAGATGCCATCGTCGAAGGTAAAGCCTTCGTTGATCAGGAAGGACGCGTTGGTGTACGCCTTCACGTAATCGTGATGGATCTTGTCGTTGGTCAACAGGTAATTGATGACGCCACCGAGGAAGGCGATGTCGGAACCCGGACGGACCGGCGCATAGAAGTCGGCCACCGATGCGGTGCGGTTGAAGCGCGGGTCGACGACCACGAGCTTGGCCTTGCGGTTTTTCTTGGCTTCAATTGCCCACTTGAAGCCGCAGGGATGCGCTTCAGCGGGGTTGCCGCCCATGACGAAAATCAAGTCAGCGTTCTTGATGTCCACCCAGTGGTTGGTCATCGAACCACGCCCAAAACTCGGAGCCAGACTGGCCACCGTGGGAGCGTGTCAAATGCGCGCCTGGGTATCGATCGAGGTCATGCCCAACGCACGGGCCATTTTTACGGTCAGGTAACCGGCCTCGTTGGGGGCTGCCGACGATGCGAGCAGTGCGGTGCTGGTCCAGCGGTTGACGGTCACGCCATCCTTGTTCTGGGCCATGAAATTGGCATCGCGGTCCGCCTTCATATGCTTGGCGATGCGGTCGAGGGCTTCCATCCAGGAAATCTTCTTCCACTCGTTGCTGCCGGCTTCGCGCACTTCCGGCCACTTCAGGCGATTGGCGCTCTGCACCATGTCGCGCAGACCGGCGCCTTTCGGGCACAGGGTGCCACGGTTCACCGGATTGTCCGGGTCGCCTTCGATGTGGATGATCTCAGCCGGGGTGTTCTTGGACTTGTCCCCCGTCGAATAGATGAGTACGCCGCAGGACACCGAGCAGTACGGACAGATGTTCCGTGTCTCGGTGGCGCGGGCCAGCTTGAAGGTGCGTACTTCCGCCTGGGCTGCTGTCGGCGAGAAGCCCATCAATGCGATGGACGACCCACTGAGCCCGGCGGAGCAGACCTTGAAAAACTGCCGCCTGTTCATGTTCATTTAGGTTTTTCCTCCTTATGCGACTCCGTGTCGCAATGGGAACAAGCAGCAAGGAGCAGGCCAGTTTTTGTAAGTCATTGAACGATGGGAAATCGGCTTGCCATGACTCCACCAAGAGGTGGGACATTTTGTCCTTTTTGTTGTTGGGTGGGACATTTTGTCCCTTTTTTTTGGAATGCCATAAGTCAATACCGATGGCCGGCATCGTACAGGCACGAAAATGGGGAGCTGTCAGTGGTGTGCTTACTGGTGCGTCTGGCGCAAGGTGTCGGAGGGTAGTTCGCCGAACAGGGCTCGGTATTCGGCGGCAAAGCGCGGCAGGTGCCAGAACCCCCACTTGGCGGCGATATCCCTGATCTGCTGGCCGCTGCCATCGGGGTCGCGCAATGCACGCCGGACGCCATTAAGACGCAGCGAGCGCAAGTACTGGACAGGGTTGATGTCCAGTGCGTCCTGAAAGCAGTAATTGAGCATGCGCCGGCTGATATTCAGCTTCTGGCAGAGCTCGGCGACCGTGATCGGTTCGGATGTATGGGTCATCGCATAATCGGTCGCCTCGCGGACCACCTGGAAGCGTCCGGCAAAGGAGCGGGTGGGCAAGGGGGCACGGTTGGAGGCCTGCAATACTTCGGTGAGATGGCCGATGATGGCCGAGCTCATCGCCCTCTGTACCTGCGGGTAGCGGAGCAGCGACGGCTCGAAGCTGGCCGGGTCGAAGATGGCGAGCAGGCAGTTACGCAACTCGCTGAGCCGATTCTGGTCGGCAACCATTACGGTCGGGGTGTTCGAAAAAAGGCTGGGCAGGCTTTCCTGGCCTTCTGGGTACATCGTATCGAGCAGTGCTTCCTTGCGGATGGCGAGGGCGACGATGTCGAATTCCTCGGGGGAGGTCAGGGAGAATTCCTGGCCACTATGGAAGGTCAGCATCGAGTCGCGGGTCAGGACTTGCCGGGAAAACAGGCAGCCTCCCCTCATGGTGACCGGAATCCCGACGACGAAACAGCCATCCCATGAGATACCACTCTGCGCTATTGAGCGATTGGTTGTCTCGCGAAAGATTTGCAGGCCCTTGAACCGGATATCGACGACTCGCCCTTCAAAGTTGCCCGGCGACAGCTGGTTGTAGGTTTGTTCCCAGCCTAGCAATGATTCGGCGTGCTCATCCGAATCACGGGTTGTGCGATTGAAAAACGAGTAAGTCGTCGACGAGGCTGAAAGGGGCATGGATACACCTGGTATGAATGGCTGGGCCAACGTCGTCATGACTGATTGGAGCGGCCTCTATGCGGTTCAGGATAGTTCAGAATTTCGCATTGGGAAATAGGTTTTGATTGGTGACATCCGGATTTTTCCAATTTCGGCTACGGCTTGTTTTCGGGTCGAGACTGTGGATTGCTCGATATGCACCACATCGGGGCATTTTTATGGGTTGATGCACACATTTCCGGTTCGTTCGGTTGTTTAAAAATCATTTAAAAACAATTGGATAATTTATTTTATCGATCGCTTGTGGAACACACTCAAAGTCCATGTCTCTTTATGCAAAACCGATGCCAGTCGCTGTGACGGGCAAACGACCTCAGCTCTTCAGGAAATTGCCGCGAGTAAGCGCGAGATGATCATCGCCGCTTTGATTTAAGTCGTGTTTTTTCAGGTTTTCTATCGTCTTTTCCGAAAATGGATATCAAACCGGGGTTTTGAACGGTTTCGGTTCCGATTTCGGATACCGCTTTCCAGTTCTCCGCCAACACAATTTGAGCCATCGAACGGGACAGTTTTTTGTTCCGCTCCCGATTCAAATAGAAAAAAGGAGGTCGCTGGTGATACCCAAGAGAATTGCATTACTTACCGTCGTCGCCGCCCTGGGGGGCAGCCTGACGGCTCACGCTGAACTGCCGCTCGACCAGATCACGGTCGCGAAGATGCCGGCTCCGCATCCGTACCGTTTGTACTTCACGGATGTGAACATTCCCTCGTTGCTCGACGGCAAGATGACCATCATCGACGGGCGGAACCTCAAGGTCGAAGGCATGGTCCATACCGGAACCTTCGGCCAGACGACGGTTTCTCCAGACCGATCAGAGATCTATGCCGTCACCACCTATTTCACCAAGGGCAATCGCGGTGAGCGCAGCGAAGAAATTGTGGTCTATGACGCCACGACGCTGAAATTGAAGGCGGAGATTCCGTATCCAGCCCGTCACGCCCAGGCGCTACCGTATCGGGGAACGATGCGGACTTCTGGCGACGGTCGCTTCCTGTTCATCCAGAATGCCACGCCGGCAACGTCTATCGGCATCGTTGACCTGAAGACCCGAAAGATGGTCGCCGATATTGCCATACCGGGTTGCTACAACGTCTATCCGTCGCATACCGCAACGCGAGTGTCGACGCTGTGCGGTGACGGCACCATGCTGACCATCGCCCTAGATGGCGACGGCAATCCGATCGGCAAGCAGAAGAGTGCCAAGTTCTTCGATCCCGACGAGGATGCTCTGTTTGTCACTGCGGCGCAGGAAGATGATCGCTATCACTTCGTTTCCTTCAGGGGCAATCTGGTGACGGTCGATCTCTCCGGCGAAGTCGCCCAGGCCGGCAAGCCGTGGCCGCTGCTCAGCACCAAGGAGGCCAAGGGCGGCTGGCGCCCGGGCGGCTACCAGCCGGTGGCCCTGCATCGCGACAGTGGCACCTTGTATGTCGGCATGCATCCAAAGGGCTTCGAAGGCAGCCACAAGAATGCGTCCCACGAAGTCTGGACCTACGACTTCAAGGCCCAGCGGCTGGTGGCGCGTAACAGGATCGTGCATAGCACCGGCCTCGCCGTTAGCCAGGGCGCTGAGCCACGTCTCTTCGCCTACGATACCGACAAGGCGCAGATCGCCGCCTATGATGGGGGGCGCAAGCTGAAACTGGCCGGCATGCGGGGCGGCTTCGGCTTTACGCCGACTCTGCTGGAGGCCCAGTGATGGAAGCCATCCTGGTTTTTCTCGGCGATCCGGTGGTGACGCGCAGCCTGGGGGCCATGCTCTCCGTGCTGCTGCTCATCGGTAGTTGGCAGAAGCTGCGTGACATGGTCGTCTTCGCGGCGGCGGTCGACAACTACCGTCTGTTGCCCGATTCGATGGTGACGCCGGTGGCCTGGCTGGTCGCCTTGACCGAAGCGGCAGCCGGCCTGCTGCTCCTGCTCAATGATACCGCCTCTGCCGGAGCGTGGTTCTCGCTGGCCCTGCTGGCGACCGTCACGTCTGCCGTCGTCATTAACCTGCTGCGCGGCCACACCGCCATCGACTGCGGTTGTGGCGGGCTTTCCAGTCAGCCGCTGGCCTGGTCGCTGGTCGCCCGCAATGTCGTACTCATGGGCATTGCTCTGCTGGCCGCCCGGGAAGGCGCCAGCCGCCCGCTGATGTGGGCCGACTACCTCACAACAGTCGGCGTCGTCCTCGGCATGCTCGGCCTCTACACCATCGCCAATCAATTGATGACCAACGCCCCCCGGGTGCTGGCCGTCCGTCGGTAACAAAAAAGGAATTCAACATGAACGATGCAATCCTCATCTCCAACGCCATGCTGTGGGTCGTCCTGCTTGCCCTGGTCGTGGTCGTCCTCGCCCTGGCACGCCAGATCGGCATCCTTTACGAACGTATCGCCCCGATGGGCGCCCTGATGATGGACCAGGGGCCGAAGGTCGGCGAAGTCGCACCGACTTTCAACCTCGACAGTATCGGCGGCGGCAAGATGCAGGTGGGTGGCAACCGGGGGCGTAGCCAGCTGCTCTTCTTCCTTTCGCCGACATGCCCGGTGTGCAAGAAGCTGCTGCCGGTTCTCAAGTCGATCCGTCAGGACGAGTCGGGGTGGCTTGATGTAGCCCTGGCCAGCGACGGCGAACTGCCGGCGCATGCCGAGTTTTACAAGAAGGCCGAGCTGCAGGATTTCCCGTATGCGCTCTCCACCGACCTCGGCATGACTTATCGCATCGCCAAGCTGCCGTATGCCGTATTGATCGGCGAGGACGGTGCGATCCGCGGCAAAGGCCTGGTCAATTCCCGCGAACAGCTGGAAAGCCTGTTCGCCGCCAAGGAGGCCGGTGTGGCCTCGATCCAGGAATACATCGATCAACGCGCCTGAGGCGTGCCCCAGCAAGGAGAAACTAAAAATGAAATGGTTCGATGACTTTTTTGAGCACAAGACCCGGCGCGTCGCCCAGTCTTCATCGCGGCGCAGCGCGCTGGCCAAGCTCGGCAAGATCTTCGTCGGCACGGCCTTCGTGCTGCCGGTGCTACCTTTCGACCGGATCGGGCAGGGCGCCCATGCCGCCGCACCGAGCAAGGCCAACGACGACACAACCTGCGACTACTGGCGTTACTGTGCGCTCGACGGCTTCCTCTGCACCTGCTGCGGCGGCACGATTTCGAGCTGCCCGCCGGGCACCGAGATTTCCAAGGTCACCTGGGTCGGTACCTGCCGCAATCCAGCCGACGGCAAGGACTACCTGATCAGCTACAACGACTGCTGTGGCGCCACCGCCTGCGGTCATTGCGGGTGCAACCGCAACGAGCGCGAGCGTCCGGGCTACCGCATGGGTGTCCACAACGACATCAACTGGTGCATGGCCAACAGCAGCAATATGTACAACTGCACGGTGGCTGCCATCGTTGGCGTTGGCGACGGCAAGAGCTGAACATGGTGCGTCGGGTATTCGTATTCCTGGGTCTGCTGGCCGCCTGTAGCGCAACACTGGCGCAGGTGCCGGCCGACGGGGCTGCGCTCTTTGTTGCCCATTGCCAGGCCTGCCACCAGCCGGGTGCAGTCGGCGCGCCCGGCATCGCGCCGCCGTTGGTCGGCAACATCGGCCGCCATGCGGTGAACGAGGAGGGGCGGCGCTACCTGTTGCATGTCGCCTTGACTGGCATGGTGGGCAGCATCACGGTCGACGGCGTTCGCTACACCGGCAACATGCCGTCTTTCGCTGCCACCTTGTCCGATGCCGAACTGGCGGCCGTGTTGCGCCATGTCCTCGGTAGCTACGAGAAGGTGGCCGATCTGGCCTGGCTGACGCCGGAGCAACTGGCAGCAGCCCGCCAGGCCGGCGGCAGTCCCAACGAAACCCACAAGATTCGCGGGCGCCTGCCCGCAGGAGGTTGATCATGAAACGATCGATCGTTGCCATGGCGGCCGCGCTGCTGGCCAGCCCGGTGATGGCTGCCGGCGGTTCGCCCAAGGTCAATTACATGCTGCATTGCTCCGGTTGCCATGGCCCGGACGGAGCTGGTAATCCGGGGGTTGGCATTCCCGATATGCGCGGCTCGATCGGACATTTCCCGAAGGCGAAGTACGGCCGTGACTTCCTGATCCAGGTGCCGGGCACTTCGCAGACCAGCATGACCGACGCCGAGGTGGCGGTGATGATGAACTGGATGCTGCAGCAATTCAGCGCGGCGGAAGTTCCCATCGGCACGCTTCCCTACACCGAACAAGAAGTACGACAACTGCGCGCCAACCGCTTGGCCGATGTGCCCGGAAGGCGGGCCGCGATCATCAGCGAGCTGAAAGCGCAGGGCATATCAATCGAGTAACACTCGAACCAGGGACATTCATCTTTCGACAGGAGGACCACAATCATGCACACCAACCATAGAGCCAAGCCGCTGGCGCTGATCGTCACAGGCCTCATTGGCCTGTCCGGTCCGGCGCTCGCTGCAGTCGGCGAACAGGAAGCCGCCCAGCTTGGCAAGGATTTGACCCCGGTCGGTGCCGAACGCGCCGGTAACAAGGACGGTAGTATTCCAAAATGGGAAGGCGGCCTGCCCAAAGGCAAGCACAAGCTGGGCGACGCCCGCGTCGACCCGTTTGCCGCCGACAAGCCTTTGTATTCGATCGACGCCAGCAACGTCGATAAATACAAGGACAAGCTCTCTGCTGGCCAGATCGAGCTGATCAAGACGCGCAAAGGTTATCGGATGGATGTCTATCCGACGCACCGTAGCTGCGGCTACCCGGATTCCGTGTACGGCCAGACCAAAATCAACGCCACTACCGCCAAACTGACCTCGGATGGCAAGGACAATCTGGCGCAGGCGGTCGGTGGCGGTTTCCCGTTCGCCGTGCCGAAGAACGGTGCCGAGGCGGTCTGGAACCACCGCCTGCGCTGGCAGGGTGAGGGTCGCTTCGAGTTTTACCAGACCAACTTCATCAATCCGGACGGCAGCTTCTACGGCCTGGCCCAGGACCAAGTCGTGATCACGCCGTTTGCTTCGCCCAAGGCCAAGTCCATCGACGAGGTGGGCGGTGTGCAGATGAAGCTGCTCAATCTGGCGACGGCCCCCGCTTCGCGGACCGGCGAGATCATCCTGGCACATTACTTCCTTGGCAAGTCGAACGATGCCTGGATGTACTTCCCCGGCCAGCGCCGCGTGCGCCGCCTGCCGGCCTTCGAGTACGACAACCCGATCCCCGGCTACGAAAACCTCGAAACCGCCGACCAGTACCCGATGTTCTCCGGTGCCCTCGACCGCTACGACTGGAAACTGGTCGGCAAGCAGGAAATGATCGTGCCGTACAACAGCTTCAAGTTCGTCGCCAAGCGTCCGGCCAAGGAAGTGTATGAGGGCATGTATCCGAAGCGGGACCTGATGCGCTATGAAGTGCACCGCGTCTGGAAGGTGGAGGCGACGGTCAAGCAGGGCATGCGCCACATGTTCTCCAAGCGTACCTTCTATCTCGACGAAGACACCTGGATGATTCTTGCCGCCGACCAGTACGACGCTCAGGGGAAGCTGTGGCGTGTCATGGAAGCTTCGCTGTACCCGGCCGTCGAACTTGGCGCCTGCGTCAGCCAGGAATTCATGTCCTGGGACCTGACGGTCAACCGCTACATGGCCGAGAACTCGACCCAGGAAGCCAAGCATACCGACTGGTTGGCCGGACAGGAGGGGCGCATCGATGCCAAGCGCTTCGAGTCCGACGAACTGCGCCGCGCCGGCGACCGCTGACCTGAAGCGTACGGAGGGGTAAATCATGCATAGACATACAAGCTTCAAGCGCAGCACACCGGCTCTGGTCATCGCCACCCTCGGTCTTGGGGTGGCCGGACAGGCGCAGGCATTCAAGTTCGACCTCGACAATGGCATCAGCGGCTCGCTGGATTCGACCATCTCGCTCGGTGTCCAGCGCCGTATGCAGTCGCCGAACAATTCCATGGTCGGCAACAATAATGGCGGTTCGGTGCCGACCAGCGGCCGCCTTGGCGAACTCGTCAACGGCCCGGGGCAGGGCGCCACGTCGAATCCCGACTTCAACTACACCAACATCGATGATGGCAACCTGAACTACAAGAGGGGTGACATCGTCGCCGCCGTGCTTAAGGGGACGCACGAACTGGCGCTCGGCGAGCGCGGCAACTGGGCGGCGCTCGGCCGGGTGACGTGGTCCACCGACTTCGCAGCCGCCAATACGGCCCGTACGCCGCTCGACGAAGAGGCCAAGAAGGCGATGACGCAAAATGTCTCGCTACTCGATCTTTGGGTGTCCAAGGACTTCAAGGTCAGCGACAACTCGGCCAAGTTCAAGCTCGGTAACCAGGTCATCAACTGGGGCGAGGACATCTTCATCTTCGGCGGCATCAACACCATTCACGCCTTCGATCTGCGCAAGGCCCACATCCCGGGCACTCAGGTCAAGGAAATCCTCATCCCGGCGCCGATGGCCTCGCTGAACATGGCTCTGGGGGCCGGTTTCTCCACCGAGATGTACTATCAGTTTGCTTGGAACAGCTTCAAGCTCGATCCGGCGGGTACCTATTGGTCGACCGCCGATTTCATTGGCAAGGGGGGCAAGCGGGGGGCGTTCATTCCATCCAGCTACGGCGGGATTGGCGACTTCGACCCGACGCGCGGCCGGTCGCTCGATGGTATCAGCACCGCGGGCGGCTTCATCCCGGTCGAGCAGACCAAACCTTCCAACAATGGCCAGTACGGCTTCAACCTCCGCTACAAGCCACCGGGGGCCGATACCGAGTTCGCTGCGTATTACATTCGCTACCACGATAAGCTGCCGTTCGTCGGCTTCAAGCTGAATCCTGCTATCAATAACGTGTTTGGCGGCGTCACAGTCGTCGAACAGTATGGCGAGAACAAGGAATTGTTCGGCTTCTCGGCCAACACCAAGGTCGGCGACTGGGCCTTCGGTGCAGAGTTGTCCTATCGTCCGCGCGACAGCGTGGCCATCGACCCTACGGTACCATTGTCTGGCCGCTACAGCGTATTTAGCGTGCCGAGCAACACCGTGGCCAACGGCTACGTGAACGAGAAGAAGTACCAAGGGCACGTCACGGCCTTCACCTGGCTGCCGCCGGAACTGACACGCGCGCTGGGGGCTGCCGACGGTGCCTTCCTGGCCGAAGTGGCTGTGGCGCATTACCCGGGCCTCAAATTGAACGGCGAAGTTCCGTACCTGCTGAACAACTACGAGCTGCCGACCAAGACCTCTTGGGGTTACGTCATGGAAGTCAGTCTGACCTACGCCAACGTCTTCAATTCGGGTTGGACGGCGACGCCTATCGTCGATTTCTATCACGACGTGAAGGGCACCAGCCCGAACACCATCCCGTTCGTGGAAGGGCGCAAGGCGCTGGCGGTCGGCCTGAACTTCGACTACCACAATCAGTGGAAGGTCGGCCTGGGCTACAGCAGCTTCTTTGGAGGCGGCAACCTGAACCTGATGCGTGACCGCGATATCGCATCGATGACGGTTTCCTACACCTTCTGATCCGTTTCACAGGGCGGCCCAGTCTGTCTCGCACATGGGGCCGCCCGACCTCCGCAAGGAGGACGATAAAAATTACGAGGTTCAATCCCCATGGTGAGCATTGTCCGTTTCGTCAAACGCCTGGAAGACTTCTTCTTCCGCTACCGGCTGGTCACGCTGGCAGTCCTGCTGGCGTTGACCGCCGTGATGGGCCTGCTGGCATCCCGGCTGCATATGTCGGCCGGTTTCGACAAGCAACTCCCGGTTGGTCACGAATACACCGACACCTTTTTCAAGTACCGCACCCAGTTGTTCGGTTCCAACCGGGTGATGGTTGTCGTCCGTGCCCGCGACGGCAATATCTGGACCCCCGAGTCACTGAAAAAACTGCACGAGGTGACAGAAGCCGTTCTCTACTTGCCCGGCGTTGATCGTCGTTCGGTGCAATCGCTGTGGACGCCGAATACCCGCGTCTATGAGCTGACGGAAGAGGGTTTCCAGGCAGAGGATGTGATCGGCGGCACGGTGACGCCGGATGCCCTGGATGCTGCCAAGATCACCCAGATCCGCGACCGCGCGGCGCGCGGCGGCTATACCGGCAGCCTGGTTGCCAATGATGGCAGCGCCGCGATGATTCTCGCCGACCTGCTCGAGGAAGACCCGAGCACGCACGAACAGCTCGACTATCTCTCCCTGGCTGGCAAGCTGGAGCAGGACATCCGTGCCAAGTACGAAACGTCGACCCACGAGATCGAGATCGTCGGTTTCGCCAAGCAGATCGGCGACATCGCCGACGGCGCCAAGGGTGTCGCCGTATTCTTCGCGTTGGCCACGCTGCTCACCGCGCTGGCCGTCTATTGGTACTGTCGCTCGCTGATGCTGACGGCGCTGCCGATCTTCTGTTCGATGGTATCCGTGGTCTGGCAGTTCGGCACGCTGACGCTGCTCGGCTACGGGCTGGATCCGCTGGCCATCCTGGTACCTTTCTTGGTCTTCGCCATCGGCGTCTCGCACGGCGTCCAGCAGATCAACGCCATTTCCAAGGCGGTGGCCGGCGGTGCCGACTCCATCGATGCTGCTCGCGAGAGCTTTTCCAGCCTGTTCATTCCCGGCACGCTGGCGCTGGTCACCGCATTCGTCGGCTTCATCACACTGGTGCTGATCCCGATCCCGATGATCCGTGAACTGGGCATCACCGCCTCGATCGGCGTCGGCTACAAGATCGTCACCAACCTGATCATGCTGCCGCTTGCCGCATCGTACTTCCGCTTCTCGCGCAAGTATGCGCTGCATCTGGAGGCCATCCAGGCCAGGCGCGGGGAGATCATCCAGCGCCTCGGTTTCATCGCCGACATCAACCATGCCCGCCTGGTGCTGGCCGTCGCTGCCGTGCTGCTCGGCATCGCCGTCTGGCAGAGCCATGGCCGCCACATCGGCGCGCTGCAGCCCGGAGCGCCGGAACTGCGCCCGGATGCCCGCTACAACCAGGACATCGAGAACATCGTCAAACGCTTCGATCTCGGCATGGACGTGCTGACGGTGGTATTCGAGACGCCCAACGACTCGTGCAACAACTACGACGTGCTCAACTACATCGAGCAATTCACGCTGCACATGTCGCAGGTGCCGGGCGTGCTGTCGGTGCAGTCGCTGTCGGCGCTGGCCAAGTTCGCCAATGCCGGCCTGAACGAGGGCAACCCGAAGATGATTGCGCTGCCCCGTGACAGCAAGGCGCTGCAGGTGGCCGTCGGTTACCTGCCGGAGGCCGGCGGCCTGTTCAACCGGGCGTGCACCATGATGGCCGCCAACGTTTATCTGGCCGACCACAAGGCGACCAGCATCGAACCGGCCATCGAAGCCGTCAAAACCTTCCGCGAACGCTACGACGGCAATCCGCTCGGCATCTCGGTTCGTCTGGCTTCCGGCAATGTCGGCGTGCTGGCGGCGACCAACGAGGAAGTCGAGGCACGCGAATTGCCGATGATGCTCTATGTGTATGGCGCCATCGTCGTCCTCGTGCTGTTCGCCTACCGCGACTGGCGTGCCATGCTGGCCTGCTGCGTACCGCTGACGCTGGCTACCTTCCTCGGCTACTGGTTCATGAAGGAGCTCGACATCGGCCTGACCGTCGCCACGCTCCCGGTGATGGTGCTGGCCACCGGCATCGGCGTCGACTACGCCTTCTACATCTACAACCGGCTGCTGATCCATCTCTCGCATGGCGAGACGATGAAGGTGGCGCTCGAAGGGGCGCTGCGCGAGGTTGGCGTGGCCACCATCTTTACCGCCATTACGCTGTCCGTCGGTGTCGCCACCTGGGCCTTCTCGGAGCTCAAGTTCCAGGCCGACATGGGCATCCTGCTCACCTTCATGTTCATGGTGAACATGCTGATGGCGATCACCGTGCTGCCGGCTTTCGCGGTCAAGCTCGATTCACTGTTCCCGCGTCGCGGCCCGGTCAAGGCACCGGCCATCGGCCACTGATGGAGAAAGCGACATGACATTCAAACTTCAAACCCTTGCCCTGGCGACCGGTCTGGCGTTGTTGGCGCTGCTGTCATTGAAACTGGCCGCCGCGCCAGGGGAGGGCAAGGCGGCTCCCGACTACTTCCGTGCCGCCCCGCATTTGGCGGTGCCGACCAAGGCGCCGATCTACGCGGCGACCAAGGCCGGCGACCGGACGGTGGCGGTTGGCGACTATGGCTTCGTGATCTATACCGACGACGGTGAACGTTTCGTTCAAGGCGACGTGCCCACGCGCGCGCCGCTGACCTCGGTCTTCTTTCTCGACGCCCAGCGCGGCTGGGCGGCCGGCCACGACGGCACGGTCATCGCCACCGTCGATGGCGGCAAGACCTGGAAGGTGCTGCGCGAAATGCGCGGCCAGGACCAGGTGCTGATGGGCATCTGGTTCGCCAATGCCGAGCGCGGGCTGGCGGTGGGGCAATTCGGTCTGGCGCTGGAAACCCGTGACGGCGGCAAGACCTGGAGCGAACGTCAATTGGTCGACGGCGAGGCCGGGGAGCGCCACCTGCTGTCCATTGTGGCGGGCCGCGATGGCTTGCTGCTGGTCGCTGCCGAAGCCGGTACCGTGCTGCGTTCAAGCGATGCCGGCCTGAGCTGGCAGGCGATCCAGACCGATAACAAGGGCTCGTTCTGGACGGGGGCCGAACTGGCAGACGGCAGCCTGCTGCTCGGCGGCATGCGCGGCCATCTCTACCGCAGCACCGACCGCGGCGAGCACTGGAAACACCTGGTCAGCAGCACGCAGCAATCCCTGACTGGCATCGCCCAACGCGCCGACGGAGTGGTACGCGTGGTCGGCCTGGCCGGTACCACGCTGCTCAGCAAGGATGGTGGTCAGCATTTCGAGACCATTGTTCGCCCCGACCGGCTCGCGGTCACCGCCATCGTCCCTCAGGCCAAGGGCGAACTGCTTTTCTCGGCAGTGGGTATGGTCGTGCGCGAGTAGTTTTTTCCGATTGCCGCGCCGGATCGTCATTTGATGGCGTTCCGGCGGGCGTCCGCATCACTTTTTTGCCGCATTGGCGGCCTGATCGAACCAAACCAAGACCACAGAGGAGACAAAGCATGAACGCACCGCAACAACCTGTTCTCACCGCAGCGACGACCGAATTCATGGCGCGCCACAACCATCGCATGCTGATTGGCGGCCAGTGGGTCGCCAGCAGCAACGGCCAGACACTGGAGGTTCTCAACCCGGCCGACGAAAGCCTGCTTGCCACCGTGCCGGCCGCCACCGAAGCCGACGTGGATCGTGCCGTCCAGGCCGCCCGCCAGGCCTTTGAGGCCCCCGGTTGGGCCAAGATGCGTCCCGACCAGCGCCAGCGCCTGCTGTTGCGCCTGGCTGACCTGATCGAAGCCAATGCCCGTACGCTGGCCGAAATCGAATCGCTCGACAACGGCAAGTCGGTGGCTATCGCCGAAGCGGTCGATGTTGCGCTGTCTGCCAGCTACTTCCGCTACATGGCCGGCTGGTCGACCAAGATCGAAGGCAGTACGCTCGATGTGTCCATCCCCTTTGCGCCGCAGAACGAATTCGTCGGCTACACCCGCAAGGAGCCGGTCGGTGTCGTCGGTGCCATCGTCGCCTGGAATTTCCCACTGCTGCTGGCTTCGTGGAAGCTGGCACCGGCCCTGGCAACCGGCTGCACCGTGGTACTCAAGCCGGCCGAGCAGACCCCGCTGAGCGCGCTCTATCTGGCCGAACTGGTCCTCCAAGCTGGCTTCCCGGAAGGTGTGGTCAATGTGGTGACCGGCGACGGCCCGTCGGTCGGCGCACCGCTGACCCGTCATCCGGGCGTCAACAAGCTGACCTTCACCGGTTCGACTGAAGTCGGCAAGCTGATTGGCAAGGCGGCAATGGACAACATGACGCGCATTACGCTGGAGCTCGGCGGCAAGTCGCCGGTCATCGTGCTGGAGGATTGCGATCCGGCTGTCGCCGCGGGGGGCGCCGCGCAGGCCATCTACTTCAACCAGGGGCAGGTGTGCTGCGCTGGCTCTCGCCTCTACGTGCACAAGAAGAACTACGACCGCGTCGTCGCCGATCTGGCCGACCACGCCAACGCCCTGACCATCGGCCACGGCATGGACCCGAGCGTACAGCTCGGCCCGCTGGTGTCGCGCGAGCAACTCGACCGCGTCTGCGGATACATCGACATCGGTCGCCAGCAGGGGGCTGAGGTGGTCGCGGGTGGCGGACGTGCCGGCGACAAGGGTTACTTCGTCAAGCCGACCGTGCTTGCCAAGGTGGACCAGAAGGCCCGTGTCGTGCAGGAGGAAATCTTCGGCCCGGTCGTCGTCGCCATGCCCTACGACGATCTCGAGCAGGTCGCCGCCTGGGCAAATGACACGCCGTTCGGGCTCGGGGCTTCCATCTGGTCGAACGACCTGTCGCGCGTCCATCGCCTGATCCCCAAGATCAAGTCGGGTACCGTCTGGGTCAATTGCCACAACATGCTCGACCCGGCCCTGCCGTTCGGCGGCTACAAGCAGTCCGGCTTCGGCAAGGAGATGGGGCGGGCGGCACTCGATGCCTACCTGGAGCAGAAATCGGTGTTGATGATGGTTTGAGTTCAGGAAAACCGGAAAAACAAAGCCCGGCCTGATTGGTCGGGCTTTTTCGTTGATGGGAAGCTGACGAATGAAGAATGGTCGGCTTTGATCTGCGAATTCGACCGCTGGCCGCTATTCCTTTTCAAGATCAGGGCATTATCGGGAACCGGCACTGACTGCGAGATAAATCTCCCGCAAAAACAGCGTAAGCGCTGCAATCATCGAACCCATTGCCAGGATGAAAAATGCCGCGACCAGGCGTGTGAGATCGTTCGCCATCAAGGCCCCGAGAAAGGCGCCGGCGACGACAAAACACACCAGCAGCGCCGCGACGACGGCGAACAGGATGGCCAGGTAAATAAGGTGACGGCGCCTCGCCAGCAACAGAAGCTCATCGGCGTATTCCGAAGTTATTTCCTTGCCGGTGCATGCCTCCGTGATCACCCGGCGGCGGTCGATGGTGCGGCTGAGCCGGGTGTTCATGGCGCCGATCAGGGTCGAGATCGCTGTAAGGAGGAACACCGGCGCAACCGAGAGTTGGATGACGTGCGCGATGTCGGTGATATGAGTTTCCATGCGTTTTTTGGGGCGTTGTCGAGTACGCCAATCTTACGACTGAATGGCCATTTCTGAAGCCATCCGTTGCCATCCCCAAGTCAGTGATTTGTAGATTTCCTGCGGCAACTTGCACGCCATTTGTAATCGGAGCGTTGGTGACGGTCCGTGTGTCTTTGCCGAAGGGCTTGACCCATATCAGGTCGCGCGACTGACGTTCCGCCAAAGTGGCAAGCTGGTCGCGGTAGCAGCCATACCTTCAGAACAACCGGTCCGGGGTATAGCGAATGCCAAAGGACACCCAGCGACTGTTCCCCTCGCCAGAGAGCTGCTGACCAACGGTTGCATCAACCTGAAAGATGTCAGGTACCACTGAGTATCTGACACCGACTTGCCCGTAAGACATGCCGCGGTTGTCACCATACGTCTCCGCAATACCCAGCAGTTTGGGGCGCAATTTGAACTCCCCGCCAATGCCCCATGACGCACTGTGGAGGCCGGATTCCTTGTCTTTCAGCCATCCCAGGTTCGCATGGACGATGATTTTGTCGTCATACAGTGAAATTGATAGCGGGATGTAAGCATAGGTATTGCCGAACATGTTCGGCCCGGGATTGATTTCCGGGTGCCGAATCGTTCCGACCGCCAAACCCCATCCCCAGCCATTCGTTTCCAATGGACGAAACAAGGTCTTTGCCTGAAAAAGATAATCGTTGGTCGCTTGCTCTCCTTGCGACTTTGCTTGCCCTCCGCCAAACGTGAACTCAAGGTTCCCCGTCGGGTTGCATGCCGGGAGCGCCCACAGTTCGGTGTTTCCGGGATAGACCCGCATCCAGCTCTCTAGCTGACAGCTACCACCGGTGGTGAGACGGGCATCATCCGTCACGAAGGGGCGCGCAGCAAACGCAAAGGATGGCGTTATCAAGGCGGTGCAGAGCAAGGTTTTTAGCTTCATCCCATCATTTTATTTCCGTTGATTGGAATTTTTATTACATATCTGACGGATGGCAAGGATAAAACGCTTCTTCTGGCCTGATTCAGAACTTCCCAAACGTTTGCTTTTACTGTTTTAGCTGCCAAACGCCTTCCGCAAAGTGTCGAAGATGGATTTGAGCGGCGACTCCTCCACGTCCAGGGCCTTTACGCCGTCATCACCCTTGAACTCATCGTAGACCCAGTCGCCATCGACCAAGGAGACGCCCGGAGGCGCCTTTCGCTCGGTGGGCGGTTTGCCGGCGAGTGCCTGGCGCATGTAGTCGATCCAGATCGGCAAGGCCAGCGTGGCGCCGAATTCGCGGTTGCCGAGCGATTTGGGCTGGTCGTGTCCCATCCACGCGACAGCCACGACGTTGCCGCTGTAGCCGGCAAACCAGCCGTCGAACGCATCGCTCGTGGTGCCGGTCTTTCCGGCCAGGTCGCTGCGTCCCAGGCGTTGGCTGGCCTGCGCGCCGGTGCCGCTGCGGGTCACCTCGCGCAGCATGCTGTCCATGATGAAGGCATTGCGTTCGTCGATCACGCGTTGTGTATCGTCGCGCGGTGGCGGCGGGGGGGCTTCCCACAGCACGTTGCCGCGGGCATCGGTGATTTTACGGATCAGCTGCGGGGCAACCGGGAAGCCACCATTGGCGAATGCCGCATAGGCGCCGGCCATCTGCAGCGGGGTGACCGAGCCGCTACCCAGGGTCAGCGTCAGGTTGGCCGGGTGCTTGGCGGCATCGAAACCGAAACGCTGCAGGTAGTCGCGGGCATATTGCGGCGAGATGGCCTGCAGCAGGCGGACGGCGATGACGTTCTTCGAGCGGGCGAGGGCCTGGCGCAGGCTCATCGGGCCGTCGAAGCCGTCGTCGTTGCGCGGCTCCCAGGTCTGGCCGCCTTCGCCACCGGGCAGCGAGAGCGGTGCATCGTTGAGCAGGGTGGCCGGCGAGTAGCCTTTTTCCAGCGCAGCCGAATAGACGAAGGGCTTGATGCTCGATCCCGGCTGGCGCCAGGCGTTGGTAACGTGGTTGAACTGGTTGCGGGAAAAATCGAAGCCGCCGACCAGGGCACGGTAAGAGCCGTCCTCGGCGTTCAGGGCGACGAATGCGGCATCGACTTCCGGCATCTGGCCGATGGCCCAGCGGCCCTTGCTGTCCTGGCTGACACGGATGACCGACCCGACCCTGATCCGGATATCCATCTTGGCGTTCGGTTGCAGTGAGCGCGCTGCGAAACGCAGACCGTCGCCCTTGATCTCGATCGTGTCACCGGAGGCGGGCTCGGCCAGCACGCGCTTGGCGGAGACCTCGGTGACGACGGCGGAGATCAGGTTGTCGCTGCTGGGGTGCTTGGCCAGGATTCGGTCAATGGCCTCGTCGCGGTCGTCAGCGTTGTCCGGCAGGTCGACAAAACCTTCCGGCCCCCGGTAACCGTGGCGCTGGTCGTAGGCCAGCACGTTGCGCCGGAGCGAATCGTAGGCGGCGTTCTGTTCGGCCTTGTTGAGGGTCGTATAGACATTGAAGCCCTGGGTGTAGGTGTCGCCCTTGTATTGCGCATAAACCCGCTGGCGCACCATCTCGGCAACATGGTCGGCATGGGCCTCGAAACGGAGCGTGTTGCTGATCTTCAGCGGCTGGCCGACGGCTTCGGTGAATTGCGCCTGCGTAATCATGCCCAGCTGCAACATGCGCTTCAGGACCAGTTGCTGGCGGGCCTTGGCACGCAGGGGATTGACGGCCGGATTGCGCTTGGCGGGGTTTTGCGGAATGCCGGCGAGCATGGCGGCTTCGGCAAGAGTCAGGTCAGGCAGGCGCTTCTGGAAATAGGTGCGTGCCGCGCTGGCGAAGCCGTGCGTGCGCTGGCCGAGGTAGATCTGGTTCATGTACAGCTCTAGGATCTGGTCCTTGCTCAGGGCCGATTCAATGCGATAGGCGAGAACCACCTCGGTCAGTTTGCGCTTGATGGTCTTTTCCTGCGAGAGGAAGAAAGTGCGCGCCACCTGCATGGTGATCGTCGAAGCTCCCTGGCGGAAACCGCCGGTCAGGTCGGCGACCAGCGCCCGCAGAACGCCCCGGTAATCGACGCCGCTGTGGTCGTAGAAGCGCGAGTCTTCGATGGCCAGCAGCGCATCCTTCAAGACCGGGGGGATGTCCTTGATCGGCGTGAAGTCCCGGTGTTCGTCGCCGAATTCTCCGAGCAGTGCACCATCGTCCGTGTAAATCCGCAGGGGAATCTTCGGGCGGTAGTCGGTCACGACATCGAACGACGGCAGGCTGGGCAGGACGGTGAGCAGCATGGCGCCGACCAGAAGCCCGACGGCAAGAATGCCGTCGATACCCAGCGCCACGAGGGTACGCCGCAGGTTCTTGCGGTAATTCGTTGCGGCTAAAGGCAGAGCGAGAAATTTGACGGCGGAAGAAAGGATGCTCACGTGCTGATCCTGTCTGATGCGCCAACGAGGGCGAATGACGGTGCTGGGAAGTCAGTCACCGGACCTCGCAGTTTAGCGGCAAGAAAAGCGATCTGGCGGGCGGAGATCAAGGGAGCGAGCCGGCCGGTTATCGTCCGCGCGGCTTGGCCGGCCCCTTGCGCGGACCGCCGGTCGGGTGCGGGCCGGGGCGGCGGCCGGGTTTGTCCGGGAAATCGTCGAAGCCGACCCAGTTGCTCGGGGCACCCTTGCCGGAGCGCCCACCGGCCACTTTGGGTTTTTTCGGTTTCGGCGGTGCGGCGGCGGGGCCTGTCGCGGGAACACGGTGGGTCGGTTCGAAACCCGGTTCCTCATCGCGGCTCAGGCTGGTCTTGAGCAGGGTTTCGATGGCCCCGAGCAGTGGCGCCTCGTCGGCGCAGACGAGCGAGATCGCTTCACCGCTGGCGCCGGCCCGGCCGGTACGGCCGATACGGTGGATATAGTCTTCGGCGACGATGGGCAGGTCGTAATTGACCACCTGCGGCAGGTCGTCGATGTCGAGGCCGCGTGCCGCGACGTCGGTGGCGACAAGGATTTCCACTTCACCCGCCTTGAACGCTTCCAGCGCCTTGAGGCGCGATGCCTGCGGGCGGTCGCCGTGGATCGTGTCGGCGGAAATTTTCTTGGCTTGCAGCCGGCCGACCAGTTCGTCACAGCCGCGCTTGGTCTTCACGAAAACCAGCACCTGTCCCCAGCTGCGGTCCTCGCGCATGAACAGGAAGAGGTCGGTCTTGCGCTTCTTGTCGCACGGCACGACCCATTGCTTGACTGTCTTGGCGGCGGTGTTGCGCGGGGTTACCTCGATGGAGAGCGGGTCGCGCAGGCGGGCCTTGGCCATGCTGCGGATTTCGTCGGAGAAGGTGGCCGAGAAGAGCAGGGTCTGGCGCTTCTTGGGCAGTGCCTGGAAAACGATGTCGAGGTCGTTGGCGAAACCGAGGTCGAGCATGCGATCGGCTTCGTCGAGGATCAGTGTCTGCACCTGGCGCAGCTTGACGGCGTTTTTGGTGAACAGGTCGATCAGTCGGCCGGGGGTGGCGACCAGGATGTCGACACCGCGCCGCAGGCGCATCATCTGCGGGTTGAGGCTCACGCCGCCGTAGGCTGCATAGCAGCTGACGGCGAGGTGTTCGCCGTACTGACGGAAACTGCTCATGACCTGTTCGGCCAGTTCGCGTGTCGGCACCAGGACCAGGGCACGGATGCTGTTGCTGGCGAGGGTGTCTTCGCTTTCGCTCAGGCGTTGCAGCAGGGGCAGGGCAAAGCCGGCGGTCTTGCCTGTACCGGTCTGCGCGGCCGCCATCAGGTCGCGTCCGGCCAGTACAGCGGGAATTGCCTGGGTCTGGACGGGGGTCGGGTCCTTGTAGCCGAGGGTGTCGAGGGCCTGGAGGAGGGGCGCGGAAAGGCCGAGTTGCGAGAAGGACATGGTGGTTGGGGCGAATGCGAAAGGACGGATTTTACCCCGCCGACACCCCGCTAATGATTGAAACGGTAATCGGCGGCCGGTACGGTTCGCCAGGCGCTGCAACCGTCGAGTTCGAGCACCTGGGTGTGGAACTTGAGAATGGTCGTGCGGTGGCCGACGCTGATGACCGTGGTCTGCGTGCCGAGCAACTGCGTGTAGAGGTTCGTCTCGTTGGCAATGTCGAGGGCGCTGGTCGCTTCGTCGAGGATGGCGAAGCGCGGTCTGGTCAGCAGGAGGCGGGCGAAGGCGAGGCGCTGCTGTTCGCCGACGGAAAGCAGCTTGGGCCAGTCGCGTTCGGCATCGAGACCGCCGACGCGGTGGGCTAGATTGGGCAGGCTGACCCGCTCCAGCGCGGCGAGCAGGTCATCGTCGGAGACCGGGAGGTTCGGGTTCGGATAAAGCAGCTGGCTGCGCAGGCTACCGAGCACCATGTAGGGCTGTTGCGGCAGAAACAGCATGTCCTCCGGTGCTGGGCGCCGGATGGTGCCGGTGCCGGCGTACCACAGTCCGGCGACAGCGCGCAGCAGCGAGCTTTTGCCACTGCCGCTCTCGCCGACGATGAGCAGGCTTTCACCCGGTTTGACGGTGAGCGACAGATTCCGGATCAGGACACGTTCGGCATCGGGCGTCATCAGCGTCAGATCGTCGATGTCGAGATGCGCGGCTTCCTGCGCCTGGATGGTGTTGCCGGTGGGGTGTTCATCGACCGGGTCGGGCGGCAGGCATTTGGCGAGCATGTCGAGGCGGTCGATGCCGGCGGCGAAGCGGCTCAGGCCTTCGAAGTTCTCGATGATCATCGAGATGGCCCCGAGCACGGCGGCGAAGGCGCCGGCAGCCTGTACGGCCCGGCCGACCTCCATTTCGCCGGAGAGGACGTTGTCGGCAATGATGGCGCTGGGGATGATCAGGGTGAACAGAAAATAACCCTGCTGGAACAGGTTGAGCCAGAACTGGGTACGGACCAGGCGTTTGAAGTTGTTGAAGGCAGCGCCGAAGCGGCGTTTGACTTGCCCGAGTTCCAGCGCCTCACCTCGGTAGAAAGCAATCGACTCGGCGTTTTCGCGGACGCGAACGAGGCTGAAGCGAAAATCCGCCTCGCGCCGCAACTGGTTGAAGTTGAGGCTCATCAGCCGTTGGCCGAAGACGAAAACGACGATCAACGTGCCGGCTGTGGCGTAGAAAACGAGGAAATAGACCAGTTCGTGCGAAATCGACCACAGCACGGCACTGAAAGCGACCAGCTGCAGGCAGGAGCTGATGATGATGAGCAGGAAATACAGCGAGCGCTGGGTAAAGGTGGCGATGTCCTCGGTCATCCGCTGGTCGGGGTTGTCGATCGCGGCGTTGGCATTCAGTTCGTAAAAATGCCGGTTGCGGAAATAGCTGTCGAGGAAGCGCCCGGTCAGCCAGCGTCGCCAGTAGATACCCAGCGTGTCGCGGACGAAGAAATAGAAGGCGTAAACCGGGATGGCGAAGGCCAGCAGGCCGAGGCAAAGCTTGATCGAATTCCAGAAGCGTTCTTCATCCTGGGCGGCCAGCGCCGAGGTGAATTCGCCCGTTTGCTCGTTGAACAGCACGGCAAACCGGGTTTGGCCGAGCAACAGGACAACGAGCAGCATAATCAGCCCCCAGGCCCGCCATTTTTCCTCGTGTCGCCAGTAAGGCGTGGCCAGTGCCCAGAAACGCTTCCACAACTGGAGGTTGGACGGAGTCATGGTCTGCCGGCGCGCTTTTTTTCGTCGTTTTCCGGAGAGGGCTGGGGTGACGAGGCTTTCGCTACCGTAGGCGGCGAAAGTAACGATTACTCACACAGCCGTTTTACACCTCGCACGAGGCCGGTGCAAGCAGGGCTGGCGGCGCATGGCGGCGGGCAACCGGCAGCGGTTGCCCGGGAAGGGTGTCAGAAGGTGACGACCTTGTCGGCCAGAACGGTCGCTTCGGCCAGTTCGACCAGCGTGCCGATGGCGGTGCCGGGGATCAGCGGCAGTTCACCCAGTCCGCGGGCCAGTGCGCAGGTGCGGCACAGGCGGATGTCGACGCCCTGGGCGACAAGCTGCTCGACCATGCCCTGCAGGCCGTTGCCGGCACCGTCGATCTGGTTCGGCAGGCCGAGCACCGTGGCGTCGGACATCAGGAAGATGCGTACTTCCGGTTTGTCGTCGCGGCCGGCCAGTGCCGTTGCCAGGCGCAGGGCGGAGAGGCAGCGCTCGCTGCCGTAAGGAGGGGCATGGACGATGATCAGGATTTTTTGCATGGAATTTGCGGTGCGTCGAAACGGTCAATGGAAAAACGGTTTTCGGGCCTGGTGTGCCGACGCTGCCGGCCCCTATGCGGCAGGTTGCTCAGGAGAACCTGGCGCGGTGAACTTCCAGTGCCTTGGCACGGGCTTCCTTCAGGCGGTCGGTGACGCGCTGCGGCAAGGCTTCACCATCGTCGGCCACTTGTGCCAGCATATGGGCCTCGACGGCCTTGAGGCGGGCCATCATCAGGCGAATGCGGGCGGTGTCGGAAATCGCCAGCAGGTCGGCTTCCGGGTCGTCCTGCTTGTCGTCCTTGATTACCCTGGGACGGCTGTAGAACTGTTGCAGCACATGATCGCCGTCGTGCGACTGGCCTTCGTCCTCATCGCCGGCGCTGTGTACCGGTGCTTCGCTGTTTTTGTGTCTGGCGACCATCAGCGCCATCTGGTGGCGTTCGGTGCGGCTGAGCAGGGTGGCAGGCAGGGCTTCCTTGGCCGCCTGCTTGGCTTTTTTCGCTGCCCGCAGCTTGGCTGCCGGGTTGATCGGCGGCAGCACTTCGGTGACCGCCGCCGGCATCGGGATAGGGGTGATCGTCACACCGGCGTGCGGAACCGAGGCGTCGACGAACGAAGCCTGATCGTCGCCTTCCGACGCGAATGCGGTCAGCGAGAAGAAAGCAGCGAGTGCTAAGGCGAAAATACGGCGCACAACCAATGAATCCTGAATATTACGGCTTCTATTTTAGCATCTGCGAATGCGCTCTGCCGGACGGGCTTGTTACGGATTGTTACCGACGCTGCAGCAGAACGCCGCATTCCAGGTGGTGCGTGTAGGGAAACTGGTCGAAGACGGCCGAAGCGGCGATGCGGTGGCTGTCGTTCAGCGCGGCGACGTTGTTGCGCAGCGTATCCTGATTGCAGGAAATGTACAGGATGCGGTCGAAATTGCGGGCCAGCTCGACGGTGGCATCGTCGAGACCGGCGCGCGGCGGGTCGACGAACAAGGTCGCTTGGCGGAAGGCGTCGAGGTCGATGTCCTTCAGGCGCTGAAATGTTTCGCGGCCGGCGAGCGCGGCGCTGAATTCCTCGGCCGACATGCGGATCAGGTCAATGTTGCCGACGGCGTTGGCGGCGATGTTGTACTGCGCGGCATGCACCGATGTCTTGCTGACTTCGGTGGCCAGTACGCGCTCGAACAGCGGGGCGAGCGCCAGGGTGAAGTTGCCGTTGCCGCAGTAAAGCTCAACGAGCTTGCCGCCGATGCCGGCGGCCTGCTGGCAGGCCCAGGCGAGCATCTTGCGGTTCACCTCACCGTTGGGCTGGGTGAAGCTGCCTTCGACCTGCTGGTATTTCAGTCGGCGGCCATCGAGTTCGAATTCCTCGAGCAGCCAGTCGCGGCCAATGACGATTTTCTGGCCCCGGCTGCGGCCGATCAGTTGCACGCCGAGTTCGCCTGCCAGTTCGTGGGCTGCTGCTTCCCAAGCTGCATCGAGCGGCCGGTGGTAGATCAGTGTGATCATCAGCTCGCCGCTCAGGGTGGCAAGGAAATTGACCTGGAACAGCCGGCGGCGCAGGTCGTCGCTGGGGATCAGGCGTTCCTTCAGGCGCGGCATGATGGCGCAGATGGCCGCGGCTGCCGGCGGGAATGTGTCCAGGCGGATTTTCTGTTTGGGATCGTCCGGGTCCGACATCGTGTAATCGAGGTTGTCGCCATCGTGCCAGATGCCGAATTCGGCCCGCATGCGGTAATGCCGAGGGTCGGAAGCGTGGACGGCCGTGCCGCTGACGCCGAACTCGGCGAAATTTCGTTCGAATCCGGCCGCCTTGGCGGCAAGCTGGGCGGGGTACTGGGCGATGTCGAAGGTCGGTAGCGGCATGTTTCTACGGCGATGAGGCAGTTTTCGTCGCCGGGTTTGCAGGCCGGCGACACGAAGAGGGCGAAATATACGCCGGTCTGTGCGTGAGGGCGAGGATGCGCTCAGCGCAGGCGCTGCCGCAACCAGGCGCTGGTCTGGTCGACGCCGATGGACAGGAGCAGCATGGCGATGATGACGGTGCTGGCCTGGGCGTAGTGGAACAGCGACAGCTCGAAATAGAGCAGCTGGCCCAGGCCGCCGGCCCCGACGAAGCCGAGAATGGCCGCCATGCGGATATTCATTTCCCAGCGATAGAGGGTGTAGGCGATCAGTTGTGGCGTGGCGCCGGGCAGCGTGCCGTAGAGGAAGCGCACGCCGGCCGGTGCGCCGGCCAGGCGCAGCGCCCGGGTCGCGGCCGGCGGCGCATTGTCGAAAGCTTCCGCGTACAGGCGGCCGAGCACGCCGGCGGTGTGCAGGGCGAGCGCCAAAGCCCCGGCAAAAGGGCCGAGGCCGACGGCGAGCGCAGTGATCGTGGCCCAGACCAGTTCCGGCACCGAGCGCAGGGCGTTGAGCACGAAGCCGAAGGGCGCATGCGGCTTGGGCAGGGCCAGCAGCAGGCCAGCCACGGCGGCGAGCAGCGTACCGACGACCGAGATGGCCAGCGTTTCCCATATCCCCTTGCCGACCTTGGCCAGCCACTCGGCCGACAGATCGGGCGGGAAGAAGCCGGCGACGAATTCGCCCATGCTGCGCGCGGCATCGGCGGTGAACAATTCGCCGAAGCCGATATTCAGGAAGCGGAAGCTGGCGACTGTGCCGGCAAGCAGCGTCAGGGCGAGCAGCGCGCTCCGTGGGCCGAAAGGTGAAGGACGGTCGGCTGGCGGCGTGTCGAGCGCGCGGCGCAGCCATTGCGACAGGCCGTCGGCGGCGAAGACCAAGGCCATGAAGGCGAGCAGGATGCTGGCAGCCTCGCCGCCGTTGAGCATCTTCATCGCCTGGTCCATCAATTGGCCGAGCCCGCCCGCGCCGACGAAACCCATGACGACCGATGCACGGATGGCGCACTCCCAGCGGTAAACCGTATAGGAAGCGAGTTCCTTGGCAGCTAGGGGGACCAGGCCGTAGAGAAGGGCGAGCGGCCGCCCGGCGCCGCTATGGCGCAAGGCATTGGCCGGTGCCGGATCGACCGATTCGAGGATTTCGGCATAGACCTTGGCCAGCATGCCGCCGTAGGTGAGGCCGAGCGCCAGCACGCCGGCAGCCGGGCCGAGACCGAAAATGCGGACGAAGACGAGCGCCCAGACCAGTTCGGGAATGCCGCGCAGGAGGGTGAGCAGGCTGCGCGTGACCGGGTTGAGCGTCGGCCTTTCGCGCCCGGCCGCCGTCGCCAGATAGCCGAGCGGCACGGCGAGCAGAAAGGCGAGCAGCATGCCGGCGCTGGCGATGGCCAGTGTTTCCAGCGTTGCCTTGGCGAGATGACCAAGGAATCCCGCGCCCGTTTCCGGCGGCAGGAAGGCGGCCAGGAAATTACCGATGACCTTGAGGTTGCTCGCATCGAACAAGGCGCCGGGCTTGACCTCGGCGGCCTGGAACAGCGGCCAGAGGACGACGAGCACGGTCAGCGCGCCGAGCAGGCGCGGGCGGGCTGCGGGGTCGGCCGTCAGCAGCATGCGGCGCGCGTCGCAGCGTCGTTGGCAGCCCGTTGGCGGGTCACGTAGGCCGGCTCGTGGGCCTGTACCGGCAGTTCCTCGCCTTCGCTTGCATAGAGCGCATGGAGCAGGGCATCGGTAACGCGCTCGCTGGGCAGATCGAAGGCGATGCGCCCGGCCTTGACGCCGACGATGCGTCGGAAGTTGCCGAGCGCGAGATCGACGGCGTGCAGGCTGGCGATCAGCGTGGCGCCACGCGCCTCGGCGTCGGCCGTCAGGAGGCGTATCGTCGCCTGGGCCAGGGCCGGGTCGAGGGCCGAAACCGGTTCGTCGGCAAGCAGCAGGTCGGGCTGCTGGTAAAGCACGCGGGCTATGCCGACGCGCTGCAGTTGCCCGCCGGACAGCTGGTCGCAGCGGCAGAACAGCTTGTCGGCGAGCTCGACGCGTTCGAGCGCCGCCCTGGCGCCGGGGATGTCCATCGGGTAAAGCAGGGACGCCAGCGACTTCCAGGCGGGCCATTGACCGAGCCGGCCGGCCAGCACGGCGGTGACGACGCGCTGGCGGCCGGGAATGGGCGGCGCCTGGTGAATGGTGCCGATGCGGGCGCGCAGGCGTTTCAGGTCCTGGCCTCGCGGAGCCTGTCCGGCCAGAGCGGAATCGAGCACGGTGCCTTGTCCTGCCGTCGGCGCTAGCGCCGTGCCGATGACCGACAGCAGGCTGGTCTTGCCCGCCCCCGACGGGCCGATCAAGGCGATGCGCTCACCCCGGTCGGCACGTAGCGAAATGTCGGCCAGGGCCGTGTAGCCATTGGCGTGGGTCAGCCCCACGCCGTCAAGCGAAAAGCTCATTGCTTACTTGAGCAGGCCGGCTGCGTGGGCAGCCTTCTCGATCCCGTCGTAGTTTTCCTTCTTGGTCGGGATGAACTTGGCCGCGCGTTGCAGGGCGAGGATTTCCTTGTGCTCCGGGTTGGCCGGATCGAGCTTGAGGAAAGCATCGGTCAGTTTCTTGACCAGGGCAGGGTCGAGATCGCCGCGCACCGTCCAGTTGTAGTCGAAGTACGGCGGCGTGGTGGCGAAGACACGCACCTTGTCGGTATCGACTTTCTTCGATTCGACCAGTTTGTCCCAGACCGAGGCGTTCAGCACGCCGGCCTCGGCCTTGCCGGCGGCAACGAAGGCCACGGTGGCGTCGTGTGCGCCGGAGAAGGCGACGTTCTTGAAGTCCTTTTCCGGATTGAGGCCGGCCTGCTGCAGGAAGAAGCGCGGCATCAGGCTGCCCGAGGTGGAAGATGGGGCGCCGAAGGCGAAGGTCTTGCCCTTGAGGTCGGCCAGACTCTTGATCGCCGGATCGGCGGTGATGAATTTCGAGGTGAACTTGGCATCCTCTTCGCGCTGGGCGATGGGGATGGCGGTGCCGTTGGTGCGGATCTTGGCCTGCACGAAGGTGAAGCCGCCGAGCCAGGCGAGATCGATCTTCCGGGTGGCCAGCGATTCGACGACGGCGGCGTAGTCGGAAACCGGCGTGAAGACGACCTTCATGCCGGTTTGCGCTTCGAGGTATTTGCCGAGCGGGGCGAACTTGCGCTGCAGCTCGGTGGGTGCCTCGTCGGGAATGGCCGAAACGCGCAGGACGGCGTCGGATGCGGTGGCGGGGAGGGCGAAGAGCGACGCGACGGCGCAGGCAGCCGCAGCCTTCAGCGCCAGACGGCGCATGCTGGAAAAGTTCATGTAAAGCTCCGATTTTGACAACAACCGCCGCCGTGCGGATGTCACGGCAGCTTACAAGCGCCGGGGCGCCACCTGATACGTGCGGTACGCAGACCGCAAGCCGGCATTTTAGCCGTTTTGCGATGAAGCAAGATCGAGACCATCGCAACATCTTCAGTGGAGACTGCGGTTTTGTGCCGGATAAATCGTGCGCCGTGCGGAAAATGCGACTTTTTGGCCCGCCTGTCGGGACAAAGTGACGTAACCGCCGAGGGGCGAGGCATGCGAAAATCGCGGCGGGGGAAATGAGACGATGCATGGCGGAAACATGGAAGAAAGCTTGGCGGGCAGGAACGAGGCACCCTGGTTGCAGTATTCGGTGCTGGTGGTCGATGACGAACCGGGGATGCTCAGCTTCCTGCAACGGGCGCTGAGTTCGCGCTGCGGGCTGGTCGATTGCGCCGACAGCGTCGAAGCTGCACGCTCGCTTTTCCGGCGCAACCGCTACGACCTGATCGTTCTCGACATTGCATTGCCGGGCGTTTCCGGTATCGATTGGCTGCACGAACTGCGTCAGGACGGCTTTGCCGGCGACGTGGTGATGATGACTGCCTACGCCGATCTCGACACGGCCATCGACGCGCTGCGTGCCGGCGCGGCGGATTTCCTGCTCAAGCCGTTTTCGCTGGCCCAGGCGCTCAACGCGATCCAGCGCTGTTTCGAGCGTTCGCAGCTGGCTCGCGAGAATTTCGTCCTGCGCCGCGAGGTCAGCACCCACGCCGCCGATGTGGAGGGGGTAGTCGGGCAGTCCGAGGTCATGCTCAGGGTTTGCGACCGCTTGCGTCGCATCGCGCCGACTCCGGCCACGGTGCTGCTCAGCGGCGAATCGGGCACCGGCAAGGAAGTGGCCGCCCGCGCCCTGCACCGCATGAGCAAGCGTGCCGACGGACCGTTCGTGCCGGTCAATTGCGCGGCCATTTCGGCCGAACTGATCGAGTCCGAACTGTTCGGCCATATCAAGGGCGCGTACACCGGCGCCCAGCAGAGCCGCGAGGGCCTTTTTTACTACGCCCGGGGCGGCACCCTTTTTCTCGACGAAATTTCGGAGTTGCCGCCGGCCGCCCAGGCCAAACTGCTACGGGTGCTGGAAGAACGGCGTATCCGCCCGGTCGGATCGGAGCAGGAGGTGGCGGTGGATGTGCGCGTCATCGCCGCGACCAATCGGGACCTGAAAGCCGAGGTGGCGGCCCAGCGTTTCCGCCAGGATCTCTACTATCGCCTGCAGGTTCTCGAGGTGACCCTGCCGCCGCTGCGCGAGCGGCCGGAAGACATACCGCTGCTGGTCGGGCACTTTACCGGCCTGCTGGGGCCGAACCTGGGCGTGCCGCCCCTGGCGCTCGATCCGCGCACGCTGGCCCGCATGGCGGATTACGACTGGCCGGGCAATGTCCGCGAGCTGCGCAATCTGGTCGAGCGTTCGCTGATTCTCGGCTGGTTCGACATCGGGCCGGAGCCCGAGGCGAGTAATGCGATTCACGCGCCGGCCGGTACCGACGAAACGCTGGAGGCGGTGGAGAAACGGCACATTCTGGCCGTTCTGGCGGCCTGCGACGGCAACAAGTCGGAAGCCAGCCGACGGCTGGGCATCTCGCGCAAGACCATGGACCGAAAATGCCAGGCTTGGGGCCTCTGATCCTTCACCCCGACCGGTCGATCCGGGCGCGCCTGCTGCTGCTGGCGCTGGTGCCGCTCGGGGTTGTCCTGCCGCTGATCATGGCCGCGCTGGCCTATTGGGGCGGCGGTTATTTCGATCAACTCCTGGTGACCAAGGTACGCAGCGATCTCGCGGTGGCACACGGCTATTACGAACGGGTGACCGAAGGGGTCGGGCGCTCGGTCACCAGCCTGGCCAGCTCGGATCGTCTGCTGCGCATCGTGGGGCACCATGCCGGCTCGCCGGCGCCGGCCGTGGCCGACACGCTTGCTGCGATGCAGGCGGAGCGCAAACTCGATTTCCTGCGCTTCATGGATGTGGAAGGCGGTCGGCGGCTCGCCGGGCAATGGCCGGTTGTCGCGTCGGCGCTGGCCGGCAGCGAACGCACGGTGACCGAAGTGTTTTCGGCCGAGCAGCTCGAGTCGATCAGGCCGGGGCTTGCTGTATTCGCGAGGACGGCGATCGTCCCGACACCCAATGCCAAACCCGATAGGCGGGAAACCGAGGATCGCGGCATCGTCATTCATTCGGCCGCCCCGGTATTCGACGCCTCCGGGCGCCTGATCGGCGTACTGGAGGGCGGGGTGCTGCTCAACAAGAATCTGGATTTCATCGACAACCTGAATGCCATCGTCTATCCCGACGGCGCCTTGCCTTTCGGCAGCGCCGGCACGGCAACGCTGTTCCTGGGCGATGTGCGCGTGGCGACCAACGTGCGCCTGTTCGGCGATACCCGGGCTATCGGTACGCGTGTGTCGGCTGCCGTGCGCGAAACGGTACTCGACAAGGGACGAACCTGGCTGGACCGTGCTTTCGTCGTCAGCGACTGGTATGTCTCGGCCTACGAGCCGTTGCTCGATGGCCGGCAACAGCGTATCGGCATGCTGTACGTCGGTTTTCTGGAGGAGCCCTTCACCAAGGCGCGCTGGCATGCATTTGCTGCCGTGGCGGTGTTTTTTGTGCTGGCCATGATCCTGGCCGGCGCGTTTGCGGTCATTTCGGCGCGGCGCGTCTTCAAGCCCATCGAGCGCATGCACGCGACGATGACGGCCATCGAGCAGGGCGATCACGATGCCCGGGTCGGCAACGTCGAGAGCGCTGACGAACTGGGCGTCATGGCCGCCCACTTCGATCGTCTGCTCGATCAGTTGCAGGCGCAGGCGGGTTCGTTGAAGCGCTGGGGCGAGTCGCTCGATGTCAAGGTCGCCGAGCGGACGGCCGAACTGGAACGGGCCGTGGCTGATCTCAAGGCGGCCCAGTCGCAACTGGTAATGAATGAAAAACTGGCGGCCATCGGTCAGCTGACGGCGGGGGTGGCGCACGAAATCAACAATCCGATCGCCGTCGTCCAGGGCAATCTCGATGTGCTGCGCGATGTGCTCGGGCCGCGAACCGAGCCGGTGGCGCATGAAATCAAACTGATCCACGAGCAGGTCCAGCGTATCCGGCTGATTGTCGCCAAGCTGCTGCAATTCGCCCGTCCGCAGGATTACGTGGGCTATCTGGAACCGGTCGATACGTCGGTATTGCTACAGGATTGCCTGCTGCTGGTACGCCATCTGCTCAACAAGGGCGATATTGCGATCGAACAGCACATCGATTCGACCCGACGGATCGTCTGCAACAAGAATGAACTGCAGCAGGTCGTCATCAATCTTTTCGTTAACGCCATCCAGGCCATGCCGAACGGCGGCGTACTGAAGATTTGCGTCGAGGATTGGGACGAGGCCGACATGCCGCTCGGCATCCGGCTGATCGTCTCCGATTCGGGCCCGGGGATCAGCGAAGCCGACCTGATGCAGCTGTTCAAACCCTTCTTCACGGCCAAGAAACCAGGAGGCAATGGCCTGGGGTTGTGGGTCAGCCAGGCGCTGGTCGAACGTTATGGCGGGCGGATCACGGCGCAGAGCGCACCGGGCAAGGGAGCCAGCTTTACCGTCTGGTTGAAGCTGGAGCCGCAGGGACTATGAGGCGTGACAATGGCTATTTTTACCTTCAGACGGTATAAAAGCCGTTTCGAACAGCAAGACCAAACTTGAATTCGAGGCATTTACTCCGATGATAATGCGGATACACAAGGTACTTCTGGCGTTGGGCGTCATTCTCCTCAGTCTGGGGTGCCCCATGGCGATCGCATCGGACGGAGGCGGCGGTGCTCCGGAGCCGATGGTCTTCACCTTCAATCTGGGGGGTAATGCCTACGTCCAGTTCGGCCTTATTTTCGAGACCGGAACGCCGGAGGCCATGCATGAATTGATGGCCTATAAACCCAAGATCCAGCATGAAATCATTCTGCTGATGTCGGGCCAGGACGAAGGGCGTCTTCGCACGCTGGAAGGAAAAAAGAAGCTGGTTGAGGAAATCATCGATCTGAGCAACCACATCATTCATGAAGACCGCAAAACGGGTGTCAAGGAAGTCCTGTTCACAAAATTCCTGATCCAGTAAGGCTGGTACCGGCAAATGACTGACGAGACCCGTATCGAGGCCGGCATCTCGGCCATTGCGCGACACCTCGAAGGCGCCAGGCGTGCCTTGTTCATCACCGGGGCAGGGATTTCCGCCGATTCCGGCCTGCCGACCTACCGCGGCGTCGGGGGGCTCTACGACAGCGAAATCACCGACGAGGGTCTGCGCATCGAGGAGGCGCTGTCCGGCGACATGTTTTCCGCAAGGCCGGATATCACCTGGAAATACCTGATCCAGATCGAGGAAAACTGTCGCGGAGCACAACCCAACGCGGCGCATCGGGCCATTGCCCTGCTCGAGCGCCACCTGGAGCGGGTGATGGTGTTCACCCAGAATGTCGATGGGCTGCATCGCGCCGCCGGCAGTACGGATATCGTCGAGATTCACGGCAACCTGCAGGAGCTGGCTTGCACCGCCTGCGGCCGCGAAGAAGTGGCGGGCGACATGAGCCGGCGGGAGGTGCCGCCGCGCTGTCCGTCCTGCGGCGGTGTACAGCGGCCTAAAGTGGTGTTGTTTGGCGAGGCCTTGCCCGAGGATGAACTCGACCGATTCATCGATGCCTTTCAGGAAGGCTTCGACATTGTCTTCAGCATCGGCACCTCGAGCATTTTCCCTTACATCGTGCAACCGGTGGTCTTCGCAGCCGGCAGCGGCATCCCGACGGTCGAGATCAATCCGGCGCGAACGCAGCTAAGCGACATGGTGGACTTCTACCTGCCGCTCGGGGCCGCCGAAGCCATGACCAGGATCATCGATGCATTGGGGCTGGATAGCGCGGCGCTTTGAAAGCAAACGGTTTTTGCCGGTTTGTTACGAAATTGTTGCACTGCACAAAAGTTGTTGACATTCGCTTTTCTGTGGTTAGAATGGAGTCATGCTGCGGTGCAACATAAGCGACCGCAACAATAAAATCACCCCAACCCCAGGAGAAGCGCCATGTTCACCAAACCCGAAGATTTCGCCAAGTCCGGCTTCAATTTCGCCCTGTTCTTCGCCAACACCACGTTCGACGGTATCGAGCGTCTCGTTCTTCTGAACCTGGCGGCCAGCCGTTCCGTCTTCGAAGCCACCCTGTCCAATGTCACCACCCTGCTGGGTGCCAAGGACGTCCAGTCCCTGGTTTCCATCCAGAAGGAACTGGCCGCCCCGTCGCTGGAAAAGGGCATGGAATACTCCCGCAACGTGATCGCCATCGCGTCCGAAACCAAGGACAAGATCGCCAAGGAAGTCGAATCGCACGTTGCTGAAACCAACGCCAAGGTTTCCGGCCTGGTTGAAAAGGCGCTCGAATCCGCTCCGGCTGGTTCCGAAGTTGCCGTCGCTGCCGTCAAGACCGCGATCAAGACCGCCAACGAAGCCTACGAAGGCTTGAACAAGGCCGCCAAGCAGGCCGCCGAAGTCGCCGAAGCCAGCGTTGCCGCTGCTACCAGCGCCACCCTGAAGGCTGCCAACGTTGCTGCTCCGAAGGCTGCCGCCAAGAAGGCTGCCTAAATCCAGGGGCTTTTACGCCGCTTGAAGCAGTCGGGTCCGCTCGTTGCTGCTACCGAAAAGGCCCTTGGTAGAACCAGGGGCTTTTTTTGCTTTTCCGGAAAGGAGTTGTCCATGCCCCACAACCATGCCCACAGCAAGGCCGAAGCGATCCACGATGCGCTGGAATCCTTCGCTGCCGAACATCACCACCAGCCCGATCCGCATGAAAAGGCGCGTCTCGTCTCCGATACCATCAAGGAATGGGAGCACGAGGAGGTCGAGGCTATGCAACTGAACGACCAGGCAGCCTGATCGGCGGCCTCCTGTGACAAAGAAAAGCCGGGACCATGCTCCCGGCTTTTCTTTGTCTGCCGGGCGTGTCGCTCGCCTGTACGATCAACTGCGGTGAGAGTCGGCGGGTTTCTCGGCGGCCACGGGTGCCGGATACCAGTTTTCCGGTTTCACCACCTTCGGTTCGCTGCCGTCGTCGATATAGTGCGGCGACATGATCTGGACGCCGTAGCGGTTGAAAACGTCCTGGATATTGGCGTGCAGCGTCGACAGGATTTCGGCGCGCGCCCTAGGTTCGCCGGGTACGGCCTGGGCAAACAGGCGATACTCCGGGTAGTAGTCTGACAGCGCGGTCTGGAACACGCGCGGCGCGGGCGTCTTGAGAATGCCCGGCGTGGCGTGCGCGGCTTCGATCAACATCGCCTCAACCTGGCGCCAGGGCGTGTCGTAACCGATGGTGACCGTCGTATCGACCACATAGCCTTGTCCGGAAACGGCGCGCGAATAATTTTTGGTGACCGATCCGGTAATCAGCGAATTGGGAATGCTCAGCTCCTCGCCGAGGCCGGTGCGGATCGTGGTGGCGAACATGCCCATGCCGACGACCGTTCCTTCGTGCTCGCCGATTTTCACGTATTCGCCGGGGCGGATGGTGCGCGTATAGGTCAGGATCAGCCCCGCCGCACTCTGGCCGACGACGCTGGAGGCGCCCAGCGAGATCATCAGGCCGAGCAGGACGGAGAGCCCACGAAAGGCCTCGGTCTGCGCGCCCGGCAGGTAAGGGTAGGCCATGGCGATGGCAAAGAGCCAGATACCCGTGCCGACCAGACGGCGCGTCGTCGGCATGGTATCCGGCGCCAGCCAGCCGATGCCGGCTTGACCTTGCGCCACTCGTTCGAGGAGGCGGGAAACGAAATTGGTGCTGAAACGGGCCAGTACGAATATCACGGCGGCCACGCCAAGGCCGGGAATGGCGCCGACGATGCCGCTGACCAGGGCCTCGGCGACGCCCAGCAGATAATCGTTGAGGCGTTCGCCCCAGGGGCGGGTGTACGGGAAGCGGGAGAGCACGAAACTGATCCACTCGTAGGTGAGCAGACCGACGATCAGCCAGCGTATCGCATTGAGCAGGCGCAGGAGGATAGGGTAGAGATGCCCTGTCTCGATCAGCTGCGTGCCGCCGACGTTCAGGCGAGCCGCCTTGTGTGCCGCGCGTTCCATGAAACCGGCGACCAGCCAGGCGCGCAGGCGACCGATGCCCGACAACAGCGCTATATAGATCGCGGTGGCGGCCGCGGCAATTCCCAAGGCTTTGACGATGGCTTCGATGCTGCGCGCCTCGCGGGTTTCGCCGATGACCTGCTCCAGGCGCTGGCCGGCTTGCCGGCTGACCTCGTTGATATCCTGATGCAGCAACGGGTCGACGTCGCCGGGCGTGACGATAAAGATCGCGGTGCCGCCCAGCATGACCAGCTTTCCTTCCGGATTGTCCTTGATCGCGACGACGAGATCGCCGCCCTTCTGGATTCGGTCGGTCAGCGTCTCCTGCGCGCGCCGGGCGCGCGTGGCGGGTGGGACGCCGAGGAATTCACCGCGAAAGACGAAGACGGTGCGGTTGAAAACGACCAGCGGCACCCCATCTGCCGCCGTTTGCACCGAAGCTTTTCCATTTTCGGCGGCCGGTGACGGCGAAGCGGCCCATGCGAACTGGAGCGAGATCAGGATTGTGGCGAGCAGGCGCAGGATGGGCTGCATGGCTAAGCGGGTTCCAGGCGAAATGCATAACACTAACCGAGCGACTAATGCGGATCAATGGGCTGCGGAAGCTTTTGCGCAAAGGTAAGTCATGCGGGAGATTTTGGCGCGGGGAGGGCGGTTGGGTTAGGCGGTTTTTGGCCGGCTGTGCTTCACAACAAGGCTTGATCACCTGACGGCGTTGGCGGCAACTTGGAAGTGATCGACCTGCAAGCGATTCATCGGCAAGGAATTGTCCCTTACGTTGCTGGATGGGAATTACCACTTCCGACCCAAAGCGGCAATTGCCGACTTGATCAAGCTGACGTTCAGGAACGTTCGAATTAACCTCCTAACGACAAAGCTGTCTGCAATTATTTTCCTATCAAGAAGGTCTCAGAAAGCGAAATACGTTCGTTTGGTCTATTGGGGTCGTCTAGCCAGACCTTAAGAATCTTCGATTCGATTCGCGACTGTAGTTTATACAGGGTGTTTCTCTCGATTTTTGCAGCTACTGGCACTACGACGTCTCTATACCCTCCAAATAGATGCCGAACTATTCTGACGACAACGAGAAATTCGTGCGAACGAGGTTCAACAAAAATCTCTCTGTTGTAGAGATTGCTTATCCCTACCTCAGATGAAACTGTATCGATAAATATTGGCTGAACCCAATGAAAAGTACCGTCGACTTCAGTAAAGCTACTACCGACAATTCGGCCAGTACCTATATTTTCGTTGTGTGCTGATGAAAACAGCGGGCTATCTAATATTTGGCTGACCGAGTATTGGGATGATGGATTACCAAGTTCTAGGTGTTTTAATAAATCTACTTCCGCACGTGCGTACCAAACCTGTCCCGGTCCACCACCATACCAAGCAGTAGCATTCGTAATACGAATGAATGGCATGTTGCGCGCTTGAGCAATTACTGCGGCACGGTGTAATAAAAAAGGTTTCAAGTGTGCCGGATGACGAGCAGCATTGCTTGCTTGAATCAACACCGACGACTCACTATCTGATATTAGTTTCGTAAAGTCGGTAAGAACATTAGGATTCAGCGTGGTGCTTGTGCAAGCGCTTAGCATAAGCGCCCAAAAAAATCCTTGAAGGGCGTTTCGAAAAACCATGTTCTATCGTCCTGATGCTTTAGGGGTAACAGTTCTTAAACCGACCCGCTTGGTCCGTATATGAATTTATATACATGCCATTATGCTTCCGGAATTGCGCATGGGGCAAAGAAGCGGCCTAAGGTTGGTCCGTATAACAACTCCAGTAATACGGATATCAGGAAGGGGCTGTCTGCTGTCGGGACAAATTCTTAATGACCGGTTGTGGCCGGTAGCAGCTTCCCGAACCGCCAAGTGAGTCAGCATTTAGTTACGATGACCTCAGGCATTTTTCGTATTGCTAACACCGGCACCAATTGCCGTTACTTGCGCGGCGCGCGCACTGGTTTGCCCTTGCCGCCCCGGTTTCCGCGACAGGTTTCCAGGCGTTCGCCCTTGAGCTTGCCGGCGACGCCGTCAACGACCGGAATGATTTCCTCCAGCGCCGTTTTCCCCGGATCGGCGTCGATCAACTTCAGGCCGCGCCCCTTGGCCAGCAGGCGGACTTCGTCGATCGCAAAAACCAGGGCACGGCCATCGCGCGTAAGGCAGGCGATCTCGCCGGCAAGCGGCGCCGACTGGAAAATGGCTGGGGATTCCCCTTCGCCCAAGGTCAGGAAGGCCTTGCCAGCCTTGCCGCGCGACAGGAAGTCTTCGCCCTTGGCGCGGAAACCGTAACCGCCGTCGCCGGCGACCAGATAGAGCTTGTCGTTGGCTACCGCGTGCGCCAGGCTCAGTTTCCCGCCATCCTGGAACTCGACCAGCGAGGTGGCCGGCACGCCGTCGCCCTTGCCGCCGGGAATGTCGGCGGCGGGGATGGAGTAGGCGCGGCCGAGGTGGTCGAGGATGATCAGCGCATCGACGGTGCGGCACGGGATGCAGGCGAGCAGGCTGTCGCCGGAGCGGAAGGTGAGTTGCGTCGGGTCGATGTTGTGGCCCGAGCGCGAGCGTAGCCAGCCGTGTTTGGAAACGATCAGCGTGGTCGGTTCGTCGGGAATTGACAAGCTCTTGGTGTCGGACAGCGTGACCTTGGCATCGGCTTCGATCAGCGTGCGGCGGTCGTCGCCGTATTTCTTGGCGTCGGCCTCAATTTCAGTGGCGACGCAGGCGCGCAGGGCTTCTTTGGAGTCGAGCAGCTTGTTCAGGCCGGCCGCTTCGTCGCGCAGCTTGGCCAGTTCCTCGCCGATCTTGATGCCTTCGAGGCGGGCCAACTGGCGCAGGCGGATTTCCAGGATGTCTTCGGCCTGGATGTCGGAGAGCTTGAAGTGGGCGATCAGGTCGGCCTTGGGATCGTCCGATTCGCGGATGACCTTGATGACCTTGTCGATGTCGAGCAGGATGGCCTGCCGGCCTTCGAGGATGTGGATGCGCTTTTCGGCAGCGCTCAGGCGATGCCGCGTGCGGCGCTCGACGGTGGTCAGCCGGAAGCGGCACCACTCGGCGATGATCGAATACAGCGAGGCTTGGCGCGGCGCCCCGGCGACGCCGAGCACCGTCAGATTGATCGAGGCGTTGGTTTCCAGGCTGGTGTGGGCGAGCAGCAGGCGGACCAGGTCGTCCTGGCCCTGTCGCGACGAGGCCGGTTCGATGACCAGGCGCACGTCGTGTTCCTTGCCCGATTCGTCGCGCACGCCGGATTCCGAAATGGCGGAAAGGAAGGCGGCCTTGAGGTTGAGCTGTTCCGGCGTGAAGACCTTTTTTCCGGCCTTTTCCTTGGCTACCGGGTTGGAGCAGGCTTCGATTTCCGACATGACCGTGGCGGTCGATACGCCCGGCGGCAGTTCGGTGATGACCAGACGCCACTGGCCGCGGGCCAGCGGTTCGATCTTCCACTTGGCGCGCACGCGCAGGCTGCCGCGGCCGCTGCGGTAGGTAGCAGCGATTTCCTCGGGTGACGAAATGATCTGCGCGCCGCCCGGATAATCGGGGCCAGGGATCATGGCCAGCACGTCGTCCTCGCTGGTTTCGGGATTGCGGATCAGATTGACGGCGGCGTGGGCCACTTCGCGCAGGTTGTGGGCCGGGATTTCGGTTGCCATGCCGACCGCGATGCCCGAGGCGCCGTTGAGCAGGCAGAAGGGCAGGCGGGCGGGGAGCAGGCAGGGTTCGTCGTTGACGCCATCGTAGTTCGGCTTCCAGTCCACCGTGCCTTCGTCGAGTTCGGCGAGCAGCAGTTCGGCGATGGGGGTCAGCCGGGCTTCCGTGTAACGCATGGCGGCGGCGTTGTCGCCGTCGCGCGAGCCGAAATTGCCCTGGCCGTCGACGATGGGGTAGCGCAGGCTCCAGTCCTGGGCCATGCGGACCATGGCGTCGTAAACGGAGGAGTCGCCGTGCGGGTGGTATTTGCCGATCACGTCACCGACAACGCGCGCCGACTTGACGTGCTTGGGGCTGCGGTACAGGCCCATGCGGTGCATGGCGTACAGGATGCGGCGCTGCACCGGCTTCTGGCCGTCGGCCACCGAGGGCAGGGCACGGCCGGTGACGACGCTCATCGCGTATTCGAGATAGCGGCGGGCGGCGTAGTCGGCCGGCGGCGGAATGTCGTCGGCCGGGCCGCTGGCGGCTGGCGGCAGTTCGGGCGGCTCGCCGGCGGACAGGATGTCGTCTTCGCCTGCATGCTCGGCCGGGGTGGCTACCGGTTCGGTAGCAAGTTCTTCCGCGGCAGGCGGCGCAGTTTCCGCAGTGGTCGCGGGTTGTGCTTCGGCGTTCGCTTTGGCTTCGGCGGAAAAGAGGTCGAATTGGTCGTTCATTGCAGCGTTGGGGTCAATTTTCGGTCGGGTGCGAATTTATCATGACCGACGGCAGTCAGCAGGGATTGTCGGCGTCGTTCAGTGGATGTATCCCGGCTGCTTGCCGAAATCGCTTCGCTGGCCTGCTTGTCATGCCAGGTGCCAGGAAGTGGGTATTTCGCATGGTTTTGTAAAGATCGCTTAAAGAATATTCACACTATCGGCAACATGAGCCGGCTACCATCGATATTCATTCATCGTGTCGCGGCGCGACATTCAACGAGAGGAGTCGATATGGGAATCTTCAGTAGCATTCTGGCAAAGCTGGGTTTTGGTGGGGAAGACAAGGCGGCCACCGTTGAGGCGGCACCGACGGCTGAAAGTCAGGCCAGCGCACCGGCCGCCCCCGTTGCGATCAGTGTGGTCGATGTCATGGCGCAAATGGAGTCCCTGGCCAGCGCTCATCCCGAGAAGCTGAACTGGAAGGTGTCGATCGTCGATCTTCTCAAGCTGCTCGGTCTGGACAGCAGCCTGGCTGCCCGCAAGGAATTGGCCAGCGAGTTGGCCTGCCCGGCGGAAAAGATGGGCGACTCCGCGCAGATGAACATGTGGCTGCACAAGACCGTTCTGCAGAAACTGGCCGCCAATGGCGGCAACATTCCGGCCGACCTGCTGTAAGGCTCGCCTGCTCCGGGCGACCGGATAAGGAAGACCCGCTCGTCGCGGGTCTTTTTTTGTGGACAGCCATCCGGGCCGGTAGCAGCTAGCGAGCAGCTTCTCTCATTTGATCAGGAGGGTCGCCGAGCGCCGCAATGTGGCGGCTCCCTGTTCTGCCACGGGGATGCTTTGGCCTGTGGAAACGATTGCCCGCCGGCTTGCGCTGGCCAATTTCAGATTGACAACCAGCGTCGTGCCGAGCAGCAGCGCGGCGCCGAGGGTGTGGGCGACAGCAATGGCAAGCGGCAAGGCGGCGAGCACGTTGGCGATGCCAAGACCCAGTTGCAGGGCCAGCACGGCAAGCAATCCCTGTCCCCAGCGGCGCAGGCCGGATTGGCGCAGCAGCCGCCAGGCGAGGCCGGCGATCAGGGCGGCGACGATCAGGGCGCCGAGGCGATGCAGCCAGTGGATGGCGATCAGCGCTTCACCGGGGAGCGGCTGGCCATCGGCGGTTTCGCCCAGTTCGCGGAAAACGGTAAAGGCGTGGCGGAAGTCCATCGATGGGGTGCTGCCGTCGATGCAGTTGGGGAAGGCGGTGCAGGCCAGCGCAGCGTAATTGCTGCTTACCCAGCCGCCGAGGGCTATCTGGCCGAAGACGGCGGCCAGCGCGAGGCCAGCCAGCCAGCGCAGCCCGGGGGGCACGACGGCGACCGGTTCCGGAGCCAGCATGATCTGGCGCACGAGCAGCGCCAGCAGCATGGCCAGGGTGCACATGCCGCCCAGCAGATGCAGGGAGACGATGACCGGCTTCAGCAGCAGGGTGACGGTCCACATGCCGAGTGCAGCCTGGATACAGACAAGGGCGAGCAACAGTGTCGGCAGGAGCGGTGAGGCGGTTTTCCGGGCTTCTCTGCACCAGGATTGCAGGCAGAGGGCCAGGATCAGCAGGCCCAGGCTGCCAGCGGCATAGCGATGCACCATTTCCTTCCAGGCCTTGCCGGCATGCACCTCGCGTACCGGGTAGGTGGCTTGTGCCGCAGCCTGCTCGTCGGGCGTGCTCGGTACGCCGATGTAGTGGCCGTAGCAGCCGGGCCAGTCAGGGCAGCCGAGGCCGGCATCGGATAGGCGGACATAGGCACCCAGACCGATCACGAACAGGGCGAGCAGGGTGGTGAGGGCGAGCAGCTTGCGGTTCATCGTTCAGGTGAGCAGCCGGTCGGCGAACAGGGCGGCGAAGAGCAGGGTCAGGTAGAGGATGGAATAGCGGAAACAGGCGCGGGCGCGGGCATCGCTGTAGTTGCGGCAGAGCCCGATGGCGTGGCCGATGAAGATCAGGTCGAGCACCGCGATGGCTGCCAGGTAGAAGCCACCGCTCATGCCCAGCGACACCGGGATCAGGCTGGCTGCCGACAGCATTACCGTGTAGCCGAGGATTTGCTGGCAGGTGCAGGCCAGGCCGTGCGTCACCGGCAGCATGGGTAGGCCGGAACGGGCGTAGTCGTCGCGGCGGTAGCAGGCCAGCGCCCAGAAGTGCGGTGGTGTCCACAGGAAGATGATCAGGAACATCACCAGCGGTTCGGCAGCCACCGAGCCGGTCATTGCCGTCCAGCCCAGCAGCGGTGGCATGGCACCGGATGCGCCGCCGATGACGATATTCATCGGCGTCGCCGGCTTGAGGATCAGCGTGTAGATCACCGTGTAGCCGACAAAGGTCGCCAGGGTCAGCCACATGGTCAGGTCGTTGATGTAGTGGTGCAGCAGCCACAGGCCGGCTCCGCCGAGCAGGGTGGCAAGGGTGACCGTTTCGCCGGGCGAGATGTCGCCGCGCGCCGTTGCCCGCCAGCGGGTGCGGGCCATGCGCGCATCGACGGTGCGTTCGACTAGGCAATTAAGGGCTGCTGCAGCGAAAGAGACCAGCGCGATGCCGAGCGACGCGACCAGGAAGCGGAGCAGGGGCGGAAACTCGCGGCTGGCCAGGCACATGCCGATCATGGCGGTGAAGACGATCAGGCTATTCACCCGGGGCTTGCACAGATGCGAGAAGGCGATCAGGCGTTGGCCAAGCGACAGACGGGGGGCTGACATGACTTGCATGGCAATTCTCCTAGTGGTCTGCCCCGCAGATGGCGGAACAAAATGAAAGCGAAGGATTTGCCCTGCTGGATAGGCGCGAACCGCAGCAATAGCCGAAGCTATTGCGAGGATGAGCAACAACGCCAGCGGGGCAAAGACGAGTTTTCATGTTTTGTTATCTGTGGGGCAGACCACTAGTTTCGGCCTGCCTTGAGCAGGCGTTCGAGATCGCTGCGGATATCGCGGGGCGGGGCATCGGTGGCGTAATCGAGGACCAGTCTTCCCTGCGGGTCGAGGACATGGATGGCGGACAGCCTTCCCCAGCTTTCAGGCTGGCGCGCGATCAGCAGGTCGGGCTGCTGGCGTGCCAGTGCGGCAAGCTCAGCCGAAAACGGGTTATCGACCAGCACGAGCCGGCGGACACGGTTCATTTCCTTGTACAGCGAGACCTGAACACGTCGCAGTTCGTCAATCCGCCGCAGGCAGTCGGCCGAACATTCATCGCCGGCATTGAGCACCAGCAGCCAGCGGCCTTGCGGATCGAAAGTCGGTTTGAGATCAGCGAGCGGCAGAGGCAGCGGCGGCATGACCAGGGTGCCGCGGTTGGCGGTTTTTTCGGGGTGCCAGCCGCCGAAGAACAGACCGGCAGCGACAGCAAAGGGCAGGGCGAACAGGGTGCCGACCAGCAGGAACAGGCGCCAATGGCTGGGCGGCGAGGCGGGGTGGGCAAGCGCGTTCATGGCCGCCGGAATAGCAGGAACAGCCAGATACCGACGCTGGCGATGGCAAAACCAAACCATTGCAGGGCATAGCTGCGATGGCGTTCGATGCGTTCGTCCGGGCGCGGCCATTCGCGATTGAAGCCAGCCGGTTCCTGCGGGTCGAGCTGGATGACGACCTCGTGAAGATAGCCGGGCAGGAGGCCGCGGAAGCGTTTGAGGTCGAGGTTCTGCCAGACCGGTTCCCAGCCGCTGGCCGGTTGCTCGGCCAGGTTGAAGAAGCGTTCCGGGGGAGGGACGGCGATGCCGGAAAGTTCGATCTCGCCCGTCGGGACCGGGGCGGCCGGTTGTTCTCGATGATCGGCCGGGGCGGGAAGCCAGCCGCGGTTGATCAATACGTAGCGGTCGCTGTCGGCCAGGCGCAGCGGCGTGACGACATGGTAGCCGGCAACGCCCTCGTGCAGGCGGTTGTCGATCAGGACCTGATGCCGGGCGTCGTAGGTGCCGCGCACGGTCAGGTGGCGATTACGCAGCTTGTCGACAGTCATCGGGTCGGCTGGGAGCGGAATGGGCGTGGCATTGCCGCGCCGGTCGCGCTCGGCCTGCAGGGCCTGCTTGGCCTCCGCCTTGTTCCATTGCCACAGGCCGAGCGATATGAACGTCGGTAGCAACACGGCCAGCACAATAGCGCCGATCACCGCAGTACGGCGGCGCGAACCGGCGACCCCGCTTGCGGTCGAATCAGGCGCCGGCGCATACTGGCCGCGCGCATTGCGGGAGGCATCCATGATCAAGCTGCTGGTCGTCGTGCTGTTGTTCGGCATCTTGTACAGCCTTTTTTCCGGGCTCTACTGGCTTTACCGCGAGCGCGGGGCCGGGGAGCGTACGGTCCGCATGCTGACTTGGCGCATCGGTTTGTCCATCGGTCTATTCCTCCTGTTGTTGCTGGTATTCCGTAGCGGCCTGATCGCCGGCTACACCCAGTAAACGAATACGAAGAGCAGTAGCCACACCACATCGACAAAGTGCCAGTACCAAGCCACGCCCTCAAAGGCGAAATGGCGTTCGGGGGTGAAGTCGCCCTTCAGGCAACGGATCAGGATGACCAGCAGCATTACCGTCCCGAGCGTGACGTGAAAGCCGTGGAAGCCAGTCAGCATGAAGAAGGTTGCGCCATAGGCACCGGCGCCCATGGTCAGCCCGAGTTCGGTGTAGGCATGGTGGTATTCCCAGGCCTGCAGGGTCAGGAAGCAGATGCCGAGCATGACGGTGGCGGCCAGGCCGAGATTGAGCTGGCCGCGCCGGCCTTTGAGCAGCCCCCAGTGCGCCCAGGTGACGGTGGCGCCGGAACTGAGGAGCAGGGCGGTATTGATGGCCGGGATGCCCCACGCCCCCATCGGTGTGAAGTTCGGTCCCTTCGGTCCGCTACTGGGCCAGCTGCCGGTGAATTCCGGCCACAGCGAAAAGCCGTGGTGCTCCATCATGCTGCCGAGGTCGGGGACCGAGAGGACGCGCATGTAGAACAATGCACCGAAGAAGGCGGCAAAGAACATCACCTCGGTGGCGATGAACCACACCATGCCGTAGCGGAAGGAACGGTCCTCCCAATCCGTGTAGGCCCCACTGCGCGATTCGCCGATGACGCGGCCGAACCAGCCGAAGAGCACGCCGGTGATGATGCCGAAGCCGGCGAGCATCACCCATTTTCCACTCGCCGAGCCGTGCATGCCGAGGATGAAGCCGATGGCCAGAACGAGCATGCCGCACGACAGCACGAAGGGATACAGGCTCGGCGACGGCACGAAGTAATGGCCGTGCGGGGCCGGATGGGCAGACGGAGTGCTCATTTTTCCTCCCGATTGCGGGTCAGCGTCTGGCGCTGGCCGTCGAGGCTGAAGAAGGCGTAGGACAGCGTGATCTGGGCGATATCGGCGCCAATTTCCGGTTTGACGATGAAGGCGAGCGGCATTTCCCGCGCCTCACCGGGGGCCAGCGTCTGCTGCTCGAAGCAGAAGCATTCGATCTTTTCGAAATGTTGCGCTGCCTGGCCTGGCGACACACTGGGCACGGCCTGGCCGGTGACCGGCTTGTCCGAGAGGTTGCGCACCAGGTAGCTGACCTGCTGCATCTCGCCGGGGTGCAATTCGACGCTGAACTGCAGCGGGCGCATGTCCCAGGGCAGGCCGGGCATCACCGTGCCGGTGAATTCGACGCGCACCAGGCGGCTGCGGTCGACTGCGGCGCGCGGCTGGGCCGGCGAAGCCACCTGGGTCGGCAAGCCGCCGGTAGCGAAACCGGTGGCCGTCTTCCCGTTGAAACCGGTAGCCCGGCACAGCACGTCGTAGAGCGGCACCAGGGCGAAAGCGAAGACAAAGGCGCCGGCCACCAGCAGAAGCAGCCGGCGGATCAGTCGGCTATTGTCCTGGGAGGGCAGGCTCGCCTGTTCCATGGTTTCAGCGTTGCAGGAAGAATCCGGCAACGTAGAGAAACAGGACCGCGCCGCCGATCAGCCAGGCCAGCCGTGCGGACCGGCTGCGCCGGCGGGCGAGATCTTCGGGCGAGAAGGCATTGTCCATGACGGGCCCCTCAACGGATAACCGGGGGTGTTTCCCAGCTGTGGTGGGGTGGCGGCGATGGCAGTTCCCACTCCAGGCCGTCCGCGCCTTCCCAGGCGCGGGCCTCGGCCTTGGGGCCGCCGCGTACGCAGGCCCAGATGTTCCAGGCAAAGAGCAGTTGCGACAAGCCGAGGATGAAGGCGCCCACCGTCGAAATGGCGTTGAACTCGGCGAACTGGAGCGCGTAGTCGGGAATGCGGCGCGGCATGCCGGCCAGGCCGAGGAAGAACTGCGGGATGAAGGTCAGGTTGAAGGCGACGACGGTGAGCCAGAAATGCAGCTTGCCCAGCTTTTCGCTGTACATGTGACCGGTCCATTTCGGCAGCCAGTAATAGACGCCGGTCATCACCCCCATGATGCCGCCGGCGAACAGCGCGTAGTGGAAGTGGGCGACGACGAAGTAGCTGTGATGGTACTGGGCGTCGGCGGCCACGTCGGCCAGCACCAGACCGGTCAGCCCGGCGATGCCGAAGAGGACGATGAAGCCCACGGCAAACAGCATCGGTGTCTCGAAGGTCATGGCCCCGCGCCACATGGTGGCGATCCAGCAGAAGAAGAGTACGGCGAGCGGGATCGAAATCGACATCGTGCTGAACATGAAATAGATCAGCGCCGGGACCGGCATGCCGGCCGTGAAGAAATGATGGGCCCAGACCACCACCGAGAGGAGACCGATGGCGATGAAGCTGTAGACCTGCGCCGTGTAGCCGTAGGTCGGCTTGCGCGAGAAGGCCGAGATCACGTGCGGCATCAGGCCCCACACCGGCAGCAGCAGGATGTAGACCTCGGGATGGCCGAAGAACCAGAAGAGGTGCTGGAACAGGATGGGGTCGCCCCCGCCGGCGGCATTGAAGAAATGCGTGCCGAAATGCCGGTCGGTCAGCAGCATGGTCACCGCACCGGCCAGTACCGGCAGCGTGGCGATGAGCAGGAAGGCGGTGATCAGCCAGCCCCAGGCGAAGAGCGGCAGCTTCATCATGGTCATGCCGGGCGCCCGCATGTTGAAGATGGTGACGATGATGTTGATCGACCCCATGATCGACGAGATACCGAGGATATGGACGGCGAGGATGGCGAAATCGATACCCATGCCGCCCTGTACCGAGAGCGGGGCATAGAAGGTCCAGCCGGTGGCGATGGCGCCGTCGCCGATGCCGAACAAGGCCAGCATGAAGGGCAGGGTAAGCAGGATGGCGGCCGGCGGCAGCAGCCAGAATCCCCAGTTGTTCAGGCGCGGCAGGGCCATGTCCGGGGCACCGATCATCAGCGGAATCATCCAGTTGGCGAAACCCGTGGCGGCCGGCATCAGCGCCGCGAAGATCATGACCAGTGCGTGCACGCCGATCAGCTGGTTGAAGAACTCGGGCTGCATCAACTGCAGGCCGGGCTGGAACAGTTCGGCGCGCACGGCGAGGATCATCAACCCGCCGACGAAGAACATGACCAGCGCGAAGGTCATGTACATCGTGCCGATGTCCTTGTGATTGGTCGTCGTCAGCCAGCGCAGCAGGCCGCCGGGATAATGTTCCTCATGATGTCCGCTGGGGTGGGCGATGGCTGTCATGGCTTGCTTCCCTCCTGGCGCAGGGCCTTGATCTGGGCGGGCTGGATCATGTCGCCGCGCTGGTTCCCGAAGCTGTTCCGCTCGAAAGTGATGACGGCGGCGAGGTCGGCGTCGGACAGGGTGTTGCGGAAAGCCTGCATCGGCGTGCCGGCCTTGCCGTTCATGACCCGGTCGACATGGCCGTCGGGGACCATCTTGCCGTCGGCCGAAAGCAGCGGCGTATTGACCACCTTGCTGCCGGCCAGCGCCGGGAAGGCGGGCGGCAGCCCCTGGCCTTCGGGTTGGTGGCACACGGCGCATTGCTTGCCATAGACATCCTTGCCGGCGGCCATCAGCTCGTCCTTGCTCCAGGTTCGCTCGGAACTGCTTGCCGCGGCGGCGATCCTGGCCTTCTGGGCATCCTGCCAGGCGATGAACTCGGCTTCGGGCACGGCGTGGACGACCACAGGCATGAAACCGTGGTCCTTGCCGCACAGCTCGGCGCACTGGCCGCGGTAGATGCCGGGTTTCTCGATCTTGACCCAGGTTTCGCGCAGGAAACCGGGGATGGCGTCACGCTTGACGCCGAATTGCGGTACCCACCAGGTGTGGATGACGTCGGTCGAGGTGAGCAGGATGCGGACCTTCTTGCCGACGGGCAGGAAGACCGGGTTGTCGACCTCCAGCAGGTAATGCTCGCCCTTGGCCTCGGCGTTGTTGATCTGGTCGCGCGGCGTGGCCAGTGTGCTGACGAACTTGACCCCGGATTCCGGGTATTCGTACTGCCACTTCCATTGCATGCCGGTGACCTTGAGCACCATGTCGGCCTTGGTCTTGGTGTCTTCCATCTCGATGATGGCATTGACGGCCGGGATACCCATCAGGATGAAGTCGATGAAGAGCAGGATGGCAAACGGCAGCAGCGCCCAGAACCACTGCAGTCGGCTGGTCGGCGCCGTGAAGGTCGCGGCCTCGTAACCGGGACGCTTGCGGTGGTTCATCATGGAATAGACCATGATCGCGAAGACCAGCACGAACAGGATCGTGATGATCAGCATGAACTCGTTATGGATCGCCAGCGTTTCGCGGGCGATGGGGGTGACCGGTTCGGGGAAGTTGAAGCTGAAGGCGGCGACCGCATCACGGGCCGGCAGGGCGCTGGCGACAGGCAGCAAAGACGCCCAAGTACGCAGGCGGCCGGCCATTGGCGCAGCCGCTGTGCGGCTTGCAGGCACACGGATAGACATCCTGTTCCCTCCCCTTGTGAGAAGCCTGACAGACGATCAGAATGGGCCGCATCCGGTAAGTTCAATAAAATTTCATGCGCCGTCGCCAATTTTTCGCTTTGCCGTTCGTCGCTGCCTTCCTGGCCGCCTGCAAGCCTGCGGCGCCGCCAGCCTTCAAGGCGACCGACCTGACCGGGGCCAGCTTCGGTCGCGACTTCGCGCTCGACGACGCGGCCGGACGGCGCCGTACGCTGGCCGATTTTCGCGGCAAGGCAGTCATCCTTTTCTTTGGCTACGCCTCCTGCCCGGACATCTGCCCGACGACCTTGGCCCGGCTGGCCGAGACGATGAAATTACTCGGCCCGCAGGCGGCCAGCGTTCAGGTGCTGTTCGTGACGGTCGACCCGGAACGCGACACGGCGGAACGCCTGCGCGAATTCATTCCCTGGTTCCATCCGGATTTCGTTGCCCTGCGCGGTACGCCGGAGGAGACCCGGCAGCTGCTCGCCGAATTCCGCGCCACCGCCATCCGGCGTCCGGTGGAGGGGAGCATGGGCTATGTCATCGATCACAGCACCGGATGCTATGTATTCGATCCGGCAGGGCGGCTGCGCCTTTACGTCAAGGACGAGCAGAACGCGGCGGACATCGCTGCCGACATACGTCTGCTGCTTGGATGAATTGCTGTACTAGCGGCATTGTTGATCCTTCATCCATTTTGGTTGACGGTGCGGATTGTGTGGCTTAGTGGGCCAAGCCGACGCAGTCGGGTGTTACCAAATCGACCCACGCTTTGTTTTGGCTTATGCTGGGTGGCATAATTCAAAATAATCCTTCCCGCGACAATAACTATGCGATTTAACAGTTATAGGCTAGGCATTGGTAATCAGGTGCAGCTTTTGCGACATGGCGTCAGTATTGTCTTGGTGGCCGTTTTCTTGGCATCCGGTTGCACATCACACTCGCCTGTTGATCGTGACCGGGGCGCTTCCGGACACGCTGATCGCGAACAGACTTCCAGTGCAGCGCTGCGTGAGGTCTACGTGCCGGGATCGTATGCCAATGTCGTTTACGATAGTCCGAGCAAGAAGCTTGACCCACTGCTAAACCCACGCACCTCGGCTCCGCCATTCAAGGAGCGCGGCGAACTAAGCACAAATTGTTCTTCGAGCACGAAGATTGGCCTTGTTGATGATCAGGGTCTCCTTCTGACGGATGAGCAGCGTTTTAATCAAATCATGCAAACCGGCGGGCAGGTGGCATATGCTCGACATCTTTGGCAATTCGAAAAGACTCGGAACGAAGCGCAACTAAAGAAGGTGACAGGGACGCGTGTCGATGGTCGCGGCGAAGCTGCACAACCACGTCCGTCCGGCGTGCAGCAACGGAATACGTCCGTGACGCAGTCCAAGCCGTTACGGCAGATCATTCAAGATTCGTTGAAGCCTTCCAGTGGCGGAGGTCGATCCGGAATGGCAACTGCAGACGAGATCAACGGCAAATTGCCCAATTATTCGAAGATGCAGGAGGACCTGATGTACAACGCTCAGGTTCTTCAGTCACAAGATGACGCGCTAAAGGCTCGAGAAGGCGAATATGTTCTGGCATTGATGCACTTTTATCAGGATGCTTTTTCGCGGCTCCAGAAATTTCCGGTGTCGGCCATTTCCTTGGGTTTGTTGAATCGATTCGATAAATTTCGATTCACGCATGTTTTCGCGTGTGCTCAGCGCGGCCAGTCAACTGAAAAGGCGGATGCGGTTGCTTTGGCAGTAAAAAGCCAGTACGAACCGATGGCAAAACAGATTCTGGAGTCCAACCGTGGCGCGATATTGAAGGCGATAAAATCGGCGAGAAGTACGACGGAGTTGCAAAGCGTCTATCGAGACCAATTGAGTACTGTTTTTCTTAAGGACTTGGCTGCACAGGATGCCTTACTCGCGCAAGGCCTGCAGCAGCAAAGTAATGCCTTGATCGCGCAAGAAACCCGTGAGCGCGAAGAGACCAGGAAGCGCCGAGAAGCCGAGCAGGCTCAAATGGAAATACTCGCCAAGAAGAAGTATGTCCAAAACGCGGCGCAGAACGTTGCACCGACGAAGGAGGAGGTCGGGAGGTTGTTCAGTGCATATGATGCTGAAATCAACCGGCAATTCCGTAACTTCCGAATTGAAAGAACCGGCCAAGAGTCATTTATTTATCATGCCCAGATTCCATTTTTTGGAGAAGTGAAGGCCGGAAAAATAGAAACCGGTGTGAATAACCTTGTGTGCAAACCCGAGCAAAATCAGCAACGTTGCTCGTTTTCCGAAAGTCGGACGATTACGGATTACCATCTGGGCATGTATACGGAAACTTTTGCCAGCAAATCCTCTGGTCAGGTGCATGAGTCCCGGTTTTTCTGGGATGCCTCGGGATTGAACTCTCCAGCGCTCAAGGAAGTCCTGGCCAAGAGGATGAAAGAGTTTATTGCCCGCCAACAAGCAGAACTGGAAGCACAACGTCAGATGGAGGCTTCGTCATGTCGGCGTCAACAATCGTGGTACAAGATTGGCAATACGACTTATATCGACGAATATTGCCAATAGGCGAATGATGCCGTGATGTCTGGTGGGGTTTGAGTAGCGCTTGATACGAGAGGCAGTCTTCCCTCTGTTGTAGTGGTATGGCATGCCCGGTGAGGCCGAAGCCACTTCTTTTTTATGATGAGGTGATCTGCTCATCGAGGATGCGCTTGCACGCATCAAGTAGTGATTCCGCGATCTCCGAATAATAAATCGGATCTAGTGCCTCCATCATTTCGTGCGCAGTGTAAAGGCCTGCTTCCCTGGAAAGCTGGCTGGCGATGTCTCGGGCAAATTGGTCACTGAGCGAGGATAACCGGCGACGTTCATCGAATGGCATGCTGATTTTAGACCGTTCTAACCATTCTGAAGCCAAGGTGCCACCTTGGGCGTCGGTGAGCCATTGTCCATGCTCGTAATACCCTTGGAGCCGGTACGCTGCCAATGCAAAGAGCAAGGCAACCCGAATGCCCCGTTGGTTTGACGGCATGTTGTCGCGCATTTGCATCAGCCGTAGCTGGCGCCGAGCGCCTTGGCGATGAAGTTGCGGCCGACGCGCGGCTTGGGCACGCGGTCGTCGAACCAGCTGCGCACGTCCTGATCGAGGCAGATGCCGTGCATGTAGTTGTACAGCGCCTTGTTCAATGCCTTGCCGAGGCGGTCGTGGTCGACGCCGGTGGGGTCGATGAAATGCACGTCGTTCCTGGCGAACTTGCCGGGCGGTAGCGGTTGCAGCTTGATGCCGTATTCGGCCGGATTACGGCCGACGGGTGAATGAACCGTACAGGCGAAGCGGTGGAAAAAGCCCGACTGGATGCAGTTTTCCGCGAATAGCTGGCGGACGTATTCGAGCGCGTCGACAGTGTCGTGCAAGGTCTGGGTAGGGAAGCCGTACATCAGGTAGGCATGCACCAGTATTCCGGCATCGGTAAAGGCACGGGTGACGCGGGCGACCTGATCGACCGAAACGCCTTTCTTCATCAGCGCCAGCAAGCGGTCGGAGGCGACTTCGAGGCCGCCGGAGACGGCGATGCAGCCGCTGTCGGCCAGTTGCAGGCAGAGTTCCGGCGTGAAGGATTTTTCGAAGCGGATGTTGCCCCACCACGAGATGGCCAGGTTGCGCCGCTGCAGTTCCTCGGCCATGGCGCGCAGGCCCTTGGGCGGCGCGGCTTCATCGACGAAATGGAAGCCGGTGTGGCCGGTCTCCTCGACGATGCGTTCGATGCGGTCAACCAGGGTTCTGGCGCTGGCCGCATCGTAGCGGCCGATGTAGTCGAGGCTGACGTCGCAGAAGCTGCATTTCTTCCAGTAGCAGCCATGGGCGACGGTGAGCTTGTTCCAGTGTCCGTCAGACCACAGGCGATGCATGGGGTTGAGCATGTCGAGCAGCGAAAGGTAGCGGTCGAGCGGCAGGCCGTCCCAGGTCGGCGTGCCGACCTCTTCGAAGGGAATGTCCGGCTCCTGGCTGTTGTAGTAGCGCACGGCGCCCTCGACACGGGCGAAGGTGCGCACCAGGTTGAGCCGCGGGCGCCGGCCGGCGAGGTGTTCGAACAGCGCGAGCAGGGGTTTTTCGCCATCGTCCAGCGTGACGTAGTCGAAATAGTCGAAGACGCGTGGCTCGGCCAGTTCGCGCAGTTCGGTGTTGACGTAGCCGCCGCCAAGGACGGTGACGATGGCCGGGTATCGCGCCTTGATGGCGCGGGCAATGCAGAAGGCGGCGTAAACCGTGCCGGGGAAGGGAACGGAGAGCAGCACGACGTCCGGCCGGCTGCGCTCGACGGTTTCCAGCGTCAGCTTCTGAAGCGTGGTGTCGACCAGGGTGGGCGGGGCATCCAGTGCGGCCGCCAGCGGGTTGAAGCTGGCCTGGCTCTGGGCCAGCGTCTCACCGTAGCGGACGAACTCGAAGCGGGTGTCGACCGCTTCGCGCAGCACGTCGGCCAGATCGTTGAGGAACAGCGTGGCGAGATGGCGCGCCCGGTCCTGCACGCCAAGGGCGCCGAAGGCCCAGGCCAGCGGGTCGCCGCCTTCGTCGTCGGCATAGTTGTCGAGTGCCGCGAAACGCGGTCCTTCGGGCAGGAAGGTGCGCGAGCAGATGCGGTGGGCGATCGATCCGTCGCGCCCTTGAAGCAACGCAATGGCCGGGCCGATGGCCGTGAGGTAACGGTCGAACTGGTTGAGGAAATGCTTCAGCGTTTTCGAGCGTTTTTTCGGCGGTATCGTCTCGGCGGCATCGCGAATGGCGGGCAGCCCTTCCTTCGAGAGCAACTCGAGCACCAGGGCCAGCGCGAGGTCGGCCTGTTCGGCGTGAAAGCCGCGTTCGCGCAGGAAGCCGGTCAGGTAGGCGGTAGCCGGGTAGGGGGTGTTCAGTTGCGTCATCGGCGGGATGACGCTGAGGATGCGGGGTGTGGCGAGGGTCATGAGGCGGGAGTTTACCCGTCTCCGGCCCGCCGACGGTCAATAAAAAAGCGTGCCCAGGTCGAGGCTGGGTTTGCGGCCGACCTCCGTGCCATGCAGGTCGAGCCAGCGTCGGGCATGAGCCCGGCCGACGGCGAACAGGTCTTCGAAGAAGGCATGACTGACCGCCAGCTTGCTGTCCGACGGCATTTCGCCGAGGACGTGTTCGGCGCTGATGGCATGGAAGCGCAAGCCGGCCAGCCGGCGTTCGAAACGGGCGACAGGCAGCTTGTCGAGCAGCCAGGCGGGTAGCTTGGGGATGGCGATGTGTTCGTACAGATGGGTGAACATCCGCATTTCGCGCAGGAAGGTCGAGTTGAACGACAGTTCGCGCAGCCGGGTGCGGATGTCCTCGGCGCTTTCCGGCGTTTCGGCGTAACGCAGCGGCGTAAGCAGGACGAGCAGGATGTCCGGTGTACGACAGTCGTAGAACAGCGGGAAAACCGCCGGATTGGCGCTGTAGCCGCCGTCCCAATAGGGCTCGCCGTCGATCACGATGGTCCGGTGGATGGTCGGCAGGCAGGCGGAGGCGAGAAAGACATCGGCCGACAGTTCGGGATTGCCGAACATGCGCAGCTTGCCGGAGTTGGCATGGGTGGTGGCGATGAACAGCTTGACCGGGCTGTCTCGGCGCAGGCGCTCGAAATCGAAGCGGGAGGCGAGCAGGTCGCGCAGGGGGTTCAGGTCGAAGGGATTGATCTGCTCCGGACTGAGGTAGTTCGTCCATTGCAACATCATCTTGAGCGCCGGCGAGATGGCGCCCGGGGAGCCGCTCGGGGTGGGCAAGGGCGCGAGGTCGGCAATGCCGCTCCAGAACGCGCGCAGGGTTTCCCGGGCACCTTCTCGGCCGCCGGTCATCAGGCCGTGCGCCAGGCACAGGGCGTTCATCGCCCCGGCACTGGTGCCGCTGACGCCTTCGAAGGTGAAACGCGGGTCTTCGAGCAGGGCGTCTAGCACCCCCCAGGTGAAAGCGCCATGCGCGCCGCCGCCTTGCAGGGCGAGGCTGATCGGGCGGGATTCAGGCGGCTGGGGCATGTTGTGGCTCCTTGCACGAAGGCTGTTTGCCGACATCATGCCATTTCCCGGCATGGCTTTTTGTTACATGTGCTCAGCCAGCCGGATCAACGCAATGGCTACTCCCAGGAACTGGCCTCGTCGACCAGGCTTTTCAGCAAGGCCGTGTCATTTACCTTGACGGCGATTCCCTTGCCATGAGGGGCGGCAGGAACCGGAAAGGCGGGAGCCCACCAGACCTTGAAATCAACGACGGCGTTGGCGCCAAGTGCCCTCGCTTGTTCGCCCAGCGACCTGGTCACGGCTTCGGCTCCGCCAAACCAGCGCTTGGTGGCGTAAATCGGCCCGATGACTTCGAAATTTCCGGTCTCGGGAAGTGCGTTATAGGTGATCAGGATCTTGTCCGCTGTCGCGGCATTCCCCGTGGGGGCATCCTGGGGTGTCTGGGCCGGGACCTGAACACTGAACAGAGCCAGACCGGCTGTGGCGGCGATCATGCGAAAGTGGCGGCGGAGCATTGATTGCTTTCCCATTGGTATTGAAACGATGTCGCTGAATTTCTTCCGGCATGCAACGCTCCGGAAGGGGGGGAGCCGGAAACCTAGCAATTCAGGCGGCAATGTTCAATATGACAAAAGGCATGTATCTCAACTTTCGGCGAAACTGATCAGATCGAGATCGGCCGCTTCCTGGCGGAGTGGAATCAGCGCCTGGTAAGCCGGCGAGTTGTACCAGCCGTCGACGGCAGCTTCGTCGGGAAAGCGGATGACGACCGTATCGGTATGCCGGTGTTCGCCGCCTAGCACAGCCAGTTTTTCGCCGCGAAAGACCAGCTCGGCCTGCCAGGGCGCGAGGGTGGCCGGTACATTGGCGCGGTATTCGGCCCATTTGGCCGGGTCTTTGACGGTGATGTGTCCGATGACGTAAGCCATTTTTACTCCCATGTGCTGGATGAGTCGGCCAGCTTTTCGAGAAGCTGGTAGTCGTTGATGCGCACCGCAATGCCGGTGCCGTGTGGCGCCACGGTGGCCGGGAAGGCCGGGGCCTGCCAGACGCCGGTTTCGACGACGGCATTGGCCCCCATGCTGCGGGCTTTTTCGCCGAGCAGGGTCATCGCCTTGCGGGTGCTGCCGAACCAGCGCGAATAGACTTCGATGCGGCCGAGAACCTCGAAGTCGCCCTGCGCCGGCAGGCTGTTGAAGGTGACCAGCGTCTTGCTGTTGAGCGTGCGGGCGCTCGGGCCGGTCGTGCCGCTCGGCCATGGATTGCCGTAGGTGGCGGTTTGATGGTTGAGCAGGACGGACTGGGCACTTGCCTGCGTGCAGGCAAGGCCGGCGGCGGCCGCGAGGGAGAGGCGAAGGAGAAAGTTCCGGAAGGGCGGGGTCACCGTGTTGTCCTGTCGATGCGATGCGAGTGGGCGAATGATAGGCGAGGCGGATGGCATGTCAAAGCCGTGAAACATTGAGGTGCTTCAATACGCGCCTTGTTTACCAACGTCGCCGTTCAAGATGCACCGATCCGTTTTTTCCCGTTTTACCGTTTCCCTTGTCCTGTCTGCGTCGTTGGCGATGACGGGGCCTGCCGTTCATGCCCTGGCCCAGCCGGCTGCCGTCACCAAAGGGGCCGATTCCGGGCAGCTTGCCCAGGATATTGCCAGCGCCGGCCGCCTGCGCATGCAGTCGCAACGGCTGGCCAAGCTCTACCTGCAAGCCGGTATGGGGCTCAAATCCGGTGCGGCCAGACAACAAATCGACGCCTCGGTCGGCGAAGTCGATGCCGAATTTGGCCGCCTGGCGCGCTATGCCAAAAAACAGAGCAGCCAGCGCAACCATGCGCGCAGCGAAGCGCTGTGGCAGGAAATGCGCGTCGCCCTGAAGCAAACCCCGGATACCGCGGCCAGCGAGCGGGTCAACCAGATTGCCGACGAATTGATGGTGCATGCCGGCAAACTGGCGATGCAGATCGAAGGTGAGGGCGAAACGCCGGTCGGCCGCCTGCTGGACCTCTCGTCGCGTCTCAACATGTTGTCGCAACGCCTGGCTCGTCTTTACCTGCAGGCTTATGGCGGAAACCGGTCGCAAGGCGTTCTGGTCGATATCGAGCAGGCCCGCAAGGAGTTCGCCAGTGGCCTGCAGGAGCTGGATGCGGCGCGGGAAAATTCATCGGCCAGCCGGGAATCGATCGGGCTGGCGCGAAACCAGTGGATATTCTTCGATGGAGCCATCGCCGACCTGGGCAAGGGCGACCGCAAGGAGGACAGATCGGCCCTCAACGTTGCGACGAGCAGCGAGCGCATCGCCCAAGTGCTGGACCAGGCCAGCCTGCAATACGTGCGCGATTACGCGGATGGCCTGCGTAACGTGCGATAGCAACAGCCAGAATGAAAATGGCGGCCGACTGGCCGCCATTTTCTTGTCTGAAGCCGGCTCGATCAGATCAGGCCGAGCGTTTCCTCGACACCGAGATGTAGGTTCATGGCCTGGACGGCGGCACCGGAGGCACCCTTGCCGAGGTTGTCCAGTCGGGCGACGAGCAGCATGCGCTCATCGTTGCCGAAGACGGCGATATCGACGCGGTTGGTGTCGTTGTTGGCTTCGACGTTGTAAAAACCGCCTTCGGTGGTGGCGTTCAGGTCGACCGGCAGCACGTTGATGAAGCGTTCGCCGGCGTAATAGTCGGCAATGATCTTCTGCACGTCGGCCGGCGAGGCCTTGCGGCTGAATTGCTGCGGCTGCAGGTAGGCGGTGACGGCCAGGCCCTTGTAGAACGGTCCGACGATGGGCTGGAAGATCGGGGCGACAGTGAGACCGGTATAGGCCTGCATTTCCGGCAGGTGCTTGTGGGCCAGGGCCAGCGCATAGGGGCGCGGTGCCTTGAGGCGGGCCGCGTCGTTGGCAGCAGCCACGTAGTCGGCGATCATCGACTTGCCGCCACCGGAGTAACCGGTGATGGAATTGGCGGCGATCTGCGTGGCGGCCGGCAGCAGGCCGGCCTCGACCAGCGGGCGCAGGGCGAGGATGAAGGCGGTGGCGTGGCAGCCCGGATTGGCAATGCGCTTGGCGGCCTTGATCTTTGCGCGCTGGTCCTTGGCCAGTTCCGGCAGGCCGAAGGTCCAGGCCGGGTTGACGCGGTGCGCGGTCGAGGCGTCGATCACGCAGGTATTCTGGTTGTCGACCAGCGACACCGATTCCTTGGCCGCCTCGTCCGGCAGGCACAGGAAAGTCACGTCGGAGGCATTGATCAGGCGCTTGCGCTCGGCCAGATCCTTGCGCTTGTCGGCGTCGATCTTGAGGACTTCGACATCGCTGCGCTGGGCGAGGTATTCGTTGATCTGCAGGCCGGTGGTGCCTTCCTGGCCATCGACAAAGACTTTGTAGGTCATGGTGAATCCGCGGTTGAGTCTAAAGGATGAATTCTGGCAGAAATTCGTGACGCTTTGGGGACACGCTGCCGTCAGCGCACCAGTTTCTGCTTGATGGCGGGCAATGCGGCCTGGGCCGCCCGTTCGCCTTCGAGCATGGCGTCGTTGCGGGCCGTGAAATCCCAGGATTTGACATAGGGCAGCTTGGGACGGATGACGAAGTCGGCACCCTTGAGCTCGTTGGCCGCGATGGCGCCGCCCATGATGGTCGTCGTCTGCCACATGATGCCGGTCAGGCTGTCGGTCGGCTGGCCATCGGGCCTGGCTGAAATATCGACGGCGATGACGATGTCGGCCCCCATTTCGCGGGCGGCTTGCACCGGCACCGGGCTGGTCAGGCCGCCATCGACATAGCTGTGGCCGCGAAACTGCGTCGGCTGGAAGACGCCGGGTACGGCCGCCGAGGCGCGTACCGCCATGCCGGTGTCGCCAGACCGGAAAACGACACGCTCGCCCGTGTTGAGGTCGGTTGCTACCGTGGCGAACGGACGGTTCAGGCGTTCGATCGGGCGTTTGTTGAGGTGCAGGTTGATGAATTCCTGCAACGCCTCGCCCTTGAGCAGCCCGCGCCCGCCCAGTGTCCAGTCGGCGAAGATCTTTTCATCGAGCTGCTGGGCGATTTTCTGCATGGCATAGGCGTCGTAGCCGGCTGCATAGAGCGAACCGACGACCGCACCGGCGCTGGTGCCGACCACGTAGTCCGGATAGATGCCGTGCGACTCCAGCATCTTGATCACGCCGATATGGGCAAAACCGCGCGCTGCCCCTCCACCCAGAGCCAGGCCGATTTTCGGCTTGGCCACCGCAACCGGTTGGGCTGGCGGTTTGCTGCCCAGGCTGATGCAGCCCGACAGCATCAGCAGACAGCCGATCAGCGCGGCAAAGGGCAGGGGGCGTTTCCAGAAGGGACGTATAGACACGATGAATCGGTAAAAATGGCGAAAGGCGCCATTCTAGCGCCTGCCGGCGGATGACCTCGGAATGGAATGGTGACGAATCGTATCCGTGTTGCGTGCTTATGTATTTCCGGGATTTCAGCGGGCGGCGACGAGACGCAGCACGGTGATTTCCGACGGGGCGCCAAAGCGCTTGGGCGGGCCCCAGTAGCCGGTGCCACGGCTGGTATAGATCGCCAGCCGGCCGAGTCGGTGCAGTCCGGCGGTAAAGGGCTGCTGCATGGGCACGAAGTGGTTCCAGGGCCAGAACTGACCGCCATGGGTATGGCCGGAAAGCTGCAAATCGAAGCCGGCCGCGGCGGCAGCCGTTGCCGAGCGGGGCTGGTGGGCGAGCAGGATGCGCGGCAGACCGGGCGGGCTGCCTGCCAGCGCGGCGGCCGGGTCGCTGGCCAGCGCGGCATCGAAGGCGCCGGCCGTATAGTCGGTGACGCCGGCCAGCACGAAACGGGCGCCGCCATGTTCAATGACCACATGCCGGTTATGCAGGCCGTGCAATCCGATCCGTTCGAATTCGCGTATCCACGCCGCAGCCCCCGAGTAGTACTCGTGGTTGCCGGTGACCCAATAGCTGCCGTGTCGGCTGCGCAGGCTGCCGAGCGGTGCGGTGTGAGGACGCAGCTGCTGGACATCGCCATCGACCACGTCGCCGGTAATGGCGACCAGATCGGCGTCGAGCCCATTGACCCGGTTGACGATGGCCTGCACGTAGTCCTGCTTGATGGTCGGCCCGACGTGGATGTCGCTGAGCTGGACGATGGTGAATCCTTCCAGTGCCGGCGGCAGGTCGGCCAGCGGGATGTCGATTTCGACGACGCGTGCCACCTTGCGGGCGTTGGCGTAGCCTGCAAGCGTAAAGAAGCTCGCCAGTCCGATGACCCCGAGTGCGCTGGCCGACGCCCAGCCGGATTGATGAAAGAAGAGCAGCGACAGGTCGCGCAATACCGTCAACACCAGTATCGACGAAAAGTAGCCCATGGCGAGACCACCCAGCCAGGCGAGCTGGTCGGCAGTCACCTGACGGGAAACGACATGGCGGGCCAGGAGGCCAAAGGGCACGAGGCAGCTTGAAGCGGCCAGCACGGCCAAAGCCAGCACCCAGCCGGTGGCGGTGAGGTCCAGCGCCGGGAGCAGACGCCAGCCGATGTAGGCATGCAGCAAGCCGAGCAGCGGCAGAATCCGCCAGAGCGCGCGGCGCAGGCGGCCCGGCAGGGCAGGACGTGTGTCAGACGGCTGAGAAATCGCTTGCTGGGGGATGGACATGGGATTTTTGTCGTTTGGGGTGGCTGTGCGATGGGAAGCGACGAATCCACTTCAGGGGGATAAGCGGGCGGCGCGAATGGTGCGGGGTAAGGGAATCGTGAACGAACTTGGAGCGCCATGCCCCCGAGACGTTCCATCGGGTTGGCGTTTTCGCCGGTAGCGCATCGGGCCTGGCATGAAAAGGCCGGCGCACGCCTTGCGGCATGGCCGGCCGGTGCCGTCGCGAATCCAGTCGCGTCAAACCCGGTGCGCCGAACCGTCGCCGGGCATCAGTTCGCCGGTGGCGGGTTGGCCGGTCCTTGCGGGCCGGGGCCGCGCATGCCGCCACGCATACCATCGCGTTGGCCGCGCTTGCCCATCATGCTGTGCTCGTCGAAAACCTTCTTCTGTTCCGGCGTCAGCTGGGCGTAGAAGTCCTTCATGGCATTGACGTGCTTGCCCATGGCCTCCTGATGCTGCTTTTGGAACTCCAGCATCTTCTCGGCGCGTTCCGGCGCGGTCAGCTTGGCCATGTCGCCCGGATCAGGGCGATTGGCGTTGCCGGCGAAGGGGTGGGATTCCTGAAATTTGGTCCAGGCACCTTCCTGTTGCGGCGTCAATTTCAGGGCATCGTGCAACTGTTGTTGATGCTGCTTCATGCGTTCGCCGGCTTGCCCTTGGGCAAACTTGCCACCCATCGGGCCGTCGCCCATGCAGCCGCCGCGTTGGGCAAAGCTCGGAGCGGAGACGGCAATGGCGCCGGCACCGATGATTAGGGCAGCGATACGAAGTTTATTGTGCTTCAACATGTTTTTCTCCTTGATGATCACTGGCGGAATGTCCCGCGCTGGAAACCATTAGAGCGCAAACATGTAATTCAGCTATTTCCAGGCTGTTCCAAATTGTTGCAAGCTGTTTCAACGGATGCCGGGTCAGGGGCGACGCCAAAGCCGGCGTAGCGTGGCGGCGGCGACGGCGCAGGCAAACAGCGCGACGATGAGCCATTTTGCCGAGGCGAAGGCGGCCGCCAATGGTATGAGACCTGGATCGACACCGGGGCCGTCGCGCAGCAAGGTTTCGTGACCGTAATTTTCGACGAGGTCGCACAACGCCGCGACCGGCAACGCGGCAACGGCCAGTCGCCGGGGCCAGTGCCACGCCGAACCGAAGAGTGGCGTGCAGATGGTGATGACCAGGCCGAGTACGCCGTAGATCAGCGCGTGCAGCGCATCGTAAGGGAAATGGGCAAGGTAGCGCGCCTTGCCTTCCGCTCCCCAGGCGTCGACGATCTGCCAGAACGAAGAGGGAGAGAACGTTGTCTGGAAACGCAGAATATCCTCGGCTTGTGGGCCCAGCACAACGATGATGTGCGCTTGCGACGCGATGTAGAGCAGGGTCGTGGCAAGCAGTAGAACGAGGTTTCGGTGGCGGAAAGCGGGCATTGCTTAAAGAGCGGCGGGCGGCTTGCAGCCGGGTGGATCGGAACGAGAGGAGGCGGGGATTTACGGACTCGAAGCGATTGTCATGGTAGCGCACACCGGAGCCGTCGGCACGAAGCGAATCTGGCTGTCGAATGTCGGATGTCCGAAAGTCTTCCTCAGAAAGCGCAGCATGGTGATGCGCAATGCGTCGAGTTCGTGCCCACACGGTGTGCATGACGAGTGATGGACGGTAACCAGGCAAGGCGGGAGGCGGTCGTATAGCCGTCCGCCAATGAAATATCGAGAGGGTGGCGCACTGTCGATCCGGATGGTGATGTGTTGAGGGGGAAGAACAAAAGCATCGGCGAGCAATTCGGTGAGGTGTCGGGCGATAAATTCGACCAGCGCTTCCGACAAGTCGGCACCGAGTACGAGGTGGCAATACAGCATGGCGGCCGAAGGCGGTTCAGTGGTGCGGACGCCGCGATGTTGCGTATCGGGCAATACGGGCCTGTAGCGCATGACAGGCTGAAAGAATCCAGGATAGTGGGTTCCAGCGGCGGATGGCAGCCTTGCGCAGGGTTTCGGCGAGACGTCGATGGGCGTCGAATACTTCTGGATTTATGCGGTTCATCGTATGCTCCTGTCAGACGGCGAAGGGCGGCGTCAGGAACAGCTTAGGCAGCGTTCCAGTCTGCGGCGAGGCCATGAAAAGGAAAGGGGTTTTGCATGCCACGCAACACCGATACCGTGGTCAAGGTGCCCGGTTGGCAAAATGTGATGCCAGGGGATTTGGCGATCCTGATCCGTACCGTCGAACTAGGTAGCTTTTCGGCAGTGGCACGAGAGCGCAATCTTCCGACATCGAGTGTGTCGCGGGCCGTCCAGCGGCTGGAGGCAGTCTGGAGTGTGCGGCTACTGCGTCGCTCGACGCACGGGCTGAGCCTGACCCCGGAGGGTGAGGTGGCGGTCGATCTCGGCCGATCCAGTCTGACGAAACTGGCCGAAATCGGTGAGCGGTTGGCGGTACCTCGTGACGGAGTCAGCGGCATGGTGCGCCTGGCCATCAGCTCGTCGTTCGCTGAAGGATTGATTGTGCCGGCCTTGCCCATGCTGGCCGAACGCCATCCAGGGCTAGCGGTGGACGTCATCGTCGATGACAAGGCCAGCGATTTTTCGCTGGATGCCATCGATCTCGCCGTGCGTGTCGGGTCTGTTGTGGATGAGAGCCTCGTCGCCCGACATGTTGGAAGCTTTCGGCGCGGTCTCTTTGCCGCCCCGGCATACCTGCGGCGTTACGGTACGCCGCAGACGCCAGACGATCTCGAAGGCCATCGTTTCGTCAGCCATCAAAGCATTTCCCACCTCAATCATCTGCGTTTCGCGCCGGCAGTGGGTGGCGGCGACCATGTCGTATCCGGGCGATATCGGGCCAATACGACGGCCGTGCTGGAAGAGATGGTTGCTCAGGGACTGGGGATCGGCTACCTGAACGAATTGTTCATGCGCAGCCGCGTGCTCAGAGGTGAGGCGGTCGAAATTCTTGCCGGGCAATGCGATCCGGCACATTACCCGATCTATGCCGTTTATCTGCCCGACCGCCAGCGCCTTCCTCGGGTACAGGCGATGATCGAATTTCTGGGTGAGCTATTCGGTCCGGACGTTTCAGGCTGACGCTTAGACGTCAGCCTCGACCAGTCCGCCATCCTTCTCCATCCATTGCCGGCGTCCGGAAGCCTCGCCCTTGCCCATCAGCAGCGTGAAGGTACGGTGCATCTGCAGGATGGTGTCGCGGTCGGCCTGGAAGGGCACGAGACGACGGGTGTCCGGGCAGAGGGTGGTTTCCCAGAGCTGGTCGGGGTTCATTTCGCCCAGGCCTTTGAATCGGGAGACCGTAATCCGGTGTTCTGGTATGCCTTCCTCACGCAGCTTGTGCAGGGTTTGCTGCTTTTCCGCCTCGTCCAGGCAATACACCTTGCGGGTGTGCCCCTTGGCTTCGACGTCGACACGGAACAGCGGCGGCTGGGCGACGTGGATGTGGCCCTTCTCGACCAGGGCCGGGAAGTGCTTGAGGAAGAGCGTGAACAGCAGCACCTGGATGTGCGAGCCATCGACGTCGGCATCGGACATGACGATGACGCGGCCGTAGCGCAGGCCGGAGACGTCAACGGAGTCGATCTGGTCGATGCCGTGCGGATCGACGCCGACGGCAACGGAAATATCATGCACCTCGTTGTTCTTGAACAGCTGGTCGCGATCGACCTCCCAGGTGTTCAGCACCTTGCCGCGCAAGGGCAGCACGGCCTGGGTTTCCTTGTCTCGGCCTTGCTTGGCGGAGCCGCCGGCCGAGTCGCCCTCGACCAGGAAGAGTTCGTTGCGGCTGATGTCGTCCGACTCGCAGTCGGTCAGCTTGCCGGGCAGCGTGGCGATGCCGGAGGACTTCTTTTTTTCGACCTTCTGCGTCGATTTCATGCGGTTCTGCGCCGCCTTGACGGCCAGTTCGGCGATCTTCTTGCCGAAATCGGCATGGCTGTTCAGCCATAGCTCGAAGGGGTCGCGCACCATCTGGGCGACCAGCTTGTAGGCGTCGCGGCTGGTCAGCTTTTCCTTGGTCTGACCCTGGAACTGCGGGTCGAGCACCTTGGCCGAGAGCAGGTAGGTCATCTTGCCGCAGACGTCTTCCTGCGCCAGCTTGACCTTGGCGGGCAGGATGGCGTGGTGGTCGGCGAAGGCTTTCACTGCTTCGAAAACGCCGGATTTCAGGCCGGCTTCGTGCGTGCCGCCATCCAGCGTCGGGATCAGGTTGACGTAGCTTTCCGGCTTGCCGCCGCCTTCCTCGAACCAGGCGAGCGCCCAGGTGGCGCCTTCGCCGACCGCAAAGCCGTTTTCGACCTCGACGTATTTTTCGCCCACGAAGATCGGCGCTACCGGCGTGCCGACCATCATCTCGGCCAGGTAGTCGGCCATGCCGTTCTGGTAGCACCAGGTCTTCTTCTCCTGGCCTTCAATCTCCAGTTCGACCGTGACGTTGGGCATCAGCACGGCCTTGGAGCGCAGCAGGTGCTCAAGCTGGCCGAGATTGACCTTGGGCGAATCGAAATACTTGGGGTCCGGCGAGATGCGAACCGTCGTGCCGGTGGTGCGCGGGCCGACGTCGCCGATGCGGGCCAGCGGTTCGATCACGAAGCCGTCGGCAAAGGCGATTTTGTGCACGCCACCGCCGCGCTTGATCTCGACTTCCAGCCGTGTCGATAGGGCATTGGTCACCGAGACGCCGACACCGTGCAGGCCGCCGGAAAAGCGGTAGGCGTTGCCCGATTCCTTCTTGTTGAACTTGCCGCCGGCGTGCAGCTTGCAGAAGACCAGTTCGACGGCAGGCTTGCCTTCCTCCGGGTGAATCTCGACCGGGATGCCGCGACCGTTGTCGGAAACCTCGATCAGCCCGTCGGCCGCAATGCGCACTGAAATCTTCTTGGCGAAACCGGCCAGTGCCTCGTCGGCGGCGTTGTCGATGACTTCCTGCACGATATGGGTCGGGCAGGTCGTCCGGGTGTACATCCCGGGACGTTCCTTGACGGGTTCGAGGTCCTTGAGGACGCGGATGGATGAGGCGGAGTAGTCGGACATGCGATTTGGAATCTTGGGTGATAATGGCGGTCGCTCACCGAAGTGGCGCGGAGCGCGATTCTACCTGCCGCAGCGCTCGCCGCAATCCTCCAATATAGATATCGATGAAAAGGACGCCTCTCATGAACGTTGCTCAAATCGCCACAACACGCCGTACCTGCAAGGCCTTCGATCCGACCCGCAAAATTCCCGGCAGCGTGCTGGACGACCTGAAGACCGTGCTGCGTTTCGCCCCTTCTTCGGTGAACAGCCAGCCCTGGCACTTTGTCATCGCCGGTAGCGATGCCGGCAAGGAGGCGCTGGCCGCGACGCTCGACGGCGCTTTTGCCTACAACGCCGGCAAGGTACGCGGCGCCTCGCACGTTGTGGTCTTCTGTGCGCGTACCGCGCTTGACGAGGCGTATCTGAACAGCCTGCTGGATCAGGAAGAGGCCGATGGTCGCTTTGCCACGCCGGACGCCAGGGCAGGGCAATCCAAATCGCGCAGTTTTTACGTCGGCCTGCACCGCGACCAGTTGAACGATGCCGATGCCTGGGCCGACCGCCAGATCTACATCGCACTCGGCAATCTGATGCAGGCCGCCGCCGCGCTCGGCGTCGATGCCTGTCCGATGGAAGGGATCGACGTGTTGAAGCTGGACGAGGCACTCGGCCTGCCGCAAAAGGGTTTGCGCGCGGTCGTCATGTGCGCGCTGGGTTACGGCAGCGAACAGGATTTCAACGCCAGGCTGCCGAAGTCCCGCCTGCCCGCCGACACGGTGTTCAGCGAAATCTGATAGCCGGGAGACGGAACCCAGCCTTGGCGCTGCGACGGGCGCCCCGGCCGTGCGAGTTTTCCATCGACGTTAACTACCTGAACAATCCCATGCGCCAAACCGGCGCCGTCCCGACAGCGAACGGAGTTCCCCATGGCTGGTGCCAGCCTGCTTGCACTGATTGACGATATCGCGACGATCCTCGACGACGTCGCCGTACTGACCAAGGTGGCCGCCAGGAAGACGGCCGGCGTATTGGGCGACGATCTGGCGCTCAATGCCCAGCAGGTGGCCGGTGTGGCCGCCGAACGCGAACTGCCCGTGGTGTGGGCCGTAGCGGTTGGATCGTTCAGGAACAAGTTGATTTTGGTGCCCGCCGCATTGCTGATCAGCGCCTTCATGCCGTGGGCGGTCATGCCCCTGCTGATGCTGGGCGGTATCTACCTGTGCCTGGAGGGCGTCGAGAAGCTCGCGCACAAGTGGTTGCACAGCACCGAGGAAGATGCCGCGCACCACGCCGAGGAACTGGCGGCGGTGGCCAATGAAAGTGTCGATCTGGCTGCCTTCGAGGCGGACAAGATCAAGGGAGCCATCCGTACCGATTTTGTGCTCTCCGCCGAGATCATCGTCATTGCGCTCGGTACGGTCGCCGGGCAGCCCTTTTCGACGCAGGTTGCCGTGCTGGCCGGTATTGGCGTGATCATGACGGTCGGTGTCTACGGCATCGTTGCCGCTATCGTGAAGATGGACGACATCGGCGTCTGGCTGTTGAAAAAGGATTCCGGCGCCGCCCAATCGCTTGGCAAGGGCCTGTTGCTGGCGGCTCCCAGGTTGATGCGGCTGCTCGCCGTGCTGGGCACCGCAGCAATGTTCCTGGTTGGCGGCAGTATTCTGGTGCACGGCATTCCGGCGTTGCATCACGGTATCGAAGCGTTCGCCGGCCTTGCCGGTTGGGGGAGCGTCCCGGCATCGATGGCGATGGAAGCAATGGTCGGGGTGGTCGGTGGTGCACTCGCCCTGCTCGGCATGCAGGTATTCGGCGCTGCCCGCAAAATGATCTCCGGAGGAGCGAAAGCATGAGCAAAGCGTTGCGTTTGTCGGAAAAATGGTTCCGTTTCGGGTTGTGGATCGTGGCCTTCGTTTTCGCGAGCTTCCTGATCGGGTTGGGCGGAACGATCGTCGCCAACCTTCCCAAAGTCGAACATCGCTACACACTCGACGATTTCATCGACAAGCCGGCTGCCGAGAGCCTGCGCGCCGAACTGCGCAGCTTGCAGGAAAAACGCCAGGTGGCCCAGGACGCCAACGATCAGGCGCAGTTGAAACTCAATGCCGCCCGCGCCAATTCCGGAAGCGCACGCGATACCTTCAACAACTGGCTGGCGACCCGTCATGCCACCCAGCGTCCGGAGCAGGACCGTGAACTGATCGAACGGACCCAGGCGCTGGATGAGTTGAAGATACTTGAGCGCAAGGCGTTGTCCGATGTCGAGCGCCAGCAGCAGAACCTGCTCGATGCCCGTCAGGCCGAGGCGAAGGTTCAGCGCGACCTGCACGAACTCGAAGACGCCGCGTCGCAAAAGCTGGATGTCGAACTGCGCGATCAGGAATTGCGCGTGTTCGGTTATCGCCTGCTGCTGACCCTGCCGCTGCTGGTCGCCGCCGGCTGGTTGTTCGCCAGGAAGCGCCACAGCACCTGGTGGCCATTCGTCTGGGGCTTCATCTACTTTGCGCTTTTCGCCTTCTTCGTCGAGCTGGTACCCTACCTGCCCAGCTACGGCGGGTACGTGCGCTACGTGGTTGGCATCGTCCTTACCGTGCTGGTGGGCCGCTACGCCATCGTCGCCCTCAATCGCTACCTGGAAAAACAGAAGCAGGCCGAAGCGCTGCCCGATATCGAGCGGCGCAAGGAACTCAGCTACGACACGGCGCTGGCGCGGCTGGCCAAAAAGGTCTGCCCCGGTTGCGAGCGGTCGGTTGATCTGACCAATACGGCGATCGATTACTGCCCGCACTGCGGTATCTGCCTGTTCGACCACTGCGGCCAATGCAAAGAGCGGAAAAGCGCTTTCGCACGTTTTTGCCACGCCTGCGGCGCGGCAGCGGGGCAAGGGAGTTAGCGTCAGCCGCTCGGCGGGCTGGAGGCAGGCTACGAGGCCGTTCGCCAGGGGTACGCAAGCGCTTCCAGGTCAAGTGGAAAAAATGCGCGGAGGCCGATCTTCCTGGTAAAAAGCCCTGGTTGACGATGGGTTATTCATCCGTGGATACTCGGGGCACACCGATTGTCCCGTCACCTTTTTTGCATCCTGATCAATGATCGACAGCGTTTCCCGCCGCCTCGCATTTTCCATGGGGTCGTTGATTCTGGCACTGCTGCTTTTGCTCACTGCCCTGGGCTTCGTCGCCCTGCGGAATGCCACCGACGATTCCTTGTCGGTCGCCATTTGGCAGATGGCGCAGGCCCGTGCCCAGGCTCACCGGGACATCTTTCGCCAGGCGAATGACAGCGTCCGGCGCTTGCACGGCGAATTGCTCGAGCGCCTTCAGGCGCAGAACCCCGCAACTGCCGATCGACGTTTTTTCGAATTGTTTGCCCGTGCCGACGATGGCCTCTGGCGCCTGCGCCCGGAGCTGGTCGATACCCGCCGCGCGCCCACGCTTTACCTGCGCAATGCCGACGATGCCTCGGCCAGGCGGCGGGCGGTTGCCAGCTACGACCTGCTGCGCGAGCAGGGGCCGGCGATGGTGCCGCCTTTTTTTTCGGTTTACATGGATTTCGTCGAGGTCGGGCTGATGGTTTACTCGCGCGGCATCGATTGGGGAGCCAAGGCGACGCCGCAAACCGACAACTTCAACTATCCGACCATGGCCAACTCGCGACCGGACAAAAATCCGGAGCGCCGGCCTTTCTGGACGCCGGTCTATCTGGATAACCAGGCCGGAGCCTGGATGATTTCGGCGATTCAGCCGCTTGACTGGCAGGGCGTATGGGTCGGTACCGTCGGACTCGATATCACGGTCGAGAGCTTGCTGACCAATGTCGATCAGAACGGTGCAACCGGCGAGTACCACCTGATCATCGACGATAAAAGCCAGTTGATCGCGCATCCGCAGCTTCAGCAACGGATTGTCGAAGCGCAAGGCCAGTTGGCGATTGCCACCCTTGGCGACCCGCTGCTCGAACAGATGGACGGGGTCATCAGGGGCAGCGGACTACCGTCCGGCGTTGAACGCTCGCCGGACGGCACGCACTGGATCGCGTGGAGCCGGATCGATGGCCTGGGGTGGTATTGGGTGACGCTGTTGCCGAAAGCCGGCATCGATAGCCGGATACTGATCGGCGCCGGGTTGCTGCTGGCGATTGGCTTGCTGCTGATTCTTCCCAGCCTGTGGCTCATGCACAGCGCCATCCAGCGCATTGTCAGTCGGCCGCTGGGCAGGATCACGCAAGCCGTCGACGCGATCGGCAAGGGCGAAAAGCCGGCGCCGATCGAGTTGCATCAAGGCGACGAACTGGGACGCCTGGCCAACGCCTTCGATTGCATGACCGCCGAGATCGCCGCACAGCGGGCCGCCCAGCAGCAGCGTACGCAGACGCTCGAAGAAGAGGTCGGGCAGCGTACGGCCGACCTGGCGCTGGCCAAGTCGCAGGCCGAGCAGGCGAGTGCCGCGAAAAGCACCTTCCTGGCCAACATGTCGCACGAGATCCGCACGCCGATGAATGCCATCCTCGGCCTGACCTACCTCCTGGGCAGCGAAGCGACACCGGCACAGGCAGACCGGCTGGGGAAGATCAATGCCGCGGGCAAGCACCTGCTTTCCATCATCAACGACATCCTCGACATATCCAAGATTGAAGCCGGCAAATTGCAGCTGGAGCACAACGATTTCACGCTTTCGGCTGTTCTCGATCACGTGCGCTCCCTGCTTGCCGATGCCGCCAGCCAGAAGGGCGTGGAGATTCACATCGATACCGATGCGGTACCTGTCTGGTTGTGTGGCGATGTCGTGCGTCTGCGGCAGGGTGTACTCAACTATGCCGGCAACGCCCTCAAATTCACCGAGCAGGGGCGCCTGACTCTCGCTGCCAAGCTGCTTGAAGAGCAAGGCGACGATCTGTTCGTGCGCTTCGAGGTGCGCGACACCGGTATCGGCATCGAGCCGGAAAAGCTTGCCACGCTCTTCCAGTCCTTCGCCCAGGCTGATGCCTCGACGACCCGGCAATTCGGGGGCACGGGCCTCGGCCTCGTCATCACCCGCCGCTTGTCCGAGTTGATGGGTGGAGAGGCTGGAGCGGAGAGCATTCCCGGCAAGGGGAGCACCTTCTGGTTCACCGCCCGGCTGCAGCGTGGCCGGGGAATCCTGCCGGCAGTGGCCGCTTCCGGTTGCGATGCGGAAACCCGGTTGCGCGAACGATCGAAGCGCGCCCATCTGTTGCTTGCCGAAGACAACCCGATCAATCGCGAAGTGGCACTGGAGTTGCTGCACGCCGTCAATATGCGGGTGGATGTTGCCGTGGACGGGGTCGATGCGGTCGAACTCGCTCGCCGACAGCAGTACGACCTGGTGCTGATGGACATCCAGATGCCCAATCTTGACGGGCTGGGTGCGACAGCCGCCATTCGTGCGCTGCCGGGTTGGCAGGACACGCCGATCCTGGCGATGACAGCCAATGCCTTCGACGAGGACAAGGCGAGCGCCAGACTGGCCGGCATGAACGATCACGTCGCCAAACCGGTCGAACCTGAGCTGCTCTATGCCACCTTGCTGAAGTGGCTGCCAAGCTGCGCCGAAAAAACCGTCGAAGAAAGAGTCGTGTTCGCAGAGGCGCCGGTAGTAAATGAAACCGATGCCGACCTTTACGCTGCCCTGGCGCAAATCGGCGATCTCGATCTGGAAGCAGGCCTCAAGCTTGCCGGGGGCAAGCTGCCGTTTTACCGCCGCTTGCTGACGCTCTTCGTCGATGCGCATGGGGGCGACGCGGAACGGCTGCTCGAACTGCTTGATCGGCATGACACCAAAGCTGCCCAAGGTGTCGCCCATACCCTGAAAGGTGCCACCGGGAACCTGGGGGTACGACCCATTTACGACCTTGCCAGCGAGCTCGACAGTGCGCTCAAGAGCGGCGATGACGCAGGGGCCGATGCGGCACTGAAACAGCTGAGCGAACGACTTCCCGCATTGATCGGTGCCTTGCGGTCGGTGCTGGCGGCGTAGGCCGGCAAGGCGCACAGCTGTAGCGCGGCAGCTCGATGGGCCCTGAAACGGGCCTGATGCGTCAAGATCCGGGCATTCCCCGGCGGCGCTGCATTTCCCGGCCGAGGGCATTGAATTGTTCGGCCAGTTCGTGCTGCAGGAAGTTGCTGCCGAGCGAGGAGGGTATCCAGCTGTCGGGCTCGATTTCGATGTGATAGTCGATCTGTGTTCCGCTGCCCTGTGGATGGAGTTTCATTTCGCTCTGCATGCGCTTGGCCGAGCCGGAAATCGAGCGGGAGAGGATGCGGTTATCGTCGATGACCTCGATGCGGCGCAGGCTTTCGAACGACATGGAAAACGGCCCGAAGCTGACCTTGCCGCGCTGGGCCACTTCATAGACGTTGCCGTGATGGGAAACCACGCGACTGGCCAGCACGCCGGGCATGAAGTCCGCCATGTGCTCGAAGTCGGTCAGCACCTTGAGGGCGATGCCGGGTGCGACCGGGGACTTGAGGTGCAGGGTGGCGATGTACAGGCCGTCGCGGTAATCGACCTGGACTTCATCGTCCGTGACAGCCTGCCCGGGGAGCGCCAGGCAGGCAATCGATAGCAGCATCAGGAAGCGCAGCCACAGCGCGTTCATCCGGACCTCAATGCAGCGCGCGCGACAGCCTCGGGTGCGTGGCAACGTAGTAGTACAGAGCCGGCAGCACGAAGAGCGTCAGCACCGTGGCCGAGATCAGGCCGCCAATGACGACCAGGGCTAGTGGACGCTGGGTTTCGGAACCGATACCGTGCGACAGCGCCATCGGCAGCAGGCCGAGCATGGCGAGCAGGGCAGTCATCAGCACGGTGCGCAGGCGAGACAAGGCTCCCTGGAAGACGGCCTGGTAATCATCGAGTTTCTGCTGCTTCAATTGGTTGATGTAGCTGACCATCACCACCCCGTTCAAGACCGCCTGCCCGAACAGCGCAATGAAGCCGATGGCGGCCGATACCGAGAGCGGTATCCCGGAGATGAGCAGGGCGAAGATGCCGCCGATCAGCGCGAAGGGGATGTTGCAGATGATGATCAGCGCATCCTTGAACGACTCGAAGGCGTCGAACAGCAGCAGGAAGATCATCAGGATGGATAACGGCACGACCAGCATCAGGCGCTTCATGGCGCGTTCCTGGTTCTCGAACTCGCCGGACCAGGTGATCGAGTAGCCTTCCGGCAGCTTGATCTCCTTGGCGTGGTTCTGCATGTCGGCCACCACGCTGCCCATGTCGCGGTCGCGGATGAAGACGCCGATGGCGACGACGCGCTGTCCCGATTCGCGGGCGATGTTCATGGCGCCGCTCGCCATCTTGAAATCGACCAGCGCGGAGAGCGGGACCTGGGCGCCGTTCGGCGTCGGCACCAGCACGTCCTTCAGCTTGTCGAGCTGGCGCGACGGCTCGGCGAGGCGGACGACGACGCTGAAATGGCGGTCGCCTTCCCACAGCTCGGTGGCTGCCTTGCCGGCGAGCGCCGTTTCGACGACATCCTGCACGTCCATCACATTCAGGCCGTAGCGGGCGGCAGCGGCGCGATCGATTTCCAGGCGGTATTGCGGCAGGTCGCCGTCGCGGTCGATGAAGGCGCGGGCAACGCCCGGCACGTTGCCGATCTTGTCGAGCAACTGGTTGGCGTGCAGCTTAAGGGTGGCCGTGTCGTCGCCAAACAGCTTGATGACGATCTGGCCGTCGATCTGCGAGATGGATTCGAGAATCTGGTCGCGCACCGGCTGACTGAAGGTCGGTTCGATGCCCGGCATGTCGTTCAGCTTGTCCTCCATCTCGCGAACCAGCTGGTCCTTGGTCATGCCCTTGCGCCATTGGCTGTCGGGCTTCAGGTCGACCAGCATCTCGGTCATGTTGATGTTCTTGGGGTCGGTGCCGTCTTCCGGCCGGCCGCCCTTGGAAATCACCGCATTGACCTCGGGGAAGTCGGCGATGATGCGCCGCAGCTTGCGCAGTTCGCCTTTCGCCTCGTCGACCGACACCGAGGTCGGCAGTGTGATGTTGATCCAGATCGAACCTTCGTTCAGTTCCGGCAGGAATTCGGTGCCCAGTTGCGGTACCAGGGTTGCCGTGATGGCCAGGGCGGTGAGCGCGATGGCCAGTACACGCTTGGCGTGGGCAAGCACCCATTTGAGCGCCGGTTCGTAGCGATCCATGAACCAGCGCATCAGTCTGGTTTCCTCGTGCGGCACATTCTTTTTGAAGGCGATCTTGGAGAGCAGGGGCACCAGCGTCAGCGACAGGATCAGCGAGGTGATCAGCGCGGCGACGACCGAGTAGGCCATGGGCGCGAAGATTTTTCCTTCATGGCGCTGCATGGTGAAAATGGGCAGGTGGGCGACGATGATGATGATCATCGAGAACACCGTCGGCCGGCCGATTTCGACGACGGCCTCCTGGATGGTCCGGATGTGCGGGCGGTGGTCGTCGTCCCGGTTCGCCTCGCCAAGGCGCCGGAAGATGTTTTCGATGACGATGACCGCGCCATCGACAATGATGCCGAAGTCCATGGCGCCCAGCGACAGCAGGTTCGCCGGGATGCCGACCAGCGACAGGCCGGTGAAGGTGCCGAGCAGGGCGAGCGGAATGATCGAGGCGACGATACCGGCAGCGCGCAGATCGGCGAGGAAAAGGTAAAGCACCAGCGTGACGAGTAGGGCGCCTTCGAGCAGGTTCATGAAGACGGTTTTCAGCGTCTTGCTGATCAGCCACGAGCGGTCGTAGAAGGGCACGATCTGCACGCCGTGCGGCAGGCCGCCATTGTTGAGTGCATCGACCTTGGCCTTCAGCGCGTCGAGGACCATGGACGGGTTTTCGTCCTTGCGCAGCAGGACGATGCCGGACACCACGTCGTCCTGGTCGCCGTTGGCGTCGCTGATGCCGACGATGCCCTGTTCCGGCACGCGCGATTCGACGACTTCGGCGATATCGCGGACCAGGATAGGGGTGCCGTTGTTCTCGGCGACGACCACCTGGCCGATATCGGCCGATGAACGCAGCAGGCCGAGCGAGCGGATCAGGAACTGCTGGCGCCCCTGCGCGACCGAGCCGCCACCGGCATTGGCATTGGCCCGCTGCAGCGCATTGAACAACTGGCCGAGGGTGATCTTGTAGTCGCGCAGCTTGGGCAGGTTGGGGCGTACCTCGTACTGGCGGATCGGCCCGCCCAACGACACCACGTCGGCAATGCCGGAGACCTGCTTGATCTGGCGGACGACCGTCCAGTCCTGGATGGCGCGGATTTCGGTTGGCTTGAGGCCGGGAGCCTCCAGGCGGTAGCGGAAGATTTCACCGGTGGCGGTGGCCGGCGGCGCCAGTTCCGGTTCAACGCCGGGCGGCAGGTCGAGGCCGCGCAGGCGTTCCTGGATCAGTTGCCGGGCCATGAACAGGCTGGGTTTCTCGTCGAAGGTGACGACGATGAACGACAGGCCGAACTGCGTGTGCGAGAACATGCGGATCGAGTTCGGCACGCCGGAGAGTGCGATTTCGAGCGGAATGGTGACCTGCTTCTCGACTTCTTCCGGCGCGCGGCCGGGGTAGAGCGAGATGATGGTGACCTGGGTGTCGGTCACGTCCGGGAAGGCCTCGATCGGCAGCGAGCGGAACGAAGCGGTACCGATGCCGATGAACAGCAGGACGCCCAGAATGATGAACAGTGGCTGGGTAAGCGCGAAATGAACGATGCGCTTGATCATTTGGCTGCCTGTTTTTCAGCGGCGGCAGCCGGCTTGAAGTATTTCAGCAGGTGCAGGCTGCCCTCGATAACGACCTTGTCGCCTTCCTTGACGCCGGCCATCAGGTCGATCAGGCCTTCGCGCTCGGCGCCGGCCTCGACGGCCTGCCGCCGGTAGCGGCCCGGCGCTTCCTCGACGAAGACATAGCGCTTGTTGCCGAACAGGAATACCGCCGCTGCCGGGGCGCGCAATGCGGCCGTCGGTTCCAGCTCGACCAGCGCATTGACGAACATCTCGCCTTTCAAGCGACGGTCGGCGTTGGGGACTTCGCCGCGAATCTTGATGGTACGGGTATTCGGATCGACGAAGTCGGCCACATGGCGAATGACGCCCTTGAAACGCTCGCCGGGGTATTGCTTGGACTCGATGAGCAGCGGTTCGCCTTTCTTCAGCTTCGACAGATCGGCTTCGCCGGCGTCAACCTGAATCCACAGGCTGCCCGGGTCGGTGACGACGAACAAGGGCGAGCCGGATTGGTCGGGGCGGAACTCCTGGCCGGGATTGAGGTTGCGTTCGACGACGGTGCCGGCCAGCGGGCTGCGCAGGGCATAGGTTCCATCGCCTTCGCCACCGAGGCCGGCGACACGGCGGCTGGCCCGCTCCGCCTCGGCCTTGGCGGCAATGGCTGTTGCTTCGGCTTGTTGCCAATCCTTCTCGGCGACGACGCCGGCTTCGCGCAGCACGCGGTTGCGTTCCAGCGCCTGCGCGGCGACCTGGGCATCTGCACGCGCCTTGCGGGCATCGGCCAGCGCCTGGCCGTAGTCGGGGGAGCTCAGTATGGCCAGCGTCTGACCGATCTTGACCGGATTGCCGATATCGACGGCGATGCTCTGGACCCGTCCGCCCACTTGCGGGAAGACGCGCACGGTCTTTTCCTCGTTCCATACCAGGCGGCCGGGCAGACGCAGCAGGCCGCCCTTGTCCTTTTCGACGGTGGCGAGTTTCAGGAATGTGGCCTTGTCCGGCTCGGCGAGCAGGGCGAGGTCGCCGTCGACCTTCACCGCCGCGGCCTTTTGTGACTCGGGTTCGGCGGAACAGCCGGCCAGCGCCAGCAGCAGGGTAATAAGAAGAGTGCTCAGCTTCATGGATTCTTCCTGAATTCGGCCTGGACCTGCCAGTCCGACAAGGCTTTGGCGTAATCGGCGCGCGCGCTGGCGGCTTCGATCTGTATCTGGCGCAGGGTGCGGCGGGCGTCGAGCAAATCCATCAGGCCCATGGCCCCCTTGCTGTAGGCAAGTTCGGCGGCCTTGGCGACGCGTTCGGCGTCGGTCAGCAGGCCGCCTTCCAGCCGCTGCATGCGGTCGCGCGAGGCGAGCAGGGCATTGCGTGCCTGGGCGACCTGCCCGATGGCGACCGCCTGCTGCTGGTCGTATTGCAGCCGGGCGGCGTTGTAATCGGCCTCGGCACGGCCGATTTCGCCTTCGTATTCGTGCCAGATGAAGAGCGGCACGCTGACACCGAAACCATAGCTGTTGGTCGGCGCGTTCTGCAGGTTGCGTTCGTATTGCACGCCGACCGTGACGTCGCGGCTGCGCTTGGCACGGGCCAGGTCGCGGTCGGCCTCGGCGGCGGCCATGCGCTTCTGGGCAGCGGCGAGATCCGGGCGTTGATCGAGCGGATGGGCGTTGAGGGCGATGGCTTCGAGTTGCGGCCAGCCATCGGTGGCGACGATCTGATCGGCCTCGGCGTCGCGGCCGATCAGGTAGGCCAGCATTTGTTGTGCGACGGCGAGGTCTGCCTGGGCTTGGCGGGCATCAGCCTCGGCACGCGCTTGGTCGATCTGTAGGCGGGAGACGTCGACCGGCGCCAGATCGCCGGCTTTCTGGCGCAGGCGGCCGGCCTGGGCGCTCTTTTCGTACAGCGCCGCCGATTCACGGGCGAGGGTGAGCTTTTCCTGGGCGAGGCGCAGGTTGTAGTAGGCCTGGCGCAAGTCGCCCAGTTGCTGGCGTGCCGTGTCGTCGCGCTCGAACTTCGCCGCATCGACGCGGGCTTCGGCGCCCTTGATGCGCAGGTCGCGCTTGCCGCCGCGTTCGATCAGCTGGTCGAGGCGGAGCTGGGTGTCCATCTTCTTGTCTTTGAGCGGGCCGCCACCGTACCCGGACTGCGGGCTGATCGACAGGGCGTTGATCGTCAGGTCGGGGTTGGGACGCTGGGCAGCGGTGCGGACATCGGCCGTGGCACCGGCAACGACGATATCGGCAAGTTTGAGTTCACGGCTTTGCTCCCGCCACAGCGTCTCGGCGTCGCGGAGCGTCAGGGGCATGCCCGGGTCAGCGAAAGCAAGGCCCGGAACGGAAAGCAAAAGAATCAGGAGGCGTCGCATCGCATCAAACCAAAAGTCAGCGTGCTATCGTATGGAATTGGCCTGACTGAATTCTGACTGATTTTATGCGTATTCTGTTGATTGAAGACGATGCCCTGCTTGCCGATGGATTGGCACGTGCCTTGCGCCATTCCGGCTATCTTGTCGACACCGCTGCGGATGGGCGTGCCGCGGATCAATTGTTGTCCAGCGATGGTTACGATCTGGCCGTCCTCGATCTCGGCTTGCCCGGACTGGATGGCAGCGAAGTATTGCAGCGTCTGCGTGCCCGCCGCCAGCAAACGCCCGTTCTGATTCTGTCGGCGCGACTTGCCGTCGAGGAGCGGGTCCGCCTGCTCGATCTCGGTGCCGACGACTACGTGGTCAAGCCGGTGCGCCTCGACGAACTGGAAGCACGCGTCAGGGCGCTGATCCGGCGCGGACAGGGCGGCGCCGTGCCGGATTTCATGCTTGGCCGCCTGCGGCTGGATACCGTCGGCAAGCGAGCCTGGCTCGATGACACCCCTCTCGATCTGAATGCCCGGGAATGGGCGGCCCTGGAATTTCTGTCCGGGCGCGTCAATCGCATCGTCAGCAAGGAGCAGCTGATGCAGGCCCTGTATGGCTGGCAGGACGATATTTCGACCAATGCCATCGAAAAGCTGATGTCCAGGCTGCGCGGCAAAATCGAAGTCGCCGGCATCACGATCCGCACGGTACGCGGTTTGGGATATTTCCTCGAAAAACCCGACGATGCGGCCGCGTAGCGCGCTCAGCCTGCGCCTGATGCTCATCGACCGGTTGCTGCCGGCGATGTTGATCCTGTTGCTGCTTGGGGCGCTGGCGGCTTACTGGGTAGCCTTGCGCGCGGCGACCAAGGCCTACGACCGGGGTTTGCTGGATACGGCCTTCACCATTGCCGAACAGCTGCGGGTCGTCGATGGGCGCCTCCAGTTACCCTTGTCGCAACAGGCGCGGGCCGTGTTGTTGACCGACAAGTTCGACCAGATTTTCTATGCCGTGCATGGCGCGGCTGGCGAGTTGCTCGACGGAAATCCGGAATTGCCCATGCCGCCGAGGGAGAGCTGGCAGCAACTGGGAAACGACGGGCGTTGGTACTACGACGGTACGCTCGATGAGGAGTCGATCCGCCTTGCCGCCTATCAGCGGCGCATGGATGATCAACTGGTGACGATCATCGCGGCCGAAACCCTGGTCAAGCGCCAGGAGCTGGTTCGCGACATCCTGCTCGCCATGGTGCTGCCGGAAATCCTGCTGGTCGTGGTGGCCTGCCTGGTCATCTGGTCGGGGGTGCGCTCCGGTCTGCGCCCGCTCGACGACCTGCAGTCCGAGCTGGCCGACCGTTCCCCCGCCGATCTCCGGCCGGTGACGGCCGACGTGCCGGAGGAAATGCAGCAAGTGGTGACCGAAATCAACGGTTTGTTGCGCCGCCTCGACCAGGCCTTGTCGAGTCAGCGCAATTTTGTTTCGGATGCGGCCCACCAACTGAGGACACCCATTGCGGCCTTGCTGGCGCAGGTCGAGGCTGCCCAGCAGGAATCCGGGCAGTCCGGCAAGGGCGTTCTGTCGGGAATCCACGCCGCAGCCGGGCGCCTGGGGCATCTCGTCGAACAGCTATTGGCGCTGGCCCGGGCCGAGCCGAGCTTGCCGCAGACGTCGGCAGTCATCTCGTTGGCGGACCTGGTCAGGTCGGTTGCCGAAAACTGGCTCCCCAAGGCCATCGCCAAGGATATCGATCTCGGTTTCGAGCTTTCTCCGGCTTTAGTGGCCGGCAACGAACTGCTGCTGCAGGAACTGCTGGCCAACCTGCTTGATAACGCCTTGCGTCACACCCCTGAGGGTGGCGTGGTTACCGTCAGCTGCGCCCAGGAAGGGGTGACGGCCTGGTTGCGGGTCGAAGACAGCGGGCCGGGCATCGCCGAAAGCGAAAGACCGCGCATCGGCGAGCGCTTCTACCGGCCGGCCGGCCAGACGGGCGATGGTTGCGGCCTGGGGCTGGCCATCGTGCGGGAAATCGCTCGCCAGCATCATGGCAAGCTGCAAATCGGCGAATCGGCCCGGCTCGGTGGTGCGATGCTGCAGGTCGAGTTGCCATCGCCCACTGTGGGGGGCAACTAGCAGAACGGCGCGACCGCAGAGCCGGCTATTCCTTCTGTTTCAGCAGCGATTGCAGCGCGGCAAAGGGATTGTGCGTCGCGCTGCCGGTACGTCCGGTACGCGCATCGGTGCGGCCGCGATCGGCCTCGATCTGCTTCTGGTGCTCATTGTCATGGCAGTAAAGGCATAGCAGTTCCCAGTTGCTGCCATCCGCCGGGTTGTTGTCGTGATTGTGATCGCGATGATGCACGGTCAGCTCGCGCAGGTTGGCGTGGGTGAATTCGCGGGCGCAGCGGCCGCAAATCCAAGGGTAGATCTTGAGCGCTTTTTCGCGGTAGCCCTCGGCGCGAAGGTCTGCGGCCTTCCGGGCAGCGAGGACGATTTCATCGAGGCGGTTGTGGTCGATCTGTTTCATGGTGATCTCCGATGGTTACCCGATTCTACGCTGCAAGCCCTAGAATTCCCTTTTTTACCTATCCGGCGCCAGACCCATGCCCCGCATCAAGATCGAACTCCCCGCAGCATTTCCGTTCTCGACCGAAATCCCGATCTACATCGGCCACATCAACTATGGCCATCACCTCGACAATGCCCAGCTGATGTCGCTCGTGTCCGAAGCGCGGGTCCGCTTCTTCAAGTTCCTCGGCTATACCGAACTCGATGTCGAGGGCGTCGGCATCATCGTTGCCGACGTGGCTGCCCAGTATCGTTCCGAAGCCTTTCACGGCGAAACGCTATTGGTCCGGATGGCTGCCAACGATTTCAACAAGTACGGCTGCGATCTGGTCTGGCAACTGGCCGACAAGGACAGCGGACGGGAAGTGGCTCGCGGCAAGCACGGGATCATGTTCTTCGACTACACCGAGCGCAAGCCGACCACCGTTCCAGCGGCCTTCATCGCCAAGGCCGGCGCGGCGTGATTCCGATCCGCTACGTCGAGCCGGTATTCCGCCCGCCGAGCGAGGCGGAATCGCTGATCCTGCCGGTGACCGACGGCTGCTCGTGGAACCAGTGCACCTTCTGCGAGATGTACACCGCGCCGCAGAAGAAATTCCGGGCGCGCGACGAGGACGAAGTCCTGGAAAGCATTCGCCTGACCGGCGAGCGCTACGGCGACCAGATTCGCCGGGTTTTCCTCGCCGATGGCGATGCCCTGGTGCTGCCCACCCGGCGCCTGCTTGCCATCCTCGAGGCCATCCACACGCACATGCCGGCCGTTCGCCGTATTTCCTCTTACTGCCTGCCGCGCAACCTGCGCAAGAAAAGCCAGCAGGAAATCGACGAGCTGTCTGCCGCCGGCCTGAAAATGGTCTACGTCGGGGCCGAATCCGGCGACGACCAGGTGCTTGCCGCCGTCCAGAAGGGCGAAACCTTCGACAGCACTTGCGATGCATTGGACAAGCTGGGCAACGCCGGCATCACCCGTTCGGTCATGATCCTGAACGGCCTGGGCGGCAAGATGCTGTCGCCGCAGCATGCCGACAATTCGGCACGCTTGGCCAACGCCACCCAGCCTGAGTACCTGGCGACGCTGGTGGTCAGTTTTCCCACGGGCGAGGGGCGCTTGCGTGCCGGCTTTCCCGGCTGGGAGCCGCTCGACCGGCATGAACTGTTCGTCGAGATGGAGCGCTTCCTGTCCGGTCTGGACCTGAAACGCACGGTCTTCCGCAGCGACCATGCATCGAACTGGCTGATCCTCAAGGGAACGCTGGGTGCCGACAAGGAACGCCTGTTGCAGCAGGTCCGGCAAGCCATAGTCACACCCGAAACAGCCCGTCTGCGGCCGGGTTGGGCGCGGGGGCTGTAGGCTACACGCTCTTGCCCACGCGCAGGGCGCTGAAAATGGCGAGGGTTTGCAGGATGGCGATACCGACCAGCACGGTGCCGAATTTTCCCGCATCCATCAGGCCGCCGAAGATCAGCGGGGCAGTTGCCAGACCGAGATCGAGCCCGGAATAGACGAAGCCGTAGACCCGTCCGTAGGCGGCCTTGCCGAAGCGGGCGGTGGCCGCCTTGCGTACCAGCAGGTCGCGCGACGGGCCGGCGATGCCGGTGCAGAAGCCGATGCCGGCCATCAGCGGCAGGATCAGCCCGGCAGGCAGTATAGCGCTGGCGAGCAGGACGGCGAGGAGAGCGGCAAGCCCCAGCGCGCCGGCGATCAGTAGGTCGTGTTCGCCTTTCTGCGCGAGAAAGCCGCCGAGAACGATGCCGCAGGCGCTGCCGACCAGGTAGGTCGACAAGGCGAAGGCCGCCGTCGTCAGCGACAGGCTGTACATGGCCTGCAGGATGGGGCTGGCGAAATTCTGGATGGTGCCGAAGGCCGCCGTGATGAGCAGGAAGAACAGAAAGCACAGCCAGACCGCCCGAGAACCCAGGAAGGCGAAGGTGGGGCCGGCATTTTCCTGCGCTTTTTCGGCGTGGTGTGCGGCGGTATCGGTGATCGCTTCGCGGCGCCAGAAGAGCAGCGCGATGGCGAGCAGGGCGACGAGGCTGGCCGCCAGCGCTGCCGTGCGCCAGCCGGCGGAGGCGGCGATGCCGGTCATGAAGATCGGTGCGGCCGCCCAGCCGAGGTTGCCGGAGAGGCCGTGCACCGAGAAGGCATGGCCGAGGCGCGATTGGGAAACGTGGCGGTTGAGGACGGTGAAGTCGGCCGGGTGAAAAACGCTGTTGCCCAGCCCGGCCAGTGCGGCGACGGCAATCAGCATGGGCAGCCCCGTCGCGAAGTGGAGCACGACTCCGGCCAGCGCGAAGCAGGCAATGCCGCAACCGAGGACGCGGGCGGCACCGAAGCGGTCGACCAGAAACCCCGCAGAAGCCTGCCCGATACCCGAGACGACGAAAAAAACCGTCATCGTCACGCCGATTGCCGTGAAGCTCAGGCCGAATTCAGGCATCAGCCAGGGAAACAGCGGTGGCAGCAACAGGTGGAAAAAATGCGAGACGGCATGCACGAAGCCGATCAGGCTGATCGTTTCGAAATCGCTGTGTGTGGCTGGGGGCAGGGTGGCGGTGGTCATCGTCCGTGGCGCTCGGTTGGGTAGGGCGAGTGTAGGAAACTTCGCCTTGACCGTATTGCAATAATCGGACAAAAATTATCGCAATGCTGACATCGCTCCCTTTCGATCCGGTGCCGCGCCGAGCACCTACCCTGAGCGAGCCGCTGACGGTAAACCTCCGCCAGCCGCCGCCGGACGTCGTCGTTCCCTGGCATAGCCACGACTGGGCGCAACTGGCCTATCCGCTGCGTGGTGCGATCCGCGTGTCTGCTGCCGGGACGAGCTGGCTGACGCCGGCATTCAGGGCGGTATGGATTCCACCCGGCATCGAGCACGAAGTCGCCATGCTGGGGCAGGTCGAGCTGCGCACCGTCTATGTCGCGCGGGAAGTGGCGCCCTTGCCGCTGGAAGCCTGTACCGTCATCGAAGTCTCAGACCTCATGCGCAGCCTGATCGAGTCGCTCAGCCGGGTGGGGCGCGAAACGCCGGGCGACGCGGAACGCCGCGACCTGATGATCCGCCTGCTGCTGACCGAAATGCGGCAGGCGCCGACCTTGTCGCTGGGTCTGCCGCTGCCCCGGGATCGCCGCCTGCAGGCGCTCTGCGAGGCACTGATGGCGGAACCGGCCTCGGCGATGGCGCTGGGCGAGTGGGCCGTCCGGGTTGGCGCAAGCGAACGGACGCTCGCCCGGCTGTTCCGGGATGAGCTGCAGATGAGCTTCGGCGCCTGGCGCCAGCAGCTCAGGCTGGCCTGTGCGCTGGACATGATCGGGCGCAGCCGGCCGCTCGGCGAGGTGGCGGCCGAGTTGGGCTATGCGAGCCAGGCGGCATTCTCGGCCATGTTCAAGCGGGCTTTCGGCGTGTCGCCGGGGCGTTTCATGCAGGCCCGGCAGAGCGGTGCATCGGCCGCGGGGGCTGGCGATGCCGAACCGATGCCGTAATGCAGCCCGCGAATTCGCCGGGGAGCGTCGGAAATTGGGCTAAAATCCAAGGATTCCGGAGGACAACGTAAATGAACCCCAAACCTTTGACCGATGCCGATCTCGACCGGCTCGAAGAACTGCTGGAACACGAGGTATTCAAGGGTGACGCCATGCGCCTGGACGAAGCGCAGGCGGTCATCTGTGCTGTGGTCAGCGCCCCGGAGCCGGTCTTGCCGACCATCTGGCTGCCCGAGGTGCTGGGCAACGGCATGGAGTCAGGCGACCCGGTAGTTGGCGAAACCGTCGAACTGCTGATGCGCCTGAACAACGATATTGCCGCTGCGTTGCTGGCCGACGAAACGATCTCGCCCATCCTCTACCCGGTGGACGAAAGCTGCGAGAACTACGATTTCGAGGCCTGGGCCGATTCCTACGTTTTCGGGGCGGGACTGGCCGGCGACTGGTACGAACTGGCCGGCAAGCACGCCGATGACCTGTCCGAACTGCTCGAGCCGATGTTCCTGCTCAACGGCATGCTCAAGGAAGATGCCGAAAAGAACGGCGAGCGCTGGTTTCCGCCAGCCGAGGAAGCCCGTCTGGTGGCCGATATCCAGGAAAACCTGCCGGTCATCGTGCAGACCCTGTACAACTTCTGGCGCAACAAGCGTTCCGGCGGCACCGCGCAGCGCAGCGAAGACAAGATCGGCCGCAACGACCCGTGTCCTTGCGGCAGCGGCAAGAAATTCAAGCAATGCTGCGGCAGCCCGGAAAAGCTGAACTGATCCGTTACCGCACAATGAAAAAGGCCGTTCAAGCGAACGGCCTTTTTCATTGGTGTGCCTTCAGGCGGTTGTCGTTATTCCTGGCGGACGACCACGTAGGCATGCTTGAATTGGGCGCCCTTGATATCGGTCGCGCTCGCCGAACTGCCCGGTTTGATCAGCGAAATCCTGCCGGTAGCCTCCGGGGAGGTACCGTTGGCGATGACTTCCTTCATTTCCAGAATCAAGGGTTCGGGAGCGATCAACCGGAACTCCAGTGTCGTGTCGGTCAAACCTTCCGGCGAGAACTTGAATTGGGAATGCGGGCCGGCCAGCGATACGGAGTGCTTCAACTCGCCATCAAGGAAGACCTGGAACTTGACCGGATCGGCTGCACTGGCGAGGGCTGGAATGCTCAGGGCGGCGGCGAGGATAAGGGCGCTTGCTTTCATGGTTCTTTCGGCAGAGTGATCGGTAAATCGGGACAAAGGCGTGGAGGCCGGGGTGCATTGTCGCCGATGGACGATAATTCACGGGTGAAAAGCATAGAAAATACACCCGGAGACGCCTGTTTGCCAACCCGTCGTTGCTTTAACGACGACATTTTTTATGAAACGACACATGAAACTCTATATCGCCGGTCCCGACGTTTTTCGGCCGGATGCCCTGCGCTGGGCTGACGATGCGCGTACGCTCTGCCGGCAGGCGGGGCATGAGGCCCTGATCCCCCTTGATGGGGTGGAAACCACCGCGGCGGGCATCTTTCACGCCAATATCGACCTGATTCGCCAGGCCGATGCGCTGCTTGCCAATCTCAACCCATTTCGCGGCTGCGAGCCGGATTCCGGAACCTGTGTCGAGGTCGGCTATGCGCTGGCGCTGGGCAAGCCGGTCGTCGGCTATGTCGACAGCCTGGAATCGACGGTCGATCGGGTCCGCCGGCAGCAAGGTCGGGTCGCGTTGTGCGATGGCCGGCCAGTTGACGGCGATGGCCTGCATATCGAGGACTTCGGCCTGCCGCTCAACCTGATGCTGGCCATTCCGGTGAAACTGGTCGCCGGCGGCCTGGCCGCAGCCTTGGCCGCGCTCGGCTCACCGGCATGATGGGCGTCGCCCTTCCGATTATTTACCGCCCCAGGACTGGATGGGAACCGTCGAAATCGCGTTGGCCGGCGCGCCTTCGATGACCCGGCGGCTGATCGCCAGATAGATCAGCACGTTGCGTTTCTGGTCGAGGAAGCGGTGAACTTTCGTTTCCTTGAACAGTAGCGAGGTGTCTTCGCTGAATACAACCTCGTCGTCCGGCAGCTTGGCCGGCAGCACGATCGGCCCGACCTGGCGGCAGGCGATGGAAAACTGCGAAGGATCTTCGGCCAGTCCGAGGCTGCCCTTGACGCCGCCGGTGCGCGCCTGGCTGACATGGCAGGTGACGCCGGGAATCTTCGGGTCGTCGTAGGCATTGACGCAGATACGATGGTTGGCGCCGATCAGCTTCCAGGTGGTGGTGACGCAGTCGATCTCTTCCCCCTGGGCGGGCAGGGCGGCGGCAAGGGCAAGCGCGCCGGCAAGGCAGGCCGGGCGTATCTTGGCAAACGAAAAGCTCATGGTGTTTCCTTGTTCAGTCGGGCAATGAATTCTGCCCCCTTGTTGCGCCCTTCGTCCATCAGGCGTTCGATGAAGGCCGGGCTGCGGTCGAGTTTGGAGGCATAGTCGAGATCGAGTTCGAGGCGGATGAAGCGCACGTCAACGTGCTTCATGTGCGCGGCGTCGAGCCATTTCTTCCTGAGCCAGTCGTTGGTCTGGTCGACGAAGAACAGTTCCTGATGCAGCGACAGGTTGCCAGCCAGTTCGTTGCGGCGGTCGTCGATGTCGTTCGCGGTCATGGGTTCGCCGGCGCGACGTTCTGGATTGATCTGGATGACCCAGATTTCATCCGGCTTGGCGTCCCGGCTTCCCTTGCCGGACAGAAAACCCCGGATCGGCGGATTCTGCGAGAAGAGGCCATCCCAATAAATGCCCTTGCCGATATGAACGGCGCGGAACATTTCCGGAATCGCCGCCGAGGCGAGCAGCGCCTCGACCGTGATGCCCGGCTGTCCGGGGCCGGGATGCGAATGGAAGACGGTGAAATCGCCGGAAAGCACCTCCACGGCACCGATCATCAGGCAGGGTGAATGCGGTTTCGTCAGCGACTGCAGGCGCTCGAACGGGATGTGCGCACTGAGCAGGTCGGCCATGAAATCCTGCCCGCTCGTCGGCAGCAGATAGGGGCTGATTTCCGGCAGGCCGAGCACGGAGCGGCTGCGTTGCTGCAGGAGCAGCCACTGGTTGGTTCAGAAGTCGGGCAGCTGGCTGGCGCTCATCTTTCGCCAGAAGGCGTCGAGCAGGGAAGCGCCGCGCTTCGGGTCACCCTCGAGCAGGCCGGTCCACGCCAGGGCTGCGCACAGGGCGCCGCCTGAGGTGCCGGAGAGGCCCAGGAGATGGTGCTTTTCCGCATCGATGCCGTGCAGGAGCGCTTGCAGCACGCCGGCGGTAAAGGCGGTATGGCTGCCGCCACCCTGGCAGGCGATGGCGACGCGCCGGGGTGAGGGGTTGGATCTGGCCGGTTTCGCGGCAGGCATGGCGTACTCCTTCGTGGGATATTGGGGTAGTGTGCCACAGTCATGACAAACGGTTTGCTGGCGGCTTTGCCACCCGTTTTCGGTCATGCGTTATTGATTGGCACATGCCGAAGGATCGCTGAGGATTACTCGGAACATGTGTTACGCATATTGTCTTAAAGTCGACATGTCATTTGTATTTACTGAAAGCGCCATGAATCTCGAACAAGTCGACAGTGTCATCACCGAATTAAATGAAACCCTGGCGGGGAAGCGGATGTATTTCCCCTGCAATGCCGACATTCGTGCTGCGCTGGCATTTATGGGGCGCTATCTCCGCGACAAGGGTGGCGTTTATGCATCCCTTAGCGACCGGCTGGCGGGTGGATATGTCCGCGTCGATGCACAACTGGTGGCCGATATGCAGAGTTTGCGGGAGCAGTTGCGCGATGAAATGCGCTGCGATGAGCAATTGAACCGCCGCGTCTTGCACGTGCCGAACCGGATTCCCCTCAAGGACAGGCTGGCCAACCTCTTTTTTGCCGCCTGCCTGTTCGGCTATGCCGCGCTGGCGGCGGCCATCGACGATTTCTACATTCCCGGCAAACGCGGTAACGGCATCCATCTGCATGGCGTGTCGTTATGGGTGATGTTTGCCGCCGCCATCTGCGCCGTGGTGGTTCTGCTCGCCGTAATCGTCGATCACTACGACACCCGACCCAACGAGCGGGCTTACAAACGGGTGGGCAACGGCTTCCGTGTCGCCGGCTGGGTGTTGTTCGTCGGGGCTTTTGTCGTCGATATCGCGCTCAAAATCCGCCATTAAGGGCGGCAAGCGGCTTCAGCTTTGCGACGTATTTGGCCAGTATCTTGTAGATGTCGCGGTCGAAGAGCGGGCGGGGGCTGTCCAGCAGTTCGCGGATCTCGTTGTCGGATCGCGCCGTACCCAGATAGCGCCAGCCGTCGATGAGGTGGGCCTCGTCTTCCTCGCGGATGATGGCCGGCCCGGGGTAGGGCCAGGTCACCAGCTTCAGGCCGGTTAGCGCGGTCATCAGGCGCATGGTGTGCTTGGCCAGCGGCTCCTTGCCGACGCAGCTTCCCTTGCAGCGCCGAATCTGGTGGCCGAAGCAGGGCTTGCCCGGCTTGACCGGCTGTTGGCCGGTCAGCATGTCGCACAGGTGGTGGCTTTCGACCAGCTGGCGCATCACGGTGTTGGCTTCCTTGCTGTTCTTGAACAGGCCGTAGCACGCGGTGGAGAGGCCGAAATCAAGCTCATTGGCCAAGGTCAGTTGCGGGCGCAGCCAGCCTTCGCCTTCGTCGACCAGCGTCCAGGTGCACACTTCCTCGTTCTTGCGCAGCTGGCGGTTCTGCGTCGGCAACAGTTCCTTGAGCAGGGCGGATTCACGGAGCAGGGCGCCGATCTCGCCGGCCGTGACGATCCAGTCGATGCGTCGCACCTGTTGGGCGAGTGCCATTTCCCTGGCCGAGCGGACATCGGCCGAAAAGTGCGACAGCACGCGCTTGCGCAGATCCTTGGCCTTGCCGACGTAGATCGGCAGGTTGTTCTCGCCGTAGAGCAGGTAGACGCCGGGCGCATCAGGCAGGTCTTCGAGGTTTGCCGCGTCGAGATTCGGCGGCAGGCTGGGGCGGGTGTTCTGCTTGCGCAGGGCCGCCTCGATGGCCTCGCTGCTGCGGTCGAGGTGGATTTTCTGCCAGAACTGATGGATCAGCTGGGCATCGGCCAGCGCACGGTGGCGGGCCTCGGCCTGCAGGCCATGGCGTTCGATCAGGCTGTCGAGGTTGTGCCGGTGGTGTTCCGGATACAGCGCCCGCGACAGCTTCACCGTGCAGGTGACGGTACTGCGGAAGTCGATACCCAGGCGCTTGAATTCAGTTTTCAGGAAGCTGTAGTCGAAGCGGGCGTTGTGCGCGATGAACAGTCGCCCTTCGAGGCGGCGCAGGGTTTCGCCGGCAATCGCCTCGAAGGGCGGCGCATCGGCCACCATGTCGTTGGTGATGCCGGTCAGCTGCTCGATGAACGGGGGAATCCGCATGCCGGGATTGACCAGCTGCTGCCATTCGCGAACGGACCCATCGTCATCGACCTCGACGATGCCGATTTCGGTGATGCGGTCATGGGTGGCGGTGGCGCCGGTAGTTTCGAGATCGACGAAGGCGAGTGCAGGCATGCCGGTATTTTCGCAGATCGGTGCTGCAGCGCAAAAACGGGATGCGGCAAAACAAGCGCCCGCCTTGTTCGATGCTCATTCCGCCGGCCTGTGAAATCCGGCCGCCAACATGCTATAAACGCTTCCTTTGGCCGCGAGCCGCCGAAATGACCGATACCGCTTACTGGATATTGCGCAGCGACAACCGCTTGCTGATTGCCGTCGACGAGACTGCAGGCTCGCCATTTCCGGCCGGCCGGCATCTCGGCGTGCTGCCCGATGGCGGGCTGCACATCGGCGACTGGCAGGGGGCAAGCTGTTATGCCGCCGATGTGGCCGAGCTGCCCGAGCTTGCCGGAACCGAGCCGACGCCCCTGCGTGCCGTCTTTCAGCTGGCGGGCGGTGAAGCCTTCGCGTTGGCCGGGCGGGCCGTACAACTTCTCGACTGGCAGGCGCAACACCGGTTCTGCGGCCGTTGCGGCACGCCGACCGGGATGCGGGCCGACGAACACGCCATGCAATGCCCGGCCTGCGGTCTGCTGGTTTATCCGCGCATTTCGCCGGCCGTCATGGTGCTGGTGCGCGATGGCGACCGCTTGCTGCTGGCGCGCAGCCCGCGCTTCAAGCCGGGCGTCTACAGCGCGCTGGCCGGCTTTGTCGAACCGGGCGAAACGCTGGAACAGTGCGCCCGGCGCGAGGTCCGCGAGGAAGTTGGGATCGAGATCGCCAATCTGCGCTACTACGCCAGCCAGCCGTGGCCTTTCCCCAATTCACTGATGGTCGCCTTCTTCGCCGATTACGCGGGCGGGGAGATTGTGCCCGAACCGGTGGAAATCGAGGCGGCGGAATGGTTTTCACCCGATGCGCTGCCCTTGCTGCCGGAGCCGATCAGCATCTCGCGGCAGCTCATCGATGCGGCCTTGAGCGAACTGCGCGGCTAAGACGCCCTAGAGGCAGCGGCTGCCGCCCATGCGGCTGAACCCCGGTTCGTTGTTCATGCCCGGGCGGATGCAGATGGTGACGCCCAGCGAGCGGGCGGCGCGGTCTATATCGGGCGGGAAGGGTGAAAAAGGCACCGAACGCTCGATGACCGCCTTGATGAAAGCCACTTCCTCGGCCTGGTCGGCGGCATTGAGCACGACGAAGGACTTCAGCGAACCGTCCGGATTCAGGCGGAACTGAACGGCGGCCGTCTGCACGCCGCGATGCCGGCGTTCGTTGTTGACGAAACCGGCGCTGCGATTCAGCCGCCGCACCAGCGCGTCGAGATACATTTCGAGGCTGAAGGAATTGACTGGCGGGCCATTCGGGCGCAGTTCGAGCAGCGCATCGCCGGTTGCATCTTCCCGCGCCATCTGTCGACCGGCTTCGCGGGCCATGGCCAGCGAGCGCTGCGCCAGCGTCGGCTTCGGTACGGATTTGGCCTGAGTTTCCAGCTCGTTTAGGAAGCCATCCATTTCCGCTTTTTGCGCAACGCTCCATTGGGGTGTCGTGCTCCGCGATTTGTCGGCTGTCAGGATGCGCTGCCGGGGCTTCGCCTTGGCGGCGTTGGCAGCAGCCGGTTTCTGCGGCGCTTCGACGACCGGCTCGACCGCCTTCCGGCTCGGCGCCAGCCGTGCCTCGATGCGCGAGGCAGTATTCGGGTCGCCACGCCGCTCATCGCGCGGCACCAGCAGCACCGCCAGGTGGATCGCCAGCGAAACCGCGAACGCCAGCAGGAGCGCTCGTTGTTCGCGGGATCGTTCGGGACTTTTCATCGGCGGCATTTTATGCGGGCTGCGCCGACGCCGGGCAATTAATCCCGGGCATTCTCGTAACACTTGGTAACCGGAGCGGTTGTCCCGGCGCGATTCAGCCTTGTTTGCCGGCTGCTACCTGAAAGCGTGCGGCGCTCCGGCAGGCGTCGGCGGTCATGGCCTCCAGCCGTTCGTCGGCGGGAGTCAATTCCTCGGCCAGTATGGCTGCCACCTTCCCGATACAGCTTTCGGCCGCTGCCGCGTCGAGGAAGAAAGCGCGTGTCCGGCGGGCCAGGATGTCGTCCACCGTTCGCGCCTGCTCGTAGCGGATGGCGAAACGAACCATGGCCTCGCTATACGGCAGCGCCGGGTGCAGCGGGCGATCATGGCCCGGCAGTTCGGGCAGGCACGCTGCTTCGCTACCGAGGACGCTGTCACATGGCTCGCTCGGGCAGCCGTGCAGCCTCAGGTCGCGGGTTTTGCAGGAAACCGGGGACAGACCGGCCAGCACGGCGGCACGGTCGATGACTTGCTCGCCCATCAGTCGGTAGGTGGTCCATTTGCCGCCGGCCACGGTGATCAGGCCGCTGTCGCTGACCAGGATCGCGTGTTCGCGCGACAGGGCGGCGGTGGTTTTGTGGTCGCTGTCGTGTTCCGGATGGATCAAGGGGCGCAGGCCGGCGAAGGCACTGCGGATGTCGGCACGGGTCGGCGCACGGGTCAGGATGCCGGCAGTCGTGCGCAGCAGGAAGTCGATTTCTTCCTCAAGCGGCTGCGGATCGTCGAGCCGTTTGAGGTCGGGGCGCGGCGTATCGGTGGTGCCGAGCAGCACCTTGCCTTGCCAGGGGATGGCGAACATGACGCGGCCGTCTTCCGTTTCCGGTATCAACAGGGCCTCGTTGCCGGGCAGGAAATCGGCGTCGACGACCAGATGGATGCCCTGGCTGGGGGTCAGCAGCGGTGCGCTGTCCGGGCGGTCGAGTCGGCGAATCCGGTCGCCATGGACACCGGTGGCGTTGATGACGACCTTGGCCTTTATCTCGAATTCTTCCCCGGTCTCGGCATCCCGGGCGAGCGCGCCGACGATGCGGCCGCCCGCCTTGAGGAGGCCGACAACCGGCAGGTAGTTGAGGCAGGTGGCGCCGTGGTCGACGGCGGTGCGCATCAGCGCGATGGCCAGGCGGGCATCGTCGAACTGAGCGTCCCAGTAGCGGATACCGCCGCACAGCCCATCCGGGTTCAAGCCGGGCAGGGCGGCAAGCAGCGCGGCCCGGTCCAGCCCGGTGGAAGCTGCCAGGCTGTGCGCGCCGGCCAGCCGGTCGTAGAGTTTGAGTCCGGTCCCGTAGAACAGGCGGTCGACTAGCTTCCTGGCGGGAATGATGAAGGCGAGCGGATGGACGAGATGCGGAGCGTTGGCCAGCAGATGGGTCCGTTCGTGCAGGGCGCTGCGGACCAGGCTGATGTCGCCCTGGCGCAGGTAGCGCACGCCGCCGTGAATCAGCTTGGTGCTGCACGAGGAAGTGCCGGAAGCGAAGTCGCGGGCTTCGAGGAGCAGCGTCCGGTAGCCGCGGGCGGCGGCATCGACGGCGGCACCGAGGCCGCTGGCACCACCGCCGATGATCAGCACATCCCAGGTGTCCTCGTCGAGCAGCGCGGAGAGGCTTTCGTGGCGGGCGGGTGGCACGAGTGTCATAGTGGAGTCGTCCATCTCAGCGCGCGTTCGACAGCGCGATGCCATTCGCCGAACAAGGCGGCGCGTCGCGTTTCGGGCATGTTCGGTGTGAAGCGCCGTTCGGCCTGCCACAGCGCCGCCAGTTCGGCTTCGTCCTGCCAGAAACCGACCGCCAGGCCGGCCAGGTAGGCGGCGCCGAGCGCGGTGGTTTCGGTGACGCGCGGGCGCACCACCGGCACGCCGAGCAGATCGGCCTGGAATTGCATCAGCAGGTCGTTGCGCGCCGCGCCGCCATCGACGCGCAATTCGCTCAGCGGATGACCGGCATCCTTTTCCATGGCGGCCAGCAGGTCGGCGCTCTGGAAGGCGATGGCTTCGAGCGCGGCGCGGGCAATGTGAGCCTTGGTCGAACCACGCGTCAGGCCGAACAGGGCACCGCGCGCCTGCGGGTCCCAATGCGGCGCGCCGAGGCCGGCATGGGCCGGAACGAGATAGACGCCGCCGTTGTCCGGCACGCTGGCAGCCAGCGCCTCGACTTCAGCCGAGCTGGAAATCAGCCCCAGCCCGTCGCGCAGCCATTGCACCGTGGCACCGCCCATGAACACGCTGCCTTCGAGCAGGTAGGTGGTTCGTTCCCGACGCTGCCAGCCGACCGTGCTCAACAGGCGATGGCGCGAGGTCATCGGCTGGTCGCCGGTGTTCATGAGCAGGAAGCAGCCGGTGCCGTAGGTATTCTTGGCCATGCCGTGTTCCAGGCAGGCCTGGCCGAAGGTGGCGGCCTGCTGGTCGCCGGCGATGCCGGCCAAGGGCACGGTACAGCCCAGCCATCGGGGATCCAGCGTGGCGATCGGCCCGCTGCTGTCGACGATGCGCGGCAGCAGCCGGGGTGGGATGTCGAGCAGGGCCAGCAGTTCGTCGTCCCAGCACCGGCGATGAATGTCGAACAACAGGGTACGCGCAGCGTTCGACGGATCGGTGACGTGCGCCTGGCCGCCGGACAGATGCCAGGCCAGCCAGCTATCGACGGTGCCGAAGGCCAGCTCACCGCGTTCGGCGCGGCTGCGGGCACCCGGAATGTGATCGAGCAGCCATTTCAGCTTGGTGCCGGAAAAGTAGGCGTCGAGCACCAGGCCCGTCCGTTTGGCAAACAGGGCGGCATGGCCGGCGGCGTTCAGTTCGTCGCAGATGGCGGCGGTGCGCCGATCCTGCCAGACGATGGCGCGGTGCAGCGGCTGGCCGGTGACGCGATCCCAGAGAACGGTCGTTTCGCGCTGGTTGGTGATGCCGACGGCGGCCAGTTGCTCCGGGCGGATAGCGTTGTCGCGCAACACGGCGCGCGCCACGGCCAGCTGCGATGCCCATATTTCGTCAGCGTCGTGCTCAACCCAGCCGGGTTGCGGATAGTGCTGGGTGATTTCCTGCTGGGCGATAGCGAGGATGTTTCCGCCGCGGTCGAACAGGATGGCACGACTGCTGGTCGTTCCCTGATCGAGGGCCAGGACGAAACGTTCCGTACCGCTGGGCATGGCAGGCTCCTGCTGGGGAAATGCCCCCAGTATAGCGCTGCCGGCCCGCGCTGATCGCGGGCAACTGGCGGTGTGGCGGCTTATCCGGCGATCAGCACTTGGTCAGCGAGAGGGCGTTGATGCAGTAGCGCAGGCCGCTCGGTGCCGGCCCATCGGGGAAAACGTGGCCGAGATGGGCATCGCAGACGTTGCAGGTGGTTTCGATGCGCGTCATGCCGTGGCTGGAATCATCATGATAGGCCACGACGTCGGGCGACAGGGCCTGGGTGAAGCTCGGCCAGCCGCTGCGACTGTCGAACTTGCTGCCGGCGTCGAACAACTCGGTGCCGCAGCAGACGCAGGCATAGCGGCCGGGTTCGAAGAGGGCGCACATGGCGGAACTGTGGGCGGGCTCGGTGCCTTTCTGCCGGGCGACGTAAAACTGCTCCGGCGTCAGGCGGGTACGCCACTCGGCCTCGCCGTGTTCGACGCGGCGCGGCGGCTCGGGATTGCCGTTGCGTGCCAGACGCAGCACTCCGGCCCAGGTCAGGGTACCGTCTGGCGTCAGGCCGGCGTATCGGCTTTCGGCATCGCGCAGGTAGTCGATCAGCCGGTCGGCGTCGACGTGGTAGTGATTGAAGAGGACCACGCCTTCGGGATCGATCAGGATGAACCACGGCGTCCCGCCGCTGCGGTAGCGTTGCATCAGTCGGGAACCGGCACGATCCGGGCCGGCATCGTGGCCGAAGGGGATGGGCAAGGCGTAGCGCTGCTGGTTGGCGAAGCCGCGCTCCGGCGTGTTGTGCTCGAATTCCTCGAAGACGGTCTGGATGGCGGCAAAACTGATGGTCGGCGAGCGGCGGAAAGCCTCGAAAAGCTTGATCAGGGTGGGAAAGCCGCTGCGGTGGCAGCCCGGGCAGTTGTCCTGGAAGCAGAAGATCAGCTTGTAGCGTCCGGGCATGTCCGCCAGTCCGTAGGCGGCCAGGGGTTGGCCGGCCGCATCGCGCCATGAATCGACGCCCGGTTCCGGCGCGAGTTGATGGGCGATGCCGTAGTCGTTGGTGGCCATGTCGTACTCCGTCAGGTTCCGCAGAAAGTCTGGTAGCAGGCCGTTACCTCGGCCGGGGCCGGTTCGGTATAGGCGATATCGTCGGCGCGCGATTCGAAAGGATTTTGCAGTACCGCCAGCAGTCGTTCGAAAGGCGCCAGGTTCATCCGGTCTACGGCCTCCGCCAGCGCCTCCTCGACGCGATGGTTGCGGGCGATGACCCAGGGATTGGCTCTTCGCATGGCCGTCAGCAAGGCATCGGCGCGATTCGGCTGGCGGGCCAGCCAGCGGGCGTGCCAGGCGCCGAATCCGGCCTCATTGCCGAACAGTGCCTGCAGCGGGAGCGGATTGCCGGCGGCAGCGTCGTACAGCGCACGGAAGGCGTTGGTGAAATCGAGCTTGCCCGCTTGTAGCAGCGAGAGGAAATCTTCCGCCAGTTGGCTGTCTTCGCTCGCCTGGCCCGACTCATCAAACCCGAGCTTGCTCCGCATGACGGCCAGCCAATGCACCGCGACCCGTTCCGGAAACGCCGTGAGCAGCGCCGTGGCGCGGGCCACCGCCTGGTCGCTGTCGGTATCGATCAGGGCCAGCAGCGATTCGGCCAGGCGCGCCAGGTTCCATTGCGCGATATCGGCCTGGTTGCCATAGGCGTAGCGGCCGTGCCGGTCGATGGAGCTGAAGACCGTCGCCGGGTCGTAAGCCTCCATGAAGGCGCAGGGACCGTAGTCGATGGTTTCGCCGGAGAGCGTCATGTTGTCGGTGTTCATCACGCCGTGGATGAAGCCGACGCCCAGCCAGCGGGCGATCAGCAGCGCCTGCCGTTCGGCGACGCCGGCCAGCAGGTCGAGGTAGGGCTGCGTGCTGGCAACCAGTTCCGGGTAATGGCGGGCAATGACGTAATCGGCCAGACGCTTGACCTGCTCCGGCCCCTGGTGGGCGGCAAAGTATTCGAACGTGCCGATCCGCACATGGCTGGCTGCTACCCGCGTCAGCACCGCGCCGGGCAGGGCGCGTTCGCGGCGCACCATGTCGCCGGTGGCGACCACGGCCAGCGAGCGCGTCGTCGGAATGCCCAGTGCGTGCATCGCTTCGCTGACGAGGTATTCGCGCAAAGCTGGCCCAAGCGCGCATTTGCCGTCGCCGTTGCGGGAAAACGGCGTCCGTCCGGAGCCCTTGAAAGCGATATCCTGCCGCCGGCCGTTGGCGTCGATCACCTCGCCCAGCAGCAAGGCCCGCCCGTCGCCCAATTGCGGCGAAAAGCCGCCGAACTGATGCCCGGCATAGGCCTGCGCGATCGGCTCGGCGCCTTCCATAGGGTAATTCCCCGCCAGCGCCTCGATGCCTTCCGGCGAAGCGAGCAGTGCGGGATCGGCACCCAGTTCGCAGGCCAGCGAGGTATTCAGGCGGATCAGGCTCGGCTTGCTGGCCGGTGTCGGTTTCCAGCGGACGTAGAAATTTTCCAGGTCGCGGACGTATGTGTTGTCGAAGGCAAAAAGACGGGGGGCTGGGGGAGGCATCGAAACGAAACAGGGGAGGTTGGAGGCGAAGTCAAACCGATGCCGGGTCGCCAAACCCGCCTGCGGTCGCCTTTTCGACGGCGGAGGCCGGGTTTGGTTCCCTTGGCACCGGCCGACCATGTCATTTATCGACCGCCATGTCCGGCCAGGCCGGCGCTACCGTTCTCTCCGGACAGGTTTTCCAGAATGGGGCAATCCGGGCGTTCGTCGCCGTGGCAACAGCTGACCAGATGGGACAAGGCATTCTTCATCGACTGGAGTTCTTCGAGTTTCCGGTCGAGGAATTCCAGGTGCCGCTTGGCAAGCGCCTTCACTTCCCGGCTGGGACGCGCCCGGTCCTGCCAGAGTCCCAGCAGGCCCTGGATTTCGCCAAGCGAGAACCCCAGGTCGCGCGAACGGCGGATGAACTGGAGGGTGCGCAGGTCCTTTTCGCCGTACTGGCGATAGCCTGCATCGGATCGGCCGGCCTGGGGCAGCAATCCGATCCCCTCATAGTGGCGAATCATCTTGGCCGAAACGCCTGAAGCCTTGGCTGCACTGCCGATATTCATTTCTCCGTCCTTTCCACGCCCGTCGTCGCGCTACCCCGCCAATGGCGCAGCAGCAATGCGTTGGCGACCACACTAACACTGCTCAGTGCCATTGCGGCACCGGCGACGACCGGATTCAGCATGCCCATGGCCGCCAGGGGGATTCCCGATACGTTATAGGCAAATGCCCAGAACAGGCCTTGCTTGATTTTGCGATAGGTACGACGGGATACGTCGAAAGCGTCGGCCACCAGGCGCGGATCGCCGCGCATCAATGTAATGCCCGCCGCCTCCATGGCCACATCGGTGCCGGTTGACATGCTCAGCCCGACATCGGCGGCGACCAGGCTGGGGGCATCGTTCAGGCCATCTCCGACCATCGCCACCACGTATCCCTGTTCGCGAATCGCCTGGATGACGTTCGACTTGTCGGCCGGCAGCAATTCGGCGCGAACCTCATCGATGCCGAGTTCGGCGCTCACCGCCCGGGCGCTTCCCTGATTGTCCCCGGTCAGCATGACGGTTTTTATTCCCAGCTGGCGCAGGCGGGCGACGGCCTGATAGGACGCCGGCTTGATCGTGTCGCCGAAGGCCAGAAGCCCCAACAATTCCGGGCCCGAGTCCGATTGGCGCAGCAGCCAGGAGATGGTCTTTCCTTCGCTTTCCAGCGCTGCGGCCACAGCTGCGAGCTTGCCTGGGGCAACGCCCTGTTCCTGCATCAGGCGGGCGCTGCCAAGAAGTATCAACGTCCCGTCCAGCCTGGCTTGCAACCCCCGACCTGGCAGCACCTTGGCCTCGCTGACTGCCGGCAATGCCATGCCGAGTTCGCGCACTTTCTCCATGACCGCGTGCGCCAGCGGATGATCGCTGGTTTGTTGAAGGGCGCCGGCGATCTGCAGGACCGTCTCTTTCGCGATGCCTTCGGCCGGTTCGAAGGCCACCAGCGCGGGCTTTCCTTCAGTGAGCGTGCCGGTCTTGTCGAAGGCGACGGCGGTCACCGAATGCGCCAGCTCAAGCGCTTCGACATCCTTGATGAGGATTCCCCGACGAGCGGCCACTCCGGTCCCGGCCATGATGGCGGTCGGGGTAGCCAGGCCCAGGGCGCACGGACAGGCGATGACGAGGACGGCGACGGCATTGATGAGCGCCTGCTCCCAGTTCCCCGAATACATCATCCAGCCGACGAAGGTGGCCACGGCAATCAACAGCACCGCCGGGACGAAGACTGCGCTGACGCGGTCCACGATGCGCTGAATCGGCGCCTTCGCCGCCTGGGCGGATTCGACCAGGCGAATGATGCGGGCCAGCGTCGTTTCCGTGCCGGTAGCCATGGTGCGGACATGGAGCAGCCCTTCGCCATTGATCGATCCCCCGGTGACCTTGTCCCCCGTATTTTTTGCGACGGGCAGGCTTTCGCCGGTAATGAGCGCTTCATCCACATGACTCTGTCCGTCCACGACTTCGCCATCGACCGCAATGCGTTCTCCCGGGCGGACCACGACCAGGTCACCGACCGTCAGCCGCTCAACCGGCGTCATCACCTCCTGGCCATCGACCAGCACCCGGGCGATGCTGGGGCGGAGCGCATTCAAGGCGCGAATGGCATCGGCCGTTTGCCGTTTGGCGCGTGCCTCCAGCCATTTACCCAGCAGAACCAGCGTGATGATGGCGGCAGAAGCCTCGAAATAGAGATGAAAAGCCCCCTCATGGCCGCGCTGCACGAGCAGGTAGAGCGATAGACCGTAGGCGGCGCTGGTGCCGAGCGCGACCAGCAAATCCATATTGCCCGCCCCGGCTTTGACGGCTTTCCAGGCCGCGCTGTAGAAGCGCCACCCCAGCCAGAATTGAACCGGGGTCGCCAAGGCGAGTTGCACCCAGCCGTCGAGCATCCAGTCGACACCGACGAGACCGAGCAGCATGGGGGCCATCAGCGGTAGCGTCAGCAAGGCGCTCAGGGCAATCGGCCACCATTCGGGAAGGCGATTGCGTGTCGTTTCCGCTCGTTGTTCCGCGACCGGATCTGCCGTGTAGCCGGCTTTGGCAACGGCTGCGGCGAGGAGGGAGAAGGTCACGCCCGAAAGTGCTTCGACCGCTGCCTTTTCCGTTGCGAGATTCACCGACGCGTTCAGCACGCCGGGGACTTTCAGCAAGGCCTTCTCGACCCGGCCGGCGCACGATGCGCAGCTCATGCCGCCGATTTGGAGAGCAATGCTTTGTGTCGCAACGCGGTACCCGGCTTCCCGAACGGCCTCCGTCAGCGCCTCGACGCGTACGCCTGGCGCTGTTTTCACCAGGGCCTCTTCGGTCGCAAGATTGACGCTGCTCTCCGTTACGCCATCAACGCGCAGAAGCGCCTTTTCGACACGAGCAACGCAGGAAGCGCAGCTCATCCCGCCAATACCGAGCCTGAGCTCAAGAGCCGTATCTGAATTCGAGGTAGAGGACATTTGCGTCTCCAAAGGATTGCCATGAACCCATGATGGAGCTTCCCATGGTGGGAAGGTCAAGCGACCTTGCGTAACTTTTTTTCAGAACGGATTTTCTGCAGGTCCGCGGCTGCTGGTCACCGCTTCCGATAATGCGCTTCGGCCATCTCGGCAGCGGCTGACCACAAGGCCGGAGCGCCCCGCTCGATTGGAGGCTGGCAGCGGGCCTTGATCTGTTCCAGCGTCACCGCGCACTCCACCCAGGAACCGCCGTCGGTGGCGGCGTTGTGCAGCATGGGCTGGAAGCGGTCGAGGGCCTTGGCGAACCGGGCGTCGTCGCTCCCGGCGGCTTCGAATTCGTGCCACAGGTCGCGGAACTCTTCGGCCTGAGCCTCCGGCAGCAGGCCGAAGAGGCGTTCGGCAGCCAGGCGCTCGCGTTCCGCCTGTCCGGCGTGCGTGGCGGGGATATGGAATGGAACGTCGCCGGCGTCGATCTCGACGATGTCGTGGATGAGCAGCATCTTGACGACGCGCAGGATGTCGATCGTGCCGGCCGCATGCTCGGCGAGCACCAGCGCATACATGGCGAGGTGCCAGGAGTGTTCGGCGCTGTTCTCGCGCCGTGAGCGGTCAATCAGCGGCGACAGGCGCACAACGGTCTTGAGACGGTCAATTTCGCGCAGGAAGGCGAGTTGCTTGTCGAGGTCGGGCATGGCGGTCGGTTCGTCGGGAAGAGGCCCGGCAAGTCTAACAGCCTCTTACGGCAGGAAGCGCCGGGGTAGCGGCTTGTAGAGCACTTCGACGGCGGCCGTGGACCATCCCTTGAAGACCTCGGCGAGGACCGCCTGGCGCAGCACGTATTCGCGCTGGGAGTGCGCTATGAACTTGGTCATCAGCTCGGCCAGTTCGGCCCGGTCGGCGGTGGCGAACATCTGGACGAATTGATAGCGGGAGAGGCCGCTGGTCCAGTCGAAGCTGTACAGCTTGCCGGAGAACCAGTCGTAGAGCACGCCATCGCATTTCATGCTGCCGATGGTGGCGGTCGCCGGGTCGGTATAGCCCAGCGCCTTGATCAGCTTGGCGAGGTCTTTTTCCTTCTCGACCCCGAACAGCGGCCACAGATCCTTGCGCGACTTGAGAAAATCGAGAATGGTGGTGTCCGCCACCTTCTGCATCTCGGCGGGGATCATCATCTCGGCGGCAATGCTCTTGATGCTCATCTCGCTCAGCGTCTTGTAGGTTTTCAGCTCCTTTTCCAGGGTGTCCAGCGTGAGCTTCATGTGATCGTGCAACCAGATGCCGAATTCCTTGCGCGAGATGACGACTTGCACGTCGGGATCGAACTCCAGCGCATCGATCAAGACCTGCCGCCAGTTGTCGAGAAAATCGGTCAAGAATTTTACCAAGCGCTCTACCTCGCTCAGACCGGCCCTGGTTAGCCGGCCCGCGCCGCGCGCTTTCTGGCCGAAGCTATTGAGGGTCTTGGTAATCTCCTCCACGGTCAGTTTGCCGGCACCGCGCACGCGGGCGAGAACCGTGGTGGTGCCCTCGACTTCGCCGAACAGGGCGAAGCTGCAAGGCACGTTGCCGGAAAGGGCCATCTCCGGCCCCATGTCGTTGAGGAAGAGGACCAGGTCGCCGAACTTGTTCACCGTTGCCACGGCGCCTTCTTGGAGAGCCTTGAGCAGCGCGGCGCTGTCGTCGAGGAAATTGAGCAGGCCGGAAAAACCGATCTCGACCGCCCGGTTGAGCGTGCTGCCCAGCTTGGCCAGCAATTCGAGCACCAGGCCGGCCACTTCCTTGCTGGCCCGCGCGCCGCGCACGAAAAGCCGAGCAAAGCGGCGGGCCGCCCGGTAGGTCATGCCGGGCAGCTTGGCGATGGCGCGAATGCCGGTGAACAGGAACCACAGGTCGCCGGCCAGCTTGCCGAGCATGAAGCCGGCCTTGTCGAAATCCAGGTCGTAGAGGGCGGCACTGAATTCGACATTCCATGCCTGCCAGGCGTCCTGGGCCATGGCGGCCAGCGATTCGATGGAAAGCTGGCGGATGCCGTCGATCAACTGACCGATCTTGCGCCGTGCCATGTCGAGGTTCTGGCAGGCTTCGACGGCGAAATCGAACAGTTCGTACAGCGTCTCCGCGATGGCCGCCCCGGAGTAGCCGAGGCCGAGCAGGAAGCCGCCGGTGAAACGCACCGGCGTCCAGGCCGAGAACTCGTGGTAGTACAGCACCTGTTCCCACAACACGCCATGATTGAGCAGGTAGCGCTTCAGGCCGTCGTCGTTGTTCGGCGTCGCCTGGTCGAAGAAGGCGTGAACGCAATCGAAGCGGGCCAGAATGGGGATGAGATCCTGCAGTTCATCGCCGCTCAGGTTGTAATACTCGAGGATGGTTACCAGGGAGCGGGAGAAGGCGCGTCCCTGCATGGAGAACAAAAAGCCCGATTCCATCGTCCGTAGTTGGTCGATGAGCACCGTGGCCGTCGCCAGCAGCTTTTCCGACGGCATGCGCCCGACGGCCTCGGCGACATCCGGCAAGGGCAGGGCCGGCAGCCATCGGCCGCCAGGGCTCTTGATCCGCGGGTCGGCAACAGAACCGTCGGCCACGGGCGGCTACCGGCTTCGCCTAGTCCGTCGGACGCGTGCCGACACCGATATGGACATCGACCGTCGGCGCCGTCGCGGCACCGATGACGGCGTCGCGCACCGACGTGGTCAGATCGCCTTCCGACGACTGGCTGGCGACGCGTGCCGTCATCAGCGCGTGGGCGTCGCTCATCGACTGGGCGCTGGTGTCGTCCATGGCCGTGGTCATCGCCTGCACCACTTCCAGATGGGTGCCGTCCGTGGGCAGCAGCTCGTCCCAATGGGCCAGGCAGATGTAGGGGCGGGTGGCGGTCGGGCAGGGCGTGCCGGCGACAACCTGAATCTCGCTGTTGCCGCCGAAATAGGTAGTGCGGGCGGTTTCCAATTCCTGAAGCACCTTCTTCACGGCGGCGGCCTTCAGCGGGTCCTTGACCGGGGTATGCACCCGCCGCTCAATGAGCAGGGCCATCGCCTGGGGCTCGAAGCCGGGGCGGATGGGCAGGAAAACCCGCATCCAGCTGGCGTTTTCGAAGGCATCGGGCGCTTTTTCGGGATTGCGTCGCTCCCGGTTGCTCCACCAGGACGGGTAATACTGAAAGGCCGTGGCCGAGAAATCAAAGACCTTGTTCCACATTTCGACCTCGAAGCCCTCGTCCCGTTCGCTGGGCGGGAAAAGCATGGCGATCAGCAACTGATAGGCCGCCGACACCGGATCGAAAGTTGCCATGTAGGCGGTGCGCCAGCGCGCCAGGGCGGTGCCGATGGCGGTTTCCCGTTCCGCCTTGAGGCGGGCCACTTCCTTGTCGTAGGTAGCCTTTTCTTCGTTCCACTTGGCCAGGTCGGCCAGGAAGGTGGCGCTGGCGGCCGAGGAATCGGCCACGAAGCCGGCGGTCAGGCTGCAATACAGATGGGCGCCGACACCGCCCCAATCGACGCCGGCATGGACGATCACGCGCAGGCCGGGACCGTTCTCGTCGACGTAGGGCTCGGCCAGCAGCACGCGGACTCCCGGCGCACCGCGACCGCCGAAGCCGGACCAGTTCACGGTCAGCGTGATGGCATCGGTATTGCCATCCCAGCGGTAGCCGGCGGCCGGTACCGGAATCTTGAATTCATAGTCGGCCCGCATGTCGCCCCAGGGTTGCCCCCAACTGCTCAGTTCGATGGAGGGCGTGGTCACCGTGCGTGCCGGGCCGACACCCGGATCGGTCGGCGTGGCGCGCAGGGTGGGCAGATCGAGGGTGATCTCCTGTTCCAGGCGCTGGCGCTCGGCGCGTTCCGCCTGATCGAGGACGACGCCGGGATCGGGAATGAAGGGCGCCCAGCACAGGCGGACGCCGAAACGCTCGTGGGAGACATCCAGCTTCTGCAGCAGCTTGAAATAAACCAGATCGACCGGCGTGTACGGATTGGGATTGCGCAGAATCCGCTTGTTCCCGGCTTCATAGCGGCTGGTTTCCGCCACTTTCATGGTGATCTTGTGCTGGGCGCGGCGGCGTGCCGCCAGCTTTTCCGTCTTGGTCATCACGTTGCGCACCGTTTCTCCCTGGCTGGAGGAGAGGGCGTTGTTGACGGAATCCGTATAGCCGGCACTGATGTTCAGATTGACGTAATAGGAGACCCCGAGGGTGCCGCCGATATTGGTGCTGCGGTTGTGGGTGTCGCTCTGGGTCTGGTTGAGGGCTTCGGACAATTCGGTGGTCAGGCTGCTGCCCAGTTCCGTATTTACTTCCTCTTCCGTGTCGTTGATGTCCTCGAAGGTGACTGTCTTCTCGGAAAATGTTTTCTGCTCGATGGTCACTTCCTCGCCCGGTGCCAGGCTCAGCGACAGAATCTGCTCGCCGAGGGCGAAACCCTTGGGACGGAAGCGGGTACGTTCAAGCAGGATGACGCCGAAATCGGAAGCCTTGCCCGCCAGCTCGACGTCGTCCCCCGGCCGGCCCGTACCCCAGCCCATGCCGCCGGGGTTGCCGTTGTTGCCGGTCGGCGTAACCGTGGTGCCCGGACCCTGCTTGGGTGGCTTCGGCGGCTTGGGCGGCCGTCCGGGGCCGACTTTGAGGTCGCCAGTGCTCAGTGCCTTGGCGGCCGCCTTCTCCATCTCCTGACGCATGTCGCGCATGGCCGTCGATACCACGCTGACCACCGGATTTCCGTTGGCGTCGCGGATGATGAAAGGGACAAAACGATTCTGGTAGGCGAAACGATCGGCCGGCAGCGGGGTCAGGTCGAGATCGGCCAGGGCGGGGCCCACGGTTTTTCTGGTCTGCATCGATAACTCCGGAAAACGTCGTTGGAAGAAAGAAAACCAATTACGTCAGCAACTGAAGCGCGAACTGCGACCAGGTACCCAAGTACTTCCTTGGGTCGTGCAGGCGAGGCGGAACTGTCCGGCCGGCGCCCGTGCCCCGGCTATAAAATCGGATGCGAAAGCCATTTAATCACCGTCTCGATCAAATGACAACGGGGCAGGCATACCGGGGTGCGGCGCCTCCCCGAGGTAGCCTAACTCGCTTGCCGCTTGCCTGTATTCCGTTTCGCCGGGCGCGGTTTCCGGTCGCCTTCGCTTCTCGGCATCGGGCGCATCGGGTCGGCATGCTCCAGCCAGATCAGGGTGTCGACATAGGACATGAAGCCCTGCAGGTAGTCCGGCGCTACGTCACGCATGACTTGCAGGCTGCGCAACACGAGGTGCTGGGAATTCATCGGGCCGGCATTTTCCGGGGCCTGGGCCAGCGTCTGGGTCAGTTGTTGCTCGGCACTGAGCTTGGACCAGGTGTTGCGGAAATAGGCCACGGACTTGAGCTCCGGCGCCCGCGGGGCGCGGGGCCTGGCGTGTCGTTGGGTATTTGGCGGAGGCGTTGCCGAATGGGGCGTTGTCGGCTGTTCATGGGCATGCTGGCCGATATAGGCGAGCAGTTCGGCCAGGGGGCTGGTGGTGGCCTTGTCGACGGGTGTCTCGACGGACGGGCCGGGTATGGCTGCCAGTTGGTCGGCGGCGGTGTTGATGCGGGCCAGCAGGGCTCGGCGAACAGCCTCGGGTTGCGTGGCCGCCCGGCGTTCGAGCGATTCGATATAGGCAAACCGTACCGGCTCGCGACGATCGGCACCGCTGGCGCGCAGGGCGTCCAGGCGGGCTTGCGGATCGCTGGCGCTGCCCGTCGTGTCAGCCATTGCCTTCCTTGACCGTCTTGCTGCTCTTGGGAACCGGGGCCATTTCGACGCGGCGGTTACGGGCGCGCCCTTCGGCATCGGCGTTGGAGGCCACCGGCTGTTGCGCGCCGAATGCAGCGGCAAAGACGGCGTCGGACGGCACCCCGTCGTCGATCAGGGTCCGAGTGACGGTGAGGGCGCGTTGCGCGGACAGTTCCCAGTTGTCGGTAAATTTGCTGTTGCTGCCACGTACCGGCATGTCGTCCGTGAAGCCGCTGACCATCAGCATCTGCTCGCCAACCGACAGGTAGGCGGCGATGGGCTGGGCGAGGCTCTTCAGGAGTTGTTTGCCATCCGGCTGCAACTGGTCGGAATTGAGCGCGAACAGGACGTTGCCGCTGATGCCGATCTTGCCGTTGTTGAGCGTGACGCGGCCTGAGGCGAGCGGGCCGGCGAGGGCCTTTTCGAGCGCCATGCGGCGCGCTTCTTCCTGCTGGCGTTTCTGGATTTCGGCTTCCAGGCTGCTCACCAGTTCAAGTTGTACGCCGAGCACGCCGACGAGGATCAGCACGAAGGCGCCGAGCAGGCCGGACATCAGGTCACCGAAGACGGCCCAGATCGGGGTGTCGTGTTCGACGCCGGCGTCGATCTGTTCCATGCTCAGGCCTCGACCGGTTTGTCAGACAGGCTGGCGACGCGTTGCAGGTCGTCCACCATCTTTTTCTGCGACAGGATGCTGAGGTCGATCAGTTCGCGCGCCTGGGCGACGTAGTAGGCGAGCTGTTCGTCGCTGCGGGTGAGGGCCTTGGCGAGGCCGCCTTCGATGCGCTGCAGCGCGCCCATCATCTTGTCGTTGGCCTCGGTGAACAGCTGGACGGCGGTACCGAAAGCCTCGCCGAGGCTGGCCACCTCGATGGCGCTGCCGGCGACGCTGGCTCCGGCTTCGACCAGCTTGCCGGCTTCGCTATCGACCTTGCTGGCGAACTGGCCGCTGACACGTTCGAGCAGTTCGGACGACGAGGCGACCAAGGCGTCGATGGCGCTGCGCTGTTCGGTCGACGCGTGGTTGATGGCATCGAGCAAGGCAGCCAGCGTTTCCATGATGCGGCTGCGTTCTTCGAGCAGGCTGTTGTCGCGGGCGATGCTGGCGGAGAGTTCGTGGCGCAACTGGCCGATGACCTCGGCGGCGGCCTTCGGCGCCTCGGCAGCGGTCTGCATCAGGCGGGTGACTTCGTCGATGGTCGTCCGGGCCTGGGCCTGCGTGGTGGCAACGACATCGCGGGCGGTGTCGGCGAGGCTGCGGGTGATCTGTTCCTGCTGCGCCAGTGTCGCTGCACCGGAGCTCTGCCACTGGCTCTCCAGGCGACCGGCCAGCGTTTGCAGGGCATCGGTGTAGGCGCGCTGGCGGTCGGCTTCGCCGGCATTCCATTCGCTTTGCCACGCCGCCTGCTGGGCGCGCAGTTCGGCGAACAGGCCGGCACTGCGTTCGGCGAAGGTATCGACCAGGCTGGTCTGTGTCTTGTCGAGCGCCGTCGTCAGGCGTTCGCTGGCCTGTTCGTGGCTGGCCAGGGCGCGCGTCCAGGTTTCGGATACCGTACCGACGGCGCCGTCGAAACGCTGGGCCAGGCCATCGAGCTGGGTGGCGACCTGTTGCGTCAGGTTGCTTTGCTCGGCGCGGGTGGCTGCGGCCAGTTCGGCATGGACCGCCGTGATCTCGCTGCGGATGGTCGCCTGGTTGCTGTCGACCGCCGCCAGCAGGGCATGGGCCCGCTCGGCAAAGGTGTCGGCAAAGGCAGTGAGTGCCGTTTGCAGGTTGCGATGCAGCACGTCGCTGGCTTGGCCTTGCTGGTCGACGGCCTTGTCCCAGGTAGCGGAGACCTGACCGACAGCCTCGTCGAAGCGCCTGGCGACGCCGTCGAGCTGGCGGGTGACGGTGTCGGCCAGTTGTAGATGGGTATCGCGGGTGGCGGCGATCAGCGCCGCATTGCGCTGTTCAGCATCGCCTTGCAGGCTGGCGTGCAAGCCTTCGACCGAGGCCAGCAAGGTCCCCGAACGCTGCTCGAAGCTGTCGGAGTAGCCCTGTAGCGCTGACTGCAGGTTGTGGTGCTGGGTTTCGGTGGCTTGCTCCTGGCGGGCAACAGCCTGCGTCCAGGTATCGCCGACGGTGCCAAGGGTTTCCGCAAAGCGGCCGGCAACGTCGTCGAGGCGAGTCTGCACGGAGCCGAACAGCTTGTCGTGGAGGTCGCGCGTCTGGCCGGCGATGCCTTCCATGGTCGCGGTGACGACTGGCTGAATGGTTTTGGCGGCGACGGTGGCGCTGTCTTTCAGGCTGGCCTTGAGGGACTGGTCCACGGATTGGGCGAGGTCGGTATAGAGGGCCTTGGCTTCGGCGTGGAACTGTTGCTGCCCGGCGAGCAGATTGGCGCCGAGTTCCCGGTTCTGTTCGGCCATCTGGCCCATCATCGCCTGCAGCGTGGTGACCAGATCGGGCAGAGCCTGCGATTGGGCCTGCAAGGCCTTGAAGGTTTCCTGGCGCTGGTGGGTCAGCGAAAAGTCGCGCAGGGCGCTGGCGATCTTGCTGTCGAGCAGTTGGCCGATACGCAGGCGGTCGCGGCGGCAGAGGGCCGACATCAGACCGAGCATGGCCGAGGTGGCGACGCCGGCTACCGAGGTGCCGAAGGCAACGCCGAGGCCCTTGACCGGCGCGGCCAGCGCGGCGCGGATGGTCTGCAGGTCGGTGGTGCTTTCCAGCGCCAGCACGGCGCCGTTGAGCGTGACGACCATGCCGAGGAAGGTGCCGAGCATGCCGAGCAGCACCAGCAGGCCGACCAGATAGGGCGTCAGGCCGGGGCCGGGCAGGGCGGCACGCTCGCCTTCGATGCGCAGGCGGACGGTGTTCTGCAGCGGTGCTGGCACCTGTTGCAGCCATTCGCCGAGGTGGGCCAGGTCGTCCGGAATGGCGCGCAGGGCCTTGGCCAGGCCGTCGGTGTTGCCGTGAAAGCGGCGCAACTCCATGGCGCCGGCGATATAGACGGCGGTGATGACCAGTGTGACGACCAGGGCCAGATGGCTGCCGCCGATGTAGCTGGAGGCGACCCAGAGTGCGGCAAGCAGGCCGAGGATGAAGGCTGAGATACAGAAATTGCGGTTCATGGCGTGGTGTTGTCTTCCTGGCCAAGGGCGGCGATCAGTCCGGCGGCCGGTTTCAGGCGCAAATCGAGTTCGGCCAGCAGCATGGCCTGGGTGTCCTGGCAAAAGGCTTCGAGCCAGCTTCCCGGTTGTGTCCAAAGCGCCGGGTCATCTTGGGCAGTGGCCGGCAAGCTTGCCTGGTGCTCCTGGTAGCGCTGGGCGAAGCGTCGGGCGAGCAGAATCGGAATGTTGCCGAGCAGGTTGCGCTCGCGAACGATCAGTATTTTATCGAAATTCGCATCCAGTTCAGCCAGTTGGCGATGCGCCGGTGAACGGGCGGCGAGAGCCTTCCTGGCGTTGCTCCGCAAGGCGGAAATGGCACTCGCCATGTCGCGCTGGTGGGCCAGGTAGTAACGATGGTAGGGAGCAAAATCGGCGGCTTCCTTGGCGGTGGCTTGCGGCAAAGGGGTCGGGAAGCGAACCCGGGCGGTTCCTTCGCTGAACACCCCATCGTTCTGGATCGAGCTGCTCAAGTTTTCACGAACGCGAGTCAGTTGCGCCGCTAGCGGGTTGGCATGCGCGCCGGTTGCCGGCATCGTCGTTTTTGCGGCGTCGGCATTGAGCGCCGAAAAAAGGGCGAGGGCATCCGCGAAATCAAGCCACTGGCCCAGTCGCTCGCCAAAATCGTATTTGGGATCAACGGGTTCCGGGGTGATTTCGGAGAGGAGCCGGACCAGGCCGGATCGGTTGAAGGTGGTGCGCTGTAATCCTGGCGTCATGGCCGAGGGGGATGCCGTACTCGAAAAAGGCCGCAAGGCTACACCAAACTTGTGTCATGGTCAGCGCTTTGTCCAAAGCCAGGTGGCAACGGTGCTTCGGGAGGCGTGGGCGGAAGAAGGCCGCGAATCGGTGCGTTCGACCGCCTGCGTATCGTCCGGTAATTGCCTGCGCCTCGTGGCGCGGCTACCCTTGCGCCTGTTATATCCAATATCCACGCCACGAACGATCCCGGAAAACCGAATGACCACCAGCCACGAACGCTTCACCCTCTGCATCGCCCTGTTCGATGCTGCCAATGCCGAAGACCCCAATCAGGAGGATGGTCTGCCCAAAGAGTTGCTGTACGCCCGGCGCATGACTGACATGATCGGCCGGTTCGCTCCGCAGGCCGGCGAAGTCGCACAATTGGCCGTGCGCGCCCAGCACATCCGGCGGTGGACGGTGCCGCGCAGCAACTATCCGCTTGGCAAGCCGGGCTACTTCGCTTGGCGAACCGGGCTTTATCGCTTTCATGCGGAAACGGCCGGCGAATTGATGCGCCAGGCCGGCTACGACGAGGCGATCATCGCTCAGGTCATGGCAGCCGTGGGCAAGGAGGGGATCAAGACCAATCCCGATACGCAGTTGCTGGAGGATGTTTCCAGCCTCGTTTTCATTGAGCACTACATGCAGGGTTTCGCCGGTCAGCATGCCGACTACAGCGAAGACAAGTGGCTCGGCATCATTCGCAAGACATGGAAGAAAATGTCCGAAGCGGCGCGTGCTTTTGCGACCAGTGGTGGTATCAAGTTGCCGGAGGCCTTGCTGCCACTGATCACGAAGGCGCTGGCCGACGCATGAAACAACGACGTGCCCCGCGATCTTTTTCCCCAAAGACCTTTGTCGGGAGCCGGCGGCTATGACCATTGAAATTTCCAACGACGCCAGCAAGGCTGCCGTTGCATCGATTCAGCGTTATTTTTCCGAAAACCTCGACGAGGAAATCGGCAATCTGGCGGCGGGAGCACTCCTCAGCTTCTTTCTCAAGGAAATCGGGCCGGTCGTCTACAACCAGGCCGTAGCCGATGCTCAGGCCCGCTTGCAGGTACGGGTTGCCGAGCTGGATGCCGAGGTCTATGAAGAGCCCTTTGCTTATTGGAGTAAGCAAGGAAAAGTTGGCGGGCAACGGCGGTGAGCTGACATTCAGCGACTTGATAAGTCGCCGTCCAGGGCGGAGGGGCGCCCAGGATTTGCCAAAACCCGGGAGCACCCCGCCTCAGGTATAATGCCGGCCTTCCCGCCTAACCCGATTTCACCTCTCCATGGCCGATATTCTTTGCCTCAAGGGCGACAACGCTCTTTCCGCTTTTCGCCTGCAACGCCTGCAAGCCCGCCTGACTGCCGCCGTCTCCGATATCGAGTCGGTAGCGGCCGACTACTGGCATGTCACCGCGCTGCGCCGGGCGCTGAACGCCGACGAGCGTTCCAAGCTGGCGCAACTGCTGGAGGAAAAGCCGGCTGGCGAGGACAAGGGCGAACTGTTCCTGGTGACGCCGCGCATCGGCACCATCTCACCGTGGTCCTCCAAGGCGACCGATATCGCCTGGAACTGTGACCTTGACGCTATCGAGCGCATCGAGCGCGTGATCGCCTACCACGTCGTGGTACGCGGCGGCCGCGCCTTGGCTGCGGATGAAAAGAAGACGGTTGCGGCCCTGTTGCACGACCGCATGACCGATTCGGTGCTGGCCGGCTTTGCCGATGCCGGTGAGCTGTTCCGCCATTTTGAGCCGAAGCCGCTGAATACTGTCGACGTGCTGGCCGGCGGCAAGGCTGCGCTGGTCGAGGCTAACAGCACGCTGGGCCTAGCGCTGTCGGATGACGAAATCGATTACCTGCTTGACATCTTCACGACGGCGAAGCGTAACCCGACCGACGTCGAACTCATGATGTTCGCCCAGGCCAACTCCGAGCACTGCCGCCACAAGATCTTCAACGCCTCGTGGGTGATCGACGGAGAGAAGAAGGACAAGACGCTGTTCGGCATGATCCGCGAAACACATGCAGCCGCACCGCAGGGCACGATCATGGCCTACGCTGACAACGCCTCTATCATCGAAGGCGCGACCATCCAGCGGTTCTACCCGGATGCCGATCGCGGCTACAGCTACAAGGAAGAGCTGACCCATATCCTGACCAAGGTCGAGACGCACAACCACCCGACGGCGATTTCCCCGTTCCCGGGCGCCTCGACTGGTTCCGGCGGCGAAATCCGCGACGAAGGCGCCACTGGCAAGGGCTCCAAGCCGAAGGCCGGCCTCTGCGGCTTCTCGGTCTCCAATCTGAATCTGCCCGACGCGCCGCAACCGTGGGAACACGCCTACGGCCGCCCGTCGCGCATCGCTTCGGCGCTCGACATCATGCTCGAAGGCCCGATCGGTGCCGCCGCCTTCAACAACGAATTTGGCCGTCCGAACCTGACCGGCTATTTCCGTACCTACGAACAGGACGTGGACGGCGTGGTCCGTGGCTACCACAAGCCGATCATGATCGCCGGCGGCCTGGGCTCCATCCAGGCTGAGCAGTCGTTCAAGGAAGAGACTTTCCCGGTCGGCACCAAGTTCGTGCAACTGGGTGGCCCCGGCATGCTGATCGGCCTCGGTGGTGGCGCCGCCTCGTCGATGACGGCTGGTGTCAATGCCGAAGACCTCGATTTCGCCTCGGTGCAGCGCGGCAACCCGGAAATCCAGCGCCGTGCACAGGAAGTCATCGACCGCTGCTGGCAGATGGGCGCCAACAACCCGATCCTGTCGGTGCACGACGTCGGCGCCGGCGGCGTCTCCAACGCCTTGCCGGAACTGGCCCATTCGGGTGGTGTCGGCGCCGTGTTCGACCTGCGCAAGGTGCCGACCGAAGAGCCGGGCATGTCGCCGGCCGAAATCTGGTCCAACGAATCGCAGGAACGCTACGTGCTGGCCATTCCGGCCGGCCGCATCGCCGAATTCCAGGCCATGTGCGAACGCGAGCGCTGCCCCTTCGCCGTGGTCGGCGAAGCGACCGGCGACGGCCACTTGACCGTGACCGATGCCCATTTCGGCGTCAATCCGGTCGATATGGAAATGGAAGCGCTGCTCGGCAAGCCGCCGCGCATGACCCGCGACGTGACGCACCAGCCGGAAACCTTCGTTTCCTTCGACGCCACCGCCATCGAGCTGAAGGATGCCGCCTATCGCCTGATGCGTCTGCCGACCATCGCCGACAAGACCTTCCTGATCTCCATCGGCGACCGCTCGGTCGGCGGCATGACCGCCCGCGACCAGATGGTCGGCCCGTGGCAGGTGCCGGTGGCCGACGTTGCCGTGACCACAATGGGTTACCAGGGTTATCTGGGCGAAGCTTTCGCCATGGGCGAGCGCACCCCGCTCGCCGTCTTCGACGCCCCGGCCTCCGGCCGCATGGCCATCGGTGAAGCGTTGACCAACCTGGCGGCTGCCGACATCGGCGAACTGGGCAAGGTCAAGCTGTCGGCCAACTGGATGGCGCCTTGCGGCGTCGCTGGCGAAGATGCCCGCCTGTTCGACACCGTCGAGGCGGTGTCCGATCTGTGCAAGGCCATCGGCGTCTCGATCCCGGTCGGCAAGGATTCGCTGTCGATGCGTACCGCTTGGGAAGAGGGCGGCGAGAAGAAACAGGTGGTGTCGCCCCTGTCGCTGATCGTCACTTCCTTTGCCGCCGTCGACGATGTGCGTAAGACCAAGACCCCGCAACTGGCTGTCGACCAGGGCGAAACCGAACTGCTGCTGCTCGATCTCGGCCAGAACCGCTTGGGCGGCTCGGCCCTGGCCCAGGTTTATAACGCCACCGGCAGCGATGCGCCGGACGTCGACGATCCGGCCAAGCTGAAGGGCCTGTTCGATGCCGTGCAGAAGCTGAACCGCGAAGGCATGCTGCTCGCCTATCACGACCGTTCCGATGGCGGCCTGTTCGTCGCCGCCTGCGAAATGGCCTTCGCCAGCCGTCGCGGCGTGTCGCTCGACCTCGATGGCCTCTGTTTCGACGCCGCAGCGCTCGACATCGACGGCGCCGAGAAGCGCCCGGACCTGCTGGCCGGCCGCGACTTCGAGCACATCGTCCGCGCCCTGTTCAACGAGGAGCTCGGTGCGCTGATCCAGATTCGCCGTGAAGACCGTGAGAAGGTCACGCCGATTCTGCGTGCCTGCGGCGTTCCGTATCACTTCGTCGGTACCCTGAACGAGTGGGACGAAATCCGTGTTACCCGCAACGCCAAGCGCGTGCTGCGCGAGAAGCGCGTCGACCTGCAGCGTGCCTGGTCCGAGACCAGCTACCAGATGCAGGCCATGCGCGACAACCCGAGCTGCGCCCAGCAGGAATTCGACCGCATCCTCGATACCAGCGATCCGGGCCTGACGCCGAAGATCACCTTCGATCCGCAGGACGACTTCACCCAGGTCTACGCCGCCGTCAGCGGTCGCCCGCGTGTCGCCATCCTGCGCGAGCAGGGCGTCAACAGCCATTATGAAATGGCCGCCGCCTTCGACCGTGCCGGCTTCCAGTCGGTCGACGTGCATATGAGCGACATCCTCGCCGGCCGCGTCAGCCTCAAGGACTTCAAGGGCCTGGTTGCCTGCGGCGGTTTCTCCTACGGCGACGTGCTCGGCGCCGGCCAGGGCTGGGCCAAGACCATCCTGATGCACGACGGCTGCCGCGATGAGTTCGCTGCCTTCTTCAACCGTCCGGATACCTTCGCACTGGGCGTTTGCAACGGTTGCCAGATGATGAGCGCGCTCAAGTCCATCATCCCGGGCGCCGAACACTGGCCGGCCTTCCGCCGCAACAAGGTCGAACAGTTCGAGGCCCGCTTCGTGATGACCGAGATCCTGGAGTCGCCGTCCATCTTCTTCCGTGGCATGGAAGGCTCGCAGGTGCCCATCGTTGTCTCGCACGGCGAGGGCAGGGTGGTCTTCGACAATGCCGACGACCAGGGCAAGGTGCTGTCCGCCGTACGCTATGTCGACAACAAGGGCGAACCGACCGAAGTCTATCCGTACAATCCGAACGGTTCGCCGGGCGGCCTGACGGCGGTGACCACGGCCGACGGCCGCTTCACCATCATGATGCCGCACCCGGAACGCGTTTTCCGCACGGTGCAGATGTCCTGGCACCCGGAAAACTGGGGCGAGGATTCGCCGTGGATGCGCATGTTCCGCAACGCCCGACGCTGGGTGGGCTAAGCGAATTGATCACAAAAAAGGAGCGCAAAGGCGCTCCTTTTTTGCAGGAAAATTTAGTGTTTGTTCAGCAATGGGTAGCCTTGAACGAATACCCGGTCAGTCTGTGCGGCCGGAATATGACATGCCTGACAGTCTGCCCGATAGCTGGTCGCCACGTTTTTCAGCGGATCGTCTGACTTGTACATGGCCCAACCCCAGCCATCCTCCCAAAGCGGGTTACCCGGGAAACGGCCTTTGCCATCCTTGATCATGACGAACCAAACAGCCGGGGTGCCCGCCCAATGCACCGGGTTGCCCGTGGTCAGGGGGCCGGTTTCCAGCTTGCGGATTTCCTTGACCAGCGTTGCGCCATCGGGAAATTTTCCGGTCTTGCGGTAGTGGTCCAGCGATTTGCGTTCCGTATAAACATCGTGGAAGCCGTGAGCAGCCGACTTTTCGTCGGTAACGGCCCACGAGCCGAGGTGAACGAATTCGCTGCGGAAATTCTTGGGCAAATTGATCTGCCCCTTGTCGTTCACGTAGGGCGAAAATGAATCTGCCGCCAGCAGCGGCATGGCAAGTGTCGATGCGACGGCGGCGAGGGCGAATTTTGCTTTCATGATGACTCTCCTGTTACCTCAGTCTGCTGTCGGAAACTCCATCGCAGACAGAGTTTCCGACAGGGTGAATCGGTTAGACCTTAACGACCGGGAAATCCACTTCGGTACCCGCGACGTGGTTGGCGTAGTTGGTCAGCGTATTCAGTGCGACAGCCGCCACCACTTCCAGCAGGAGTCCGTCATCGACCCCGGCATGGCGATACGCTTCCAGATCGGACGAGTCCAGTCTGCCGCGCCGTTCCGTCAATTTCCGGGCCAGCCCGGCAAGCGCCGCATCCAGCTGCGTTGAGGCATTGCCGGTACGCGCCAGCGCAATAGCGTCGGCATCGAGGCCAGCTCCACGGCCGAGCAGGGTATGCGCGCTCAGGCAGTATTGGCAGGCATTGGCCTGGCCGACGGCCAGTGCAATGATTTCCCGTTGCGCCGACGTCAGGCGTCCACCGGCAAGTGTATCGGCCAGGCCCAGGTATCCCTTCAGCACCGTTGGTGCGTGGGCAAGCGTGGCAAACAGATTGGGCACCATGCCCAATTTGCCTTTGACGGCGGCAAGCGTACCGGCAACTTCGGTATTGGCTTGTTCAGGATTGACTGGATGGATAAAAGGCATTTCGATCTCCTTGGTGTCATGCAAAAGTGCATGGAGCAGATAATCGGCCTTTTTCTGATACGATATGAATCATTGGGTATCAAAATTAATACTAGGAGTATTATTTATGGATAGGCTCGCGGTGCTTCTGCAGCACTACACCCTGAGTACCGAGGTCTTTCACACCGGTCAGTTCTGCGGACAGGCGGTATACGACAGTACGCATGGCTTTCTGCATCTGCTGCGGAGCGGGGCGGTTCGGGTAACCTCCGACCGACACCCGCCGTTGGATTTGAATGAACCTTGTCTGTTGCTGTATCCACGCCAAGCGCGCCATGTTTTCATCGCGCCGGAAGGGAAGGCGGCGGATCTGATTTGTTCCCGGATTGATCTCGGCTCGGTGGCGGGCAATCCGATCGCCCGCGCCCTGCCGGATATCCTCCATATTCCGCTGGCCAAAATGCCGGACATGAAGACAACGCTGGATTTACTGGTCGCAGAATCCAACGGCAACTTGTGTGGACGCCAGGCCGCGATGAACCGCTTGTCCGAACTGCTCCTCATACATCTTCTGCGCTACCTGATGAATGGCGAATCGGTATCGACGGGGCTGCTGGCCGGCCTGGCCGACAAGCGTTTGGCCAAGGCGATCACGGCTATCCACGAACAACCGGCTGAGGCATGGACGCTGGAAGGGATGGCTGAGGTCGCCGGTATGTCGCGGGCACGCTTTGCAACCGTATTCCGGGAAACGATCGGCTGCACTCCCGGCACTTATCTCTCGGCATGGCGGATCGATCTGGCTGGCAAGCACCTGCGCCACGGAAAATCGGTGGCATGGACTGCCGATGCCGTCGGTTATGGCAGCGCCGCAGCCTTGGCACGGGCTTTCCGCATGATTAGGGGCCTGTCCCCGGGGCAGTGGCTGAAGACAGCCGAATAACACGCCGTCTGTCCGCCGGAAACGGGATACATCCCAGTGATGTACGTTGCCCGATAAGATAAGCCATAAAAAAAGCAGCCATCAAGGCTGCTTTTTTATGAGTGCGTACCAGGGCGATTTGCAGGTTGCCTACTCGTCGGCAAGAACGAGGCGTGCATCGTCGAGGTGGGCGATCAGGCGATGGGCGGCTTCGTTCAGGTCGGGAAGCAGCAAGTCGGCCGAGTCGCCGAGGCCGTTGTTGCTCAGGTCGATGATCTCGTTGGCCAGGGCGTGGAAATGCCGGTCGGCGGCCAGCAAGGCGGCCAGCACGCTATTGTTGCCATTGGCAACGCGCGGCGACAATTCCTGCTCGAGCGAGCAGCAACGATGTTCCGACAGGGGCATGTCGGCATAGTCACCGCCGGCAAAGGCGTTGAGAAACTGTCGTCGCCATTGGTTGTGCAAGCGTATGGCGCTGTCGATGTCGATACGCTTCATGCGTCGTATTCTCCGGGAAAAAAAGACCGGAAAGTAAAGCAATTCCGGCGGTAGGCCGGATTATGCCGCAGCGGGGCGCTTGGGCAAATGGGGGAAGACGACGATTGTGCCCGGACAAAGCGGTTGACTACCCCATCTCCAGTTCCCCGCCAGCTAAAACGCGGGACGAATTTCCTCTGTTTAGATGCTGATCCGTTGCCGGCGTCGCCAGCAGGCCGGGACATTCAGCGCCGTTGCATCCCAGCGGTTGTCGGCAAAGATGGCCTTGGCGCGGGCGAGGCGTGCGTCTTCTTCGGCGGAAATGCCGGCCAGCAGTTCAAATAGCTTCTGAATGCGTTCCATGATGGTGACCTCCGGGAGGATGTGCGATTGACTGTATGAATAGCCAGTTGTTTGGCCGTGAGTGCACATTAAACGATAACTGTATGGATGTACAGTATTCGTTAAAATCTTGTTCGGAGGTAGCCTTCAGCTGTCTAGATCAACAGGACAAGCCAAGATGCCCCGTGACAAATTCTCTTCGTTTCCCGCAGCCGGTACGTTTGTGGCCTACCGCGGGCGAAGCAGCAAGGCGGAGCGCAATGTCCGGGTGATCGCCGAAGCCTCGGGCGGGCGAATGGTTGTCGAGGCGATCGGCCGGCAGGGGATTCCCGTCCGGCTGACCGTCAAGCGGGAGAATCTCGCCCCTATGCAACCCTGCCTGTTCGACTGATCCGCGCTGCAGTTTCACGCAACACCATTGCCAGTTCGTCGCCCAGGCGACACCAGCGCCTCGATGCCACCCGAACGACGGCGGGACATTCAAAACGAATCTGCGCTTGGCCGACACCCTCGATGAGCGTCAGGGCGCGGCTGTCGATTTCATGCCATTGGTCGCTGCGAAGAAAAATGTCATCGGCCCGGCCCGTCGTCGTGATCCAGACTGTGCCCTGCAAGCAGCAGACACGTATGCCACGCGCGCCGGTTACCCGTAGCGGCCTGCCTTCGGTCAGGAAAAGTTCGCTGTTCAGCCATTCGATATTCATTTCACTCTCCGTGCTTTGTCGGTGAAAAGTGTAGGCTTTGCGCAATGAGTGATACAGTCACAATAAAATCAAATTGTGATCAATACAGTTATTGAAAATACAGACTGTACTGCACCCTTTCCAACCTCACTGTATTGGTGTGGCATGCCCGAAGACTTCTTGCGATATGAAAAACTGGCCGACGAACTGGCTGGAATGATGGCCGGCGGCGTGCTCAAGCACGGCGACCGGCTGCCCTCGGTGCGTCGACTGGCAGAGGAACGCCGCGTATCGGTCAGCACCGTGGTACAGGCGATGCGCCAACTCGAAAACCGGGGCCTGATCGAGGCCCGCCCGCAATCCGGATTCTATGTCCGCCGCACAAGGATGGCGCATGCCGAGCCCTTGCTGCGGACGACGCCCGACATGCCCCTGGCGGTCGATATCTCGCAACGCCTGGTGCGTGTGATGCAAGCCGGCATCCGTCCCGGCGTGGCACCGTTGGCGGCGGCGTTGCCGGCTTCGGAGCTCATGCCGGTCGCGGCGCTGCACCGCCTGTATGCCAGCGTGGCCCGCCGCCATCCCGATCTGCTATGCAGCGGCAGCCACATCAACATGGACGATCCGGTGCTGGTGCGGCAGCTGGTCAGGCGTTCCCTGGCCTGGGGCGGACCGCTGGCAGCCGAGGAATTCGTCATCACCAACTCCTGCACCGAGGCGCTTGCTCTCTGCCTGCGCGCCATTACCAAACCTGGCGACACGGTGGCCGTCGAATCGCCGGCCTATTACCTGATGCTGCAACTGCTCGAGAAGCAGGGGCTGCGCGCCCTGGAGATACCGACCGATCCGCGAACAGGCATGTCGGTCGAGGCACTCGATCTGGCCACGCGCAACGGCGGGATCGCTGCCTGCCTGCTGGTATCGAACGGCAGCAACCCGCTCGGCTCCCAGATGCCCGACGAACGCAAACGGGCATTGGCCCAGCTAACCGCCGAGCGCGGTGTACCGATCATCGAGGATGATATCTACGGGGATCTGCACCTTGCCGAAGGGCGCCCGTGGCCGATCAAGGCTTTCGATACCAGTGGCAACGTCATGCTGTGCTCGTCGTTCTCGAAGAGCCTGTCACCATCGTTACGAATCGGTTATGTCGCCGCCGGGCATCGTCGGAGCGCCATCGCCTTGCAGAAAACCATCGGCAGCGGCGCGACGAATCCGATCACCCAGCGCGTGCTGGCCGAATATCTCGAGTCGGGCGCCTACGAGCGTCACCTGCGAACCCTGCGGCGCTGCTACCAATCCCAGGTCGACGCGATGAGCGCAGCCGTCTCCCTTCATTTTCCGCCCGGTACCCGGATTTCAAGGCCGCAGGGGGGATTTGTCCTGTGGATCGAGTTGCCCGAGGGAATCGATGCGACCGAGCTGTACGAGCGGGCGGTCGCCGAAAACCTTGCCTACGTGCCGGGCGAGCTGTTTTCTGCCAGCGGCATGTATCGCAATTGCCTGCGCCTGAACTGCGGCAATCCCCATACGCCGGAAATTGAAGATGCCGTGCGTCGCCTCGGCATCCTGTTTTCAGGCGCCCAAATCAAATAGGGCAGGGGCAAACTACGGTATGATTCCCCTTTTTTGGGCAAGCTGCTTTTTGCCTTTCTGAACGCATCCGAAGGATTTTTCTGCTCATGTTCGACGCAGTCCGCAACAACAAAAGAATCGTCCAGGTTTTCCTTGCGCTGATCGCCCTGCCGTTCGCCTTTTTCGGCGTGGATTCCTACGTACGCAATTCCGGGGCTGGTGGCGACGTAGCCGCCATCGGCGACGTCAAGATCACCCACCAACAGTTCCAGCAAACCCTGCGCGAGCAGCAGGAGCGCCTGCGCGCCCAGCTCGGTGCGCAGTTCGATCCCAAAATGCTGGACAACCCCGAAGCTCGCAAGGCGATTCTCGATGACCTGATCAACCAGCGCCTGCTGCTGATCGAAGCCGGCAAGAACCGGATGTTCGCCAGCGACGATGCGGTGCGCCAGATGGTCGGCTCGGTCGAGGCCTTCAAGGTCGACGGCAAGTTCTCGGTCGAACGCTACGAAGCTGCGTTGCGGGCGCAAGGCATGTCGCCACAAGGCTTCGAAGCCCAGCTGCGCCAGGATTTGACCGTCCAGCAACTGGCCGGCGCCCTCGGCCAATCCGGCCTCGTTGCCCGCACGGTCAGCGACCGCCTGCTGGCCCTGCAAACCGAAAAGCGTGAAATCGTCGAATATCGCCTGAATGTCGATAGCTATCTCGACAAGGTCAAGCTGGCCGACGATGCTGCAAAGAAGTTCTACGACGAAAACAGCAATCAGTTCCAGACGCCGGAACTCGCCAAGGCCGAATACGTCGTCCTGTCGATGGAAACCATCGGTGCCCAGCTGAGCGTCAGCGAAGCCGAAATCAAGGCCGCCTACGACAGCCGCAAGGATCGCTTCCAGCAGCCGGAAGAGCGCCGCGCCAGCCACATCCTGGTGGCCTCCGACAAGCTCGGCAAGGACAAGGCCAAAGCCAAGGCCGAACAACTTCTCGCTGAAATCCGCAAGACGCCGGCTGCTTTTGCCGATCTGGCCAAGAAGAACTCCGACGATCCTGGCTCTGCCGCCAAGGGAGGCGATCTCGGCTTCTTCGGTCGCGGCATGATGGTCAAGTCCTTCGAGGACAGCGCCTTCGGCCTCAAGGAAGGCGAAATCTCCGGCGTGGTCGAATCCGATTTCGGCTTCCACATCATCAAGGTTACCGGTATTCATGCCGCCAAGGAGAAGCCGCTGGCCGAAGTCCGTGGCGAGATCGAGGCAGAACTGAAGAAGACGGCCGCATCGCGCAAATTTGCCGAAGCTGCCGAAGCTTTCAGCAACATGGTCTATGAGCAGTCCGACAGCCTCGGCCCGGTTGCCGAAAAGTTCAAGCTGACCGTCAAGCAGACCGACTGGCTGGGCCGTCAGGCTTCGCCCGCCAATGGCGTGATGGGTAACGAAAAGATTCTTGCTTCGTTGTTCTCTGGCGATTCGGTCAAGAACAAGCGCAACACCGAAGCGGTGGAAATTGCCCCCAATACCCTGGTTTCGGCCCGCGTCCTCGATTACAAACCGGCTGCGCTGCAGCCGTTCGAAAGCGTCAAGGCCAGTATCGAAACCCTGCTGAAGCGCCAGGAAGCCCAGACACTGGCCGCCAAGGATGGCGCCGAGCGGCTGGCCGCTCTGAACAAGGGTGAGGACAAGCTCAACTGGGGTGCCGCCAAGATCGTATCCCGCCTCGATTCCCGCGCCATTTCACCGCTCGAGGCACAAGCGGTGTTCCGCCTTGAAACCGCCAAGCTGCCGGCCTACACCGGCGTCGAGTTGCCGGGTTCCGGCTATGCGCTGGTGAGGCTGAACAAGATCGTTCCGGGCGACAAGATCGACGACGCCACCCGCAAGGGCATGACCCAGCAACTGGGCAACCTGATGGCCAAGGAAGAAATTCAGCTCTATCTGGCCGCCCTGCGTGCCCGCTACAAGGTTGAAATCAACCAGGCTGCACTGGAGGCCAAGGAGAAGTAATCTCCTGCGGCAACCTGATATCGGAAAAACGGGCTGCGGCCCGTTTTTTTATGCCTTTGCCGGGCAGTTGTTCGGAACTGCCTTCATCCAGAATGCGAGCGGTTGACGAAATAGGTCAATCGCCCTACGCTATAGGTCAGTTGACCTATTTATGATGGAGCACTTGGCCATGACCGGACTTTTCTCTCCTCTGAGCCTGAGCGATTTCAATCTGCCCAACCGTATCGTGATGGCTCCGATGACCCGCAACCGGGCAAATGCGGAGGGTGTTCCGACGGCTCTGATGGCCTCGTATTATGGTCAGCGGGCGGATGCGGGATTGATTATCTCGGAATCGGTACCGATTTCGCCCCAGGCTGTCGGCTACCCCTGCACGCCCGGTCTCTTCAGCGCGGCACAGCTTGCCGGCTGGCGTCAGGTGACCGAAGCGGTTCACGCACGCGGAGGCCGGATTTTTGCGCAATTGCAGCATTGCGGCCGGATATCGCACCCCAGCCTGCAGCCCGAAGGAGCCGAGCCGGTTGCACCTTCCGCCATTCAGCCGCAAGGCATGGCGGTTACCTGTAACGGCATGCAGGCATTCGTATCGCCGCGAGCGTTGCGCACCAACGAAATTGTCGGCGTCGTCGAGCAATTCAGGGCCGCCGCCCAACTGGCCAGGACAGCCGGTTTCGACGGTGTGGAAATCCATGGTGCGAACGGTTACCTGATCGATCAGTTTCTGCGCAACGGAAGCAATCATCGGACAGATAACTACGGCGGCACACCAGCCCGGCGGCTGGCGTTTCTGCTGGAAATCATCGAGGCCGTTTCGGAGGTGTGGCCACGTGAGCACATCGGCGTGCGACTGAGTCCGGAAAACCGCTTCAACGACATGACGGATAGCGACCCGGACGAGCATTTCGCTTACTTTGTCACTCAGCTTGGTCACGCGAAACTTGCATATTTACACGTGCTGGAGGGTGAGATGATGACGCAGTCCGGTGTTCTGGACTATGGGGCGCTGCGACGTTGCTTCGCCGGGCTTTACATCGCGAACAATGGCTACGACAAGGCGCGCGCGCTGGACGTGCTGCGCGATGGCAAGGCTGACCTGGTGGCCTTCGGTACCGCTTTCATCGGCAACCCCGATCTGGTCGAGCGGCTCAGGCACGACTGGCCTTTGGGTGCGCCCGACCCCGAAACCTTCTATACCGGCGGCGAGCGGGGCTATGTCGACTATCCTGTTTTTGCCCCGATTGCAGGCGACCTGCCATGACCCGCCCCAGCTCCCAACCCAGCACGCGCGAACGAATCGTGGAGGCTGCCGACATGCTGTTCTATCGGCATGGCTTCGAAAAAACCTCGTTTGCCGACATCGCTGACGAAGTTCGGCTTTCACGCGGCAACTTCTACTACCACTTCAAGACGAAAGACGAGATTCTCGCCGCGGTGATCGAACTAAGGGCCGCCCGCACGCGAGCCATGCTCGATACTTGGACGGGAGATGCGCCGACGCCATCCGACCGGTTGCGGTGCTTTGCGGCCATGCTGGTTCATAACCGCGAGGACATTCAGCGTTACGGCTGCCCGGTGGGAACACTCTGTGCCGAATTGGCCAAGTTGAAGCATCCGGCGCAAGGCGATGCCGGCATGATCTTCGCTCAGTTCCGTAACTGGTTGGAGGGGCAATTCAAGGCGCTTGGCTTTGGTGACGAAGCGGATGCGCTTGGCATGCACCTCCTGACCCGTAGTCAGGGCATTGCCGCATTGGCCAATACTTTCCATGACGAAGCCTTTATCCGCCATGAAGTCGAACTGATCAATGCCTGGCTGGAGTCGTTGCATCCGGGCAAGATCGCACCGCCGGGACAGGCTCGCAAAGCAGCTCAACCACCAATCTAGGAGGCACCGTGTATATCGTTTTCTTGAAATTCGGCCCCAATCGGGGTCTGGCCGGCCAATGGATGGATGAACACGCACGCTGGATTCAGCAAGGCATCGAGGAGGGGGCTTTCCTGGTGGCGGGCTCGCTCGATGCCGCGCAAGGTGGTGTCGTGCTGGCTGCGAATATGGCACTCACCGAGATTCAACAGCGAGTCGGGCGTGACCCGTTCGTAATGCATGGCGTGGTTGTGGCTGAAGTTCACCGGGTCACCCCGTCGCGTATGGTTCAGGGCATGACTGCTCTTCTCGAGGGCGCCAAATCGCCTTCTCTCGCATCATGAGCGCGACCATTGCCGGGAGCGATGGCCGGCCGCGTTGCCGCTGGTGCGCAGCGGCCCCCGAATTCGAGGCCTACCATGACAAGGAGTGGGGCTTCCCCGTTGCCAACGACATTCGTCTATTCGAGAAGATTTGCCTGGAAGGTTTTCAGTCCGGGCTGAGTTGGCGAACGATATTGACCAAGCGCGAGAACTTTCGGCGCGCTTTCGACGGCTTCGATTTTAACCGGGTGGCAAGCTATGACGAGCAGAGAGTCATCCAGCTGCTACAGGATGAAGGCATTGTGCGCCACCGGGGCAAGATCGAAGCCGTCATCCACAACGCCCGATGCGCTGTGAATTTAAAGAACGAGTTCGGGTCACTGGCCGCCTATTTCTGGCAATACGAAACCGATCCGGCAAACCGCCCGCCGGCGCAGACGCTGTCCACCTCGCCAGAGTCGGTTGCCTTGTCCAAAGACCTGAAGCGGCGCGGCTGGAAGTTCGTCGGGCCGACAACGGTTTTTGCCTTCATGCAGGCGATGGGCCTGATAAACGACCACGTGCCCGATTGTGTCATCTCGGAAAAAGTCGCGCGGGCGCGGGAGAGGTTCCGGGTTCCTGCCTGAGGGATGTGACAGCAGGGGGGCTAAAAGAAAAACGCCGATCGAATCCGATCGGCGTTCTTGTTGGGCGGCGGAACGTCGGTTCAGGCCGGCAGCGGGTCCGCGTTGCCCAGGGCGGTGGTGTTCATGCCGCCGTCGACATACATGATTTCGCCGGTGATGCCGCTGGCGAGGTCGGACAGCATGAAGGCGGCAGCGTTGCCGACTTCATCGATGGTCACGTTGCGGCGCAGCGGGGCATTGTGCGAGTTGTAGGCGAGCAGCTTGCCGAAATTGCCGATGCCGGAGGCGGCCAGCGTCTTGATCGGACCGGCGGAGATGGCGTTGGCGCGGATGCCCTCGGGGCCGAGGCAGAAGGCGAGGTAGCGGGTTGCCGCTTCCAGGCTGGCCTTGGCCAGGCCCATGGTGTTGTAGTTGGGCATGGTGCGCTCGGCACCGAGATAGGAGAGGGCGAGCATCGAGGCATTCGGGCGGCCTTGCATCATCGGGCGGGCACCCTTGGCCAGCGCAGCATAGCTGTACGATGAAATATCGTGGGCGATGCGGAAGGCGTCGCGGGTGATACCGTTCAGGAAGTCGCCTTCGATGGCTTCGGTCGGAGCATAGGCAATGGAGTGGACCAGGCCATCCAGGCCATCCCAGCGCTTGCCGAGTTCGACGAACAGGTTGTCGATTTGCTCGTCGCTGCTGACGTCGACCGGAATGGTGATATCGCTGCCGAATTCAGCGGCAAACTTCTTGATGCGATCTTCGAAACGCTCGTTCTGGTAGGTAAAGGCCAGTTGAGCACCTTCACGATGACAGGCCTTGGCGATGCCGTAGGCGATGGAATGCTTGGACAGCAGCCCGGTAATCAGAATCTTCTTGTCGGCAAGAAAGCCCATGTGTTGTTCTCCCTAGGGGGGTTAAGCCCGAGGATTATAAACCGATAAGCCACAATTCGCGCCCATTGCGGACGAGAACTATGGCATGCCGGTTATTGGTAATTACATATTGGGGTAGGTCGGACCTTCGCCGCCCTGAGGGACGACCCAGTTGATGTTCTGGGTCGGATCCTTGATGTCACAGGTCTTGCAGTGGACACAGTTTTGCGCGTTGATCTGCAGGCGTGGCTGGCCTTCTTCCTGACCGAGGATTTCATATACCCCGGCCGGGCAAAAGCGCTGTTCGGGCGCGTCGTACCTGGCCAGGTTGACGCTGATCGGCACCGCGGCATCCTTGAGTTGCAGATGGCAGGGCTGATCCTCCTCGTGGTTGGTGCTCGACAGGAAGACTGATGACAGGCGGTCGAAGGTGATGACGCCATCCGGTTTCGGATAGTCGATCTTCGGACACTCGCTGGCCGGCTTGAGCTTGGCGTGGTCGGCCGTCTTGTTGCGCAGCGTCCATGGCGCCTTGCCGCCAAAGACGATCTGGTCGATACCGAACATCAGCGAACCCAGTTTCAGCCCCTTGGCCATCCACGGCTTGAAGTTACGTGATTTATGAAGTTCGTCGTACAACCAGCTGTTTTTAAACAATTCCGGGTAGGCAGACAACTCATCATTCTGACGTCCGGCGACCAGGGCTTCGAAGCAGGCCTCGGCCGCCAGCGAGCCGGTCTTGATCGCGCAATGCGAGCCCTTGATGCGAGCCGCGTTGAGGAATCCGGCATCGTCGCCGACCAGAACGCCACCCGGGAAGGTCAGTCTGGGCAGCGATTGCAGGCCGCCGGCAACCAGTGCGCGGGCGCCGTAGGCGATACGCTTGCCGCCCTCGAGGAAGTTGCGGATTTCAGGATGTGTCTTGAAGCGCTGGAACTCTTCATAGGGTGACAGATGCGGATTGGTATAGCCAAGGCCGACCACGAAGCCGATGGCGACCTGATTGTTTTCCAGGTGATAGAGGAAACCGCCGCCATAAGTATCCGGCTCCATCGGCCAACCGCCGCTATGGATGACGAGGCCGAGCTGATGCTTGTCGGGCTGGATTTCCCACAGTTCCTTGAGGCCGATACCGTAGGTTTGCGGGTCGGCATCCTTGTTCAACTGGAATTTTTCGATCAGTTGCTTGCCGAGATGGCCGCGGCAGCCTTCGGCGAAGAAGGTGTATTTGCCGAGCAACTCCATGCCCAGCTGGAAATTCGGACCTTCGGAACCGTCGTGCAGGCGGCCCATGTCGCCCGTGGCGACGCCCCTGACAGCGCCATTTTCATCGAACAGTACTTCCGAGCCGGCAAAGCCGGGGTAGATTTCGACGCCAAGAGCTTCGGCCTGTTCGCCCAGCCAGCGACAGACGTTACCGAGCGAGATGACGTAGTTGCCTTCATTGTGGAAGCAGCCGGGCAAAAGACTGTTCGGCACCTTGGTCGCACCGGTTTCGGAGAGGATGAAGAAACGGTCTTCGGAGACGGGGGCATTGAGCGGAGCGCCATCTTCCTTCCAATTGGGCAGCAGCTCGCTCAGGGCACGCGGGTCCATGACGGCCCCGGAGAGGATGTGGGCACCGATTTCGGCGCCTTTCTCGATCAGGCAGACTGAAATGTCGCTGCCCTTTTCTGCCGCAAGCTGTTTGAGCCGTATCGCCGAGGCGAGACCCGCGGGGCCGCCACCAACGACGACAACATCAAATTCCATGGATTCCCGTTCCATGATGCCTCCTAGAATTATTGTGAGCTTATTTTCAATACGGTACAGTATGGAAAATTTTTGATCAACCACACTCTAGTATTCGTATTCATGGAACACAAGAAAAAGCTCATTCATGTGACCCGTTTACCCATCCGCTGGGGCGACATGGATGCCTACGGGCACGTCAATAACACTGTCTATTTCCGCTTCATGGAGCAGGCGCGGGTGGAGTGGATCGAAGACATGAAGGTTCAGGTTCGCCCTGGCGGCGATGGTCCGGTGATCATCAATGCCAGCTGCACCTTCCTGATCCCGATGAATTACCCGGGCACCGTGGAGGTGCGGACCTATGTCGGCGCCATTGGACGTTCCAGCTGCCAGACCTATGTCGAGATGCGCATCGAGGGCGACGACAGGATCTACGCAGAAGGCGCGGCCAAGGTCGTGTGGATGAATACCCAGAACGGCAGATCGGTTCCGCTGCCGGATCACGTGCGGGCACTGCTCGAAGCAGAGTAAACTCGCAGCCCATTGCATCCACGAATCCGACGCGCATGGGCCAACGAAAAATCTGGGAAAAACTGCTGTCGAGCGAACGTCTCGGTGCCGGCAAGGCACCGGAGTCGGCCGAACGGACGGCTTTTCAGCAGGACTACGACCGCATTGTCTTCACCTCGGCCTTTCGCCGCCTGAAGGACAAGACGCAGGTTTTCCCGCTCTCCAAGAGCGATTACGTCCGCACCCGTCTGACGCACAGCCTCGAGGCGAGTTGCGTCGGCCGTTCGCTGGGTGCGGTAATCGGTCGCGAGATCATTGCCCGGCATGGGCTGAAGGATGTGGAATCAGGCGATTTCGGCGCCATTATTGCCGCCGCCTGCCTCGCTCACGATATCGGCAATCCGCCTTTCGGCCATGCCGGCGAGGATGCCATTCGCGAGTGGTTTCGCAATTCCGGCCTGCTCGAGCGGCATGCCTTCACACCGGCACAACGGGCTGATTTCGAGCGCTACGAGGGCAACGCCCAGGGTTTTCGTATCGTCAGCCGCCTGCAAAGCCCGGCCAACCCCGGGGGGCTGCAGCTGACCAGCGCGGTGCTCGCCACCTTCACCAAGTATCCGCGGCCTTCTCACATCGATTGCGAACTGGACGGCAAAAGTGCCAGGAAATTCGGATTCTTCCAGCAGGATGCAGATAATTTTGCCCAGGTAGCGCGCGCGACCGGCATGGTCGAACGCATTCCGGGCCTTGCCTGGCGTCGCCACCCGCTCGCCTCGCTGGTCGAAGTGGCGGACGACACCTGCTACCTGATCGTCGATCTCGAGGATGCCGCGCGGCTTGGCTTCGTGCCCTACAAGGATGCCGAATGCCTGCTCGGCGACCTGGCCGGCAATGCCGTCAATGGCGGGCGCCTGGCACATCTGCACGATCCGAAGGAGCGCCTGGAATACCTGCGCGCCAAGGCCATCGGTTGCCTGATCAATGGCGCCGCGGCAGTTTTTCTCGAGAACGAATCGGCTATCCTGAGCGGCGACTTCGATGACGAGCTGCTGGAAAACTCGCCCATTGCCCGTCCCTTGCAGGCTGTCCTCAAGCTGGCCAAGGAAACCATCTACACGGCGCGCCCGGCGCTGGAGATCGAAACCGCCGGCTTTGAGGTACTGGGAGCCTTGCTGGGCTTGTTCACCAACGCCGTCGAAGCCAGGGCAGGCGTACCGGGGGCCCGCTACACGACGCGCGAACGCATGCTGATGAAACTGCTGCCTACCCAATTTCTCGGGCACGATGGCGAGCCGGATCCCGATCCGTACATCCGCCTCCTGCAGGTTGCCGATTTCGTAGCCGGGATGACCGACTCCTACGCGGTCGACATGTACCGCAAACTCAAGGGTTTCGATCTGCCGACCTGAAACTTCCCCAAGGCGGCGCCGGAGAAAACTGGCGCTCCAGTTCCTCCAGGAAAACGCGGACTTTCGGCAGGCGTACCCGGCCCGGGGTGTAGCAGGCATACAGATCGCGGCCAAGGCCGGTCAGGGGTTCGTAATCGTCGAGCACGGTTTCCAGGTTGCCGCGCCGGATTTCAGGGCCGGCCATGTAGGTGGGCAGGATAGCCAGTCCATGCCCGGCCATGACGGCACCGAAGATGCAGTCCAGGTTGTTGAAACGAAAGCGGCTGGATATCGGTATGCTGGCTTGTTCGCCGTTGCGCCCCAGCAGCTCGAGCGTATTGCTGGTTTCGGCCTGCAGGTAGCCAAAACAGGCGTGCCTGATCAGGTCGCCCGGGTGTTGCGGTCTGCCATGTGTCGCCAGATAGTCCGGCGTTGCGCAAATGACGCGTTCGATGGAAAACAGTCGGCGGGCGACGGCATCTTCGGGAGGTGCCTTGGTATGGCGCAGCGCGAGGTCGATGTTGTTGTCGAATAGATCGAGCAGTTGGTCGGAGAGAACCAGTTCACATTCCAGCTCCGGGTACTGTGCCGTGATACGCGGTAGTAGCGGGGCGATGTACAGGCGGCCGAAGGCGAGCGAAGCACTGATGCGCAGCAGGCCGCAGGGCGTGTCGCCGAGGTTGCGCACGGCGATCTCGGTGCTGGCCACGGCATCCAGGGCGCGCAACGCATGCTGGTAGAAGACTTCGCCGGAAGGCGTCAGGGCCAGTTTGCGGGTCGAGCGCTCGAACAGCCGTACACCGAAATTACGCTCCAGTTCGGCGATCTGCTTGCTGACCTGGGCGCGCGTGCAATCCAGTCGGCGGGCGGCGCCGGCCATGCTGCCGGTTTCGACCACCCGGACAAAACTTTCCCAACTGCTGAGCCAGTTCATTTGTCAATTCTCCGTTGACGATATGGTGCCGATTATGGGCTATTTGGTAACTTATTTGGCGACTATAGTTCGGGCTGGCAACCGACAGGCATAACAACATGTTTCGCGCACTGAACCGCCCCGACATTCTCATCACCGCCCTGGCGGCCGCCGGGATCATGATGATCTCGATGGGCATCCGCCAATCGCAGGGTCTGTTCGTGGCGCCGCTCAACGACACCACCGGCCTGGGGATCGCTACCATCAGCTTCGCGCTGGCCATCGGGCAATTCACTTGGGGCGCCATCCAGCCGCTGGCCGGTGCCATTGCCGATCGCCACGGACCGCGTGTCGTGCTGATTGCCGGCATCGTGATGCTGGCCGTCGGTTGTGCGCTGACGCCGTACATGGGCACCGGCTTCGGCCTGGCCGTGTCGCTCGGCCTGTTCTGCGCGATGGGCTCGGGCGCCAGCAGCTTTTCCGTATTGCTGGGTGCCGCCGCCCAGCGCATGCCGGCCGAGGCGCGTGGTGCAGCTTCCGGATTGATCAATGCCGGCGGCTCCTTCGGGCAATTCATCTTTGCTCCCATCCTGCAGAAGTTGATCCAGGGCTTGGGCTGGGTTAACGCCATGTGGGCGATGGCTGCCACGGCCTTGCTGGCCTTGCCGCTGGTCGGCAAGCTGACGCAATCAACCCATGCCATGCACGTTCAGGACGACGAGGGCGGGGTGCTGAAGGCGCTCGGCACGGCCATGCAGGATCGCAGTTATCTGCTGCTGCACGCCGGTTTCTTCACCTGCGGGTTCCACATTGCCTTTCTCGTCACCCATTTGCCGGGCGAGGTGAATTTGTGCGGCCTGCCGCCCGCCGTGGCCAGCTGGTCGTTGGCCATCATCGGCCTGACCAACATCTTCGGCAGCCTGTACGCCGGTTCCTGCGTCGCCAAGTACCGCAGCAAATACGTGCTGGCGATGATGTACGGTTCGCGGGCGGTGCTCATCGCCTGGTACCTGATGATGCCGCGCACCGAATGGACGTTCTATGTTTTTGCCGCCGGTCTCGGTTTCACCTGGCTGGCCACGGTGCCGCCGACCGCTGCCATCGTCGGCAAGCTGTTCGGCATCCGCTACCTGGCAACGCTGTTCGGTATGACGCTGCTGTCGCACCAGATTGGCGGTTTCCTCGGTGCCTGGCTGGGCGGCCTGGCCATCACGCAATTCGGTGACTTCGGCTGGATGTGGTATGCCGACATGGCGCTGGCCGCCGTTGCCGCCGTGCTCAACCTGCCCATCCGCGAAGCACCGGTGGCCCGTCCGGCTGCAGCCTGATTACCTGAGACGGCCGAGGAAGCGTTCGCGCGCCTCGGCCAGTGCGGGCAGGGCGGATGCGTCGAGCAGTTCGCTGCAGGTCCGGTAGAAGTCGTCGAATGCGGCGAGCACTTTTTTCTCCTCCACCTTGCGGCGCAGGCCGGGCTTGTCGTCTTCGCAGACCGGCGCGTCGAGGGGCTTGAGGATTGCATAGCGGGGAATCATCTGCTGCCCGCCGTTCTCGGAAGAGGCCGTGACCGGGCCGGTTTTTACGAAAATCTTGCCGTCGTATTCGAAGCGATCGCCGATCGCCAGGTGTTGCAGTTTCATGTTCGGTGTTTCCGGATTGCGCTGGCGCCAGAGTGTACAGGATTCTTCGCTTGCCAAAAATCGATTACTGTACAAAAATACAGCTAACGAATTTTGCAGGGAGCAGACCATGAAGCTCACGCCACGCCAGCAGGAAATTCTCGATTTCATCAAGAACACCGTCGAAGTGCTCGGCGCGCCGCCGACGCGGGCGGAGATCGCCTCCGCCTTCGGTTTCGCCTCACCCAATGCGGCGGAAGACCACCTCAAGGCGCTCGCCAAGAAGGGCGCCATCAATCTCGAGCCGGGTTCGGCACGCGGCATTCGCCTCGTCGAGCAGCTGGGCTTGCCGCTGATCGGCAGCGTGGCCGCCGGTTCGCCGATCCTTGCCGTTGAAAACGTGCAGGCACGTTATGCCTTCGATGCCGGCATGTTCAATCCGCGCGCCGACTTCCTGCTCAAGGTGCGCGGCCTGTCGATGATCGACGTCGGCATCTACGACGGCGACCTGCTGGCCGTACACAAGACCAACCAGGCCCGCGACGGCGAAATCGTCGTCGCCCGGATCGACGAAGAGGTCACCGTCAAGCGCCTGCAACGCAAGGGCGGACACATCGAGCTGATTGCCGAGAATCCGGATTTTGAACCGATCATCGTTCGCCCCGGCGAAGTCGAATTTGCCATCGAGGGCGTTGCCGTCGGCCTGATACGCGGGGCAGGCTCGAAGCTGTCATGAACGCCTTGCCGTTGCCGGTCGCTTTGGCGGATGTGCTGGCCAGAGGCGATGTCTGGCGCGGCGATACGCTGGCCTCCCTGGCAGAGGCCGCTATTCCCAGCGGCCATCCCGAACTTGACGCCGAATTACCCGGCGGCGGCTGGCCGCGTGGCACGCTGACGGAGTTGCTCGTCGGACGTAGCGGCGTCGGCGAAATGAGTCTGTTGCTGCCGGCCCTTTCCAGGCTGTCGCAGGCCGGAGGCTGGCTGGCCCTGGTCGCGCCGCCATGGCTGCCGCATGCGCCGGCCTGGGCCGCAGCAGGCATTGCGCTGGAGCGCCTGGTCATCGTGCGGGCCGGCAAGGATACGGCCTGGAGCATCGAACAACTCCTTGCCTGTGGCGGTTTCGCCGGCGTGCTGGGCTGGCCGGGTGACGGAGTCGATGCCAAAACCCTGCGCCGCCTGCAGGTTGCGGCTGAAGGACGTTCGACATTGGCCTGTTTGTGGCGCTCCATGGCCGCGGCAGATACGCCGTCGCCGGCGCCGTTGCGGGTGGCGCTGGCCAACGGCGACGACGCGCTGAACATCCGTATCCTGAAACGGCGCGGCAGGCCGGCATCACGGCCGCTCGAACTGCCGTATTCATCCTCCATTCCTCGCCCTGGGAGACGTTTGCGTGCTGTGGCTGGCCCTGTCCTTTCCCGGATTGCCGATCGAGGCCTTGCCGCTGCGCCAGCCGCCTAGCGCGGTGGTCGTGCGCGGCCGGATCATGCAGGGCGATGTGGAGGCCGTTGCGGCCGGCATTTGCCCTGGCCAAAGGCTATCGACCGCACTGGGCCTGCTGTCGACCTTGTCGGTTTTCGAGCGCAATGAAGCGCGCGAACGGCAGGCCCTCGAAAGCCTGGCCTGCTGGGCGGGACGTTTTACGCCCACCGTCAGCTTGGTGCAGCCCAACGAACTCCTGCTCGAAATCGGTGCTTGCATCCGCCTCTTCGGCGGCATCGAGCCGATTGTCGGCGCCGTGACGGCCGGCTGTGCCGAACAAGGGCATGCTCCCGGCTGGGCGGTGGCCCCGACGCCGCTCGGCGCGCGCTGGCTGGCGCGTGCAGGCAGCGGAACGATCCATCGCAAAGCAGTCAGTCTGCACGCGGCGCTCGCCGATTTGCCGTGCCATATCCCCGACTGGCCGGCCGAAGCCATGACCCGTCTGGAATCCTTCGGCCTGCGGCGGCTTGGCGGATTACGCGACATGCCGGGAAGCGGCTTGCGGCAGCGTATCGGCAACCGTCCGGTGGACGACCTGGCGCGTGCCTGGGGGGATTTGCCGGACCCGCAAACGGCTTTCGCCTTTCCGGAAGACTTTGCGATTGAGCTCGAACTGCCATCCCGCGTCGAGCATGCCGAAGCCCTGGTTTTTTCCGGCCAACGCCTGTTCTCGGCATTGGCCGGCTGGCTGAATGCCCGGCACTTGCTGCTTCGTCGCTGCACCTTGCGCTTCCGGCACGATGACGCCGAACCGAGCGATCTCTCCCTGCGTCTTGCCGAACCGGTCGCCGACGAGGCGCGCTTTTTACGTCTGCTGCGCGAGCATCTGGGGCGCTGGCAATTGCCAGCGCCAGTCGAAGCGGTACGCCTGCAGGCCGACGAATTGGCCGAAAAAACAGGAGCGAGCGTGCCTCTGTTTGAAGGGGCTGCAAGCGGCGAGGGGCATCTGGCGTGCCTGGAGCGCTTGCGCGCCCGGCTCGGCGAGCGCGCCGTGCAAACACTGGATGCTGTTTCCGATTATCGGCCGGAGTGCGCAAGTCGCGAGCGGGATGCCGTGATTGCCTCGCGCTCGCCGGCGAACAATGCATCCGGCAAGCCGGCAACGCCCCCCGGCTCGGCACGTCCGCTGTGGTTGTTGCCGATCCCGCAGCCGCTCGCCGAACGGGCAGGCAGCCCGGACTGGCACGGACCGCTCAAGCTCTTGTCCCGCGCCGAACGACTGGAAACCGGCTGGTGGGACAGCGGTGAGAAAGGGGCGACCGGCGATGTCCGGCGCGACTATTTCGTGGCCCGCAATCCGCAAGGGGAATGGGCCTGGATTTTTCGCAATGCCGAGGGCTGGTTCCTGCATGGCTTGTTTGCCTGACACGGGGGAGTCATGTCGCTGCCTGCCTATGCCGAGTTGCATTGCCTGTCGAATTTCAGCTTCCTGCGCGGCGCCTCGCATCCGGATGAACTGATCGAACGGGCTGCGGAGCAGGGTTATGCGGCACTGGCGCTGACCGATGAATGTTCGCTGGCCGGCATCGTCCGGGCGCATCAGGCGGCCAAGCGGGCGGGCTTGAAATTGATCGTCGGCAGTGAAATGACACTGACCGATGGCCTCAAGCTGGTGTTTCTGGCCATGAATCGCGAAGGTTACGGCAATCTCTCGGCGCTGATCACCCTGGCGCGCCGGCGTGCGGGGAAGGGGCATTACACGCTGCAGCGTCATGACCTGACGGCCGTTTCACCAAGCGGGGCAGTGCCTGATTGCCTGGTTCTCTGGATTCCGGACGAGAAGCCTTCCATCGAGGATGGGCGTTGGCTGGCCGAACGTTTTCCCGATCGGCTCTGGATTGCCGCCGAACTGCATGCCGGACCGGACGATGCGGGAAAACTGGCCGATCTGCTCGCCCTGGGCCGGGCATGCCGCTTGCCGCTGGTGGCGGCCGGCGATGTTCATATGCATGCCCGCAACCGGCGGCCGGTGCAGGATGTACTGACCGCCTTGCGCCTGAAGACGACCCTCTTCGAGGCCGGCTATGCGCTGTTTCCCAACGCAGAACGGCACCTGCGGACGCGGCTGCGCCTGTCGCGCCTCTATCCGGACGATTTGCTGGCCGAAACGCTCAGGATCGCCGAGCAATGCTGCTTTTCACTCGACGAATTGCGTTACGAATACCCCGAAGAGATCGTCCCGCCGAATCATTCGGCCAGTTCCTGGCTGCGCCACGAAACGGAGCGCGGCCTGCAATCCCGCTATCCGCAAGGGGTTCCCGATGCCGTTCTGCAACGCGTCGAACACGAATTGGCCCTGATCGCCGAACTCCGATACGAAGCTTATTTTCTGACTGTCTACGACATCGTGTGCCATGCGCGCAGCCTTGGGATTCTCTGCCAGGGGCGCGGTGCGGCGGCCAATTCCACCGTCTGCTTCGCGCTGGGGATTACCGAGGTCGATCCGGCGCGTTCCGCCATGCTGTTCGAACGTTTCATCTCGAGGGAGCGCGGCGAACCGCCGGATATCGATGTCGATTTCGAGCATGAAAGACGTTCCGAAGTCATTGCCTATATCTACGGCAAATACACGCGTGAACGCACGGCATTGACTGGGGCGCTGATCACCTACCGAACCAAGGGCGCCCTGCGCGATGCGGGGCGGGTTCTCGGTTTCGAAGCGGCGCGCATCGATGCCCTGACTGCCTCGCTGGCCTGGTGGGACAAGCGGGAGCAACTGCCCGGGCGCTTTGCCGAGCAGGGGCTCGATCCCGCGTCGCCGCGCGTCGAGAAATGGCTGTGGATAGCCGGACAATTGCGCGGATTCCCCCGCCACCTGACCCAGCATGTCGGTGGTTTCGTGATGTCGCGAGGTCCGCTGGCCCGCCTGGTACCGGTTGAAAACACGGCCATGCCGGAACGTACGGTGATCCAGTGGGACAAGGACGATCTCGATGCCGTCGGCCTGATGAAAGTCGATGTGCTGGCGCTCGGCATGCTGTCAGCGTTGCGGCGCATGTTGTCCATGTTGAGCGAGACGACAGGCCGGCGCTGGCATCTGGGCGATATTCCGGCCGAAGACCCGGCCACCTACGCCATGCTCGGCCACGCCGACAGTATGGGTGTCTTCCAGGTCGAGTCGCGTGCCCAGATGTCCATGCTGCCGCGCCTCAAGCCACGGTGTTATTACGATCTCGTCGTCGAGGTGGCGCTCGTCCGGCCGGGGCCGATCCAGGGCGACATGGTGCATCCTTACCTGAAGCGGCGACAGGGCAGGGAGCGCATCGAGAAAATTTCGCCGGCGGTCGACAAGGTGCTCGAGCGCACCTATGGCGTACCCATCTTCCAGGAGCAGGTCATGCAGCTGGCCATCGTCGCCGCCGGTTTCACCCCCGGCGAAGCCGACGAGCTGCGCCGCGCCATGGCTGCCTGGCGGCGCAAGGGCAACCTGCAGCGCTACCAGGACAAACTGCGTGCCGGCATGGCCGCCAACGGTCTGCCAGCCGAATTCGCCGAACGCATCACCTTGCAGATCCAGGGCTTCGGCGAATATGGCTTTCCCGAATCGCATGCCGCCAGTTTTGCCCTGCTGGTCTATGCCTCGGCCTGGCTCAAGCGACACCACCCGGCCATCTTCCTGTGCGGCCTGCTCAACAGCCAGCCGATGGGTTTTTATTCGCCATCGATGCTGATCCAGGATGCCCGCCGCCATGGTGTCGTCGTCTTGCCCCCGGATGCCGGCAGCAGCGACTGGGATTGCACACTGGAGCAGGCAGGGGCCGTGCGCCTTGGCCTGCGCGAAATCGGCGGCTTTGCGCAGGCCGCCGCCGAACGCATCGCAGCAGCACGAAAAAATGCGCCTTTCCGCGACGTTACCGACCTGGCGATGCGTGCCGGACTGCAACGCCGCGATCTCGACCGGCTGGCCGCCGCCGATGCCCTGCGCAGTCTGGCCGGGCATCGCAGGCAGGCCGCCTGGGCCGCCACGGCAGCGGTGGTGCAGGGCGACCTCTTCGACGGCATCAAGCCGCCGGAGCAGACCGTCACGCTAAGCCCGCCCAATCAAGGCGAGAATCTTGTCGCCGATTATCGGCATCTCGGCCTCACGCTGCGCGAGCATCCCCTGAGTTTGCTGCGCCCGCACCTGGCGGGGCGCCGTTTCGTGCCGGCCGCCGAACTCAGGCTGTCCGGAAACCGGTCGCTGGTCCGCGCTGCCGGCATCGTCGTCGGCCGCCAGCGGCCGGGGACTGCAACCGGCATCGTATTCGTTACCCTGGAGGACGAAAGCGGCCTGACCAACGTCGTCATTCATCCCCAATTGGTCGACAGGCAGCGTCGTGAACTCCTCGGTGCCAGCCTGCTCGGTGTCTTCGGGCAATTACAGGTGGAAGGCGAGGTCGTCCACCTGGTCGCCAAGCGCCTGGTCGATCTGTCCGCCTGGCTGGGTGGGCTGGAAACCTTCAGCCGGGACTTTCATTGAGCAACCGCCCGCCTACCTCAAGTCGTGCGCGCTGCCGAGACAAGCATCGCCAGTGTATTCACCGAGCGCAAATGCTGGCGCGATCCTTCATCGTTCGCCTCGATCACGATCCCGTACTTCTTCTTGAGTGCCAGGACCAGTTCCAGGGCGTCGATTGAGTCCAAACCCAGCCCATCGTCGGCAAACAAGAGGGTGTCATCGCCAATGTCGGCGGGTTGCACATCTTCGAGATTCATGGTCTCGATAATGAAGGCTTTGAGTTCCTGGTGCAGTTCGTTCATGGTCGTTTCAATTCAACTTCTTGCGTAGTTGCAGGCCCGAGAAGTTCAGGATGGCTTTATCGCCCGATTCGATGAGCCGCAGGGTGTCGCCGCGACTGGTTCCCAGTCCGGCCGTAACAACTTCGTGGTCCGATACGGGGTTGAAGGCGATGCGCAATAGCAGGTCGGGGACTTCGGGGAAGTGCGCTTCACCGATAAGCAGCCCGTTCTCCTCGCGGAGCAGCAGCCGGTCAGGCTTCGGGCCATCGAGGGGGCTGGCGACTTCGTAATGGCCGAGGCTTTTCATGAAGCGTTCCGGAACCTTGCCGGGGCTGAGTCGTTCGCCAAAGATCATCGATTCGCTCCCCATCTTCCCCACGATGATCTGCCGCCCATCGACATTGACCGCCGACAAGCGAATGTCTTCGAATGCCCCGACGCGTACCGGCAACATGCCCAGCACCTTGTATTTGATGGTAAGCAAGCCATCCTCGTGTGGTACGAGGCGGAACTGATGACCAACCGCTTCGACGTCGATCACTCCGGATTTCGTGCTGATCTTTGCCAATCCGACCATCGAATCGAAATAGCCATTGAAGAATCTCAATTCTTCATCCGTCGGTTTCCGTTCAACCGCATGCACAGGCGATGCCGCTTCCTGACGAATGCCGGTTTTGGCTTCCAGCATCAGGCGTAGCGCTTCGGCGGCAATTTTGCTCACGGTCACATGCGACGTGGCTGAATTAGTCAGGACCACAACGCCCAGCTTGTGCTCGGGCAACATCGCCATCATGCTGTGCGAATCCGGAAGCGACCCCCCGTGGCTGGCCACGGGGCCACCGCCCGGAACGTCGATACCGCTCATCATCCAGCCCAGCCCAACGTATTGCCCGAAAGTCAGCGGAAAATCCTTGTTCTGGATACGCCGCATTTCGTTCAGCGATGAGCGGCCGAGAATCCTTTGCCCGCCAACGTCACCGTCGGAAAAGTGCATTTTCATGAATTGCGCAAGGTCAATCACATTGCTCAGCAAATTGGCTGCCGGCATGTCGCGCATCGAGAAAACCTCGGTTTCCTTGTTGCGATCATAGACTTTGGTGACGGGGCGCTGGGAAAAGCGGGTCTGGTTCATGCCCAGTGGCTGGAAGAAATGATGCTCCATGTATGTATCGAACGGTTCGCCGCTGACTTGCTGGATGGCTGCGCCCAGCAAGGCCATCCCCAGATTGGAGTATGAGAAGACATAGTTGGCCGGGAAGGCCTGGTATTCGTCATGGATCGAATCGACCACCGTATCGAAACGACCGGGGTTGCGAACGAACAAGCCATGCAGGAAATTGGACGGCAACCCCGAGTGGTGACACATGATGTTGCGCGGTGTGATCGGCGCCGAATTCGGAAAACGGCTCTTGATCGAAAACCCGGGCAGGGCTGCGCTCAACGGACGGTCGATATCCAGCTTGCCCTGTTCGGCCAACTGCATGGTGGCAGCTGCGGTAAACACCTTTGCAATCGAGCCGGCGCGATAGACGGTTTCCGGGGTAGCCGGGGTCCCGTTCTCAAGATCGGCGTACCCAAATCCCTTTTGCCAGATGATCCGTTGGTCGTCCACCAGGGCAATGCTGACGCCGGTGATGTCGTTTTGGCTCATCTCGCGCTCCACCATCCAGGCAAGATAGACACGGGTATGGCTGTAATCTCCAGGCGAGACGCTGACCGCGGCAGGCGGAGCAATGGCACAAGCGCCGAGCAGGGCGAGGGTGCCAAAAACAACCGGAAGAAAGCGTGCAAGCATCGATGGCGACAGCGTAATGAGGCGTGAATTATAAGCGGATAAGCGGAGGCCCCCATTGGTGAAATAGCTGACAAATTCACTCGAGTATTCTAGAATTATCCCTCTTTGAATTGGGGAGATCAGGTTTCATGTTCCGGAATTTGCGTGAGGATATCCGTGCGGTCTTTGACCGAGATCCGGCGGCGCGCTCGTTCTGGGAGGTTCTGACCTGTTACCCGGGGATTCACGCCCTGATCCTGCACCGTGTCGCCCATTGGTTTTGGGGGCATCGTTTTCGCTGGCTGGGCCGGTTCACGGCGCATCTGTCGCGCATGCTGACGGGGATCGAGATTCATCCCGGCGCCACCATTGGCCGCCGATTCTTCATCGATCACGGCATGGGTGTGGTGATCGGAGAAACCGCCGTTATCGGGGACGATGTCACGCTTTACCACGGCGTCACGCTCGGCGGCACGTCATGGAACAAGGGCAAGCGTCATCCAACGCTCGAGAACGGTGTCGTCATCGGTGCAGGGGCCAAAGTACTGGGCCCCATCACGGTCGCCACCGGCGCCAAAGTGGGCTCCAATGCCGTGGTGACAAAGGAGGTGCCGGCCGGTGCAACGGCAGTCGGCAATCCCGCCCGGATTCTGGACAACTCGGAGCAGGGGCGCCAAAGGCAGGCGCAGGCCGAAAAGATGGGATTCTCGGCCTACGCGGTCGGGCGCGATCAGGATGATCCGCTGGCCAAGGCCATTCACGGCTTGCTGGATCATGCGGCAGAGACCGATCGTCGCCTTGCGTGCCTGGTTCGGGAACTGGAGGCGCAGGGAGTGAAGTGTGACAGCGAGGTTCAGGCTGTCGATTCTTTCGACCCACAATACCTGAGTAAAATAGTTGACTAATCGGCGGCAGCTTGCTTATAGTTGACTTAATTACTGGGCTATTTTCAGGAGTTCGAGAATGCGTTTGACAACCAAAGGGCGTTTTGCCGTAACGGCCATGATGGATCTGGCCTTGCGTGGTGAAGAGGGGCCTGTGGCACTGGCCAGCATCAGCGAGCGCCAGAAAATTTCCCTGTCTTATCTTGAGCAATTGTTTGGCAAGTTGCGTCGTCACAAGCTGGTGGATAGCGTTCGCGGCCCCGGCGGCGGCTACTGCATTGCCCGTCCGCTCGATCAGGTGCCTGTATCCGAGATCATTCGTGCCGTAGACGAACAACTCGATGCCACGCAATGCGGTGGCAGGGAAAATTGCCACGACGAGCATCGCTGCATGACCCACGACTTGTGGACGACGCTGAATACGAAGATGTACGAATATCTTGCTTCGGTCACCCTCGAGCATCTGGTTCAGCGCGAACGGCAGAAGCGGTCACCCGGCATGGCAGTCCTCGAAGATCAGCGCCGCCTCGGTCCGCAGCCGCGAACCAAAAATTCGCGCGACAAGGTTTCCGCCATCGTCTGATTTCCAGCCATGTTTCGCCCCGTCTATCTCGACCACAACGCCACAACGCCGATAGATCCGGTGGTGCTGGCGGCCATGCTGCCCTGGCTGGAGAGCCAGCACGGCAATGCCTCGAGTCGCCATGAGTATGGCCGGCAGGCGCGGCAGGCAATCGACGAGGCGCGGCAGCGTGTCGCAGCGGCGGTGAATGCGCACCCCACAGAAGTAATTTTCACCAGCGGTGGTAGCGAGGCCAACAACCTTTTCATCAAGGGTGCTGCGGGATGCCTGAAGGCGGGGGTCATCGCCGTGAGTGCCATTGAACATCCCTGCGTTCTGAAGCCAGCCTTGCAGCTTCAGGCACACGGCTGGCAGGTGCGTACGCTGGCTGTCGATGCAGACGCCCGTATCGACTTGGCAGACTTTTCTGAAGCGCTGCGACTGAAGCCAAAGTTGTTGTCCGTCATGGCAGCCAACAATGAGACCGGCGTTCTTCAGGATATCGAACGGCTTGCCGGCGAGGCCAGGGGTCATGGATGGTTTCATACCGATGCCGTCCAGATGCTTGGCAAGCAGGTAATCGATTTCCGGGGGCTGAATGCCGCGGGACTTCATGCGATGACGCTGTCGGCGCATAAGGCTTGCGGCCCCAAGGGCGCAGCCGCGCTGATTTTGGACAAACGCATTGAAATCCAACCGCAGATTGCCGGTGGCGGCCATGAGCGCGGCTTGCGCTCAGGTACGGAGAATGTGGCAGCCATCGTCGGGTTCGGCGTTGCGGCGGAACTTGCAGCGCGTCGCGTTGCCGAACTGCCGGCTCGTTTGTGTGTCATGCAGAAAGCGCTGGAGGCAGGGCTGCTGGGATTGGGCGCTAAAATATTCGCCCAAGGCGCAGCACGATTGCCCAATACCAGCTACTTTGCATTCCCTGGTATCGATGGTGAAACCCTGGTCGGCAAGCTGGATCGCGAAGGCTTTGCAGTAGCCAGCGGCGCAGCTTGTTCCAGCGCCAATCCGGAACCTTCGCACGTACTGCGGGCGATGGGCGTGGATGGCGAGCAGGCGCGAGGTGCTGTACGCGTCAGCTTGGGCTCTGGCAATACCGAAGCTGACATAGAACAATTCATCAACGCCTTGCAGGCTACAGTCGGACGCTTGCAAGGACTGACAGCCATGGCTGTCTGAACAACCCGACTTTGCGAGAATAACGATGAAACTCCCGATCTACCTGGATTATTCGGCTACTACCCCGGTTGACCCGCGCGTTGCGGAAAAAATGATTCCTTACTTGTGCGAGGACTTCGGCAACCCGGCTTCGCGTTCGCACAGTTTCGGCTGGGTGGCCGATGCGGCGGTGGAGGAAGCGCGCGAGCAGGTGGCTGCACTGGTCAACGCCGACCCGAAGGAGATCGTCTGGACTTCGGGAGCAACCGAGTCGAACAACCTCGCGATCAAGGGCGCAGCCAATTTTTATGCTGGCACCAAGGGCAAGCACATCATTACCTTGAAGACAGAGCACAAGGCCGTCCTCGATACGGTACGCGAAATGGAGCGCCAGGGCTTCGAGGCAACTTACCTGGATGTCCAGGAAAACGGCCTGCTTGATCTTGAGGTTTTCAAGGCTGCGATTCGACCCGATACCGTGCTTGCATCGGTGATGTTCGTCAACAACGAAGTCGGCGTTATCCAGCCCATCGCCGAACTGGGTGAAATCTGCCGCGAGAAGGGCGTCATTTTCCACGTCGATGCCGCCCAGGCAACCGGCAAGGTAGAGATCGACCTGCAGAAGCTCAAGGTCGACTTGATGAGCTTCTCCGCACACAAAACTTATGGCCCGAAGGGCATCGGCGCCCTGTACATCCGCCGCAAACCGCGTATCCGCCTCGAGGCCCAGATGCATGGTGGCGGTCACGAACGCGGCTTCCGTTCCGGCACGCTGGCGACGCACCAGATCGTCGGTATGGGCGAGTGTTTCCGCCTGGCCAGGGAAGAAATGGCCGAAGAAAACAAACGCATCGGCACCTTGCGCGACAAGCTGCTCAAAGGACTGCAGGATATTGAGGCAACCTACGTCAACGGGGACTTGGACCAACGCGTCGCGCATAACCTGAATATCAGCTTTGCCTATGTCGAAGGCGAATCGATGATCATGGCCATCAAGGATCTGGCGGTCTCCTCGGGATCCGCCTGCACCTCGGCCAGCCTTGAGCCATCCTATGTCCTGCGTGCCCTGGGGCGCGACGATGAATTGGCCCACAGCTCGATCCGCTTCAGCATTGGTCGCTTCACGACAGAAGAGGAAATTGACTATGCAATCAAATTGTTGCATGCGAAAGTTGGGAAACTGCGTGAACTTTCGCCGCTATGGGAAATGTACAAGGACGGCATCGATCTGAGTACCGTTCAATGGGCTGCACATTAAGTTACCGGCCGTGAGCCGTTAGTTTGTTAGCGGGCTTTGGCTGGCTATCAATAACGAGAAACAATAGCGGGAAACCAACAACAGAGTTTAGGAGAAACAACATGAGCTATAGCGTAAAAGTCATTGATCATTATGAGAATCCACGCAACGTCGGCTCCTTTACCAAGGAGGATGACGGCGTGGGTACCGGCATGGTCGGGGCGCCCGCCTGTGGCGACGTCATGAAACTGCAGATCAAGGTCAACAAGTCCGGTGTGATCGAGGATGCCAAATTCAAGACCTATGGCTGCGGTTCGGCCATTGCCTCGTCTTCGCTGGTGACCGAGTGGGTCAAGGGCAAGACCGTGGATCAGGCACTGGCCATTAAAAATACGGAAATTGCCGAGGAACTGGCGTTGCCGCCGGTTAAAATCCATTGTTCGATCCTGGCCGAGGATGCCATCAAGGCAGCCGTGGCGGATTACAAGAAGAAGCACGGAGAATGACCATGGGCGTCACCTTGAGCGACAAGGCGGCAAAACACGTCGCCAACTTCCTGACCAAGCGGGGCAAGGGTATCGGCTTGCGCCTCGGTGTGCGTACCAGCGGCTGTTCCGGCATGGCGTACAAGCTGGAGTTTGTCGACGAGGTGAACGAAGACGATCTGGTCTTCGAAAGCGCAGGCGTCAAGGTGATTGTCGACGCCAAGAGCCTGCCTTACCTCGACGGAATGGAACTGGACTACGCCCGCGAAGGCCTGAACGAAGGGTTCAAATTCAATAACCCCAACGTCAAGGATCAGTGCGGCTGCGGCGAATCGTTCAACGTCTGATGGATTTCAAGGCGGATTACTTCGTCCTGTTTGGAATCAAGCCTGTATTCAGGCTTGATCTGTCGGATCTGGATTCGCGCTATCGCGATATCCAGGCCCAGGTTCATCCGGACCGGTTTGCCCATGCCGGCGAAGCCGAAAGGCGCCTGTCCATGCAGTGGGCAACGCATGCCAACGAAGCCTACCAGGCACTGAAAAAGCCGCTGGAAAGAGCCAAGTACATGCTTCACCTGGCCGGGCACGAAATTCAGGCCGAAAACAACACGGCCATGCCGGCTGACTTCCTGATGGAGCAGATGGAGTGGCGCGAAGCCGTGATGGAAGCGCGTAGCGGCGGCGACCATCACGAACTGGAACGCCTGCATAACCGCCTGCGCAGCGATATCAAATCGCGTTACGAAGAACTCGGGCAGTTGCTGGATGATGCTGGAGATTTTGCTCTGGCAACGGATCGTGTCCGCCGGCTGATGTTCCTGGAAAAACTTTTGTACGAAATCGACGACGCATTGGCGTCGCTGGAAGAATAAACAATGGCTTTGTTTCAAATCGCCGAACCCGGCGAATCGGCGGCTCCGCACGAGCACAAGCTTGCCATCGGGATCGACCTTGGCACCACCAACTCCCTGGTTGCCACCGTGCGCAGCGGCATCGCCGTTTGCCTGAACGACGATCAGGGGCGCCCCTTGCTGCCATCGGTGGTTCGCTATCATGCCGACGGCAGCACGGAGGTCGGCTACGACGCGCAGAAGAATCAAGCCGTCGATCCCAAAAACACGATCGTTTCGGTGAAGCGTTTCATGGGGCGAGGCACCAAGGACATCGCCCATATCGAGTCGATGCCTTACGATTTCATCGAAGCGCCGGGCATGGTCAGGGTCAAGACCCATGCCGGTATCAAAAGTCCGGTGGAAACCTCGGCGGAGATACTGAAAGTCCTTAAGGCGCGCGCCGAAGCAGGGCTGGGCGGTGACCTCGTCGGGGCCGTCATCACGGTCCCGGCCTACTTCGACGACGCACAACGCCAGGCCACAAAGGATGCGGCTCGACTGGCTGGGCTCAATGTCTTGCGCCTGCTCAACGAACCAACGGCGGCGGCGATTGCCTACGGTCTGGATAACGCCGCGGAAGGTGTCTACGCGGTTTACGACCTGGGTGGTGGCACCTTCGATATCTCCATCCTCAAGCTGACCAAAGGCGTATTCGAAGTCATGTCCACCGGTGGCGATTCCGCCCTCGGAGGTGACGATTTCGACCATCGCATCTATTGCTGGGTCATCGAGCAGTCCAAGCCACAGCCATTGTCGCCGGAAGATTCGCGCCGCCTGATGATGCGCTGCCGCGAGGCCAAGGAATTCCTGACCAACAATCCGGAAGCACCGATCTCGCTGCGCGTTGCCAGCGGCGAAATGATCGACGTCAAGCTCGACGTGGCGACCTTTGCCAATATTACGCAAACCCTGATTTCCAAGACCCTCCAGCCGGTCAAGAAGGCATTGCGCGATGCGGGCCTTAGAGCCGAAGACATCAAGGGTGTCGTCATGGTCGGCGGCGCCACGCGCATGCCGCAAATCCAGAAGGCAATCGGCGACTTCTTCCGCCAGGAGCCGCTGACCAATCTCGACCCGGACAGGGTCGTTGCGCTCGGTGCGGCCACGCAAGCCAATTTGCTCGCCGGCAACAAGACGGGTAAGGACGACTGGCTGCTGCTGGATGTCATTCCGCTGTCGCTCGGCCTGGAAACCATGGGTGGCTTGACCGAAAAAGTCATTCCGCGCAACTCGACCATCCCGACCGCTCGCGCTCAGGAATTCACCACCTTCAAGGATGGCCAGACGGCGATGGCCATTCATGTCGTGCAAGGTGAACGGGAAATGGTTTCCGATTGCCGATCCCTGGCCCGTTTCGAACTGCGCGGCATCCCCCCGATGGTAGCCGGGGCGGCACGTATCCGTGTCACCTTCCAGGTCGATGCCGATGGTCTTTTATCGGTGACCGCGCGCGAACAAACGACGGGGGTCGAGTCGAGCATCACGGTCAAGCCATCCTATGGCCTATCGGACGATGAAATCGCCGGCATGCTCAAGGATTCGATGGCACATGCCAAGGACGATGCCGTGGCACGCGCCCTGAAGGAAGCGCAGGTCGAAGCCCAGCGCATGATCGAGGCGACCGAAGCGGCTTTGGCCGAAGATGCCCATTTGCTCAACGAGGCCGAGATTGCCAAGATCAAGGCCACGATTGCCAAGCTCGCAGAAACCATGGCTGGCGATAATCGCCGCCTGATCAACATCGCCATGGACGATCTCGGCTACGAAACACAAACCTTTGCCCATCGCCGCATGGATCAAAGCATCAAGAAGGTACTCTCCGGACGCAATGTTGACGACATTGAGGTTGGAGAAGAGGGAGAAAAGGCATGACCCAACTCATCGTGTTGCCCCACGTCGAACTGTGCCCGGATGGCGCGGTCATCGAAGCGGAGGAGGGCAAATCCATCTGTGAAAATCTGCTGCACAACGACATCGAACTCGACCACGCCTGCGAAATGTCCTGCGCCTGCACCACCTGCCACGTGATCGTACGCGAAGGCTTCAACTCCCTGGAGCAGGCTGAGGAAGTCGAGGAGGATCTCCTGGACAAGGCATGGGGACTGGAACCCAACTCGCGCCTTGGCTGCCAAGCCATCGTCGGCAAGACACCACTGACGGTCGAAATCCCGAAATACAGCATCAACATGGCGAAGGAGGGGCATCGCAAATGAAATGGACCGACATCAACGACATCGCCATTGAACTGAGCGAAGCCCATCCCGACAAAGATCCGCTGAAGGTCAATTTTGTCGATCTTCGCGATTGGGTAATGGCCTTGCCCGGCTTCAACGACGATCCCAAGCATTGCGGGGAAAAAATTCTCGAAGCAATTCAACAGGCCTGGATTGACGAAGTATCGTGAAGCAATCGGGAATACTGTTGGCTGCACCCTTCTATTAACAAAAAAGCCCCGGAATATTCCGGGGCTTTTTTTTCATCTGGACATATAAGGGACACAAGACAGCATCGCAAGTCCGAGAAAACAGTATTCCAGGTTGCGATATCAATCGACAAATTCGCCGCGCTTGAACTCGCGGTCAGGAAACATCGGTTGCCTTTTGGGCGGTTTGGGAATGGACCAGTTGTTGGCCTTGGCCCAGGCCTTGATATCGGGAATGATGCCGGGGGCTTCGCCATTGGGGCATTCGTGGAGGCAGACCCAGGCTTTGCCGTGTTTGCCGATGACGGGTTTGGGGCGCTGGCCGAGCAACTCGGCCGCTTGGGCTCTCAGGTTATTGGATCCGGTATGGTCGACGGCGAGTATCGTGAAGCGGGCGTCGTCACCGGCGTATCCGTCGTGCTGAGGGCTATTTGCTGTACTCCAACAGAAGCTCTCGAATCTCATCTTTTGTTAGAAAGCTAGATTTCAAAATTGCAGCGAGTTCACTTTTTCCAAGTGGGTATCCCGCCAATAGCTTTTTTAACTCACCTTGATCTGGAGGAAAAGCTGTTAGCGGGTCGAGCCAAAATTTATCTGTTGCCTCTTGAGAGTCAAGACGAACCCCTTCGACATTGAAATAAACCTTGTACCGCACAAACCCCTCTGGAAACGCTTGGTCGAAATAAAGACTGGTTCCTGCAGGTAATATGTATTGATGCTCTGGAGCACCCGCGCCATTGAATAGCAGTGGAGTTTGAAGTTTGTGAACGAGAGGCATGGATTGCTCCTTTATGATTTGGTAGGTCAGAAATGCGCCGGAACAGAAAGCAAGGGCAGCCATGACCACATAATTGAAAAAACGTCTATCTCCCATAATTGAAAGCCTTATTTTGTACCGCCATAGGTATCGATGCGCGCAGGTTTTTGAGGTGGCTTTGTCAAAAGAAACGTTTCGAGATTTGCTGGTAAAAATATCCTTGTGGGAATCCCTCCGCCCACTGTTTTCATTGCCAAGCGTTCGCTGAAGGTCATAACAGCCTCCGGTTTAATAAATGATGAACTACCCTCTTCAAAATTCGGAATGGCCTTTTTAGCCCCATCCAAGCTGAGAGTCGTACAGTTGTAGCCAAGGGCGTGATAGTTCGTTGCAAGATGATAAATCTTGATACCGTTACGCCCCCTCTCCGCCTCTGGGCGAGGAGTGGCACTATCAATGATGGACTTGTAGTAACTGTTGATTGCCGAAGCCTGGTGATCAAAAATCAAAAAAACAAAGCCGGTAGTTCGCCTACCAGTGGCATTCTCACCCGCAATGTACGGTGAGAAATTTGACCAGACACGCAGAATACCCTCACCCTCAGCACCAAAGTCACCAGTAACCCGCCCATACCTGCCAAAGTCGTAGGTAGTGTCTGAGCCCTTTATCTTGACCCGAATTGCCGTATGACCATATCGATGCTCTGTTCCATCCAGAGTATAAGGCCCTCCTACAAGAATATGCATTTCTGACGACGGCGTTAGCTTGTCATCGACAACGCTGCCACGACGATCATTGGTCAATGGCTGAAACGGCTTTGACTTATCCATGCAACGACCTTTCCGGCGGCAAATATCCCCAATACACCTTGATCTGTTCTGGATTTATCGTCGCTATACGCATGGTTTTCCCTTCGGAGTCGGTGAGACCATAGAACACATCACCATCGCCCGTCTCAATCTTGTAGGGCAAATCCGGGATAACTTCTCCTGTCAGCGAATTGATGGCACGAGCCTGCTCATCGTACATTTTGACCCGCGAATCCGGCAGTGAGTCCAATGCCGCCGGACTCTTCCCGGCCTCAAGGAAAGCAATCCCGCTCCCCTTGACCGAGAACTTTCCAGGGCAGGCAAAGGTGATGTTGCTGCCTTCGAGGGTGACGGACGATTGCCCGGCCTGGAGGACGATCTTCTCCTTGGCCAGCAGATGAATTTCGTCGTTGGAACTGGTCACGGTCAGCGACTGGTCGGCAAGAATCTCCAGCTGGTCGGTATGCGCCTGGACAGTGTGGCTGCCGGCCTGGGCAATGCTCCTGATCCCGCCTGAATGGCTGAACCAGCTTGCTCCTTCGCCCACGGCGCTGGAGATCGTGTGAGCACTGGCAACATGCAGATCTTGCTGCACCGTGGCATGCAGGTGGCCGCCGGCGAAGAGCAGGCTACTGGTCGGGGACGAGAGTCCGATGTCGGCAGGGGCTTCGTTAACGATGAAAGGCTTGGCAAAGCGTTCGGTCGGGTCGCCGAGGTCGCGGCTGCCCGGAATGGCCTTGCGGGCTTCCTGGCCGCCGACACGGCTCTGGTATTGGCCGTCCTGTTGCGGATCGATGGCTTTGATGAATGCCGTTTGGTCGGCATTGGCTTTCAAAGGGAGAGCCGTTTGTTGCCTGGCCGCATCGGACAGGGCCTTGGCCGTTTCAGCGGCAGCTTTCAACTGGCTGGTCGTCTCCGCCACATCCATCTGGGTACTTTGCCCGTTGGGGCGGGCGGTGGCCGAGATCAGCATGCCTTCGCCGGCCCGCACCGCCAGCCAGCCGTCGGTTCTCAGTTCGAAACCGCTGCCCCGCCAGGCACCGCGGGTGGCCGATTCGGGGGCTTGATGAACCAGATGCCCCAGGCCCAGTTGCCCGGCGTTCTCGGAAGTGGCGAGCCGGGACCGTAACTGTCCCGGGGCATCGTCGGTGATCCATTGGTTGAAGCCGGCTTCGTGATTGTGGCTCATCCAGCCGGAGATCACGCCGGGATGGTTGGCACCGGCCTCATGGCCGGCAGAAAAGGGGGGGAGATCGGCCCCGTTGTAGCTTTGTCCGACGACGATGGGGCGGTCGATATCGCCATCGAGAAAGTCGATCAGCACCTCGGTGCCAATACGGGGCAGGAAGTGACTACCCCAGTTGGCGCCGGACAGCCATTCGGCAACCCGGACCCAGGTACCGGATTGATCGTTGCCCGGCGCGTTGCCTGTCTTGCCGGCGTTTCGTCCGGCCGGGCCGGTTTCGGTCAGCCCGCCCGCATGCGGCGTGGCACCGCGTCCCCCAAGGGGACTTCCTTCGGGGCGTTGCCAGGGGAACTGGATCTTGATGCGATGATCCCGCTCGGTGGTGACCACCTGGTTGGGGAGGCCCACCACATGGGCCACCTGCGGCCGGGCGACAGGCCGGGGCAGGGATGGTGAGAACAGGGAGGCAACCACCGGCAGCGCTGCCGGCTGGGCGGTGAACAGGTTGCGGTAGGTGCCTGCTTCAACATCCGCATGGCCGAGCAATTCGGCCGCTTGGGCTCCCAGGTTATTGGCGCCGGCATGGTCGACGGCGCGTATCGTGAAGCGGGCGTCGTCACCGGCGTATCCGTCGTGCTGACTCAACGTGACCCGTGTTCCCTCGGCCAGATGACGGATGGTGCTTTCACCCACGCAACGGCGATAGCCGGACTCGATAGCGGCCAGGGCCAGATCAGTACGCAGGCTGGCGGCTGCACCGTCCTCGAATCGGTAGGGGCGGGACGCATCGTGGATTTCCAGACGCGGCAGTTCGCCGTTGTCGGCAACAGTCGTGGATTGGGCGCCCGTGGCGACCAGGGTCTTGTAGTCCCAACCGGCCAGCGTCACCGCATTGGGCGCGACAAGGCGGGTTTCCTGCCAGATTTGCACGGTATCGGCCGCTTCGGTGGCATCGTTGCGATGAAAGCGGATGACCGGCTGGGCGCCAGCCGGCAGCTTGGCTTCGCGGTCGAAAATGACCAGCTTGTGCCGGGCGTGTGGATGGTCGTTCCCGGCAACCGCAGACTGGTCGTGTTCAAAGCGAAACGACAGCCCTTCTTCAGCGAGAAGACGACGGATGAAGTGATCGTCGGTTTCCCTGTATTGCGTCGCGATGCTGTAGGTGCGCAAGGGCTGGGTAACCAGGTTGGCCCAATCGGCCTCCGGGTAGTCGGCAAGAATTTGGCCGACAATGTCGATGACCGTTTTGTCTTGAAATAGATAACAGTCGCGGCGCTGGCCGAGAAAGGCGAGGAAGGGCTCCATGATCAGCCGGTAACGGGCAAAGCCGCCATCGGAGCCAAGCTGCATGACCTGGGTGATGTACCCATGCCAGGATCGCTTGCCGCCATCGGCCTGCAGCAGGCGCAGGGTAAGCTCTTCGCCGAGCAGCAGTTGGAGGTCGACATGGGCATGACTCGATACACAGTCAATCTCGAAGCGGAAAGACTCGGATAGCGCTTCGCGACCGGTAAAACGCTCGACGATCAGCGCTGCTTCCGGTAGCGGCGTCTTGAGCTCCAGCAGGCGGGCGTTCTGATTGAACAGCGTGTCAAGCAGGGATTCAAGCATGGCGAAGGGATCAGGGCAGGGTGATGGTCAGCGTCGGAGCGCGCGGCGCCAACTGGACGACGTTCTTGAAGGGCGACAGGGTCTGCTGCACTGTGCGACCGGCATGCCAGTCCAGTCCAACGTAGGCGATCAGGCCGAAAAGGGCGAGCACGGAGACAATCACCCAGATCGGAATGTCGCGCTTGATGGCATTGGCAATGCTGTCCGGAGCGGCCCAGTGGGGTGAAAACGTGGCGGCTTTGCCCTTGATGTGGGCAATTTGCTCGCCCAACTGCTGAGTCAGGTATTTGAGCTTTTCCGGGCCTTCGAGCAGGTAACGCCCCTTGAAGCCGATCAGCAGGCACATATGAAACACTTCGAGCGCGTTGATGCGATTGGCTCCTTCGTTGCGCGCTGCTTCGAGTTTGTCGAAGAAATGTTCGCCGGCCAATTGGTCACCGAACAGCAACAGCTGCAGCGGCCGGCGCTCCCAGGTGTCGCGAATATTCATCTGCGACGACAGCACCGCTTCATCGATCGCTGCGCAGAAGGCGTATTTGGCGTCGAAGATGTCAGTCGCCGAAAAATTGTTCTTCCGGGCGGCACGCTCAAATTGCTCGAGAAATTTCTGGATGTTTCCGCAGAATTCGTCGGGGTCCTTGGGTACACTCCGATGGTTCAACAGGATGAGCATGTGGAAGCCGTCGTAGAGCAGATCGACAAGGCTTTTTGCCGGGCGGTCGGCTGCCGGCTCCTCGGTACGCAGGCTGGGGGCAACGGAAAACAGGCTGGGGGCTGTGGTCATGGCGTGACGGCAATCAGTTCAATGGCGAGATCCCGGTAGCTTTCCGGGGCATAAATCATGACGGACTGGGCCTTGAGCATGCGCTCGTAGAGCGGGCCGTGGGCATCCAGCGCGAAGTAGATGGCGCCGGGACGTACCGGAATGGCGCCTGGCACTTGCTGGGCATGGGTCAGACGAACCCCGGACATGGCCGAAAGAACGAGTTTTTCGACGTCATCAGGCGCCCCCAGCTTGATGCGCAAGGGAATCGACTCGATGATTTCCGATTGCGGGTGAGCCGCCGTGACCGAGAGGTAGAACGCGGTTTCGCTGTCGATCTTGTCGGAATCCAGATGGCCGGAATAGAACGCGGGTTTGGGCTGGGTCAGGGTGATCGCGAAGTAGCGCGTCGATATGACCGTATCGAGCAGTTCGCGAAGAATCTGGTCGATACGTGAGAAACACGGACCCGGCTGCAGATGGTCGTAAGCAGGCAAGTCGTTGAGCGAGTAGCCTTTGGAGAAAGTCATCAAGCCACCGGCAAGGCGAAGCAATTCCTGAAACAGCCGCTCAGGAGAGGTATCGGGCTGGCGAAACAAATGGGTCAAGGTTGCGCAGGCACTGCTGGCCGTATGTAGCAACCAGAATGAAGCGATATCGCCCGAGCGGAATTCGATCACGTTCTTGGTCGGTTCCCGATGAAAACCATAGAGTGCTTCGACCTTGGCCAGCAGGGCATCAATTTGCCGGCGCAGCATCATGAACAGCGGCGGTGCGCTGCGCAGACTGACCGACGGCGGCATGAAAGCAGGATCCGGCTCGAAGCCATTACTTGAAGTCCGACGAATCCGGGCAATCGGCAGTGTCAGGAAGTGATCCCGGTTTTCGCTCCCGGTTTTCAGGTAAGCGATCTGGCTGAGAGTGGAGACATCAGCTTCCGCTGCATCGGTAAATAGATCGGTGGTAGCGCGGGGAACAATGAGGTAGCGAGCCTGCCCTGAAGCGGATGCATTTTCCGCACAGTTACCGCCATGAGCGTTGATGTGATGAAGCGCCAGAAAGAAATCGCCGACCCCGTCATCGCCAATGGCGTCACTCAAGGCAAGCGACGGTGGAAGCTGGTCGACGTCCGGTGCGGAAAAAAAATCCCCATTGGGAAAAATAGCGGAAATCCGCTTGAACCGCAGAATCCCGTTCTTGAGCGACTCGATATCGAGGTCGAGTTCCCGAAATCCCCATGCGTATGGATTTGCGGCAAGCAGTGAAGTCCTGACAAGGCCCTCGGCATAAGCATCCTGCCCCTGGAAGTGTTGAGGGCGCAGGAACAATCCTTCCCCCCAAAGCATCTTTGTATTGTTCATTCTGTTACCTGCTTACGCATTGCATTGCACACCGACCAGCGAGCGCACGGTTTCCGGGCTGATGTCGGCTATCAGCGCCCCCTTGCTGGCGCTGAACGCGCAAGCATGAGCGCCGATGGTGATTCCGTTGTCAAAAGATAGCTTGTTGTCAAAAGCCAGTTTCCAGCGGGCCTGATAAGGCGTTCGGAACATACCGGCAACACCGATCGCGGTCGCATCGCCGGGAACCTTGAGTGTTATGTCATAAGACTTTCCAGGCAACAACACAATCTCCCTAACCGAAATCAATTCTTCGCCAAGTGCCTCTTTTTCTTGTTCACCCGAGGTGATCTGTGGATAGGTCATACCTTTGAACTTTTCGTTTGCCCGCAGCACATAGATCTTGGCAACGAGCGACAGCGGCTTGCCGGAACTTGAGAGATTCAACTGATCCCCGGTATATATGCGAACGCTCATATCCCGGCTTATCTTGCTCGGATCACCATCCTTCTTGATCACGCCAGTCGCCTCGAGAACCATGCCAACTGCCGATCCGGCAAGCTGAACAGCCGACATCTGGGCGCATCCGTTCATCGCAGCCACAACGAGAAGCGAAACGGCCAGCCGCCCGCCCATGCGCGCAAACCTGCCGACTGCTTTGATGAGATTGGTACAGCCTGCAAACGAGATCAAACGGACTTTCCCGACAAACAAAAAATGCATTTGGGTTGAACATACCAAAGGCATTAATGTACTATTTCGTCTTTCAACAGGCAAACCATATGGCATCAATTATGCGATTTAGCATAGCGAGGACAGGAATGCACGTGCTCAGGAAATCAACTCCCGTCATCTTGATTGCTGCGGCAATTGCTCTTTCCGGATGTGCATCGAAGAACACCACCATGTCTCAGGAAGAGTTCTCCACGGCAATGGCTCAGTCGAGTGCGACAGCAGACACATTGCTTGAAAAGGGAAACCGGGAAGAGGCAGTCAAGGTACTTGAGGATTTAGCAAAGAAAAATCCCGGACGGAAGGATCCCTGGGTGCGCATGGCCAGAATTCATTTTGATGGTGAAAACTATGCGCAAGCCATCGTGGCCGCCGAAGAAGCTCTACAGCGCGATAGCGCGGATCGCACCGCCAAGAGCATTCGCGCCGTTGGCGGTCTGCGCGTAGCGGCGCAATCGCTGGCCGATCTGCGCGGCGATGTCGAGCTGAAGGGCGATGCCCGCTCCGATGCGCTCGGTTTGGCAAAGGTCATGCGCGAAACGCTGGGTGAAGACATTCTTGTTCCACTGGAAGACAAGAAGAAAAAGCCAACGGCACCGGTCGCCCGCCCCAAGCCTGCGCCGGTTGGCGGGCAACCTGCATCGGCACAGCCGCCTGCAGCGAAACAACCAGCATCGTCCGGCAATCCGTTCGGTGCCCTGAAGTAGTCATCGTATCAATACAAAACACGCATTTTTGATTGCATAGACAACTGCGCGTCGATTTCAGTATTTGTTCTGGAGGTTCAAGTGGCAAAAAAGGAAAGTGTTCAAAAGCGCTTGCAGAAGGTTCGTCCGCCGCGCGTTCAATTGACGTATGACGTCGAAATCGGTGATGCCATCGAGGTCAAGGAGCTTCCGTTCGTCGTTGGCGTACTGGGCGATTTCACGGCGCAGTCGAAACAGGATCAAGGCAAGGTTCGCGATCGCAAGTTCGTCAATGTGGACATGGACAACTTCGATGACGTCATCGCAGGCATGGCGCCACGTGCGGCCTACCGCGTCAAGAATCGCCTGACGCCCGAGGGTGGCGAACTGGGTGTGGATATCGAATTCAGAAAATTCGAGGATTTCCGTCCCGAGTCCGTGGTTCAACAAGTGGAGCCGTTGCGCAAACTCCAGGAGGCTCGCGCCAAGCTGGCCGACCTGCGCAACAAGCTGGCCGGCAACGAAAAGCTCGAAGACCTGCTCAACGACGTGCTGAACAGTACCGAACAGTTGCAAAGCCTGGGTGGCAAGAAAAGCGAAGGAGAACTCCAGTGAGCCTGCAAGCCGCCATTACGGGTAGCGCCACCGGCGTTCAGGAGTCCGGCCTGCTCGACAGGATCATCGAAGAAAGCCGCGTCGCCCAGTCCGATCAGGAAAAGAACCGTGCCCGCGACATCATCAGCGAACTGGTCAGCCAGGTTCTTGACGGCGAAGTGGTGGTTTCGGAAAACCTGGCCGCATCGCTCGATGCCCGGGTAGCCGAACTGGATCGCCTGATCTCGGAGCAACTCAGCGAGGTCATGCATGCGCCCGAGTTCCAGGCGCTCGAGAGTGCCTGGACGGGCCTGCATTATCTTTGCAAGCAGACTTCGACCGGCCAGCAGCTCAAAATCAAGCTGTTCAATGCCGCCAAGCGCGATCTGGTCAAGGATTTCAAGACAGCCATCGACTTTGACCAGAGCGCCCTGTTCAAAAAGGTCTATGAAGAGGAATTCGGCACCTTCGGCGGCGCACCGTTCGGAACGCTGATCGGCCAATATGAAATCTCCCGCCAGCCGGAAGACATGTATTTCATCGATCAGATGTCGCATATCGCTGCCGCGGCGCACGCTCCCTTCATTGCCTCGGCCGCACCGCAGCTGTTCGGTCTCGACAGCTACACCGAGCTGGGCAGGCCGCGCGACATGGGCAAGGTGTTCGACACCGTCGAGTACGCCAAGTGGAAGTCCTTCCGCGAATCCGAGGACTCGCGCTACGTCGGTCTGGCGCTGCCTCGTTTCCTTGGCCGCCTGCCGTACAACCCGATCGACGGTGAAGTTACCGAAGGTTTCAATTTTGTCGAGGACGTGGACGGCACCGATCACGACAAGTACCTCTGGTGTAACGCTGCCTTCGCCTTTGCCGCCCGACTCACGGCTGCATTCGAGAATTACGGATGGTGCGCCGCCATTCGCGGCGTCGAGGGCGGTGGCCTGGTCGAAGACTTGCCGACGCATACCTTCCGCACCGACGACGGTGAGGTGGCGCTCAAGTGCCCGACCGAGGTTGCCATTACCGACCGCCGCGAAAAGGAATTGAGCGATCTCGGCTTCATTCCGCTGGTGCACTGCAAGAACACTGATTACGCCGCTTTCTTTGGTGCCCAGTCGGCGCAAAAGGCCAGGAAGTACGACACCGATTCGGCCAATGCCAATGCATCGCTATCGGCCCAGTTGCAGTACATGTTCGCTGTGTCGCGCATCGCCCACTACATGAAAGCGATGATGCGCGACAAGATCGGCAGCTTCGCCTCGGCTTCCAATGTCCAGAATTATCTGCAGCGCTGGATCGACCAGTATGTGACCGCCGACGATTCGGCCTCGCAGGAAACCAAGGCGCAATTCCCGTTGCGTGAAGCCTCGGTGGAAGTCAGTGAAGTACCGGGCCGCCCCGGTGTCTATCGGGCCGTATCGTTCATCCGTCCGCATTTCCAGTTGGACGAACTGTCCGTCTCCCTCCGTCTGGTGGCCGAATTACCGCAATCCAGCAAGGGCTAATCGTTTCCCATAACCGTTCAGGAGAACACAGAAGATGAAGGATATTTACGTCGAGTTCAAAAGCAGCGACATCAAAGGCGATTCCCGCGATGCCAAGCACAATGACACCGTCGAGGTTTACAGCTGGGCGCACACCATGCGCCAGCCGAAGTCGGCTACCGCGTCGTCTGCGGGCGGGCACACCGCTGAACGCGTCGAGCATGGCGAAATGATCTTTACCAAGGACATCGATGCCTCCAGCCCCAAGCTGTACCAGGCCTGCTCCTCCGGCCTGGTGGTCAACGATGTCATCATTTACTTCTATCGTGCCCTGGGCGGCCAGAACAATGCCGGCGGCCCGTCCTCTTCGCAGAACCGCCATCAGTACCTGAAAATCGAACTGAAGAACGCCATTGTCTCCTCGGTTTCCCCGTCGGTGGTCGAGGAGGGGATTCCCAAGGAAACCTTCGCGCTGAAATATTCCGCAGTGAAGTGGACCTACGATGAACTGGGGGTCGACGGCAAGAAGGGAACCAAGGTCAATATCCAGGGCGCATGGAACCTGGCTAACAACACGCCGAATCTCACCTGATACCACCTGCGTGGAGAACGCGGCGGAACCGGTGTTCCGCCGTTTTTCATGAACAAGGGCTTCGAACCTTCCCTTTTCGACAAATTATTCGACGACCAGCCGGTAGGGGCTGTGCGGCGTCGATTGTCGCTTGAGCAACTCAAGGATTCGGTTGCCCGTGACCTCGAAGCACTGCTCAACACCCGCATGGCGCTCGACGAGGAAGCCGCCGAGTCGCTGCCGCTGGTCAGTCGGTCAGTTGCCAGCTTCGGCCTGGCGGATTTTGCCGCGCTGAGCCTGGCCAATGTTCATCATCGGCGGCAAATCTGCGCCTCCATCGAATCGGCCATCGCCGCACACGAACCCCGGTTACGCGATGTTCGCGTCGACCTGGAATTGCAACGCAAAACGGTAAACGCCCTCTATTTCTCGATCAACGCAGTTCTTGTCGTCCGCCCGGCGCAGGAACCCGTCAGTTTTGATGCCCTGTTGACCCCAACCAGCCTGCAATATTCGGTCAGCCGCCAGCGGCGCCCAGGAACCTGATGGAAGATCTGCTGCCCTACTACGAACGAGAACTGGCCTACCTGCGCCAGCACTCCCGGCAGTTTGCCGAGCGCTATCCCAAGCTGGCCGCCCAGTTGCTGCTTTCCGGGGAGGGCTGCGACGATCCGCATGTCGAGCGGATGATCCAGTCTTTTGCCTTGCTGACGGCGCGCGTTTCCAAGAAGCTCGAAGACAGCTACCCGCAGTTCACAGAGGCCTTGCTCAATGTCCTCTACCCGCACTACCTGCGTCCTTTCCCCAGTTGTTCGATCGCCCACGTCGAGCATGGCGGCGGGGAATTGACGTCGATTACCACCATTCCTCGCGGTACCGAGCTCCATTCCCGGCCGATCAAGGGGGCAGTCTGCAAATTCCGGACAGCTTGGAATCTCCAACTGGCGCCGGTCTCGCTGGAGGAATTGCACTTCGATCCGATCGCCCATTCACCCACTGAGGTTCGCCTGCCGGTGGGCTGCAATGCCTTGCTGTCGTTTTCGCTGACATTGCGCGGTGCCGGCCAGGAGGGCGGGATTGGCAAGCTCGACACATTGCGGGTCTATATCGATGCCGAGCCCTCTGTAGCCTCGGCACTACGCGACGCATTGTTCCTGCGCAGACTGAAGGTTTATGCCGCCGGAGCCGACCAACGTTGGCGGGTAGCCCGCGAGAATCTGATCGGCGAGGTCGGTTTCGAGGAGGATGAGGCGCTCATCGAGATGCCGGCCACGGCACATAGTGCCTATCGCCACCTGACCGAATATTTCTGTTTTCCGGAAAAATTCAATTTCTTCGACATTCATATCGTCGCAATCCCGTCCAGTCTTCATCACGAGGGGAAAATCAGGCTGCATGTGGCGCTGGGCGATCTCCGCGCCGACAGCGATGCCTCGCGGCTGATGCAGACGCTGACTTCCCACAACCTGCGCCTGGGTTGTGTGCCCGTGGTGAACCTCTTTCCCCAGCGCGGCGATCCGATACGGATCAGCAACCGCCAGACCAACTATCCGGTGGTAGCCGACAGTCGGCGGGCATTTGCCTACGACGTGTATGCCATCGATTCGGTCCGCCGCGTGCGGCAGACTCCGCAAGGCGAGTCGATCACCGAATTCCGCCCCTTCTTTTCCTTGCGACACGGCGAAACGCCCGAACGCAACGGCTACTACTGGTATGCCCAGCGCGACCATCTGGTGGCTGAAACGAGCCCCGGCTACGAGACCTCGCTGTCCATCGTCGATGCCGATTTCGATCCGGTACAGCCCAAAACGGACGTATTGAGCCTGCAACTCACCTGCACCAATCGCGATCTGCCCACCCTGATGTCGGTCGGCCTGCCATCCGGTGACCTGTTTCTCGAAGGCGGCTCCAGCGTCCGCTCGATCAAGCTGCTGCGCAAGCCAAGCCAGCCGTGTCGCTTCGACCATCGGGGCGATGGCCAGTGGCGCATCATTTCCCACCTTTCACTGAATCACCTGTCGCTCACCGCGAGTGGACTGCCTGCTTTTCAGGAAATGCTGGCCCTCTACGACCTGCCGAGAAGCGCGGCCAGTCGCCGCCAGATCGAAGGCGTGCTGGCCATTACCCAGTCGGAAAAAACGGTGTGGATGGCCGGGCAACCCTTTGCCTGCTTCGTGCGCGGCGTGGAAGTCAGGCTCACCATCGACGAAACGAGCTTTGCCGGTAGCGGCCTTGATGTCTTCGTCCGCTGCATCGACCGTTTCCTCGGACTCTATGTCGGCATGAACAGTTTTATCCAGCTGGTGGTCGTCTCCCAGCGGACCGGAGAGGAATTGATCCGATGCGCACCCCGCAACGGCGACTCGATCCTCCTCTAGTCGACCACAGCCTGCAGGAGCCGGAGCGTTACGAGTTCTTCCAGCTGGTTCGTCTATACGAAATCGTCTTTGCTCGACATGTGCGCGGGCAGGGCAGCGATGTCGTGAACGAACGCATCCGTTTCCGCAATTCGCTGCGCCTGGGTTTTGCACCCAGCCAGGTCGATGCCGTCATTCCAAGCTATCGCCTCGACGATGACGGCCTGAGCACCGGCGAGCTCGAACAGATCGAGCTAACCCCCAGTTTCATGGGAATGCTGGGGATCAACGGTACCCTGCCGATCCACTACACCGAGCAGGTCATCAGTCAAGCCCGATTCAAGAAAGACGAATCCGGACGCGCCTTTCTCGATCTGTTCACCAACCGCGCGGTCGGCCATTTTTATCGTGCCTGGAAGAAATACCGCCTGCCGATCCTGTACGAAACCAATCGACAGAACCGTTTTCTGCCGCTGGTACTAGCGCTCGGTGGCCAGGGTTTCGACGCATTGCGAGAACGCCTGGGCAGCGCCCCGGGCGCCATCAACGACGAGTCGATTGCCTGGCTGACCGGCTTGCTCCGCCAGCGTCCGGTTTCGGCCGAGGCCCTGAAACGGGTGCTCGGCGGGTATTTCCGCGAATCCGTGCGGATCGAACAGTTCGTGGGCCACTGGTACGTCGTACCGGGCGAACAGCGCACTTGCCTGGGCAGCCAAAATGCCACGCTGGGCGGCAACGCCTTGGTCGGCGAGCGTGTCTGGCAGCGCAACCTGCGTGTCCGCATCCATATCGGCCCCCTGCGCCATGACCGCTACATGGGCTTTCTCCCCAAGGGCGAACTGGCGGCTGCGCTCGAGAAAATTCTCTCGCTGGCGACCGGCGGCCAGTTTGAATACGAAATCAGGCCGATCCTGCGCGCCGACGACGTGAAGCCGGCGACGCTGGGTGGTAGCACCGGTTGCCGCCTGGGCTACGACAGCTTCATGTTGAGCCGTCCCGAGAAGCACGACCGTGCCGACACCACTTATCTCACCCATTTCATTCAATAGACCCATCATCGCAATGAGCACCTCCCTGAAGACCCTGATCAGCAAACTCAATACCACCTGCCGCCAGGCAGCCGAGCGGGCAGCCAGCCTGTGCATGGCACGGGGCAACTACGAGGTCGATCTCGAGCACCTGCTATTGGCGATCCTCGAAAAACCAGGTACTGACCTGCAGGTCATCGCCAAACGCAGCGGCATCAGCCCAACCGGTCTGGAACGGGAGCTGGATCAGGAAATCAGCCGCTTCAAGAATGGCAATACACGGACTCCGGTGTTTTCGACCCACATCCTCAAGCTGCTGGAACAAGCCTGGCTGATCGCCTCGCTGGATGCACGCCTGCCGCGCATCCGTTCCGGTCACGTGCTGCTCGCGCTGCTTACCGAGCCGGAGCTGTCGCAGCTTGCCTTCCGTGGTTCCAAGCTGTTGTCCAAGGTACGACTCGACGAGCTCAAGCACAATTTCGACAAGGTCACCGAAGGCTCCGCCGAAGCCGCGGAAGTAGCCGGTTTGGGCGCCGCGCAGGAAGGCGGGGAGGGCGACGATCCGTTGCTCGCTGCCTCCCCGCAGGGCGGCAAGACGCCGGCGCTGGACCAATTCACCACTAACCTGACGCAGCGCGCCCGCGATGGCAAGGTCGATCCGGTCATCGGTCGCGATGGCGAGATCCGCCAGGTCATCGACATCCTGATGCGTCGCCGCCAGAACAATCCCATCCTCACCGGCGAAGCGGGCGTTGGCAAGACCGCCGTCGTCGAGGGGCTGGCCCTGCGCATTGCCCAAGAGGATGTCCCGCCGCCGCTGCTCGGCGTTGAGCTGCACACCCTCGACATGGGCCTGCTGCAGGCCGGCGCCAGCGTCAAGGGCGAGTTCGAGAACCGTCTCAAGAACGTCATCGACGAGGTCAAGAAAAGCCCGAAACCCATCATTCTGTTCATCGACGAAGCACACACCATGATCGGGGCAGGGGGACAGTCCGGCCAGAACGATGCCGCCAACCTGCTCAAGCCGGCGCTGGCGCGTGGCGAATTGCGCACCGTGGCGGCCACGACCTGGGCCGAATACAAGAAATATTTCGAGAAGGATGCCGCCCTGGCCCGTCGTTTCCAGGTCGTCAAGGTCGAGGAGCCGAGCGAAACCCTGGCTTCCGCCATGCTGCGCGGCATGGTGCCGTTGATGGAAAAGCACTTCGGCATCCGCGTGCTCGATGAAGCCGTCACCGAAGCGGTGCGGCTGTCACACCGCTATATCAGCGGCCGTCAGCTGCCGGACAAGGCAATCAGCGTACTCGACACCGCTTGCGCCAAAGTCGCCCTCGGCCAAAGCGCCACGCCGGCCCTGATTGACGAGGCCGACAAGCGCCTGCTGCGCGAAAAGGCCGAACTGGCGGCGCTGGAGCGCGAAGCGGCAAGCGGTGCATGGCATGAGACGCGGATCGCGGAGTTGAAGGAGCATGTTGCCGCCATCGAATCCGACCTGGCCATTTTCAAGGCGCGCTTCGACGACGAAAAGGCGCTGGTCAATCGCATCCTCGAACTGCGCAACCAGCTGGAAAGCGGCGAGGGCGGCGCCAGCGAAGCCAAACCCAAGGCAAAGGGCGCGAAAAAGCCGGTCGCCACGACCGGCAACGACGAACTCGACAAGGCATTGTCCCGCTTGCGCGAATTGCAGGGCGAGTCGCCCATGGTTCCCTTGCAGGTCGACGGCCATGTCGTGGCCGAAATCATCGCCGCGTGGACCGGTATTCCGCTCGGCAAGATGGTCAAGAACGAAATCGCCACCGTATTGAACCTCAAGCCGCTGCTGCAAGAGCGCGTCATCGGCCAGGACCACGCCCTCGAAGCCGTCGCCCAGCGAGTGCGCACAGCCCGCGCCAACCTCGAAGACCCGAACAAGCCCAAGGGGGTGTTCCTGTTCGTCGGCCCCTCCGGCGTCGGCAAGACCGAAACCGCGCTGGCGCTTGCCGACATCCTCTACGGCGGCGAGCGGAAGCTCGTCACCATCAACATGAGCGAATATCAGGAAGCGCACAGCGTTTCCGGCCTCAAAGGCTCGCCGCCGGGCTATGTCGGCTACGGTGAAGGCGGCGTCCTCACCGAAGCCGTGCGGCGCAACCCCTACAGCGTCGTGCTCCTCGACGAAGTCGAGAAGGCACACCCTGACGTCCTCGAACTCTTCTTCCAGGTTTTCGACAAGGGGGTGCTCGACGATGCCGAGGGGCGCGAAATCGACTTCCGCAACACCCTCATCATCCTCACCAGCAATGTCGGCTCCAGCCAGATCATGCAAGCCTGCCTGAACAAGGCGGCCGACGAGCTGCCGGCAGCCGATGCACTGGCCGACGCCCTGCGGCCGGTTCTCTTCAAATCCTTCAAACCGGCCTTCCTCGGCCGCATGAAGGTCGTTCCCTACTACCCGATTTCCGACGGGGTGCTGGTCAGCATCATCGAACTCAAGCTCTCGCGCATCCGCGACCGCATCGCGGCCAACCACAAGGCCGACTTCGTCTGGGACGACAAGCTGGTCGATGCCGTGCTTGGCCGGTGTACCGAAGTCGACTCCGGTGCCCGCAACGTCGATCACATCCTCAACGGAACCCTGTTGCCTGAGATTGCCGAAACCGTGCTCGCCCGCATGGCCGAAGGGGCGGCGGTCGAGCGCATCAGGGTCAGCGCCGGCAAGAATGGCGAATTCAAATACAGCATCAAATAGACAGGGCAGGGAGGTCGACCATGTTCAACCTGAGCTATAGCGGATTCGCCAATGCCTGGCGGCAGCATGCCGCCGCCGGTCACGCCGCCCGACTCGTCGAGGCAGGTTGCGACCTGCAGGCCGCCCACCTCGACAATGGCGCTTTCCTGACCAGTCTGGCCATGCTCTCCCTGGGCGTTCCGGTCGCCGGCTCGCTGCGCATCGCGACCGGCCCGCACGCGGGAGGCCGCGTCTTCACCGGCGCCAACGACATGGCCGACTGGTTGGCCCACTGTTTTGCACCCCCCGAAACCTTCTCCATCGACCATAGCCCAGTCGACATCGCCGACCGCCTCTTCGGGCGGCGCGGCATCGTCGCCTTCATCTCGGGCAGCGGCCCGCAAGGCGGGCTGATCGGCCTCGCCAACGGCAGCAACGCACACGCCCTGTGCGCCGCCGCCCAGATCCGGTACCCGCTCGAAGCCCGCTTCTGGGAACTCCACTAAAGCCAGGCCCCTCACGGCAGACCCGACTATGAACACCATCCTCGACACCCTCACCGGCGGCGCCGGCTGGCGCCAGACCGACCGCTTGCTGACCTTGACCACGCCGGCCGGTCCCGATGCGCTTCTGGCCGAAACCGTCCATATCGACGAAGCCCTCGGCCCGGTCAGCGAACACGCCGGCTACCGCATCGCGCTCACCGCCCGCTCGCCCGACGCCCACCTCTCGCTCACCGCCTTGCTCGGCCAAGCGGCTCGCCTCGACCTGCAGACGTCTGCTTCGCGCACCCTGAGTCGCCCATTCCACGGCCACATCACCCAAATCACCCGTGAAGGATCGGACGGCGGCTTCGCCCGCTACCGCCTCATCATCGAACCCTGGCTCTCCTTCCTTGGCCACACCCGGGACAGCTACCTCTTTCAGGACAAGAGCGTCATCGACATCGTCGACGAACTCCTGTCTGACTGGAAAGGGCAGGGCAAGCTCGTCCCTGCCTGGCGCTGGCAACTGGCTGATCCGGCGGCCTACCCCAAGCGGGGCATGACCACCCAGTACCGCGAAAGCGATCTCGCCTTCCTCAAACGACTGCTCGCCGAAGAAGGTCTCTTCTGCTGGTTCGAGCACCAGGCGGATGCAGGCGAAACCCTGGGCCGCCACACCCTCGTCATCGCCGACGCCAACAGCGCCTTTACGCCCAACCCGCAGCCCCGCATCCGCTTCACCCAGGCCGGCGCCACCCTCGCCGAGGACAGCCTCGACCGCTGGAGCGGCCTGCGCCAGCTCGACACCACCGACAGCCACGCCAGCAGCTGGGACTACCGCAGCCTCTCCACCCGGACGCAAAGCGTCCCAAGCGCCATCGATGCCGGACCGATACCGCGCACAGCCGCCTGGCACGATCCCGGCCAATACGCCTGGCAGACCACTGCCCACGGCGAACGCATGCTCGGCAACCAGCGCCAGGCCATCGATGCCCGCGTCAAGCAATTCACCGGCGAAGGCACCGTACGCACAGCGGCCCCCGGCACCACCTTCACCCTCGCCGATCACCCCGAACACGACCGCGACGAGCCTGAACAACGCCAGTTCCTGATCACCGCCATCACACGCGAAGCCCGTGCCGCCCTCGATCTCATCGGCAGTGGGGAAGGGGAAGCCGCGGAGACACCCGCCGTCGACTACTACCGCAACGCGCTCACCGCCATCCGCGCCGGTATCCCCTGGAAGCCGCTGATGAACGATGCCCATGGTCGCGCCATCCATCCCCGGCCGACTGCCGGCGGCATGCTGACGGCCATCGTCGTGGGCGACGGCGGCCCCACCCATACCGACCGCGACGGCCGTGTCCGCGTCCAGTTCCCTTGGCAACGGGGACAGGACGCCGGTGCCCGGCACGACCACCCGACAGGAGCGAACAACGCCCCGGCCAACCAGAGCCTCGGCGTCTGGCTGCGCGTCATGACCCCGGTCGCCGGCGCCAACTGGGGCGGCCATCTCGTTCCACGTCCCGGGCAAGAAGTCCTCGTCGCCTTCCAGAACGGCAACATCGACCGTCCTCTCATCGTCGGCACCGCTTACAACGGCAGCGGCAATCCCGATGCCCCGGGCAACCGGATTGCCGGCGGCACCCAGCAAACCAGCGCCAATGCCCCGGCCTTCTTCGCCGGCCAGGAAGACCTCGCCCACACCCATCAGGCCAGCCTCTCCGGCCTCAAGACCCAGCAATTGTCCACCAGCAAGAGCGGGCAGGGCGGGTTCAACCAGCTCGTCTTCGACGATACCCCCGGCGAAGCCCGCATCGAACTGGCCACTACCCAATACAAAAGCACCCTACAACTGGGCCACCTCAAACAGCAAACCGACAATGCCCGGCAAGCCGACCGCGGCCACGGCGGCGAACTGCAAACCCAGGCCAGCCTGGCGCTACGCGCCGGTAACGGACTGCTCCTCAGCGCCGATGTCCGGCCCAACGCCAGCAGCACGCACCTCGACAGCCGCGAGGCAATCGCCCAGACCCAGGCGGCCAGAGCCCTGAGCCACAGCCTGGCCGATCTCGCCCACAAGCAGAACGCCGGACTCAAGGGCGATCCCCAGGCCGACCGACTCCCGGCCATCGACAGTCTGCAACAGGCCGAAACCGCCTTGAGCGCCACCGCCCGCTGTGGCGCAAACACCGACACTGGGCAAGGCGGCGGTATCAAGGCCACCCTCGGCGGCACCGGCACCGTCCCCGCCTGGAGCCAGCCGCAACTGCACCTGAGCGCCCCGGCCGGCATCGCCCTGCTGACACCGGAACACCACCTCCTCGCCGCCGGCAAGCACCTCGCCATCGCCACCGGGCACGACACCAACTTCATCGCCCAGGGCAACCACAGCCTCGCCGTCAAGGAGGGCCTGGCAATCTTCACCGCCGGCCAGGCCACCGACAAACAAAAACCCAATCAGGAAACCGGCATCCACCTGCATGCCGCCAGCGGTGCGGTCAGCCTGCAAAGCCAGAGCGGCAAGACCACGGCTGCCGCCGACAAGAAAGTGACCTTCGCCAGCACCACCGGCAAACTCACCGCCGGCGCCAAACAGAAAATCCTCGCTACCGCCCAGGGGGCTTACCTCAAGATCGAGGGCGGCAACATCGAATTGCATGCGCCCAAGAAGGTGGAATTCAAGGCTTCCAAGAAGGAGTGGACGGGGCCGAAGTCGGCAGCTGTCGAACTGCCCAGCTCGCCATCCGCCGGGGAACTGAATCTGGCTCAGACAAACATCACCGAAAAGATCAGCTATAGCCAACGGCTCAACGTCGCGGGATTGATCGGCGGTGATCCACAGAGCGGCGCACTCTACGCCAACATGCCTTATGAAGCCTATAACGAACAAGGCCAGAAGATTGCCGCTGGCCAATTGAGCGCCGAAGGCACCACCGGAACCATCCGTTCCACACAACCGGAAAAAGTGAAAGTCGTCATCAGCCAAGGCGCCTGGCTCTTCTTCCAGGATGTAAACCACCTCTGAGCGAGAAACAGCGATGAACGCACAAACCGATGCCGCCTTGCTCGAAGAAGATCAGACAAGCGCCGAAACCGAACGTGAGCAAGGTAGCTTGTCCTCCGAAGACGCAACGAGCGCAAAGAACGCCAGGCAACCCACGCTCGATATCAACTTCCTGGCACTCGACGGCTCACCCATTTCCAAAATGGGCGTTGCTGTCCGCTGGCAAGGTGGAGAACTATTAGCCCGCACCGATGCCGAAGGCGCCATTTCACCCGTCGAAGCGCCGCCCGGTGAAACCCTGAGCATTGCCGTTCAGCGCTTTGATGGCAGCTACAAGAAAATCGGCGAATGCTGCATGCCGTCGAGCGATGGTGTGCTCACCGCAGTCAGCCCCAACGTGGTACTGGAAACCCGGACCGAAAAGCACGAAGGCCAACCCGGCAAAGCGGAGGAGCACATTCCGAAGCCGGAGCAGGGCGATCTCGGTGATCTGAGCGCCGCAGCGAAAGAATCCGGACCTGTCGACACCGCGCAACCACTCGACGAAGCCGAAACCAAACAGACCGAGACGGCCAAGCCAACGCCAACCACCACCGACAAAACTGCACCGCCCAAAACACCCCCCAAGCCCAAGGCACAGCCCAAACCACCGGAAGCCAAAGCCAAACAGCAAACCGACAAGCCGCCCCAACACATCTCCGGCAAGGAGGAAGTCAAACCCAAGCTGGAAAAAGGGCGCGACGACAACGGCAACCCCTTGGCCGTGATCACCAAAAAAGCCATCGACTGGTGGAACAGCTGGCGCATGCCCACCTTCAACCTGTGGGGAACGCAGGCACCGGTGGCAAAGGGCGGTACCGTGCCTGCCACACCGGTCAAGGTCGATGCCGAGATGGTGAAGAAGGTCGAAGCGTTACTGGAGTTTGCAAGGGGGCAGACGGAGTACGACTACAAGGCATCGGGTGAGGGAACGGCAGCGGTTCTGGCTTCGATGGGGAAGGGGACGTTTAAGCATGAGAGGAACGAAAAAGAATCATATAGATCCCGCGGTCTCTGTTACACCTACGTCAAAGTAGCGCTCTCCCGTACCAAGATCATTGACGGCATTTTGGCTGCAGAGAAAGATCGTGCTATCCAGGAGTCTGCCAGCAAAGCGGGGCCGGCCCTGATTGCCAAGGGATTTAAGGATGTCACGACGGAAGTGCCGGATGCACGCTGGGCGGCAGCAGGCGATGTGATCGTATACGCATGGTCGGACACCACTTGGGAGCAACGCAAGAGAAAAGACCCGAAAAGCCCGAACCATGGGCATATCGATATTCGGGACTACGATTTTTATGTCAGCGATTTCATTCCTTTGCCACCAACCTTCTTAGGGCATCCTCGTTGGACTAGGGAACATCCGAAAAATCCCAATGGACAATATCCAGAGCAAGGCAAGTATTACCCGGAGTACGTCAATATTCGCATCTACCGCAAAATCTTTGATCCCTTGCCAACACAACGCATCCGTGCCTTCCTGCGCTGCATTCGCGAGTTCGAGTGCCAAGCCGAAAAGGATGACAGCAAGCGTTACCAGATGTTGAATGCGCCACTTCCCTCGGGAGACCACCGTTTCGCCAGCTACAAGACGCATCCGTGGGATGGGCAAGGAAAACCGGTCAAGGGGTCGACGGCGGCCGGGGCGTACCAGATTCTCGCGGGCACCTGGAAAGAAATTTTTGATAAAGGACTGATAGAGCCGAAAGGAGATCGCTTTAGCCCTATGATCCAGGACCGGATCGCTGTCATGAAACTGGAGGATCGAGGTGTCTTGCACCTGATCCGCACTGGGCGTATCCAGGAGGCGCTGGAACTCAAAGGCCCGAACGGTAGTTTGGCCTTGCCGAGCGAGTGGACAAGCCTTCCCGGCGGCAAGGAAAATGCGCATCGGCTGACAGCGGACAAGAAGCCCATGAACATGGCCTACTTCCAAATGCTGTTTGAGCAATACCTGAATGAAGAAAAGGCAAAGGAATGAATTATCTGACAACAGTTTATGGATTGCTGGTGCTGCTGACGGCTGGCATGGCTTGGTCAGCCGATACGCTGACGCCAGAGCAAAAAGAAGTGAAACAGTTTATTGAGAAGATGTATTCGTATGATCCCGATACGTTTGAATTTGGAGAGTTCTCTAAAACAGATGGCAGTCCATTTGCAAGAAATCGTGTACCAAATAAGTCGGGAAAATATCAGCCGCAAAAAAAATGTGAACTTCATAACGAGTTCTTTGATCCCCTTGTTGTCAGAAAACGGGAAATTAAACCTGGGTTGCTTGGATGTGATGCACCAAGCCGTTATCCATATTTGGGTGCCGAAGATATGCCATCGGATATAAGGGTTGATGCTATCCCATCTCCCTACATCAAACCCCCAGTCGTCTCCGGAAACCGAGCCAAGGTAGAAGTTTTCCCCGCCGGCAACAAGAAAATCTCGAATCCGCCGAATTTCGATCTCGGCCGCAACCTCTATTTCCTGACCAAAACCGAAAACGGCTGGCGCGTCACCAACGTGATGATTCATACCAAGTGGCCGGATTTGGACGACGGAACCCATCATTGCTACTTCAGCTTTGCCAAGGTCCCAAACGAAGAAGAGGCCAAGGAAATCCCGAAGCATTGCAGGCGTTGAGTGAAACCGGAGGCCGCAGCGGCTTTTTAGATTTAGATGGGGTTTGACTATGCGTTTCGTTTTCCTGTTTCTCGCCGTTTTTTCTCAATCTGTTCTTGCTGACGCCTACAAATGCAAGTCGTCTAGTGGTCAGGTTGTCTTTACAGAAAAGCCTTGCGAGGTAGGGCATACGCTTGCGGGGTCTTCCCAAACGGATCATGTGGATTCGCATCGGGCTCAAGCGGATTTAAATCGTCAGCGCGGGTGGCTAGCTGGCCGTGAGCAAATGCACCGCCAGGATGCAATCAACGCTCAAAATCAGGCATCTGCGATTCATCGTATGTATCCTCAAGAATCGCCGAAAGTTCTAAAGTCGGAGTCTATCTTTGACAAACCGTGGGGCTGTGGAAATCGCTCCTGTCCCTCTGTCTCTAGTTCTCCGCGTTGATTGCATGTTTATTAGCCCGGAAGGGATTCGCTATACGGCAATTGCATCGTTTGCCGCATCAAAATTCCCGATTCGCAACAAATAATCCTGCTGCGCCTCCAGCTCGTCAACTCGATTGGCCAAAGCCTTTGCATGAGCAACCTGATATTGCCACCCCGCAATTTCCCGGGCTGAATAACTTAACCGGGTTCCAACGAGCTGTAGCCGGTCTCCATCAAAACGCCAGTCTCGCCAATCCTCGGACATACCCGGTAATCGACCCTCGGCCAGCATCACCAGGACAAGCCATGCCGATCGCGGGATAACGCTTTCACCGGCAAGCCACCGCGCCAACGTGCTGCGATGAACATCCAGAACCATAAGCACCCGTCGAACGCCCAGCTGGTCGACCACATTGGCAATCTCGGCCGGATGCGTAGGCGGCTCAGGAAACCCGATTAAACGTGCTGCCTTGCGTTTCTTTTGCCGCCGCCGTTCCACCTCGTAACGAGAAAACCAGCGTTGATAAGCGATGTCATAAGCAGAATTTCCATGAATTTTTTGCATCGTTTTAATATCCCAGATAGATGCCGCCAATCGTCAAAATTATTTGTCATAGGCGGACTGGCTTTCTAAAACGGGTCGTTTTCATCGGGGAATGAAAAAATCGACTGTTTGGGAAACTTTGCTTATTTTTAACACGCATAATTTGTATTATGTAAAATAATAGGCATAAAAAAGGATCAGTTAAGATCCTCTTCCTTTACCGCAGGGAGACTCAGAATCTGTATCCCCTCGTTTCTAAGCTCTTCGCACTCATCTGCACTTGCTTGACCACGAATGGGTCTTTCCGGAGCTTCGCTGTAATAAATTTTCCTTGCCTCTTCAGCGAAGGATTGTCCAACATCTTCGCTGTTGGCAACAATGGCATCAACCAATTGACGATAGAGCGCCATTGCCTGAATGCCTACTGGCATGAGTGCGGTACTCCCTGACGTGCCTGCGGGGCTGGCTGCAAGTTCTCTTTGATTACCTGCGTTAGATGAAATTGCTACAGCAGACGGTATGCGACGAACTACTTCGCTATCGCATTGCGGACAAATGATCTGGTGTGCGTGAAGCTGCTGTTCAAAATCGTCTGAGCTACGAAACCAACCTTCGAATTTGTGATCGTTATCGCAGCTAAGGTCGTAAATAATCATCTTTGTACCTGCACGTACCCAAGAAACAATGCCGAAATAAACCGCCAGATACTCTGATTGCCGTAGCCGGCATTGAGGATTTACCTGCGGGAAATCGCTGTTGCTAAAAACAGGATGGATGGTACCCGGGACGGGCACCAAATATCAGCCAAAAACGCGCCTTTCAGGGCGCAGTGCGTAAATAATGCGTAGATCGATATTATTTTTATGGGGAATCGAACTACTGCACTTCAACAACCAGACAGCCCTCGGCTACTGGATATAGCGCATTCTACCGTCGGAAAGCAACGAAGAATAGGATTGCCATGCCGACCAGCAGTTTCGATATACCCCGACCGATCACCGGCTTACAAAGCAGAATATCGATCAATCATCTTTCAGCCAACACACCCACGTCTGAGCAAAATCCTCAACCCGATTCACAAGCGGCTCTTCTATCCGCTCGATGCCGGACAGGATCAGACGGCAGTCGCTGAGCTCGATCAGCTGCGCATCGAGCAGCCGGGGAATGTCCAGCGCCGCCGCCCCGCCAGGCGCCCGCAAACGGGCGACCCGGGTATGCCTGTTGAGCACGTCGTCGCGCTCTTCGCGCAGCATTAAATCCCCCGGAATAGGCCGCAGGGTAGCGAATTGCCACTTCGGGATCGCCCGGCCGTGATCGCGCAGTCGTTGGAGATAGATCAGCATCCACATACTGTACGTACACACAGTCATTGCCGCAATACTGTATGCCGCGATACGCGCCGGCCTACCGCCGGAAGGCACTGAAGAATAGCGACTACCAGGCCGCGACGGCGCGGCCCTGAGCTACCCACAATCGCACGAGCGGCGGGTGGCTGGCTTTCCATTTTTCAAGATCAACGATTTCCGCGCTCATTCCCCTGCCCTCCCAAAAACGGAAGCGCGGCATCGGTAATACACGCCGGCTACCTCGGCAAGCTTCTCGGTTGTTGCACCAAAACTATCGTCGCGCACCGGGCCCAGCGTTTCCGGGCAGCTGGCCACCGTCAGCGGGGACGGATCGATTTTCGAGAGCGGCGTTAAGCTGCTGCAGGCCGTCAGCAGAATGCCGGCAATCACGATAGACAGGGATTTCGCGCGTTTCGCGCTCGATGCGCTGCTGCAGGGTGACATGCTTGATCTCCAGTTTAGCGATTTCCTTGGCCGCACCCTCTTGGGCCGCGGCGACGGCCCTTTCGGCAACAGCCGTCTCACGAACCGATGCTGCAGCCTCGAGGGCGGCGCCATCGTGACGGCCCCAGACATAGCAGCCACCCAGCGAAAGGAGCAGGATGACCAACTTGTATTCGGCGGCCAGTACATTCAGAGGCGGCATATCAGGCCTCGCTGGGTGACAATTCCGCGCCGGCGATCACCGGCAACGGATCGAGATTGAAAATCGGCACGGCCGCCGGCCAGCGGTAGGCAACGGCACGCAGGCGAGGAAAGGCGGCGATGCTGACCTTGTTGCCCTGGTTTCCCCCCAGCACAAGCAAGTTGCCGCGCTCATCCTGGCCGACGACAAACCCGACATGCCCCCCGCCCTGGCGCTCGAACACGACGATGCAGCCGACGATGGGGATTTCCAGCTCACGGCCCCAGCCGGCCCACTCGCGAGCGCGCATCCAGTATTTCGGTACGGAATAGCCGGCATGCCAGATGCAATGTGCGACGAAGGTTCCACACCAGGGCGTTTCATCGTCTCGCCACCAGGCGGACAACTCGACCAGCCAGCGGGCGATCACTGAATTGGTCGCGCTGCCCGGTATCTCCTTGAGACCAAGATAGCGACGACCTTCGATCATCCAGTCGTAATCGTTCACTGGATATCCTCCGGCAGCTTGCCGCGCGGATGTTTATGCTGCGCCACTTCCCATGCGCCGATGACGGCCAGCACAAGGCCGATGACAATCACGATAGCCACTTCCATCACGCTGCCCTCCCCTGGATAACGCGCTGGAACAGACGCTCGAGGCCTGACGTGCCCAAGCTGGCCAGCAAGGCCGCGACGCCGATCTGTCCGACGAGCGGCAGATCGGGAACCAGGACAAGCACCGCGCCGGCCGCCATGGCAATGCCGGCAGTCGACAGCGAGCGGCCGATGATGATGCGTAACGTCAGCACCTCGCCGCTGGCCAGCAACTGGCCGACGCCGATAATGATCCCGACAAAGGCAAACAGCAGGGGCGACGCGAATGTCTGTATCCAGTGCCACAAGGATGAGATTCGTTCCGGCATGGTCTTCTTCCTTTCTGCCCTCTGCGGGGCCGATGCTAAGCTACTAAAAAAAATGCCCTGCTAACGTGATTTCGCCGGTGATCGGATGCTGACACCATTCACCGCTCTGGTATTCCTGAAGCGTCACGGAATTGATCTGCTGACCAAGCCCTCCAATGACTCGAAAAACGCCATTGACCTCGAATTTCTGGACTGCCCCATCAAGCGATGAGGCATGTGATATTCCAAATTGCGCCTGTGTATTGGTTGTTGTTCCAGGTGGCGTTGAGGTAGTTGTGGTTGACAGATAACCGCCACTTCCCGATACGGTGGCATTTGACGAAAGGGTGAGAATCTGGACCTCGCCACTGGGCATGAAAAGCTTGCCGACAACATTGACCCCTGTCAGGGCGGACCATGTTCCATTCCCACTCAGTGTCCTGGTGATATCAACATCGAGATATGTCCTGGCAACCGTTCCGTCCGGCCGCATCCAGGCACCGACCATCCATTTTGCGTGATCTCGCACGGTGGCATTGCTGTGCGCTGAATAGGATTGACGACTGAACTCATCGGCGCTGCTCAGAAGGCTGACCGATACGGTCGGAGGATTGGTCGAGTCGCCGCCGCTAACATTGATCTCGGCAAACTTGGCGCTCGTCGGCTGGAAATTTATCGCGTAGGTATCGATCCAGTTCGGATTCGATGTGATTGAAATCGAGGCCGTATAGATCTGGCGAAGATTGACAATTGCCGTTGCGCCAGTCTTTGAAGCAGATAGCGCAGTGATCTGACTATTGGTTATCTGACGTATGACTGACTTGTAATCATCCAGACCGGTGTAGACGGTCTGGAACATATCGCCATTCTTGTTAACGTTTCTTGCCTGGATAACTACAGGATCATTGATACCTGAGCAATACAACCGCAAGCACCACACTGTTCCGTCGGCCGTTCGATAAAGCCAGGTGTTAGCCCCGAATTTGTAGTCGATCAGTGGCAGATACTGCCGACTGTTTCCGGCCAAAATAGCCCAGTTTTTCCACGATGCACCCTCAGCTATATCGCATGCACGATCAACCGGAACAGGGAGTCCGTCAAATTGCACCAGCTGCGCCTGTCCTCCATTTGGAATATATGAACTGATCTTGGTCTTCCCGCCGCCGAGGTCGAGAACCCCGGCCTGATCCATTAGGCCATGCCAAGGCTGCCCCCAGACTTCGATGCGATCAAAGATCGTTCCGCGCAAAGTAGTCATTGCGGCGCCTTGAATTCATAGACGACCTGATTTCCCCCTGCATCTACGAACTTAACCGTCTTTGCCGGCACAAGGCGCGCAAACAGGATACCGTCAGTACTCGGCATTAAAACAGCATCGTGCCAAGTCCTGCTTGCATAGGAAAGTTCTGTCAGGTCAGCACCTGACGACCCGCCACGACCTGTAGCAGCACCACCAGGCAACAATGCAGATGACTTCGTAGAGGTGACTGAACCGCGGGGTACCATGGGCTCCTTTTTCGAGGAAACACCCTGCTCCGTCAGGGCCGCTAAAGCCTCTGTCAGATCCTTGCTGCTCATTGAGACCACTCCTCAAAAATCGCCGTGCTGATAAAAAAACTGCGCTCGCCGGAAACGTGGGTGCTATCGAGCGCGCGGATATAAATGGGGACAACGCCAGCGGGACCGCCATCCACCCGGGCCGCGATCGGCAATGCAGCCCCTGGGTTCCTGACGCCAAGATCAGCTTCGGACAAGGCCAGGGTGACATTGGAGGCCGCCGGGCCACTGATCGATGCCGTGATGTCGCTATCGTCAGCCATCACCGCAAACCGACCAGCCAGCGGACTGCCAAAGTAGACGACACGCTTATCCGGTGACGGATTGGATATCGCCTGAACAAACTGGACCGATGACACGATGGGCGTGGTGCATGCCGGGTCCAGGAAAAATCCGAAGCTGGTTTCCATCAGAAAGTAACCTCGACGCCGCTGCCGGCGATATTGATGGTCGCCGTAATGGTCTGGTCGATTACAAGCGGGTCCCTGACATTGGCCGGAATTCCAGGCATCACGATTCTGAATTGCTGGTTGTACACCGGTGCAGCCGCGTCATAAGTGCTGTAGGCCGGGAAAGTTGCCTCGGACAACGGCTGCACGTTGAACAGGAAGCCGACCAGCTGGTCTTCCGGAGGATTTGGCAGCGTCCGCGTACTGGCGCCGAACCAGTTGCTCAGCGGATACATGCCAAAATTGTGCTGAACATCTGGCAGCGGCAGCACGATGCTGGAAGAAAAATTGGTCTGGCTTGAATTTCCCTTGGGGCAGGCCAGCACAAACTGGCTGACAGCCTCTCCCGAGTCGTGATCAAGTGAATCTTTGAACGATACCAGCTGACCTACGCCTGAAACGCCATATGCATGGGCGCCGATGACACTACCGATTTCCCAGCGAGGATCGAGCGGTCGCTCGAACTGGATTGTTTGCTTTCGGGCTCCAGCCGCCGCCTTGTGTAACGCCTTCGCGACGACATACTCGACACTGATCGATATATCAGCCGGTGTCAGATCGGCATAGTGATCCAGCGCCCGGTTGATCTGTGGCCAGGGCGCCTTGAGCCCTTCATACCCGGTCTTTTGAACGGAGACGACCGGGGCATTGGCGGCATAAATGCCGTTCGACGTTTCTGCAGTCGGAGTGGACTCCCAGGAGGCTGCATCGAACGTCGACTCAATATTGGCAGTGATCGACTCATCGCGCTCCGACGCGCCACCCGTTGCGACGGTGACACGATAACGAACCTCAACCTGCTGATACCACCTACGGTACATCCAGGCTGTAAAGGACTGGCAAGTCAAGGCGGCCTGCTGTGAAGATGTCAGATAGGAGACAGAATGCGGACCAACCTGAACGAGCGATCCGCCAACAGGCGGCTCCGTCATGGCGACCTCGCCTTTTACCAGCCAGCCACTCGCGTTATTGAGTGCCGACATGATCATTGATTTGGGCGCCGCCGGAAGTCCATCGATGACCATGTCGTACCGACTAACACAGGACCAGTCCAAATGAACCGCTGCAGCGTGCAGGCGGTAAAAACGATGGTTGAGCGTTGCCACGATCGACTCAGGGACATCGGCACGATCTGGCCGGCTTAGCGTCATGCTGCTGTCCATGATTTCGCTGTCATCGAACGACACCGATGGCGTGCCGATGTTCCATGGAATGGCTTGCCATAAACCGGACGAATCAATCGCGACACAACCCCGCATGGTCTGCAGGAGGTTGTTGAAATATCCGACGGGGTCAGGATCGCTATCGATCCACGCCATGACCTTCTGATCGGAAACGGCCAGCCCGCCCGTCAATGCCGCGGCCTCCGCCGCCGACCTGATGGCCTTGATGCGTTCCTGATAGCCATCCCGACAAGCGATGCTTGCAAGGCGCTCCGCCGGATTGAAATTGACCGTCTCAACGCGACCAGTAAAGCGACGATAAGTCGCTGTCTGACCAGGCCTGAATAATGTCAGATCAATGGTAACCGGCGCCGACTCAAACGAATCAAGTTGCGCGACTGACTGCGGTATCAATGAGAACGAAGCAACTCTCGACTCCGACTCGCCGCCACTGATCTGAACCTGCCCGCATAGATGGCTTGACACATCCAGACCACCGACCATAACCGTCGCATACCAACTCACTGCGCCAGCTGACGAGTCGAACAACAGCGGATTAACAACTGAAATTCGACATTGAAACGAGACAGATAGCGACCCGACAAGAACTGGGTCAGGAACAACTATACCGCCGCCACCGGACGCGACATCAAACGACGAATCGAATGCCGAGTCGAACGCAGACATCAGACAACCTCGGCAAATAAAGCGCCTTCAACGCGCCATGTAAAACCAGGGTCAGCCGGGTCATTGTTATACAAAAACTGGAAATCAATTGCCCCGTCTTCGGCATAACAATCAAATGACCAGCCGGCCGGCAAAGGCAATGGAAAAATAGATGCAACGCCGGAAAACCTCACTGTCGCGCCAATCGGAACCGGCAATTGGTCACGATCGACAAGCAACTTATAGCCGCCATCCTGTGTTTTATTAAAATAAAAAAACGATGAAGACTGGTTTTTTGCCAGCGTCGAACCATCGAAAAAGGCTGAGAAGCGACCAGCGACAAATGGCGTACCGGCCGTGTATAGATGGTTATCATCCCAGTCTCCGCCGCCTATATGCTGGAAATCAACATTCGGCGCACCGGATACCTTCTTATGCTTGATTGCCATGACTATATTTCCTCGCAAACGAGTTCCCACGACCGCGTCGCGCTCTGATCGCTGGATTTGATCGGACCGTCTGTGATCACGGTCATTTTTGGCCAGACCAGGCGCATAGCGACGCCAGCCTGGTCAGTCACAAACTTTTCATCCCATGGCGCAGCACGTTGAGACCATCCGGCCGGCAATTGCTCGCCAATCCGGAAAGACTCGGGATACGGTAATTCGATCTCAAACGACTGACCGTAATCGATGGCATTAAGCGGCGCTGGAACCCAGCCGGCAGCAGACAGGGTGATGCGATGCTTACCCCAGTGCTTCATCTTGAACGCCGCGCCATTCGCCATGCGACGCGTAGTTGATCCACCAATCGGTTCGATGCGCTGGGAGAATTCGAGCCAGCCAATGATGGACAGATCGATGCCAGCGATTATCAAGGACGGAATCGCCATTTATCTTATCCCCGCAGCCAGAGCAGCCTTCTTGAATACATTGACGATCCTCTGGGCATCGTCGACCTTTGCCTCTGCCTGGTAGCGGCCCTGCTTCCCGAAGTCGAATACCAGTGTGGTGCTGGACTTGGCGGCGACTGGATCCGACACGGCAGGCAGATTCATACGCGTCACCAGGCCGCCATCGGCATACCCGGCCAGCGCCTTCATGCCGATCTGGTTGAAACGCGCCAGGAAGGCCAAGGCGCCCGGCTGGCGAACGACTTCCTGCCGATGGACATACTCTCCGGCATGCACGATGCCGGCGACCTGATACTTGCCGCCGGGCCCGGTGTAACCGCCGGATGACAAGCCGGGAAGGTCAGCGGCTGATATGTTTGAAGTCTTCGCTGCAGCAATCGCCTCTGGCGATCCGACCGGATTGAATTTGATGGGCATGGTGGCGCCCTTCTCGATCTCGGCCCGGATCTTCCCGATATCTGATTCCAGGTTGGTGATGTCAGCTTTGATCTCGAAATTCGTGGCAGCCTTCTTGAGATCACTGATCTTGGCTTCGACGGCATTGAGCGTCGCCATCTGATCGGCGGCACGTTTCTCGAGATCCTTAGCCTCCTGTTCCTTGGCCTTGGCCTGCGCATCGATCGCGCGGGCCTGTGCCTCACCAATCTGGGCCATCAAATCAGTATTTCCTGATTTATCGGCATACGATTCGGCCCGCGACAGGAATTCGTCAGCCTTCTTGGCGTACTGCTCCATTTGCTTGAGACGGCCGTCCAGCTGGGCAGCAGCGGCTGCAGCGGCGTAGTATCTTCCCTCGTCGTACAGATTCTGTGCCTGCTGGGCATTCGCCGCGGCCTTTTCTTCTTCAGACAGGCCATTGAGCGACTTGTCATAAATCTTGTCCGCCGTGCTGTTGCGTTTTGCGCGGGCCTTGTCCGTGAGCCTGGAAGCCTCATCGGATGCCTTTCGTGCCTCCTCGACCGACGACTGGTAAGCAGCGCGCAACGCATCCCGCAGCGACTCCGCCTCTTTTAGCCGCGCCGCATTGAGTTCCTTGTCGGACTTCAGAATATCCGCTGAAGCTTCGCCAGCCGCGATTGCGCGCAATTTCTCGAGCTTCTGCAACTTGAGAGCCAGCTGCGCCTGTTGGTTCAGGCGCTTATTGTTCAATGCATCCTGGTCGCCATCGATCAGCTTTTGCTGGTCGCGCAGGTAATTCATCAGCTTCTGCTGCTTGGCGATCTCCGCATCGATATCGGCATCGGTCATGCCGGAGAATGCTTGTTTCGTCTTGTTGCCCTTGGTGGAATTGAGACTATCCAGCTGGGCCTGAACTTTCTTGATCTGTTCGGCAATCGTCGCGCCCTGATCGGGCAGCACATCAAAAAGAATCTGCCCAATAGACAGCTTGTTCGACCGGGCAAAGACCAGTTTTTGCAGGAATGTATTGACCGCAGGGACCAACAGCGTACCGATGGACACACCGGCAGCCTTCGACATCGCAGCTAGTCGATCGAGGTTGTCATTGAAATCTGCGGCCGCCTTTGCCTGTTCCGGTCCAAGAACTAGACCTATACGCTCCGCCTCGTCACCAAGCGCCTTTAATCCTGCGCTTCCTTGATTCAACAGCGGAATAAGTTCAGCCCCCATCTTCTTGCCAAAGAAGTCGACGGCCAATGCCGTTTTGTTCGTGCCATCGGGAAGAGCCGCAAAAATATCCGCCAGGTCGTACATGACCTCATTGATATCGCGAACAGAACCATCGGTATTACGGACAGCAATGCCATACTTTTCAAATAGGGCAGCTGATTCTTTGGTTCCATTGGCCGCTGAAACAACCAGACCAGACAGGTAGGCAAGTCCTTTTCCCAGCGACTCAGTCGTTGTATCGGAAAGCTTGGCGGCATATTGCAGTTTGGCAAGCTCCTCAACAGCCACCCCTGTACGCTGGCTCATGTTGTCCAGCTGATCACCGTAGTCGGCAGCAACCTTTACTAGAGTAGCGAGCGATGCGGCAGCAACAGTGGCAATTCCAGCAACGGAACCTAAACCAAGCGAAGGAAATGCCGTTGCTGATAATGCCTGCAAGGCTGATAACTGCTTTTGCAGCTGGCTCAGCGACCCTTTGGCAACGGCGACAGCCTTGGTGACACCCGTGGCGTCGGCGCTGATAGTGATGTTGGCTTCAGGCTTTGCCACGGTTACGAATCTCCAGTGCCGCTATGTAGAGTCGATAGGGGTAGCCGAGCAGATTGGGATGCCCGGCCGTGGTCATGATTGCGATGTCGCGGTCGAATCCAGCGAGGCGAGACCGGCCGTGATCTGGAGGGAGACGCGGGCAAGCGCCTCCCTCACCCTGAAAAAATGGGGATTCAGTGCCCTTGCCTTGTCGCGGATGGCGAGCAGTTCGGCATGCGTGAATTGCTCGAGATCGTCACCACTGAAGTCGCACATGCGCGCCAGATCATCGAGCGTGCAATCGTCGAGAACCAGTGCGCGCAGGGGGTCGACAATGTCGCCGGCCTCCACTGCGGCAATCCATTCGCGAACCTGCAAAACGGTCAGTTCGATGACATTGACCGTTTTGCTGCCGACCGGGACGGGAAACGAGGCCATCGCTTAAGTCTCGATTTCCAGCTTCAGGAACTGGCTGATGCCGGCGCCGGTGACGGTCGTATCCTTCTGGACCGTGAAACTTATATCGAGCGACGCGAAGTCATCGCCGATACGCGAAATGTTGCTGGCCGTGCCGAGCTTGATCTTGAACAGTCGGTCGGTGCAGTACTTGCCGTCAACGGCGTTGACCCCTTCGAAGAAGAGCGACATGTCGGGCGCGCTGCTGACCAGGGCCTGCACGTCGAGCGAGGCAAGCGGGGTGTAATCGATCGTGATCGAATCGCCATTGACAACGCCAGCCGTGCCAATCGTTGCGGCAATCGTGATACCGCCCTTCGAGACGGTGTAATCGCCAGCGGCGACAACCGTCGCACCTTTTTTGACCACCGGCGCGACGCTGGTGTTGATCAGGCGGTTGGTCGGAATGAAGGAATCCGCATTGATGACATGCGCCTCACCGGTGATCGCCGTGGTGTTCAGCACGCTGCTTGTTCCCCACAGCGCCATCGCCAGATTGGCCGCGCTGATCTTGCGCAGCGTCATCTTGCCTTCGACCTTGTCCACCTTCGAGACCGATGCCGCCACGCCGCCGGCCGGATCCTGATAATCCTTGAGCTCCTTCTTTTCTTCGGAGAAGGTGTATTCGAGCGTCGACGCATTGCCGGTATCGATGAATTTGCGCAGAGCGAACGATACGCCGGAAGCGTAGGCGGCAAGCTTGATCTTGCCGGTGCCGATAAAACTCATGATTAAAGCTCCTTCTCGGTTTTGCCCGGCTGGTCCGAGCGCAGGTTGTAAGTGCAGGTAACGGGAATTCGCCAGCCGCCGACCGGCTGCTGCAGCGATTCGGAATCAGAAAACAGGGAACCGCCATGGACCATCAATCCACGGGTCAGCAGCCCATTGAGGCTGACAGCGGATTCGGAGCCGACCAGAGCCAGCTCAACAAGCTCATGCAGGCCGCCGATCAGCAGCTTGAAATCAGTGGCGGCTGCCATCAGGCAAACCTTCACGACGAATGACAGCTTGCGGGTTGTATCGACGGGGAAATGACCCGGCAGGTAACCGGACTGCACTTCATCGTCGATCTCGTCGATCAGTACCGCCGGCAGTTGATCTTCCTCGAGAAGATCCAGCGGCTTGATGTCGACGGTTGCGATGCCAGGAATACCGGACAGATTGTTCAGAACGGCGGCAAGAATGCGGTCGGCAACGTGGGACATCAGACCTTCTCCAGGTCAAGCGACACGAAGCCCTGCCCATCCGGACTCCTTCCGGCGACCCGATAGGTAACCGAGTCAATCACCAGGGATTCGTTGCGAAGCGGAGCGGGCGACTCTTCGCAGAAAAAGACCGGGTTGTTTCCCCGAACGATGCCAAGGGCGTCGGAAGGGGTACGGCGAAACAAGCCGGCGACCACGCTCAGATCGGTCTTGACGGCGAGCGCGTAGCCCGGCAGGTCCGGATCGATCAGCGCAGCGCGGTCGGCGGCATTCCACATGCTCTATTGATCCTGCCCGGGTTCGTTCGATTGATTGCGAGCAGCAGCTTCAGCTTCAGCAGCAGCGGCGGCTTCAGCGGCAGCGGCGGCTTCAGCTGCGGAATCCGTTTTTGCTTTACTCGCCACCTTGACGACTTTTCCATCCGCGACGGCGCCATCGGTCAGCAGATAGTGATCGTCTGGAATGTCGAGATCGATGGATTCGCCCGGCGCGTAATCCTTGCCATCGTGGCGTACAGGCGTCTGCACTACGTATTTTTTCTTGGCCATTGAATTCTCCTTGATCGCCCAACCGGCCGGCAGTGCTTCCCGGCCGGGGCGATGCGGTGCGGGCGAAATGCCCTTCAGGGGTTATTAGGCGACGGCGTTGCTGATCAGATAACCGGACAGAGCCGCCGTCAGAACCGGTGCGACTTCATCCGTCACCGGATAGATGTCGGACTTGGCATTCTTGTCGGCGTAGCCTTCCTCGACGAATGGCGCGCCATCCAGACGGTAGGTGTAGCCATAGGTTGGCTCACCGAAATCCGCCACGCCACTGAGGTTGGTATAGGCAACGACCACAAACTTGCCCCAGACATCGGTCAAGGTGCCGCTAGCGTCCGCATAAACGGCATCGCCGACCACCACGCGATCGACATCCCACAGCGCAGCAAGCATTTCGGCAGTAATGACATCGCGACCGGTGTACTTGATCCGGTCAATGATGGACGGATGCTGCTTGGCCGCCTTGAAAGCCTGAGCGGACAGCACGACGGTATTGCCACGGCGACCGATCTGGGAGCGAATGGCTTCCTTGCCGGTCTCGATATCCTTGGAAGGATTGGAGGTGCCGGAGTAGTCAGACCACTGGCTGGCACCGGACAGGGTTATCTTGTTGGTAGCGGCGTAGCTGGCGGCCGTGGTCGCGATATCGGCCTGAGCCTTTTCCAGACGCAGAGCGATGATGTTCTGCACCTTGCGGACGGCCATGTTGGCCAGATTGACCTGGGCAACGACCGAGGCTTCCTGCTGAAGCTCCCACGGAGCGACCGCCTCAAGGGCATGCTGCTCGAGGGTATAGTTTCCGGCCGCATAGCCAAACTGAATACGCTTGGTGTTGGCACCCGGCGCACGTTGCGTGTTGTACAGCGCGAAATCTTCCTTGCCGAAGGCAATGATCTTGCCACCGCGCGAGGTAACCGGCACATACGGGAAGAGGTTGAGGCCGACCATGTCGGCATTGCGATAGCCCTGCGCAACTTCCGACAGGATCGGATCGATGACGCGGGCCTGGCTGTTGCTCATCTGCGTGGCGCCGATGGCACCGAACGCAATGGCCATGTTCGGATCAACCATGTTCGGATCAATCCAGCCCGCGTGAGCGGAGAGAGCCGCGACGACAAGACCAACGGCCAGCCACAGATTGCGGCCAGTAAGAATTTTTTGCATTTCCATTCTCCTTGTGAACTCGGATATCCGTCGCGCTTAGGCGACGTTGGGGATGAGCAAGACTTCGATGGCCTGACCCGCTGCAGTGGCAGCTTCGAGCGCCAGGGCAACCTTGGCTCCAGAGGCCCAGGTGACGGCGCGACCGGTGGCATCAGAGGCGATGGTGGCCCCCGCCGCAACAGCACCACCGGATTCGAGCGTCGCGGTACCCAACACATCGATGGCGGCCATGTCACCGGCAACCCCCGATTGACGGCTGACGCCGAGGGTGTTGGCACCGGCGCCGGCTTGTACGCCAGCCGGGGTGACAAAGCGATTGTTAGTTACCGTACCCGTCAGCTTCAGGGACAGCGAGAGAACAGCGAGGTTTTGATTTGACATGGGACTGTCTCCTTATTGAGCCTCGACGGCACGCAGGGCGGCCATCAGGTCAGTTCCGGGATGGGCGGCCTGGTAGGCCTTGGCTTTGGCATGCAAGGAGGCTCGATCATTGCCCCCGGCATTGAGTTCGTCCTCGACGGGCGCAGCGGCGTGTTGCACCGGATTCGGCGCATCAGACGACAGCCTGGAAGCCATGGCACCGAGCTTTTCGCGTTCGGAAGACAGAATCTGCATGGCAGCATCGGCAGGGGTGGTTTTGCCGTCAGCCTTCAATGAGGCGATCAGCTTTTCGTGGCCGGGCATGGCCTGCGCTTCGATGCCCAGGATGCGCTCGCGCTCGGCGGTCGCACCTTCGGCACGGAAGGCGTCGGCAATCTCGGGATGAGACGCCAGGATGGATTCACGATCCATGATTTCTCCTTCGGCTTTCGGGGAGGTTGTCGAGTTCGCTACAGCACCGGCAGCGAGTTGCTTGACACGGGCAATCGCGCCGTCCAGCGTGGAAACACCGTCCACGAGTCCGGCATCGATGGCCTGTTGTCCAATGAAGACGCGGCCATCGGCCATGTCTTGCAAGACCTTTTCCTCGGAGACGCCGCGCGCCTGGGCGACAGCGCCGATGAAAAGGGAATAGAGGTAATCGGCTGTTTCCTGCATCGTGGCGCGGCCGGGTTCCGACAGCGGCGCATAATTCGAGGCGATGCGCTTGAACTTGCCAGCAGTGACTTCGGTGGTCTTGACGCCCTGCATGGCCTCGGCGGCCGAGATGTCCTTGTGGGCGAAGACGATGCCGATGGAACCGACCTGATCGGTTGCCGAAGAGATGTAGACTTCCTGAGCCGCAGCGCCAATCCAGTAAGCGGCGCTACACATGGCGCCATCGACAACGGTGACGACCGGCTTTTCAGCGCGGGCACCGCTGACGATATCGGCCAGGGCCTGCGTGCCATCAACCGTGCCGCCCGGTGAATCGACAACCAGCACAATGCCGGCGACGGAGCCATCGGCGGCAGCCTGGCGAATATCGCGACCGATGATCTCGGTACTCGCCATGCCGGAAACTTGCGTAAACAGGTTGGCTTTCTTGGAGAGGACACCTGAAACCGGAATGACAGCCACGCCATCAACGATCTGGTAGCCCTTCGGCTCATTGTTCAGCGGGCGGCCGAGGCGCTTTTCGACGGCCTCGATGTCGATCTTTTCGCCACGCAGATGAGTGGCGTAGATCGCCTGGATCTCGACCAGCTTGTCCGGTTGGATGGCCCAGGGGCCGGTGACGACATCGATCAGTTTCATGGGCTATCCCCGAATTGAACTGATCGCAGATTAGGGAGTTGGGTGTCTCATTTTTAGGGAAAACTGAGACGAACCGCGCTAGAGCAGCAGCAGTTCCTCTTCGCGGCGCTTTTTGGTACGCCGCTTGAACGGGCTGGAAATGGTCGACGAGGCACGCGACAAGGGAGCAAACGCCCCGGGCTGGATGGGCTCAGCACCGCCCGGCTGTTCGACGATACCGACCGGCCACAGGCCAAGCCGGGCCACCGCGGCGGCACCATGGCCGATGCCGAGCGTTGCGATGGCGCGCGATGAGAGCATTACTGCCGCGTCACGGTAACCGCACCACCTGCCTCGCTCAGCGCCATGAGCACCGCACCGAAGCTGATCTGCGTTTCGTTCTGCATCAAAGGCCTTGACGGATCAAGGCCAAGGCGCGCCCAGGCTTCGGCAAGCCGGTTGGCAAGTTCCACTGCCTGCGTGTGCGACCAGACTGCGGCAGCGATATCTTCAGCGTTGGGGCCGCTGCCACCGACTGCCGTGGTGACATAGGCCACACTGCGATTGCGCTCGACATAGACGCCGGGAGCCGGGACGATGACGGCATTGAGATTGCCGCTGATCGTGTAGTTTCCGGCATTCGGAAACTTCAGCTGATAGCCGTTGATCAGGTCCAGCTGGTACATGAATGCGCCGCCACCGAGGTCCAGCGCCTTCCAGGTGTGAGTCACCGGGTAAATCGCGCCGGTCGCGTCATCCTCAAGGTCGCGCAACACGGCGTGAAATGCCGGCAGATCGGGAATGGAAGCCGTGCTGTTGATGATCCTGGTCTGCCAGTCGACAGTGATCGTCATGACATCCCTTATTGGTCGGCGTTGCGCACGGCCGTGCCGCTGCCACCGTTGGACGTGACGGCCAGTGTCGACTCAAACGGTACGATGGGCGAGCCACCGCCGTTCCGCACGCGATAGCGACAGGTGAAATTGCTACCGAACTGCATCTGGGCGGAGTTGATCGTCGGACCGGATGCCACGGCATCGATCAGCGGAATGAACGCCGGGCGGTTGGTATAGGTCTTGGACAACGCGGGTGCCAGGCCGGAAACGGTCGTTCCGCTCCACCCCGTGTAGATGTAGCGGTCACCGTCAATACGGATCACGCCGGATGCCGGGGTATCGGCCTTCAGGCCGGTGACAGTGATCGAGGTCGCGCCAGAGGAACCGCTGACCGTATATTCAGTATCGAGGATTCCTCCTGAGCCGTTGTCACGACCAACCAGCACATAGTCACCCGCCACCACGCCACCGATCTGGACCGCGATGGAAGTCGGCGGTGTTTCGGTCACGCCGGTATGCGAGACAAGCTGGTAGTTTTTCGAGTCAGCCGCCTGAACGCCAGTCAACCACCAGCCTTGCGCGACGAACCACTTGCCACCGGCGAATGTTCCGAACGGCGCGGCGATGTTTTCGGCGTAGGCCTGCCCCGGCAACACCCGGTATCGCCAGCCAGGAATCGCGTTGAAATTGATCGTGCTGGATTCCGAGCATGCCCACATCAATGCCTGATAAGCTTGTGCCAGCGTGATCGAACCGTCGAGCGTGATCGTGCCCTTGTGCAGCAGCGCTCCTTGCCCTCCGCCGAGGTCTTGTGTGGTGTCGCCGTAGGCCAGCGTGATTTTTGGCGTGCCACCCCCCGTACCACCGATAGCCGTGGCGAAGTAGCTGGCGCAGACTGCCGGGGTCATCGTGCCGGTATCGACGTTGCCATCGATCGACGTGGAAAGCGCTGCAGCCTGTTCGCCACCAGCCGCCAGATTCACATCGAAATGCGAATAGGTCTGGCCGTACTTTCGAGAAAAAACCGTGATGTTTCCCGAATCGATCAGCGCGCCGCCGGACTTCGCCTTGACCAGAATCTGGAAGTTTGCCGCGTCGGCATCCTGCCAATATTTCGTGATCTTGGCCGCGTTCTGAATGATGTAGATCGGGCTGGAGGCCACCAGCGAGCCCAGAACTTTCAAGCCGGTATAGAGATCGTTTCCGCTGTTCTGCTCGATGGATCCGAACTTGAACCACTGCGCCGTCGCATCGTTGATATTGAAATTCGGCAGCAGGGTCAGTGCCATCGGGCGGGAAGCATTTCGCTTACCGGCCAGCTCGGAAGGATTGTTACCGAGGATGGATACCAGATCGTCACCGGCCGGCGCCGAGTTGTCCGCCAGGTCTTGCAACCAGGCATGCAGCTCGAGCGTCGAGTAACGAGAATGCGTTCCCGGCACGAATGCGGTCGCTTGCCGGATGTTTCCAGAGGCGTCGATTGTGAAGTCAGTTGCGTTGATTGCCATGGCGGTCACTCATCAAGTTGCTGCAGACATTTAATGGTCGTGGTCTGGTCGGCAACCGTCGTACCGGATGCCTGAAACTCACGATAAAAGGGAGAAGCGGTTGCCTTGCGCACGATCACGTTGAAATCGCCGATGTGCGACGTGTTGAAACTGAGCGAAGTACCCGGAACGTCGTTGTACAGCACGGTTCCGCCGATTGCCTTGGTGATCAGAACCCGCGATCCGCTGATGATGTTGGTCAAGGCGATCGTGCCGGACGCGGGCCTTGGACCATACCCACGGTCGTATTCGAACGGTCCGGCATCCTTGTACTCGGCGCCGCCGTTGTTGTAGTTCGGCCGCTCGTTGTCGCCGATGTCTGATGCCAGATTAACCAGCGCCGTGACAATCGAATAGTCGACCATCTTCGCTTGCGCGGCCGGGGTGGCACCGGTCCCGGCTGGCCGGAAATCGTTGTTCGCGTAATCCTTGAAGACAAGCGACGGGTCCGTCATGTCAATCCATGCGTTCACGGCCTCGTAGGTTGCCCACACCAGACGGAGATTGTGCGTTCCAGTACCAGCACCATTGAACGTCAGCGCAACGCCGTTGTAGGTCGTTGCAATCGTGACGTTATTTCCGGTCACCGAGCGGATGTAATAGACCTTGCTAGGATCAAGGGCAACGCCGCCGACGGTCGGCAGCGATCCGGTTGTGTCGAACATGACCGGCTGATTGATAGCGAGGTTTGGTGTTCCTCCGCATGTCATCGTGGTTGTACCGGGCGTAACCGCGAACGACAGCTTGTCGGTCGTCTGGCCGATGTTTCCACGGAATCGGCTGGCCGTGTAGGTCGGCGAAGCCCCCCAATTCAGCGTATTGCCGACAGACACCGTGTTATAGACAGACGCGGAACAACTCGCAGAGCCGGTGATACCCGTTCCGCCCTTGACGACCAGGCAATGCGCAATGGTCGATCCGCTATTGCCGTTCCAGTAGATTCCGCCGTAGGTTCCGGTGAATCCAATGACGATGCAGTTCAGGATGTAGCACGGGCCACCGACGTTGATCCCCTGACTGCCGCCGCTTCCAGTCTGCCTGACGATGCACTTTTGAACGTAGCTATTCGAGCCGGATGGCGCGATGCAAAACGTCGCGGCAGAAGTCGCGTTGTTGCGGCAGAACTCAAGGCCGTCTGTCGTGATGTTGTTGCCGCCGTGATACCAGCAACCTGCACCGGTTGTCGTCAGAGTGTAGCCGAGGCCTGGAAATCCGCCGTGAAATGCCTCGGTGCGCACGCCATCCATCGTGCTGGTCCAAAGCGTGGTATCGGCCAGGCCGTAGGAAAGATTCATCGCCGCCGTGACGAAATCGTCGAAAGCCTCAATGAACTCGATGACATCTTCGTCACCCGGCAGGGAGTTCGTGGAGCGGGCTAAATTTGCGGCCGCCATCGAAGCGTAAGCACGCTCAGACCCCGCAGTACCATAGCGAGCTTTTTGCGCCGTTGAGAGCCCCATCCACAAGGCCGACTTGAGAATCAGCCCAGCACCGGTCGACGTGAAATCGATCTTCGAAGTCAGGCTAGCGTCGTAATACAGCTCGAATGTGGATGTGCTGATCCACTTCGTGTAGTAGGTCGTGTTGAGCGCAAGCGCAGCACCGGCGACACTCGGCAATGTGCCCGACGCGAACTGAAGGCCTTTACCGTTCCGTGTTCCGTGGTCCGTCAGAGAGACGAGGTCGGTTGTCGCGTTGATCGTGACGGATTTTCCCGTCAAGCCGCCCCAGACAACGCAGGAATAGACCTTTGCCATTTAGGCAAGCACCTCGGCGGCTCGACCGGGCGCCAGAAGACCGGACTGCTCAAGCAGGTTGACGGCGGCAACCGTGTCGGGATCATCGAGATTGATGACGCCTCCCTGTGCAATTGTGGCATCGAGCAGCTTCAGGTAGTCGTCAAGCACCGAGCTTGTTTTAGCCGCGTCCCGGATGGCGATCCGCTCTTCCTGGGAAAAACGGCGCAGGTAAGAAACGCCAGTGATTTCACGCTGCGGCGCCGGTGCGTCTTCAGGTTTGTGCGGAATGTGGTTGTATCGCGAGAACGGGAACTGTTCGAAATCCGTCGCGTCATCAGCCGGATAGACATGCACGACTTTGCCGGTTTTACGATCCTGAACGATCCATTCAGCCACGGCGGTACTCCCGGGCATTTTGGTCGCCGCGCATCTCGCTCACATAGGCCAATGCGCAGTGGTTCGGATCGCGAAATATCCAGTTGATGAAGCGCTCCAGGCGATGATGCTGGCAGCGATGCGCCCAGGCGCTAATGGTCTCGTCGGCCATGTGGCCTCGCCGCAGGCAGGTACCGACGAACTGATCGAGCGAAATAGCGCACTGCTTTCCGTTCATCAACAGGCCAGCAATCAAGAGCACGATAAATCCCGCACCGATAATGGCGAGCGCATTCGAAATATAGGTCATCAGCCATCCCCATTCGGAATGTCAGGCAGCCCATCGAACTGATAGGCCGTGACGGTTGCAACGATTTCCTGCGAGGCCGCATCGCGCTCTACGGTCTGGCGAGCGGCGACCGGATGCTGCACGACTACTTGGGCCGGCGGCGTCTCGATGGTGGCTTCAAGCGTGACCGGTGTCGGCGATACTTCGACAGTGATACTCGGCGCATCGGCCTTCGGCATTACGGCTTCGACCGTGACGTTCGGCGTCGGCTGCTCCGGCATGATGGCCTCGACGGCAACTTCGACCGACGGCGCGGCCACGCTGATCTGTGGTGCAGCGGCAGGCGGAAGATGATTGTGCAGATGAAGCAGCATCTGCGGCTTGTCGGTTTTTGTTTTCTGATCAGCCTGGTCATCGCTGTCCGGTTCGACGGCTGGCGCGGCTGCAGGCTGGCCAACGGCATCGAGGCCATGTTCGCGACGGGCATCAACCTCGACGACGCGCTGCTTGTGCTTGACGCGCCAGTCGATACCGTCATGCAGCAAGCTCTCGGCCGCGACGGTGCTGATGCCGACATTGATGCGCTTCTCGGCGGCATTGACTTCCTTCTCGGGATCGATGCTGCCGGGCCCGTCGCCGATCCACAAAGCATGACACCAGGCCTTTCGAATGATCGGGTCGGCAAAGAAGCCGGGCGCCCGGATGCGGCCGGTGGCGACGGCTTCTTCCAGCCAGGTCTCGTAGATGGGCTGGCAGAAATAGGTGGCCAGCCATTCCCGACGCTTTTTGAAGAATCGCCAGGCATCGAGCAAGGCGGCACGGGCAGCGGAGTAGCTGGAGGTGAAGTGCTTGATCAGCACCTCGAAGGGCATTTCGAGCGCGACGCCGATCTGGCGGATGATGGCCTGCACGAAGGGATCGAACAGCGCATTCGGGCGGCCCGGGCTGGCGGACTCGACAGACTCCCCGGGCAGCAGGTTGATGGCCTTGCCGGCGCCGTCGAGCGAGCCGTCCATCGAGCCATCCCATTTCATGCTGTTCTGAAGGTAGGTGTCCTTGCTGTCGGCATCGAACATTTCATGGAAGGCTTCGCTGTCCATTTTGATGAACACGGCGAACATGCCGGAGATCACGGCGGCCTGCAGCTCGGCATCGGTATAGCGCTGCAATTGCTTCAGCGGCTCAATGACCGGTGCCAGCATCGGGATGCCGCGTACCTGACTGATACGGCGACGGTCGAACAGATGCACGACATTGCGCCGGCCGGTGCTGCTGCCGTAGTAGGCCACGCGCGACCAGCGCCAGGTGGCGCGGTTGGTGATCGAGCCTGGGTGATGGCTGCAGATATGGGCGGCGACCGCCGCTCCCCACTCGTCCATCTCGACGCCGGCGGTCAGCCGGCTGGTATCCGGTTTCAGATACGGGTTGCTTATGCGATCGGCCTCGACCAACTGAATGGCCAGCTTGTACGGAACATCCGGTCGTTTCAGTTCCGGCAGCACGGCGAAAGTGTCGCCGGACTCCAGGGCCGAGCGGAAGGCCAGGTCCTGCAGGCCGTAGAAATTCTGATGTCGGGTGACATCGCAGGTGATCGATTCGGCAAATATCTTGAACTGCTGATCGGTATGGCTCGCCCAGGCGGCGGCCTCTTCATCGCTCAAGCCAAGCAGCTCCTGGTTCGGAGATGGCTGCACGGCCAAGCCGGTACCGACAACATTGGTGACTTGCGTGTTGATCGCGCCGCCGGCGAGCGGCGAGTTGCGGACCAAATCACGCGAACGGGCGCGCAGGGTCGGCAGGTCGCGCAGGGTGTCGCTGTCGGAATCGCCGGAGCGGGGAGACCAGCCGGCCAGCCCAGGCCGCATATTGCTGGCGCCGTGGTAGGCGCCACCCGACAGGGCCATGGCCATTTTTTGCATGGCCTGCGTGCGGATCGCCAGATTGGCAGCCTTTTCGTGGCGTCGCGAGGTGCGTTTTGCCATGGTCAGCCTCGAGGAGTAAGGGTGCGCATGCGGCCGCGCCCGGATGCCTTGGCGGAAAGTTCCTTGACCTTCGCATCCCAATACGTGACGGCATTCTGGACATCGGCAAGATTGGCCCGGGTCAGCGCCTGGCCGTCGATTTCAACCTTCTGCTTCAGGACGATCTTGTCCAGGGCGTCCAGATACAGGGTGAGTTTTGCTTCGGCTTGCGCAAGCGTGATACCGGCCATGGAACCTCCGTGTGATGGCCGGAGATTAGCGACGGGGCTGTCTCATTTTTAGGGAAAACTGAGACGATCAGCGCTTCAGATAACGGTACAGGGTTGCCCGGCTGATACCGTTTTCCTTGGTTATGCGATCCACTGGTTCGCCAGCGAGGTAAGCACTGACCACAGCTTCCTGCTTCTTCACTACGGTAACTTCGGTCCGTTCCTTGATGTAGCACTCGGCGCCGTTGAATTCGCGACGGAATTCCTGCTCGATGCGCAAGGCGTTTTCGCGGGTCAGCCTGCCTTCCTGATGAGCAGCCAGCATGCGGTTGATCAACTCGCTGATCAGATCGCCGCTCATTGACCACGTCTCCAGCCGGACAACGAAATACCGCTCCCGGCAAAAGAAACCGCAGGAGCAGGCGCGGGGGGTTTTGGCGAAACAATTGGCGAAGGCACGGGAGTCGCCACCGGTGCAGACGTTTGCACCGTCTCGACAGCCTCGTCGACCGCCTCGGTTTCTGGCGAATCCTCGTCCGCCGTCTCGTTCATTGAACCCGATGAATCAGCTGGCGCCGGGGAATCGATCAGCGTGCCCTGCCGCAGCCGCAGCTCGTCGAGGTCCCATTGCCCAGGGCGGCGCAGGTGCAGGCGGAGGTGACGCGACAGGTAGAGCGCATACACGGCGCAGTCGAGCGCTTCGTTGCGGCGGTCGGTGCGCGGCTTCCATTTCCGCAGCTTCGGATTTCTACGGTCAGGGATCTTGATCTCGGAAAGCATCTGCTCGTAGAAGTCATCGCGGATGCCGTCGTACCAGTGCATGCGCCCTGCCCCGCTGCCCGGCAGGCGAATCCGGCCGCCTTCCTGCGCCCAACCGAGGATGAGGTCCTTGGCTTTGGCGGTACCGACCTGATTGATCTGGATGCCGAACTTGCTCGCCTTGGTACTCTTGCGATTCGGGTCGATCTTCTTGGGCGGGGTCCAGATTTCCACACGACCGACATCGTCCGGCGCGCCCTTCAGTGCCAGCACCGGTCGCGACTGGCGGTTGTGCTTGCGAACGAAGGCATAGGAGGCATCGCTGGTCTGGCCGTCCGAACAGTCAATGCCGCAAGCGGCGATCATCAGCCGAACGCCGCTCGGCGTACCGACGGTCTGGGTCAGCAGCTGCTCGAGCTCGAGCCACGCGCCCTGATGCGCAACGACTGTCTGGCCGTAAACCTCGCCCCAGTAGGCGCACCACATTTCCTCGCCGCGACCGATGACCCAGCAAGAAACAGCCAGGCGATCGTGCTGCACGTCGACCGACAGCAGCGGAACCATGCCGCCGGCCGGAACAGTCCATTCGGCGTACTTCTCGGCACGCTTGCGCAGTTCCTCCTCTTCCGGCAGTTCACCGGAGTATTCCCAGCAACGGCCGCGCGTGGAGTTTTCGAAGGCGACCATTTCCGTCGGGTCACCATGCTCCATCAGGTGCAGGGCACGTAGATATTTCTCGGCAAGCACCGGCACGCGGCTGCCGTCGAAAACGCTCTGCAGTTCGTTGCAGTAGAAGCCGGGGTCCGGGCTATCGGCGGTCGGTTCCCAACCGTAGTACGGCGCGACGCGAGCAGCGGTGCGGATGTTGGCAATGCGCTCGTCGTCAGACCATACCGAGCCGCAGTGCGGGCAAACGTAGTAGGCATCCTCATGCCGGGCCCGGCCATACACTTCGCGCTCGGGAAAACGGGTGTCGATATCAGAAGTGGCCAGTTCCTCGGCGGTCAGGTTCAGTCCGGGGATAACGACCTGCGCCCACTCGACCTCGTGGCGCTCGCCGCAGTCGTGGCAGGCGACCATGAAGCGGCGCTGGTCGGTGGTGCGCATCTCCTTCTCGATCTCGGAGGCGCCCTTCGCCGTCGGCGAGCCACCGATCAGCTCGAAGTTGTTGCGGATGGTCTTGCCGCGCTCCCGCAGCAGGGCGATCGCGTTGCCCTGCCCCTTGACGTCCTTGTTGGTATCGTCCGGTTCCTCGACGATGCGGATCTTGGCCGAGGTGGATTTCACATCCGAGGGCGAGTTCGACGCCACCAGCTTGATCAGGCCGCCCGGGTAATGCTTGCGGGTGGCGCTGTTACCATCGCTGCGCGACTTCAGGCGAATGCGACGGGCCAACTCCGGCGTCGACCGCACCATCGGCGAGAACTTCTCGGCATCGAAGTCCTTGGCCGACTTCTCCCGCGGGAACATCACGACCTGGACGCAGGGTTCCCAATGGACGTGATAGCCGAGCACGTTGCACACCACGCCGGCCGTGTAGCCAAGCTGAGCCGACTTCTGCACGATCACCCGCCGATTCTTCGTCGGATCGCACTCCGCAAGGATGCCGCGTAGCGCCGGGGTGTTCTCCAGGTCATACGCACCCGCGTAATCGTTGGTCTCTTCCCGGCTCAGGACCCGGTACGTCTCCGCCCACTCGACAATCGACAGCGGCTTCGGCGGCTCCAGCTCAGCAAACACCCGCTCCAACATCGCATCCAGCGCAGCCGCCGCCCAGCCATGATCACCAGGCAGGTCGTAAGCATCGCGGGTGCGAAATTGGACGGCGGAGGTCATGGTTTTTCGGATCTCAATTCAGATCAATTGCAAACGAGATCGCCTTCGTTGTTTTCATTCCGCCGGCCACCACGATCAAATGTCTGGTCAGCAGCCTTCAGCTTTTCTACTCGATCAATGCGCTCGATCTCGGCCAGGATCAGGGCGCCGGCTTTGACCAGGTCACGTCGGCTATTGGTCGGTTTCCACCATTTTTCGTCCCAAGGCCAGCCATACGGAGCGGTTTCGCAAATCGAGGTGTCGGTAGTACCGAAGTGAATAGCAGCGCCAGCATTGAGCGCATAGCTTCCAGCCGCTCTGGAAAGTTCTCCTTGGCTATGCTGATCGTCATGCTCCGGAGTCCATCCCTCGACAATCTGCTGGCGAGTACGCTCATCCAAGACATCAGCCTCAGCCTTTGAGAGCACGCGCGCCTTGCCCAACATTGAATCTCGACTCATCACTCTTCTCCTTCCTCTTCCACGACCTGCGCACTCTGCCAATGCGCCAGCTTGATGAGGAAGGCCTCATACGACTTGGCCAGCAGATCCTCGATTTCCTTGATGGGCTTCCCCGGCACTTCGCGCGCCAGGCGCGACGGCTCGTTCCGCCACATCTCCCGGGCCGCAACCATGGCCGCCCGTAGCTTCGGCTCGATCTGATCGGCCGGCAGCAGAACGCCGCGCTTCTCCGCCAGCTCGAGCTCGATCTTGTCGGCCTGGACGCGCGCCAGACGATCCTGCGGGCGCTCGCCCTGGACCTTCTTCACCTCGCGATCGACATACCAGCGGATGCATTCGTCTGTCTCATATTCCGACGGCACGCCAGGCTTCCCGCGTTGCGCGATCGGCATGCCCTGCTCTTGCCACTCCACGATAGTCTTCGGCGCCACGCCGAAAATCTCGGCAATCTGTTCCTGCCCCACGATGCGCAAGTTACTTACCTCCTAAGGCAACAGAAAACTGGCGAAAAACTGCGGTCGTTTCGCGCCGTGTGGAGAAGTGCTGGGAAGGACCCGTGACTGTATGGAGGGCTGGGGTCACTTGAGGAATCCCCTTAGGACTGAGCTCACCTCGCGCCGCAGGTTGATATCGAATCGCTCGATCATGACCTTGCGGATGACCTCATTGATTCGGCGCGCGTTGAACATCTGGGGCACGTCGATAGTGTTCAATGCCAGGATGGGCAGGCGGGCCTTGCCGTCGCGAATAAACACGGTACGGCCCTTGTTGCCGACGAACGCCCCGGGGATCATCTTCTGCCCGCCACTACGCTTGATCTGGAATCGAAGCTGCAGCGCCTTCTTGATGATCGCTCCATTGCGCAACGCATAGCTGCCACCCTCGCCCGCCTTCATACGCTTCCTCGACTGAGCCAACGTAATGCTTCTTTCGAGGAAGGCAATCAGGTTCATCGATCGGCCGAAGTCACGCTGGCTGGCTTCGAGGGTTGCCGACAGGTACAACGTGCCGCGAGAGAAAGCCTTGCGGACGGTCAGGCGCTCCTTGACCTGAGCAACCGTCAGTCGATACGTCTGACTGATCTCGCGAGCCATCTCGATCTTTCCCTGCTCGACAGTCGCATTGAGCGCGCGGGCAGCGGCCTTGTTTCCCAACTCTTCCGGCAGCCCGCCCAACTCGCGGATGATCCGTTCGAAGTTGGTCCGCACCTTGAGGCTGATCACTTGGCGCCCGCCTTGGCCGCCTTGTCGGCCTCGATACGGGCGCGCATCCCGGCCTCGACACTGCGGATGACCATCTCGCTGTACAGGATGTGGTTGGCACGGATCGCCATATCGCGGGCCCACAGGATCAGAACGGCCAGGTCATTGCTATCGGCCGCGGCCTTGATGGCGGCGCCGAACTCCTTGAAATCGTCCTGCGACCATTCTTTGCGATCCAGGGCGTGCTCGGCGACCATCTCGAAATCGGCACGCAGCTTCTTGAGGATCTCGCTCATGCATTTTCTCCTTTGGGTTCCATACCTTGATCAGGTATGGCAGAGGTGTGGAAGCTGAAAACCATTGTGCTGCGGCCTTCTTCCATACCTTCCATACCTTCCATACCTTTTTGTAGCCCTGTACGGAGGTGCGAGCGCGCGTGTACACGCGGGTGTGCGCGCCCGCCTACGTGTGCGCAGGAAAAAACGGTATGGAAGGTATGGAAGGTATGGAACAGCATTGCGACACAAGGCTTTCCGGGCTCCATACCTCGCGGCGAGGTGTGGAACAGGTATGGAACTTTGGGGTCAGAAGGGCGCACGAATTTCCCCCTCCTTGGTCGCCTGTTCGGCTTGTGAAACCGGCGCGCCACTCGACGATCCTGCCTCATTTCTTTCGGGAGGCTTGTACCAGAACCGGGTCATTCCGTTTCGCTTTTCAACTTTGGTGCACCCCAGCTTGCGCAGGGCCACTCCGATACGTGTCTGCAGGTCGCGTGTCAGCTTCGAAGCGTCGAGCATAAGACCCTCCATAGCAGCCGTCGCGATACTGAAATCCGCCACCTGCGAATACACCCAGTCATGCAGTGCATCAACGTAGCTTTCCTGCTGCTCACGCTTCAGCTGTTCGGGGTCGAACAAACTCTTTTGTTCAGCCTTTTCCGGCCAGTAACGCTTACCCGCTTCGTAGTACGCCATCGCCTCAGAAAACAGCTGCTCACGCGCTTCGACGAGGCCTTCTACATCGAGCGTACCAACTGAAACCGGCCAGAATCGCCGACCGCCAGTCGGGTCTTTGTTCCACTCCCATTCGTTCGTCGTGCCCGAGAAAACCAGCCGTCTCGGCAGCTTTACGAACGATGTGGCAAACGGTATGCGGAATTCATCAAACCTGCGGGAAAGGAAGGCTTTCTGCCGTTTTTCGTCGGATCTGGCCATGGCGCCCATTTCCTGAATCTCAAACAGCCATTTCCCTTGAATAGCCATCATCGAATCCTTGTTGTGGAGATCGAGCTCAGAATCACCAAACCAATCGTCGCCGACCAGCGCCGCCAAAATGGTGGATTTCCTCTCCCCTTGCTCACCCTCAAGAATCAAGCTGTAGTCGAATTTGCAGCCCGGCTTCAACGCCCGTGCCACCATCCCCATCAAGAACCATCCGCCTGCGAGGCGCAGGTATTCCTTCTGGTCTGCCGATGTCGGCACCGCACCCACATAGCGCTCCAGCCAACTGCCGATGCGCTTGACGCCATCCCACGCAGGAAGGCCGCGCAACCACTGCACAAGCGGGTTGAACATGTGATTCCGCGCCACGGCATCAACCGCCTGCGCCACGATCTCCTTGCCGGGCGCAAAGCGGTACCGGCGCGTGATCCAGATCGCCAGGTGCGTCGTATCCTGGTCGCCCCACTCCCCGGCCTCGCCCGTCACATAGGGCGCAGGTCGCAGCTTGACGACCTTCTGCGCGAACTCGTCGAAGGCAATGATGCCCTGCCACGCCGCGTCGTTCGTCAGCACGTCATAGACGTTCGCCACGCACCGCTCGATATCCCCTCGCTGCGTCGTCAGCAGCCGCCGATACCAGTCGTTCGGCCCCTCCTCTTCCCGCCCTGCGGCAGCATTATTAGGGGGGGAAGTGGTTTCGGGAGGTGAATCGGCAGGCGGTTCCCACAGCGTCAGATTGCCACGCAGCCACGCATCGTCCGTTTCCCGATCAACATGGCCAAGCTGGCCTGCCCCGACCATATCGGCAACATCCCAGCCGTTCGGCACCTCGCCCGGCTGGGGTATCTTCACCAGCCAGACCTTGCAATCCAGTTCGTGCAAGCGCTCCGCGATCTTCAGCGCCGCCTTCACGCCAGGCTGCTTTGACTCCGGCAGGAAGGGCTTCGAAAGCGGATCGACGCCCTGCGCCTTCTCGTCCTTGCTCAGCTTCTCTCGCTGCGCATCGCAATCGGGCCAGATGATGACCTTGCGGCCGGCCAGCGGAGACCAGTCCGCCTTATGCTCCGAGTTCGTCCCACCCGGCCAGGTCACCGCCACCAGCCCGGTGAACATCGAAGAAGCGATTTCCTTGCACTTCTCACCCTCCACCACCAGCACCGTCGCCTCGGGGCTCTCCGCCAGCACATCGAGGCCATACAGCGGCCGCGGCTCACCGAAGTGCATCCAGCGCCACATGCTCTTGCCGGTACCGGCGTGCGTGGCCCAACAGATCGGCAACACCGCCTTGCCGCCATCGCTGGTCTTGAAGCGATAGACATAGCCCAGCGTTGCGCCATCCGCGTCGCGGTAATGCCACACGCGCTCCGGCAGGCCGCGCTTGACGTGGGCCGCATCCACCGAAGGCGCATCGGCCGGCGCCGTGCGTTGCGGTACCCACTCCGTCACGGGCTTCCTGGGCGCCTCTGCATCGGCTGCAGCCTTGGCCGATTTCGAGGTCTTCTCTGCCGGGGGAGTTGCAGAGTTGGGTGGCATTGCGGCACGGCTGCCGCCACCCATGCGGGGGGGTAACTCAATGCCCAGCTCGCCGGCCACTTCGTAAGCTGCGGCGATCTGGTCACCATCATGAAACAGGTAGGCACACAGCGAAATCAGGTCATTGCCGGCCGCATCGTCGGCAAAATCGCCCCAGCGGCCGGTGACGGTGTTGATCGAAAACGACCCTTCCTTGCTGTCGCTGCGTGTCGGATTGACCGACTTGTACTCCGGTCCGTCATCCTTATGCCCATTGGGCAGCCACTTGGCCAGCAACGTATCGACGGCGCCGAGCGCGCGATCAGCAAGCAGCGCAAAATCGATTTTCTCTCGCCGGCCCCCGCCGGCTTTTCCTCCCCTTGAAGCCATTATCAGGATGCCTTCTTGACCGACACCAGGGGTTGGGACGGCAGTTCGCGAACCGTCGTTTCAATCTCGGCCAGCATGAGCTGAATCGCCGAAATCGTGCGATACCCTCGCAATTTCAGAGCGCTGAACTCCTTCGGGTCAATAAGTCCATCGGCACGGGCATCGGAAAATTCTTTCGACAACTCACCCATCTGTTGAATGATTGCCAGGTAGGACTGCAACACATCGTCATCACCTGCCGGACCGGTCGGCAGCACGATGAAAACGCCGCCGAAGTGCTCGCAGACCGCTTCGGCATAAACCGTTGTCTGCGCGTAATCCGCCAGAGCCAACGCCTCGCGGGCAGTCACCTCATTTGTTGTTATTGCCTCGGAAAACTTGTTGTGCATTGTCCCAGGAGAACGGCCGATCTTCTTTGCTGCGGCGGCAATTCCGCCAGGAAGACCGAGCAAAACTGCGTGGAGCGCATCGATAGGATCACGGTGAGTCATGACAAACCTCCTAACTAAACACCCAGCCCGAAACAAGGCAGACTAGGCACATGGAATAAAAAGCCCGGACCCGAAGGCCCGGGAAAGCGGTGGAGACAAACCAACGCGGGGATAAAGGAGGCCAGCCCATGACCGCTAGAATGACGATGCGACTCAACACCCGAACGGAAAGGACCAGCCGTGAAACTGGAAAGACGCGTGCGCGCCCTTGAACGCACCATCGAAAGGCAGCAGGAAAGGCTGCAGGTCGTCATCGCCGACATGCTGGCGCTACGGGCCATGGTCGTCTCCAGCGCGCCGCTCATCGCAACTTCCTCAGCTGAGCAATACGCTGCATTGAAATACCGAGCGCAGGACCGATTAACGAATCACCTTCTACTCGCTGGTCTATCTGATGCACTGGCGGCAGAAGCGAGCACATCGCTCGAAGGCATGTTTTATGAAATCGACGCGGCGCGAAACGAAGCGGATCAGCCATCACCGAGGGTTTCTTGATGGACGCCATATCACGCCACCCAACCACAAAAAGCGGCCGGCCACATTCCGATAGAATGAAGTTTCCACACGTCATTGCCATCGAAAGGGCCGACCATGACCTTCACACTCGATTCACAGATCATCACGATCCCCTGCCCCCAGTGCGGCAAGCAGCTGAAGGAAAAGATCGGAAGGCTCAAGCGAGAGAAGAAAATCGCCTGTTCCGTCTGCGGGCCGATGACTGTCAATGCGGATCAACTCTCCGCCATCGAGCGATCCATCAACGAACAACTCGCGCAACTGAAGCGCAAGATCACCCTCAAGCTCTAACGATCCCGATTCAAGGGCCACACTCAAGGCGTCAAGGGCGCTCTGCAAGGGCGCTGCGTCGACTTTCAAACGGATCTGCGCAGGCGCCATCACGCCACCCTTCTGGCTTCTTCCTGCCCGGCAGGCGAATTGCCTGCGACAACGACTTCTCGATGCAACGAGCGGATTGCCTCGCCATCGGTCCAGCCGACATCACGATATTTCCCGGAAACCACGGCGGATACCCAAGCCTGGGATCGACCGAGGCGTTTACCGATATCGACCTGAGAAAGCCCTGTCGAGAGGATTTCAGAGATAAGTTTTTGCCAGTTCATGAGTCGATTATCGCGATTGCGATTTATCAAGTCAACGCCTTTGCGATACCCGCATGAATAACAGTTGCGATATGGAAACGATCGGCCAACGCGTCAAGCGCATTCGTAGTGACAAAGGGTGGAATCAGAGCGACCTTGTTCGGCATTCAAAACTCCCTCAATCAACTGTCGCATCAATCGAAAACGATTCCAGAACAAAGGAATCAAGCGCCCTAATTGACGTGGCGCACACTTTAGGGGTCTCTGCATATTGGCTAAAAACAGGTAAGGGCGAACCAAGCGCTCACAAACTGAGCCAAGAAGAGCAGACCATTATTGAGGGTTACCGACTCCTTGAACCCGCCGCAAAGGAAATGTGGCTGTTGGTTGCGCATAGCAAAATTTCAGAAGCAGAAACTAAAGCAAAGGCCGCGTGATTTCGCTAGCGGACTTCCGCAGCCGATTTGTATGACAAAGATCATATGACTTATAGGTGATTTTTCACGATCACTCTTTGCTGATAGCATATGCGAAGTTTATACAAGGAGATTTCATGCGCCTTATTCCCCTCCTCGTTCTATTGATGCCTGCGGCAGCGTGCGCCCAATACAAGTGTACGATCAACGGGAAAACACAATATTCGGACCAACCATGCGCCGCCGGCGCGCGTTATGTCGGCGCCCTGGAAGACAACGTCAGTGAGCGAGCCAGAATTGACGCTGAACTGATCCGGCGCGGCGAAAAAATTCAACGCAACAACATAGAACGCCGTGAAAACGATGCTTTTCGCGGCCAGCAACGCGCCATCGAAAACCAGATTTCCGCTGAGCACGCCCAGCAGGCCGCTGCCGATCAAGCAAAGAAAAGCCGGTGCGGCAATCTGGAGTATGACATCAGGTCGAACCAGCGCGGCGTGGCCCGCTACCAAGATTTCGGATGGCAACGTAGCCTGACCCAGCAAGAGATTGAACTGAAGCGCAATCGCGAGGCCTACGAACGCGACTGCCGATAGTCCAGTAAAGCCCCGCCCGATTGCAAGCCCGGCATAGCCCGGGCTTTTATTTTTGGCGACATATCGCATTTGCGTTGACATTAATTATCGCGTATGTGATATTTGCTCCGAACATCACTCGGAGGCCACCCATGATCAAGCTACTCATCACCCTGAACTGCGCTGCAGCCGCCGCCTTCATCTCCCTCTTCTTCATCTAAGGAAGCGATATGACCAGCCGCTACGACGTCAGTGCCGATTGGGCGGATCATTTTCCGGAACAAGCACCGTCCGACCTTCCCGCCAAGCTATTTCAACTCCCTTACGCTGACCAGTTTTACGTCTGCACATGCAGCGCTTCGGTCCGAACCGAATGCGTTTGCGATCAGGAAACCATCGTCACCACCTGCCGCAATCGGCACACAGTTGATCCGGAAACCATTTCCTGGCTCTGCAAGCAAAACGGGACGGTATCGATGGAGCAAGCTGCCCGATATTTCGGCTTTGGCAGCGAGAAAGATCACGGCTCCGCATGGACCGCGATCACGCTCAGAATCATTACGGAACTGATGCGCTACGGATGCAAATACATCCGCGGCACCGGTTTTTCTATTCCCGCCGCCGAAACCTTTGTTGATCTACATCGGCGGCGGCTTGCAGATAGTCGATCACGAACCGTATCACCTCAATCGTCTTCGGTGGCGCCAGACCGTCATCCCGAACTGTCGCCAGCACTGCGTGCAGATTATCAATCAGAGCCTGGCGATTCGGTAATTGATCCGCAATTGCCCCAACGATCAGCTTGACCGCCTGAATCATCGCGTCGTCCTTAGCCATTTTTCATCCCCCGTTAATGAAACCGTCATCCTATCAGGAGGCAACCATGGCAGCCGCCCGTAACCCCATCCAGGTACTCAAGGAAGCCAAGCAGATCGCCCGCGACCACGGCTGTTTTGTGGTCGAGAAGGACAAGCGCTACCTTGTCTATCGCAAAACGCCGACCGGCAACGTGTATGTCGGCTTCCGCACCGATGTCAGCGCGCTGCGTGCACTTGTCTGCACCGTCACCAACTTTCACTGAGGGGCGGCCATGACGACCGCCACCATCCTCCCCGTCACCGATGCCACCACCATGGACGAGTGCATTCAGGCCGCCCGCTCCGCCGGCATGTACCTGATAACCAACGGCTTCAAGGTCGTGGTTTCGCCGATCGTCCCGCCCGGCTTCTGGCGCGTTGCCGTCAAGGTCAAGAACGCCGAATCCGCCACCCTGGAGCATCAGCCATGCGCCGCCTGATCGAGTGGATTTACCGCGTCGCGTTCGGACTCTACATCCGTAGCCTCGAACAACATATCAATGATCTGACGGCAATCCTGCGGCAGCAGCTGGCCGAACGCGACAAGCTGAACGTTGATATCGACATCACCAATCGTCGCCTGCTCTTGGCCACCTGCGCACAAAACACCGCCAGGCAAGCCATCGGGCCGGGTGTTGGCATACAGAAATCGGGTAGTGCTCGAGAAACCCAAGCCGTGAGTGGGGATGTAACCACGGCAGCCGCTGCTGACAGCTGCCCGTCGGGCAAGCACGACCTCCCTGTCAGTGAAGCGGCCAACCAGGCGCAGGCGGGGTGTCATGGCCCCGAGGAGGTGCCGGCAGGCGCCTCCGGTCCTGCGGCCTCTGCACCGTTGCGGGCGGCCAATCCATGAGCGCCGCCCTGCTGCTCGCAATTTTCGCGTTGATCAATCTTTTCACCGACCCATAGGAGTCATCATGCAACAACTGCAAATCCCCCCGCTTTCCGAAGGCGAAACCTACATCGGTGCCATCGGCGACGCCACCGGCAACCTGCACCACGTCATCCTGCTGCCGGGAGACAACGATGATGCCACCTTCGAATCCGCACTCGAATGGGCCAAGAGCATCGGTGGCGACCTGCCGAACCGCATCGAGCAGGCCATGCTGTGGGCCAGCCACCGCGACCAGTTTCAAAAGGACTGGTATTGGAGCAACGAGACGCACCATTCCGAGTCCGGCTGGGCCTGGTATCAGCTCTTCGGCCTCGGCTACCAGGGCCTCGACCCCAAGGGCTACGAGCTCCGTGCTCGTGCCGTCCGCAGATTGCCCATTTAATCATTTAGTCATTTCGAGGACGCTATGACCCCCATCACGCTTGATCAGATCAAGGCTGATGCCGACGCATTGGCCGCCAAGATTGCTACCTTCGAAGCCCAGGAAAATCAGTCGGCCGCTGAGTTCTACTTCCCCGAAGCCACCATCCATCTTCGCCCTGGCGAACACTATGCCGGGATGATCGTCGGCAAGGATGGCGAACCGAGCCACCACATAATCCTGCTGCCCGGCCAAGCCGACGATATTAGCTGGGATAAGGCCATGGAGTGGGCGGCCAAGCAGGGCGGTGAATACGTTGCCAGCCTTCCCACCCGCCGCGAACAATCGCTGCTGTTTGCCAATCTCAAAGACCAGTTCGAAGAGCGCTGGTATTGGTCCTGTGAGGCTCACGATTCCGAGTCCGGCTGGGCCTGGTGTCAGAACTTCCGCAACGGCTTCCAGAACGGCCACTACGAGCTCACCGAGCTCCGTGCTCGTGCCGTCCGCAGATTGATCATTGAGTAATTCGATCATTTAATCAGCATGTCCATCCATACCTCCCTCCCCATCTACAAGGCCGCCTACGACCTGCTCGGCCTGTCATCTGACATGGTCAAGAATATGAATCGCGACTACAAGCGAACCATCGGCGAGAAGATCGCCATGGAGTGCATCGAAATCATCGTGCTCGTATTCCGCGCCAATGTCGCCCAGGACAAAGAACCGCACCTGATGGAGTTGCTGGAACGCCTGCAGGTTGCCGAGCTGCTCATTCGACTGGCCAAGGACAAGCAATTGATCTCCCTTGGGGCCTACGCCCAAGCCATCGAAAAGAGCACCAGCATCGGAAAACAGGCCAATGGATGGCGCAAACCCGCTTCGCGCCCGCATCGTGGAGGCCACGGCCGTCATGACTGAGCGCACATTCAATCTGGTCGTGCCGCTGGCTCACAAGGCTACCGACATGCGCACCACGGAGACCTCCTGCAGCGCGCAAGAAAGGTCCGGCGCAGTTTCCCTACCGAACAATCGGCAGGGCGATGTGGAAAGCACGATAGGTCCGAGTCCGGCTGGGCCTGGTATCAGAACTTCAACAACGGCAACCAGAACAACAACCACAAGAACAACGAGCTCCGTGCTCGTGCCGTCCGCAGATTGGAAAGCACCCGCTGATTTCACCTTCACCGAACTGACACAGGCCTACTTCGACTGCCGGCGCACCAAACGCAATAGCGCCAGCGCGCTGGCATTCGAAGCCAACCTGGAACACAACCTGCGCACTCTGCATGACGAACTCGAGGACGGCCGCTATGAACCCGGCCGCTCAATCTGCTTCGTCATTACTCGACCAAAGGCCAGAGAGGTATGGGCCGGACAGTTCCGCGACCGCATCGTTCACCACCTGTTGCACAACCGTATTGCGCCTCGCTTCTACGCACGCTTCATCGCCGACAGTTGCGCCTGCATTCCAGGTCGCGGAACGCTCTACGCCGCCCAGCGGCTCGAGGCCAAGGTGCGCAGTATCACCCAGAACTGGTCCAAGCCTGCCTACTACCTCAAGCTCGATCTGGCCAACTTTTTCGTCAACATCGATAAGCGCATCCTCTACCGCCTGCTTGCCCGGCATATCCCCGAGCACTGGTGGATGCAGCTGACGGAGACCGTTCTGTTCCACGATCCACGTCAGAACTACGAACTGCACGGCGCCGCCGACCAGCTCGCCCTCGTTCCCACCCATAAGCGACTGACCAACCAGCCCGGCCACATGGGCTTGCCAATCGGCAACTTGAGCAGCCAATTCTTCGCCAACGTCTATCTCGACGTGCTCGATCAGTTCATCAAGCACAACCTGCACTGCAGGCACTACGTCCGCTATGTAGACGACTTCGTACTGCTGCATGAATCGCCGCAATGGCTGAATGCCGCCAAGGCCGATATCGAGCAGCTGCTCGCTGACAAACTGGCGGCCAGGATCAATCCGCGCAAGACCATCTTGCAACCCATTGAGCGCGGCATTGACTTCGTTGGCCAGGTCATCAAGCCATGGCGCCGCACCCTGCGCCGCCGCACGTTCAACGACGCCCTGAGCCGACTTTCGCAAGCCGACAGTAGCGACCTGTTTGAAACCGGCAACAGCTACTTCGGCCTGCTGCGTCAGGCCTCGCACTCCCACCACGACCGCGCCCAGCTCGCCAATGTGATGCGCGCTCGTGGTCACAGCATCAAGGCCGATCTCACCAAAACCTACCGGAAATCGACATGACCACCACCCGAATCAACCCCCTGGTCAGCGACATCGCACCCTCGCCGACCAACCCGCGCAAGCACTTCAACGAAGCCACGCTCAAGGAACTCGCCGCCAGCATCAAGGAACACGGCGTCGTTTCGCCGATCCTCGTGCGCACCAACCCGAACACCGGCGCCGACCAGCCGTTCTACGAACTCATTTTCGGCGAACGCCGCTGGCGTGCCAGCCAAATGGCCGGCTGCACCAACATCCGGGCCGATCTGCGGGACGACCTCTCCGACGCGGAAATCGTCGAAATTCAGCTGATCGAGAACCTGCAGGGCGAGGATCTGCACCCGCTCGAAGAAGCCGAAGGTTATGGCCGCATGATGCGTGAGCACGGTTACACGGCGGACCAGCTGGCCCACAAAATCGGCAAAAGCCGCAGCTACATTTTCGGGCGCCTCAAGCTGCTCGACCTGGACGAAGACGGCCGACGCCTCTTCTACGCCGGTGCGCTCAACGCCTCGACCGCCCTGCTCGTCTCGCGCATCCCAAGCCACAAGCTGCAGGCCAGGGCCATCGAAGACCTGACCCGCACCGACTTCTACGGCGACACCCAATCCGTACGCCAGGCGCAACGTCACATCCGCGACCGCTACATGCTCAAGCTGGACGATGCCCCCTTCCCCAGCGAAGACGGCGAACTGATCGCCACCGCCGGGCCTTGCAGCGCCTGCCCCAAGCGCACCGGCAACAGCCCCGATCTGTTCGACGATATCGACAGTGCGAACGTCTGTACCGACCCCGACTGTTTCACCGCCAAGAAGATCGCTGCTGCCGAGCGCCGCGCCAAGGCCGCCGGCCCGAACGTGAAGGTCGCCACCGGCGAAGAAGCCGACAAGATGCTCAGCTACGGCGGCGGCGAAACCCGCACCCACGCGCCGCTTGACTCCACCTGCTACGATGACCCCAAGCATCGCACCTACCGCGAAATCCTCGACGGCGACGACAAAGCGGTCACCCTCGTCGAAAACAAGCTCAAGGGCGAATTGGTTCCCGTGGTTGCCAAGAAGGTCATCACCGAAAAGCTCAAGGCCGCCGGCGTCGTCACCGAGGCTCAGAAAAACCGCGACGAGAACAAAAAGATCAAGGCTCAGGTGACGCTGGCCAATGCCTTCCGCGAACGGCTGTTCGTGATCCTGCGAGAGCAAGCGCGCGACGCAACTCATACCAACGATCCGCATGACTATGACTTCGGCTCGCTGATGGTCGACGCGCTGCCCATCATTGCTCGACGCTTCCTGATCGATGCCGGGCATACTCGCGCCGAAAACATCGCGGCTCTATACGGCGCGATCGGCGCAAACAGCTTCGACCGTACCGAGGCCTTCCGCAACGGCCTGTCGAACTACGACACCGAGGAAATGCTGCTCATCTGCCTCGATCTCACGCTGCTCGCCGAGCTCAAAACCGACGAGTTCAATCTCAAGCGCGAACCCGAGGGCATGCTGGCCTTGGCCAAGGCCATGAAAATCGATACGGCCGCGCTGCTCGACCACGTCAAGGAAAGCCTGAAACCCGCCCCGAAGGCCTCGAAAAAGGGCAAAAAATCATCCCCGGCCACCTCTGAAGACCATTCCCACCCCTCCGAAGCTGCGCAGGCGGCGGGAACTGACCGCGCGGAAGGCGAAGGCGCGGCGACCGAAGCTGCGCAGGCGGGCGGGAAAGAGTCGTCCGAAGGTCAAAACCCTGCCCCGGCTAACGCCGAGGCAGATTTATCGAGTGCAGCTGGCGCTGCGGTGGAAAAACCATCCCTGGATCAACCTACGTTCCGCGTAGGGGACTGTGTCCGTGTCGTTGCTAAAGATGAAGACGTGGATATATCTGGTTGCACAGGAATCATTTTGTCCCGGGGCCAATACCCTTCCGGTGCCGAATTCTTTGATATTTTGATTAAAGACGGACCGGAGACAGGCGAACGGCTGCAATTCTTTGGTTACGAGATTGAACGGGCAGAATGCCTATCGAGCGGCTCTAACGAGCCGAACGCAAAACCATCCGAGACCAGCGACCACTCCTTCGGTATCGACGATACGGTTCGCGTCAAGCCTGATCTGGAACTGGACGGATTTCGGCACGGCGCCGCCGGCAAGGGCGGGGTCATCCAGACCATCTATATCGACGGCCGCAGCAAGCCCATCGTCGTCATGATCGACGGCGACGAGCTTTGCTTCGACCCTCAGGACCTGATTCTCATCGGCAGCGGCGCACGGCCATCCAGCGCAGCAGGTCGGCCCCCCATCCAGTACCGCCACCCGGACAACGCCGAGCTCGAATGGACCGGTCGCGGCCGCAAACCCAAGTGGGTCGAACACTGCCTCGCCGGCGGAATGACCCTCGACGATCTCAAAGTACAAGGAGCAGCAGCATGAATTTCACCGGAAAACCAATGCCGCTACCGCTTGACTCCACAATCAACCGCTGCCTGGCACACGGCGACAAGGAAGGCGAATGGTGCGAGCGGCGCTATCAATGCGCCTGCCATGAAACCATCAAGCACGACCACGGTAACGAAGCACCGGCCGCCTATCGCAAGTGCAGCAGCAGCCTTTTCGTGGCCTTCCTTCCGATCGAAGGATTTCCGATCGAAGACGACAACCCGGCATGCGACGACGCCAGCACCGGCCACATCATGGCCAGGATCATCAACGCGAATCCGGCGGAGATTTGAGAATGAAGGAGCGACCGATCCTTTTCAGTGGCCCGATGGTGCGGGCGATTCTCGCAGGCAGGAAGACGCAGACGCGGCGGGTAGCCATCAAGACATCACAGCCAGACAACGTCTACATCACGGATTTCGATGCTGAACAATCCATGATTGAGATCGAAAACAAGCACCTTGGCGCACGCTATTGGAAGCAGTGCCCCTATGGTCAGCCGGGCGATCGGCTGTGGGTACGCGAGAACGGATGGGAGCGCCCAGAACGCACTGCCAAGATGATGCGCGAAGGCGCAGACACCTGGCCTCAATATACCTACGCGGCAGACAACTGGAGCAACCAGGATCGCGCAGACTTCAAGGCATGGGGCTTCAGGAATCGCCCGTCCATCCATATGCCACGCTGGGCAAGCAGGATTTTGCTTGAGATCGTCGACATACGTATCGAAAAGCTACAGGACATCAGCGAGGCCGATGCCGAGGCCGAAGGGCCGCCGAAGAACTTCAATTTGTGGCGCGACAATTTTTGCGCCCTGTGGCAGCAGATAAACGGCGGCGGAAGCTGGGATACAAACCCGTGGGTATGGGTTGTTGAGTTCAAGCGTCTGCAAGGGATCAATCCGTGAACCCCTTTGACCGTATTTGCTCCCTATCCGCGCACGGCCTGATTCCGCCGGCCAGCTACCTGAACAACGGTGCGCAGGGAAAAATTCTCATGTGGAGAGCACTGGCCTCCGGCGAGACCTTTCACAAACACAGCGCAGCCGCTCGCTTCGGTTGGCACCGCTCGTCATCCGATCGTGCCATCAACGAACTGCATAGCGCTGGCCTGGTACATATAGTCGGCTGGACACGCAACGGCGATCGCGGTCCGATGACCAAGATTGTGGCCTTCGGCCCGGGTATCGACATTGCCCGGCCGTCCAGGCTGGGAAACGCGTTCAACTGCCACCGCTGGCGCTCCCGCCATTACGAACAAGCCCTCGCTATTGACCGCCGCACGAGGATAAAACGCCTCGCGCGCCAGGGAAAACTACCCACGGGAAACGATCCGCTGCTATCGGCAATTATGGGATTCAGGGTCTGAGCAGAGGGCTGATCAATGAACTATGCAATCGAGCAACGCCTGCGCCTGATTGACTTCCTGCTGCACCACTACGGAAGCGTTAGCCGGGGCGAAATTGAAGACTATTTCGGCATCGGCCCGGCGACAGCAACGCGGGACTTTGCGCAGTACGCAGAGAAGGCACCTGGCAACGCCCTGCTGAATCAGTCTTCGAAGCGCTATGTGAAGTCGGACACATTCAAGCGGGCATATCCCTAACACAGAGAAAAAAATAATGACCAACCGGGCAAGAACCAAAAGAGGAAGACATGATCGCCACCACTGAACCGGTCGTCATCATGACCCAGGCCGAACTGAATGCGATGATCACCAGGGCGGCCGATGCGGCCGTTCAAAAGGCGATGTCGGCGCTACCTAAGAGCAACGGATTGAGACCGCAGAGCGTCACGCAGGCCGAGGCCGCCAGAATGCTCAAAAAGAGCCGCCCGACTATTTCGAAAATGGTCAAGGCCGGAACATTCAAGCTCAACAAGCTGGGTCATATCCCCATAGATCAGATCGATGCGGCCATTTCCGGCCACTGATCACAGAATTCTTTTGGCGATATCGCGCGGATCTGGATTGAAGTATGTCAGCGCCTGGTCGAGCTTTGTCCACCCGAAAATCTTGCACAAATCGAGCAAGGCTTGCTGCGCCGGCAGGTTGTTCGATTTCATCCGGCCGGCGATCCAGGTCGCGGCTGTGTGCCTCGAATCGTGGAATGTGAAACCCGACAGGCCGGCACGGTTTCTGAACTTCCTGAACATCGCATCCAGCGATGCCGTTTTCAAACCGAAAACCAACTTGGGGTCATAGCCCCGCATGAGCTCGATAGAGGCCAGCGCCTTCGCTGTCAACGGCACATCACGCAACGACTCTTCGGTACGCCCTGATTTATGTGGCGTGCGACAGTAGCCATCGAATACACGATCCCACGTCAGTCCGCACAGTTCGCCGGCACGCATCCCCGTTCTCAACGCCACAAGGAAGCACACTGCAACAGCCTGGGCAACCGAGCGTACTGGCGTCCGCTTGGAATAGCCAAGCTCTCTCAGCATGGCCTTGACCTGCCAGCGTGCAATGACAATCTCGCGGTGATCCGGAGCACGCGGCCGACGAACATCTGACAGAGGGTTCACGAGGATCCATTTCCACTCGCGCCGCGCTTCCTCGAAGACAGACGACATCAGACCGAAGTCACGCAGGACGCTGCCGGCTTGGACAACACGTAGCCGCGCATCGCGCCACGCCGCAAGGTGTGATGGCGTGATTTCCCCAATGGGGAGATCGACCGGCAACGACGGCTCGGCAAGAAACGCTTTCAAGCGAATCTGCTCCTTCAAGCAGCCGCGTTTCTTTGGGGAAACCTCTTCGCTATACCTGGCCAGCGCGTCACGCAGCGTATGGCGCTCCCCCGGCGCCTTCTTTTCATCCGCACGAATCTCGGTCTCTCGCGCCGCAGCCCAGGCATTTGCCTCGCGTGCAGTCCGGAACGACTTTGAGTCACGAACGCCAAGCACATAGACCTGCGCCCGATATCCTGATTTGGTCGGCTTGATAGACGCCATGGATGGGGAACTCCGCGCGTAATAAATGGGGAGTCAAGCCTAACAAACATTGCCTAAAAGTGTAAAAGAAATTTACTCAATGCGGCAGTAACCCGCGTGGCTACGTTGTTTTTTCTATGAAAGGCAGATGTGAAAAATATTGATGGTGCCCGGGACGGGAATCGAACCCGTACAGCCAGAGGCCGAGAGATTTTAAGTCTCTTGTGTCTACCAATTTCACCACCCGGGCCGGTGCAGCATTTTTGCGCCCCGATACGAAAAAGGGAAAGCGACCAGCGCTTTCCCTTTTCGATTTTGGAGCGGCAGAAGAGTCTCGAACTCTCGACCTCAACCTTGGCAAGGTTGCGCTCTACCAACTGAGCTACTGCCGCGTCAAACAGAGCGCGCATTATAGGCCACACAAGGGATTTGTCAACATCCCCTTCTATTTTTCTGCACTTCTTTTTGCAATTTCCGGCCAGGCCATACGCAGGTAATAGCCCATCGACCACAAGGTCAGCAAAGCTGCTATCCAGATCAACCAGTTACCAATCACCTTCATGTCGAACCCGGCGAGCGGTGCGTAGTAGAGAAGCATGGGAAGCGCCAACATCTGGGCGGTAGTCTTGATCTTGCCCAGCATCGAAACGGCGACGCTTTTCGAGGCCCCGATCTTGGCCATCCATTCACGCAAGGCCGAGATGGTGATTTCGCGGCCGATGATAATCATGGCGACAATGGCATCGGTTCTGCCAAGTTGAACCAAAACAATGAGCGCAGCGGCCACCATCAGCTTGTCGGCAACCGGATCCAGAAAAGCCCCGAAAGCGGAGGTCTGGTTCAGTTTGCGCGCCAGATAGCCGTCAGCCCAGTCAGTCAGCGCTGCAGCACAAAACAGGATGGTTGCAGCCAGGTCGCGTTCGTAAGGCGTAGCCCACGCGGTGGGCAGGTAGTAGACCGCGATCAATAGCGGAATCGCAACGATACGTAGCCAGGTAAGAAGGATGGGCAGATTGAAAGGCATGCTTCAGTGTAATGCGGAATATATGTTCTCGGCCAATTCCCTGCTGATTCCGGGAACGTCGGCCAATTGATCGGCGGTTGCAGCGAGCACCCCGGGCAAACCGCCAAATCGGGCAATCAGGGCTTTCCGTCGGGCCGGTCCTACGCCAGCCAACGACTCCAGCTTGGAGGTCTTTCTGGCTTTGCCGCGTTGCGCCCGATGTCCTGTAATCGCAAAGCGATGAGCTTCGTCGCGAACTTCCTGAATCAGGTGCAACGCAAAATAGTCAGGAGCCAGGTGTAGTGGTTCGCGCCCATCCGGAAAGATCAGGGTTTCCATACCGACCTTGCGTTCCTCGCCTTTTGCGACACCTACCATCGGCAGATGCGACAAACCAAGGTCGGCGAGCGCCGAAAAGGCCGAGGCAACCTGCCCCTTGCCACCGTCGATAAGGATCAAGTCAGGCGCCCTACCCTCACCCGAGGCAAGGTTGTCGTAGCGTCGGCTGACAGCCTGACGCATGGCGGCATAATCGTCACCGGGCTGGATATCTCGAATATTGAAACGGCGATAATCACTTTTCTTCATGCGATTGCCTTCATAGACCACACAAGAGGCAACTGTTGCCTCGCCCATGGTGTGGCTGATATCGAAGCATTCGATTCGCGAGATGGGTTCCGCAAGCTGCAGCACCTCCTGGAGTACTGCCAGACGGGCTTCTTGCTGGGCGCTGGCCTGGTTTCTGGCCAGGATGGCAAGGCGTGCGTTTTGAATCGCCATTTCGACCCAGGTTTTTTGGGCGATGGTCCGTGGCTCCTGAATGGGGATGGCACGGCCGGCCAATTCCGCCAGCAAAGCTTCGCTGCCGCCCTCCTCCTCTTCCACCGGTAAAGGAAAGGAGAGGATGCGTGCGGGGGCGGGATGCACCGCATAGTGCTGACGAATGAAGGCTGCCGAGGCGTCCGCCGCATCAGAGTCACCTGCATTACTGGGGAAGAAAGGGCGATCGCCCAAATGCCGTCCACCGCGGACCATAGCCAGGTTAACGCACAGCTGCCCGGCCTCCTTCAGCGCGACGAGGATATCCACGTCCTCCCCCTTGCTGCTGGAAACGAACTGTTTTTCCTGAACCTGGTGCAACGATTGAATTTGGTCGCGAAAAATAGCTGCCTGCTCGAAGGCCAGGCGACTCGAGGCTTCTTCCATGGCCTTGGTCAGGCGGCGAGTAACTTCCTGCTGCTTACCGAGCAGGAACATGGCTGCCATCTGGACGTCTGCCGCATAGTCATCCGGGGCGATATACCCGACGCACGGGCCGCTGCAGCGCTTGATCTGATAAAGCAGACACGGCCGCGAGCGGTTGGCAAATACGCTCTCCTCGCAGGTCCGCAGGCGGAACATCTTCTGCAGCAACTGGATGCTGTCGCGCACCGCCCACGACGACGGATAGGGGCCGAAGTAGTCGGCCTTGCGATCCGGATTGCCGCGAAAGAATCCCAGTCTTGGATATTTTCCTTTGCTCAGAACAATGTAGGGATAGGACTTGTCGTCACGGAACAGGATGTTGTAGCGCGGCGAGAGCGACTTGATCAGGTTGTTCTCGAGCAGCAGCGCTTCGGCCTCGGTACGCGTCGGCGTTGTCTCGATGCGCGCAATCTGGCTGACCATGTGCGCGATACGCGGACTCGACAGGTTTTCCCGGAAATATGACGAAACCCGCTTCTTCAGGTTTTTCGCCTTGCCGACGTAAAGGACTGTTCCATCGTCGCCGAGCATGCGATACACGCCCGGCAATTCGGTCAGGGAGGCCAAAAAGGCCTTGGCGTCAAAACTCATGACAGATCAGGCGAGCAGCGACTTGGCTCCGGCAAACACCGCTTCGAAACTTTCACGCGTCAATCGGCCCGTACGCCAGTTGTAGCCGCTGCAATGGTAGCTGTCGATCAGCGTGCGGCCATCGGGCAGCTCGTGGCGGACGTTGTGGCCGAACGGATACTCCTTGACCTTCAGGCCATAAGACCACAGCAGCGCTTGGTGGGCGATGGCGCCCAGCGCAACGATGACCTTCAATCCGGGCATGGCAGCCAACTCTGCATCCAGATAGCGATTGCACTGGCGAATCTCGGCGGTCGTCGGCTTGTTGGCCGGCGGCAGGCAGCGCACCGCGTTGGTGATGCGGCAATTGCTGAGCGACATGGCCGTATTGGCCCAGCCATCCTCTCCCAGCGCTTCCGGGCGGCTGGCAAAACCGAAGCGATGCAGTGCCGGATAAAGCAACTCGCCTGCCACGTCACCAGTGAAAGGACGCCCGGTTCGATTGGCGCCCTTTTCTCCCGGGCCAAGCCCGACCACCAGCAATTGTGCGTCGAGTGAACCAAATGCGGGGACCGGCAAGGCGTGCCACTCGGGATCACGCCGGCGAATACCGGCAAGGTGTTCAGCCAGACGCGGACAGGCCGTGCAGGCGATGGGGTCTTCAAATCGTGACATGGCAGGGATGTTAGCATGGCAGCCATGCAGCTTCATTGGGACATCTTTTGCCGGGTTATCGACAACTACGGCGATATCGGGATTTGCTGGCGCCTCGCCCGGCAACTGGTGGCCGAACACGGATGCCATGTCCGGTTATGGGTAGACGACCTGGCCAGCCTGCGCCCGCTTTGCCCGCTGATCGATCCGTCGCTCGATGCGCAGTCGGCAGAGGGCGTCGAGATCAGGCGTTGGGGCACGGAGATCGCCGCCGAACGTTCAGCTGACGTGGTGGTCGAGGCCTTTGCCTGCGAATTGCCGGACACCTATCTAAAAGCGATGGCAGCAGCTACCCGTAAGCCGTGCTGGATCAATCTGGAGTACCTGACCGCCGAATCGTGGGCCGAGGATTGCCATGGCATGGCCTCGCCCCACCCTGTTCTGCCGCTGACCAAATATTTCTTTTTTCCCGGATTCACCGCGAAGACCGGAGGATTGTTGCGGGAAGCCGATCTCTTGTCGGATAGGGAACACTATCGGAAGCAAATCCCGCCACACGATCACCTCAAGATCAGCCTGTTCTGTTACGACACGGCGCCGGTGGGTGATCTCCTTGCCGCATTGGCGAACATGCCCCAACCGTCCATTGTCCATGTGCCGCCCGGCAAGCCCTTGGCCGCTGTCATGCAGCACTTGCCGGGTCCAGGCCCCTGGCAGCACGGCAAGGCGCGGATCGAACCGCTCTCCTTCCTGCCGCTGGACGATTACGATCGCCTGCTCTGGCAATCCGACATCAATTTCATCCGTGGCGAAGATTCCTTTGTCCGAGCGCAATGGGCAGCCAAACCTTTCATTTGGCAAATCTATCAGCAGGATGAAGGCGCCCATCTGGTCAAGTTGTCGGCGTTTCTCGATCGCTACTGCACGACAATGGGTGCCGCGCAGGCGCAAGCCGTCAAGGCTATGTTCACCGCCTGGAATGGCGGCGCACTGGAGCTTGCCAAGGCATTTCAGAATTTCGTCGACAACCGTCAGGCCATTACCGAGGCCAATCGAGCCTGGTGCGACCACCTGGCCTCGCAAGACGATCTGGCAACGGCCCTCGTCAACTTTTGCGCCGCCAAGGTATAATTTAACGTTTATCTTTTTCCGATCGTAGAGAATCCCGTATGAAAACCGCAATGGAACTCCGCTCCGGCAACGTCATCATGGTTGGTGCCGACCCGCTCGTCGTCCAGAAGAGCGAGTACAACAAATCCGGCCGCAATGCCGCCGTGGTCAAGATGAAGCTCAAGAACCTGTTGACCGGCGCCGCTTCCGAAGCGGTTTACAAGGCCGACGACAAGTTCGAGGTGGTCATCCTCGACAAAAAGGAAGTGACCTACTCCTACTTCGCCGACCCGATGTATGTCTTCATGGACGCCGACTACGAGCAGTTCGAAGTCGAAGCCGAAAACATGGTCGACGCACTGAAGTACCTGGAAGACGGCCTGGCTTGTGAAGTCGTTTTCTACAATGGCAAGGCCATTTCCGTCGAACTGCCGAACAGTGTCGTGCGCGAAGTCGTTTACACCGAACCCGCCGTCAAGGGCGACACCTCGGGCAAGGTCATGAAGCCGGCCAAGCTGGCCACCGGCTTTGAGCTGCCGGTTCCGGCCTTCGTCAGCATCGGCGACAAGATCGAAATCGACACCCGTACCGACGAATACAAGAACCGCGTCAAGTAAGCAATACGCCGTTCCCGCTTCACATCAATCGGGCAGCTTCGGCTGCCCGATTGCATTTCAGGCCATCAAGTCAGCAATAGTCTGTAGCGCCGCCCGATAAAACGGATCAACCTGTAACTGCTCCCAGGATTTGACCGGTGCATTGGGAATCAAGGATTCGATGCGCAGACCACGGCGCAAATCGACGTCAGGCTGCCAGTTCGTCAGCACGCTCCCCACCGCATCCGGAGCATTGCAGACGAGCAGCATGTCGCAACCTGCGGCATAAGCCGTTTCCACGCGCGCCAACATGTCGCCAACAATACCGGCGCCGGCCATCGACAAATCATCGGTAAAAACAACGCCATCAAATTTAATGTCATTTCTCAAATAGTCAATCCATCTATTTGAAAATACTGATGTATTGCAATCCATGCAATTGTAAATTACATGCGCCGCCATCACTCCGCCAAGGGGTAACAAACGATAGGGCTCGATGTCTTCCTGCATGGCGTCGAAAGCCCGATCATCGACCGGCAGTTCGACATGCGAATCCGGAATGACGTAGCCATGCCCGGGAAAATGCTTGCCACAACTTCCCATACCGGCTTGCCGCAAGCCTTTGCCAAGCGCATCGGCCAGCTGGATCACGGCTTCGGGGCGACGATGGAAAGCGCGATCGCCGATAACGCGCGAAGGACCATAATCGAGATCGAGAACCGGCGTGAATGAGTAATCGACTCCCCGCGCCCGCAGTTCCGCTGCCAGCACGTAGCCAACTTGCCGGGCAGCCGCACATGCACCGGCCGGATCGCGATCCCACAGCTTACCCAGCAGCGCCATCGGCGGCAGGCGGGTAAAGCCGTCTCGGAAGCGCTGCACCCTGCCCCCCTCATGATCGACCGCGATCAACAAGGACGGTGTGCGCAAGGCATGGATGGCAGCGGTCAGTGCGGATAGCTGCTGCGGATCGGCATAGTTGCGGGAAAACAGGATGATTCCACCAACCAGCGGATGGCACAGGCGTTCGCAATCCAGGTCGGTCAGTTCGGTACCGGCGATGTCGATCATCAGCGGCCCGAGGGGAAGGTGCTTCATGCTTGCTCCAGAATGACATAGGCAACGGCATAGTCGGCTTCGTCGCTAATCGAGAGATGGGCTTTCAGATTCTTTTCCTGCAGCAACGCGCTCAGCGCGGGCGCGAAATCCAGCGCCGGTTTTCCCAAGTCGTCGTGGGTGACGGCAATGGCCGGCAGCGTTGCCGGTGGGCGCACCCCCGTACCAAGGGCTTTGCTGAATGCTTCCTTGGCAGCGAAGCGCTTGGCCAGGAAACGCCCCTTGTCCGCAGCCCTGGCAAAGTCAGGCATTTCCTGCGGCGCGAGAAGTTTTTCCAGCACCTTGTCGCCGTGTAGTTCCCACATGCCGCGCAGGCGGGCGACGGCTGCGATATCGGTGCCGATACCGTAAATCATTCGCCGCTCTGTGCCGCTTCGCGCATCAAGGCTTTCATTTCCCGCACCGCTTCGCGCAAGCCGACGAACACGGCGCGGCTGACGATCGCATGGCCGATATGCAGTTCACGGATACCAGCCAGCATGGCTACCGGCTGGACGTTGTAGTAATTCAAGGCATGTCCGGCGTTGAAACGCATGCCCAACTGGCGAATCACTTCGCCGGCCTTGCGGATCTTGTCCAGTTCGGCAAGGACGGCCGACGCTTCCGCATCGCGCCCGCGATCATGGAAGGCGTGGGCATAAGGGCCGGTGTGAACCTCGCAGACACGGGCTCCGATACGCGCTGCCGCTTCGATCTGTGCGGGCTCGGCATCGATGAATACGCTGGTCGTGATACCGGCGTCGGCGAGTCGGGAAATGACGTCCGTGAGGCGGCTTTCCTGCGCCAGGATATCGAGACCGCCTTCGGTCGTGACCTCATGCCGCCCCTCGGGAACCAGCATGGCCATTTCGGGTTTGAGTGCGCAGGCGATGCCGACCATTTCGTCGGTTGCCGCCATTTCCAGATTCAGCTTGATCTGCGTCGTTTCGCGCAGCCGGCGGACATCCGCATCCTGAATGTGCCGACGATCTTCGCGCAAATGCACGGTAATGCCATCCGCACCGCCCAAATGCGCCTCGACAGCGCCCCAGACCGGGTCCGGTTCGTAAGTCCGGCGGGCCTGGCGGATGGTGGCAATGTGGTCGATATTGACGCCCAGTTCGATCATAGCTCTTGCAACTCCTTGAATATTTTTCGTGTTTCCAGTTCCTTGCCGGCCAGGTAATAGGCCATCAAGGTCCGCATGAGCGCTTTCGCTTCCTGACGCGACCGAGGATCGGAAAAATCCTCGGCTTCGAGATCATGCAAGGTTTTGCCGCTGACCACCTGCGAGGCGCCTGCGTCATGTTCCAGCCGAACCGGCCCCTGCTCCATGCGATAAGTGTAATGGGCATCCGCAACGATAGGGGCACCGTCGCTATCGTGATTCAGGGTCAGGCCGTAGCCGAGCTCCTGCAGGAGTGTTTTCTCGAAGCGGCGCAGATCGGCTTCGCGAACCCTGCCCTGCGGATCGTCTGCCAGACGCGCCAGCATCTCGGCATAGCGCTCGAAAAGCCGCTCGTGGGCATCTTCGCGCGGCAGCAGGTGGATCAACAACTCGTTCAGATAATAGCCGCAGAACAGCGCCTCGCCCGCCAGGAGCGGTTGTCCGCCTTGCCACTCGGCCTTCATCAGGGTGAGCACCTCGCCCTTGCCCGCCCAGCCTATTTCGAGTGGCTGGAAGGCCATGAGCAGACCGCGGATGGCAGAGCGCGGCCGACGCGCGCCGCGGGCGAGCAAGGCCATTCTCCCGAAATCCCGGGAAAAAACTTCGACAATCAAACTGGTTTCCCGAAAGGGATAGGTGTGCAGAACGTAGGCCGGCTGGCCGTCGACCTTGCTGCGCAGACTCATTCGTAGCCGAGGCTCTTCAGCAGACGCTCATCGTCGTTCCAGCCGGATTTCACCTTGACCCAGATTTCAAGGTAAACCTTGCCGTCGAAAAGCCGCTCCATGTCCTGCCGTGCCTCGCTGGCAATGCGCTTGAGCGATTCGCCACCCTTGCCGATAACAATGGCCTTGTGGCCTTCGCGGTCGACGACAATCGCGGCAAAGATCCGGCGCAATGCACCTTCGACCTCGAAGCGCTCGATTTCGACAGCTGTCGCATAAGGCAGCTCATCGCCCAGCAGGCGGAAGACTTTCTCGCGAATGTATTCCGATGCCAGGAAACGCTCGCTCTTGTCGGTCAAATCGTCTTCCGGGAACATCAGGCCCTCGTTGGGCAGATGCTTCCGTGCTTCAGCGAGCAAATCGTCGGTTTGCTTGCCTTTTGCGGCGCTGATGGGCACAACCGCCGAATAGTCGAAATCGGCCGACACGGTTGCCAAAAACGGCAACAGCGCGTTGCGCTCCTTGAGCTGATCGGTCTTGTTGACCACCAAAATAACCGGCCGGTCCTTGGGCAAGAGGCGAACGACGGATTTGTCCTTGGCATCGTAGCGCCCGGCTTCGACCACGAACAAGACAACATCGACGTCGTTCAGCGTCTGTGTCACGCCGCGGTTCATGGCGCGGTTCAGGGCATTGGAAAACTTGGTCTGGAATCCCGGCGTATCGACGAAGACGAACTGCGCATCGTCGTTGGTCAGGATGCCGGTGATACGGTGCCGCGTTGTCTGCGCTTTCCGCGAAACGATACTGATCTTCTCGCCGACCAGGCGATTGAGCAGAGTCGACTTCCCGACATTGGGACGGCCGACGATGGCGATATAGCCGGAACGGATTTTTTTCATGCTTGAAGTTCTTTCAGGGCCTGTTCGGCGGCAACCTGCTCGGCAATACGCCGGCTGGTGCCATGTCCGATGGTACGCAAGGTGGGAGCATCGATCTCGCAAGCCACCTCGAAACGCTGGCTGTGTGCCGCACCGGTTGTTTCCAGCAACAGGTAGCGTGGCAAAGGTTTCTTCCGCCCTTGCAGCCATTCCTGCAGGCGTGTCTTGGCATCCTTCTGGAACTGACCCGGCTTCAACTCATCGAGCATGGGCGCGTAGAGCTGCTCGATGACCTGTTGCGCCACCGGAAAACCGGCATCGAGATAGATCGCCCCCAATACCGCCTCGAGCGCATCGGCCAGTATCGACGGGCGCTGCGCCCCGCCACTTCTCAGTTCTCCTTCGCCGAGACGAAGAACATCGCCAATTTTCAGCTCCTGCGCCAGCCGATGCAGCGACTCCTGGCGAACCAGGTTCGCCCGCAAGCGCGACAAATCCCCTTCGGGTAACCCGGGGAAACGGTGGAACAGCGATGCGGCGATCACGAAATCCAGAATGCCGTCACCCAGGAATTCCAGGCGCTCATTGTTGGGAGTGCCGTAGCTCCGATGCGTCAGCGCCGTTACCAGCAGCGTCTCATCGGAAAAAACATGACCAAGTGTCCTGGCAACAGCCTGCGCAGTCATGGCCTTATGACCCAGCGGTCGAACCCTTGTAGTCGATCAGCAGGCTGACATTCCAGAACAGATGGATGCGCTTTTCGTAACCAAACTCGATGACAATCCGCCCACCATCCTTGGTGACATCCAATTGGGAAGAAGGAAAATCCAGCATGTCGATTTCAGCGAACTTGTCGAAGGTACGACGCACATCGGCTACGGTTGAATCGGGAGCCACCTTGGCAACGGTTGCCTTCGCATCCTTCAGAATTTTGGCGTATTCGATATAGGTAGGCAGTACCTTCATCCCAAGCACGGCAACCAAAACCAGAACAACACTCCAGAACAGCAAACCGGAGAGAGCCACCCCACGTTGATTTTCCATCGTTTTCCCCTTACCTGAAGGAACCAACCCGACTGATATCGCTGAAATTCAGCCAGATGAAAAACGCCTTGCCGACAATATTCTCCTCGGGGACAAATCCCCAGGCGCGACTGTCTCGGCTATTGTCACGGTTGTCACCCATCATGAAATAGTGCCCCTCCGGCACCTTGCAAATAACGCCTGCTGCATTGTATGTGCAATTCTCACGGTGCGGAAAGCGTGCTGCATCGGGTATGAAGGCCGGGGCGTCGGCATCGTTCAGTGCCCGATGTTCGACATCACCCAGCTTTTCCTGATATTGCTCCGAGTAATACAAGCGCTCAGGGTGCAAATAATCGCCAATCTTCTGCGTCGGAACCATGACGCCATTGATCGTCAGCTTCTTGTTCTGGTAAGACACCGTATCACCCGGCAGGCCGACAACGCGTTTGATGTAATCGAGTGAAGGGTCCTCCGGATACCGAAAGACCATGACATCACCGCGCTGAGGGGAATTGATGGCAATGATCTTTTTGTTGATGACCGGCAGGCGAATGCCATAGGTGAATTTGTTAACCAGAATGAAGTCGCCGACCAGCAGGGTCGGGATCATCGATCCGGACGGAATCTTGAACGGCTCGAAAAGGAAGGAACGAAGAACGAACACGATCAGAATGACCGGAAAGAAACTGGCGCCCCACTCCACCCAAAGCGGCTCCTTGGCATCCTTGGCACGCAGTTTGCGGAACTTCAGGACATCCACCGCATAGAGCGCACCGGAAACCACCAGCAGGACGAACAGGATCAGGGCAAAGTTCATCGTCAATTTCTCGTCAGTTATCCACGCGCAGCACGGCCAGGAAGGCTTCCTGCGGAATCTCCACGGAACCGACCTGTTTCATGCGCTTCTTGCCGGCCTTCTGCTTTTCGAGCAGTTTCTTCTTCCGCGAGATATCACCGCCGTAACACTTGGCCAGCACGTCCTTGCGCATGGCCTTGACGTTCTCGCGAGCGATGATGTGCGACCCGATGGCGGCCTGGATGGCCACGTCATACATTTGCCGCGGAATCAATTCGCGCATCTTGGAGGCCAATTCGCGACCGCGATATTGCGAATTCGAGCGGTGCACGATCAGGGACAGGGCATCGACCTTTTCACTGTTGATCAGGATGTCGAGCTTGACGACATCGGCTGCGCGGTATTCCTTGAAATCGTAGTCGAGCGATGCATAGCCTTTGGAACAGGATTTCAGCTTGTCGAAGAAATCCATCACCACTTCGGCCATCGGCATTTCATAGACCAGCTTCACCTGGCGACCGTGATAGTGCATGTCAACCTGGTTGCCGCGCTTCTGGTTGCACAGCGTGATGACGTTGCCGAGGTAATCCTGCGGCACGAAAATCGTTGCCGTGATGATCGGTTCGCGCACTTCCTCGACCTTGGAAACCTCGGGCAGCTTGGCCGGATTTTCCACCTGGATGACGCTGCCGTCGCGCTGCACGACCTCGTAAACAACGGTCGGTGCAGTGGTGATCAGGTCCTGGTCGAATTCACGTTCCAAGCGCTCCTGCACGATTTCCATGTGCAAAAGTCCCAGGAAGCCGCAACGGAAGCCGAAACCCAGCGCCTGCGAAACTTCAGGCTCGTATTGCAGCGACGCATCGTTGAGCTTGAGCTTTTCCAGCGATTCGCGCAGCGAATCGTATTGGTTCGATTCGACCGGGTACAGACCCGCAAAGACCTGTGGTTTGATTTCCTTGAAGCCAGGCAGCGGCTCGGCGGCCTTGCGGTCCACCGTGGTAATGGTATCGCCGACCTTGGCCGCCTTCAACTCCTTGATGCCGGAAATGACGAAGCCCACCTCGCCTGCACGCAATTCGCTGCGCTGCACCGATTTCGGCGAGAAGACACCGACCTGTTCGCAAAGCTGCTGCGCCTCGGTGGCCATGAAATACAGCTTGTCCTTCGGACGCATCACGCCATCGACAACCCGTACCAGCATGACGACGCCGACGTAGTTATCGAACCATGAATCGATGATCAGCGCTTTCAGTGGCGCTTCCGGGTCGCCCTTGGGCGGCGGCACGCGGGCGACAACAGCCTCCAGGATATCCTGCACACCCAGTCCGGTCTTGGCCGAGGCCAGAACCGCCTCGGTCGCGTCGATGCCAATGACATCCTCGATTTCCTGGCGGGCATTGTCCGGGTCGGCTGACGGCAAGTCGATCTTGTTCAGCACCGGGACAACTTCGACATCGAGCTCGATGGCGGTATAGCAGTTGGCCACAGTCTGCGCTTCGACGCCTTGCGACGCATCGACGACCAGCAAGGCCCCTTCGCAGGCCGACAAAGAGCGGGAGACTTCATAGGAGAAGTCCACGTGCCCCGGCGTGTCGATCAGGTTCAGGTTGTAGACCTTGCCATCCCGAGCCTTGTAGTTCAGCGCGGCAGTCTGTGCCTTGATGGTAATACCGCGCTCACGTTCGATATCCATCGAATCGAGCACCTGCGCCTCCATTTCGCGATCGGACAAGCCACCGCACAGGTGGATGATGCGATCGGCCAGCGTCGATTTGCCGTGGTCAATGTGCGCGATGATGGAGAAGTTTCTAATGTGATCCATTGCTGCCAGTAAAAAAGGGCGCTGTCCGGCGCCCTTCCCTTTTCAGAAGACCCTGAATTCTAGCGGATTCCGGCCAAATATTCACGGGTTTTGGCTTCGTCCAGAAAGTAATGACAGAGCTCGGTATCGCCATGCAGCAAGACCGGCACCAGCTCATCGTATTTGGCCTCCAGGTCCGGATCGGCATCAACATCGACAACGACCACTGCGGCTCCGAATTCCTCTGCCAGCGGCGCCAGCGCCACCTCCATGTCGTGACAGAGATGGCAATAACCACGACTCATCAAGGTCAACTCAATTCCCACCGTTCAAACCCTTGATCGTGATGAATGTCTGCATTTCGCCACGCCGGACGAGCAAGGTCACGTTACTGCCTTTCTCGAACTGGGCCAACAGTTTGTTGAACTGATCAACCGACTTGACCTCTGTCGTCGCTCCCTTGCTGATCACGGCAATGATCACATCGCCGGCCCGCAGATCGGAGCGGGCTCCGATACCGCGTACATCCTCGACCAGAAGGCCGGAATTCATTTTCAGTTCGCGTTTTTGCTCTGCAGTCAATTCACTCACCACCAATCCGAGACGATTGGGTGCCTGTTCTGCAGGCTTTGCGCTCTTGGAGGGTTTGCCGCCCGCCAGCTTTTCGTCGGGCATTTCACCAACCGTCACCTGAATATCGCGGGTCGTACCCTTGCGCCACAACTGTATCGTGGAACGCGCTCCCGGACGCGTGGCAGCAACAAGACGCGGCAAATCCGCTGAGCTATTGATCGCCTTGCCATCAAATTTGAGGATGACGTCGCCCGCCTCCACGCCAGCCTTCTCGGCCGGTCCGCCCTTTTCCACGGAATTAACCACCGCGCCCATGGGACGAGCCAAGCCCAGCGAATCAGCCAACTCCTTGCTCACCTCCTGAATAACCACACCCAGACGACCGCGGCTGACCTTGCCGGAGGCACGTAACTGGCTCTGGATATCCATGGCCACATCGATCGGGATGGCAAAGGAGACGCCCATATAACCACCGCTCCGACTGTAGATCTGGGAATTTATGCCGACAACCTCTCCCCGCATGTTGAACAGCGGCCCGCCCGAATTGCCGGGGTTGATTGCCACATCGGTCTGGATGAAAGGCACATAATTTTCCTGAGGCAGCGAGCGTCCCTTTGCGGAAACGATGCCTGCCGTCACCGAATTATCGAAACCGAACGGCGACCCGATGGCTACCACCCATTCGCCAACCTTCAGTTGCGCCGGGTCGCCGAGCTTCACGACCGGCAGCCCCGATGCCTCGATCTTGATCAGCGCCACATCCGTCCGCTTGTCTGCACCGATGATCTTTGCCTTGAATTCGCGCTTGTCGGTCAAACGAACCGTCACCTCGTCGGCTCCATCGACAACGTGGGCATTGGTCAAAATATAGCCATCGCCACTGACAACGAATCCGGAACCAAGCGACTTGTTCTCGAAGTCACGCGGCATGCCGCCACCTGGAGAACGAGGAATGAAACGCTTGAAGAACTCGAAGGCTGGATCGTTTTCGTCAAACGGGAACGGCATCATCTGGGCCTGGCCGCGCACAACATGCGTCGTACTGATATTCACCACGGCCGGCCCCTGCTTTTCCGCCAAGTCGGAAAAGTCAGGCAAACCGCGCGCCTGCGCAAAAATGCCGGTAGACAGAAACCACAGGACAATGAGGGCTGCAAAACGTTTCATAGTCAACATGACCTCCTGGCTCAACTAGGAATGGGACACAAGACGGGGGCGGCTGCGGACACCGCCCACGTCGAGGCGCGAGCGAAGGCGCACATAGCCAAGCGCGGCAACCAAACCACAAATCGCACCCACCACGGCGCCCGGATCGCCGCCAACCGGTGTCCCGATCAGCGCACCGCCGATGGCTCCCATCAAAGGCACGCCGTACGCGAGATTTGCCGTACGACGAACACTCCCGGATGGCGTGGCAACCACGACACGGTCCCCAACGTCGGCACCGATGGTGTTTTCAGCACGATAGGACTTGGGGCCGCTACAAAACATCTGGGTCAGTTGCTGCCCGCCGCAGCCGCCCTCCTCGTGACAGCGGCCGCAGCCGCCCTGCTCCACTTCAACCAGGGCATCGCCACCCTCCAGCGCACGGACCACGCCGCGAACAGTGATCAATTCGTCATTCATCAAGAATTACCAGCGCCTATCGGGTGCCGTGTCGAGTAGCGGTCTGAGCTTGGCGGCAACCGCCTCACGCGCGCGAAAAATTCGCGAACGTACCGTGCCGATCGGACAGTGCATGATGTCGGCGATCTCTTCATAGGAGAGTCCTTCGAGTTCGCGCAGGACAATCGCCGTACGCAACTCGTCAGGAAGCGAATCCATGGCGGCATTGACCGTATGGCCGATCTGCTTCGACAACAACAGACTCTCCGGCGTATTGATGTCCCTCAACTGGGAGGCATCTTCGAAGTTTTCCGCCTCTTCCGAATCGAACTCGGTCGTGGTTGGCGCCCTTCGTCCCTGGGAAACGAGGTAATTCTTAGCCGTATTGATACCGATACGATAGAGCCAGGTATAGAAGGCACTTTCTCCCCGGAAGGACGGCAAGGCGCGATAAGCCTTGATGAAGGCCTCCTGCGAGACATCCTCGACTTCTGCTTGATCGCGAATGAAGCGCGACAGCAAACGCCCCAGCTTTCTCTGGTATTTGCTCACCAATTGGTCGAAGGCGTGCTGATCTCCGCCTTGCGCCTTTTCGACCAGCACTTGATCGATTTCGCGCTCAGTCATGGCTCTACTTTCCCTGAGGGTAATGATTTGTATGTTTATTAAGCGCAGTATAGCGCAGCGATTTTCCAGCTGAGGAGACGGATTTATCCTTATTTGTGACCATGTGTAACGAAATCCGCATCGCCGTGCGTGCTATATTTCGCGCAAAACTATTCCCCTAGAGAACAGCCGTGCAGAAATTCGATGTACTGATCATTGGTAGCGGGCTCGCCGGACAATCGGCAGCCCTTAGACTAGCCCCTCATTGCCGGGTGGCCCTGATCAGCAAACGCAACCTAGAAGACTCCGCCTCGGGCTGGGCCCAAGGCGGGATTGCCGCCGTTCTGGACAGCCAGGATTCCATCGAAGCACATATTCGTGACACGCTAGTTGCCGGTGCCTGGCTCAACGACGAAGAAGCCACGCGCTTTGTCGTCGAAAACGGGCGGCGCGTGATCGAATGGCTGATAGATCAAGGCGTACCCTTTACCAAGGATGCAGCCAGTTACCACCTGACCCGCGAAGGCGGCCATAGTGCCCGGCGCGTCATTCACGTCGCCGATGCCACCGGCCTGGCCGTTCAGGAGACGCTGACTCAAAAAGTCCGCAACAATCCCAACATTACCGTTCTCGAACACCACATTGCAATCGACCTGATTACTGGCGAGAAACTGGGCAAGGCCGACAAACGCTGTTTTGGCGCCTACGTACTGAACAACCGGACAGGCGAAGTCATTACGATTGGGGCCCCCAATACACTGATCGCGACAGGCGGCGCCGGAAAGGTCTATCTGTACACGACCAACCCGGACACCTCGACTGGCGATGGCATTGCGATGGCCTACCGTGCCGGTTGCCGCGTCGCCAATATGGAATTCATCCAATTCCATCCGACCTGCCTCTACCACCCGCAAGCCAAATCCTTCCTGATTTCCGAGGCCGTTCGAGGCGAAGGCGGTTTATTGCGCCTTGCCGACGGCACCCGTTTCATGCCTGAACATGACGAGCGTGCCGAACTGGCGCCGCGCGACATCGTCGCCCGTGCCATCGATTTCGAAATGAAAAAACGCGGCCTCGACTGCGTCTTTCTGGACATCTCCCACAAGGGCGAGGAGTTCATCCGCAGCCATTTTCCCAACATCCATGCGCGTTGCCTGGAACTGGGTATCGACATCACCCGCGACCCGATTCCGGTTGTCCCGGCAGCACATTACACCTGCGGCGGCATCGTCAGCGACCTCAAGGGGCGCACCGACCTGGAAGGGCTCTATGTGGCCGGAGAAGCATCCTGCACCGGCCTTCATGGCGCCAACCGGCTGGCCTCCAATTCGCTGCTCGAGTGCCTGGTCTTTGCAGAGGCGGCCGTTTCCGACATCCTCGGCCACAAGGCGATGGATATTCCTGAATTGCCCTTATGGGACGAGAGCAGGGTTACCGATGCTGACGAGGAGGTGGTGATCTCGCACAACTGGGACGAACTGCGCCGCTTCATGTGGGACTACGTCGGCATCGTGCGCACCACCAAGCGACTGAAGCGGGCCAAGCACCGCATTCGGCTACTGATGCGCGAGATCGACGAGTTCTATGCCAATTTCCGGGTCAGTCACGACCTGATCGAATTGCGCAACCTTGTCTTCACAGCCGACCTCATCGTTCGCTGCGCCATGCAGCGCAAGGAAAGCCGTGGACTCCACTTTTCCCGGGACTACCCGGAAATGTCCAGCAAGGCAAAAAACACCGTTGTCAGGCGTCGCCTGCCAGTTCGGCCAGCTTGAGACGCCAGCGTAGAAATATCCGGAATCGCCTGAAATCACTTGGTTCCATGGAGTCGACCGTAGCAACAACGACGTGGCGGCGACCACGGGAATCCTGAAAGCGCACAACAGTCAACCACGGATGAACGATAGCCCCAGGCAAGGCCCGCAGGGCCTCCAGCACATCGCCGCTCCCTGAAGCGCCGGAAATACCGCCGGCACCATCCATCCTGATGATGCGCAACGCCGGCTCCAGTTGCAGTCGAATCAACCGCAGCCCAGCGAATATCAGCACTATACCCACCAGCCGCACAGCAAGAAGCTGCGGCCAGAAAGACCATCCGATGATGGCCAACATGCCGGCCAGGAACAAAACGCCATCCCCAATGCGAGAACGGCGCAGTCCGATGGTTATCGGAAGCTGCACCGTTCTTTTCCTTACGGGAAGGGTAGCTTAGACGCGCTTGAAAACCAGCGAGCCGTTGGTACCACCAAAACCGAAGTTGTTCTTCAACGCCACGTCGATCTTCATCGGGCGTGCCTTATTGGCACAGTAGTCCAGATCGCATTCCGGATCCTGATTGAAGATGTTGATAGTCGGCGGCGAAATCTGGTGATGAATGGCCAGTACCGTGAACAACGACTCGACGCCACCGGCACCGCCCAGCAAGTGGCCGGTCATCGACTTGGTCGAATTGACAACGATCTTGTAGGCAGCATCGCCAAAGGCCGCCTTGATGGCATCCGACTCATTCTTGTCGCCCAGCGGCGTGGACGTACCGTGGGCATTGACGTACTGCACATCGGACGGCGAAACGCCGGCATTCTTCAGCGCATTGACCATCGAACGACGCGGGCCGTCCATGTTCGGTGCGGTGATGTGGTAAGCGTCGGCACTCATGCCATAGCCGGACACTTCAGCGTAAATCTTGGCACCCCGTGCCTTGGCGTGCTCGTACTCCTCGAGAACCAGGACGCCGGCGCCCTCGCCCAGCACGAAACCATCGCGATCCTTGTCCCACGGACGGCTGGCAGTTGCAGGATCGTCGTTGCGTGTGGACAGCGCACGGGCCGCACAGAAACCGCCCATACCAAGCGGCGAAACCGTCGATTCGGCACCACCGGCCACCATGACATCCGCATCGCCGTACTCGATGATGCGCGAGGCCTCGCCAATCGAATGGGTACCGGTCGTGCATGCTGTCACGATGGAGAGGTTCGGTCCTTTGAAGCCGAATTCGATCGACAGGTTGCCGGAAATCATGTTGATGATCGAACCCGGAACGAAGAACGGCGATACCTTGCGGACACCGGCCGCGTTGTATTCGTCCTTGGTTTCCTCGATCAGCGGCAGGCCGCCGATGCCTGAACCGATGGCCACACCGACACGCTCTGGATCGGCAGCACCTTCCTTGTCCAGACCGGCATCGCGCACCGCCTGAATGCCAGCTGCCAGGCCGTAATGGATGAACTTATCCATGCGGCGGGCGTCCTTGGCCGAAATGTACTGGGTGATATCGAAATTCTTGACCTCGCCGGCAAACTGGACCGGGAAGGTGGACGTATCGAAACGGGTAACGGGAGCGATACCAGAAACGCCGGCAATGATGTTCTGCCAGCCTTCTTCAACGCTGTTGCCGACCGGGGAAATCAGACCCAGGCCAGTAATGACGACTCTGCGACGTGCCAAGATGTGCACTCCGAAAGCAAATGTAGCAAGGCCGGCCCATAAGGCCGGCCTTGCCTGGTTCAAACCGGAATTGGCTTACTTCTTGTTAGCGAGGATGTAATCGACAGCCTGCTGAACCGTGGTGATCTTCTCAGCCTGGTCGTCCGGAATTTCGCACTCGAATTCCTCTTCCAGAGCCATGACCAGCTCAACGGTGTCCAGGGAGTCAGCGCCCAGATCGTCCACAAAGGAGGACTCGTTCTTGATGTCCGCTTCGTTCACGCCCAGTTGTTCGGCGACGATCTTCTTGACGCGCTCTACGATGTTATCCATTCGAAAAACTCCTTCCCCTCAGGGGTACGAAAAAAAACACAGGGATTTTACCAAAAGCCGGAGCTTCGGGAAATCAATCCATAAACATACCGCCATTCACATGCACGGTGGTACCCGTAACATACGAGGCGGCGGGAGAAACCAGGAAACCGACGGCGCCGGCGACATCCTCCGGTGTACCGGCGCGAGCCAGCGGAATGGATGCCAGCATGGCGGCCTTCTGCTCTTCGGTCAAGGCATGCGTCATGTCCGTGGCGATAAAGCCCGGGGCAACGCAATTGACCGTGATGTTGCGACTACCCAGCTCGCGGGCCAGCGAACGACTGAGACCGGCGACGCCGGCCTTGGCTGCGCAATAGTTGGCCTGCCCGGCATTGCCGGAATAGCCAACCACTGACGAAATATTGACGATGCGGCCGAAGCGGGCCTTCATCATGCCGCGCATGACACCGCGCGACAGACGGAAAACAGCCTTCAGGTTGGTATCGATGACCGCATCCCACTCTTCGTCACCCATGCGCATCGTCAAGTTATCGCGTGTAATGCCGGCATTGTTCACAAGGATGGTGATGGCACCAAACTCCTTGGCCACGTCAGCCAACACGGCATCCGTCTGGGCTGCATCGGTGACGTTGAGCACAATGCCCTTGCCCTTCACGCCGGCTTCCGTCAAATAGGCAGAAATCTTCCCGGCGCCCTCTTCGCTGGTCGCCGTACCGATCACGGTTGCCCCCTTCAGCCCGAGATCGAGCGCGATGGCACGACCGATGCCGCGGGTGGCACCGGTAACCAATGCAATCTTGTCGTTCAGCATGAATTACTCCAGTCCGAGATTGGCTTCGATTGATGCCGCATCGGCCAGCGCGACACCCGCAACACCATCGGCGCAGCGCTTGGTCAGACCAGCTAAAACCTTGCCTGGGCCACATTCGGCAACCGTGGTAATCCCCAGGGAGGCCATAAACTGAATGGTCTCTACCCAGCGCACCGGATTGTAGGCTTGGCGAACAAGGGCATCCTTGATGCGGCCGGGATCGTTCTCGATCGCGACATCCACATTGTTGACCACTGGAATGGTGGGTGCCTGCAGGGTCAGCTCAGCCAGTCGTGCAGCCAGCTTATCGGCCGCTGGACGAATCAATGAGGAATGGAACGGAGCGGACACCGGCAGCGCCTTGGCCATCTTGGCGCCACGCGCCTTGCAAGCTTCCATGGCACGCTCGACGGCGGCCTTGTGACCGGCAATCACGGTCTGGCCGTTGGCATTGAAATTGACCGGCTCGACTACCTCTCCCTGCGCGGCTTCGGCACAGGCTGCAACAATGCCGGCATTATCGAGGCCTAGCACGGCAGCCATGGCGCCGGTGCCCAGCGGCACGGCTTCCTGCATGGCGGCGGCACGCAAGCGGACGAGCGGTACGGCATCCTTGAAAGCGATGACGCCTCCGGCAACCAGCGCCGAATATTCACCCAGGCTGTGACCGGCGACCATGGCCGGCGTCTTGCCGCCCTTCTCGCACCACAGGCGCCAGGCAGCGATGCCGGCGGTCAGCATGACCGGCTGGGTATTGACGGTCTGGGTCAGCGCTTCGGCCGGACCTTGGGCGACCATCTGCCACAGGTCATCGCCCAAAGCGGCGGACGCCTCATCGAACGTAGCGCGAACCACCGCGGCATCGCCGTAGGCGGCCATCATGCCAACGCTCTGCGAGCCCTGGCCGGGAAATACGAAAGCAAAAGACATCGTTCAGTCTCCTGATATCAGAATTCGAGCAGGGCTGCGCCCCAGGTAAAGCCGCCGCCAACGCCCTCGACCAGAACCTTCTGGCCGCGCTGGATACGCCCGTCGCGCACAGCCTCGTCAAGGGCCAGCGGCACGGAGGCAGCGGAAGTATTGCCGTGGCGATCGACGGTGACAATGACCTTCTCGCGATCAACACCGAGCTTCTTGCCGGTCGCCTCGATAATGCGGATATTTGCCTGGTGCGGAATCAGCCAATCGATATCGGCCGTCTGCATACCCGCGTTGGCGCAGACCTCTTCGGCAATATCGGCCAGAACGCGAACGGCAAACTTGAAGACTGCCTGACCATCCATGCGCAGGAAGGGATCGCCCGTCACCTGGCCGCCGCAGACCTGCCCTGGAACATTGAGAATGCCAAACTGGCTGCCATCGGCGTGCATGGCTGTCGACAGGATGCCCGGCTTGTCGGAAGCCTCAAGCACCACTGCACCAGCGCCATCGCCGAACAGCACACAGGTGCCGCGGTCGTTCCAGTCCAGAATGCGGGAAAACACCTCGGCCCCGATGACCAAAGCCTTCTTGTGGCTGCCGGAGCGGATGAATTTCTCGGCGATGCCCAAGGCGTAAGTAAAGCCGCTGCATACGGCCTGTACGTCGAAGGCGGCAGCCCCCTTGTTGCCCAGCTTGCCCTGGATCAAGCAGGCAGTACTCGGAAAGATGAAATCCGGCGTCGACGTGGCGACGATGATCAAATCGATCTCGGCGGCAGCAACACCGGCCATTTCCAGCGCGCGCTGTGCCGCGACCAGACCCAGTTCGCTCGAAGTCGTACCCGGCTCGGCGAGATAACGGCTGCGAATTCCGGTGCGCGTAACGATCCACTCGTCGTTGGTATCGATGCCGCGAGCCGCCAAATCGTCGTTGCTGACGGGGTTGCCCGGAAGATAACTGCCGGTACCGATCAGGCGTGCATACATTTCAGACATTCTCCACTGCAGCAGCGGCCGGCATCATTTCGGCGATCCGGCTGGAAATGCGCTCCAGAACACGGTTTTCAGCCGCTTCGTAAGCACGGGAAATGGCATTGCCGAAGGCCAGCACATCGGCCGAACCGTGGCTCTTGACCGAAATGCCCTTCAAGCCGAGGAGAATCGCCCCATTGTAGCGACGATGATCGAAGCGGCGTTTGAAGTTGTTGAGCACGGAAATGGCGATCAACGCAGCCAGTTTGGTCAACCAGTTGCGCTTGAACTCTTCGCGCAGCGATGACGCCAGCATCTGAGCCAGACCTTCAGAGGTTTTCAGCGCAACATTGCCGACAAAGCCGTCACAGACGATCACATCGGCATCACCCTTGTAGATGCCGTCACCTTCGACGTTACCGACAAAGTTGAGACCGGATGCACGCAGTAACTCGGCTGCCGCCTTGACCACTTCGTTGCCCTTGATCTCCTCCTCGCCGATATTCAGGATACCGACGGTAGGTTGATCCTTGTGCTCCATTGCGGCAACCAGCATGGCGCCCATGATGCCAAACTGCAGGAGATGCTCCGGACCGCAATCGACGTTGGCACCAAGATCCAGCATATGGGTGTGACCATTGACGGTCGGCAGTGGCGCACAGATCGCCGGCCGGTCGATACCAGGCAGCATTTTCAGCACGAAGCGGGAAATAGCCATCAGTGCACCGGTATTTCCGGCCGATACGCAGGCGTCGGCCTCACCAGCCTTGACCTGGTTGATGGCGACCCGCATCGACGAATCTTTTTTGTTGCGCAGCGCGAGGGCCGGCGACTCATCCATGCCAACCACTTCCGAGGCATGAACGATGCGGATACGGGAATCAGAGGCATGACTGCCGAGCAACGGACGCAAGACCCCCTCCTGACCGACCAGGACGAGATTGGCAGACGGATGCTCCGCAAGAAACTGAATGGCCGCCGGCACCGTCACTGACGGACCGTGGTCACCCCCCATGCAATCGATGGCAATGCGGGTTGTCATATAGGCAAAAGAAAAGGCAGGCGGCTCTTCAAGAACCGCCTGCCTTTCATTGAACGATTACTCGCCCTTGGCCTTCAGGACTTTCTTGCCGCGGTAGAAACCGGTCGGAGAGACGTGGTGACGCAGGTGAACCTCGCCCGTGGTCGATTCGACGGCCAGCGGCGGGTTGGTCAGGAAATCGTGAGCGCGATGCATGCCACGCTTGGACGGGGACTTTTTGTTCTGTTGAACGGCCATGTTGTTACTCCAAAAAAATCAGTTCGGCTTGCCTTTAAGCCCGGACAATGCTGCAAACGGATTGATCCGCTCGCCCGCATCGGCCGCACCAGGCAAACCACATTTTTCGTGCCGCGGCGCCACCGGCAGGGCCAGGAGGATTTCGTCCTCCACGAATTCGGCCACATCCAGTTCCTTCGCCACCGGCATGAAATCCCGGGTGTCGTCTTCCAACTCATCTTGCGATAGCTCGGCACCTTCGGGAACAAGTTCCAGCAGGTTGTCGACATCGAGATCATAAGACACGGCTTTCAGGCAGCGCTGGCAAGCCAACGGGAGAGTCCCCGTCACCACCAGTTGCAGCAGACACTCCCCTCGCCCACCTTGAAATCCTTCGATGCGAAAGGAAACCTCTCCCTCCACAACGGCCAGCAGGTCATGCAGGCGTTCAAGCACCGAAACAGGCAGCGTTCCTTCGAGAACACGCCCATCTTTGGCAAAGCGGAATGCGTCCGTAATTCTTTTCAATCTTGAGCTGTTGCGACTTAAACATTGAATGATATTATTTTTAGCTTTCCAAGTCAAAACAAAGTGTCGCCTCAAGAGTTCGATGCAAGACTTTGTTGTATTGAGCCTTTCATGTCACAAAAACTGATTCTGGCCTCGACGTCGCCCTACCGTCGCGAGTTGTTGAGCCGCCTCGGGCTGCCTTTCGAGGTCGCCAATCCACAAACGGACGAAACCCCTTTCCCTTCGGAGCCTCCTGAAGCCCTGTCGCTTCGCCTTTCGGAAGCCAAGGCACGTGCCGTCGCTGGCATTTACCCGGATGCGCTCATTATCGGTAGCGACCAGGTCGCCACCGTCAATGGAAAAATCTACGGAAAACCCGGCAATCACGAGCGCGCCGTCGATCAGTTGCATCAACTGTCAGGCAAAACCGTCAATTTCTTTACCGGACTATGCCTGTTCAATGCCCGGACCGGCTATGCAGACGTGCGCGGCATCCCGACTCTGGTGACCTTTCGTAATCTGACCAGCGCCGAAATTGAAAACTATCTGCACCGCGAACCCGCCTACAACTGCGCTGGATCGGCCAAATCCGAAGGGCTTGGCATCGCGCTGCTCACCAGCATGCGCGGCGACGATCCGAACGCTCTGGTTGGCCTGCCACTGATTGCCCTCTGCGACATGCTCCGCCGCCAAGGCATGCCGGTACTCTGATGGCCGGAACGCTATACCTCATTCCGGTCCCCCTGGGCCCGACATCACCACAGGATTCGCTGACACCTGCGGTACTGGCGACCATCCGTCCATTAAGCCATTTCGTCGTCGAACAAGCCAAGACAGCGCGCGCCTTCCTGAAAGCCGCCGGCACCGACAAACCCCTACAGGAGCTGCAGCTCTCGGAACTCAACGAGCACACCAAAGCCGACGCGCTCAGCCAACTACTTGCCCCACTGCTTGCCGGAAACGATGTCGGCCTGCTTTCGGAGGCCGGCTGCCCTGCAGTCGCCGACCCCGGAGCCAATCTAGTTGCCCTGGCGCAAAAGCAAAACATCCGGGTCGTACCGTTGATCGGGCCATCCTCGCTCTTGCTGGCACTGATGGCGTCCGGCCTGAACGGACAGCGTTTCGCGTTCCAGGGTTACCTGCCCGCCAAGGAAGTCGAACGCACCAAAACCTTGCGCGAGCTCGAAAGCGAATCCCGCAAACGCCACCAGACCCAGCTTTTCATCGAAACGCCCTATCGCAACCGTGCGATGTTCGATGCCATTCTCGGCAGTTGCCAACCCGGAACACGACTGACCGTAGCCACCGACCTCACCCTGCCAGGCGAAACGGTACGCACGCTAAGCGTTCAAGAGTGGAAAAAACAAACGCCGCCCGATATCGAGCGGCGTCCGACCGTTTTCCTGCTGCTGGCGTGAGTCAGAAAAGGCGCACGCTCTGTGCGCTTTCCGACACACCCCGCCAGAAACTCGCTGCCGTCCCGGCCCCCAGGCGCTTGGCAAAACGCTCCGCAATATTGTCTTTGACCGAATAATCGAAAATTTTTTCTGCCTTGATGACATCCCGGGCAACCGAATCAACACTGCCGTAACCGTCAGCCAAACCCAGCTGGATACTCTGGGCGCCAGTCCACATCAAACCGGAGAACATGTCCGGCGTTTCCTTCAGTCGCTTGCCACGCCCGGTTTTGACGACATCGATGAACTGCTTGTGAATATCGTCAAGCAGCAGTTGGGCATGCGCCTTCTGCTGAGGCGCCTGTGGCGAGAAAGGATCGAGGAAGCCCTTGTTTTCCCCGGCAGTCAGCAAGCGGCGCTCGACACCGAACTTATCCATCGTTCCGGTAAAGCCGAAACCGTCCATCAGCACACCGATCGACCCGACGATACTGGCCTTGTTCACGTAAATGCTGTCGGCCGCGGCCGCAACGTAGTAACCACCCGATGCGCACATGTCCTCGACAACAGCATACAGCGGCTTGTCCGGAAATTTTGTGCGCAAACGGCGAATCTCGTCATTGACGATCCCCGCCTGAACCGGGCTGCCACCCGGACTGTTGATACGCAGGATAACGCCGGCGGCATTTTTTTCCTCGAAAGCGCTGTTCAGCGCAGCCACCAGATTCTCGGCACTCGCATCACCCTTGGCTTCGATCACGCCAATCAGGCTGACCATAGCCGTATGCCGCTCCTGGTGTTCGGTGCTGGCCCCCCAATCGACGACCGCAAGCAGCACCGCCAACAGGTAACCAAATCCGAGTATCTTGAAGGCGATCCCCCAGCGCCGCCGGGCCCGCTGTTCGTCAAGGGCGGCGAAAACCAGTTTTTCCAGGGTTTTTCGCTCCCAGTTGGCATCGTTGTTCGGGGGTTGGGGGGTATCCATAGTTATCTTTCTTGCTCCAGCAAAATCTTTCCGTCAATCTCTCGGACCTTCAGCACCCTCAGACCTCTACCCTGACAACGCCCACCGAGACATCGGCCCGAATCCGGAGCATAAAGCGCGCCATGGATCGAGCAAATCAAGTATAGCTTGGAATCGTCGAAGAATTCGCCTGGCATCCAGTCCAGCTCGGCCGGAACATGGCCACATTCATTGAAATAGCCATAAACCACTCCACGAAAGCGAATCACGAAAGCCGGAGTCTGACGACCATAGCATTCCACCGTAAAGCGAAACCCCTTGCCGGCCTCGACGACATCGTCACTGCCGCAAATCAGGCGAAATCCTTCAGCCATCGATCCAATTCAATTACGTCGCGGAGGCACGCAACAGGCTTGTGCTCCAGCAAATGATCACGAGGATGAGCACCATACGCAACTGCCAGACCGTCTACGCCGGCGTTGCTGGCCATCAACAAGTCATGCGACGTATCGCCGATCATGACTGTGGTCGCCTGCGCCACACCAAACTCTGCCATCAATTCCTCGAGCATCTGCGGATGCGGCTTCGAATGGCACTCATCAGCACAACGCGAGGACTGGAACAGCGGACGTAAACCCGAATGATCAAGGGCCCGCTCCAGTCCCACCCTGCTCTTGCCAGTAGCCACGGCCAGGATGTGGCCGTCGCGCTTGAGGCGCGCCAGCATTTCGGGAACACCGTCGAACAGCGTCAACTCATGATCCCCTGAAAGGTAATGAAAGCGATAACGCTCGACCATGGCCTGATAGCGCTCCGCCGGCAGCTCCGGGACGGCGTGACGCATCGCATCGACAAGACCGAGTCCGATTACGTGCCGGGCACGCCCATCCTCGGGTACCGGCAAATCGAGATCCCGGCAAGCCGCCTGAATGGCGTGTACGATGGCCCCTGCCGAATCCAGCAGCGTGCCATCCCAGTCGAAGACAACCAATTCGTATTTCATGGCGCAGTCAATATCTGTCCGTAATTTTCAGCGGTGAATTCGCGACTTAGTTTCGTATCGACGACAGCAATATAGCCTCCAATACCATTCGGCAAGGGCGCGACGCACTCCAGCGGTGATGCCGTCAGCGGGTGGCGGAAAGCCATTCTCCAGGCGTGTAGCGCCATGCGTTTCAATCCATCGCGCTTCAATTGCTTATTCAGCGCGAAATCGCCATATTTTTCATCGCCCAGAATCGGAAACCCCAAATGAGCCAGGTGAACGCGAATCTGGTGGGTACGGCCGGTTTTCAGCTGCGCCTCAAGCAGGCTCATTTCTGGCCAGCGTGCCAGCAGACGGAAAACCGTATGCGACGCCTTACCCTGGGGATCGACAGACACACGCCGCTCTCCCCCCTCCGTCAGGTACTTGTGTAGTGGCAGCTTCACGTGCTGCGTATTGTTCATCCACCGCCCCTTGACCAGGACGAGATAGCGCTTGTCCGCCCCGGCACCGTGTTCTCGAAACATGTCGTGCAAGGCGGTCAGCGCCAGACGCTTCTTGCCGACCAGCAGCACACCCGAAGTTTCACGATCCAGCCGGTGCGCCAACTCAAGAAACTTGGCCTGCGGCCGCTGGCGCCGCAGCGCCTCGATGACACCGAAGCTGACGCCACTCCCACCGTGCACCGCCACGCCCTCCGGCTTGTCGATAACCAGCATGGCCTCGTCTTCATAAATGACGGGCAAGTCGACACGTTGCTTGGCTGCTTCATCTACCTCGTTCTGCGGCCTTTCGGCGATGCGGATCGGTGGAATGCGCAAATTGTCGCCGGCACGCAAGCGATAGGTCGCATCGACCCGTTTGCTGTTCACCCGCACTTCGCCGCTACGCAAAATCCGGTAGATGTGGCTTTTCGGAACCCCTTTGCAGCAGCGGATCAGAAAATTGTCGAGACGCTGGCCCTGCTCTTCGTCGCCGATCACGACATATGCGACTGAATTGTTACCTACGCCATTCATTTTTCTAATATACTGCCCACGTTTTGCGTCCCGGTTTGCAAGAGATACTGAACCGTCAGACCGTTCGCCCTCGCGCCACTGGCGCGACCGCCAAACGGCAGGTTTCCAAGTCTTTCCTGCGCCAACTGCTCAGGCCAGACCAACGCAAAACGACTGGTTAAGTTCACTCACCAAAAGTAGTGATGTTAATGGATAAGCCCACGGTAAGCACGCACGATTGCCTGTGGCAGGAATTTTCAGGTCGCGCATTTCAATAAAAAACACGCGACCATTTGTTGATCAGCACCTTCGAATCGCCTTTGCCCTCATCACCTACATGAACGCAACCCGATAAAGAAAACGCTGCCTGCCAAGGCGTTTCGTTGCCGCGCGCTACTGTGCGCTGGAGCCCGAAAACAATGAAACGCATGCTCTTCAATGCGACACAGGCGGAAGAACTCCGTGTCGCCATTGTCGATGGTCAGAAATTGATCGATCTCGACATTGAATCCGCCGCCAAGGAACAACGCAAAAGCAACATCTACAAGGGTGTCATCACCCGGATCGAACCGTCTCTCGAAGCCTGCTTCGTCGATTACGGTGCCGATCGCCACGGCTTCCTGCCCTTCAAGGAAGTCTCCCGCTCCTATTTCCAACCGGGCACCGAAGTCGGACGCGCCAAGATCAACGAGGCGCTCAAGGAAGGCCAGGAGCTGATCGTCCAGGTCGACAAGGACGAACGAGGCAACAAGGGCGCCGCCCTGACCACCTACGTCTCGCTGGCCGGTCGCTATCTGGTTCTGATGCCGAACAATCCGCGCGGCGGCGGCGTCTCCCGTCGCGTCGACGGTGACGAGCGCGCCGAACTTCGTGAAGTAATGGATCAGCTCGAGGTGCCCAATGGCATGAGCCTGATCGCTCGCACCGCCGCCATCGGCCGCCAGGCTGAAGAGCTGCAGTGGGACCTGAACTACCTGCTGCAACTGTGGACCGCCATCGAAGGCGCCGCCCAGCAGCAGTCCGGCGCCTTCCTGATCTACCTCGAAGGCAGCCTGGTCATTCGCGCCATCCGCGACTATTTCCAGCCGGACATCGGGGAAATCCTGATCGACACCGACGAGGTCTACGAGCAGGCCCGCGCCTTCATGGGCACGGTGATGCCGGGCAACGTCAATCGCGTCAAGCGCTACCGCGACGACGTGCCGCTGTTCTCGCGCTTCCAGATCGAGCACCAGATCGAAACGGCCTTCGCCCGCCAGGTCAATCTGCCCTCCGGCGGCGCCATCGTCATCGACCACACCGAGGCACTGGTCGCCGTCGACGTGAACTCCGGCCGCGCCACCAAGGGCTCGGACATCGAGGAAACCGCGTTCAAGACCAACCTTGAAGCTGCCGAAGAACTGGCCCGCCAGTTGCGTCTGCGCGACTTGGGCGGCCTGATCGTGATCGACTTCATCGACATGGAGAATTCCAAGAACCAGCGCGAAGTCGAAAATCGCCTGCGAGATGCGTTGCGTTTCGACCGCGCCCGTGTCCAGATGGGCAAGATCAGCCGCTTCGGCCTGATGGAACTGTCCCGTCAGCGCCTGCGCCCGGCCCTTGCCGAAACCAGCTACATCCCCTGCCCGCGCTGTACCGGTACCGGTCATATCCGCTCCACCGAATCGGCTGCGCTGCACATCCTGCGCATCCTCGAAGAGGAGTCGATGAAGGAAAACACCGGCGCCGTGCATGTCCAGGTGCCGGTCGATGTCGCCACCTTCCTGCTCAACGAGAAGCGGCCGGACATCCAGGCCATCGAGTTGCGTCACAAGGTCACCATCCTGCTGATCCCGAACGTTCATCTCGAAACGCCGCAGCACACCATCACCCGTCTGCGCCACGACGATCTGAACCACGACGACTCTCGCGAACCGTCCTACAAGATGGTCGACATGCCGATCGAGGACGCGATCAAGCAGGCCACCCAGCAGGAAGCTGCCAAGCCGCGCCAGGAAGCTGCCATCAAGGGCGTCTCGCCGGAGCAGCCGGCGCCCATCGTTCCCGAAAAAGCCGAGACGCCAGCCCCTGCGCCCGTCGCCGCCAAGCCGGAAGCAGGCCTGTTCTCGAAGATTTTCTCCTGGTTCCGCTCGGAACCGCAGCCGACAGAGCCCGTCGCCGCTCCGGAACCGGCCAAGAAGCCGCGTGAAGGACGTTCGGAAAACCGTCGCGACCGTGACGGCCGCCGTGGTGGCCGCAACAACGGAAACCGCCGCGATGAAGAACGCGGCGAGCGTGGCGAACGCAACAAGGATCGTGGCAACCGCAACGAACGCAATGCCGAAAAGCCTGCCCCGGAAGAAACTGCCGGCAATTCGGGCGAACGCCAGGAACGCCGCCAGCGTGGCGAGCGCAAGGAACGTCGCGAGCGCCAGCAACCGGAAGCGGTTGAGATGAAACTCACCGCAGTCGCAGCCGACGCTTCGATTGCTGCGGCACCGGCCAACAACAATGACGCCACCGACACCGGAAACGGCGAGGAGCAAGGCAGCCGCCGTCGCGGTCGTCGCGGTGGTCGCGGTCGTGGCGAGCGTCGCAACGAAGCGGAAGCCGTCGCAACGACCGTTGTCGCAGAAGCGCCTCCCGCATCGGAATCCCTTGAAGCCGCTCCTGCAGCTCAGGAACCGGTTGTCGTGGTGATCCCGGCGATTGAACCCGCAGCAACCGTTGCAGAGACCGTCCCGGAACCCGTTGCAGCGATTGTCGTCGCGACACCGCCGGAGGCCCAAGCCGTGGCAGCGCCGGAAGCGCCCCTCGCTGTGGAAACGCAGGCAGTAGAACTCGCCCCCTCCGTCGTCAAGGAGGAAGCACCTGAGGAGAAAGTGGCAACCATCGCCGAAGCGCCGGTCAACCTTGATGCCGTCCTGGCAGATAGCGGCCTCGTCATGGTGCAAACGACCTCTACACCGATCATCGTTGCCCAGGCTGAGCCGCCGGCCAAGCTGGGACGCCCGCGCAAGCAGCAGCCGCTTGCCCAGGCTGCCGATGAGCCGCTGGTCATGGTGGAAACCGCCAAATAGGCCGGTCGTCCGACCCAATGAAAATGGCACCCGATGGGTGCCATTTTTTTGCCTGCGGGAAGCGGATATTCAGGAACGCCCGAGTTTCTTCCGAATATCCTCGATCAAGCCAAGCGATGCATCCTCGACCATATCCAGCACGAGGTCGAAGCCGTGCCCCAGTCCGTAGTAAGGATCGGGCACTTCGTCATCATCGAAATTTCTGGCGTAATCCATGAAGAGCTTGATCCGTTCCTGCTGCTCCGGCGAAGCCATACGTTTGAGATTGTCCAGATTGCTCTTGTCCATGGCCAGGACCAGGTCGAAGTAATCAAGATCCTGGCGCGCGACCTTGCGCGCCCTGAGCTGCGAAAGGTTGTAACCTCGCGCAGAAGCGGCTCGCTGGGTTCGCGAATCCGGCGCTTCGCCGACGTGATAGCCGTGCGTACCCGCAGAATCAACTTCAACTTTATCGCCGAGATTGTTGATTTTAATGAAATAACGAAGCACCCCCTCTGCAGTTGGGGAGCGACATATGTTACCCATGCACACCAGAAGCACGCGGTAAGTCATTTTATTTATCTCCGTCCGCGTCGTGCCGTGCCGCACCGAATACACGCTCCTTGAGCAGGAACAATTCGTCGCGGGCCGCCGCCGCTTTTTCGAATTCCAGGTTCTTGGCGCACTCCATCATCTGTTTTTCGAGACGCCTGATCTCCCTGGCCACCGTCTTTTCATCCATGGCCTCGTAGGCCGCTTGCTGCTGAGCAGCTTTCAATTCGTTCTGGACCGAGGCCGTATCGTAGACGCCGTCGATGATGTCCTTGATCTTCTTCGACACCCCGCGCGGCGTGATGCCATGCTCCACATTAAAGCTGACCTGCTTTTCACGCCGGCGTTCCGTTTCGGCAATGGCGCGCTGCATGGATTGCGTTACTTTATCAGCATAGAGGATGGCTGTGCCATGGATGTGACGCGCCGCACGCCCAACGGTCTGAATCAGCGAACGCTCCGAACGCAGGAAGCCCTCCTTGTCCGCATCCAGGATAGCGACCAGCGACACTTCTGGAATGTCCAGCCCCTCGCGCAACAAGTTGATGCCGACCAGGACATCGAACTCGCCGAGACGAAGGTCGCGAATAATCTCGACCCGCTCGACGGTATCGATATCCGAATGCAGATAGCGAACCTTGATGCCGTTGTCCCCCAGGAAATCGGTCAAGTCCTCGGCCATGCGCTTGGTCAATGTGGTGACCAGAACGCGCTCTCCGAGCGACACCCGCTTACCGATCTCGACGAGCAGATCGTCAACCTGTGTCGACGCCGGCTTGACCAGAACCTCAGGATCGATCAGGCCGGTCGGCCGCACCACCTGTTCTACGACCTGCCCGGCGTGCTGCCGCTCGTAGTCCGCCGGTGTCGCAGAAACGAAAACAGTCTGCCGCATGTGTGCTTCGAACTCGTTGAACTGCAAAGGCCTGTTATCCAGCGCCGAAGGCAATCGGAATCCGTAGTCAACCAGGTTCTCCTTGCGCGAGCGATCCCCCTTGTACATCCCGCCGACCTGACCGATGGAGACGTGGGACTCATCGATGAACATGAGGGCGTCGGGCGGCAGATAGTCGATCAGCGTAGGAGGTGCTTCACCGGCCTTGCGTCCGGAAAAATGGCGAGAGTAGTTCTCAATACCCTTGCAGAATCCGATCTGGTCCAGCATCTCGAGGTCAAACTTGGTCCGTTGCTCAATTCTTTGTGCTTCAACCAGCTTGTTGTTTGCCGTGAACCAGACAACCCGCTCCCTGAGCTCCTCCTTGATGGCATCGATGGCACGCAATACCGTCGCCCTCGGCGTAACGTAGTGCGACGCGGGGAATACCGTGAAGCGAAGCGCCTTGTGCAGCAGATGCCCGGTCAATGGATCGAAGAATTGGAGCCCCTCTATCTCGTCGTCAAACAGCGAGACACGAATGGCATGCTCGGCGTGCTCCGCCGGAAAGATATCGATGATGTCGCCGCGCACGCGGAATGTTCCTCGATGGAAATCCATCTCGTTGCGCTCGTACTGCATATCCGTCAGACGCTTGACGATGGCCCGCTGATCGAGTCGATCGCCGACGCGCATGGTCAGAATCATGTTGTGATATTCGTCCCGGTCACCAATGCCGTAGATGCATGACACGGTCGCCACAATTACCACATCGCGGCGCTCGATCAGGCTCTTGGTGGCCGACAGGCGCATCTGCTCGATGTGATCGTTGATCGAACTGTCTTTTTCGATAAACAGATCCCTCGACGGCACATAGGCTTCCGGCTGGTAGTAATCGTAATAAGACACGAAATACTCGACAGCATTTTCGGGGAAGAACTCCTTGAACTCCGAGTACAGCTGCGCCGCAAGCGTCTTGTTGGGTGCCAGAACGAGCGCCGGCCGCCCTGTACGGGCGATGACGTTGGCCATGGAATAGGTTTTTCCGGAACCGGTTACGCCCAGCAAGGTCTGGAACGACAGGCCATCTTCAATCCCTTCGACCAACTGGCAAATTGCCCCCGGCTGATCGCCGGCCGGAGGGAACGGCTGATGCAGTCGATAGGGGCTGTTTTCAAAGGTGACAACCGGCGTGGAGGTGTTGGTTTCGGTCATGCTAGAATTCTTCGGTTTTCTCTCGCGTGGCAGGCATGCTGCGTGATCATCATTCGTATTATTCCACGGAGTTCTTATGTCCTCTTCGATCTTCGCTGCGGTGGAAATGGCCCCGCGCGATCCTATCCTCGGTCTGAACGAAGCCTTTAACGCTGACACCCGTACCACCAAGGTCAATCTGGGCGTCGGCGTGTACTTCGACGACAACGGCAAGATTCCGCTGCTGGCCGCCGTCAAGGCCGCCGAGGAAACCCGCGTCAAGGCCGGCCTGCCGCGCGGCTACCAGCCGATCGAAGGCAACCCGGCCTACAACACCGCTGTGCAGAACCTGCTGCTCGGCAAGGACTCCGAACTGTTGGCCAACGGCCAGGTCATCACGGCCCAGGCACTGGGCGGTACCGGCGCACTAAAGATCGGCGCCGACTACCTGAAGCGCCTGAACCCGAACGCCAAAGTCTACATCAGCGATCCGTCCTGGGAAAACCACCGCGCGCTGTTCGAGTCGGCTGGCTTCGTCGTTGAAAACTACCCGTACTATGATGCCGCCACCCGCGGCGTGAACTTCGCCGGCATGAAGGCTTGCCTGCAAGGCCTGGAGCCGGGCTCGGTCATCGTGCTGCACGCCTGCTGCCACAACCCGACCGGTGCCGACCTTTCCGATGCCCAGTGGGCCGAAGTCGTCGCCATCTGTCAGGAGCGCGGCTTGGTTCCGTTCCTGGACATGGCTTACCAGGGCTTCGCCGATGGCATCGATGCCGACGCCGTCGCAGTCCGCGCCTTCTCCAAGTCCGGCCTGCAATTCTTCGCTTCCAGCTCGTTCTCCAAGAACTTCTCGCTGTACGGCGAGCGTGTCGGCGCCCTGTCCGTCGTCACCGCCTCCAAGGAAGAGGCAGCCCGCGTCATGTCGCAAGTCAAGCGCGTTATCCGCACCAACTACTCCAACCCGCCGACCCACGGTGGCGCTCTGGTCGCCGGTGTTCTCGCCTCGGCTGAACTGCGTGCCCAGTGGGAAGCCGAACTGGCCGGCATGCGCGATCGCATCCGCGCCATGCGCTCCGGGCTGGTAGATGCCATCAAGGCAACCGGCTGCGCCCAGGACTTCTCCTTCGTTGCCCAACAACGCGGCATGTTCTCCTACACTGGCCTGACGGCTGCCCAAGTAGAGCGGATGAAAGACGAATTCGGCATCTACGCGGTCTCGACCGGCCGCATCTGCCTGGCTGCGCTGAATACGAAGAACATCGACTATGTTGCCAAGGCGATCGCAACGGTCACCAAGGCCTGAATCGGAAACACTGCTTGACCAAGGAAAGGCGGAACTCCGGTTCCGCCTTTTTTATTTATGACCGGCCGCTGTCAAATCCGGCAACACCCCAAAGATCCGAACCGGTACATTCGTCCTTGCGACGGATGATTGCAGGGCAACCACCATGTTTCCCTCCAGCTGTCCGTCACGCTCTGCCACGAACTGCCCGGCGGCAGTCACCATCCCGGCATCCATGCGCACATCCCTCGAAACAATTTGTTTCGGCGTTAGCTGCAAGGTCGCGCGCAACCAATCGAACTTGGTCGCCCCGCCGCGTACATCCGACGTGCCATTGCGCCGGGCCGCCTCACCGAGATCAAGACCGTGCAGCGTACCCCGGGATACCTCGGCACTCAGGGACGCTTCCATGTTCCGCCACAGCCCTTCCCAACTGCGACCGTTGGCACGCACTTTGAACGCCCCGCTCAACTCCCCTTCCATCTTCAAGGATGGAGCAAACGCAGCACTCAGCTTGCGCACATCAATTCTGCTTAGCGTGCCATCCCCGGCCATGGACAGACCCTTGCTCCAATCCAGAAGCCAGTTGCCGCGCAGAAGCCCGCCAAGAAAAGTCGTATCAATGTTCTGAACAAGCAGCTTGTCGCCCTGCAGCACACCATTGGCTTGCAACGAGGCAAAAACAGCCGATGTGCCCGCCGGCTTCCAGGCTCGACCTTCAATATTCAATCCGATTCCGAGCGACACCGGCTTCGCTTCAATCAACAAACTCCGGTCGTTGCTTTCAAATGTCGCCTTTTCCAGCTCCCCATCAGCACGGAAATTGATTTCGCCATATATATCGGAAAATGACAGGGTTTCCGCCACAAGTACCTCGGAATGCTCGAGGCGCAATTTGCGGATCACCCCTCCCTCCGGCTTTCGCTCGCCAGCCTGGAAAAACGCCAAAGCAGAAAGTTGCTTTGGCGGCAAGTGAGCGCCACTCACATCAACGCGCGAGATATGGACCGGCGCATGACTCAATAGAGCCCATGGCGAAGAAATACGGACTTCATCCACCCGCCCCTCTCCATTGCGCCCCAGATTAATCCCCGTCAGCTTTAAATGAGGTACGGGATAGAGCACCAGACCAACACGACTGATGCTGACCGGCATGCCGACAAATTGACTTGCTGCCGCCTCAAGCTCTGACGTAAACCGTTCATACGGATAAAACAGAAGCGTCCCAATTCCTAGCAACCCTATGGTCAAAAATGCGAGTCCGAAGTGCCGGGCCCTCAGACGCACGGGTTGCCGTACCTCCGACACAGCCTCCTGTTCGACCTGGAACGGAGGCGGCATCATGGAGGGCTTGAAACCGCCGCCAACCCCGCTTCCACTCGTCGGCAAAATGGGTTTTCCAAAGGATGAAAAATTGCTGGCCGCGCTGGGCAGCTCTTGTGACGTCGGCGGAGCGGAGGGCTTTGCACCAAAAACCGAGAATTGCGACATCGGTTGTTGTAGCTCCTGATGCCCGCTCCCCTCCTCCGCCCCTAGCCGCTCCATCCAGACCGGATCATCCGGCTGCAAGGGAACGATATATCCGCCCTCCGCCAATTCGCGCAATGCAGCTTCAACAAGACGGGGATTGCCAATCTTGGCCGATAGCTCCTGAACACTCATCTTCCCGTCAACCTGAACCAGAACCATGCGCAGGTTTCTTTGGACAACGCGCGTGCTTTGCCGAACCGCTTCGTCACCGGCCAGCGTTTTTGCGTAGATCAGATTGGTGTTCATATCCGTATATTATTGTTGTTCAAAAAGGCACAAACGGCTTGACCAAGAGGGATTCTACTCCTATAATGCGCACCTCTGTTCCCCGATAGCTCAGTCGGTAGAGCGCCGGACTGTTAATCCGTAGGTCCCTGGTTCGAGCCCAGGTCGGGGAGCCAAAGAATTAAGCACTTAGCCCAGTTTTCGAACTGGGCTTTTTGCTTTTCTAGTCCACCGTAGCTGAATCGTAGCTAGGCAGGACAGAATTCAACCGGGAGGCCGCTTCCGCCAGATGATCGGGAGCCAGGTGAGCATAACCGCCTCAAAGGGCCGTTCGCTGCGCTGCACGAGTTCCTTGCGCTCATCCCGCAGGACTTTGATCTCATTGGTTTCCGTGGCCTTAGCGGTTTTCCGTTGCTGCTGAAGCCGACGGAGCATGTCTTTCACCCAGTCAAGCTTGAACAGCTTGTCGCCCAGTAGATCCTGCACCGCGGCATCCGTCTTCGACCTCGACACGGCGGATTTCCAATGTATTTATAGCCTTCCGCATTACCTGGACGGGTGAGAACTGTCGACCACAAGCAGTCAGTCGAACTGACCCATACAACAAAATTGAAACGCCCGCATTTGCTGGCCTAGCGGAACACGCGACATGATGAATTACTATTTTCAAACAATATCAAATGACATACAATTAAAAATAATTTACAATTTTTGACGATTCATCAACACTTCAAGGGGGAATATATGTTTTATAAAATTTCGGTTGTTGCGATCCTCGCTGCTCTCGTTACAGGCTGTGCATCTGTTCCGATGGAAAGCAAGGAGGCATCTGACCAAGCGAAACGTTTCGCAGCTCCTTCACAAGGACAAGCCGGGCTTTACATTTATCGCACCGCCGGCGTGGGCGCTGCACTCAAGAAAGATATTTGGGTAAACGGCAAATGTGTTGGTGAATCGGCGCCGAACGTCTTCTTTTATGAAGAGGTAAAAGGGGGTCAGGAGCACACTATTGCCACTGAGTCAGAGTTTTCTCCGAATGAAATCAAGCTTGCAGTAGTAGAGGGCATTAATTACTTCATTCGGCAGTACATAAAAATGGGGGCTTTTGTAGGCGGAGCAGATCTGGAGGTCGTAGGTGAGGCCGACGGAAAACAAGCTATCAATAGTCTTCAAATGGCTAAAAAAGGAACTTGCGGCGATTAACACAAAGACGATCATTGACGACTGATTAGCCGCCTCTCCACGGCTAATCAGAAGCCGGATTAAGCTGCAGAAATGTAAAAAGCCATCCATTTGGGTGGTTTTTTGCATTTCTGGGCTCAAGTAAAGCGAACATCAATCACACAAGGCGTGAAATACTTCGCTGACAGGGCGCCTCAAGGGCTATAGCGTGTCAATCGTCTATTGGAAGAGCACTCCGGGAGTGCAGAATGACCTACACGTTTGGCAGATCGGCCCTCAGAGCACTCGCTGCGACCGCCAGCACAGCGGCCGGATATCTGGATGCCTGCGATGCAGGCGCACTGCACACCCGCCTGGACCCTGCTCACTACCAGACCTGCGGAACGCTGCTTTTGCATATTTTCTCGATGCTCGATGCCAAGGACGCCTTTCCGGCGTTGATCGAACAGTCTGCTGCGGCACGCGACATTCACGATTCGATCAAGATCGCTCGTCACCTGGAAGTCAGCCAGTTCATTTACTACCCGCAACTGAGCGCCTTGTTGCAAAAAGTTTCCGCATAAGCGACCAAACCCGGGCTTCCAATCGCGCCCCTTGTCTCCATCCCGGAAGATATCCAAAGAACTTTTCGGATTTTGATCTATCTACTTGTTCGGTAGATATCTCGCGCCGATAATCGGCGTCCAGACATTCCCCGCCGTGCGGGGCAACCAGGTCAAGCCAACGTCCGCCATGCATAACGAAACACTCAGACCAGAAAGCACCCCAGCCGGACTGTCAGATTTCTCGCCGGTGATTGCACCATCGGCCACGACGCACCAGGCCGGGACACTTCTCGACAAATATGGCCGGCGCATCACCTATGTACGCTTGTCGATCACCGACCGCTGCGACTTCCGCTGCACCTATTGCATGGCCGAGGAAATGACCTTCCTCCCGCGCAACGAAGTCATGAGCCTTGAAGAGTGCTTGCGCGTTGCCTCGGTATTCGTCGGGCTTGGCGTCAGCAAATTGCGCATTACCGGCGGAGAACCCCTGGTCCGCAAGGATGTCATGTGGCTGATCGAGCGCCTGGGAGCACTTCCCGGGCTGGAAAACCTGGTGTTGACGACGAACGGATCGCAGCTCGACCGGTTTGCAGCCCCACTGCGCGCAGCAAAGGTGAAGCGCATCAATATCAGCCTGGATACCTTACGACCCGACCGCTTCAAAGCCATCACCCGGATTGGCGATCTGGACAAGGTGCTGAACGGGATCGAGGCGGCACGCCAGGCCGGCTTCACCCGCACAAAGCTGAACACCGTGATGATGCGGGGCGTAAACGATGACGAGTTCGTCGATCTGGTCCGCTTTGCCGTCGACAATGAGCTGGACCTGTCGTTCATCGAGGAAATGCCGCTCGGAGCGATCAACGGACGAAACAACACCTTCATTTCCTCCGAGGAAACACGCACCCTGCTTGGCAAGCACTTCGAATTGATCCCCTCGACCGAAAACTCCGGCGGACCGGCGCGCTACTGGCGCATCCCGGGCAGTGAATCCCGCATCGGGTTCATCTCGCCGCACAGCCACAATTTCTGCGACACCTGCAATCGTGTCCGGATCACCGCCAAGGGGGAACTTTACCCGTGCCTCGGCCAGAACGATGCCAGCAACCTCCTTCCCGTGGTGCGCGCCGGCAACGATGGGGCCGTACGCCAGATGATCGTCGACAGCATGGGCATCAAGCCGTTCGGCCACGATTTCACGCAGCAGATGGATGCACCTCACGTCGTTCGTTTCATGTCGATGACAGGCGGCTAGATCGGCGTATAGCGGCTCAGCCTCGCCAAGCCATCCTGATCCTCCGCGCTGCGAATCAGCCGCTTCGCCCCCCCTCTCACGGCCTTGCTCAGTCTGTTCGCTGAACACCCTTAGGGAAAGAAGCGGAAATCAACCGCGCAGCAAAAAGGCGACCCAACGGGCCGCCTTTTTTATCCTGCCTTCCAGACCCCCAAGGGACCGGAAGGCATGCCTTCATATCAATTACAAACCGCGCTGGGCACGCTTGCGTTCGATTTCCGTCAGGAAGCGCTTGCGCAGGCGGATCGACTTCGGCGTCAGTTCGACCAGTTCGTCCTCGTCGATGAATTCGACGGCGGATTCCAGGCTCAGCTGGACCGGCGGCACCAGGCGGACTGCCTCGTCGGTGCCGGAAGCGCGGACGTTGGTCAGCTGCTTGCCCTTGATCGGGTTCACGACGAGGTCGTTTTCGCGGCTGTGGATACCGATGATCATGCCTTCATACAGCTTTTCGCCCGGGCTGACGAACATGCGGCCGCGATCCTGCAGCTTCCACAGCGCGTAGGCCACGGCTTCGCCGTTGTCCTGCGAGATCAGCACGCCGTTGCGGCGCTCGGCGACGTTGCCTTCCTTGACCGGAGCGTAGTCGTCGAAAACGTGGCTCATCAGGCCGTTACCGCGTGTCAGGTTCATGAATTCGCCCTGGAAGCCGATCAGGCCGCGGGCCGGGATACGGTATTCGATACGCACGCGACCACGACCGTCCGGAACCATGTCGACCAACTCGCCCTTGCGCAGGCCGAGGCTTTCCATGACGCCACCCTGGGTGTCTTCCTCGACGTCGACAGTCAGCTGCTCGTACGGCTCGCACTCGACGCCGTCGATGATCTTCTTAACGACGCGCGGACGACCGACGGCCAGCTCGTAGCCTTCGCGGCGCATGTTCTCGAGCAGGATGCCGAGGTGCAGTTCGCCACGGCCGGCCACGTCGAACACGTCGCCGTTCGGGGTGTCATGCACGCGCAGCGCCATGTTGGTCAGCAGTTCCTTGTGCAGGCGGTCACGAATCTGGCGGCTGGTGACGAACTTGCCTTCGGTACCGGCCAGCGGGCTGGTATTGACCATAAACTGCATGGACAGGGTCGGCTCGTCGATTTTCAGCAGCGGCAGCGCTTCCGGCTGGTCCGGGTCGGTCACGGTGCAGCCCAGCACGAGGTCTTCGATACCGGTGATCTGGACGATGTCGCCTGCCTGGCCTTCGGCCATCTCGACCTTGTTCAGGCCCTTGTAGCCGAACACCTGGCCAATCTTGGCCTTGATCGGGGAACGATCGTGCTCGGCGGCTTCCTCTTCGGTACCGAACATGACCATGACGTTCTGGCCGGTCTTGACGCGGCCGCGGATGATCTTGCCGACGCCGATGCGGCCGACGTAGGAGGAATAGTCGAGAGCCGAAATCTGCAGCTGCAGCGGCGCATCGATGTCAGCATCCGGGGCCGGCACGTGGCGCAGGATGGTATCGAACAGCGGCTTCATGTTTTCGCGCGGCTGATCGAGTTCCATGGCCGCCCAGCCGTTCAGGCCGGATGCGTACACGATCGGGAAATCGAGTTGCTCGTCGGTGGCGCCCAGCTTGTCGAACAGGTCGAAAGTCAGATTCACGGCATTGTCGGGATCGGCACCGTCGCGATCCACCTTGTTGACCAGCACGATCGGACGCAGGCCCTGGGCCAGCGCCTTCTTGGTCACGAAACGGGTCTGCGGCATCGGGCCTTCTGCCGCGTCGACCAGCAGAACCACGCCATCGACCATGCCCAGCACACGTTCGACTTCACCGCCGAAGTCCGCGTGACCCGGTGTGTCGACGATGTTGATGTGGATACCTTCGTATTCCACCGCCGTGTTCTTCGACAGAATCGTGATGCCACGCTCTTTTTCCAGATCGTTGGAGTCCATCACGCACTCGACCAGTTGCTGGTGGGCGGCGAAGGTACCGGATTGGCGAAGCAGTTGGTCAACCAGCGTGGTCTTGCCGTGGTCAACGTGAGCAATGATGGCGATGTTGCGAATGGGGCGTGCGGACATGGAGATAGGAATAGTCAGAAAAATCAAAGGCGTGATTCTACCACCCCATGCTGCGGCGCAGCATCCTGCGTAAAAAAAAACACCCGGCCGCGGGGGCACGCAAACAGCCGGCCCAAACCAAAAAACTCGTTGCCCCCGACCTGGCGGGGATTCTCCCCTTGCCACGCCGGCACGGCACGGATACGCCTCTCGCGGATAGCCGCAACCCCGCAAGAATGCGTTATCGGGGACATCATAAATCATGATTTGCCCGCCTCTCCCGCCCTGCCTAGAGTCACAACCGGAGATCCTGCGACAGGCCATAAAGTCTGAAAAAAAAGCTGTCGCGGCACCCTTTCTGACACTATGAGGAGCGTTTCAATGCTGAATTTTCTGCTATCCCGGCCGGGTGCCACGACAATAGCCCCGGATCAAGTCGAAGCACGCTACTACGCCATGCGGATGCGTGCCCTGTTCGGCGTCTTTATCGGCTATGTCGCCTATTACCTCGTTCGATCCAACTTCACGCTGTCAACGCCGTACCTGATGAAGGCGCTCGAACTGACCAAGACCGACATCGGCCTGCTTTCCAGCGCGATGCTCATCACCTACGGCATCAGCAAGGGACTGATGAGCAGCCTGGCAGACAAATGCAACCCGAAGTACTACATGGCCTTCGGCCTCTTCCTGTCTTGCATCGTCAACGTCCTGATGGGCTTCAGCACGGCCTACTGGATGTTCCTCGTCCTGATCATCGCCAATGGGCTGTTTCAGGGTATGGGCGTCGGCCCCTCCTTCATCACCATTGCCAACTGGTTTCCGCGCATGCAGCGCGGCCGCACCGGTGCCGTATGGAACATTTCCCACAACCTGGGCGGCGGCCTGGTCGCACCGATTGCCGCAGGCGCCTTTGCCGTATTTGGCACCGAACACTGGCAAATTGCCAGCTACCTGGTCCCGGCCGTGCTGGCCCTGCTGGTCGTGTGTATCGTGCTGAAATTCGGCTTGGGCACCCCGTACAACGAAGGCATGCCGCCCCTGAAGCAGATCCTGAAGGATGAGGAAAAAGCAGCGCTCATTTCGACCGACAGCACCCATGCGCCCGAAAACATGAGCGCCTTCCAGATATTCGTGACCTATGCATTGAAGAGCAAGCATGTCTGGTACGTCTCGATGTTCGATGCCTTCGTATATCTGGTGCGCTTCGGTGTCATCACCTGGTTGCCGATCTACCTGCTCCAGGTCAAGGGCTTCACCAAGGGCCAGATGGGCCTGGCCTTCGCCATCTTCGAGTGGGCGGCCATTCCGGCCACGCTGATGGCCGGCCTCCTGACGGACAAATACCTGAGAGGGCGCCGCATGCCGGTTGCCATCGGCTGCATGCTGGTCATCCTGGTCGCACTATTTTTCTACTGGAGCAGCAACGACCTCGTCGTCGTCATCGCCGCAGCCGGTGCCATCGGTGCCTTCATCTATGTTCCGCAATTCCTGGCTTCAGTCGTCACCATGGAGGTGGTACCAAGCTTCGCCGTCGGATCTGCCGTCGGCCTGCGCGGGTTCATGAGCTATATCGTCGGTACCACGATGGGGACAGCTCTGATCGGCAAGCTCGTCGATCTCTATGGCTGGTCGGCCGGTTTTTACACCCTGGTGGCCGGCGCCATTCTCGGCATCGTCTTTGCCACGCTTTCCCACCTCGGCTCGCTCGAGCTGGAGGCCAGGAAGAATGCTGGCAAGGCGAAGGATGACGATCTCGCGCTCATTCCCGCAGAAGCGCGCACCTGAGTTCTCCACACCCCGGGCGTATCCGCATTCAGGATACGCCCGCGCTCATTTTTAAAGGCCACCATGCTCCGTCACACAAAAATCGTCGCCACCCTCGGCCCCGCCTCCTCAACGCCGGAAACGGTGGAACGCATGATTCAGGCGGGCGTCGATGTCGTCCGCCTCAACTTTTCCCATGGCGTCCCGGAGGATCATCAACGGCGCGTTGAAATCGTTCGCAGCGCGATGGCAAAACTCGGACGCCCCGTTGCCATCCTGGCCGATCTGCAAGGGCCGAAAATCCGCATCGGGAAATTCAGCCAGGACAGCGTCAAACTGACACCCGGCGACCGATTCATCCTCGATGCGGATTGCGTGCTGGGCGATGAAACCCGCGTCGGACTCGATTACAAGGCCCTCCCGGGCGATGTCGAAACAGGTGCCGTGCTTCTGCTCGACGACGGGCGCATCATTCTGGATGTGGAATTCATCCGGGGCAACGAGATACATACCGTCGTCAGACACGGCGGCGTGCTTTCGAACAACAAGGGCATCAACCGCCAGGGCGGCGGGCTCTCCGCACCGGCGCTCACCGCCAAGGATATCGCCGACATTCGCACGGCAGTCGCCCTGCAGGTCGACTACATTGCCGTCTCATTCCCCAGAGGCGCGGAAGACATGTACATGGCGCGGCAGTTGATCCGTGCCCAGGGGGGAGATGCGCTCACCATCGCCAAGATCGAACGCGTCGAAGCCGTCGCGGCCCTGAATGAAATCATCGATGCCTCCGACGGCCTGATGGTGGCCCGCGGCGACCTGGCGGTGGAAGTCGGCGACGCGGCAGTGCCGGCCTTGCAAAAACGCATGATCGCCAGCGCCCGGGCCAAAAACAAGCTGGTCATCACCGCGACGCAGATGATGGAATCGATGATCCACGCGCCGATACCGACCCGTGCCGAAGTCTCCGATGTCGCCAATGCGGTGCTCGACGGCACGGACGCGGTCATGCTTTCGGCCGAGACGGCGTCTGGCCACTACCCGGTAGAAACGGTCGCCACGATGGCCCGCGTCTGCCTGGCAGCCGAGCAATCGGCCGAAGCAACCCTGGACCGCGATGTCTTCAACCGCCTCTTTTCCCGCATTGACGAATCCATAGCCATTGCAGCGGTGTGGACAGCCCATCACATGAACGGAAAAGCCGTGACCGCATTCACCGAATCGGGCTCGACGCCGCTGTGGATGAGCCGCCTCAATTGCTGCATGCCGATCTATGCCATGACGGCCATTTCCGGCGTGCTCACGAAGATGTGCATGTACCGCGGCGTTCATCCCATCTTCATGCCACAGGCGCCGGCAACGCTGGACGAACTGCTCAAGGCCGGCGAAGCTGCCATCCTGGCCACTGGCACGGTGAAAAAAGACGATGTCGTGGTATTTACAGGCGGCGAGCAGGTCAATACGGCCGGAGGAACGAATCTTTTGAAAATCAAGCGTGTCGGACAGATGCAGTCCGCCCCCGCAGCCGCCTGACACGCTCGCGGGCCGCAGCGCTCCGGTAGAATGGAAAACTAGTCAATCACCGCCCTGACCATGCGACAGCCCTGGATCACCCACTCCGACAGCACGATGACCAGGCGCCTCTTGCGTCTCCTGGCGCTCGTCGTCGCGCTGCTGGGCGCAGTCAGCGCACATGGCGAGGTGATCACGGTCGCCTCCTCGCTTCCCAAGGACTTTCTGGCGATCTACAAGCACGCCATCGAAGCCCAGTATCCCGGAACGCGCATCCAGTACGTCAATTTTCCGGCGACCCATACGGTCTCCTTCCTGCGTGACCGGGCACCAGGCAATCGCCCGGACGTATTCTGGGGCTCGGCTCCCGATATCTTCCTGATGCTGCGCCGCCACGACCTGCTGGAGCCCCTGGGCAAGATCGGCGACCCCGGCATTCCCGAATACATCGGGCACCTCCGAATCAACGACGAGAACGGCTTTTTCAAAGGGCAGGCCTTGTCCGGATACGGCGTGATGTGGAACGCGCGCTACCTGCAAGCACGCGGCATCCCGCCGCCCGGCAATTGGCAGGATCTCGCCCAGGCCGCTTATTTCGGCCATGTCGTCATGTCCTCTCCGGCGCGCTCCAGCACGATTCACGTGATGCTCGAGGCCATTCTCCAGGACAAGGGCTGGCAAGAGGGATGGGCCCTGATCCTGCGCATCGCGGCCAACTGCGGCCTGATCGCCGAACGCAGCGCCGGCGTGCCGAGCTCCGTCAGCAACGGTCGATTCGGGGCCGGCCCGGTCGTCGACTTCCTGGGCCTGTCGGCCCGCCAGGCCGGCAATCCGGTGGCGTTCACCTATGCCAGGCCGACAGTCGTCTCGGTAGCCAACATCGCCCTGATCAAGGGCGCAAGGAATCCGCTCGGCGGCAAACGCTTCATCGACTTCACCTTGTCCGCCGCCGGGCAAGCCCTGCTCCTGAGGCCCGAAATCGGCCGCTTGCCGGTGCGCCCCGCGACCTACGCAAGCCTGAAGGATGCCGCATCCTACCCACAGATCGATGATGTGCTGGCGCAAGCCATTGTCGATTACGACCCCCAGGTTTCGGAAACACGCTATCGGATTGTCGCGGCCATCTTCGATCAGTTGATCACCTATCGTCACCAGGACCTTGTCGACCTCAACCGGCTCATCCAGCAGACCCGGCAGATCCTGGCCACGCATCCCGACCCGCTTGCCGAAGCCGATATCGAAAACGCACAGGCCTTGGTCTTCAGCCCGCCGATATCCGAAAAGCGCCTTCCGGAGCTACAAAATATCAGCGACGCGCCGGCCGACATCGCTCGCCTGGCTGCCTACGAAGCAGCGTGGGGAACGCTGGCAAAAACCCGCTACGCCCAGGCGCGTCTATTGGTCGAACAGGCCCAGACCCGTATTCGCCAGTCGAAGTCCGAAATCAAACGACCGTGAGCGCCAGCTTTTTCATCCCTCGCCAAGCCACCTACCCGATTGCGAAAAGGAAGCCCCGATTCGCATTCGGCGTTGGCGATGCCGCTATGCGGCACACGAGGCCGGTGACATGAACCGGGCGACTCCTGTCTTCCCCCTGCTTTTCTCCCGCCACAACTGGCGAAACGGCGTGCTGCGCTGTCTGCAAGCCGGCGTTGCGCTCTACCTGCTCGCTTTTTTCCTGCTTCCCGTCGGTTTCCTGTTTCTGAAAGCGCTCCAAAACCCCGACGGCACGATCGGCTGGGGGATCATCACGCTCCTGTTTGCCAACCCGGTGTCCTGGGAAAGCCTGCAGAACAGCCTGATTGTCGGTGCGGGAGCGGCCTGTCTGGCCGGTTTTCTCGCGCTTGCCGCCGCGGCACTGCTCTGGAAAAGCCACATCCGCCCCTCGCCATTCGTCGAATTGTGCGGTTTCCTGCCGCTGTTCATGCCGGCCTTTGTGCTCGCATCGTCGCTGGACATCGTCATCGGCCAGCATGGCGGCCTGCCGGTTGTATTGCAGCAGCTGCTCGGCCTGTCGCGGGCGAGCGCCAGCCTGCTCGGCCTGATATTGATCGAGGCCATCCACTACTTCCCGTTCATCCTGGTCGCGCTGCACCTGAGCACCCGTGCATCGAGTTCCCAGGCCCACGCCATGGCACGGCTGGGAACCCCGTGGCGCCGGTTGATCCGCCAGGTCTTCATGCCGCTTTCCCTGCCCGGACTGGCCTTTGCGATGGCACTGACCTTTCTCAAGGTCATCGACGACCTCGCCACCCCGCTCGTGCTGGGCGTCACCAATCTGCTCGCCCCCCAGGCCTACCATCGCATTGCCGCCTATGGCGCCCAGGACCCGCTGGCGGCGCTCATCGCCGCGATACTCTTCGTCATATCCGGACTTGCCTGGTTTGCCTCGCTGGGATTCATTCGCCAGAACGTCAACCTGTTTCCCGCTGCCTTCAGCGACAGCAGATTGCCGTCGACAGGCAGTTCGCGGGGCGGCCACGTCTTCATCGCTTTCCTGGGCCTGTTCTACCTCGGATGCTATGCCGGGCTGACGCTCTCCTCCGTGGCCGGTGTCTGGAGCCATAGCGCGCTCCCGGAAACCTACGGACTGACCCACTACCTGAGAGCATTCCAGTTCGAAATGAGCAGCCTGTACAACACGCTGATCTACTGCGGTTTTGCCGCACTCATCGACCTCCTTGTCGCCCTGCCGCTGGCCCACGCCATTGCCAAAGCGCCGGCACACTGGAAACAGCGCCTCAACTGGCTGGTCGCGGGGGCGCTGTGCATTCCGGGCGTGACACTGGGCATCGCCTACCTGGCCCTGTTCCGTGACATCCAGCTACCGCTCGGCAATCTTCCCCTGGATGCGACCGGACTCCTGCTCACGCTGGCTTTTTCCATCCGCGGCCTGCCCTTCGCCCTGCACATTTGCGGCCTTGCACTCAATAGCGTGCCCGCCAGCTACGTCGAAGCCGCCAGCACGCTCGGCTGCGCACCGGCCAAAATCGTCCGCCGCATCGTTTTCCCCATGCTGCGCTTCGGCCTTCTGCTCGCATTCACCCTCTGCTTCAGTCTGGCGGCAGTTGACCTCTCCCTGGCCGCCTTGCTCGTCCCCAACGAAAACAACGCCCCCCTAGCCTACAGCATCTACCTCCGTATCCAATCCCCCTCCGGCATGAATGTCGGCTCTGCCTTGGCCATGATTTCGTTCGCACTGCTTGCCCTGATCCTCTTTGGCATCATCCATCGCCTGCATCGCCGCCGGGAATCGCAGCGCCCGCTATCGTCCCTCCTCTTTCCAACGCATCGAACCGCCGGTTTTTCCCATGAACCCAGTCACCATTGAAGCGCAGCGGCTGGCCTTCGCCTATGACGACAAGCCAGTCCTCCGCGAGATCAATCTCAGCATTGCCGCCGGCGAGCTGTTTACCGTCCTGGGCCCCTCGGGATCGGGGAAAAGCACGCTGCTCCGCCTGCTCGCCGGACTCGATCGCCCCTCCGCCGGCAGCCTGCAGGTCAACGGCATCAATATCTGCGACACCCTACCCGCCAATCGGTCGGTCGGCATGGTTTTCCAGAGCTTTGCCCTGTGGCCCCACATGAACGTCTTCGCCAACGTCGCCTTTGCACTGGACGAGGCGCGACTGGATACGGCGGCGATACGCAACCGGGTCGAGGCCATCCTCAAGCTGCTGGAAATCGGGCACAAGCGGGATGCACGCCCCGATCAGCTTTCGATCGGCGAGCAACAGCGCGTCGCCCTGGCCCGCGCGCTGGTGATCGAACCGCGCGTCCTGCTGCTCGACGACCCGTTTTCCAACCTTGAGCCGGAACTGCGTTTGCACATGCGGCAGGATCTGCGGCGCCTGCAACGGCGACTGGGGATTACCACCATCCTGGTCACCCACGATCAGGATGACGCCCTATCCATTTCGGACCGGGTGGCCGTACTGGCGGACGGCCTGATTCAACAGGTCGGCACCCCGGCTGCAATCTACGATTTTCCCGCCACCATCGCCGTGGCGCGTTTTGTCGGCGTCACCAACTTCCTGCCGGGCCACCTGCAGCGGGCAGACGAATTCAGCCTGCGTTTCGATTCCCCCCACATTGGCAGCCACAGTTGGCCAGGCGCCCGGTCGGGCCAGGAAGGGGGCCCGACCCTCCTCGGTATCCGGCCCCATGCCCTCAGGATCCAGCCGGCGGACAGCTTTCGCGACGGCCGCTACATCTGGCTCGAGGGGCACATCCACGGCAGCGAATTTCAAGGCGAAAGCGTGCGTTATCACGTCGAGGTCGGCGGCATCCTGCTCTCCGTCAAGCAGGCGCATTTCACGGGCTGCCCGGCCATTCCCGCCGGCACACCGGTGCTGACCGGCTTCGATCCCAGCCAGGCGCGCCTCTACCCCTATCACGGCGGCGATTTCCCGGCGACCCATTTCGCCCCATCCTGGAGAGGCTGAACCCCGCCATGGATATCCTCAAGCTGCGCTCATTTGTCATGGTGGCCCGTCTCGGCCACCTGACGCGCGCGGCCGAAAAGCTCTTTCTCACCCAACCGGCGGTAACCGCGCACATCAAGGCCATTGAACAGGAAATCGGCCTTTCCCTCTTCGACCGCGCCCCGGGCAAAATCACCCTCACCCCGGCAGGCGAGATTCTCCTGAGCGAGGCCGAACATGTCCTGACCGTGTTCGAGGGATTTTCAAGCAAGGCCCGTCAGCTCAAGGGGGAAATTTCCGGAAACCTGACCATTGCCAGCATCGGCGATACCGACTTCACGCGCCTGAACGGCCTGCTGGGCAGCCTGCGCTCGACCTTGCCGCTCCTCCAGTTGAAGACCCGGCTGATGCTCGCCGACGATGTGCTCGACGGTCTCGTGAACGGCAGTATCGACGCCGGTTTCTACATAGGCAACATCGAGCACCCGGACCTGACCTCGCTCCGGCTGCGCACACTCACCTATTGCATCGTCGCCCCGCGTGGGCTGGCCACCCAGGTGGCCGGCGCGGGCTGGCAGGATATTGCCGCCCTGCCGTGGATCGCAGCCCCGCGACGTTCCCATGTGGCGCGCCTGCTGCGGGAGCTCTTTGCGCAGCAAGGCGTCCTGCCCAACGAAGTGGTTGACTGCGACCAGCTCCCGTCGATTCTCGACCTGGTGCGCTCCGGATTCGGCCTGGGCCTGGTCCGTGAAGATCTCGCATTCGAAGCCGCCGAGCGCGGCGAGGTCACGTTCTGGCCGCACGGACGCATCGACTGCACGCTGTCGCTTGCCTATCGCCTGGCCCGTGAAAACGATCCAGGCGTCGTCGCCCTGCTTTCGGTAGCCCGCTCGCTCTGGCAGTTGGCCCAGTAGGCGGCACGCCCTCCGGTGCCAGCGCCGTTTCGTCCGGCGCCTAACCTTCCCGGTTGCGCATGAAGTCGGCGGTATTGAAGAAATTGCCGATCAGGATCTTGCGGATGTTTTCCTCGATGCCGACGTCCTCCATGGCCAGGACCATGCAGGCAACCCACTGGTCGCGCTCCTTGACGCCGATGGCGAAGGGCATGTGACGGGCACGCAGGCGCGGATGGCCGAACTGCTCGACGAAGAGATCCGGGCCGCCAAACCAGCCGGACAGGAACATGTAGAGCTTGTCGCGAGAGCCCTTAAGGTCTGCCGGGTGCATTTCGCGAAGTTCCTTGAACTGGGGCGTGGTGCCCATCAGTTCGTAGAAACGGTCGCAAAGGCGAGCGACGGTCGGTTCGCCGCCGATTTTTTCGTAGGTTGTAACGGTCGTTTGTTGTTCTTCCATGGTGCTCTCCGTGAATCAGGGCTTGCGCTTTTTGTTTTGCTGGCCAGATGGCTTGCCGAAACCGCCCGGTGAGCGCCGGTCGGCAACCGCCGGACGGCTGCCCGGACGCTGCGGCCCCGGCGTGCGACGCTCGCCCGTGCGCCCCGTATTGGCGGCAGGTTTGCCGACAGTCGATGCACCGGCGGCGGGTGTCTTCGCGGCACGTGCGTCGCGGGCAACCATGGCGGCCGCCTTGAGACCTGTACCGGCGGGCTGCCAGGCCGGCACCAATTGCTTCTTGCCGTTGCCAATCAGGTCATTGCGGCCCATTTTCTTCAGCGCTTCGCGCAGGAGCGGCCAGTTTTCCGGATCGTGGTAGCGCAGGAAAGCCTTGTGCAGCTTGCGCTGGGCGCCGTTGCGCACCGAACCGACGACCTCCCCGCCTTCGCGTTGCAGCTTTTTCAGCGGGTTCTTTTCCGTGTGGTACATCGTCGTCGCCAGCGCCATCGGCGTCGGCAGGAAAGTCTGCACCTGATCGAGGCGGAAGTTGTTCTTCTTCAGCCACAGCGCCAAGTTCATCATGTCCTCGTCTTCGGTGCCTGGGTGGGCCGCGATGAAATACGGGATCAGGTACTGCTCCTTGCCGGCTTCCCGCGAGAAACGGTCGAAGAGCTGCTTGAAGCGGTCGTACGTGCCGATGCCCGGCTTCATCATCTTGGAAAGCACGCCCTCCTCGGTGTGTTCCGGCGCGATCTTCAGGTAGCCGCCCACATGGTGCTGGACCAGCTCCTTGATGTATTCCGGCGAGCGCACGGCGAGGTCATAGCGCAGCCCGGAGCCGATGGTGATGCGCTTGACGCCCTTCACGGCGCGGGCCCGGCGGTAGAGCGAAATCAGCTGCGAGTGATCGGTGTTCATGTTCTCGCAGATGTCCGGATAGACGCAGGACAGGCGGCGGCAGGCCGATTCGATCTTCTCGTCCTTGCACTTCAGGTGATACATGTTGGCCGTTGGGCCACCGAGGTCGGAGACCACGCCGGTGAAACCCGGCGTCTTGTCGCGCATTTCCTCGATTTCGCGGATCACCGAGTCTTCCGAACGGCTCTGCATGATGCGCCCTTCGTGCTCGGTGATCGAGCAGAAGGTGCAGCCGCCGAAGCAGCCGCGCATGATGTTGACCGAGAAGCGGATCATCTCCCAGGCCGGAATCTTGGCGTCGCCGTAGCTCGGGTGCGGCCGGCGGGCATAGGGCGACTCGTAGACGCCGTCGAGCTCTTCGGTCGACAGCGGGAATGGCGGCGGATTCAGCCAGACGTCGCGCTCGCCGTGGGCCTGCACCAGGGCGCGGGCGTTGCCCGGATTCGATTCCAGGTGGAAGGTCCGCGAGGCGTGGGCGTAGAGCACCGGATTGTCCTGCACCTGCTCGTAGGACGGCAGGCGGACGACGGTGTGGGCGCGCAGGGCGCGCCGCGCCGCGAGGCGCTCGGCGCGCGGCAGCAGGCGGATGGTCTGCTCGCTCGGCTTGCCGGCGGCCGATGCGCTGGCGCAGTCGGATTTCGCCGGGCTTTCTTCCATCGCGTACGGGTCCTTGTGCTGCATCAGCGGTCCCGGGGTATCGACCTCGCTCGAATCCATGACGGCCCATTCGTCACTGGGCAGCCAGCCGGACGGCACCATGAAGGCCGTGCCGCGCAGGTCGCGGATCTCGGACACCTTCTCGCCCTTGGCCAGGCGGTGGGCGATCTCGACAATGGCGCGCTCGGCATTGCCGAAGACCAGCAGGTCGGCCTTCGAGTCCGGCAGCACGGAACGGCGCACCTTGTCCGACCAGTAGTCGTAGTGCGCGATGCGGCGCAGGCTGGCCTCGATGGAGCCGATGATCACCGGCGTCCCGGGAAAGGCCTCGCGGCAGCGCTGGGCGTATACCGTTACGGCACGGTCCGGACGCTTGTTGGGCTCGGCGTTCGGGGTGTAGGCGTCGTCAGAACGGATCTTGCGGTCGGAGGTATAGCGGTTGACCATGGAATCCATGTTGCCCGCCGTCACGCCATAGAACAGGTTGGGCTTGCCCAGCCGGCGGAAGGCATCGGCCGAGTTCCACTCCGGCTGGCTGATGATGCCGACGCGGAAACCCTGGGCTTCCAGCAGGCGGCCGATCAGCGCCATGCCGAAGCTCGGATGATCGATATAGGCATCGCCGGTAATCAGGATGATGTCGCAGGAATCCCAGCCCAGCAAATCCATCTCGCCACGCGACATAGGAAGGAATGGCGCCGGCCCGAAGCGATGCGCCCAGAATTTGCGATAACCGAAAAGCGGACGCGGCATTGGGGAAGAACGAGGGGGATTCGAATTCATACACTATTTTACCCGAGTGAGCCGACGGGCATGGCATACTCGCCGTTCCGCAGTATCCGAACCCTTGCGCGATCATGAATCTACCTACACGCGAACAGGCTGGCGTCCTGATTGTTTCCGTCAGCGGCCGCATAGACCACATTGCCAGCGAAGAGTTCACTCGGGCACTGGAACCTCTGCTGACAGGCTGCGTAAAAGGCAAGGCGTCGCTGCTCCTCGATTTTTCGGCGGTGGACTACATCAGCAGTGCCGGATTGCGCGTATTGATGATGGCCTCGCGCCGCGCCAAGGCACAGCAGGGCACCTTCGCGATTGCAGCCCTGCAGCCGCTGGTTCAGGAGGTCTTCGCGATCAGCCGCTTCAATCTGATCGTTCCCTGCTACGCGTCGGTCGACGCCGCCTGCAAGGTCGTCGGGGCATGAACCACGTCGTTTTCTGGGGGACGCGCGGCTCCCTGCCGGTATCCCTGACCCACCGCGATATCCGCGAAAAGATCACCGCCGCGCTGTTGGCAGCCAACGGCAAGGCGTTCAAGACCCGCAGCCTGCTCGATGAATTTGTCGATCAGCTGCCTTTCGCCATCAACGGCACCTTTGGCGGCAGTTCGTCCTGCGTCGAAATCGTCGGCGACGGCCCGGCGCACTTCATCTGCGACATGGGCAGCGGTGCCCGGGCGCTCGGCCAGGCCAAGATCGCCAAGTATGGCGTCCCCAACCCGCAGACCTACCACATCTTCATTTCCCACCTGCACTGGGATCACCTGATGGGGTTCCCGTATTTCGCACCGATGTACTACCCCGGAAACCGGATCGTGGTCCACGGCTGCCACCCGCATCTGGAAGAATCGATTCGCCACCAGATGCAAGCACCCAATTTCCCGGTGGATTACGCCCAGGCCGGCGCACGCATCGAATTCGACCTGATGACCCCGGGCAAGGCGCACTACATTTCGGGCATCAACGTGACCCCGAAGTTGCAGCACCATGCCGGCGATTCGTACGGCTATCGCTTCGAAAGCCTGGATCGTACGGTCGTGTACTCGACCGACTCCGAACACAAGCTCGACAACCCGACCGAATACGACGCGTTCGTGCGCTTTTTCGCCAAGGCGGACCTGGTCATCTTCGACGCCATGTACTCCCTCGCCGAAGCTGTTTCGGTCAAGGCAGACTGGGGACATTCCAGCAACGTGGTGGGCGTCGAGCTCTGCCAGGCCGCCGCAGCCAAGCGCCTGGCACTCTTTCACCACGAGCCGATGCACGACGACAAGCAACTCTCCCGGCTGGTCGCAGAAACCCGCCGCCTTGAGCAGATCACCCGGGGCAGCCGCCAGCCGCTCGACATCATTTCCGCCTACGACGGACTCAGCGTCGCGCTGTGAGGCGCCTGCCGGCCATGTTCCTCTCCGTGATACGTGCCGGTCGCGGACGAGCCTTTCCCCTGTTGCTGCTGATCCTTGCCGCCGGCCTGCTCGCTTACCCGGACATGCAGCCGCTGCTCGGCATCCGCGAGGCACAATTCGACCACTACCAGCGGGTATTGCCCAGGGAACGGGACAGCGAACCCGTGGTCATTGTCGGGATCGACAGCCAAAGCCTGGTTAAACTCGGGCAATGGCCCTGGTCGCGCGACCTGATCGCCGCCCTAGTCGACAAGATCCAGGCTGGACGGCCGCTTGCACTGGGCATCGACGTCGTGTTTGCCGAGCGCGATCGCTACAGCCCGGAAATTCTGGCCAAGCACATTCCCGGCATGACTGCCAACACCCGGGCCTCCCTGCCGGACCCCGACGAAAAGCTGGCACGTGCCCTCAAAGGGCCGCCCACCGTTCTCGCCGTTGTCGGACTGAGCAAGGCCCTGCCGGGAGGGCGGCACCCCTCGAAACCGCTGCCCGTCTTCGATCAGGATGCGGCACGCGACCGCTTTCTGCCCCACTTCGTCAGCGCCCTCGCCAGCCGGCCCGTCATCGCCTCCGGAGCAGCCGGCGAGGGGCTGATCAATGCCACGCCAGAACAGGGGCAAGCCGATAACCAGCGCGGCGTGTTGCGGCGGGTGCCGACACTGGCCTTCGTGCATGAGCTTCCCTTCCTCTCCTTGCCGCTTGAAATGGTCCGCGTGGCGCTCGGAACGGAAGGCAGCGTGCAGACCGAGGAAGGGCCGCAAGGCATGCAGGCCATCCGCATCGGGGATTACCGCTTGCCGGTCCAGCGCAACGGTGAACTGCTGCTGCACTTCGGGCGTTCCAGTTCCAATTACTACCTGTCGGCGGCGGACGTTCTGGCCGGAATGCACGATCCGGAGATTTTCCGGTCGCGCTTCGTGATCATCGGCTTCAACAGTACCGGCCTGCAGGATCGTGTCGTCACCCCGCTGGGTGAAAGCCTTCCCGGCGTCGATATTCACGCCCAGGTGATCGAAAGCGTACTCGCCGGCCAGGCCCTGCAACGCCCATACTGGCTCCCATGGGTCGAAATGGCCGTGCTGCTGGGCGTCGGCCTGTCACTCATCGCCTTCATACCGCGCCTGAGGGCACGCTATGCCGTTCTGAGCTTCGCGCTGGCGTCCATTGCCATGCTGACCGGCGGCTATCTGGCCTTTTTTGCCGCGCGCTACCTGTTTGACGGGGCGTCGCTGCTGCTCCTGCTCTGCCCGCCGTTCATCTCGTTGCTTGGCAACACCTTGATCACCGCGGAAACCCTGCGGCGCAACGCCGAAGCACAACTTCAACAGAGCCGGGAAGAAGCGGCGCGCATGAACGGTGAACTCGACGCGGCCAGGCGCATCCAGATGGGTCTGCTCCCGGATACCGCCAGGCTTTTCCCGGATGAACGGCGATTCTCGGTAAGCGCCCTGCTCGAACCGGCACGCGCCGTCGGCGGCGATTACTACGATTGCTTCATGCTCGACGATCGCCGGCTCTGCGTCGCGATCGGCGACGTATCCGGCAAGGGCGTCCCGGCCAGCCTGTTCATGGCCATCTCGAAAACCCTGACCGGAACGCTGACCCGCCGCCACGCCGAACTCGGCACCGCCCTCCGCGACATCGAAGCCGAGCTCGACCGCGAAAATCCGGAATACCTCTTCGTGACGGCCTTCATCGGCATCCTGGACGTCGAGAGCGGACACCTCGACTATGTCTGCGCCGGCCACGATGCCCCGCTGATCGTTCGCAACGGACAATTGCTGTCCATCGACACCCGGGACATAGCCGGCCCTCCGCTGTGTGCCGCGGGCGGCTATCCTTTCGAATCGGCCGGAATGCAGCTGCAAGCCGGCGATCTGCTCTGCCTGTTTACGGATGGCGTGACGGAAGCCACAAACGGAACCGACATGTTCGGCAGCGACCGCCTGCGGGCAGCGATCGCGACCTGCGGCACGGTCCCGGTGCAAGATTGCGCACCGGCACTGCGCAACGCGGTCAGGCGTTTCGAGGCGGGCCACCCGCCAGCGGATGACCTGACCCTGCTGTTTTTACGCTGGCATGGCCCGACAGGGGCCCAGGATTAGCGGACATTGATCTCGACACGCCGGTTGCGTGGCTCATCCACCTCGTCGGCAGTCGGCACCAACGGGTCGCGTTCGCCGCGGCCGATCGTTTCCAGCTTGCCCGCATCGACCCCGCTCTCGATCAGCACACCGCGGATCAACTCGGCGCGCTTGAGCGACAGCTTGTCATTTCCGTCGACGCTGCCAACGCGATCCGTATGCCCGATCACCAGGACTTCCGAAGCGGGCCGCTCGGCAATTTCCGTGCGGAGGGCTTTCAGTGCGACCGTGGATTCAGCCGTCAGTACGTTGCCCCCGGTTTCAAAATACAGGATGTAAGCATTCGGGCGCTGCGGCAGTACCGCCAGGGTCGGGCCATAGCGCTCCGACACTTCCTGCGGTGACGATTGGTAAACACGGTTGCTGTCCAGCGTCCGCTTGACCGCGGCATAGGGTTGATCGAGGCGAATCTCGCCGGCCTTGTCGCGAATGACCACCGCCCCGGGCGCGCCGTCGGCAGACGGCAGCAACACTACCCGCTCGCTGGCGCAAGCACCCAGAAAAAGGCTCGCCATACCGAACAAAAGCGCCTTATTCATCGCCCTCGCCCTCCACTTCGATCACGAACTCAGTACCCCGGACACCGAGAATGGAAGTCGGCGTATGAAAATCAACCGACTCCGGCGTGCGCTTGGCAATCCGCCCGGATGCAACGGCCAGCGTCCCCTTGCGTACGCCAACCGACATCTTTCCATCCTGCGTCACGCTGTCGTAGGCGAATTTGTCGATGACGATGAGGGAATTGGGGCCCGCGGACAGCAAGGTGTTGTCGCGCAAGGTAACGCCGACCGCGCCATCGGCACCGGTTCGCACACGGTCCGCCACCTGCACGGGCGCTCCCACGTCGGCGGCCAGTTTTTTGCCGTCCCGTTCGATACTGACAGCCCCCTTGCTGACCTTGATCATTCCGGCCTGTTCTGCGCACAGCGGAGAAGAAGCAAGGATCGATACGGCCGCCATACCGGCAAGCGCCCAATGTGATCTAATCACGCTCTACCCCCTGGTTAATTCGATGGCTGCCAATTCTACGGATATTTCAGTTTGCGCGCGCCTGTCCGAGCTGCCCCGGCTGATGCTAGCGCTCGCCGCAGAAGCACGGCAACTCGGCTGTTCGGAGGATATTACGCTTCGACTGCAGCTGATCGTCGAGGAATTATTCACGAATACCGTCACGCACGGCCATGGTAGCGGGAACGATGCCACCGTAACCTGCCGGATAACGCCACATCCATCGGGCATCCTGCTTCGCTACGCCGATGCCGCACCCGCCTACGACCTGACCCGCGCACCGGAACAAACGGCCTCCGAAGCCGTGATCGGCGGTCTTGGCATCGCGCTGGTTCGCGGCCTCAGCCAAGATGTGCGTTACGCAAGGCAGGACGGCTTGAACGTGTGCGAAATCCTGATCTGAACACTTCCTTACGTGCCATTGCGCAGCGCAAGCAGCGGCGGTGCGCGCAACAGTCTGCGGAATCCCTGCCAGCCGATCGCAACGGTCAACAAAGCCCCTCCCGCCGCTGAGAGGAAGGGAAGCCAGAGATTAGGCGTCAATTCGAGCTGGAAAGCCTGCTGGCTGACAACGGCCCCCAGTACCATGGCGCCCGCTGCGGCAAACAGCCCGGCGAGCCCACCGACGATGGCCAACTCGACACGCATCGCCTGCACCAGTTGCTGTCGTTGCGCCCCCAGGGCACGCATGACGGCCAGTTCGTAGCGCCGCTCGTCGAAGGCGGTGAGCATGGCCGAATAAAGCACGATACCGCCAGCCAGCAGCGCGAAAACGAAGACGAACTGGATGGCTCGTGCCACTTGCCCGATCACCGATTGCAACTGGCGGACCACTGCATCGACATCGATCAGAGTCAGGTTGGGAAAATTCTTGACCAGATCCGCCATGGCTGCGGCGCTCTCCGACGGCAAATGAAAACTGGTGATGTAGCTGGCCGGCGCATCTTCGATAACCCCCGGCGGCGCCAGGACGAAGAAATTGACGCGCATCGAATCCCAGGAAAGCTTGCGCAGACTGCTGACCCGCAGCGTTTTTTCGACGCCGGCGACGACGAAGGCAAGCTCGTCGCCCATCCGGATACCGAGAGTCTTGGCCAGCCCCTCCTCCACCGAAGCCAAGGCCTGGCCGCTCTCGTCGGACCCGAACCATTGCCCGGCAACGACCCGGTTGCCGTCCGGCAAGTCGCTACGCCACGAAAGATTGAACTCGCGCTCGATCAAGCGCTGGGCGCGCTCATCCTCCGGATAGCTGGCCGGGCTGACCGTTTGCCCGCCGATGCGCACCAGGCGCGCACGCACCATGGGCAACAGATCGGCCTCGATGCCCTGTTTGCGCAGTTCGCTCGCCAGCGCCTCCCGCTGTTCAGGCTGGATGTTGATGATGAAGCGATTCGGTGCATCGGCGGGCATCGATCCCTGCCAGGTCGCCAGCAGATCGCCACGGATGACGGTGAGCAGGAGCATGGCCATCAAGCCGATCGACAACGCCACGACCTGGATCGCCGCCGACGGGGCATGTCGACTCAGGCTGGCCAGGCCCTGCCGCCAGCCGAAGCCCGCACCGCCTCGCCCCCGCGAGACGACAGCGATAAGCAACCGGGCAATCGCCCAGAATGCCGCCAGCGCCCCGGCAAACCCGGCCACGGCGAGCAAGCCGAGGCGAAGATTTCCGGCCACCCAGACGATCAGCCCGGCCAGCAGGAGCAGGCCGAACAGGTAGCCGCCTAGCAGCGAGGCCTGCGGGGCGCCAAGCTCGCGTCGCAGGACGCGCAAGGTCGGCACGCGCGCCAGTTGCAACAAGGGTGGAAAGGCAAAACCGAACAGCAGCACGGCGGAAACCCCAAAGCCGGCGGCCAGGGGCAACCAGCCGGCAAAGGGCAAATCGATTGCCAGCACGTCGCGCAGCCACTTGATCAGCATGAAATGTGCGGCAAAGCCCAGCGCACAGCCCAGCAAACCGGCGAGCAGGGACAGCCACAGAAACAAGGTGGCGTGCAAACCGAGCAGGCGCGCCTGCGTCATGCCCAGGCATCGCATCACCGCACAGGCATCCAGATGGCGTTGCATGTAGCGACGCGCCGCCAGGGCCACCGCCACCGCTGAAAGAATCACCGTCAACAAGGTGGCAAGGCCGAGAAAGCGCTCCGAGCGGTCGAGAATGCTGCGTATCTCGGGGCGGGCGTTGCCGGCATCCTCGACGCGCTCCCCACGCGCCAGTTGCCTATCGAGCCATTTTCGGTACGCCGCGACATCGCGCTCGTCGCCCGCCAGCATCAGCGTGTAGCGGATCCGTGCCCCGAACTGGATCAGTCCGGTGGCTCCGATATCCTCCAGATGCATCATCAGGCGGGGCGCGAGACTGAAGAAATTGACCCCGCGATCCGGCTCGCGCGTCAGTATGGCCGCGACCGGCAGCATCGCCCCGCCTACGCCGAGCGTTTCACCGGCACGGACACCCAGTGCCGAGGCCAGGCGTTCGTCGAGCCACACCGTACCGGCCTCCGGACCGCGTCCGGTTTCGCGGCTGGTCTCTTCGCCATGCAGAATGCGCCCCAGGCTACCGCGCAACGGATAACTGCCGGAAACCGCCTTGATATCGGCCAGCTGAGCCTGCCCGCCAGCCATCACCATGCTCGGAAAAACCAGGGTTTCAGCGATTCGCAGGCGATGGCGGCGCGCTTCCTCACGATAGCTTTCCGGCAAGGGATGATCGGAGGTGACGAGCAGATCGCCTCCCATCATCTGTTGTGCTTCGCGCTTCAAGCCTTGCCGTACCCGGTCGCCGAAGAAGCCGACGGCCGTTACGGCAGCAACCGCCACGACCAGCGCGGCAAAGAGGAGCCTGAGCTCGCCGGATCGCAGTTCCCGGCCGAGCAGCCGCCAGGAAAAAGCAGCAATCATGTCGCCTTGGACCAGCGCGTACGGAATTCGGCCGGCGCCACTGCCCGGCCATGCAGATAGCCTTGCAGTTGCTGGCAGCCAAGTTCGGCAAGGAATGCCGCCTGCTCCTCGGTCTCGACGCCTTCGGCAACCACTTCGAAATCCAGGCTCCGGGCCAGCTCCATGATCGTACGGATGATCGCTTCGTCGCCCCCGTTGCTGCCGATACCTTCGACGAACGAGCGGTCGATCTTGAGCTGCTGAATCGGCAGCATTTTCAGATAGCTGAGCGATGAATAGCCGGTGCCGAAATCGTCGAGCGCCAGACTGATCCCCAGGCTGCGCAGCTTGTCCAGCAAACCGAAGGAGTCGCCAACTGCCATGACCACCGATTCGGTCAGTTCCAGCTTGAGATGGCTGGGGATCATCCCGGTATCGGCCAGAATCGTATCCAGTACGTCGATGAACTCGGGTCGCTCGAGCTGCTTGACAGACAGGTTCACCGACACCTGGGGCAGTTCAAAACCGCTTTCCCGCCAGTTCATGAACTGCCGGCAGGTTTCGCGCAACACCCAGTTACCCAGGCCGACGATCAGGCCGGAATCTTCGGCGATCGGGATGAAACGACTCGGCATGACCAGGCCCAGCTCGGGGCTTTCCCAGCGAACCAGCGCCTCGGCACCGACCAGCTTGCCGGTCCGGGTATCGACCTGCGGCTGCAGGTGCACCTTGAATTCCCCATGTTCGAGCGCCCGCCGCAACAGGTTCTCCATCTGGATGCGTTCCTGCGCCAGCAAGGTCATGTCGGGCGTGTAGAAATGGTAGTTTCCGCGCCCGCTGAACTTGGCGCGGTACATGGCCGTATCGGCATTGCGCATCAGCGCCAGCACGCTGTCGCCATCGCCCGGGAACAGGCTGATACCGACCGATGCCGTGAGGAAGAGTTCATGATCCCCGAGCTGGAATGGCTGCTCGAAGGCATCAATGACTTCCTGAGCCAGCACCTCGACCTCGCGCTCATCGCGTACCGCCTCCATCAGGCAGATGAACTCGTCGCCACCAAGCCGGGCGAGCATGTCGATCAGACGGACATGCTCGGCCAGACGAGAGGCCACCGCCACCAGCAACTCGTCGCCGACCCCGTGGCCGAGCGAGTCGTTGACCTGCTTGAACTGGTCCAGATCGATGAACAGGACCGCCAGACGCTCGCTGCGCTGGGCGGTTTCGCGCAAGCTCTCCTCAAGACGTTCGATAAAGCAGCGGCGGTTGGCCAGGCCTGTCAGCGGGTCGTGATAGGCGAGGTAGTTCAGCTTGCTCTGCGCCTGGCGCCGCTCGGAGATTTCGCCCTCGAGCTGCACGTTGGTCCGTTTCAGTTCCTCGGTGCGTGCCGCTACCTGAAGCTCCAGGGTGTCGCGCGCGGCCTTTATCCGCCCTTCCTGATCCTCCAGAATACCCTGTGCCCGGCGAACCACCAGGAACTGCATCAGGTAGAGGAACGCGAAGGTGAGAATGATGCCTGCCGTCACCCACCACAGGCTGTGCTCCAATTCCTCGACGAAGGGCGTGACGTTCTGATACAGCTCGAACACCCCTTCAACCGCGTTGTCCTTGCCGCGAATCGGAATGAAACTGGCCAGCACGTCCATTTGGGCGAGCGCCTCCTCGAAGCTCTCATGCGTATTCCGATAGCTCAATTCGCTGAGGACCGAACCGTTGATCGCCTGCTTGAACCCTGGGCTCGCCAGCCTGTTTTCACCAATCTGGCGGGCATCGGTCGAGAAAATCACGTTCCCGACGCGGTTATACACCTTCACCCTGATGACCGAGGTTCCCTGCATCAGAATTTCCGCGCTGCCCTGAATGTGGGCAAGGCTTGTCGATTGGGCAAGCGCGCTCGCATCGCGCCCGGTCGATTCCGCCAGCAAGTCGAGTAGCGGTTGGTGCAGCGAGTTCTGGAAAACCTGCGCCATGGCGACGTTCCGCCCTTGGGCAAGATCCTTCATCTGCTGCAGGGAAAGCTTCTGGTATAAAGGCCCCAGCACACCGGCAGCCAGCACGATGAGAATGAAACTGACCGTCGAGAAATAGCGGGACAGGTTGAACATATAGGCCGAAAGTATTATTCCGAAAGCTTATTCCATCTCGCGTATTCGCGCCACCGCCTCTTCCACACGCCTGACCGCGATGACCTCCATACCGGCTATCGCCTGTTTCGGTCGATTGGCCTCCGGTATCAAGGCCCTGGTGAAACCAAGCTTGGCCGCCTCCTTGAGACGTTCCTGGCCGCGGGGTGCCGGACGTATTTCCCCGGCCAGGCCAACCTCGCCAAAAACGATGAGTTTCGATGGCAGCGGCTTGTTCTTCAGCGACGACGCAATCGACAGCAATACTGCCAGATCGGCCGCCGGCTCGGTGATCTTCACACCGCCCACCGCATTGACGAATACATCCTGGTCGAAGCAGACGATACCGGCATGCCGATGCAGAACAGCCAGCAGCATGGCGAGACGCTGCGCTTCCAGTCCGACCGTCAGGCGCCGCGGGTTGCCGTGCGCCGTATCGACCAGGGCCTGGATTTCGACCAGCAGCGGCCGCGTGCCTTCCTGGGTGACCATCACGCAGGAACCCGGCACATCCTGCGCATGTTGCGACAGGAACAGTGCCGACGGGTTGCTGACCCCCTTCAGGCCTGTTTCGGTCATGGCAAAGACACCCAGTTCGTTCACCGCCCCGAAGCGGTTCTTGAAAGCGCGCACCAAACGGAAACTGGAATGGGTATCGCCTTCAAAATAGAGAACGGTGTCGACGATATGTTCGAGCACGCGCGGGCCGGCCAGCGCCCCTTCCTTTGTCACGTGCCCGACCAGGATGACCGTGATGCCGAGCTGCTTGGCCAGGCGCGTCAGCTGCGCAGCGCATTCGCGCACCTGGGCTACCGAGCCGGGAGCGCTCGACAACTGATCGGACCACAGCGTCTGGATCGAGTCGATCACCGCCACCGCCGGTTTTTCAGCCTGCAAGGTCGCCAGGATGCGTTCCAGGTTGATTTCAGCCATCAACGGTAAACGCCGGGACTCGAGCCCCAGCCGGCGGGCTCTCAGCGCCACCTGCTCCCCGGACTCCTCGCCGCTGACGTAGAGCACCTTGTGCTCCGTCGAAAGATGCGCCAGCGCCTGGAGCAGCAAGGTACTCTTGCCGATACCCGGATCGCCGCCGATCAGCACGACACCGCCGGCGACCAGGCCGCCACCCAGCGCCCGGTCGAACTCGCCAATCCCGGTCGGGATGCGCTCCGCCTCGCGCGCCTCGATTTCGGACAGGTTCTGCAGCCTGGCCGTCGGTGCCAGCGACTCGAAGCGGCTGTTGGTCGCCGCTTTCTCCGCCACGGTCTCGACCAGCGTATTCCAGTCGTTGCATCCCGGACATTGTCCCTGCCACTTGGGGCTCGTGGCACCGCATTCGGTACAGGTATAAACCGTTTTCAGCTTGGCCATTCAGCGCCTTTCACTGGTCGCCGTGTCGGCCAGCACCACCGGAACCCGCGCCGCGAGCGCGCAGAACAGTTCGTAGGCAATCGTTCCTGCCGCCGCCGCGACTTCATCCGCCGGCACCGTCCCCGCAGCCCCGTTACCCCACAGGGTGACCTGGGAACCGATCCCCGCCTCCGGAATCCCGGTCAGATCGCAGGCCAGCATATCCATGGAGACCCGCCCGATGGTACGCGTCCGCTGTCCCATCACGGCGATCGGCGTACCCGTCGGTGCGTGGCGCGGGTAGCCGTCGGCATAGCCGCAGGCCACGATCCCGATACGCATCGGCCGATCGGCGGTGAAGGTGCCGCCGTAGCCGACCCGTTCGCCGGCTGCCAGTTCCTGCACGCCGATGATGGCGCTTTCCAGCGCCATCGCGGGCTGCAGGCCGAGTGTTGCGGCATCCCGGTCGGCAAAGGGGCTGGCGCCATAAAGCATGATGCCGGGACGCACCCAATCGCCGTGCGTTTCCGGGTGTTCCAGGATCGCCGCGGAGTTGCCGAGACTGACCTTGCCTTTCCAGTCGCCTGCCATGTCCTTGAACCGGGCCAATTGCCAGGCCACACCGCGTTCGCCGTCGGCTTCGGCAAAATGGGTCATCAGCGTGATGTCGACCGGTAGCGCCCGCAAGACATCCAGCGCCCGGGGTAGCGTCGCGGCGGAGAAACCGAGGCGATTCATGCCGGTGTTCAGCTTCAGATAAACCGATACGGGCGCCGAAAACTGTCCGCTGCGTACGAGCAGCTCAAGCTGGTCGAGACAATGGATGACGCAGGTGAGCCGATGTCCGATCACCGAGCGCACGTCGCGCGCGCTGAAAACGCCTTCGAGCAGGAGAATGGGCTGGGTTACCCCGGCTTCGCGCAACGCCACGGCATTTTCGCATTCGAGCAGGGCAAAGCCGTCGGCCTCGCCGCGCAGGGCGTCGACCGCGCGCCACTGCCCGTGGCCGTAGGCATTGGCCTTGATGACGGCCCAGGCTCGCGCATGCGGCGCCTGCTGCCTGGCCAACCGGTAGTTGTCAAGAATTGCGGCGGGAGTGATACGTGCCCGTATCGGGCGAGAAGTCTTCATAAAGCCAGTTCTTTCAGCTTGCTCTTGGCAAAATCGATAAAGGTGGCGCTGAGGCGCGACTGGAAACGGTCCTGCGGGAAAACCAGGTAAAGACTGCGCGTCAGCGACGGCTTGAGCGGTATGGCCACCAGGTCGCCCAGTTGCAGTTCCTTCTCGACCACCGCCCGCGATACGATCGCATAGCCGAGGCCGGTGGATACCACACCCTTCAGCGCCTCGGGACTACCCAGTTCCATCTGCATTTTGAGGCTTTCGGGCGCGACGCCGTGGCTACGGAAATAGGCATCGGTGATTTCCCGCGTGCCCGACCCCGGCTCCCGCGAGATGAATTCATATTCCGTCAGCACCTTGGGGGTCACCGATTTCATGTCGGCGAGAGGGTAGTCCGGCGCACAGATGACGCGCAGTTCGTCCTCGCAGCAAATATGGCTGGTCAGGCCAGTCACTTTCGCGGGGGCTTCGATCAGCCCGATATCGATCGTATGCTCGGCAACGCGGGTCTCGATGCTTTCCGAATTGGCTACGATAAGCCGCGCCCGAACCTGGGGATACAACGCATTGAATTCCCCCAGCACGCGCGGCAGCATGAATTCGGCGATGGTCGTGCTGGCCCCGACCAGCAGCGGACCGCGCATTTCCCCGGTCATCTCCGAGAGCCGGGTATCCATCTCGTCCGACAGCGCCAGGATGCGTTCCGCATACGACAGCACCAGCTCCCCGGCCGGTGTCAGTGAAATGCTGCCATGCCGGCGCTCGAAGAGGCGGGTGCTGTACTGCTCCTCCAGCTGCTTGATCTGGAACGTGACGGCCGGTTGCGTCATGAACAAGGCATCGGCAGCCCGCGTAAAACTCAGGTGTTTGGCCACGGCATGGAAAACTTGTAGACGCCGATCAGCCATGTTGATTCTCCCGGATAGTTTGCGGACGATATTTCATCACATTCCCATGAAGTTCCGGGCGGCCGTATCCCTACCGGAAGAAAATATTGATGGCTCGCCAAAAATCCGGCGAGTCATCAGGGCGTCATCGCCGCGACACAGACTGCATCTTTTTTTTCCGGTGCGACGGGTACATGCATAAGACCGAAAAACGCGCAAGCCTTGCGCCCAATTCTGAGCGTGGTATAAACCTCGCCCAAAGTTATATAAGAGACAAGACTTTCGTGCCATTCGGCTTCTACATCATCATGGCAGCGCAATTTTTTTCCGCGCTGGCCGACAACGCCCTGCTTATCGCTGCCATCGCCGCCCTGCGCGAGATGCAGGCGCCCGCCGAATACGAGCCGCTGCTCAAGACCTTCTTCACCGTTTCCTACGTGGTCCTGGCTGCCTTCGTCGGCGCCTTTGCCGACTCGATGCCCAAGGGGCGCGTCATGTTCATCAGCAACACGATCAAGATCGTCGGTTGCAGCATGATGTTCTTCGGTGCCCATCCGCTGGTCGCCTACGCCATCGTCGGCCTGGGTGCCGCCTGCTATTCGCCGGCCAAATATGGAATCCTCACCGAATACCTGCCGCATCGCCTCCTCGTCGTCGCCAATGGCTGGATCGAAGGCCTGACTGTCGGCGCCATCATCCTCGGCGTCCTCATCGGCGGCATGCTGATTCGCCCGGAGATCGCACAGCACCTGCTGTCCTTCGACTTTCCGCTCTTCGAAACCGGGATCGACACCGTCGGTGAAATGGCCCTGTCGGTCGTTGCGCTGCTATACATAGTGGCCGCCCTGTTCAATCTCTACGTCCCGAATACCGGGGTTGACCACAAGCAGCTCAAGAAAAATCCCTGGTTCCTGATCCACGAATTCAACCACTGCCTGGCCCTGCTCTGGCGCGACAAGCTCGGTCAGATTTCCCTGGCGGTCACCACCCTGTTCTGGGGAGCTGGCGCCACGCTGCAGTTCATCGTGATCAAATGGGCCGAAGTCGCCCTCAACCTGGGACTCTCCAAGGCGTCCATGCTGCAGGGGGTGGTAGCCGTCGGCGTTGCAGCCGGCGCCATCATCGCCGCCAAGTACATCACCCTGCGCAAATCCGTCCGTGTCATTCCCCTCGGCATCGCCATGGGCCTGATCGTGCTGATCATGAATTTCGTCGACAGCATCTGGCTGGCCGTCCCCCTGCTCATTCTCATCGGTGGGCTCTCCGGCTTCTTCGTGGTGCCGATGAACGCACTGCTGCAGCATCGCGGCCATATCCTGATGGGGGCCGGGCATTCGATCGCGGTGCAGAACTTCAACGAAAACATCTCCATCCTGATCATGACCGGCCTGTATTACCTGATGATCAAGATGGATGTGTCGATCTATTGGGTAGTCACCTTGTTCGGACTGTGCGTCAGCGGCCTGATGTACCTGATCCGCCAGCGCCATATCGCCAACCAGGCGATTCAGGACGACGTCCGGCACCTGGACGACACGACGCACCACTGACGGTTCGGCCCGGATACGCCAAGGCCCAGCCTCGAAACTGGCGGAACAGTCCGCTAGAACGGCAACGCCGGTGTCAGCTGTTCACACAAGGTACGACGCGCGAACAGCAGATCCTCCCAGGCCTTGGCCTTGTCCGGAAGATTGCGCAACAGATAGGCCGGATGGTACGTCACCACCACCGGAATGCCGGAATGCTCGAAACGCTTGCCGCGCAAGCTGGCCAGCGACTTGTCGTCGTGCAGGACGGCATGCACGGCCGCCTTGCCCAGCAAGACGATGATTTTTGGCTTGAGCAGCGCGATCTGGCGCTCCAGATACGGCCAGCAAGCTGCCATTTCGGCTGGCTCCGGCGTCCGGTTGCCGGGCGGGCGGCACTTGACGGCATTGGCGATGTACACACGATTGCCCCGGGCGATATCGAGTGAGGCCAGCATGCTATCCAGCAGTTTCCCCGCCTGTCCGACGAACGGTTCTCCCCTGGCGTCCTCCTCTGCCCCCGGCCCTTCGCCGATGAACAGGTAGTCCGGACTGGTATCCCCGACACCGAACACGGCCTGCTTGCGCTGTTCGCACAGGGAACAGGCGCGGCACCCGGCCACCTGTCGGGCGAGCGCCGGCCAATCGAGCGTGCCGATATCGACTGCTGCGGACGGGGGCATCTCGCTTTTTTCAGCAAATTGCCGGGTAGCGGGCGGCGGCACCTCGGCTACGGGTGCAGACGCTGCCATCTCCTGGACCCTGCTTTCCTCGATAGGCGTGGTCGCCGGTGCGTCGCGCAATACCCAGATCGGCGATATGCCCATCTCGACGAGCATCTGTTCCCGGCTCAAGCTCATGCCACCAGTTCCTTGTCAAAAATCAGCGCATCCTCGCGACCGACGATGGCGGGATAATAGCCCTTGCGTGTGCCGATCTGGCGAAATCCAAAATGCCGATACAAATCGACCGCCCGTTCGTTGGAGGGCCGGACTTCGAGAAAGAGCCTGGTCGCTCCCCCCAGGCGCGCGCACTCCATGGCATGACGCAGAAGCCGGGCGCCATAGCCCTGCCCATGGTAGCGCTTGCAGACGCCGATGTTGAGCAGGTGGGCCTCGTCGATCACCGACATGACGACCGAAAAACCGATCAGATCACCCCCCAGGCGTAAAACCCAGACGCTATAGCCGCTCGCCAGGGAATCGGCAAAGTTGCCATGCGACCAGGGGAAAACCTGCAGCGTTGCCTCCAAGGCCGCCACCGCCGCGAGGTCGCTTTCGTTCATCGGAAAGAATTCCGCTGAAATGTTCAGGCCGTTCACGCCTTTCCGCCCTCCCGCATGCGCTCGGCCACCGTCTTCGCCACCTTGTCGCGAACATAGAGGGGCACGGCATCGGCAGCATCGATACCCTCGCCGCGTGCGGCCTTCGCAGCCGCAATGGCCGCCACCGTGGCTGCGCCGGGCAAACCGCCCGGGGCGACGGCGAGGCCGGCCTCACGAACGCGATCGAGCAATACGGGATAAGCCGCCAATCCGTTGCCGCACGCCAGCCAGCCAGCATCGGCAGGCAGCACAACGTCGGCAGGCGCTGAAACACGGATATCCCCATTCAGAACATAAGCTCCCCCTGCCCGCTCGTAACAACCGGAATACACCTCGCCCATGCGAGCATCGAGCAGTGCCAGCACGCGATCGCCCCCCGCCTCGGTCGCCAGGGTCTCGAGGCTGGTCACCGGAATCAAGGGCAAGGCGGCAACGACCGCCAGCCCCTGCGCAGCGCCGCAAGCCACACGCAAGCCCGTGAAGGCGCCCGGCCCGACACCGAAGGCTATCGCGTCGAGATCGCCGATACGCACGCCAGATTCCGCCAACAGGTCGCGGACGAGCGGTAGCAGGGTTTCGGAATGTGGCCGTTTTTCCGGGCAGCGGCGCTCGGTCACTGCCCCATCGCGCCAAAGCGCACAGGAACCGAGTTCGGTGGAGGTTTCAAGAGCAAGGATCAGCATGGACCGGCATTTTACCGGAGCCTCGCCGGTTCAGCGATTCAGTCTCGCCGCAAGTCCCGCCCACTACCGCCTGCCGTGGAAGCCGTGAGTCTCCTGAAGGCCGCGCTGCTCGCGCATGTCGTCGCGCAGACGCCGCCGGTCTTCCGGCGGGATGTCGCGCCAGCGCGGCGGCGGTTCGTCGCGGCGGACCTCCCGCTCCTGTTGCCAATGTTCGCGCATCTGCTGACGCATCTGCCGCCGTTCATCGGGAGGCAGGTCGCGCCAATAGCCCTGCTGCGCCAACACGCCACCCACCGGGCCGAGCAGGCTCAGAAAGAGGAGGGAACAGGCGAGCAGACGTTTCATGGTACGAATTGTAGCGACCGGACGAGGGGACGGCACCATTGTCCCCCCACGTAGATACGGCAAGTCGGTCCAGATGTAAGAATATGTTTCCCGGCCGGGCGGTGTAAAAGCTTGTTACCATTTGATGCGCTTCATTCATCGTCAGCCCTTATCCTTGCCAGCATGAACGAACAACACCATCACATTCTCGTCGTCGATGACGATTCACGCTTGCGCGACCTGCTGACGCGCTATCTGGGCGAACAGGGTTTCGACGTCAAGGCGGCCGCCGACGGGCAGCAGATGGACAAGCTGCGTGCCCGGGAACACTATCACCTGATCGTCCTCGACCTGATGATGCCCGGCGAAGACGGGCTCTCGATCTGTCGCCGCCTGCGCGGCCAGGGCGACCAGACGCCGATCATCATGCTGACCGCCAAGGGTGACGAGGTCGACCGTATCGTCGGGCTCGAAATGGGGGCCGACGACTACCTGCCCAAGCCCTTCAATCCACGCGAACTGCTCGCCCGCATCCATGCCGTGATGCGCCGCCAGGGCACCAAGCCGCCAGGCGCACCGGAAGGCGAAGTGGAAACCATTCGCTTCAGCAACATCGAAGTCGATCTCGCTGCCCGCACCCTCAAGCGCGGCGAAGAACTGCAACCGCTGACCACCGGCGAATTTGCGGTCCTCAAGGTGTTGCTCCAGCACCCGCGCCAGCCGCTGTCGCGCGACAAACTGATGACCCTGGCGCGCGGCCGCGAACAGGGCCCTTTCGACCGGGCCATCGATGTCCAGGTATCCCGTCTGCGCAAGCTGATCGAAACCGACCCGGCACAGCCGCGCTACCTGCAGACCGTCTGGGGCTTCGGCTACGTCTTCGTGCCGGACGGCGCCCCCCGGGATTGACCCGATGCCCCGTACGCTGCTGGCGCGTACCTTTCTGCTGCTGGCCATTCTGGTTCTGCTCACGACGGCGGCCTGGCTCAGCCTGTTCCGCTATATGGATGCCGAGCCGCGCGCCCGCGAAACGGCCCAACTGGCCGCTTCGGCCGTCAATCTGATCCGGGCCTCGCTGTTCGCCGCCGCACCCGAGCGCCGCTTTGGCCTGTTTGCAGAATTTTCCAGCCGCGAAGGTATCCGCCTCCTGCCGGCCGAACCCGGTGACAAGATCGAGGCGATGCCCGATTCGCGCTTCTTCGCCCTGCTGCAAAATGAGCTCAATCGACGCCTGGGCGATCACACGCGGATCGCTGCCAGCGTCGATGGCGTGCCGGGGTTCTGGGTCAGTTTCAGGCTGGACGACGCCGATGACGAAGAGTACTGGCTGGTTCTGCCGCGCGAGCGGGCAACCCGCAGCTTTGCCCGGCACTGGCTAACCTGGGGACTGCTCGCCGTCGTGCTGGCACTCGGCGTCGCCTGGCTGATCGCCTCCCGAATCAGCAAACCGCTCAAGGCGATGGCCAGCTCGGCCGAAATGGTCGGTCGCGGCCAGATGCCCGAGCCACTGCCCGAGGATGGCGCCGATGAACTGAAACGCCTGGCCGCCGCCTTCAATGCCATGGCCAGCGACCTTCAGCGCAACGAGCGCGAACGCTCCGAAGTGCTTGCCGGCATTTCGCACGATTTGCGTACTCCGCTGACCCGCCTGCGGCTGGAGGCGGAACTCAGCGTATCGGACGAAAAGGCCCGCCAGGGTGTGGTGTCGGACATCGAGCAGATGGAAAGCGTGATCTCCCAATTCATGGATTACGCCCGCGCCGAATCCGGCGAACCCCCCTCGCTGACCGACCTGCCGGCGCTACTGGCGTCCATTGCAGCCCGCCAGAAGCACGTAGGCCGGCATATCGACGCCGATCTGCCGACGCTGGATGAAGTCAGCCTGCGTCCAAAGGCCATTGCCCGCGCCGTAACCAACCTGATCGACAACGCGGCCAAATATGCCGGCGGTGAGATCAGTCTCCGCCTTTCGGCCGATGCGCGGGAAATCCATATCGAAGTCGGCGATCGCGGTCCTGGCGTGCCGGAAAGCGAAGTGGACCGTCTGAAGCGTCCTTTCACGCGGCTGGAAACGGCCCGTAGCAACGCAACCGGAACGGGGCTGGGCCTGGCCATCGTTGAACGCATTGCCCGCCTGCACGAAGGCCGCCTGGCGCTCCTGAACAATCCCGGCGGTGGGCTGCTCGCCCGGCTGTCGCTGCCGATCAGGCGCTGAAAGCCTGGCTGGCCTCGTCCAGGCCATCGACCACGCGCGGCAGGATTCTGGCCAGCTTGTCCTGATCCAGGCCCAGCCTCTGCCACGCCGTGAAATCGACCGGCATCACCAGATCGTAGTCGTCCCCCGCCAGCCCCAGACCGTGGGCAATGGCATCGGCGACGTGAACCAGGTCGGCCAATGAATCCGCCGTTGCCGCGGAAGGCGCATGGTGCCCGGCAATGGCCGAACGCAAGGAAGCGGGAAAATTCCAGGTATCGGCCAACAGCCCACCGACAAGGACATGGTCGGTACCGAGGACATCCCGCTCGGCGATGACGAGCGGGATGTCGTGTTCACGGCGATAAGCCAGTGCTTGGGCGTAAGACCCTCGAAAAATGCTGGCCAGCGCCAACTGGCCCATGTCGTGCAATACGCCGCCGGCGAAGGCCAGATCGGGGTTGCGCCCCGTGGTTTCGGCGATGGCCCTGGCGGCCAGCCCGACACCGACGCAATGCCGCATATAGGCTCGCGGCTCAAAGCCGGGGCAATCCTGCTTGCCGAAAGCGCCGCTGACGCCGAGCGTCAGCAGCATGCTGCGAACCGCCCGAAAGCCCAGAACGACAACGGCTTCATTGATCGTCGCCACGCGGCATTGCAGGCCATAGAAAGACGAATTTGCCACCCGCAGCAAACGCGCGGTCAGCGACTGATCGCGGGCAACTTGCCGGCAGATCAGGCCGATGTCCGCCTCGTCATTGCCAAACGATGACAGTACCTCGCTGATCACGGTAGGCAGCGCGGGCAATTGCCGCAGTCCATGAACGATTTCGTCGTGGGAAAGCTTGTTCATTCCCCGCGCCCCATGCGAAACGTCAGTATCGCCTCTTGCAACGCCAGGCTCCCCACCCCATCGCCGGCCTGGCGAAAATAAACCGCAACCGACCGTGAAATCCGGGCGCGCCTGATTTCACGCTCCGCCGGATCTTCTTCCGTCGCCTGATCGACGCACAGTTCGGATACACCGCGACGCAGCAGGCTTTGAATCAGGGATTCAGTCAGTACAGCGCCTTCCGGCACCAACACCCGTCCTGAATCGTCAACCACCGCTTCGCTCAGGCACATGCCGGGAAGCGCAGCCTCTGTCCGTATCATGCCCTTCATGCCTCACCTGCCGTTTCATTCAGCAAGAAGAGACGGCCCTCGGCGCGGGATGATGCCCCCATCTGCTGAGAGCTGCAATCATAGGAAATACCGTCGATCACGACGTGCGACCCCGAGCGGGATTCGCCGAGTTCCGGAATGATCGCGGCAAGCTCGACACCTGGCGCGATACCCCGTCCGGCAAAACGGCGGATGGCCGCCTCGTTGAGCAGCGCCACCAAGCCGCCGGCATCGACCCCGATCACCGGGATCGGCAGCGCCGACAATACCTCCTGCAGAATCAGGTAACCCTGCCGCTCTTGAGCCTGGAGCGCCCGGTTTTCGTCAGACAGCCGGCGACGATCCTCTTCGGCCTGAAGCAATTGTCGTTCGACCACTTCCACCTCATGCGACAAACGGCTGTACTCTTCCGAAATGTGCCGGCGGTTCAGGGCGTCGTCAACCACCCGGCAGAAAGCATCCGGTTCGACCGGCAGATGAATGACGCGGTGCACCAGGCCGGAACCGCTCAATTCGGCAACCGACTTGCGACTCCACTGGCGGCTGTCCGCAAGCAATATCCGTTCGCAGCGCGGCTGCAATTCACTGGCAAGACGAATCAGCGCCGCCGAATCGAATCCCTTGCGCGGCGCGCCGCACACCAACACATCGACCAGGTTGCCGGACAGCCACTGCGTTGCACCGGCCAGGTCAGGAACGACGCATACGCGATGCCCCTCGCGGCCGAGCCACGAAATGACCTCATCGAACCCGCTGACCGCGACGAACAACGCCATCGGTTTGCGGCTACCGGTATTGAGATGATTGCTCGGCAACCTTTGGTCGGCCAGCAGCAAGCCGGTCATTTCATCGGCCGGCAAGGGCCTCGAGAAAAAATAGCCCTGGATCACGTCGCACTGGTGCGATATCAGCAGGGCCAGCTGCTCAGGTGTCTCCACCCCTTCCGCGACCACCTTGAGTTTGAGATGGTGGGCCATGGTGATCACCGCCCGGGTAATCGACGCATCATCCGAATCGGCAGCGATATCCTGGACAAAGGAGCGGTCGACCTTGACCGCATCGAGCGGAAAACGCTTCAGGTAGGCCAGGCTGGAATAGCCGGTTCCAAAATCGTCCAGGGAAATCGTGACCCCCATCTTCTTCAGCGCCGACAGGGTGCGAATGGCCGTATCGGCATTGTGCATCAGCATGCTTTCGGTGATTTCCAGGTCGAGACAAGCCGGAGGCAATCCCGTTTCCTCCAGAGTCGTCGCCACGTCAGCCAGCAATGTCTCCGACTGCAGTTGCCGTGCCGAGAGGTTCACCGACACACTGGGCATGCTCAGCCCCGCGCGCTGCCACTCCACGGCATGCCGACAGGCTTCCTCCAGCACCCAGCGCCCGACCTGGACGATGAGACCGGTCTCTTCGAGCAGGGGTATGAACTGGTCCGGAGAAACAATGCCCCGCCGCGGATGCTGCCAGCGCAACAAGGCCTCGACGCCGGTAATGCGGCCGTCGGCACAGCTGACCTTCGGCTGGAAATGCAGAACGAACTCTTCGCACAGCGTGGCGTTGCGCAGGTCGATTTCGAAGAACATGCGCTCACGCACCTGATCCTGCATATCCGAGGAATAAGCCTGGTAGCTGTTGCGTCCCTGCTGCTTCGCGTGCACCCCGGCGAGTTGGGCATTGCTCAGCAGCTCATGAACCTCCTGCCCATCCTGAGGGTAAAACCCGATGCCGATACTGGCCGTGGCGAATACATCCTGCCCGGCAACCCGGACCGGCATGATCAATGTCTCGATAATGCGCCGGGCCACCACGCCGGCCTGCTGGCTATCCACCAGTTCGGGCAGGAGAATCCCGAAGACGTCGCCCTCCAGACGGCACAGGTAATCCGATTCGCGCAACGATCCAGACAACCGCCCCGCCATCTGCCGCAGCAGTTCGTTACCGGCGGAATAACCCAAGGCCTGGTTCACTTCATGAAAACGGTCGACGTCCACAACCATCACGCTTAACGGCAAGCCGCTGCGCTTGGACAAGGCGATCATGCGCTGCACCTGGTCGTAGAACATCCACTGGTTGGGCAGCGCCGTCAGCGCATCGAAATGGGTGTAATACGACAGGTTGAGCTTGGAGGCGAGCTGCCCGGTAATATCCGTCGCCACGCCGCCGACACTCAGCACCTCCCCCCCTTCGTTGGGAACCGGGAAATTACGGGCATGCAGCCAGCGCAGCCCATCGCCCGGCCGCAACACACGGAACCGGATGTCCAGTCCGCCCTGGCGATGGACGTTCATGGCGTCGGCAACGCGCTCGCGATCCTCGTCGTGGACATACGTCAGCCAATCCCTATGGTCGGCATACAGCGCGTCGACATGCCGACCCCAGATGTGTTCGTAACCGGCACTGATGAAGGTAATCGCTTGCGTCTCCGCATTGGCCAGCCAATAACACTCGGGAAGATTGCTGGACAACTGCTGAAAGCGGGCGATGCCCTCGCCCAATGGCAGCGCATCGATCGTCCCGGCGACATCCTCCCGCCCCGTGCGCAAAAGGCTGCTTTTCGCGCATTCGCGCTCGATCACCGCCGGCAGACGCGACGGATTGCTCTTGAACACAAAGTCGCACGCGCCGTTCTCGAGCAGTTCGAAGGGGAAATCCATGGCGCCGCGTTCGATGCTGAGAATGACGGGAACCGCGGGCGCCTGCTCGCGAAACAGGGCCATGGCTTCAACGGCAGGCAGTTCCGGCATGGTGCAGGACAACACGAAGGCATCCCAGCGCTCGGTTTGCAGCCGCGAAGAGAGCATATCCGGGTCGGCAGCGAGGCATCCTTCCATGGACGCAGTGCCACCCTGGATCGCATCCAGCAAACGCTGCCCGTCCCTGCCTGCCGACTCGACAATCAGGACACGCAATACGGCCGTATTTTCCGAACGCCCGACAACCCCCAAAAATTCCCCCTTTGCCTGGCCGGCATCCCCGATCCATCCGGAGCCGCCCATAAAATCATTTGTCAGCCTACCTAGGCATTACCGACACTTGACTGAAAAACTTTAGCCTTCAGGCCAAGCGATGCCGAATTTTTCCGACGATTCCAGGCCAGCGCATTCACGCCAGGGAATACTTCCGAAGAATACCGTAATCCGGGCCAGACGAACGCAACTCCGACTTGAACAGCAGGAAGCTTGAACAGGGCCAGTCAAGCGGATGCAGATTGCCAGCACCAGTCACCATCGAATCAGCTTCCCCCGAGGGCATGTGGCGCACCAGCGTGATGTGCGGGGCGAATCCGTGCGCCGCCGTATCGCTCCGATACCCCGACGCAGCAAGCGTCCCCTGCAGCTGGCGATGCAGATCGCGCAAGCCGTCCGGCACCTCGGACATACCCGCCCACAGCAGGCGCTTGTGGGGCCAATAGCCCAACCGGTCGATCCGCAGCGCAAAACGCGAGCACTGGATGCCGTCGCCGATGGCTTGCAGCACGGGTAAATCGTCGACGGGAACGTCCCCCAGAAAAGCCAGCGTCAGGTGGATCGTGTTGCATCGCGTCGGGCGCCCCCCCAAGCGTTCGGCCGCATCCCGCGCTACGTCGGCCAGCGTCCCGGCCAACGCATCGGGAGGCCGCAAGGCAAAAAAGACCCTGGCCGTGGGCGGCCGTTCCTGGTCAGCCTTCCGTAATTCAGCCGACACGCTCGACCAGGACAACGGCCTGGGCTTCGATCGCTTCCTCTCGCCCGAGGTAGCCCAGCCGTTCGTTGGTCTTGCCCTTGATATTCACCGCATCGACCGGGATGCCGAGATCGGCGGCAATATTGGCCACCATCGCTGCGGCGTGCGGCGCCAGCTTGGGTTGCTGGGCAATGATCGTCGCATCGACATTGACTGGCCGCCACCCTTTTCCGGCCAGCAGGGTGACCGCGCCGCGCAGCAAAGCACGACTGTCGGCACCTTTGTAGCGCGGGTCGGTATCGGGAAAATGGCGCCCGATATCGCCCAACGCTACCGCACCGAGCAAGGCATCGGTAATGGCGTGCAGCAGCGCATCGGCATCCGAGTGGCCGAGCAGCCCGGTGACATGCGGAATCTCAACGCCCCCAAGTATCAGCTTGCGGCCTTCGACCAGCTGATGGACATCGTAGCCCTGTCCGACGCGGAAATTCATTTGCGTGCCCTCAAAATCATGGCGGCCAAGGCAAGATCGGCCGGATAGGTTACTTTCAGGTTGGTGGCGTCGCCGCGCACCAGCTTCGGTTTGAGACCCAGCGCCTCGACGGCACCCGCCTCGTCGGTCACCGCACGGCACTTCGCCAACGCCTCGCCAAGCAGCCCATAGCGGAACATCTGCGGCGTCTGCGCTTGCCACAAGCCATCCCGCGGCTCGGTGGCCGCCACACGCTGCTCAGCATCCGCGCGCTTCACGGTGTCGGCGACCGGTACGGCGAGGATGCCGCCAACCGGATCGTTGGCCAGATCGGCAAACAAGGCATCGAGCTGGGCCGCCGAAAGGCAAGGCCGTGCGGCATCGTGCACCAGAACCCAGTCATCGTCGGCAGCGACCATGGAAGCCGCCTGCAGTCCGTTCGCCACGCTTTCAGCACGCGTTGCCCCGCCACAGCGCACCGTTTCCAGCTTGGCACCCAGCTCGGACCAGTCGTAGCGCGGCCACCACGGATCGTCCGGCGCGAGAACGACCCACACCCGCTCGATATCCGGGCAGGCGACCAAGGCCGACAGGGTATGAAAGATCAGCGGGCGGCCGAGGAGATCGAGGTATTGCTTCGGCCTCTCGGCACCGAAGCGGGAACCGCTGCCGGCAGCGGGAACGATTGCGTAATGGCGTGGCATGGCTTAATTTTACTGAAGAACACCTGAAAATGAGGAATGGCATGAGTTTCGTCGTCCCCGAACTGGTCGAACCGGTCAAGGCCTTTGCCACCGCGCTGGGTATCGGCCTGCTGATCGGCATGGAGCGCGAGCGCCGCCCGGACTCGGCCGCTGGCCTGCGTACATTCTCGCTGGTCGCCATGCTCGGCTGCCTGTTTGCCCTGCTCGACGAGCGCTCCGGCAGTCACTGGCTGCTCGCGCTGGGACTGCTGGTGGTGGCCGGCGCCATGATCGCCTCCAACTTCTCCTCGCAGCAGGAAGAGCAATATCGCGGCTTCACATCGGAAGCAGCCATCGTCATGACGTACGGCCTCGGCGCAGCCGTCTGGCTCGGCTACGCCACGCTGGCGGTCATGCTCGCCATCACGACCACCATCCTGCTTTACTTCAAGGCCGAACTGAAGCAAATCAGCCAGAGCACGACGCCGAAGGACATCAACTCCATCCTCCAGTTCGCGGTTTTGTCGTTCGTCATCCTGCCCATCCTGCCGAGCGAGGATTTCGGCCCCTACAACGCCATCAATCCCCGCCAGATCTGGTGGATGGTGGTGCTCATTTCCGGCCTCGCACTGGCCGGCTATCTCGCCCTGCGCATCATCGGCGCCCGCCATGGCGCTGCCGTGCTTGGCATTTTCGGCGGCCTGGCCTCGTCCACGGCAACGACCATGATGTTCTCGCGCCATGCCCGCAAGCATGACGACTTCGTCCGCATGTCATCCATCGTGATCCTGATCGCCAACGTCATGGTGATGATCCGCCTGTGGCTGGTCGCTGGCGTCGTCGCTCCCCATCTGGCCAAGCCGATTGCCGTGGTTTTCGCCTGCGGCATCGTGCCGGGCGTCGCCATGGCGCTGTACAGCTGGAAAATCCTCAGTGCGGCAGACAATCTGCCGATGCCGGAAGTCAAAAACCCGACCGAACTGAAAACCGCCTTTTCCTTTGGCCTGCTCTATGCGGCGGTGCTGCTGGCCTCCGCCTGGCTCCAGGACAGGGCCGGCAACAGTGGCCTCTATATCGTCGCGCTGGTTTCCGGCCTGACCGATGCGGATGCCAGCGTCCTGTCGACGCTGCGCATGTTCAACCTTGAAAAGGTCGCCAGTGCCGAGGCAGTGATCGCCGTCGCGCTGGCACTGCTGGCCAACCTGGCCTTCAAGATCGGGCTGGTCGTCAGTATCGGGGGACGCACGCTGGCCCGCCATGCCTTGCCCGGCCTGTTCGCCATCGGCGGCGGCATAGCCGGCGGACTGTTGCTCGTCTGAGGAGCAGGCTGTGATCAGAACCCGCCCAGCTGCCGTCGCCGGTACTTTTTACCCCGGCGATGCGGCAACGCTTTCGCTCACCGTGGACCGGCTGCTCGCCGCCGCCCGGCACGAAGCATCCCATCATCCCAAGGCGCTGATCGCCCCGCATGCCGGCTACGTCTATTCCGGGGCGATGGCGGCCGCAGCCTACGCGGCCCTGGCACCCTGGGCCGGCCAAATCCATCGCGTCATCCTGCTCGGACCGACCCACCGGGTTGCCGTCAATGGCATTGCGCTCCCCGAATCCGAAGTGTTTTCCACGCCTCTGGGCAGTGTCCGGCTCGACACCCAGGGCGTCGCCAGCATCGCCGAGCTGCCGCAGGTCGTGTTCAGCGAACAGGCACATTCCTTCGAACACTCGCTTGAAGTACACCTCCCTTTCCTGCAACGCCTCCTGCCGCGCTTCACGCTGGTGCCGCTGGCTGTCGGCCACGCGTCGCCAGAAGTGGTGGCCGATGTGCTGGACATCCTGTGGGGAGGGCCGGAAACGGTGATCGTCGTCAGTTCCGACCTTTCCCATTTCCTACCCTACGGCACGGCCCAACAGGTCGACTGCAACACCTGCAGACACATCCTGCAGCTCGATACCCATATTCATCCGGAGCAGGCCTGTGGCGCCTACCCGATCAATGGCCTGTTGCTGGCCGCCGCCCGCCGCGGCTTGAAGCCTACCCTGCTCGGCCTGTGCAATTCCGGCGACACGGCCGGGGAGCGCAGCCGCGTCGTCGGCTACGCGGCATTTTCGTTCGAGGAGTCGAACGCCCATGGCTGATCTAGGCGATACGCTGCTGACCCTGGCCCGCAATGCGATTGCCGCCCGACTGGGGCAATCGACACAGCCGACCGGTGATCAGCCCGCGCTGCAGGACCCCGCAGCGACCTTCGTCACCCTGACTCAGGGCGGCCAGTTGCGAGGCTGCATCGGCAGCCTGGAAGCCTGGCGCCCCCTTGGGCAGGATGTCCGGGAAAACGCACTGGCTGCCGCTTTTCGCGACCCCCGCTTTTCGCCCTTGTCGGCCGCCGAGTTGCCCCTGACCCGTGTCGAGGTTTCGCTGCTGACACCGGCCGTGGCGCTCTCCTTCACCGATGAAGCCGACGCCCTGGCCCAACTGCACCCCGGCCGTGACGGCATCATTCTCTCTTGCGGCAGCCGCCGGGCAACCTTCCTGCCCCAGGTCTGGGAACAACTCCCCAGCCCGACCCTGTTCATGGCCCACCTGAAGCAGAAGGCGGGGTTGCCCGCCGACTACTGGAGCCCTGACATCCGGCTCGAACGCTACACCGTGGCGAAATGGAAGGAGGCTCCGCCATGAACGAAGTCCCGACGCTGCATCCCGGTCGCTGGTGGCATCCCTTACCCGACGGCCGGATCCAGTGCGACCTGTGCCCGCGCGACTGCCAGCTGCACGAAGGCCAGCGCGGCGCCTGCTTCGTCCGCCGGATGATCAACGGGCAGATGCAGCTGACCACCTACGGACGCTCGTCCGGATTCTGCATCGACCCCATCGAGAAGAAGCCGCTGAATCACTTCTACCCGGGCAGCGCCATCCTCTCCTTTGGCACCGCCGGCTGCAATCTCGCCTGCAAGTTCTGCCAGAACTGGGATATCTCCCGCTCGAAGGACATGGACCGGCTGATGGACAGCGCCAGCCCGCAAGCGATTGCCAATGCAGCCAAACGCCATGGCGCCGACGCCGTCGCCTATACCTACAACGATCCCGTCATCTTTGCCGAATACGCCATCGACACCGCACTGGCCTGCCGCGAGCAGGGAATCCGCAATGTCGCCGTCACGGCAGGCTACATCCATCGCCAACCGGCACGGGAATTCTTTGCCGCGATGGATGCTGCCAATGTCGATCTCAAGGCCTTCACGGAAACTTTCTATCGCCAGCTGTGCGTCGGCCATCTGCAGCCGGTTCTCGATACCCTGGCTTTCATCCATCACGAAACCGACTGCTGGCTGGAGATCACCACCCTGCTGATTCCCGGGCATAACGACAACCCCGCCGAAATCAACGCCCTGGCCGCCTGGGTGATGAAGGAACTGGGGCCGGACGTTCCGCTGCACTTTTCGGCCTTCCATCCCGACTGGAAAATGGCCGAGCTGCCGCCCACGCCATCCTCAACGCTGACCCAGGCCCGGCGGATCGCCCAAGATGCCGGCTTGCGCTACGTTTTCACCGGCAATCTCCACGATACCGAGGGCGGCACGACCCGTTGCCCGACATGCAAGGCCCCGCTGATCATCCGCGACTGGTACGCCATCGATCGCTACGACCTGACTGCCGAAGGCCGCTGCCCGCATTGCCAGACCGCCATCGCCGGTCGCTTCGGAACTACCCTGGGGCGCAACGGTCAAGCCTTTGGCCCCCATCGCATACCTGTCCGCCTGTCTCCATGATCCGCCATATCGTCTTTCGTACCCCGCACGGCTCGCTCCACGGCCAGCTTGAGCATCCCGAGAACCCCAGGGGGCTCATCCTGGCCATCCGCTCGCACCGCAGCCCCGAAGACGACGCCATGCTCGCCCCATTGGCGGCAAGCGGATTTGCCATTCTGGCCATGGATCTACTGACCGCCCATGAACTGCAGTTTGCCGATGCCACGCAGAACGTCCCCCGCCTGGCCCAGCGACTGCTCGACGTGCTCGAGCTGATACGCAACGACGGCGACATGCAGGATCTGGCACTGGGTATCCATGCCCGCAGCGATACAACGCCGGCAGCCGTTCGCTGCGCCGCACAACGCGACATTCAGGTCAAAGCGCTGGTCTGCCATGGAGGACTGGTCGACCGGGCAGGATTGCAGGCACTCGAGCTGCTGACTGCCCCCTTGCTGATGCTGGTCGACCAAGACGATATACCGGCATCGGCCGCCTACCAGCGCGCGGCTTCGCATCTGAGCGGCAAGCACCTATTGCGCCTGCTCGCCGCAGGCGATCATCGGCAGGCCGAGGTCGCGGCATGGTTCGCGGAACATCTGTCCGCATAGGCATGGACTACTCCCGCGATGGACATTCCCGGAGGAGCGGCTATGCTGAATTAAGTACGGAACACTCAGGGAGAAAGCGCAATGTCCTACTTCGACTCACCTCTCGCCCGTTGCGAGGCGGTTCGTGAACTGGTGCTAACCGATGAAACACAGGCCGAGTGCGCTCGGGAACACAATTGCCCACCCGGTTTCAAGTGCCCGCTCTGCGGTTATTTCACCGAACAAAGCGGGTTGAGCGAGACAAGCGCCAGCGATACCGCGAAGGCCTGCGACGCAAGGCACTGAGCGTATTGGGCGGCAATCAGCAGCCCGTGGTGGAGTTGCCGCGCGAACCGGCCGAAGTCGTTGCAACACCCCAGCCGCCCGCGCTATCGAAGGCAAGATTGAAGAGCCGCCGCTCGATATTGATCCGGCGCTCCGTCAGGCCTTTCGGCGGCCCGAAATCTGACAGGCGTCGTTGCGCTTCCTTGCGCCGCTCCGTGTTCAATTTCGTATCCATTTCTCTACCTTTTTTTCAATACTTGGCGGGGTCAGACCAGACCAGGCAGAAATCGCTTCCTGCATGGTGGTGGCGATTCTACCACCTCGAAATACCCATGATTCATTTCCCTGCCAACAGGGCAAAGGCGGGAGTGGTATAGCCCAATTTCATAGGGTTTGCCGCTTCTGACCCATCGAATACGCCGCTACCCCCGAAGATTTCCGATCACGGCCTGCGATCGAAGCTGATAACTGTGCTATATATGCCATTTATTCAATTACTGGCTTGATCCGGAACCATGAACTCATCCGATACCCCCACCGTCTACGGCACCGAAGATATCCTCAGAAGCCTGTGCAATTCGGTCACCAAGGTTCTTTCGATCGCCACGCAAAACCAGATTCATTACTCCGGCATGGTTCAGCGCATTTCCAAAACCTGCCTGAAGCCGGATATCGGATGTTTCGTCCTCTTCGACGGCGGCTTCTCCGGCTTGGTGGTCATCAATTTTTCTGCGTCGGCGGCCATGGAGCTCTATTCGAGCTACATGCTGCACATGGGCATGGACAAGGACGGATTGGCAACCACCCATACTTCCGATGAAGTCGGCAACGTCATGGGCGAACTGATGAACCAGATCGTCGGCGATTTCACCGGCAAGGTTGCCCGTGAGTTGCAGACGCACATCACCCAGAACCAGCCCAAGATGCTCGCCCTGAACAAGCAGGTCATGCTCAGCGTCGACACCAACCTGGACAAGCCCGAATCTCGGCGGGTGACTTTCTACACTGGCAGCAACAACATTTTCTATCTTGAACTGGCGATGGACCGCACCGAGTTCATCAAGATGAACGATTTCGAAGCTGACGAAGCACCCGATCCGGACGAACTGCTCGCCCAGGTCAATGGGCAACCGAAAAAGGCCGCAGACCAACCGGCCTCGAACGACCACGACGATCTCCTCAACGCACTCGGCATGTAAGACAGGCAATGACCGTCACCCTCTTCCATAACCCGCGCTGCTCGAAAAGCCGTGAAACCCTGTCGTTATTGCAGGGAAAAGGCATCTCGCCGACCATCGTCGCCTATCTGGATCAAGCCCCTACGCCGGCCGAATTGCGCACCCTGCTCGCCCGGCTGGGTTTCGCCGATGCCCGTCAGCTGATGCGCAAGGGCGAAGACGAATACAAGGCACTCGGCCTCGACAATCCCACGCTGGATCAGGACGCCCTGATTGCCGCCATGGCAACCCACCCGCGCCTGATCGAACGTCCGATCGTGATCAATGGTGACAAGGCCGTCATTGGCCGGCCGCCGGAGAATGTGCTGAGCATCCTGTAACCCCGAACCCCAAGCAAACGTTCTTGCCAAAATGAAGCCCCCGTTTCCGGGGGCTTTTTCATGGACGCGTGATCCGGCTCAGACCCTTCGCGAGGCTTGCTTGATGCGCTGGATATGCCCGCGCCCCAAGCCTTTCACCTCACAACCCAGCTCGAAGTAACGGGCGATGGTCGCATCATCGAGCATGCCGAAACAGTCGATCACCGCTATCGGCTTGCCAGCCCATGCCACAACCTCTTCAGGCGTCAGCCGGCGATAGGCGTCGTGCGGTACGGCAAGGATCAGCGCATCGACACCCTTGAGCGCCTGTGGCAGGTCGCTTTCGACCTTGAGCGATGACAGTTCGTCCTGATTGCGGAAAAAACGCTTCCACGACAAACCGGAAGTCGGATAAGCATCCTGTTCGGCAAATTCCCACCATTGGTCGACATACGGATCGTGCGCCCGCATCTCGGCGCCCATTTCGGTGAGTTTGCGGACGACCAGCTCGGAGCCGCTGTAGCGGGTATCGCCGACATCCTGGCGATACGATGCGCCGGCGATCAATACCTGCGATGCGGCGATATAGCGATCCATGTTGCGCAGCGCGTCGCGGGTCAGTTCGGCGACATGCAGCGCACGCGTGTCGTTGATATCGACGGCCACCGGGGTAATCCGGAATACCTTGTCGCCATCCTCGAAGCCAAGGATGTGTTTGTACGCCCAGTAGCCCAGCCCGCCGTCCTTGGGCAGGCAGTACCCGCCGATACCCGGACCTGGAAAGATCATGTTGCTGTGCGTCGGTCGCATCTTGATGGCATCGACCACCTTGACCAGGTCAACGCCGTTGCGCTCGGCGAACAATGACCATTCATGCAGATAGGCCAGGATGGTTGCCCGATAGCTGTTCTCGACGATCTTGGCGGTTTCCGATTCGATCGGCCGGTCCATCACGGTCAGCGGGAACTTGTCGGTATTGAGCACCTCGCGCAGGAACTTCTGCACCCGCTCCCGGGCCGCCCCGTCGCAACCGGCGCAGACCCGCCAGAAATCGCGAATGCTCGCCACGTAGTCACGCCCGGGCATCACCCGCTCATAAGAGTGCGCCAGCAGCGGAACCGATGCGATGCCGCGATTGGCAAATGCCTTCTTCAGAATCGGCCAAGCGACGAACTCCGTCGTTCCCGGCGCCACGGTCGTCTCGATCAGCACCAGGCATTCCGGCCGGACATGCTGGCCGACCGTTTTCAAGGTCGCTTCCAGCGCCGCCATGTCGCATTCGCCGCTCCTCATGTTGCCCAGTTCCTGCTTCAGGAAATCGCATTGCACGTCGATGACCACGCAATCCGCCAGATCGAGCACCTGGCTGTTATAGGTTGCGGTCAGCGTCTTCTTGTCGCGCACACAGCGGCCGATCAGGACATCGACCTGCGGATCTTCAGCCTTGACCGGCGATACACCGCGATTGAGCAGAGGAATCTTCCAGTAAGAGCGCGGCGACGGGCGCTGGCAACCAATCACGAACTTGCCCGGTTTGCCATCAGCGCCTTCGCAATCGGCAACGATGGCCGCCATCACGGCGCCTACGAACCCGACCCCCATGACGACGACGATTTCCTGGCCGCCCGCCCGGGCAACCTCGGCAAGAGCCCGGACACGCTCGTACTCGGCAGCATACGCCGATGGCTCCGGCAGAGAGAACGACTCGCCGTCCGGCGAAATTGACAGCTTGCTTTGCAATGCAGACATGATTCCTCCCTCGATCGACGTATTTGACGAAACGTTTCATGGAAGATTATTCCACGTGCACAAACCATGGAACATCGAATTTGCCACACGCTCAGGACTGGCGAAGCAAGCCGGGGTGTGAAATAAGCCCGCATTCAGGCTCGCGCCGCCATATAGAATCCCCCGCATTTCAAAAAGAAGCAGAACTCAAGGGGAGCGGTATGAAAAAACTGGGGCTAGTGCCGGCAATTCTTGCCATTGCGGTCTCGCTATCATTCGACGCTGACGCCAAAGGGCGCGTGCATTCGTCGCACACTCACGCATCATCGGGGTCGCCCTCCCACGCCAGCGACAGCCACGCCAGCGACAGCCATGTCGGCAGTACCGTCAGGAGTTCGATCTCCCGCCACCGCACCGACGACAACCAAGCGGGCACCGCAACGGCAAACGGCACCGCCGGCAGTTCGGCCAACGCCGAGGACGACGCCAAGCTGCGACGCATTCGCGAGGAGCGCGCAGCTGCCCGCGCCAAGGCGGAGGCCGAAAACACAGCAGCCCGCAATGCGCAAATCGCTTCCGACGAGGAAAAGCGGCGCCAACTGCTTGAGCAGGCTGCCCTCCGCGCCGAGGAAGAGCAAAAACGCAAAGATGCCGCAGCGGTCCTCAAGAATCGCGAACTCGCCATGCTCGAACGCCAACAGCGCCAGGCGGCCTGGGAGGCACGTTGCCAGATCAAGCCCGTGATGAGCGACGAAGAAATCGCCACCTGCAAGGAAGTCTGGGGCAGCGCCGCGCGCTGAACGCTTCCCGCCGGGATCGCGCGCACTTCAGGCGGGCAGCGCGCGATGCCGCCCGGCAAGGCCGGTTCCGAACATCGTCCGGCCGGTGGAGTCGAAGCGGCTATAATCCCAGCCCCGCAACACCATCCACCCCGCAGTGTCCGCGTCATCCTCCCTGCTCACCGTTCCCGCCCTGCCCAAGCCCGGCGCACGTATCGACCTGCCCGCGCTGGTCGGCTCTTCCGATGCACTGGCGCTAGCTGAAATCGCCGGTCGCAATCGCGGCAAGCTGCTGGCCGTCGTCACCGCCAACGCCGCCGATGCGCAGCGCCTGCTCGACGAGATTCCCTGGTTCGGCCCTGACCTGCGCGTGCGCCTGCTGCCGGATTGGGAAACGCTGCCCTACGACACCTTTTCGCCGCACCAGGATTTGGTTTCCGAGCGTTTGGCGACGCTGTGGGCGGCCATGCAGGGTGAGCTGGACATTTTGCTGGTGCCGGCCTCGACCGCCGTCTATCGGCTGGCCCCGCCGGAGTTCATGGCAGCCTATACCTTCGCTTTCACGAAGGGCGAAAGCATCGACGCCGAGAAATTTCGCAGCCAGGTCACGCTGGCCGGCTACGCCAACGTCACGCAGGTGGTGTCGCCCGGCGAATACTCGATTCGCGGCGGCCTGATCGATCTCTTCCCGATGGGCTCGGCCGTCCCTTACCGGCTCGACCTGTTCGACGACGAGATCGAAAGCATCAAGACCTTCGACGTCGATACCCAGCGCACCATCTACCCAGTGCCGGAAGTGCGCCTGCTGCCGGCGCGCGAATTCCCGATGGACGACAAGGGCCGTACGCGCTTCCGCCAGAAGTTCCGCGAGGCCTTCGAAGGCGACCCGGCCAAGTCGGGCGTCTATAAGGATGTGTCGCAGGGCATCGCCAGCGCCGGCATCGAGTACTACATTCCGCTCTTCTTCGAGGAAACGGCCACCGTTTTCGACTACCTGCCGAAGGATGCCGTTTTCGTCACCCATGGCGATGCGCCGGGGGCGATTGCCGCCTTCTGGAAGGAAACGCGCTCGCGCTATACCTTGCTGCAAGGCGACAAGGCACGCCCGCTGCTGCCGCCGGAAGAGCTTTTCCTCTCCGACGAAGCCTTCTTCACCGCCGCCAAGGGCTATGGCCGGCTGACGCTGGAAAACAAGGCTGGCGCCGCCACAACCGCCCTGCCCGACATCGCCGTCGACCGCCGGGCCGAAGACCCGCTGCATAAGCTGAAGAACCACCTGGCCGGCTTCAAGGGTCGCGTGCTGCTGCTGGCCGAATCGGCCGGCCGGCGCGAAACCCTGGCTGCCATGCTCGGCGAGCACGGCGTCAAGCCCGATGTCAGCGCCGACTTTGCCGGCTTTGTCGCGGGCGGCACGCCGCTCGCGCTGGGCGTGGCCCCGCTGCATGCCGGCTTTGCACTGCCGGGCATCGCCTTCATTACCGAAACCGAGCTTTACGCCGGTGCGCCGCGCCGCACCCGGCGCGAAGCCGCGCGGAAGGCCAGCTTCGACAACTGGCTGAAGGACCTCACCGAGCTCAAGGTCGGCGATCCGGTGGTGCATGAAAGCCACGGCATCGGCCGCTACCAGGGCCTGGTGCGCATGGACCTCGGCACCGGCGAGCAGGAATTCCTCGAACTGCACTACGCCAACGAGGCCAAGCTCTTCGTGCCGGTGGCGCAGCTGCATGTGATTTCGCGCTATTCCGGCGCCGAGCCGGATGCCGCGCCGCTACACACGCTCGGCTCCGGCCAGTGGGAAAAGGCCAAGCGCAAGGCAGCCGAGCAGGCGCGCGACACCGCAGCCGAACTGCTGGCGCTCTACGCCGCCCGCGCCGCCCGCCAGGGCCATGCCTTCGCCTTTGAGGAAAACGACTACGAGGCCTTTGCCGACGGCTTCGGCTTCGAGGAAACGGCCGACCAGGCCGCCGCCATCGCCGCCGTGATCGAAGACATGAAGTCGGGCAAGCCGATGGACCGCCTGGTCTGCGGCGATGTCGGCTTCGGCAAGACCGAGGTGGCGCTGCGCGCCGCCTTCTGCGCCGTGGCCGGTGGCAAGCAGGTGGCCGTGCTGTGCCCGACCACGCTGCTGTGCGAACAGCATTACCAGACCTTCGTCGACCGCTTTGCCGACTGGCCGGTGAAAGTGGCGGAAATCTCCCGCTTCAAGACCGCCAAGGAATCGGCACAGGCCTTGAAGGAGCTGGCCGAAGGCAAGATCGACATCATCATCGGCACGCACAAGCTGATCGGCAAGGAGGTGAAGTTCGACCGCCTGGGCCTCGTCATCATCGACGAGGAGCACCGTTTCGGCGTGCGCCAGAAGGAAACGCTGAAGGCTATGCGCGCCGAGGTGGATGTGCTGACCCTGACCGCGACGCCGATCCCGCGCACGCTGGCCATGTCGATGGAAGGCCTGCGCGACTTCTCGGTGATTGCCACCGCGCCGCAGAAGCGCCTGGCGATCAAGACCTTCGTCTCGAAATTCTCCGACGGCATCATCCGCGAAGCCGTGCTGCGCGAACTGAAGCGCGGCGGCCAGGTGTATTTCCTGCACAACGAGGTCGACACCATCGAAAACATGCGGGAGAAACTGGAAAAGCTGGTTCCCGAAGCGCGCATCGTCATTGGCCATGGCCAGATGAACGAACGCGAGCTGGAGCGCGTAATGCGCGACTTCACCAGCCAGCGCGCCAACCTGCTGCTGTGCACGACCATCATCGAGACCGGCATCGACAACCCGCACGCCAACACCATCCTGATCAACCGCTCGGAGAAGTTCGGCCTCGCCCAGCTGCACCAGTTGCGCGGCCGCGTCGGCCGTTCGCACCACCAGGCTTATGCCTACCTGCTGGTGCAGGACGAAAAGGCGATGACCAAGCAGGCCAAGCAGCGCCTGGAAGCGATCCAGATGTCGGAAGAGCTCGGCTCCGGCTTCTTCCTGGCCATGCACGACCTGGAGATTCGCGGTGCCGGCGAGGTGCTCGGCGAAAACCAGGCCGGCGACATGCAGGAAGTCGGCTTCAACGTCTTCACCGACATGCTGAACCGTGCCGTGGCCCACCTCAAGCAGGGCAAGAACCTGGCCAATATCGATCTGACGCAGCCGCTCGGCGTTAGCAGCGAAATCAACCTGCGTACGCCAGCCCTGCTGCCCGACGCCTACTGCCCCGACGTGCACGAGCGCCTGACGCTGTACAAGCGCCTGGCCAATTGCGAAACGGCGGAAGAGATCGACGCCATGCAGGAAGAGCTGATCGACCGCTTCGGCGAATTGCCGCTGCAAGGCCAGTCGCTGCTGGCCACGCATCGTCTGCGTTTGTTGGTAAAGCCGCTGCTGATCCAGAAGCTCGATGCGGCAACCGACCAGATCACGCTGCAGTTCGGCCCCGAGTTCGCGAAAAACCCGCCAATCGAGCCGATCAAGATAATTCATTTGATCCAGAACAACCGAAACTATAAATTAGCCGGACAGGATAAAATTTCCCTCTTACGCCACTGCCCATCCTTGAACGACAAGGTGCAGGCGGTCAAGGACATGATTCGCGAGCTGAGCAAATGACCCAAAATACCGAGAACCTGAACGTAGGCGCCTTCGACGCCATGCCCACCCCCGAGGAAATCCACGCCAGGCTGCCGATTTCCGACAAGGCGACGCACACCGTCACCCACGGCCGCAACCTGCTGCGCAAGATTCTCGACCGCAAGGACCCGCGTGTATTCGTAGTCGTCGGCCCCTGCTCGATTCATGATCCCGTGGCCGGCCTCGACTATGCGCGCCGTCTGAAAGCCTTATCCGACGAGGTCGGCGACGTGCTGCAGATCATCATGCGCGTCTATTTCGAAAAGCCGCGCACCACGGTCGGCTGGAAGGGCTACATCAACGACCCCTTCATGGACGACAGTTTCCGCGTCGACATCGGCATGCAAAAGGCCCGCGAATTCCTGCTCCAGGTCAACGAACTCGGCCTGCCCACCGGCACCGAGGCGCTCGACCCGATCTCGCCGCAATACTACGGCGACCTGATCACCTGGACCGCCATCGGCGCCCGTACCACCGAGTCGCAGACCCACCGCGAAATGTCCTCCGGCCTATCCACCCCGGTTGGTTTCAAGAACGCCACCAACGGCGACCTCAGCGTGGCCGTCAACGCCATCCTGTCCTCGTCGCGCCCGCACTCCTTCCTCGGCATCAACGGCTCCGGCAAGGTCGCCATCGTCCGTACCAAGGGCAATGGCTACGGCCACGTCGTGCTGCGCGGCGGCGATGGCCGTCCCAACTACGACACCGTCTCGGTTTCCATCGCCGAACAGGCCCTGGTCAAGGCCAAGCTGCCAGCCAACATCGTTGTCGACTGCTCGCACGCCAACAGCTCCAAGAAGCCGGAACTACAGCCGCTGGTCATGTCCGACGTCGTCAACCAGATTCGCGGCGGCAACAAGGCGCTGGTCGGCCTGATGATCGAATCGAATATCGAAGCCGGCAGCCAGCCCATCCCGGCCGACCTGAGCCAGCTCAAGTACGGCTGCTCGGTCACCGACGGCTGCGTCGGCTGGGAAACCACCGAAAAGATGATCCGCGACGCCGCCGTGCTGCTGCGCGATGTGCTGCCGGAACGCCTGGCTTAAGCCTGAAACAGCCATGAACCCGGCCAAGGTCGTCCGCAAACACGTCAAGGCCCTGACCGACTTGCCCAATATCGGCAGGGCCATGGCCGAAGACTTGCGCCGGCTTGGCATCGACGACCCCGCCCAATTGAAGGGGCGCGATCCCTATGCGCTGTACAGCGATCTGTGCATCGTCAGCGGGCAGCGGCAAGATCCTTGCATACTCGACACCTTCATCTCGATCACCCGCTTCATGGACGGCGGCGAAGCCCTCCCTTGGTGGGCCTATACCACCGAACGCAAGGCGGCCACGCAGCAACGACTCGACCACTGACATTCGAATGAACCTGATCATCCAGGGCGGAGCCCTGCCCACCTTCCTGCTCGAACGTATCGTATCCGCTACCGGCGCATCCGCTGTCGAACCGCGCCCGCCACAAGTTGTCTGCCTGAAGAATGCCAGCCGGACCGCTGAATTCGATGCGCTCATCCCGCTGATCGAAGCCGAAAAGCTGGACTGGGCCTTCGCACAGCCCGGCAAGAAACTCTCCGATTTCGGCCTGATCTGCTTCGACATGGACTCGACGCTGATCACCATCGAGTGCATCGACGAACTTGCCGATTTCGCCGGCAAGAAAGCCGAGGTTTCCGAGGTGACGGAAGCTGCCATGCGCGGCGAGATCGATTACCGCGAGAGCCTGCGCCGCCGCCTGGCCTTGCTCGCCGGTCTCGATGCCCGTGTGCTCGCCCGTGTTTTCGGTGAACGCCTGCTTCTCTCCCCCGGCGCCCGCGAACTGCTCGAAGCCTGCCAAAACGCCGGCTTGCGCACGGCCATCCTGTCCGGTGGCTTCACCTATTTCACCGAACGCCTGCGCATAGAACTCGGCTTCGACTTCGCCACCTCGAACGAACTGGAAATCGCAGGCGGCAAGCTGACCGGCAAGGTCGTCGGCGACATCGTCGACGCCGCCGCCAAGGCCCATCACATCGCACGCCTGACCGACGAACTCGGCCTGCGCAAGGAACAGGTCATCGCCTGCGGCGACGGTGCCAACGACCTGATGATGATGGCCCAGGCCGGCCTCTCCGTCGCCTTCCACGCCAAACTAGCCACTCGTGCCAAGGCGGATGTCGCGATCAATTTCGGTGGGTTGGACTCACTGCTGAACCTGTTCGAGTAACGTACGCATTAGCCTTACCGGAGCAGTGGGCGCCGAAGGTGTTTTCGCCCACCAACCGGACCTCGCAAGAGGCGTAGTCGCTTTCACCATGCTTCACACAGAAGCCACGCGGACGGGTATCTCTTCACCTAATGCTGTATCTCCGTGCTCGCAATGGGCGAAATCCCCCAGAGATACGCCGTAGCCTTACGATGCTGATCCGCGAGAGCATGTTTGTTTTGCGTGGCTTCCAGATTGTTGACGGGAGCTTTGTCAATGCCACATTCGACTTCATGCACATCGAATGTGGCGAAAAGCTCCTGCTCCTCCGCGGAGTATTTCCAAAAGGGTTTTTCCGGCAACGTAGCAAGCCCGCGAACCAACAAAGTTTTCGATTCCCCCACCGTACGCGGGAATACACGCCAATTGCTTTCTGGCTCCTGGTTTCCTGCGGGCAAGCAGTCTTTCGGGGCTGCTAACAGATCAATGTCCCAGGCGATTCGAGCCACAATGACTTGCCTAACACCTGCCGGCATAACTTTGTTCAAACTGGTCACGGTCAGAAAGGAAACAAAAAACAACAAGCCGATAGCGACCATTCGTAGCCATGGCTGCGCATACCTTGCTTTCCGATAGCGGTACCGGGAGTTGGCGGCGGCGAAAATTGCCCAAAGCTCAAGCAACAGACAGGCTAGCATTCCAGCCGCCGCCAACCAGTCACTCATTGCCAAAAAACTTGCCGCAGCCAACGCACTACTGAACTCACCCGGTGCCACGTGAAAAATATCTTTCACCATGGCCCGCCCCGACATGCCGGAAAACCAGACCATGACTACGCCAAAAATGGCCAGGTACTTGAAGGCAATCGATTCGCTCAAGTCCGGCATCAGGCGGTTGATCAGCTGTAAGGCCAGGAGTGGCACGGTCAGCGCCAGCAACATGTAATACATGAAGCTATCCCACGCACTCCCGTCAGCCTTGAATACCCAAACAATGGCCCCGGCAAGAACCAGGCTTTCCACGATCAAGGCGATACAAAAAGGCTTGCTCACCCTGGTACTGAGCGCCAAAAGCCATGGTTCAAGTAGTTGAGCGAGGAAACGTCTGATTTTCAATGTGCGGTGCTGCGAAATCATGGAATCGGTTGGCAAAACCATGGCAAATCAAGGACAAGCGTCGAGCCGTTCAAACACAGCAGCCATTCAACGCGGCAAATCGTTCAGCTCTTGTCAAACACCACGCGCCGCCGGACATGGCCGTCGCTTTCCCGGCGGGTCGACGTCATGATCTTGACTACCCCGCCTGTCGCAGCACCCTCCATGTCGAGAATGTCTCCGACATCGCTATCGCGCATCACCGGAAAGCTTCCCGGCTTTTGCGCGTCCTGTCTCAAAATCCGCTCCTCGAACGGATTGAGCTTCTTCCCGCGACGTTGCTTTTCCTTGGCTTGTTTGACCTTTTCTTCCTTGTCGTAATCCGTCACCGGACCAGCGAGGTAGAACGATGCATGGGAATCGTGAATATGTTCGTCAAAGAACAAATGAATCGATGGCGGCACCTGATCCAGCAGCCGCGCCTCCTCAAGCGCCTCCTTGTCCAACTCGGTCGGCATGTTGTACGGCATTTGAGAACGCGAACGGGTATCGTTGGCGGGTAGGCTATCCAGCCAGCGTTTGCGCTTGATCGCCCGCTCCATGTCTTTCTGAAAATCGAGTTCGCTGGCGTACAAATCCTCTTTGTCTTGCGCATCTGCCTTTTGATAGCTGTTCAGTTCCTTGAATTTCGGCGCCACCTTGAGCCGCCAGCGCCAGTACAGGCGCATGTGCTTGTGGATCAGCGTTTCAACGGCAGCTGCCGAAGCCTTCGACCAGATGGCGTACTCGCGGAAACGGGTGCGAAGCTCTGGGGCTAGTTGCAACTCGTCGGAAGTATCCTGTCGCTGCTTGCCTTCAAGCTCTTTTTCGGTGAGTAACGGAACCCCAGATGCTCTCGCCTCCAAATACATATTCACCAGCGGCACCTGCGAAGCCAGCAGGGATCGGCTGCCCACGGCCTTGCCCTGCGCACCGGGGCCATAGCCGCCGCCGACATCCGAATGCGAACCGGGGTACACCACCTCCAGGCAATTGGCCGGGTAGCTTTTGCCATTTCGCGCTGCTGAGAGCGGAAACGATTTGCGGATTTCATGCGCCGCCACGTAATGCACGCAGCGCTCGACCGCCTCGGGAATTTCCAGGGTGCCATCGGCCCAGTCCATCAGGCCGTCGCCACCAATCGGCGACGAATCGGCCAGCCCGACCGACGCCACCGTGTCGAACAGGCCAAGGAACTGGAAGCGGATGGGAATGCCGCAAAAGGTATGGCCGCCATCCTGCTTCTTGCAGCATTCGAGTATCCAGTTGCAATACGCCCTGGCCTCTGCTGCGCCGCGCGAGAAACCGAAAACAGAGAGGTTGATAAGCACGGGTTTGGGCTTGGGGTCCTTGCCCAGCGACTGTTTGAGGCGGGATTCCAAGCCCTGGAAATAGCTGCGGCGCTTGCCGGAGAACAGAGTCCAGCCGTTTTTGAGAACGTCGGGGTTGTTGATCGTGGAAAGGGCCTCGCTGCCTGGAACCAGATCACGTTTGTTAACCGAGAAATTGACCGCGTTGTAGAGTTGGATCATGGCCCAATGAAGCCGTGCCTCACCTCCCTTTGCCATGGATTTTCCATCGGCGCTTTCGGTCATCTCGCCAATTTTCTCAAACTTCGTACCGACACCGGGGACGTAATAGGAAAAATAGCCATTTTTCCGATCATCCTTAAAGGCATCGTGCAAGACCACCACATTTGAGTGGCTACGCTTACTCGGGTCAGTGACTTTTTCCTGATCCCTTTCTTTGTTGTTGTTTGTGCCATCGAAGAACATGCCAACCCAGATCGTTTGTTGGCAAGTGGGTTGCTTGTTGTCGGCCAGGCAGCCATAGGCAGCGGCGCGTTGCGCTTGTTCCTTGGCTGATAGGGGACGCAGTCCGGGCAAGCTGGTAGGTGGCGTTTGAACAATCATTTTTTCATCAACCTCTGAAACTCTTCTTCAGTAAATGGATGTGGCCCTACGTCACCAAGTTTGGACGGATGATCAGAGTGCCAAGGAGCCATATCGCTCACATAAACCCTGATTTCATCGTGCGGCAGAAAGAACACTTGAACCGTATCGGGGTCGCTATACGGTTCGATGGGAACGGTTTTTTTAAGGGATTTCTGTGGCCGCCGGGGTTCGCCAACACACTTACTATTACCATCGCTATCGACGCCTCTCCCGCAATCGCTCCGCCGCCACTCGACGGTGACTTGCAGCTTGTCATGCCACTTTCGGGGAATGCTGACACAACAGACCTGCCCGCCGCCCGAGCCGATTCCCACGCCGCCACCCCAGGCGCCATCGACAAAATATTCCTGTATGCCTTCCGCCGAGAAGTTGTAGGCCGACAGCGAACTCCCCGCCATGTTGTCCGGCGGCGTGAAATTGGAATCGCAGGCGGCAAGGGCCATGGCCCCCATCCAGATCAGGCATCGCAGCCATGCGGGTTTCAGCGTTTTGGAATGGTTTTTCATGCGTGCTCCCGATGGGCGGCAGGATTCAAGGCATCAATCTGCTCCCAAATGTTGTCGTCCCAGGTTTTCAACACATCGGAAAAGCGGGCTTGCCGGTTGCGAATGACTTCCCAACTCGGCGCCAGACAGGGCAACTGGTAAAAGGTCTCCGATGAACTCCAGGCGATTGCAACGAACTGGAGTTGATCTGGTGCGTCAACAACACCCCGTTCTCGTCCGGCATCGAGCAAATTAGACAAGCGTTGATGAATATCGGACGGCGTGGTGTCGGGAATGATTTCAGGTGACGATTCGCGCAGCATGCCGAAGATCAGGTCAGCCTCCGCAGCCTGCATCATTTCCGCAAACTGTCGCTTGTCCAAAGACAAGGGAGGCACAGGGGCATCGCTGATTTCCTCGGGCGTTGGGAATGATTTTTTTTGACTCAGTTTCCCTTCGCGGTTGATCCAGGCCCAGCGGCGAACGGTGCTGCCCAGGGTCGTCGTTTGATTCTCCGTGAGTTGGTCGAGAAGTGCCGGAAGAATTCGCGTATCGGTGTAGCGGCAATACAGATGCACGTCGTCATCGGTTTTTGTTTCAGCCAGCCAGACCAGCGATTGGCGTCGAGGGGAGCCTTCCGACACTTGAAGTTCCACGAACGACAATGCAGGTACTCCATCGGATGCGCCGAGAAACCATTTCAATTTGTCAGCTTGCAGCCTTTTCATGGGTATCAGCCGTGGTCCGAGCTCTTCGTATGCAGCATAGCGGCTGGTTTCAAGTAATTGAATGCTTGGTGAGGCATGTCGCTCCATGCGAGCGAGCATTTGGGCATTGAGCATGCTCATGTCAACAATCGCAAAGCATTCGTAATTTGACGACCTGTCCGCGCCCAGCCAGTCTGCCAATTCGTCGGCAAGCCCGGCAGCGTGTTGATTTTGAAGAAACGTATTCAATTTTTCCCCTATTGCGCGGCAGCAAACGGAGAAGCTGCTTTCATCGCCGCCAACAAACACTCCTTGCACACACTTTCGGGAAACTTGGGCAACCCGTAGTTCTCACTCGCTGGCCCGCTAAAACTCTTCTTGGAGGCATGCACGGTAATCGTCCCCGGGCACTGCACGGTGATGCCGCCATCGATGGTAATGCTCGCCCCGCCTTCCAGGGCGAGGTGAACTTTCTTTGCGGCGGCGAAGTCGATGTGCTGGGTGGCTGAGACGAGTTTGATATCTTTCTTCGCCATGAACTTCATGTCGTCGCGCTGCGCCTGCAGGTCGATGTCGTCCTTGGCGGCGATGAGCTTGATGCCGGTGTTGCCCTCACCGGCCTTGATCGCCCCTGCCAGGAGGCCGATGGCTTGGCCACTGTGGATTCTGGCTTTGCCGGCGATGGCGAGGTTGGTGTCTTCTCCGCTTTCGAGGATCAGGGTCTCGCCGTTGGCGACATGGAGGTTCTGCCCGGCGACCGTGGCGATGCCGGCCTTGCCGGCCTGGATGATGGCGGGGTCGGTAAGGTGCGGGAGTTTGTCGGCGGTCTGGATGTTCTTTTGTTGGGCGTCACGCTGGGCGACGTCTTGATCCTTGGGGTCGACCATGCCGCTGGCGATGGTGTGCAGGGCTTTGAGGGGGGCGGCTTTGTCGTCGGCCCTGGATTGGTCTTTGCCCTGGGTGCCGAGGTGGCTGGCGAGTTGAACGGTGCGGTGGGTTTGGGTGGCCTGGTTGAGTGTCTTGGCGAGGCTGCCGGCCTGTTTGAGCAGCGCCATGGCGGGCGCCATGTCGCCGGCGGGTTGGGCCGGGGTGATGGGCCAGGTGCTCATGACGAGGCCTTGCCCGGCGCGCAGGGCACCCCAGGCGTCGGTTCTGAGTTCGACGCCGGTGCCGCGGAAGGAGCCGCGGTAGTTGTCGGCCTGGTGGATGAGGTGGCCGAGGTTGAGTTCGCTGGCGTACTGGGTGGTTTTGAGTTGCAGGCGCTGTTGCCGGTCGGTGTCGTCGAGGGCGAGCTGGGTGTAGCCGGCAGTTGGCCCATGAGCGCCGAATTCCTTGCTCTTGAAGCCGCTGAGGGCGGCGGGATGGCGGTGGCTTTCGGGGGCCGCGCCGTGCCAGGCGGGATGGTTGCCGCCGGCGGTGTTGCCTTGGCCGCTGGGGCTGTGGTCGCTGGCGGGGTCGAAGACGTTGTCGCGTGCGGATGGACCGGGGTCGCCGCCCGGTGTGGCGGCAATGCCGCCTTCGCCCTGACCGTTGTAGAGAGCGCCTAGGATGACGGGGCGGTCGATGTCGCCGCCGAGGAAGTCGACGAGGACTTCCTGGCCGATGCGGGGCAGCCATTGCCAGCCCATGCCGGGGCCGGCTTGCCGATTGAGGACGCGGACCCAGCAGGAGTCCTTGTCGTCCGCTGCTTCCGCCAGTTGCCAGTGGAAACGAACCTTGACGCGGCCGAGCGCATCACACCAGAGTTCGTCGGGGCCGTTGGGGGTGGTCTGGCCTTCGGGGCCGACGACGAGGGCGCTCATCGGGCCGGGTGCCGTAGGACGGGGGTTGATGCGGGCGCCGGTCCTGTCATCGAGTTGCGGGCGCCAGGGGGTGTAGTGGCGGTGGGCTTCGAAGCGGTTGCCGTAGCCGCGTTCGGTGGCGAGCTTGAGTAGTTCGGAGGGGATGGCGGCCGGGGCGCTGACCGGGGTGATGCGGTCTCCCGTGTCGAGTCCTGCGGCGGGACGGGTTGGCGCTTGCGCCAGGCGTCGGGCGATGGCGGCGATGGATTCGCCGCCGAGGTTGTTGATGCCGAGGTGGGTGATGCCGGTCGGGGCGTAGCGGTGTTCGGCTTGGGGATTGGCCCGGTCAAGCGGCAGGCCGATGAGGTCGAACCAGGTGCCCGGACGCAGGCTGCGTACGTTGCTGCGGCCCAACCAGCCGGTCTCCTGGACTTCCCGGGCTTCCATGGCGAGCCGACCGTAGCGTTCGGCTTCGGCAGCGTTGGCCCAGGCGTAGAGACCGGGGTCGTCGTAGCTTTCGAGTGGATGCTTGCCGCCCACGGACGAGGTGCCGGGAATGCTGAGTGTGACGCTCTTCTTGGCCTTGTAGTCGTAGCTGATCGCAGTGATCCGGTTGCTGGTCAGCCGCCGTTGCTGGCCGAAGGCAACGATGGCGTCTTGCTCTTCCTGCGAGTCGGCGCGGTGGTAGCGAAGACCTCGGCCACCGTTGCTGGACTGCGAGAGCGTGTCTTCGGGAAAGCCGAGGCTGTCGGCGAAGAGGCGCAGGCGGTGGCCGGCCGGGGCATCCGGGTCTTCTTCGACCGTCCAGCCGATGCCTTCTTCGGCGAGCAGACGGGCGACAAAGGCGTAGTCGCTTTCGCCGTATTGCACGCAGTAGCTGCGCGGACGGGTGTCGGCGAGGAAGCCAGCAACCTCGTCGGTCCATTGCCAGGCCGCGACGTCGCTGTAGTCGGCGAAGATGGCTTCAACGATCTGGATGATCCCCTTGTCCTGAAATACGCGGTTGTGCCGGCCGCGACCGAGCAGCCAGATCCAGGGGACGACGGTAAGGTGGTAGCGGGCGAAGCCGCCGTCCGAACCCAGCTTCTGTGCAGCGCGGACGAGGCCGCTGCGGGCCGCCTGCCTGCCATCCGAAAGCCGGGTGTTGAGCGTGACTGAACGGCCGAGCAGGCGCTTGAGTTCGAGGTGCGCGTCGGTGGAGAGGAGGTCGATGCACAGTTCGAATCCGGCCGATAGTTCTTCCCTGCCCCACCAGGCTTCGACCGGCATGTCCGGGCCAGATTTGTCGCGCCAGACGAGTTCGTATAGGCGGGTCGCGGAGAGGAAGGGGATATCCATGGTGTCGGACTGAACGGATCGGTTGCACGGGCGGAAAAAATCACCGCCAACAATTCAAATAGCATGCAATTTTACGTGACGATCACGCATCGCTGAAAGAAAATTTATTCATTTAGGATGCCAACAAAATTGACAGACCATCACAGCAGCATGGTGAGCCGTCTCCCAAGCTATTAAAACGCATGGTTTTTTTGATTGGCTAACGGCCGGCATCTGCAGGATTTTCGAATCGCCATTTGGGTACCGGAGCATTTCAATCAATATGCTATTAAACTATGCCATTTTCAAATACAGCCCCGAAACATGGATCCTTTCTCTATTGCATCTCCCTTGACGTCAAAGCATGGCTCATGCGGAGAAGACCTCATCTATTCCTCGGATTTCGATCAAATTCAGGAGGCTCGTCGCTTCGACGACCCTACGCTATCGCAAGGAGAGTGGGTTACCGATGTCAAGGAAGCCGATTGGCCCGGCGTTGTACGGATTTGCGAAGATGTCCTGACCAACAAATCCAAGGATCTGCGCGTTGCGTGCTGGCTGATCGAGGCGCGCTGCAAGATTGCCGGCCTGAGTGGCCTGACGGATGGCTATGTCTTGCTTGGTCAGCTCTGCGAGGTATTCTGGAACGATATTCACCCGCTGCCGGAAGATGGAGACATCGAACAGAGAACCGGAGTGCTTGATTGGCTTGCCAATCAGACACCGCGTCTTTTACGTGAAATAGCCTTGACCCGTTCAGCGAAGGGCAACTTCTCGCTACTGGACAACGATACAGCGCGCGCCACGGCCAAACAGATGGAGCGCAACCCAGGCCACGCAGAGGATATCGCGCGCAATGCCTATGTATCACTCGAACAGTTCGAAGCAGCTGTCAGGGAAACACCCAAGGCCTGGTTTGCCGAGAGCTTGCGCAATACGGAACGGGCGCGCGAAGCCGTCAAGCATTTACAAGCCCTCCTCGACGTGCGGATGGGTGAATACGCCCCGGCCTTTGGGCAGACATTCGAAGTGCTCGATGATCTCGCCCACTTCTACCAGCGCCATGCCGGCAGCAGCGTCCCCGCCGCGCCGGAAGCCGCGCCCGGCGAACAGGCGATTACCGGCAGTTCCCGGACGGAACGGCGCGAACCGACCATAGGCGAACCGGTCGACATGGCTGCCGGCCCGATCCGATCACGCGCCCAGGCAATTGGTCAATTGCAGGAGATCGCTGCGTTTTTCCGGCGCACAGAACCACATAGTCCCGTTGCCTATCTGGCTGAAAAAGCCGCCAAATGGGGCACGATGCCCCTGCATGAGTGGCTGCGTACCGTCGTCAAGGACGATAGCGCCCTGTTGCGCATGGAAGAACTGCTCGGGGTCGAACCCGACCGGAATGAAATGAGCTGATGCTGTTTCGGTAGTGACTACGCGCTACCGAACAATCTAGCGCCCGGCCAGGCGGAACTCGATTCGACGGTTTTTCGCCCGACCTTCGACAGTATCGTTCGAAGCAACGGGCTGATCCGGACCAGAGCCGGACGCACTGAGCGCTTCGCCCGGTATTCCCTTGTCGATCAGGTAAGCACGTACCGTATTGGCGCGCGCCAGACTGAGTGCGACGTTGGCCTGGCGATTGCCCTGGCTGTCGGTGTGACCGATCAATTGAATCTTTGGCGCGCCGATCTGTTTGATGGCGCCCGCCATTTCATCCAGGATGGCCCGCCCCACCGGCGTCAGGGTAGCCGCACCGCTCTCGAACTCGACAACGCGATTCGAAAGGGTTTTGTCGAGTATCACCTGAGCTTCGCCTCCGGCAACGATCAGCCCGTTGTCGATGGAATACGTCGGATTGAGCGAGGTGGCAATTTCGCTGACCACCTGTTGCCGCAACGCTTCGTTGGCTACGTTGCCCTTGAGCGCGACCTGCGTGCCGCTCACCTGCAGTTGCCCCTTATGCACCTGCTTCAGGTTGGGCGTCAATATCTTGGTCATGTTCTCCGACCAGTTGGGAGGCGGCACCACGCCACCCACTTCCAGCCGGTCCACAACGTTATGGGCGCCATAGAGCTCGCGTAGCCGTGCGAGGATCGCCGCACGCGATGCTTCGTCGGGCACGCTGCCGCTGGCGACCACTTTGGCTGGCTCCTCGGCAGGCTTGGATGTTGCCGGACTGGCTTGTGCAAAAGCCGATACGTGAAAAAACAGAGTACTGGCAATAAGGATTGGAGAGAGTTTCATGATCATTCGCCCAGAAATACTTCGCGGAAGGTAGAAACAGCCTGTTCCAAGGAAACATGCGGCTGGGCCAGATAGGAGGAAAGTTTGGCAACACCGTAGTCGTTGACGATCTCCGCCTGATCTTCGATCCACTCCGGATCGAACAGGGCAATGACCCGGTCGGCCGAGGTATCGGGCGACAAGGCGGCCACCAGGGTTGCCGGAGAGGAACCGTTGAACCCGATGATCAGCCTCGGCTTGTCGGCACGCCGCTCGATGATGACCTGCAACTCGACCATCGTACGGCGCAGAAAGGCCGTTAGCAGGTAAAGCCATAGGCCGGCCACCAGATTCCGGTTGCGCTCGTCGGCAGGCAAGGGGAAAACGATTTCCTTGTCGATGGCAAGATCGCCCTGTCCGAGTGCGGGACGCATCAACAAGCCAATGGCCAGAATGATCCGGCGCACGGAATCAACGTCCGGTGCGCCGATCAAGCTGGCGAGCGATTCCAGGCTGTTTCTCCGGACGAAATTGCCAAGCGGATCGCTTTGCATGGCCGTTTCGAAATCGGCGGCGCAGTTGACACCGTCCAGTTCGCCCATTAGGGCGGCAACCTCGCCGCCGCGAACGCCGGTCTCCGAAATGGCTGCCAGCGCCCCGAACGAATGGGAAAGTCCTGCCGGGGCACAACGAAAAATCAAGGCGTCGTCGCGCTCGATGGTTGCAGCCACGATGAAGGGAAAGCGACGCCCCGAAGAATCCAGACTTGGCCGCAAATGCCCGACGACCGAAAGCCTGCTGCGCGCACCGACAAAGGCAAAATCGATAGCACAGGCGTTATCGTAGGCCGTTTTCCAGCGCGGATCCTCTGACAGGCGCTCCATGCCCTGGGATACCCAGCGGTCCAGTACGGTGATCAACTGGTGTTGCCCTGACCCTTTGACGAAATCGCCACGCGAGGGAATCTTGCCGAAGCAGGTCGCCGAAGAATTCGCCATGCCGCTCATTGCATGCCTCCGGCAAGCTTGGCGGACTGACTGTCCGTCGCCTGCGGCCCGGCCGACTCGGCTGCCTGCTCGGCCGGCTTGCCGACCTTGCCGACCGCCACGCTCCGTGGCAGCACCAGACCCGCCAGACCGCGTGCGCCCGAACCGCTCTCGCCGCCGCCCGATTGAACTTGAGCACTGCTGACCACCTTGAGGTCAATGCCGACTTCGACCCCTTCCGCCAACCACGTCAAGTGGAACGAACCATCCGGCAAGCGGGTACGCTTGGCGGAATTGATCATTTTCTCAAGTCCGAAACGTCCCGGAATATTCACGACTTCGACAATACGTCCTTCGAACGTGGTGGCTACGATCTTGGCACCGGGGACCCCTGCTGCATTCGGCCAGACGAAATTGGCCCATTGCGCCACGCCGTTACGGTAGTTCAGTTTCTGGCCATCGATTTCGATGACATACCCGGTCGTTCCCGGTGCCGCTTGCGGCCGGAGCATGAAAACCGTCTGCGCCTGGGCCGCGGCGCCTCCACCGGAATCGGCCGCCGCGCCACCATCAAGCGGCGACACCCAGCGGGCGAAATCGTTCATGAACTCAGGCTGCAGGGTAATACCCAGATCACCCCATGTGCGCGGCGTGATGGTGTTGCCACGGCGAACGACCAGCGCCCCCATCGAGGATTCGACGTACTTGGATATCGCGCCTTCCGGACCGAACATCTGGGCGATCTCGGTGGGCGAGGCCTCGATATTCGACTTCGCGGCAAAGGGGTACTTGATTGCCAGTTTGCGGTTGAAAGGCTCGAACACCTGGGCCTCCCAGGTCTTGTTCAGCTCCTCCGATGCTGGCTTGATAATCGCCGCGTAGGACTGAAGCAAGGGCCTGACCAGCAGCGGACGCAGAACGGCGCGCTGATTGTCGGGAAGGCCGGTCAGCATCTGCTCATCGACAAAGCGCAGCGTCTCGGCCATTTCGGACCCATTGCCGTCAATCGTTTCACGCATCAGCTTCAGCGAACCCGGCCCCGGATCCCCTTGGTTCTTGAGCTGATTCAGGCGAGTTCTGACCCGGGAAAGCTGTTTGAGGTATGTGTCGACCAGAGGGTCCGCCTTGTCGCGCGGAATAACCAGGCGCCCGAAGCCGGCAAACTCCTTGCCAATCGGCCCCATCGGAATCTCGGTCTGCTTGGCTGAAACGTTGACATCCAATTGAACGCGACTCGGCGACATTTGCAGGATGGAACGCTTGAACCACTCGACAAAGCCCTTCTGCGCACGCTCCAGTCCGAGGTTTGCCATGGCCGGGTTGTCCCATGCCGTTTGGTCGAAAACCACCTTGATCAGCGTACCCACCGGCGACATCTGGGGATCGCCCAGGCGATCCATGGCCGCAACGGCTTCCGGAAAGGTTTCGAAAGACGCCACGCTGATGCCTTGGACGAACAACTTCCACTCTTCGGTGTAGTCGCGTTTGTACATGGCGACCAGAGACTTCTGAATCTGCTCGGGGCTGCCTTCCAAGGTAAGGTCGTCCTTCGTGGACGTCTGAAGCACCCAGTCGGCATTGCTTTGCTCGTTCGTCGCCGCATCCTTGATCGCGTTTTGCACGTACTCGCGCCACGCCTCGACGGTAAATGCGCCGGAAACCACGTGGCCGCCGGCCACCAACGCCGCATTGTCGGGGCCGACGATGTTGGCGACCGTCAATGGCGCAAAGCGGGTCGAGGCACGCGCCTTGATTTCGGCATAAACGCGCTCGGCTGCGGGCATCCCGCGCACTACCTGACGCAACTTGTCGCGCACCTCGTCGACGAGAACCAGATTATTGGCGATGGTCGGCCAATCGGGATGCGTTGCATGCTCGAGATGGAAGGTGAGAATGCGGCCAGCCGAACGGATCATCTGCTCACGCGTCATGGTTCCACGATTGGCCTCGAGCCAGCCGCGCCAGAAACGGGTGACCTGGTCGGACAAATGCCCGACATCGACATGGTCGCGACTGGAGAGCATGAGATAGGTCTTCAGCGCGTTGTACCCGTCCTCGACATCGGCCGGCGAAGCATCCTTGTACTGCTTGTTGCGCACCGGCTTGGCGGCCCCGGCAGGCTGCGGCTTGAGACGATCGCCCTGGGCGTTGACCTCGTTGAGGAAGGCCTCGAGATTTTCCTTGACCGGCAGCAGCATGACATTGCCGACCCCGGAGAAATACTCGCGGCGCAGGTGATCGGCTATCCGCTCTCCTTGATAAATGCCGAGTCCGATGGAGACGGGATGTTCGCTGTTGAATTGCTCGAGCTGCGCCAGGCGATCCTGGATGATTTCCAGGGCCTCTAGGCGGGATTGCAAGTCGATCCGCCCCTCCTGCAGCTTGATCGCCTTGGCTACGTCCTGTTCGACGTTGGCGAGCAGAGTGCGGTTGTTGACGTATGACCAACTCCAGCCTCCCAGTGCCAGTCCCAGGCAACACAGCGCGCCCAGCACGGCGAACTGGCGCAGGCGTGCCTTGTTCCGGGTCGTATGCTGGCGAACCAGATTGCGATCCGGGAAGATCACCTTGGAGAACAATTCCTTGAGAAAGTACCCGTGGCTAAGCGCGGTACGGACCTGACCGTTGCCGGCGCCCTGCAACGAGAATTTCCGCAGGATGCGGTCGTTGACCGCCGGCTTGATATCGTTGGTCTGCGTGGCGGAGGTAATGTAGAAGCCGCGGAAAATCGGCTTGAACTGGAACGGATTGTCTTCGAACAAGGTGGCAATGAATGCCTTGAGCGCTGGCTTGACCGCCGCGAATTCAGATGGGAAGGTGAGCAGCCCGGGCGGTGTGTTTTCGCTTTGCAGTCGGGACATCTGGGCCACGCTCATCGCGCGCAGCCCCTCGTATAGCTCGTCGAAGTGCCGGTCGAATAGCGCGATCAATTCGTTGCCGCCGGCCTGCTCGTAGGGAATCGTCGCTCCCCAGACACGGTCGCGCTCATTCCAGTCGAGGTCCAGGAAAAACTCGTGAAAGCCGGGGATCAGATCGACCTTGGTGAAAAGCACATAGACCGGTGCAAACACCTCCAGCTTTTCCGTCAGCTCCTGCACCCGCTGGCGAAGGTTTTTAGCCAGGTTGATCGCGAAACTCGGCGAATTCCCCATCAACTCGCCAATGCTGACCGTCACGATGATGCCGTTGATCGGCGCACGCGGCCGGTGCTTTTTCAACAACCCAAGAAAGCCCAGCCACTCTTCGCGATCCTCCTCATGCACGGAATAACGTCCGGCGGTATCAAGCAGGATACCCTCCGTGGTAAAAAACCAGTCGCAGTTTCGTGTCCCCCCGATCCCCTTGATGATGGCATCGCCGCCGTCGTCGAAAGGAAATTTCAATCCGGAATTCACCACCGCCGTACTCTTTCCGGCCGCCGGATTGCCAATGGTCATGTACCACGGAAGCTCGTAAAGCGCCTCCGCTCCCGACATCTGACCGAGCTTGGAAGTCTTGATCGTCTTGACCGCCTCCTGCATGCGTTGCTTGAGTGCCTGAATCTCCGCCACTGCAGCACCAGTACCCCGCTTGGCTGCCGAATCGGCCTGCTGCTCGAGCATCGAACCGATGGCTTCGCTGGCCCTGCGTGATTTGTGGCGACGGTAAAGCCAGACGCCACCCCACAAAGCCAAAACCACCAGGCTGGCGAGTACCGCCCAGATCATCGCCACCTTGAGCGTTGTTGCACCCAGAAAGAAGAAGGCTGCTACGGCAGCCACACCCATGAAGGAAAGAAACCGGGAATCGGTCAGTAAGTTGCGGAGCTGGGACATCGTGATTGTGCTTTACTCAAATGCTGTGGGGATTGGCTTCGGCCTCTATCGGGACGGGTAGCGCGAGAAGCGCAGCGCGTCCGAGGTGATGTTGATTGCTGATGCATAATGCGGGCGCCTCGGTGGCAAGAACCCTTACCTTGGCGCAGGCCAGGGCCACCAGCCCGCCAATGGGTGACAGATCGCCTGTACTCGCACCGATGGCCAGGCAATCCTTGACCGGATCAAGGTGGTCGAAATCCTGCCCCAGCCCGTCCAGGGCTTCCATCAGGTTATTGGCGCGATGATCGGTATCGAGAAGAGCCGTTTTGATGGCCGAATGCTCTATCCCGGTTACATCAAGCAAGCCGGCCGTCAGTTGACCGATCAGTTTGCCGCTCACCCGCCCTCCGGCATCGACGGGTTTGTCGCGAGATCCCATGCTGACCCGGGAAATCATGGCGCAATTCTCCAGCCGGCATCGATCTATCAGTGTTTTGCCGGCGAGCAACAAAGCGACCCCGCCCTCGCCGGGTATCTGCCGCTCCTGATGCTCGGACGTAAACAGCCGATTGCCGCTGAGTCTTTGTGCAACGCTCTGCTCATCGACACCCGACACAACACCAAGCAGCAGGGTCAACTCCTGGCTTGATGGATCGCGATTGATGCGCAGATTGATCTCATCCAATACCTGCATTGCCTCGAGTTCGTTGCTTACCGGCACGATGGAGATATCCGGCGTGTTCTGTTCCGATAGCGCAGGCACGCCAGCCTGCAGCCAGGCCTTGATGGCCGTCAAGTCCATACTTTTCCAGGTAGCGGGCACCACCAAGGCCACCCTGAGGGTGGGCGAAACACCCACTCGTTCGAGAGATTCAGGCAGCCTGTCGTTCACCATGTCTAACAACCGTTCGAGCAGCGACAACGAACGCATGATCTGCTCGTGAGCAGACAAGTCACCCAACGGGAGGGCATGATTCAAGCTACGTTCAATCGTCGCATCGACATCGAGATCCGGCACCTCGGCCAGGAATACCGGAAAGCCCGACTCGTCGGTCAAGCGCGCACTGGGTTCCGGCCGCTTGCCTTCCTCGGTGGCGCTGAGTGTCTCATCGGCCGCCCCACCTGCCGAAGTAACGACAAAGCCATCAATGACGCCGATCATGAAGCTGCGCTCCGCCGCCTCGGATTTCGCCGTCGCCAGCACCAACGGATCGTCGTCACGCAAGACCGGAGCCGCGGGCAGTGAAGGCGCCGACGGCGACTTCAAATGATCGATGAAACCTCGCAACAGGAGATAGCCGCCAACCAGCGCCAGAGGTAACGCAACCAGGTACAGGCCGAGATCAAGCTTGCTCGGCTCATAGTCGTTGGACTGCCACCAGCCAAGCACCAATGCCCAGACCAATGCCAGGGTCAGCAGGCTGCCCCCCAAAAGCTTCAATGCCGTAGGCCACATCTTGCCGCCTGCCTGATCAATCGGTCGTCAGCGACTGGCTGGCAATCAGCGTCGCTCCACAGGCGGTCTTGTCGCCATGACGAGCCGCCGGACGACCATCGATCAATGCTGTCGCATCACCGGTAACGATCGTGGTCACGTTGCCGTGCCCTTTCTTGGGACAAGTCACCTTGTCGCCTACTCTCGCCACGCCTTTGCCGTTGCAATCGCTGGTTTCGGAAGCCGAAATGACGACCCCGCCATGATCGGTCTTGTCGCCCAGCACAATAAACGGTCTGCTCATCAAATGCCTCTCGGTTTACATCAATGCCCATTGCGGCAGCGCACTCATTGCGCCGCTGCCCGACCAAGAACCCCAGGCCGTCGAAGTTCGACGTGCCCGTAATCCTGCATCTTCCAGTTGCCGCCCCAGGTCAGCCCCACCTGCGCGGCGACTTCACCGTAAAGCTGGTAACCCCGCATGACCCAGGGATCGCGCTCGGATATCAAAACCTTCCCGTCCTTGAAAAAGGCTGAATCCGCGGCCAAGCCATATTGGTGGTAGCTCATATTCGCCCCGGCCTGCGTCACATGCGCCCCCTGTTCAAACAGTCGAGCCTGGCGCTCCGGACTTCGATACCCTTCGATGAGAACCATCTCGTAGCCATGGCGCTCCTTCATCAACTTGTAAACAACCAGCAGGCGCTGCGTAAACTCCGCATCGAGCAAGCCCCAATTGCGACTGGCATGGATCGCATCCGGACGAACCATTTCAACTTCGCGGGTTGTAAAAACCTCTGGCGGCAATGGCGGCGGCGGAACAAGCTGCTCACCTTCCAGCAGCACAGCAATCTGGCGATCGGTTGTACGGCCAGCTTCGTAAAAATCAAATACCGCCGGCCGATGCACTGCCAGAGCCAGCAACGAAGGAGCCCCCAACAGGAACAAGGCGCCAGCAGCCAGAACAGGATTTTCTACTGCAAAGCGCCCGACCCCGCGAAATGAACCCCTGGCCTTCCGACCGACATCCATAACCCCGACAATGCAGCGGCCGGCCTTCCGTGCAAAAGGAAGCACCCCGACGCCGAGCATCAACGAGAACAACGCAAGCATGCGCTCTCGCTGGGCCGGAAAAACAACCAGCACGACCCCTAGCACCACAACCAGGAAATAGACAAATACCGTAGCAGCGACCACGCACAACCTTCATAAACCGCCATGCATCGCGCGCCCCAAATGCAGCGCACAAATCGTGGCATTAGTCATCTGTACTATTTTAATACAAATGGTTTTCTTTATGAACTTATGAAGGTCTGTTTATAATTGTTGATGCAATCGACAATAAATCACTTAACAACCGATTTAGATATTCCCTGAACATACCAAAGAGCCACGATGAGCATCCTGAAAGACCTGGACCCTCAGTACGCAAAATTGCACTCCGAGCCCTTGCTGCGCAAACCTGTCATTTGGAGTGGGGTGGCATTGCTCGCCCTGGGAAGTGCTTACTGGATCGCCACTCGATCAGCAACGCAACCGGCGCCAGCCGAAGCAAAACCCACCTCGACCCAGCAAGCCTCAACACCACCGACCGGAGCGGCAGCCCCCAAGGAAACCCCTGCGAATTCCTCGACGGACAGCATAAGAACGCCTGCTTCGCCGGCCATGCCAGCAACGCCTCTTGCCGCGACAATTCGCGAGGAGACCCAAAAAACAGGCACCACCGACCAGAAAACCGCGCAACCCGCGGCAAATGAAAAACCACTCCGAACCGGCCTTGCCGACGCGAAGCATCCGCAGCTGCCGCAAAGCCCATCCAACAAGGCAGCCTCGACCTCGACACAAAAGACTGAGCAGGCCAAGCGCAAACCTTCTGTAAACCAAACGGTTGCGACGAATAAAAAAACACCGGGAGCCAACGAAAAAAAATCCAGCGAGCGTGACATCGACATCATCACGGCAATCGTCCGCTAGACTACTAGCCCCCGGCAGTTTCGATACAAACAACGGAAATTTTGGAACAGGCGAAGGCGGCCCATTCGCACCTAGCGGCAACTATGATGCCTGCAACATATCCCGCGACACGGAATAGCAATCCACCAGCTGGCGAAGACAGAAACACCAAGATACGCCCCCGGAGCACGCCCCGGGAAGCCCCCTTGACCAACATCAAGGTCGCTAGCGTACCTCGATCGTTACCGTGCGACCCGACATCGCCCCAGCCTGGCGAAGCATCGATGCGATATCTGTATTGCCGGCCTTGAGGGCAATATCCAAGGCTGTCTCACCAGTATCCAGCTTCAATGCAACATTGGCCTTTTTCTCAAGCAACAGCTTGACCACACTGGCATGACCACTGCGCGCCGCGGCAATCAGCGGTGTCGTGCCGTTTTCACTCGGCAGATTGATATCCGCACCCGCCTCGATGAGGCGTTTGACGATATCCAGGTGGCCGCTGAAGGCTGCATAGGCGACGGGCGTCCAGCCGCTCATATTGACGGGGGCTCCCGCCTTGATCAACAGATCGACCACCTTCAGATGGCCGCGAAAGGCAGCAAGACGCAACGCCGTATCGCCGGCCGAGTTACGCGCATTGAGCTTGGCACGCTGACCGATCAGGTAGCCGACCAGTTCATCGTGACCATCACGTGCAGCCAGCATCAACAAGGTATTGCCATCGATATCCGTGGTATCGACCGACGCCCCTCTGGCCACCAATTCCGCAACCCCTCCCCTGTCACCCATTTTTGCAGCACTGATCAAATCGTCATAAGTTGCCGCATGAGCACTCGAAAAGAATGCCAAAGCCAGCAATGCGCTCAATAGTGTATTTTTCATGTTCATCGGGGAGTACAGGGAATTTTGAACAGACGAGAAAAATTTTCTGTCGTCGCCTGCGCAACCTCATCCAGCGAAAGGGAGCGCAAGCGGGCTATTTCCTCAGCAACGTAACGAACGTAGGCCGGCTCGTTTTGCTTGCCGCGATAGGGAACCGGCGCCAGGTATGGGGCATCGGTCTCGACCAGCAAACGATCGAGCGGGCATTTTTGTGCAACATCCTTGACGGTCTGCGCATTCTTGAACGTGACGATGCCCGAAAAGGAAAGATGAAACCCGAGGTCCAGCGCCTGGGTTGCCACCGTCCAGTCTTCCGTAAAGCAGTGCATCACCCCGCCCACCGTATCGGCACCTTCTTCCGCCATCAGACGCAGGGTATCGACCGCCGAATCGCGGGTATGCACCACCAAAGGCTTCCCGCACGTCCTCGCAGCGCGGATGTGGTTCCTGAAACGCTCGCGCTGCCACTCCGGCTTATCCTTGTGCCAATAGTAATCCAGCCCAGTTTCACCGATACCAATCACCTTGGGATGGGCGGCCAATGCAATGAGGCGCTCAACCGTCGGCTCCTCGACCTCGGTAGATTCAGGATGAACGCCAACCGTCGCATACAGATTGGACTGACTCTCGGCGAGCGCCAACACTTTCGGAAAATCTTCCAGATTGACGCCGATGCAGACAGCAGCGGCAACCCGATTCTCGCGCATACGCTGCAAAACTTCGGGCAGCCGCCCGGCCAAGTCGGGAAAATCCAGGTGGCAGTGAGAATCGACCAGCATGCAGTCGATCAAAGCGTGTGCGTCGGGCGCGAAGACTGCATGACGCCACCGAGCAAGCCTTCGATCTTGCGGCGCGCTTCCTGGCCGCTTTCGTCATTGTTGAAGTGAACGCCGATACCCTGGGCCCGCCCATTTTGAGCACCAGCGGGTGTCACCCAGACCACTGTACCAGCAATCGGCAACTTGGCGGGATCATCCATCAACGACAAAAGCATGAAGACTTCGTCTCCGATCTTGTAGCTGCGCGTCGTCGGAATGAAGATGCCGCCGGCTTTCAGATGGGGCATGAACGCCGCATAAAGCGCCGACTTGGAATTGATGTTCAGCGAGAGAACGCTCGGACGCTGCGGAGCGGGTTTGGCTTCACTCATTGTTGATCAATTGGCAAACAGGGCTCGATATTCCAGAAAGAGGCCTTCCAGAAACAGGCGGGCATTGAGAGGCTGCTCTGCTTCCTGACGACGGTTGATGGCTGCGCGATACGACTGTATCAGGCGTGCAGGCGGAATCATATCAGCCAGCCCCGAAATTTTGGCCTGATGTTGCAGAAAATAACGCACCGGCAAGCCGTTTCTGGCGAGATTCAAATCAACCATCCATTTCTGAAACGCCTCGACCACCTGCTTCAACAACAACCTCCCCTTGCTGTCCTTGAGCGCCTTTTCAAGCTCGGTGGCCATACCCAGGGGATCGGCCGCACGCCCAGCCCCCAGCCGGCTGACCAGCAAATCCAGCCAGGCATTCTGTCCGGAATTGGCCATGTCGACCGCCAATCCCGGCGCCCCGCCCGCCAACGCCAACCAGTGCTCGGCTCGCTCGACACCTTCGTCGGCGAGAACCCTGGCAGCCACCTTGACAAGCGGAACCGGTACCGGCACGACCTGACAACGACTACGAATCGTCGGCAACAAGCGCATAGGCTCACTTGAAACCATTAAAAACAACGTACTTGGCGAAGGTTCTTCAAGTGTTTTAAGAATTGAATTCGCTGTATTCCGATTCATCGCCTCAGTCGGATTGACGAGCACGATGCGCAAGCCGCCACGATGAGTACCGACATTGAAGAATTCATCGAGACTGCGCACCTGATCAATGGTGATCTGCTGGCTGGGTTTTTTCTTTCCGTCTTCAGCCTCAACGTCTTCGCTCAACGCTTCAGGCTGCAAAAGGCGAAAATCCGGGTGATTCCCCTGAGCAAACCAGTTGCATGCCAAACATTTCCCACAGGCCATGCCATCGGCCAGGGGCGATTCACAGAGCAGGCTGGCCGCAAAGCAGCGGGCAAGATCAAACTTTCCCAAGCCTTTCTGACCAATCAACAGCAAGGAGTGCGGCATGCGCTGCCGCCGCCCCTGCAGCCCGGACCATACTTTGTGATGAAGCTCAATAACATTCATAAACAAATAGTTGAAACAATTTGTTCAAGTTGTTTTCGAATATCATGCATAGGACGATTGGCGTCCACCACCCTGAACCTGCCCGGACTGACGTGAGCCCGCTCAAGGTAGGCCTGCCGTACCCGCTCATGGAAATCGGCACGCTCCTGCTCGAACTTGTCGAGCACGCGATTGGCCAGGACGATACGCTCACGCGCCACATCGAGCGGCAGATCGAAGAGCAGGGTCATATCCGGCTGCAGGTGATCATGCACCCAGTGCTCCAGCGTCAGGAACTTGGCGCGATCCAGTCCGCGCCCGCCCCCCTGGTAAGCATAGGTTGCATCGCTGAACCGATCGCACACCACCCATTCGCCTCGCGCCAGTGCAGGCTCGATTAGCCGTGCAAGATGCTCACGCCGTGCCGCAAACATCAGCAGCGTCTCGGTTTCCAGATGCATCGGCTCACTGAGCAGCAGTTCGCGCAGCTTTTCACCCAGCGGCGTACCTCCGGGCTCGCGCGTCACATGCACGACATGACCTCGCTGCCGCAGCACCTCCGCCAGCCATTCCACGTGACTGCTCTTGCCGGCTCCGTCGATTCCTTCGAAAGTGATGAATTTGCCCTTCACTTCCCACCTCTCTGATATTTGTTGACCGCCCGGTTGTGCTCGTCGAGCGTCCGGGAAAATTCACTGCTGCCATCGCCGCGCGCGACGAAATACAGCACATCGGTTGCCGCCGGATTCAGCGCGGCCTTCAGCGATGCCAATCCCGGCATGGCGATCGGCGACGGCGGCAGGCCGGCTCGCATATACGTATTGTAGGGACTGTCGCTTTGCAGATCGCGCTTGCGCAAGTTGCCGTCGAATCCATCGCCCAGCCCGTAGATGACCGTCGGATCGGTCTGCAGCAGCATACCCTTGCGCAAGCGATTGACAAAGACTGCCGCCACCAGAGACCGATCTGCCTCGCGCCCGGTTTCCTTCTCGATGATGGAGGCCATGATCAACGCCTCCTGCGGCGACCTGTAGGGCAAGCCTTGCGGCCGCTGCGACCACTCGGCATCGAGTTTGCGCCGCATGGCACGATGCGCTCGTGCGAGCAGGTCGAGATCGCTGGATTGCTTGTCGAAGAGGTAGGTATCCGGGAAAAGCTGGCCCTCCAGCGACGAGCTGCGAATTCCCAAGCGATCGAGCAACTGCGCTTCGCTCAACCCGGCCGTGTCGTGGCGTAAATCCGGATGCCGGTCGAGCCTTGCTCGCCACTGACGGAAGGTCCAACCTTCGACCAGTGTCAATTCACCCTGGGTCACCTTGCCCCTGAGCAATTTATCCAGCAGTTGGCGCGGAGTCGTCCCCTCGTTAATCGAATAGCTCCCCGCCTTGATCGCGGTATCGGCCCGGCCGGCGCGCGCGAGCAGGGCCAGCAGGATCGAATTCACCGCAACACCGGACTCGCGCATGTCGACGATAGCCGTGCGCAGGGAACTGCCGGCGGCAACCCGGAAGTCGAGCGGAGAACTCCGCAAGGTCATCGGCTGGCTGGCCCACCACCACAGGCCGCCCGCCGCAGCGGCAAGCAACAACAGGCAGGCCAGGAAAAACTTGATCAGTAAGCGCACGGGAACTCGTCGGCAGCTAGCAGGTCTTGCCCGTGAAGAACGAGCACGTTGGAACGAGCGATATAATATCCGAAACCCCACCTGGAGCCCCCATGAATCCCCACTGGCGCAGCTTTCTCGAATCAGCCGAAGCGCTGTTCGACGGCGAATCAAACGAACTTCTCCATTTTGGCGATGCCGCTGCCGAATTACAGGCGGCAAGCACGCGGACGGTCGTCGTCCCGTTGACCCACCTCGCCCTGATCGAGGCCTCCGGCGAAGACGCCAAGGCCTTCCTGCACAGCCAATTCACCAGCGACGTCAACCACCTCGGCGAGTTGCAGGCGCAACATGCGGGGTGGTGCACGGCCAAGGGCCGCATGCAGGCCAGCTTTCTGGTCTGGCGCCAGAACGGTCGCTATCTGCTGACACTCTCCTCCGACCTTCAGGAAGCCAGCCAAAAACGCCTGCAAATGTTCGTTCTGCGCAGCAAGGTCAAGCTGACCCCCCTGACCGACAGCGCGCTCATGTTCGGCCTTGCCGGCCCACAGGCCGGCGAAGTGCTGGCCGATGCAGGCCTCCCCTGCCCTGGCGAGCCGATGAGCACTGCAATGCAGGGCGATACGGCGGTCATCCGACTCGATGCATCCCGCTTCATCATCGTCGCCCCTGAGTCCGAGATGGCTCCGCTATGGCAGAAGCTGACCGTCAAGGCACGCCCGGCCGGATGCTCCGCCTGGCGCTGGCTCGATATCCAGGCCGCCTTCCCGCTCGTCACGCTGGCCACCAAGGAAGAATTCGTGCCGCAAATGGCCGATTTCGAAAAGATCGGCGGCGTCAGCTTCCACAAGGGTTGCTACCCCGGCCAGGAGGTAGTTGCCCGCACGCAATACCTCGGCAAGGTCAAACGGCATTTGTATCGACTCGACAGCCAGGTGCCGCTCAAGGCGGGCGATGCCCTGCATTCACCCGACAATCCCGACCAGTCCTGCGGCACGGTCATGACCGCCGCGCCTTCCCCGGCCGGTGGCTATGCTGCACTGGCGGTGGTTCAGTCGAACTATTCGGGCAACGTTCGCCTCGGTTCGCTGGAAGGCCCCGCCGTCAAGGCAAACGCGGTCAATCCTTAAGCGCCGGCATGTGCCTGATTGTCGTCGGTTGGCGGGTACATCCGGACTATCCGCTGGTTGTGGCCGCCAATCGCGACGAATTCTACGCACGTCCCAGCGCGGCAATAACGCGCTGGCCGGATGCCCCCCATGTCATCGGCGGGCGCGATCTCGAAGCCGGCGGAACCTGGCTCGGGATGACGAACACCGGACGCTTCGCCGCCGTTACCAATATCCGGGAACCGGGTGCGGAGAAAGGCATGCTCAGCCGCGGCGCCCTGACCCGTAACTTCCTGACCTCCGAACAACCCGCCAGCGACTATGCCGCGATGCTCGACAACCGGCAATATTCCGGCTTCAACCTCTTGCTGGCCGATGGCGAGGAATTGGTCTACTGCACCAATCGCGACGGACCGCCGCGAAGCCTGCCACCGGGCATTTACGGCCTGTCGAATCATTTGCTCGACAGCCCCTGGCCCAAGCTGGTGACGGCCCGTCGCTGCTTCGCGGCTGCTCTGCCAAGATTACCGGACATATCGCCACTTTTCGAATTGCTGGCCGATGCGGAAATCGTTCCTGACCACGCATTGCCCAATACCGGCGTCAGCCTCGAATGGGAACGCCTGCTGTCCGCCATCTTCGTCCGGTCAGCGGAGTATGGTACGCGGGCATCCACCGTGACCTGGCTACGCCACGATGGCATCGTTTTCATCTGCGAAAAAACCTTCGGCCCCAACGGCCAGGCGATTCAGTCTTCGGTGATCTCGACCGGCGTGTAGCAGGGAACCAGATCAAACAACTCGACGATGTCGGCGTTGCGCATGCGGATGCAGCCGTGCGAGCCCGGCACCCCCATCTCGGCCGTATCCGGACTGCCGTGTATGTAAATATAGCGCCGCATAGTATCGACGCAGCCCAGACGATTGTGTCCGGGCTGACAACCGGACAACCACAATATGCGCGTCAGTATCCAGTCCCTGCCCGGGAATTGCTCGCTGAGCGCTGGTGTCCAGAGCTCGCCGGTCGGCCGGCGCCGGACGAAAACCGTATTTCCCGGCAGTCCGTTACCGATCTTCGCCCGAACGACGTGCAGGCCCCGCGGCGTCTGAAAGCTCCCGGAAACCTCCCCAACACCGGCCAGCGCTGTCGACACCTGGTATTCCCGCAGCAAGTTGCCCCGGTCGTCCACCAACTTCATCTGCTGCCTGGCAACTGATATCCGTAGTTTCATGACGCTTTCCGGCGGCGGCTGGCGAAGAAAGCCGATAGCAGCGTACTGCACTCCTCAGCCAGCACCCCCCCCTCAACCGTTGCATGGTGATTCAGGCGCTCGACACCGAACAAGTCAACAACACTGCCGTGCACCCCGGTTTTCGGATCTCTTGCCCCGTAAACCACGCGACTGATCCGGGCATGCATGATGGCGCCGGCGCACATGGCGCATGGTTCCAGCGTCACGAACAATTCGCACCCCGGAAGCCGGTAGTTGCCAAGATTCCGTGCCGCATCGCGCAACGCCGAAATTTCGGCATGCGCGGTCGGATCGCTTTCCCCGATAGGCGTGTTGAAGCCACGCCCCACGATGACGCCCTCACGAACTACAATGGCACCGACAGGCACCTCTCCGAGACATTCCGCAGCACGCGCCAGGGATAGCGCCTCGCGCATGAAAAATTCATCGTTCATCGTCTGAGCATCGCCGGGTCGTATTGCGTCGGTGCCAGCCCAATCGGCACCATGGGCTTATAGAGAACCTTCTTTGCCGTTTCGGCGGTCAGCGACATGCATTCACTGCCCCCTCCACGATACATGCGCCCGGCCGAGGTGATACCCACCAAATGACCTGCGTCATCGAAAAGCGGGCCACCCGATACGCCTGGGCGACAATAGTTGGAGGTCAGCAAAACCTCCATACCGAGAGGCATTTCACGCCGGATGAGCTTCCCGGTCGACCAGGTCAGCCCTTCGTTGCCGGGGAAGCTGACCGTATGCGTCACCGCTCCGGGGTCCAGTGCTTCCGAACGCCCCCATTCGGCAATATGCGATGGAGCACCCGGCGCACTCAGAAGGCAAACATCCTCGTCATCCTCGAGCTTGGAATACTTGTCGACCTTGACCCGCTCATGTGTCGCGCTATTGATGACCATCAGACCACTCATGGCGTTGCCAGCCACCACATGGCAATTGGTCATTATCCGATCAGGGGCAACCATCACTCCCGACCCTCTGCTCCGCCCTCCCACGACCAGATAGGTCGTCCAGGAAAGATACTCGGCATCGAAACCCGGTTTTTTGGCTGGCCGCTCGAAACGGGTCGTGCGCGTCAGCGTTTGCTGAACCACCACCGTTTCTTCCTGCTGTTTATCGGGTGCAGCTCCCCTCGCTAGCGCCGGTGAGGCGACATCATCACTCACTGCGTGCGGCTGCCCGAGTCCTGGCTCAACCACCGGAACAATCGACGGCACTGCCGACGGCTCCGGCATGGGACGCGTCGAATAGTAATAACCCAGAACCGCCACCCCCGAACTGAGCAAAGCAAACCATTTCAGTCCGCCACCTCCCGTGGCACGGACCTCCTGGCCTCGCAACTCGTCACGCAACAGCCGCTTGTCGTACTCGGCCCGCCGCTGCGGATCGCCCAGGCAGGCATAGGCCTCGCCGACCGCTTTCATATAATCGGCATTGCCTGAGAATTCGTCCGCCAGACGACGATGAGCCGCCTCGATTTCTTCAATCGTCGCCTTGGAAGAAGGCAATCCGAGCACTTGGTAGTAGCTTTTCATCGCATTCCCGACGGAAAAATCCTGGGTCAGGCCATGGCGCCTGACCCATTGGGCCTCATTCCCACTCGATCATCAACAGGTCGCCTAAACCCGCGTGGTTAAAGGGATTGGCTGTGATCAACATAAGGCGTTACCGTCACTTTTACCGTAAGAAGCGCGCATCTTTTGCTGGCGCGGGAGATGGAGCGATTTGCGGGGCGGCAACTCTGGCAACACCATTGTCAACCGACGCTCATCATACCGAATACAGGACCAAACTTCAGCCCTTCTCAGCGTAGCGCACGCTACGCACACCATCTTGCGAGGCCAAGACAGAGCGATCTGTCTGCCGAGACCTAGACGCCCTCAACTGCGAACGCGCCTCGTACAACGCATGCCGTGCACGTTCTTCGGCACAGCGCGCCATCGCCACCAATCGTTCGTAACTGCCTATTTGGCTGCACACGTTGGGTGGAGCGCTTATTCCAAGGGACAGCCGTCGCCGTTGGCTGCAACAGAAACATATGGCTGTACATATCATATGTTTTGCCATATCATTTTGCCAGCCATAACGAGGTGACATATTCATGTCTATTGAGAGGCGTCAGGAAAGAGATGCCAAAGTGGGCCGGATCCTTCTCTGGGAGGGCCGGGTCAGCCGCAGCCGACTCATCGCTGAGTATGGCCTGAGCCCCATTCGGGCCAGCGAATGGCTGCGCGACTTCCGGGAGTCGTACCCGGAGTGGGTAGCCTGGGACAGCAAACTCAAAGCGGATCTGGCAACTTCTAGGGCCTACGCGGATGCCGAGCGCACTGCGAAGGCATCGCGACCCAACGCCATCAGCGCCATGCTGGTCCCGTATGTACCGGACGCGCCCGGCAGGCCGCTTTCCATCTCCTGGGACTTCGTCCACACCTCCCCGCGCACCTTCTCCCGACTAAACCTGGCGATCGTTGATCGCCTGCGGGTGAAGTTCCTCTACTGCTCCATGAACAACCCGGAACCGCACGAGCGGATCATCGAGCCGCACAGCCTATTGAGGGCTGGTCGGCGATGGCACGTCCGCGGCTACTGCCTGCAGCGGAAGGCTTTTCGCGACTTCGTGCTAGGACGCATGAGCAAGGTTCAGTTGCTGTTGGAACCCTCCGAGGTGGACATCGCGACCGACGACGCCTGGTCCACGGTCCTGCAAGTCAAGCTCATCGCTCACCCTAGACTCAGCACTGCACAGCAACTGGTCGTTAGAAACGAATACTTCAACGGGGCCTCAGCACGCGTCGAAAGTTGCAGGGCCGCCCTCCTGAACTACATGGTGCAGGAGCTCATGGCGGCGACGGACGTGGATCGGCAGATTCCCCCCGACTATCAGCTGGCAGTTGAGAACACGGAGGAGTGCCGGCAATGGCTATTCATGACCTGACCGACCAAATTCGCCAAGAGAAGGTGGCCGAGCGCTATCCGCCGCTCTTCAAACGCCTGCCCGACAGACTGTTCGCGCCGCTCGCCTCGGCCAACCGTTTCCAGTATTGGTCACTGCTGTGCGTGCTGCATGCCAAGCGCTTCGGACCCGAGGCACCGCTACCGCCCAGCACCGGCTTCCTGATGCGCGAGATCACGGCCGACATCGCCGAGGAACTTCAGTATCAGGACTGGACCCCGGAGGGTGACGATGTGACACCGGCCACGCCGTTGGCGATCCGGGCCATCATGGTCTTCAATCGCCTGCGCGATGCGGGATGGATCCGCGTGGATCGGGTGGGTGTGCGCGAGATGGTGACGATGGCGCCAGCTGTCGCCCATTTCATGAACCGCCTAGTCGAGTTCGCCCACACCGGCCCGGAATTCGTCTCCGGCAAGATTCGCAGCATTGAGGCCAACCTGAAACTACTCTTGGACGAAAGCACGGATGGCGCTTCGCTGCATGAGGCCGCCCAGCAGTCACGCGCCCTTCTCGAACACGTCCGGATAGCTGGCACCAACGTGCGCGATCTAATGCTGGAGATTGGCCGAGTCGACGCCACCGGCGAATTCGTGCGGCGATTCTTCGACGACTATGTCGAGCGCATGTTCATTGGTGACTACAAGGAGTTGCGCACGCGCGAGCACCCCCTGGCCCGGCGGCAGGAGATCCTGCGCCTGGTGGCACATGTGCAGCAGACGCAGGAACTGCGCGCCCGACTGATTCAGTGGTACTTCGAAAAGCAAGCCGGGCGGGATCCCGCCCGCGCCGAAGCCATGTTCGAGCGCGACATCCAGAAGGTGGAGGATCTACGTCGGATCGACGAGTACCTGGACCGCCTGGACGACGAGATCCGGCGCGCTAACAAGCTGGCGCTGGCCTACCTGGACTACCGGCTGCGTGCCGCTCGTCCCCTCGACGAGCTAATCGGCCATGCCATCGACGCTGTCATCAAGCACGGCAGCAAGGCCGCCACGCTGGCGCCATTTGCGCCCGGTGACTGCATCGTCGGCGAGCGTCTAGCCTCGCCCCGCATCGAAACCAAGCGCCCCCCGCCCAGCGGGCTACGCAAGCAGGTCATGTCTGCGGAACAGGAGGCCAGGGCCCGCCTAGCCCTGATGGCACGGGACCGGCGCACCATGTCACTGCCAAAGCTCGCGGCCTTCGTTCGCCAGCAGCTCGGCGAGTCGGATGCGGTTCCCAGCGCCTCTCTCGAAGTCGACTGCATCGAGTCGGTTCGAGCGCTGCAGGTCTTATGCACCATCGCTGCGGCAAACGCGACGCCCAGCAGGCTACTACGAGCCAACGCGCGGGCAATGAGCAGCGGATTCACCACGGTCCGTATGGAAGGCGAAGAGATCCAGTGTCAAGGCATCTCCCACCTCCCCTTTACGATCGCAAGAACAACCAAGCCAGCCAAGGGAGGGGGCAGCCAATGAGTTTCTGGACGGATGCGGCTGAGGCCACCAAGAACGTGGTCACGGAGGATGATTTCGAGGCGGCGGCCAACCGACTGGTCACTGAGCAGGTTCTATATGCGGCGGATCGGGGCAGCAAGGTGGCCTACGGGCTAATCCGGGACTTCGAACGAGAGTTTAAACGGGCCTTGGAGCCGTTGGGCTACGTAGTGCGGGTCAACAGCCAGTTGCGCTATGCCTACGCCATTCCCAAGCACGCCAGGACGTCGCCGGTCACCGTGGACCAGACACTGCTCGCATTAGTGCTGCGCAAAATATTTGACGAGGAAACGCGATCCGGACACCACGACGAAAATGGCGAGGTCGCCTGCGATCTGGTCACACTGGAGGTCAAGTACAAGCAGACGACGGGCGGCCGCGAGCTTGCCACCGGGGGCAAGCTCGTTGCGCTGATGCAGTGGATGCGGCGCTGGGGCCTCGCCCGGATGTCGGAGGAGGACGCCGATCAGTTCGGTCACGATGCAGACCAACCCTACGTGGTCATCATCCGTCCTGGTATCGCCGAGGTCCTGGGTGAGGCGGCGCTGGCCCGCATCGCCCTCTTCACTAGCCCGGACGCCGAGATTGACCGTACGGCCCATGCAAGCGCCTCCACCAATGACGAAGGTGGTGCCGCATGAAGAAACTGATCCGAATCCGGGTAGTCCAGTTCTTTTTGTACGAGATGCGCGACGTCGACGTCAGCATGAACTGCGGCATATTCGGCGCCAACGGCAGCGGCAAGTCCTCTCTCCTGGACGCCGTGCAAATCGTCATGCTTGGGGCCAACGAGAGCCGAGGCAGCGCAGGCGTCGCCTTCAACGCACAGGCTGACGAGTCAAACCACAACAGCCGCAATATCCGTAGCTACTGCCTTGGCCAGTACGGCGACTCCCCGGATGCCCGCGTGCGCGACAGCGCCAATACCTACATCACGCTGGTTTGGGAGGACACCGCGACCCGAGAGATCGTCTCCACGGGTGTGAGCATCTACGTGAGCGCCGACCGCGAGAAGTCCGACGTGCAAGGTCGCTACATTCTCCCAGCGGACCTCGCGCTCAGTGACCACCTGGAACTCGTCGACGGCGAATACCAGCCGCGGCCATGGGCGAGCTTCAGGCAGATGCTCTCGCAGCGTGCTCAGGGCGAGGAAGTGCTATTCCACGACTCCGAGCGCTTCGTCAACGCGATGCTGTTTCGACTGAGGGGTGCGCGCGGGGCACCGCGCTTGGATGCCTACCGCCAAGCATTCCGTTTCGGGCTACGCATGAAGTTCGACAAGAGCGTCGACGACATCGTCCGCCAACAGGTGTTGGAGACTCGGCCGACCAACATCAAGCGCTTCAAGGAGGTGTTGCATACCTTCCAGGAGATGGCTGCCCTAGTACGCAGCGTGCAGGCCAAGCTCGACGAGGCCGAGTTGATCGAAACGGATTTCGCCGATGCGCACCGGCGCAATATCCACTCGGTCTCGCTCGCTGCCTTGGCCCAGGCGGCTGAGCTTGAGGTCGCCAACGAGGCGGTGACCGCTGCGGAGGAGGCCGAAGGTCGGGCAGCAGCAGATCTGGAAGTCGCCATCGTCCGGCGTAACGAAGTGAACCGTCAGGTCGAGGCAGCCGAGCAGCACGCACGCGACAGCGCCTCAGACAGGGACAAGCACACGTCCCATGCAGACGCTGCGCTGCTGCGCGAGAGCCTCGTCGGGATACAGAACCGGCTCACCGAACAAAGAATGGGGCTGCATCGCAGCATCAAAGCCATCGGCAAGGCCATCGATGCACAGATACCCGGCAAGCTCGTCGCCGACAGCGCCGAGGCCACTACGCTAGCGTTCAGGGACATCCATGCCCTGTTGGAAGGCGAGAAGCTCGGCAGCCGCGACGCAGTGGAGTCAACCGTCCGCAAGGCGCTGCGCGCGGCCAAACTGCTCAGCAACGAGGTGTTCGAGGAAATGCAGTCCGTCGGTCGTGCGCAGGTAGCGGCCGAAGCCGACCTGGCTGGTGTGCGAGAAAACCAGGAGCGCATTGCCAAGGGAAAGCCACCTCTGGAAGGACCGGCTGCGGCGCTCAAACGTGTACTGGCGAACGCTGGCGTGGACGCCACCCCGGTTTGCGACCTTGTGCGCGTCGACGACGCGGACTGGCAACCAGCTATCGAGTCCTATCTGGGCACGTCGAATATGCAAGCGCTGCTGGTCGACGAGGCCGACGAGCGCAAGGCATTTCGGGTGTCGCGCCAGGCCGGGGTCTACGAGGCGAAGGTCGTGATGCCGAGCAAGTTCTCCAACCGCGGCAGTCCCAGGCGAGGTGCAGTGGCCGAGCTGATCAGCGGCAATAGCGCAGCGGCGGTGAACTACCTGCGGTCCAAGTTCGGCGACACACAGCGGGCGGATACCGAGGACGAGTGCTTTGCCCATCGCTTCGCGATGACCAAGGACGGTATGTTGCTGGCCGACGGCGAGATGGTGCGCAAGAAGCCGATTGATCCCGCCTTCTTCAAGATCGGCCCGACCTCAACGGCAACGCGTACCTCGATCGCCGAACGAGCCCGCAAACTCGAAGAGCAGGTTGAAACGCTCAAGGACCGCTACGCCAAGCTCAAAGTCCTTTTGAACGACCTCAGCCCATTCGTGGGTGGGGAGCAGGACAAGGTCCTGGACATCCTAGAAGCCTTTGATCGGCTTTCCAGGGAAGCCAGCAACGAGGTGGATCTGACGCAGCGCCTACAAGCCTTGAACACTGAGGAGTATCGACAGCTGGTGCAAGTAGCCGAAGAAGCAGACGCGGCAGTGATCGAGTTGCGCAAGCAGCACCTCGATACGGTTCAGGCCGTCGGCGCCGCGGAGACTGAATACCGACAAAAGACCGAGGACACAAAGAAGAAGCAGGCTTTGGCTCTCACCCAGAAGGAGATCGCCGATGCGGCGCGTGCGGCTGAGGGCTTCGACGCCGGCTACGCGTCGGACCAGTGGGAGAGGCTGCTGACGCGCCAAGGCTTGTCGTTCCGCGAGATCGTCACTGACTGCACTCGCCGCAGCAATGGTGCCAAGGACGACTCTCGCCAGAAGGCGTCGAACGCCATGCAGAAACTGTCAGCCTTCCTCGTCAGGCACAACGAGTTCATGCCGGCAGGCACGCAAGACGACTGGCGCAGTGCGCGTGCTTGGCTGGAGGCGAGGGTCATAATCCTGACTGAGACTGGCCTACGAGAGAACAAGGCCCGGATGGAAGACGCCTTGAGCGCGGCAAAGAGCACTTTCCGCAACGATGTTGCGGTAGCGCTGCACGAGCACCTTGAGTGGTTGAGCGACACCATCAACCGGATGAACGAGGCCTTGCGCCTGGCGCCGATGTTTACCAACAACGAGCGCTATCAGTTCCGCGCGCATGTGCGACCGGCCTTCGCGGTGCTGCTGAAGTTCATCAAGGACGTTGCCCAGTACGGCCCGACTGAGGACTTGCTCGGCGGAGCTGGAGAACTGCCCAAGGAGTTCGAGGAGTTGATGCGTGAAAAGGCGGTCACCGGCGCTGCCGCAATCAAGTCCCCTCTAGACGACTATCGCGAATTCTTCGACTTTGATATCGAGGTGCTCCGCGAGGAAGCCTCCACAGGCACGATCAAGCACATCGGCTGGCTCAGCAAGCGCGTCGGGTCCGGTTCGGGCGGCGAGCATCGTGCTCCACTCTACGTGATCGCAGGCGCCGCGCTGTCGTCGGCCTACCGGCTGGAACGTGGCGACGACACCGGCATCCGCCTGCTGGTCATCGACGAAGCTTTCATCAAGATGGACCCGAGGAACATCGTGGCCACCATGCGTTACTTCGAGGAGCTGGGCCTACAGGTCTTCATGGCCAGCACGGGCGATGCATTGGGCAGTTTGACCGCCTTCCTTGATAGGTACTACGACATCATGCGCGACGCCGAGAGCAACGTGGTGGTGCTTGAGGGCCACGACGTATCCCCTGAGACGCGCGAGATGTTCCGCGCCGACCTGCCGGAATTCAACCCGGAACTGGTTGAAGCGGAGATCAGGAGACAATACCAGCCGCAGGCGCTCTCGACGGAGGGTATCGCAACGTGAGCCGGCGAGACCAGACCGAGATGGATCCGCTGGCCAGAAAGGTCCTGGAGCGTCTACTGAGGTCCGCCGATAAGCACGAGGCCGGCACCGTGGTCCGACGCCCTGTCCTGACGAACTCAGCATTGTCCGAGTATCGCGAGTTACGCAGCCTGAAGGCCAAGGAGAACTTCGAAGCGGTGTTGGCATACGCTCAGGCGGAGGGAGCGATCATGGTCCAGCGCCCTCGGCATGACCCCCAAGGCCTCGTCGAGCGCGTCGAACTAATTGACGTCGTCCAGCTGGCCGCAATTTTGGGAAAACTACCCCATGCGATGCGGGTCCAGTCCGCGAGACAGACCCTCACCGCACGATTCGACGAGCACCCGATATTGAACGACGTCCTGTCCAACTGGGAGAAGCTCAAGAAGGTCCGCGGCACTGGGCCTGACGCCGCCGACAACTGGGCCATGGCCTGTGACGTCATCTCCTACTGCCAGGCCCAGGTGGCGCTCGGCGCCACGGAGACGCCGGTGCGGGATGCTAGCGCGCGCCTGTTCAAGGACAGCAAGCGCATCGAATCCTTGGTGCCTTGCCTGGATGTGTTGCTGGCAGGGAACGTTGAGGATGATGCACGCCCGGAAGCTGAGGTACTACAAGAGCTTGGTCTCTATCGCGAGCCACAGCCAGCGCGTCTGGCCGGTAACATCGTGGTCCGTCGGGAGCGTGGCTCGTTCCCGTTGGACTGCCCCTACGGCGCCCTCCCCCCGTCCACGGTGCTGGGCCTTGAATCCATGCCCAGCCAAGTGCTAACCGTCGAGAATCTGACCACGTTCCATGTGTGGGCACGCCAGCACTGTGACTCCGATGTGCTGTGTCTCTACACCGCAGGCATGCCATCCCCGGCCTGGCGGGCAATGTACATCCGGCTACTCTCCGTGCTCCCGATATCAACTCCAGTGCTGCACTGGGGCGACGTCGACGAAGGGGGATTTCGGATCGCGGCTTATTTGAGCCGGTGTGCAACCGAAGCTGGCCATGTCCTTCGACCTTGGAAGATGCGTCCGGCGGATGTTCCCGATTCGCAACGCAGGGTGGCGCCGACGCGCACCGTGGATCGAATGGTCAAATACGCCTGTGAGGCCGGTTGGAACGACATTGCGCACGAGTTGGCGGAAGCCAAGCTCGTCGCCGAGCAAGAGGGTTGAGGTTACGACAGTTGGCAACAACCAAACTCTATTTGCTCAAGACCACCCAGGCGCTGTTCCGGGCCAAGAAACGATAAAGGCGATGACCACCAATCCTGGATTCGACAACCTCAACAAGCAGTGTGAACGCAGCATCACGAAAATGAGCGATGCCGAGGCGCTCGCACACATCGGCCAGTTGGTCGACGATGCCTTCGACGCATCCTTCGAGCGTGGCGCCAAACGCGCGCTTTATTTGCTCGACGAATTATCTAAACGAGAACTCATCGACACGGATGGTGCCCTGGTCGAGTATTTCCGAGCCAATGCTTGGGCGGCGCTGTCGCATATAGCGAATGTCCGACGATCCTGGTCTTGGGAAGCACCAGAACGGCAGGCAGAACTGCTTGCACTATCGCGCGCCTCAAACCATGCCGGCTTTGCGAGCCTCGATAAGGTTCGTCAATGCCAAATCCTTACCAACCACGCGAACCTTCTAAATACCGTCGGTCGCACGATTGACGCGATCGCCGTTTGGGACGCTGCTCTGAAGATCATTCCAAGCTTTGCGCTGGGATGGGGTAACCGTGGCTGCGGGCTTGGAGCTTATGCCCGCATGGTGTTTGATGACTATGAGCGCGCGATCCTGGCTTTGCATGCTTTCGACAGTCTTCGTTCCTCAATTGAGGAGAATGCATTTTTCGATTCCGGCGATCCACAAGGGGCGGTAACCTATTTCGCTGGTCAGGCGACTGAACTCGCTGGTGCCATCAATATTGACGCAGTCCGGGGTATCCAGAACCTCGATCATGGCAACGCTGGCCGGTCTAAGACCGAACGCGCCTATCGTCGCTGGAGCCTTGAACGCCGTCTCTTCCTGTGCCCCCTGAACGATCTTGGACCGCATCTTGCGGCAGCCACCGACGACCTAATGCTGCCGCCTCTGATCGAAGGGTTTAATGACCGTCCCGACGGACATCTGCCCCCACCAATCGTTGGCTTCTTCAGTCAGATGAAGCAGGAGTATGCCTCAGCGCGCTTCATGCTGTTCGAGGGAATAAGCAGCACACAGGTCCACTTCTCGGATCGCGGGGTCGCGCTCACCGACACGCTCGACTATCCACTCTATTCGTTAGCGAGCGAGCGGGTCCGCACGGCCTTCCGCATAGCCTACTCCCTGCTCGACAAGGTCGCCTTTCTTGTTGATCGATACTGGAACTTAGGCAAGATACCGGACAGAATTAGCTTTAAGAACGTCTGGATGATCGAGAACAAGGCGCGCCTGCTCCCACTGTTCGAGAAATGCGACAATCTGCCACTGCGTGGCTTGTTCTGGTTGTCGAAGGAGCTGTTTGATGACCAGCTCAAGCAGACAACCGCGGCCGATGCTCGTGAACTGCACAGTATCCGCAATGCGCTGGAGCACACCTATCTGCGTGTAAACGAGGGCTGGGCCAAACCGTTCATGATAAACGGGACGAGCAACGACAGCTTCGGCATCGCCATTGGCAGCGACGAACTCGAAGCCAAAGCGATCCGAGTCATGCAGATGGCACGATCCGCACTGTTCTACGTATCCTTCGCGATCGGCATCGAAGAGCGGAAGAAACAACTCGTGAATCCCGGTCAGTTTATCGGATCGATGCCGCTCTATAGCCTTGACGATAAGCGGAAGCGACGTGATCCATGCTAAGCCAGTGCAAAACGACCACCTCGCCCCAGAAACTGCTGGCCCGCGTGAGTCCGAAGCACCGATTCGATGAACAGCAGCAGAATCTGAAGCATTGGCCCTGCCCCATCTGCTTTTCCGATTTATCGCCCCAATTGGAATAATCTATTCAGTCGTAGCCAGACTACGACGGCGATGACTTTTCAAAATCCCCAGACTGACCCTCTGCTTCCTTTCGGCTCCGTGGCGCGGGACGAACTCCGGCCCCCTCCCCCTTGCTTCGCCGGAATCCTCTATCACGGACCATGAACGCCTCCAGCATGTGCGGAATCAGCGCTGCCGCATCAATAGTCTCGCCATAGGTCTGCGCATGCAGCGCGGCGTAGCGATCAAGGTCCGCCTTGAGGCTGGTCGGGCAAATGAAGGTCAGCTTGATACTCTCAGTCTTGGGTAGCGGCCCCAGTCGTAGCTTACGTGCAGTGCTCATCGTGAAGTCCCCCGGTTGAAAAACAGCGGCTGATAGGGCCGCAGCACCAGATCACGATTGACGATGATGCGCACGGGCAGGCCCGGCCGCTCGGTCAAGGTGGGCTGGATGTTGAGGTTGCGCCGGGTCATCTCTTGGCCGACCTGGTTCACGCTGTCCTGCAAGCTGTTGCGTCCGGCATTGATGACCCGATCGCCGTTCTGGCGGTTCTCCGGCGCGGCCAGTTCGGCACCGACACCCAGCAGCGTCGTCAGTGCCGCGCCGGCAAAGATGCGATCCCAGTGCCAATCGACACCATCCTCCAGGCCAGAATTGCCAGCGGGGTCGGCGCCGGCCAAATTGTCCAGCGTCAGTGAAGACGTGTCGGGCAGGATGATCCGATTCCACACTACCTGAACCCGGCTTTGCCCGTAGCTCACCTGGCTGTTGTAGCGACCGAGGATGCGCGAGCCTTGCGGGATCAGCAGAAACTTGCCCGTGGCCGTGTCATAGACCGGCTCCGTCACCGTGGCGATCACGTCGCCCGGCAGATCGGACTTGATGCCTGTGACCAGCGCGCCCGCGATCACCGTCCCGGCCATCACCTGATACGGCGAAGCTGGCATCTTCAGATTCGCGGAATTACGGGTTTCCGTGGAACCGGCTTTCAGGAATGCCTCTTTCTGGTCCTGCCGGTTCTGCACGGCGGTCGGATCGGCGGGTTGTGCTGCTGTCGAGGCCGGCCCGGCGGCCATCGGGTCGAAGCCCGACAGGCCGGACGCTGGACTGGCCGTGGCCACCTGCGTTGGCGTAGGAGCGGCGCGCTGGTTGCTGGAACGGAAGAACACCGAGGCCCCCGCCGCCGCTTCCGCTTCCTTGCTGTATGCGCCGTGCTTAGCGGTAGCCGGAGCTTGGCCTGGAGGCGTGTAGGTGCGAGCCACTGGCTGCTGCGATTTCACGATGGCTGGCCCCAAGTCGCCCGGCAGCGGCGGCCCCAGCTCGGGAACTTGAGGAGGCAAAGCACGCGGCAGCTTGGAGTAATCGGTCGGAAGCTGATCCAGGCCCTCCGAGCGAGACACGCGATCCACGTTGTAAAGCTCGGCTTGTTCGCCTGCACTGCGCTTGCGCGATTGTAGCGACCACATGGTTGCACCCAGCACGGCTACGGCGAGGCCACCTGCCAGGATCGCCAACGTGCGCCGGTTCAGGCGTGTCACCGGGCGCGGCTGTGCGCGCAGCGTTACCGCCTCGGGGGCTACCTTGCCAGCCTGTGGCGCCGCAAGGTCGGGAGTGTCGTCCTGGCTCATGGTCAGTTCCCCCGTGCAATGCCATCCGTGCGTTCGATGCGCACCACGTCGCCTTTGTCGCCGCCCAAGCGCAGTTCGGCCGCACCGAACAGCCGATCGACGATGTAGTACGGCGGACGGAAACGGTAGTTCACCAGTTGGCCATCGCCCCGCGCACCGATTACGAACAGCGGCGGCAGCTCGCCTTGCGCGATGCCGGGCGGGAACTGGATGTAGACCTTCTCGCCGTCATCGAAGGCACGCAGCGGTTTCCACGGCGGCGTGTTGCCGCTGATGGCGTAGCGGAAGCGAATCTTCTCCAACGACAGGCCGCTATCGACCGGGGCGGTCGCCTGCGCGGCCTGCGCCTGACGTTGCAGGGCCAGCATCCGATCTTTAGGGTATTCCCACGACACGGAAGCCATCCAGGCGCGTTCGGTCGAGGTCAGTTCGATCAGGTAGGTGCGCCGACTGGTGGTGATGACCAGATTGGTTTTGAGGCCCGAGCGGATCGGCTTGACCAAAACGCTGACGTGCAGCGCCTCACCATTACCACTGGAGGTGTCCCCGACGATCCAGCGCACCGTATCGCCGGCGGCGACCGTCACCAGTTCCTCGCCGGATTGGAGAGAAATCACCGTCACCCGTCCAGGCGCAGCATAGACTTGGTACAGCGCGCCATCGGTGAAGGGCCAGACCTGAATGGCGTTGACGTAGCCCTCGCGCGTGGGCGCAATGCGCGCCTCGGCATTGGCCCGCGAGACCCGGAGCTTCTCATCGGCAGGCTCAGGTGCCGTCTTGGCCTCGATGCTCTCCGGCAGCGGCTTCATCTGAGCCAGCATCGGCAGCACCTTCGGCACCTCCACCACTTCAACCGGTTTGGGTGGTTCGGGCAGCGGCTGGGCCTGCACCGGCTCATCGAGCGAGATGGTCGGCGGCGGTGTGCCCTGCGTGGCGCAGCCCTGCAACGACAGCACAGACGCTGCAAGCGTCAACACGAAAGCGTAAAAGCGGAAAGACGGGTTCATGGCTTGGCTCCTTCGGCGGCATCGAGTTCGCGGCTCCACGATAGTCCGTTGACGTAGATGCCCAATGGGTTCTTGCGCAACCGCTGCTCGGTCCGCGGGGTTTGCAGGACGGTGGAAATCACGGCGTTCCAGCGCTCGGTGCCGGCCGGCGCGCCATTGACGAAGCGCTGCTCGCTCCAGCGCACGTTGAAAGATGCGTCGCTGGCGCGCACGACGCTGGTGATCTGCACCGTGACCGACTCCTTGCCGACGCGCGCGAACGGGTCATGGGTGCGGGCGTACTCGTTGAGCACGCCTGCGCCGCGGTCGGTGGTGTAGTCGTAGGCGTCGAGCCAGTTCTGCCGCACGACGATGGGATCGATGGACAGGGAACGAACCAGCACGACGAAGTGCGCCAGGTGGTAGGCGATCTGCGCATCGTTCGGCCGGTACGGCGTGGCGGCTTCGCCGACCGCCCGAACCTGGCCAGCCTGATCCACCTCCACCACATAGGGCGTGACGATGGACTGTGCCGAACGCCAGACCAGGCCGCCGGCCATCAACAGCGCGAGCACCAGACAACCGAAGGCCATCAGCCGCCAGTTCTTGGCCTGTACGCGGGCCGAGCCGATACGCTCGTCCCACACCTGGGCGGCGGATTGGTAGGGAGTGGCAGGCTGCGGCGTATCGGCATAGCGCACCTGCGGGCGTTTGAATCGCATGGCTTGTTCTCCTTGTGAATCGGTTCAATCGTCGGAACTGTGCAAACTCGGGCCGCTGCTCGAACCACCGCCGTCGCCTCCACGCAGCGTGTGCGCGGTAGTCGCGGCGGCATGGCTGATCTGCTGTCGGCGGTGCAGGCGCTTGGCCCAGGCGGGTTGTGTCTGTTGCTGGTCGGCAGCGCCGGCATCGGTTTCGTTGGCAGTGGATTGACCTGATGCGGCGGTTCCACCGGAAACCGGTCCCGCCTCGTCGGAACGGAAGGCGGCTGCCGCCCGTTCCTTGAGCGAACGCATCCCAGCGGCGGCCTTTTGGCCGACGGCTTGCGCGCCGGTCTTGGCAACGTTGCCCACACCGGTAGCCGCGCCCTTGAGACCACCGCCCGCAGCAGCGGAACCCGTTTGATAGGCCGTTCGCGCACTGCTCGCGGTCGAGGCCGCGGCACGCACACTGCTGACAGCCATCTTGGCGGCGGCGGGCGCCATGCGCGCGCCGGCCGCCACCGCACTGCCCACGCCGGTTGCGGCAGCGCCGACCGCGATAGCTGTACCGGCTGCGCCCATCGCTGCACCGGCCATCGCGCCCGCGCCAAGCTGCGGCGCCCCGGACACCAGGCCCGTGGCGATGCCGGGGCCGAAGATGCCGAGTGCCAGCATGGCGAGCGAGGCCAGCATCACCACCAGAGCGTGGTCAATGGATGGCTCACTGGGCGTGACCTGGAATTCGGCGAACAGGCCCGTGCCGATCCCGACGATCACGGCCAGCACCAGCACCTTGATGCCCGAGGACACCACGTTGCCGAGCACCTTCTCGGCGAGGAAAGCGGTCTTGTTCCAGAGCGCGAATGGCACCAGCACGAAGCCGGCGAGCGTGGTCAACTTGAATTCGATCAGCGTGACGAAGAGCTGTACCGCCAGCACGAAGAAGCTGATGATGACGATCAGCCAGGCGAGGAACATCACCACGATGGGTGCGATGTTGATGAACACCTCCGGGAAGCCGGCCATCTCGCTGATCTGTTGCAGGATGGGCGCAGCCGCGTCGATGCCGGTCTTGGCCAGACGCCCCGGCTGCAGGAAGGTTGCCATGGTCAAGGTCGAACCGGAAGCCGTCAGGCCAAGGCCGGCGAAGGACCGGAACACGATGCTCGCCAGCCAGTTGAAGTTGCCGATGATGTAGGCGAAGGCGCCGACGTAGAGCACCTTGCGCAGGAGCTTGGCCATCACGTCTTCGCCCTGGCCGGTGGCATGGCCCAGTGCCCAGTAGAGGCCGGCCAGGGTCATGTCGATCGCCACCAGCGTCGCGGTCAGGAAAGCGACTTCACCGTGCAACAGGCCGAACCCCGAATCGATGTACGTGGAGAAGACGTTGAGGAAACGGTCGATGACGGAGACGTCGTTCATGGCCGCATCCGTCAGTTGCCGTAGAAGTTCACGGACTGCGGCGTGTACGCCGTGCCACCGCCGAGGAAGCGGCGCGTCACCTCGCGTCCACGCTCGACGGCGGCAGCCTGCCGGGCCAGCTCCAACGAGGCCGCGCGCCCCTGCGTGAGCTGGAGCTGCTGGGTCTGGATGGACTGCTTGGCTTGCAGCGCCAGGAGCTGATTGGTGGCCTGCATCGCCTGCAAGGCGCCGGTGGCCGATTGACTCTGGTCGACCAGATCGGCCAGCACGCCCTCATCCTGGTTCAGGTTCTGCGACACCTGCGCCTGCATGCGCATGGCGGTCTGCAAGCCCTGGAGCGTGTTCTGCCAGCGCTGGTGTGCATCCTGGAACATCCGGTTGCCACTCACGGTGGCGGCGTACTGCTCCGGGTACAGTTGTGCGAATTGCTGGTCCATGTTCTGGATGTCAAAGGCCAGCCCCCGTGCTTGGCCGATCAGTTGCCGCGTCGTATCCAGGTTGCTCCGCAGGCGATTGACCACGTTGAACGGCAGGCTCGCGAGGTTGCGAGCCTCGTTCATCAAGGATTGCGCCTCGTTCTGGAGCTGCTTGATCTGGTTATTGATCTGCTCCAGCGTGTGCGCGGCGGTCAGGATGTTCTGGGCTAGATTCGTGGGGTCGATGACGACCCATTGCGCTTGGGCGACGGGCATGGCACCGATCAAGGCGGCAACAGCGATGGCAAAAAGACGTTTTTTCATGGCGAAACCTCCAGAGGTTGGGAAGCAAGGAAAGACTCGGCCGAGGGAGCGGACGGCAACAGGTCGGCCGCCCAATCGAGGCCGCGGTGACGCAGCCAGGCACCGGCGAAGCCCGGCGTTCCGGCATCGCGCAGCACGCTGTCGATGGCGCGTTGGTCTTGGGGCGTTGAAGCGCCCGCAAAGGCGAGCGTGACCGGTCCGAGGTCCAGGTCGAACAGGCGGTTGCCCAGGCGCGACTGGTAGTAGTAGTCGCGCTTGGGCTGCGCGGTGGCGACGATCTCGATCTGCCGGGCATTCAGCCCGAAGCCCTCGTAGATAGCTCGAATCTGCGGCTCGGTGGCCTGCGGATTCGGCAGGAAGATGCGGCTGGCGCAGCTCTCGATGATCGCGGGCGCGATGGTCGAGTCCTTGATGTCGGCCAGCGACTGCGTGGCGAAGATGACGCTGACGTTCTTCTTGCGCAGCGTCTTGAGCCACTGGCGAATGCGCGCCGCGAAAACAGGGTCATCCAGGAACAGCCAGGCTTCATCGAGGATCAGCAGCGTCGGCGCACCGTCGAAACGCTCATCGAAGCGCGCGAACAGATAGCCCAGCACGGCCAGCACTGCGGCCTTGCTGTGCATCAGCTCCTCCATCTCAAAGCCCTGAACGTCGCCCCGGCCAAGCCGGTCGCGGTCGGCGTCCAGCAGCTTGCCGTGGGCGCCACCGAGCACGTAGGGTGCGAGCGCCTGGCGCAGCACGTTGGATTGCAGCAGTACCGACAGGCCGGTGAGCGTGCGCTGTTCCACGGGCGCACCCGCGAGACTGACGAGCGCCGACCAGATGGCCGCCTTCTCGTCCGGGCCAACCGCAATGCCTTCATGCCGCAACCGACCTTCGACCCATTCGCCCGCCCAGGTGCGATAGCCTTCCCGGTCGATGCGCGCGAGCGGCTGGAACGCGATCGCACCATCTGCACCGAGGTCGTAGTGTTCGCCACCCAGCCCGAGAATGGTGGCGCGCATCGAGCGCCCCATGTCGAAGGCGAAGATGCGCGAGCCGGGATAACGGCGGAACTGCATCGCCAGCGTGGCGAGCAGAACCGACTTGCCCATGCCGGTCGGGCCGGCCACCAGCGTATGCCCGACGTCGCCGATGTGCGTCACCAGCCTGAACGGCGTCGCACCCTCGGTGCGCGTGACGATCAGCGGCGGGCCATCGAGGTGGTCGTTCTTCTCCGGCCCGGCCCACACCGCCGACACCGGCATCAGGTGCGCGAGGTTCAGCGTCGAGACGATGGGCTGGCGCACATTGGCGTAGGCATTGCCCGGCACCGAAGACAGCCAGGCCTCCACGGCGTTCAGCGTTTCCGGGATCGTCACGAAGCCACGGCCCTGAATGACGCGCTCCACCATCCGCAGCTTCTCATCGGCCGCGTTGGCGTCGACATCCTGCACGGTCACGGTCGCGGTGACGTAGCCGAAGGCGACCTGATCGCTGCCCAGTTCCTGCAAGGCCGCATCCGCGTCCGCGGACTTGTTGCTGGCATCGGTATCGACTAGCGGGCTTTCCTGCTGGAAGATGGTTTCGCGCAGCAGCGCGAGGACGTTCTTGCGCTTGGCGAACCACTGTCGGCGCAAGCGGCCCAACTCCTTTTCTGCTTCAGCCTTGTCCATGCAGAGGAAGCGCGTGCTCCAGCGGTAGGCGAAGCCCAAGCGGTTGAGGTCGTCCAGAATCCCCGGCCAGGTCGAGGTCGGGAAGCCACGCACTGTGACCACGCGCAGGTGCTGGTCGCCCAGCATGGGCGCGAGGCCGCCAACCAGTGGCGCATCGGCCAGCAGCGCATCGAGATGGAATGGCACTTCCGGTACGCCGACGCGGTAACGGTGTGTTGAAACGGTCGCATGCAGGTAGGTCAGCGTCTGGCTGTCGTCGAGCCAGGCGATCTCCGGCATCACGCCGTCCAGCAGGTCGTAGATGCGGTCGGTCTCCGCGACGAAGGCCGACAGACGCTCGCGCCAGTCCACGCCTTGCGTGGGCGTGTTCTCGTAGAGCATTTTTGCCGCCCGTGCGCGGGACTCCTCGGGCGGCAGGTATTGCAGCGTGAGGTGATAGCCACTCTCGAAGTGGTTGCCCGACTCTTCGAAAGTCGCGCGTCGTTCCTCGTCCACCAGCCAGGACAAGGACTCCGGGAAATCCGAGTGCGGATAGTCCGCTGCAGGCCGGCGTTCGGCTTCGACGAACAGCGCCCAGCCGCTGCCGAGCCGGCGCAGTGCGTTGTTCAACCGTGCCGTGGTGGCAATCAGCTCGCCCTGCGTGGCACTGTCCAGATCCGGCCCACGAAAGCACGCCGTGCGCTGGAAGCTGCCATCCTTGTTGAGCACGACACCCGGCGCGACCAGACCGGCCCAGGACAGCCAGTCGGCAAGCAAGGCCGGACGCTGGCGGTATTCGGCGAGGTTCAGCATGGCTTGGTCCTCACACGTCCAGCAGCGGTTTGTGTTTCAGGTGCGTGGCAAACACCTGCATGAACTGCGGATCAACGCGCGCGCCCCACATCGCCAGCGAGTGGCCGACGATCCAGAGCACCAAGCCAGGAATCCATAGTTGCAGGCCCAGGCCCACGGCGGAGGCCAGCGTGCCGTTGGCAATCGCCACGGTGCGCGGTGCACCGCCCAGCAGGATCGGCTCGGTCAACGAGCGATGCAGCGGAATCTCGAAGCCCGGCAAGTCGTTGGCCGTGCTCATACGACAGCCCCGCCGGAGAAGCTGAAGAACGACAGGAAGAAGCTCGAAGCCGCGAACGCTATGGACAGGCCGAAAACGATCTGGATCAGCTTGCGAAAGCCGCCCGACGTGTCGCCGAAGGCCAGCGCCAAGCCGGTCGAAATGATGATGATGACCGCGATGATCCGAGCCACCGGCCCCTGGATGGAGTCGAGGATGGATTGCAGCGGCCCTTCCCAGGGCATCGAGGAACCTGCCGCCTTCGCGGTGCCTGCCGTCATCAGCATCGCGGCGGCCAGCAGCAGGCCGTGATGGGTCGGCTCGGCCAAGCGGCGCAGGCGAGCGAGGATCGAAGCCAGATTTACGGAAAAGCGGAAAGCATGGGTGTGCGTCATGGCAGTTCTCCAGAGTGGTTGAGGGACAGGGAAGGAACGATGGAAGACAGCGGCAGCAGCTCCGGAAACGGCGTTTCCAGCATGTCCGCCAAGCGATAACCCGTACCGTCGAAGCCGGCGACACGGGCGATGGTGTCGATGCGGCGCTTGCGGCCACGGCCGACGATGAACACAACGACGTTCACGGCTTCAGCGATCAGTGCGCGCGGCGGATTCACAGCGACTTCGAGAACCAACTGTTCCAGGCGTAGCAGCGCGCCCAGTGCGGAGCCGGCGTGAATCGTGGCGATGCCACCGGGATGGCCGGTGCCCCACACCTTGATGAGATCCAGTGCCTCACCGCCGCGCACTTCACCGACGACCACGCGGTCGGGGCGCAGCCGCATCGTGGCGCGCACCAGTTCGCTCATGGAGACCACACCGGCGCGGGTGCGCAACGGCACATGGTCGCGGGCGGCGCATTGCAGCTCAATGGTGTCTTCGAGCACCAGCACGCGGTCGCCGGTGACGGCGATCTCGGCGAGCAAGGCATTGGCCAGCGTGGTTTTGCCAGTGCTGGTGCCGCCTGCAATCAGGATGTTCTGCCGCTCGCGCACCGCATGGCGCAGGAACTCAGCCTGTGGCGCGGACAAGATGCCGTCAGCCACGTAGCGATCCAGGCCGATGATGTTCACGGCACGCTTGCGCAGCGCGAAGGCTGGCCCCGGTGCTGCGGGCGGCAGGATGCCTTCGAAGCGCTCGCCCGTCTCGGGCAGTTCGGCGGTCAGGAGCGGCTGGCCGCGATGCACTTCCGCGCCGACGTGCGCGGCGACCAGCCGGATGATCCGCTCGCCATCCTCCTCGGACAGCTCCACGCCCAGCGGTGCGCGGCCGGAGGACAGGCGATCCACCCACAGTGACCGGTCGGGGTTGAGCATGATCTCCACCACGTCCGGGTCTTCCAGCGCGGCGGCGATCACCGGCCCCATGGCCGTGCGCAGCATACGGATGCGGCGGTCCAGCGACGTGGCGATGGGCGACTGCGGAACGGCGCTCATTGGGCGCGCTCCTGGGCTTCAACTTGCACCGCCGCTTCGTCCAGCCGCGCAGTGTCGGGTTGAAGCTCCTCCACCACGTCGCGCACCAGACTGCGCCCGCGCAACAGGTGACGGCCGAGCTGTTCGACGAACTGCTCGAAGCGCGCCTTGCCTTGGGCGCGGGCCGCTTCCTGGTGGGCCTCGGGCACCGGCGTGCTGACGGTCAGGAAGTAGCGAACGAACAGCGCCAGCGTCTCGATCTCGATATTCTGGTCGCGCTCCAGTCGCTCGAACTGACGTGTAAGCCGGTCGAGCCGCTTGGCGATGGCCGCCTCGCGCTGATCGCCCGCGTCCGGCGACAGCCAAGACGCCAGTGCCGCGGCGACGATGGACGATTTGGACACGCCTTTCTTGGCGGCCAATTCGTCTAGGCGCTTGGCGTGTTCGGGCGGAATGAACAGGTTGAGGCGGTATTGGCTCATAGCTGGATTCCGTCGTCTGGATCGAGGGATGCCAGCCGGGCCGTGCGTTGCATGGCCGGGTCGAGCTGGCGGGGAAGCGTGAGCGGCAAGTCGTCGTCATCGAGCAGAGCCAGGTCATTGTTCGCTGGCTCCTGTTCGGGGTGGTGCTCGGCGACCTCGGACAACTCCGGCTGACGGCGTGGCCCGCCGTCATCGGTGGTGCCGGTTTCGCTGTCAGTCAATGCGGCGGCGACGGGCACGGCTGGTACGACGGGGATCACCAGGCCGCTCCAATCGTCGGGCCGCAACGGCGGCGCATCGGCGTAGCGCCCGGCCGCGAGCGCGGGCGGCGGCAGCACGCGCCGCTTGAAGTTCACGTCGGCGAAGTAGCGCAGCTTCTTGGCCTTGATCGGAGCCACGCTGGACACCATCACCACGGCCTCGTCGGGCGGGAGCTGCATCATCTCGCCAGGCGTCAACAGCGGGCGCGCCGTCTCTTGCCGCGATACCATCAGGTGGCCCAGCCACGGTGCCAGCCGGTGGCCGGCATAGTTGCGCTGCGCGCGCAGCTCCGTGGCCGTGCCCAGAGTTTCGGAGATGCGCTTGGCCGTGCGCTCGTCGTTGGTGGCGAACGTCACCCGGACGTGGCAGTTGTCGAGGATCGAATGATTCTGGCCGTAGGCCTTGTCGATCTGGTTGAGCGACTGCGCGATCAGGAAGCTGCGAATGCCGTAGCCGGCCATGAATGCCAGCGCCGTCTCGAAGAAGTCGAGTCGGCCCAGCGCGGGAAACTCGTCGAGCATCAACAGCAGCTTGTGGCGGCGCGCGATGCCGTCGCTGCCGTCGAGCGATTCGGTGAGGCGCCGGCCGATCTGGTTGAGGATCAGCCGCACCAGCGGCTTGGTGCGGCTGATGTCGGACGGCGGGACCACCAGGTACAGCGACACCGGATGCTCTGCCGAAATCAGGTCGGCGATGCGCCAGTCGCAGCGAGAGGTGACTTCGGCCACCGTGGGGTCGCGGTACAGGCCGAGGAAGGACATGGCGGTGCTCAACACGCCCGATCGCTCGTTGTCCGACTTGTTGAGCACTTCGCGCGCGGCGGAGGCGACGACAGGATGAGGAGCGTCGCCCAAGTGCCGCGTCGTCATCATCCGGTGTAGCGTCAGCTCGAACGGACACGCCGGGTCGGACAGGAAGTTGGCAACGCCGCGCAGCGTCTTGTCTTCGCCTGCGTAGAGCACGTGCAGGATGGCGCCGACCAGCAGCGCGTGCGAAGTTTTCTCCCAATGGTTGCGCCGCTCCAGCGCCCCTTCGGGATCGACCAGGATGTCGGCGATGTTCTGCACGTCGCGCACTTCATGCGCGCCGCGCCGTACCTCCAGCAGCGGGTTGTAGGCCGCTGACTTGGCATCGGTGGGGTTGAACAGCAGGCAGTGCGAGAAGCGCGAGCGCCAACCGGCGGTGATCTGCCAGTTCTCGCCCTTGATGTCGTGGATGACAGCGGAGGCAGGCCAGGAGAGGAGCGTGGGCACCACCAGGCCGACGCCTTTGCCGGAGCGCGTCGGCGCGAAGGTCAGGACATGCTCTGGGCCTTCATGACGCAGGTACTGCCCGTCATGCAGGCCGAGGAAAACGCCGGTCGGCTGGGTCAGCCCGGCCTTGCGGACATCGTTGGCATCGGCCCAGCGCGCTGAACCGTAGGTCGTGACCAGCTTCGATTGCCGCGAACGCCACACCGACATGGCGATGGCGACCACGACGGCTATCAGCCCGCTGCCGCCGGCAATCGCGCCGCCGACGTCGAAGACGTGCGGCGCGTAGGCATCGAAGAAGAACCACCACTCGAACAGCCGCCAAGGGTGATAGACCGGCGTGCCGAAGAAATCGAACCAGGGCGAGCCAAGGCGTAGTTGGTAGCCCAAGGCGCCGGCTGTCCACTGTGTGGCTCCCCACACACCGGCGATCACGATACTGAAAACAGCGGCGATCTGCCCGAACAGCACACCTTGACCTTGCATCCAGACCTCCCGATTTCTCCCGCGCGGCAAGTGGCACGAAAACGTGCCGCATGCGCGAGATTCAGGGCTGGATCAAGGACGGTCAAAGACCGTTATCGGGACAAAAATCTCCCAAAATGCATTAATTCATGCTGGAAGCAAGAAAAGGAAAACGCCGCAAGCAAAGGCGCGTTGTGGCGTGTTGAGAAAATAAACGCAGTTTTTGCTACAAGCCGGCCGCAGTTAGAACTTGGGCTGCTCCTTCGGCGGCGTGTAGGGCGTCTTGCCGTCACCGAGAAAACGTCGGTTCGTCGCCTCGGCTACTCGGTTGCAGAGTTCATCGCCGAGTTTCGCGCGTTCCATTTTGCACTGCTGGCGCAGCGCCTTCAACCGTTCTGGATTGGCTACAAGCGACTCTACCGTTTCGGTTGACGCAGCGCCGCTGCCCGTCGCTGGCGGCTCGGATTTGCCGCACGCCACCAGCGCTGCGGCAAGCAAGAGTGGGATGATCTTCTTCATGGCTCGATTTCCTCCGGCGGATCAGTTCGTTCAAGTGCAGCAGAGGTTTTTCCTCTTGGGGGATCAATGGCATGGACTCGTTCAACGAAACGAACCAAGGCATCTGACGGCTCGCTATCCACGCGTAACAGGTAAGTCGTGAGCATGTGCGAACGGCCAGACAGCGGCCGGGCCACCACGCTGGGTTCCCGGCTGGCGGCAATCTGCGATGCCCCCGCCAGCCCGAGTGCGAAACCTGCCGACACCAGGGTCATCATCAGATCGAAGGACGCGACTCGTTCGGCGATCAACGGCTCCAGGCTCGATTGGCGCAAAGCGCGATCAATTTGGCGAGCGTGCCCTTCGCATGCATGCGCATCGCCGAGTGCCAGGGGATAGCGCAACACCTCGTCCAGCGGTATACGCTTGTAGGCGAGCAAGGGATGGCGTGCCGGGACCGCGACCATCAATGGATCGTGCCAGATAGGCTCGGCAACAAGTCCGTCGCCGGCTTCATCCAACTGAGCAAAGCCCACGTCGTAGAGATCGTCATGCAGCCCCTTGATCTGCTGGCACAAAGGCACCTCAATCAAGCGAATCTCGATTTCAGGCTCTTCCTGCCGGCAAAGTGCCAAGAGGGCTGAGAAGCAAGTCGGCGTGATGCCGTCAGACAAAGCGATGCGCAATTGGCCGTGGAAGCCGTTGGCGGCGGCTTTTACGCTGTCCCGAGCCTGCTGCAAGGAGACGAAGACGCGAGGCACGTGTTCCAAGAACATTCGGCCCGCGCGCGTCAGTCGGGTGGTGCGGGTGGTGCGCTCGAACAGCCGCACACCCAAGTCTTCTTCCAGTTCCTTGATCGCGCGCGACAGCGGCGACTGCTCAATATGCAGCCGCTCTGCCGCTCTCGCGAAGTGGAGTTCTTCGGCAACGGCAATAAAACAGCGTAGATGCCGCAGTTCCACCTATTCACCCCTGAGTGAAGCACATCCGCGCAGATCCTCACCTGAAGCGGTTGTTTGGTGGGAGCGCCTGATCACGTAAGCGCTCAACTCATGCTTGGCATTTGCGACGGACCTGTTGCTCATCTGTGTTCCTTCCAGTGCTTAGGCGGCCCCTCTTGCGCGGGGAGTATATTTTGATAAGATAGTAATAGATTACTCACTTTTAAGGGCCGCAACAATGAGCACCCATGTAAAACATCTCCCCGCAGACGAGCGGCGCGCCGTTACCGTTGAGGCGGTGGTCGAACTGGCTGCCGAACAGAATCCCAACGACATCACGACCTCCGCCATTGCCAAGCGTATGGGGTTGACGCAGGGCGCGCTGTTTCGTCACTTCCCAACCAAGGACGCCATCCTGCAGGCAGTCATGACCTGGGTGGCGGAGCGCCTGCTCTCACGGGTGGACAAGGCCGCGCAGTCCGCTGCGTCTCCGATTGCCGGGCTGGAGGCAATCTTCATGACCCATATTGATTTCGTGGCTGAACACCCCGGGGTGCCCCGGATGATGTTTGGCGAATTGCAACGTGCTGACGAGACAGCCCCCAAGCGCATGGTGCAGACGCTCATCCGGCACTATGGCGAACGTTTGCGTCGGCTGATTGAGGAAGGCAAAGCACAGGGGGAACTGGATGTCGCACTCGATACCGAGGCAGCCGCTACCCTCTTCATCGGCACCATTCAGGGGCTGGTGATGCAATCGCTGCTGGCCGGCGATGTTGCCAACATCCGCCGCGATGCGCCGAGGGTCTTTGCCATCTACCGGCGTGGCATCGGGAGCGCGCAATGAAACGCCTACCGCTGCAAGGCCGTACCTTGGCACTCCTGGCCGTCATCGTCCCATTGCTGGCACTCTTCATCTACGTTGGCCTGCGGTCCGGCCCGCTGGCGCCGGTCTCGGTGACGGTGGTGACAGTCGAATCGCGAGCGGTCACGCCGGCGTTATTCGGGATCGGCACGGTGGAGGCCCGCTACACCTACAAGATCGGCCCGACGTTTGCCGGGCGCGTCAAACGTCTGGATGTGCATGTGGGAGACCTGGTCAAGGCCGGACAGATACTCGGTGAAATGGATCCGGTCGATCTCGACGATCGGGTCCGCTCTCAGGAGTCGGCATTCAAGCGTGCGGAAGCGGCTTTGCGCGAGGCGGAGGCCCGGCAAGCCTACGCGCAAACCCAGGCGCGCCGCTATGAGCAATTGTTCACGGTGCGCTCGACCAGCGAGGAAATCGTCACTACGAAGCGGCAGGAACTGCAGATCGCCGATGCCGCCCTATCCGCCGCTCGGGAAGATATAGCCCGGGCACGCTCCGACCGCGAAGCGCTGGTTGCCCAGAGGAGCAATCTGCGCCTGATCGCGCCGGTCGACGGCGTGGTCGCCGTGCGCGATGCCGATCCCGGCACGACCATCGTCGCAGGTCAGGCCGTGGTGGAAGTGATTGACCCCAAGAGTTTGTGGATCAACGTGCGCTTCGACCAGATCAGCGCATCGGGGCTCGCTGGGGGGCTGCCGGCTCGTATCGTCCTGCGTTCACGTGGTGGCCAGACGTTGAAAGGTCGCGTGCTGCGGGTAGAACCCAAGGCCGACGCAGTAACCGAGGAAACGCTCGCCAAGGTGGCATTCGATAGCAGACCGGAGCCTTTGCCGCCGGTGGGCGAACTGGCCGAAGTCACGGTTGACTTGCCGGCGCTCCCGCCCGCTCCTCTGATCCCCAACGCAGCCGTCCAGCGTGACGGCAATAAAATTGGTGCCTGGCAAATCGTTGATGGTGATCTGCATTTTGCCCCGGTCAAGCTAGGTGCTTCCGATCTAAATGGTTACGTGCAGGTGCGCGAAGGGCTTAACAACGGGGACCAGGTCGTGACTTATAGCGAAAAGGCACTGACGGCCCGCAGCCGCGTTCATGTAGTCGACCACATCCCGGGAGTCTCAGAATGATCAGCCTGGCCGGCCGCGACATTCTGCATGCGTGGGGAAAATTCGTCTTCACCGGCATCGGTCTGGGTCTACTGATTGGCGTCACCTTGGTCATGGCCGGGGTGTACCGGGGCATGGTGGACGACGGCAAGGCGCTACTCGACAACAGCGGCGCTGACCTTTGGGTCGTGCAAAAGGACACGCTGGGCCCTTACGCGGAATCGTCCAGCCTCAACGACGATGCATATCGCGCCATCCTCGCGATGCCGGGAGTCGCCCAGGCTGCGAACGTGACCTACCTGACCATGCAGGTGCGGAAGGGCGAGAATGATGTCCGCACCATGGTGGTCGGCATCGCGCCCGGCGAGCTGGGAACTACACCCGGCTGGCCGCCTTATCTCGTCGCCGGACGCCAGATCACGCGAGGCCACTACGAGGCGGTGGCCGATATCGCTACGGGTTTCAAACTGGGGGATCGTCTAGCCGTTCGCCGCAATCATTACACCGTCGTCGGGCTGACACGGCGCATGGTGTCGTCCAGTGGCGACCCGATGGTATTCATTCCGCTCAAGGATGCCCAGGAGGCACAGTTCCTCAAGGACAACGACGCCATCTGGCAAAGCCGGCGTCGCACCGAAGCCAATCCGGCGCTCAACCGGCCTGGTGTGCCAGGCCTGCTGGATGCGGTGATCGCATCACAAAGCACCAATCCGTTTGTCAATGCCGTGCTGGTTACGTTGAAGCCAGGTCATGCGCCCGAAGAAGTGGCCGAATCCATCCGACGCTGGAAGCGTTTGACGGTCTATACCCGGGCACAAATGGAAGGCATCCTCGTCGGGAAGCTGATCGCCACCTCGGCCAAGCAGATCGGCATGTTCCTGGTGATTCTGGCCATCGTCAGCGCGGCCATCGTTGCCTTCATCATCTACACACTGACGATGGACAAGATCCGCGAGATCGCGGTCTTGAAGCTCATCGGCACACGCAACCGCACCATCGCCGCGATGATCATGCAGCAGGCGCTCGCCTTGGGCGTGATCGGCTTCGTGGTCGGCAAGATCACGGCCACTTTCTCAGCGCCCCTCTTTCCCAAGTATGTACTGCTGATGCCGTTCGACTCCATCGCCGGCTTTTTCGCAGTGCTCGTGATTTGCGTGCTGGCAAGCATCGTTGCCATCCGCATGGCACTCAAGGTCGATCCGGCCGAAGCCATTGGAGGTTGAGATGAGTGGCAAAGGCATTCGCATCGAAGGTTTGAAAAAACGTTATGGCGAGGGCGACACCGCTGTCGATGCCCTGAAGGGCGTGGACATGCAGGTGGCGCCGGGTGAGGTGGTAGGCCTGATCGGTCCGTCCGGCTCGGGTAAGAGCACTCTGCTCAAATGTCTGGGTGCTGTGATTGATCCGACCGCCGGTCGCATGATGCTGGGCGATGAAGTGATCTTCGACGATGGCTGGAAAGTCCGCGATCTGCGCGCCTTGCGGCGCGACAAGATTGGCTTCGTATTCCAAGCGCCGTACCTGATTCCGTTTCTCGATGTCACCGACAACGTGGCGCTGCTGCCGATGCTCGCAGGTGTCGCGAATGGAGAGTCGCGCAGGAAGGCGCTGGGATTGCTCACGGCGCTTGATGTGCAACACAGGGCTCGCGCCATGCCCTCGCAACTCTCCGGTGGCGAGCAGCAACGGGTCGCCATCGCGCGCGGATTGGTCAACCGTCCGCCGGTGATCCTGGCGGATGAACCCACCGCGCCTCTCGACAGCGAGCGCGCCATGGCTGTGATCCGCATCCTCAATGACATGGCCCGGAAGTTCGAGACCGCCATCATCGTGGTCACCCATGACGAAAAGATCATTCCCACTTTCAAGCGCATCTACCACATCCGCGATGGCGTGACCCATGAAGAGGCCGGTGAAGGGCGAGGGTTTGATTGACTTTTAAAGTAAAGGAGCGGGCACCATGACGAGCGACAGGATGAATCGGTTCGAGCAGCAGCACCTCAAACGATGGTGGGAAAACACGCGCTACTACCTGTTCGCGGATATGGAAAGTCTACTTGGAGCCGCCGCCGCGGCCGAGGATGGATGGTCGCCTCCGCAGACGGACAGCCACGGTGGCCGAAAAAGGTTTATTGCCAGAGTGAGAGGCCGGCTCTTGCGCTCAGTCAAGCGCGGGTGGAAAAACGACCCGCTGCGGGAACTGGAGGGCGTGTTCCAACAGCAGATCGCGTTCATCGCCAGGCACCCCGACGTCCCCAGGCGCCTGTTGTCTTGGTTGGCACAGGATTGTGATCCCGGTCTTCAGCGGCGCGTACGGATGCTCATCGCTTACTACGCCACCCGCCTGGCGCAAATCATCACTCGCGCCAAACAGCAGGGCCAGGTCAGAGCCGACATCAAACCGGATGCGGCGGCAATCTCCCTAGTCGGCGTCATCCGGAAACTGGTGGTCGAAACCCATGCCATCCCACAGCAGCGGGAATCGTTCCTGCGGAAGGCTGCCGAGCTTTTCGCCCTTTACCGGACCGCACTGGCTGTTCCTTCGAAATGAAGGCCGCCGGGAAGTTTCTAGGGGATGGAAAACCGTGAGGATATCTATGCAAAAAAACGGATTCCGTATCTGGGCAATATCCTTGGTTGCTGTCGGCTTCGGCCTGCTGACCATCAAGGAAGGCGGCGCGATCCTGTTTGGTGGCGAAGCGGCGCGAGCCTCTGCCGGGAACTATGTGCCGTTCGTGCTCTGGTTCAACTTTCTGGCCGGCTTTGTCTACGTCATCGCTGGCGCTGGACTGTGGCTGCGGCATCGATGGGCGGTGTGGCTGGCCGTCGTCATCGCCGCAGCGACTGCGTTTGCCTTTGCGGCATTCGGCGCACACGTCTATGCCGGCGGGGTCTATGAAATGCGCACAGTCATCGCGATGAGCTTCCGAACGCTGGTGTGGGTGGCAATCTCAGCCATTTCCTGGCGCGGTCTGTCGCGCGGAAAGCCCGCCTTAACGGCGAGAGATATGAAATGAACCTGAAGAAGTGTCTCGCCACCGTGCTGTGGCTCGGTTTGGCATTGGCGGCCAGCGCCATGGCCGCGCCGTCTTTTCCGGCGCAAGGCCATGTCGGCGGTGGAGTCACGAGCCTCGCCACGGGGGATGCACAGGAGGATGGGGACGTATTCGCGGCTCAGGCGATCCTTGATGCGGAATCGCAATGCGGGACGCCTGGTGCGGCTCACTGGGCGCTGTATCAGCGTCTTAGAGATCGGAGTACTCCTGCATCGCCGCCCAAGCCGGATTTCTCCGGCGACTGGCTTCTCAACACCAAGGCCAGCGACGACCCGCGGGAAAAGGCCAAGGAAGCCGCGCAGGCGTCGAGACAGGCCAGGGACGGAGGGCGCAGGATGGGCAGGATGGGCGGCGGCCCCGGAGGAATGGGCCGGGGCGGCGGGATGGACGGCGGACGCCAGGGCCGTGGGGGTGGCATGGGTGGAAGCGACGGCCTGTCCTCCCGGGAGCTGTCCGCACTGCTGGCCCTTGCGCAAGAGCTTCATGTCATCCATCAGGATCCAATGCTGCTGATCGCCGACGAGAGCGATCGACGTCAGCGTCTCTTCACCGACTTTCGCGGCGCCAGCGTTTCCGCCAACAGCGGGCTGCAGCAGCGGGTAGCGGTCGCGGGCTGGGAAGGCGCCGTGTTGGTGGTCGAGACGACGGCACTCGGAATGAAATTCGTCCAGAGCTACCAGATCGATGGCAGGAATGGACAACTCGTCATCTCCTCCGTGGCACAGGTTTCGGAAGGGCAGCCGGTTTCATACCGCCTCGTATATGACCGGCTCAAACCTGACCTAGGTGAGAAACAGGCGCGTCGGAACGTCAGCGCTGGTCAAGGAGGAACGCGATGAACATACATTATCTGCAGCACGTGCCGTTCGAAGGACTCGGAAGCATCGAGGAGTGGATTCGGCGCGGTGGGCACGCGCTCGGCGCAACGCGCCTCTACCGTGGCGATCCCCTGCCAGGCATCCATACGGTGGATCTGCTAGTGGTATTGGGCGGCCCCATGAACATTTACGAAGAGGCCGACTACCCCTGGCTGGTAAACGAGAAGCGCTTCATCGAGCGGGCCATCGCCGCCGGCCGGCGCGTGCTCGGCATCTGCCTTGGGGCGCAGTTGGTTGCCGATGTGCTTGGCGCAAGGGGCTACGCCAACGCCGACAAGGAGATCGGCTGGTTTCCGGTCGAAAAGACAGAGGCCGCCTCTGGCGACGGTCTGTTTGAAGCCTTCCCACGGCAAATCGATGTGTTCCATTGGCATGGCGACACCTACGACATTCCGACCGGCGCGGTGCATGCCGCTCGCAGCGCTGGCTGCACGAACCAGGCCTTCGTCTATGACGGACGGGTGGTCGGCTTGCAGTTTCACCTGGAAACAACCCTGGACAGCGCACGACAGCTACTCGTTCACGGCGCCAACGAACTCGTCCAAGGTCGCTACATCCAGACGTCGCAGGAAATGCTTGCGGACGCAAGCCGGTTCGACGCCATCAATCGTGTCATGCATGACCTGCTCGACAGGCTGGCGACGGACAGCCCGGACCGGATCGCATGCGCGGGCGGGAACACGAAATGAACATCACCTTTCTCGGCGCGGCGCGCGAAGTAACCGGCTCATGCTACCTGGTGGAGACAGCGGACACGCGCTTCCTGGTGGACTGCGGCATGGTGCAGGGCGGGCGCGAGGCACCGGCGCGCAACCGGAAGCCGTTCGCATTCGACCCGAAATCAATCGATTTCGTATTGCTGACTCATGCGCACATCGACCACAGCGGCCTGCTGCCCAAGCTCACCCGTGCGGGCTTCCAAGGGCCGATCTATACCACCGCCGCGACCGCCGATCTGCTCCAGGTGATGCTGCCCGACAGCGCACATATCCAGGAGGGCGATGCTGAGCGGGCCAAGCGTTACACCAGGTCAGCACCTGGTAGGAGCGCGGAGTTGCCCCCTCTGTACACGCTGGAGGATGCGCAGGACTGCCTGCGTCAAGTGCGGTCGACCGCCTATGACCAGGAATTCATGCCTCATACCGGAGCGCGTTGCCGCTTCCGCGACGCAGGCCACATCCTCGGTTCGGCCATCATCGAGGTCTGGATCAGCGAACACGGCCAGACCGCGAAGCTCGTTTTCAGCGGCGATCTTGGCCAGCCGGGGCGCCCGATCCTGCGCGATCCGACGCCCATCGAGGACGCGGACATCCTGGTCATGGAGTCCACCTACGGCGACCGCGTGCACAAGGACATGGCGTCGAGCGAGGGCGAACTGATCGAGATCGTCGACCGCACCTTGCACGAACAGGGAGGCAACGTGATCGTGCCCGCGTTCGCGGTCGGTCGCACCCAGGAAGTCTTGTATCACCTGCACCGCCTCACCCGCGAAGGCCGGTTGCGCAATCTCAAGGTGTTCGTCGATTCGCCCATGGCCACCGAAGCCACGCGCATCACCCGACAACATCTGGAACTGTTCGATGATGCGGCGAAACACCTCGCAGGCTGGCACGCCCTGGGCAAGGACGTGCCCTATCTCCATTTCACCGCGAGCGCCGATGAGTCCAAGGCCCTGAACCAGATTCGCTCGGGCGCCCTCATCATTTCCGCAAGCGGCATGTGCGACGCCGGGCGCATCAAGCACCACCTCCTCCACAACCTCCCCCGGCGTGAATGCGGCGTCCTGATCACGGGATTCCAGGCGCAAGGCACCCTCGGCCGGCGTCTGGTTGATGGCGCAAAACGGGTGACTATCTTCGGTGAGGAGATCCCCGTGCGCGCGGCGATCCACACCGTGGGCGGGCTGTCGGCGCATGCCGACCAGCCCGCATTGCTGGGCTGGTCGGCCAACTTCCGCAAGCCGCCAGCCCGAACTTTCGTGGTGCATGGCGAGGCCAGCGCCGCGCTCGCTTTTGCCGAGCGGCTGCGCGCCGAACGTGGCTGGGACGTAGCAGTGCCGGAGCCCGGCACGCGCGTGCGATGGGTCGGCCGGGCCGGAGGTGGCGGACATGACCGATTCTGACCAACACAAGGCGCTGCGCGAGGCGATCATGAACGGGCCGGCGTATCGGCTGGCTCACGAGGACGTCGAATTTCTCGCCCAGAGCGACTTGCGTCCGCTGCGTCTGCAACTGGAACTCCTCAAGCCAGAGCATGAGCTGCGCGAGCAAGGGATCGGTTCAACCGTCGTCGTCTTCGGCAGCGCGCGCGTCGTTTCCCACGAGGAGGCGCAAGCAGGGCTTGCCGATATCGAGGCGCGCATTGCAGCCGGACAGCCCGACCCGCTGCAGGCACGCGATCTTGCCACGGCCAAGCGCCAGTTGGCCCATGCGCGTTACTACGAGGAGGCGCGGCGCTTTACGCACCTCGTCTCGTCTCGTTTCCAACAGGAGGGCCGTCGCGACTTCGTCGTCGTCACCGGCGGCGGACCCGGCATCATGGAAGCGGCCAACCGCGGCGCATTTGAGGCCGGCGCGCGCTCCATCGGACTCAACGTCACCCTGCCGCACGAACAGGAGCCCAATCCCTTCATCAGTCCCGAGCTTGCATTCCGGTTCCGCTATTTCGCTCTGCGCAAAATGCACTTCCTGCTGCGTGCGCAGGCGCTGGTCGCCTTCCCGGGCGGATACGGCACGCTCGACGAGCTGTTCGAGGTGTTAACTCTGGTGCAGACCGGCAAGATGGCGCGCATTCCCATCGTGCTGGTTGGCAGAGAATTCTGGCGGCGCGCAGTCGACTTCGACTATCTCGTGGAGGAGGGCTTCATCAGCGCGCAGGACGTGCGGCTGTTCACGTGCGTGGATGCCGCAGAAGAAATCGTGGCCATCCTGGAAGCCTTCTATGGCGGAAAACCGCCAGCCCCCGAGTGGGCGCAGGGGTGAGCATGTGCGCGCCCCGTCCGCCCTCCGCGAACTCGTTTGCCCGGCATAGCCTGGGACGAACCGCACTGGCGCTGGCGATGAGTGTTCTCTTCCCCTCGCCGGCCCTGGCGCAAGCTGTCAATGAAGGCGTTGCTGACGCCGGTGATTGCGCAGCGGAAGAAACACTCAGATTCCGCGGCGGCACGGCAAGACTGGAAAACGACCTATTTACCGGCACCGACCAAAACTACACGAATGGCGTGGCGTTCACCCTGATTTCGCACGACATCCCGGGCAGGCTGCGGCCCGAGTGCTTCCCGGCGCCAATCCGGCTGCACGCGCAACTCATCCAATTCATGAACCCCGGATTCTGGTCCGATGCGAATAATTCCGCAGCTACGCAGAACGTAGTGGTCAAATTCGGCCAGTCCATGTACACGCCGGGGGATTACACCAGAACAGACTTGATCCCCGACGATCGGCCCTACGCGGGATTGCTCTACATGGGATTGGCGTGGAACCGGCGAAAACACGAACCCGAGTCGAATCGTGAAATTCTTGACACGCGAGAGATCACTCTCGGCGTGATCGGCCCCTGGTCACTGGCGGAGCAAACCCAAAACCTGGTGCACGATGCGCGGGGTATCGACAGGTTTCAAGGCTGGCAGCACCAATTGAAGAACGAGCCGGCCTTTCAATTGGCCCTGGACCGCAAGTTCAGGGAGTTTCGAGGGGCCGGGGCAATCATCCCAGGCTTCTCCGCTGATTCAATACGTTCGTTGGGGCTCAGGCTCGGCAACATCGAGACGTCGGCCACGTTGGGCATCGAGGGTCGCATCGGATGGAATCTGCCGAATGATTTCGGAAGCTATCCACTCAGGCCGGGCGCCGAGAACCGCCCGCCATCGGCGGCCTCCATCCACGGCAAATCCAGCGATTCCGCCTCAGCGGCCAGTCGGCCGCGCCCTGGCGTTCACCTCTTCGGGATATTGGAAGCGAAGGCTGTCGCCTACGATTTTTCCCTCGACGGAAACCTCTTTCGGTCCAGCCACAGCGTCTCGCGTCGGCCATGTGTTGCCCAAGCGGCGGTGGGGGTCAGCGCTCAAGGCATTCTGGCAGGGCATGGCGTCAAATTGGCCGTGATGCGTGTTTACCGCTCGCGGGAGTTCGAGGAGCAGAGCACGAATCAGGCTTACGGCTCCGTCGCCCTGAGCATCGAGTTCTAGTAGGGCGCAGGAATCGCTAGCCGAACCGAATACGCCCTCAAGAGACACTGACCAACTATTTCAAGGAGATTTCCATGCAGCACCGACATCGCTTCAAAGCTTATTTCACAGCCACAGTCATCGGCACGCTTCTGGCGAGCACCTGCTCGCAGGCTTGGGCTGATGACGTTGGCAAGGCCAAGCCGCTGGCGCTACGCAAGATCATGCAAGACTTAGGCAAGAACATGCAGGTCATTACCGATGGCATTTCCCGAGAGGATTGGGAAACGGTGGCAAGAGTGGCGCCCTTGATTGCCGATCACCCTCAGCCTCCGCTGGCTGAGAAGATGCGTATCCTGAGTTTTGTCGGCTCCGATGCCGGCAAGTTCAAAAGCCACGACGAAAAAACGCACCAGGCGGCGCGGGCACTGGAGCAGGCTGCCGTGCGCAGCGATGGGCAAGCCGTGATCTCGTCCTTCGCGACGCTGCAAAGCAGCTGTCTGGCCTGTCATCAGAGCTTCCGTAAACCGTTTGTGGAGCATTTCTATGTGCAACGCTGAAGCGACGCGCAGTCTCGGCGTTCATCGCACGAAGACCGACTACAACCCCGTTCGCGTACTCGCGGCATTGATCCTTGCCGGATTGCTGGCCGGCTGTGCCGTCGGACCAGATTTCAAACGGCCGGCGGTCCCAGATGTACCCGGCTACACAGCGGTGCCTTTCCCGGCGCAAACGGCTTCCGCACCCACGACCTTGGGAGACGCGCAGCACTTCAGCACTGGTGCGAACGTGAGTGCGCAGTGGTGGCATGGTCTGGGTTCATCCAAGCTCGATGCACTGATCGAGCAGGCTTTTCAGGCCAGCCCAACACTGGCTTCCGCCAAGGCCACCTTGCGGCAGGCGCAGGAAATCTATGCGGCGCAGGCGGGATTGACGCTTTATCCCCAGGTGGATGCCGGCATCGGCGCCCAGCGCCAACGTCTAAATCCCAGCACGTTGGGGCAAACCGGCGATGCGCGGGAATTCAGTCTGTACAACGCCAGTATCGGCGTGCACTACCAACTTGACTTGGCCGGTGGCAACCGGCGCGCACTGGAAGCACTGGCCGCCCGCGCCGAGTATCGGCGCTACGAATTGGAAGGTGCACGGCTGACCTTGGCTGCGAACGTTGTTACCACTGCCATCACCCAAGCCAGGCTCGCCGGGCAAATCCAGTCCACGGAGGCCATCCTTCGCGCCCAGGACGAACAATTGCACCTCACCCGAGAGCGGGTTCGCCTCGGCCAGGCTGCGCCGGACGATGTGCTGGCCTTGCAAACCCAGGTGGAGCAGACCCGCGCTGGACTTCCCTTGCTGCGCAAACAACTCCAGCAGAACGAACATCTGCTGGCCGTGCTCGCCGGTCGGGCACCAGGAGCGGGGGGCTTACCTACCTTCACCCTGGAGGAGTTCACTCTTCCGTCTGACCTACCGCTGGTTCTACCGTCCGAATTGGTGCGCCGCCGCCCCGACATTCAGGCCGCAGAAGCTCTATTGCATGCCGCCAACGCAGAATACGGCGTCGCGGTCGCCAAGTTGTACCCGCAACTCAACATCAGTGCCAGCCTCGGTTCGCAAGCATTGAGCACGGGCGCATTGTTCGGCGGCGGCTCTGCGGTATGGAGTCTCATCGGGCAGTTGACCCAGCCGCTTTTCAATCCCGGACTGCCCGCCGAAAAGCGCGCGTCATTGGCCGCATTCGATGCGGCGGCGGCCAATTACCAAAGCGTCGTGCTCGAAGCCCTGCGCAATGTGGCCGACGTATTGCAGGCACTGGACAACGATGCGCAGACACTGGCTGCGCTGGCAGCCGCCGATATCGCGGCGCAGGGCTCTCTGGAGTCCATGCAAAGGCAATATGCACTGGGCGCCGCCAGTTACATCCAGTTGCTCACTGCACAACAGCAGGCGCAACAGAATCGAATCAACCTGATTGCGGCTCAGGCACAACGCCTCGTCGATAGTGCCGCCTTGCACCAGGCATTGGGTGGTGGAGGCTGGCGCAACGCCAGTTGAAAACTTGTTTGAAGGATGACCTTGCTCGCACGTTCATTGGGCTTGACGACGAACGAACAACTTACCCCATTGATATCCCGCGTTGCCGTTCGAGCACCCATGACGCGTTATTCCCTCGAATGACAGCCGTCATCGTTTTCCCCAGCCGCTGCTCAATCACCGGCTTCCACGGCACCAAGCTGAACCCTATGCCGTCATCGAGCATCGCGAAGCGGCCGCTGGCGAGTTGAACGCTGCGTCGGTAGACGCCGGTGACGGGCTCGCCATCGGTCACGGCACGGTGCGCCAGGCCGGTTTCGGCCGCGATGCGCCCGCCCGCAGCGTCCACCTCCCGACCGCGTAGTGTCGCCAGAAGGTTGCGCGCCAGGACCACGCGCTGGCCACGACGCTCGGCCAGCCCCTGTTCGGTCAGGAAGTCGGCGCGCTGTTGCAGGGCATCCTTGACCTCGCCACCAAATCCCAGGTCGCCCAGACCCTTGCCGCCGCCGATCAACTGCTGATCCAGCCAAGTCGCACCGATCACGCGGGTCTGCCGCTCGATGGGCAGGTGCGATTTCAGTTCCACCGCCACACCTCCGCCCAGGCGCTGGGCATCATATTGGCGGCCTCGTTCGGCCAGGTCATCAGGTACGCGCCAGACGCCTTCGGCCATGCGCTCTACGATGCCACTGCGGCGCAGAGCTTCCAGCCGGCGCACATGCGCCGACACTACCTCGCGCGGGTCACGGTCAGGCGTGGCCTGGCTCTGCGCGAGCGCAAGGTGATAATCGGTGCGATAGATGCCGTCCACCGACAGTGCAGCGATGTTCCGGTCGGACGAGCGCACGTCGGTCGAACCTTTCACCTCCACCACGGCGCCGGTCGGGTATTGCTCCAGTTCCGACCGCGGTGGCAGAGCGACGTAGTGCGCCTTGCCGTCGGTCCCGTCGATGACCAGATAGCCCTTGTCGTACAGCTCGTCTGCCAGCCCTTTGGCGGCGACGCGGCCAACGATGGCACGACCTTCCTCCCCGGGCTGGAACACGGCCAGCTCGCGTTGCCGACCGCTCATGGCGCGCTGCATGGTACGAATGATGTCGCCGCGCTCGCCCATCGCCCGCAGGGTCGGCTCAGCCTCGGCATGAATGGCCCACATGCCGGGTTGTTGCTCGGTCGCCAGTCCCATGTGTTGCAAGCGCTGCAGGCGGCCGATCAGCATCTGCCGCTGGCGCTGCAACCGGGGCTCGGCCAGCGTCTCCGGCAGCACCAGACCGTCCTTGGCCACGCGCTGCAAGGTGCGATCCAGCCCCGTCCACCGCTCCTGATCGACTTCGCGCTGCATGGCGCGCTGGATCTCCAACTCGGTGCGCGGCCCCAGCCACTCGGTCGTCAGTTCGGCGGCCCGGCGGCGCATCCCTTCGGCGATGTAGTCTCGGGAGATGATGAGGTCTTTGCCGGTGTCGTCTTTGCCGCGCAGGACGACGTGCGTGTGCGGGTTGTCGGTGTTCCAGTGATCCACTGCCACCCAGTCCAGCCGCGTGCCCAGATCGGCCTCCATTCGCGCCATCAGGTGCCGGGTATAGGTGCGTAGGTCGTCGAGCTGTTCGGCGTCCTCCGGGGAGACGATGAAGCGGAACTGGTGCCGATCCTCGCGCCCAGGCTCCTCGAAGGCAGTGGTATCCGCCGCGTCGGTCGTCGGGCCGTAGGCTTGGCCCGGCCCGGCCTGACGATCCACCCCTTCGCGCTCGATGTAGCGCAGGTGCGCGACGCTTGAACGCGGCCCGCCCTTGGCCAGATTGACCAGTCGCGCTTTGATCGTCACGCGGCGTGCGTTGGGAGTGAGCGAGGCCCCGGCGAAGCGGGCCGCGACGTGGCCACGCCCCAGCCGGGAACCGGGTCGATGGCCAACTTTGCCGACAGTCTTGCCGAGCTTGGCGCCGGCCTTATTGGTCTGGCGCAGCACCTTGTTGATGAAGGCGTCGTCGCGCTGTTTCGGTGCGCCAGGCCGTACCCGGAAACGGTCTTCGTCTTGGTTGCTCATGCTGTGCTTCCATCCAAGACCAGCGCAGCCGGGCGGGCAAAGCACGCGCCTTCACCAATGCTGATGCGGCATTGCGCACTCTCGCGGCACGCTGCCGCTCCCTGGCGCGTGCCGCGCCACCCCCATGTGCAGACAGGGTTTTCAAGCGGCTGAGTGTCGCGACCTTTTATCTTGCCTTCCGCCTTTGCCCCTCGCTTTCGCTCTGGGCGTCGGCGGTTCGGCGGTGCTGCGCTGTCCGCAGTCAGCCCGCCGGCGAACGCAACCACGGCCATAGGCCAGGCACGTTCGAGGCAAGACGCCTGCACGTAGGAGGACGGTGCCGGAGGTTGCGCGAAGTGTTGCGCAAATGCACATGCACTGCACGCGTAATGACACGGCGACGACCAGCGGAACGACATGCCGGATGGCACGATGAAGTGCACGGAAATGTGTAGCGAATCGGCGGCCATCATGGACGTGCCTCCAGCCAGACCGGATGCGCTACACCGATCACGGTGGATGCGCTGACCGGGCCGAAGTAGCGGCTGTCGAACGACGCCGGGTTTGTCGTGCTAAGCAGGAACAACTCGCCGGGGTGAAGCGGCCTGCACTGCTGCCAGGATGGCAGCGGCCGGCCCATCCGATCGGCAGGCAAGACGGCAGCCACCGGCACACCGTCGATGCGCACGCTGCGACTGACGATGCAGACTTGCTGCGGCGCCACCGCGCCCACACGTTTGAGCAACGGGACGCGCGCCGGCAGGTAGCCGCGTTGTGCGGCCTGTGCGGCGGCCTCGGCCGGAAGCTGGGCCAGCACGATGCTGCCCACGGACAACGGACGGGGCAGCGAGTCGGTGCGATGGTCGAGCGGATCGATGCGATACCAGCCGACCGCCACGCTGTCGGATGGGTTGTAGATCAAGCGCGGCAGCGGCCGCATGTGCTCAGGAAGGAAGGGCGTCCAGGCCAGCGCAGCGAGGCCGCAGGCGGACAGGCCAGCCAATGCGATGCGAGCGCGCAGGCGCGAGCGAGGACGTGGCGCCGTTCCCGTGGCGTTGGCGGACCTGGAACCCGTCATGGCTGCACCCTCCCGGCCAGCCAGGCAGCGTCCCGCTCGGCGGTGTATTCGGGCAGCGCCAGGCGCGCAGCGAGCCGGTTGCCCAGCGTGCGCCAGTAGGCGGGCGACACGTCGATGGCGGCGATGCCCAGCGCCTCGATGGCGTCGATTCGTGCCAGCACGGCGCGCACCGCCGACTCGCCTTCTGCGTGCAGCAGCAGCCGCGCACCGGGCAGCACGCCGGGGATGCGCTGTGCCGCGTCCAGCGGCGTGCAGGCCTGCATAACCATGAGCTGCCAGCGGATCGTGCCGTAGTCGTTGGCGTGCCAGCGAATGCGACAAAACACCGCGCCGGGCGGGAACATCGCAACGCGCCGCCAGCGGTCGAGCCGGATGGTGCGCGCCGGTTCGCCAAAGCGCAGGTAGAGGTCGATGCGCCGCTCAACGTAGGCAAGCGATACGCGGGTCAGCGGCGCGGCGCCGGCCCGCTCGGCGAGCACCGCAAGAGGCGGCGAAATTGTGGATGACGTGGCAGTCATGGCCGCCAAAGCGTGAGCGTTCATGGTGTGTTCTCCGGGAACTCGCGTTCCAGCAACGCGCGCAACAGTTCGGCCACCGTCACGCCCTGCGTGAAGGCCGAGACCTTGATGCACGCGCGCATCGCGGGCGTGATGTCGAGGGTCAGGCGCGCGGTGTAGAGGTCGCCCTTCTGGAGGTTGTTGGCTTCGCCCTGGCGAACCCACGCCTCGGCGTGCGGGTCCGCTGGTGGCCGTACTCCGATGCCGACACGCTTGCCGCGCGTAGATCGTTCTGTGGTCATGTCGGCCACCGCAGCAGTTCATCGACCAGCGCAGTGACCTCGCGCGCGGCGGCGCTGTCAGGTGCCGTTTCGCGGGCAAGCCGACCAGCGGCCACGCTGTCGGCGAAGACGATGCGTTGGTGTACTTCCGAACGCAGCGCGGGCAACGGCTGGTCGGCCAATGCCTGCCGCGCTTCGCGGCCAATGATGGTCGTGCTGACGCGCCGATTGATGGCAAACGCTGCGCGCAGCGCTGGCCGGAATACCTGTGCCTCGCGGATCAGCGCCACCATCTCGTCAGACGCCCACAAATCGTAGGGACTGGGCTGTACCGGGATCAACACGCGCTCGGCTGCCAGCAGCGCAGAGCGCGCCAGGGCGGCGATGCGCGGCGGGCCGTCGATGACGACGTGATCGGCCCGGCGCGCCAGCTCGGGGGCTTCCTGGTGCAACGTCTCGCGTGCGAGACCCACGGCGCTGAACAAACGCGGCAAGCCCTGTTGGGCGCGCCGTTGCGTCCAGTCCAGCGCCGAGCCTTGCGGGTCGGCATCCAACAGAACGACTTGCTGGCCGCGCATGGCCAGCTCGCCTGCGATGTGTGTGGCAAGCGTGGTCTTGCCCACGCCGCCTTTCTGGTTCAGCAAAGCGACGATCATGGCGCGGCCCTCCTTCCTAGAAAGCCGGCTTTTCTTTGCCGTGCGAAACGCTGCGCGTCGTGCTGTTTGGCGGTTTTCCACCGAAACGGCGCACTGTTTTTATTAGTTAAAGAATTTAAGTTAGGGAAGTTAGAGGGGCCGGAAACCCGCGCCGTTATTGGGTTTTCGGCGGTTTCGCACGCCTGATAGCACGATAGGGACACGCCCGATAGCACGATACCCTGCACGCCTGATAGCACGAGGCCATTCACAGTTTTTCCACGAGTTATCCCCGTGCCGTCCGCAGCACGGGCCGGAAGGTCAGCAGTTCGGCCCCGTCGTCCGGCATTCGCTCGATGCCCAGGACGTAGCCCGGCATCGACTGCCGTGCCACTAGCGCACGCAGGTCGCAGGCGAAGTCGTAGGGCTTCGCCGTGCTGCCCGATTTGCGGTGCAGGTGCTTGAAGTCGAACTGCCAACCGCCCGGCTGCTTGCCGCCGTGCTTGCGCACCAGGCGGTACAGCCAGCGCTCGATGCCGCCCGTGAGCTTGAAATACGCCGGGTCGATGGTCAGCACCAGCGCTGCGTCCATGACGCCGACAAAGAACCAGTCCGGCAGGATCAGTTCGATGCCCAGCGGCGTGCCGCGGGCGTCGGCCAGTTCCTTCCATTCGTTGATCCAGGAGAAGCGATGCAGGCGCCGTCCGGTCGTCTCGCGGATGGAGGTGGCCACCGTGGTCGATTGCAGCCGATCCAAGGCGGCCTTGAGGCGCTGGTAGTCGCGCAGCGACGTACCGCGCCCAATGAAGCGCAGGATCTCGTAGGGTGTGGCGCGCATGAGGCGCGACGGGCAAATGCCCGCGTCGCGCGCTTCCACGATCTGGCTGGCTGCCCAGATCAGAATGTCGGCATCCCAGATCGTGGCGATGCCATGCTCCTGCGTTCCCTCCACACGGATCGTCACGCCACCGGCGCGGAAGTCGATCGGCTGGACGCGTTTCGACTTCGCCAGCGAAAAGAACGGAAAGGCCATCAAATCCTGGCTGTCGCGCGGCGCCATGTCGCCCGGCAGCGCGCGGAACAGATCGAGCTGTTCCCGCTCCTGCATCAATCGCTGCCCCGATGATCGGGACGGCAGCGACGGGTTGGACATGGCGATGGCCACCGGCGAAGCGCCGATCAGCGCGCACGGCTGTCGGCCGAGTGGTGCTCGGCGTATTCGGGATCGGACGTGGCCTCGAAGCTGCGCTGGTCGGCCCAAACGTCGAGGTCGGCCACCGCGTACATGACGCGACGGCCGAACTTGCGGAAACGCGGACCGCCGCCGATCACGCGCTGCTTTTCCAGCGTGCGTGGCGACAATCGCAGGTATTCGGCGGCCTCGTCGTTCGTCAGGTAGCGTTGGGGTTGTGCAGCAGCAGGCTGCAGCGGAGTGGCGGGCGCGGCAGCAGGCCGCAAGGGAGCGGGTCGCATCGGATAAGCCTCCATCGGTCAGGACAGCCCGGCCGCACCGTGCGGCCAGATGGAGGCAGTCTCAGGAAAGCGATGCGTCCCGTTGAGGGTCGTTTTGCAGGGAAGGCAAAACGACCCTGCTCAAGTCATGGAACTCGGGCCAGACGGCGATAGCCGCCGCGCATCAGCGTCAAGCCGCGTCGCACCAAGCGGCGCACGCGGGACCGCAGGCCACCATCGGCATACCAGCCATGAACGACGGCATCGGTGCCGAACAGCCCCTCGGCGACTTCACGCAAGGACGCCCCTGCCAAGGTGGCGTCGAGCGCCTGCAGGGTGTGCAACTCCTGCAGCGCTGTCGGCGCGGGCCGTGGCCGGGCCACTGCCGCAGGCGTGCCATCGGTGACCACGGCCAGCTTGTCCAGTTCGGCCCGGAGCGTGCAATGGCGTGCGCAAGGCATGTCGCACACGCGGATGGCATAGACGTAGGCCATGCCATCCTCCAAGCCCTGCGCCAACGTCAGGCGCAGGCAGCAGCCCGGCCAGCGCGTGGCGAGCATCAGGCGGCGGCCGTCATGGACCAGGTGCTTGTGACCGGGAACGCGCCACAACTCGAACGCGATGGCATCCGGTGGCGGGTCGATGTCCGGGTGAAGCTGCGCCGTGCAGGGATGGCCTGGAAGCCAGGCCGGATGCGCGTCACGCGCATCCAAGGCCGGGTCTTCCAGCATGCGCAGCCCCCAATCTTGAGCGGTTTCCGGCGCGCGGTGACGGCGCAGCCAGTCGCGGCGGTAATCGGGATGCCGGCGCAAATACTCCCAGGCCAATGCCAAGTCATCCAGATGCAGCACGTAGAGATACGCGGCGGTGGGATACCAAGGGGCGGCGCTTCGATCGGCCATGAGGCAACCTCCTGTTGACAGGGATCATCGCCACGTCGGCACGCTGGAGCTACGCCATCAAAACCTCCACGCTCTACCACCAAAGGAATAAACTCAAGCTGTAACGAGCGGTGTCAAGACAGATGGACTCCGAAGTCTTGCAGGGATCGTCCGAATGCGACGGCTGCCCCCGAAAAAGGGCGCAGCAGTGGGCACCCTGCCGCAAACCGTGCAATGCATCATGCCCCTTTCGATCAGGGCCGCACCGCCGTGGCGCAAGAGTGGCGATTCAGATTGCCACCGTCATAAGCCAGACCGAAATAGACACAATGCACCGCAACGGCCTGTGTCTGGATGGCCCGCCTTGGCAGGGTCATGGGGCTCGATCAGTCGGGAATCGAGCCATCGATCTGTGCCAGCCGGACATACTCCGATAATGGCCGCGATGCGCGGAAATACTGGTCGCGCTGGATGGGCCGCTGGCGCGGCCCGACGATTGTTGCCAGATCGGAAAGCTTGACCGTCCCCAATTCCGGCATGCCAATGCCGAGGTCGATGAGGCCCCAGGCCGAATCGCCATCGGCTGGGTCGAGCGCAGCCAGCAGCCAGGTCGCGTGCGCGTCGGGCGTGAATAGGCGCACAACGGGCATCGGGTCGATGCTCTGACCAGCGGCGCGTGCTACGCCGTTGGCGAGTAGTTGCGCGCGCTCGTCGACGGTGGTGAGAGGCTGGGTCATGGTCAGGAACCCCACGGAACCGAGGATGCACGAATCCGTCTTTCCGCGAAAGCGTGAAACCACCGAACCGGAAGAGTGCTTTTGTGTGAAAGCGCGAAAGCGCATGCCATCGAATCCGTACATGCACGGAAGCGGAAAAGCGGAATTGAACAGGTCAGTGAAGGCACGGATACGGCTTCCCGCTTCTGTCGGAATCCACAAATGCGGTTTTCCGTAAAAGCACGGAAGCACGCGAAATCCGGCAAATGAGTTAAAGATAACGTGGTTTTAATTGTCTCGAAATTGGACGCTTCTGTCCATGCAGAAGCGTCCAATTCAACCCGGCCGACCGGCCGGCGTTACCACTTTCGATGCCGAGTTGGCGCAAGCCTTCGGCGCGGCAGTGCGGGCGCTGCGAGCTGAACGGGGAATCGCGCAGGAGTCGCTGGCGAATTTGGCCGGGATCGAGCGTTCCCACGTCGGCAAGGTCGAACGCGGCGAGCACATGCCTACGCTGGCGATCATCTTCAAGATCGCCGGCGCGCTTGAATGCAGTACCGCCGTGCTGATGACCGAGACCGAGAGCCAGCTCGCGGCGGCCAGGTCGTAGCGGTTGAAGTGCCGCGATGAGCGGCACAAGGCCCCGCCGCAGTGGGCGGGGCGCTTCGGAGGCCGTCAGGCCGCCTGCGGTTTGCTGCGCGACCAGATGAGGTCGTGCGTGCCGTCCTCGCCTTCGATCAGGCGGGCATAGACCGTTGCCGGGAACGAAGGATCGTCGAGGGTCACGGACAGGTACTCCCGCCCGGCCTCGCTGGTCTTCTTCCACGCCGCGCCGATGTCGTGACTGGCTGCCTGCAGGCGGAAGTCGGGGGCGTTCTCGCTGCTGCCCTTGTCGTTGGGAAGCAGCTTGACCTTGACGTTGAGCGTCAGGGTGCGAAGCGTGCCGGTGAAGCTGTCTTTGTCTGCGGTGAAGATGCCGATGTTAGCCATGATGATTTTTCCTTTCGGTTGAACAAGGTTCGCGCCCATCGCGTCCTTGTTGTGATCCGGCCGGCGGGGGACGGGCGGGCTGCACCGCTTGCGATCGCAACGCAGTGGAGAACCGGAAGGCGAAAAGAATTTGTCCCGCGAGGAAGCCGCGCAGCGGCGGGGAAATTGTTTGCGCCGGACGGTTGCAGCCATGAAGCCCGAGGCGCAGCCATGCCCCCGCCAGGATTCACAACAAGCCAAGGACGCCTTGGGCCGAACCGCTCCGAAAGGAGACATGGCCGGCTCGGCATCCCCGCACGGAGGCTTCGGCGGTGCGTTTCCAGACGCGGGCCAGGTCAAACTCCCGACGACAGGTGATAACGTCCCCACTTCACTCAGCGGTGCCGGTCTTGAGGCGTGGTGTGGAAACTCCATGGCGAGGCTGGGCGGCGCGTCCGTGAACCGTCCTTCGTGACGTGATGGGCAAGAACCGCCAGCGTTGGGGACGGCACGCATTTGCACAACCTGCCGCAGCAAGCCATGGCGTATCTGTCATGCCCGGCCATTGCGGCGGGGATGGGCCTTGCGGCCGATCCCCTGGAGGCAAGCGAAGCGCGCAGCGCCGCCGGCGCGAAGACGTGAGGGATTGAAGCCGAATGGCCGTGACGGCAACGGCGGCACGGGGCGCAGCCCGAAAGCCCGACGGCGCATCGCGCCGATACGCCCAGGCTCCGAGACTGCTATTACGCCGCAGGCCAGCTACATGAAGAAGCTGCCCTGATCGGAGTAACCCGCAGGCTCGATCCCAACATCCGCAATGCGCGACTGCAAAGCACGCTTGCAGTGGACATCCTCGCCACCGTCCTGAAGCCAAGCCCCCAAGCGCCGCTCTACCCAACCAGAAGCCACAGCGTCCCCACTGCTCAAATCGCAATACCACTCCGGCTGGATGTCAGTTTTCCGGGGCTTGAGAACAACATGGATGGAAAGCTCACCGCCGCTGATCGCATCCACACTGGCGACCGCCGGCAGGTCTCCATCGAACACGAAGCGATAGGTGCTGCGCTCGCAGTGATGGCTGTCCTCGGCGCCACCGGGCCACCAGTTGTCACCCTCCGACAGCCCGAACAGGCGCTGTTCGAGACCAGCGTTGACAGCAGCCACCATCAGATTTCGCCAGACTCGCCAGCGCGCGCTGCGCTGCGTTCTCAGCGGAAAGGTCTTGAACGGCGAATAGGAGTGCTCGAACTCCGGCAGCAGCCGCAGGTCGTCGGGTGCGGCGTAGCCGAATTGCTGCAGGCGTTGCACCAGCCGGGCATTGCTTGGCTTCTGCGCCTCTGCGGTCGCGCGACCGGCAAGGGCAGCACGCAGCGCCGCATGGGTCTTGAATCCCAAAGCTGCGGCAACCGCTTCGCTCAGGTGGGACGAAGAAACACCTTTCACGCCGCGCTGTGCCCTCTGTTTGAGGGTGCGCAAGGCAGCTTCGGAAACGAAAAACGTTGAGACAGTCATGCCAAATTCCTCAGTGACTGGTCGATGTCTGCCGATTACGCATCGACCGGGGAATAGGCACGGTCAGCGAAGGGGAAGCGTGGAAACGTCGTTTAACCCGGCAGCAGGTTCAGCGTGACGCGGCTGTAGTTTTCATCATACCTCAAGGCCGCCAGTACAGGCATGGCATTTTGGTGTGGGTGTTGAAACCGGGCGCGGCCACTGCCGCGCCCGGACTTTTGCGTCCACCGCGCCCAGGGCCGAACGGCCTGGGCGCGGTACTGATCGCGGTTATTCCTTCGTCTCGATGAGCCACCACACGGCACGTGGCAAGGTGCGGCCTGTGATGGGGTGAATGTCGGTAAGGTCGGCGCGGGCTGACCAGCCCGAGGGCGGGCGGTAGCCGCGCACGTCGCCGTCGCCGTGCCAGCGGCGGGCGCGTATCGTACCGGGCGCGTAGATCGCCGCCATGCGCAGGCGGCTGGTGGTGCGGGCCATGGACGGTTCTCCTTCCAAGCGAAGCGCCCCGGTCGAGGCCGGGACGCTTGCCTTTCAGCGTGGGTCAAGCGGCCAGCGCCTCGGCGGGATCAACTGCCATTGCGTCGGCATCTTCCGGGGCGTCCCGCTGCGGGGCATCTTCCGGCGTGGCGTCCTGCGGGCTTTCGGCCTTGAAGATGGCGGGCATCCAGCCCGTACCATCGGCCAGCCGTTCGGCTTCGCTGGCAATGTCGGCCTTCTTGAGCTTCGCCAGCCGCGAGACGTGCTCCGGCGCATACTCGGCCACGGCTTTCAGAATCACGGCCTTCGGAACGTGCTTGAAATATCCCTCTGCGGTCGGCATCCACCACGCCGCCATGTCGAGGCCCACGGCCTGCGCCAGTTCTTCGCCGGGCTGACGCTGCGTGGTGCGAGGCGTCACCACGTCTACCGCGGAGGCCATGCACACGGCCAGCAGCTTGACCAGTTCGCCTTGCTCCATCGCCAGCAGCGCGGCGAACAGTTCGGCGCTGTCCTCGGGCAGCTTGCCCGCCCATGCCCGTTGCAGTTCGCGCAACGCCACGGCGGCGGATGATTCCGGCCAGTCCGGGGCCATGCTTTCCAGCCGGTCTTGCTTGGTGAGGCGCACGCCCAACGGCAGAGAATCACGATTGAAGCCGTAGCGGCTTTCCTGCAAGACGGTCTGCACCATGCCATGCACCAGCGCGGCCAGCGCCGCTTGCGGATGCCGGGCGACTTCGATTTGTAGCGCCGCCGTGCGGTGCGCGCTCAAACGCTGCGCCAACCGGTCGGACATGGCTGGGGCTTGGTCTTCTTCTGTCGTGTCGCCTTCGTCGTCGTTCGCTGCCTCACCATCCGCGACACCCTGCCGCAGACGTTCCAGCGTGCGCAGCGCCTTTGCTTCGGCCTCGCGCAACAGCCCGCGATGAATCACGGCCTCGCCGTTGCGGTCGACGGTGACGACTACACCGGCTGCGGCCTTCACGTTCGGGCTGTAGTATTGCAACCCATCTTCCAGCGCCTGCAACTGTTCGCCCATGGCTTCGCCTTCCTCTTGCAGCGCGTCGGCCTTGTCCTCGTCCTCGGCATCCAGTGCGGCGTCGAGCGCTTCGCCCACTTCCTGCATCTTGGTTTGCAGCTTCTCGATGCGCTGCGCCTCGCGCTTGCTCGGTTCGCGCCGCTCCCTCGGCGCACGCTGGAAGGCGTGCAGGTCGGCATGGGTCACGCCGGGCGTGGCATCCACCCATGCCCAGCCTTCGGCCTTCACCTCGGCGGCGAGGCCTGCCAGCTTGTCTTGCGCCAGCCGTTCCAGCAGCGCGGCATCGGTCAGATACACGCCCGCATCGCCTTCCGCGAACAGGTCGCGGCGCACGCCACCGCCAGCGGACTCGTAGGCATCCAGCCCGACAAAGCGCACCAGTGGATGCCGGTAGGCGTCGATTTCGCGCTCGGTGAGACGTTCGCGCAAGTTGGACGGGTGGCGCTGCCACGTCGGCGTATCGTAGAACGCAGTTTCCTGTGCGGCGTGGTCGTCGGTGATGGCAAGCGCCATCAACTGATCGAGCGTGACGGCATCGGCGCGATAGTCGGCCATCAGGCGCGGCGAGACGTTCGCCAGCTTCAAGCGGCGCTGCACCACCAGCGGCGTCACGCTGAAATCCGCCGCAATGTCCTCAATGGGCCTACCTTCGGCCACCAGCGCCGCGAAGGCCTCGAACTGGTCTGCCGGGTGCATGGCTTCGCGCTGCACGTTCTCGGTGAGGCTGGCGGTGCGGGCCGTGCCATCGGCCACCAACAGGCAAGGCACCTCCCATTCCTTCGGGATGCGGTGCTTCTTCGCCAGCAGCTTGAGGGCTGCGAGGCGACGGCCACCGGCCACGACTTCGTAATGCGCGCCATCGGCGGCGGCAATCACGATCAGGTTTTGCAGCAGGCCCACGCGCTGGATGCTCGCGGCCAGTTCAGGGATGGACATGCGCGGGGTCTTGCGCACGTTGCGGCCCGTGGGGCGCAGCACCAGCCGCGACAGCGGAACCAGAATCAGGTTCTTGGTCGGGTCGGCGGCTTCCAGCGTGGCGGCTTGGATGGCTTGGGTTTCGGTTTGGGTAGTGGCATTCATGGTGTATCTCCAATCGAATGAAACAAGGAATGGAGGGGAAACCGCCCCTCCGGCGGGAGAGAAAACGGTTCAGGCCTTGAGGGCGCGCATGCCGTCGGCCAGCAGCCACAGGGCGCGGTTCAGTCGGATGTTTTGGTCAATGCCCTGCACCGGGCGTGTGCTCTGCCTGCGGCCATTCGCGGCGCGGCCATGCAATCCGCCCTTGGTCAAGTTCTCCTGCGTGCGGTTGAACACGCTCCACAGGTCGGGGCGGCGGTCGTCGAACCGGCGCGGCATCAGGATTTGCGATTCCGTGATGGGCGCGGGCTTGTCCAGGTCGTCGTACTTGAGGGACAGCGCGGCGCGGGCGAACACTTCGGCCTCGCCATCGTCCAGCGTGATGCCGCGCATCAGGTCGCGCGATTCCTTCACTTGCTCGAAGCCGCCCAACACCTGATAAGCGCCTTCGATGACGTGCCCGGCCACGTCGCCTTTGTGGGGTACGCGCACGTCCGCCACGGTGTCGCCGCAGACAAGGCCATTGCTGCAAACAAAGCGGAACATTCCGGCCAGCATCTGATAGCTGCTCGTCCCGTCATGGGAATTGAGCAACACTATTTCATTGGCTTCCGCGCCGTTGATCTGGCTGGCGTGGCGCAGCCGGATCATGTGTTTGGTGTGTTCCCGCTTGCCTTCATCGCGGACGCGGGTCTGCGTCACCATGAAGGGCTGAAAGCCTTCCTTGCGCAGTTCGGCCAGCACGGCGGCGGAGGGGATGTAGCTGTATCGCTCGGAACGGCTCTCATGCGGGGCGTCCGCGAAGATGGACGGGGCCACGCGGCGGATTTGGTCATCGGACAGCGGGTGATCGCTGCGCAGCGACGGGGAACGGGAAGCGAAACGGGATGCAAGTTGCATGGTTTTTCTCCTGACAAAAAAGGGTTTGCTGTTCACACCGCACACCGGATTCCAAGATTCGGAGCCCAGCCTTTCGGCTGTTCGGTGCGGTCGGCACGAGGAACCCGGTTGGCCTCGTTGCCACCGTCTTTCCTGAGTTCATCGCCCGCGACGGTCAGGAGCGCGCGGACGGGGGCCGTCAAGGAGACAAGCGCAGGGTTGGTGCGGCCCGCAGGCGCAGCCGAGGACACGGCCCTGCGCGCCTTGACGGCACATGGCCGCGGGCTACAGTCGCGAGCAAGGTGATGGAGTCAAGGAAGACGGCTGAACAAGGCAACGGCCATACCTGTGTGCTGACCGCACGGCAAGCGAAGCGCGCAGGCCCGGATCTGGAAGCCGGGCCGGAGGCGTCAGCCGAGCGGAGCGAGGGAACGATGGAAGCCCGAATGGGGCGAGACGCCGCAGGTGGCTTGATGCGCAGCACGACAGCGCGACCGGCCATGTTGCTTGGCCGGGGACGCACAGACTTCAAGGTGGAACAACAGACGCAATTCAGGCCAAGATTTGGCGGGCCGGACAAAATCCCAGATAAGAACTTCAAGTGCCCTGTACTATGAAAGCTTGTTTTGCTCCGACTCGATTTTCATGAAAAAGAAACTACTGATAACCGTCGGTGCTGGCGCTTCGCTGGATTTCGGCCTGCCCTCCGTCAGTGCTGTTGACACGTTTTTCGACGGCTGCGCGAGTAAGAGTCACCCTTTAGCGGACGATCCCACTTCCAACCTGTACCGACATTGCCGGGATGCCATCAATGCGTATTACGCTTGTGCGCCGAAGCTGGAGTTGCGCAAATGGGCAAATTTTGAGGAAGTGCTTTACCAGCTCAACCTGTTGATCCCCTACCTGTCCGACCTCCATCGGGTGCACGGATCAAATGCACTGCTTACGGCCAATTCGTTGCCCGAGGTGATGCATTTTGGACGAGATAGGAAAGCTGTCGATGGGGCGGTCTTGGGAAATCTGACCAGTACGCTGATGAGTGAATTGGTCAATCACTTCATCGACGCTTGCGCTACTGCCAGCACGGCGAAGGCAGCAGAAATCGCCGAACTCGGGCAATTCTTGGCTGCACTACAGGACGAGTTCGAGATCGGCATCATCACGCTGAACTACGACAACCTTTTCACCCAAGCGTCGCCGGGACTTCAAACCGGTTTCGATGCGGCTGGAAAATTTGATCCGATGTCCGTCATAGCCCGGACAGACTGGAATTTCATCTACCACCTTCATGGTTCGGTGCATTTCGCGATGACTGGCGTTGCACACGACATGCACGGCATCACCTGGGTGGCTACGCCATCGAAGGATCATACGGTCCACGCGACTGGTCGTAACAGTCAGGACTCAATGGAAGGGACGACCTATCCGATGTCCCCCTTCGTGGCCGGTTACGGAAAAACCCAACAGATTCTGCGACAACCGTTCCGCACGTACTTCGCGCAGGTCAATCGTCTGGTGCATGAAGCCGATAGTCTGCTCTTCCTCGGATACGGTTTCGGCGACCTACATCTGAATGCGGCATTCTCCGAAGTGCGGGACCGCCATCGCCCAATCGTTCTGGTCGATTGGGCCGACGATAACCAAGACCCGCTTCCGTTCCGAAACGATACCTGGTCTTACAACCTCTTCAAGGCCCTACCGGGCGATGCGCATGCCATGAGTTCGATTGGTCACTCGGCCCCTGCCGATCTCGGTGATCTGCGTGCAGCGCGTGAGCTGGAGGTCTCCAACAACCCGACCTATCCATTGGCTGTTTGGTACAACGGCATGCTCGAAGCCTGTCGGCATCCGCAAAAAATCCTGAAGCATCTTCGATAACTGCTGCGGACAGTCGACGCAGATGGCCCGCAGGGTTTTGCCCTGAAGCCAAGCACAGCGCCGGAAACGCGAAGGATTCGGCACCCGGCGCAGCAAAAAAATGTGCGCCGTCCCGATAGGGACGACGCACCGAAGCCTGCGCGGCGCGATCAGTTCGCCGCTGGCACCACCATCGACTGCAACTGATCGATCACGCCAGGCTCAACGAAGACGCAGGCTTGCTTGTCCTCGATCGACACGTTGAACACCTGGGCGAACACCGTGCGCCGCACGTGGGCCAACCGGCCCGTCCGGTACGCCTGCTCCGGCTTCATGCGGGCAGCGCCCGCCGGCGTGCCGCTGCGCTGCGGGTCGCATTCGACCAGCGCGACGAAACCATCGTCGGCCAGCTTCTGGTGCTCGGCGCACAGGCCCCAGCCCGTCGTCGTGTGGCGCTCCATGCTCGCGCGAAGGCGCTTGTCCAGCAGGATGGCGCCTGTATCGAAGGCCAGGCCGCAGACCAGGCAGACGTGTTGTTCCATTGAAACGTGTGATTTGTCGTTCATGACGATCTCCGGTTGCTCGGGTGGAATTGCCCGGAACCGTGGCCAGCACGGCGCAGCACAAGCAGTCAGGGGTCAAGGACGGCCAGGGGCCGCAAGCGTGCCGGCACGCGCAGCCCTTGACGGCGAGAACGCCGTGATACGGTGAAGGGAACAGCAAGACCGCCTCATACCACCACCTACGCACACCTGCCTTCGGCAAGTGCGCAGCACGCGCAGGCCCGAGAGGGCCGTAGCTGCGCCGCCGGACGCAGCAAAAAAGGGGCCGAAGCCCCTGGGTTCAGAGCAGGCCACGCTCGGCGAATGACGTCGTGGCCTCGCCGCCGACGACGATGTGATCCAGCGTGCGCACGTCCACCAGCGCCAGGGCTTCCTTGAGGCGCTGAGTCAGCAGCTTGTCCGCCTGGCTCGGCTCGGAATTCCCGCTCGGATGATTGTGCGAAAAGATCACGGCTGCGGCATTGAGATGCAGCGCTGTTTTCACGACTTCGCGCGGATAGACCGATGTCTGGTCGATGGTGCCGCGGAACAGTTCCACGTACTCGATCAGACGGTTCTGACTATCGAGGAACAAGGCAGCAAACACTTCGTGTTCGAAGCTGGCCAGCTTGGTGCGCAGGTAGTCCTTGACCAGCGCCGGCGACGTGAACAACGTCCCGCGCGGGATCTTCTGGTCGATGACGTACCGGGCTGCTTCCAGAATCTGCTCAGCAGTCGCCAGCAGGTAGCGCCCCTGGTCGTCACGCACCAGCAGCGAGGAATCGAGAGACAGAGAAAGTTGCGACATGATCGTGCTCCGGTTGCTCGGGCGGAATTGCCCGGAACCGGCTTCAGCACGGCGCAGCGCAAGCCGTCACAGGGTCGAAGACGGCCACGGCCGCAAGCGCCAACGGCGCGCAGCCCTTGACGGCGAGAACGCCGTGATACGGTGAAGGGAACAGCAAGACCGCCCTACCCTCCCATGCCGGCAAAACCGGGCAAGCACAGCGCGCAGGCCCGGATCGCAGAACGGGGCCGGAGGCGTCAGCCGAGCGCAGCGAGGGAACGATGGAAGCCCACAGGGGCGAGACACGCGCGGCGGGGCTCGATGCGTAGCACGACAGCGCGACCGGCCAGTATTGGCCGGGGATGTCCGCGACACCCATTGAAGTTCATCTTTACCCGCATTGCGTAATGAGTGCCCGAATCCCAAAGTCTCCGGCACAATGTGACAAAACGTAGCAAACAAGAAGGGAGAGGACGTGCTGTACCAACCTTGGTGCGACAGACATGTCGAGGAAGAAGACAACAAGCAGTTGTGGCGACTGGCCGAACGCAATGGGGGAAGAGCCGCCATTGAAGCGGATCTCACAACTTGCATCCGATCCCACTACGACAACCTGGATCAAATAGCGGAAGACGTTCGCGAACTGGGGTATCCAGGTGCAGCGGCCATTTTGTCCGAGCGCATGCCTCGCTCAGCACGAGCGCGTTCAGGGGAACTTGGCGAAATCCTCGCAACGGAGTTGGTCGAGGAACATCTTGAGTTCAAGGTTCCGGTCCGTCGACTGCGTTACAAGGATGGCAGGGAAATGGCATTGCGCGGCGATGATTTCGTCGGAGTCAGGCTCGATGCCCAAGCCAATCTGCATTTCCTGAAAGGCGAGTCGAAAAGTCGTGCGAACCTCGCCAAGACCACCATTTCAGAGGCCCGCGAAGCACTATCGAGGGATGATGGAAGACCCACGGCGACATCTCTACTTTTCGTCGCGGATCGGCTCATGGAAGGTGTAGGCGAACGCCGGGAGATGGGGAGGAGGATTCGCAACGAAGTCGCCAGCAGAGCCGCGCCCCCCGCGCGAACCAGCCACATGTTGTTCACTATGTCAGGTAATGCCACCCCTCAGGCGCTAGCTGACGATCTGGCAGCGGCAGACGGGATTCGTCCTCATCTCTCTGCGCACCTGCACATAGAAGATCACCAGGCCTTCATCCAGGCCTGCTACGAAAGGGCTCTGGCACTTGGAAACGATTGAAGAACTGACAGGTTTCCTGCACGAAACGACGCAAGACGGATATCGAGGTCGCCTGCAGGCCCGTGGTCAAGCACGGGCGCTGATCCGCCATGACGGACACCTGCCACCGGATGCCCCCGCTTTCAGCGAAGGGATCGACTCAGACCTCGCTGACTATGGCTTTTCGGTGCTGCGCGCCTCACTGGCATTGCGCGAGCTTGGAGGCGATCAGAAGACTTGGCGAAGGGGCTTTGTACACGCAGGAGGGGCTTTCGAGGCACTGGTCCAGAACGGCCCGCAGGACGACGCATTCAGAGGTTTCTACCGAACAGTCGGGGCCGCCTCCTATCACTTGGCCAACTACTCCGCGCTGGCATTTTCTCTTCTGGCACAAGCGCAAACCGACCAGAACCGCTCACCTGCCGAGGATGCACTCGCACTCCTGATCGTACGCGATCTGCAAGGACTTGGACAACGTGCAAGGGAGTGGCTACGCGATCCAGCGAACCGCGATGAGGGCATCAGCCAGGCTGCGGCCGACGGGGAGATTGACCCCGACGAAGTAGTCTCCCGCGTGGCGACATCAACGATGTTCAAGGCGCTGGTGTTCTTCGAGTTTGGCCTGCAGACCGGCCATGACTCCCTCGTCGTGGAAGCGCGCAACCTGCTGAGGCGAGCGATTTCGTTGACCAAGGCTGCCAGCGCAGTTTCTCTTTGGTGGATTCTTCGAATCACTGCAAACCTCATCGACGACCTTTGGTCAAGCAGCCTGCACAAGGTCTTGCCCCTCGAAGGCCCACCCGGCTCAGGAGACTATGCCCAGCTCAGGAAGCTGTTTGTTTCCGAGTTGTATAGCCGGCGCTCCTCCGAGGTAGAGCTGTGGCCTTCTCAGTTGCTGGCAGCACAACGAGCTGCCGACGTATCCGACGACTTGGTGGTCGCCCTCCCCACTAGCGCGGGCAAGACGCGAATAGCAGAGATCGCGGCATTGATGGCACTGGCTTGTGGACATCGGGTTTTGATCGTGACGCCACTGCGTGCGCTTTCCGCACAAACCGAGCGGTCCTTTCGCAAGACATTCACGCCCCTTGGATTCTCTGTCTCGTCGCTTTATGGAAGCAGCGGCATAGCCGGAACAGACGAGGATGCGCTGCGGGAACAGAACATCGTCATCGCCACGCCAGAGAAACTGGACTTTGCTCTGCGAAATGACCCCGACATCATCAATGACGTCGGGTTGATCGTCCTCGACGAAGGGCATCTGATTGGCCCCAGCGAGCGCGAGATCCGCTATGAGAACCTGGTACAGCGATTACTGCGGCGCCCCGACCATGTAGATCGACGAATCGTCTGTCTTTCGGCGATCCTGCCGGCAGGGGATCAGCTCAACGATCTGACTGCATGGATTCGTAGTGATGCTCCCGGCGATCCAATCCAGTCCAGTTGGCGACCCACGCGCCAGCGCTTTGGCACGTTATCTTGGCTCGGAAACTCTGCACGCCTGAGCTTCGACCTTGAGCCAGATGGCCCGTTCATTCGACATTTTGTGCCGGAGGTTCCGCCTATTCGCCCCCGTCGAACGCCGTTCCCCAGGGACAACAAGGAATTGACGCTCGCAGCGGCGTGGAAATTCTCCGAGCAAGGAAAACGAGCACTCGTCTTTTGCACCCAGCGCGATCATGTTGAGGGATTTGCAGAAACCGCCCTGGATATGCAACGACGGGGCTTTCTGCCGTCTCTGCTTGCCAACGTCCAGGAAGTCGAACGTGCCATGGCCGTGGGTCGGGAGTGGCTAGGAGCCGAGCACCCAGCAGTCCGCTGCTTGGCTATCGGCGTTGCGATTCATCATGGGCGTCTCCCAGGCCCCTTCCTGCGAGAAGTGGAGGCACTGCTTGCCGCAGGCGTTCTGCGCGTTACTGTGGCCTCGCCGACATTGGCCCAGGGCTTGAATCTCAATGCTGCGGTACTTCTGATCCCCAACCTGTACAGGGCGGGCACGCTGATCACGGGAGAAGAATTCGCCAACGTCGCTGGCCGTGCCGGCCGCGCATTTGTGGACCTTGAAGGGCTGGTGATCCATGTGATGCATGAACCGGAAGCCTGGCGTCACCAGCGGTGGCGAGAGTTGGTCACGTCGGCCAAGGCCCGCTCACTTTCGAGCGGCATCATCGTCGTAGTCAATGAGGTCATACGGCGCCTCTCCACTTCGGGAGTATTTGCGCGTGGGGATGCCATGGAGTACCTGTCTAGCACACAGGGCGCTTGGTTCCCAGATGCCGCAGGGGACGACCAAGATTCAGATTCAATGGAAAGTCTTATCGAGCGGTTGGACGCAACCGTGCTTGGCCTGATCGAAGCGCTTGATGCGGAAAGCGCGGATCTTCCACGGTTGTTGGATGAGGCCCTTGTGGGCTCGCTGTGGGCAAGGCAAATCGCGCGCCTTGATGCCCTCGAAAGGCAAAAGCAGCTCTGGATTCTCGTCAGTAGAGCGCAGCTCATCTGGAACAAGACAACGGTCGAGCAGCGCAAGGGGCAGTTTGCAATGGGCGTGGGTCTGGAATCGGGGCTTGCCATCGACGCATTGGCGGCCGAACTGACTGAGCTTCTTGATCTCGGTGATACGGCTGCCCTCGTTGGAGATGCCGATGCCTTGACCGCCGCACTCGTTGGAATGGGAGAGAGGCTTCTTGCGATTCGTCCCTTTGTTTCAGATGATCCGCTGCCTGCGAACTGGAAAGAACTGCTTGGAGCCTGGATTCGTGGTGAAGACGTGGCGGCCATCGGCCAAGAGGGCATGCGCGTGGTTGACGATGCGTTCGTCTATCGTCTGGTATGGGCGATTGAAGCCGTGCGAATGAATCGGCGAATCAATGGCGGCGAATCAGAAATGCTTGTTGAGGGAGCCGCCGCAGCGTGTCTGGAAGCCGGACTGCCATCCAACGCCATGGCCATGCTTGTTCGAGCAGGCCTTCCCTCGCGCGTTGCCGCCAAGACAGTCATTGAGCAGATGACACCCGGATTCACGAATCGCGCAGAGATGAAGGCTTGGCTACGATCGGCAGAGGTGGCGGCCTACGACCACGCCCCTGGTTGGCCCACTCTCGAAACGCATTCAATCTGGCAGCAGTTCCGGCGCGACGTTCTTTCGAGCGAGGACGGGAAATGGGCGTCACAGGAATGGACGATGCAATGGCCCTCTCGCTCCACTTTTCCTATGCGGGTTGAGGTTGATCCGCAAAGTGGCCAAGTGTCTATTGCGACGCCTGACTTTGCCCAGCTTACGACGATCAGACAGAAGCTTCAGGCGGAATCACCGAGCCTGTTTGAAGTCGAGCCGCTGCAGGACGGAACGAGTGTCAGCATCCGCCGCATTGGTCGAGGCGAGGCGCGTTGGGTGGAACAAGGTGCGTAACCTGGCGCGGGCGCGTAGATGTGCTACGAAAGTTGCGACATGATCGTGCTCCGGTTGCTAGGGCGGAATTGCCCGGAACCGGCTTCAACACGGCGCAGCGCAAGCAACATGGGGCAACGACGGCCGCCAGGACGCAAGCGCGCAAGCCCGACGGCGGAACGCCGAGATGCCCAAGGGAGGCTTCGTTAAAATGATGGAAGCAATCAGGGTTGATGGCTATTCTGTCGCTTGTCGGGTTCCTGTCGTGTTGCCTTTGTCTCTGGCTCCCCATACTTCGCCACATCGGTTGAAAACAAAGGAGCTACAAAATGAGCACTGCTGAAAGCACTCAACAAACCCGTCTGCTGACGCCGGCTGAACTGGCCGTTTGCATCAGAATGTTCCGCGAAATGCGTCAATGGTCGCAGGAACAATTGGCTGAGATTTCCGGCCTCAACGTGAGAACGGTCCAGCGGGTTGAACAAGGATTGTCCGCCAGCCTCGATACCCGCCGCGCCCTTGCCAGTGCGTTCGAGTTCGAGGACATCGATGCGCTCAACAAGCCTTTCACCATTCCATCGGAAGAAGAACTCAAGGCGGCAAAGGAAAAGTTTGATCGTGAGCACGTCACCTTGACGGCGATTCCGCTGACCACCGGCAAGCAGTTGGCCAAGCTCGCGGAAATCTGCTCAATGGACTTGTCGGAGCCTGGTTTCGAGCTGAACCGAGAAGCGGATGAGACGTTCGCCGCCCTGGTGGACTATTTCAGAGACTACCGGGATTGCGCGGATGTCTATAGCGAAACGCAGAAGTTCGATGTGTACGACGAGATGCAATCCCATATCGACGCGCTCAAAACGCTCGGCGTGTCGCTGCGCTACGCCGAACGCAAGATGCAGGTGAAATGGGGGACAGAGCCGGACAGCAAGCCGATGTCAGTCAATGTGCTGTACGTGGTCGCCTTTCCACTCGGCAAGGAACCCGAACAATTCGCCACACCGAAATCTGGCGGCATCCGTTTATGACAAGGACCAACCCATGCTCGATATCCCAATCATAGACGCCCTATTTTCTGCGCTCATCAATAACGACAAGGACGCACTCGACGACATCGAGTCTCAACGCGCGGCGGAGTGCGCGTTCCTGCGTGCAGTCATTTGTACCGATGCGCCAGGCGCAATCGACCTCGAACTTGGCCTCAGCGTGGCCTCCAGCGAGTACGTTACGCCGTTTTTCGAGGGGCCGCGAGCGTTCTTCATGTCCGCCGGGGCCAGCCTCCAAGCACGGCTCACGGGCGGCCGATCGAATGCACTGATCGATTTTTCGCTGAGTTTCGATTCGAACTTCGCGGAGAAGATGCGTGCGGCCATCGCTGGCGAGAACATCCAGCAGGTCGATCGCGATCGCGTCAACGAGGTCCTCATGCTCAAGGCCCGTAACCGCAACGTGCAATTCGATGTGCTGCCGTTCCTGATCGAGAACACCCGCCTGACCCGCGACAATCCGCGCAACGAACGTCCCTTGAATACGTTGATCGCTTTCCGCATGCTCGATCACCTGGACTGGGATGCCTTTCGGGATGATCCCAGCCACTTCGTCTTCGATGTCCCATGCGAAGAACTAAAGGCTTCACTTCGTCCCGAAGCCGTGGCCTTTCTGTCGGAATTGCAGACCAGTGGGGAGGTAATTCGGCACGAAGCCAGGAGCGCCGGAACACAGGTACTGCTCTTGCGTTTCGCCCGGCTGTGGCACGAGAAACGCAAGCCGGATAAGAAACGCATCCTGCGCGACTTACTCAGTTTCAACATCCATCACCTGGGGTCCATCCCGCTCACCGAGTTGCACCTCATATGGAGCGGCATGACTTCCGAATCGGGGGCGCCGTTTTTCGGCCCGATTACAGGTATATCCAAGACCATGTTAGAGGATGTTCGCGGCATGGCTTGGGACATGACGCTCCTCCGCGTTCTGGAGAAGAATGCTACGGCCAGTCGGCTCGGTTCCTTCTTCATTCCATATTTCGTATCGATTGACCAGCGCTGGCGTCACTTGCTGCGCTTGAATCCCGTCACGATGATGCTGATCGACGATTCCGATCGACGCGTACTCTTTGCGCGAGCCGATGAACTGGCGTTCCAGCATATTCTGGAAGAATGCGTGAAGACCGAGTTGCAGGCAGAGATGACGCCTGAGAAGGTTGAAGCCCGTCGCAGGGCGGCGCAGACCGCTCAGTTGGGCGCGATGCAGCAACTTGTCGCCGAAGAGGAAGATCTCTGGCTTGAACAAGCCTCGCAGCAAATGGCGAGCAAGACTAGGTAGTCCAGCGGAATGGCTGTAACGATCCGAAGATCACACCGAGTTCGCTGTTCTACGCCCCAGCAAGTTGTCCCGATAGGTGTCGAGCTTCATCATGCCTCCATGCAGTGTGCTGATGGAGTCCGAGGTGGAATACTTACCGCAAACATCCGACGCAGCCGGCGTCGACACCGGCCGGTCTCTTCCCTTGCCGGGCACGGAAGCCTATGAGGCGCTGCCACAGTTCCCGAAGCGCAGCCCACTTCCTTTCCGGCGCACGATCCGCCGCCACGAACTGCGGCAGATCGTCCCCCTGGCTGAAACGACGATCTACGAACTGGAGCGACGGGGTGAATTCCCCCGGCGCTTCAATCTGACGCCGCGCTGCGTGGTATGGGACCTGGCCGAGGTAGAAGCCTGGATCGAGGAACGCAAGCAAGCCCCTCGAATCAACGCCGCCAAACCCGATGTCCACCTACGAAAAACCCGCCCTGTTCGGGCGGGTTCGGGCCAGGATTGAGACCGGAGGCAACCTCACCTAAGTATCTCACCTCATCTGGCAGCAACGATCCGAGCCAGCGTTTCTTCCAGCAGGCCCCGGTCCGCCGTGCGCTTGGCGTCGGTGCGCTGTGCCAAGTTGTGTAACTTACGCCGCACAGCCGGTAAATCGCCCGCATGTGGAAGTCCGATCAGATCGAAGTCCGGTTGCTGGTCTTCAATGGATCGCAGGAACGCACACGATGGCTCATCCAGCCAACCCCCCACACGCGCCAACAGGCGCTCATGAATATCCAGTAAGACTTCGGCTTCAATGGGCTCAGCCGTCATGCCTTTGAAGTGCGCCTCGAATGTCACTGCGAAATCCGCAGGCACGCGAGGCGCCAGCATCTCCCAGGCAGGCTTGGGGCTACAGGTCAAGTAGACGAGAAAAGTCCGCCAGAGCACCTGATCGGCCCGTTCGTCTTCCAGCAACAAGCCAACATCGAAAAGATCGCGCGGATGCTGACGCGAGAGTGCCGCAGCCAGCTTGCCGGCATAGAGATCAGCAAAATCCAGCACCTGCACCGAGGCGAAACCGAACACGTCCTCCACTCTGGGACGCACCACCATGTTACGCACTGGATGTACCGTGCCGCGCATGACCGGCGTTGTCTCGATCTGCACACGCGCGCGACCGCGACTGGCCACCAACCGCGTGACGCCTGCGCCCTCGCCGGCCGACAACTGCACCTGTAATTGCAGGGGCCGGGCACGCAGCCTATCGGCCAGTCGCCCAAGCGCTTCGGCGATCAGCTTCGCATCCTCGGCATAGTCATGCACCGGCAACCAAGCCAGATCAATGTCCACCGACAAGCGTGGCAGGTCGTGCTCGAACAGGTTGATTGCAGTGCCGCCCTTGAGTGCGAAGCTCGGCTCCTGCGCCAGTACCGGTAGTATCTCGACCAACAGCCGAACCCGGTCGGTGTAGCGGCGATCCCAGTGATCAAGCCAGGTGTTCATCAAGGTCTCCCGGCAAGGTGATCTGGTAGGTCGGATGCAGGCGACCGCCTGGCACCAAGGCGCGCTTCCCCCGGCCCAGATCGACACCCTCCAGTGACACATGCGACAGCCACGCATGCCGATGGCGCTCGGCCAGCGCCAGGAACACCCGCTTGGCCTTGATGCTGCGGCAGTGCCGCAACAGCAGGCTGACCCGCTGCGGCCGCAGCGTTGTCATGGCCTGCATCAGCGCATCGGCCTCATAGACCAACGTTGCGCCCGCGATGCCATCGCACAACTCCAGCATGGCCCGCTCGGGCGTAGAGCAGACCAAGGCATCTGTGCCCGGCGCGGCCTGATGCCAGGCCAGTCCTTGCTCGGACAGCGTCTTCTCGGACACCTCCGATGCGAACGACAAGAGGGGCAGATCGAACGCCCCTTTGCCCAAGAACTCGAAACGCTGCTCCAACGGCAGCTTGCCGAGCCAACCCGGTGACCGCCCCGGCCCATACAGCGTGATTGTTCCGGCGTCGCCCAGACGCAGGTAGTGCTCGTGCCCCTGTAGGCTTAGAGCGAAACGGCCGCCGACATGCAGCGGCACCCCCTCGCCAACCTGCAAGCTGCGAACCACACCCTCCCACTGCAGGTGGCCGCCCTTGCGCATGTAGACGCCGCGTACCGGCGACACCAGCCAGCCGCTGCTCACATAGCGCGCGACGAGGCTGTTGGAGTAGCCGTGTGCCCGCAGCCAGCGACTCGATATCAGGCGTGTATCGCCAAGTTCGGCTAGCAGCAGGTTCAGTTTTCCTGTTTTTTGATCACTCATGGTGCTCAAAATACAGCTTTTATAAACTTCTGCCAAGGCCTGAAGGTTTGGTGGATGGAAGAAATGATCACTCATAGTGATCTTTTTACGACAACAATAAACCGCACGCCGTGCACCGGCGGCTCGTTCAGAGAGAACGATCATGCCGTTCTCCCTTCACAAGGCCGCGCTGAGGACGGGAACCGCCACGTTCTCCGAAAGCAGCTTCGGCACATGGGTGCGCCCGTCGATCCAGGCATCCACCATATCCGCCCACTCTTGCAGCATGTGGCGCCGTTGCTCGGCGTACTCGGCTTTGTTGTAGATCGAACGCGAGGAACGGCCGTCCTCGTGGGCGAGGCACTTCTCGATCCAGTCGCCATTAAAGCCGACCTCGTTGAGCAGCGTCGAACCTGTACGACGCAGGTCGTGTACCGTGAAAGGCTCCAGCGGCAGACCGGCGGCCTTGGCGCGCTCGGACACGATCTGGGTCACGCGGTTGAGCGTCGCCTTGGACATGCAGCGGTCGGCGTCGTAACGCGACGGCAGGACGAACTTCGACCCCGCCGCGCAAGTGTGCAGCGCGACGAAAATGTCCACGGCCTGGCGTGACAGATAGACGACGTGCGGATTGCGACCTTTCATCCGTGCCTTCGGAATCGTCCAAGTGGCATTCTCGAAATCAACCTCGGCCCATGTCGCCTCGATCAGTTCGCTCTTGCGCACCAGCGTCAGCAGGATCATGCGCAGCGCCAACCGGATAGTCGGATAGGTCGCCACCGATTCCATCTGCCGCGCCATCAGCCGGATCTCCAGCGGCGATAAGGCACGATCCTTCGGCACGAAGGTCGCAATCGACGCGGCACCCACGCTTTCGGCCGGGTTGTCCACTTTCTCGCCGTGCAGGATGGCGAAGGCATAGACCTGTTTCACGATGTCGCGGATGTGTACGGCGGTAGCGGGCGCTCCACGCGCCTTTACCTTGTTGCAGAGGGCGCGCAGGTCATCGGCGGTGATTTCGTTGAGCTGCCGGTTCTGGAAGGCCGGAAGGATGTCCCGATCGACGATGCTCTTGCGCATCGCCTTGGTGCTGTCGGCCATCCGAGCATCCGCCAGCCACTTGCCGGCCACGTCGCCAAAGGTCTTGGCGGCGGTCAGACGGCGCTTCTCGCGCTGCTTCTCCAGCGCGGGGGACTTGCCTTGGGCGACCGCCTTCTTGGCGTCGATCAGTTTTTCACGGGCCATCGCCAGAGAAATACCGGACCGCCCATACCGTCCAATGGTCAGCGTTTCGCGCCGGCCATTGAGACGGTAATCGAAGCGGAAGGTGACGGTACCGGCGGTCGATACCGTTACGTACATGCCGTCGCGGTCGGAAGCCTTGTAGGGCTTGGACTTCGGCTTGAGATTGCGTAGTGCGGTGTCGGTAAGCATCGAGGTTTTTCCTCCTGTTCGTGACGGCTTTTACCGTCAAGGGTCAGGAGACCTGCTGATGCCCGGAAAGCCGCATGAAACAAGCTTTCCTTATGAGTGTTTTACCGTCAAAGACCGGTTTGGTCCGAATAGTTAACGGCAGGGTCTTAATCCGGCCAAGGGGATCTACCGTCACCTTTACCGCCAACTTGCTCCGCTTGCTGGCGATAGTCACCGATAGTTGCCGCGACGCATTTATTTCTAAATCAACACGTTACGGCAGCTTTTCGATAGCTGGCGATAGGCCCCGAAAGACCCGATTTCACTCCCACTCGATGGTTGCCGGTGGCTTGCCGGAAACGTCGTATACCACCCGGTTCAGCCCGCGAACTTCGTTGATGATCCGGTTCGAGACCCGGCCGAGCAACTCGTACGGCAGATGCGCCCAATGCGCGGTCATGAAGTCGCTGGTGACCACGGCGCGCAGGGCAACGACATTCTCGTAGGTACGCCCATCCCCCATGACGCCGACACTCTTGACCGGCAAGAAGACGGCAAAAGCCTGGCTGGTCAGGTCGTACCAACTCTTGCCGAGGTCGGCGGCGGTACAGGCACCGGACGCGACATCCCGCTCGGTGGCGTGCGTGGCACGCAACTCGTCGATGAAGATTGCATCGGCGCGCTGCAGCAGGCTGGCCGACTCACGCTTGACCTCGCCGAGGATGCGCACGCCGAGGCCCGGCCCCGGAAACGGGTGGCGATAGACCATCTCGCGCGGCAGACCGAGGGCAACACCCAATTCGCGGACCTCATCCTTGAACAGTTCGCGCAGCGGCTCCAGGAGCTTCAGATGCATGTCTTCCGGCAGACCACCGACGTTGTGGTGACTCTTGATGGTGTGCGCGCCCTTCTTGCCCTTGCCGGCCGATTCGATCACATCCGGATAGATCGTGCCCTGGGCCAGCCATTTGGCAGCGGAGAGCTTCTTCGACTCGGCCTGAAAGACCTCGACGAACTCCTTGCCGATGATCTTGCGCTTCTGCTCGGGATCGCTCACCCCAGCCAGCTTGCCCATGAAGTCATCGACGGCATCGACGCGGATGACCTTGACGCCGAGGTTGCGGGCGAACATGTCCATGACCATGTCACCTTCGTTGAGACGCAGCAGGCCGTGATCGACGAAGACGCAGGTCAGCTGATCACCGATCGCCTTGTGGATCAGCGCCGCGGCAACGCTCGAATCGACGCCGCCCGACAGGCCAAGGATAACTTCCTCATCGCCAACCTGGCGCTGGATCGCATCCACCGCCTCGGCGATGTAGTCGCCCATCACCCAATCGGTGCCGCAACCGCAGATACCGTGCACGAAGCGCTCAAGGATCGCCCGCCCCTGCTGGGTATGGGTCACTTCCGGGTGGAACTGGACCGCATAGAACTTACGGTTCTCGTCTGCCATCGCAGCAATCGGGCAGGAAGCGGTCGAGGCCATCTTGACGAAACCGGGCGGCAGTTCCATGACCGAATCACCGTGGCTCATCCAGACCTTCAGCATGCCGTGGCCTTCGGGGCTGTAGAAGTCGGCGATGTCGTTGAGCAGCGCGGTATGGCCGTGGGCGCGGACTTCCGAGTAGCCGAATTCGCGGGCCTTGCCGGCAGCCTCTGCAGTCATCACCTGGCCGCCCAGCTGCTGGGCCATTGTCTGCATGCCGTAGCAGATGCCGAGCACCGGAATCCCCAACTCGAACACGACATTCGGTGCACGCGGCGTATCGCCCTCGGTCACCGAGCTCGGGCCGCCGGAGAGGATGATGCCCTGGGCGCCGTAGTTGCGGATGAACTCGTCGGAAACATCGTACGGGTGGATTTCGCAGAAGACCTTGGCTTCGCGCACGCGACGGGCGATCAGCTGGGTGACCTGGGAACCAAAATCGAGGATGAGGATTTTTTGATGGGACATTTTCAATGCCTTGAATGAACAAGGGCGGCTCCGCGAGCCGCCCTGAGGACCATGAGAACGATCAGTCGAGGTGGTAGTTCGGGGCTTCCTTGGTAATCTGCACGTCGTGGACGTGCGATTCGCGGATACCGGCTGAGGTGATTTCGACGAAACAAGCGTTTTCGTGCATGTGGGCGATGGTCGGGCTGCCGAGGTAGCCCATCGACGAACGCAGGCCGCCCATCAACTGGTGGATCACGGCGAGCACGGAACCCTTGTAGGGAACACGGCCTTCGATACCTTCCGGCACGAACTTGTCGACGTTGGCCGTTGCTTCCTGGAAGTAACGATCCGACGAACCGGCCTGCATCGCGCCGAGCGAGCCCATGCCGCGATACGACTTGTACGAACGCCCCTGGAACAGTTCGACTTCGCCCGGGGCCTCCTCGGTCCCGGCGAACAGGCCGCCCAGCATGACCGTATCGGCACCTGCCGCAATGGCCTTGGCGATATCGCCGGAATAACGGATACCGCCGTCGGCGATCATCGGTACGCCGGTGCCCTTCAGCGACTCGGAAACATTCTGGATGGCCGTGATCTGGGGTACGCCGACACCGGCCACGATGCGCGTGGTGCAGATGGAACCGGGACCGATGCCGACCTTGACGCCGTCGGCACCCATATCGACCAGAGCCCGGGCCGCATCAGCAGTGGCGATATTGCCGCCGATCACTTCGATTTGCGGGAAGTTCTTCTTGACCCACTTGACACGGTCGAGCACGCCTTGCGAGTGGCCGTGGGCGGTATCGACCACGACGACATCGACGCCGGCTTCAGCCAGCAGTTCGACACGCTCCTCGGTACCCGCGCCAACGCCAACCGCAGCGCCGGCACGTAAGCGACCGGAGGCATCCTTGTTGGCCAGCGGGTGCTCGGTCGACTTAAGAATATCCTTGACGGTGATCAGGCCACGCAGGTTGAAGTCGTCATCCACGACCAGCACGCGCTCCAGGCGGTGGGTACGGATCAATTCCTTGGCATCCTCGACGCTGGCACCTTCCTTGACAGTGACCAGACGCTTTTTCGGCGTCATGATCGACTTGACCGGCTGATCCAGGTTGGTTTCGAAGCGCAAGTCGCGGTTGGTGACAATACCGACCACCTTGCCGGACTTGTCGAGCACCGGCAGGCCCGAAATCCGGTATTGACGGGTAATTTCAAGCACATCGCGAACCGTCATCAACGGCGAAACGGTAATCGGATCCTTCAGGATGCCGGATTCGAAACGCTTGACCTTGGCCACTTCAGCTGCCTGAGCCTTGGCCGTGAGGTTCTTGTGGATGATGCCGATACCGCCCTCCTGAGCCAAAGCAATGGCAAGACGCCCTTCCGTCACGGTATCCATGGCGGCCGAGAGCAGCGGAAGGTTCAGGGTAATGTTGCGGGTCAGCTTGGTAGCAAGACTGACATCGCGCGGGAGGACTTGAGAATGTGCGGGGACGAGCAGCACGTCGTCGAAGGTGAGGGCTTTTTGCAGCAGTCGCATGGCCTTTAATCCAAGGTCACAAAATCGTATTATACAGAAAAGCCAAGGAAACCCAGATGACCTCGAAACCAATCATCGCATTCGCTGCCGTGGCGGCCGCCTCCGTCGCCGCAATCAATGCGGTTTACGCCGAAACCTATCAGTGGAAGGACAGCAGCGGACAAACGGTGATTTCCGACACGCCACCACCTTCCAACGCCAAAAACCGCCGCGCCATCGATGCTCGCCAACCCTCCGTAGCCAGCGAGAAGCCGACCGAAAAGGCCGCCGAAGAAGCAAAAAGCCCTGAAGGCCCGAAAACGACGGCCGAGAAGGACCTGGAATTCAAGAAACGTCAGCAGGAAAAAAAGGAAAAGGCCGACAAGCTGGCCAAGGAGCAAGCCGCTGAAGCGGAGCAGAAAGACAACTGCGAGCGGGCAAAACGAAACCTGAGTGCCCTGGAAAAGAACCAACCCATGGCGACAGTCGACGACAGCGGCCAGCACAAGCTCATGGATACATCACAGCGCGAACAGGAACTTGAGCGTGCCCGGCGAGTCATCGTCGAAACCTGCAAATAGCCCCGGCCTAAATCAGCCCTCAGAGGCGTCGGCATCGCCGGCGCCTTTTTTCATGACCTTGCCCTCCGCAGCACGCTGCCTGCGGACTTCCTTGGGGTCGGCGATCAACGGCCGATAGATTTCGATCCGATCCTTGTCCCGCAACACGGCATCGAGTTTGGACAACTTGTTCCAGATTCCGAATTTGTTCTTTCTGATATCGATTTCCGGATATTTCGCCAAAAGCCCGGATGCATCGAGCCCATGCTGCAAGGTCGCTCCCTCAGGAACCCGAACACGTACCACCTCCTGCTTGCTGTTCATGGCATAGCAGATTTCAACATTGAGGGTTTCAGCCACGGGCTGCTCCATAGACTTGGCTTGCACGCCTCACAAAGGCGTCGACAAAGGTGTTGGCAATGTGACTGAATACGGGGCCGATGACCTTTTCAAACAGTTTGCTCGAAAATTCGTAGTGCAACTTGAACTCGATCTTGCAGGCGTTCTCGGCCAGAGCCTTGAAGTGCCACGCCCCTTCTAGTCGCCGAAACGGCCCGTCAATCAAGCGAATGCTCATCTGGCGAGCGTATTCCTTGTCGTTTTCGGTCGTAAACGACGATTTGACGGCGTGGTAATTGATATGCAGCGTCGCAACCGTCTTCACCGAATCCCGATATTTGACTTCGGTATGACTGCACCACGGAAGAAACGCGGGGTAATCCTCGCAACGGTCGACCAGCTCGAACATTTGTTCGGCCGATTGCTCGATCAACACTGTCTTTTCAACCAGAGCCATGCAGTGGCAGCGTCCCTGTATCCTGTAGAATGGCAATTTTAATGGATCGCCAAGCAGCATGAGCATTACGGTCAATAAAAAAGCCTTCCACGATTACTTCGTCGAAGACAAATACGAGGCGGGCATGGTTCTCGAAGGATGGGAAGTCAAGGCCATTCGTGCCGGCCGGATGAACATCAAGGAATCCTACGTCATCATCAAGGGCGGAGAACTCTTTCTGATCGGCATGCATATCAGCCCGCTCACGACTGCCTCGACGCACAACAAGCACGATCCGACGCGCACGCGCAAACTGCTCCTGCACGGAAACGAAATCAGCAAGCTCATCGGCAAGGTCGAACGTGCCGGTTACGCTCTGGTGCCGCTCGACTTGCACTTTCTGCGCGGAAGGATCAAGCTCGAAATCGGATTGGCCAAGGGCAAAAAACAACACGACAAACGCGCAAGCGAACTGGAAAAGGACTCCAAACGGGAAGCGCAACGTGCTATGAAAGAACATCAGAGATAAAGCACGGTTTATCGACTTTTATCAAACCCCGGCCGAATCAGTTCAAGCATGATGAGCAATGTCGAACACTCGAAAGCTCGACCATGAAAGCATCCCGCATTATTCTCGCCGATGACCACCTTTTGATTCGTGCCGGCATCCGCGCTCTTTTCGAAACACTCCCCGATCACGAACTCGTCGCGGAATGCTCCGATGGCCACGAAGCCGTTGCCGCCATCCGGAAACTTTCACCGGATGCCATCCTGCTCGACATTGCAATGCCGGGCCCATCGGGAATAGAGGTCACGCAAACCATCCGCCAGTTCGACACCAATACGCGAATACTGATTCTCTCCAGCATTGACCGCCCGGAAATCATTGAACAGGGAATGGCTGCCGGGGCCAATGGCTATCTGCTCAAGGATTTCGTCATCACCGAACTCCTCGAAGCCCTGAATACCGTACTGATTGGCAAGACCTACCTGTCGCCGCGCATTCGCGGCTACGCGGCGACACCCGGCGGCAACGGATCAAGCAATGGCGGAAACCAACTCACTTCCAGGCAAAGGGAAGTACTACGCCTGGTTGCCTCGGGAAAAACCACCAAGGAAATTGCCCGCGACCTGGGTATCAGCCCCAAAACGGTGGAGTTCCACCGTGGGCGCCTGATGGAGCGGATCGGCGCTCACGATGTCACCGGGCTGACCCGCTTCGCAGTTCAGTCAGGCGTTCTCAACTAGGCAAGCGAAGGCTTAAGCCAACGGCCCTTCGAAATACGCCTTCATCTCGGAAGCCATGCAGTTCAGGCAGTTGCACAAGGTTTCGGCCATCAACACCCAGTCTTCTCCGGCGAACATCGCATCGGCCTGGGTTGGATGCTTGCGAAGAGAGTCTTCGAAGCGCCGCGCAATATCCACGCACTGATGGCCGGAAAACAGCACACAACTGCTACGAATATCGTGCAGTGCATTCTTGAGGGCAGGATGATCTCCGGCACTGAGCGCCAACAGCATCCGCTCAAGCAGATTGGGATAGTTCGTCAGAAACAGACCGGCCAGACGCTTCGCCGTTTCTTCATTACGACCAAGGTTTTGCAACAAGTAATCGAGGTTGCAATACCCTCCTTGAAATCTTGGAAAGTCGTTCTCCGACATAAAGCAGACCTGGTTTTTTGTATTATTCGGTCATAGCTTAGGTGCAACGACGAGCCCCGGGGAACTGGGCATTACCCTAGGTCACCAGGAAAAGATGGCATGTCGTCAAACGCCCCCCAAAAAACACAAAGCCCGAAAGCGTGGCTTATCGGGCTTCAAGATGACTGGCGGAGTGGACGGGACTCGAACCCGCGACCCCCGGCGTGACAGGCCGGTATTCTAACCGACTGAACTACCACT
>NZ_VUYQ01000029.1 GCF_008711155.1 Dechloromonas sp. CZR5 | reverse complement strand
TCCTGTCCCAGCAGATCAGCAAGCAAGGTCTTGATCTCGGCATTGCGGTAAGCGCTCAACGGCCGCTTGCCTTGGGCCGAGAACACGGATGTGAAGAACGTCTCAGGACTACCGCAGATCGACTCCACGCAGCGGCTGTACGTGTCGACCTTGCCGTCAGACACAGTGCCGTCGTTGAGTCGCACGGGCTGCCAAAAGCCGCGCTCGTCGACGATATGGAGAAAGGCTTCCGTTCTGCGTCGACCGTTGAGACGGATGACGATTTGCGACCTGTAGCGGCGCCCCTCGTGAACCCAAATCAAGTCCTTGGTGTTTTCCGGCAGAAAGACATGGTCGTAGTAGGAGAAACCGCCCGGTCCGGCAACAGTTGCTCTCGATGGCATGGTCAGGAACGGCGTCATGTTTTCCATGATCGTGCTCTTGCCACGCCCATTGGCGCCAACGAGCGCCACCAGTTGAGCGTCACCCGCCAGTTTCTCGAAGTCGAGCGTCAGGGCATTGAGGCCCAGGCCATCGCGGATGCCACGGAAGCCCTTCAGGGTCAGTCTGAGAGGTCGCATGAGGTGTCCTTAAGAAAGGTTCAGTTCAGGCTATCACGGACTTTTTCGTCTTCAAGTCC
>NZ_VUYQ01000028.1 GCF_008711155.1 Dechloromonas sp. CZR5 | reverse complement strand
GGGGGTATAGCTCAGCTGGGAGAGCGCTTGCATGGCATGCAAGAGGTCAGCGGTTCGATCCCGCTTACCTCCACCAAAAGCGCGAAAGAAAAAGTCCGGGTCCCCATCGTCTAGAGGCCTAGGACACCGCCCTTTCACGGCGGTAACTGGGGTTCGAATCCCCATGGGGACGCCAAGAATTTGGCAGTGAAGGTTAAAGTGCGGAGTGGTAGTTCAGTCGGTTAGAATACCGGCCTGTCACGCCGGGGGTCGCGGGTTCGAGTCCCGTCCACTCCGCCAGTTCTACGGTTTGCAGCGAAAGCTGCTTTCCGGGTCGAAAGACCAAAACGTAGTTTGGCTGTCTCCTCGTGGGGGTATAGCTCAGCTGGGAGAGCGCTTGCATGGCATGCAAGAGGTCAGCGGTTCGATCCCGCTTACCTCCACCAAGCGACCAGACTACACATGTCCGGGTCCCCATCGTCTAGAGGCCTAGGACACCGCCCTTTCACGGCGGTAACTGGGGTTCGAATCCCCATGGGGACGCCAAGAATTTGGTAGTGCAGGTTAAAGTGCGGAGTGGTAGTTCAGTCGGTTAGAATACCGGCCTGTCACGCCGGGGGTCGCGGGTTCGAGTCCCGTCCACTCCGC
>NZ_VUYQ01000027.1 GCF_008711155.1 Dechloromonas sp. CZR5 | reverse complement strand
AAAAAGCCCCGCTATGCGGGGCTTTTCGTTGAAGCGACGGCGGATTACTTGGTGCCGATGACTTCGATGTCGACGCGGCGATCCGGCTGCAGGCAGTCGATCAGGGCCTTGGTCTTGGCATTGCCCTTGCACTTGTCGCCGGTAACCGGCTGCTTCTCGCCCTTGCCTTCGGTGTAGACGCGGTTGGCTTCGATGCCCTTGGCAACCAGGTATTCCTTGACCGCGGCAGCGCGCTTCTCGGACAGCTTCTGGTTGTAGGAGTCGGAACCGATGCGGTCGGTGTGGCCGACGGCCAGGATCACTTCCAGCTTGATGGCCTTGGCCTTGGAGACCAGGTCGTCGAGCTTGGCCTTGCCTTCCGAGCGCAGGACAGCCTTGTTGAAGTCGAACAGGGCGTCGGCGGCGACGGTAACCTTTTCAGCGGTCGGCTTCACGCCGGCCGGAGCGGCAGCGCCACCCGCCGGAGCGGCGGCAGTCTTCGGCTCGCAGGTTTCTTTCGGCAGCAGGTCCTTGTCGCATTCGCAACCGGCCTTGTCGGCAGCCGCAGCAGCCGGGGTCCAGTAGCCATCGCGCCAGCACAGACCGAAGCCGCTCTTGGCGACGACGTCACGCTGGTCGATCAGGTAAACGCGCTCTTGCGCAACAGCGGAGAAACCGATACCGGCCAGCAGGGCCAGAACCAG
>NZ_VUYQ01000026.1 GCF_008711155.1 Dechloromonas sp. CZR5 | reverse complement strand
GCCCAAGGCAAGCGGCCGTTGAGCGCTTACCGCAATGCCGAGATCAAGACCTTGCTTGCTGATCTGCTGGGACAGGAGGAAATCCGTGCGCTGGGTCAGAAAGCATCGGAGACCGCTCGCCTGCTCAAGAGCGGGCTCATGCTGATACGGCAGGAACTGGCTGGACTGGACCTTGATGGTGAACGGCTGCGCGGCGAGCGCCTGCGACTCGACGGTGCGGCCGAGCTCGTCACGCGCTGCGAAACGACGCGCCAAGAGGCGCAGCGTGCAGTCGAAGTGGCCCACGCCTCGCATGCCTGCTTGTCGGTAGAGCGTGAGCAGTCGCGAGGCATCGAGGTACGGCGTTCGCAGTTGCTGGCTGAGCGCAAATCCTTGGTTGATGGAGACGTCCAGGCGCAACGGACGCTACAGGCACAGGATAACGGTGAATGCGAGCGCCTCGAACGACTTGATCAGCGCATTGCCAACCGACTACAGCGGGAGCACACCAGGCGACAGGCCTTGATGCAGTCACGGCAGCGGAACCTCGATACGCTCGCCGACGCGCGTGCCGTGCAATGGGCGACGGTTCGCCTGCCGCTGGCCGAGCGCGTGCTGTCTCATCGCCTCACGCTGACGCGTGCCTGCCGCGATCAGACCAACGCACTGGTGCAATGCCAAGCTGCTGAGCGGCTGGCCGAACAGAAATTGGCTGACATCGAGCGCGATGCGGGCAAGGCCGCGCTGAAGGCAGAAGAACTCGCCCACCGGTTCGGGTTGGCGGGCGAAGTACCTTGCGCCGGCACTGACCTGCAGGGCCAGTGCAAGCTGCTAGGCGATGCATACGAAGCGCAAGCACTCGTTCCGAGTGCAAAGGCCGAGATTGCTCGGCTGGCTCGCCAGAAGTTGGCCGCGCAAGGCGAGCTTGCCGTTGCGCGGCAACAGCGCAAGTTGTTGGTAGGTGCCTCGCAGGCACTGGCCTGGGCGGAACACCGGGAAGCGATTGCGCGAGACCGGGGGGCCAAGCTGAGCGCTCTGGCCGCAAAAGTCCAGATGTGCGCCCAAGCGCGAACGGTGTTGGCGGATATCGATCAGGAACTGGCCGCGATGGGCCCAGGCGACGCAGAGTGCAAGGGCGTCGAGGTGGCTGAAGAACAGGCCGAGCGCCGCCAGATCGCTACGTCGCGGCGGATGATCGCAAAACAGTTGGAACAGCATGCACAGCAGTCAAGTACTGCACTGGCGCGCCTGGCCAGCACGCTTGCCGCGCTGCCCCCTCCTTACGATGAGCAAGGGCTGGCCGCGTC
>NZ_VUYQ01000025.1 GCF_008711155.1 Dechloromonas sp. CZR5 | reverse complement strand
GCCCAAGGCAAGCGGCCGTTGAGCGCTTACCGCAATGCCGAGATCAAGACCTTGCTTGCTGATCTGCTGGGACAGGACGAAATCCGTGCGCTGGGTCAGAAAGCATCGGAGACCGCTCGCCTGCTCAAGAGCGGGCTCATGCTGATTCGGCAGGAACTGGCTGGACTGGACCTTGACGGTGAACGACTGCGCGGCGAGCGCCTGCGACTCGACGGTGCGGCCGAGCGCGTCACGCGCTGCGAAACGACGCGCCAAGAGGCGCAGCGTGCAGTCGAAATGGCCCACGCCTCGCATGCCTGCTTGTCGGTAGAGCGCGAGCAGTCGCGAGGCATCGAGGTACGGCATTCGCAGTTGCTGGCTGAGCGCAAATCCTTGGTTGATGCAGACGTCCAGGCGCAACGGACGCTACAGGCACAGGATCGCGGTGAATGCGAGCGTATTGAACGACTTGATCAGCGCATTGCCAACCGGTTACAGCGGGAGCGCACCAGGCGACAGGCCTTGATGCAGTCACGGCAGCGAAACCTCGATGTGCTCGCCGACGTGCGTGCCGTGCAATGGGCAACGGTTCGCCTGCCGCTGGCCGAGCGCGTGCTGTCTTGTCGCCTCGCACTGACGCACGCCTGCCGCGATCAGACCAACGCACTGATGCAATGCCAAGCTGCTGAGCGGCTGGCCGAACAGAAATTGGCTGACATCGAGCGCGATGCGGGCAAGGCCGCGCTGAAGGCAGAAGAACTCGCCCACCGGTTCGGGTTGGCGGGCGAAGTACCTTGCGCCGGCACTGACCTGCAGGGCCAGTGCAAGCTGCTAGGCGATGCACACGAAGCGCAAGCACTCGTTCCGAGTGCAAAGGCCGAGATTGCTCGGCTGGCTCAGCAGAAGTCGGCCGCGCAAGGCGAGCTTGCCTTTGCGAGGCAACAGCGCAAAGTGTTGGCGGGCGCCTCGCAGGCACTGGCCTGGGCGGAACACCGGGAAGCGATTGCGCGAGATCGGGGGGCCAAGCAGACCGCTTTGGCCGCAAAGGCTCAGATGTGTGCCCAAGCGCGAACGGTGTTGGCGGACATCGATCAGGAACTGACCGTGATGGGCCCGGGCGACGAAGAATGCAAGGGCGTCGAGGTGGCTGAAGAACAAGCCGAGCGCCGCCAGATCGCTACGTCGCGGCGGATGATCGCAAAACAGTTGGAACAGCATGCACAGCAGTCGAGTACTGCACTGGCGCGCCTGGCCAGCACGCTTGCCGCGCTGCCCCCTCCTTACGATGAGCAAGGGCTGGCCGCGTC
>NZ_VUYQ01000024.1 GCF_008711155.1 Dechloromonas sp. CZR5 | reverse complement strand
CTCAGAGTTTGTGAATCTTTCGTTCGCAGAACCGATTAGACGCGCGAGCGGGGTTAACACCTTTTTGCTGGGCGCGATTGGGTTTTTGCATCGTTTGTGCTGCTATCGACGGTTCATTTGACGTTTTTCCCCATTTTTCGCCCTTTAAACCCCGATTCCGGGAACGGCAGACGCACCTGTCCCTACCCCGAGCAATTCCGGTGCGAGGCTGACCATGCGCATCAGGTTGTGCGCCAGCGCAAAGATCAGCATCACACACTTGACCTTCGCCAGACCCCGCACCCGGAACTGCTGCAGGCCGCGGTTGCGGCTGTGCGCATTGACGCATTCGGCCGTCGCCGCTCGCCGCTTGTAAATGACCTTCGCCTCGTCCGTGCCCATCCGTTGCCGCCAGGCCGCCACCGCTTCGCTGTCGCCGGCCTTCGCCTGGTGAGGATCGACCGCCTTGTCCTTCGGTTGGGGGACTGGCCCATAGACGACAGTGCTCTGGCTCGCCTGCTCGATTTGCTCGTGTCCGACGTAGCCGCCATCGACCAGCCAGGCTTCGGGCAACTGACCGCAGCGCGCAGTGACCTGCTCGATCATCGGCACCATCTGCCCTTGGTCGCTGCCGACGGTGGTCACCTCGACCCCCACGATCACCAGCGAGTCGGCGTCGCTCGCCAGTTGCGGGTTGTACGCCGGTCGAAAGCCGCCGTCACCCATCTTCATCACCGTCGCTTCGGCATCGGTCATCGACGCTCGCGCCTGGTCGGGGTTTTTGCCTTGCCGCAGCTTGATCGCTTCGATCTCGGGCAACCGCGCCAGCGCCTTCTCAAGACGCGCTTCACGCTCTTTCGCCGCCCGTAGCCGGGCCGCTTCCCGCGCCCGTTCGGCCTGCGCCGGGTCCGCCTCCACCTCGGCTTTGAGCCGCGCGACTTCGGCACGCGCAGCCTCCAGGTAACCTTCGAGCTTCTCTTTGCGGCGAAACGAGCCCGCCCCGGCGCTGGCGCGCACACGCATCCCGTCCTGCGCCACCTGCTTGAGCTTGACCACCCCGGCCGCCATCAGGCTGGCGATGCTCACACTCAGCAACTCGTCCAGCCCTTCGCCCTGATCCTTGCGAAAGTCCGAAAGCGTGTGGTGATTGACCTGAACCCCACCGCACAACCAGCGGTAGGCGTCATGCGACTCGAGCAGCCGTGACACCGCCCGCGCGCTGCCCACCCCGTCGAGCGTGGCGTACAGCCACAGCGCCAGCAAAATCTCCGGCGCGATTGCCGAGCGGCCCACCCCGCCATCGACCGCACGAATCCCGGCGTAGAACCGTGACAGGTCTTGCCGCTCGACGTACGCCCACACCAGGCGCGCCCGATGCCCCTCCGGCAGCAGTGACTCCAGGTCACTCGCCCGAAACTCCATCTGCCCCCGGTTGGGCCGCAGCACCCGTGCTCGCGTCTTCGTCATCGGCGCAAATCCAGCCCTTGCATTAAGACCTGATTATACCAAAGACATATCCGTGGCCGCCGATTTTTCACAGCCTCTCAG
>NZ_VUYQ01000023.1 GCF_008711155.1 Dechloromonas sp. CZR5 | reverse complement strand
TGAAGATTCTGGTTCCCGTGAAACGGGTTATTGACTACAACGTGAAGGTTCGGGTGAAGGCGGACGGGTCGGGTGTTGATCTGGCCAACGTCAAGATGAGCATGAACCCGTTCGACGAAATTGCGGTTGAAGAAGCGGTCCGCCTGAAAGAAGCCGGCATTGCCACCGAAGTCATCGCCGTCTCCTGCGGCGTGGCCGCCTGCCAGGAAACCCTGCGCACCGCCATGGCCATTGGTGCCGACCGCGGCATCCTCGTCGAAACCGACGTCGACCTCCAGCCGCTGGCCGTCGCCAAGCTCCTCAAGGCCCTGTGCGACAAGGAAGCCCCGCAACTCGTCATCTGCGGCAAACAAGCCATCGACGACGACGCCAACCAGACCGGGCAAATGCTCGCTGCCCTGCAAAACTGGCCGCAAGCCACCTTCGCCTCCAAGGTCGTCCTGGCCGACGGCAAAGCGACCGTCACCCGCGAAATCGACGGTGGCCTGGAGACCCTGCAGATCACCCTGCCGGCTGTCGTCTCCACCGACCTGCGCCTGAATGAACCGCGCTACGCCACCCTGCCCAACATCATGAAAGCCAAGAAGAAGCCGCTCGACACCGTCAAGCCGGCCGACCTTGGCGTCGACGTCACCCCGCGCCTGACCACCCTCAAGGTTGCCGAACCTGCCAAGCGCAGCGCCGGCGTCAAGGTCGCCGACGTCGCCGAACTCGTCAACAAACTCAAGAACGAAGCGAAGGTGATCTAAATGACCATTCTCGTCATCGCCGAACACGACAACGCCGCCCTCAAGGCCGCCACCCTCAACACCGTTGCCGCCGCCCAGAAGATTGGTGGCGACATCCACGTCCTCGTCGCCGGATCCGGCTGCGCAGCCGCCGCCCAACAAGCCGCCGGCCTGCAAGGCGTCAGCACCGTCAAGGTCGCCGATGCCGCGCACTACGCTGCCCAGACCGCCGAGAATCTCACCGCGCTGGTCATTGCCAACGCCGGCGGCTACAGCCACATCCTCGCCCCGGCCACCACCTTCGGCAAGAACCTCGCCCCGCGTGTGGCCGCGCTGCTCGACGTCGCCCAGATCTCCGAGATCACCGCCGTCGAATCCGCCGACACCTTCGTGCGTCCCATCTACGCCGGCAATGCCCTGGCCACGGTCAAGAGCGTCGATGCGGTCAAGGTCATCACCGTCCGCAGCACCGCCTTCGACGCCGTCGGCACCGGTGGCAGCGCCGCCATCGAAGCCATCGCCGCCGCCGCCGACACTGCACAGACCCAACTCCAGAACCGCGAACTCACCAAGTCCGAGCGTCCCGAACTCGGGGCTGCCAAGATCATCGTCTCCGGCGGTCGTGGCCTGGGTAGTGGCGAGAACTACCACAAGCTGCTCGAACCGCTCGCCGACAAGCTCGGTGCTGCGCTGGGCGCTTCCCGTGCCGCCGTCGATGCCGGCTTCGTCCCGAACGACTACCAGGTCGGCCAGACCGGCAAGATCGTCGCCCCGCAGCTCTACATCGCGGTCGGTATCTCCGGGGCCATCCAGCACCTGGCCGGCATGAAGGACTCCAAGGTCATCGTCGCCATCAACAA
>NZ_VUYQ01000022.1 GCF_008711155.1 Dechloromonas sp. CZR5 | reverse complement strand
GCAAATCCAGCCCTTGCATTAAGACCTGATTATACCAAAGACATATCCGTGGCCGCCGATTTTTCACAGCCTCTCAGGCTCGCGTAGCGGTTCTCAAGGTCAAAGAGGCTCGTTTGCATGGGCGAAGATTAGCCGGTGCTGGGGATTTGTAGAAGTGCCCCAATGCCTTTGGTGATGCTGGCTACCAAGGGGTCGAGAAGCGGGCCGAGAGTCTGGAAGTCCCGGTGATCTGGCATGTAGCCATGCGCCCGAGCAAGCGCAAGGCCCTGCGGGGAGCGCCACTGGGCGACCTGCTCGAACGGATCGAACACGCCAAAGCCCGTATCCGGGCCAAGGTCGAGCATCCGTTCCATGTCGTGAAGAACCTCTTCCGTCACCGCAAGACGCGCTACCGGGGTTTGGCCAAGAACACGGCCCAACTCTTCTCCCTGTTCGGCTTTGCCAATCTGGTGCTGGCGCGTCGTTGGCTACTCGACGCCAACACCCAAGGTGCGTCCTGAAAACGGAAAATGAACGAAAATTCCCGAAAACCCCCCTACCGGACCGCAAAAACAAGCCTGTTTCCTGGCCAAATCAGCCTCACTTGCCTCTACTTCCGGGGCAAGGTGAATTGTTCAGCGCTTCCCTAAGACATGTCTTGGGGAAACGTCGCGCAGAGATACGCTTCGCCATGCTCAAGCACGTAGTATCGGAATGCCTCGGCGGCCGGCGACAAATACTTGCCGGCGACATGCACGACAGTCCATCGTCGCATCACTGGCAGCCCCTCTAAGTGGGGCACAGCGATCAACCCGTTGTTCCATTCCAAACCGATCGTATGCAGCGATAGCAGGCTGATGCCCATGCCGGCCATCACAGCATGCTTGATGGCTTCGTTGCTGGGCATCTCCATGATAACAGTTGGCTGGATTCGATGTGTATCGAGGTATTCCTGGAGCACTTCCCGGGTACCTGAGCCGACTTCACGCATAATGAAAAATTCGGCCTCCAATGCGCCGACCGGGAAGCTTTCGGCGCCTGTGAATCGGTGGTTCGGTGACGTAACCAGTACATGCGGGTGCATGGCGAAGGGCTCGGCACGCCAGGAGCCGTCGTTCGGCGGCCGCCCCATGACACACAAATCCACAATGTTGTCCTGCATCATTCGTCCGAGTTGTTCTCGGCTGCCAAGCATCAAGCGCACTTCCACGGCAGGGTGCTCGGTGTGAAACCTCGTCAGCAGTTGCGGCAGGAAGCAAGTGGCGGCGCTGACCATCCCGATCGTTAGTCGTCCAGTCTCCAAGCGGGTCAGGCGAGCCATAGCGTCCTCGGTAGCCTTCAGCGTGGCAAGGAGTTTGCGTGCGTAATAAAGGAAATACTCCCCACTTGTTGTTAGCGACATACGTCGCCCGCTGCGATCGAATAAGCGTTGCCCAACCTGTCGCTCGACTTCCTTGATTTGCAACGAAACCGCGGGTGGTGTCAGATGCAGCACGTCAGCAGTTCGCAGTACACTCCCCTGCCGCGCGACCTCTACAAATACGCTAAGTTGCCTGAATGTGACGTGCATAGTTAATTATTTCCTCATCAATTAACAAAGTTTCCTTAGGTTTACTAATCTTACCTGAGCACATATTCTTTACGTCAACTACTTCTCGATTCGCGATAGGGGATTCCATGAACAAGGCTTTCGCAACCAGCCGCTCGACCACCCTCCGGGTTGCACAGACAGACGAACCCGGCTGTGCACCGGTAGGCCTTGTGCCTGCCAAGCGCATCGCCGACATCGCCGACATCGCTGAGAGGCTGTGAAAAATCGGCGGCCACGGATATGTCTTTGGTATAATCAGGTCTTAATGCAAGGGCTGGATTTGC
>NZ_VUYQ01000021.1:1450-4176 GCF_008711155.1 Dechloromonas sp. CZR5 | reverse complement strand
AGTACTGCACTGGCGCGCCTGGCCAGCACGCTTGCCGCGCTGCCCCCTCCTTACGATGAGCAAGGGCTGGCCGCGTCCGCCCAAGCCTTGGCGTCGGCACGCGCCGCGCTGGCGACAGCGGAACAGTCGCATCTGGCAGCGGTGCGCGACGCCCAGTCTCTTGATGCGCTGTCGAGACAGGTGGCGGCGCTGGCTGAGCGCAGAAGCCTGATCGACGCGCGGCGGGAGCAGGTCGAGAATGAACTGGGCAATTGGAACCTCTTCGCCCGTTGCATGAGCAACGACGGCCTGATCGCGCTGGCTATCGACGATGCCGGCCCGGCGCTGTCGGCCTTGGCCAACGATCTGCTGCTCGCTTGCTACGGACCACGATTCACAGTGTCGATCCACACCCTGCTTGAGACCGGCAAGGGGGAACAGAAAGAAGGCTTCGACATCGTCGTACACGACGGTGAAACAGGGGAAAGTAAGAGCGTTACGTGGATAAGTGGTGGGGAGAAGAACATCGTGGAGTCCTGTCTGACCCGTGCGATTGCGCTCTACCTCGCGCAGCACTCGGGGCGGCAATATACGACATTGTTCTCCGATGAAGCCGACGGGGCGCTTGACCCCGAGCGCAAGCGCATGTTCATGGCGATGAAGCGTGAGGTGCTGCGCCTGGGCGGTTATGCGCAGGAATACTTCATCTCGCAGACCCCGGAACTGACGGCGATGGCAGATGCAATGATCGATTTGGACCGTCTGTGCTGGCTGGCTTCTGACCAGGCCAATGAAGTTGCTGCGCTGGCCGAAGCGTGAGCCACCATCGTGGGGCAGATGTCCGCTGCCGAGGAATCTGGCGGCGGACATCCAGCTGGCCCCTACAAGGCGGCAAGGAACGCCAGCAGTTGATCGTCTGGCCGGTAGCGGCCAGACTTTCCGACATGCGGCGCTGTCTTCTCCAGGACTTGCTCCTTTAACGTCATGTCGGCCTCCAGGTAGATCTGCGTCGTCTCGACCGACTCGTGCCCCAGCCACAGCGCAATGACCGAACGATCGACACCGGCCAGGAGCAGATCCATGGCTGTCGTGTGGCGCAGCACGTGGGGCGTCACGCGCTTGCCCAGCAACGAAGGGCAGGCAGTACTCGCGGTCGCGACATGTTTAGCCAGAAGGTACTGGACACCGTCTGCGCTGAGGCGGGTGCCCCTCGCACTCGGAAACAACACCTTACACTCGGGAGGCAAGTCGATTCGCATCCATGTCTGCAGGACGCGGCGGGTCTGCTTCGCCAACGGCGTGCACCGCTCCTTGCGCCCCTTTCCGACGACACGAACGTGAGCGCCGGTGTCGAATCTGACATCCTCGCGGCACAGGCCGGTCAGTTCGGAGAGCCGCAACCCCGTCTGTACCGCCAGCAGCAGGAGCGCATGATCGCGCCGACCGCCCCACGTGCACAAGTCCGGTGCGGCGAGCAGCGCCTCGACCTCTTGGCGCGTCAGATGGCACACCTGATTGCGTGGGCCACGCTTGCTGGGGATCGCGAGGATGCGCTGGATCTGGGCGGAATGCGCCGGTGCTTCGAACGCGGCGTAGTGGAAGAATGAACGGATGGCGCTCAGGCGCAGATTCCGACTGCGCGTCGAAACACCACGCTCGCGCTCCAGGTCACCGAGAAAATCGGTGATCACCACCGCGTCGATTTGCTCGAAGGCCAGCTTGCTGGGTGACGTGCCAAAGTGCTTGTGCATGTACTTGAGCAGCAGGCGGAAGGTGTCTCGATAGGAGGCGATCGTGTGTGGGCTGGCCCGCTGTTGCTGCATAAGCCGGCGCATGAAGAACCCCTCGAGTAAAGTGGCAAAGGTATCGGCGGTGGCGGTAGTCATGACGTCATCTCCCAGCGGTGTTCAAGCCGATTCACGGCATGTCCCATCAACTCCGGGTAGGCGCTGAGGTACCAGTAGGTGTTCTCGATGCAGGTGTGACCGAGATAGGTCGACAATTCCGGCAGACGCCGCTCGACATCCTCGCCGTTGCGATACCACTGCAGCAAGGTTCGGACCGCGAATCGATGCCGCAGATCATGCAGTCGAGGGCGCTGCGCATCCCCCACAACGAAAAGTCCGGTCTGCGCCAGCAGCGCATAGAAAGTGCGGTGGACGCAACTCGGGATCAGCGGCGTTCCCCGTCCGGACACGAAAAAGTGTCGCTGAACGCGGCCCTGTAGCAACTGATCGCGTCGATCCCGGTATTGCAAGAGCGCTGCTCGCGTCAACGCCTGTATCGGAATCAGCCTGGACTTGCCGAACTTCGAATCGCGCACCGTGAGCACCTCCTGGTCGAGGTCGACATCCGTCACGTAGAGCCGGAGTGCTTCACCGAGCCGCATGCCCGTGACGCTGAGCAGTCCAAGCAGACAGTAATACGTCCACGGCCGCAAACCGTCTTGTGGAGGTAGGCACAAGGCCCGCGCCAAGAGACGTTCGACATCGTCGTCGGTATACAGATAAGGCTGTCGTCGGCGCACGCGGTGCGGCAACAGCTTGGTAGGCGGCACCTCGGTAGCGGGATCGATTCCGATATAATGGCGCGCGAAGGCGCGAACGGCGCGTAGTCGTTCGGCGGCGCGCTCCGGCCTAGCAGAGGGCTTGCTCAGAGCCCAATCCAGTGCCATGTGCGTGGTGATCCTGGTAATTCCCCGTTCTTCGGCGAATGCCACAAAGTCCTTCAGGCAGTCTTCGGCATCG
>NZ_VUYQ01000021.1:0-1226 GCF_008711155.1 Dechloromonas sp. CZR5 | reverse complement strand
CTCAATACATGTGCGCCCTTGCTTGGTGGGTCATGGTCCGCACGACGAAACGCGCGGCGTGTGATGCTGGCGATGGCTGTCCCGGACGAGAATGCAGTCCGTGGCGCCTGCGCACGCACAAATACATGGCGCGTTGAGCATGGCGGGCGCCCTTGCCGAAGATACGCGGCCAGTGCGGCGCCGACATCGTGAGGCAAAGGCAGGCAATCCTGCCTAGTCTCACCGTTGCGCACGCTCAGTTTGCCAGCCTTCCAATCAATGTCATCCAGCCGCATTGCGGCGACTTCACCGGCACGCAGGCCGAGGCGTGCCAATAGAAGAATGATGGCGTAGTCGCGGCACCCATTGGCCGTAGTCGGGTCGCAGTGTGCAAGCACGCGGCGGACTTGGTCCTCGTCCAACGCCTTGGGGATCGAGCTCAGCGACCAGTTCGCTGGCGAAGGGATGCATCCCGACAGGTCGATGCGGGTCAGTCCACGATGGTGGGCGGAACGCAAAAACGTTCGCACGTCCGAAACGACTCGAGAGGCGCTTCTGTGGCTGCAACGGCATGCCAGCTTCCGGACGAACTCGATGACATCTGCTGCGGTCATCTGCTCGAGTACGACCTCGGCATCTCCAAACAGGCTCGTCAGTAACTTCCCGACGGTCTTCACGCCGCCGTGAATCGTACTTGGCGCCAAGTTGCGTACGTCGCGCAAGTAGATGCCATGGGCCTCGGCAATGCGCTGCGCCGACGTTTGTGAAACGGCCACGCTGGCTGGCCCGACTGGGATTCCTTGCTGGATGAGGTGCGAAATCAATCGCTGAAGGGTCGGGCGGTCTTCCCATCGGGGTGTTCTGCGGCGCTTGCGACATCGCAAAAACGTGTCGAGGTAAGCCTCAGAGAGGTGGTCGGTCGAAATGCCGCGTCGCAGCATCCACCGGCTGAAGTCGCCAACGATCCAAATCGCGCGGCGGATTGACGCTCGTGCATACCCCTGCGCAGCCAGGTTCTGCGTGAATGCGTCGATGTGATTACCCAGCGGACCCTCATGCATCCGCGCCAGCGCCCAAGGGCGCTCCATGAATTGTTCCATTGTGGTCTCCTTCCGCGGTTTACCGGCCGCGGTGTGGAGAACGTTATGCCGAGGTCAGATCGGCGGTCCACTGTGTCATTCTTGAGATTCAGTACGAGACTCGGCATAACCCGGTTCGCGGCATAGTGGATCTCATGCCGAGCTCGG
>NZ_VUYQ01000020.1 GCF_008711155.1 Dechloromonas sp. CZR5 | reverse complement strand
TAAAAACCCCGTTACTGGATTAGTAACGGGGTTTTTGAATGGGAGTCTGGCGTTGACCTACTTTCGCGAGCGGAAGCTCACTATCATTGGCGCGTTGCTGTTTCACGGTCCTGTTCGGGATGGGAAGGGGTGGTACCAGCAGGCTATTGACGCCAGACGTAACTTGTAACGTTTTCCACGCGAAGCGCGTCAAACGCAAAACTGGAAGAAGGTGTTGTGATTGTTGTGTTATGAGTTGTTGTAGTGATCCAAGGTTATAGGATCAAGCCGTACGGGCAATTAGTATCAGTTAGCTTAACGCATTACTGCGCTTCCACACCTGACCTATCAACGTCGTGGTCTTCGACGACCCTTCAAGGAGTTCAAGACTCCGGGATATCTCATCTTAAGGCAAGTTTCACGCTTAGATGCTTTCAGCGTTTATCTCTTCCGAACATAGCTACCCGGCGATACGACTGGCGTCATAACCGGTACACCAGAGGTTCGTCCACTCCGGTCCTCTCGTACTAGGAGCAGCCCCCTTCAAATATCCAGCGCCCACGGCAGATAGGGACCAAACTGTCTCACGACGTTTTAAACCCAGCTCACGTACCTCTTTAAATGGCGAACAGCCATACCCTTGGGACCGGCTACAGCCCCAGGATGAGATGAGCCGACATCGAGGTGCCAAACACCGCCGTCGATATGAACTCTTGGGCGGTATCAGCCTGTTATCCCCAGAGTACCTTTTATCCGTTGAGCGATGGCCCTTCCATACAGAACCACCGGATCACTATGACCTGCTTTCGCACCTGCTCGACTTGTGGGTCTCGCAGTCAAGCACGCTTTTGCCATTGCACTTTATGGGCGATGTCCGACCGCCCTAAGCGTACCTTCGTACTCCTCCGTTACCTTTTGGGAGGAGACCGCCCCAGTCAAACTGCCTACCATGCACGGTCCCCGGTCAGGATTCACTGACCAAGGTTAGAACCTCAAACAAATCAGGGTGGTATTTCAAGGACGACTCCACCGAGACTAGCGTCCCGGTTTCACAGTCTCCCACCTATCCTACACAAACCGGTTCAAAGTCCAATGCAAAGCTGCAGTAAAGGTTCATGGGGTCTTTCCGTCTTGCCGCGGGGAGATTGCATCTTCACAAACATTTCAACTTCGCTGAGTCTCAGGAGGAGACAGTGTGGCCATCGTTACGCCATTCGTGCAGGTCGGAACTTACCCGACAAGGAATTTCGCTACCTTAGGACCGTTATAGTTACGGCCGCCGTTTACTGGGACTTCGATCAAGAGCTTGCACCCCATCACTTAATCTTCCAGCACCGGGCAGGCGTCACACCCTATACGTCCACTTTCGTGTTTGCAGAGTGCTGTGTTTTTATTAAACAGTCGCAGCCACCATTTCACTGCAACCCCATCGGCCTTCGAGCGCGAAGCTCTACAACCTACCGGGGCACACCTTCTCCCGAAGTTACGGTGTCAATTTGCCGAGTTCCTTCTCCTGAGTTCTCTCAAGCGCCTTAGAATTTTCATCCTGCCCACCTGTGTCGGTTTGCGGTACGGTCGAATCTAGACTGAAGCTTAGTGGCTTTTCCTGGAAGCTTGGTATCAATCACTTCAGCACCGTAGTGCCTCGTCATCACGCCTCAGATAATTCCCCCGGATTTGCCTAAGGGACACTCCTACACGCTTAAACCACCTATTCCAACAGATGGCTGACCTAACCTTCTCCGTCCCCACATCGCATCTAGAATCGGTACAGGAATATTGACCTGTTTCCCATCGACTACGCATTTCTGCCTCGCCTTAGGGGCCGACTCACCCTACGCCGATGAACGTTGCGTAGGAAACCTTGGGCTTTCGGCGAGGGAGCTTTTCACTCCCTTTATCGCTACTCATGTCAGCATTCGCACTTCTGATATCTCCAGCATCCTTTACAAGACACCTTCACAGACCTACAGAACGCTCCCCTACCATATCTTTCGATATCCGCAGCTTCGGTGCACAGTTTGAGCCCCGTTACATCTTCCGCGCAGGACGACTCGACTAGTGAGCTATTACGCTTTCTTTAAAGGGTGGCTGCTTCTAAGCCAACCTCCTAGCTGTCTATGCCTTCCCACCTCGTTTCCCACTTAACTGTGTCTTGGGGACCTTAGCTGGCGGTCTGGGTTGTTTCCCTCTTGACAATGGACGTTAGCACCCACTGTCTGTCTGCCACACTCGCACTTTCCGGTATTCAGAGTTTGCCATGGTTTGGTAAGTCGCGATGACCCCCTAGCCATAACAGTGCTTTACCCCCGGAAGTGATATGTGACGCACTACCTAAATAGTTTTCGGGGAGAACCAGCTATTTCCGGATTTGTTTAGCCTTTCACCCCTATCCACAGCTCATCCCCTAACTTTTCAACGTTAGTGGGTTCGGACCTCCAGTACCTGTTACGGCACCTTCATCCTGGCCATGGATAGATCATCCGGTTTCGGGTCTACGCCATGCTACTAAACGCCCTTATCAGACTCGCTTTCGCTACGCCTCCCCTATTCGGTTAAGCTCGCAACATAACGTAAGTCGCTGACCCATTATACAAAAGGTACGCAGTCACCCCACAAGGAGGCTCCCACTGTTTGTATGCATGCGGTTTCAGGTTCTATTTCACTCCCCTCCCGGGGTTCTTTTCGCCTTTCCCTCACGGTACTGGTTCACTATCGGTCGATCACGAGTATTTAGCCTTGGAGGATGGTCCCCCCATGTTCAGACAAGGTTTCACGTGCCCCGCCCTACTTTTCGCTAACTTAGTACCACGGATCTGTTTTCAAATACGGGGCTATCACCCACTACGGCCGGACTTTCCATTCCGTTCTCTTAACAGTTCCGCTATCACTAGCAGGCTCTTCCCCGTTCGCTCGCCACTACTTGGGGAATCTCGGTTGATTTCTTTTCCTCCGGCTACTTAGATGTTTCAGTTCACCGGGTTCGCCTCCCTGACCTATGTATTCAGTCAGGGATACTCATTGCTGAGTGGGTTTCCCCATTCGGACATCGGGGGATCAAAGCTTCATTGCCAGCTCCCCCCCGCTTTTCGCAGGCTTGCACGTCCTTCATCGCCTGTGATCGCCAAGGCATCCACCACATGCACTTAGTCGCTTGATCCTATAACCTTGGGGTCTCGGCAGAGACCCGGCTACAGGCAACTCATTTGTGCTGTCTCGTACTAGCTGTAATACGAGAACAGATGCAATCACAACGTGTATCAGCAGCTCATCACTGCGATACACAACCTTCTTCCGTTTTGTTAAAGAGCGTAGCAATTTGATTTCTCAAAAGCCAAAGATAAACACCGCTGCTTATCTTTGGGTTTTGGTGGAGGATGACGGGATCGAACCGACGACCCCCTGCTTGCAAAGCAGGTGCTCTCCCAGCTGAGCTAATCCCCCGTTTCAAACGTTGGTGGGTCTGGTTGGAATCGAACCAACGACCCCCGCCTTATCAAGACGGTGCTCTAACCGACTGAGCTACAGACCCTCGTCTGTTTGCTACTCATGAACAACCGATAAGTTGTGGGTGCCAGGATGCTTCTCTAGAAAGGAGGTGATCCAGCCGCAGGTTCCCCTACGGCTACCTTGTTACGACTTCACCCCAGTCACGAACCCCGCCGTGGTAAGCGCCCCCCTTGCGGTTAGGCTACCTACTTCTGGCGGAACCCGCTCCCATGGTGTGACGGGCGGTGTGTACAAGACCCGGGAACGTATTCACCGCGACATGCTGATCCGCGATTACTAGCGATTCCGACTTCATGCAGGCGAGTTGCAGCCTGCAATCCGGACTACGATCGGCTTTCTGGGATTGGCTCCACCTCGCGGCTTGGCAACCCTCTGTACCGACCATTGTATGACGTGTGAAGCCCTACCCATAAGGGCCATGAGGACTTGACGTCATCCCCACCTTCCTCCGGTTTGTCACCGGCAGTCTCGTTAAAGTGCCCAACTAAATGATGGCAATTAACGACAAGGGTTGCGCTCGTTGCGGGACTTAACCCAACATCTCACGACACGAGCTGACGACAGCCATGCAGCACCTGTGTTCCAGCTCCCTTTCGGGCACTCCCAAATCTCTCCGGGATTCTGAACATGTCAAGGGTAGGTAAGGTTTTTCGCGTTGCATCGAATTAATCCACATCATCCACCGCTTGTGCGGGTCCCCGTCAATTCCTTTGAGTTTTAACCTTGCGGCCGTACTCCCCAGGCGGTCAACTTCACGCGTTAGCTACGGTACTAAATGGTTTTACCCACCCAACACCTAGTTGACATCGTTTAGGGCGTGGACTACCAGGGTATCTAATCCTGTTTGCTACCCACGCTTTCGTGCATGAGCGTCAGTATCGGCCCAGGGGGCTGCCTTCGCCATCGGTGTTCCTCCACATCTCTACGCATTTCACTGCTACACGTGGAATTCCACCCCCCTCTGCCGTACTCTAGCTTCGCAGTCACAAAGGCAGTTCCCAGGTTGAGCCCGGGGATTTCACCTCTGTCTTACGAAACCGCCTGCGCACGCTTTACGCCCAGTAATTCCGATTAACGCTCGCACCCTACGTATTACCGCGGCTGCTGGCACGTAGTTAGCCGGTGCTTCTTATTCCGGTACCGTCATCCACACAGGGTATTAACCTATGCGATTTCTTCCCGGCCGAAAGAGCTTTACAACCCGAAGGCCTTCTTCACTCACGCGGCATGGCTGGATCAGGGTTGCCCCCATTGTCCAAAATTCCCCACTGCTGCCTCCCGTAGGAGTCTGGACCGTGTCTCAGTTCCAGTGTGGCGGATCATCCTCTCAGACCCGCTACAGATCGTAGCCTTGGTAGGCCTTTACCCCACCAACTAGCTAATCTGATATCGGCCGCTCAATCAGCGCAAGGTCTTGCGATCCCCTGCTTTCCTGCTCACAGAATATGCGGTATTAGCGTAACTTTCGCTACGTTATCCCCCACTGAAAGGTACGTTCCGATACATTACTCACCCGTTCGCCACTCGCCACCAGACCGAAGTCCGTGCTGCCGTTCGACTTGCATGTGTAAGGCATGCCGCCAGCGTTCAATCTGAGCCAGGATCAAACTCTTCAGTTCAATCCAACAAACTCGCAAATTCACTGACGGTAGATTTCTCTACCTCGATGGATTTCTCCATCTTTTTTCAAGTGCGTTTGCCTTAATACTTTTTGCAACCGAAGTTGCTTTCGCATCAAGACACCCACACTTATCGGTTGTCCAATTTGTTAAAGATCAGTGCCGCGCCGTTTCGTTTGATTCGTCAGCAGCAGAGAAGCGAGATTATGAAGCACTTCCCAACTCCCGTCAAGCTCTTCGTGAATTTATTTTTCAATCAACTCACTTTC